>NZ_NIXN01000001.1 GCF_002807055.1 Confluentibacter citreus
AAACAAACAGAATCGGATTTGAATAAAATTGGAAATGAACGAGCAAAATTATTATTCGGATAAAAAACCGATTTGCCAACACCGTGTATAAAAAATTGCTAGTTTTAGCTAACACAAAGTTGGTTGCCCGTTTGCTGGCTTCCGATTTTCCTTCGGAAAATCCTCGCCCACAAACACGCAACTTTCCATACACGAACACGTTGTAAAACATTTGACCAACCTAATGAATATTAAGAAAATACTATCTGACTTTGGCAGTTGGATTTTTGCAGGACTTACTTTTCTCGGATTTATAATCATCTATGCTGGAATTGGAGGAAGAGGAAAATATAATCCTATGGGAGATACAAATTGGTATTTTGTCGGAACTGGAATAATTCTGATTTTACCTTTTGTTATCTATATGATTAAAATAAAGTTTATGCTAAAAAAGTCTTCTGACGAAAATACTGAAAGAATAAATGAATTGATTAGAACAGGAGACAAAATAGCTGTTAATTTAGATAAATTAGAAATTCAAACCAATAGCTACAGACAAGAAATAGAAGTTGGTAGCGGATATAATAGACGAAATGAATATATCAATGTCAACCATAACGTAATTCAAATTGACATTCCTTATAAAAATGAATCAATCAAATATAAATTGAACATTGATATGGATCCTACTAAATTAAAAATGCATTTTGCAATTAAAGAAAAGACTGAATTATATGTTGACCCTGAAAATCCGAACAACAACTATTTAGATTTAAAATTTTTAGAAAGTTAAATAAAAAACGTTTTACAACACCGTGTATAAAAAATTGCTAGTTTTAGCTAACACAAAGTTGGTTGCCCGTTTGCTGGCTTCTGATTTTCCTTCGGAAAATCCTCGCCCACAAACACGCAACTTTCCATACACGAACACGTTAGCCACCATTATGAAAAAAATCCTGCTCCCATTAATAATTTTCGGATTTATTACTCTTTTTTCCTTTCAAAGAAAAACGGATTCCGATTCTTATTGGATAGCAGTTAAATCTTATCCAAGTAACGATGAATCTTTCCATTATGTTTACAACGGAATGATAATTCATTTTACAGATGATAAAGTTGAAATTGGAAATGTTTTTTCAGATTTAAGAAAAGAATATGATTTGAAAGTGGAGAATCAAAAAATCCTTTTAAATAATACTCTTGTGTGTAAAATATTTGCAAAATATGAGGACAGTTTACTTTTAGATTTTGAAGAATCCACAAGAGTTAAATTCATCAGATTAGATAAGAAAAATGCTCTGGAAAAAGAAACCGACTTTCCAAAAAACAAACATTGGATTCTATCACACAATGACCATCAAAGGGGAATAATATTAACGGATTCACTTTATTTTGATGAAAGAGTATCTAAAATATGTATCCAAAAAAACCTTCAAAACAACATATTTATAAGTACCATTGACAAATGGAATTTCATAAACATTAATAATAATTATCTTTTTGTTAAAACCTACAATCAATTTGATGACGAATTTTATAGATTTAAAAATTATATTGGAGATTCCATAATTGAATTAGAGTTACTTGCAAACCCAGAAGTTAAAGCTTCTTTAAAGAAAATTCCATACGTATCTGATTTAAAAAAACGGGAAATACTTAATAAAATAGAAAATTATAAATGGAATACTAATAAAATTATTCAATTGGATACCTTAGGACAAGGCTCATATGATTGGGATTCTAACATAATAAAACTAAAATCACTAAAAGACAAAAAAGTATCATTTAAGTTTTCTAACAATTCGACCTATAATATTTACATATCGGATATTTCAATAGCAAATGGAAATTGGAAATTATCGCAGACTGGAAATGAAATTATTCTAAATGACGGAACTTCTCCTTCGGATTATATTGACTTGATTAATGTAAGCTTAGATAGTATGGTCATCGGTAATTTACGCAGATTTGAGTCGCAAGAAGTCAATTACGGAATGGATATAGAAATGTATTATAAAATTAAATTAACAAAATAACAGTGGCTAACAAAGAACTGAGTTAAAAACGAGCAGAAACTATATAAAAAATGAAAGCATTTTTCAAGGAATTATTTGAATACAATCATCACACAAACCAAAAGTTATGGACTGTTTTTAATGAACATCCAGATAAAACTTCTGAAAAATCCATCACGCTATTTAGCCATATACTCAATGCCCACCATATTTGGAATAGTAGAATTAACCAAATCCAAAACAGGTATGGCGTTTGGGACATACATCCCATTCAAAACTGTTTGGATTTGGATAAAATAAACTACGAAAACTCATTGCTTATACTTGACACCTTAGACTTGAATGATACCATTAACTATAAAACCAGCAACGGACTCGCTTTTAGCAACAGTATTCGCGACACGCTTTTTCATGTCATTAATCATTCTACCTATCACAGAGGGCAAATCGCAACCGACTTTAAGCACCATGGACTTGCTCCGTTAGTGACAGACTACATTTTTTATAAGCGATGATTTTTGGATAAAACAAACCGTTAACTAGAAGCTAAATGAACATCATTGAAGAATTATACAACCGAATTGAAAATGAAAAGTTGTGGACTAAACATATGGTGCTAAAACGAAATGAGTATTTAAAAGTTACGGGCACTACGGACACCAATTTATATTACATCGTGTCGGGAAGTTTAAAAATAACCATTATCAGTGAGTATGAAGAACACATCATCCGGTTTGGCTATAAAAATAACTTCATCACCTCATTGGATAGTTTTATTACCGAAAGGCCCTCTGATTTTTCAATCCAAGCCATCAAAAAAACGGAATTAAAAGTGATTCCTAAATCCATATACATAGACTTCATCAATCAATCCAGTGAAAATAAAATGCTGTGGGATACCATCTTGGAACAATTGATTTTACAACAAATGGAAAGAGAAAAGGATATTCTAACAACATCTCCAAAGGAACGATTTCAAAGAGTATTTAAAAGAAGTCCGCAACTTTTCCAAGAAATTCCGAACAAGCACATTGCCTCCTATTTAAGGATGTCGCCCGAAACACTATCTCGGCTTAAAAAATCTTGATTTCAATCAATCTTTCAAAAAAGTATTATGCCCAAATTTGCAGAAAAAAAACAATGATACTATATTCTGAAAAATTATTACAAGAGCTTTTAGAAATGACTCACGCAAACATAAAAGCGGTAGAGAAATTGAAAAATGAACCTATCGACGTTTTAAATTGGAAAGAACATCCTGAAAGCTGGAGTGCCCTTGAATGTATGGAACACTTAAACAGGTATGGCTATTTTTATATCCCAGAAATAACACAGAGAATTAACCATTCTAAGCACAAAAATTCTGAAATATTTAAAAGCAATTGGTTGGGAAAGTATTTTAGCAAGTCTGTTTCGTACCAAGAGCATTTGAATAAAATGAAAACATTCAAATCTATGAACCCATTAAATTCTAAACTTGATAGGGATACTATAGATACATTCTTAAATCAACAACAACAAATCATTGAGTTATTACATAAATCCAAAGACATAAACCTTGATAAAACCAAAACGAGCATTTCTATTTCAAAGCTAATTAAACTAAAATTAGGTGATACATTTAGAGTTCTTATTTATCATAATGAAAGGCATATAAAACAAGCTGAAAAAGCCATATTGAAAGCTCGCAAATAAATAAAGAAGTAAACTGACTCTAAAAATTCAAACCAAAACCAAACGAAAATCGAAGTCCTTCAGCACCTTGAAACAAATTAAAAGTACCTGATAGCGTTTGGGCTGCTGTTACCCAAAAACCGCCACCATAATCATTGTGCCATTTTCTGGATGGGTCGTTTTCCAACCACACCCTACCAACATCAACACCACCAAAAACGCCAAACTGCAAAGGCAAGACACTGGTTTTGAAAGATGGGAAACTATAGCGTAAATCGGCACTACCAGTTAGCGCATTTTTACCTGTAAAACGTTCGGTTCTATACCCTCTCAACCCATTATTACCGCCAATATTGGCTGCTTGGTAAAAGATGAGATTATCACCAAACCTTAGTTGACCTCTAACATCTGTTTTAATGACTAACTTTTTGTTTGTGGTTAAAGCGTTATAAAAACCCAATTCGGAATTCACAAAACCATAGGTGTTTTTGGTTTCCTTAAACTCTGTTTTTCCACCAACATTTAAAAGAAATGTCATCCCTCGCGCTGGGTTTATGGCATTGTCAAAACTTTTATAATGGTATTGTGCTTGAAGTCCGCCAAAAAAACGTCTTGTATAAAAATCATTGTTGACAAGAGGCATAAAACTAGAAACATAACGATCTGGAGTATCTTCAATCTCAATCCCTTCAAAAAGGGCTTTAAAACCATAATCGCTGCCGAAACTTCCTTTTTTAATGATACCGACATTAACAGCATAAATCCCTGTTTTCACTCGATTATAATCTAATCCCAAATCGTCATCATCATTAACGGTTTCATTGCCATAGCCAAAGAAGTTATTGGTAAAATTTTCGGATGTAAAACGTCCAGAAACCTGTAAGTTCCAAACTTGATGGATGTTGGCAAACTCGCCTTCATAATTAAGTTCAAACCCATCGGTAGCAAAAAAATAACCTCCTTTAAAATGATGTTGCTGGGAAAACGGATTCCGTTGAAATCCTTTTACCGTTTTAACTAAAGAAGCCCCTAATTTAAAACCATCATCGGGGTTAAATCCGAAACTGGGTGTGATTGTAGTTGTTTTGGTGATGTTCTTTTGAAAATCAAAGAGGTTTAAATTATAAATATCCGTGAATTTTATTTGAGCACCATGATTCTGTTCTATGGAATTTTTTTTCGATTTATGGTCGTACACCTTGATGCGTCTACCATTTTCAATGATATAGGTATCATCTCCTTGCCCTCCGATAAGGCGTGTAAAAATCATATTATTTGCCTTGCCCGACACCTGAAAAATATCTTTATCATCCAAGCCATACACCCAAATTTCCTTGGTGACGTCTCTATTAAAGGTTTTGTCTACTATCACATCGGCTTTTTCACCCGCTTTAATCCTTGATATTTTTATATGGGTTTCTTTGTCGCTTGTTCTAGTAATTTCAATATAATCATCTTTATCGGTTCCCATTAAAATGACCAGTTCATTTAAATGCTTGTAATATCGTGTTGCAATATCCAGAAGATTGCCTCGCCTTCCCTTTAGGTGTCTTTTAATGGCATCCAATGTTTCATCCTGTACTTCTTTGGGCACTTTTAAAAACGCTTCTTCAATAACGGCATCAGTGATATGTTCCTGTAAAAATGTTGCTTGCTTTAGCCAATCGTCTTGACTGGATTTTTGGATTAATATCCTATCCAATTTAATTCCAGCACTATTCATCCAGTCAATATCTTTTAATTCTGAATCATACACTTGCAGCTGTTTTGTTGGTCCTGATATGATTTTCATGACATCCAACAAAGCGCCATCAAAATTTGAAAAGGCTTGATCTCTATCTCGAGGTATCGGTCTAAACATTTTATCGCCATTCTCTATTTCAAACTCTGCCCATTTCCACTGGTCTTGATGCCTATCCCAATCGCCCAACAACATATCAAAAAGACGCGCTTTTATAAAATCGTGTTCATCAATTTTATATTTCTCATCTTCCTGAATCTTTTTAATGACATCATAAGTACTTCTAATATCCTTAGGATGTTCCATACTTTGGTCATTAAAAGAAATATCTTCCGGACGTTCTTCAACCATATACAGTTCGTCACCGAATTCATCATTATAATTACCCAACGCTTTGTGCTTTGGGATGTAAAATAATCTCGGATTTGTATGCATTATTTTGGCAGCACTTGACAAATCTGGAATCACAGTAAAAGCATAAGGATGTGCAGCGGTATAAAAATCAAGAACCAAGTTTTCAACAGCAGTTTTCTCAAATTCATCTACAATATAGGTATCTTTAAATAATACCGTTTGCAGGTATTGTGTCGCACTTTTACGGAGTGCCCGCATACTTAATTCTTCACCATCTTTAGTCTTTAAACGCAAAGAGCGCGTTTGGTGACCACCACCTTTTCTAATGACTTCCAAACCTCCATAAAGTGTATCTAAAGTCGCGACTTTAACCTTTATTTTTGTGCTGTAAACATCTCTATAATGTCCGCCCCAAACCGATTCAAAAAAACCTGTTTTATCGGTTTCTTCTTTGGCGTAAATAGACGTTTCAATGTCTTGAGGAAAGTTTTCAGATAGTTTAGAATAATCAAAAACCTGATCAATTTTTTGAACTTCTTTCTGAAATAGCAATTTTGCCTTTCCGTTTTCCGAAGCAAACATGTTAACCCAACTGCTTCCGTCTTTATAAATGACTAATTCAGCAAAACCTTGTTTCCCATAAGAAAACAGGCCATTTTCACCTAATGAAACAGGCGATTCTTTAGAACCAGAGCCAGAGACTATTTGTTTAATCGCTTTATTCTCTATGTATTGCAAAGCATGTTCATGTCCGGAAACAAAAACAACATTGTTTTCACCTAGTGCCATGGTTTCTAAACGGCTCATCAATTCATGGTAACGCTCGTTGTAAAGGTCTTGTGGCGAAACACCGCCTTGGGTTCTTATTTGTGTAATTAAAGACCCTATAATTGGTAATGGGATTTTTTGTTGAAACGGAAAAATATGTTTGTTGGCCGCAACATGACCGCCATGGGAACCATTGGTGTACATGGGATGATGCATAGCAAAAACCACGGTTTTATTTTGGGCTTTTTTTATTTCGCCTTCTATCTCTTCAAAAAAACGATCCCTGGTTTTTATCTCACAATCATCGTTAATGGTTGGCAAATAATCCCAATTTTCTATATACCATTGGCTATCAATGATGATTAATTGAATGGTTTCGCTAATGTCAATACTTTCCAAAGGACAACCATCTTCTGGTAAAAATGTATTTTTTCCTAAAGCGTCTTCTATATAATTTTCCTCGCGTTTTAAGCCCTCCAATCCGTTATCATACCAATCATGGTTTCCTGGTATAAAGATCGCTTTGCCCTTAAAATCCTTTATTGATTTTATTTGGGCATTTAAACTGTTTTCAGCGTTTGCCCTGCCATTCTCGTCTACATCGGGCAAGCCTGACGGATAAATATTATCGCCTAAAAAAATGACATAGTCGGCTTCTGTGTTTTTTTCCGAGATGTAATTTTGAAAGGCTTGTAAGCCATCGGACAATCCAATGTCAGGTGACAGACCCGCATCACCTATCAGATAAAATGTTTTTTCTACTTCTTTATTTGGGGATTGATAATTTATTAAATTCTCATGAGCATATTGTACTTTGTAGGTTGCACAAGCATTAACAAGTAATAAAATTAAAAAAAGAGGGATTGATCTAAATGGCAACTTCATGTAATGATGCTTCTTTTCTAACATAAATATACAAATTAGCAAATCATCTTTTTTCATAAATTTTTCAGTAATTTGTATTATTGTTTACAAATGCAAAATATGTCGGATATTTTAAAAATTACGCAGGAATTCGTTTTTAATTTATTTAAAGAAAAGCTACCAAGCACATTTCTGTACCACAATTATAACCATACCGAATGTGTTTGTAATGGCGTTGACGAAATTATTGAAAATACCAATCTCAACAATGAAGATCGCTTAGCTTTAAAATTAGCAGCGCTTTTACATGATACAGGCTACACTAAAACCATTGAAGGCCATGAAGATGAGAGTGTAAAAATAGCAACTGATTTTTTAAAAGAGCAGGGTATCGATAACAACACCATTGACGCTGTGAACCTTTGTATTTTAGCAACAAAGCTGGACCACAAACCAAACACCACACTCGAAAAAATCATGAGGGATGCGGATGCATCGCATTTTGGAAAAGATAATTTTAATGAGACAAGTGAATTTTTGAGAAAAGAGCTTGAAGTAATGGGTATAAAAAATTACTCGCCTAAAGAATGGTTGGACGAAAACATACAATTACTTTCTGAAAGACATCAATTTTATAGCGATTATGCACTTAAAAACTGGCAACCTCAAAAAGAGATAAACCTCTCTAAACTCATCAATAAAAAAGAAAAACAAACGCTAAAATCAAAAACCGAAGACCTAAAAAACAAACTGAAAAATGAAAATCCAGAAAGAGGCATTCAAACATTTTTTAGGGTTGCTTTAAAAAACCACATAAAGCTTAGTGATATTGCCGATACCAAAGCCAACATTTTATTATCGGTTAATGCCATAATTATTTCACTTGTGCTTTCTAACTTGCTTTCAAAATTAGACAGCCCTTCTAACAATTATTTAATAATTCCAACGCTTATTTTTACCATATCAAGTGTGATATCTATGGTATTGTCCATTATTGCCACAAGGCCGAATATTACTAGCGGATCATTTACCAAAGAAGATGTGGAACAAAAACGTGTTAACTTAACCTTTTTTGGCAATTTCCATAAAATGGAACTTAAAGAATACCAATGGGCCATTTCCGAACTTATAAAAGACAAAGAGTATCTATATGATTCTATGACCAAAGACTTATATTTTTTAGGAAAGGTTTTAGATAGAAAATATAGAATTTTAAGAATTACCTACAACATATTTATGACAGGTATGATTATATCTGTTATTGCGTTTATTGTGGCTTTTAAATTGAGCAAAGGTTAATTTTTAGTGCTCAAAAACGCTCAAATCACTAATATTTAGGCTTTAATTTCACTAATTAAGTCATTGTAGGTATAGAAATTTTTAGTGTCTTTTCCCTTATCTTTATAAAGCACACTTACCCTTATGGCTTTTAGTCCTGTAACGCCTTGAAGGTGTTCCAACTCTACAATTTCTTCATCTGTATCAAGCATTTTTTTAGATTGTAAAAACTTGATATAGCGTAAATATTCCTGTTCATCTTCTTTATGTGAATAAACAATAGCGATTTTACCTTTACCTGTTATGCGTTCTTGAGTTCCTTTAATAAAGGCTTTATCAACTCGTTTTTTAACGACTTCATATCTGGCATTGTAAGTTCCGTCTACATCAAATTTTTTCTCATCCATTCTAAACCTTATAGACAAAGGTTGATTAAAAACCAAAATCATGGAAGCGATATCAAGGCTTAACGGATAATTATCTTGATTGCTATAATAGGCATTTTCCATTTCACACATGGCCTGAAGCTGCCACAGCCTGAGGTTGTATAGGTATATGATGTTAAAATTATCCTCTTTTGTAATAGTTTCACCTATATACATATTGTGTTCTACACCATCGGTTTTAAAACGTTCAAAGAAATGTGGGTACATCTTTTGTGCCTCAATTTGCTTTTCATCCAGCAGCCTAGCCATGTTTTTATTGATCAATGCTACCGTATCGTCATAATTTTTACGGTAATGGTATACCAGTCCCAGACTTTCATCTATTTTACTAAAATAATCGTTAATAACTTCAGTAAATGATTCATCCTGTTTTAAAAGAAATTGGAACAACGGCTCTATTTCGTTTTTAAAAAACACAGAAAGCATCAATTCGCTATCGACTTTAAAATTGGATTTCAATTCTTCCTTAAAGCTTTCAATTTGAAATCGTATTTGGCTGTAAATGGGCAACTCCTTTTCTCTCTCTATTTTTTCAACTATCTTTTCTATCAAACTGAGTTGTAATGTTAAATCTCTTTGTGTGGCTTTATTTCTGGCCTCAGACGATCCTCTAATATCCATTTGACCAAATAAAGGATATACATTTTCGAACACGATTTTACTGAAAGTAGCATTGCCTGTTTGCTTTTGTTTATCAAATAAAAACTTTTTTGCGGCTTTTTTAAATTTCCACGATACACTTGGATGTATGGAAGTACATTCTCGTTGTATAACAGCCTCAATCAAGTTATGTTCCTCCTTCTTAGATCGTTCTACCGTAGAGACTATAAATGGCATGATGTCTACCAGTTTATTGGCATTAATGCTATTTAATACTTTGGGCTGACTTGAAACAAGTTCTAAAATACCCAATAATTCACCATTACTGGCGATGGGCGCTAAAATGGCACTCTTAATACCTTGTTCTTTAAAAATTTTAAACTGAGGACTATCCGAAAGTTTATCACACTTATCAACATCGGATATGGAATAGAATTTCTTTTCATTAAGAAGCATATCATAAGACTCATGGCATAAAGATGATTCACAAAGTAAGCCCTCATTTTTATTAACAAGAAAACTTACCATGCCCTCTCCCACAACCCGCTCAAAGGCATCTTCTTCTTTATTATAGACAGAAAACCCGACTCTTAAATCCTTTAAGCCCAATAACGATTGAAAAACATGTTGAAACTCTTTGATAAAATTCTCATCCTTTTGTTTTACCTCCTTAATTAAGCTAGATTTAATGTTTGAAATAGATTGATCGTCCGTTACATCAAAAATATTGGATATAACAAATCCTTTGAAAATATGGCTATTTGGCGGAAACTTCGCTTTCCAAAGCTCTATATTTCCAAAATTATCCAACAGTTCATCATAATCTTGTTGGGTAATTTTTACAGCATTTTCTGTTGGCACAATTTCACAAAAATCGGCATTGTACAATATTTTATAATAACGCTTAATACCATTCGCATCTGGTATCTCGTAAAACATAGGGCGCTTTAAACTTAAATTGTAACCATAGCACAAATTTAAGATGACCGTACAAGCAATAATGTAGGTGTCATCTTCGGGCATATTTTTGATTTTAAGCTCAAAATCCTTTCCTGCCGTTTTAATGATATTTTTAAACCTATCAGAAGCATTGAATATGATATTTTGGAAAGGGACCGATGCCGTTTTAATTTCGTTTCGTGTTAACAGTGGACTAAATGAATCTTGCAATATGGTTTCTATTTGTTCCTTGTAGGTTTCCAATAACGAAAAATCCGTAAAACCTTCCCTAAGCACAGGGTACTTCTCCTGAAACTCTAAAATATGTTTTGCTTTTGAAATCATAAAATCGTCACCACTATCAAGCAGTGTTTCATACTGTTCCAATAGCTTTTTAAAGCTTATTTGCAAAAGCATTGGGGATTCAATTGGTTGATACATAACAGTTAAACGATTTTATATAACAATAAAAATACAAATAATATACAATAGACGACCGTAATTGATTTTTATTACAAAAAAAATGAAGTTTTTTCTTTTGATTGATTTGAAGATAAATTTCTTTTAGTTTTTACATGCGTGAGAGTGGGATTAAATCTCATGTGTACTACTTCATGAAAATGAGAGTTGCCTTGCTACAGCCAAAATAAAATTACAAACAAATTCCAACTACTTTTTAGAATTAAAAAAGTCTGCATAATAATGCAGACTTTTTGAGTTAAAGTGGGGAGAGCAGGATTCGAACCTGCGAAGACGTAGTCAGCAGATTTACAGTCTGCCCTCGTTGGCCGCTTGAGTATCTCCCCAAAAACCGAGGGCAAATATATTACTCTTCCCTAAATGTGCAAAATAAAAACACCTATTTATAACTGATATATCAATCTAAAAGAAACAAACAAAGGCTGTATAAAATACTCTGTAGCACTAATAGATATATTATTGGAGTTTGTATTACTTTGTGATTTTGTATTAAACAAGTTAGTGGCTCTAACTTCATACTCCAACTTAGAATCAGCGTCTTTTCTGTATGACAATGAAGCATTCCAAAATTTAAAATTATTAAGTGTTTTTACACCATCGCTATAATTGTTATACGAAAAATCGGTTTTAAAAGTAAAGGCCTTTAATATTAGAGCATCTAATTGTATGGATGGCGATTTTGTATAAAATGTATTATTATTATTTTCTTGAATACTGTGGTTATAAGCAATTTCAACATTAGGAGCCGTTTTAAAATTGGTTCTTATCTGGCTTCCATAGGTTTGAGTAAAGCTCTCATTTACAGATTGAATCCCATTAAAAAATTGGTTGAATTTAGAGTAATTAAAAGTCCCATTTACAGACGCTGTAATTTTACCAAATGTTCGTTGATACCTACCATTGGCACTAGCACTTTCGTCGGCAAAGGGCGAATTAAAAGGGGTATTTACAAATATGACATTATTTGAAGCTGTTTGGTCTATTTGGTTTCTTATGTTATCAATACTTTTATTATAATTAAGCCTAGCGGAAACGTTTGTAAAATTAAACATACTGAAACTATTATAATTCAAACTTACATTATGGGACAAAGCACTTTCTAAATCTGGATTACCTGTAAACAATGAACTGTACCCATTTAAAACCAAACCTGCGGCAAATTGGGACACATCAGTAAACTGTGTTTGAACAGCATAGTTTAAAGTAATTTGTTCACTATTTTTTATTTGCATCAGTACATTAACATCAGGCAATACCCTAAAAAAGTTATCGGTAACAGTTGTACCCAGTTGTGTATTTTTAGCACTATAGGCATGTGCGGAAAAGCCTGGGGTGAGGGTGAATATACCAGATTTTAATCTGTAATGAAAACCTAAATAGATATCACTAAAATTATACTTAATAATATTATCGTCTAGACCACCATTTAATGTTGGCGTGGGATTAAACATAGAGTTATTATCTAGAAATTGGAAGATATTGGAATTGAATTTTTGTGTACTCAATATGGTTCCTAAAGTAACATTGATATTACTTGTATTGTTTAAAATATTCCAATAATCTATTTTAGCATCAATTTGATTGCTCTTTACTCTTTTATTTTGATTAAGATTATAACTTAACTGATCTCTATCCAATCCCAAACTTAAAGCTGTATTGTCATACGGATCAGAATCAACATCATCGTTATTTGTTGGGTCATTAGCTAAAATGGCATTATAGAATGGATCTTCGTCTTGCAATAAATGTAAAACTTCTAAAGCAAAAATATTGGAGTCGTTAAGTGTATAATAATATTTTAAATTTTGGTTAAGGCTATAAGGGCTTGAGCCTTCTGCCTGTAGAACGTCCCCATTTATACTTGAGAAAAACCCTTGATCTTGGGATTCTTTTGATAAGCGACCCATAATATCATAATCTAGTTGATTGCTGCCATTGGGTTTATACTTTGCCGACAATTTTAACATCCCTAAATCACTACGTTGTACCGTGTTACTTTCAGTACTCTCGTCAGGGATAACCGAGTTAGGAGCTAAATATTGGACAAACCTATTTTCTTGCATTTCGGTTTTATTATTAGAGAAAATAGCAAATCCACTTAAATCCAATGTCTTTTTAGGAGACCAACTAAAATTAGCTGCGGCCAGTTTTGAAACAATATTTTTGGCTCTATTATTCTGGGCTGTTAAAAACGCCAAATTATTAGATCCCAAATTTATATTGGTGCCACTTTGCTGACTAGGATTAGTAAAACCTCCCGTGAAGTTAAAATAATCTCGACGGGTAAAAGCAACCTCGCCTAAATTGTTCAAATCGGTTATAAGATTAATGCTATAAGTTGGACTATAATAAAATAACTTGGGTTGAAATAAATATAAGCCATCTTGATTTGAATACCCTCCACCAGCGGTTACTGTACCAAACCAGAAATTTGTTTTACCTTCTTTTAACTTAATATTAATGGCTATATTGTCTTGGTTGTTGGTTACGCCACTTAATTGACCAACTTCGGCATAATTTTTAAGAACTTGTACTTTGTCAACAACATTAGAAGGTATGTTTTGGGTGGCCAATTTGGTATCACCATCAAAAAACTCTTTACCATCAACCATGATTTTAGAGACCACTTTACCTTCAATCTCGATTTGACCATCATCATTAATCTCTACACCTGGTAAATTTTTAAGTACATCACCAAGTTTCCTTTCTGTTCCTGTATTAAAAGAATCTGCATTATAAGCAATGGTATCTCCTTTAATGGTTACTGGCATTTCATAAATCAATTCAATTTCGTCCAGACTATTATCGTTTTCTAAATTAAAATCCAAATAAATGTTTTGATCTGTTGTGGTTATGTCCTTTTGAAAAGTTTTCATACCAATATAACTCACCTGTATTTTGTAACTGGTATTTTTATCCAAATCCACTTTGTAACGACCGTCTGCACTGGTAATTCCGTAAGAATCCAACTTTTGTGTTTGTTGGTTAAGGGCAATCACATTTGCCAATTCTAAAGGTGTTCCAATACTATCCTTTACAAAACCTTCTAGTTTTACTTGTGCATACGTAGAGCATGCAACTAAAACAGTTGCTAAAAAAATTAATTTTTTCATTAAATTATCTTATGATTTGTTAGTTGGTAATATGTTTTTTAGAAAGGACCTCTTCCTCCACCAAATCCACCCCCTCCAGGTCTTCCTCCAGAGCTTTCACGCATTTCAGCTTCTTTTTCTTGAGCTATTTTTTCATACTCAGCAGAAGTGACTACTTTTCCCTTAGATGGGACTTTTAATTTTTCTTTATCGGTTGGATTTATAACAATTTTAGAACATAAAATGACCGTATTGTTATCATGAAGTTCTAATATCAAACCTGGCAAGCCCCAATAATCACTTGGCCCTTGGCTAACAGGTATTTGTGGTGTGTACCAAGCAGTAACCGTATACTCGGTTGGAGCTGCTACCTGATTTTCGTTGTTGTTTCTTCCAAAAGGCATCCCGCCGCCGCCAACAATCTTTCTAACTGCGGTAGCTTTAAAACACAAGTATTGACCAATCATTTTAGATTCTGTCCCCATGTCCCAATCCAATTTTGGTAAACTATCAACTATTAAAAATTGCTTACCATATAAATCTGCCTGTTGTATTAATTTTTCTTCTTTCACATTTTTATAATATTCTCCACCACCGGCACCCATCATTCTAAAACGCATATTCCCGCCACCTTGCGCTGGTGCTTCTAATTTTTCTTCTTCCTTATAAAAAGATTCTGATTGGTTAAATGTAAGTATGAAGGTCTTCTCCAAAGAACTTTTCATACGCTCAGCAATTTGCTTTTTTTGTGCCTCGCTCATTTGTGCACCCCCAAAATTCATATCTAGCGATGTCTTGGTTTGGTAATAAGCTTGCCCTTGAAATTCTTTTTGAGCAAAAGATAAAACCGTAGCAAAAAGTAATATGACTGTAACAACTATTTTTGAAGATATAATTTTCATATGGAAATATTTATTGTTTTTTAATGTTCATTTGGTATCGCCTTATTTTGATTGTTTTTTTTTGCAACTTATTGTTAATGGCGATTTCATAACTTTGTTGTTAATGTTATTTATTAACTTGGTTTAATGGCAATTAGACTTACTTAAATACATTTAGTTTAATTGTACACTGTTAAATTTTTATTGAATTATGTAATTAAAATTTTTATACCGAATTTTGGTTAGGTTTTTGTATTTTCAAACCCACTATGAGACACCTATATTATATTATTGCTTTTTTATCTTTATCAATAGTCTCTCAAGATTCTATTGAACCAATATTTATAGAGAAAACCGAATTTACTGCCGACACTTTAGTAAGTGTAAATGATTTCAGTACTACATTTTATATAGTAGAAAACATTTTGTTTAAAAAAAGTGAAGACGTAAAAGGTGTCGATATTGGCTACAACAACTTTCAATTAGGGAGTATTACCTCGGTAAACACTTTCAATCCTCTAAAAATTAATGTTTTTTACAAAGATTTCAATACGGTTGTAGTTCTTGACAACAGACTAGCTGAAATATTTAAAATTGATTTCAATACGCTTCAGCCCTATAAAAACGTTACGCATGTATCTACTGGATTTGACAATACCCTTTGGATTTTTAATCAAGACACGCAAGATTTAGAACTTTATGACTATAAAACCAATGCTACTCGCGCTAAAACCTTACCAATTAAAGGCAACGTTTTAGATTTAAAAAGCAACTATAACACATGTTGGTTACTTACTAAAGACCATTTATATGTATATAATTATTTTGGGAGTTTGTTGAAAAAAATGGCACATGATGGTTATACCCAAATAGTTGAAAACAATGGAAATCTTATTTTAAAAAAAGATAACGCCTTGTTTTATTTGAAAGACAATACAGAAACACCAAACACCATAAAACTCCCTGATTTGTTAATAAATCAGTTTTTTGTAACCAATGAAACCATGTATATTTACGATGGTGAATATCTTCATAAATTTAAAATAAATTAAAACATGCACATTGCAATTGCCGGAAACATAGGAGCCGGAAAAACCACACTTACTAGATTATTGGCAAAACATTATAAATGGGAAGCACAATTGGAAGATGTTGTAGACAATCCTTATTTAGATGATTTTTACAACCAAATGGAACGTTGGAGTTTTAATTTACAAGTTTACTTTTTGAACAGCAGATTCAGACAGGTGCTACAAATTAGAAAAAGCGGTAAAGACATTATCCAAGATAGAACTATTTATGAAGATGCCCATATTTTTGCTCCCAATTTGCATGCCATGGGTTTAATGACCAATCGTGATTACGAAAATTACAAATCCCTTTTTGATTTAATGGAATCTCTCGTTCAAGGTCCAGATGTATTGATTTATTTACGAAGCTCCATCCCAAATTTGGTAGCACAAATACACAAACGTGGTCGTGATTACGAAAATTCCATAAGCATTGATTATTTAAGCCGATTGAATGAACGGTATGAAGCTTGGATTCATGGATACAATAAAGGAAAACTTTTGATTATTGATGTTGACAAACTTAATTTTGTTGACAAACCAGAGGATTTAGGGTTTGTGATCAACACGATTGATGCAGAAATAAACGGATTGTTTTAAAAGTTTTAAAATATACTTATCCATATCATTTTTTAATTAATGCTACATTTTAAAACTTTATTAGCACTATCTTCTTATCTATTATTTTCAAGTATTAGTGTTGCTCAAGAAGACACAACTGCAACAAAAAACAGAGTATGGAAGCAACTTGCTTATGACGGGAAATTCACTTTACAAAGTGTGGGTAACGGATTTACGCAACCTCTAAGATGGCAAAAAGATGATTTTATCACCGCGGGCGGCATAGTTGCTGGCACGGGCATTCTTTATCTTGCAGATAACGACGCACGGACTTTTTTTCAAAATCATCAAAACGACGTTCCTCAAGTCTTGAAAGAATTTGGTTGGTATTTTGGAAGTCCGCAAAACTTCTTCATGATTTCTGCGGGAATTTATGGTTTCGGACTTATAACAGATAACGAAAAAATACGTCATACTGGTGTTCTAATTATTTCATCAGCAGTTACATCGGGTATTATTCAATCAATCACTAAAACCGCTGTTGGACGCGCACGCCCCATGTCAGGAAATCGAGATGATTTTAAGCCTTTTGATGGCACACCAGGATATCATTCATTTCCATCAGGTCACGCTATTCTATCATTTTCAATGGCACATGCTATTGCTAAACAATTTGATAATTTTTGGGTAAAAGCTGGTATTTATACCGTTGGTTCCATCGCTCCTATTTCAAGATTGTGGTCCGACGCCCATTGGTTGAGTGATATTGGTCTTGGCATGGCTATAAGTGTTGTGGTAGTTGATGGAGTAGATAATTTCATGAAAAAGAAAAACGCCTACAACTATTCAAAACCAAAACAAATAAACTGGCAAATGAAAGCTGGCTATGGCACTGTTGGCTTCGTTGGGACATTTTAAAAACTTAAATCAAGTCATTAGCGTGGGTTTTTCACTTCAAAATAGTGTTTTGAAACCACGTGTTTTCCTGCAAGAGTAAAACCTTCTAAAACTATTTCAAAACCACCTTCTATATCTGAAGTATAAAATTCAATGGTTTTTAAATTAGAATCTAGCTTTAAACTAGGCAACCATAATAATTGACTTCTGTAGTCAGGTATTCTTTTTAAATCATTTGAATTTTCGCTATAGTTGGGGCTATAATACATTTTATGGCTCAAAGGAGACTCGAGATTAAAAGTCACTATATCACTGCCATTATCAGGTAATTTAAAATCCTCTTGTTTTGTTTTTATATCTATAATTCCATGAAAAATACTAGGTCCATAAAAATAGGTGCCATTAACTAAATTGATACTTTCAATATTTTTAACAGCATAATCCATAATGACATCTTTGTCTTGTATCATGATACCATCAAAAAGGACTAAAGAACTATAATTAATGAAGTGACCATATTTGTCATCTCCAATATCGTAAACTTTAAATTTAAAATCCTCTTTACTATTCCTAATAGCGCCTGCTTGGATGACTTCAATAAACGTTTCCTTTAATGTAGGAAATCTTTTGTAATCATCTAAAACATATTCAATAGATGCTTTTCCATAAAATAAATTTGGAGGGCGTTCGATTAACACACTATCTTTCTTGGAGTTGTAATAAGCATTTTCAACTTGATTGTATATACTTTGTTTAACAAGCCAATCTTCTAAATTCTGATTTATTTTTATTTTTGTAAAATCCAGATTTGAATAATCTATAAAATTAAAATCATCCAAAATAATCTTGTAATTAGTCTTCTGTTCATCTACAATCTGAATTAAAACATCTGATGTTTTATAATTTTCATACAAATTGAATTTAAATTTTCCGAATTGATCGGTTTTAACATTTTTAAAAACATAGTTTTTTCCAGGGATTGATAATGAAACTATAATATTAGAAATAAGTGAATCTTTTTCTTTAGATTTAATAGTGCCTGATATTATTTCTCCTCTTAATTCAGGAAGCATATTAAAATCATTTTTCCATTTTATTTTAATATTGTTTTCTACGGTCTTATCTTGAATTTCTATGGAAGCTGTTTTTCTCACAGATAAAGAATAATTCCCAAAATATAAATCTTCAAAGCTACTTTTTAAATCTATAGATACTAAGCTTCTAGAATTTACAATATTTGAGTTTATTTCTATTTGAATGGAGTTGGCTTCTTCATTAAATCCATCGTTTTTTGATTCAGAAATTTGAATTTCATTAACAGATTCACTGTCTTCATTATTCTGATTTTGAAGATATGGATTAAGAATATACACATTCCCTATATAAGCAGCGCTAGCTGTTGTATCATGTATCCACTTCGTGTACGCAACTAATTTATACTGACCAGTTTTAATTTCAGTTGGAATAAAATAATCTCCATATCCAATACCTTTGTCTAAATTCAACTTATGCTTAAAAAGGATTTCTTCATTATCACCAACCAATTCAATATAGCCTATTTTACTAATTAAGCTAGCATTTTTATTATCATTTAGAAGACAAAAGAAATTATAGTACAAGGTTTCACCTACCAAAAATACTTTTGAATTGGTGCTTAAATGTACGGCTTCACGTGTCATCTCATTTAAAGAAACAGTATTCTGTGCTTTAGAACAAATACTTGAAAAGCATAAAAAAATTACAATTATGAGTATTTTATTTTTTTTCATTCTTCCCAAAAATCAGGCTTAACACTAGACGCAAAATAGGTACAGTTTCCACAGGGCTGGGTCACTATATCATAAACCGATTGCATATCGCTTACATACTTATAGTTATATAAAGCCATGTAATTATAAAATTCATATCTATCACCAACGGTTGTATAATCACAATCATAAAAATAAGGAGGCCTGCTATTAATATCAAAATCCCTATAATTAAAATATATTCTTTTTGAAGTGAAAGAAGACACATCAAAATAGCCAATCACTTTTTCCTGACTATTTTGTTGTGACATTATATTGCCTTTTACATATCCAGGTTGCGCATCTAATAACAAACTAACGTCGCCACTAAATTCTTTTAGAATTTTATAATAATTATTAGCGTTGGCAGATTGAACATACTGTTGAACTAGAATACTATATCTATCTCTTAAAACACTATTGTTCTGGTTTATAAATCTAATAGGAAATCTAGATATTTTATCTTCTGAGAGTCCATTTGTATTAGTTAGAATGATTTCGCTTGAGTAATTTGTTGAATAACATGTTTTCTGTTCAATGGGTCTATCTACAAATCCTATAGTATAGCTTATAGCCTGAGGATCGCCTGCATTTTGCACGTTACTAAAAACGACATCCCTAGTGGCATAATACGGGGCTACAATTTTATAAGTTTCTTCATAGGTGTATCTGAAAAATACAGCATCACCTAAATTATCATTCGTATCCACAAATACTTGCAGGCCCATATTCCCATTTAAATTTATCAATTCAGCATACGCATTTTCTATTTCAACTTTAGGTGGCATCAATTCTTCATTGGAGATGTATTGTTTTCCATCCTGAGTGTTAATTATGAGCTTATATGAAATACCTTGATAAGCTTGGAAGGGATTATCAGATATATAAATTCCACTGCCTGCATCATAAAAATTGTAAACATTTTGATTACTATCTTCAATTTGAACAGTGGCATTATATTCCAGTATTGGGAAATCATCTTCTAATACATAAGATCTTGAAATTTTAATGCGTTGATGCCTGAATTCATCTGTTATAGTAGCCTCTACTACCAAAACATCTTCAAAACTTTCTGTTTTTAACTCAATTTTTTCAGTACAACTAAAAATATATAAACTAGCTATACCTAAAGCTATAAAAATGGCTATATATGATTTATTTTTCATCAAAACTTAAAGTTATATGTTATAGTGGGTACGGGTACAGAAAAAATGGATGACTGGTAGGCCTGTATGCTTCCATTTTCATTTACAAAGAAAACAGAATACGGATTGTTTCTACCCAAAACATTGTAAACTGAAATATTTACAAAACTATGTGCCAACTTGACATTTTTGTGATTGCCTTCAATATTTACACCAATATCTAGTCTGTAATAATCCGGTACTCTATACTTATTTCTGTCGCTATAAAGTAAATATTCAGTTCCTGCATAGGTGTATTTTCCAACAGGATATGTGATAGGTCTCCCTGATTGATAATTAAAATTAAAAGCGACGCTGTATCTTTTGGTTATTCTATAATTTGAAATAATGTTAAAATCGTGAGGCCTATCTTGATTGGCCGCAAAATACTCTCCATTATTCACCTGATTGGTTAAGAATGGGCTATCAAGTTTTATTAATGTTCTAGAAAAAGAATACCCTAGCCAACCATTTAACCTTCCCTTTTTCTTTTTAAGCAAAAATTCAACACCATAAGCTTTACCAACTCCAGGTAACAACTCGGTTTCTATGTTTTCATTCAAAATTAACTCGGCACCCACCTTAAAGTCTAAAAGATTTTTCATTTTTTTATAATAGCCTTCAATACTGACCTCATGGGAATCATCATCAAAGTTTTTAAATAATCCCACTGAGAGTTGCTGTGCTTTTTGTGGTTTAATATTAAGATCGGATAATTTCCAAGAATCAACTGGCGAAGCGGTTGTATTTGTAGATAATAAATGGGAATATTGAATGGTGGTATTATATCCTGCCTTTACGGATAAACTTGGAGATAGAAAGTACCTTCCGGATAAACGAATCTCTGGACCTCCATAAGCTTTAATAACGTCATTGTTTTTATAAACTTTAGTTTCAATCACACTTTCATTACTTATTGGTTGGCTTGTATTATAAATATTCTGATTTTTTGGACCTAGAGCTAAAAAAGTAGAAAATCTAAGACCTACATCAAATGATAATTTATCATTAACTTCAATTAAATCTGAAACAAATAGTGCAGACTCCAAGCCTTTTTCTTTTTGGACTTTTTTCTCTTGTACTACGGATTGGTCTCCCAAAGGTTTCATATAACCCGGTTGAATATTATACAATTTACTACTTATTCCGTAATCAAACTTATGCTTTTTGCTGTGATTATATTTCGCAATCAACTTCAATTCAGTTTCATTAATCTTATAACCGTAATCAAAATTTCTATTAAAATTACCGTCGTATTCAATATTAAATTTATATTGGCTAGATGCCAATATCACATCTACACTATTTTTATTGTCAATTTTGTGTCCCCATTTTATGGAACCTAACAAGTTGCCATAACTAAAAACAGAATCTGAAGAAATACTAAACATGTCCCTACTTGTATAACTTGTAATTTGGAGTTTATTATTACTATTTATGCTATCTTCATATTTAATAACACCATCATAAAAGGATGCACTACTATTCTTTATAGATTCTTCTGAAATACTTTTTAATATCCAATCTGAATAGGTTGCTCTAACACCCATCATTAAAGAACTCTTACCCTTAACGATGGGTGTTTCTATACTTAAATTCCCTGTAACTGGTCCAATACTGCCTTCGCCAGACAGCTTCTCCTTATTACCCTCTTTAGTAGATATATCTATCACTGAAGACAAACGTCCTCCAAACTCTGCGGGTATATTTCCTTTATAAATATCGACACTTCCCGAAACAAATGGATTAATAGCTGAAAAAACACCAAAAAAATGCGCCGGGTTGTAAATGACTGCATGATCAAACAAAATCAGATTTTGGTCCACTTTGCCACCTCTAACATTATATCCTAATGCACCTTCTCCCGCTGTTTTGATACCTGGCATCGTCGTAGCTATTTTTAATATATCGCGTTCACCTAATACCAATGGAATATTTTTAATGCCTTGGATGTCAATTTTTGTGACACCAGCAATGATGGTCCTAATATTATCATCCTTGTTGGCATCAATAACCACCTCTTCTAATTGTTCAAGGGATTCAATAAGATCAAAACTGAGCGATCCATCACCATAAACGACCACTTGCTTTTGGGTTTTTCCGTAGGTCAGTGAGGAAGTTTCTAAAATATTTAATCCCGCGAGTAATTTCAACCTATAATAACCATTGGCATCGGTCACGGTATTGACATTGCCCTCTTTTACAAAAATGGCTACATTTTCAAGGGGTAACTGTGTTTTAAAATCTTTTATATATCCGGAAACCGTATGGCTAGTGTTTAAAGATGATTTATTTTCTTTACCAACGGAATAAACCCTAGAATCCGTATAGACATTTGAATTTCTCACATATTGCCTTTGAAGAATTGGTGCAGACGTGACTTCATTATCAGTTTTGGTTTTCTCTTCACCAAAGAAATTGGGAGGAAGTTGATCAACTATCAAATTATTTTTTGTTAAAATGACGTTATAATCAATAATTAAAAAATTGAGTGGTGTACCTTCTAATATTTGAGTTAAAATATCAGCAATATTTTCATTATTAAAAGATTTTGAAATTAAAGATTCATCAAACCATTCCTTAATAAAATAAAAATTTAACTCGACCTCTTTTTCAAGTTGCAATAAAGCATCCATTCGATTTACATTTTCAAAAGTGATGGATATTTTTTTTTCAGTTTGTCCAAAAGTATATTGGACTAACATTATAAATAAAAACATTAAGAATGCCTTTTTTACATCCATAAAACGTTTAGTTATTATTAAGGGCATCAAGATCTTCTAAATTTTTAAATAGCTTTTCTAAAAACTGTTCTCTATCTTTTTTATATAACTTTCTATAATTTGTATAAAATTTTTGAATTTGATCTTCCTTTTCTTGGAGCAAATTCATAACGTCTTTTATTTTACTAATTCTATAATAGTGATTATTATAGAAAAGAACATGAATCGATTGCTCACCGAATACATAATAAACCCTTTGATTATGAAACCTTTCGGATTTGCTTTTTAGATATTTTACGTAAAATGTGTAATTATTTCCTTTATAAGCTTCTTTAAAAAATCCATTTCCATAAAATGGAGTAAGATCTTGATTTTCAGTAATTTTATAAAATTTATACCCTTCTATTTTAAACTCATCAACTAATTCATTATTTAATTTTAAATAATTATGCATTTGATTAAGATACTCTACAACCAAAAAATCATATAATAAATCATACTTCATTTTAACATTAAAATAGGGTTGGCCATTATAGATAATATCTCCAAGTATGTATTCATCTTTACTGAAAAATTTATGATTCCCTTTTTTAAAATTCATATATCTATCAACATATTCTGCTCCATTAAAAATGCCATTATTGTAATAACTATCAAATGAATCAAACAACTTGTAGTTTTGGTTGTTTGAAATTTCAGACTGAGAAAATATAAGATTGGATATTAAAAAAATATGAAGAAAAAAGGTGGTGGGATAGTTGGTCATTAAATTCATTTTTTAAATATAATTATTTTTTTTATTTAAAAAACTGAAAGACAATTATTTAATAAGATAAATGCATATATGTTTTCGATTGACCTGGGAATAAACAAAAAACCCATTTCATTAATGGGTTTTTTGTTTTAAATTAAAATATATCATTTAACCATAACGTCTTCTCTAATCTGGGTCTTTGAAGTTGTGGATGTCATAGCGTTATTTTTAATTTTAAAAGCCTCAACATTAGCTTTCACTTCTGCTCCTGTTCCTGTAAAATTTTCGTAGCTGGTAGATGTTTCTCCATTTTTAGTGACAACCGTTGTTACTACTGCTTTATAGGTACCATCTTCATTTTCCATCATATCTACCTTAACTTCTTTAGAAACTAATTCTTTTGACACATCATTACTTGAAACATACGCTGTCATAATTTCATCTGAAGATAAAGCAATACTTGGTGCGATTACCAAGGCTACAACAGACATTAATTTTAACAATATATTTAATGAAGGTCCAGACGTATCTTTAAATGGATCCCCAACAGTATCACCTACTACAGCTGCTTTATGGGCATCGCTACCTTTACGTCCGTCTGCTTCTATCATTTTCTTGGCATTATCCCAAGCACCACCTGCATTTGATTGGAAAATAGCCATTAACACTCCACAGGTAGTAACTCCCGCCAATAAACCTCCTAACATTTCTGCACCACCAATAAACCCTACGGCTACTGGAACAGCAATGGCTAATAACCCTGGCAACACCATTTCTCTAATAGATGCTTTTGTTGAAATGTCAACACATTTTTCATATTCCGCATAACCATCGGCAGCATCAAAAATAGCACGATCCTCTGGAGTTGCTTTACTCATATCGGAATCGTATTTGCGCATCACTACCAAAGCCGCTTTTAACTGAGGAATGTCCCTAAATTGACGACGCACCTCTTCAATCATGGCCATAGCAGCTCTACCCACAGCATTCATCGATAATGCAGAGAACACAAAAGGCAACATACCACCAACCAATAAACCAGCCATAATATCTGGCTTAGATACATCAATAGAGCTAACATTCGCTACTTTCATAAAAGCAGCAAACAAAGCCAACGCTGTTAAAGCTGCAGAAGCAATAGCAAATCCTTTACCAATAGCGGCTGTTGTATTACCAACAGCATCTAATTTATCGGTACGCTCACGCACTTCATGAGGTAATTCTGCCATTTCAGCAATACCACCAGCATTATCAGAAATAGGTCCGTAAGCATCAACCGCTAACTGAATGCCTGTATTGGCTAGCATACCAACGGCAGCAATCGCAATACCATAAAGTCCTGCAAAATGGTGTGATACCAAAATAGCAGCTGCAATGAATAAAATTGGGAACATAGTAGACATCATACCAACACCTAAACCGGCAATAATATTTGTAGCTGCGCCTGTTTCAGATTGCTTAACAATGGAACTTACTGGTTTGGTTCCAGTTCCTGTATAATATTCCGTTATTTTTCCAACTGCTAAACCAGCAAGTAGGCCTGCAAGGGTAGCTAAAAAAACACCTAATGAGGTGTATTCAACACCACTATAAACCCATGTTTCAGGAATTAACGCATCAATAATAAAATAGGATGCTAAAACCATTAATCCTGCTGACCCAAACTCTCCAATATTTAAAGCTGTTTGTGGATTACCTCCATCCTTAACTTTCACGAAAAATGTTCCGATAATGGACATAACGATACCAACAGCAGCTAGCACCAATGGTAAATACACAGCGCCTAAACCAGCAAAATCTGGCGTAATTATAAAAGCACCCAACACCATGGTTCCAATAATAGAACCTACATACGATTCAAATAAATCGGCTCCCATACCAGCAACATCACCTACATTATCACCCACATTATCCGCAATAGTTGCAGGGTTTAAAGGATGATCTTCAGGGATTCCAGCTTCTACTTTTCCAACTAAATCGGCTCCAACATCGGCTGCTTTGGTATAAATACCGCCTCCAACACGAGCAAACAACGCAATGGATGATGCGCCTAAAGAAAATCCAGAAAGCACATTTAACACCAAACCTAAATTATCTGCCCCAGGCCATATTACTTGATATATAGCAAAAAGGCCACTTAAGCCTAAAACGCCTAACCCAACAACACCTAATCCCATGACGGCACCTCCAGCAAAAGCGACTTCAAGAGCTTTGCCTAAAGAGGTTCTTGCTGCTTGGGTGGTTCTAACATTGGCTTTAGTCGCTACCTTCATGCCTATAAAACCTGCCAAAGCCGAACAAATGGCCCCAACAACAAATGATACAGCAACCATGCCGTTTGAACCTACTTCATTGCTTCCTTTAAAAAACAACAAAATAGCCACAGCAATGACGAAAATTGATAAAATTTTATACTCTGCTTTAAGAAAGGACATAGCGCCATCGGCAATGCTTTTGGCAATCCTTATCATTCTTTCATTACCTTGCTCTTGCTTGGTAACCCATGCGCTTTTCACAAAAACAAATAAAAGTCCTAAAACACCAAAAAGCGGTAAAAAGTTCACTATTAATTCCATATTAGTTTAGTTAGTTTATGAATATTTTTTTAACGTGGCTAAAAATAGTAAAATATAAGTGATAAAAAAAACCACCTTAAATTTAAGATGGTTCATTTTTTTGATGATTTTTTATTAATCCTTCATTTAGATAGTAAATGTTCTTTTTTTCTTGTGTTCACTGTCATCATATCGTTGTACACATCTATGATAAATCTCAATGGCTTCTTCAGCATTGCCCCATCCGCCGGTATCAACTTTTTTCTTTTCTAAATCTTTGTATACTTGAAAGAAATGCTCTATTTCTTTTAACCTATGCGGATTTAAATCGCTTATATCATGGTTTTTGCTCCAAATGGGGTCTGATACAGGTACACAAATGATTTTTTCATCCGGCCCTTTTTCATCTGTCATGTGGAATACACCGATTGGTCGCACTTCCATGACTACCATAGGATACGTTGGTTGATGTCCCAATACCAAAACATCTAGTGGATCTTGGTCTAACGCCAATGTTTCCGGTATAAATCCGTAATCTCCTGGATACATCATTGACGAAAATAACATACGGTCAAATCTGATTTTGTGTAATGTGAAATCGTATTCATATTTATTTCTACTTCCTTTTGGTATTTCTATTAATACATCAAAAGTTACTGGTTTGTCTTCGCTCATAGCTAATATTTTTTAATGCTCTTTTACCCTTTCTCAATGGTAACGTATATTTAAGACTGCAAATTTACTGAAGACTTATACGTTTAACAACAAAAAGAACTTGTTTTCTGTATAATTATTATTAGTTAACAATGTGTCAATTCTTATACTAAATTATTGACTTATATATAAAAAAAACACCCAAAATGGGTGTTCTTTCTATTTTTATGGATGTTAATTAATAATAGTCATTATGGTTATTATTCATAGTGTAATTAAAAACTTTGGTAAAAGTATATTTAATTAAAATCCGCACAAAAGATTTTATTGCATTTTAGATTATAAGATGAAATCCTCGTTTAAAAACTCTGGGAATGCCAATGGTCGTTAAAATTGAACGTAACAAATTCTTCTTTGTTTTTTTTATACGGACAAATTAATCTAAAATAGAGAGATGTCTTTAATCTAAATGTAACAAAGCTTCTAAATAATCACGATTGTTAGAGAGCCTAGATATTTTGTGTTGTCCTCCCAATTTATTATTTTGTTTTAACCAATCATAAAACAAATGCTCTCTTGCTACATGTATGATAGGCTTATTAAGCGTTATATTATTATAACGTTTTGCTTCGTAATCTGAATTTAATGCCTTTAATGCGTTATCAAATAATTCATTAAAATAATTAATATCTTCTGGCGGTGTTTTAAACTCTATAAGCCACTCGTGTCCTCCCTTTTCTTTACCTTCCATAAAAATAGGCGCTGCTGTATAATCTACAATTTCGGCTTTGGTAAGTTTACAAACTTTTTTAAGAGCTTGTTCGGCATTTTCAATGATGAGTTCTTCACCAAACACATTAATGTGGCTTCTTGTTCGTCCTGTAATTTTAATTCGATACGGACTCAATGATGTAAATCTAACCGTATCACCTACTTTATAGCGCCAAAGCCCTGCATTGGTTGTAATGATTATGGCGTAATTTTTATGTAATTCCACCTCACTTAATGGAATGGCTTTTTCTTCACTTAAACCATATACTTCCATGGGAATAAATTCATAGAAAATACCATAATCCAACATCAATAATAATTCATTGGAGTTATTTTGGTCTTGAATGGCAAAAAAACCTTCAGATGCATTATAAATCTCATAATATCTAAATCCTTTCTTAGGCAATAGTGTTTTATACTGGTTGGCATATGGCGTAAAGCTCACTCCGCCATGAAAATACACTTCTAAATTGGGCCAAACTTCAAACAAATTTTGCTTTCCTGTAGTCTCCAAAACATTGTTAAGCAAGACCAACATCCAAGAAGGCACGCCTGCTAAACTGGTGACATTTTCAAGAATGGTTTCATCTACAATGGCCTGCATTTTATGCTCCCAATCGCTCATTAAAGATACTTTGTTACTCGGCGTGCTGCTAAACTCTGCCCAAAAAGGCATGTTATCAATTAAAATAGCCGACAAATCACCAAATATGGTCCCATTTTCTTTGTATAATTCCTTGCTTCCTCCAAGTCTTAAACTTTTCCCCGTGAACAATTGAGAATTTTCATTGTTATTTAAATACATACATAACAAATCCTTGCTGGCAGCATAATGACAATCTTCCAAAGATTCTGCACTTACGGGAATAAATTTGCTTTTAGACTTTGTAGTGCCACTAGATTTAGCAAACCATCTTATGGGTGTTGGCCAAAAAATATTGTTTTCGCCATTTCTAGTTCGCTCAATAATATGTTGACATCCTTCGTAATTGGTTATTGGTACTCTTTCTGCAAATGTTCTGTAGTTGTGAATGGATGCAAAATCATATTGTTTTCCAAAATGGGTGTCCTTAGCAACATCAATTAAACTTAAAAGTAATTCGTTTTGTACTTCATTAGGGTATTTTAAAAACAATTCTATTTGGTGAAATCGCTTTTTTAAGAACCAAGAAGCAATAGAATTCACTAACGGATTCGACATATTTATTTTATCTTTAATTTTTTAAAAATAATACTTTTTTTCATGACTTTTGAAGGTGTTTTAACAAAAATGGAAAGTGAATTTTCACATCCTATACAGTACTATTTGGTATTTGAGACTGATTTTTTGAATATGAACCAGTTACTCAATAAAACCATAACCATTCAATTCATTAAATACCAATGTTTAAACTGTGGGTTGGACAAACCTCTTTACAGACAAGGTTTTTGTAAAAGTTGTTTTTTTGATGTTCCCCAGGCGGCGGATTGGGTGATGCGCCCAGAGTTAAGTACCGCACATTTAAATCAAGAAGACCGGGATTTAGAGTATGAAAAGAAAGTGCAACTGCAGCCGCACATAGTATATTTAGCAAATTCAAGCAATGTAAAAGTGGGTGTGACAAGAAAAAGCCAAGTGCCCACACGCTGGATAGACCAAGGGGCGCACGAAGCCATTGAAATTGTTGAAGTTCCAAACAGATATTTAGCTGGCATCACCGAAGTGGCCTTAAAAGATTATGTAAGCGATAAAACCAATTGGCGCAGCATGCTTAAAAACGATATTAAAGATGAAGATTTGGTGGAATGGCGAGAGCGTATAAAACAATATATTCCTGATGAAGCCAAAGACTATTTTATTGCGAGCAACTCTGAAACCAATATAGAGTTTCCAGTGCATAAATATCCCGTAAACCCAAAAAGCTTGAATTTGGAAAAAGAACACACCTATACAGGAAAACTAGTAGGCATAAAAGGACAGTACCTCATTTTTGAAGATGATACCGTTTTTAATATCCGGGGTAACGAAGGCTTGGTTGTTGGAATTTCCGTAAATTAGTTTACCGTATCTTTCTTCTTGTTACCTAACAATCCGCCAAGTACATTTCTAACTGCGTCTTTTGTTGGATTGGTTTTGGTGGTATCTGTTTTCACAGTAGTGGTATCCGTCTTGGTTTTGTTACCGCCAATAAGCCCTCCTAAAACATCCTTAACAGCATTGTTTTGTTGTGTTTTAAGGGAGTCTGTTTTGGATTTATTGCCACTTATTAAATCCCCGAGCATGCCTTGTACTTTATCTTTTCCTTGATTCAGTAATTTTTGTTTCTCAATCTCAACAAGTTGCTTGGTTAAATTGGTAACACCGCTTGTTAAATCGGTTTTAACAGTTGGGCTGGTAAAAGTACCACCAATGTTCGCCGTTACAGGAATGGTGATGTTATTGGCTTGTTCGTTATCTATTTTACCAATAAGTCGGTTGACATCGCTACCCAAATATTTTGCAGGCACATTAAATACGGCACTATAACCTATGGCTTTATCAAAACCATGAGAACCAGAAACATCAATAGTAATATCTTGATATTTAAGTTGAAATGGTTTCACACTCACTTTTCCATCGGCAAACGCAATGCTGGTTTTTAAATCTTTTAAATCTAGTTTGTTAAAATCAACGAATGATAATGAGCCCGCTAGTTTGGTCAATAATTCACTCTGATTTGAATTTAATTCCGTACCCAATAATTCTGCTAAAAGATCTCCAGAAACGGTACTTAAATTTGGCGTGAATTCTTTATCTAAATCTCCAGATAAGCCAATCGTTGTATTTAATTTCCCTTGTAAAAACTTAGCAATGGGCGCTAAATTTTGAAACAAATCCAACCCTTTAAACGCTTCTGAAATATCAAAACCATTAGCTCCTAGATTAAAACTAAATGTAGGTGTTTCGTTTTTTGTAGATACACTACCATTAAGCGCCAATTTACCATTAAACAAATTGGATGTGACATCTTTTATGGTTGCCTGTTGGTCTTTAATTAAAAGCGTTCCCATCACATCCTTTAGATTCAAATTATCGTACACAACCGTTTTTGCCACAGCACTAATGGTACAATCTAAAAACTGTGGAATTTTTAATGTTTCGGTATTTGTGGTTTTTGCCTCAGTTTTGGCTTCTGTAGGTTTATCATCTGACATAAAATCCTTTACCACAAAATTATTTGAATATAATTCAAAATTACCTTGCAAGGTTTTATCACTCATCACAAATCCCAATAAATTTTGAATAGTTCCTTTGGCACTTAAATCACTTTGTCCTGTTTTTGCATCAAAAGTATTAAGTGTTACGGTTGACGGATTGAAAGTCATATCCATTTTTGAAATGTTCATGGGCTTATTCATGGCATCGGACGTGAATACAAAATTGGTGATGTTCATATTTCCAGAAGCCTTAATACGGTCATAAGCATTAGCATCAATAGCTTCCATATCAAAAGAGGTATTGATATTGGCTTTTAAAATGCCACTTAAGGGGGCATCTAATTCTATTGGATAGGCTTTGGTTAGATTCCCAAGGTTTAAAACACCATCAATCACGGCGTTTACAAACATATTGCCTGTAATGTTATTAAGCAATATAGACGATTTAAAAACATCATTATCAATTTTAAAATTCAATGCCTTGATATCCACATAAGTGTCATCAACGTTACCCGTGGTATTTTTTATGGACGTATCAATAACAATATCTTCCACCTTTTTCGGTAAATCCGGATACTTAAACGAGGCATTATTTGAGGTAATATTGATATCTAAAGTCGGAATGGTTTCCTCAGTCACCTTCCCTTTTATAATGCCTTTGACTTTAAAATCACCCGTAGTTTCAACATTTTCAATATTTTTTGAATACGCTTCTGGAATCACTGCCAAAAAGCTTTTAAAAGACGATTCTGGATTTTCAAAAGTGATATCTATATCTTGTCCCTCTTCCAAAAGTTGCACATAGCCTTTAAATTCTATGGGCAATTTATTGATGTAACCTGTATTATCTTTAAACGTGTATTTACTATTTGGTAAGTCCATCCCAATTAAGGCATCCAATTTAATACGATTATTATTTAGGTAATTGGTGCTGTCCATAGTTAAACTTAAATTGGCTTCGGTTTTAGTATCTAACTCCGATTTATCAGCAGAAAAAATGCCTTTCCCTTCATGATTCAACTCTGTAATTTGAAGACTGATATCAGACTCTTCACTTAAATACATGATGGCACTGTTATTTATTTTGTAATCTTGAATATCAAAAGAGAAATTGCCCGAACTTGTTTCTTCCGATGGGTTTTCATCTTCTTTTGTAATATCGTAGTTGTTGTTTCCGTATTTATCGGTTTTTAAGGTAAGCAAGGCTTCATCTACAGCAATAGAGTTGATAACGATGGGTTCTTCATCCGCATTTTTAAACAATTCTTTTACCGACATGGTAAACGATATATTTTTTGAAGTAATAAATGTCTCGTCTTTAAAAGGCTCGAAATTGGTAATTATTAAATCGCTTACACTCACATGTGCCTTAGGGAAACTTCTTATAAAACTTAAGCTGACATCATTAAATTCCACATGTGCATTCAAGTTTTGGTTTATAAACTTTTTGACCATATTTTGTATCTGCGATTGAAATAAAAACGGTGCAGCAATCAATAGAATGATAACTACAAGTAATGTTATGCCCGTAATTTTTAAAGCTTTTTTCATCTGTAAATATTTATTTTATTTTTAAGGTCATATGGTATCGCCTTATTTTTATTGGTGTTGGTTTGAAACAAACTTGTAATTAGGGGCGATTTCATAATAATTTATTTTTCATTTGGAGTCGAAAAAATACATCTAAAATAAGATACGTAAAATTGGCACTAAAAGATGAATTATTATCTTATTTTATGTTAAAACCGTATTCTAAATTTTACAATAAGGCAATTTCTTCGTTTACCTGCAATTTAAACCTTTTTCTAAAAATATAAACACCCAAATACATAAAAGGTGTATCGAAAATGGCAATTAACCATTTAAACACCACACCACTTATTAATAATCCGTTAAATTTTTCCCATTCAATAATATCAAAAGAACACAGTAAAAATACAATGGTAAAGGTATCTATGAATTGCGAACAGAACGTCGATCCATTATTGCGTAACCACAAGTGTTTCCCTTTAGTAAGTTGTTTCCAGAAATGGTAAATTTGAATATCTATAAACTGTGCAAATAAATAGGCTAGCATACTTGCGGTTACTGCAATAGCAGTGCTGCCAAAAACGGTTTTAAACATGCCATTTGTTACGGGCGACCAACTGGTTGCTGGCACGGCATTGGACACCAACACAATGCCCAAAGAAAAAATAGATGCAAAAATACCAGCAATGACCACTTGATTGGCGCGCTTTTTACCATAGATCTCGCTTATTAAATCCGTTATTAAAAAGGTGATGGGATACGGCAAAATACCAACCGAAATCTCAAAAAGTTTCGTTCCAAAAATCTCTATGTTGAACGGATACCAATAGAAAAACTTCTGAAATATTAAATTGGAAACCACGAGCGAGGTTATAAATAACGCACCCAAAAGCATGTAAATACGCTGGGCGGCAAGTTTGTCTTTCAAGGTCATAGCAATATGTTTTCTGTCATTTTTAAAAGTTCTTCTCTTGATGCTTCTCGATACAAATTTGTTACGTTGCCCTTCACAAATTCACTCGAAGTGACATTTAGGTTTGCTGTTTATTTATAGTTACATTGTCAGTTCGAGTGCTTCAAAATTTTCTTTGAAGTGTATCGAGAACAATTTGTGAATAAATACGCCTTGTAAATATAAAGGAAACCATTTACTTTTTATTATTTTGCTTAAACTATGAAGCTACCAACAACATTTTACATTGCCTTAGGAAGCAATAAAGGCGATAAATTTAAAAACCTACAGGATGCTGTTAACGCCATTCATAAAACCATTGGGCAAATAAAACACATCTCTAGGGTTTACAAATCGCCGGCATTTGGTTTTGATGGCGACGACTTTTTAAATGCCGTGTTGGTTGTAGAAAGCCATTTGTTAGCTGAAGACTTATTAAATGACTTATTAGTCATTGAAAAAAGCTTGGGGCGCACAAGAAACACTAAAGGCGTTTATGAAGCACGCCCAATAGATTTGGATATTATTTTTGCTGATAACCTCATCATTGATTCCGAAAACCTAAAAATCCCGCACCCTCATTTAGGTAAACGCCGGTTTGTATTGCAACCGCTAAACGAGGTGGATCCCAAAATGAAACATCCTGAAAACGGCAAAGAGATTTCTGAATTACTTAATGACTGTGACGATAAAACCGTTTTGGAGTTCATTAATATGTGGTTGAAAAACCCTAGTAAAGCCTACAATTTTTCTAAATACAATTACATCGCTATTGAAGGGAATATTGGTGTAGGTAAAACCAGTTTGTCCACGCAAATAGCACACGATTTTAATGCCAAACTCATTTTGGAACGCTTTGCCGACAATCCGTTTTTAGCCAAGTTTTACGAAGAACCCAAACGTTATGCCTTTACTTTAGAAATGAGTTTTTTGGCTGACCGCTACCAACAAATAACGGACGATTTATCGCAGCTCGATTTGTTTAAGGACTTTATTATTAGTGATTACGATGTCTTTAAATCGCTTATCTTCTCTAAAATTACACTGCAAGAAGATGAGTTTAATTTGTACAGAAAACTGTTTTACCTCATGTACAAAGACTTACGGAAACCCGATTTATATGTGTTTTTACACCAAAGCACTGAACGTTTACAGGAAAACATTAAAAGCCGCGGGCGTGATTACGAGCTCAACATTAAAAACGAGTATCTGGAAAAAATAAATGCTGGTTATCTGGAGTTTTTAAAAAGCCAACAAGATTTTAACGTGAAGATTATTGATATCTCCAACAAAGATTTTGTTGAAAATAGAGCGGATTATTTATGGGTTTTGGGGGAGATTTGTGGGTGAAGAAATAAGTGAAAAGTGAATGGTGAAAAGTGAAAAGTTTGTGACGTGACTGTTTTACGAATTACCTTAGGATGAAGTTTGGTGGGAATTTAGCTTTTATTGTTGAAATAATGACAGTAGGCGGGTTTAGCGGGAATTAGGAACTTATCGCTGAGCTTCTTTTACAGCTATAACAACTAATTTTATGTAATAAGTTATTACTACAATTAAAAGCCAAATATTTAAAATGATCACAAAATTTTCAAACCAGCTGCTCCCCCAATAATTTAACATTTGATCTTTGATTGCAAAATATTCATATATAAATGGAGCAAGGAAAATCAAAAATAATGGCCATGTTAATATTGTTGTTAATATTCCAACTTTGCCATTGTGGAAGAACTTTTCATTTATTTCTTCCGAAAGAGAAAACGGCATTACAGATCGCAAAACTATATTAGAATAAAAAGATTTTTCTACAAGACTTGGTTCAAGCTTAAAATATCTAATTCCTATCTCACGAATATTATCTATAACAATAGCTCTTTGTACATTTAAAGTTGCAAACTGAAGAAGCATAAATGTAAAGATTATTGGAATGCATAATTTGAGGAAGTGGTTGTTGGTTTCAAGGCTTATGAAACCCAAATCTATATTATTGAAAAAATTAAAATCAATTCCAAAATGAATAATCACAAGTACTAATAACCAAAGTTGAATCTTATGATTTTCACTTTTAACTGATTCTAATTTTTCTAATAATTTATAGAAGTAGTCCTTTATTTTATCTTCTCCATTCGACTTTATGAAATCAACTATTTGTTTTTTGCTCATTCAATTATAGCTTTTTGTTGACAACGATATAGATATGACTTTGTTTTCCCTGAATACTTAACATCCATCAATAAACGAATTTAAATATTTAAAGTTTAAAAATCAAACAAAATTGTAAGCTATGTTTGTCGAGTGAAATTCTTTTTCAAGAATCTTGTATCGAGAACCAAAGCTAGAGAAATTAACTGAGAAAGCAGGAATCCACATTGAAGTTATAATTATTAAGAGATTCAGTAACAAGTACGGAATGCAACATAACTTTATTGAAAAGAAATCCCTTTTTGATTATTACTATAATTAAAAGGTTTAAAATATTCTCCCATCACTTGACAATTGACATTCACATTGGTGCCTATGGCATTACCAAAAATACTCGCCACAGCAGAATCTGCCGCATCCCTTCCATTGGAAATTTTTACCAATCCATTGAGGGGGGCTAATTTTGTAGAATCAAAAATGATCCAATTCCCATCTATATATACTTCCATGCAGGCATGAAAATCCTGTGGATTTAATTGATACGCATACCCCGTAAAATATCTTGCTGGAATGGATAATGCCCTGCACAACGCAATACCTAAATGGGCAAAATCACGACACACACCCACGCGTTCTGTAATGGTATTTATGGCAGAGGTTTGTGAATTGGTACTACCCAGAGTGTATTCAATATTGCAGTGAATCCATTCGGTTATTGCCACAATTTTTTCGTAAACCGAACCGTAATGTCCGAATTCCTTAAAAGCAAACTTCATTAATTGATCGGACTGGCAATATCTACTGGGATAAAGAAACGACACAATATAGCTATCCAATTCTACTACAGGCACTGTTTTAGCCGAAGCGCTTTCGTCAATGATGGTATAATTCATCTCTACAACCGCAGAATAGGTTAATGTAAAATTAGTGGCTTGTTGTACTTTAAGGCGAATAAACCTGGAATTACCATCGTGCGAGGTATATTGCTCTAAATTCATTTGTGGCTCAATGTCGAGTTTTTCTTCCAAAACTCGTTGACTATTGGTGTTTAATGCTTGAATATTAAAAATGAATGTTGTGGGTCCGTTTACAACATAAGAAAGTGAACTGTTTACATTGAATTTCATATGTGGATATTATTTGTTTTTAAAAGTCGTATGAATCGCTTATGACGATTACATATTAATTTTTGTTGATTGTTTTATTGGCGGCATCTTTCATCCAATCTTCTGGAAGCTCATATAACACCTGTTTCAATTTAGTGTCCCATAACTGTGACATCTCTTTCATATCGCTTGCCGTATATCTGTTTTCACTCATATGGTAGGCATCTTTTTCATAAAGAACCACATCAATAGGAAATCCCACATCGTTAGAACTTAATCGGGTAGAATCAAAGGAAAGAAAGCCTGCCTTCAGTGCTTGTTTAAGTGTAAAATCGCTATTTAACACTCTATTTAATAATGTTTTACCATACCCCGAATTACCAATGATGACAAATGGCGAATCATCATTTACTTCCACCCAGTTTCCTTGGGAATAGATTAAAAACAGTTTATGCTCTTCATCATCTTTTAGCTGACCTCCAATGATGGTATTAAGATTAAATTTTAGCCCTGCTTTTTCGAGTGCTTGTTCATCTTCTGCAGCGACCCGTTTTACTTGTTCGCCAAAGGCATTAACTGCTTTATACATTTTATTGTAATGTGTGATGCTGCCTTCACTAAACAATTCTTCAAAATACACAACCGCCTTATCTCGAACCGATCTCAACCCACTGGTCATGATGAACAAAGAATGCTTTTCTCTTTGTTGGACATATATCTTTTTTTTAGTGGATTTATTGGTTCCAGAAGTTATTCTTGTGTCTGCAATGGCAACCAATCCTTCTTTGGTTTTAATCCCTAAGCAATACGTCATAGCATTAAATTTTCTTATATAACGCTAAATATATTACATAAGGCTATGGCAATATTTATACAATTATCAAAAAATATAACATGATTAATGGTAAGAAAATATCTCTATTAATAGAACAGCAATAAGAATAGTTAGGCAAAAATAGAATTATTCGAAAGTATTGTCCCTCCTAAATTTTATATTAAAATCTAAATTAGTAAGACAACGCCACAACCATTCTACGGGGCCGTAATAATATTTTTTATTCCAATAAACACTTGCAAAAGCTTGGATTATGAAAATTAAAATACCGAGTATGACGCTCCAAGTGGATCCTAAATATTTATACATAGCCAATCCGAAACCATAAAAGAACACCACCCCAAACACGGCTTGAAACATATAATTTGTTAAGCTTAATTTCCCGTAGGCAGCCAAAAGGCTAAAAATATTGGCTTTTTTAACCTTTATATAAATCAGACAAAAAAGAACTACAAATATGGATGTTATAGCTAGATTGGTTAATGATGATAAGAATGTATTTAAAAACTGTTTTTGAAGACCGGCTAGCCCTGAATTTTGAAATGTATAATCCATAAAAGTCAGTAATACATAGGCAACAAAACTATAAGTTAAAACCCTGTAAAATCTTTTTTTATTGTCTTCAATATGATGGAATGTATAGTTTCTACCTAAAATGATCCCCACAATAAAAAGTGCCAAAAGTTGCAGATACCTGCCATTTTCTATGGTCCAAGACCATACAGATTGTCTTCCTTTCCAAAAATTGTATTTTACAACGTCCCAAAAATTGCCAGAGGCATATATCTCATTGCCTTCATCAAAGTAATTTTTTAAAAGAGGCGTATATTGATAATTAGAGTCTATTAAGGTTTGCGTAAAACTATATATAATTGGAATTTGTAACACCAACAATACAGCAATCATCCAAAGATATTTTGTTTTTAAATTATAAATAACAATGATTGGAAAAGACAAAAGCGCATAAATATGAAGGATATCGCCTCTATATATTAATGAATGAAAAAAACCGATAATGAGAAGAACCATCATTCGCCATGCAAAAGTGTTCCGATAATCTATACCAATTTTGGCCTTATTATCTATTTGTATAAATAAACTTAGCCCAAATAATAAAGCAAAAATGGAATATGCCTTACCGCTAATTAACAAAAAGACGGTATCCATGACATTTTTATCAAAAGCATTCGAAAAAATAAAATTGACTTCTGGATCTTTAAAAAGCTCTAAATGTTCAACATAATGAATTATAATAATGAGAAATAAGGCAAATCCGCGAAGCGCATCTATAATGATGATTCTTTCATTTTTCATGGTTAGTTGATTAGAACCATAAAAATATTTAGAATTTTTGATTTTACAAAAATTAAGATTTCACCTTCATTTTCGAAAAAATATCCCAAATAACCACACCAACGCTCACCGAAATATTTAAAGAATGTTTGGTGCCATATTGTGGAATTTCAATTACCAAATCACTGGCATTCACCACCTCTTGGGCAACGCCTTTTACTTCATTACCAAAAACCAAGGCGTATGTTGTCTGTTGTTGGGGTGCAAAATCGTTTAGCATGGTAGCGTTTTCTGCTTGTTCGATGGCACAGACTTTTACACCATCAGCTTTTAGCTTATCCACTAATGTTTTCGTGTTTTCAACATATTCCCAAACAACGGTTTCGGTGCTTCCCAAGGCCGTTTTATGAATATCTTTATGTGGTGGCGTCGCGGTGATGCCGCAGAGATAAATCTTTTCTATTAAAAAGGCATCGCTGGTCCTGAATACTGAACCAATATTATTCAGGCTTCTTATATTATCGAGAATGATGATGAGTGGTGTTTTAGCAACTTCTTTAAAGTCGTTGACACTCAATCGGTCTAATTCGCTGTTTTTTAGTTTACGCATGTTTGTCGTTTTCCGTCATTGCTTCTCCCGATAGCTATCGGGAGAAGCAATCTCACGAAGTAGAACTACAATTAAGCAGATTGCTTCGTCGTGCCTCCTCGCAATGACGAGTACATTGTTAATAATTGTAGATAACTTCTGTTATTTCAATTTCAAAAAAAATCAAAATAATGCTACATTAGCAATCTTACAATCCTGATACCTATCGGGACAAAAATAATACTAAAAAACCACTTTACCTTGTCAAAAAAAGAAACCCCTTTAATGAAACAATATAATGCTATTAAAGCAAAGTATCCAGATGCTTTACTATTGTTTCGTGTGGGCGATTTTTATGAAACCTTTGGTGAAGATGCCATAAAAACGGCAGGGATTTTAGGCATTATTTTAACCAAGCGTGGTGCTGGTAGTGAAAGTGAAATTGAGCTTGCTGGGTTTCCGCACCACTCCATAAACAACTATTTGCCAAAGCTTGTAAAGGCTGGGGAACGTGTGGCTATTTGTGACCAACTAGAAGACCCAAAACTGACTAAAGATATCGTAAAGCGTGGTGTTACCGAACTGGTAACGCCTGGTGTGGCTTTAAATGATGAAGTTTTAATATCAAAATCCAATAACTTTTTGTGTTCAGTTTATTTTGATAAAAATTACATCGGCGTATCTTTTTTAGATATTTCCACGGGCGAGTTTTTAACATCACAAGGAAATGCCGAATATATTGATAAGCTGTTACAGAATTTCAGCCCCAGTGAAGTCTTGGTTTCCAAACAAAAGCGAACCCTTTTCAACGACACCTTTGGCAAAAATTTCCACACCTTTTACATGGAAGATTGGGTCTATCAAGCCGATTATGCCTATGAAACGCTTATAAAACATTTCAACACAAAAACGCTTAAAGGTTTTGGTATTGAAGATTTGTACGAGGGCATTATTGCTTCGGGCTCTATTCTTCATTATTTAAATGAAACGCAACATCATAAACTTCAACACATTGCTTCAATTTCTAGAATTGCTGAAGACGATTATGTTTGGATGGATAAATTTACCATCAGGAATTTAGAGCTTTATAATTCTACAAACAACAATGCCGTCACGCTTTTAAGTGTGATTGATAAAACCATTTCGCCTATGGGCGGACGTATGTTAAAGCGTTGGTTGGCATTGCCATTAAAAAATATTGATAAAATCAAGCAACGCCATGATGTGGTTGGTTTTTTTATGAATGAACAAACCGTTCTTCAAAAAATCCAAAATCACATCAAACATATTGGCGATTTGGAACGGTTAATTTCTAAAGTGGCTACAGGAAAAGTGAATCCACGAGAGGTTATTCAGCTTAAAAATTCTTTGGAAGCGATTGTTCCCATTAAAGCGTTATCTGCTAATTGCACCAATGAATCGCTTAAAATTATTGGTGACACCCTGCAAAGCTGCGATGTTCTTCGATCTAAAATAAAGGAGATGCTTAATGAAGATGCGCCTGTGAATGTTTTAAAAGGACATACGATCGCGGCTGGATTTTCGGCCGAATTGGATGAGTTACGTGGTTTATCAAAATCGGGGAAAGATTATTTAGATACCATGCTTCAACGTGAAATGGAACGCACAGGCATTACATCGCTTAAAATCGACTCCAATAATGTTTTTGGATATTATATTGAAGTCAGAAACACACATAAAGACAAGGTTCCGACCGAATGGATTCGCAAACAAACCTTGGTAAGTGCCGAACGCTACATTACCGAAGAGCTTAAAGAATACGAATCCAAGATTTTAGGTGCCGAAGACCGGATTCTAGCCATAGAACAACAATTGTTTTCTGAACTTGTCATGTGGCTCAATCAGTATATAAAACCCATACAGCAAAATGCACATTTAATTGGGCAATTGGATTGTTTGTGTGGATTTGCACAATTGGCAAAAGATAATACTTATGTGCGCCCAACCATCGATGATTCCTTCGATTTAGATATTAAAGATGGCCGCCACCCTGTGATTGAAAAACAACTCCCCATTGGCGAACCTTATATCTCCAATGATGTGTTTTTAAACAGAGGCACCCAGCAAATCATTATGATTACGGGTCCAAATATGTCTGGTAAATCGGCTATTTTACGGCAAACCGCCCTCATTGTTTTATTGGCTCAAATGGGAAGTTTTGTACCTGCAGAGTCTGCAAGGATTGGTTTGGTAGATAAAATTTTCACGAGAGTTGGTGCTAGTGATAATATCTCTATGGGCGAATCGACTTTTATGGTGGAGATGAATGAAACGGCCTCTATTTTAAATAATATTTCTGATAGAAGTTTGGTTTTGCTTGATGAAATTGGTCGTGGAACGAGTACCTATGATGGTATTTCCATTGCATGGGCCATTAGCGAGTATTTGCACGAACATCCATCAAAACCAAAAACGTTATTTGCAACGCATTATCATGAATTAAATGAAATGACCGAAACCTTTGGTCGTATTAAAAACTTCAACGTCTCCGTAAAAGAATTAAAAGACAATGTGTTGTTTTTAAGAAAATTGGTTGAAGGCGGTAGCGAACACAGTTTTGGTATCCATGTCGCAAAAATGGCTGGCATGCCGCAACAAGTTTTACATCGCGCCAACCAAGTTTTGAAGAAATTAGAGAAATCGCACTCCAGTGAAGCACTAACAGATAAGGTGAAGTCCTTAAATAATGAGATGCAATTAAGCTTTTTCAATCTAGACGATCCCATCCTTGAAAATATTAAAGAAGAAATATTACATATTGATATTGATACACTTACACCTGTGGAGGCACTTATGAAATTGAATGAAATTAAACGTATGTTGGTAAAGAAAAAAAGGGCTTAGAAATAAAAAATATTATTTTAATAAAAAGCCTTTGGTTTTAGTATAAAAATTTTAAATTTGCATCCGCTATCGAAAGATTAGCACGTTCATAAATACATACGCGAAAATAGCTCAGTTGGTAGAGCGCCACCTTGCCAAGGTGGAGGTCGCGGGTTCGAATCCCGTTTTTCGCTCTGAAATTTATAAAAATTCCATGCTGAGGTGGTGGAATTGGTAGACACGTTGGACTTAAAATCCAATGGCCATTAGGCTGTACGGGTTCAAGTCCCGTCCTCAGTACTAAAGCCTTTACAAGAAATTGTAGAGGCTTTTTTTATTTTTTTTCTTCAAATATGCATTCTCCATTTACAGGAAAACAAACGAGAGGTTTTTTTACTTCAATTCACTAAACATTAATTCGTTTTTAGCGTCTAAGAAAGTCAACTTTTAAATAAAATCGATTTGCAGTAATAGATTTTCGCATGCGCTGTTAAGGTCATTTTTAGCCCAAAATGGAGACATTAACTCTATTTTGTCTCCTTCTGATGTAGAAGAATTTATACATCCAAAATAAACAACACTTTAAAAAATTAAAAACCTTCTTGCCAGATAAAAAATTATGCTTATTTTTGCATAACAGAACAGAACAGAACGGATAAGTGAATTTAAATATAAATTTCAATAGTGACATTCCAAAGTACCAGCAGTTAGTTAATGCCATTAATGATGCACTTTCTAACAATTCGCTGACTAGCGGAGATGCCTTGCCTTCTGTAAATAGTATATGTAACAGTTATAACCTCTCAAGAGACACCGTTTTTAAGGCTTATACGATTTTAAAGGAAAATAGCGTTATAGAGTCTGTACCCAACAAAGGCTATTATGTTACCAACGACACTCGAAAAGTGCTTTTGGTATTAGATACTTTTAAGGCTTATAAAGAGGTTTTATACCATTCTTTTGTAAATAATTTACCGAAAAATGTTATTGTAGATGTACAGTTTCATCATTACAACATCAATAACTTTAAAACTATTTTAAATAATGGTAAGGGTAAATATTATAAATTTGTAGTAATGAGTTTTAATCATAAGGATGTACCAATGGTATTATCTGAATTTGATGATGAAAAACTACTTTTAATCGATTGGAATATCCATTCAAATGGAACAAAAAATTTTGTATTTCAAGATTTTGGCAAATCGTTTTATGAGGCTTTAAAAGAAGCCACTGTTCCTTTTAAAAAATATAAGAAACTCGTTTTTGTTTATCCAACATTCACAAACCATCCAACAGAATCGCTTACTTATTTTAAAATGTTTTGTGAAGCCTATAGTTTTAAATATAAAATCATTACAAACACGGACGAATTTAAGGTGACAAAAGGCGAAGCTTATATAAGTGTAAGCGATAGAGTTTTAGGAATGTTTTTAGAACAATGTAGAACCAAAGGTTTCGAACCCGGAATGGACGTAGGTTTCTTATCATATAACGAAACACCCATGAAACAATTTATATATAAAGGTATTTCTGTTATTTCAACCGATTTTCAAGAATTAGGCGCTAAAGCCGCTGCTTTTATAAAACAAGATAAACCAGTACAAAGTTATATACCAACAACATTAATATTAAGAGAATCATTGTAGATTATGTATTATTTAGGATTAGACATAGGAAGTTCTTCCATTAAAGCGGCTATCGTTGAAATAGCAACAGGAAAAAGTATTGGCGTGGTTCAAGAACCAGAACAAGAAATGGGCATGTTTGCTCAAAAAAATGGTTGGGCAGAACAAAAACCTGAAGATTGGTGGGTGCATATATGTAATGCCATTACCCGATTAAAAAAACAATATAATATTTCCAGAACCCAAATAAAAGGCATTGGTATTTCTTATCAAATGCACGGTTTGGTTATTGTGGACAATGAGGGTAAACCACTCCGTAAAAGTATCATTTGGTGTGATAGTAGAGCGGTAGAAATTGGCAATAAGGCTTTTGAAGACATTGGCGAAGACATCTGTTCATCACAATTACTTAACTCGCCAGCAAACTTTACAGCATCCAAATTAAAATGGGTAAGAGACAATGAACCAGAACTCTACAAAAAAATTTACAAGTTCATGCTTCCTGGCGATTTTATTGCTTACAAGTTTTCAAACGTTATAAATACGACCATTTCTGGACTTTCTGAAGGCATTTTTTGGGATTTTGAAAATAATTCCGTGGCCGATTTTCTTCTAGAATATTATGGCATAGAGAAATCATTAGTCCCTGATATTGTTGATACCTTTGGCTTACAATCTGTTGTAAATGAAAAAGGGGAAGCCGAAAGTGGTATTGCTGCAGGCACACCTATTTATTATAGAGCAGGTGACCAACCAAATAATGCCTTATCTTTAAATGTCTTTAATCCAGGTGAAGTAGCAGCAACAGGAGGAACCTCTGGCGTTGTTTACGCTGTAACCGATAGTTTATCTGTTAAAGAAAGCGCCCGTGTTAACAATTTTGCTCACGTTAATTACAAAAAGAATGCAGCGGCTAGAATTGGTAAATTATTATGTATCAATGGTGCTGGTATTCAATATAGATGGTTGCTAAATAATTTGGATGTAGATTCTTATGAAGAAATGAATAACTTAGCATCCAGTATCACGGTAGGGTCTGATGGGGTGTGTTTAATCCCATTTGGCAATGGCGCAGAACGCATGCTAAACAATAAAGAAATAGGCACCAGAATCGTAAATTTAAACCTTAACAACCATCATAAAGGACATATTTGTAGAGCTGCTTTAGAAGGGATTGCGTTTTCATTTGTTTATGGGATGGAAATTTTAAAATCTGATGGCATAGAAGCAAAAGTTATTAGAGCAGGTAATGATAATTTATTCCGTTCTGATATCTTTGCAAATACGGTAGCAACATTAATTGAGCAAGAGATAGAAATATATAATACGACAGGTGCCATTGGTGCTGCGCGAGCTGCAGATTTACATAAAGGCGATTTTGAAAGCTTTGGAAAGGCCATTATTGATAACGATCATGTCATGACTTTTATGCCTTTTAAAGATAAAAAGCCGTATCTTGACGCTTATCAAAATTGGAAAAACGAATTAGAAATCATATTAAACAACAAATAAACATTAATTAAAATATAATTACAATGGCAATTATAGGAAACAAAGAATACTACAAAGGTATTGGCGACATTAAGTTTGAAGGAAAAGAATCAGACAATCCATTAGCGTTTAAATACTACAATCCAGACCAAGTGGTTGCAGGTAAAACCATGCGCGATCATTTTAAATTTTCAGTAGCATACTGGCATACATTCTGTGGAACTGGTGCAGATCCATTCGGGCCTGGAACACAAGATTTTGAATGGGACAAATCTTCTGACGCTGTACAAGCAGCAAAAGATAAAGCAGATGCTGCGTTTGAATTTACAACTAAAATGGGATTTGGGTACTACTGTTTCCATGATTTCGATTTAATTAGAGAAGGTGCTACGTTTGCAGAATCTGAATCTAGATTAGCAACTATTACTGAATATTTAAAAGAAAAACAAGCTGCTTCGGGTGTAAAATTACTTTGGGGAACTGCAAACTGTTTCTCTAACCCACGTTACATGAACGGTGCTTCTACCAACCCAGATTTTAATGTGGTTGCAAGAGCTGGCGGACAAATAAAATTAGCTTTAGATGCTACTATCGCTTTAAAGGGTGAAAATTACGTATTCTGGGGAGGTCGTGAAGGTTACATGACTTTATTGAATACTGATATGGGTCGTGAATTAGACCACATGGGTCAGTTTTTAGCGATGTGTAGAGATTATGCTCGTTCTAAAGGATTTAAAGGAAATTTCTTTATCGAACCTAAACCAATGGAACCATCTAAACATCAATATGATTTTGATAGCGCCACAGCTATTGGTTTCTTAAAGGAATATGGTTTAGATAAAGATTTCAAAATCAATATTGAAGTAAACCATGCTACTTTGGCACAACACACATTCCAACACGAATTGGAAGTAGCTGCAAAAGCAGGTATGTTAGGAAGTTTAGATGCTAATAGAGGTGATTATCAAAATGGTTGGGATACCGATCAATTCCCAAATAACATCCAAGAAACTACCGAAGCGATGTTAGTTTTCCTTAAAGCTGGTGGTTTACAAGGTGGTGGCGTTAACTTTGATGCTAAAATCAGAAGAAACTCTACCGATTTAGAAGATGTATTTTTAGCCCACATTGGTGGAGCAGATACGTTTGCTAGAGCCTTATTGATTGCTGATAAAATCATTACATCGTCTCCTTACGAGAAATTGAGAAAAGAGCGTTATGCTTCTTTTGATTCTGGTAAAGGAAAAGATTTTGAAAACGGTAAATTAAGTTTACAGGATTTATACAAAATAGCTCAAGAAAATGGCGAACTATCTTTAAAAAGTGGTAAACAAGAGTTGTTTGAAAATATCATTAATCAATATATATAATCAATAATTGATTCCGTTGATTTAAGAAAGAGAAGCTAAAAGCTTCTCTTTTTTTTGTTTATTTAAATTTCAGTTTCTCTCAAAAAAGGCTGTATAACAACCAATAAGATACATTTGGCGCCCTAGTGAATCAATAAAATACATATATTTACGACCAACTAAACTTAATCAATTTATAATATGAAACATTATTTTTTAGCTATGCAATCGGTGATGGAAAATCTGGATTGGGTAGTTTTAGGAATTTATTTCCTTGCTTTGATGGCTGTTGCTGTGTGGGTTGTTCTTCAAAAAGACAAAAACACAGAGGATTATTTTTTAGCAGGTAGAAATGTAGGATGGTTTGTTATTGGGGCATCGATTTTTGCTTCCAACATTGGGTCGGAACACGTTGTAGGTCTTGCCGGAACTGGTTTTGAATCGGGTACACCGATGGCACATTATGAGTTGCATGCTTGGATTGTTTTACTTCTGGGGTGGTTATTTCTACCTTTTTATATTAGAAGCGGTGCTTTTACCATGCCCGAGTTTTTAGAAAAAAGGTTCGACAGCCGTTCGCGATGGTTTTTATCTTTATTTTCATTAGTGGCGTATGTTCTTACTAAAGTGTCTGTTACTATTTATGCAGGGGGTATTGTAGTTTCGGAATTATTAGGAATTCCATTTTGGTACGGTGCCATAGGTATTGTAATTTTTACTGGAATTTATACGGTTGTTGGCGGTATGAAAGCAGTAATTTATACTGAAACTTTACAAACAGTCATTTTAATTTTGGGATCGGTTATTATTACATATCTAGGTCTAAAAGAAGTTGGTGGGTGGTCTCAATTGCATGAAACAGTAACTGCTGTAAGCCCCGATCATTTTAATATGTGGCGTTCTATGAATGACCCAGATTTCCCATGGACAGGATTACTATTTGGAGGCACCGTTGTAGGGATATGGTATTGGTGTACCGACCAATATATTGTACAGCGTACTTTAGCTGCCAACAATATAAAAATTGGTAGACGAGGCGCCATTTTTGGTGCTTATTTAAAATTGCTTCCCATTTTAATCTTTTTAATTCCAGGTATTATAGCATTTGCTTTAACCATTCAAAACCCAGATGTGTTTTTTGTTGAGAAAGCAGATAGAGCATTTCCGATGCTAGTAAAAACGTTATTGCCAGTAGGCTTAAAAGGATTGGTTGCAGGAGGTTTGATGGCTGCTTTAATGAGTTCTTTAGCGTCTGTTTTTAACTCATGCTCTACCATTTTTACTATTGATATTTATAAAAAATTATATCCAGAAAAAACCGAAAAGGTTTTGGTTAAAACAGGTAAAATTGCCACAGGATTCATTGTTGTTTTAGGTATTATTTGGATTCCAATTATGGAGAAAATTGGTGGTGGCGTTATGTATCAATATCTTCAAAACGTTCAATCTTATATTGCACCACCCGTAACTGCTGTTTTCTTATTGGGAATCATTTGGAAGCGTGTGAATGCTACCGCTGCCATTTCAACATTAATGGTAGGATTGGTGCTCTTAATTTTAAGATTAGGAAGCGAAATTTACTATCAACCGCAAATAGCAGCTGGAGAGATCGTAAATAATATTGCTTTTAGTTTTGCCACCATAAACTTTGCCCATATGGCGATATTCATGTTTATATTTTCCGTTATTTTCTGTATCACCGTTAGCTTAGCATCTCGAGCTCCAAATTATGAACATATAAAGGGCTTAGCTTTTGGAACACTTTCTGAAGAGCAAAAAGCCGCTAATAAAGATAGTTATGACACTATTGACATTGTTCTATCAGTGATATTAGTATTAATTGTTATCGGTGTACTCGCATATTTTACATAGGATACTGCTTTTAACAAACCATAAAAAAGGGAGGCAATAACCTCCCTTTTTTATTCTACGGTATGAACTAATTTTTTTTTATTTCATCAACCTTTTTATCCACTGCTTCACCGGCAGTTTTAATAGCTTCTCCTGTAGCTTTTACAGCATCATCAGTAGCATCAACAGCGTTATCAAGAGCTTTACCAGCTTCTTCTAGCGCACCTTCCGTTGCTTTTGCCGCATCATCTGCCGCATCTTCTATAGCATCTCCTGCATTTTCCAGCGCCTCTTCTACAGAATCAGCTTTTTTGTTATCCCTACATGAGGAGAAATTTACTCCTAGAATACATATTAAAGCGGAACATAATAAGAATTTTTTCATTGAAAATGTTTTTAGTTGTTAATTAGTTATACGCTAATAATTACATATTTAGATGATATTTACTTAAAATATTAGTTTAAATTGATATTTAAATAAAGAAATGTAATTTGTTTTTAAAAATGTATATTTGACTTATTTTTTTATTAATATGAAACAAAACACGGAGGTTACTATTTACGATTTAGCGAAAAAGCTGAATTTAGCTACTTCAACCATTTCCAGAGCTTTAAGTAGTCATCATAGTATTAGCCAAAAAACTATTGATAAAGTAAAGAAAACAGCTACTGAAATGGGATATCGCCCAAATAACTTAGCTGCTAGTTTAAGAAATAAAAAAACCAAAACCATTGGGGTTTTACTACCTACCATAGCTCAACCTTTCCTTTCATCACTAATTAGTGGTGTTGAAACGACGGCTCAAGAAGCAGGCTATAATGTTGTTATCATGCAATCGCATGACTCCTATGAAGAAGAACTGAATTTAACCCAATCTTTATACAGTAGCCGGGTTAGTGGTGTTATTTGTTGTTTAGCTATGGAGACTTCAGACACTAAGCATTTCAAGATATTCACAGATAATGGCATTCCGTTAGTTTTTGTGGATAGAGTTCCTAAACATGCGGATACCTATCGCGTCATGATTAATAATTATGAGGCTGGTTATAATGCTACTAAACATCTCATAGATCAAGGTTGTTTAAGAATTGCCCATATTACAAGAGCATCCGAATTTGGCAACATATATAGTGAAAGAAAAAAAGGCTATATAGAAGCTTTAAAGGAAAACAATATGCCTATTGACAACAAACTTATTGTAAACCTTAATTCTGTAAGCTATGAAGAAACCGAAGCGGCAACCAACAAATTACTAAACTTGAAAAATCCGCCTGATGGTATATTTGCCGCAGGAGACATGATGGCCATCAGTGCTATTCAATGCGCTAAAAAAAGAGGTGTTAGAATTCCTGAGGAATTAGCTGTGATTGGTTTCAATAACGACCCCAATTCGAGAATTATAGAACCTAATTTATCAACCATTTCTCATCCTGCTGAAAAAATGGGGCAAGCTTCTGCAGAAATTATTTTAAAAAATTTAGAACAATCTACAAAAGATGATATTAAAGCCATCACGGTTTTAAATACCGAAGTTCTTGTTCGTGATTCTTCAAAAAGAAATTAATTTATTTTATATTCCTATATCTCCCTCAATTACCATTTGATTATTTTACAGCAATTAAAACCTCTGACATTTTTGGCGCTCCTAGTTCTATACTTCGTTTCATTGGACTTGAACCACCAACATAAATTTTAAATTCCCCTGCTTCTATAGTTCTTGTACCGTCTTCTTTTACAATTTCAAAATCTTTTGGAGCAACCTCAAACTCTAGGTTTTGAGACGTACCAGGCTCCAAAGTAACTCTTTTTGTGTTTATAAGCTGAAAGTTAGGAACTGTTACCGATGCTTGTACATCTGAAATATATATTTGGACAACTTCATCTGACTTTACTTTTCCAGAATTCATGACTTTTACTTGTACTTTAACAGTATCGCTTTTTGAAATTGTTTTATTTGTGACTTTTATATCACTGTAAGTAAAACTGGTATAACTTAATCCAAACCCAAAAGGATATAACGGTTCTTCATTCATGTATTTATAAGTCCTTCCTTTCATGGAATAATCATCAAAAGCTGGTAATTGATCTAAGGATTTTGGAAATGTAATGGGCAATCTGCCAGAGGGTGATACGTTTCCAAAAAGAATATCTGCTACTGCCGTTCCACCTTCTTCCCCAGGATACCATACCAATAAAACAGCGTCTGCCAATTCTTGTACTTCAGCTAAATTCATAGGACTTCCTCCTGTAATTACAGCAACGATAGGCTTTTTGTCTTCAGGATTTTTATCGGCTGTTTCTCGTAATTGTTTAAGATAATCGACTTGGTTCTTTGGTAAATCGTAATCCAATCTATCTCCTGCTGTTGAAGAATCAATAGAATCCCCTTCCTCACCTTGCAAGGTACTCGACAGACCCAACACAACAATGGTGACATCACTACTTCCTGCATGACCAATAGCATAATTTATAGGATTTATAGATTTCTGATTTAGCATAGCACCTAACCGATATTGTAATTGACTTGTTGGAAGTATAGCGGCACTTATACCTTCTAAAATTGTGACCATATTTGAATTTACACCATAATAATTTCCTAAAAGCACTTCTATATTAGAAGCATTTGGTCCAGTAACAAAATATTTAGAAAGGTCATTTTTTAAAGGTAAAATACCATTGTTTTTTAAAAGTACCATACTTTTTTGAGCTGCTTCTTTAGCTAAAGCTCGATTGGTTTCTCCGTTTACCACATCCATAGAAATGGCATCATAAGGATTGCTTCCCTTAGGATCGAACAATCCTAATTTAAACCTTGTTTTTAATAAAATAGCTAATTGCGTATCAATGTCTTGTTCAGTTATTAAACCCTCTTTAAGGGCATCGAGTAACTGCTCATAAACCACACCGCAATTAAGGCTTACGCCACTTTTAAGTGCTAGTGCCGCTGCTTGCACTGGCGTATCCACTACGCCATGACCACCTTCATTGGCCTGCTTATAAAAATCTTCCAATGCTCCACAATCGGTTAAAACGTGTCCTTTAAAATCCCATTTATTTCTAAGAACTTCTGTTATTAAATAATTGCTTGAGCAGCAGGGCTCTCCATTTGTTCTATTGTAAGCACACATTACAGATTCAACATTGGCATTTACTAAAGCCTTAAATGCTGGTAAATACGTTTCCCATAAATCTTTTTGGCTTACTTCAGCGTTAAATTCGTGTCGCACTTGTTCCGGACCGCTATGTACCGCAAAATGTTTGGCACAAGCCGCTGTTTTTAAATAATCCGGATTGTCACCTTGTAGACCTTCAACAAAAGCCACCCCTAAAATAGACGTTAAGTATGGATCTTCCCCATAAGTTTCTTGACCACGACCCCATCTAGGATCTCTAAATATATTAATGTTTGGCGTCCAAAACGTTAAGCCATTATATTGTAAGTGAAAACCTTTTTCACTAGTAGCATTATATATAGCTCTGGCTTCATCTGAAATGGCGGAGGATACTCTAAATGCCAAATCGGCATCAAACGTAGCACCAATCCCAATAGCTTGAGGAAAAATGGTTGCTGCGCATGTACGACCTACCCCATGCAAAGCTTCATTCCAATAATCATAGGGAGGAATTTGCAATCTTTCAATGGAAGGCGTTCCATTCATCATCTGGCTTATTTTTTCTTCAACTGTCAATCTAGAAATTAAATCTTCAACTCGTTCATCTATGGAAAGTGAAGGGTTATAAAAAGGAAGTGAATCATAAACATTGCTAGAGGATATTGTTTCACTTTGTGAAGTATTATCATTCTTATTATTGCAAGAAATAAAAATTAAAAGCGGTAGAATAATTAAAGTAGCAGGAAATATTCTTTTTCTCATGATAATTGGTCCTATTAAGTTAAATTGTAATCTAATACAGTAAATGTATTGAAAAATTTTTATTTTAAATTTGATTGTTTTAGTTTTACGAATTAAATCATGTTTTAAATAAATCTTCCATATTTTAATGGTAGCTGCATTGCTAAATACATATTAATTGCACATTTTTTTGCACTTTAAAAAAAAATTGATACTACTATACAGATGAAAATTATTTATCTTTCAAACAAAATTTATGTTTAAAAAAATCATCTTTTTTCTTACGTTTTCAATTGTTTTTTGCAATAACCTTTTAGCAAATGATGGCTATAATTTATGGCTACAATATAGCTATATAGAAAACACTTCTTTAAGACAAGAGTATTTATCCGCCGTAGAAAAATTATCGCCCTCAGGAAATTCTGAAACCATACAAATAGCATCAAAAGAACTTAATAGAGGCCTTAGCAGTATGCTTGGGTCTGAGTTTTCATCCAATTCAACTAACAATAACGGCAACACTTTGATTTTTGGCGCAAAAGCTAACTTATCAGAAGAAGTGATTCTGCAATTAGGAAATGCTTTTAATGAAATAAATGAAGAGGGGTATATTATAAAATCTTTCTCTCTTAAAGGCAAAAAACATATTATTATTACTGGTAATTCTGATATTGGAATTTTATATGGAGTTTATAACTTTTTAAAATTATTGCAGACAAATAAATCAATAGAAAGGTTAAGTATTATTGATTCCCCTAAAATCAAAGTCCGTATTTTAAATCATTGGGACAATTTAGACAGAACCGTTGAAAGAGGTTATGCCGGTTTCTCTATTTGGGATTGGCATCGCTTACCGGATTACCTAGACCCAAGATATACAGATTATGCACGGGCAAATGCATCTGTGGGCATCAATGGCACCGTGTTAAACAATGTAAATGCTAATGCACTCATTTTGACTCCGCATTACTTGGAAAAAGTGGAGGCGCTTGCCAACGTTTTTAGACCCTATGGCATTAAAGTATATTTAACTGCGCGTTTTTCTGCACCTATAGAAATTGGTGGATTGAAAACAGCTGATCCATTAGATGCCAACGTTATAAATTGGTGGAAAGAAAAAACTGCGGAAATTTACAAAAGAATTCCAGATTTTGGAGGCTTTGTAGTTAAAGCAAACTCTGAAGGGCAACCAGGACCCCAAGATTATGACAGAAATCATGTTGATGGTGCCAATTTGCTGGCAGATGCCCTAGCTCCTTTTAACGGCATCGTTATGTGGAGAGCCTTTGTGTATTCTGAACATGATGTTACTGATAGAGCAAAGCAGGCTTACCCTGAGTTTGTACCTTACGACGGCCAATTCAAAGACAATGTAATTATTCAGGTTAAAAATGGTGCTATTGATTTTCAACCTCGTGAACCATTTCATCCCATGTTTGGTGCAATGCCAAAAACACCCCTAATGATGGAGTTTCAAATAACACAAGAGTATTTGGGCTTTAGCACGCACTCCATTTTTTTGCCTACGATGTATGAAGAAACCTTACAGGCAGACACCTATCAAAAAGGGAAGGGATCTATTGTAGCTAAAGATCTGGATGGCACCTTGCACAATAAAAGGTTAACCGGCATGGCGGGGGTTAGCAACATAGGTAATGATATTAATTGGACGGGCAACCCAATGCTACAAGCTAATTGGTATGGATATGGAAGACTTGCGTGGGACCCCTACTTAAGTGCTGAAAGCATTGCTGATGAGTGGTTGAGATTGACATTCACCAATAACAAAAAATTTATTGAACCCATAAAAGAAATGATGTTAAATTCTAGAGAGGCTGCTGTTAATTACATGACTCCTTTAGGCTTACATCATATTATGGATACGGGACATCACTATGGACCAGGGCCGTGGGTATCCAATCTTTCAAGACCAGAATGGAATCCTGTATATTATCATAAAGCAGATTCACTTGGAATTGGTTTTAATAGAACACCATCAGGAAGTAATGCTACTGAACAATATGCACCAGAAGTCGCAAAAGTTTATAATGATTTAAAATCTATTTCAGAAAAAGACTTATTATGGTTTCATCATGTACCGTGGGATTATAAACTTAAAAATGGCAAAACACTTTGGGATGGTATGGCATTGAAATATCAAGAAGGGGTTGACCAAGTTGCATCCATGATTAACACTTGGAATCAAATGGAAAGCTATGTTGATGCTGAAAGATATAACAATGTTAAAATGCTATTAAACATTCAATATAAAGAAGCAAAATGGTGGCGAGATGCTTGTTTATTGTATTTTCAACAATATTCTAAAATGCCCCTACCAGAAGGCGTTGAAAAACCTACACAAACTTTAGAATATTTTCAATCATTAAAATTTCCTTTTGCACCCGGGAATTAAAATGAGAGATATGATAAGAAACTAGTTATAGTAAATGAAATTAACTCATTATTTAATTATAATAATTGCAACACTTTTAATTAGTTGCTCAGGTTCAGGAGATGACGATCCTAAGGCTAATCCTATTCCCGTCCCTACACCCTCTGCAACTTTGAAAGCATCTGCGAATTTTCCAATAGGAAATATTGTTTCTGCAAGTAAATTATCTGGAACAGATACTTACTTTAGAACATTGCTAAATAAAGAATTTAATAGCATTACTGCTGAAAATGACATGAAAATGGGAGCTATGTTTACGGGGCCTGATACTTATGACTTCAGTAAAGGAGATGCCATTGTTAACTACGCCAAAACAAATGGGCTTAGAGTTCATGGACACGCCTTGGTTTGGCATGCATCCATTCCCAATTGGTTAAAAAATTATACTGGCACTGACGCTGAATTTGAAGCACAAGTGAAAGGCTATATAAAAGCAACCGTTGCCCATTTTGCTGCAATAAAAACAACAGAAGGAAAATCGGTTCTTGAAAGCTGGGATGTTGTTAATGAACATTTTACAAGCGATGCGGCGGCTGCCGTTTTTAATACTAGAATGGGAAGCGATTATGTCTCTAAATGTTTTATTTGGGCGCGTGAAGCTGATGCTGATGTAAAATTATTTTATAACGATTATAATTTAGAAAGTCAGAATTCCAAAGCTGCCCAGGTTGTAGATATGGTAAATACTTTTAAAACAAATTTAACGCCTATAGATGGTATTGGCATGCAAATGCATATTGACTATCAATATCCGGACTTAACAACATTATCAAATAATCTGACGTTGCTTAAAAATACAGGTTTATTAATTCATTTGTCTGAATTGGATATGACGGTAAACAAGGATAAAGCATTAACCTCATTAACAACAAATAGAGCAAATGCTCAAAAAGAAAAATACAAGCAAGTTGCTACAATGTACAATACACTGCCTGCAGCACAAAGATTTGGTATTACTTTTTGGGGTATGAGGGATAATGACAGTTGGCTTATTAATTTTCATAATAATCAAAATGAATGGCCTTTATTATTCGATTCAAATTATAATTATAAACAAGCATTTATAGGCTTTTTAGAAGGATTAAACAACTAAACTAAATATTTAAAATCATGAAAATAAAAAAACAATTCCTATTTATTACAGCAATACTAATTTTAGTGATTGCTTGTAAAGAAGCAAGTGTGGAAACACCTACCGAACCTGTAACGCTTAGAAACGTTTATAAAGATGCCTTTTATATTGGTACTGCCCTTAATACATTTCAAATTGATGAAACAGATTCAATAATGGCAGGCATTGTTGGTAGAGAATTTAGCAGTATTACTGCCGAAAACGAAATGAAATCAATGCAAATTCATCCAGCAAAAGACACTTTCAATTATGAATACGCAGACAAATTTGTCGCTCTTGGCGAAAAATACAATATGTTCATACATGGACATACTTTAGTTTGGCACAGTCAGTTATCTCCATGGATAAGAAACATAAAAGATAGCACAGAAATGGCTGAAGCACTTGAGAGCCATATAAAAGCAATAGTTGGCAGGTATAAAGGCAAGATTGACTCTTGGGATGTTGTTAATGAAGCATTAAATGAAGATGGTACCTTAAGAAAGTCTGTTTTCTTAGAAGTGATGGGAGAAGACTATTTAGCGTTAGCTTTTAAATGGACTTCTGAAGTAGATCCTAATACAGAATTATATTATAATGATTACAATATGGCAAACCCAGAAAAAAGAGAAGGTGCTATACGATTAGTTAAAAACATTATGGATAAAGGTATTAAAGTAGATGGAATAGGTATGCAAGGCCATTGGCATTTAAATACTCCTTCTCTTGAAGAGATTGAAAAAAGTATCGTAGATTATGCAGCACTTGGTGTAAAAGTAGCCATTACTGAACTTGACATAAGTGTTTTGCCGAATCCTAGAGATCTTGTGGGGGCTGATATAGGTCAAAATTTCGACAATAGTGAATTATTAAACCCTTACACAAAAGGCTTACCAGATTCTATTCAGGTTAAATTAGCGAATCGTTATACCGACATTTTTAAAATATTTTTAAAGCATAAAGATAAAATAAGCAGAGTTACTTTTTGGGGTGTTAATGATGGACAGTCATGGCTGAATGGCTTTCCTGTAAGAGGAAGAACCAATCACCCTTTACTTTTCGATAGAGAGTTAAAGCCAAAAAGTGCTTATGATAGCATCATTGCACTAAAACAAAGAGAAGATAAACAATCCAACTAATTAAGTACATGGGTTCAGATTCACACAAACTATCCATTAAGGAAAAAATTGGATATAGTTTAGGAGACCTTGCCGCAAACTTGGTATTCCAAACATTGGTTACTTATTTAGCCTATTTTTATACCGATATATATGGGCTTAAAGCAAATGACGCTTCGGCAGTTACACTAATTGTTGGTCTAATTGCTGCCTTTGCTTTTAATCCCCTAATGGGTGTCATAGCCGATAGAACAACTACAAAATGGGGTAAATTTAGACCTTGGATTTTATGGACAGCAATCCCTTTGGGTGTGGCTTCCATGTTGGCTTTTAGCACACCAGATTTTGCCTATAAAGGGAAGGTTATTTATGCAGTAATTACTTATACGTTATTGCTTTTACTGTATGCTGCAAACAATTTGCCTTATTCCGCTTTAAGTGGTGTTATAACAGGGGATATGAAAGAACGAAATAGCTTATCTGCTTACCGCTTTATAGCTGTAATGGGTGCTCAATTTTTTGTTCAAGTTTTCATGTACGACTTTATTTTGAAAGCAGGTAGTGGTAACAAAGCTGCAGGAATGGAAACAGTAATGACTTGGTTAGCCGTTATTGGCACCATTATGTTACTCATTACATTTTTTACTACAAAAGAACGCGTTGTTCCTAATTTAGATCAAAAATCCAGTATAAAAGAAGATTTAGGTGATTTAGTAAAAAACAAGCCATGGGTTATTATGCTTACCTTAACAACGTTGGTTTTTATAACTTTAGCTATGAAAGGTGGCTCTTATGTATACTACTTTGAAAACTATGTGGATCAAAATGAATTAAAATCGTTCTTAGACCCTTTAAAGAGTTTTTTACCTACTTTTGAAAATGAAACATCTTTAGGATTGGGCGTTTTTAATGGAGGTGGTATCCTGATTGGATTGATAGGTATTGCACTTTCCAAAAGATTTGCAGACAAATATGGTAAACGTAATGTTTTTGGTGCATCATTGTTCATTTCAACATTGTTTATAATTGCCTTCTATTTTTATCCTCCGAATGCGATTGAAATAATTTTTGCATCTCAAATCTTACACATGTTTTTCTATGGAATTAGCACCCCTATTTTGTGGGCAATGATTGCCGATGTCGCGGATTTCTCTGAATGGAAAAACAACCGTCGTGCTACCGCAATTATATTTTCTGCAATGATGGTAGGTTTAAAAGGTGGTTTAAGCATAGGAAGCGCTTTAGTATCTTGGTTTTTAGGTGTATATGGATATATAACTAAAGAAGCCGCTGTAGTAGGAATAACAACTGTGCAACCAGAATCTGCTATACAAGGCACTAGAATGCTAGTAAGTATTTTTCCAGCAATACCTTTTTTAATTGGTGTAGGATTGTTGTTTTTCTATGAGATCAACAAAAAAATGGAGACTCAGATAGAAGCTGATTTAAAAGTAAGAAGATTATAAAAAATAAATAAAATAACATATTAACAATGCCAGAAGAAGCCATTGACCATATTGATTTTGAGATTTTAAACAAAAAAGCTATTTCCAAACCTTTGGTATCTCATATTTATACCGCAGATCCATCGGCGCATGTTTTTAATGATAAAATTTATATCTATCCGTCGCATGATGTAGATGCAGGCGAAGCATTTGATGATTTAGGAAGTCATTTTGCCATGGAAGATTACCATGTAATTTCTATGGATAGTATTGATAGTGATGCCGTAGATAATGGTTTAGCATTACATGTAAACGACGTGCCTTGGGCAGAAAAACAGATGTGGGCACCAGATGCTGCGCAAAAAGACGGAAAATATTACTTGTTTTTCCCAGCAAAGGGATACGATGGTATTTTTAGGATAGGAGTCGCTGTAAGTGACTCTCCTGTCGGTCCATTTACACCTCAAGCAGAACCAATAAAAGGAAGTTATTCTATTGACCCTGCTGTTTTTGAAGATAAGGATGGAAGTTATTATATGTATTTTGGAGGTATTTGGGGCGGACAATTACAACGTTGGAAAACAGGCGTTTTTAATGCTGAACATCCAGAGAGTCCAACCGCACATCTTCCTAAAGACCATGAACCTGCATTAACTGCTAAAGTTGCCAAAATGACCAATGATCTATTGGAATTTTCCGAAACCCCAAGGGATATAGTTATTTTGGACGAAAATGGAACTCCATTATTGGCTGGAGATCATGAACGACGCTTTTTTGAAGGTCCATGGTTACACAAGTATAATGGCAAATACTATTTTTCATATTCAACAGGAGATACTCATTTTATATGCTATGCTATTGGGGATAATCCTTATGGCCCTTTTACTTATCAAGGTAAAATTTTAAATCCCGTGGTTGGCTGGACTTCACACCATTCAATTTGCGAAGTAAAAGGTAAATGGTATTTATTTTACCATGATTCAAGTTTGTCTAAAGGGGTAACTCATTTAAGATCTATTAAAGTTGCCGAAATCACTTATAATGAAGATGGCACCATTAATACTTTAAATCCTTATAGAGATTAATCATTTATAAATTTAAATTAAGAAAAAAACCCTCAAAATGAGGGGTTTTTTGGTTAAATATAAATTCCTTATCTGGTTTAATTAAGGCTTTAAACACTCTATAAACTGTAAATAATCATTATTCTTTGCTGCGATAATATATGATTTGGCACCTACTTTTATTGTAGCCATATCTTTTACATCTCCAGGAACAAAGAACCCACTCTTGGTAACGGGCACTGCTTGAAAACCACCTTTACCATTACCTTTTAGAAAAAGACCATAGCCTGCATCATTACGAGGTGTTTCGACTTCAGAAGCGTGTAAGTTTCCTGCTATCAAAGCATCTAAGTAACCATCATTATCATAGTCATCAATTAAAATCTGATTGATACTTGATATTTGAGCCAAATTTGGCAATTTATGGACAATGAACTTACCATCTTTATTTTCTAGATATATACTTGCAAACGATTTAACTTGATAATGTAATGAATTCTCCAAATCTTTCTTTGAGTAAACATCAACTAAAGAGGCTTCAGCAAACGTTTCATAATTTTTGAATTTTTCTTTAATTGAAGGTATTTGTTGGGAAGAGCAACCCCTGCCTCTTACTGGATATTGAATCCCTTCATTGTAATAACTTAACACTATATCTGTTTTATTATTCTTATCAAAATCATTCGCATAAATATCGAAAGTTTCGTATTCGTTCGCTTGGTATTTATAATTCAATCCGTTATTTCCAATTATATAATCCATGTCGCCGTCGTTATCAAAATCACCTTGATTGATGCTCCACCACCAACCTGCTGAGCCTTCATCCAGACCCATGTCTTTTGATACTTCTTTAAACCCAGTTTTTACATTCTTGAAGACACGTATTGGCATCCATTCACCAACTACAATAATATCTAGCCATGTATCATTATCTATATCTGTAATAATGGCACTTGTAGCCATTCCTAAATCTTTAAAAACATTTGGCGATACTATATCAAACTTTACAGAGTTTCCCTCACTTTTGTTGATTAGTACAAAACTATCTGCCGGGGATGGATAATTTCCTGGAACTTGCCTTCCTAAAGTTAAAATATCCGGTTTTCCATCTTTGTTAAAATCGGCAGAATAAGCCCTTGACCCACTTGTAATCATTTCAGGAAGTGCATTATTTACTTTAGTAAAGTTGCCTTTTCCATCATTTAAATACAACCTGTCCTGTAAACTTTTTGCTTTTTTATCACTTAAAAATTCATAGCCTCCACTTACTATATATAAATCATTATCTCCGTCGTTATCTACATCGATAATTAAAGCGCCTAAATCTTCCGAAACTTTATCCTCAGCAAAAAAGTTTTGTGTTTGTTTTTCAAAAATTCCTTTTGATGTTTGATAAAACAACTGACCTTCAAAACCAGAGGCGCCACCAATAAAATAATCATCTAAACCATCATTGTTTAAATCGCCAACAGCAAGTGCTGGACCAAATGTTGACATTTTATGAGGGAGCAATACTTGTGTTTCAAAATCATCAAATATATTTTCTTGGTGTTTAAATATTGGGAAAATTTGGGAAGATTCTAAAACTGTTTGAAACAAAACATCATTATCCAATTGATTCTCATCAACTGTTTGTGTTATGGCATCAGCGTACTTTAACTTTAATTTTTGGTTGGCATTTACATTATTAAGTTCTTGTATTTTTCCGTCTCCCCAAACTACTTTTAGTTTTTCTATCGTTTGAGATTGTCCTAGTCCAAAATGTAATTCCGGTGCAACAGACGATTGAAATCCGCGAGTTAAAGTTAACTCTTGCATTTGGGTTTCATCTTTATTGGTAACATACACTTTATTTCCAAGTCCGAACTTATTACCATCCTTTCCTTCAAAATTTATGGAGATGAAATTTGCAGTTTCAGAGCTTTTATTTTCAAAAAGGGTCGCAATATCATCTATATTACTTATTACTATTTCTAAATCACCATCATTATCTAAATCTGCATAGGCAACACCATTGGAAAATCCTTCTATTTCTATGCCCCACTTTGCATTTACCTTTTCAAAATTAAGGTCGCCATTGTTTTTAAACATGAAATTATCAATCTTTTCAGAAGGAATTCCTAAGCTTTTTTCTAGAATAGACAAATCTTTCTTTTCATTATCAATACTTTTGAAATAGTCGTTATGGTTTATTTCCTTTCGTGTGCCATTAGTAATATATAAATCTTTGTTACCATCATTATCAAAATCAGCAAATAACGGTCCCCAGCTCCAGTCAGTTGATGTGGTTCCTGTAATTCCAGATACGTTTGTAAAATAAGGAACACCATCATCTGTATAAACCCCTGTGTTAACCTGCATCACATTATTCATGTATTGATAATGAAATCCAGCATCAACTACATCCCAAAATAATTGAGGGTTCATACTTGCCATATTGGCCTTTTTTCTACGGTTATTGTTGGCATCCATATCTACCTGAAATATGTCAAGGTGGCCATCATTATTTATGTCGGCTATATCGGCACCCATACCATAAAATGCGGTGTGTGGTGATGCTTGTTTGGTAACTTCTTTAAACGTACCATCTTGATTGTTAATGTAAAAATAGTCAGGTGAATTAAAATCGTTAGAAACATATATATCAGCCCAACCATCATTATTTACATCACCTACAGTAGCACTTAAAGAAAGTCCAAAGTTTTTAACCCCCGCCTCATTTGTTACATTTACAAACTTTCCATTATCATTTCTATATAAATGATCAGAATCAATATCCTTAACATTATTCATGGCATATGTGTAAACTTCTACAGGTGCAGAAAACGGTGTTGGCGGATAATTGGCTACATAAACATCCAGGTCACCATCGTTGTCATAATCAAAGAAAGTAGCTTGTACACTACTACCTTTGTCATCAAGACCATACTCGACAGCTCTTTCTGTAAAAGTTAAATCTCCATTATTAATAAATAATTGATTTTGTCTTGAACCCGATTGGCCACTAACAGAACAATAGATGTCCAACAACCCGTCATTATTTACATCGGCCATTGTAACACCCGTATACCAACGATTATCTCCTCCTACGCTGGCTTGTTCTGTAATATCTTCAAACTGAAGATTACCCTTATTTAAGTACAGTCTATTTTTAACCTGATTTCCTGTAAAATAAATATCTATTAAACCATCATTATTTATATCTCCAACAGCTACGCCACCACCCATATAAAGATAGCCATATGTAAAATAATTTAAAGTATCACTCTCTGTAAGTGTATTTATAAAATCAATTCCTGTTTTAGAAACCTCAAGCTTGCTAAATATTTTATTGGCGGCATCAGTAGTATCTGATTCCTCTTTTTTTACACAGTTTTGCAAAGTGGTAAATAAAAAGAGACCAATACAAAATTTGAAAAAATATATAGATATTAATCTATTACATATTATTATTCTCATGGTAAATATTTGTATTTATAATATAAAGTAAAGATAAAAAGCAGCGTATATAAAATACGCTGCTTTAATTTAAACTAACTCAAAATAAATTAACTAATAATATCCAAAATTTTAATACCCAGGATTCTGATCTTCTGGCCCTATAGCTTCATTCGAATCTATTTCTCTTCTTGGAATGGGCCACAAAGCGTGTATGGCTTGATATCCTTGACCTGACAATTCAGTAGCAGCTAATCCCCATCTTACTAAATCATTAAAACGTGATTGCTCGCCTGCTAATTCTACTCTTCTTTCATGAATGATAGCTTCAAAAACCGCAGGTGCTGCTAGTCCAAGTGGTAAAGCAGGTAACATAACGCTTGGTCTTTGTCTAACTTGATTTATATAACCAATTGCAGCATTTTGACTACCACCTGGTCTCTTATTCTCACATTCTGCCATCATCAACAAAACATCAGCATATCTTATATATTTGAAATTGATACTAGAGTCAGTATTCTCATTCAAACGTTTGTAATAATTTTGATATTTCTTCCATCCAGCTGCTCTTACAAATCCTGGTACTGTTAAGTCGGCTGCTAACACAGTTCTTCCTCCGGTGCCACCAAAGAAATCTCCAGCAACATAAAAAGTATCATCAAATCTTGTATCACCAGTTTCATATTCAGCAAGTAAGTCATCTGCAGGATATGTATTAAACCAATCGTTAAAACCATATTCTTGTCCGCGAAGTGTAGACTCATTAGCTCCTGCACCACTAACACTACTGTTCCATAAAGCACCAGCACCTAATGTTTGATCATATTCAATTTCAAATATTGATTCTACACCATGCTCTGTTTCATCCATGAAGTTATCATAAAAATCAGGCTCTAATGAAAATAGACCATTCAATTTATTAAACTCTGCCAAAGCTAAATCATACTCTTCTTGGTATAAATATACTTTACCCAATAATGCGATAGCAGCCTGTTTTGTAGCTCTACCATTCACTTCAACTCCTTTATCCATTAAAGCGGTTGAAGCACTTTGTAAGTCTGTTATGATTAAATCATAAACAGCTGCTTTAGGAGATTTAGGCACACCATCTGTAGTAGTTGGAATATCAGTTATTAAAGGTATATCACCCCATCTGGTAACCAAAAGAAAGTTATACAAAGCTCTTAAAAACTTTGCTTCTCCAATAAATTTATCCTTTTTTGCTTGACTTATTGGAGCCTCATTTATAGCTTCAGCATTTCCTATAACAAAATTTGCTTTATTTATACCTCTATAACAGCTTTCCCAATAATCACCAATATTACCATGGTTAGCATCAAAGGTGAATTCTAAATATTGTCTTTTGTCAGCTTCTAACTGTGGATTGCCACCAGCATCACCACCCATTAAATCGTACATGAAAAAATAGGCTCTTGAGAACAAACCTATAGTTTGTAGATTAGCATAGGCTGCATTTACAGAAGATTGAATTTGAGCTTCTGTTCTAAAAAAAGTTTCAGGAGATAACTCATTCGGGTTTACCAATTCCAAATCTTTTGTACTACAAGCACTTATTATCACAATGGCAATGCACATTGAGAAAAATGCAAAAATAATTTTGTGTGTTTTCATAAATTTTTTTTTTTAATTAAAATGTAAGTTGAAGACCTAGTAAATACGTCTTAGGCTGTGGATATGCACCTCTATCTATACCATAGTCAAATAAAGCACCACTAGCAATTTCAGGATCCAAACCAGAATACTTAGTGATAGTAAACACGTTTTGACCACTCACATAAATTCTGAATTTAGAAAACATCTCTTTACCAAACATATTATTAGGTAATGTATAACCTATAGTAAGGTTTTTAAGTCTTGTGAAAGAAGCATCTTCTAAATAACGTGTAGATATTGCAAGATTTTGAGGTGCTCCTCCTGCTCTAGGCACTGAGTTAGAAGTACCAGGACCGGTCCATCTATTTAAAACACCTACTCCAGCATTAAATAACCTTGGCATACCCTCAAGATCATATATATTGGTGTTCATTAAATCTCTACCAACTAGCCCAGTAAAGAATACGTTAAAATCCCAATTTTTATAAGTAGCATCTAAGTTTAAACCAAATGTAAGATCTGGATTGGCATTACCAATAATTGTTTTATCGCTGTTATTTATAAGACCATCACCATTTAAATCTTTGTATCTTATATCTCCTGGTTGTACTGTAGTTTGGCCTGGATTAGCAGTAAATACAGCATCTACCTCAGCTTGTGTTTGATAAATACCATCCATTACTAAACCAAAGAAATGAAATAAAGGCTGACCTTCAACAACTCTTGTGATGTTTTCGCCTTCAAAACCTCCTCCGTTTAACTCTTGTATTGTACCACCTAAAGATTTAGCAGTATTTTTACTGGTTCCTAAATTTAAATTTGCAGACCATTTAAAATCGCCTTCACGATCATTATATCCTAAACTTAACTCAAAACCTGTAGTTTCAACAGAACCAACATTCCTAGTTTGATTACCTGCATTGATACCTAATGATGTAGGTGTAGGCACACTAAGTAATAAATCATCACTAGTATTTACATAGTATTCAAGTGCTGCAGTTACCTTTTCGTTAAAAAGTCCTACATCCAAACCAATATTTGATTGCACTGTTTGCTCCCACTTTAAATTAGGATTTGGTAATCCAGCAGATGTTGTACCAACAGCATTCACACCACCTATTGGGTATTGAAAATTATCAGTTAGTGTAGCACTATATAAATAATTTCCAATTCTGTCGTTACCTGAAGTACCGTGACTACCTCTTAATTTTAAAGTACTAAATGCTGAGTCGCTCATGAAATCTTCTTTAGCAATGTTCCAGCCTAAAGACACAGAATAGAAACTACCCCAACGATTATTAGCTCCAAATCTTGATGAGGCATCACGTCTGATAGAACCTGATGCAATATACTTATCCATGTAATTGTAATTCAACCTTGCTAAATACCCTAATCTATTATATTCATTAGAGTTACTACCCAAATTTGAATCTTGGTTTGAAAGTTCAATAACATCGTTAGTTATATTATTTCTACTAGTTCCATTTATGCTACTGAATGTATTTTCATATTTCTCACTAAGTAATAACAATTCAAAATTATGAGCATCTGCAAGAGTTTTCTTGTAAGTCAAACTATTAGTATATATGATTGTTTGCCCAGAAGATCTATTTCTGTTGATATTTGCAAAAGCCTGATTGTGAGTTGCTCCTAAACTATCATCATTAAATGATGGAGTAAACGTAAAGTTGTTTGTACTGAAATAATCCAAACCTACTTGAGTTTTAAATTCTAAACCTTCAACAATCTCTAACGTAGCATAGATATTTCCAATAAGACTAAATCCATTATTCAATCTAGAACCATTTCTCATGATTCTTACTGGATTTTCTGCATCTTGTCCATCACCCGCACTATTAGGTCCTTGAAAACCTCCTGGATTATTAGGGTTATATACATTATAATATGGTGCCATTTTAATAGCATGCTCTAATAATGAACGTCCTCCAGCTCCAATTTCTGGCATGGTGGAATTAAAGTTAGCAGACATTGTTTGTCCTACTTTTACTCTTCCTAAATCAAAATCACTATTTCCTCTGAAAGTGAACCTTTCGAAACCTGTCTCTATAATAATACCTTCTTTTTCAGCATAACCCGCAGAAAATCTAAAAGTACTTTTTTCGCTACCTCCAGAAACCGCAAAATCATAATTCTGTACTAAACCACTTTGGTATAATTCATCTTGCCAATTTGTGTTTACTCCAGATTGCGATGCCGGTGTAGTTGGTACTACTCCAAATGCCTCTTGAGCGAATTGTAAATATTGGGCTGTATTCAATACATCATATCGTTGATTTTGTACTTGAAACCCTGTAAATACGTTAGCGGAGAATTGAGTTACTCCTTTTTTACCTTTTTTGGTTGTAACAATAATAACACCATTAGATCCTTGTGATCCATATACAGCAGTAGTTGATGCATCTTTTAAAACGTTAACCGATTCGATATCGTTTTGGCTAATACCAGAAAGATTGCCAACAATAACCCCATCAATTACATACAATGGTGCATTGTTACCAAAAGTACCTAGACCCCTTATAGTAACAGATGGCTCAGTACCAGGAGATCCAGTATTTACAACTAAAACACCCGCTGCACGACCTTGTAATGCCTCAACTGGATTTGCTACAGGAATTGCAGCAATTTCCTCTGTTTTAATACTGGAAATAGCTCCAGTAACAGATGCTCTACTTTGAGAACCATAACCTACAACAACAACCTCATCAAGAGCTTGTAAATCTTCGACTAGTGAAACGTTAACAGTTGTTTGTCCATTTACAGGAATCCTTTGGGTAACAAACCCAACATAACTGATTACAAGTGTTGCATTAGAAGCCACATTAGACAATGTGTACTTACCGTCAAAATCGGTAGCAGCTCCATTCGAAGTACCATCAACAACAACAGTTACACCAGGTAATGGTCCATTTTGGTCAGACACAGTACCGGAAACCCTAATTTGTGCATTCATACCTGTACAAAACATAAACACAAGCAAAAGGAATCCTAAATGCTTAATGCCTTCTTTTTTAAAAAATAAAAATTTTGTCATAAAATTTAGTTTAATTTAGTTTTAGTAATTAATTAGTATTAATACTTAGTTATTAAATAAAATAAAATATGTCCTATTTTAACCAGAACATGTTTTATTTTGCCAAATATAGAAATTTTTTCAAACCAAACAACCGATTGCGTTAATTTTTTCAGTTTTTTTTCTTACTAACATTATGTTAAATTTTCAATAAGTTAATAACAGAAATATGATTGTAATCTTTATTTGATAAGTTTGATTATGGCTTAAGCTATTGGATGATTTTTTTTGTATTTGTATTCTCATGAAAATATAAACACAGATGCAAGTGGATTCTTTAAAATATTTTGAATAAAATTACTGAGTTAAATATTCAATTATTTTGTTTGATGCTCCCTTGTTTTTTTTAATATAATTTGAATTACTATAACCTGAAAGAAGACGTTTATTTGGATTTTCAATTAAGTGGGTTAAAATTGAGTTTAATTCATTTTGGTTAGAAATTGAAAAAACACCTGTATTCTCAATCATCTCTTTGGCCTCAGGAAATTTTGAGTGATTGTTACCTATAATAATAGGTATGCCAAAGACGGCCGGTTCTAAAATATTATGCAATCCTGTTGTACCTACTGCTCCGCCAACAAAAGCAATATCAGCATAGCTATAAATTTTTGAAAGAATCCCAATAGTGTCAACTACAAACACTTTTGCTGTTTTAAGTTCATCATGGCTCATTTCTGAAAACAAAACAACTCCAACCCTTAGGCTTTCTTTAATACTCTTTATTTGATTTGGCTTAATATTATGAGGGGCAATAATGAACTTTACATCTTTTGGACTTACATAATTTATATACTCAATAAGAAGAGCCTCGTCTTCTGGCCAAGTGCTTCCTGCAACAACACATAATTTGTCTTGCTTAAAGATTTCAATAAAATCTAAATTATTGTCTTGTTCTAACTGACTTGAAACTCTATCAAAACGCGTGTCACCAGAAACTGTAATATTATTATAGCCTATAGATTGTAATAATTTTTCAGAACTTTCTTTTTGGGTAAAAATATGCTCAAAAGCAAATAATGCTTCTCGCCTTGGTTTTCCGTAAAACTTAAAAAAAGATTGATTAGCTCTAAAGTTTGCCGAAATAAGAACAGCTCTTAATTTCCGCTTCTTTAATTCATTTAAAAAATTTGGCCAAATATCATATTTAACAAAAACGATTAATTCTGGATTTACTATTCCTAAAAACCTTTTGGCATTATTTTTTGTGTCTAATGGCAAATAAATTACAACGTCAGCAATAGGTGAATTTTTTCTTATTTCATAACCTGACGGAGAAAAAAAACTAAGTACAATTTTATGGTTTTTATAATACTCCCTAATAACTGTAAATACAGGAAGTCCTTGTTCGTATTCTCCTAAAGATGCACAGTGAAACCAAAGCGCTTTATCGGTGGCTTTTAGATTGTCTTGAAGGGTTGTAAATGTATTTTTACGACCAATAATGCCTTTCTTTATTTTTTCATTAAAAGGCGCTGCACATTTTAAGCCAAAATGCACAAGATGAATACCAATATTATAGATAAAACCCAATTTTTTTTCTTTGATGCTAAATTACATTTCTTTAAAATAAATTAATCAATTACGTGAATGAATTTTGTAATTTTGTATGTCACTAAATCAAATTTTAGGAGTTATTAAAATTGACCATGCCTAAATGGTCTGTAATTTTTTTAGATGAAGAAAATTCAAATGGTTGACCTGAAAGGTCAATACGCCCAAATTAAAGATGTTGTAAATAGTTCCATCCAAGAGGTTATTGAAACCACCACATTTATTAACGGCCCAAAAGTTCATGAATTTCAAAAAAATTTAGAACAGTATTTAAATGTTAAGCATGTTATTCCATGTGCCAATGGAACAGACGCTTTGCAAATTGCTATGATGGGCTTGGGATTGAAACCTGGTGATGAAGTTATTACTGCCGATTTTACTTTTGCCGCAACTGTTGAGGTTATTGCTTTATTGCAATTAACACCTGTTTTGGTAGATGTCAATGAAGATGATTTCAACATCAATATCGATGCTATAAAAAAAGCCATATCCCCAAAAACCAAGGCTATAGTTCCAGTGCATTTATTTGGACAATGTGCTAATATGGAAGCTATTATGGAGATTTCCAAAGCACACAACTTATATGTTATTGAGGATAACGCACAAGCCATTGGTGCTAATTATACTTATAAAAGTGGTAAAAAAGTAAAAGCTGGAACCATTGGACATGTAGGGGCAACCTCATTTTTCCCTTCAAAAAACCTGGGATGTTATGGTGATGGTGGTGCTATTTTTACCAATGATGACAATTTAGCGCATACCCTTAGAGGCATAGTAAATCATGGCATGTATGAACGCTATCATCATGATGTGGTTGGCGTTAACTCCCGTTTAGACAGCATTCAAGCTGCTGTATTGGATGCCAAACTACCATATTTAAATGATTATAATAAAGCTAGACAAAACGCTGCAAGAAAATATAATAACGCATTTGAAGGTATTGATGCCGTGGTTACTCCAAAAGTGACAATCGGCTGTTCTGCTATTTGCGATACTTGTGACTGCCATGTGTTTCACCAATATACACTTCAATTAAAAGGGATTGATAGAGATGCTTTAGTAAAGCACCTAAACGAAAAATCAATTCCTTGTGGAGTTTATTATCCCATTCCCCTTCACAATCAAAAGGCATATGCAGATTCTAGATATAATGAATCGGATTTTCCTGTGACAAATCGATTGGTTAAAGAAGTCATTTCATTGCCCATGCATACGGAATTAGATGATGAACAAATTGAATACATAACCTCAACAATTATAAATTTTATAAATGGATAAAATATTAGTCACGGGAGGATTAGGTTTTATAGGATCCCATACCGTTGTAGAATTGCAAAATGAAGGCTATGAAGTCGTTATCATTGATAATTTATCGAATTCTTCTATAAATGTTTTAGATGGCATAACATCCATAACAGGCAAGACCCCTTTTTTTGAAAAATTAGATTTAAAAGATAAAGAAGCCGTTGAAACTTTTTTTAAAAAACATAATGATGTAAAAGGTGTTATCCATTTTGCTGCCAGTAAAGCGGTTGGTGAAAGTGTTCAAGAACCTTTATTATATTATGAAAATAACATAGGGACATTGGTCTATATTCTGAAAGAATTAAAAAAATTGCCTTCAGCAAATTTTATATTTAGCTCTTCTTGTACGGTCTATGGACAAGCAGATGAATTACCTATTACCGAAAATGCTCCTGTAAAACTAGCAGAATCCCCATACGGAAATACCAAACAAATAGGCGAAGAAATTATTAAAGATACTTGCAAAATAGCGACAAACATAAAAGCGATTGCATTACGTTATTTTAATCCAATAGGGGCACATGAATCTGCTAAAATTGGGGAATTACCTATTGGTGTACCTCAAAATTTAGTGCCTTTTATTACACAAACCGCTATGGGAATCCGTGAACAACTGTCTGTTTTTGGAGATGATTACCCCACGCCCGATGGCACTTGTATCCGAGATTATATTCATGTTGTTGATTTGGCGAAAGCGCATGTTATTGCTTTAAAGCGCCTTTTAAAAAATCGCAATAAATCCAATTATGAAACTTTCAATTTGGGAACAGGAAAAGGAAGTTCCGTATTAGAAGTTATTAATTCATTTGAGAAAGTTTCTGGTAAAAAATTGAACTATAAAATTGTTGACAGACGAGAAGGGGATGTTATTTCAGCTTATGCTGACACAAAAAAGGCTAATAATGAATTAGGCTGGAAATCACAATTAACATTAGATGACGCTATGCGTTCTGCCTGGAAATGGGAACAAATAGTTAGAGGAAAATAACTCTCAATTTAAAATAAAAAAATACTGCTAGTAATTTAGCAGCATTTTTTTATTCAGTAACTTTTTTCTTTTTAAAACTTAGTAACACTAGGATAATCATCCCCGTAGTTACGGATAGATCTGCCATATTAAAAATGCCCGTTTTAAATACACCTCCTAAATCTATGAAGAAAAAATCGGTTACAGAGCCATAAACAATACGATCGAAAACATTGGCTATGCCACCTCCAATAATACTTGAAAAGGCGAAAAGTGAAAGATTGTCTAAGCTTTTGTCTTTTAGAATATAACGCAGAACAAATCCTAATACAATAATTGGTAAAATAAGTAAAAAGATGAGCCTGAGTGTGGGATTCAAATCACTTCCCATTCCCAAAAATGCTCCTGTATTTTCAACATTCATCATTATGAAAGCATCTCCAATTAATGATATGCGCTCACCTTGTTGTATGTCAGTTTGCGGCTCTATAGAAGCTCTTACGAGTGTTTTTGATATTTGATCGACGGCAATAGTCAATACAATTATCAATATAATGTAGATAGAACGTTTAGATAATTTCATTTATCTTTTATATTAAGATAACGTTGCCGAAGTAGTTTCAGCATCTCTATAAATCTTCTTTACTAAGCCCTGCAAAACGTTTCCTGGTCCCACTTCAGTAAATAAAGTAGCTCCATCGTAAATCATTTGTTGCACCGATTGGGTCCAACGTACTGGCGCTGTTAATTGTAAAATTAAATTTGCTTTGATGTCGTTTTCATTGATGACAGCTTGAGCTGTTACATTTTGATAAATTGGGCAGTTTGGTATATTAAACATTGTGTTTTCAATAGCCGCTGCTAATTCTTCCCTAGCTGGTTCCATTAATGGTGAATGAAAAGCACCACCAACAGGCAATACTAAAGCCCTTTTTGCCCCAGCCGCTTTTAAAGATTCACAAGCTCTGTTAACGGCATCAATGTCACCAGAAATTACCAATTGTCCGGGACAATTGTAATTGGCTGCTACCACAACTCCATCTGTTGAAGCACATATTTTTTCAACAATACTATCTTCCAAACCTAAAACAGCAGCCATAGTACTTGGTTGCATATCGCAAGCCTTTTGCATAGCCAAAGCACGTTGGGAAACCAACTTTAATCCATCTTCAAAATTCAATGTACCATTGGCAACCAAGGCCGAAAATTCACCAAGCGAATGCCCCGCCACCATATCTGGTTTAAAACCATCGCCTAATGTTTTTGCTAAAATAACCGAATGTAAAAATATAGCTGGTTGCGTTACTTTGGTCTCTTTTAAATCTTCGGCCGACCCTTCAAACATAACATCCGTAATTCTAAAACCAAGAATATCATTAGCTTGTTCGAATAATTTTTCTGCCAAAGGTGAATTTTTGTAAAGATCTAAGCCCATTCCTGAAAATTGTGCGCCTTGACCAGGGAATATATATGCGTTCATGTATTTATTTTTTAGTTGTGCAAAAATAAGAATTAATTATTATTAATGGTCTTAATTACTTTGGCAGGATTTCCTCCTATAACAACATTACTAGGAAAACTTTTAGTCACAACTGCTCCTGCTGCAACAACCGTATTATCACCTAAAGTAACTCCCGGACAAATAATAGCGCCACCTCCAATCCATACATTATTTCCAATGGTTATGGGCTTCGCATATTCTTTGCCGCTGTTCCTTAATTTATACTCTAGAGGATGCGTTGCCGTATAAATTTGCACATGTGGCGCAAACATGCAATTATCACCAATTGTTACTGTTGCAACGTCTAAAATGCAACAATTAAAATTCATAAATACATTGTTGCCTAGTTTAATATTACTCCCATAATCGCAATGAAACGGTGGTTCTACAAATAAGTTTTCTCCTGCTCCTTTAAAAATTTCATATAAGACCTTAGTACGTTCTTCCATGAATTCTTCACTCAAATTATTGAATTTATGAAACAACAAACGTACACGATGGCGTTCCTTTGCCAGTTCTGGATCAGACGGATTATACATCTCGCCTGCCAACATTTTTTGTTTTTCTGTCATATTATCAAATTTATAAACCTACAATGGCAGCTTCTGCACAACGTTCGCCATCCATAGCCGCCGATACAATACCTCCAGCGTAACCGCCACCTTCCCCGCAAGGAAATAAACCTTGTATTTGCGGATGTTCAAGCCTTTCATTTCTGGGTATACAAACAGGGGATGATGTTCTAGATTCTACACCAACAATATTAGCTTCAGCAGTATAATAACCTTTCATTTTTTGACCAAACGCTTGAAACCCCTTTCGCAAACTACTTCCAATTAATTTTGGCAATAAGGAATGTAAAGGTGCCGAGTTCAATCCGGGTTGGTAAGAGCTAGGATTTAAATCAATTGATAATTTACCTTCCACAAAATCCGTTAAGCGTTGTGCTGGTGCTACCTGACTTCTGCCTCCTGCGGTAAAAGCCATTCTCTCTAAATTCTTTTGATATTCTAAACCTTTTAACGCTCCGAAATGTTCATATTTATGCAAATCTCTATTCACATCAATTTCAACTACAATACCAGAGTTGGCGAACAAATTATTTCGTTTTGAAGGCGACATACCATTCACGACCACTTCACCATTAGCCGTTGCAGCAGGCACGATAAATCCACCTGGACACATGCAAAAAGAATACACACCACGGTCATTGACTTGCTGCACCAAACTATATGACGCCGCAGGCAAAAGTTCATGACGATGACCTTCACAATGATATTGAATAGTATCGATAATGTGTTGCGGATGTTCCACCCGCACCCCCATAGCAAATGATTTCGCTTCTAAAGCAATTTCTTTTTTATGAAGTAAATAAAAGATATCCCTAGCCGAATGTCCTGTTGCCAAAATAACGCGGTTCACAGGTATTTCTTCGCCATTTAGCAATTGAATGGCTTGTAGCTTGTTGTTTTTTATAATGAAATCGGTAACACGGGTTTCAAAATGAATCTCCCCACCGTATTTTAAAATTGTTTCCCTAATATTCTGCACGACTTTGGGAAGTTTATTGGTGCCAATATGTGGATGTGCATCGACCAAAATTTGATCCGTAGCACCATGAAATACTAGATTTTCAAAAATGCGGCGTACATCACCACGCTTTAAACTTCTGGTGTATAATTTACCATCACTATACGTACCCGCACCTCCTTCTCCAAAGCAATAATTAGAATCTTCATTTACAAAATGGTCTTGATTGATGGCTCTTAAATCCCGACGACGGTCTTGTACATTTTTGCCACGCTCTAAAACAATGGGTTTAAACCCTAGTTCAATACAACGTAAAGCAGCATACATACCTGCGGGACCAAAGCCGATGATATGAATGAATTTTGCTTTTGAAACATCTTTATAATCAAATTTATAATCAGATGTTTTGGGCAACATTTCCCTAATATATACAGCTACTTTATAATTAAAAATTATTTTAGCTTTACGTGCATCAATAGATTTACGAAGCACTTTCACGCCTGTAATATCTTCTTTGTCTATATTTAAAGCTTGAGCCGATTTTATTACTAAAATATCGCTGCGTTCTTCTTCTTTAAGTGTTACACGAAGCTGAAGTTCTTCTATCATAACGCAAAATTACTGAAATTTGGGACATGCGATTAAAAGAATCATTTGATTTTATATTTAACAAAATCTATTTAATTTAATTAACATGTTTAAACAAAAGCTGTATACACATACCTCTATTACTGTAGGTAGAATCAAAACTTTAACAATCCACGAAATCCTCTAGCGGCATAATAAGATTCCGCACCATTATGGTATATAAAAACAGTCCCGTAACGGTAATCTCCAAAAATGGCGCCACCTAGCTTTCTAATGTTATCTGGTGTTTTTAACCAACTGGATGTTTTAGTATCGAAATTTCCAAGCCTTTGTAATGCTCTGTATTGTTCTTCATTTAAAAGTTCAATGCCCATAGCTGTTACCATATTAATAGCGCTATCTGCTGGTTTGTATTCTTTTCTTTTTTCTAGGGCTTCACGGTCGTAACATAAACTTCTGCGACCTGTAGGGCTTTCTGGTGAGCAATCATAAAAAACATATTCGCCTGTTTTGTTATCAAAATCAACGACATCAGGTTCTCCCCCTGTTCTTTCCATCTCGTTGAGCGACCATAGTTTTTCAGGATTAGCTTCTAACTTTCCTTGAACTTTAGTCCAATCAATATCACTATGGCGACTCTTGCTTTTCTCAAAACGTGCTTTTAATATTTTTATAAGCTCTTCAGCTTCTTGTGACAATAACTCTTTTTTAGTTCCCAATGTTATAAGATTTATTGAACTAAATTAGTTGAATTATTTTATAAAATCAAGAAATTTTCACCTTCTAATATAAGTAATAAACGAAAAGTCATGCTCATTATTTTCATCTTTTTTGTGAAATGACTTGGCTATTTCTTTCCAAAACGTTGTATCTATTTCTGGGAAAAACGTATCGGCTTCGAAGGTTTCGTGCACTCTGGTTATTTCAATTTTATCGGCAATAGCGATTGCTTGTTTATAAATTTCGCCACCACCAATCACAAATGGTTGTGAATCATTTTTTGAAATAGCTAAGGCTTCTTTCAAAGAATTGACTACAATAACACCGTCTGGAACCTGATAATTTTCCTGTCTTGTAATTACAATATGTATTCTATTTGGTAATGGTTTTGGAAAACTTTCAAAGGTCTTCCTGCCCATAATGATATGATGGTCGTTAGTAAGAGATTTAAACCGCTTTAAATCGTCACTTAAATACCAAATGAGCTTATTGTCCTTACCAATAGCATTGTTTTCGCCAGCGGCAACAATGAGGGTTAGTTCAGACTTTTTTTTTTCTAACCCTTCTCGGCTACCTTCCTGTTCCAATTTTTGCCCTAATTCCCCTACTCGCTCTTTTTGCTTAGAAACTAATTTTTGTAATTGTTCTTCTTCCCATGCTTTACCCATAAATTTATGGGTGATAAATACATTAAATAAATGATATATAAATAAAAATAACCAAATTAAAATGGCAAATACAAACCAATCTTTTCCAAATAAAGTCACGCCCTCCCCAACACCGATGAGGACATTTGCAATAATTAAAAACACGGCTCCAATTAAAAAAATAACAAAATGAATGTATAGTCTTTTCTTTTGCTTTATTCTTTTCTGTGCATTTTTCAGCAGTTCTAATTGGTCTTTATCTATCTGCGGTGTTATTCTGCTTTTTCCAAACATATTGTAATAATTATATTATGTAAAATTAATGCTTTTTAATGAGAACCCATCAATAACAACCATGTTATCTTAAAAATTAAGATTATGTTAAAACATTTAAAATCAGATAAAAACAAAATTTATGACACTGACAATTCTACAATTTAATCATTACTTTTTTACTCAGTTAAGATTATAAAGAACTCATATTAACAAATTGATAATTCTTTATTGCCAAACAAATTAATGTTTAATGCTTACCGAATTGTTTCCTAAATTTGCAATAACAACACAACACAAAATAATTATGGCTATTACAAAACAATACCTTAAAAGCAAACCCATTTGCAAAGTAACTTTTTCAATACTTGCCGAAGATGCTAAAAAAGTTGGACTCGCAGGCAGTTTTAATAAATGGAAAGCTACGCCCCTAAAAAAATTGAAAAACGGAACTTTTAAAGGAACCGTTGATTTAGATACCGAGAATTCTTATGAATTTAAATACATTGTTGACGGCACTTATGTAAACGATGATGCTGCCGATGATTATGTATGGAATGATTTTGCCGCTGCTACTAATAGCGTTGTAAATGTTTAGTTGAATCCGAAAAATTAAACAAAAAAGTGCTTTCATATGAAAGCACTTTTTTTATACTGCCACAGTTCCTTTTATATGTGGATGCGGATTGTAATCCACCAAAGTAAAGTCTTCAAATTTAAAATCAAAAATATCTTTAATCTCTGGATTTAATATCATTTTTGGTAAGGGTCTTAACTCTCTGGAAAGTTGTAATTCCAATTGCTCATAATGGTTGCTATAAATATGTGCATCGCCAAATGTATGGATAAATTCACCTGCTTGGTATCCACAAACCTGAGCCATCATCATGGTAAATAATGCATAAGAAGCAATATTAAAAGGGACTCCTAAAAATATATCGGCACTCCGTTGATACAATTGGCATGACAGCTTTCCATCGGCAACATAAAACTGAAAAAAAGCATGGCAAGGTGGTAACGCTGCTTTGCCATTTGCCACATTTTCGCTGAATGATTTAGACGTATCTGGCAATACCGAAGGATTCCATGCAGATACCAACATACGTCTGCTATTTGGGTTATTTTTCAAGGTTTCTACAACCTCTTTAATCTGGTCAATCTCATCACTGTTCCAGTTGCGCCATTGATGACCGTAAACAGGGCCTAAATCACCGTTTTGGTCAGCCCATTCATTCCAAATACGAACACCATTTTCGGTTAAATAATTAATATTGGTATCACCCTTCAAAAACCAAAGTAATTCGTATACAATGGATTTTAAATGCAGCTTTTTGGTAGTAACCATTGGGAAACCTTCACTTAAATCAAATCGCATTTGGTAACCGAAAACACTTTTTGTACCAGTACCTGTACGGTCCGCTTTTTCGTTTCCATTTTCTAAAACATGCTTTACTAGGTCGTGATATTGCTTCATATTATATTCCAGCGAAAGCCGGAATCTCTTTAAATTGAACTAAAATTTTATGAAGTTAAAAATAAAAAAAGGATTAGAAAATTTTCCCCAATGTTTCAAAACATATAAAAAAGTTATCAACTAAGATTGATAAGATTCCTGCCTCCACGGGAATTAGACTATCCAATAATCATTCCTGCAATGGTCGCAGAAATTAAAGAAGCAATAGTACCTCCAAGTAGAGCTCTCATACCAAATTCCGATAAGGTTTTACGTTGTCCTGGGGCAAGCGAACCAATACCTCCTATTTGGATGCCTATGGATGCAAAATTGGCGAAACCACATAACATATAAGTAGCAATAATTATAGATTTCTCGAATTTTAGGTGTGTAACGCTCGCTACATTTTTAAGTTCCGCTAATTGAATATATCCAACAAATTCGCTTGCTGCTAGCTTAATACCTAATAGTTGTCCCATTAGCGCCATATCTTCCTTCGCAACACCAATAATCCACATAAGCGGTGCAAAAATATACCCCAAAATTAGCTCAAGTGAAAGGCTTTTATAAACGGTATTATTTAAAACCCAATCGTTGATATTGGTAACATCACCAATCCAACCTAATATACCATTCATCATGGCTATAAAAGCCACAAAAACCAAAAGCATCCCACCAACATTGACTGCTAATTTTAAACCTTCGGTAGTTCCATTGGCTATAGCATCTAAAAAATTAGTCCCAATGACTTCTTGCGAAACACTCACATCGTTATTAACTTCTTCGGTTTGCGGATATAATATTTTTGAAATGACAATGGCTCCCGGAGCTGCCATAACTGAAGCAGCTAACAAATGTTTTGCATAAAACAATCTCAATGCTGTGTCTTCACCTCCCAAAAAACCAATATAAGCAGCCAATACAGCTCCAGCTACTGTTGCCATACCACCAATCATAACCAAAAGCATTTCAGACTTATTCATTTTTTCCAAGTATGCCTTAATCAGTAATGGCGCTTCGGTTTGTCCTAAAAAAATATTCCCTGCGACACTTAAACTTTCGGCCCCTGAAACTTTTAAAAATTTTGACAGCAGCCATGCCATCGCTTTCACTACTTTTTGTATAACACCCAAGTAAAAAAGGACGGATGTTAGTGCTGAAAAAAATATGATTGTTGGTAATACTTGAAATGCAAAAATGTATCCAAATTTTTCCTGATCTACGACCAAACCTTCAAATAAAAATTGGCTTCCTGCTTTTGTAAATTCTAAAACATTTACAAATAGACCGCCAACAAATTCGAATATGGTTTTAATAAATTCGACCTTTAGAACGCCAACGGCAATAAGTAATTGAAATCCCAGGCCTAAACCTACAATCTTCCAATCTATGGCCTTTCTGTTCTTACTGAATAAAAACGCTATAAATATTAAAAACCCCATCCCTAGAATACCACGCCATAAACTCTCTATTGAAAAACCTTGGCTTGGTATGATGTTATTTATTTCTAAAGATTGTGAAGTGATTTGTGAATTTTTATTTTGAAGTAATGCTGAATTCGCAGAATCTGAACTGATTAATGTTAATTGTGATTTGTCTTGTACTTGCTCAATGCCTGGAGCATCTTTTATGTCTGGTTCTTGTGCTACTAGTGTTATTACACTGAATAAAATAACAAAAACAGACAAAAAAATATGCTTCATATGTTTTGAGTATTATCGCTTGGAAATTTCATCCCTTATATGGGCTGCTTTTTCGTAATCTTCATTACCTACAGCCTCATCCAATAGATTATGGAGTTCTTCTAATGTTTTTGTTGAATAATTTTCTTTTGGTGTACTTGATTCAAGATTACTATCTAACAATTCATCCATTAGAATACTATTCTCATTTTCATCCTCCTTTTGTTTTTTCGACTCCACTTTTAAATATATTCCTGCCTTATCTAATATGTTTTTATACGTGAAAATGGGTGCCTCAAAACGAAGCGCAAGAGCAATGGCATCACTGGTTCTAGCATCAATGATTTCTTCAATTTTATCGCGTTCGCATATTAAGCTGGAATAAAATACACCATCAACCAATTTATGGATAATGACTTGTTTAATGACAATATCAAACCTATCCGCAAAATTTTTGAACAAATCGTGAGTTAAAGGTCTTGGTGGTTTTATTTCCTTTTCTAAGGCAATGGCTATGGATTGAGCTTCAAATGCTCCAATAACAATAGGAAGTTTGCGGTCTCCATCAACTTCATTCAATATTAATGCATACGCACCATTTTGGGTTTGACTATAAGATATCCCTTTTATATTTAATCTGACTAGACTCATAATTTATAAAAACGCAAAGAACTGTTTAAATTAGGACTTTACCAAACTGCCTAATGCAGATTTATCTATAAAAACCGAATTTAACAGCCTTTTTTTGCTAATACAATTTATAAAAAATAATTTATTGTTGTGCTTTAAATGCCTTTAATTTTTCTATAAGTTGCGGAACCACTACAAAAGCATCTCCAACCACTCCGTAGTCGGCCGCTTTAAAGAAAGGCGCTTCAGGATCTGAATTGATAACCACCTTAACCTTTGAGGCATTAATTCCAGCTAAATGCTGAATGGCCCCAGAAATACCGATAGCTATGTATAAATTTGCAGCAACAGGCTTTCCTGTTTGCCCAACGTGCTCACCGTGTGGTCTCCAACCTAAATCGGAAACCGGTTTGGAACATGCTGTGGCAGCACCTAAAACGGAAGCCAGTTCTTCAATCATGCCCCAATTTTCGGGTCCTTTTAAACCTCTTCCAGCCGAAACAACAATCTCAGCATCGGCTATACTTACTTTCCCAGCTACTTTATCAACCGATTCTATTTTCATCCCTGATTCTGCAAGCACAGGAGAAAATGTTTCGGCGGTAGCACTCCCTGAAGATTCTACTAAACCAAACGAATTATTAGACACTCCAACTATTTTTACATCGGTTGTTATCTGTACAAATTCAAAAGCTTTATTTGTAAATGCTGTGCGTTTAACAGTAAATGGGGACACATTTGAAGGTACCTCAATAACATTAGATGCAAAACCAGCATTAAGCTCCACTGCCAATAAGGGCGCTAAATACTTGCTATTGGCACTTGAGCCAATAATAACCACTTTGGTGCTTTCTTTTTCGGCAGCTTGTTTTATGATATTTGCATATATTTTAGCATTAAAATTATCCAACTGCGAGTTGGCTACATTTAATACTTTATCTACGCCATACATTGCCAATTGAGATGTATCACTAACATTCATTGCTATGGCTGTAACCGTTGTTCCCAATTGATTGGCAACTGCTTTGGCATAAGAAGCAACCTCAAAAGCTACTTTTTTAAATTTTCCTTGTTCTGATTCTGTATATACTAAAACTGACATAATTATTCTTTTTTGTCACCCTGAACTAGTTCAGGATCTCATTATTTTTTCTTTAAGTTGTTAAATCACTTTGGCTTCAATATGAAGTAAGTTTACTAACTCATCTAAATTATCCAGAGACACTAATTTTACAGCACCTTTTGGGGCCGGTTTCTCAAATTTAGTAGATATTGTTTCTGCATTAGTAGCAACGGGTTCTACAACCGTCAATGCTTTTTGACGGGCCATCATAATACCTCTCATGTTTGGTATACGTAGATCACTTTCTTCAACCAAGCCTTTTTGTCCGCCAATAACCAATGGTAACGATGTGGAAAGCGTTTCTTTACCACCATCAATTTCCCTAATAGCTTTCACTGAATTACCTTCAACCTCTAAACCAATACAATTGTTGATAAAATTAGCGTTTGTTAAACCTGCAATCATACCTGGCACCATCCCACCATTATAATCAATAGACTCACGACCTGCAATAACCAAATCGTAACCACCATCTTTTACCACATTTGCCAATTGTTTTGCTACCGAAAAACCATCCGTAGGGACTGTATTTACTCTTATAGCAGCATCTGCTCCTATCGCTAAAGCTTTACGAAGTGTTGGTTCAGTTTCTAGCCCACCAACATTAACAACAGTGACCGTTGCGCCTTGTTTTTCCTTAAACCACATAGCGCGGGTTAAGCCAAACTCATCATTTGGGTTAATTACAAATTGAACTCCATTAGCATCAAACTTGCTATTGTCATTAGCAAAATTAATTTTTGAAGTGGTATCCGGTACATGACTAATGCATACTAGTATTTTCATTTTCAATAATTTAAACATATTTATATTTCTTCTGTATTCTGGGCTATAAATAGCATATAATAGTATCTATAACCAAATACAAAAAGGCTAAAATCGGTAACGTTTTCATTGATTTTAAAGCTACGAAGTTAATTATTTTATTCTAAATAATTATTATGCACGCATAATAAATTTAAATAATTCTTTTAAGAATAGTACACCTTTTATTCCTATTTTTGCAATTGAATTTACACAAGGTATTCAAGATAAGTATTAAGAAATTCCTGTATTGGGGAAGATAAAATAAGCGAATGAAGACAATTCAATTTAGAGAAGCTATTTGCGAAGCGATGAGCGAAGAAATGCGCAGAGATGAAAGCATTTATTTAATGGGTGAAGAAGTTGCAGAATATAATGGCGCCTACAAAGCATCAAAAGGTATGCTTGACGAATTTGGAGCAAAACGAGTGATTGATACACCCATAGCAGAACTTGGTTTTGCTGGTATTGCAATTGGCTCTACCATGACAGGTTGCCGTCCTATTGTTGAGTATATGACGTTCAACTTTTCTCTCGTTGGAATTGATCAAATTATAAACAATGCTGCCAAAATAAGACAAATGTCTGGTGGTCAATTTAAATGTCCTATTGTATTTCGTGGGCCAACAGCATCTGCTGGTCAATTAGGTGCTACGCACTCACAAGCCTTTGAAAGTTGGTTTGCCAATACACCAGGATTAAAAGTGGTAGTTCCATCAAATCCTTATGATGCCAAAGGACTTTTAAAAGCGGCTATTCGTGACGATGACCCGGTTATTTTTATGGAAAGTGAGCAAATGTATGGTGATAAAGGCGAAGTTCCTGAAGGCGAATATGTTATTCCATTAGGAGTAGCGGACATTAAACGTGAAGGTACGGATGTAACCATTGTCTCTTTTGGTAAAATTATAAAAGAAGCTTACATAGCTGCCGACGAATTAGCTAAAGAAGGTATTTCTTGTGAAATTATAGATTTACGCACTGTAAGACCTCTAGATAAAGAAGCTATTTTGAAATCAGTTAAAAAAACAAATCGTCTAGTCGTTTTAGAAGAAGCATGGCCTTTTGGTAATGTAGCTACTGAAATTACTTATATCGTTCAATCTGAGGCATTTGATTATCTAGATGCTCCAGTTGTAAAAATTAATACTGCTGATACTCCAGCTCCATACTCACCTGTTCTGTTAGCAGAATGGTTGCCAAATAGCAAAGAGGTGATTAAAGCGGTAAAAAAAGTTTTATATAAATAAATTAAAGCATTTTACGTTATATAAACTTCATTAGCACACTTGTTGATGAAGTTTTTTTGTATATATGAAGTTAAAACTAACTGTTGCCCTATTTTTATTTGGAATTCTATCCCTACTTGCTCAAACTAAAGTAAGCGGCTATGTTTTTGACGAATACAACCAATCTGTTCCGTTTGCCAATATCTTGTTTAAAGGTTCTTCCCAAGGAACCATTACAGATGAAAACGGAAAATTTTATTTAGAATCTGCCCAAACTTGGAATACTTTAATTGTTTCTTTTATGGGTTACCAAACCCTTGAAATTGCTTTAGATAAAAAAGTGAATTTCGATTTAAAATTCACACTAAAGGAAGAAGCCTCTCAATTAGAACAAGTATTTATCACCACTGGTAAACAATCCAAGAAAAACAATCCTGCTATAGATATTCTTAGAAAAATATGGGAGCATGAGCGGAAAAATGGTTTACAAAAATTCAATCAGTATGAGTATAGCAAATACGAAAAAGTAGAATTTGACATCAATACCATTGATAGCTCGCTCATGAAAAGCAAGCTCTTTAAAGGGATGGAATTTGTTTTTGATCAAGTAGACACCTCCAGTGTTACCGGAAAAACATACCTACCTATGTTTATCAACGAAGCCGTTTCGCAAGTGTATGGCGACAATCTTATCAACAAGAAAAAAGAAGTCTTAAAAGGGAATAAAAACTCTGGCTTTAGTGATAATCAAACTATTATTGACTTTGTTGGTGAATTATATCCCGATTTTAATATCTATGATAATTATCTGCAGTTTTTTGATAAAGGTTTTGTAAGTCCATTGTCTAAAACGGGCATTAATACTTATAATTATGTATTAGCAGATAGCTCATTTATAGATAATAAATGGTGCTATAATATTATTTATTATCCCAGGCGAAAAAATGAATTGACTTTTAAAGGTAATTTTTGGGTGGCCGATACCACATATGCCATTAAAGAAATTAATCTTCAAGCATCAAAAAGCGCCAATATTAATTGGGTAAAAGATATTTATATCGAACAAGAATTTGAAGTATTGAACGATTCCGTTTTTCTCATAAAACGAGATTATATGATGTCTGATTTTGCTTTTAACAAAAAAGAAACTTCGCATGGTATTTATGGTAAACGCACCACATTGTATGATAATTATGTGTTCGATAACGTAATTGATAAAAAGTTCTACGACGAAGATGTTTATAACTATAATGAAGATGTTTACGACAGGGATGATGATTTTTGGACTGAAAATCGCTTAGAAGCTTTAAATAATGACGAGAAGGGTGTTTATAAAATGTTAGATACCTTAAAAACAGTCAAAAAATTTAAACGCCTGTATAATTTGGGCAGTATTCTAGCTTCTGGCTATATTGAGTTCAATTCGTTGCCACTTGATTATGGCCCTATATTTTCAACTTTCGGATTCAATGAAGTAGAAGGATTACGTTTACGGACTGGTGGACGAACCTATTTTGGAAGAAACGATTTATGGCGAGTGGAAGGGTTTTTAGCCTACGGATTTAAAGACGATAAATTTAAGTACGGTATTTCTGGTAAATGGCTTTTAGATAAAAAAAGCCGGTTCATTATTTCTGGAGGAAATAGGCGTGATGTTGAACAAATTGGGGCTAGCTTAACAACCTCTACGGACGTATTGGGACGTAGTTTTGCTTCCTCTGCAGTAGTAGGGACGGGAGCTAATGATAAATTAACATCTATAAATCTGACTAGTTTAGCTATTGAGCTTGAGCCTTGGCGTAATTTTATAATGAGATTGGGCGGGAATTACAGAACATTACAATCAGCTTCACCAACTTTTAGTTTGGATTACAACACACCAAACGGTATTGAGTCTGAAATAAAACAGTTTGAATCCTCTGTCTCTGTTTCTTATTTTCCAGGTAGAAAAATGACAGGTTTTGGAGTAGAACGTAAAATTGCCAATGATAACTTCGCCAGCCTTTTTGCTCAAGTAAGTCGGGGTGATAAAGGTGTGTTAGATAGTGATTTCGACTATACTAAAGTTCAGTTTTCTTATATTCAACCTTGGCAAGTTGGAGGTTATGGCAGATTAACAACTACCTTAGAAGCTGGTAAAACCTTTGGCGAAGTTCCTTTAGGATTGTTAAGCATCATACCAGGCAATCAATCGTATTTCTCAATTTATAATACTTTTCCCCAATTAGATTTTTATGAGTTTGTTTCAGACACGTATACGTCATTTCATTTAGAGCATAATTTCAATGGCCGGATCTTTTCAAGAATTCCCTTTTTAAGAAAATATAATCTTAGGGAGATTGTAAGTTTACGCGGTGTTTGGGGAGACATTTCAGATGCAAATGTGGCATTAAGCACAACAAGCAACCCAAACAGTATTCCATTAATAGCTCCTAATGATAAAGTGTATTATGAGTATAGCTTCGGGATTGGAAATATTTTTAAAGTCTTTAGAATTGACTTTAATTTTAGAGGTAACTATCTAGAAAATGAAAATGCCCGAAAATTTGGAATTACGGGCACTTTCGGATTTTATTTTTAACATTGCTTAAAAGCAATATATTTATTCAATTCTTTTATATTCTAAACCAGGGCCATCACAGGCATTCCAGGTTGCTCTCATATCACTTATAGATGTTATCCATAAAACTTCTACTAAAGACGTTGAATAACAATTGCCAATTAATTCATTATCTGCTTGATGCGTTAAAATTAAATATGTTCCATCAACTAATTCCTGAAAATCAAATGTTCCTGCTGACTCAGTAATAATATCATTCCTTTCTCTGGATTTTATGAAAGTCCCATCACTATTTAATACATAGATTTCCTGCCATTCCATGAAAAGACCTTCTGTCATAGAATTTGGTGTTTGTCCAAACATTTTTTTTAACTGCCATTTCTGTGGAAAAGAATCCAAATCTTGAAAAGGCTGTATATTATCATTGGAATTATTCGAACAGGAAAATAAAACTATCACACTTACTAAAAGGATTAAAACTTTTTTCATCTTTATCTTATTTTTAAATAAGAGATGTAAAATCCTTATTAAGGTTGCGTGAAAATACATTAAATTTTAAAAACTTTAAGAAACCGCTTTTAACTTTTTCAGTGTGGTTTTTGACAATTTATCTTCTGCATACATTTTAGTAACGTTCAATTTTTTCTCATCGCTACTGGGCAATTCAAACATCGCATCTGTTAGAATTTCTTCACATAAGGAACGTAAACCCCTAGCTCCAAGCTTATATTCTAAAGCTTTATCAACTATATAATCTAAAGCGCCATCAGTAATACTAAATTCTATATTATCCATGGTAAACAGCTTTTTATATTGTTTAATGATGGCATTTTTAGGCTCAGTAAGAATGGCTCTTAATGTTTCAGCATCTAAAGGATCCATGTATGTTAACACAGGTAATCGTCCAATAATTTCAGGTATTAAACCAAAATCTTTTAAATCTTTAGGAATGATATATTGCAATAAATTATTTTGGTCCACTACATCATCAGATATGGAAGCACTATAACCAACCGCTTGCATGTTCAAACGTCTAGATATGATACGCTCGATGCCATCAAATGCACCACCGGCAATAAATAAAATATTTTCTGTATTGACTTCAATAAATTTTTGGTCTGGATGTTTTCTACCTCCTTTTGGCGGCACATTAACAACGGTACCTTCCAATAATTTTAAAAGAGCTTGTTGCACACCTTCCCCAGATACATCACGCGTTATGGAAGGGTTATCACTTTTACGTGCTATCTTATCTATTTCGTCAATAAACACGATGCCTTTTTCTGCTTTTTCAAGATTATAATCTGCAGCCTGTAGCAATCGGGTTAAAATACTTTCAACGTCTTCACCCACATAACCTGCTTCTGTTAAAACAGTTGCGTCTACAATAGCCAAAGGCACGTTTAGCATTCTAGCGATTGTTTTAGCCATCAAGGTTTTACCAGTTCCTGTTTGACCAACCATAATGATATTACTTTTTTGAATATCAATATCATCATTAGTTGTTGGCTGTAACAAACGTTTGTAATGGTTATAAACCGCTACAGACATAACTTTTTTTGTTGAATCTTGGCCAATAATGTACTGATCTAAAAATTCTTTGATCTGTAAAGGTTTACGTAATTTTAGTTCTGCGGATAAATCGCCACTATCAGTTTGCTTAGATTCTTCAATAACAATTCCATGTGCTTGCTCAATACATCTATCGCATATATGTGCATCTAATCCTGCTATTAATAGGTTAGTTTCGGGTTTTTTTCTACCACAAAACGAGCATTCCAATTGTTCTTTTGCCATTAATCATTTGTTTAAAATGAGAGAAAAATGATGTTAATTCTCTTATTAGAATTTATAAAATTACAAAAAAAATGTTTAACTGCGAGCTAAAACCTCGTCAATCATACCATATTGTTTGGCCTTATCAGCTTTCATCCAATAGTCCCTGTCACTATCTTCATATACTTTGTCGTATGGTTGACCTGAATGCTTACTAATAATCTTATAAAGTTCTTCTTTTAAAATTAATATCTCTCTAGCTGTGATTTCTATATCACTAGCTTGCCCTTGAGCACCACCAAGAGGCTGGTGAATCATGACGCGAGAATGAGTCAAGCCGCTTCTTTTTCCTTTAGCTCCTGCACAAAGCAAAACGGCACCCATAGATGCTGCCATACCTGTACAAATAGTTGCTACATCAGGTTTAATAAATTGCATGGTATCATAAATACCTAAACCAGCATACACACCTCCGCCTGGAGAATTAATATACATTTGAATATCTTTGGATGAATCAACACTTTCTAAAAACAATAATTGCGCTTGAACAATATTAGCAATATTATCATTAATTCCGGTTCCAAGAAACAAAATGCGATCCATCATTAATCGTGAAAAAACATCTAATTGAGAAATATTCAATTGGCGCTCTTCAATAATGTAAGGTGTCATATTCGCTGGATACATACTACTGATAATTTTGTTGTAATATGTACTGCTAATACCTTGGTCTTTTATAGCGAATTTTTCAAATTCCTTTCCGTAATCCATAGTGATGTTTATTATAATACTTTAAATTAAAACCTCGATAGTATGCTGAGGCTTGTAGTTTTTTTAATGAATAAAGCGCTTTAATGTATAAATTAAAGCGCCTAAATATAAGGAATAATTTATTTAAATAATATGGTTTTATTTGTCTCCGTAAACTTCTTTAATAAAGTTTTCATAAGTCAATTCCTTAACCTTTAAATTTGCTTTCTCTTTGTATAAGGCTATAAGTTTTTGACTTATAAGTTGTTCAGAAATTCTACGAGCTTCGTCTTGGTTTGATAACACACGAGCTGCAATATCATCCAATTCTTTATCTGTTGGGTTTAATTGTCCGAATTGCGCCATTTGAACTCGAATCATGTCTCTTGCATGACCTTTGATATCCTCCAAAGTTACTTGAATGTTATTATCTGTAATTAACTTACCTTCAATTAATTGGTAACGTAAACTTTTTTCAGACTTCTCATATTCTTCTTTAGCTTGGTCGTTATCCATTGGTTTTTCACCAGCGGTTTGCATCCATTTTTGTAAAAAAGTTGCAGGCAAATCAAACTTCGTGTTCTCAACTAAATATTCAGTTACGTCATTCAACAATTTTTGATCGGCTTGTTGTTTGAATTGTTTTTCGGCATCCTCTTTTATTTTCTCTTTTAATTCTGTTACCGAATTAACATTGCCTTTACCAAATAACCTATCAAACATGTCTTGATCTAAATCCGCTAATTCACTTTTACTTATTTCGGTAATTGTGAATGTAACATCAATAGACAAACCATGAACATCATCATGACCTAACTTCAAAGCGTCCATCAAATCATGCTCATCATCATAAAGTCCTTTAGTATTTAAAGTGATTACATCACCAACTTTAGCGCCAATGAATTGTTTTTGGGTTGCTTTATTCTTAAATTTATCTAAAGTTAAAGTTACTGTATTTTCAATTTCGCGCTCTTCATTTTTGAAAACACCAGTGATATTACTATCTGCTTCAACTTCATTTTGAGATATTAATTTCCCGTACTGTTTTTGAATACGCTCCACTTGTTCATCAATCATTTTGTCATCGGCTGTGATAACATATTGATCGATTGGTTTTTTACTATTCAAATCAACTTCAAATTCTGGAGCTAACCCCAATTCAAATTCAAAAGAAAACCCATCAGAATCCCAATCAATATTATCTTGTGGTTTTGGTAATGGTTGGCCTAAAACATCTAGTTTTTCTTCAGTTAAATATTTGTTTAAAGCATCTTGCAATAACTTATTTACCTCATCAACCAAAACGGCTTTCCCATACTGTTTTTTTACCATTCCCATGGGCACATGTCCTTTTCTAAACCCAGGAATGTTAGCGGTTTTACGGTAATCTGCTAAGATTTTCTCTACTTTTGCAATATAATCTTCCTTAGTAATATTTACTTTTACTACAGCATTTAATGCATCAACGTTTTCTCTTGTAATATTCATTTTAAATGATATAAAACCCTAATAGGGGATTTAACAAAAAGCCTTTTTAAAGCTTGAATTTTTTGTGACTGAAATCGGGTTGCAAAAATATAACTTTTTTACATCCTAACAAAGTTTTAATATACTGTATTTTAGACTAGTCGTTGCCTTCTTTTAAAAGCGAATGTAAGATAGATTGAAGTATAGATAATAAGATACTAAACAAAATAGCCACCCAAATACTACTTACAGAAAAACCATCTATAAGCCTATCTACCAAAAGAATAATTAAAGCATTTATAATCAGCAAGAACAAACCTAACGTGAGAATCGTTATTGGCAGTGTTAGAATAACCAAAATCGGTTTTACCAACATGTTTAGAACCGATAACACAATGGCCACTATAATTGCTGTAACAAATTTATCTCCAGATAATTCTACTCCTGGCAAAAAATAAGCCAATATAAATACCGCTAAGGCGTTTAATAAAAGTTTGATAATTAGATTCATTTTAATGGATTTTCAATAAAAATACAAAATTTATTTATTTAATGAATTTAATTACAGCATCAAAAAAGTCTTCAGGGTTTTCGGCATGCAACCAATGTCCTGCATTTGAAATAGTTATTATTTGAACATTTGGAAAGTGATTCTTAATGATGCTTTCATCTTCAACTCCAATATATTCTGATCTATCCCCTTTCAAAAATAGCGTTTCTCTTTCAAATCTGGCTTGGTCTGGAAGTGGCTCACCTATTTCCGCAACTTCTTCCTTTAAAACCTCTAAATTCATTCTTAAAGCAAGCTTCCCTTTTTCAACCCAATACAAGTTTTTCAATAAAAATTGTCGGGTGCCAAAATCAGATACATAGTTGCTAAGTACGTCCTCAGCTTCACCTCTACTTTTAATAACATCGAAATCAAGGGCACTTAAACCGTTTAAAATGCCATCATGATGCACTGGATAAAAACGAGGTGAAATATCGGCCACTAATAATTTTGAAACCATGTATGGATACTTTGTTGCAAACAACATGGCCGTTTTACCACCCATGGAATGACCTAACAAAATAATATCATTCAAAGTATTTGCTTCACAATATGTTTTTAAATCATTAACAAGAACGTCGTAATTAAATTCATTGCTGTGAAAACTATGGCCATGATTTCTCTGATCTAGCAAATGCACTTGAAACCCATTTTCACTAAATTTTTGCCCCATGGTTTTCCAATTATCGTTCATTCCTAAAAACCCATGAAGAATAACAAATGGTTTGCCTTCGCCTAATATGTTTGAATGTAAAAGCATATTTTAATTTACGATTTTTGATTTACGATTCACTTCAACCTTTGAAGATACATTTGAATAACATTCTCAATCCCTAAATATAAGCTTTCTGCAATTAATGCATGACCAATGGAAACCTCCAATAAATTGGGAACATGGTCTTTAAAAAATTTAATGTTGTCAAGAGACAAATCATGCCCTGCATTAATTCCCAAACCTAATTTATAGGCTAGTTCAGCACTTTCAGTAAATGGCTTTACGGCATTTTTGTTGTCCAAACCATATTGATGCGCAAAACTTTCGGTATACAATTCAATTCTGTCCGTTCCTGTTTCTTTGGCACCTTCAATTTGTTTTAAAACGGGATCAACAAAAATAGACGTCCTAATCCCATTTTGTTGAAATTCTTTAATAACATCAATTAAAAAATCTTTATGTTTTATAGTATCCCAACCAGCGTTGGATGTTATGGCATCCTCGGCATCGGGTACCAAAGTCACTTGTGTTGGTTTCACTTCTAAAACCAGTTTCATAAATGAGTCGACGGGGTTACCTTCAATATTATATTCCGTATAAACTACAGGTTTTAAATCGCGGGCATCTTGGTAACGAATATGCCGCTCGTCTGGCCTTGGGTGTATGGTAACTCCTTCTGCCCCAAATCGCTGTACATCTTTTGCAAACTGCACCACATTGGGCACATTGCCACCTCTAGAATTTCTTAATGTAGCTATCTTATTAATATTTACACTTAACTTTGTCATGAATCCATTTTAAAACGCAAAAATACAAAGTAGAACAGGCATACATACTTTTTTTTTGATTAATTTGCACACATATAAAACTAGTAAAAACAAAGTAAACATCTACTGATGAAACTTTCTGAATACATTATTAATGACATAAAGCCTTTAAATAGGAATAGTAAAATAAGTGATTTGCAGATGATGTTCAATCAACTTACTTATTCACACATTCCCATTGAAAATGATGACCATATGTATTTAGGTTGTTTTTCTGAAACTGATGCTCATTGTTTTGAAAGTGACAAACCGTTAAGTGAGTTTAGCCATGCCTTTGAGGATTTTTTCGTTAGAAATACCACCCTTTGGTTAGATGTTTTAGAAGCCTTTGCCAGAAACTCTGCCAACATTATGCCTGTTCTTGATGAAAAAAACAAATATTTAGGCTATTACGAACTAAATGATATTATAAGCTTATTTGGCGATTCGCCATTTTTTACGGCTCCTGGCGGTATTTTAGTCATAGAAAAAGGGATAAACGATTATTCATTTAGTGAGATAAGCCAGATTGTTGAATCAAATAATGGAAAAATACTAGGTGCTTTTGTATCCAGAATAAAAAATGATGTTGTACAAATAACCATTAAAATTGGCAATGTTGGGTTAAGCTCTGTCATTCAAACTTTTAGACGTTATAGCTATAGTATTGTGTCCGGACATGAAGAAGATAGTTATACCGAAAGCCTTAAAGAACGCTCTGATTATTTGAATAAATACTTAAATATATAGTTTATGAAGGTTGCCGTTTTTGGAAGATTTTACAATAAAACCACGTCTAGCTCTGTTGAAACATTATTTAATTATTTATTGAAAAAAGATGTTGATGCCTATATAGAAACCGAATTCTATAACATCATTAAAGCGGCAGCTCCAAATAACAACTATTCTGACTTTAAAACATTCGATGATTTAGATAAATCCTTTGATTTGCTTGTTAGCGTTGGTGGTGATGGCACCATTTTAAGGGCCATTACCTTTGTTAAAGATATAGATATCCCCATTATTGGAATTAATACAGGTCGTTTGGGTTTTTTGGCAACCATTCAAGTTGATGGCATAGAAAGTGCCATTCAAGATATTATTGACGGCAAATATACCATTTCAGAACGCACATTATTATCCGTAGAAACGGTCCCAGAAAACAAAGACATCACGTCACTTAACTTTGCCTTAAATGAAATAGCCGTAAATAGAAAAAATACGACTTCTATGATTTCGGTTGAAACCTATTTAAATGGGGAATACTTAACATCCTACTGGAGTGATGGCCTTATTATATCATCACCAACTGGCTCAACAGGCTATTCTTTAAGTTGTGGCGGGCCCGTTATAACACCCGATACCAATAGCTTTGTTTTAACGCCTATAGCACCACACAATTTAAGTGCTCGCCCATTAGTCATTCCAGATTCTACAGAAATACACCTTAAAGTTGCGGGTAGGGAAGATAACCATTTAATATCCTTGGATTCTAGAATCGCTACCCTAGATAATAATACACTCATTATAATAAAAAAAGCACCATTTAAAATTAAAATGATTGATTTGTTAAATGAAAGCTTTTTGGATACCCTTCGTAAAAAACTTCTTTGGGGAGAAGATACTCGTAATTAGACAATATTTTTTACTAAATGCTGTTTTAAACTCATACAAATCAACTCAAATTGCTTTGGGCTAATCTTATTTATTATATTTGCAAACTTTTAAATTTTTATGAGGTATATAACCATAATTATTATAAGCATTTTGAGCATCCAATATAGTCATTCTCAAATCAATGAGCTTGGTGTTTATGTTGGTGGAAGTAATTTTATTGGTGATGTGGGCCCAACAAATTACATATCTCCAAATCAATTGGCTTTGGGCGCCGTTTATAGATGGAACAGGAGTAGCAGACACTCCTATAGAGCTGCATTAATTTTTACCGATTTAGAAGGTGATGATTTAAAATCTGATGATCCAAGACGTACACAAAGAGGCTATAATTTTACCAATAAGATTATTGAAGCATCCGTGGGTATGGAACTCACTTTTTTTGATTTCGATTTACATTCTGGAGAAAAATTAGCAACGCCTTATTTATATTCAGGGATAACAGTTGCCAATTATGATGATTATTATTTTCAAAATGGTGTACAAACATCTGAAAACGCTTCAAGTTGGGCATTTGGTATTCCCATGGCTATAGGCTTTAAAACAACATTTATTGACAACTTTGTTTTAAGTTTGGAAGTGGGTGCGCGTTATACATTTACTGATGCCATTGACGGAAACCTTCCTAATAATACAAACCATTTAGCAAATAGATTCGGTAATATTAATAATAACGATTGGTATGTCTTTTCAGGTATCATATTAACTTATACCTTTGGACAAAACCCCTGTTATTGTATAAACTAAAAAATGAACCTAGTAGAAAGCATACAAGCCAAAAAATTACCAAAACATATTGCCATTATAATGGATGGCAACGGACGTTGGGCAAAACAGCAAGGCATGATGCGCACTTTTGGTCATGAAAATGGTGCTAAAGCCGTTAAACAAGTTGTTGAGGGAAGCGCAGAACTTGGTATTGAAAACCTAACACTTTATGCCTTTTCTACAGAAAATTGGAACCGACCAAAATTTGAAGTTGACACCCTTATGAAGTTATTAATATCTTCATTAAGAAAAGAAATAAAATCACTTCATGAAAACAACATAAAATTATCGGCCATAGGCACATTAGAAACACTTCCTAGTAAGGTACACAAAGAATTATTGGAAGTTATTGAAAAAACAAAGAACAACAGTAGAATGACTTTAACCATCGCACTAAGCTATGGTTCGCGGGAAGAATTAATACATACCATAAAGGAAATTAGTATTAAAGTTAAAAATAATATAATTTCGCCAGAAAAAATTGATGAATCAATTATAAATGAGCATCTTTACACGCGAAATTTACCAGATGTAGATTTACTTATTAGAACAAGCGGGGAGCAACGAATAAGTAACTTTTTACTATGGCAAATAGCTTATGCCGAATTGTATTTTACTGATACGCTTTGGCCTGATTTTACTAAGCAACATTTGCATGAAGCTATTATTGAATATCAAAAAAGAGAAAGACGATTTGGGAAAACTAGTGAACAACTTAGCTAATAAACTACCTATAAAAACATATATAAAACAATGCATTGCACTATTTGTAGTTGCAATCAGTTTTAATGTAACTGCTCAAAACCCTTACGATACAGGTAAAAAATACACCATAGGAGGTGTTTCCGTTTCTGGGAATACTACATTTAACGAACAAACTATTGTAGCCTATTCTAGATTAAGTAAAGGCCAAGAAATTACCATTCCCGGAGAAGAGACTAGTAACGCCATTAAAAAACTTTGGGATTCTAAATTATTTAGCGATATAGATATTTATGTCACAAAAATTGAAGACAACGTCGCTTACTTGGAAATTCGTCTTTCAGATTTACCACAGCTTAACGAAGTTAAAATCAATGGTGTAAAAAAAGGCAAAATAGAAGCCATTATAAAGGAAAACAAATTAGAGAAGGGCACCAAAGTAACTGAAAACCTTAAAGCGACTACAAAAAATTACCTAACTACAAAGTATCAAAAAGAAGGCTTCTACAATACAAAAGTTAACATAAATACTGCTGAAGTAAAAGACTCTCTTCAAATTGCACGTGTTAACATGGTTGTTAATATAGACAAAGGCAAAAAAGTAAAAATAAAGGATATTGTTATTACTGGAAATGATTCTTTAAGCGATAAAAAGCTTAGAAAGAGCATGAAAAAAACCAAACAAATAAATCCTATACGTTTTTTAAAGCGTTCAAAATATGTAGAAAAAGATTACGAAGAGGATTTAACAAAGCTCATAGATGCTTACAAGGAAAATGGATTTAGGGATGCACGTGTATTATCTGATAGCTTAATTGTTAATGATGACAAAACCATTTCCCTTCATATTAATTTAGAAGAAGGAGAGCGTTACAAGTTTGGAGATATCACATTTATTGGTAATACCTATTATACTAACGAACAATTAAGCAGGTTCATGCGTATTAATAAAGGAGACACCTATAATGGTGTGCTTTTACAGAAACGAATTGAGGACGGTAATCCTGATGCCGACGATATAGCGAATGCTTACCAAAACTTTGGTTATCTATTTTCAAAAATAGATCCTGTTGAAGTAAGTGCAGACAACAACGTTATTGACTTAGAAATAAGAATAATAGAAGGAAAACAAGCTTATTTTAATAATGTAAGTGTAATTGGTAACGATAAAACCAATGACCATGTTATTTATAGAATGCTACGTACGCTTCCAGGCAAACTGTACAGCAAAGCCGATGTGGTACGTACCGTAAGGGAACTTGGGCAACTAGGTTTTTTTGATGCTCAGGAAATTAAACCGGATTTTGAAAATGTAAATCCTAATGAAGGCACTATAGATATGGTATACACTGTTAAAGAAACGGGGTCTAGCCAGATTGAGCTTCAAGGTGGTTATGGTGGTGGCGGTTTTATAGGAACTCTTGGCCTATCCTTTAATAATTTCTCAATAAAAGATATTTTTAATAAGGATGCTTATAAGCCTATCCCTATGGGCGATGGACAAAAATTAGCATTACGTTTACAAGCAAGTCAATTTTTCCAGACCTATAGTTTTTCATTTTCTGAACCTTGGTTAGGTGGTAAAAGACCGATGCAGTTTTCTACATCAATATCACAAACTAAACAGTTTTTATTTAACCCAATGACCAGAAGGGCCGACAAAACCCAAAGTTTTAATATTACTGGTATATCTGTTGGTTTAGCTAGACGCTTATCTGTACCAGATGATTATTTCACATTATCTCAGGCCCTTAGTTTTCAAATTTATGATTTAAATAATTATAATACAGGTCTATTTACTTTTGGTAATGGTACAGCAAAAAACTTGGCTTACACAATTGGATTAAGCAGAGATGATACCAATGTAGATCCTATTTTCCCAACAGGTGGTTCAAGATTTAGTATTACCACCAAATTATCGTTACCCTATTCCTTATTTGATGGGGTTGATTACAAAGCATTAAGTAATGAATACGACTTATTGGATAAAAGCAATCCTACCGATTTTGCAAGAGCTGGAGAAATTGACCAAGAACGTTACAAATGGTTAGAATTTTACAAAGTGAACTTTAAAGGTGAATGGTTCACCCAAATCACTAAAAATTTAGTTTTAAGACCAAATGTGGAATTTGGGTTTTTAGGTGCCTACAATAATGATAGAGGTGTGATCCCTTTCGAACGTTACTTCGTAGGAGGTGACGGGTTAGCTAATTTTGCGATGGACGGTAGAGAAGTCATTCAATTAAGAGGTTACCCAAATCAATCCATACAACCTATAGATAGAGACGGAAACACCACTAATGATGGCGCAACTATATACAATAAATTTTCACTGGAACTGAGGTATCCAATTACATTAAAAGCATCTGCTAAAATTTATGCCCTGGCTTTTATGGAAGCAGGTTCTGCCTTTAATAGCTTTAGAGATTACAATCCTTTCAACTTGTATCGTTCAGCTGGTTTGGGCGTTAGAATTTTCATGCCTGCATTTGGTTTACTGGGAATAGATTTCGGACATGGTTTCGACCCTTTAGTGGGAGAAACCGGCAACCATGGATGGGAAACTCACTTTATTATTGGGCAACAATTTTAATTAATATTTTTTTGGCACGATATTTTCTATTAACAGTTTAATATTTGAAACAAGAATTAAAATTTTTAAGATTAAAATTCGTTAATTTTGAACAAGCAATCTAAAATATTTATTTTGCGAATGGCATCTGACAATAAAAATCAATGAAATAGTCAGATTAAAATTAAGATTCAAAAAAAGGGATTAGGTTTCAAAATAAAATCATTTGTCTTTTTAGAATTTATACGATATAAATCATAAAATATTAATAACAGATGAAGCATAACGTTCTTTTTTTATTGACATTAGTTCTCATGTGTAGCATGTATTCAAACGCTCAACGCGGTGTAAGGATTGCTTATATAGATACCGAATATATTCTTGAAAATGTGCCCGAATATCAAGAATCCATGGTACAGCTTGATAATAAAGCGCAAGATTGGAAAAACGAAATTCAAACAAAACTTTTGGATATTGAACAGAAACGAAAGGATTTAAGCAATGAAAAAGCACTATTAACTAAGGAACTTATTGATGAGCGCGAAGAAGATATTGCTTTTGAAGAAAATGAAATATTAGATTATCAACAAAAACGGTTTGGCCCCAATGGTGATTTAATGATTCAAAAAAAACAATTGATGCAACCTATTCAAGACCAAATTTTTTCAGCAGTTCAAGATTTGGCAGCTAGTAGAACATATGATTTTATTTTCGATAAATCATCTGATGCCGTAATGCTATATTCAGCAAAGCAATTTGATTTAAGCGAACAGGTTTTAAGAAGTATCACAAGAACATCAAAACGAACCCAGGCGGAAACCAAAGCCCAACTTAGAGCCGCTGAAGATGAAGAATTGATTCCTGAAATTAATGAAGAACTTGAAGCACGTGAACAAGCTCTGGAAGAAAAGAAAGCTGAACGCGAAAGTGCCATAGAGAAACGCAGACAAGAAATTTTAGAAGCCCGTGAAGCCAAACAAAAAGAAATAGAGGATAAACGTCAACAGATTTTGGAAGAACGCGAAAAAGCCAAACAAGAAAAATTAGATGCTAGAAATAGTAACACACCAAATACAGTAAGTGATACTCCCTTAAATACAACTGTCGATAAAGAGGTAGCAACAAAAACAAGAGAACAACTTATTGAAGAAAACAGACAGAAAAAATTAGCGGAACGAGAAGCCAGACTAAAAGAGTTAGATGCTAAAAAGAAACAAATTTTAGACGACAGGCAAAAAACAAAAGATAGTATAAACAATAATTAAATAATTTATAACACACTAATATACATTTAAAATGAAACAATTAAAAACCCTATTATTAGCAACTGTATTATGTATTGGAACCGTAAGTTTTACATACGCTCAAAGTAAAATTGCACATATAAACACAAATGATTTAATTTCTGCTATGCCAGAAATGAAAGCTGCTACAGCAGAACTTGAGGCCCTATCCAAAACATATCAAACAGACTTACAAAGCATGGGTACAGAGCTTCAAAATAAAGCAAAACAGTATGATGCTGAAGCTGCTACAAAAACCCAAGAGGAGAACAATAAAAGACAGGAAGAATTATTGACTATGGAGCAAAATGCGCGTCAATTTCAAAGTAAAGCACAACAAGATTTACAAGCAAAACAAGAAACGTTGTTTAAACCTATTACAGAAAAAGCAAGAGCAGCTATTTTAAAAGTAGGTAGAGCCCAAGGCTTTGAGTATGTTTTAGACTCGGGTGTAGGCGTAACCATAGTAGCAGATGGAAAAGATTTACTTAATGATGTGAAAAAAGAATTAGGCATCTAATTTTTAAACAAATAAAATTACTTAAAGCTGTCTTTTTACAAGACAGCTTTTTTATTTTTGTTACACTATGAGTATACAACCTATTGGCATTTTTGATTCTGGTGTGGGTGGAACATCCATTTGGAAAGAAATCCATAAACTTTTGCCAAATGAAAACACCATTTATTTAGCCGACAGTGCCAATGCACCATACGGACTAAAAGGAAAAGAAACAATAACAGCCTTAAGTATTAAAAATACTGAATACTTGATTGATAAAGGTTGTAAACTTATTGTAGTAGCATGTAATACCGCAACAACAAATGCTATTAGTGTATTAAGGGAAACTTACAATATCCCTTTTATTGGTATCGAACCTGCCATTAAACCTGCCGCACTAAATACCCAAACAAAGGCCATAGGCATCTTAGCTACCAAAGGAACGCTTTCAAGTGAACTGTTTCATAAAACCACTAACTTATTTGCAAACAATATTAAGGTCATTGAACGAATCGGCGAAGGTATTGTTGAGCTTATTGAAAGTGGAAAATTAGATTCTGAGGAGATGAAGGGTTTATTAAAAGTCTATTTAAAACCCATGATAGAAGCCAATATTGATTATTTGGTTTTGGGTTGTACACATTATCCTTATTTAATCCCTATGCTTGTGGATTTGCTTCCAAATCATGTTAAAATAATCGATTCTGGTGAAGCTGTAGCCAGACAGACTAAAGCTATTTTAGAGCAACACAATCTACTCAATACTAAAAAAACAAAGTCTAAAATACAATTCTTCACCAATGCAAATCCAGAAGTTATGCAATCGCTTTTAGATTCTAAATTTAAAGTTGAGTATTTAGATTTTTAAACTAACAAAAATAGATTGCAACTTGGTAATGCTCTTATTATGAGATTCCGAAACAAGTTCGGAATGACAAGAAATTTAATCCTTAAACCAACTCGAATATTTAATGTAGTTATTGGCAATGCGGTCTATTTCGCCAGAAATAAGTTCTTTACTAATATCCTTAACTTTTTTTGCCGGAACACCTGCATAAATACTCCCCGCTTCTACATGTGTATTTTTTGTAACCACAGCCCCTGCAGCTATAATGCTATTGCTCTCTACAACACAATCGTCCATAATAATACTACCCATGCCCACTAATACATTATCATGAATAGTGCAACCATGCACAATGGCATTATGTCCGATAGACACATTATTGCCGATGGTAGTTGGCGAGGTTTTATAAGTTGCGTGAATAACAGCGCCGTCTTGAACATTCACTTTATTGCCCATTTTGATGAAGTGCACATCGCCACGAATGACGGCATTAAACCAAACACTGCATTGGTTTCCCATAACCACATCGCCTACAATGGTAGCGTTTTCGGCAATGTAACAGTCTTCTGGTATTTGAGGTGATTTTCCGTTTATTGGTTTTATAATTGGCATATTAAATTAATTATTTTCTTTTTACTATTGAATATTACCTATTTTGATAATACAATAAAATCGTTTTTATAAAGCTAGGAAAAGGCTATTTAACTGTTCTTAATTCATTTAAAAAAATCCAATAATTCTGATTTCTTAGAGGCTGAAACCATAATTTCCTTTCCATTACTAAGTACCACGCTTCCTCCTTTTCCTTTTAAGTATTTAACGACTTCATTAACGTTGATTAAATACGATTTGTGTACACGTGCAAAATTACTACCATTTAAAGCATCTTCAAAATATTTAAGTGTTTTGCTTACCAATTTCTTTTTATTGTTGTTCAAATAAATTTCTGTGTAATTATCATCTGCTTTACAATATAAAATATCTGCGGTATTAATAACTTCAAAACCATCTTGCACAGGAATGGTAATTTTACCGTTTACAGTATTTGTTTTTGGAATTAATACTTGGTCTTGAAGAGCATTTTCTTTGGTTCTAATTTCAGAAACATAATCAACTGCCTTTATAAGCTCGTCAATAGAAATAGGTTTCATCAAATAATAAGAAGCATGCGCATTCAACGCTTCCATAGCATAATGATTGTAAGCGGTAACAAATACCGTTTCAAACTGAATGTCTTCGAGCTTATCCAATAAATCGAAGGCATTGCCATAAGGCATTTCAACATCAAGAAACACCAAATCTAAATCATGATTATTAATTAAAATAAGGGCTTCATTAATGTTAGTAGCTTCACCCAAGACGTTAACGTTTGGACAATATTTTTTTAGATAATTTTTTAGAATGTCCCTACTGGTTTCTTCGTCTTCTACGATGATGGCGTTTAGTTTCATCAGTTTATATTTATTGTTCTTTTTTTGGTCAGATGCAATATCCATATCATTCTTTTATGAGCGACACTATATTTTATTAACGGGTGTTTCATCATCAATCCTTTTTAAGTGTTACAACAACTTTAGTTCCTGTGTCTTCTTCATCTTGATAATCTTCAATAAAGACATCTACTTTATCTTTGTACATGGCATTTAAAATGGAAACACGCTTTTTAATATTTCCCATGCCTTTTGAATTTTGCTTTTGCTGATTTTCCGTTTTTAAAGCTTTCGATTGTTCCCTACCTATACCATTATCTGCAATAGTAATGGTAATTTCATCATTTTTAGTTTGCGTGATGGAAATAGATAAATGCCCTTTACTTTTTTTATAACGCAATCCGTGCCAAACAGCATTTTCAATATACGGTTGCAATAACATTGGCGGAATTACAAAATCTTCAATGGTGATATTTTCATCAATATGAATCGTGTAATCGAACTTATCCTTAAACCTAAAATGTTCCAACTTGGTATATAATTCCAAAAGTTCAATTTCTTTTTCCAACGGAATAAAATCTTCTTCACTATTCTCTAAAACGGCTCGCATCAGCAATGAAAAATCTGAAAGATATTTATTCGCGGTGCGCTCATCATTAGACGCTATAAAACTATTTACGGAATTTAATGCGTTGAAAATAAAATGAGGATTCATTTGGCTCCTCAGCGTTTTTAAAGCGAGTAAATTATTTGCCAATCGCTGTTGTTTGATGTATTTAAACATTAAAAAAGCCATTAACAATAACAATAGAACGCCTCCAATAAGTGAGTAGATAACAAGTTGTTGGCGTTTTGTTTGTTCGGTAGTGAGTTGGTATTTACTTTCAGAAAGTTCCCTGTCGCTTTCCAAGCTTACAATCCTATTTTGTTTTGCTGCCAATTCTTTGCTAAAACGAGCTGATTGTGAAATTTCCTGTTCTTTTTTAATATAAACCTTATCTACCAAATCCACATACTCTTGATATACGCTCAATGCTTTCTTAAAATCGCCCGCATCTTTATGCACATCTGAAAGTCTTCTAGTAGCATCTTTTTGAACAATAAGGTCTTCCTTTTTATCAGCTTCAGCAATACTTTTTTCAAGAAACAGAATCGCATTTTGATAATCCCCTTGCAAGGCTAAGGCACTCCCAATTTTATAGTTTTGCTTTTGTGGCGTTAGTGCATTTTCATTATCTAAAACGGTTTCTTTTTCTGCACCCACTTTCTCAATGTCTTTTAAGGCTTCTTTCCTTAACTGGATTTCATTGGAATAATTGCTAATGTTATTTTGAAAATCGGCCACCTTCACTTTCTCTTCAGCAGCTCTTTTCTTGTTTTCGGTAGCTGCTAATTTTAATGATTTGCTAAAATAATCTTTTGCAGCTTCGTTATTTCCACTGGCACTGTAGGCTTCGCCTATTTTGGAATTCAAATCGGTGATTTTTGCTGAAATTTTATTGGCTTCCGCCACTTTTAATCCTTCTTTATAAAATTCGATGGATGCTTTATAGTTTTTTGTGAGCAAATTAACATCGCCCAACCCTTCATTAAGAGACACCAATTGCCATGTTGAAAGATCTCTTTTAGAGATACCATTATAAGTTTGAATACTTTCCTGATAATTTTTATTGAACTGAAACGCCTTTGCAAGTTTCAATTTGGTTTCATTCGATGAAATATTTTGAATACTTATCTTATAATTTGAAACCGCCAAATCATATTGCTTCCAATACATATAAATATCGCCAATAACATCATAAACCTCGGCATTTTCTTTTGCAGAACTACTCTTTGCTAAGGCATCGGTAATAAATTGCAAGCTCTTTTTTGCATCCTTTTTTAGATAGGTTTCAGCTGAATCAACAAGCGATTTGAATACTTGGGTGTTTCGTGATTTTGAAATTGTACTAGTTCTAGAATCTTCTATGTCGTTTGATTCCACCAAAACCATAATACGCTCGTTATTTTGAATGGTATAATACACCGTTTCAAAATCCTGATGCTTAATTATCAGTTCGTCTCCTTTTTTGACTTCAATTTTAAACTCTCCAAAAATATCGGTTGTTGTGTATGAACCACCGTTAACCTCAACATTAACGTTTTTAATGGGGTTACGTGTATCTTTTTCAGCAACAGAACCTCTTACCATAAATTTTTCGGCAGTATTAAAAGTGCTGTTCTGGGCCTGTAAAATAGTACCAATACACAACAGAAAAAAAACACATATATATTTAACAACTAGTTTCATATACCACTTAAAAGCAGATAAACTTACGCACTTTACTTGGTATAATAAAATACTGTTCTTGCAATTTACTGTCATTTATATACTAAAAACAGGTCTTCACTCAATAATAAAGATGGTTCACTCACCAAACCTTTTGTTTTACTCATTGTTCATTTTTTAAGAAAAAAGTTGCTCTTAGATTTACTTCATAAAAAAATCATATTATGAAAATTAAAAGAACACTTTTATTCACATTCATTTTAGTATCATCTATGTCATTTTCCCAAAATGGAGAAAAGAATTTTATTGATCAACCTTATATTGAGGTTACTGGAGAGATAGAAACCGAGGTTATCCCCAATGAAATTTATTTGAATATCACACTAAACGAAAATGACAAAAAAGGAAAAATAAGTATTGAAGATCAAGAAAACCAAATGATTGCGGTATTGAAATCGCTTAACATTGATTTAGAAAAAAACTTCTCTATTTTAGATTTTGATGGCTACTACCAAAGAAAATTTTTAACCGAAAATGCAGTTACCAAAATCAAACGTTATGAGCTCATTGTAAATGATGGAAAGACATTGGGAATGGTTTATGAAGCCTTAGACCGCATTGACATTTCTAACATTTCAATTACAAAAACCGATCATTCTGATATTGAAACTATTAAAAGAGATACTAAACTGAAAGCTTTGAAAGTTGCCAAAGAAAAAGCCGAAGATTATGCGAAAACAATAGACCAAAACTTGGGGAAAGCATTATATATTCAGGAAATTAATAACGATATAATTAATACTTTACAAGGTACTGCAAACGGAATTATGATTAGAGGACTAAGCAGCAGTTATGAAGGTACAGGGGCGGGCTATATAAAAAATGAAGATTTAAATTTTAAACCTATTCTAGTAAAAGCCACCGTATTAACAAGATTTGCCCTAAATTGACAATCAAACAAAAAGCCCCGAGAATGGGGCTTTTGTTTATGATTTCTTTACGTATTTGGTAATAATAACAATTTGCTGTCCGTCAACCTTCCCTTCTATATATTCCGCGTTTTCATGATCTAAGCGAATGTTTCTAACAGCGGTTCCTTGTTTAGCAACCATACTGGAACCTTTCACTTTTAAATCCTTGACCAAAACTACAGAATCTCCAGTTTCTAAAATAACACCATTCACATCTCTATGGATTATTTTTTCACTATCGTCCAATCCTTCATTTGTGGCTTTTGCAAAAGCTAATGTGTCATCATCTAAATACAACATATCCAACAAATCTTGCGGCCAGCCTTCCGCTTTTAAGCGGGATAATAATCTCCATGCCACAACTTGCACGGCTCTATGCTCACTCCACATGCTATCGTTTAAACAACGCCAATGATTAGAATCTGTCGTACTCGGATTTTCTATTTGATCTATACAAGTATCGCAAGCCAACAAACTGCCATCAACACCACCAGCCGACGTTGGAGGCACTTCATATATTTTAAGATTCGTTGTTGCTGTGCATAACTCACATGTATTTCCGCTTCTATTTTGTAAATCTTGTAGTAAACTCATCATCAAATTTTATTTTGCAATGATACATCTAATTTGTCCTTGTCAAAAATGTTAAAGCAATGATTCTCGCAATTTTTTAGGCATACTTTTAACAACCATATCATAAGAATGATCTATAAGCTCTAAAATTAATTTTTGTGATAATTCCCCTTTGTGAATATTTACGGTATTCCAATGCTTTTTATTCATGTGAAAGCCAGGTTGTATGCTTTCATATTCTGCTCGAAGTTCTTCAGAATAATTAGGGTCGGCTTTTAAGTTTATAGTGGCATTGCCAGACTCCCAACTTTTTAACGACACCAATAAAAACATCTTTCCTAAAACTTTAAACACCAAAGTATCTTCATCAAAAGGGAAATCTTCAGTAACACCTTTTTTTCTTAAACAATATTGATGGAGTTGTTCGATGTTCATGTTTAAATATTTTTATTTTAAAATACGCTCCATGACTTTTTCTGGATGCCCTAATTCGGTATAACCAAATTGTTTATATAAACCATGAGCATCCCGTGTTTTTAACATCCAAACTTTACATGATTTTAGTTGAGTTTCTTCGTTGATGGCCTTCATTAACTGCTTTGAATAGCCATTTCCTCTGTGTTCTGGCAGAATAAACACATCCATTATATAAGCAAAAACAGTATAGTCTGTTGCTATTCTAGCAAATCCAATTTGCTTGTTTTCAAGATAAACTCCGAAACAAAAACAATGGGCTATTGATTTTTTAACATCATCAACGGTTCTTCCTTTTGCCCAATAAGAATTGGTTAAAAACTCATGAATCACCTCTATTTGAAGTTTACTTTTCTCAGTGGAAATTTCTATCATGTTTTACCTATTTTTATCTGAATAAATTTAAACAATAAACAATTCTGAAGCCATGCCATCCACTAAAAATTTACCTTTTGGAGTAGCTTTTAAAATATCTTCTTCAATAATTAATAAACCTTCTTCAATAAATTTTTCGGATAATTTTTTTAAATTCTTTACATAATCGTTTCCGAATTCATTTTCAATTTTATCAAAAGACACACCCCAAATAGTGCGTAACCCTGTCATGATATATTCGTTATATTTATTTTCAACTGTAAGCGTTTCAGTTTCCATTGGTAACACACCATAAGATAGCGAATTAATATAAATGGAATTGTTCCTAACATTCCAACTACGTTCATTTCCATTAAATGAATGTGCCGAAGGGCCGATGCCTAAATAGGGTTTTCCTTGCCAATAACTGGTATTGTGTTTTGAGAAATAATCTGGCTTTCCAAAATTTGAAATTTCATAATGTATAAAACCTTGCTCTGCCGTTTTCTCTATTAAATGATTGAAATGCTGAAGTGCCAAATCCTCATCTATTGCTGGATAATTTCCCTTTTTTATAAAATTATCCAACGCTGTATTTGTCTCAACCGTTAAGGCATAACTGGATATATGATTAATTCCGAAATTGAGTACCTTTTCTAAATTTTCGTTCCATTTTTCCAAACTCATGTTGGGTATGCCATATATCAAATCAACCGTTATATTATCAAAATATTGGGTTGCTAAAGACAAACATGTTTTGGCTTCTTCGGCATTATGTGCTCGATTCATGCTTTTTAAATCGTCTTCAAAAAACGACTGGATTCCTATACTAAGTCGGTTGATTTTACTTTTTGAAAGTTCTTTGATGACGTCTTCCGATAAATCGTCTGGATTCGCTTCCAAAGTTATTTCTGGATTTTTTACAACTTTATAATTTTTATAAATAGCATCGAGTATCGATTGTATTTCGTAGTTTTTTAAAAGGCTTGGCGTTCCCCCACCAAAATAAATGGTTTCTATAAATTGCCCTTGAAACTCATTTTTTCTAAGTTCCAATTCTTTAACAAGCGCGTCAATAAGTTCCGTTTTTTTCTTTAGTGACGTAGAAAAATGGAAATCGCAATAAAAACATGCTTGCTTGCAAAATGGGATATGGATGTAGATAGCCCCACCCAACCTCCCCGAGAGGGAGGAGTTAGCCCCCAAACCCCCAAAGGGGACATTGTCTTTATTGTCATTACTATGTTTCAATAAAATACTTTGAAATTTACTTTAATTTTTTACGAAGTTCAACAATTGGGTTGTTTTTCGCTCCCCCTTTGGGGGTTGGGGGGCTATTCTGCTTCACAAAAGCATCCCAACCGCTATAACTTTTGCCAACCTCAACTTTACCATCATTATAAAAATGGCAAACGGCTGCTGCCAAACCATCGGTTGCATCCAAATTTTTTGGAAGTGTTTTTAGTCCCAATAAACTTTGGAGCATTTTTGCCACTTGTTCTTTACTCGCATTTCCGTTTCCTGTAATGGCCATTTTAATTTTTTTTGGGGAATATTCAGTAATGGGAATTTGCCTTGATAAACCTGCAGCCATAGCAACACCTTGCGCCCTTCCAAGTTTTAGCATACTTTGTACGTTCTTTCCAAAAAAGGGTGCTTCAATAGCAATCTCATCGGGGTGATGCGTTTCAATAAGTTCGATGGTGCGCTCAAAAATGAGCTTCAACTTTAAATAATGGTCATCATACTTTTTTAAATCCAACTCATTAAGCTGCATAAACTGCATGGATTTTCCCGTTACTTTTATGAGTCCGAAACCCATAATAGTTGTACCGGGATCAATTCCTAATATAATTTTTTCTTTTGTCATTTATTAACAATAATTGCACCCGCTTAAAGAAAAGGAAATGCCAAACGATAGGTAAATTAAATCGCCATTAAAAGAAAACCCATCAATATTAGTATTATATTTTTCTTCACCAGACAAGGACAAAACATAACCCAAATCGCTATAAATGGAAAATGTATTGGACAACGCATAATGGAATTCAATGCCCGCCAAGGCATTTAAAAAGGTATACTTGTTTTCTTTAAAATCACCAAGAGGATTTGAAAAGCTCATTCCAGGACCTGCATGACCAATAACCGTAATTCTATCTGGAAAAAAGCGAAGCAATTTATAAAAATCATAAACCGCCTGTAAATTTATGCGTGTATAATTCAGTTTAAATTCCGGTGAGTCATCATTATTGGAAGATCTGTTGAACCCTATATCCAATTTAGCACCTAACGTCTCGGAAATCATGTGCTGTACTCCTAAATTCACTGTGGGAATATTTAAATATTTAGAATAATACCCCAAATTTTCGCTCGTTTCAATAGGATTGTTAACCCCTACTGAAATTTGTCCTTTCCATTTTTCCTTATTTCTTTGTGCAATCATCTGAAACGATATTACAAATAACAATGCTAAAAGTAGGTTATATTTAAGATTCCCGTTCATTCTTGATTATATTTTGATTTAATTTGTTGGGGCTTATTACAGGGTCTTACAAATCTAATCAATTCTTTTTTGTGCTCAATTTTAAATTCCCAAATAATAAATTAATATGCTTGTAATTGGTTTTATAATAACGCTTATTTATGTGCTTTTAATTGGAATTTTAGTTCTTGGTTTTGATAAAATACCGGTTTTTAAATTGGAAAAATCCCTTTCAAAAACAACCTTTTCGGTTATTATTCCTTTTAGAAATGAAGCTAGAAATTTGCCTGATTTATTGGACTCCCTTTCTAAATTGAATTATCCAAAAAATTTATATGAGGTTATTTTTGTTGATGATGAGTCTGAAGATAATTCAAGGGAGATTATTAATAAGGTTCTGAATATATCGCAATTCCATCCAGATACTCAAATTGACATAAGGATAATTAATAATGAACGCAAAACCAAATCGCCAAAAAAAGATGCCATTACCTCAGCCATCAATTTGGCAAAACACGAATGGATTATTACCACCGATGCCGATTGCCAGCTTCCTGAATTTTGGTTAAATAGCTTTGATGAGTTTATTCAGCAAACAAATGTCAAATGTATTGTAGCTCCTGTAACTTACGGTAAGGACATTAGTTTTTTAAGCAGATTTCAAGCGCTAGATATATTTAGTTTACAAGGAGCAACCATTGGCGGTTTTGGTATAAATAAACCCTTTTTGTGCAATGGTGCTAATTTTGGGTATCAAAAATCCATTTTTAAAAAATTGAATGGGTTTGAAGGCAATACCAATATTGCGAGCGGCGATGATATTTTTCTATTGGAAAAAATAGTAAAATTATATCCAAAAGAAAGTCATTATTTAAAATGTCATGATGCTATTGTAACAACAAAACCTCAGGAATCTTGGCAAGAATTGCTCATGCAACGCATTCGATGGGCTGCTAAAACAAGTGCTTATAGTAATGGTTTTGGAAAACTAACCGGACTTATCGTTTTATTAATGAACACCCTTGTTGTTACAGCTTTATTATTCACTTTATTCAACATGGTTCATGTTAAAATATTCCTCTATATCTTAGTAATTAAACTTTATTTAGACTTTTTACTTATCTATAAAACCGCCTCTTTTTTTAATCAAAAAAGGGTTTTAAGAAGTTATTTGTTAGGGTTTTTAGTGTATCCCTTTTTTAGTGTTTTTATTGCTTTTTTGTCCGTTTTTAATGGCTATACTTGGAAAGGCAGAACGTTTAAAAAATAACTTAAAATCAGTATAAAATTTGATTCTCGATACAAATTTCACTGATAAAAAATCAGTAAAATTCACTCGACACCAGGCAAAGCCGAATTGAACGAAGTTAATTGACAAATTCCAGAATTAATTAACACTTATAATTATGGGTAATTTAAACTCGGTCGTTACTTGCTGACCTCGTTTTATGGCTGGAAATATTCTTGGCAAGGAATCTAAACTTTCGGTAAGTAGTTGTTTGATATTTGGTATTTCACTATTGGTTAAGGAATCTATTTTGGTGTCTAACAGAATTAAATCTCCTGCATCGGTAACTTTAAAATTTAAGTTAATCGTATCGTGAATATCCTGAGTTACTATAATGGCATCTTTTTGTAAATAACTGGTAATAAAACTAGTTAATGTTTGCACAAAACATGCTTTTTTTTCTTCTTTTGTAGACCTTGAATCGCATACAGAAAACGTGGGGTATTCATCAACATCATTCCAATTGAAAGTTTGTAGTTCTTCCTTTAAAATAGTTTCGGAAGACACTTTTTTCACATTAAAATACTCGCACGAACAGAGCATCAATAATAAAAGAAAAGTACAAAATTGTTTCATGGATTAAAACTGATGCCGAAAAGTACGATTTTTTCTTAGATTTCAATCGTTTACAGTGCCTTCCTTGATGAATTTTTCTTTTTTTAGTTCTCGAATTCTTGCATCAATGTATTCTGCATAATTATCTGAAGGAAATCTTCTTTTGAAATCTTCATAGGCTTGTATTTTGGAGTCTATATCGGCATAATATCTATCTTTAGTCAACACTAACATAAATTCAGCGCCAATATTTTCAGGATTTTCTTTTATAGCTTTTTTTAAAGCGGCTATGGCCTCATCATGTTTTTTCTGACTGTTTAAAACGACTGCCAATTGGCCATATTCGGCATCCATAGGATTATCCATTAAATCCAAAGCTTCTTTTATGTACTTTTCTGCATTGGCGAAATCATTATTTTGATAATAATAGGTACCAATGGTATATATGGATTTAGCATCTTCGGGATTAAATTCTAAAGCTAATTGCCGTTGCTCTATGGCTTTTTCAAATTCGTATAAATGGTAATAACATAAACTAAGCTGTTTATGAACAAACTCCGATGATTCCCCAAGTTCAATCAACTTTTCAAACCAAATAGCTGCATTTTTATAATTTTCTTTAAAATAATAGTTTTGAGCCTTTAAGCTTATGAGTTCCAAATTATTTTCATAGGTTTTTAAACCAATATCTGCATAGTCTTCAGCTAATTGATTTTTGCCTTTTTGAAGAAAATATTTAGCAATTTTATATATGGCTTTTTGATGGGTTGAATCTAATTGGAATGTAGAACGGTAGCTTTCAATAGCTGTGGAATCATTCATTTTTTCTAAGGTTAAACCCAATTGGTAGTGGTAATTTGGATTTTTATTATCCATAGTTACCAAATCTTTAAAAACCACTGAAGCCTCCTTATTCTTTTTTGTTTGGGCAAGCAATATGGCATATTCAAATATTGTTAACGCATCACTAGGTTTAACGCTAATATGTGCTTCGTAATTTTTTAGTGCTTCATCATAATTACCAATGGCAACATAAGATTTTGCAATTTTATTATATACTTCGCTCGGTGTTTTGTATAATTTGAAGTGTTCAATAGCTTTAGAATGATTTCCTATGGCATACAAACTATCTGCAAGGTTTAAAACCGAAGTTTGGGCTTCGGTTCTAAACATAATTAATAATAAAAAAATTAAAGCAGATCTTATCATTTACTAAAAAGCAATATTAAATCATTTTTTTTCTAATTCAGGTTTATCGTCTTGAACCACAAATACAATAGGTAAAGAATATGGTACAATAACGGCTTCTCCGCGTTGTTTACCAGGCTGTATTTTTGGTAATAATTCAATAACTCGGATAATTTCAGCTTCTAATGCAGGGTGAGACGCTCTTGATTTTATATCTACAATATTACCTTCTGTATTAATCTTAAACATGGTGGTAATCCTTTGTCTACCAACTAACCCATTTTGAGATGCAAGGTTAGTATTAAAGTTTTTACCTACGAATTCTTGAATTTTCTCAGACATACATCGTCTCTTTTCATCATTAGAAACTAAATCTTCACAACCTGGAAATACGGGTACTTGCTCTATAACTGCAAAAGGCACTTCAGGGATTTCACCGTAACCAACTATAACGGTTTCACTTAACATTAATATGTCCTCTCCCTCTGTTATACTAGGTTTTATCTTTGTATTATTAGTAATGGATGTTTCATCTGTGCCCGCTACAATAAACATAATAGGTAAAGAATATGGAACAATTACTTTTTTACCATTATGCTCTCCAGGCACCATTTTTGGCAAGGTATTAATAACCCTAATAGCTTCTGCCTCTAAAGAAGGATGTGGCGCTCTTGATTGTACACCTACAATATTACCATCAACATCAATTTTAAAGATAACGAGTATGCGCTGTCTGCCTTTTAAACCTAATTTAACTGCCATATCTGTATTAAAATTTTTGCCAATATGTTCTGTAATACTTTTTGATGTACAGTCCATTTTTTCCTCCCTAGAAGCTAAATTTTCACAACCTGGGAATACTGGCACATTATCTATAACAGCGAAGGGAACTTCTAATTCATCTTTATATTTCTCTTTCAATTTTAAAAGTCTTTCTTCTTTTTCCTTTTTGGTTTCTTCGCTTTCCTCAGGTGGAGGTGGAGGAGGCGGTGTCAATTCTTCTAAATTCTGTTCTTTTTGCTGAGGTACTTTGTCATCGTTTTGAGCGAAAGATGATGTATATATTAACATTCCAAAAACTAATGGAATGAGCATTATATACTTCAGCAAATTGACTTGTTTTGATTTTGATTTTTGTAACATAACGATTCGTTTTTTGATTAATGATTGTTTAAAAAATGGATTGATGAATGAAATATTTTGAGTTTGAAAAACCTGTGACAACAAGTTTTGATAATACTGAGATTTATCTTGATGTTTAACGGCTTGTTGGTCGGCTATAAACTCGTGCAAGGTCATGATTCTATTTTGGTACATATACACCAAAGGATTAAACCAAAACAGGATACGCATGACTTCAAAAAACAGTAAATCGAAGGTGTGTTTTTCTTTAACATGTACCATTTCATGTTTTAGAATGGCGTCTTTATCGGTTTCATTTAAATGGTCTCCTAAAAATATATAATTGAAAAAAGAAAACGCGGCATTACTATTTAATAGGTTTATGATAAGTAAATTACCAAACTTACTTTTAGGATTTTTGATAAGCATCAAAATCACTTTTGCAATTTTAAAAGCAAACAAGAGTGCAGCTAATGTGATTCCTAAATATAATACGTTTTCCCAAGTCCAAAATGGTTTCGATTCTATGATGACCGTGTCCAGTTGTATGGTATTTTGGCTTGTTAGCGTATTACCAATTATAACTTCAGGAAGGTTTACAATGTACTGTTGCGGTATGGTATTTTTAAATGCTTCCAATCTAATAAATGGAATAACAACAGATAAAATAGCTGTAGAAAGTAAATAAATTCGATTCCAATTAAAAAAGGTTTCTTTTTTTAAAAAGGCATCATAAATCATTAAAAACACCAATTGGAACGCCGCAACTTGTATAAAATATGCTATCATGACTATTCTTTTTTATTGATTTCCTTTAAAACAGATTCCAACTCATTTAAACTGATGTCGTTTTTCTTGACGAAAAAGGATACCATGCTTTTAAATGATCCTTCAAAATAATTATCCACCAATTTATTTATAGATTGGTTACTATAATCTTGTTGTTGAATTACTGGAAAATACACATGACCCTTACCTTCTTTTTCATAATCAACAAAACCTTTACTTTCTAAAATCCTAACAATGGTAGATACTGTATTATAAGCGGGTTTAGGTTCTGGAAATTCCTCTACTATGGCTTTTACATTGGCTTTTTTTAGTTGCCAAAGTATTTGCATAATATCTTCTTCTGCTTTAGTTAACTGTTTCATATGTAGATTTTTATTGTTCAATTTTTGTCAGATGCAACATTCCTTTTTAATATTCAAGTTTTATTAAATATCCATTAATGAATGTCTCATTTTTAAATGTATTTTTACAACTAATAACTTAGTTGAATAAAACAAATATAACTAAAATTTTAGTTTGAACTAATTTTTTAGTTAAAATATTTCAGCAATAAAATTTTTATATGGACATAATTCTAATTATTGTGGCGGCTTTATTGATGGTTTTGGGTATTCTTGGAAGCTTTCTGCCTGTAATACCTGGACCCTTTTCCAGTTGGGTTGGATTATTACTATTATACGTCACCGAAGCCATCCCTACTAATTTAACCTTAATAATTGTTACGTTTATTGTTGCAGTAATCATTTCAATTTTAGATTACATTATTCCATCCCTGGGCACCAAACGATTTGGTGGTACGAAAGCAGGTGTTATAGGTACTTCGATAGGATTGGTTGTAGGTTTAGTAGCCCCGATTCCAGGAGGTATTATCATAGGGCCATTTCTTGGAGCATTTATTGGCGAGCTGATAAATAAGAGTAATTCTAAAGCAGCATTAAAGGCCGCCTTTGGAAGTTTTATTGGTTTTTTAGCCTCTACTTTTATAAAATTTATAGTAACCGTGATTTATTTGGGCTTATTTATTTCTATTCTATGGAAAAATAGAGAAGGTCTTTTTTCTTTTTAAAAGAAGAAGTCCCGTGGGTCTCTCACCTCCACGGGACTTATGTAAATTGCTATTATCAACATAAAAATTGAGGGATCAATTAATTTTGAAGTGTTGACAATACAAATATAATTATTCGTTTTTTGTTTAAACTGCGGTAAAACCGTAACGAAGTTACGGTTAAAGCCGATATGCCAGATACAGCCTAGCTTTACCGCGCATAAAAAAAATATTAAAATAAAAACTTTAACATTCTATAAGATGAAAAATAGTACGCATATTTAAACAAAACCCTTTTTTCTTGCTTCTTCGAGTAATGTTTCATCTTGTCCATCTTCAACCGAGAATAAATATTTAAGTTGTTTTTTTCGCTTTTCAACAGCACTTAGGGAAATATCTAAATGCGTCGCTAAATTTTTGGTTTTAACACCTTGTGATAGTAAATGAAGTATTTTTCTGTTTTTTTCATCAATAACAATATCGGCTGTGATGGATTTTCGGATATGGCTATTTACGGTTCCACTGTAAAATGGCGGATTTTTTAGTACCGCTTGAAAGGCACTTGCCAATTCACTAGATGTTAAATCGCTTTTAATTAAAAACCCTTCTGGATCGATATTCTTTATAATATTATGTATCCTGAAAGACTCATTAAACATGGTTAGAATAATAATTTTGGCTTTGGGCAGAATCGTACGGGCATATTCTGCCAAATCTTCTCCCGATTGCATTAAACCATCTTTAGAAGGCGGCAAACTGATGTCAACAAACAACACATCGTAAGGGATGCCTCTTTCAAGGGATTTATCCATAAATGATATGGCTTGATCGCAATTATTGGCAATATCTATATGTAATTCTTGGTTGGATTTTTTAGTAAATTGTAATGTGTTTTGGTACCCTTCTATAATCATTGGGTGATCGTCAATCATTAGTATTCTAATCTTTTCTGGCATCATTATAATTGGTCGGTTATTAATTGGGAATATTGATTCGTATGGTTGTTCCTTTTTGCTTTTCTGAAGTGATATGTAATGTCCCGTTAATCTCTTTAATTCTGGAGTTTATATTTTTAAGACCAATGCCCGATTTTGCTTTAGTAACATCAAACCCAGAACCATCATCTTCAATCATTAAGCAAATTACATCATTTTTCAATTTAAAGCTAATTTTAATCTTTTTGGCTTGGGCATGCTTATAAATATTATGCATTGCTTCTTGTATAATTCTATAAATGTGTATTTTATATTTGTTGGAGATTTCATCCCAATTAATAGCGCCATCATGGTCTATTTTATACTTTAAATTATATACTGTTGTTTGAGTTTCTACTAAAGTATTAATAATATCGACAAAGCCAGAACCTGCAACAAAATCGGTATTCAGCTCATGGGATACTTTTCTAATATCGTGCTCAATAGTTTTGAGTTCATTAATGTATTGCCCCCTTGTTTTAATGGCATCTGGCGTCGTACCCATATTTAAACTGTCAAGACTTAATCTTGTACCAAACAACCGCCCTAAAACGCCATCATGTAATTCTTGCGAAATACGCTTTTTTTCTAAGACTCTAGCCTCTTCAACGCTTTCATTTTGATTTAACATGAGGTTATATATTTCTTCATTAGCCTCTTGCTGCTTTTGAATAAACTTTAACTCTTTGTTTTTATTTATTTGGCTTATCACTATATATAATAAAAATGAGCTTATTACTAAAACTATAGATGTTATTAATAACCACATGCGTTCTCTGGCTATTTTAATATTCTCTTCCTCAATTTTATCAGTTTCGTATTGTATTCTAGCAAATTTATTTCTAGTTGCTCTTTCATTTTTTGTAATGCTATCGTTAAGTTTTATGTATTCATTGTAATGTCTTACCGCAATACTATCGTCTTCCACTTCAGCTAAAACCGAATATGATTCCAATAAAGCATCGGTGTAGTTTGGATAGGCAATATCTTTTGCTCGATAAGCATAATACTTTGCTGAATCTTTTTGCTTTTTGAAATTGTAATATTTTGCCAGATGCTGATTAATTACTATTGTCCTGTAACTATCACCAATGCTATCACAAATTCTCAAGGCTTTAAGAAATAAACCAGGAAGTTGCTCGTACTTTTGGGACAAAAACAAGGTATGTGCATAATTATCGAGCACAACGGCATAAAAGGCGGGCTCTTCATCTCTTATTTTTTTATTCTCAAAAATCTCATTGTAGTATTTAATTGCCAAATCGTAGTCTTTAGAACTTTTATAAACATTAGCTAAATTGTTTATTTGACCATCAATAAGATATTTATTATTGCCTTTTAATTGCTTTTGTAAATCAATAGCTTTTAAATTATATTTTACTGATTCATCAAATTGAGACAGTTCTTTGAATAAAATGCCTAAATTGTTATAAAAATAGGATTTGTATCTTATAACATCATCCGACTCATCTAATTCATCGAGCAAAGATATAGCTGTTATAGAGGTTATTTCACTGCCAATATAATCCTTCTCATCTTGTTGAAGAAAAGCTATATCAAGTAAAACTACAGCAGCGTTAAAATTATCGTTGAGTGCCCTATATAATTTTTCTGCCTTACTATCATAATAATATGCACTATCTATAGACTTATCGTAAAAATAATATCCCAAATTCTTATTTGTTTCAGCTAGTGATAACGAATCATTTAGTCTTACAGCTAACTTTAGTGCCTTATGATTATCCCTTAATAATAGCTCATCTTTATAATTTATATTTAATTTGAAATTTTTATTATTGTCAAAATAAATGGTGGATAACTCTAAGTAACTTTTCAGTTTAAGTGAATCTAAATCATATTGTTCTGATAGTTTTTTGGCTCGTTTTGCATTTTTTAGTCTCAATCCAATATCCGAAATATTTCTATTTGAGTTTTTTAAATAAAACTTTACACTATCAACAATAGATCTGTTATCCTTTTGAGCAAAAGAAGCACATGAAAAAATAAACGCGAAAATAAAAATTTTAAGATTCAATACAATGACATATATAGTATCTCAAATGTATCTATAATTTTTGTTTTTTTAAAAGAGAAAGCCTTTATGTTAACATAAAGGCTTTAATTGTATAGTAAAGTTAAATATTATCTAGGTCTAATATCACCATCACCACCAACTACAACGATTGGAGCTGGGGCATCTAACAAATCGTCTTCATTTAAGTCTTGTTTGGTACATGATGATAAAGTTGTAATAAGGATTGCTAATACTAGAGTAAATTTTAGGGTTTTCATATTTATTCAATTTAAGGTTATACAGTTTTTCTCTATGTGTTTAAAAAAAATTTAAAAATGTTTACAAGGATTTTGAAACCAAAATCGCTGTTGAGGGAAAAAATGGATAATTAACTTTAAATCGAATGCACAAAAAATAGCAAAGATTCTTTAACTTAAATTCTGAGGGAAATGACCGTTAAGTCAAAATGGATTAATTCATCTTACTAAACTGAGGGGAATATTTTGGGCGCTCGGTAAGATGTGGTAAATGTATGCTAAACGGATAGATGAAATACAATAAAATCGATAAAATGTATCATTTAGTCGATGAAGTGATATTTTGGAAAAGAGTTATCAACTTTTTGTTGTTGATAACTCCTTAGGAAATTACAATGTTGACCCGTTTTTTATAAAACTTGTTTTAATAATTCGAGTGGAAACATCATTATCAAAAACATTTTTATGTTGCAGACGCTTAATTAATAATTGTACCGCATTGGCACCTATATCTTTAGCATGCTGCCTGATACTCGTTAATCTAGGCACAGAATGGTTAGAAATGTATTTACTTGAAAACCCTATTACAGATATATCTTTTGGAACATTAAGTCCAATGCTAATAGCTATATTTATGGCTATAACACCCGATGCGCTATCGGCGGCAAGAACCCCATCAATATGATTATTCTCAATAAATGTTTTGATTTTTAATTGAGAGTCTTCCATTTTAGAGATTCTTAAAACCATTGGTTTTTGATTGCCACCATCTAATATCGCTTTATTATAACCTCGCTCCCTTAACTTCCCAACACTTAAATCATCAATAGTACTAATAAAGCCAATATTTTTTCTTCTTTCAAGTAATAACTCTTTAGTAGCATTATAAACGGCATCAAAATCGTCTACAATAACTTTATCACATAATACATCATTTGCCACCCTATCGAACATCACTATAGGCAAACCTTGACCTATGGCCTTCTTAAAATGTGCAACTTCATTTTTTATTTGGGTCTCTTGTGCAAGCGATAGTATAAAACCATCTACACTGCCATTAGCCAACAGTTGCAAACTTTCTTTTTCCTTGTCAAGAGATTCGTTGGATATACAAGTGATGATGTTGTAGCCATGCATTGCTGCTTCCCTTTCAATTCCAAACAACACTTTCGCCAAAAAATGATTTAATATATCGGGTATAATTACACCTATGGTTTTGGTTTTATTTTGCTTTAAACTGAGAGCCACCTTATTGGGTTTGTAATTATAAAGCTCGGCAAGTTCTTTAACCCGCTTAATAGTATCTTCCCCTATTTCTTCGCTATTATTAAGCGCTTTTGAAACGGTTGATATAGAAACATTTAATTCTTTGGCAAGTTGTTTAAGAGTAACCATAGTATACATTAATAAAAGTATTGTAATTTACAAAATTACCAATACCCTAGTATATTAGTTACAAATAAGTTACTATTAATTTAAATGGCTGGATTTTTTTTATTGTTAAAAAAAATGGCGTATATTAAATATACGCCATATTGCTATTAATATCCTCAATTCTCTAGGGAAAATTTTGAAGAGTACAAATATCATATTATCAAAAAAAATGTTATGTAACAAATGTTACATAACATTAAATGATAGTATAAACTTTCAAAAACTATTCTACATTTATTTTCTTGTTTACCACCCCATTAGTTGTATTTAATTTAACAATATGAATTCCCGAATCTGGAGATATTGGTATTGAGACATCTTCTGATGAGTTCAGCCTTATGGTTTTTTTGTTCTGACCCAGCATATTATACAACATCACTTCAGACAAGGTAATGTGATGCTTGTTTATGATTCTTAATTCAGATATTTCAGAATTGTAAAATACAGAGATGGTATTATCAATAGCAACTTCATCATAAGTTTGAGATGTTTCAGACGTTTCACTTGCCTGAAAGACAAGCTTAAATCTATCATTATAGGTTCCAGGTTCTAACTGAATTTCAAATGGCTTATCATTAATCCTAAACACTTCATTGGTAACCCCATCTTTTATATAAACATCTAGTTTTGGATCTATATTTTCAAGTGCGTCTACTTGTATTCGCGCCATACCAGCTTTTTTAACAATAAGTCCAAGTGATAATTCTTGGGATGCATCAAAATCACCAACTCCTTGTATTACAAATTTACCACCATCAATAACCCAATACATGTCTTCTTGGTTAACATCTACCATTAAAGCATCATATCCTATATCAAACTTATTAGACGCTTTATGGTTTGTACCAACGACAAGCTGTCTGTGATATCCTTGTGGGGAATCATACACCAATCGAATTAAAGGGTTATTGACAGCAATTTGTTTGCTAGTTTCTGCGTCCCTTTCTCTAGTTGTAACTTTTCTTCTAATGGAAGGTTTCAAAAACAAAGATGACGACCCATCTTCTGGTGCAAAAACACGTTGGCTGTTTTTAAACACAATATTACCACCATTTACTGTCGCTATGGGTACACCATTGTCATTCTCAAATCCTTCTACAACGGTGTACACAAAAAACCCTTGATTTACGGGGATATATTGTCCTGGTACTTTTGAACCAGTTGATAAATTAGCATCAATTCTAGTATCATTTGAAATGGCTACTGCACCGCCAATTAAACTATATGTAGCATAACCGCCCACATAATCTTTTAAAACATGGGAGTTTTGCTCACCAAAATGATCCCAAAAATAGAGGGCTCCGTTAAAAATGGTTCCGTTAGTATTGTTTCCACCATCGGCTACGCTAAGATTATCCAATATAAATTCAACAGCATCAATGGCAGATGGGTAAGGGTTTCCAATAAGCCTCTCCACATCACCGCCGGATATTTTGTTTAATGGCAAGCTAATATCACCATTATTGGGCAACCCTTTAAACACATAGTTTTGGTAATCTGACAATGCCGTTGAACCTGATGTTCCTTTCATTGTAAACCCTTCCCCCGCACGTAATGAGGACAAATGATTTATTTTAGTCCATGAACTATAGCTATCACTTGGCCCATAAAATTTGTATAACCAATAAGCACTTATCGTTTTGGGCGTTGTTGGTGTACTTGAATCGGCAGCAAATGCTGATGTGCCATAAGTTAACCCTTGATAGGATGACGATGATGTACCATCGTTTAAAACCCCCGCTAGGTTATAATTGGGATTTGTACTTGAAATACCTGTTCCTCTGGTAGACGTATTACCTCCTATTGGACTGACTGAAGACGACCAATAATTATAGTTAAATGAATTTGCTGTACCTTGTTGATCCCTTTCAATATAGCCACCACTATCAGCATCAAGAATGCTTCCATCTGTTTGTACTAATTGAGATTCTCCCACTAAATCTATAACGCCATCCAATTCCAAATAATTTATAATGACTAATCCTTGTCCAGAATTTGTTTCATCTTGTGCATCATTAGGATCTGCAACTGTTAATGTCCCTGCCGTTTGTATTAATCCCAAAAGATAAATATCCCTGTCACCAGATGTGATATTATGCCCAATTTGTACAATATTCCAATCTATTATGGTTACACCATCTAAACTTAATGAGTTTGGAATGTTTTGGTCTTGGCTATTACTCCAAGTATTATCGGAATCCCAAGCACCATCATTTGCAGAAATGTAAGGCACCGGAGTTGTTTGATTTTCAACAATGTTTTTATTCTTAGCTAAGTAATTTATTCTTAAAAAATATCCATTATCTGCTAATCCCTCTATTGTAGTGCCATAAAAAGAATTAAAATCATAATATGCTTTTAGCTTACTCCAAGGCATCATTGCCACTTCATTACTTGAGGAAGATTGAGGAATAATTTTTCCTGTTACAAAATCCCCAGCACCTTTTTCCACTTCTTGATTCATTAGGTAATGAACTTGATCTTCTGTGAGTCCTTGATCCCAAATATAAACTTCATCAATTTTTCCTAAAAAAGGATTGATTATATTGTTTTTATCAATATAAACTGCTCCAATTGAAAACCTATTATAATTTGGCGATGGTGCTACTACGTTTTGCTCCGATTTATCCAGAACGCCATCCACATATAAATATATCGTTCCACTTACATATACAAAGGTTATTTGATGCCATTTATTATCATTTAACGCCATAGAAGTTATAAATCTTGGAGTGATGTCATCATCTAACATGACTTCAATTTGATGGGAGGAGTTCAATCTTAATTGAAATTTACTTCCCTTAGCCATAATGGTTCTAATGGACGTTTGACTCGCATCAGCTTTTACCCAAGCGGAAATTGTAAAATCGTTGGCATTTAAATTTAAATCATATTCTCCGACCAAATAATCCCCTGAATCAATATGTATGGAATGATTTTTAGATAATTTCGGAGCTTTGCCAAACGTAAAATATTTAATACCATCGAAATCATACCAAGTCTTAAGATTTCCAATCCCATCAAATTTTAAAGGAACAACATCTATGATGTCTCCATTTGCAAAGGCATCATCATCGGCAACTATTAATACATATTCTTCATCAGCACTTAATGCAAAACTACTAAACGCATCCATCGGTATGGAAATTTCTATATTTTCTACATCACTATTTACATCTTCAGTGGATTCAACAATTTTCCATTGTCTTAATATTCTCGTAACTGAGGTAGTAATACCAGGAGCTATTGTTATGGTATTACTACCACTTGCTAAATAAGCATCATTATTACTCCCCCAAACTAAAAAATCGCCATCTTTACTAAACTCGTTAATATTTAAGTTATTAGTTGCAAATACACCATTCAATCCAATAGTAACTTCATTTGAAGAGTTCAAGGTTTTTGATTGCTTTTGATTTAAATCAGAAATGGAATCCTTACCAATTCCGGTCACATGGTAATTATATCCAGAATTTGCTGTAATGTCCCAAACTTTGGTTCCAAAAGAATTTATATAATCCTTTTGTGCCATGTTCGAACTCCCAAGGGTAATACCATATTTAATGGCTAGATATGATTCTATTTTATGTCTATCTGCATCCGATACGCGCTCTGCAAACGTAAATATTTCAGCAACCCGTCCATTTAAATTTCCTAAAGTAGAATTAGTGTTTTTCCCTATATAATAAGGAGTTCCATAAGTAATATCTGGTTCTGCAACCGTGTCTATATAGCCAACGTTTTGAAATGAAGTAATAGTTTGGGTTGAAGACAAGGCATCATCTACACTATTAAACAATATACGCATGCCATCTGAAGCTGTTGTTGTTTTATTCCCTGCATTAATAATGCCTGATGTATTATAAGTTCTAATTGAAGACGCAGGCAACGCATAAAAAGGATTTGCGGCAGATGATCCTTGATTATACCATAACCGCTCGCCGGTTAAATTAGTTGTGTAATTGCCCAATCCAATACCAGTAACATCATCCGCATCATCCACATAATTTTCAGGAGTAATTATATCAGATATGGATCCTGAAAAAATGGTCATTCCTATAGAACTCGTAACATCTTCATCTGGTTCCATAACAATAAAAATATCTTGATTATAGAAACCATTATCTAAATTATACAAATACTGACTGATGGCACTTCCGTCATTTTCAAATTTTATAACGGGATTAAAGTTGATATTGGAGGCTTCATCATCTAAATAAGTAGGTTGGGCACTAGATATTGGCTGGATGGCATGTTTACCATTGGTACCTATATCTGACCATTGTGATACTTTTGAATTTGATTTTGTAACCCCGCGCGTTGATTTTAACCATAATCTGAAATCGGCTGTTATGCCTCCTGGACCAGGTATATTATAATTGAACATTTCTGCACTTACATTAAATGTAAAAACCGTATTTGCCGTGTTTGATATGCTAATCGTTGATGTTAGAGTTCCAGAACCTGCAACTGGGGCGATAAAAGTGACGGGCAGTATTACATAAGAACCCGCAGCTACACTTGCTGTTAAAAATGATGGTGAGTTATTAGGCAATAACACATAAGGCCCCGGGGATGTTGGCACAACAAAATCGGTAGACGAACTTGTAATAGATGTGATGCTTAAAGGGCAACTACCTGTATTAGCAATAATATAATTCCTTGTTACTGTATTGCCTTCATCTACCACTCCAAAATAAGTGCCATTTGTAGGCCCAGTGGTTACCGATCCATTTAGTATATTGGCAGAAGGACTCCCTCCTAATAAATTAATTTCCGGATTTCCACTGATTGAAAATGTAAAGAAAAAATCAGGATCTTTTTTAACCTCAATTAATATATCTGTTGATGCACCGCAATTACCACTTATGTTAGTTATAGTAAAATCTATATTGTTATTATTTCCTTTACAATCTGGAGAATCTACATTTTTAGGCACCTTATCAGTTGACAAACTAAAGTCGGTAGTATTTGTTATGCTTATGGATTCAATTTTAACTTTTTCGCAATCAGTCCTAATATTTGTAATTCTAAAGGAAATGGTATTACCTGCTGAAATGGCTACCGTTGAACCATCTGATACCGTAGAGCCCCCTAAAACTTGGACTTGAATATCCTGAGCATTACAAAAAAAACCAAATAGCGACAATACAAATATAATTCTTACCGAGCGTAGATTAGAGAGATGTTTCATTGAGAAGATTATAGCATTTTACCTTCCAAAAATAAAATTAATTTTTTAAATTAAACGATAAAAAGCATATAAATGCGACAAAAAGCATTTTAGTTGCAGTTCATCGATAAAATGACGCTTACAAAAAAAGTAATTGTGTGAAATATATTATACAGATAAATTAATACAAACCTCATTATATAATACAAAAGGAATGAGGGTTTATTAAATTAATATTCCTTTATAATAAGAATATAAGGTCTTTTGCAACATTAAAACACTAAAATTCCTTAGTTTTATTGCAAGATAAAAATTAAGCAAATAAGACAACAATGACTAAACTGAAATTTACTATACTAATCGCTTCATCGCTTTTACTAAATTGTTTTTCGCAATCCGAAAAAAAAGAATCAATAATAGCAACAAATGCAACATTAGAATTGGTTACATCCGATTATGAATTTGCCTTTACAGAAGGCCCTATTGCTGATAAAAAAGGTCGCGTATATTTTACAGATCAACCCAAAAACAAAATTTATATCTGGGATGAAAAAAAAGGAGTTAGTCTCTATACTGAAGACGCTAAAAGAGCTAACGGTTTATTTTTTAATGCCAAATGGGAATTATTTGCTTGTGCTGAAGAGAACAACCAAATTGGTTATTTTGATAAAAATAAAAACTTTCATGTGGTTTTTGAGAACTATGATGGCAAGCATCTTAACGGACCTAACGATTTATGGATTGCTCCTAATCAAGGCATCTATTTTACCGATCCATATTGGCAACGACCATTTTGGTCAAAAGACCATAAAGAAATCCAAGACACAAAAGGAGTATATTATATAAATCCAAAAGGGGAAACCATCAGGATTATAAATGATTATAGAATTCCAAACGGTATTATAGGAACTCCCGACGGAAAAACTCTTTATGTTGCTGATATGGGAGCAAGGGAAACGTTTAGGTATGACATTCAACCCGATGGCTCCATAACAAATAAAACGCCATTTGTAAAATATGGGAGTGATGGTATGACTATAGATAATGAAGGTAATGTTTATTTGACCACCTCAAATAAAGTCATGGTTTTTAATCCACAAGGCGAACTTCTTGAGGAAATTACAGTTCCCGAAGCACCTACCAATGTATGTTTTGGGGGAAAAAAACGAAATATTCTTTTTATTACTTCAAGAACCACTAATTATACATTAAAAATGAACGTGAAAGGAGTGGATAAGGTATAAATTAAAAGTTTATAATTTTAAATTCAGTTGTTCGTTTATAATTAAAAAGACTATGCGAAAATCTATACTTATTGCAATTATATTTCCTTTACTGTCTTTTGGTCAAGCAAACAAGTTATTAAGGCAAGGTTTAAAGTCAACAAATTTTAATGAGCAAATTGAACTCTTTACTCAAGTCATTAAATTAGAACCAAAAAATCTGGATGCTTATTTTTATAGAGGACTAGCAAAATACAATTTGGGTGAATACACAAGTGCCATTTTAGATTATACCAATGTTATATTTTACAAGCCAGATGCCGATACATACTACAATAGGGGCAATAGCAAATTTGCTCTTGAAGATTATGTTGGCGCTAAAGAAGATTATACAAAGGCCTTAGAATTAAACAACAGGCTTATAGATGCTATTTATAATTTAGCGCTAGCAAACGTTTACTTAGGTGAATTTAGTGAAGCCATTGTACACTTTGATAAAATTACCAATCTATTCCCTGGTGATGCTAATGTTTATAATCAAAAAGGGATGGCCTACATGGAACTTAAAAATTATAAAGAAGCCTTTAACAACTTTACCAATAGCATTTTATTAAATCCGAATACCAATGCCTTTTACACTCGGGGCATTGCACTGTTAAGTATTAATTATTACAAAGAAGCAAAAGCCGATTTTTACAAAGCTATAGAACTTGACAAAAATAATTCGCCTTGTTATTTTTATGCCGGTGTAACCAATCTTTTTTTAGGTGAGTTTGTTCCTGCGGTTACAGCATTTACCGAGTCTATTAAATTTGATGCTTTAGATTTTGATGCCTATTTAGGACTAGCCATGGCCCAATACAAGGCTAATGATAAAATACAAGCCAAAATTAATTTTCAGAAGGCAAAAAGTATTATCAGTCCAAATGCTTCTAATACTGATAGTATGGACGTTTTCAACAACACCTATTGGTATAAAAACCAATCTTTTTACTTTAATGATATGTTTAAAGAACTTAATGCTTTATAGCAGCTATCCTTTGTACTTTAAAGGCAAGTATACCAGTTTTTTAGTTTCGTAAAATTCTTCTGAGAAATAATCGCTTAAATTATAAACCACAATGTTTTTATAATCTTTTAGTTCTTCCTCAAGGTCTCCTCCCTTCAAATATAAAACGCCATTTTTGATGGTGTGCTTTTGTTCTTTAGCTATTTTACCTTTAGTCCAATGTACAAAGGTTGGCATAGCCGCTACCGCCCTACTTACTATAAAATCATAATGACCAGTAATATCTTCAACACGGCTATTAGTGGTTTTTACATTTTCTAAACCCAAACCTTCAACAACCTCATCAACAACCTTTATCTTTTTTGCTATGCTATCAACCAAATGAAATGAGGAGTCGGGAAACATAATGGCTAAAGGAATACCTGGAAAACCACCACCCGTGCCCACATCTAAAATATTACTTCCTTCGTTAAAACTTATAAACTTAGCAATCCCTAAAGAATGTAAAACATGTCGCAGATAAAGTTCATCTATATCTTTTCTTGAAACCACATTTATTTTTAAATTCCAATCTTCATAAAGTGATTGCAAGGCCGTGAATTTTGTTATTTGGTCTTCAGTGAGATGTGGGAAATATTTTAAAATAAGCTCCATTTACTTCAAATTTTGAGCAAAAATATACTTTTTACAGTCATAAATTTAATAAAAAACGTTATTAGTATAAACTGGTTTATACCTATCTTTGCACCGCGTATGGTATAACGCCGAAAACCAAATATCATATTTAATTAATAGCATGAATAAACAAGCACTTTCATTTTCAAGAACAGATTCAGCAAACTTTTTTAGAACGCTTAATAAGCGTGTTAATGATTACTTTAAGGAGAATAATATAAAACGTACTGGTAATTGGAATATTTGGTTAAAAACCGTTGTCATGTTTTCTTTGTTTTTAACACCCTACTTTTTACTATTAACATTAAACATGCCTGGCTGGGCACAATTATTACTGACCATTGTGATGGGTATTGGCATGGCGGGTGTCGGTATGAACGTCATGCACGATGGTAACCATGGATCTTTTTCTAACAAGGAGTGGATAAACCGTTTAATGGGAAGTAGTATTTACATTCTTGCTGGTAACACTTATAACTGGAAAGTACAACACAATGTTCTGCACCATACCTATACAAATATACATGGGCATGATGAAGATTTGGATGCTGGACGTATTTTGCGTTTTACTGAACACACCGAATGGAAATGGCATCATAAATTTCAGCATTATTACTCTGTTTTACTATACGGCTTGTTAACCATTAACTGGGCCATTACTACAGATTTTCTGCAAATGAGACGTTATATGAAACGCAAATTATCTTATGGTAAATTCCCTAACCCAACATGGAACTGGAGCAAACTTGTTATATCTAAAGTAATCTATGTAAGCATTTGGATTGTTATACCCATGCTCGTTTTAAGTATTGCTTGGTGGAAAATACTTATTGGTTTTTTTATAATGCACTATACTGCTGGTTTAATTTTAAGTGTTGTGTTTCAATTGGCACATGTTATGGAAGATGCCGAGATGCCTTTACCCGAAGCAGATGGCACCATGAAAAACACTTGGGCTGTACACCAACTTAAAACAACCATTAATTTTGGCACAAACAGCAAAATTGTAAATTGGTTTACCGGTGGCCTAAACCACCAAGTAGAGCATCATATATTTCCAAATATTAGCCATGTTCATTATACTAAAATATCTAAAATAGTTAAGGAAACAGCGAAAGAATTTAACTTACCTTATAACGAATATCAAACAACCCGTAAAGCCATCGTCGCTCACTTTAAACACTTAAGGTACATGGGCATGAAACCAGCTTTACAAGTCTAACCATTATTATTTATTTAAATGCAATTACTATCCGATAGAATTTTAAACATGGCTACGTCTGCAACTTTAGCAATGGCCGCTAAAGCTAGAGAGCTTAGAACTGAAGGAAAAGACATTATTGGTTTAAGCCTTGGCGAACCAGATTTCCATATTCCAGATTTTATAAAAGACGCCGCCATTCAAGCCATTAATGAAAATTACAATTCTTACTCACCTGTTGATGGCTACGTAGAGTTAAAACAAGCTATTATCACTAAATTTAAACGTGATAACAACTTAACTTATACTCCTGGCCAAATAGTTGTATCGACTGGAGCTAAACAATCTTTGGCAAATATTGCTGCGGTTATGACCAACAAAGGTGATGAGGTAATAATACCTTGTCCGTATTGGGTTAGTTATGCCGACCTTATAAAACTTAACGATGGTATTCCTGTAGAAGTTGCAACATCTATCGACACGGATTTTAAAATGACTCCGGCCCAATTGGAAGCTGCTATCACACCAAATACTAAAATGATTTGGTTTAGCTCGCCTTGTAACCCAAGTGGGTCTATTTATAGCAAAGATGAATTAAGGGCTTTGGCAGATGTATTGGTAAAATACCCTAACATTTATGTTGTATCGGATGAGATTTACGAACATATTAATTATGTAGGCAAACATGCGAGCATGGCTCAATTTGAAGACATGTACGACCGCACCATTACCGTAAACGGGGTATCGAAAGCGTTTGCTATGACAGGGTGGCGTATTGGATATATTGGTGCACCAGAAAAAATTGCGCGTGCTTGTAACAAGATGCAAGGACAGATTACGAGTGGTGCCAATTGTATTGCTCAACGTGCTACAATAACTGCTCTAAACGAACCACCATCTAGAGTGCAATATATGATAGATGAGTTTAAAGTACGCCGTGATTTAATTATAGGATTACTTAGCGACATAGAAGGTTTTAAAACTAATACCCCTGAAGGTGCGTTTTATGTATTCCCCGATATTTCTTATTTCTTCGGAAAAACAATAAAAGGCATGACCATAAATAATGCTTCTGATTTCTCCATGTTTTTATTGGAAAAAGCATTAGTTGCCACAGTTGATGGAGAATCGTTTGGAAATCCAGATTGTATTAGAATTTCTTATGCAGCTTCACAAGAACAAATTATTGAAGCCATTAAAAGAATAAAAGAAGCTGTGAGTTAAAGAAAACAGCATTAATAAAAAAGCCGCTAATAATATTAGCGGCTTTTTTTATGCGAAAATGATAAGCTATACTCTTTTTAAATATCAAGTTTATAATAAAAAAACTGCCTAGAGTTTTATAACGTGTTTTTAATTCCCAAACTAATACAAGTCATTCCTTTAATAATTCTAGACAGTTTGTTTTAATAATTCTCTTTTTCAATGAAGCTTAGACAACAACTATAAATTTAAATTCTATTGAGTATTACAAACAAATAATTATATCACATACTACTAAAATAAATTATATAGTCTTATCCATATTGTTGTTATAAATGATTACGCGATGGGTCATATAATTTAAACAAATGTAATAGGCACTCGCTTATATTTAATTACACAATTCTAATGAAATATTATAAGATTCAATGAAATGGTACTTAAACGAATCCCATGCAATAAGATTAGTTAATTATATATTACATACAGAAATATTATCAGCTTTGAAATTGTTCCATTAAACAATATTTCTCTAATATTAATAAGAATGCCAAGACTGCTTTGTTAAACAAACAAACAATACCAGTTATAATGTTCATGTAATTTCGCAAAAACCACATTTAAAATTTATTAAGTTGATAAATTCAACGAATAAACATGTAAAAAGACCTTTATAATTCTCATATTATATTGACATATTGTACTTTAACACCTTAAAGATTACCATATATTGTAGAGATGCCATGGACTTGTTCAAATTTACATTATCGTTTTTAGTCTTATTTGGCTCCATAACTTCCTTTTCACAAAATGAAGCCAATAATTGGTACTTTGGGGAAAATGCTGGCATGGATTTTAATGATGGGATGGTAGCGGTTTTAAATGATGGCGCCATGGATACCCCTGCCGGATGTTCTACCATATCAGATACTGATGGCAATTTGTTATTTTACACCAATGGCCAAACGGTTTGGAACAGGAAACACGAAATTATGGCTAACGGCACCGATCTAGCCGGAGATATAAACCATGTACAGTCTTCCCTTATTGTTCCAAAACCAAATGACCCTGACACCTATTATATATTCACGACACGGTTTTTGTCATCTGTAAATCCAACGCAAAGACCTGGGCTATACTACTCTGAGGTGACATTTTCCAATGAAAACCCTTTGGGAGCGGTATCTATCAAGAATACACGTTTGATACATACGTCAAGCGAACGCTTAACGGCCATACATGATGCCGCAACCAATTCCATCAAAGTGATTACATTTGGAGCCTTTCCGCCAAGTGCCATAAACAACACCTTTTTTATTTTTAATGTTACCGAAAACGGGGTGGACCGGATACCAAAAATATCCCAACATAATGATTTAGTTTCCATAGTGGGGGCGCTAAAAATATCACCTGATGGAAAAAAAATAGCACTTGCAGATTTTACCGGATACTTTATCTATTTATATGATTTTGATATCAGTAATTTAACAATGACCTATGACACCACGATAAACCCTAGTATGATATTGGATCCTCGTTCTCCTTATGGACTGGAATTTTCCCAAGATTCTAAAATTCTATATTTCTCTGTTACTAACCAAAGTAACATAGGCTATCTATACAAATATCTTTTAAACAATAAAATGGACCCAGCCAATGAAAAAATATTAATTTCTAGTTCTTCAGAAATCAATTTTGGTTCTTTACAATTGGCGACAAACGGAAAAATATATGTTGCCAATTATGTGCCTGGAAAACCTGCTATTCCATTCAACAGAATAGGTGTAATCAATGATCCGGAGAATTTTGAGAATCCAGATTATGAGTCTACATCTATCAGTTTAAGGAATAGCAATTCACTTAAAGGCCTTCCTAATTTTATTACCTCATTTTTAAGAAATAGAATCATTACGGAAAACAAATGCCTTAATGAGCCATTGGAATTTATAACGGACACCTATGCGCCTTTGGATGCCATATTATGGGAGTTTGGGGACGGCACTACCTCAACAGATTTTGAACCCGCCCACCAATATACCACCAGTGGGACTTATATGGTAAAGGCCACGATTTATTTCAATAACCAAACCAACGAAATCTTTAAGGAAGTTGAGGCATATCCGGTTCCTGAAATTGCTCCAAACGAAACACTTTTACAGTGTGATACTGATAACGATGGCATCATTTTAATAAATCTAAACAATATTGAAGATAAGGTTTTAAACTATACTAGGGATTTTGAATTTTCATTTTTCCACTCCTATAATGACGCCATAAATGAGTCAAATGAAATAGTAAATCCAGAAAACTACACAACTTCTTTTGACGGCAATAATCTGGAAGAAATCTTTGTTAAGATCATCACTGAGCAAGGCTGCTATACCATAAGCAATTTTTTTATTGAGGCCATTTATAATGAGCTTACGGACATACCGCCCATGTACGCCTGTGAAAATTCAGATTTTAAATTCGATAATCAAGAAGGACGTTTCGATTTGGGCGTGAAGGCAGAGGAAATAAGGGCACAGTTTAATCTCCCGCAATCCTCCTCAATAAGTTTTTATGAATCTTCCCTGGATGCGCAAACAAAAACAAACGCGCTGTGGATAAGCCATGAAAGCGAATCTACCCGTCTTTGGGCAAGGGCCGAAACAGAAGACAATGATTGTGCAGGTATAGGTTCCTTTGATATAGTTGTTAACGATGCCATTGAATTGGATGTTGAAAAAACATACACCATTTGTGCCCTTGAACCATCCATTCTGCTGGACGGAAATCAAAACAACAATGCTTGGGAATGGTTTGATGGTAACGGAACTATTATTTCCACAAATAGAACTATAGAACTGACGCAGCCGGGGAATTATTCCGTAACCGTTTACAATACCGAGAATGGTTTAATATGCCCTTTGACTAAAAATTTCACTGTCAATCCGTCAAAATCCGTGATTTTCGATGAAGTAATATCAGGAGACAACCAAATATACGTTTCCGTAATTGGAGATAGCAGCTATGAATATTCCATAGATGGTGTTAATTATTTTGGGAATGGAAAAGCGTACACATTTAGCAATGTAAGTGCAGGCTTATATACCGTGTATGTTCGAGACATTAATAATTGTGAAAGCCCCATAAGCACTAAAACTTACTTTATTGGTTATCCGAGATTCTTTTCGCCCAATGGGGATGGGTATAATGACACATGGAGGATAGAGGGCATTTCAGGTGACTTTTATCTATCCGCGGACATATATATTTTTGATAGATATGGAAAAGTCCTTTACTATATGGATCTAGCTTCAAACCAAGAGGGGTGGAACGGTCAGTTCAATGGACAACTCCTTTCTTCCGACGACTATTGGTTTAAGGCAACTTTAGTAGATATTGAAAATAAAACGTTCGTTAAAATGGGTCATTTTACTTTGAAGTATTAGAATTAAATCCCAAGCAAAATCACCTATTCCTCCAAAAGAAAGGCGTGAATAAAATAAGTACCGTAAAGAGTTCCAATCGTCCAATAAGCATTAAAAAAGATGACCACCATTTTGCCAACGGTGGTAATGCCGAATAATTATTAACAGGGCCGAAATTACCAAGTGCCGGACCAATATTGCCCAAACTTGAAGCTGATAAGCCAATTGAAGATTGAAAATCTATTTGAAACATAGAAAACACCAAAGCACCAATTATAAAGGAAATCATATACAGTATAAAGAATGCCAAAATATTAAAAACGATAAATCTATTAATGGCCTTATTATTATAGCGAACAGGTACGATGGCATTTGGATGGAGGGTACGCTTAAATTCCAAAAAACCATTTTTAATAAGAATTAAATGCCTTACCACTTTCACACCACCTGCCGTACTTCCTGCAGAACCACCCAAAAACATAAGTCCGAAGAAGAAAACCACCAAGAAAGGTGTCCACAACGTATAATCTGCAGTTATGAAACCAGTAGTAGTTATAACGGATAGTACTTGAAACAAAGCGTGTCTAAAAGCACTTTCCGCTTCTCCCCATACCATAGGATGCTCTATGGACGAGATGGATACATCTGCCCTAAAATAAATGATAAGTGCCGCTATTATTGTAAAAACAAGTACGAACTTAAAATACAATTTAAACTCTTCATCATTGATTATTTTTTGAACTTTCCCTTTAAAGGCAAAATAACTAAGAACGAAATTAGAACCAGCCAAAAACATAAATAAAACAATAATATATTGAATAATGGGTTGATGGTTCCAATAGGCTACACTTGCATTTTTTGTTGAAAACCCACCAGTGGACAAGGTTGCCATAGAATGATTGATAGCATCAAAGAAAGACATCCCCGCTAGGTTGAGCAATAATGTTTCGGCAATAGTGTAACCAAAATAAATTAACCACAAACGTTTCGCAGTATCCGTAATTCTAGGATGTAATTTATCACCACTGGGGCCAGGTGCTTCGGCCGCAAAAAGCTGCATACCTCCAATACCTAGCAAAGGCAAAATAGCTATTGCTAACACAATAATACCCATACCACCAATCCAATGTGTGGTACTACGCCAGAATAAAACACCTTTGGGTATTATTTCAATATCATTTAAAATAGTGGCTCCGGTTGTTGTATAGCCAGAAATAGTTTCAAAAAAAGCATTTGTAAAATTGGGAATACTACCTGTTAATACGTATGGTAACGTGCCCGATAATGACATAATAATCCATCCAAAAGCAACCACAATATAACCATCTCGTTTATTTATTTCTTTTTTATGGCTTCGAGTAATTAACATAACGACCACCCCAGCAACCAAAGTTAAAATACCAGCAAGACATATGTGAAATGTGACTCCATCTTTATAAATAAAACTTATAAGAGCAGACAATAACATAAAACCGCCATTAAACAATAATAGCAATCCTAAAAAGTGAAAAATGATTTTATAGTTAAGTTTCAATTATATTTTATTTATTTTATGTGCCACAAATACACCAATTCTTTTAAAATGTTTGAAATATTAACACTACTGAATTTAGGCATAATAATTTTTACAAGAAAAATTTTTCTACCCGTTTTATAGACTGAAGCAAACAACAAACCACCACACGATCGCCTTCTTGAATTTTAAAACTACCAAGCGCTATCATTCCAACACCATTTCTAATTACCCCTCCAATAATGGCTGTTCTAGGAAAATCAATGGATTTAATGGTTTTATTACAAACAGCAGAGGTTGCTTTCACTTCAAATTCCAATAACTCTGCATTCAAATTGCTGAGTTTCGTCATGGCAACCACCTCTCCTTTTCGTATGTACCTAAAAATATTATTGGCAGCCAACAATTTTTTATTAATTAATGTATCGATTCCTATGGATTGCGATAGCTCAAAATAATCCATGTTTTCTACTAAAGCAATGGTTTTTTTCACCCCTTTCGATTTAGCGACCAAACAAGACATTATATTAATTTCAGAATTGGCTCCAACAGCAATAAAAGCATCCATATCAGCAATGTTTTCTTCATCTAATAAATCCACATTACGGCCATCGCTATTTATTACCAAAACCTTAGTTAATTGTTCGGCAAGATCAAACGCTCTATCTCTATTTTCTTCTATGAGCTTAACATTAAAATCCTTTTCACTTAAATCCCTAGCCGTTTTAAATCCAATTAGGGTGCCACCTAAAATCATGACGTTTTTAATGGTTCTATTAATCTTTCCTGTAAGTCTGCAAAGCTCGTCTGCGCCGCCTTCAGATGTTATGAAAACCACACTATCTCCACGTTTAAACTTAGTATCTCCTCTGGGTATGATAGTGAACTGCGTTCCAAAACGTTGAATGGCGATGGGCACAAAATGTAGTTCTGGGAAGATTTCGGCAGCCTCTCTTACTGTTTTTCCAACAAATGAAGCCGATCTAGAAAGTGTTAAACCTGCCATGGTGAGTGCGCCACCTTCAAACTCGTAATTTTCATTGAAAGATGATTGTTTTAATGATAGTTCAATTTCAGAAGCCGCTAATGCTTCTGGTGAAATCAACTCATCAATACCAAATTTTGTAAATCCTACTTCATCCTTGTGTTTTATAAATTCAGTATTTGAAATTCTGGCAATGGTTTTCTTAGAGCCTAACTGCTTAGCTAAAACACATACCGTAATATTTGTAGTTTCACTAGACGTTACGGCTATAAATAAGTCACACGTTGCAACACGCGCTTCCTTTAAAATTGCAATAGACGTAGCATCTCCTTTAATAACCCTAATGTCTAAATGGGTGTCTGCGTATGCTAAACTAGTCTTATTTGGATCTATTAAAGTAATCTCTTGAGATTCATACGACAATAATTTGGCTAAATGAAACCCAACTTCACCAGCACCAGCAATAATTATTTTCATCCGTTTACATTATTTTAAATTTCGGGCATCCCGATAACTATCGGGAGCAACACCCTGAAAAATCATCCTCGTATGTATATGTGATACCATGGTGTTTCATTTGTTATGTGTCATAAAAAGTATAACAAATATACTATAAATTAAATATTACGTTTTACAATTATTTATAACTGTGTTGTTTAATATTTTTTAAAGATTTATTTTTCATATTTATAATATAATATACGCAATAGACCCAATTAATTATTTTGATTTTGATAGACATTTAAAAGCTGAAATAAATTATGTAGGTTTGCCAAAAAAAATAGCGATTTGTCAAAGATAAAACCATATAAGGATAGCGAGTTAGGTAAAAAAGAGCAGGTTACAAAAATGTTTGATACCATTTCTGGAGACTATGACGGTTTAAACCGAGTCATTTCTTTTGGAATTGATATAAAATGGCGCAAAAAAGTAGTCAATATTGTAAAAGAAACCAACCCTAATACCATTTTAGACATTGCCACAGGAACTGGCGACCTAGCCATTGCTTTAACAAAAACCAATGCTACTCAAATTATTGGATTGGATATTAGCAATGGTATGCTTGAAATTGGGAAAGAAAAAATAAAAAAACAAGGCTTAGAAAACAAAATTCAGATGGTTTTGGGTGATTCTGAAAACATGCCTTTTGAGGATAATACATTTGATGCCATTACAGTGAGCTTCGGAGTTAGAAACTTTGAAACTTTAGAAAATGGTTTAAAAGAAATCCTTCGCGTTTTAAAACCTGGAGGCTGCTTTGTTATTTTAGAAACATCGATGCCTACAAAAACACCTTATAAACAAGGGTACAATTTTTACACAAAAAACATTTTACCGGTTATTGGACGGCTGTTTTCAAAAGACAAAAGTGCCTACACATACTTATGCGAATCGGCTTCTATGTTCCCATACGGAGAGGCTTTAAACAATATTTTGCGTAAAATTGGGTTTATTAGTGTTAAAGATTTTCCGCAAACGCTTGGTGTGGCAACCATATATGTGTCATCAAAATAATTTTATGAAGCACCTTTTTATATTATTATCGTTTTTAATCCTATTCCAAACTTCCAACGCACAGCTATTCAGAAAAGAAAAAGTGAGTTATGATGCCAATCAAGGAAAAGGATCTACTGATTATAATTTGCTAAGATGGGGCTATTTTTTAGGATTTAATAGCTACGATTTTAATTTTGACTATAATCAAGATTTAAGGGATATTTATGTAAAAAGAAGTGCTGGTTTTAATGTTGGCCTTATTGGAAATTTAAGAATCAATGATTATATTGATTTACGCCTAGAACCAGGTTTATTAATCACTACAAGAGAGTTATATTACAGTCAAACTTATTTTATTGGAGCACCTACAAGTTCTGATTTAATACGAGAGGTGAAATCTACATACATACATTTACCGTTATTGGTTAAGTTTTCTACCAAACGCATTAACAACTTTAAACCTTTTGTTGTAGGTGGATTTTCAACGGCGCTAAATCTTTCCAGCAATGAAGATAACCCAGACGACAACAGAAATGGGCAATTTAGAACTACAAAAAACACACTGTTCTATGAGCTAGGATTTGGTATTGATTTTTATTTATATAATTTTAAATTCACGCCTTCCATTAGAGGTGTATTTGGTATTAATGATGAGCTTGTACCAGACCAAGACCTAAATAGTCCATGGACTAGCAATATTAATAGTATGAAAACACGAGCGATTCTCATAAACTTTACGTTCCAATAAAATATTGTTTATTGTTTAGATGTTTTGTTGTTTATCCGTTTTTAAACACTTAACTTTCTTCTAAATTCGCTGAGCAAAATAGCGGTTGCAGTTGCCACATTTAAACTTTCGGTAACTTGAATGTTGCCAAATCTAGGAATTGCTATTTTTTCATTAATTAAGACTTCTAAATCTTTAGAAATACCATTGGCTTCGTTGCCTAAAACCAAAACACCTTTTTTAGGCAAACTTTTGTTGTACACATTTTCGCCATCCATAAAGGTGCCAAAAATAGGCATGGCAACTTCTTTTAAAAACGATGGCAAATCTGCATACGTAATATTTACCCTGGTTATAGAGCCCATCGTGGCTTGAATGACTTTCGGATTAAAACAATCTACCGTTGCATTACTACAAACCAAATCTTTAACCCCAAACCAATCACAAAGTCGGATGATGGTGCCTAAATTACCAGGGTCTCTTATATCATCCAAAACCACAATCAATTCATTGGTATCAATAGGTTTTGATGTTGGTATTTTAAAAATGGCAAGTGCTTTATTGGGGGTAGTCAAAAAGCTTATGCGCTTTAAATCGGCTTCAGAAATTAAAATTTCATCCCAATAGCCATCTGTGTTGGCATCATTCTTGAAGCTTTCGGTTGTGAAAAGAGTATAAAGCTGTATATTAGAGCTTAAGAGTTCCCTAATCGTTTTAATGCCTTCAACAACAAAAAAACCATGTAACAGCCTATACTTTTTTTGCTTTAAATTAGTTATTAATTTTATTTGATTTTTAGATAGTGATTGAGACACAATGCTAGGTTTATTTTGATTTATAAAGAAAGTGAAAAAATATTCAACCCCTAATTTATATCATTTTTTATTTAATTATTTTTAAGCATAAACAATCATACTTATAAAATACACACAAGCGAAGATGCTAATTAAAAAAAATAGAAACAAAGAGATGAAATATTAGTATTTTTGAATCCATATTAAAAAATATTTTAAACCCTTTTTATTGGTTTCACCACCAAATCGAACAACTTTAATTAATTAAAATTTTCATCTGAAATGAGCAATGAAAAGTTCTAAAATAAAACATCATGTTCAATATAAGAATTCCATCTGACCAATTTAAAAAAATAGAAATTAGCAGATGAAAAATCAACTCTCAAAAATAGTATTATTTATTATCACTATACACTTAATATCCTGTGATAGCACAAAAAGAGTTGCTGAAAACGAGTATTTGCTTACTAACAATACGGTTTATGTAAATGGCAAAAAAGACAAATCTGAAACCATAACCAATCTAATTTCACAAGAGCCAAATCAAAAAATTTTAGGATTTCCATTGCGCCTTCACTTTTATAATTTGGCTAGACCTAACATAGATTCTATCTTAAATACAAATCTTGATAAAAACCCTAAACACAGGGAAAACTTAGAAAGTCTTCTGTCTAAAAAGCAATTGGATAAATACATCCAGTCTCGTACTAATTTTAATAAATGGATAAAAAAAACAGGAGAAGCCCCTGTAATAGTTGATGAAGGCAAAGCCATAAGCTCGGTTAAGAGGCTTCAAGATTATCATATAAATAATGGATGGTTTGATGTTGAAGCTTCTTATGATATTCAAAAAAAAGAAAATAAAAGTGCCGATATTGAATACAAAGTAGAAACAGGCAAAGCATTTATTATTGACTCTATTTCTGAAGACATTTCAACACCGATAATTGATACTCTTTATAAAAGATCAATTAAAAAAAATTCTTTAATAAAGCAAAACGAGCAATATAAGACGGTGAATTTTGAATTGGAGCGTAACAGAATTTCAACGGAGTTACGCAATATGGGCATATTTCATTTTGGTCAAGATTATATAACCATGGAAATGGATACCATAGGCACAAATAAAAAGGTAAATGTTGAAATACAAATTCAAGATAGGGCCATAAGAACACAAGATACCACTGTTAGGGTCCCTTTTAAAGTCTACACTATTGATGAAGTAAAAATAATTACAGACTATACTTTTGAAAACAGCGGAAAGCCATTTCAAGATTCTGTTTCTTATAATAGCTTTAAATTATATAGTTATGGAAAAATGCGATATCGCCCAAAGGCTTTAACCGATGCTGTTTTTATTTCTCGTGGAGAAACTTTTAGGGATTTAGACAGAACGAGAACCTATAGCTATTTAAATGAATTGCGCACATTTAAATACCCTAATATTGAGTATGTTGAGAATTCTGATAATACACTTAGTACGACCATTAGTTTAACACCATTAAAAAAATTCAGTTTAGGTTTTAGCACCGAAGTATCGCAGAGTAATATTCAATCGATTGGCTTATCGTTAAATCCCAGCTTATTAATTAGAAATATTTTTGGAGGCGCGGAAACCTTTGAGATTTCTGCCATTGGAGCTATAGGGTCTTCCAAAGGCCCTTCAAACGACAAAAACTCCAATGACCCTTTCTTTGATATCAATGAATATGGCGTTGATTTAAAATTAACCATTCCCAGATTTTTCACTCCTTTTTATACAGAGGGCATTGTACCAAAATATATGTCGCCTAGCACAAGAATGAGTTTATCCACTACCAGTCAAACCAATATTGGGTTAGATAAACAAACCTTTAATGGTATTGTTAGTTTCAACTGGAGGCCATCTTCAAAAGTGACCAATAGGTTAGATGTATTTAATTTACAATACATAAGAAACTTGAATGTAGGTAGGTATTTTGATGTTTATAGAACATCATTTAATTCGTTAAATGAAATAGCAAAAGATGTTAATTATATTAATCCAGATGACAATTTAATTACTGAAGAAGCAGACACCTTTATTGCATATGCTTTAGCAACACCAACACCGGGCGGAATTTCAGAAAACCAACTGAGAACCATTAACAACATAGGCGAGAGGAAAAACAGGCTGACTGAAAACAACTTGATTATTTCATCAAGTTTTAGTTTAACCAATGATGAACGTGTGAGCTTATTTGATGATGATTTTTCGATTTTTCGATTTAAATTGGAAGTTGCAGGAAACCTATTATCTTCAGCTTCAAAACTTATAGGTCTCGAAAAAAATCAAAATAACAACTATGAAATTTTCAATGTTGCCTATTCCCAATTTGTAAAAACCGAATTAGATTACGTAAAACATTGGAATTTAGGTAAAAAGAATATTCTTGCCATGAGAACCTTTTTTGGTATAGCCATTCCATATGGTAATTCAAATAACATTCCTTTTTCAAAAAGTTTTTTCGCTGGTGGCCCCAACGATAACCGTGCTTGGACAGCTTATAATTTAGGACCTGGAAGTTCCCAAAGTCTAAATGAATTTAATGAGGCCAATTTAAAACTCGCATTTAGTGTTGAACAACGTTTTAACTTATTTGAGAGCTTGAATGGTGCCGTTTTCGTTGACACTGGAAATATTTGGAATGTTATGGACAACGTTACTACAGAAGGAGCCACATTTAAAAACTTAAGCTCTTTAAAAGATATTGCTATTGGCTCTGGTTTTGGACTCCGCTATGATTTTAGCTTCTTTGTTTTTCGTTTTGATGTTGGTTTTAAAACCTATGACCCCTCATATCCAAGTGGAGATAGATGGTTTAAGGATTATAATTTTGGAAACGCCGTTTACAACATTGGTATAAACTACCCTTTTTAACCTATTTTATAAATACTTACACTATAACGTTTTCGCGTATTTTAAGCTTTTCATGGGCTGAAATCAAGAATATATATTCAAAAAATGATTACTTTTGACTTAATTATTAATAAAATAAAATAAAAATGGGACACAACATAAAACCAGGTGTTGCTACAGGCAGCGAAGTTCAAGCTATTTTTAAGCATGCAAAAGAAAATGGCTATGCTTTACCGGCTGTAAACGTTATTGGTTCAGATACTATAAATGGTGTATTAGAAACCGCAAAAGCATTAAATGCACCTGTTATCATACAATTTTCAAACGGTGGCGCACAATTTAATGCTGGAAAAGGCTTGAGTAATGAAGGTCAAAAAGCAGCTATCGCAGGCGCTATTGCAGGCGCAAAACACGTACATATTTTATCTGAAGCTTATGGGGTACCTGTTATTCTTCATACAGACCATTGTGCTAAAAATCTTTTACCTTGGGTGGATGGCATGCTGGATGCCAGTGAAAAACATTTTGCTGAAACGGGCAAATCGCTTTTTAGTTCCCACATGATAGACCTATCAGAAGAGCCTATTGAAGAAAATATAGAAATATGTAAGCAATATTTAGCTAGAATGAGCAAAATGGGCATGACTTTAGAAATTGAACTTGGAGTTACAGGTGGTGAAGAAGATGGCGTTGATAATACAGATGTAGACGATTCTAAACTTTATACACAACCAGAAGAAGTCGCTTACGCTTACGAAGAATTAAGCAAAATAAGCAGTCAGTTTACTATTGCTGCGGCTTTTGGTAATGTTCACGGTGTTTACAAACCAGGAAATGTAAAATTAACTCCAAAAATATTAAAGAATTCCCAAGATTATGTGTCTAAAAAATATGGGGTTGGCCACAATCATATAGATTTCGTATTCCATGGTGGTTCAGGCTCTACTGTTGAAGAAATTCGTGAAGGCATCAGCTATGGTGTTATTAAAATGAATATCGACACCGATATGCAATATGCGTTTATGAGTGGTATTCGTGATTATATGAATAGCAAAAAAGACTATTTACAAGGTCAAATAGGAAACCCTGATGGCCCAGATTCACCAAATAAAAAATATTACGACCCACGTGTATGGTTACGTGCTGGTGAAGTTACATTTATAGAGCGCTTAAAACAAGCCTTTGCAGATCTTAACAACGTAAATACACTATAAAAAGATTCATTAAGTATATAAAAATCCTGCTAAAAGCAGGATTTTTTCATTTCTACAATCTAAGTAATATAAAAATTCAATTAATAAAAAAAGTATGACCTGACTACTAAATTAAAATAAAGCCTTAATTTTGTAGTCGGGCTTTTTGCTTTTTCATTTTTAAATTTACACCTTAGGTGTTTCTCAAAAAGAACTTAGCAACGATCCTTAACGAAAATACCGATGTACAAGGTTTTTTAAATCTAAAATCGTAAATCTAAAATCATAAATCACATATGTCTTGGTTTAAAAGAAAAACAAAAGGTATAACTACTACAACCGAAGAGAAAAAGGACACTCCAAAAGGTCTTTGGTATAAATCACCCACAGGCAAAATTGTTGATGCAGAAGAACTGGAAAAGAACTTCTATGTAAGCCCAGAGGATGGTTATCACGTACGCATTGGAAGTCACGAATATTTTGAAATTCTTTTTGATGATAACAATTTTAAAGAACTAGATGCCAATTTAGAGTCTAAAGACCCTCTAAAATTTGTCGATACCAAAAAATATCCTGATAGGCTAAAAGCTGCTCAAGAAAAAACAAAATTGAAGGATGCGGTTCGCGCTGCTGTTGGTAAATCCAAAGGAAAAGATTTGGTGATAGCATGTATGGATTTTGCTTTTATTGGTGGTTCCATGGGAAGTGTTGTAGGTGAAAAAATTGCGAGAGCAGCAGACTATTCCTTAAAAAACAATATTCCTTTATTGGTTATTTCAAAATCTGGTGGTGCCCGTATGATGGAAGCTGCTTTGTCATTAATGCAATTGGCTAAAACATCCGTAAAACTGGCACAATTGGCAGAGGCAGGCATCCCCTATATTTCTTTGTGCACAGACCCCACCACAGGAGGCACTACAGCATCTTTCGCTATGTTGGGCGATATTAATATTGCTGAACCTGGTGCCTTGATAGGCTTTGCTGGCCCTAGAATTGTGAGGGACACTACGGGTAAAGAATTACCTGAAGGATTTCAAACCTCTGAATTTTTGTTAGAACATGGCTTCTTGGATTTTATTACCCCTAGAAAAGAGCTAAAAGATAAAGTGAACCAGTACTTAGATTTAATTTTGAATAAGCCTTTAAGAGCTTAAAATAATAATACAACGTATTGACCTGATTGGTTTTCAAACCTTCAGGTCTTTTTATTTAAATGGCTTGCAAATCATTAAATTTTACTATATTTGCCGCTCGAAAGATAGACTTTCGTGTACATAACAATTATTTACAATAATATTAGCATGTATTTAGCAAAAGAAGTAAAAGAAGAAATCTTCACAAAACACGGCAAAGGAAAAAACGATACCGGTTCTGCTGAAGGTCAAATTGCGTTATTTACGCACAGAATTAATCACTTAACAGAACACTTAAAAAAGAATCGTAAAGATTATAATACAGAGCGTTCGTTAGTAAAATTAGTAGGTAAAAGAAGAAGCTTACTAGATTACTTAACTAAGAAAGATATCTTAAGATATCGTGCGATAGTAAAAGAATTAGGATTAAGAAAATAATAAAAAGAGGCTTTTTAGCCTCTTTTTTGTTTTAGAGATAACATAGTTACAGTGTCATTACGAGGAGTGTAACGACGTGGTAATCTTTTTAAAAGAAACACATTGCCACAGCAAATTAAAAATTTGCTTCGCAATGACGTAAAATAGAAGAAGCTTATTATAGTTTTTCATTGGTCACACAACAACTACACACAACAACACAACGACCATTGTTTAATTAGAATTAAAAAATTTATGATTCCAAAAGTTTTTAGAGAGGTCATTGACCTTGGTGATGGACGCACAATTTCCATCGAAACCGGAAAATTAGCAAAACAGGCCCACGGTTCTGTTGTTGTACAATCAGGAAAATGTATGCTTTTGTGTACAGTTGTATCTAACTATGATGCAAGTCCAGGTATAGACTTTTTACCATTAACGGTAGATTATCGCGAAAAATTCGCTGCTTCGGGTCGTTATCCAGGCGGTTTCTTTAAAAGAGAAGCTAGACCAAGTGACGGCGAAGTATTAACCATGCGTTTAGTAGATCGTGTATTACGTCCGCTATTCCCAAAAGATTACCACGCAGAAACACAAGTAATGATTCAGTTAATGTCTCATGACGACGACGTTATGCCAGACGCTATGGCTGGATTAGCCGCTTCTGCTGCCATTCAATTATCTGATTTTCCTTTTGAATGTCCAATTTCAGAAGTGAGAGTGGGTCGTATAAACGGTCAATTAATTATCAATCCTACAAGAGCTCAATTAGAAGTTTCTGAATTGGATATGGTTATTGGTGCTTCAGCAGATTCAGTCATGATGGTTGAAGGTGAAATGCATGAGATTTCCGAAGAAGAAATGGTTGAAGCCATTAAGTTTGCACATGACGCTATTAAAGTACAATGTGCTGCTCAAATAAAATTAGCAGAAGCTTTTGGTAAAAAAGAAACTCGTACTTATGAGGCAGAACGTGAAGATGAGGCTTTAGCAAAAAAAGTGGAAGCTTTAACCTATGATAAAGTGTATGCCGTAGCAAGAGCTGCTTCAGCAAAACATGAACGCAGTGCTGCTTTTCAAGCGATTAAAGAAGAAGTAAAGGCAACATTTACTGAAGAAGAATTAGCCGATTTTGGAGATTTAGTTTCTAAGTATTTCTACAAAGCGGAAAAGAAAGCGGTTAGGGATTTAACGTTGAATGAAGGTTTACGTTTGGATGGAAGAAAAACAACGGACATCAGACCTATTTGGTGTGAGGTAGATTATTTACCATCTGTTCATGGTTCTTCCATATTTACCCGTGGAGAAACTCAAGCTTTAGCAACCGTTACTTTAGGAACTTCTAGAGAAGCAAACCAAATAGATATGCCATCGTTTGAAGGCGAAGAGCGTTTCTATTTACATTATAACTTCCCACCTTTTTCAACTGGTGAAGCGAAACCTTTAAGAGGAACGTCTCGTCGTGAAGTAGGACATGGGAATTTGGCACAACGTGCCTTAAAAAACATGGTTCCTGCCGATTGTCCTTACACAGTAAGAGTCGTGTCTGAGGTATTAGAATCTAACGGTTCTTCATCTATGGCAACAGTTTGTGCTGGTACAATGGCGTTAATGGATGCTGGTGTTCAAATGAAAAAACCGGTTTCTGGTATTGCCATGGGATTAATTTCTGATGCTGAAACTGGAAAATACGCAGTGTTGTCTGATATTTTAGGTGATGAAGATCATTTAGGTGATATGGACTTTAAGGTAACTGGTACTGCCGATGGTATTACTGCTTGCCAAATGGACATCAAGGTAAAAGGTCTTTCTTATGAAATTTTAGTAAATGCTTTAAAACAAGCACAAGCTGGAAGATTACACATTTTAGGAAAACTGGTTGAAACCATTGCGCAACCAAATGCCGATGTGAAACCACATGCTCCTAAAATGATTACACGTGTCATTCCTAATGCATTTATTGGTGCCTTAATTGGTCCTGGTGGAAAAGTAATTCAAGAATTACAAAAAGCAACTAAAACTACGATTGTTATTAATGAAGACCCAATTACCGAAGAAGGTATTGTTGAAATATTAGGAACCAATCAAGCTGGTATTGATGCTGTGTTAGCTAAAATCGACTCGTTAATGTTCAAACCAGAAGTTGGCGGAACGTATGAAGTAAAAGTGATTAAAATGCTTGATTTTGGTGCTGTAGTAGAATATTTAGATGCTCCAGGAAACGAAGTATTATTGCACGTAAGCGAACTAGCTTGGGAGCGTACCGAGAATGTTACTGATGTAGTTAATATGGGCGATGTTTTTAATGTGAAGTATTTTGGTGTTGATCCAAAAACCCGTAAAGAAAAAGTATCCCGTAAAGCATTATTGGAAAAACCAGAAGGTTATGTTGCAAGACCACCAAGAGAGAATAACGACCGTGGTGGACGTGATAATAGAGGTGGAAGTCGTGATAATCGCGGACGTGATAACCGTCGTGATGATAGAAGACCTAGAGAAGATAGAAAAGAAGATTAAATTCCTTTTATTCTTATAATTTAAAAGCTGTCAAATTTATTTTTGGCAGCTTTTTTATTTGGATTTATTGGTAATCAACAATGGATTTATCAATTTTTAAATGTTCGCCATCAATTTTATAGAAAGTTTAAAACAAAAAAAATAATTATATTTAACTATGAAGTTAAGTATAATTATTCCAGCTTACAATGTTGGAAACTATATAGAAACTTGTATAACAAGTTGTTACAACCAGGATTTACAACTCCATGAATTTGAAATCATATTAATAAACGACGGATCTACAGATGATACTGAAAAAAAAGTATTACAGATTACAGAAAAGCATTCCAATATACTTCTAAAATCTCAAAAAAATAGCGGCTTAGGAGCATCTAGAAATTTAGGAGTCGACCTCTCAAAAGGTAAGTATATTTATTTTTTAGATGGAGATGATTATATAGCTAGAAACACGTTGGCCACTTTAATTACGTTAATTGAAAAACATAGCCTAGATGTCATTGGTTTTAAATCCAAAAATGTTACGGATAGCAACCAAGTAGACTCAAAACACACAAACAAAGACATTGAAGTAGATAATATTTATAATGGCATTGATTTCATGGCAACATACAATTATATGCCAGAAGTATGGTGGTACATAACTAAAAGGTCTTTCTATTTAGATAATAAATTCAGTTTCTACAATAGAAAGTTTTTACAAGATTCCTACTTCACGCCAACGCTCATAAGCAAAGCTCAAAGAATAGCTCGTGTAGATTATGATGTTTATAGGTATAGAAAATCTATTAATTCAATTACTAGAAAAAAATCAATGGAGCACGTTAAAACACATATGGAAGATATGTGTTTTGCAATCCATAAATTAGGTGAACTCAAAAAGGATCTAATTAGCGAAGGCATTACTAACAAAAAGGTCTTTCAACGCATAGATGTAAAACAACAACACTATGCGTTTATTTTAATCAGTAGGTTTGTCAAAACTAATTTGAATATTTCAATGCTAAAAGAAATATTATCCGATCTTAAACTTATTGGGGCTTACCCTTTAAATAAATTTTTGTCTACTTCAGATTATAAAAGCAAGCTATATCAGATACTTACTTTTGTATACAACAGAAAATGGCTCCTTTTTCCAAGCATAAAAATATTTAGACTATTGAAAAGATAGCAGTATGTTTAAAAATTAGAGTACACTACTTAAATGTTATTTTTTAAAGTTTTTTTATCATATAACCGTTTAAAAAAACTTTATTTTATTTCACTCTTAAAAAGCATTAATCCCTCTGTTTTTGTGCCTACTTTTTAAGGCTATTGTCTCGAACTTCCGTATTTTTGCATTACAAAATTCTTATAAAAATGAACAAAAAAGTCATCCTTATGATTCTTGATGGCTGGGGAAAATCACCAGACCCAAAAGTATCGGCCATAGATAATGCCAACACCCCTTTTATAGATTCTTTATATACCAAATATCCAAATGCATCCTTGCGTACCGACGGCTTACATGTAGGTTTACCAGAAGGTCAAATGGGAAATAGCGAAGTAGGACATATGAATCTGGGTGCTGGTCGTATTGTGTATCAAGATTTGGTAAAGGTTAATCTGGCTGTTCAAAACAAAACATTAAATACCGAAAAAGTATTGGTTGATGCTTTTAATTATGCCAAAAACAATAATAAAAGTGTTCATTTTCTTGGCTTACTTAGTGATGGCGGGGTACACTCCCACTTCTCTCATTTATATGGTTTGGTTGAGGCAGCAAACGACTTTGGGTTAAAAAAAACATATATCCATGCCTTTACTGATGGTCGTGATGTAGACCCAAAATCTGGTGCTAGCTTTGTTTCGGATTTACAAAATAATTTAATTAACACACCTACAAAACTGGCTACCGTTACAGGTCGTTATTACGCCATGGACAGAGATAAACGTTGGGAACGTGTTAAACTAGCTTATGATGCTATTGTAAATAGTATTGGTGAAAAGTCATCGAATATTGTAGCATCTATTGAAAGTAATTATGCAAATGACATTACCGATGAGTTTATAAAACCTATTATTGCTGTTGATGCTGACAACAATCCGATTGCTTCCGTAAAAGAAGATGATGTTATTATTTTCTTCAACTTTAGAACAGATCGCGGTCGCGAGCTTACAGAAGCCTTATCACAACAAGATTTTCACGAACATAATATGCACAAGCTTAATTTATATTATGTAACGCTTACCAATTATAACGATACCTATAAAAATGTGAAGGTTGTATTCAATAAAGACAATTTAACAGAGACTTTGGGTGAGGTTTTATCAAAAAACAATAAAACCCAAATCAGAATTGCCGAAACGGAAAAATACCCTCACGTAACGTTTTTCTTTTCTGGCGGACAAGAAATTCCTTTTGAAGGTGAAACCAGAATATTAAGAAATTCACCTAAAGTGGCTACGTACGATTTGAAACCTGAAATGAGTGCTTTTGAATTAAAAGATGCTTTAATTCCTGAACTTGAAAAAGGCGAAGTGGATTTTGTGTGTTTAAACTTTGCAAATGGCGATATGGTTGGGCATACAGGTGTTATGGAAGCTGCTATTAAAGCTTGCGAAGCTGTAGATATCTGCGTTAAAGAGGTTGTAACTACAGCATTGAATCATGGCTATACAACACTGCTTATTGCAGACCATGGTAATTGTGAGACCATGATTAACCCAGATGGCTCTCCAAATACGGCCCATACAACAAACCCTGTCCCAATTATTTTAATTGATAACGATTTAAACCGTATTCAAGATGGTGTTTTAGGAGATATTGCTCCTACTATTCTTAAATTAATGGGTGTAGAACAACCAAAAGCAATGACCAGACATTCATTAGTTTAGATTTTAGGTGAAAATTTATAACTTTACAATAAAATCATACCCAGATTGATGAATTTTAATGGCGGACTTGTAATAGCAGTTGATTTTGATGGAACCATCGTTGAAGATGCCTATCCAAAAATCGGCAAACCCATGCTTTTCGCTTTTGAAACCTTACAAAAACTTCAAAAAGAGGGGCATCGTCTTATCTTATGGACCTATCGAAGTGGCGATAAATTAGATGAAGCCGTCGCATTTTGCGAATCACATGGTATCTTTTTTTATGCCGTAAATAAAAGTTTTCCAGAAGAAGAATTTGACGGCTCTTTTAGCAGAAAAATACATGCCGATTTATTTATTGATGATAGAAACATTGGCGGATTTTTAGGTTGGGGCGAAATATACCATTTGCTTATAAATTCGGATGAGCGTCCTATTTCATTAGAAAAGAAGAAAGGATTTTTCGATTTTTTAAAATAGTTTTCTGCACTTCAAAAGAATTATAAACCCAATACACATTCAAAATTCCAAACATTTTAATTTTAAGTATCTTTGCCTTTATTTTTTAAAAGATGATTGTAGTAAAAACAAGAGAAGAGATTGAATTAATGCGCGAAAGCGCCTTAATCGTATCAAAAACATTGGGAATGCTCGCCAAAGAGATTAAACCTGGTGTCACTACCAAGCAACTGGACAAACTTGCTGAAGATTTTATAAGGGCTCAAGATGCCCTTCCTGGTTTTTTAGGTTTGTATGACTGCCCTTCCACCTTACTATGCAGTGTTAACGAAGCTGTTGTTCATGGTTTACCAACAAATATCCCGTTAAAGGAAGGTGATATCGTGTCTATAGACTGTGGTGCTTTAAAAAATGGATTTTATGGCGACCACGCTTACACTTTTGAAATAGGCGAAGTAGCCCCAGAAACGAAAAAACTTATTCAAGTTACCAAAGAATCATTGTATGCTGGTATTAGGGAATTTAAAATAAATAATCGAGTTGGCGATGTTGGCTATGCCATTCAAAAATATTGTGAAGATCATGGTTATGGTGTGGTAAGGGAATTAGTTGGTCATGGCTTAGGAAGAAAAATGCATGAAGACCCAGAAATGCCAAACTACGGAAAACGAGGTAAAGGAAAGAAATTTATTGAAGGCATGGTAGTTGCCATAGAACCCATGATTAATATGGGAACTCACCGCGTAAAACAACTTAAAGACGGCTGGACCATTGTAACTTTAGACGGTAAACCAAGTGTGCATTTTGAACATGACGTTGCTATTATTGATGGAAATCCAGAAATCCTTTCCACGTTTGCTTATGTTCATGATGCGTTGGGTATTATTTCTAATGAAGAGGAGGAATTTAGACAAAAAGCATTAGTGCTTTAGAATTATAATGACAGGACTAATTCTCACACTAATTTCACTAATTTCCACAAATTAAATGAGTCATTAATTTATAGAGAAGAATCCTATAAAATAATAGGTATTTGCATGGAAGTTCATAGAGAATTAGGGAAAGGATTTAATGAAATTGTTTACAGTGACGCGTTAGAAATCGAATTTGTTGACAATAATATTAATTATTCAAGAGAAAAGACGTTTGATATAAATTATAAAGGCAATTTATTGCCACATAAATATAAGGCTGATTTTATTATTGAGGATAAAATTATTCTAGAACTTAAGGCTATTAGTTGTCTTCATCCCGCAAACATCAAGCAAACTTTAAACTATCTAGCTATTTCTAAATTAAAACTAGGACTTTTGATTAATTTTGGTGAAGACAGTTTAAACTATAAAAGAATTGTTTTATAGTGATTTGTGAAAATTTGTGAAATTCGTGTCAAAAAAACTTTTCAAACTTCTTCTAAATACAATACCTAGGCCTCTTCTCATTAGGTTGAGCTATCTTACTCGTCCTATTTTGGCCTTTTTCTTAAAAGGAAATAAGTTTACCGACCCTATAGACGGCAAACATTTCAAAACCTTTCTTCCGTATGGATATGGAAAACAACGCCCTAATGTATTATCGCCTTCCACATTAAGTTTGGAAAGACACCGATTATTGTGGCTATACCTAAAAAATGAAACGGATTTTTTTACTTCCCATAAAAAAGTTCTCCACTTTGCACCCGAACAGGCTTTTTACAAACGATTTAAATCCATGGAAAATTTGGATTACACCACAACGGATTTAAATTCTCCACTGGCCGATGTAAAAGCAGACATTTGTAATCTTCCTTTTGAAGATAATAGTTTTGATGTCATACTTTGTAATCATGTATTGGAACACATTCCAGATGACACCAAAGCAATGCAAGAACTGTATAGAGTTATGAAAATTGGAGGCATGGGCATTTTTCAAATTCCGCAAGATGTATCCAGAAAAACCACTTTTGAAGACAATACCATTACTGACAAAAAAGAGCGTTCTAAAATTTTTGGACAATACGATCATGTACGCATCTATGGCTTAGATTATTTTAATAAATTAAGATCTATTGGTTTTAAAGTTGAAGAAGTTGATTATACTTCTAAACTTTCAGAAGAAGACATTACCAAATATTGTTTGGCAAAAGGCGAAATCATTCCTGTGGTTTATAAGTAATTTGTCATTCCTGCGAAGGCAGGAATCTAATAAATATTATCCTTTTATTATATTAATAGATTCCTCTTTTCACAAATCGAAGATTCGCCGAGGTCAATGACAATTAATTTTCAGGAAACCCATTAAGCAATAAGGTCTCTAATTCTTGTTTATCATTTTCAAAAATCAAGAACACTTTAAGTTCCGGATGCTGTTGTAAAAACGCTTTTACTTTTTCAATACCCATAGCCTTAAAAGCCGTTGCATAACCATCAGCCATCATACAATTCTCTGCAATAACTGAAATACTCAATAAATTAGTCGCACTTGGATAACCCGTTTTGGTATCAATAATATGCGAATAGCGTTTACCATTTTCATCTACTTTAAATTTTCTGTAAGTGCCAGAAGTCGCCATGGATTCATCTTTGAGTGAAATGGCTTTTAAAATGGATTGTGTACCATCGAAATGCGGCATTTCAACTCCCACTTTCCACTCTTGGTTTTTTTCAATATTCACACCTTTGGCTCTTATTTCACCGCCTATTTCAACCAAATAATTTTCAACATGTTGGCTTTCTAAAAACTCACCAATAACATCAACACCATAACCTTTAGCAATGGCATTAAAATCGATAAAAGCATTTGGGTCGTCCTTAATAATACTGTTTTCTAAACGTTTTACTCTATCAAAACCAACAGATACCATTAAACTATCAATTTTAAGACTATCAAGATTCACTATTTTTCCTTCTGGTCCAAAGTCCCAAGCGTTAACCACATCACCAATGGTTGGGTCGAAAACACCTTCGGTAAATTGATGAATAACTTTAGAGGCTTCAAAAACTTTTATAAAATGTTCATCAATTTTTACTGATTCATTTCTATTGATTTTTGAAATATCAGAATCGTCTATGTATGTTGACATGGATTGGTTAATAACTCTAAACAAGCTGTCAAATTGCTTTTCAAAATTAATTTCAGAATGATACGTGATATTGTAAGTCGTACCAAAAACCGCTCCCGAAAGCTTCGTGTTTTTAATATTTTTATTACAAGATAAACAGCATACAAAAATTAATAAAGTAAAGATTCTGTTCATTTGGTTTTTATGATTTAATTAATTAGATGCCTGCCTGCGCAAAAATATCAAATCAGTTCAGATTGGTTTCTAAAACTTGAATACCGTTGTATTCTATTAAGTATTCTTCATTTAAATAAATGGGCAAATGGTCTCCATCAGGGTTTCCAACACCAACGCCTGCATATAACACTTTAGCATCGTTTTCCCTTGCATGTTCTTTAAATGATTCCATCCAAAGAATATCGTAATTATTTGGATTCTCTGGCAGCATAACGGCCCTTACTATCACAAAATAATACTGTTTGTTCTTATCCATGCATACAAACTGTGGGTGCTTTTTAAGTTTACTGTTAATGGCTATAAACTCAAATCCACGCGTTTCTAAATCTTTGCCAACATGGTTCATGGCAAGATTGTGCAATTCTTGTTGATTAAGTGGTTTGCTCATGTTACAAAAATACAATAAACCATGATTTTACAAATAATACATTCACAAATTGAATCGCTCTTTACTTGGGAAAGCTAGAAATGTGTAACTTTAAAATCGCTAAACCAACGTAATAAGTACATGCCAAAACATCCTACTTCAAAAAAAATAGGTCTTTTTTTAGGCCCAATTCTGTTTTTAATTGTTCAGTTTTTACCCTTTGAAATGTTATCTGAAAAAGCAGATACCGTCATTGCCATTGGTTTATGGATGGTTTGCTGGTGGATTACAGAAGCTGTTTCCATTTCGGTAACTTCTTTATTACCTCTTTTACTATTTCCACTCTTTAAGGTTATGAGCATTGATGATGTTGGTGCTAATTACGGAAGTCCGATTGTTTTCCTGTTTTTTGGTGGTTTTGTATTGGCACTGGCCATAGAAAAAGTAAATCTTCATAGACGCATTGCCTTAACCATTATAAAAAAAACGGGCACTAGTCCTAATAAAGTAATTCTTGGTTTTATGATTGCTACTGGATTTATGAGTATGTGGATTAGCAATACGGCTTGTGCCGTGGTTATGCTTCCCATTGCCATGTCGGTGATATCCCTTTTGATGGATGATGCGGACGGGTATACCAAAAAAGACCAGAATTTTGCTCTTAGTGTAATGCTAGGCATCGCGTTTTCGGCAAATGCAGGCGGCATTGCTACTGTTATTGGCACACCCCCAAATTCTGTTCTAATAGGCTTATTAGAGAATGTATACCAAATTGAAGTATCCTTTTTTAAATGGATGCTGATAGGTTTACCGATTTCAATCATTCTAATTACTATTATTTACTTTGTGATGGTGAAGTGGATGTTTCCAAGTAAAGGACTTGTTTTTAATGCATCAAAAGATGTTATTAATGCCGAGTTAATAAAGCTTGGAAAAACATCAGCTAAGGAAAAACAGGTGCTTATAATATTTAGTATCATGGTTTTTTTATGGATTTTTAGAGTTCCCATTAATTCGTTAATTCCGGGATTGGGCCTCTCTGATACCATGATAAGTATTTTTGGAGCTTTGGCCTTTTTTACGATTCCCTTTAATTTAAAACAAGGTGATTTTATATTGAATTGGAACGACACCCAAAAACTATCTTGGGGTATCTTAATTTTATTTGGAGGGGGTTTGGCTCTAGCTAATGGCATGTCTGAAAGCGGCATCATAGAAATAATTGCTACCTCAATTTCTACCAGTCAGATTAGCATCCTTTTAATGGCGGCATTACTTATTACCTTGATGTTGTTTATGACCGAATTAATGAGCAATGTTGCACTTACAGCCGTTTTGGCCCCTGTGGTGGCTGGTATCGCTATTGGATTGAATATTCCGATTCTTTATTTATTAATTCCAGTCACTATAGCCAGCAGTTGTGCATTTATGCTGCCTATGGCAACACCACCTAATGCCATCGTTTTTGCTAGTGGATATGTTAAAATAAATGACATGGCAAGAATAGGGTTGATTTTGAATTTGATTTCGGTGGTTTTATTGATTTTGGTATTTAAGTTTTTTGTGCCTTTAGTCTTTTAAGCAAAGAAAAGTTCTTGATCAGTTTTAACTTATAGTATGTCCTTTAATACCACCCACACATTTTCTGCTAATATTTTTTGACCTTGTACAGTGGGATGAATACCATCACCTTGGTTCAATTCTGGAATACCTGCTACATTCTCAAGTAAAAAAGGAATAAGTTTTATATTATTTTTCTCTGCTAATTCTGGAAAAATAGTCTTGAATTTTGTGGTGTAATCTTCCCCTAAGTTTGGGGGCATTTGCATGCCTGCCAAAATAATCTCTGTATCGGGATTTTTTTCTTTAACGACATCAATAATAGCCTGCAAATTATTTTTTGTTTCATTGGGTGGAATCCCACGCAAACCGTCATTGGCACCAAGTTCTAATACAAAAATATCCACTTTTTGATTCAGAATCCACTCTACTCTATTTTTCCCGCCTGCCGTGGTTTCTCCACTTATACCAGCGTTTATAACCTTATAGGATAAACCCAACGAATCCAATTTGTGTTGTATTACAGCTGGAAAGGCTTCCTCTACATCTAATCCCATACCGGCAGTTAAACTGTTTCCGAAACATAAAATAACCTTATCTTTAGATATTGTAGCTTGCAAGCTATCTGCAACCTCTACGTCATCACTGGAAGTTGGCGTGTTTTTATCGTTTGTTTCACGACATGATGTACTGGTAATCAACAATAAAATATAACAAAAGATTAACAGGATTCTCATAGCTTTGGAAGACATATTTAAAATCATTTTTCTAATTTGTCGGATATATAAAAATACACCCTAAAAAATTCATGACAAAGATATTAAACGTTAATAACTTAGGGAAAAGTTATTTCAGTGGTTCAAAAAAACTCACCATTCTCAAGGATATCAGTTTCTCAGTAGAGGCTAAGGATACTTTTTCTATAGTAGGCCCTTCAGGAAGTGGAAAAACTACATTACTGGGGTTGTGTGCCGGGTTAGACCAACCCGATTCTGGTACCATCGAACTTTGCAACACTGAAACCAGCAATTTAAGTGAAGATGATCGTGCCCAACTTCGCAACCAAAAGGTAGGCTTTATTTTTCAGGATTTTCAGTTGTTGCCAACACTAACGGCTTTAGAGAATGTCGCCGTACCACTAGAACTCCAAGGTAATAAACTTGCCAGCAAAAAAGCTATGGAACTTTTGGAAAAAGTAGGACTTGCCGACCGTTCACATCATTATCCTTCACAATTATCGGGAGGAGAACAACAGCGGGTGGCATTAGCAAGAGCGTTTTCCAATAGTCCGACCATACTATTTGCCGATGAGCCCACTGGAAATCTTGATGCTGAAACTGGGGAAAAAGTGATTCAGCTGCTGTTCGAACTTAATAAAGAATTAGGCACAACCCTAATCATTGTAACCCACGACATAGAACTGGCACAAAAAACCAAGCACATCCTTAAACTTAAAAGTGGACGCATTGTTGAAAATATCACATTGGCTTAATGGATAGAAAAACAAATATTTCAAAAGCAGGATTAGGTTGGCTATTAAAAATGGCATGGCGCGATGGTAAAGCCAGCTGGAAAAAGTTAATGCTTTTTATGGCCTCGATTGTATTGGGAATAGCCGCACTAGTTTCCATACAATCCTTTAGCGACAATCTAAAACGTAATATTGCCTCTCAGTCCAAATCTTTAATGGGAAGTGATTTTAAGATTGATAGTGATAAAGCCCCCACCGATAGTTTAGTTGCCATTATGGATTCATTGGGAGGTTTCGATTCCCGTGAAATTAGTTTTGCTTCCATGGTGGCTTTTCCAAATCAAGAAGGGTCAAAGTTGGCACAAGTACGAGGTATTGAAGGCGATTTTCCTTTTTATGGTGCTATGGAAACCGAACCAGTAACAGCTGCCTCTACCTACCAAGAACAAGGAACGGCATTGGTTGATGCTACGCTAATGCTACAATTTGGACTCAAGGTGGGAGATACTATAAAAATAGGAAACGCCACATTGCCAATTGGAGGTGCCTTAAAATCGATAGCGGGCAGTAATTCTTTGTCCAGTTCAATTGCACCACCCGTAGTTATTCCCTATAGTTATATCGAGGCTTCAGGACTTGTACAAACAGGTAGTCGGTTGGATTATGAGTTTTATTTTGTGGCCAAACCCGAAACGGACCTTGAGCTGCTAAATGAAAGTCTAGGTGATAGGCTACATGCCATAGACGCTGATTTGGACATTCATACAACAACCAGTGAAAGGTTGGGAAGACGCTACGACAATTTTGGTAAGTTTCTTAATCTTGTCGCCTTTATCGCGTTGTTATTGGGTTGCGTGGGTATTGCCAGCGCGGTTCATATTTATATTAAAGAAAAACTACGATCTATAGCAATCTTAAAATGTTTGGGAGCCACCAAAAAACAAACCTTTTTAATCTACCTCCTTCAAATTGGTTTTGTAGGCTTAGTGAGTGGCTTTATTGGAACATTGGTTGGATTATTGTTGCAACAATTGTTTCCTTTGATTTTGCAAGGCTTATTACCTGTAGAAGTTCAAATAGCATTCGTCCCCACGGCCATTTACTCGGGTATATTACTCGGTGTTTTTATGTCCATTTTATTTGCCTTATACCCGTTGATTGGCACTATATACACGTCGCCATTACAGACACTTCGTATTGAGGAAAATAACAATTCGAAGTCAATAAAAGCTGGGTTGCTTGTATTGGTTGCCATATTTTCTTTTATTTTTTTGTTTGCATACTGGTTGTTAAAAGATATCACCTTCGCTTTTGCCTTTCTTATTGGGATCATCGTAACCTTTTTAATATTGGGTGGCATAGCCCATGGTTTTATGAAAGCGATAAAAAAATTCTTTCCCCATTCCTGGGGATTTGTGGCTCGAACAAGTATGCTGAATTTGTATCGTCCAAAAAACCAAACCCTTGTATTAGTAATGACCATTGGCGTAGGAACGTTTTTGATTAGTACATTGTTTTTTAGTAAGAATCTATTGTTGGCGCAAGCATCTATTGAAAGGAAAGCCAATAGTGCAAATATGATATTACTCGATATTCAAAATGAACAAACAGACCAAGTTGCCTCCCTCATTACTGATAAAGCCTATCCTTTGGTAGACAACATTCCTATTGTAACCATGCGTATTCACAGCATTGACGGAAAAACCGTGAACGAAATACGTGAGGACAGAACCTCCACAATTCGCAGATGGGTATTAAGCCACGAATTTCGTGTTACCTATCGCAATACGCTTATGGCCTCAGAAACATTACAATCAGGTACATTTACTCCTGAGGTAACCTCGACCGATTTAGTTCCTATTTCGGTAAGTGATAATTTTGTTGAAGATACCCAAGTAGCCGTTGGTGACAACATTACCTTTAATGTACAAGGTGTTTTAATTAATACGGTTGTGGGTAGCATTAGATCGGTTGATTGGAGCACGATGCAACCGAATTTTACCGTGTTGTTCCCAAGAGGTGTTTTGGAAAATGCTCCCCAATTTAGAGTGATTACCACCTATGTTCCGAACGAACAGGCTTCTGCTATTTTACAACAGGAATTGGTAACTAAGTTTCCCAATGTTTCTATTTTGGATCTGAGACAAATATTAAATGTGGTTGAAAAACTGTTGGATAAAATTGGTTGGATTATCAATTTTATGGCATTCTTTAGTATCCTTACAGGGATTATTGTGCTGATTGGTGCCGTGCGTACCAGTAAACACCAACGGATTAGGGAAAGTGTATTGCTCCGAACTCTAGGTGCCAAAAGCAGTCAGATACTTAAAATGATAGCCTTGGAATATACTTACTTGGGAATCATTGGTAGCTTGACGGGCATTTTACTCTCTTTGGTAAGCAGTCAATTATTGGCATTGTGGATTTTTGAAACACCCTTTACACCTTCCATTATTCCCTTTGTTGTTCTGTTTCCTTTGATTACACTTTTAGTGGTTGGCATTGGTCTAGCCAATAGCAGGAGTGTTATTAAAAATACGCCTTTAGAAGTATTAAGAAAAGAAAATAACTAGCTAGAAGTACTTTTGAAATAACAATGATATCTTAAATGGGTTTATTAGTTTTGAAGAACTCAAATTTAATTTGAATGATATAAATGAAATTCCGAAATAATAAATTGCCATTTTTTTTATATCTTAGAAATAAAAAATGGAAACTTCAAGTCGTTTAGAGCAGGCCATAAAAAAACTATATATAGCATTTCACAACCATGAACTACATCCTGAATGTTGTAAACAATGTGCTGTTGGCAATATTTTAGATAATACGGATAGTTGGAAACATTTATCAGACCATCATGGCTCATTGAAACTAAATTATGTTGGACAAGTTCATGAATCGCTTGGCAGAAAATTTAATGGCTATTCACCTTTAGAATTATTAAAAATTGAAGCCATCTTTTTAAAAGCATGTGGCTATCAATTACCTATTCATCATAAAAACAGCAAACCTAAAAATCCAACTAGCAAAGATGTTTTATTTGATGGCTTAAGTGCTGTTATAGTATTTCTTTGCAGATTGGATAATATTCCAAATGTCATGGATTATTCTAAATTATTTGAATATGAAAATGACAAGCCCAGATATAAACTAAAAGACGTTTTACTTTAAATTATTCAAGCATCTTAAACAAGAAACCCAACACATTCTGTGTTGGGTTTCTTGTTATAATGAATATTTTAGATTATCCTCCAAAGTCATCAAAACGTATGTGTTCATCTGGGATACCAAAATCTTCTCCCATTTTTTGAACTGCTTTGTTCATTAACGGCGGTCCACAGAAATACAATTCAATATCTTCAGGCGATTCGTGTTTGCTTAAATAATTATCAATCACACAATTATGTATAAACCCAACAAAACCATCTCCAGGCGCATCAATGTCTGCTTTTACTTTCCAATTATCCTCTGGTAAAGGTTCAGATAATGCCAAATAGAATTTAAAATTAAGGAAACTATCTTCCAATTGTTTAAAATGGTCTAAGTAGAACAACTCACGTTTAGAACGTCCACCATACCAGTAAGTTACTTTTCTTCCTGTTTTTAAGGTTTTGAATAAATGATATAAGTGAGAACGCATTGGAGCCATACCAGCACCACCACCAACATACAACATTTCAGAATTAGACTCATTGATAAAGAACTCACCGTAAGGTCCGGAAATAGTCACTTTATCACCTTTTTTCTGATTAAATATATAAGATGATGCTACTCCTGGATTGACATCCATCCATCCGTTTTTATTTCTATCCCATGGTGGTGTAGCAATACGAACGTTTAACATGATTTCACGCCCTTCTGCTGGGTAAGACGCCATAGAATAAGCCCTTTCAACCGTTTCGTTATTTTTCATAACTAATGACCATAAACCAAATTTATCCCATTCAGCTTGGAATTTATCTGGGGTTTCATGTTCTTCAGGATGTGCTGTAATATCCATATCTGAATACTTCACTTCACATGCAGGTATTTCTATTTGAATATAACCTCCAGCTTTATAGCCCATATCTTCTGGAATTTCAACAACAAATTCCTTGATAAACGACGCCACATTATAATTACGCACAACGGTTGCTTCCCATTTTTTAATACCAAAAACCTCTTCAGGAATAGTGATATTCATGTCTTGTTTTACTTTAACCTGACATGCCAAACGTGCTCCATGCTGTAATTCTTTACGTGTGAAGTGCGGGGTTTCAGTAGGCAATGCCTCACCACCTCCAGAAAGTACATGACATTCACATTGAATACACGTACCACCACCACCACAAGCGGATGGTAAAAATATTTTTTGGTTTCCTAATGTTGAAAGTAAGGAACCTCCCGAACTTACTTCTATTTCCCTTTCACCATTAATGGTGATCTTTACTGGCCCTGAGGGCGATAATTTTTGTTTTACTACTAATAACAATGCCACTAATAATATGGTGATTATTAAAAATACGGTTACCGTAGCTATAATTGTTCCTAATGTCCCTACTGCTAAAATCATCATATTATTCAATTATTTTAGTGTTATTAGCTAACTCTTTTTCTGTTTTATCTTTAGTAGAATCTTCAACCTTTACGGTTTTCACTTCTTTTTCAGCAGGTTCATCACCTCCTGTTAGCATCCCACCAAAACTCATAAATCCAATCGCCATTAATCCTGTAATGATGAATGTAATCCCTAAGCCTCTTAATGCTGGTGGCACATTAGAGTATCTAATTTTTTCACGAATGGCTGCAATGGCAAGGATAGCCAAAAACCAACCAATTCCTGAAGCAATACCATAGTTAAATGCCAATCCTAAGGTTGGAATTTCTCGAGATTGCATAAATAAAGAGCCTCCTAAAATAGCACAGTTAACAGCAATAAGTGGTAAAAAGATACCTAACGAATTGTATAAAGAAGGTGAAAATTTTTCAACAACGATTTCTACCAATTGTACCATGGTTGCAATGGTTGCAATAAACATGATGAATGATAAGAAACTCAAATCGTAATCGGCATATTCTGCACCCAACCATTTTAAAGCACCTGGTTGTAATAAATATTGATCCAATAACCAATTTAAAGGAACTGTAATAGCTAATACAAAAATGACTGCTGCACCTAAACCAACTGCTGTAGCTACTTTTTTAGATACCGCAAGATAAGAACACATCCCTAAGAATGTAGCAAATACCATGTTATCTATAAATATTGATTTGAAAAATAATTCTATGTGTTCCATATCTTTTAAGTTTTCAGTCGCAGTTTTAAGTATTCAGTTCTGTAAAATGGATACTGTGACTGCTAACTAATTTTTTAGTCTTCTATTAAAGCTTTATTTCTACTACGTTGAATCCAGATGATAATTCCTAAAACAATCAATGCCATTGGCGACAATAACATAAAACCGTTATTTTCATATCCTAAAGCATATAAACCTGTTTTTTCGATAGGGTCTCCTAATACTTTAAATCCTAATAACGTACCTGAACCCAAAAGTTCTCTAAAAAAACCAACAATTATTAATATTAAGCCATAACCCGCAGCATTACCAATACCATCCAGAAATGATTTCCAAGGCCCATTAGCCAAAGCAAATGCTTCAAAACGTCCCATGATGATACAGTTGGTAATAATCAATCCAACAAAAACCGATAAGGTTTTACTTAGTTCATACGAATATGCTTTTAAAACTTGGTCTACAATGATTACTAAGGCAGCTACCACCACTAGTTGCACAATGATTCTAATTTTAGAAGGTATAATATTTCTCATTAAAGAAATAACAACATTACCAACTCCTAATACCACTATAACTGAAAGCGCCATAACAATAGATGCTTTTAACTGTGCCGTAATAGCCAATGCCGAACAAATACCAAGCACCTGTATGGTAACTGGGTTATTATCTGTTAATGGATCCAGTATTAATTTGCTGTCTTTTTTTGATAAAAGTCCCATGTTGTTAATTGTTTTTTAAAGATTTAAAATAAGGAGCATAAAGCTTCAAGTCACTTCGTATCATAGCAGTAACCCCATCACCAGTAATGGTTGAACCAGCTATAGCATCAACGGCATTATCGGTCTTTCTATCATTTTTAGGATCTGCATTTCCCTTAGCTACTGTAATGCCTCTAAATTCACCAGATTCGTCTAATAAGTGTTCGCCAATAAAATCATCCATAAAGAAACGTTCTTTAATATTGGCACCAAGACCTGGCGTTTCACCTTTGTGGTCAAAATAAGCGCCTTGTACCACCATGTTTTCGTCCATTCCTACATAACCCCAAATAGCATCCCAAAGTCCTTTACCATGAATTGGTGCTACATAAATAGTTTTACCATCTACTTCACCAACAAACAATGGCAAACGTCTTTTCGAGGCATCATCTTTAGCACCTGATTTTTCTTTTTTAACATCTATCAAATAGGCTTGGTCATCTTCTGTTACATTTCCATCTTGAATCACCAATTGCTTGGTAACATATTTTGAAAACTCACCAGCCACTTTATCAGCAGACACAAAATTGGCGCTAGTTTCATCATTTTCATTGATACCAAATGCATACAAAATGTTTTGTTGCTTTTCAATACGCTGGTTTTCAGAAATCTTTCCTTTTAATGAAGACGCTGCATATGCTAAAACAGAGCCCACAACTAAAACCATAACAATGGCAAAAATAATGGTATATGAATTTTTATCTGTTCTATTTTCCATAATTAAGCTGTTTTAACTTTTACACGTTTCAATCTCTGTTTAATATTTCCTTGAATGATATAATGGTCGATGGTAGGTGCAAATACATTCATTAATAAAATGGCTAACATCACTCCTTCTGGGTAAGCAGGGTTAAAGACTCTAATTAAAATGGATATGAATCCTATAAAAAATCCGTAATACCATTTTCCTTTATTAGTTTGTGACGCCGTTACAGGGTCTGTTGCCATAAATACAACTCCAAAAGCAAAACCTCCTATGATTAAATGTTCCCAAAAAGGAGTGCTCATTAAACCATAAAATTTACTGCTTTCCGTGATAATCCCTGCACTAACCACTTGATTGAAGATTAATCCCATAACGATGGCTCCTAATGCCGATGACAACATAATTCTCCAGCTTCCTATTTTGGTAAAGATTAAAAACAAACCTCCCAAAATAATGAGTAATGTGGACGTTTCTCCAATGGAACCGGGAATAAACCCGAGAAACATATCAGACACCGAATATGCGATTTCTTTACCTTGAGCTAAACTTCCTAAAATCGTTTCACCAGAAATGGCATCTAAATTAGCCCCCGCAGCAATATCATTTGTTCTTTGAACCGCACCTTCAACCCATACTTTATCACCACTCATCCAAGTTGGATAAGCAAAGAATAAAAAGGCTCTAATAGTTAATGCCGGATTTAAGATATTCATTCCGGTACCGCCAAAAACTTCTTTCCCAATAACAACACCAAATATAACGGCAATGGCCAACATCCATAATGGAATATCAATAGGTACAATAAGTGGCACAAGCATCCCTGTTACCAAATACCCTTCCTCTACCTCATGGTTTTTAATAACGGCGAATAAAAACTCCACGCCCAAACCAACACCATAGGAAACGATAACCAATGGGATGATTTTCCAGAAACCAATCATGAAATTATCTAAGGTCCAAAATTCTGAACTAAAAAAACCAGAAGTTACTGCCTGAATATCACCAACTGCCAAGTTATGTTGATAACCAGCATTGAACATACCAAATATCAAACATGGGAGCATGGCTAATATAACCGTATTCATGGTACGCTTTAAATCGTCTGCCACCTTAATATGGGTACCATTGTGCGTGGTATCATTTGGCGTATATAAAAAAGTATGTAGCGCATTAAACGCAGGCGCCATTTTAGTGCCCTTATACTTTTCCTTTAAACTGTGTAAATTACTTTTTAAACTCATTCTCCTATCTCTTTAAGCATTAAGTCCAAGCCCTTTCTTATAATATCTTGATGTGGTTGTTTAGACACACAAATAAACTCTGTTAACGCAAAGTCTTCAGGAGCCACTTCATACATGCCTAAAGCTTCCATTTCATCTAAATCTTTATACATACATGCTTTTAAGATTTGCATAGGGTAAATATCCAAAGGAAACACTTCCTCGTAATTACCTGTAGTCACGAAAGCTCTATGTTCACCATTGGTATTGGTATCTAACTCGTATTCTTTTTTAGGATTTAACCATGAAAACGTTAAGGCTCTTGAGGTTGAAACTTTATTAAAAACCGGTTTGGTCCAACCAAACAATTCATAATCGTCACCTTCTGGAATTACGGTAATTACATTACTGTAATAATCTAAATAACCATCTGGCTTTATGTGTTTTCCGCTTAATACGTTTCCTGAAATGATTCTTACATTGGCATCTTGAGGAATCCCTTTATCATAGATAATGGTAGCAACTTCACAACCAAGTTTAGCAACAAAATATCTTGGTTTTTCTATGGAAGACCCAACTAAAGCAACGATACGCTCTGCATTAAATTTACCTGTTAAAAGCAATTCGCCAATAATGACTAAATCTTGCGCATTAACGGTCCAAACGACTTCACCTTTATTTACAGGATCAATTTTATTGATTAATGTCCCAACATTTCCTGATGGATGAGGTCCAGAAACTTTGTGCAAAGTAATTCCAGACAACCCAGCAAACGGTGAGGTTGAAGATTTTCCAATCGCCACATGTACCTTGCCTGATGTAAGTTTACCTAATGCAGTAACAGCTGCTTGTAGCTCTCTTTCTTTACCTTTTAGGGTAAAATCTAAATCGGCTGCCAAGGGCGCTGTTGCATAACCAGAAATAAAGATGGCTTTTGGCGATTTGTTTGGGTTAGCAATCACATCGTAAGGACGTTGCTTAATAAATGCCCAACATCCAGATTCCAATAAACGCGCTTTTATAGCCTCTGCATTAGCTGTATCTGGATTAACACTACCATAATCTTTATAGGTTTGTGTTTTATCTGCTTGAATTTTTACAGATAATATTTTGCGTTTTTCACCACGATTAATTTCTATAACCTCTCCAGAAACGGGAGAAACAAACTTGATGTTTTCATTGGATTTATCATAAAACACAGGGTCTCCTGCATTTATTATTGATCCAACTTTAGAAATTAATTTGGGGGTCAGTCCGTGGAAATCTTCAGGCCTTAAAGTATAAAAGTTGCTTAAAATTGCCTTTTCAAGGGTTTTTTCAGCTTCACCTTTAAGTTTAATGTCTAGACCTTTTTTAATGAGAATGTCTTTTGACATATTTTTTTTATTGAAATTATTGTCTAAAAATCGGTGCAAATTTACAAATTAAAAAACCAGTTTTCATAATAAATTAACAGATTTTTGTATAGAATGGCATATGCTTACTTTTGGGCATAAATTTTGTTTATATTTACAAAAACTGCTTTAAAATGCCGCTTAAATATATTTTCTTATCTTACTTCACTTCCATGTTTGCTATGGCCTTTTGCCAGGTTCGCGAAGTCAATCCACCAGATTTTATAAAAACCATTTACTTTAAAGGAAATACCGCTGAAAGTCAATTGCCTGTTTTAAGACTTGGCGAGTATTTGGTTTTGGAATTTGATGCACTAAATGGCAATGAAGATGATTATTACTATAAAATTCAACATTATAATTATGATTGGACGCCTTCGGTGTTAGTAAAAACAGAGTATATGGATGGTTTTGATAACCAACGCATCAGAAACTACGAAAACTCATTTAACACCTACCAAATTTATTCCCATTATAAACTCACCATTCCCAATGAGCAAACCAAACGGTTAAAGATTTCGGGGAATTACATGATGCAAATATTTAATAATAATGATGAATTGGTTTTTTCAAGAAAGTTCATGATTTATGAAGATACTGCCACTGTTGGCGTTAGCCTTAAACGTTCTAGAGCCATTGAGTTTATAGAAGCCAAGCAACGCGTGGACATTGTTATTACTTCAAACAACTTACAACTTAACAACCCAAAGGAAAATGTTAATGTGGTTATTGTTCAAAACAATAATTTAAATACCGCCATTTCAAACTTAAAACCGCAATATACCATTGGCAATCAGTTAATTTATAAATACGACCATGAAACCAGCTTTTGGGGCGGTAATGAATATTTGTATTTTGAAAATAAAGACGTCCGCGCCGCCAATACGGGCATTCAATATGTTGATTTAAAGGACTTGTACCATAATTATTTATTCACCAATTTTTCGAGGGCGAAAAGGCCCTATACATATAATCCAGACATTAACGGGAATTATTTAATTACTAGCATAGATGCTACAAATCCGAGTATTGAAGCCGATTATGTATGGATGCATTTTTCATTGTTACCAGACCCTTCGTTTAAAAACAAGGATATTTATGTATACGGCAATTATAACAATTATGCTTTAGAAGAAAGCAATAAAATGGTTTACGACGAACAGGACAACCTTTATAAAAATGAGATGTTGCTAAAACAAGGCTTTTACAATTATAAGTATATGGTTGTTAATAATGACAATACTTTAGATGAAGGCGCCGTTAGCGGCAATTTTTATCAAACCGAAAACAATTATAAAGTGCTTGTTTATTATAGGGATTTAGGTGCCCGATACGACAAAATCATTGGTTTGGGTGAAGGCAGTTCCATAAATATCTCCAATTAAAGTTAATTAATCGTTATAATTTATTTTAAACACGTTTAAAAATTCGGCTAACATATTAATATTTATTAATTTAGCAGCATTAAATACAACTCTCAGTAGTATCAAATATGGTTCAACAAGTAACAAAAGGCATAAAAATTTCGGTGGAAACTACCTTCGAAGGCTCGTTTTATAAAAACTATAAAATACAGTACGCTTTTGGTTATACCGTAACTATTGAGAACCAAAGTAAGGATTCCGTGCAGCTTAACGCACGCCATTGGGAAATTCTGGATGCCCTAAACAATGTAGAAATTGTGTCTGGCGAAGGTGTTATAGGCAAAAAACCGGTTTTAAAACCTGGCGAATCGCACACCTACACGTCTGGTTGTTTGCTAACCTCTCCTTTTGGTGCCATGTCTGGACATTACAGCATGATTAACTTTACTACTGCTAAAAACTTTAAAGTTAACATCCCTACATTTAAGTTAAGCGCTCCTTTTGCTATAAACTAACGTCATTGCGAGGAGTGAGCGACGAAGCAATCTGTTAAATTTTATCGAAATTATATTGGGGCTGGCTTTCCTCCGCACAACCATGTAAATTTTAAAAAAGAGAAATAGAATTTCTATTATGTAGAATTATTTGTGAGATAATAATTATATTTATCAGCATGTAATTATTGTGTGCAATTTGACGAACAAAAAATAATATGAACTTAAAAGAATTATATCAAATAGCTAAAACTGAATTATCAGGACTTTCTTCACTTGACAATTCTGATTTTAGATTAGAGCAAGCTGAATATAAAAAAGAAGAAGAAATTTGGGAAATAGTTGTTTCATATTTAGTCGAAAACACAAATAAATCCATTTCGCCTTTAGGAGCTTTAACATCTGGATTTAATTATCATAGAATTTATAAGAAAGTAAAAATAGACAATGACAAAAGCGTTATTGGATTTTATATCTATGAAAAATAATGATTTTAATAGATTCTAACTCTCTTTTAGTTTTAATATTAGGATTAATGAATCCAACTTTGATAAATAAACACAGCAAAACGTCGATTTATGAAGAAGAGGATTTTCATTATTTAGTTTCTACTATTAAAAGTATAGAATCAATTGTTGTTCTTCCAAACATCTGGACTGAAGTTGACAATTTACTTAATAAGTTTACAGGAAGTCAAAAAGAATTATATGTTCAAAGGATAATAGAGACAATTAAAAAAACTTCTGAAAAATATTTTGAATCCAAAATTGTTGAAAACAGCGATTCGTTTTATGACCTCGGACTTACTGATACGCTTATTTTGGAATGTGCCAAAAATTGCGAAATGCTTATAACTTCTGATTCTGCTCTATCTGACTATGCAAGAGCTTATGGTATTAACGTTTATGATATGAAAGAATTAAAAAATATAAGATTAAAACAATAAAAGCATTGCACAACAAAGAACTGAGCTAACAATTAAACAACCCTCTCAAACCTAAAAACCACCCCATCCTGCTTCACATGAAAAAATTTACAGTTTGAATAATGTACAAACTCAAAAGGTTTATGGTAATTAAAGTTGTTGTTATCAATTTTATATTCGGCATCCACATCTATGTTTCCATGCGGTGAAATGCGTCTAAATCTGTAATGTGAGTTATTTGTGGTTTCATGAAGCTCAAACCAAGCGCCCGCCGCAATGCCAGATAACCATTGGGCGTTTTCATGTACACCAGCAACTGGTTTTGGCTGTAAAGTGCCTATAAAATTGGGTTGGTGGCTTTCAAGTTTATCTAAAAAACAACGCCTGTTTTCACTTTTTTGAGAGCCTGAATACTTAGAAATCACACCCGTTTGCGAAACTTCAAACGCATGTGCTTCCGTATTTGCCAACAACACGTTTCCAACCGTGCTGGGCGTAAACCAATTGGATATTTCAAGTTTCTTTTTGATTTTTAAATCCGTTACCGAAGCAATTAATGTATCGGTTACAAATCGGGCACAATTACAGGCATTTTTTATAAAGGCGGCATACCTAATAAAATGCTGTTCTTGCATGTGGGTGATGTGAGTTCTCGCTTTATGGTAATCTATGGCGTTACAAACGGAAGCTACTAATTTTCCATCGCCATGGGTTAATTTGGGGTGCGTTCCTAAAAACTCTAAAATCTCGTTCAAGTTTTCAATGTTTCCATCTTTTATTCGTGCCATCAACGGAAAATCCAATTCATTGTCGGTATCTTTTCCCCTCACTCTTCCATGAGGTTCGGAGGTGATGTATCTACCAAAATCATGGTATTCTAAAACGCACGTTTCTTTATTGATCAACACCAATGCAGCATGACCCGCCATTAAATAATTCTTTTTTCCAACGCCCAAAAATCGTAAATACGGCGAAAACCATTCTTTTGAAACCATGACAATAGTTTCGGGATATGCCAACGTTAAAATGATTCCTGTATTACTCATTCACCGTTTGCGGAAGGTTAAAAACAGTATCCGTTACCGTTTTATTTTGAAAATTTTCATAATGCATTTTCAGGGCATCGTTTGTTTTTTCAACTTGAGTAATACTAGTTGTTTTTACAAACCCACGGTTCATAATGACGCCATAATCTTCATTGCCAGCCCCAGCAGTTTTATGAAATTGCAAAAGTGACTCAGATTTTAATTTGTTTTCAGATTTAAAGGTGTTAAACCATTGTAAACGCTCGTTCCGCATGGCTTCAGAATACAAGGTTGCAGACGACCAAATTTGAGGTTCTAGAGATAATTCTTTAGTATGCCTTTTTTCGCCATCCCAAACCAATTCAAAAAATCGAAGCGTATCATTCCAATCAGCCATAACCATCGTAAACGGTTCGATATTAGTAAGTTTATAGGTTTGGATAGTGGTTTCTAGGGTGTCAGAAATCATAAAATCCTTAGCTACTATACCTCTACTTAACCTGTAACTGGGCTGCCTTTTATGAGATACAAAACCGCCGTTCAATAGACAAACCAATCTGTTTTTTTCGCTTATCCCAATCCACGTACCTCCAGATAGATCATCTTTCGGATATAACATCTTAACCCCTTCTACAGAATAGAAATGAGGTGGTGAAGACGTTCTACTAGGGTCTTCATCTCTATTGGACGTTATCACAAAATCGTTTTTACCTTTCGGAATGATGGTAACTGTACACATAACCTATCTAGTCTTAAAATACCTAGCCAACTTACAAAAAATAAATAAATTTTAACTAGGTTTTAATAAGCTTCACCCCAAAAAGTCCTTAGATAATTCGTAAATTTGTGGCTTATTCACTGAAAATTCAATAACAAAAAATCGATTATCATGGGAAAAGGCTTTTTTAATGTACCAATTGCTTATAACGAACCTGTAAAAACGTATGCTCCGGGAAGTCCTGAGCGCGATGCGGTTCTTAAAGCATATAAAGAGATGTTCAAAAGTAAAATTGATGTGCCTTTATACATTAACGGAAAACATGTAAGTACAGGAAATACCAAAACCATGTCGCCGCCACACGACCATAAACATATTGTAGGCACCTACCATCTTGCTGAAAAATCGCATGTGGAAGCTGCTATTTCGACGGCTTTAGAAGCCAGAAAAACATGGTCGCAAATGCCCTGGGAACAACGTGCCGCCATCTTTTTAAAAGCAGCCGAATTAATTGCCGGACCTTACAGAGCAAAGATAAATGCTGCTACCATGATAGCGCAATCTAAAACCATACATCAAGCTGAAATAGATGCCGCATGCGAATTTGTTGACTTCTTGCGTTATAATGTGCAATTCATGACAGACATCTACGCTGAGCAACCTGAAAGTACCAGCGACGTTTGGAATCGATTGGAATATCGTCCGCTTGAAGGCTTTACTTATGCCGTAACCCCTTTTAATTTCACGGCCATTGCGGGTAATTTACCATCGTGTATGGCATTAATGGGCAATGTGGTGGTTTGGAAACCAAGTGACAGCCAAATATATTCCGCCAAAGTGATTATGGACGTTTTTGAAGAAGCAGGTGTTCCTGCCGGCGTTATTAATGTGGTTTTCGGAGACCCTATAATGATAACAAATACCGTTTTATCCAGTCCAGATTTTTCTGGGTTGCACTTCACAGGATCCACATTTATTTTTAAAGAACTTTGGAAACAGATAGGAAATAATATTCACAACTATAAAACCTACCCAAGAATTGTTGGTGAAACGGGGGGTAAAGATTTTGTTATCGCGCATAAAAGCGCGAATGTAAAACAAGTCGTCACCGCTATTGTGCGTGGTGCTTTCGAATTTCAAGGTCAGAAATGCAGTGCTGCCTCAAGAGCCTATATACCTAAAAGTTTATGGACAGATGTAAAAAAACAGCTGATTGCAGATGTAAAATCTTTTAAAATGGGTTCACCAGAAGATATGGGCAATTTTATTACGGCGGTGATTCATGAAGGATCTTTTGATAAGCTTGTGAAATATATTGAACAAGCTAAAAAAGATGCTGATGCAGAGATTATCATTGGTGGTAATTACGATAAAAGCAAAGGCTATTTTATTGAACCAACGGTTATTGTAACGACCAATCCGAAATACGAAACCATGCGCACCGAACTTTTTGGGCCTGTGATTACCATCTATATTTATGAAGACGAGGCGTTTTCAGACACTTTAAAACTCGTTGATGAAACCAGTGAATATGCTTTAACCGGCGCTGTTTTAGCTACTGACAGATATGCCATTACCGAAGCAACAACAGCTTTACAGAATAGTGCGGGGAATTTTTATATTAATGATAAACCTACAGGTGCCGTTGTTGGTCAGCAACCATTTGGTGGTGCAAGAGCATCAGGAACGAACGACAAAGCGGGTAGTGCCCAAAACTTACTACGTTGGGTATCTCCACGATTGATTAAAGAGACTTTTATAACACCTACAGATTATAGATATCCGTTTTTGGGAGAATAGCATTTTTATTAAAATTAAAAAGGCATGATTAAATATAAGTTGGTCATGCTTTTTTAATCTAGAAAAACCTATTACAGTTTTTCGTTGGTCTTTTTGCAGTAATAAATATATTCCGTAATTAGGTTTTTATGGGTTGTTAAAGTACAATGATCAAATATTTTTTGGAATTTTTTGAAATTAAACTTGGTATACAATGCTTGGCTATAATAACAACCTTCCTCTAAAAGGTCGTAGGCATTTTGAATAATGGACAATCCCTTTTCTTTACTAAAGAACGTAAATGGGATTGATGAAATAACAGAATCTATAGGTGTTTTAACATGTTTTTTTAGATTTTCGGCGCCATCGTTGATAATTATTAGCCGCTCATCTTGAATGGTTTCCCTAACATGGTCGCAAAAATCCTTGTTCACTTCAAATGAATATAAGGTGGAAGAATCAGACATGGTATTGAGTATCTCTCTGGTAATATTACCGTGCCCTGTACCAAATTCAACAATTATTTTATTGGGTTCTTTAGAAATATGTTTGCATATATTTACCTCTACATATCTACTCGTTTCCGAAATAGCTCCAGTAACCATAAGGTTCTTTGCAAAAGCGAGGGATGTTTTAAATTTCTGATTCATTTAGGGGATGTCTTTACTTGACAAAGTTAAAGCTATTTAAAGTTAAAATCCCAAGATACAGATAAGGAATAAATCCAAAGATACGATCCGGGATCAAAACTTATTTCCTGATGGGATACTCCCGCCTGAAGCCCCCAATAATTCCTGTCGTTCTTAGAGGAAAAAAAGTACCCAAAGTTTAATTTTTGCGATTGCAGGTTCACGATAACATTTTCAACACCTTCAAAATCAAGTCTGTAAATATCGGGTGAAAATCCCATTCCTGCTTCTACACTAAAGTAGTTAAACATATCTTTCCCGTACTTTCGGTATGTTAAACTCCCAGACATACTGGCGCCTGGATCTCCCGGCGTGACATAAGACCTAAATAAAAAGTAGCTATTTCCTGTATACCACCCCAGTGAACCCGAATAAATATTGGTTGTTTCACTATATTTTAATGACCTAAAGCCTAAAGACACTTCAAATCCTTTTAGCAGCGATTTATACAGTTCGGCTCCATAGCGTAATTTTGGATACAAATAAGAATCGGAAACCCCGACATTAAGATATGCATAAAACCCTTGTGAGATAGTTGGGTACATATCTACCTCAACCTGAGAACCCGTGGAGCCAAACCGCTCACTATAATTAAACCTAGCATGAATACTACCATATTTGGTTCTCCTTATATATCTAAGTGAGTAATATTGCATGGGGTCAAATACTTCAGAATATAGGTCTACTGCTGTTATTAAGCCTATAATATTATGTCTTAAATCGTTGAGCAGCGATTGTTTGAATTCAATTGCTTTTTCATTAGTAGGGTTTTTAACTAAAATCTTATCAATAATAATTAGTGCTTGTTCTTTATTATTTGTGGCGCTTTGGGCACTTGCCTGTAAATATAAAAGCGTTTCGTTTTCGGGAAAATACCCCAATGCTTTTTCGACCATTTTTATGGCATTGTAAGGTGCTGTTCTATATAATTCATTATTTATTGCTGCTTCCCAAGTATCCAAACGTTCAGGGCTTTTATCTAAAACATAATCGAATTCTTGAGCTGCCTTTTTATACTCCCCATCCCAAGAATACGTCGTTCCTAAAAAAGATCGTACATCATGGTAATCTGGGTATTTTGTTAAAATGAATCTAAGCGTATCTTGCGCCTCTTGTCTTTTGGAATCGAATGCTAATTTTCTAGCTACCTCAAAAGAAGCATCTGGATCTCCTTTAAATTCGGTTTCTTGCCCAAAGGCATAAGCACTAAGTAATACAACTATGATTAAAACATGTTTTCTCATGAGCAGGATTTTAATTCAAGCTATTTTTAAAAGCCAGAAATTCTGAATTATTTGGATGGACATCAACTATGCTATCCATTATTTTTTTTGCTAGGTTTTCATTTCCTATTCGCTGATATGCCTGAGCCATTTTTAAACTCACCGATGGATTGATTATCTCATTTTTTAACGCTTCAGAATAAATCGCTGCCGAATTACTTTCTTGATTGGACCACCAATATACATCCAGCAATGCCAAATAGGCATCCTCATGATACGGTGAGCGTTTTATGGCATCCAACAATTCTTCCTTTGCTTTATCATAATCTTTTTGCCAACCTAAACTTCTGCCTTTTAATATTTGTGCATCTGTATAGTTGGGGTATTCGTTAAGGATATAATCACAAAGCAATCTGGTTATATCATATTGTTTTTCAATTGCGAGCTCCCTTGCTATTTCTAAAACCTCGTCGAATGTTTTATTTTTTGCAAACTTATTTATGGTGTTTATCTCTTGTTGTGAAAACTCTTTTTTAGGTGTTACATAAAAATTTAATGAATCAGGAAATATTTTATTCCTTTGAGTTACATAGGCATTTAATTTTTTAAATGCCATCAAGGAATCTAAAATCGTTTTATTTATGTCCTCCTCTATAACACTATAAGTACCAAAATCACTATTAATTTTATACAGTTCTCCATCGGAATAGAAATAATCTTTATAAATCACCTCATTCAAACTTCCTTTATAGCGCATTAACGGAATCATTTTTAAATTCCTAAATTGTTTAAAGGTATCTAAACCTGTTCCAATCCAAGATGTTTTCTCTGAAGGTTTGAACTTGAAATTATTTGACAAATAACTCACTAGACTTGGCGTAACATCCCAATGGGAGGATACTGCTTTAAAGCGTTCTGCTTTTTTAAGCATGGGACTGTAAATGAAAAACGGCACATGAAAACGGCACAATTTGTCTTTTTGAGCAATAGGTATTAACCGATGGTCGCCGGTAATCACAAAAATGGTGTTTTTATATTCAGGCCGTTGCGAATAGGCATTCATGAATTCTTTTATGGCATTGTCTGTATATATCAAGCATCCAAAAATATCTTTATGATTTAATATGGTTCTCTTTATGTCGTCTGATTTTATTGAGTTTTCAACATATACTTCAACTTTAGACCTATACAATTCTTTGTTTGGGTACTCAAATGGTTCATGGGTTGAAAGCGTCATTACTATATCCAATCTTGGCTGTATTTCGGCATTCATTGTTGTTAATACTTTTCTAAATATTTCATGGTCTGGATAACCCCAAGAAAAACCACCATCATCCGTTCTTGTTTTTGTATAACCTGGACCATATTTGCTTTCATCGATTAATTGATCAATGCCATTATATTCCAAAAAATTTATTTTTCTATCAAAACCTGAAGGGCACCCAGAATAGTAAGATGTAGTATACCCATTTGCTTTTAACATGCTTATTAGAGATATGTGCGATGGAGTTTGTGTTATTTCTAAAAAGCCTTTTTCTCCGTAGGGCAAAGATCCTAGTAAAGCCGGTAGTATTCCAAATGAACGTCCCGTAGTGCTAACAAAATTTTCCCAATACAAAGATTTATCGATTAAAGAATCTAGGTAAGGTGTAAAGCCACTATAAATATCGTTATCAACAAACTCGCCCCCCAAACCTTCAACCACTAAAAAAACGATGTTGGGCTTATCTTCATTTTTATTCAAGAATGGCGACAAGACATCTGGAATTTCAGAAGATGCCCTTAATAGTGGAAAATTTTCTGAGTCATAGAGGTTTAACATGCTTAAATCTCTTTGCTCTTTTTTGAATTTTATAATGTCGTAGGTCAAAAAAGCTAATTTATTTTTATATCCATCATTCGATAATTTAGGCAAGACTAACTTCAAAACTCCAAAAAGAAGCACTGACGCCATTAAAATAAATAATACTGGTTTTTGCATATACTTTTTTAAAGAAATAAACGAAACAAACAGTATTACTGGAAAAATAATGAATGGCAAAAAATAAAATATGCTAAGCGATTCGGATGTTGAAACGGTACTGGATACATCATCATAAGAATACCCTAATAAATCTGCTCCCAAATTAACCAATGTTGTTAAACTGTATTTTATCAATGAGAACTGACCAAGAACCAAAACCATAAACAACATTATAACAATGTTTAGGGCTAGTTTTTCTTTAAAATTGTTTATTAAAAAAAACAATGGAAAAACAATTATGCCTATGACAATGCCACACCAAAAATCATTAATAAATTTTAAAATTATTGTCAATAAAAACGGCTCATGACTTGTTGGTGTATTAACAACTTCATAAACACTTAAAATCCAGAATGCAACTATTAATGCAAATGTTAGCTTAATGTAATTATTAAAATGCTCTGTTTTTAAATTAACCTTCATGGCGTTACATATCTAGTTATTAACCAATCCTTTTCTAACCATATTACCCCATTTTTTTTTCTTATTAAAGTAATAATCATAGTTCCCACGTATGGCGGCATAAAGAACAAAGGGATGTAACACGAAGGGCTCTATGGCACTTAACAATACTAGCTTAAAGCCTGTACCCTTCTTTTTATATTGGTGAAAAGTAAGCTCTTCTGAATACAGTGCAATGATTGAAAAAACAACTGAAAACAAATAAGCAAGCAAAAAAAATGATATTGCAAAATCCCACCGTACCTCTTGTAGCACTATGAGGATAATAAAATAAATCAAACCAATTGCTTCAAAAATAGGGGCAAGACGTTCAAAAATCAACCAGTAGGGGTAACTTACTAAACCAAACCAGCCATATTTTGGATTAAAACCTATTTTACGATGCTTTCTAAGGGTTTCAATAGTTCCACGTGTCCAACGGTTTCTTTGCGAGATAAACACTTTATAACTATCGGGCGCTTCTGTCCAGCATAAAGGATCTGGTATGTAGGACACTCTATATTTTTCTCCCTTTTCTTCCATGTACCTTCGCATGCGCACAATAATCTCCATGTCCTCACCAACTGTATTTGTATCGTACCCGCCAACAGCAATAGCAATTTCCTTGTCGAAAATTCCAAAAGCTCCAGAGATTACAAGTAGACCGTTTAATCTGCTCCAAGCCATACGCCCTAACAAAAAGGCTCTTAAATATTCTAAAATTTGCGATTGCACCAATACGTTTTTAGGAAGGTTCACATCTATTAACTTACCTCCTCTTATTTCACAAGAATTTGCAATTCGTATGACGCCTCCTGCTGCAATGACTTTAGAATCTGTAACCTCCAAAAAGGGTTTTATCATTTTTTGAAGCGCATCTTCTAATAGTAAACAATCAACATCAATACAAGCCACATACTTACTGGTGCTTATATTAAGTCCCATGTTTAAAGCATCGGCCTTCCCGCCATTCTCTTTATCAACCACCATAAGTTTTTCGAATGCTGGATTTTTAGATTTAAAAATTCCCGCCCTTAATGGTTTTGTTGCTATTTTTTCGTTTACTATATAATGTACTTTTTCTAAATCGTAAGCTTTAATTAGACGTTCCAAACTATCGTCTTTACTGCCATCATTAACAATAACCACATTATAGTTTACATAATGATTAGACAACAAGGACCTTACGTTTTCAACAATATTCAAACTTTCATTATAAGCGGGCGCAATAATCGTTATGGAAGGAGATATTGTAGAAGACAAGATATCTTTGTAATTAACAAAACTTCTCTTTTTTATATATTCTATGGTCTCTTTACTTGATATGAAAGATAGAATTATATAGGAAAGGATAGATGCAAAAGCATATCCAAAAAACAGGTAATGAAGTATCTGTAATATTATTTTAACCGAACTTGTATCCATTTTATAACACCTTTACCGCTTTAACCATGGCTAAGCTTTTATTATCATTTGACGATTTTGTAAGACCAATATATTTATCAAAATTAATTTCTTTCAAAATTTTAAGAGCCAATAGTTGAATTTCAAAATTCTTGTGAAATAGATAAGCCTCAATAAAGGGTTCATCGTCTGGTGCCACTAATTTTTCAAGTAACTTGAAGAAACTTATTTGCTCTTCTAAACTTAGTTCATTAAAGTTTGCTTTAAGCATTTCTTTTGCTTCTATACCATATAAATGGGCCAACACATCGATAGTTTTTATCCTTACTTCTTTGTTATCATGGGATAATAAATCCATTAAAGTTTCCTTAACTTCAAACTGATTATAGATTTGTGCCAATTTAAGTGCAAATAAAACGACTGAATCGTTTTTGGAATTTAACCAAGGGCGTATATCACATATTTCTTGATTATCAAATTTTTGTAATGTTTCAAGCAATTGTATTTGAATCCATTCGGAGAGGGATACTTTTAAATCATCTAAAAAAGAAAGTCCTTCAAAAAGAAATAAGTTAACCATATAAAGATGGGTCTCACTTCTAACTTCACTTTTAGGGTGATTTATAAATGGCGCAATGGCATGACTGGCTTCATCAATTCCAAAACATCTCAATTCACCTATTCCTTTGGCAATGATGTTCCATTTTTTACTTTTTAAACGTTCAAAAGCAAAATGAATAAGTCCCGTTTCATAGTAAAACGTCTTAATGGAATCAGACATTTCTCCTGAAACCTCATTCCTTAAATTGTATAAAACCGAAACTATGAGTTTTCGTTTAAACCCAGTTTTTATACTATCCTTTATTTTACTAACTATTAATTTTTGAGGCTCGGTGAGTTTACCCGATTCATCTCCCGAATACAAATATTCAATTAAAAGTGCTTCATATTCTGTTTTAAATTTTGCAGCCTCATTGCTCTTTCTTCTAAGCGAAGACCTAATAAATTTAAGACAAATAGCCAGTACAACTATACCTGTTGCCAATATAGCGCTAACCCACCATACCCATTGAATTAAATGAGGGGCATTACTGTAATAATCATAGATATACTGATAATCAACCATTGGGGCAAAATTAATTTCAGATAAAAATTAAACTAACTGATGACTACGTTCCAAGTAGTCGCTTTATTCTTATAACTAATTCATTAGGACTAAATGGTTTCCCCATGAAGTCGTTGGCTCCTAAATTAAAAGCCTTAAGTACCATTTCTTCTTGCCCTGCAGAGGAAAAAACAATAATAGGTGTATTTAAATTGAGTTTATTTCTTAAATGGCTTATAACTTCAAGGCCACTTACAAAAGGCATCATAATATCAGATAAAATCAGGTCTGGACTCATACTTTCTATAAGATCGACAGCTTGTTTACCATCTGTGGCAACAAATAATTCATAGCCTTCTTTTTCCAACCTGAACTTTAGGAGCAATGAAAGTGTAGAGTTATCCTCAGCTAAAACTATTTTCTTTTTATTCATTTTCCATTAAATTAAGTTCAATCTGTACTTCTTTTTTTATTTCTTTAAAAGCACATAAGACACCATAGGCTGTTTCCTCGATTGTTTCAAGATTCACTTCATTCCTAAAGCTGTTTTCTAGTTCTACTATGGTAGACTCCATACTATAAATACCAAACATGCTAATATTGGGTTTAATCTTGTGGGTAGCATCGTAAAGCAGGTTCCAGTTTTTATTGGGCAGTTCCTTATCTAAAACGGAGATATAATCATCAACCATATCAATAAATAAATGCATGATTTCCCTTTCTATGGGTACATTACCAAATGTATTTTCCCTTAAAGAATTTAAGTCTATGTACTTATAGGTTGTTTTTACCATGGCGTAGTTTTAAACGTATAATTTGGGGGTTTAAAGTGTGGCAAGATAAAAAAATAAATCGATAAAATGCATTAAAACAAGATAAAATGCAAAATATTATTTATTTTGTATAACATATATTACAATTAATGTTGAATAATGTAAAAAAAATCAAAAAAATAAAGAAAATCTTACTAAAGAAGTTTATTTAAAAGGAATAAAAAATCTTGATTATTTATGTGTTCCATTAATAAAAATATTATTTAACGTTTTAGTAAAATAGAAAGCAAACGTAAGATGTTCTGGAAAACAGAAATTCAAACTATGGTATTTAAAGCACCTTATAGTGAGAAGATAGATGTTGCCATCATGGTAGCAAATCCAAAAAACTACTTACCAAAACGTAATCGATGAATATGAATTGATTATTATTGGTGGTAATTAAAATAAAGAGGATGGTCTATTTAAAAAAAAGACCACAATTGTTTTAGAAGAAGAAAAATTCACCTACAAAATTTTATCAAAACTCAATTTTGTTAGATGAAAAACAGTAGTGTTGATTTAGCGCTCACAATATTTATTTACAAACCCGTGGCTTAAGGGATAGTAAAATTAAAGGGAAGTTAAATAACTTCCCTTTAATTTTACTTTTAATTTAAGACTTTCCTAATATCCTGAACATCCCAGTTCCACAAGTAGGACATTTACCTTTCATTGCTTTTCTCCCATTTTTCATGGTTACTTCGGCAGAATCCTTGATCTCTTTTTTGTCTTTACATTTTACACAATATCCTTCCATAATAAATATTTAGATTTTTGGTTTGATTAAACTATATTTAAATATAGTTTTAATTTACAAGACAACAAATAAAAACAATAAAAATTCACTTTTACTTTACCTTATTTGGCTTTAAATGAATCTTTCTGCAAAATTTACTGAAATAATCTAACGAAACACACTCTAAAATGGAAATGACATTTAATCAAAAAATTGATAAAATTGGGTTCCAAAAAAAGATTTCAACTTTAATGAAACGAAAAAAGCTCTAAAAATTAGAGCCTTTTCAACAATATTTATAATATAAAATTAAATTTTTGAATTTTTAAAATCTCCATCTACCAACCTCCAAATATTTAATGGATTTTCATTTTTCAACTCATTTGGCAAAATGGCATTTGGATAGTTTTGAAAACAAACGGGTCTAACAAAACGTTTTATGGCTCCAGTTCCTACAGATGTGGATTGAGGTGCAGTTGTTGAAGGGTATGGCCCACCATGAACCATAGAGTGGCAAACTTCAACGCCTGTTGGATAACCGTTTACAATAATTCTTCCAACTTTCTTTGGTAGAATATCAAACAACTCTTTATACTCCTCTAAATCTTTATCTGTTCCAAAAACAGTCGCTGTAAGATGACCGCATAAATTTTTGGCTGCTTCAATAATCTCACTTTTTGAATTAGCCTCTACCAAAACACTTGAAGGCCCAAAGTTCTCTTCAGATAAATCCTCATGTTGGTTAAAATTCTCTATAGATGTTTTAAAAACTCTTGGAGTACCTGCGTTTGGAGAATCCCCATTCAATCCAACGGAAAATTCTTCTACATTACCTATTCCTAAGGTTCTTTCAATACCTTTATCATAGGCTTTTTTGATTTCTGGTGTCAACATAACCCCTGCAGGCGACTCACTTATTTTAAGTTTTAATTGGTTATAGAATTTACTAAGGTCATCCGATTTCTGCACAAAGGAAAGTCCTGGGTTTGTACAAAATTGTCCTACTCCCAGTGTAATAGATCCTGCCATGCCCGCAGCAATATCTTCACCTTTTTCTTTTAATGCTTCTGGTAGAATAAATACTGGATTTGTACTGCCCATTTCAGCAAATACAGGAATAGGTTCAGGCCGTGCATTTGCATAATCAAATAAGGCTTTACCACCGCCATACGACCCTGTAAATCCAACCGCTTTCACACCTGGGTGTTTTACTAAAGTTTCTCCTACAGATCTAGCATTCCCAAGAATTAGGGAAAACGTTCCTTTTGGCATACCACAAATATCTATAGCTTTTGCAATAGCATCAGCTACCATTTTAGAAGTTCCAGGATGTGCTTTATGTCCTTTAACAATAACCGGGCAACCCGCAGCTAAAGCAGAAGCTGTATCACCTCCTGCAGTTGAAAACGCCAAAGGGAAATTACTTGCTCCAAAAACAACTACAGGCCCTAATGGTATTAACATATGTCTAATGTCCGCTTTAGGTAAAGGCGCTCTATCAGGAATGGCGGTATCAATTCTTGCGTCAACCCAAGACCCTTCTCTTACCAAGGAAGCAAACAGTTTTAGCTGACTCATGGTTCGGCCTCTCTCACCTTGCAATCTAGCAATAGGAAGACCTGTTTCTAAATGACATCGTTCTATAAGCGCATCTCCTAAGTTTAATATTTCATCTGCTATTTGATCTAAAAAAGCAGCTTTCTTCTTATTATCTACTTTTTTATAAATATCGAAAGCTTCTGTAGCCATATTTACAACCGAATCTATATGCTCTAAGGTTGCATTTTCAAATGGCCCTTCTAACTCCTCGTTAGTAGCCGCGTTTATTGCATAAAATGTACTTTGATTACTCATTTATTTTAGTTTTATATTAGTTTTATGTTTTGCTTATTTATTAAGAACTCAAAATATTAAAATTCCATTTTTTCATTAATTTATCTGAAATTGACATTTTGAAAGAGGTTAAAAATACAAAAAATTATATTTAATAGTAGCCTTAGTGGATAGTTTAAAGTTTAATTAACTTTTAACAAATTTGAATATATCCGTATTTTAATTGGACATTATTTAGATTGAAGATGGATGCTATTATTTAACTGACTTGGATGAATAATATTTATATTTTATCGCACAAAATAATAAAGCATCCCAATCTTCTATAAAGAAGAAAGGAAAGCTTTCTATTTTATAAAATTGAAAACCTCAACTTCACTGCATTTAACAGGCTTTAAAGCGCCGGAAAAAACAACGCAACTAATTTTGGCAGAAAAACTATGTATTAGCTTTTACTTGTTTTTTAGGTTTTTTTACTTGGCTTTTACCTTTTTTCGAACTAGCTCTATTTTTTAACTGGTGAAACTCAGCCGAACCGGGTTTTATGCCAAGCTGTTTTGCTATCACTCCCCAACCTTTTGCTTTATGTTTCCGGTAAACAATTAAAACGTCATCTAATGGAACTCTTGCTATTCTAGAGATTTCTAAAGATAAATACATATCGCCAGGAACCATGCCTAAATTCACACCCATATAATCAAGTTTTTTTTCTGAGACATTATAAGACAAGATAAGATCTTTTCTAAAAGAACTTAAATCTGAACGGGCTTGAGTATTTATAATATTTAGATCAGAATCCAACTGCACATTGCCGCTGTTAAAGGATATCTGAGCTGAAACCAAATAAAAATTGAATGTAAAAACAACTAAAAATAGGTATTTCATAGGGTAAGGATTTGGGTTAATACATCATAAATTTACGATTATTATTTGATTTTGGTTTAGATGCCAAACTTTTTTGTAATCATTATTTCATCAAGAAGTCTTTTGAATTTTTAAATTCCTGAGCATATAATAAGTTCGGGCAAGGGATAATTAGAATGAGTCATTTAAAACTTGTATAAAACAAAAAAGCATCCCAATTTTTCAGCAGATTGAAGAAAAGAGATGCCTTTTATATAGCAAAACAACTGATTATCGAGTAAATAGCTACCTACTCTCTAAATTCATTATATTTAATTTCTCTCTTTAGCACCTGATTAATAGCGGTTATGTTTAAACTAATCAATCAACTATGCTAAAAAAAACATTGCTATTTTCAAACAAATGCTCCATAACTTCAAAATTGGAACAGCTTGTTATAAATTCTGAAAACACCAACAAAACCATTCCCATTGAAGATATTGGCTTTATTGTTATAGACAATCCTGAAATTTATATCAGTATTCCTGCGCTAAATTTGCTTGTTGAAAATAATGCATCTGTTATTATTTGCAATAATTCCCACGTACCAAACGGCATGTTCCTAAATTTAAATAGCCACCACATTCAACAAGAAGTATTTAAAACCCAAATTGAAGCTAGTGCGCCATTAAAAAAACAATTATGGCAACAAACCGTTGTTGAAAAAATTAAAAACCAAGGACTTTTATTAGAAAAGATAACACAAAACAAAAACAAGTTTGAATACTTATCAAGTAAAGTATTGAGTGGCGACACCTCAAATATGGAAGGTGTTGCTGCCAACTTTTATTGGAAATCATTTTTTGACATAGATTTTAAACGTGAACGTTTTGGCGATTATCCTAATAATTTCCTGAATTATGGCTATGCTATTTTACGAGCCGCAACTGCTAGAGCGTTGTCAGGAAGCGGATTGCTCAATACTTTAGGGATTCATCATAAAAGTAAATACAATGCTTTTGCTTTGGCGGATGATATTATGGAACCTTTCAGGCCGATAGTTGATGAAGCTGTACATTATGTTATGCAACATTATGATGAACAGGATTTAACAACTGAAATAAAAGCAGAACTACTACAAATATTAACCCGAACCGTTTATTTTAAAAGCGAAAAAAGTCCGTTAATGGTGGCTTTGCAAAAAACCGCCAGCTCTTTACAACAATGCTATAGTGGCGAACGCAAAAAAATAAAATATCCAAAATTATGGAACTAAATGGTTACAGGCTTATGTGGTTATTTGTATTTTTTGATTTACCAACCGATACGGCAAAAGACCGCAAAAACGCCGCAGGTTTTAGAAAAAACATTATGAAAGACGGATTTACCATGATGCAATATTCTGTTTACATGCGCCATTGTGCCAGTAGCGAAAGTGCCGATGTACACGAAAAACGGCTTAAAAAATTATTACCCCCATTAGGTAAAGTAAGCGTTTTAAGAATAACCGATAAACAATTTGGTAATATTATGAACTTTTGGGGTCGTTCTGAAGTACCCAAAGAACCACAGCCCACACAATTGGAATTGTTTTAAAATAAAAAAAATGCCTCAATCTTGCCTTATCACTGCAAAAAAGAAGCATTTTTTATTACGATATATTACGATATTATATTGATTATTAGAAGGTAACGAGCCAACTAATATCGTGTTTTCTAATCTTTAATCAAACCACAACGAGGCAATGCTGTTGTATAAACCACAGAATAATATCGTGTTTTCTAATCTTTAATCAAACCACAACGGGGTCTGCCTTTAAGGTCATCGTGTAATTAATATCGTGTTTTCTAATCTTTAATCAAACCACAACGGATGAAATATCATTGTTTAATATAGCCTTAATATCGTGTTTTCTAATCTTTAATCAAACCACAACAAATACTGAATAACATCTGTTTGAAGTTCTAATATCGTGTTTTCTAATCTTTAATCAAACCACAACTACAGCTCACCTGTGTCTTTATTGATAACAAATATCGTGTTTTCTAATCTTTAATCAAACCACAACAAACATCGCACCATCCTTCAAGAAAGTATCAATATCGTGTTTTCTAATCTTTAATCAAACCACAACAAGTTTGCACCTTCAATATTTACTTTATTTAATATCGTGTTTTCTAATCTTTAATCAAACCACAACGTACACTACACTGTACCAATAGCACACACAATATCGTGTTTTCTAATCTTTAATCAAACCACAACAAACGCATCACTCATATTTGTAGAAAACAAAATATCGTGTTTTCTAATCTTTAATCAAACCACAACTAAAAGTTGGTTTTACTATTTCAAAAAAAAAATATCGTGTTTTCTAATCTTTAATCAAACCACAACCGTTAGGGTATTTTTCTATTCCAGCATCATAATATCGTGTTTTCTAATCTTTAATCAAACCACAACATGATACACATCATAGCGTAAACCAGGAATAATATCGTGTTTTCTAATCTTTAATCAAACCACAACTCCAGCGTTCATTGGTACGCCATTCCATTCAATATCGTGTTTTCTAATCTTTAATCAAACCACAACGGTTAATGCTTCGTGGTGTGCTTCAAAATGAATATCGTGTTTTCTAATCTTTAATCAAACCACAACTATATAATTCTAAATTTGTTATTCTTGACAAATATCGTGTTTTCTAATCTTTAATCAAACCACAACTAAATAGGTTAAGTTATAAGACCGAAAAAAAATATCGTGTTTTCTAATCTTTAATCAAACCACAACTATTAGCTTTGTTTTGCGTGTGTGTATCTAAATATCGTGTTTTCTAATCTTTAATCAAACCACAACTAGAAATGTACCTGTTTTGGCTCTTATCATAATATCGTGTTTTCTAATCTTTAATCAAACCACAACTAACGGACGAACAAATGTTAGAGGCTTTGAATATCGTGTTTTCTAATCTTTAATCAAACCACAACAGGTGTAATGATTCCTTTGGATGAGTATGTAATATCGTGTTTTCTAATCTTTAATCAAACCACAACTGGTCTAATATCACCGCATATTCGGTGCATAATATCGTGTTTTCTAATCTTTAATCAAACCACAACTTCAAGGACATTGTAAATACAAGGTACAATAATATCGTGTTTTCTAATCTTTAATCAAACCACAACAGCACTAGATATATTATTAACTCCTGCCCTAATATCGTGTTTTCTAATCTTTAATCAAACCACAACTAAGATATGCCATTAATAGATATTTATAAAAATATCGTGTTTTCTAATCTTTAATCAAACCACAACACCTGGAGATATACACATGACTACGACAAAAATATCGTGTTTTCTAATCTTTAATCAAACCACAACGCCCCTGTCAATCGTTGCTGTTCTATGTCAATATCGTGTTTTCTAATCTTTAATCAAACCACAACAGTGGAAGGTTATACCGATGTGATGGCGTTAATATCGTGTTTTCTAATCTTTAATCAAACCACAACAGTTATTGCCTAATAACGAACTACCATATAAATATCGTGTTTTCTAATCTTTAATCAAACCACAACTATTCTATAAAACTATTGTTTTCGCCACGAAATATCGTGTTTTCTAATCTTTAATCAAACCACAACAACAGATGTTAAAAAGTTTTACATAGCAGTAATATCGTGTTTTCTAATCTTTAATCAAACCACAACCAATATCATCTGATAATAAAATTCATTGTAATATCGTGTTTTCTAATCTTTAATCAAACCACAACTATTTTATTCGTTAATATTATCCTCAATAAAATATCGTGTTTTCTAATCTTTAATCAAACCACAACATGTTTATGAAAGCCAATTAGCAACTATAAAATATCGTGTTTTCTAATCTTTAATCAAACCACAACGTTATATACAAGTGGCAACGCAAGGCTATTAATATCGTGTTTTCTAATCTTTAATCAAACCACAACCATTCGTTGAACAGCCCTATCCTATATTCCAATATCGTGTTTTCTAATCTTTAATCAAACCACAACGGTAATAATGTTACTGAATTACAGTTTGATAATATCGTGTTTTCTAATCTTTAATCAAACCACAACCGACTTCCCTCATTTGTGTGAATAAATCTTAATATCGTGTTTTCTAATCTTTAATCAAACCACAACATAATAGTTGTACGGTTTCATAGGTTACTAAATATCGTGTTTTCTAATCTTTAATCAAACCACAACATAGCAGTATTTTAAACGAATTAAAATTAAAATATCGTGTTTTCTAATCTTTAATCAAACCACAACGTAAAATCCGTTGGCAGAAAATCGGGAGATTTTCCGTTGTGGTTTGAGATGTTTAAGATTATGAAAATCTTATGTCAATGAACTTTTTATATAGTCATTAAAATGACAAATTATGCTCTTTTAATTTTTCCTGAAACTGAAACTTTAACTCTCAAAGGGTTAAAAGTGTCCCAACCTGTTTTTCCTTCTCCAAAGCTTTGGATTCTTACATAAAAAGGTTGAAAATTATTCTGAATTGATGCTTCTGTATTTAACCTAAATTCATAAAATTTAGAAGACAACTTTTGTATCCTATACAAATGTTCTTTCAAAACTTCATAATCTGGATTTTCCCAATTAATTTCTTCCTCTTTTAAACCCAACAAAAACATATCATTGATATGTAAAGTGGTTATAATTTCTTTTCCGTCAATTGGTAATTTATATACAGATTCTCCTGTTCGCTTCCGTTCTACAACAGTCCAAAAAGTGACCACTTCTTCTTTTAAGTTTCCTTTTTCATCTTTATAAATTAAAACATGATGATTATTTCTTGGATTCACCCATTGGTTGACATTGTCTTTTAGTTTTTCAGCACCACCAATATTTTCTTTAACCCTTACTTTTAATATAGGTACTGGTTCACCGTTTTTATTAGGCAAGAAAATTTGTGGTTGCTTTATACCATTTTCATCAACAATAAAGAAAGTATTGTTGGGAATAACTCCTTTTACAAAACCGCCTAAAACTTGTATTCGTTTTATAATAAGTAATTTAATGGTTTCGTCTACTACTTTTTCCAATTGTTTTTCGTTAGTCAGACTGTCTATTGGTTTTCTAACATGAAAAGCTTCTTCTCCATTGAACGTTCGCTTTCCAAAAACGGTTTCCTTATGTAACTGCCCACGAGCAGCTATTCCTAGATTTATATGCTTTTTTCCATTCTTTTCTGTTATATGGGTTCTAACCGTAATATCATTTGAAACACGCTTATGTGAGACCAATATGTTTTCAACAGCTTTTTCAGCATCATACCTGAAGGTTTGCCATGGCATTGGAAATTCTTTTAATTCTGGTTTTCTATTATACCTATTCCACTTTGACAATTCTTGAACATACGTCACTTTTGTACAAGCCATAACCAATGCATCAACGGCATGATGCCTGTGGTCTTCACGGGTTTTAGCGTTTTCAACATTTAAAACAGAATTCAATCCCCATTTTTGGCAAAGATTAGAAGTGGCTTGCCCTGGTGAAACGATTACTTTATTACAAATCTTAGAAAGATAATTTTTAGCTTCTTTACTTATATATCTTGTATCGTTTAACTGTCTAGAAGAAAAATCATCATCAAATTTTTGTTGTACAAAACGTTTGAATTTTTGATACGCATTTGGATATTCTTTAGTGTCAGAAAACAATTTTAAAGCTCTTTCTTTTATGGCTGACCAATGGGCTTCGTCATTTCCATAATATTCAAAGGGTGTTTTATTTCCTTTTAAAGTATTTTCTTTAGCGTAACATAAAGTTTTATTTGAAAAACTATCATTTAAAGAACGACTCCAAGGATGGATATGTTCGATTTGAACTTCTCCAGAAAACAATTGATGTACAGAAATTGTTTTTCCTGTGTAAGGACAAACATGCTTACATTCTTCCCATAGTTTGTAAAGTAAGATATTATCATGTGTAATTCTTTGACCTTCTTCTAATAGTCTTGCTTTTATCCTATCATTTTCACGTTCTAATCTATTTTGCTCTTTTCTGATTTTATTTCGCTGTGACTTTGAAATTTTCAAATCACGAGCCATTTCAACATTTATTTCATCAATTTTCCCATGCTCCTCAATTAGTTCATTGACCAATTTTCGTAATTCAAATAAAGCTGTTATTACAATTGGATTTCTTATCGCTTGAATCTCTTTGTCCGCTTCCTTTCCTAGCGGCAATTTTTCTAACAATTCAGTTACATCAATGGTTGCTGAATGATGGTATAATTTGCGTAATTGATTATCTGAAACATTATAATCATTACGAAGAATGTCTTTTATAATATCAATAAATCCGCCTTTAGTTTTGGAACGAATAATTCCTTCCACATTATCAATTATTTCTAATTGTTTTTGATTATTTGTGTCGGAATCATTTTGCCACTTAGAACCAAAAACATTTTTGATTCCACCCATAACCACGGCAACATCATAAGTATATCCTTGCTTAAGAAAAGGCAAAATATTAAATATTGCTTTACGGCTCAAACTGGAATAACCATCTTTAACATTGAATTTTGAAATATCATTTGCCTGTTCTTCAGTAAAATCCCAATTCTTAATGGCATATTCTTTTAAATTAGATTTGCTATCAAAAAAATACAATACATGCCAAATATCTTCTTGTTCCTTTTCTGAAAATTCAAACCATCGTTTACCAAAGAATTTTTTGTTATATAAATTTGAAATAGTATGCGTTCCTACAATTTTATCATCATCTTTATAATTGAATTTGAATTCAGCACTTTCTTTCCCAATAACTTTTCTAATCTTCTTAAATTCAGGCTTTTCATTGGCGTATAGAAATTCTACCATTTTCTCTTTTTCTTCTTGCGAGATTTTCTTTCCGTTATATTCAACTGTATTTACCCATTGCCAAACTCTAAATTGTTCAAATGGAATGGCACTAATTGGACATTTGGTTTTGGTTGGTTCAAAAGAACAATTACCAACTAAATGTTTCTGTGAACGCAATGGTCGTTGATGAAATAAAATACCATCTTCTTTATAACCATCTAATTTTCTGCCACCAAATAATGTTTTTAAATCTTCATTTAAGCTAGAATGGAATTGAGCTTGTTTATTCCAAATCAATTCAAACTCATCAACGTACATTTTACGTGTGGTATACCTATTCCGAATTCTTTCCAAACCATCTTGAAAAGGTTGATTTTCTTTTGGATAAATTTCAAATAAATAAGACCCTAAAGTTTTATCTTGAATGCTTTCTTGTGTTTTAGTAATTCCGATTTTACCTTCTTTTTCGTTTCCTTTAAAAATTGCTCCATCATCATTTCCACCTTTTCTACTATTACTCAAAAATCCACGTCTTTGAATTAAATGATAAAAAATTCTACCAATTTCTTCTAAAGATAATTTTTCATTCAAAGCTTTTTGGCGTAATTCATAAGGATTTAAAGCAAACCAATTTGCTAATTTTTCAGATGGAAATTGCTTGGTTTTTTTCCAATCTTCAAAATCAGTAGTCAGCATTGGGCACATTTTATTTTCGGAAAGTGCCTTCAATAAAATTTTCTTTCTCAATCTTTTTCTGAAAAATTGTCTTCTAACTCCTCTTGCTCCTGTTCTTCCAGCATTTTTAGACATTTCTCGTCCTTCACCTTCCCCTAAATTCTCAACACCCATTGGAAATATTCTGCTTCCTATACCCAAAATCTTGTTTTCAGCATCTTCAATTAATGCCCAACCAATCGAATTAGTCCCCAAATCCAATCCTAAAATCTTTGCCATAATTCTTCGTTTAAAAATTTAAATATAACTAGAATATTTAAATAAAAAAATACCTACAAGTAAGTGTTTTATTTTCTATGAAATTTTGTTATATTTACCACAGATTAAACTTTCTAATCTTTAATCTTATCACAATAAGGCTATATGCCGTAGATGAAAATCTTTAGTCCCGCTTCGGTGGGGCTTTTTTTTGTTCTTTCAATGATACAAATACTTCAACTATTTTTGATATAGGCAATACTTGAAATAAAGAGGTTATATTCTGAGTTATTTTATCTCCTTTTCTACTGGGTATTATCCAGTAAAGAATTATTAAAACAACAATAAAAATCATAACAGCTATTAAATTATAATTCATTATCCTCAATTTTATTTCACAATATTACAAATTAATATGTAATGAGTAGAATATTTTTAAATTAATTTTTTACATTTGTAGAACTTATGACAAGTATATGAATTTATATCATTGTAATGAGTAGTCGTGAGTTGTATTAATATTAAACTTCCCATGATAAGGCTATATGCCGTAGATGAAAATCTTTAGTCCTGCTTCGGTGGGACTTTTTTTTGCATTATATTTTTAGGAAAATAAAAGGAAATGCCATAAAACAAAAAAGCATCCCAATTTTCTAAAAGAAAAAAGGAAAGCTTTCCATCGGCTTGTGCTGAATTTATTTCAGCATCTCAACCACCCCATTTTACTGGGACAACACAACTTCTTTAAAGTGCCAAAAAAAGCCCTAATTTCTCAGAGCTCTTTAGCAATTTTAGCGGTCTGGACGGGACTCGAACCCGCGACCTTCGCCGTGACAGGGCGACATTCTAACCAACTGAACTACCAGACCGTTGCTTTATTGCGGTCCTGCCCGACTAAAATATTGTTCATCTTAATCGTTCAGGCGGGTGCAAATATACATGCCTTTTTTTATATGGCAAATGTTTTTTTGTGTTTTTTAATTTTATTTTAATTAAGCGCTATGTTATAATCTTTTACCATAAAATAAACAACTTTAAAACCAATAGTTTGTTATCCCTCCCCTTTGGAAAGGCTAGGCGGGGCTTCTAAACAAATTTTTGGCGTTCTATCATATACGTCGTCAATATGGTATTGAAATCCTTATTGATATCGGCCTCTACATAATTAATTTTATATTGTGCACATTTTAAACGCAATGCATTAAAATAGGTGCTCACCGCAGTTGTGTAATTTTCCTTAATGGTATCGGCATACAGGTTGATATAGTCGCCGGTCTCCACATCTACAAAGCGTTTTGGGGTATTATCAAAATTAAAAGTGAATTCTTTTTCTTTATCAAATACATGAAATAAAATAACCTCATGCTTATTGTACTTTAAATGCCTAAGCGCCTCAAAAAGCTTGGTTTCCTCTTGAGTGGTTTGGAACATATCGGTAAATAAAAAAATCATGGAGCGCTTGTGGATTTTCTCCGCGATTTCATGAAGGTACTTATACGTGTCCGTTTGCTTATTTATGGGTTTTGAAACTACCACATTGGACAACCTATTAAGCAACATTTGATGATGGCGTTCGCTCCCTCTTTCTGGTGCATAAAAATCGTATTCATCGCTATAGATACTTAAACCAATGGCATCGCGTTGTTTTTTAAACAAGTACATTAATGATGCAGATGCTAGAGCGGAAAACGCAATTTTGTTTAGATGCTGTATCGAAAAATTTGAGAGTTCGGGGTAATGCATGGAACTGCTATTATCGATGATGATGTGGCAACGCAAATTGGTTTCATCATCATAGCGTTTGGTATAAAGCTTATCTGTTTTGGCATATAACTTCCAATCGATATGGCGCGTGCTTTCGCCTTGATTGTACATTTTGTGTTCAGCAAATTCAGCAGAAAACCCATGAAACGGACTTTTATGCATGCCAGAGATAAAACCTTCAACCACTTGTTTTGCAAGTAATTCCAAGTTTTTAAATCCTTCAGCTTTATTAAGTTCGTTTTGTATATTCATAAGCCCCACCCAGCCTCCCCTGAGGGGAGGAGCAACCATTAATTCGTATGTTTAGTCCTTAATTATAACGTTTTAGGCTAGACTTAAATTATTCCATCAACGATACCATATGTTACAGATTCTTGTGCGCCCATCCAATGGTCCCTATTAAAATCCTTCATGATTTTTTCAAAAGATTGTCCGCAATTTTCAGCCAATAGTCTCGCACTTAATTCTTTGGTTAGTATAATTTCTTTTGCTGTAATTTCAATATCACTAGCTTGTCCACGTGCCCCGCCACTTGGTTGGTGAATCATCACTCGGGCATGAGGCTGAATAAACCGTTTGCCTTTTGTTCCGGCAGACAAGAGAATGGAACCCATAGATGCGGCAAATCCTGTACAAATGGTAGAAATATCACTGTTTAATGATTTAATACAATCATATACTGAAAAGCCTGAGGTCACGTAACCACCCGGGCTATTGATGTATAAATGAATATCTTTTGTTTCTAAAGCATCTAAATACATTAATCTATCTATCACATGTTTAGCCGATTTATCATCTACTTGACCCCAAAGGAATATTTTACGTTGTTCTAATAACTTACTGTCTATAGCGTTTTGAACTTTTACTTTATTACTCATAATCTATTAATTTTTAACTAAAATAAAAAAAGGTTTACCATAATGGCAAACCTTTTCAATTTTCTTTTTTCATTTATATTATAAAAGCGAATCAATAGCTTCTGTATAAGCCGCCTTTGGTGCTACACCTACCTGGCGACCAACAACTTCTCCATTTTGAAACACCAAAACGGTTGGTATGTTACGCACCCCGTACTTTGCAGCAAATTCTTGGTTGGCATCTACATCTACTTTTCCAACAACCGCTTTGCCTTCGTATTCTTCACTAATTTGTTCAATGATTGGCCCAACCATTCTACATGGCCCACACCAAGCTGCCCAAAAATCAACCAATACCGGCTTACTACTTTTTAATACTGTTTCCTCAAATGTTGCATCTGTTATTTCTAATGCCATAATATTTATATTTTACGTGTTCGACTTTTAATTTTAAAACACAAATTTAGTCAAAAAAAACTCTAAAGCTTACAAGCTAACAATTTGTTTTACTTATAACCGCATTGTTTAGCGTTATGCTAATTTGGGGATCCCTTTTTTATAAATATATCAGACTGTTAGTTTTATACTTTTCTTTTTTGCAAAGAATGAGTTTTCTGTATTAGGTAAATCAGAAAAGCTTAAATAATGAGATCAAAAAAACAAAAAAAATATTTTTATAGTTAGGATTCCTTACTATATTTGTAATGCAATAATGCAACAAATTAAATTTTATTAAAATGAAAAAATCCATTTTTTATCATGCAGGTTGTCCTGTATGTATTAGTGCAGAACATGACATTGTTGAATTAATAGGTGCCGATAACGTTGAAATTATCCATCTAGGAGAGAACAATTCAAAAATTGCTGAAGCTGAAAAAGTAGGTGTTAAATCGGTTCCCGCTTTGCTTACACCAAAAGGAAATGTGTTACATCTCAATTTTGGGGCTTCTATGGAGGCTGTAAAAGGTTAATTTTTGCTTTTTAAAGTTAGGATTACTAACTTTGCCTGTCAATATTATTAAGTTGGCAGGCATTTTTTATGGAAAATAATGTGTTTGACCCACAGAATCAAGAAACAGACCTTTCAAGCAAAATAGTTGCTGGCTTAGAACGCATTTCTGAAGCTTTCAAGGTATTACTATGGGAAAAAGCGACTGCATTGGGCATAAGCCCTATACAGATACAAATACTTATTTTTATTGCTTACCATAAACCGGCATTGTGCAATGTGAGTCATTTAGCAAAAGAATTTAATGTATCAAAACCTACCATTAGCGATGCCATTAGATCTTTGGATAAAAAAGGATTTATTGAAAAGGACCATTCATCATCAGACAACAGAAGTTATACCATTAAGTTATCCGATTCAGGAGTAAACATAGTTTCCAATACCGAAAACTTTGCATATCCATTAAAAAAACAATTAAGTAGCATTCATCCATCTGATCTGGAAACCCTTTTTAAAGCGTTGAGCACTTTTATTTATCAGCTTAATAGACATGGTATTTTAACCGTACAAAGAACATGTTATGCATGTAAATTCTATAACAACAACTTAAACTCCCACTATTGCAATCTTTTAGAAAAAGAATTATTAAACTCTGAAATTAGAATTGATTGTCATGAATTTGAGGATAAAATTAATTAAGCTTAAAATACACCTCTTGATTCTCCAATTCACTAAGTAATTCTTGTGAGATTTTCACTTTTTGTTTTCTACTGGGCATTTGTAACTTTATTTGTTCTTTATGATCATAGATTACAAAATTAAGCATGTGATTACCCGGATGCATGTGCATTAAATCTTTTAATTGCGCTATTTTATCCGCTTTTAAATCTTCAATATTAAGTTGAATGGATAATTTTTTAGCATAATTTTCCATCACATCGTGCAGCAATTGGAAACTATTAAACTGCAAACGGGGTTCACTCATGTTACCTGTTTCTTTGTTTATCCAACCTTCACGAATCAATGTTTTAACGAACACAAAATTGTTTTTCATTAAAAAGTGTCTGAATTTTAGATATTCTTCTCCGAAAATGCGGAACTCAAAACTATCGGTATAATCTTCAACAGTAAATGATGCCCAACCTTTACCTTGTTTGCTCACTCGGTATTGCACATCGGTAACTACGCCCCCAAAAACCAGTTCTCTATTTACAAATGCATTTAAATCCTTAAACAAAGCCAAACTAGCATTACAGAAGGTATTCATTTCAATTTTAAAATCATCTAGCGGGTGACCAGAAATATAAATACCAACCACTTCTTTTTCCCTAGCCAATTTTTCCATTGTGCCCCATTCTTCGCATGGTGGCACTTGTGGCTCTGCTATTTGCACATCACTGGCATCACCAAACAAACTGACCTGCGCCGAGTTTTCGTTGTCTTGATGCTTGGCGCCATAGCGAATCGCCTTTTCTAAAAAGGTAATGCCATCGCCATCATCATGAAAATATTGGGCGCGATGTGTTATTTTAAATCCATCAAAACCCCCAGCTAAAGCCAAGTTTTCAAAAGCCTTTTTATTAGCAGCCCGTAAATCGATACGCTTAGCAAAGTCGAAAATGGATTTATAGGGCCCTTCTTTTTTTCTATTTTCCACAATGGTTACTACGGCACCGTGACCCACTCCTTTAATTGCACCCATGCCAAAACGCACAGCACCATCTTTATTTACCGAAAACTTGTAATAAGATTCATTGACATCTGGACCAAGCACGGGTAACTTCATACGCTTACATTCTTCCATAAAGAAAGTGACTTGCTTAATATCGTTCATGTTATTGGATAACACCGCTGCCATATACTCCGCAGGATAATGCGCTTTTAAATATGCTGTTTGATAGGCTATCCATGCATAACAGGTGGAATGCGATTTATTAAACGCATAACTCGCAAAGGCTTCCCAATCTTTCCAAACTTTTTCCAAAATTTTGGCATCATGACCATTCGCGCTGGCTTGTTCTACAAATTTTGGCTTCATTTTATCGAGTACCGAAATTTGCTTTTTTCCCATGGCTTTACGTAATACATCCGCTTCACCTTTTGTAAATCCAGCAAGTTTTTGCGACAGAAGCATCACCTGCTCTTGATACACCGTAATACCATAGGTTTCCTTTAGGTATTCTTCCATGGCAGGTAAATCGTATTCAATCACCTCAGCACCATGTTTTCTTCGGACAAAACTGGGAATATACTCCATGGGTCCCGGGCGATAGAGTGCATTCATCGCAATTAAATCTTCAAAAACGGTAGGTTTTAAATCTTTAAGATGTTTTTGCATACCGGGCGACTCGTATTGGAACACACCAACAGTTTCACCTTTTTGGAATAACTCATAGGTTTTATCATCATCCAACGGAAAATTATCAGGGTCTAATGTAATGCCGTGTTTTGCCTTGACTATTTTAACCGTGTCCTTAATTAAGGTCAATGTTTTCAGTCCTAAGAAATCCATTTTTAACAATCCGGCTTCTTCAACGACCGAGTTATCAAATTGGGTAACATATAAATCGGAATCCTTTGCGGTGGCAACTGGGACGAATTTGGTAATATCGTCTGGTGTAATAATAACGCCGCAGGCATGAATACCTGTATTTCTAACAGAACCTTCAAGTATGCGTGCCAGATTTACAGTTTCGGCTTCCAAACCATCGCCTTCAGAAATGTTTAATAATTGATTGATTTTATCTAAGTCTTCAGACCGAAACTTGCTGTTCAATTCCTTTTCGGTTAAACCAAAAATCCGATCTAGTTTGGACATGGTCGGAATTAATTTGGCAATTCTATCGGCATCAAATAATGGTAAATCCAATACACGTGCGGTATCACGAATAGACGATTTAGCAGCCATCGTACCATAAGTAATGATCTGCGCTACCTGATTACTTCCATATTTTTTGATAACGTAATCCATAACCCTGCTTCGACCTTCATCATCAAAATCGATGTCAATATCGGGCATGCTGATACGGTCGGGGTTAAGGAATCTCTCAAAAAGCAAATCGTACTTAAGCGGATCAATATTAGTAATCCATAGGCAATAAGCAACCACCGAACCTGCCGCAGAACCACGCCCTGGCCCCACCGAAACATCCATATTGCGGGCTTCACGAATAAAATCTTCTACAATCAAGAAATACCCGGGATAACCTGTATTTTGAATAACATCGAGTTCAAAATCAATACGTTCCTTAATATCATCAGGAAAGTCTTCACCATACCTTTTTTTGGCTCCTTGATAGGTTAAATGACGTAAATAAGCATTTTCACCACGCTTACCGCCATCAACCAAATCTTCTTTATTTTTAAACGATTCGGGAATGTCAAAGGCCGGCAGTAAGACTTCTCTAGCCAAACTATACGTTTCGATTTTATCAACGACTTCCTGAATATTTGTAATTGCTTCGGGCAAATCCTTGAATAAGGCTTTCATCTCTTCCGAAGACTTAAAATAATAATCTTGGTTTGGCAAACCATATCGGTATCCGCGACCGCGACCAATAGGTGTAGCTTGTTTTTCGCCATCTTTTACACATAGTAAAATATCATGGGCGTTGGCATCTTCTTTTTTGCGATAATAGGTATTGTTTGTCGCAACTAATTTAATAGCATGCTTTTTTGAAAACTCTATGAGCACCGAATTCACTCTATTTTCATCTTCTTGTTTATGGCGCATAAGTTCAATATACAAATCATCGCCAAACTGTTCTTTCCACCAAAGCAAGGCTTCTTCAGCTTGATTTTCGCCAACGTTTAAAACTTTGCTGGGTACTTCGCCATATAAATTTCCTGTTAAAACAATCAGGTCTTCTTTGTATTGCTGAATGAGATTTCTATCGATTCTAGGTAAATAATAAAACCCATCTACAAAAGCATGTGATGACAATTTAGCCAGATTGTGATATCCCTTTTTGCTTTTTGCCAAAAATACGATTTGATACCCATTGTCCTTTCTGGTTTTATCGGTATGGTCTTCACAGACAAAAAACTCACAACCTAAAATGGGCTTGATTTCTTTAGCTGTTGGCGTTTCTGCTTTTTCTATAGCGGCATCATTTTTTGCTTTTACTGCTCTATTATGATTACTGACGGATTTAACAAAGTGAAACGCCCCCATCATATTGGCATGATCGGTTAAGGCTACCGCTGGCATGTTGTGTTCTGCAGCAGCCGCAACCAAATCATCAATACTTATGGTTGACTGCAAAACCGAAAACTGGGAATGGTTGTGAAGATGAACAAAATCAACATCAGCTAAATCAGATATATTTTGTTTTATGTCCTCAGTAGAAATAGTTTCAACCTTAACGTTTTTAAGACGCTCTTTAATTTTAGCACTTTCTTGTTTTAGGTTAATATGCTTTAATCCGATAAGTTGAATCGTTTTCGGATTTGCTTCATTAAAATCCTTAAAATAATTTGGTTGAACATCGAGCTGTTCTTTGGTATATTCCCCTAAACGAACCAACTCCAAAAAGCAACGTGTGGTTGCCTCCACATCGGCTGTGGCATTATGTGCTTCAGCAAAAGGCTCATTAAATAAAAACTCATGTAATTCCGTTAAAGTTGGCAATTTAAACTTTCCATAGCGTCCGCCTGGAATTTGGCATAAACTCGCGGTATGTTCGGTACAAGTATCTAAAACAGGGAGTTCTTGTAGTGGGTTTGCAACATTTTCACGTACAAATTCGGCCCCCATAATATTCAAGTCGAATGTCACATTTTGTCCGACCACAAATTTGGTTTTGCTTAAAGCTTCATTAAATTTTTCTAAAACCTCAGCTAGTGGAATACCTTGTTCTTGGGCTAATTCGGTTGAAATACCATGCACTTTTTCGGCATCATAAGGGATATTAAATCCGTCTGGTTGCACCAAATAATCTTGATGTTCAATACAATTACCCATAGCATCATGTAATTGCCATGCTATTTGAATACAGCGCGGCCAATTATCAACATCGGTAATAGGCGCATCCCATCGTTTTGGCAATCCTGTGGTTTCGGTATCGAAAATTAAATACATTTTTTGGTTTAGATGCTTGTTGTTAAGTCGTTTAGAGATTTTAAACGAAGTTTATAAAATTACATAGAATTTATGCTTTTTTGAATTGAAGTTATTAAGAGTTTTGAACAAAGACCAAATACTTTTTTAAATTAAAATACCCTATTTTTGAAACTATCAAACAAAATACCATGAGCATTAAACTTTTAACATTAGGCTTAGCGATGTCGTTTTTAAGCAGTAAAGCACAAAATATTCCACTGTACATTGGCACCTATACCGATGGCACTAGTGAAGGCATTTACAAATTAGAATTTAACCCAGCAACTGGGGAACTTAGTAATTTACAATTAGCAGGAATTACTCAAAGCCCATCATTTATAGCCTATTCACCAAACAAAAAGTATTTGTATGCCGTCAACGAAAGTCTTGAGGGCTTCGTTTCCGCATACAAAATTCAAGAAAATGGTCAGTTGCAATTTTTAAATAAAGTAGATAGTAATGGCAAAGGGCCTTGTCATATTTCTTTAAACAGACAAGGAAACAAAGCCGTAGTATCCAACTATGGTGGAGGTACTGCTTCCATTTATAACATTGCAAGGGACGGAAAACTCAATGAAGCGTCACAGGTTTTTGATTATAATACGGCAGATAGAAAATCGCATGCACATTCGGCACAATTTTTTAAAGACGAATTATTTATTGCCGATTTAGGTATGAATGCCTTGTATCAATACAAATTAAAAAATGACACGTATGAATTAGCCTTACCAGACATTGTTCAGATGGAAGGAAATCCAGGCCCTCGACATTTCGCCATAACAAAAACAGGTCAATTTATCTATATTATAAATGAATATGGAAGTTCAGTAACTTCAGTTAAAAGAACAGATACTGGTTTTGAACAGATTGATTACGATTCAACCCTAGATGAAAACTATAAAGGGAAAAATTCGTGCGCCGATATTCATTTGTCAAAAAATGAACTTTACTTATACGGCTCAAACAGAGGCGAAAATTCCATTGTCGTCTATAAAAGAAATAAAATAGATGGCACTATTGAAAAAATTCAAACCATGCCTGTTCATGGTGATTGGCCAAGAAATTTTACGTTAGACCCAACCGGGAAATTTTTACTGGTAGCCAATCAAAGAAGTCAGAATATCACTGTTTTTAAAGTTGATACCCCAACAGGAAAACTCTCTTTTTTAAATGAGGTAAAAGTGCCCAGTCCTGTTTGTTTATTGTTTTAAGAAAAGTCCAATTATTAATTGTTAATTGTTAATTATTAATTATCTTTGCGCCCTTATTAATAACCGAGGTCGAGAACCTCAAATAATTAATTATTATGCCTGTAAAAATTAGATTACAAAGACATGGTAAAAAAGGGAAACCTTTTTACTGGATCGTAGCAGCCGATGCACGTTCAAAAAGAGATGGTAAATACCTAGAAAAATTAGGAACTTACAACCCAAACACAAACCCAGCTAGTATAGATTTAAATGTTGATGGTGCCGTAACTTGGTTACAAAATGGTGCTCAACCAACAGATACAGCTAAAGCCATTTTATCTTATAAAGGTGCTTTACTTAAAAATCATTTAGTAGGTGGTGTTAGAAAAGGTGCTTTAACAGAAGAACAAGCTGAAGCAAAATTCAATGCTTGGTTAGATGAAAAAGCAGGAAAAGTTGGCGCAAAAACAGATGGTTTAGCAAAAGCGCAAGCGGAGGCTAAAGCAAAAGCTTTAGAAGCAGAAAAAGCTGCTAATGAAGCTCGTATCGCTGCCGCAGTTCCAGTTGCGGAAGAAGTAGCGGAAGAAGAAGTAGAAGCTGTTGTTGAAGAAACAGCAGAGGCTACAACTGAAGAAGCAGCTCCTGAAGTTAAAGAAGAAGAATAAAAAACAGTATTTTTTTTATACTTTTAAACTCCGATATAACTATCGGAGTTTTTTATGGAACGCCATTTTATAAAACTGAATTAATTTCAGTTTCTTAATTAATTTTATAAAGACCCTGAAATTAATTCAGGGTGATAAATCAAAGATTTATCATGAAAAAAGAAGATTGTTTTTACTTAGGTAAAATTGTTAGAAAATATAGTTTTAATGGCGAATTGCTAATAAAATTGGATACCGATGAACCCGAACTCTATGAAAACTTAGATGCCATGTTTGTTGATGTTCGAGGAACATTCATCCCGTTTTTTATAGAACATTCCCAACTTCATAAATCCGATTTACTACGTGTGCAATTTGAGGATGTTACCAATGAAGCGGATGCCGATGCGCTCATAAAAAGTGAGGTATATTTACCTTTGGAGTTTTTGCCTAAACTAGAAGGCAATAAATTTTATTTCCATGAAGTGATTGGTTTTACCATGGAAGACAAAAACTACGGTAAAGTTGGTATTATTAAATCCATTAACGACACCACAGCTCAAGCACTTTTTGAAGTCGAAAATGATGGTAAGGAAATCTTAATCCCCATGAATGATCAATTTATTGTAAAAGTGGATAGGAAAACAAAAACCATTATTGTGGATACGCCTGAGGGGTTAATTGATTTGTATCTTTAATTTTGAAACCTTTCCAGTTCAAACAATTCGAAGTCCAACAAGATAAGTGCGCCATGAAAATTGGCACAGATGCCGTACTCCTTGGAGCTTGGACTTCTATAAAAAATAATCCGTTTTCCATTTTAGATATTGGTGCAGGCACAGGTATTTTAAGTTTAATGTTAGCGCAACGTTCTTCTGCTGAAACAATTGATGCCATTGAAATTGATGCTGATGCCTACGAACAATGTGTCAATAATTTTGAGGAATCGCCTTGGGGAGACCGTTTGTTTTGCTACCATGCGTCATTAGAAGAATTTATTGAAGAAATGGAAGAGCAATACGATTTAATTATCTGTAATCCTCCATTCTATAGTGAAGATTATAAAACAGAAAAATCATCTCGTGATTTGGCGCGTTTTCAAGATGCTATGCCCTTTGAACATTTAATTGAAAGCGTCTCAAAATTACTTTCTGAAGAAGGCGTGTTTTCAGTAATAATTCCTTTTAAAGAAGAAGGGACATTTATTGCTTTGGCTTCAAAATATAATCTTTTCCCTAATCGGATATTGCACGTTAAAGGCAATCCTTCTTCCGAAATAAAACGAAGCCTTATGGAGTTTTCTTTCCTTGAAAGCGACACAGAAATAAGTGAATTAATTATTGAGACTGAAAGGCATCAATATACCGAAGACTACATTAATCTGACGAAAGATTTCTATTTAAAAATGTAATCAAATCGGGGTAGATTAAGTAAATTTGAGAGATTACAATGATGATTTTTCAAAAAAATCAATGATTTGTTAATTATTTTCTTTTGAAAATCTTTAATCCTCATCTTATGAAGCCAGATTTATTTGAATCTCCAGACTATTACCATCTTGATGATTTACTCACCGATGAACATAAATTAGTTAGAAGTGCCACGCGTGCATGGGTAAAACGCGACGTATCTCCCATTATTGAAGAATATGCCCAAAAAGCCGAATTCCCAATGCAAATTATTAGTGGACTGGCAGACATTGGTGCTTTTGGATCTTATATTCCAGTAGAATATGGCGGTGCGGGTTTAGACCAAATCTCCTATGGATTAATTATGCAGGAAATTGAACGCGGTGATTCTGGAATTCGCTCAACGGCTTCTGTGCAATCATCTTTAGTGATGTATCCCATTTGGAAATATGGCAACGAAACACAACGTCAAAAATATTTACCAAAACTGGCAAGTGGCGAATGGATGGGCTGTTTTGGTTTAACGGAGCCAGACCATGGTAGCAATCCATCAGATATGGTAACTAATTTTAAAGACAAAGGCGACCATTATTTATTAAATGGCGCAAAAATGTGGATTAGCAATGCTCCTTTCGCACAAGTAGCCGTGGTTTGGGCTAAAGATGAAAATAACAGGATACATGGCTTGATTGTGGAGCGAGGCATGGAAGGATTTAGCACTCCTGAAACGCATAATAAATGGTCACTTCGCGCCAGTGCTACAGGCGAACTTATTTTTGATAATGTTAAAGTGCCCAAAGAAAATATATTGCCCAACAAATCTGGCTTAGGCGCACCTTTGGGGTGTTTAGACTCTGCCCGTTATGGTATTGCTTGGGGCGTTATTGGTGCTGCTATGGATTGTTATGATACTGCACTTCGTTACAGTAAAGAACGTATGCAATTTGGGAAACCCATTGGCCAATTTCAACTGCAGCAAAAAAAACTGGCTGAAATGATTACCGAAATCACTAAAGCACAACTTTTAACGTGGCGATTAGGGGTTTTGCGTAATGAGGGCAAAGCAACTTCGGCACAAATATCGATGGCAAAACGTAATAATGTGAATATGGCGATTAACATTGCCCGCGAAGCGAGACAAATACTCGGTGGCATGGGAATTACAGGCGAATACTCCATCATGCGCCATTCCATGAATCTTGAAAGTGTCATTACATATGAAGGCACTCATGATATCCATCTATTAATTACCGGTTTGGATATTACTGGGTTGAATGCTTTTAAATGATAACCATAGGCTGTTTAATGGTTCACTAGAATGGGTAAATCGAAAAATAATTCCTCTATCTTTTAGATAAACCTTTTTATTGAAATTTGTTTACTTTTACTCGCATGCTTACATCCAAAAAAAGACTAGATAACGCTTATAAAAATGCGAAGATCATCGAATTTGATGATACAAGTAAACTTATTTTATTTAGTGATTGCCACCGTGGCGATAACAGTTTTGCGGATGATTTTGCCAATAACCGCAACATTTATTTCCATGCGCTAAAGCATTATTATGCAGCAGGGTTTCAATACTGTGAAATCGGCGATGGCGATGAACTTTGGGAAAATATTTTTTTTAAATCCATTTTTGAAGCCCATAAATACGTGTATATGTTGATGAAGGAATTTCATCAACAAAATCGTTTACACATGATTTGGGGAAACCACGACATGGTTTATAAAGATCCAGATTTTGTAAAAAAACATTTGTCAACGTATTTCGATCCCAAAACAGGAGAAGATGCTCCCTTGTTTACTAACATTCAATACCATGAAGGGATTGTTTTAAAGCATAGCAAAACCAATCAACAACTATTTTTAACCCATGGGCATCAAACAGATTGGTGGAACTATTTATTTTGGAAATGGAGCCGTTTTATGGTTCGAGTTCTCTGGAAACCATTAAATGTTATGGGTATTGCAGACCCTACGAGTCCTGCAAAAAACTACAAAGAACTTATAAGGGTTGAAAGAAGGACCAAAAAATGGATTATCGAAAATAATAATTTATTAACCATAACGGGACATACACACAGACCGCGTTTTCCGGAGCCTGGAGGCATCGCCTATTTCAATGCTGGAAGCTGTGTGCATCCCAGAAGCATCACCGGACTTGAAATTGAAAATGGGGAAATAGCGCTTGTAAAATGGGAAATAGACACCAATGATGATGGTGTGCTTCAAATTTTCAGATACGTTTTGGAAGGTCCAAGAAGATTATTGGATTATAAAACCGATTAACTTTCAGGAGCTAATTCAACAACCAAACCTTCCATATCTGGTGTCATTTGTATTTGGCAACCCAACCTGCTATTGCCTTTCACATTAAATGCTTCCGATAACATTGCTTCTTCATCATCACTCATTTCTGGCAAATCAATTGTGCTCAATATATAACATTGGCAAGATGCACACATGGCCATACCTCCGCAAACCCCAATAGTGCCTTCAGGAGCTAGTTCATAAGATCTTACCACTTCCATAAGGTTCATCGCCATATCAGTTGGAGCCAATACAGTATGTTCTATTCCTTCTCTATCAGTTATTCTTATTGTAATATCAGACATGCAATTCTTTTTTTGGCAAAAATAATAAAAAAACCGTAACCCCTACTAATTTAATAGACTAAATATCAAACTTAACTATTTTACTGTTCAAATTCCTTTTTCATATAAGAATTTTAATTCTAGAAAGGACAAAATAAGTTAATTCTAAACCTAACATAAATCATATTATTCCCTATATGAATATACTACCTTCACATTGTAATTTATGATGATAACGGGAATAATTGTATGTCTTCGGAAATAACTAATAAAAACACGTTCGTTCACTATGGAATTATTTCTAATATAGTGGGCGATTCCATTACCGTTAATTTAGAACAAAATACACATTGTGAATCGTGCCATGCTAAAGGAACCTGTGGTATTTCAGACTCTAAAACAAAAGAAATTGAAATAACAAACCCCAACAATACTTTTAAAACCAACGAACGTGTTTGTGTCGTTTTAAAAAAAACATTGGGGTTAAAAGCCATCTTATGGGCCTATCTAATTCCTTTTACATTAATGTTCGCTACTTTAATAATAAGCTCTAGCATTTTAAAAGAATGGATCGCAGGGTTACTATCTCTTTTGATATTACTTCCTTATTATATACTCCTGTATTTTTTTAAAAATACCTTTAAAAGCATATTCAAAATCTCCATATTAAAAACATAATTGAAATGTCTGATTCCGTTTTATATAGTGTTCTTTTATTAGCTTCTTTAGGGGTGGTAGCAGCCATTATGTTGTATGTGGTTTCCAAAAAATTCTATGTATTTGAAAATCCTTTAATTGCTGAAGTAGAGGAATTATTGCCCTCGGCAAATTGTGGTGGCTGTGGTTCACCTGGTTGCAAAGCGTTTGCTGAAAAACTTGTTAATACGGAAGATATTTCAGATTTATTTTGCCCTGTAGGAGGAAATGAGGTCATGAAACAAGTAGCCGCTGTTTTAGGTAAAGAAGTTGCCGAAAAAGATCCTACCCTTGCTGTTTTACGCTGTCAAGGCGGCTGTGATGTGAGACCAAAAACCACCGAATACCAAGGCCCAAGAACCTGTGCCATTTCTGCCATGATTTATAGTGGCGAAACCGATTGCCAATATGGTTGTTTGGGCGATGGCGATTGTGTTAACGTTTGCAAGTTTGATGCCATGTATATGGACGAGTCCACTGGTTTACCTGTAATTATAACAGATAAATGTACCTCATGTGGCGCTTGTGTTGAGGCTTGCCCTAGAGACATCATTGAAATGCGTCCAAAACATAAAAGAGATTTAAAAATTTTTGTTGGTTGCTTAAATGAAGATAAGGCTGGTATCGCTAAAAAAGCATGCGACGTGGCCTGTATTGGATGCTCTAAATGCCAAGATATATGCCCTAAAGACGCCGTTTTAATGGTGAATAATTTGGCCTATATAGACCCTGTAATATGCACCCTTTGCAGAAAATGTGTAGAAGTTTGTCCAACAAATTCTATTATAGAAACAAACTTTCCTCCAAAAAAAGTGAAAAAGGTTGAGTCAGAATCTGAAGCGAATGTGGAATCCATAAACTTAAAAACCGATGCTTAAAACATTTCCAAAAGGCGGCATTCATCCTCCAGAAAATAAAATCACGTCATCCAAAGGCATCAAAAAAATGACTTTACCCAAAGTTGTTTATGTCCCCATATCACAACACATTGGGATTCCCGCAGAAATAACAGTGGATGTAAAAGATAAAGTTGAAATCGGCCAAGTAATTGCTAAATCAGGTGGATTTATGTCTTCAAATATACATTCGCCAGTGGCTGGAACAGTTACCAAATTAGACAAAATTATAGACACCAGTGGTTACAAAAAACAATGTATTGTAATAAGAACCGATCTTAAAGATGAATCTAATTTTACAGATACAGCATACCCTTTAAAAACAACCATCACATTAGAACCTAAAGCGATTTTACAAAAAATAAATGATTCAGGTATTGTTGGTTTAGGAGGTGCCACCTTTCCGTCACATGTTAAATTAAGCATTAAAGAAGGCACAAAATTAGACCACCTCATCATTAATGGTGTAGAATGTGAACCTTATTTAACCGCAGACCATCGATTAATGCTTGAAAAAGCAGAAGAAATTATAGTTGGCATCAAAATTTTAATGTTCGCTTTACATATTGACAAAGCTATCATTGGCATTGAAAACAATAAATCTGATGCCATTGAAACATTTAAAAAAATAATAACTAAGGACGACCATATTAAAATTGCTGCTTTAAAAGTGAAGTACCCACAAGGAGGCGAAAAGCAATTGGTAAGAGCTTTATTAAACAGGGAAGTTCCCAAAAACGGATTGCCTTTAGATGTTGGTGTCATTGTTCATAATGTAGGGACCATTTTTGCCATTTACCAAGCCATTCAACATAACATCCCCTTAATAGAACGTGTTGTTACCGTAACCGGTAAAAAATTAGAAAACCCATCAAATTATTGGGTCAAAATAGGAACACCGATTACAGATTTGGTGAATGAAGTTGGGGGTTTGCCCGAAGACACCCGTAAAATTGTGAATGGTGGCCCCATGATGGGAAAGGCCATAAAAAATATGGACGTTCCAGTGACTAAAGGGACTTCTGGAATTCTAGTTATTTCTGAAGACGAAGCCAGCAGAGGGGAACCAAAAAACTGTATCAGATGTGGTGAATGTGTCGATGTTTGCCCTATGGGATTAGAACCACATCTCTTAATGAATTTATCAGAAAAAGGCATGTATGAAAAAGCAAGTGCCGAAGACATTATGACCTGTATTGAATGTGGTTCCTGTAGTTATGTTTGTCCGTCACATCGCCCTTTATTAGATTATATACGCTTTGGAAAAAATAGTGTCAAAAAAATGAATACCTCAAAAAATTAAACATGAGCGCTCAGCCAATCATTGTATCTGCCTCTCCACATGTTCATTCAGACAGAACATCAAAAAAACTCATGTACGATGTGGTCATCGCATTAATACCCGCTTTTTTAGTTTCTGTCTATGTCTTTGGAATTAGTGCTTTAATAGTAACCTCGGTCGCCATAATATCTTGTATTGTATTTGAATATGTAATTCAGAAATACCTCTTAAAAGCAGATGTGACCATAACCGATGGTTCCGCATTAATTACCGGTATTTTACTGGCATTTAACCTGCCTTCCAACTTACCTATTTGGATGATTATTACAGGTAGTTTGGTTGCTATAGGCGTTGCTAAATTATCATTTGGAGGTTTAGGGTTTAATATTTTCAACCCAGCGTTGGTGGGTCGTGTGTTTTTATTGATATCATTTCCCGTGCAAATGACGAGTTGGCCAACTGCTTTTGTAAACAACACGAGCGTTGTTGATGCTGTTACTGGCGCTACTTCTTTAGGTATTATAAAAGAGGGATTGAACATGGGCGAAACCATGACCGAAATCAGCGCTAAAATTCCTTCTTCCATAGACATGTTGTTTGGTTTTACAAGTGGTTCATTAGGCGAAATGTCGGCTTTGGCATTAATAGTTGGAGGACTTTATTTAATAATTCGGAAGGTTATTTCATGGCATATTCCTATAACACTATTGGCAACTATTTTTATTATGACTGCCATTTTTTGGGTGGCAAACCCAGAACACTATGCCAACCCTTTAATCCACTTGTTAACTGGAGGTGCTATTCTGGGTGCTTTTTTTATGGCAACAGATTTAGTAACCAGCCCAATGACCAAAAAAGGGATGGTAATTTTTGCTATTGGTATTGGTATCATCACAGTTGTTATACGGCTTTTTGGTGCTTATCCTGAAGGCATTTCGTTTGCTATTTTAATCATGAATGCCTTTGTGCCTTTAATCAATAAGTTCTTTAAACCCAGAAGATTTGGCGCTAAAATAAAATCTAAAATTGTGTGATGATGAGTAAAAAAGAATCAACATTTATAAGCATGGCGCTGTCTCTTTTAGTGATAACACTCATTTCTGGTTTCGCTTTGGGGTTTGTAAACGATTTAACCATAGAACCAAAAGCCAAAGCCAAACTTGAACGAAAAATTAATGCCATAAAATTAGTGTTGCCAGAATTTGACAATAACCCCGTGGAAGCCCGAAAATTAGTTAAGTCTGAATTGGCAAAAGACAGCATCGAAATTTACCCGGCTTACAAAAACAATGTATTTGTTGGAGTCGCAGTTATTGGCTCTTCTGAAAAAGGATTTAGTGGCTTGATTAAAATCATGGTTGGTTTTAAACCAGACGGCACCATTCAAAACATCGCGGTTTTAGAACAAAAGGAAACCCCAGGTCTTGGAACAAAAATTAAGGACGAATCATTTTTACAACAATTCAGGGATAAAAATCCGTCAACGTTCAATTTAAAAGTTAAAAAAGATGGCGGGGAAGTTGATGCCTTAACCGGAGCAACCATTAGTTCTAGAGCTTTTACCGAATCGGCTCAATTAGCGTTCGATGAATTATTGATAAACCTTGATGCTATCAGTACATCTAAACAATAAGATTATGGCAGAAATGAATCAAAAACAAAATTTCCTAAAAGGCATTATTAAAGAAAACCCCATTTTCGTCATGCTTTTGGGTATGTGCCCAACTTTAGGGGTTACCTCATCTGCATTTAATGGGTTAGGTATGGGCGTCGCTACGTTATTTGTTTTATTAATGTCTAATATAGTGGTGTCGTTGGTTAAAAATTTAATCCCAGCTAAAGTCAGAATCCCCGCTTTTATCATCATTATTGCCTCATTTGTTACTATTGTTGAGATGATCTTAGAAGCATTTGTTCCTCTTTTATATGAACAACTAGGCATTTTTATACCATTGATAGTCGTCAACTGCATCATCTTGGGAAGAGCCGAAGCATTCGCTTCAAAAAACAATGTACTGTCATCCATTTTTGATGCCTTAGGCATGGGAATTGGTTTTGTGTTAGCGCTAACCATTTTAGGGTCTGTTCGTGAAATATTAGGTAGTGGAAGTTTGTTTGGACTAATATTCCTTCCTGAAACTGCCAACACCTTTATATTATTTATTTTACCCCCTGGAGCTTTTATTGCCCTCGCCTATTTAACGGTTATGTTTAATAGATTAACCAGTAAAACAACGTAGTCATGGATTATATAATCATACTTATAGCTGCCGTTTTTGTCAATAACATTGTCTTATCACAATTTTTAGGCATTTGTCCTTTTTTAGGTGTTTCCAACAAAGTATCTACATCTGTGGGCATGTCTGGAGCAGTTTTGTTCGTAATGACCATAGCAACAACCGTTACTTATTTATTAAACCAATACGTTTTAATTCCTGTCGGATTGGATTATTTAAGAACCATTACCTTTATTTTGGTTATTGCTGCACTAGTGCAAATGGTAGAGATTATTCTAAAAAAAGTGAGTCCGCCATTATACCAAGCATTAGGTGTTTTTCTGCCTTTAATAACTACTAACTGTGCCGTTTTGGGGGTTGCCATATTAGCTTTAGGTTTAGAAAATGGCAGTTTGGTGAAAGCGGTGTTTTTCGCCATATCAAACTCTTTGGGATTTAGTTTAGCTTTGATTGTTTTTGCTAGCATTAGGGAGCATTTGGAACTTGCCAACATCCCTGAAGGTATGAAGGGGGTACCGATAAATTTATTGGTTGCCGGACTTTTATCTTTAGCTTTTTTAGGTTTTACGGCATTAGTATAAAAAAATCTTAGTCTACTTTATACGTTTCTCCAGAGAAGAATAAATCATCTGCTTTTGTAAATTTCGAATTTGCTTTCACTTGTTTCGTTACTTCAGCTTCACGCTCTTCCAGCGTTAAATCATTATAACTTCTAATAATGCCTGTTGACAAGGGATATTCCAATCTTACCAACATTTGATGCATTGTAGGATCCTTTTCTTTGGCGTCATGAATCAGTATATCGGCTTCCGTAATACCATTTTCACCAATAGTTACCACTTCCAATTTCAAATTATTTAAAACCAACCCTTTATCTCTATCCTTGCCAAAAATCATGGGTTTACCGTGTTCTAGATATATAAGTTTATCTTCTTTCACGTCTTTGCTGGTGACATTAGAATAGCATCCATCATTAAAAATGACACAATTTTGCAAGACTTCAATTAACGCCGTTCCTTTAAAATGATGTGCTTCAATTAACATTTGACCTATATCTTTGGGCGAATTACCGCTTATTCTCCCATAGAATCGTGCGCCTGCACCTAGCGCTAATTCACCGGGATTAAAAGGTGGTTGCGTATTTCCGTAAGGTGAAGATTTTGTTTTTTGTCCTACCGTGGACGTAGGTGAAAACTGCCCTTTTGTTAATCCGTAAATCTCATTATTAAATAAAATAATATTTAAATCAATGTTCCTTCTCAATACATGAATGAAATGATTTCCACCAATTGCCATGGCATCACCATCGCCTGTTGCCACCCAAACACTTAAACTTGGGTTGGCTAATTTAACGCCAGAAGCAATTGCAGGTGCTCTCCCATGAATGGTATGCATACCATAGGTATCTATATAATATGGAAAACGGGATGAACAGCCAATACCCGACACAAACACAACGTCCTCTTTTTTTACGCCCATTTCTGGAAGTGCTTTCTGCATGGAACGCAAAATAACATAATCATCACAACCAGGGCACCATCTTACTTCCTGATCGCTCTCAAAATCCTTATAGGTATATTTATTTTCTACAGCTGTTTCCATAATCATTTTATCAGTTTTTTAAATGCTTCCATTAATTCTGAGTTTCCAAAAGGCAAGCCTTGAATCTTATTGTATTGTAAAAATTCAATACCTGTAAAGTGCATTCTGAGTATATTCACAAACTGACCGTTATTCAATTCGCAAACAACAATTTTTTTGAATTTGGTTAATAAATCACCTATGTTTTTAGGAAGTGGATTGATGTAATTAAAATGAGCTAATCCAATATTTTTATAGCCTTCATGATTCATTTGCTTAACAGCGGAATGTAGCGACCCATAAGTGCCGCCCCAACCAACCACCAATAAATCGCCAGTAGTTGCGAATTCAGTTTTAATTTCTGGTATAACGTCTTGAACACGTTTTACTTTTTCAGCCCTTACTTTGGTCATTATTTCATGATTCTCGGGCGCATGACTCACATTACCTGTGATGCTATCTTTTTCCAATCCGCCGATTCTATGTTCCAATCCAGTAGTTCCTGGAATAGCCCAATTTCTAGCTAAAGTCTGTTCATTTCTTATATAAGGAGACCAATTATCATCTCCTTCTTTTACAAGGTTGTTTTTTATTTCTGGTAAATCCTCTATGCTTTGTATTTTCCAGGGAGCCGATCCATTGGCAATGTAGCCATCTGTTAACAGTATAACAGGAGTCATATGTTCCAGAGCGAGTTTGGCTGCTTGGAAGGCAAAATCGAAACAATTAGCAGGCGTACTTGCTGCAATAACAATAGCTGGGCTTTCACCATTTCTACCATACATGGCTTGAAATAAATCGGATTGTTCTGTTTTTGTAGGTAGACCAGTTGATGGTCCTCCGCGTTGTACATTCACAACCACGATTGGCAATTCCATCATAATAGCCAACCCTAACGCTTCACCTTTCAATGCCAATCCAGGGCCAGAGGTTGTTGTAATCGCTAAATCGCCAGCAAAAGCAGCCCCAATAGCTGATGAAATACCTGCTATCTCATCTTCCGCCTGAAAAGCTTTTACGCCAAAATGTTTGTGTTTTACCAATTCATGTAGGATATCTGTAGCTGGCGTAATGGGATATGATCCTAAAAACAATTCCAATCCCGATTTTTCTGCAGCCGCTAAAAAGCCCCAAGCTGTCGCTGTGTTACCCATAATAACCCGATAGGTACCAGAAGGCATTTTGGCAGGAGACACAGAATAGGCGTTAGGGATGAATTCTAAAGTTTCAGCAAAATGATATCCCGCTTTTAAAACCTTTGTATTAACATCAATTAAATGCGGTTCTTTTCTGAACTTTTTCTTGAAAAAATCAATGGTATGCTCGGTCGTTCTTCCATACATCCAATAAACCATACCTAAAGCAAACATATTTTTACTTCTAGTGATGGTTTTATTGTCTAATCCTTCAATATCCTTTAAAGCCTCTTTAGTTAATGAGGTCATATCTACTTTAACAACTCTGTAATTATTTAAAGTATCGTCTTCAAGGGGATTGGTTTTGTATTGTGCTTTCTCCAGATTTTTTCTGTTGAAGGCATCCGTGTCAACAATAATGGTATGCCCCGGTTTTAATGCATATAAGTTTGTTTTTAAACTCGCAGGATTCATTGCCACTAATAAATCTAAATTATCTCCAGGCGTGCTTACTTCAACGCTTCCAATATGAACTTGAAAACCCGAAACCCCAAACAAACTACCTTGTGGGGCCCTGATTTCGGATGGATAATTAGGAAATGTGGCAATATCATTACCAAACATAGCCGATGTATCAGTAAACTGGGTTCCTGTTAACTGCATGCCATCTCCAGAATCGCCAACAAAACGAATAACTACAGTTTCTAATGCTTCTGATTGAAGGTTTGATTTTTCTACTATCATAATAAATACCCGTTAATTAATTTAAATACAACTAGGTGCTATATGCCTACAATACAATCAAATATAGTTTCTCTTTTCAAGATTAAATATGACTTTTATCATTTACTAGAAGCTTAATTAGGATTAATATTGTATGTACTTTAAACATTTAGAAATTATGGCTATAATAATAACAGAGGAATGTATAAACTGTGATGCTTGTATAGCTGAATGTCCAAACAACGCAATCTATGAGCCTGATCAAAATTGGTCTTATTCTGATGAAACTGCACTAAAAGGATTAGTCACCACTCCGTATGGAAAGGAAGTTGATGCAGATGCAGAAAACGATCCAATTTCTAACGAGTTCTATTTTATTGTTCCAGATAAGTGTACAGAATGTAAAGGATTCCACGACGAACCGCAATGCGCTTCTGTATGCCCGGTAGATTGTTGCGTTTTAGACGAAAGCCATGTAGAAACCGAAGATGTTCTATTAGCTAAAAAAGCTTGGTTACATGGCGAATAAAACTATATTTTTAATTTGTAAATAACCTAACAACAGCATCATTAATCTACTTTGTGGTTTATTAACAAAAAGGGTATAAAATCATAATGATTTTATACCCTTTTTCATGCCATAAAGCCAGCAATCTTTTATATCGTTTATTAAAAATAGTTTTTTGTTTACCTGACATAAGTCATAGAATTAATCATATAATGTTCCTAATTTCACTAGACTTTTTTATCAGAAACAAATTAAAAATATTATGGAAAAAGCATTTGAAAAGCTCATATGTGATGCAAATGAAGCCGTAGCAAGAGTAGCCCATAAAACCAATGAAGTATGTGCTATTTACCCAATAACACCTGCATCACCCATGGGTGAACACGTAGATGTTTACAGTTCAAAGGGACAAAAAAATATTTGGAACAATATTCCTAGAATTGTTGAAATGCAGAGTGAAGGCGGTGCTGCTGGAGCCGTTCATGGTGCATTACAAACAGGTGCACTAACCACCACATTCACAGCTTCACAAGGGTTACTCCTTATGATTCCCAATATGTATAAAATAGCTGGAGAACTCTTACCAAATGTTATTCATGTGGCAGCAAGAACCATTGCTACACATGCTTTATCCATTTTCGGTGACCATTCGGATGTGATGGCGACACGGCAAACAGGTTTTGCCATGTTGTTTGGAAGCTCTGTCCAAGAAGCCCAAGATTTTGCCTTAATATCACAAGTGGCAACATTAAAATCCAGAGTGCCCTTTCTTAATATATTTGATGGGTTTAGAACATCGCATGAAATTTCAAAAATAGACGCCATCCCTGACAGCATTATTAAAGCGATGATGCCAGAAGATAAAATTATGGAGCACAAAAAACGCTCTTTAGATCCTGACCATCCAGTAATTAGGGGTACATCGCAAAACCCTGATGTGTTTTTTCAAGCACGAGAAGCTGCAAATGTATATTATGAAAGAGTACCAGATATTGTTCAACAAACAATGGATGAATTTTATAATCATACCGGACGACGCTATAATTTATTTGATTATATAGGCCATCTTGAAGCAGAACGTGTCATTATCATTATGGGTTCCGGCGAAGGCGCTGTTAAAGAAACCGTTCATGAATTGATTGAAAGAGGCGAAAAAGTAGGTGCTCTTTTAGTAAGATTGTACAGACCGTTCACAATTGATAAATTTATAGAAGTCCTTCCTAAAACAATTAAAAAAATAGCTGTTTTAGATAGAACCAAAGAACCAGGAAGCATTGGCGAACCATTGTATTTAGATGTTATTTCAGCATTAACTGAAAGTGGCATTGACATGCCAAAAGTTATTGGTGGTCGCTATGGATTATCCTCAAAAGAATTCACCCCAAGAATGGTTAAAGGTATTTATGACGAATTATTAAAAGCAAAACCTAAAAACCATTTCACTGTTGGCATTAATGATGATGTGACTTATACCAATTTAGAAATTGATGAAGATTTCACTATAAAACGCACTACTATTAATTGTATGTTTTATGGTTTAGGTTCTGATGGAACGGTAGGCGCCAACAAAAACTCCATTAAAATTATTGGTGAAACTACCGATAATTATGTGCAAGGCTACTTTGTGTACGACTCTAAAAAAGCAGGTGCCCAAACCATTTCACATTTGCGTTTTGGCCCAGACCCCATTCATTCTACCTATTTAATTGATAAAGCCGATTTTATTGCAAGCCATCAATTTAATTTTATAGAAAAATACAATATGCTTTCCGACCTTAAACAAGGCGGTACCTTTTTATTGAATTCCCCATTTTCAAAAGAGGAGATTTGGGATGTATTGCCGGAAAAGGTTCAAAAAGAAATCATTAAAAAAGAAGCAGAATTTTACATCGTTGACGCTAGTAGAGTTGCTCAAGAAGCTAATTTAGGCAAACGAGCCAATACCGTTTTACAAACATGTTTCTTTGCCATATCAGGAATTTTACCTAGAGAAGAAGCCATTCAAAAAATTAAGGATGCTATTGTAAAATCATATTCACACAAAGGAGAAAAAGTAATAAAAATGAACTTTAATGCGGTAGATAAAGCCATTGAAAATTTACAAAAAGTAGACTATCCTAAATCATCAACTAGTGAAAAACCATTATTGTCTGCTATGACTGATGCCCCTGATGGTTTTGTAAAAGAAGTTTTAGAAAAAATATTAGCAGGTGCCGGTGATGAACTTCCAGTAAGTGCATTCCCCGTAGATGGTACATTCCCCACAGGAACTACACAATATGAAAAACGTGGTATTGCAGATTTTATTCCCATATGGGAGGATGCCAGCTTGTGTACCCAATGCAACAAGTGTGTTGTTATTTGTCCGCATGCTGCCATCCGTTCAAAAGTGGTTTCAAATGATTTATTAGCTCATGCACCACAATCATTAAAACATGTTCCTGCCAAAGGAAGACCGTTTGATGCTGCAACAGAATCTTATGTATTACAAGTGTCTCCAGAAGATTGTACCGGTTGCGACCTTTGTGTGGCTGTTTGTCCTGCCGTAAGTAAAGAGATAGATGATTTTAAATCTATCAATATGAGAAAAAAACTGGATGTAATAACCGAAGAAGTTGCTAACTGGGATTATTTTATGAATCTTCCTTATTACGATAGAAACGAGCTTCAAATAACCAATATTAAAGGTTCACAATTTTTAGAACCCTTATTTGAGTTTTCCGGTGCTTGTTCAGGATGTGGAGAAACACCTTATATCAAATTATTAACTCAGTTATATGGCGATAGTATCTTGATTGCAAATGCCACAGGATGTTCTTCTATTTACGGTGGAAATTTACCAACAACACCCTATAAAACCAATGCTTTTGGCAGAGGCCCAGCTTGGGCAAATTCCTTGTTTGAAGATAATGCCGAATTTGGTTTAGGTATGCGATTGGCTCTTACCAAAAAACAAGAAATTGCGGTTGATTTACTAAAATCGTTAGAACCTATAGTAGGCAGTGACATTGTGGAATCAATAGTAACAAATCCAGAAGTAACTGAAACTGAAAAATCAAAAAAATTAGCGGACATTCAAGAACTTAAAACCATATTAACTAAGCTTGATAAAAATGAAGAGGCTATTAAATTAAACAACCTTAGCGAATACCTTCGTAAAAAAGCGGTTTGGATCATAGGTGGAGATGGTTGGGCTTATGACATAGGTTATGGTGGTGTTGATCATGTATTGGCCTCCGGTGAAGATATAAATATTTTAATACTGGATACGGAAGTTTACTCCAATACTGGGGGACAAACTTCAAAAGCAACCCCATTAGGAGCCAGTGCTAAGTTCTCAGTTTCTGGAAAACGAACCAGTAAAAAAAGCTTGGGATTACAGGCGATATCATACCAAAATGTCTATGTTGCCCAAGTTGCGATAGGCGCCAAAGATTTACAAACACTTAAAGCGTTAGAAGAAGCCGCTGCTTATCCGGGACCTTCCGTAATTATTGCTTATTCGCATTGCGGTGAACATGGATATGATTTAAAACATGGTCCTGAACAACAAGAAAAAGCTGTAGACTCTGGATATTGGCCACTGTTTAGATTTGACCCTTTACAACCAAAAGGGAAAAAATTTAGGTTAGATTCTAAAAAACCAACGATTCCTTTAAGTGATTTTATGTATAACGAAACCCGATTCACCAGAGTTGTAAAAGATGATGCGGCACTAGGGAAAGCATTGCTTAATCAAGCACAAGAGGAAGTGGATTCTAAATGGGAACGTTTAGAACTTTATAGAGACATGTAAACACGCTTTAGGCAATGTTTACATTTAAAAATCATTCTCCATACTATTAAAAAGTATGGAGAATGAATATTATTAATTATAACTATTAATTAATCTATTATGGAAACTGAAGCTATCAAATACTTTGTAAATGCTGCTCAAAAATTGGATCAAGCAAACAAAGAGTTGTTCAAACCAGAAGAAGACATTGTAACGTATTTAGTTTGCAAAAATTCTCAGTATGCGATTGAAAATTACTTAAGAGGCTATCTTTTAAGGAAAGAGGTTGAACCTAGTGAATACAAAACTATAGCTAGTCTTTATGAGCAATGTAAAAAAATAAATAAAGATTTTGAAAAAGTAGATTTATCAGAATTTAATTGTAAATCGTCTCTTGATTTAGATTCAAAATATTGCAACAATGTTTCAAAAGTTAACAAATGTTTTGATGCCGCAGATAGTTTAGATACGTTTCTTAGACAACAAAAAATCATTTAATTAACAGAACATATCATCAAAACCGTTTTTTGAAGTCGAAAATACTAAACTTGAATATTAATAACCTGCTCAATTTGTGGAGCATATTTTTTTATGGTCATTTCCACTCCAGACCTTAAAGTCATTTGATTAACACTACAGCCTACACAAGCCCCCTGTAATTGTACTTTTACAAGCTTATCATCTTCAATAGCTAGCAATGAAATATCGCCGCCATCACTTTGTAAAAACGGACGAATTTCATCCAAGGCTTTTTCCACATTAATTCTAAGCTCTTCTGTTGTCATAATATTATTTTTTAACTGCTGCACATCCAGCCATAGTTGTAATTTTTATAGCCTCGGTTGGTGGTAAATCGTCGTTACGCCTTACCACTTCCTGCACCACATTTTGAGTTATTTTTTCAAAAGCCTGCTCTAATGGTGTTGCTGTTTGTAAGGCTGCTGGACGACCCACATCGCCTGCTTCACGAATACTTTGCACCAAAGGGATTTCTCCTAAAAATGGTACTTGTAAATCTTCTGCTAAATTTTTAGCGCCTTCCTTTCCAAATATATAATATTTATTATCAGGAAGCTCTTCAGGAGTAAAATACGCCATATTTTCAATAATCCCTAATACAGGTACATTGATACTTTCTTGTTGAAACATGGCAACCCCTTTTTTAGCATCGGCTAACGCTACGTTTTGCGGCGTACTAACAACAACAGCACCCGTTATAGGAAGCGATTGCATAATACTTAAGTGAATATCGCCTGTACCAGGAGGCAAATCTATCAACATAAAATCAAGTTCTCCCCAATGGGCATCAAAAATCATTTGGTTTAAGGCTTTGGCGGCCATGGGCCCTCGCCAAACAACCGCTTGGTTTGGTTGTGTAAAAAACCCAATAGACAAAACTTTAACACCATAATTTTCAACGGGTTTCATTTTAGATTTTCCGTTAATATTTACGGCTAAAGGCCTTTCGCTTTCAACATCGAACATAATGGGGATGGATGGCCCGTAAATATCGGCATCCAAGACTCCGACTTTAAATCCCATTTTAGCTAAAGTCACCGCTAAATTGGCCGTTACCGTAGATTTACCAACACCACCTTTACCAGAAGCAACAGCAACTATATTTTGAATTCCGGGAATAGGATTTCCTTTTATAACATTTACTTTAGGCTTTTCTGGCGCATCTACTTTTACGTTGACCGTGATTTTAGCTTTTTCATAAACTAAATCATGAATGGTTTTAAGTATATCTACCTCAACGCGTTTTTTAGCTTGCAAGCTTGGATTTTTAATAGTAATATCTACAATAACCTCGTCTCCAAAAGTCACTACATTTGTTACTGCGCCACTTTCCACCATGTTCTGTCCTTCGCCCGGAACAGTAATGGATTCAAGTGCTTTAAGTATGTCTTGTTTATTAAGTTTCATGCTCTATTTAGATTAATTCTAATATGCAAATATACAGTGAATTGTTTAGAATTTAAAGTCATTTTATTGAAATGATTTATGGAAACATTTGGTTTTGTTATGGATAATGAAATGTGTGATTATTTGTAAATTTTTGAAAAATTAGGAAATAGTTATAATTCTTTAGCAGAGCTCTAAAACACTTCATCAAGTTTATATTTCACTTAATCTAAATTAACATACAAAAAATACCAAATCATATTCATTGTCATATATTTACCACAAAAAACATGTATGAAACATTACTACCTTATTATAACAACTTTATTAGTTTCTCAATTATTTTATTCACAAAATATATATATACCTGACGCTAATTTTAAAGATGCCTTAGTTAATTCAATTTGTATTGACACTGATGGTGATGGAACATTAGATGACGATGTAGATACAAATAATGACGGAGAAATTCAAATAAGTGAGGCTGAAGTAATAACAGAACTATATGTTTCAAACAAAAACATAAGAAATTTAGAGGGCATTCAATATTTTGTAAGTCTATATAAATTATTTTGTGATGATAATCAACTAGAGACAATAAATTTGAATAATAATCCAATTACAATATTATTTTGCCAAGATAATATAAACCTTACTTCAATTTTCCTTAAGAATGGTGAAACTACATTTATTTCTTCATCGGGACCACCACCACCTGGAGGAACATCTGGATTTTACAATTGCCCAAATTTAACTTTAATATGTACGGATGGAGGCGAGGATTTGTCTAATATTCAGGAATATGTTAATGCTGTTGGACTCATAAACTGCGAGGTTATTAGTACTTGCGATAACTATAGCAACAGTACTCAAATCATAAATATTCCTGACACTAATTTTAAGAACATTCTTTTGAATAATGGCACAGATTTAAATGCAGATGGAGAGATTCAAGTTTTTGAAGCTGAAAATAGAACTTCACTTGCCATTACCAATCAAGGTATAGAATCGTTAGAAGGAATTCAATATTTTGTTAACCTTACTACATTAGCAGCTCAAGATAATTTAATTGCCTCATTGGATATAACCTCATTAACAAATCTTAAATCTTTAGATCTTAATGGAAATTCTTTAACCTCGCTAGACACATCATTATTGACCAATCTTGAATATTTATATCTAAATAACAATTCCTTCACCTCTTTAAATGTTGATACATTAAATAATCTTAAGCAATTAGATTGCAGCTATAATCCCTTGACGAGTTTGGATGTGAGCAAACTAATTAATCTGGTAAATCTTAATTGTGGTGTTTGTGATTTATCATCTTTGAATATAGGCTCCTTAAACAGTCTTAATATTTTAATACTCAACCATAATAAATTAACTGATTTAGATATTACTAACATTCCTAATTTAGTTAGATTAGCATGCAATTCTAACCAATTAACAAATTTAGATTTGAGCAATCTGCCTAATCTAGAAAATTTTAATTGTCAAGAAAATCAATTCACAGAATTAGATTTTAGTGCTTTACCCAACATAAAGTACTTAACCTGTGGGTATAGTAGTCTTTCAACCATTGATGTTAGTAACTTAACTAAACTAGAACAGCTAGTTTGTGGCAATACCCCTAATTTAACAACTTTAATAATTAAAAATGGTAGCCTAGAAACAAAACTATATCTCCCTTTAAGCCCAAATCTAAGCTATATATGTTGTGATGAATTTGAAATTGATACTGTTCAAGATTTAATAAATGGCTATGGCTATACCAACTGCGAAATTAACACCTATTGCACATTTCAACCTGGTGGAGATTCTTCAACAATTGAAGGTCTATTCATATTTAATGAAAACGGTGGCGATTGCAATGATGCCACTCCTTTTTATGACCATGTAAAATACAAGGTTAACAATGCTGTTTCAAACGGCTTATTTATTTCTGACAATTCTGGCTTATATAAAACCTCAGTAAAAGATGGAGATTATACCATAACACCACTTTTGGAAAATTCAGAGTACTTCACAATATCCCCAAGTTCTTTTATAGCTAGTTTCCCAACAGATGGAAATATATTTAATCAAGATTTCTGTATCACCCCTAATGGCGTACATAATGATTTGGATATATCAATAATACCTTTGGATCCTGCTAGGCCGGGCTTTGATACTGATTACAAAATAATATACAAAAATAAAGGGAATCAATCTTTATCAGGTTCAATTGAAATTAATTTTCAACATGATTTAATGGATTTAATTACTTCAAATCCAACAGTTGATATACAATCAACAAATTTATTAATTTGGAATTATAATAATTTACAGCCTTTTGAATCTAAAGAAATTTTAGTAACATTCAACATCAATACGCCTTTGGAAACGCCCTCAGTTAATGATGGGGATATTTTAAACTTTTCAGCTAATATCTATCCAATTATGGGAGATGAAACAGAAGTTGACAATATATTCAGTTTAAATCAAACAGTCGTTAACTCTTATGACCCTAATGATAAAACTTGCTTAGAAGGAAATACTATTACCCCAGATTTAATTGGAGAATATGTACATTATTTAATACGCTGTGAAAATACGGGCACCGCAGAGGCTGTCAATGTAGTAATTAAAGATGTTATTGATACTACAAAATTTGATATTAGCTCTTTGATTATTACTGATTCTAGTCACAATATGGAGACTAGGATTAATAGTAATATAGTTGAATTTGTTTTTGAAAATATTAATTTACCTTTTGATGATGCAAATAATGATGGTTACGTTGCCTTTAAAATAAAAACATTACCAACCTTGGAAGTTGGTGATGTTTTTGAAAATGAAGCTGAAATATATTTTGATTACAATTTTCCAATAATAACAAACAAGTTTCAAACTCAAATAGAAAAAACGCTAAGATTAAACAAATTAGATGGCTTTAATAATATATTAAAAATTTATCCTAACCCAGCAGAGAACCATATTCTTATTGAAAGCAAAGAAACTATTGAGTCATTATCCATATATGATATTTCAGGAAGATTAATTGCAAGAAATTCATATTCGAAAAACAAATTAAGTATTGATGTCCATATTAACAATTTATTGTCTGGAACTTATTTTATAAAAGTAAAAACGGAAAAAAATGAGTATGTAAATCAAATTATAAAAAAATAATTTACAGCTCCTTCCCAGGATCCCAAAACACTTTTCCAAAATCCTGAACTTGGTTATCAATAACTTTAATACCCTCACTTTCTAAAAGCTGTTGCATTAAATTGGTACCATCAAAATGCTGCTTACCGGTTAATAACCCATTTCTGTTTACAACTCTATGGGCTGGCACATCTTTACCAACAGAACCATTCATGGCATAACCTACCATACGTGCACTTCTAACGGCACCAAGATACTTGGCTATGGCACCATAACTTGTTACCTTCCCGTAAGGAATTAGTCTTGCAACATCATAAACTTTATCGAAGAAATTTAGGGTTTCTTGATGCATGCTTAGAGTTCTTTGATAATATTTATTAAGGTTATAATAGAAATAACCCCTGTAACAGCGCCTATAACATAATTCATGTTTTTTTGCGACGTAAATGATTTGCTTCGGATTTTGTCAAAAAAGAAAATATACATGTAAAGCATCACGAATGTTCCCATAACAGCTCCAGAAACATAACTTATAATGCTAATTTTATCAAACTCCAACCAGCCAAAAGACGCCAGTGTAATAGTCATATACGCTTGATAAGGAATGGGAAGCACATTAATAGCCGATAACAACATACCCTGAAAAAACCGACTGTGTTTACTGCGTATTTTTATTTCTAAAGCATGTTTTGGTTTTTTCTTGACTATAAATAAAAAATAAATGGTGATTAAAATAAAAATGACGAACGCTACACGTTGAAGAACTTCTATGATCTCTAAATGGTTACTTATGTATCTAGCAAAAATAGCAGCTATATAGGTTTGTATAAATACAATCACACAAGCGCCTATTGAGAACATAATACCTCTAACATGCCCTTCCCTTAAACTAATATTTGCGGCTGTCATATTAAGCAACCCTGGAGGCACAACACCTATGAATGCTACAAATAATCCTAAAAAAAAGACAATCGATGTATCCACTAACTATTTAATTTTAAACCGAATATACGTAATTGGTTTGTTTATTTCTAGATATTGGGATTCATAAAAGGTTTGGATGCTTGTAACTTCATCTGGACTTCCTTCTTGTTTATAGATGTTATGATTTGAATAAATAACCTCATGCCCTTCACCATGTAACAAACCAAGCGTGTAACCATGCATGAATTCACTATCTGTTTTTAAATTAACGACGCCTTCCGGTTTAAGGATTTGCTTATATCGCTTTAAGAACTCCGAATTGGTCATCCTGTGTTTGGTGCGTTTATACTTTATTTGTGGGTCGGGGAAGGTAATCCAAATTTCGTCCACTTCATTTTGGGCAAAAGCAAAGTCTATCAATTCTATTTGTGTCCGCAAAAAAGCAACATTGGAGATGTGTTCTTCAACGGCTGTTTTGGCACCACGCCAAAAACGAGCCCCTTTTATATCGATACCAATAAAGTTTTTGTGCGGATATCTTTTTGCCAAAGCTATGGAATACTCGCCTTTTCCACACCCCAACTCTAGAACCAAAGGGTTTTCATTTTTAAAAAAGGTTTTATTCCAATTTCCTTTCAATTCAAATTTTTCATTAACAAGTGCTTCTCTATTTGGTTGAAATACATTGGAAAATGTTTCGTTTTCCCTAAATCTTCTAAGTTTATTTTTGCTTCCCAATCTGTTTAATTCTTATTTTTTGGTAAAATTAAGGAAATATGTGAGAGTAGTAATATTACTATCTTTGAATTTAGCAGGATTTTGTGTGAGGGATTGAGGCATTTGTTGAAGCTCTTAAATTATTTGCTTAAAAAATAATTTAAAGCGACTGCCGAAAGCTCGACTTTTGTTTTCAAAAGGCACACCCTAAAAACACATAATGAAAAAAAGAATTTTAGTTGCTCCTTTAAATTGGGGACTTGGGCATGCTACTAGATGCATCCCCATTATAAATGCGCTTATAAATTTTGGTTTCGAACCCATCATTGCCAGTGATGGTGATGCATTGGCATTGTTACAAAAAGAATTTCCTGATTTATTTTCTATTGAATTGCCTTCTTATAAAATCAGTTACTCTAAACGCAAGGCGTATTTTAAATTGAAACTGTTTAAGGATACACCCCGGATTTTAAAAGCCATAAAAGCCGAAAAAATAGTAACAAAACATATTGTTGAAATACATGGCATTATTGGTATCATATCTGATAACCGGTTGGGGGTTTACAGTAAAAAAATACCCAGCGTGATTATAACACATCAATTAAATGTTTTAAGTGGCAACACCACATGGTTAAGCACTCTACTACATAAAGAATTTATAAAGCATTTTGATGCATGCTGGGTTCCAGATGTTGAAGGTGATGACAATTTAAGCGGCAAACTTGGACATGGGAGTGTAACTGAAATCCCAATTAAATATATCGGCCCTTTAAGTAGATTTTTAAAAAAAGACAATAAAACCGTCAATAAACTTTTAGTGATTCTTTCAGGACCTGAACCACAGCGCACTTTGTTAGGTGAAAAACTTTTGGACGAACTAAAAAAACACAAAGAAAAAGTCATTTTTGTTAATGGTAATATTGAAGATGAACAAACCGTTCAGGTAGTTGGGAACATAACGTTATATAATTTTATGACCACAAACCAACTTGAAAAAACCATAAATGAAAGTGAATTAATAATTTCCAGATCGGGTTATACAACCATCATGGATTTAGCCAAACTTGGAAAAAAAGCATTTTTCATACCAACTCCAGGGCAGTACGAGCAAGAATATTTAGCAAAGCGATTGTGTGAATTGAATATCGTTCCTTATTGTAATCAAAATGATTTTACATTGGACAAACTTGAACAAATGGGATACTTTAAAGGTTTAGAGGGCTTTAATTTCGAAACGGATTATAAAGATTTATTTAGCCTTTTCAAGGGTGAATGAAAATTCACTGCCTACACCATACTCACTTTCGACATAAATTTTTTCGTCGTGTGCTTCGATAATATGTTTTACTATAGACAAACCCAATCCAGAGCCTCCCTCTTTCCGGGAGCCACTTTTATCTACCCTATAAAATCGTTCGAACAAACGGGATAAATGCTTTTTCTCTATACCTTCACCATTATCGGTAACACGTACGATCACTTTGTTTTTAATAAGGTTTTCTATACTAATCTCTGTAGTTCCTTTTTCCCTTCCATATTTTATGGAATTAATAATAAGATTCGCCAATACTTGCTGGATGCGTTCTTTATCGGCAGTTACCATAATGGGGTTATGATAATCAATATCAAACGTAAGGGTTATTTTCTTTTTGGCAGCCCTCATCTCCATCATCCCAAATACATTTTTGGCTAGGTCAACGATATCAAACGATTCAATATTCAATCTTAAATCACCTACTTCCAATTTGGTAATCATATCCAAATCGCTAACAATATAACTAAGTCTTTCTACCGCTTCACTGGCACGTTGCAAGTATTTTTCCCTAATGTTTTTATCGTTCATGGCACCGTCCAGCAATGTTAAAATGTAGCCTTGAATGGTGAACAAAGGTGTTTTTAGTTCGTGCGATACATTGCCTAAAAATTCTTTTCGGTATTGCTCCCTAACTTTTAGGGTTTCTATTTCTAGTTTTTTATCGCGGGCAAACTTATCTATTTCTTGGGTAAGGGTGGCCATATCTGTATTTATAGGCCCTCTAGACAAGTTTGTTGATTCTAGAAGTGTTAAATCGTCATATATTTTTTTAACGCGTTTATATATAAATCTTTCAACCCTATATTGTATGACGATAAATGAAAAAATATAGCAACAAATTGTGAAACCTAAAATAAGTTGCCATTTAGGTTCAAAAAAATAATATAAAAAAACACTCATTAAGAGCGTTATAAATATAGTTATGTAAAGCGACGTTCGTATCGCAAACTTGTATGTTTTTTTAAGTTTTACCTGCATTAATTAATCTACAAACTTATAGCCAACTCCTTTAATGGTTTTAAAACAATCATCTCCAATTTTTTCGCGTAATTTTCGAATGTGCACATCAATAGTCCTACCTCCTACAACCACTTCATTTCCCCAAACTTTGTCGAGAATTTCATCGCGTTTAAATACTTTCCCTGGTTTAGAGGCTAGTAAAGATAATAATTCAAATTCTTTTCTTGGTAAAATTATTTCTTTTCCTTTTAAAACTATTTTATACTCATCCCTGTTTATGACTAAATTTCCAATTTTTACGGTGTCTTTAACATCTTCTTCCTTGAAACGTCTTAACAACGCCTTTACTTTACTTATTAATACTTTTGGTTTTATGGGTTTTGTAATATAATCGTCGGCTCCAGCATCAAACCCAGCTAATTGAGAATAATCTTCACCTCTAGCAGTTAAAAATGTAATAACAACATCTTTTAGATTTGGATCTTTTCTAATCAATTCACAGGCTTCAATACCATCCATTTCTGGCATCATGACGTCAAGAATAACTAATTGAGGAAGTTCTTTTTTTGCTTTCTTTACGGCCTCTATGCCATTTTCGGCAGTAATGACTTGGTAACCTTCGCTCGTAAGATTATAACTTACTATTTCTAGGATATCTGGCTCATCATCTACTAAAAGTATCTTTATATCTCTTTTGTTCATTATTAAAAATAAGTTTAAGCCTTATTGCAAGGTAAAGATAAAACTAATAACATAAATTTATTAAAATTCTTAAACAAATAACAATAAGGTAACGTACAACTTACGTAACAGTAACTTTCGGTAAATTGTTCAAATCTTTAACATTTATTTGGTATATGTTTTGTGGTAATTTATTACTTTTACATTTCACAGGTAAATATGAAGAAAAACTACATTATAATTACATTATTGTTTTTTGCTTTTATGATAAACCAACAAGGGTTTTCTCAAAGCAACTTTGGCAATGCTTCTACTCAACAGAACATAGAAGGGCTATCTATTTATCCAAACCCAGTGACTGAAGGCAGGCAGATTATCTATATTACTTCCAAGAAAAACTTTGCAAAAAATATTGAAATCTATAATGTTTTAGGAAAACAAATACTATCCACCGTTTTGAATGGCAAGGAATTAAACATTTCTTCCCTTAGTACAGGTGTTTATATTTTAAAGATTACGGAAAATAAAATAAGCGAGACCAGAAAACTGGTTATTAAATAATAACAAGATTGTGTTGGTCTAAATAACTAGGTTGACCGATTTTAAAAATATCCCATTAACCGTTGAATTTAGCCTCAACGGTTTTTTTATTTTAAAAAGTTCACGACCTTAGTCAACAACTTATTTGAAATTAATCCATTAATTATCTCAATATAATATTATGGAGTATATTACTAGATTTTGAAAAAAAAAAATGGAACCCATAGAATAAACCGTATAAATACAAACCAACCATGAAAAAACAAATTATAGGCAACCTCATACTCATCCTTTCATTTTTTTGTGTGACAGCACAGTCTAACCATATTCATTTCAATTCCATTGGATTTTTACCCAATCATACTAAATCAGCAACCATTTCTAAAGAATGTGATGTCTTTAATATTTTAGATTTGAAAGGCAAGGTCGTGTTTTCAGGAAAAACAACGGGCCCGTATGCTCAAGAAGATGTTAATCAAACCGTTTGGAAAGCTGATTTCTCTGAATTCAAAAAAACGGGAGATTATATTATTGACATACCAAATATTGGCAAATCTGGGACATTCACAATATCAAATGATGCTTTTAATTTTGCAGCCAAAACAAGTATGCGTGGTTTTTATTTATGGCGTTGTGGCATGGAAGTCAATGGCGATTTTAATGGCACACATTACCATCAAGATACCTGCCATTTAAAGGATGGTTTTGACGATTATATTGGCAACCCAAACTCACAACGCGACGGCACAGGCGGATGGCACGATGCTGGCGATTACGGAAAATATACCGTGAATGCGGGCATTACAGTCGGCATGCTTTTTATGGCTTGGGATCATTTTAAACCACAAATTGAAAAATTGCAGTTGAACCTTCCAGATACAGATTCAAAATTACCTGATTTTCTTAAGGAATTGAAATGGGAAACCGATTGGGTTCTAAAAATGCAATATCCTGATGGCTCCGGAAGGGTGTCGCACAAATTAACCAGGGTCAATTTTGCTCCTTTTATTATGGCAGACAAAGATGAGGAAAAACGCTATTTCACGGATTGGAGTTCTGCAGCAACAGCCGATTTTGTAGCCATGATGGCTATGGCTGCGCGCTATTTTGAACCTTATGATGCGGCTTATGCTAAAAAATGTTTGGATGCGGCTTGGGTGAGTTATCGATTTTTACAGCAAAATCCAGAGGAAAAACGTTTTGTGCAAGGCGACTTTAAAACTGGAGGCTACCAAACCAGAGATAACGACGACAAGTTATGGGCAGCAGCAGAACTTTGGGAAACCACAGGAGACAAAACGGTCTTGATTGATTTCGAAAAAAGAGCGGCTCAAATGGATTATAAAATTGAAGAAAATTGGGATTGGGGCAATGTCTCAAACCTCGGAATGTTTACCTATGCGCTTTCAAAAAGAAAAGATAAAAGTCCAGACATTGATAAATTGATAAAGAACAACATCATCCAAAATGCAGATGCCTTGGTTGAAAAAGGCAAAACCGATGTGTATGACCGTGCGCTTGCTGGCACCTATTTTTGGGGTTGCAATGGCACGGTAGCACGCCAAACCATGAATCTACAAATTGCTAATAAGCTGCAACCAAAAAAAGAATACATTGAAACATCCATTGGTATTATTGACCATCTTTTTGGAAAAAATGTTTACAACCGTTCGTTTGTAACGGGCTTGGGGATAAACCCACCGATGCATCCGCACGATCGCCGTTCTGGAGCTGATGGTATTGAAGCGCCATGGCCCGGCTATTTAGTGGGCGGTGGACACAAAGCAACCGATTGGATAGATGAGGAAGAATCTTATAGCCATAATGAAATAGCTATTAACTGGCAAGGTGCTTTGGTGTATGCTTTGATGGGGTTTGTGGATTGATTGGATATGGGAAGGCTGTAGTATAGAAGTTGCTTATATTCTGAAAAACGATAAAAATAGAAAAATTGAAGATTTATTTTAAATGAACGATCTAATTTCAAGAAAATACCAAATGAAACTTGTGAAATCAGTTCATGATGCTATTTGGGAAGAATATAAATCATATAAAGAAGTAAGCATATACATTGATAAATGGCACGAGTCTGACCAATGGAATAATAATTGGGAGAATTTTCAGATATACCTAAAAGACAGCGGAGATATTGACCTATTACGGACGCTACACTCTATGTCTGGAAATGATTTATTGAAAGTAGCTATTGAAATGGGTGTTGATACACCAGATTTTATTCCTATGATTCCGACATTCAAAAATGAATTAAAATCTGATTTTAAAACAGCTTATGACACTTTCACAAAAGCTTTCAAACAAATAGAGACTGACCCAAGTCTTGCGGTTGGTTTGGCAAATTCAGCATTGGAAAGTATAATAAAAGAAATATTAAAAGATGAACGAATCAATAGTAAGGTAAAAGGAAATGAAACTCTATATAAGCTGACTTCAATAATTTTAAAAGAATTTAATATTTTAGATAACGATCATCCAATAGAAATAAAAACTATTGGAAGTTCTCTTTTATCAATTAGCCAATCAATAGAAAAATTAAGAAGTGAGAAAACCGATTTTCATGGAAAAACTAAGGATGATTACTTAATAAATGATACCGTTTTTACATATTTTGTTGTTAATTCAGTTACAACCGTTGGCCTTTTTTTAAATTCATATTTTAAAACAAAGTTTCCTAAACCTACAAAAATAGATGACGAACATGATGATTTACCTTTTTAACTTAAACTATGAAGAAAAACAAACAATTATAAGCTGTTCTTTCTAAAGCGATAAAGCCATTATAACTTCATCTATAAAATTCTCATCCTATTTTCAGCATCTATAAAAAACCCTTTGAAAATCAACCAATAAATTAACTATAAATAATATTCGTCTGTATTTGGTAATCAAATATATAATTGTAAATTTGCAAACTCTTTTTGAGAGAGGAATGTTTAATAAGAAAAAATTAATAACGTGGACACATTAAGCTACAAAACGATTTCAGCCAATAAAGCTACTGCAGATAAGCAGTGGGTTTTAGTTGATGCTGATGGTCAATCTTTGGGTCGCTTAGCTTCAAAAGTTGCAAAACTATTAAGAGGTAAGCACAAACCTAGCTTCACACCACACGTTGATTGTGGTGATAACGTAATTGTTATCAACTCAGAAAAAGTCAACTTAACGGGAAACAAGTGGAATGATAAAACATACATTCGTCACACAGGGTATCCAGGTGGTCAAAGAAGTTTAACAGCTACAGAATTGTTTGGAAAAGATCCAGCAAGGGTTGTAGAAAAATCGGTAAAAGGGATGTTACCTAAAAACAAATTAGGAGCAGATTTATTCCGTAATTTAAATGTTGTTGTTGGTTCTGCACATACCCATGCTGCACAAAAACCAAAAACAATTAACTTAAACGAATTCAAGTAATGGAAGTAATTCACAAAATTGGCCGTAGAAAAACGGCGGTTGCTCGTGTATATGTTGCCCCAGGAAGTGGTAACATCACAGTTAACAAAAAGGAATTAAACGCTTACTTTACAACATCTACTTTACAGTACAAAGTTAACCAACCATTAGCAATGACTAATAACGAAGGTAACTTTGATATTAAAGTGAGTGTATTAGGTGGCGGTATTACTGGTCAAGCAGAAGCTGTTCGTTTAGCGATCTCTCGTGCTATGTGCGAAGTAGATGCAGAAAACAGATTGACTCTTAAACCAGAAGGTTTATTAACTAGAGACCCAAGAATGGTTGAGCGTAAAAAATTCGGACAGAAAAAAGCGCGTAAAAAATTCCAGTTCTCTAAACGTTAAAATCCTGAACCTGTTTCAGGATCTGTTTCATCAGATACTGAATCTTGTTCAATTAAAAAGTTGCTGAAACGAGTTCAGCATTTAAAAAACCAGTTATTGTTGTCCATGACCTTAAAAGTCAGGATTTAGTTAAGCATCTAAATGAAGCCAACAGCCAAAAGCTAAATGGAACATTGCTAATCAACAGAACGTAAACTATCACAAACATGGCAGTAGAAGTAAAAGAATTACTTGAAGCAGGTGTACACTTCGGTCACCTTACACGTAAGTGGGATCCAAACATGGCTCCTTACGTATATATGGAACGCAACGGTATCCATATCATTAACCTTTATAAAACAGCGGTAAAAATTGAAGAAGCAAGCGACGCGTTAAGCAAAATTGCTAATTCTGGCCGTAAAATTTTATTCGTTGCAACAAAAAAACAAGCAAAAGATATTGTTGCTGAAAAAGCAGGCGCTATCAACATGCCTTACATTACAGAAAGATGGCCTGGTGGTATGCTAACTAACTTTGTTACTATTAGAAAAGCTGTTAAAAAAATGGCTTCCATCGATAGAATGAAGAAAGACGGTACTTTCATGACATTATCTAAAAAAGAACGTTTGCAAGTTGATCGTTTAAGAGCTAAGTTAGAGAAAAACTTAGGTTCTATAGCAGATATGACTCGTTTACCAGGTGCTTTATTTGTTGTGGACATAAAACGTGAACACATCGCGATAAAAGAAGCTCAAAAATTAAACATTCCAATATTTGCAATGGTTGATACCAACTCCGATCCACGTCAAGTTGATTATGTAATACCTGCAAATGATGACGCTTCTAAATCTATTGATAAAGTTCTATCATACGTAACTTCTGCTATCGCTAATGGTTTAGCAGATCGTAAAGCTGAAAAAGATGGTTTTGAGGATTCTGAGGATTCTGAAGAAATCGTAACAAAAACAACATCTAAAGCAACCTCTATTAAAGTTGCAGCAGACGAAGAAGAATAAATAACATTAATACAACATAAATAAGTCGTTTAGTTATTTTCTTTGTTGGAAATTTATTGAACGACTTTTTAAATTTTAAAAGAACATGGAAGCTAAAGTACAAATAACAGCAGCAGAAGTAAACAGATTAAGACAAACTACCGGTGCCGGTATGATGGATTGCAAAAAAGCCTTAGTGGAAGCTGAAGGTGATTTTGACAAAGCGATTGACGTTTTACGTAAAAAAGGACAAAAAGTTGCTGCAAATAGAGCCGATCGTGAGTCGTCTGAAGGTGCTGCCATCGCAAAAGTGAATGCAGACAATACTGTAGGCGTAGCTATTGTTTTAGGTTGCGAAACCGACTTTGTTGGTAAAAATGAAAACTTTGTGGCATTGGCAAATCAATTAGCAGATTTGGCTTTTAACTACAATACCAAAGAAGAATTTTTGGCTGCTGATTTTGGAGGCATGACCGTTGCAGAGAAATTAGTTGAACAAACTGGCGTTATTGGTGAAAAATTAGAAATCAATGCTTTTGAAAAATTAGAAGCGCCTTATGTTGGTAGCTATGTTCACATTAACAAAATTGCGGCTTTAGTAGGTTTATCTGCTAATGTTAAAAATGCAGAAACCTTGGCTAAAGATGTTGCTATGCAAATAGCATCTATGGGCGCTACGACGTTATCTTATAAAGATTTTGATCCTGCTTTTATCGCTTCAGAACTGGAGGCTAGAATCGCCGTTATCGAAAAAGAAAATGAAGAATCAGCACGTTTAGGCAAAACATTAAAAAATGTACCTCAATACATTTCTATGGCTCAATTAACACCTGAAGTGTTAGCTAAAGCTGAAGAAGCTGCCAAAGCAGAATTGAAAGCAGAAGGTAAACCAGAACAAATTTGGGATAGAATTTTACCAGGTAAAATTGATCGTTTTATTTCGGATAATACGACTTTAGACCAAGAACAATGTTTATTAGATCAAAACTTTATTAAAGACGATAAAATAAATGTTGCTAAATATGTAGCATCTTACGGAGATGTTGCTATTACAGGTTTTAAACGTGTGTCTTTAGGATAAAATAGAGTACAAATAATATTAAAAAGCCTTTCTAGAAATAGAGAGGCTTTTTTTATGCAATTCAGTTTTTATATAAATTTATAAAATAAAATTTTTATGTAGCTTTGCTAAACTTTCAAAAGCAACAATGAAATACAAAAGAATCCTTCTTAAGTTATCTGGTGAAGCCCTTATGGGAAATCGCCAATACGGTATAGATCCCGAGCGTTTAGCAGAATACGCTGAAGATATTAAAACCATCACAGACAAAGGTGTTGAAGTCGCCATAGTCATCGGTGGTGGAAACATATTTAGAGGTGTTTCTGGAGCGAGCAAAGGTATGGATCGTGTTCAAGGTGATCATATGGGTATGTTGGCAACCGTTATAAATGGATTGGCTTTACAAAGTGCTTTAGAAAATGCTGGCATGCAAACAAGGTTGCAATCTGCCATAAAAATAAATGAAGTGGCAGAGCCGTTTATCCGAAGAAGAGCGATTCGCCACTTAGAAAAAGGGCGTGTGGTTATTTTTGGTGGAGGTACAGGAAATCCTTATTTCACTACAGATTCCGCTGCTGTTTTAAGAGCTATAGAAATTGAAGCTGACGTTATTTTAAAGGGTACCAGAGTTGATGGTATTTACAATGCAGATCCTGAGAAAGATAGCACCGCTATCAAATTTAATTTTATATCTTTTGATGAAGTTTTGAAAAAAGGATTGAAAGTTATGGATACCACAGCATTTACACTTAGTCAAGAAAATAATTTACCTATTATCGTATTCGATATGAATAAAAAAGGAAACCTTTTAAAAGTTGTTTCTGGAGAAAAAGTAGGTACCGAAGTAAACATATAGAATTTGACATAATTTTTTGAACAATAACTTACCATTAAAGTTTAAACAATGAACGAGGAAATAGAATTTATACTAGATACTGCAAAAGAATCCATGGATAATGCTATTAGGCATTTAGAAAAGCAATTGGTAAATATTAGAGCAGGAAAAGCTAGCCCTGCCATGTTGGGAAGTGTGCTTGTAAATTATTATGGTAATCAAACACCCATAAATCAAGTCGCCAACGTTAATACTCCGGATGGTAGAACCATTACTGTTCAACCTTGGGAAAGAAACATGCTTCAAGAAATTGAAAGAGGCATCATGTATGCCAATCTTGGTTTTAACCCTATGAATAATGGCGAAACCATTATTATTAATGTACCTCCTTTAACAGAAGAACGCCGTCGTGATTTAGCCAAACAAGCCAAGGCAGAGGCTGAAGATGCTAAAATTGGCGTTAGAAGTGCTCGTAAAGATGCTAACACTGATATTAAAAAATCTGAAAACATATCCGAAGACCTTAAAAAGAACGCAGAGATAGACATACAACAAATGACGGATAAATACGTTAAGAAAATTGACGATATGTTCGAGCTCAAAGAAAAAGAAATTATGACCGTATAATTTTGGAAGCGATCCCGATAGCTATCGGGATCGCTTCTTTTATATATATTTGCCTTACACACCAACTTTAATGTCAAAATTCTGTACTCTCGCTTTTTTGTTGCTTTTTTCTTGGTTGGCGCGAGCCCAATCTACAACTGAAACGAGTACGGAGCCAACCCAAGATTCCATTAGAGAAAGACAATTTTTAAAACAACTGGGAGATGGTTATCTACCAACCAAATACTTCAATTTTGATTTAAGATATTTGGTTAAATACAATCAATATGAAGCTTTAAGAACAGGCTTGGGCGGCATAACAAACGATGTTTTTTCAGAAAAATTTAGAATAAACACGTATGTTGTTTATGGCTTCAAAGATCATAGGTTTAAATATAGCATAGGCGCAGGTTTCAGAATAGCTGAAAAAACCAATACTTGGCTGGATATTTCATATACTGATGATTTACAAGAAACCGGTAGCTATCCTTTTTTAACCGACAAACGCTTCTTTCAACTCTTTGAGCCTAGGCTGTTAAACATTAGTTTGTTCCATAAAATTATCTCAAGATCTGTTTCTTTAGAATATCAACTGAGTCCGAATATCTTAACGGAAACTCAATTATCCATAAATGATATAAATCCAACTTACGCTTATGAGTTTGCTTTAGATGGCGATAATTATAGTTCATTCGATTTGAGTATGGCAAAAATAGCCGTACAATGGAGTCCATTTAGCAGGTTTGAACTTGCTGAAAAAGGTATTAAAGAAGGGGAAGACGGCTATCCTAAATTCACATTTCAGTACACCAAAAGTTTTAAGGATGTTTTTAAAGGTGATTTTAATTTTTCTAATTTCGAATTCAAGACCATTCACCAAATACAGCACAAAAACAAGAGCCTTTCTGAAATCACCATAGTTTCTGGCATGGCCAATGGCAATACGCCATTAACACATTTATATCACGCTTATCCTAACAATATCAACAAAGAAAAGATTTTAAGACGATTTTCAGTTGCAGGAACAAGTAGTTTTGAAACCATGTTTTTTAATGAGTTCTTTTCTGATAAATTTACAACCATTCAAGTAAAACACGCTTTAAAACCTTTCAATATTTCTGAAAAATATAAACCTCAATTGGTATTAATAAGCAGGTTTGCTATTGGAGATATGGACAACATGGATAGACATCAAAACATCACTTTTGGAACTTTAGAAAAGGGATACACAGAATCTGGTTTCGAAATTAATAAACTACTTTTCGGCTTTGGGTTGAGTTTTGCTTACCGATATGGCGCTTACCATTTACCAAATATTGATGATAATGTTGCTATTAAATTTACATTTAACTTAACATTATAAATCAATTAATCGCATAATACATTGTTTTTTTTACCTTTGCCACCTTTAAACTAAAAGATGTTTAAGCTTTTTACAACAAATTTTTGGTCAGTTACGGCGAGACTTATTTTACGTAATAAAATTGCGATTCTTGTTGGCATTTTAATCATCACTGTTTTATTCAGTACCCAATGGAAACACATGCGCTTCACCTACACAGAAGCCAATCTTTTACCAGATGACCACCCTGTTAATCTTACTTATGATGATTTCTTAAAAACCTTTGGGGAAGAAGGTAACCTTATTGTAATTGGGGTTAAAGATTCCACGTTGTTTTCTGTTGAGAAATTAAATGCTTGGAATACATTATCAGATAGTTTTAAGACGGATGACGCTGTAGAATCTGTTATTTCCATTAAAGATTTACAAAAACTTGTCAAAGATACCCTCAATGAAAAATTTACTTTAAGTCCATTTATAAAAGATGCCATTTCCTCATCTAAAGAAATTGAAACACTAAAAGACGAGCTGTTTAATAAATATCCTTTCTATGACAATTTCTTGTTCAACAACAAAACTAAAACGGTTCGCACTGCCATCTATTTAAAAAAGGATATCGTTAATACATCTGCCAGAAAAGATTTTATCACGAATGTATTATTGCCAAAAACAGAAATCTTTGAAAATACTACAAATCTAGATGTGAGGATTTCTGGAATGCCTTATATAAGAACCTTAAACGCACAAAACATTGTTGATGAAATTGGCCTGTTTATTGTTGCTGCATTATTGGTAACATCACTAATATTCTTTTTCTTTTTTCGGTCATTGAGGGCTACATTCATATCTCTTATTGTTGTATGTATTGGTGTTATGTGGACATTGGGAATAATAGGATTATTGGACTATGAGATTAGTGTTTTAACCGCGCTAATTCCGCCGTTAATCATAGTCATAGGCATTCCCAATTGTATTTTTTTAATCAATAAATACCAGCATGAAGTTAAATTACATGGCAATAAAGTAAAATCATTACAGCGTGTCATTACAAAAATTGGGAATGCCACATTAATGACCAATTTAACGACTGCTTCGGGGTTTGCAACCTTCATACTAACCGAAAGTAAATTGTTAAAAGAATTTGGTGTTGTGGCGTCGTTAAGCATTGTTGGTATTTTTCTATTGTGCATACTTACCATTCCTATTATCTATTCTTTTTTACCCTACCCAAAGGATCGCCATTTAGAACATTTAAATAAGCGATGGATTGGTGGTTTTGTCGATTGGATTGAACAAATAGTAAAGCACAGGCGCATCGCTATATATGGAACCTCCGTAATTTTACTTATAGTCAGCATTATTGGGATTTATAAAATAAAAATTTCTGGAAGCCTTATTGAGGACATGCCTAAAAATGCTGATTTTTTTGAAGACATTCGGTTTTTTGAGCGTGAGTTTAATGGTATTATGCCTTTGGAAATTATGGTAGACACCAAACAAAAAAATGGTGTTATGAAACTGCCAACCTTGAAGCGGATGAATGAGTTGGAGGAATTAATTATTGAAATACCTGAATTATCGAAACCAATATCGGTTGTTGGGTTGGTTAAATATTCCAAACAGGCTTATTACAACGGAAATCCGCTATATTATCAACTGCCAACATCACAGGAAAATAGTTTTATTTTATCGTACGCAAAAAACTCAACATCCAACATCAACCTGATTAATAATTTTGTTGATAGCACGGGTCAATACGCTCGTATTACAACCTTTATGAAGGATGTTGGCACCGATAAAATGGAGCGTATTGAAGAGGACCTTCAGACCAAAATAGATAAAGTATTTCCAAAAGAAAGATACAATGTTACCATGACAGGAAAAGCTTTGGTTTTTCAAAAAGGAACTAAATACTTGGTCGATAATTTAATCATTTCTTTATCCCTTGCCATTTTGTTAATATCCTTATTTATGGCATTTATGTTCAGGTCTTTTAGAATGATTATTGTATCGCTCATACCTAATTTATTGCCTTTATTAATTACAGCTGGTTTAATGGGTTATTTAGGCGTTCCAATAAAGCCGTCAACCATTTTGGTGTTTAGTATTGCGTTTGGTATTTCGGTTGATGATACCATTCACTTTTTGGCAAAATACAGACAAGAATTGCAAGCAAACAACTGGAAAATAAAAATATCGGTTTATGGTGCCTTGCGCGAAACTGGTGTTAGTATGTTTTACACCTCCATCGTTTTATTCTTTGGGTTTTCCGTATTTACTATTTCAAGTTTTGGTGGCACCGTAGCTTTAGGTGCTTTGGTTTCGGCTACCTTATTGTTCGCCATGTTATCAAACTTAGTGCTGCTACCATCCTTACTATTATCTTTAGAAAGAAGCATAGCCAACAAAGAAGTATTAAGAGAACCTGCTATTAACATCATTCCAGAAGAAGATGATGATGAAGATGACAACTCAAACTTTTAATTAGAAATTCCTTCATTAATAATGTTTTATTGGTACTCGTTTTTCAGTCATTCTGATTAGAAAGCCAAAAGTCTTTTTTATATTTACGTTTAAATTTTATACACATGCAAAAACGTACTGTCTCAGAATTGTTATCACAAAAAATAACACATGCAGAAGTAGATATTAAAGGTTGGGTAAGAACCTTTAGGGCAAATAGATTTATTGCTTTAAACGATGGTTCTACCATAAACACTATTCAATGTGTTGTTGACTTTGAAAATACGGATGAAACTATTTTAAAACGTATTACTACAGGCGCTGCGGTTCATATAAAAGGCGAATTGGTTGAAAGTCTTGGCAAGGGGCAAAATGTGGAAATTAATGTAAAAAGTATTGAAATTTTAGGAGATTCAGATCCTGAAACCTATCCCATACAACCCAAAAAACATTCGTTTGAATTTTTAAGAGAAAACGCCCATTTGCGCACCAGAACGAATACATTTAGTGCCATCATGCGTTTGCGTTCTGCACTTTCCTTTGCCATTCACAAGTACTTTAATGAGAATGGATTTTATTATGTACACACACCAATAATCACGGGAAGTGATGCAGAAGGTGCTGGAGAAATGTTTCGCGTAAGTAGTTTAGATGCTAAAAATCCACCACTTACAAAAGAGGGGCAGATTGACTATTCTCAAGATTTTTTCGGAAAAGAAACCAATTTGACGGTTTCTGGCCAGTTGGAAGCCGAAACCTACGCTATGTCTTTAGGAAAAGTATATACTTTTGGACCCACATTTAGAGCCGAAAACTCTAATACATCTAGACATCTAGCAGAATTCTGGATGATAGAACCCGAAGTCGCTTTTATGGATTTGGCAGGTAATATGGACTTAGCGGAAAGTTTTTTAAAATACGTTATTAAATATGTTTTAGAAAACAATCGTGAAGATTTAGACTTTTTAAATCAGCGGCTTTTAGACGAGGAAAAAGCCAAGCCACAAGCCGAAAGAAACGACATGGGTTTAATTGAAAAATTAAATTTTGTAACAGAAAACAATTTTACACGTTTAAGTTACACGGAAGCCATTACTATTTTACGGGAAAGCACCCCCAACAAGAAAAAGAAATTCAAATATATTATTGATGAATGGGGTGCCGATTTGCAGAGTGAACACGAGCGTTTTTTAGTTGAAAAACACTTTAAATGCCCCGTTATTTTATATGATTATCCAGCCAATATTAAAGCGTTTTATATGCGTTTGAATGAAGACGAAAAAACGGTTAGGGCTATGGACATTCTATTTCCAGGCATTGGTGAAATTGTAGGAGGTGCCCAACGGGAAGAACGTTTGGATGTACTCAAGAAAAAAATGGCAGCACTTCATATTCCTGAAGAAGATTTATGGTGGTATTTAGATTTGCGTAAATATGGTACTGCTGTACACTCTGGTTTCGGATTGGGATTTGAACGTTTAGTCATGTTTGCAACAGGCATGGGCAATATTAGAGATGTTATACCATTCCCGAGAACCCCTCAAAATGCTGATTTTTAATATTAATTTAAGATAAAAGATTCTTAGCAAATCCCCTTTGTTGGTATAATTTTTATACTTTTAGCTTAAACCAAATCACACAAATGCTTAAACAACATTTACAATTTAAATTATCACAAAAACTATCTCCGCAGCAAATTCAATTAATGAAATTGATTCAGTTGCCAACACAAGAATTTGAACAACGCCTAAAACAAGAATTGGAAGAAAACCCAGCATTAGAAGGTGGGACAGAAGAAGTTGAAAATGATTATGATTCTGATTTAGATAATTCTTCAGACGAGTATAATGATAGTGAAACTATTGGTAATGATGATATTAATGTAGATGAGTATTTAAGTGATGATGAAATACCAGATTACAGAACCCAAGTAAATAATTATAGTAGTGATGATGAAGAAAAAACCATGCCCTATGCTGCAGGAACATCATTTACACAACACTTAATCAGCCAGTTAAACACCTATAGGCTTACTGACGATGAATATAATATTGCAGAATTTTTAGTTGGTAATGTGGACGAAAGCGGATACATCCGTAGATCTGTAACAGATATTATGGATGATTTAGCATTCACACAAAACATTTACACCACTGAAGAGAATATTGAACATGTATTAAAAATTATTCATCAATTGGATCCTGCTGGTGTGGGGGCTCGAAACCTTCAAGAGTGCTTGAGTATTCAATTACATAGAAAAGAGAAAAATCCAGATGTTGAATTAGCCATTGAAATAATAGATAATGCTTTCGATCAGTTCACTAAAAAGCATTACGATAAGCTCATTCAAAAATTTGATATTACCGAACTTCAACTAAAAGATGCCATTAGGGAAATTGAACATTTAAATCCGAAACCCGGTGGTTCCTACTCTGGCAATAATAGAATTGTAGAACATGTAGTTCCAGATTTTGCTATAAAAATTGTAGATGGCGAATTGGAATTAACGCTTAATGGCAGAAATGCGCCTGAGCTTCATGTGTCTCGGGAATATAATGATATGCTGAAGGGCTATAAAGATTCTAAGGATAAATCGAAGTCTCAAAAAGATGCCGTGATATTCATCAAACAAAAATTGGATGCCGCCAAATGGTTTATCGAAGCTATAAAACAACGCCAACAAACGTTATTTATAACCATGAGTGCCATTATGCATTACCAAACGGAATATTTTTTATCGGGTGACGAGCGCAACCTAAGACCTATGATTCTTAAAGATATAGCAGATGAAATTTCCATGGACGTTTCTACAGTTTCAAGAGTTGCCAACAGTAAATATGTAGATACGCCTTATGGCACTAAACTTATAAAGGATTTCTTTTCAGAATCCATGAAAAACGATCAAGGAGAAGATGTGTCCACAAGGGAAATAAAAAAAATTCTTGAAACAGTTCTTGAAGAAGAAGATAAAAGAAAACCATTAACGGATGATACATTAGCTGTCATCTTAAAAGATAAGGGCTACCCTATTGCCCGACGCACCGTTGCCAAATACCGAGAGCAACTAGATATTCCTGTAGCACGATTACGAAAAAAGATATGATAAACTATGTCTTAAAAAGTATCTCGTATATATTTCATCCTTTAATAATGCCCTTGTTGGGGGTTCTTTTTTATTTTAAAGTTACCCCGAAATTTTTTCCACAAGAAATTATATATGCTAAGATAATCTCACTTTTTATCTTAACAATTGTCTTGCCAATTCTACTGTATTTTTTATTGAAAACCTTAGATAGGGTAAACTCAATAGAACTTGAAACTACCAAAGAACGCATTATTCCTTTGGCTATCAATTGCCTTATTGTTCTATTAGTTCTTCAAAGGGTTATAAGTGTCCATGAAATTGTGGAGCTTTACTATTTCTTTTTAGGGATATTAATATCTACCCTGACCTGTTTAATACTGGTAATTATCAAATTTAAAGCCAGTATACACATGATTGCCATTTCGGGGTTGTTTATGTTCTTTATAGCTTTAAGCATCCATTTTAGCATCAACATTAATGGCATATTAGCTTTAATGAGCATTATCATAGGAGCCATAGCGACTTCTAGATTACATCTTAAAGCACATACTTATAAAGAGCTTATTTTCGGCTTTTTTGTTGGTATAGTTCCTCAATTATTACTTATTAATAATTGGTTATAGAACATAGAACATCAATCCTATTTTTATGGCATTCATATCAATAGTCTCGCCGTTTAATTTAGCATCATTAGAAAAAATGGGGTTTAAAGCATAATACATATATAAGTTCCATGTGTTATAGCCCATACTTACCGTTAATCCGTATTGGAGGTTATTAAAGTCTTCGATGTTATTATGCTTAAATTCTCCTAAACTCCCTCTAAACTTTGTTGTATTAGTAAATACATACCCTATTTTAAATCCTGTGTAAATGCGCCAGAAATTATAATCTGTTGGAGTTGATGTCCGCCATCTAAATTCTATTGGAAGTTCTATTAAATGTTGAGAAAATTTGTTTCTAGAGAATGTTACAATGCTTTCGTCAATAATACTGTAATTAATATTGCCTATATCATCTTTTACAATTAGTAAATTTTGATTGAAAGAATTGGCAGAATACCCTAAACCAATACCTATAGCTATATTCCTTTCTTTGTTTATAGGCATGTCTTTTATAAACCCTGCATGAAACCCTAAAGAAAACCCGTTTTGGGAAAGATCATTAGGTTTCTTCCCAATAAGGTTATAGGTAACCCCAGCATAAAACTGATCTTCTTTATATAGAGAATCTACAATCTTAGTATTGTTTTCTTGTGCTGTAAGGTAACCGCAAACAATAAGCCCTATTAAAACTAAATATCCTTTCATGTATTAATTATTACCTGACAACTACCTATAAATAATTATAGAAAACAAATATACAATTTTACCGTATCAAATGATTAAGCATAAAAAAAGGCGCCCTTAAAAGAACACCTTATTTATATCTGTATGGATACTTATTAAAATTTATAATTCAAACCAATCATCCAATACATTTGTAGTTTGTTGTTAATATTATCAAATGTTGGGAAAGGATCTGCACTAGCAACATCAAAATTATCAATGTTATATTTTAAGGCTTCTTGTTTGTTATTTCTTAAACCAAAATCAAAACCAACTCCAATCATTTCCCATAAGGTATAACCAAAAGAGTTGTTCCATGTCCAATTAGATAAATTATTGCTCTTGTAACTATGGAACATTGATAAATTGGTTTTAAAGCTAATCTCATTAATTTGTCTGGTGTAATCAATTAATATTTTTGTCCCATAAGACGATTGGAAAATAGCATCATTTCTGCTAAATACCATATTGTAGTTTAACGGATGTACCACCATAACCAAGTCTTTAATAGGTGTATAAGTTGCACCTACACCTACATCTAAATAACCTGGGTTATTAAAGTTGTTTAAAATGGTAGTTCTATATTCACCTAAACCTGAGAAAGCAAACGTTTCACTTAATTTCATACCATATAATGAAGATACATTAAAAACATCATTAGCCTCACGCCATTGGGTATTATCGTTGGGATTGTCTTTATCATTAAATTTAACCCAAGATAAATTTAGATTTCCAGAATTTCTCCAGAAATAAAGATCTGTATTCAAATTTGCAAATGCGTTTACGGTAAAGCCAATATTTCCCGATCTATTGTTAGGCGATTTTTGTGCATACCAATTACTGAAATTTGAAATGCTTCCTCCAATAGTACCAAAAGCGCCTTTTTTCCACCCTGGAAACGCATCAATTTTTCCTTGGGTAGCATCCACACGACCTTGAGCGGATTTAAGAGAATCCTTTTGAACGGATAAGGTTTCTTTAAGTTCTTCTAAAGTTTGAGCGTTAACATGAATGATTCCGATAAAAAGAGTGAATAATAATAGTGTTTTTTTCATTTTTATCATTTTATAAAATTTGATCAAATATAACTGCAAGAATTATTTTTTATTGTGACTACCAAAAATTTTGTTGAACTTATTTCCTTTTATAAAGTGGTACAGAAGAACACGCTTCACCGTACATGATAGACTTTGCAACAGGTTTTAATTTATTTGAAAGCATGATATACGCATTTTGTGGAACTGGTTTTTTGGAGCATCCTTTAATGATTAAAGGTTTATCTTGAAACGCTGAAACATCTAAATTATTGATGATATCTTGATAAATGGACGTTTCTAAGGATTCCAAATCGCCAATAATGGTCTTTTTTGCAAAAGGCTGTAAATGAATGGAAATGAGCATGAACGCCCAAGCGGGAATAATGGCATCAGTAGAACAGGTTAAAGCGACGTAAGTACCCTGATATTGCGACCAATCATGTTGGGAAACCTGTTCCCTAAAATCTTTTTCACGCAATACCAAACCTTCAAGCAACCAATCTTTAATATCAAAAAGAATACGACTGCCTTTAGGGTAATAATCCTCTAAGTCAACGGTTACTAGTTGGCTATTGGCTACGCGATTTATGATGTCTTCTTCCAAAAAATGTATGGTATTAAGTTGTTTGACGTTAAGCCGAAATACTGTTAACTGTTACTTAAAACTGATTTAAAGCATCCCCAATTCCAACTTAGCTTCTTCGCTCATTAAATCTTGTGTCCATGGTGGGTCGAACGTTATTTCTACTTCGGCACTATGAACTTCATCAAGGGATTTAATTTTTTCTTCAACTTCCATAGGCAAGGTTTCGGCTACTGGGCAGTTTGGCGTTGTTAAGGTCATTAATATTTTCACATCCGAATCTTCGTTAACGAACACATCGTAAATCAATCCGAGTTCGTAAATATCTACCGGAATTTCTGGATCGTAAATCGTTTTTAAAACCCTAACTATTTTATCGCCTAAACTATTATCTTCTATATTTTGTTCGCTCATTTTTTTAATGTTTAACTGTTAATTTGTTTAATCGTTTAAATGCTTTAAACAATCAAACGAAAAACGATTCAACTCATTTCATTTGTGTTTGATACGCAATCGCATACAATTTAAGTTGTTTCACCATACTCACTAAACCATTGGCTCGTGTGGGTGATAAATGTTCTTTTAGTCCTATTTTATCAATAAAATCGGTTTCAGCATTAATAATATCTTTTGGATGCTGATTTGAAAATACCCGTATTAAAATAGCGATAATACCTTTGGTGATGATGGCATCACTATCGGCAGTAAAAACCAATTTGTCGTTCTTCATTTCTGCATGAACCCAGACTTTACTTTGGCAACCTTTAATAATGTTGCTATCGGTTTTGTATTGGTCTTCAATTAATGGTAAATCCTTACCTAAATCTATCATGTATTGATAACGTTCTTCCCAATCTTCAAACATGGAAAACTCATCAATCAGTTCTTTTTGTATGTCTTCAATACTCACAATCATAATTTTAAACAAAAATACAATAAGAAATGCCCATTAACAAATTTATAAACTCAACCTAAGTGTCTAAAAGGGCATTGCATCTGACCTCTAAAAAAATAAGATAGACAGATGAAATGTATCTATTCAACGTTTTCTGATAATGATAGTATTTCTTTAACAAGCGCTTCTATTTCTAAAGGTGGTGTTCCATGATCGAAGTTGGAAGATTCATAAACAATTCCGTTTTTAGAGATTTTTAATGTCCCTATGGAAGCGCCGTCGTAAAAACGTGCTTCGGTGGGAGATTTTAAATTAGAAATACTATCTAAGGCTATGGCTTCTAAAAGTGTATTAAGCTTCTTCCAACTTTCTTTGTTGATGGCTTTTGAAATAGGTTTTGCTTCTCTGTCTTTTGAGATGGAAACAAGGGAATCATTGACATTAATATCTAAAAAACGTCCTCTAGACATTGCCGAATAATTAAATGAAACCAATTTATTATCTTGTTCTTTACTAGCCATTAAAATGATTTTTTTGTCACTTAATAGTTTCAAGATCCCATCTTCTTCTATCAATATTTCATTTGCTTTAGATAATACCTGTTGCATTTCAGATTCTATTTGATGTGTGTCTTGGCAAAACATTTTGGTTGAAGCTAAAGGACCCACTTTTAATAAACCATTTTCTAAAGAATACGTTCCAGAAAATCTGTTACAACCTGAAAAACCAGAAATAATGTTCTCTTCTTTATTGAAATTTATGGTAATATTATTTACAGAAACTTCTTTGTTGTCTAATGTTTTTACCTGATAAGTGCCATTTAAAGTCATTAAGTTAGTTTCTTTAATAGCCATATTTTTTGAATTACAGCAAGTATTTAAAGAGATTAAAACCGATAAAATGATTATAATTTTCATGGATTGTTTTTAGTGTTAAATGACTATACCAAAAAAGAAGCCAAATATTACGCCAACATCATTTTTGCTTTTTTCACACCTTCAACCAAGGCATCAATTTCAGCTTTTGTATTGTAAAATGCGAATGAAGCTCGAACAGTTCCCGGAATTTTAAAATAATCCATGATAGGTTGTGCACAATGATGGCCAGTACGAACGGCAATGCCCAATTTATCTAAAATAGTACCAACATCATACGGGTGAATACCTTCTAAATTAAATGAAATCACAGAGGTTTTGTTTTTTGAAGTGCCGTAGATTTTCAAGCCTTCAATGTCCAATAATTTATTGGTGGCGTATTCTAGAAGTTCGTGTTCATATTTAGCAATGGCATCAAAACCAATGGCATTCATATAATCGATGGCTGCACCAAAAGCAATACCGCCACAAATATTGGGGGTTCCTGCTTCAAATTTATGGGGAAGTTCAGCATACGTTGTTTTTTCAAAAGTGACTTCGGCAATCATTTCACCGCCACCTTGGTATGGGGGTAATTTCTTCAACCAACTTTCTTTTCCGTACAACATACCTTCGCCCGTTGGACCGCACATTTTATGAGCAGAAGCGACGTAAAAATCGACATTCAAAGCTTGAACGTCTGGTTTTAAATGTGGACACGCTTGTGCACCATCAACCAACACAGCAGCACCAACTTCATGTGCTTTTTCAATAATATATTCAATAGGATTAATGGTTCCTAAGGCGTTTGAAATATGATTTACAAAAACAAGTTTGGTATTTTTTGATAGAAGTTTATCATATTCGCTCATTACCAATTCCCCATCCAAATTCATTGGAATCACTTTCAATATCGCGCCAGTCCGCTCACAAAGCATTTGCCAGGGCACAATATTACTGTGATGTTCTAAAGCAGAAACGATGATTTCATCATCTTTTTTTAATAATGTTGAAAATCCGTTTGCTACTAAATTAATACCATGTGTTGTACCCGAAGTAAATATAATTTCGTGTGCAAATTTGGCATTAAAATGTGTTTGGATTTTTTTGCGTGCCTGCTCATATTTGTCGGTAGCTTCTTGACTTAATGTATGTACACCACGATGGATATTGGCATTGTAGTTTGAATAATAGTCTACAATAGCATCAATGACTTGTTGTGGGGTTTGCGATGTCGCCGCATTATCAAAATACACCAAAGGTTTGCCATTTACTTTTCTGGAAAGTATGGGGAAATCTTTTCGTATGTTTTCTACGTTGAACATGGTCTATAAGTCGAACCCCATATTAACGCCCAACTTGTTGGCGATAATTTTAGTAATGCGTTGTTTTATTTCTGGAATTTTAACCGAACTCATCACATTGTTGCTAAACGCATACATTAAAAGGGCTTTGGCCTCTTTTTCTGGAATACCTCGCGAACGCATATAAAACATAGCGCTTTCATCTAACTGACCAATGGTACAACCATGCGAACATTTCACATCATCAGCAAAAATTTCTAGTTGAGGTTTGGTGTTTATGGTTGCTTTATCGCTTACTAAAATGTTGTTATTCGCTTGAAACGCATTGGTTTTCTGAGCTTCTTTATTAACAATAATTTTACCATTAAAAACACCGGTTGAGTTCTCCCCAAAAATGCCTTTGTAATCTTGATGGCTCTCACAATTTGGCTCAATATGGTGCACCAAGGTATTATGATCTACATGTTGTTTTTCTCCAATAATGGTAATGCCTTTTAAAGTGGAATCTATACGCTCACCATTTTGATAAAAGTTCAAGTTGTTGCGAACCAATTTTCCTCCAAAAGAAAAAGTGTGAACGGAGGCAACGCTTTCACGTTTTTGGTTTATAAACGTATTATCAATTAATGAAGCGTTTAAATTATCGTTTTGAATTTTATAATAATCAACTATGGCGCGTTTGTTAGCAAATATCTCGGTAACACTGTTTGTTAACACCGCATTATCGGTTAAACTTTGGTGACGTTCAATAATCTGTACATGAGAATTCTCATCAACCACAATTAAGTTACGTGGTTGTAACATAACCGCAGATTCATTTCCTGTGGAAAAATGCAAGATTTGAATAGGTTTTGCTACCATTTTATTCTTTGGAATATGAATGTAAGCACCTTCGCTTGAAAAAGCGGTGTTAAGTGATGGCAGACTATCTTTGGTAGCTACTTTGTTAAAATAATTTTCAATATGTAAACGGTATTTTGGTTTGGACATGGCGGCAGACATCAAACAAATATCCATACCATCATGGGTTGTTTGCGATAAATGCGACGAATACTTACCGTCAATAAACACTATTTTAAAAGAGTCTATATCGTGAATAAAATACTTTTTTACATCGCTGAATTCAATAGCGTTCTCTTGCTTAGGAAAGATGCTATAATCTTCTTTTAAAATGCTGTTTAAAGAGGTGTATTTCCAAGCTTCTTCCTTTTTGCTAGGAAAGCCTTTTTCTTCAAATGCTTTTATGGCATCGTTTCTAACGTCGTTCATATAAGCGTCATCTTCGAGCTGATTTTCAAACACTAAAAAAGATGATAATAATTTTTCTTTTAAATCCATTGTTGTTCAGTTTTCAGTCCCAGTTTTCAGTCCCAGTTTTCAGTCCTTCTGATTACTGCAACTGCGACTGTTTACTTAATTTTAAGCGTTCACTTCCTCTTTAATCCAATCATAACCTTTTTCTTCAAGCTCATGTGCCAATTCTTTACCACCTGATTTTACAATACGCCCATCGTACAAAACGTGCACAAAATCTGGAACGATGTAATCTAACAAACGTTGGTAATGCGTAATGACAAGCACGGCATTGTCCTTGCTTTTTAGTTTGTTAACGCCATTTGCCACGATACGAAGCGCATCAATATCCAGACCAGAATCGGTTTCGTCAAGAATGGCTAACTTGGGTTCAAGCATGGCCATTTGGAAGATTTCATTACGTTTCTTTTCTCCTCCTGAAAATCCTTCGTTTAAGGAACGTGATAAAAATTTTCTATCAATTTCCAATAATTCAGATTTTTCACGAATCAATTTAAGCATGTCTTTCGCAGGCATTTCATCCAAACCTTTAGCTTTACGAGTTTCGTTGATAGCTGTTTTCATAAAGTTGGTTACAGAAACACCTGGGATTTCAACAGGGTATTGAAACGATAAGAAAATGCCTTTGTGAGCACGTTCTTCGGCTGCTAAATCCTCAATATCTTCATCATTAAATAGGATAGTTCCTTTTGTAACCTCGTATTCTTCCTTTCCAGCAACAACAGAAGCCAAGGTGCTTTTTCCAGAACCGTTTGGCCCCATGATGGCATGAACTTCTCCAGCTTTAATTTCTAAGTTAATGCCTTTTAAAATACTTTTATCATCAATACTGGCGTGTAAATTTTCAATTTTTAACATACTTTCTATTCAAAGTTTAAAATTCAAGATTCAACTTAATAAATCTATCTTTTCTATTTTTATTTTATCCTACAGATCCTTCTAAACTAATTTCCAATAATTTTTTAGCTTCTACAGCAAACTCCATGGGAAGTTTATTTAATACGTCTTTACTAAAACCATTCACAATAAGGGCAATGGCCTTCTCTGTATTAATTCCTCGCTGATTGCAATAAAAAATTTGGTCTTCGCCAATTTTACTGGTGGTAGCTTCGTGTTCTATTTTTGCTGTTTTATTTTTAGCTTCTATATACGGAAAGGTATGGGCTCCACAGTCGTTACCCATTAATAAACTATCACATTGCGAAAAGTTGCGGGCATTATCGGCATTCGGACTAATTTTGACCAATCCTCGGTAACTATTCTGAGACTTTCCTGCTGAAATTCCTTTTGAAATGATGGTCGATTTAGTGTTTTTGCCTAAATGAATCATTTTGGTCCCTGTATCTGCCTGTTGATAATTATTGGTGACGGCAATTGAATAAAATTCACCAACCGAATTATCTCCTTTTAAAATACAACTTGGATATTTCCATGTGATAGCAGAACCCGTTTCTACTTGAGTCCAGGAGATTTTCGCGTTCTTTTCGCATATACCACGTTTGGTAACAAAATTATAAACGCCACCTTTGCCTTCTGCATTGCCCGGATACCAGTTTTGAACGGTACTGTATTTTATTTCCGCATTATCAAGAGCAATGAGTTCCACAACGGCTGCATGCAATTGGTTTTCGTCACGACTCGGTGCTGTACAACCTTCCAAATAACTTACATAACTGCCTTCGTCAGCAATGACCAATGTTCTTTCAAATTGTCCTGTTCCAGCTTGATTAATTCTAAAATAAGTTGATAATTCCATGGGACATCTCACCCCTTTTGGAATATAGCAGAAACTACCATCACTAAAAACAGCACTGTTTAAGGCTGCATAAAAATTGTCTTTTTGCGGAACTACGCTACCAATATATTTTTTCACCAATTCGGGATGTTCTTTAATAGCTTCACTTATGGAGCAGAAAATAATCCCTTTTTCTCCAAGTGTTCTTTTAAATGTGGTTGCAACAGAAACAGAGTCCACCACGACATCCATGGCTACACCAGACAATTTTTTTTGTTCATCCAATGAAATGCCCAACTTAGCAAATGTTGCCAATAATTCTGGATCGACTTCATCAAGGCTGTCATATTTGGGTTTACTATTTGGAGCGGAATAGTATGAAATAGCTTGAAAATCCGGTTTCACATAGCTTACGTTAGCCCATTCTGGTTCTATCATTTCTTTCCAAGATTTAAAGGCTTCAAGCCTCCAATCTGTCATCCATTGGGGCTCGCCCTTTTTAAGGGAAATAGCTTTTACTATATCTTCATTTAAACCAACAGGAAAGGTATCGGATTCAATATCCGTGTAAAAACCATATTCATATTCTTTGGTTTTAAGCTCTTCTCTTAAATCGTCTTCTGTATATTTATTACTCATAATTCTTTACTAGTTGAAAAACCCCTTTTCTTTAAGAAGGTAGGGATGGGATTAGAGTGAAAATGATTCACCACAACCGCAAGTTCGGTTTGCGTTAGGATTGTTAAAAACAAAACCAGTTCCGTTTAATCCTCCAGAATATTCTAAAGTGGTGCCTATCAAGTAAAGGAAACTCTTTTTGTCTACTATAATTTTAACACCATTGTCTTCAAACACTTTATCGCCTTCTGCTTGTTGCTTATCAAATTTTAAATCGTAAGACAAACCAGAGCAGCCACCACTTTTAACACCCACGCGAACATAGTCTGTTGCTGGGTTATAGCCGTCATCTTGCATAAGTTCTACAACTTTCTTTTTGGCTATTTCTGAAACTTTAATCATAATTGTTATATAGATTTTGTCTAAATAGAGTACAAATATACAATATATGTCACGGATTTTTACATAACCTAACATTATATTAGCATATGGTTTTATAGGATTTCCTTATAGATTCGCATAGAAAGATTGATATATAAACAATGCTTCTTATTTTTGCAGCATGATAGAAGATAAAAACCAAGAAAGAACCCCATTAAGTCACTTGGGGGAATTTGCACTTATTGAGCATTTAACGAAAAATTTTAAAATAAATCACGCCTCAACCATAAAGGGAATTGGCGATGATGCTGCTATTTTAAACTTTAAAGATAAAAAAGTAGTGGTTTCAACAGATTTGCTTGTTGAAAGCGTGCATTTCGATTTAAGCTACATGCCCTTAAAACATTTAGGATATAAAGCGGTTGTGGTTAACTTATCCGATGTGTATGCTATGAATGCCACACCTACGCAAATGACGGTTTCTATTGCTGTATCAAATCGATTTCCATTAGAAGCTCTTGAAGATTTATATGCGGGTATTGAAACGGCGGCCAAAATTTACAATGTCGATTTAATTGGTGGTGATACCACCTCGTCTAATACAGGACTGTTAATTTCTATCACGGCCATTGGTGAAGTTGAAGACAAAAAAATAGTTTATAGGAATGGCGCAAAACCAAATGATTTATTAGTAGTTACTGGAGATTTAGGAGCCGCTTATATGGGTTTGCAAGTACTTGAACGTGAGAAAGAAGTTTATAAAATAAATCCTAATTCCCAACCAGATTTAGAACCTTACACCTATATAGTAGAACGGCAATTAAAACCAGAAGCACGTAAAGATATTATAAAATTAATGGACGAGTTAAATGTTATACCAACATCAATGATTGATATTAGTGACGGCTTATCTTCTGAAATTATTCACTTATGCAAGCAAAGTAAAGTTGGCTGCGATTTATATGAAGAAAAAATCCCTTTAGACCCAGTTGTTATTTCAGTTTGTGAAGAATTTAAGATTGATAGCACAACGGTTGCTTTAAATGGAGGTGAAGATTATGAGCTATTATTCACCATATCTCAAGAAGATTATCCCAAAATTAAAGCCAATCCAAATTTTACCGTCATTGGCTTTATGAAAGAAGCCGAAGCAGGAATGCATTTAGTCACAAGATCGGAATCGCAAATCCCTTTAAAGGCACAGGGTTGGAAAAATTTTAATGCTTAAATACCAATAAGTTACTATGTATTTGGGATCTTGATTTTTTATGACGTTTATAGTGAATACGCTCTAAAACATCATTTATTTCTTTAAACTTTGGTGTAAGTTCAATTAAATTTCCACTACTATTGGTTGTTAATTGCTTTTGGCAGTGTCTACAAGCATATTCTTTTACATGATATGTAACATCTCGAGTTACATAAAAATCATGTCCAAACATCTTGCAATGAATTTGTTTCATATATTAATAATTAGTTAGCTTAGAGCCTATTAAATTATTAATATGATTAGGTTATTTTTAATAATTTGTTAATAAATCGATGAAATGACCATTTTTTCCTTTGAACGCATATTTCTTTTTTCATGAATGCGCTCTAAAATAGCATTAATCTCTTTAAACTTGGGTGTAAGCTCAATTAAATATCCGTTACTATTGGTAGTTAATTGTTTTTGACAATGTCTACAAGTGTATTCTTTTACGTAGTAGGTAACTTTTTTACTCACTTCATAATCATGACCAAAAAGGTTACAGTACATTTTCGGGATGAAGTTTGGTTTTTGAGTTGGCTTTTCCATCAGTAGATTATTTTTGGTGCTTAAATATAAAGCAAAAAATTCGACAAAACGACAAAAGGCAATTAATTTTCGATGAAATACATTATTTCATGAAGTAATTTACTTTCGTTTTCAATATGACTCATGTGTCCATCGGGAAACTCAACCATTTTTACATCTGTATTTTTAATTTGTTCAATTAAAGACAAATAGCTTAGAGCTGGATCTTTTTTACCAATAACCATCAATTTTTTAAAAGTACGCGTATGCAATAAAAATTCTCGGTTCTTTCTAATTTTCATACCTTCTAAAGCGGCAACAACACCTTGTAATGGTGTTTGAAGTGCCTCATTTATGACTTCGCTTATTTTATCAGAAAAAATAATTCTATTCTTTGGTCTGAATAAATTGGCAACAGCCATTCTTATAAATGTCCTGTGGTTTTGTTTTACGGCAATAACAGCTCTATCTCTGTTAATCTTTTTTTCTTGACTATCAGCAATAGCCGTTGAATTCATTAAGCATAATCCGCTAATTGCTTTCGGGTTTTTTTCAGCAAAAGCTAGGGCCACATAGCCACCCATAGAATGACCAATTAAGATTGATTTTTTGATTTCTAAATGATTAAGAACAGCCTCAACAACTTCTGCCATAAGCTCCATGGTATGTATGTAACCTAAACAACCGGTTTTACCATGACCCAATAAATCGATACAAATGACTCTATTGTTTTCTGACAGCCTTGGAATAAAATGATTCCACATATTAGAGTTTTCTAAAAAGCCGTGAAGCAAAATAACTGCATTCCCTTTACCGGAATCGGTGTAAAAAACAGGAATGCTTTTGTATTCTAAAATCATTTTAGTTCTTCAATTTTTTAATAGCAGCGAACGCTTTATCAACAAACTCATCTTCCACTAAAATAGTAAACTCATTGGTGGTAGAAATCACTTCATATAAAACAATGCCTTCCCATGCCAATCGTTTAAAAAAATGATAGTACAGTCCCGAAATCTTAGAATTATCTTGCGGTAAATTAATGCTAATGGCCGATAAACCATCTTGGGACGCTATAAACGTTTCATTTTTTAAATTTTCTTGAATAAACTCTTTTAAACTACTGGAAATAATGAAGTTGCTTTCATGAATTCCTCTGGTAAACGTGTAGAATAATTTAGATTCCTGATTGATGCGGTCTAAAATTTTTGCATGATTGTCAATAATGGTTTCTGAGTTTTTAATTGTAAAGTCCGTTAAATTAGATCTAACCGTTATATCGCCTAAATTCTGCATATACTTTTTCATTTTTACAGAATTGGTTAACGCTGTTGGTGGATTATAACGTCTCAAAGCCATCATAATGGCACCAGGCTTAACGTCTTTTTTTAACATGTTACTTATGGGTTCTGTAAGCTCTATAGCTAACGCGCTAAAGTTTATAATGTTTCTAGAAAGCGCCTCTTCAAGATATGGTTGTGTTATTAAAATGTCCTCAACACAGTTAGATACAGTTTTCATTTGCTATATTTTATTGCTTTTTAAAACGGTGACTGCAACATTGAATATCTTTTTCTTATAATAAAGTATAAAATCAATGTTTCATGTTAATTATTTAACAATATGTGCTAAAATAAACAATTTTTCACAAAAATATCGATAATCTGAAATGGAAGTTTAATTTCGCATGGTATTTTATGATTATATATGAAGGTATTAAAGTTTGGAGGGACTTCTGTTGGTTCCATTGAAAATATAAAAAACGTAAAAAGCATCATTAATGATGGTGAACAAAAACTCGTTGTACTATCGGCTATGTCTGGTACTACTAATACTTTGGTTACCATTGCGAAGGATATTGAAAACAAAGAACCAAATAAAGCCATTGAAACCATTAATAAATTGCATGAGCATTATTTCAATGTAGTTGACGGACTTCTTTGGAATCAATCCCTAAATAAAGACACCAAAGATTATATAACAAGTGTTTTTAATTTTTTGGTTGACTGTACCTATAAAGATTATTCAAAAATTCTTGAAAATGCTATTCTAGCCCAAGGCGAATTGCTTTCAACCTATATGTTTAATTGTTACCTACAACAAGAAGGTGTAAGTTCTGCCTTATTACCGGCTTTAGATTTTATGCGTATAGATAAATTTAAAGATCCTGACTTAGCATATATTAAAAAGGAAATAGGCACAGTTATAAAGAATGTATCAGAATCGGAAATTTACATCACGCAAGGATTTATTTGCTTAGATGAAAATGGCGATATATCAAATTTGCAAAGAGGAGGGAGTGATTATTCGGCAACCATTATTGGAGCGGTTTTAAAAGCTGAAGAGGTACAAATTTGGACAGATATTGATGGAATGCATAACAACGATCCTAGATATGTAGAAAATACACGACCAATTTCAAATCTGTCATTTGATGAAGCTGCGGAATTAGCCTATTTTGGAGCAAAAATATTGCATCCACAAACGGTAACTCCAGTTAGAGAAGACCATATTCCTGTTCGATTAAAAAACACCATGAACCCAAGTGCTTACGGGACATTAATTTCTAACGATACTAGTGAAAATGGCATCAAAGCTATTGCTGCTAAAGATAATATTACTGCCATAAAAATTAAGTCTGGTAGAATGCTACAAGCACATGGTTTCTTGAAAAAAGTATTTGAAATTTTTGAAGTTTATGAAACATCCATTGATATGATTACAACTTCGGAAGTTGCTGTATCATTAACAATTGATGATGATAAAAATCTAAATAAAATCATTGCAGAATTAGAAAAATTTGCTTCCATTGAAGTAGATAAAGACCAAAGTATTATATGTTTAGTAGGACATTCGGTTGTAAATCATGAAGACACCTATAAAATGTTCCAAATACTTCAAGACGTAAAAATTAGAATGATTTCCTATGGAGGTAGTAATAATAATATATCTCTATTAGTTCATTCAAAAGATAAAATCAACACGCTAAGAAAACTAAACGATTATTTATTTGAATTAGTCACTCTTTAAATTACACTTCAATTTAGTAAATTAGCTCTAGGCCGTTTTTATTTAAAACGGCCTTTTTTATTTAGAGTTCATTAAAGATTCAATCTCTTCGGCTTCAATCGGGATGTTGTTCATTAAATTAAATGGATCTCCTGTTTGTTGAATCACCACATTGTCTTCTAATCGAATTCCAAATCCTTCAGCAGGAATATAAATAGCGGGTTCTACAGTAAATACCATATTGGCTTGCATGGGTTCTGTTAAAATGCCATAATCATGGGTATCCAAACCCAAGTGATGTGAGGTGCCGTGCATAAAATATTTTTTATAGGCAGGCCATTCTGGATTTTCATTTTGCACATCAGCTTTATCTAGTAAACCTAAACTTAATAATTCAGAAGTCATAAGTTTGCCCACTTCAACATGATAATCTGCCCATAGCATTCCTGGGGTCAACATTTTTGTTGCGTTATTTTTTACTCGGTTTACGGCATTATAAACCTCTTTTTGCCGAGCTGTAAATTTCCCCGAAACGGGAATGGTTCGGGTCATATCACTGGAATAGTTGGCATATTCTGCTGCAACATCCAACAGTAATAAATCGCCCGCTTTACATTGCTTATTGTTTTCAATATAGTGCAATACATTGGCATTATTTCCAGAGGCAATAATAGGCGTGTAAGCAAATTTTTTGGAACGATTTTTTATAAACTCGTGAATAAATTCAGCTTCAATCTCATATTCCCAAACATTTGGCTTTACAAAATTCAAAATACGGCGGAATCCTTTTTCTGTAATATTGCATGCCTGTTGGATTAAATCTATTTCAATTTGATCTTTTACTGAACGCAACCTTTGTAATATGGGATTGCTCTTGGCAACTGAATGTGCAGGATATTTATTTTTAAGCCATTTGGTGAAACGGTCTTCTCTGGTTTCTGTTTCTATGGAAGATCTATAATGCTCATTGGTATTAATGTATACTGTTTCACATTGGGTCATAAGTTCATGCATAATTTTTTCCATGTCCTTAAGCCAATAAACCGTTTTAATTCCAGAGACGTTAAAAGCAGCTTCTTTAGTCAGTTTTTCACCTTCCCAAATGGCAATATGCTCATTCGTTTCTTTTAGAAATAAAATGTCGCGATGTTTTTCTTTGGGACAATCGGGAAATAAAACCAGCATACTTTCTTCTTGGTCAATACCACTTAAATAAAAAATATCCCTGTGTTGCTCAAAAGGTAAAGTGCTATCAGCACTAATGGGATAAATATCATTAGAGTTGAATACAGCCAAACTATTTGGCTCCATTTTAGCTGAGAAATTTTTGCGGTTTTTTATGAATAACGAATTGCTTATGGGATGGTATTTCATGTTATTTGTTTAATACCATAAAATTATAAAAAACAAATAGACTTGATGGGTTTAACTTGGATAATGTTTAAATAGGAAATGCATAATAAGCATTTAAAATGATTCTAAATAATGAAAACAAATACTTAGTTTCTTGTCTAAAATAGCTTCCTAACTTACATTTGTGTTCTTATAAAATAACTACAAAAAAATGAGTGGATTTTTTAAATCTTCGATTGGAAGAAAAGTAGCCATGGCACTTTCGGCTTTTTTTCTTATGTTTTTCTTGCTTCAGCATTTCGCTATAAATATTTTGTCTGTTTTTAGTGAAACTACCTTTAATGAGGTTTCCCATTTCATGGGAACAAACTTTTTGGTACAATTTGTTTTGCAACCCGTTTTAATTTTTGGTGTTGTATTTCACTTCGTTATGGGTTTTGTGCTTGAAATTAAGAATAAAAACGCAAGGCAAATCGCTTACGTAAAAAATAATGGTGCTGCCAATTCTACTTGGATGAGTAGAAACATGATTTATAGTGGTTTAGCAATTTTGGCGTTTATTGTTTTACACTTTATTGATTTTTGGTTTCCTGAAATCAACACCAAATACATTCAAGGTGATTGGACTGGAATGCATGATGGAATTGAAGGCTATCGATACTTTCACGAGTTACAGGAAAAATTTGTTAACCCAATTAGGGTTGTTGCTTATGTTGTAGCATTTATATTTTTATCACTGCATTTAATGCACGGTTTTGCATCGGCTTTCCAATCCGTTGGAGGTTCAACAATAAGAAAGAAAAGGTTGCAAAGCATAGGTAAAGCATATTCTATCCTCATTCCATTAGGATTTATATTTATTGCTTTGTATCATCACTTTAACCATTAATCTTAGAAATATGGCTTTAAATTCAAAAATACCTGAAGGTCCAATTAAAGATAAATGGACAGATTATAAAAATCATATCAATTTAGTAAACCCAGCTAATAAGCGTCACATCGACATCATCGTTGTTGGAACTGGTTTAGCAGGTGGTTCTGCCGCTGCTACTTTAGCAGAATTAGGTTATAACGTAAAAGCATTTGCTTATCAGGATTCTCCACGTCGTGCGCATTCAATTGCTGCCCAAGGAGGCATCAATGCTGCTAAAAACTACATGGGTGATGGTGATTCTACATACAGATTGTTTTATGATACCGTAAAAGGAGGCGATTACCGTTCTCGTGAAGCTAATGTATATCGCTTAGCTGAGGTATCTGCTAATATAATTGATCAATGTGTGGCTCAAGGGGTTCCTTTTGCACGTGATTATGGCGGATTATTAGATAACCGCTCTTTTGGTGGCGTACTGGTTTCCAGAACATTTTATGCCAAAGGACAAACAGGGCAACAATTATTGCTAGGAGCATATTCAGCAATGAACAGGCAGATTGCACGAGGTAAAATAGAAATGTTTAACCGTCATGAAATGCTTGATGTTGTAAAAGTTAATGGAAAAGCGAGAGGAATAATTGCTCGTAATTTGGTTACTGGAGAAATTGAACGTCACTCTGCTCATGCGGTTGTTATTGCCACAGGAGGTTACGGAAATGTATATTACCTATCTACCAATGCTATGGGAAGTAATGTTACAGCAGCCTGGAAAATTCATAAAAAAGGCGCATATTTTGCCAATCCATGTTTTACACAAATACATCCTACTTGTATTCCACGTTCAGGAGATTATCAGTCTAAATTAACATTGATGTCTGAATCTTTAAGGAACGACGGACGTATTTGGGTGCCCAAAAATATAGAAGATGCCAAAGCACTTCAGCAAAGAAAAATGAAACCCACGGATATTTCCGAAGAAAACAGGGATTATTTCTTAGAACGACGCTATCCAGCTTTCGGTAATCTAGTGCCTCGTGATGTGGCTTCTAGAGCTGCTAAAGAACGTTGTGATGCCGGTTTTGGCGTCAATGCAACCGGAGAAGCAGTGTATTTGGATTTTGCTGCAGCTATCGAACGCTACGGAAAAACACAAGCTAAAGTTCAAAACTTAGAGAATCCTTCCAAGGAAAAAATATACGATTTAGGGAAAGCTATTGTTGAGGAGAAATATGGGAACTTATTCCAAATGTATGAGAAAATTGTAGATGAGGATCCATATAAAACACCTATGATGATTTATCCTGCGACGCACTATACGATGGGTGGTATTTGGGTAGATTATAATTTAATGACCACGGTTGATGGTTTATACTGTATTGGAGAAGCTAACTTCTCCGAACATGGTGCCAACAGATTAGGAGCTTCAGCATTAATGCAAGGATTAGCTGATGGGTATTTTGTATTGCCTTATACCATTGGCGATTATCTAGCTAATGAAATTAGAACAGGAAAAATTCCAACGAACACTCCAGAATTTGATGAAGCTGAAAACGAAGTTAAGGAGCGATTGAATTTCTTCATTAATAATAAAGGTGAACATTCTGTAGATTACTACCACAAAAAATTAGGTAAAATCATGTGGGATAAGGTAGGCATGTCGAGAAATGAAAAAGGACTTACTGAAGCTATGGCTGAAATTAAAGAACTTCGTGAAGATTTCTGGAAAAATGTAAAAGTTCCTGGCAAATTAGATGAGATGAACCCAGAATTAGAAAAGGCGGGTCGTGTAGCAGATTTTCTTGAGTTAGGTGAATTATTTGCTAAAGATGCTTTAATGCGGAATGAATCTTGTGGCGGGCATTTTAGGGAAGAATCCGTGGAACTTGATGGAGAACAAAAAGGAGAAGCAAAACGTAACGATGCAGAGTACGCTTTTGTAGCGGCTTGGGAGTATAAAGGAGAACCATCTGCTGCCATCTTACACAAAGAAAAATTAGAATTTAAAGATATTGAACTAAAACAACGTTCATATAAATAATTAAGGCACTATGAATTTAACACTTAAAATTTGGAGACAAGAAGACTCAAAGGCAAAGGGTCGAATGGTGGATTATAAAGTTACTGAGATTTCAGAACATATGTCTTTTTTAGAAATGATGGATGTTTTGAATGAACAACTTGTAAATAAAGGTGAAGATCCTGTGGCTTTTGATCATGATTGCCGTGAAGGCATTTGTGGTATGTGCTCCATGTATATTAACGGTGAAGCACATGGTCCAGATAGAGGCGTAACCACTTGCCAACTACACATGCGAATGTTTAAAGATGGCGATACAATAACTATCGAACCATTTAGGGCAACTGCTTTCCCAGTGATAAAGGATTTGGTTGTTGATAGGAGTTCATTTGAGCGCATTCAACAAGCGGGCGGTTATATTTCGGTTAATACATCAGGTAATACTCAAGATGCCAATTCCATTCCAATTTCTAAACATGCTGCCGATGAAGCGATGGATGCAGCCATGTGCATTGGTTGTGGTGCTTGTGTGGCATCATGTAAAAACTCTAGCGCTATGCTATTTGTGGGCGCTAAAGTATCTCAGTATGCTTTATTGCCACAAGGACAGGTTGAAGCTGCTGACCGCGTTAGAAACATGGTAGCCCAAATGGATTTAGAAGGTTTTGGAAATTGCACAAATACTGGTGCTTGTGAAATCGAATGTCCGAAAGGAATTTCTTTAGAAAATATAGCAAGAATGAATAGAGAGTTAATGAAAGCTTCTGTTTAGGAATCTAATAAAAACAAATTAAACAAAAAGAAAGTGCGACCCAAGTAGTGTCGCACTTTCTTTTTGTTTATCACATATTAAAATTAGAAAAAACTAACTACAATATTCATTGTAATAATAGCAAATACCAAAACAATCAAAGAAATCACAAAGATTGTATTCAAGAATTTGTCTTTTTTTTCCATTCGTATATTTAATAAATAAGGTTATTAAAAACTCTGCACCATAACAGCACAGAGTTTTTTTTTAAATCCTCTCTCAAAGAATTTATTAATAGCGATGTAAAATTAAATTTTAAAAGCTTGAAATAAAATACGCACTTGTGAGTATTTTATTGTGTCATTAAAAAGATTTAAGATTTAAAAAAAGAAAGCTCCAGATTATCTAATCTAGAGCCTTCAATAATTATCCCTAAGAACTAATTAATAGCACTGTAAAAATACATTATTGAGATGTTATAAAAAATACGCAGTTCTGCGTATTTTTAAAAATGGTCCTTATTTAAAGACGCCCAAATAGAAAGCGAAGTTGGTTTATTGTCAAGTTTGAGCTTTGCTACAATATGACTTCTATGCTTATGTACTGTTTTTATTGAAATGGAAAGTTCGTCAGCTATGTCTTGGCTTGTTCTGTTTTCAGAAATAAGTTTAACTATTTTTAATTCAGACTTCGTTAGCGAATCCAAACACTCTGGTTTATTGGAAATAATATTCGTCGTATTTAAATGGGCCATTAACTCTTTACTAAAGTAAGGTTTGTTTTGTAAGGCGTGATTAATACAATTTTCTATTTCCTCTACAGCAAACTCTTTTAAAATATAGCCATATATATCTAGCTCTTTTGCTCTATCGAAAAGCTCTTCTTCTTTATCAAAAGTTATTAAAATAATTTTTGTTTTAAGATTGTTTTTCTTGCAAGCCTCCGCGATTTCTAAACCTGTTTTGTGCGGCATTCTAATATCTAGAATGGCAATATCTGGTTTATGCTTCACTATTAAGTTATAGGCGGCGTTTCCATCTTGAGCACTTCCTTTAATTTGGAAGTTTTTGGAAGTTAAGAAGTCTGTTAAACCTCTAAGCATAAGAGGGTGGTCGTCTGCTATTACTATAGAGATGCTCATCAGTTTGTTGGTAGGGATAAATTGCTATTAGAATATAAAAATAAGGTTTTTTTATGAAGGTAGACCCTATAGTTTTAAATAAAGATGCTTTTTATCATAATCAATGATAGCTTTTCCTTTTTTTAAAATATCAGCACCAATAATACCATCAACTGGTTTAGAATTATGATTAGTAAGCGCTTCGTTAACATGTGTGAGATTAAATAATATTAAAGCGGTTTTATTGCTACGCCATTTTCCAATTTTCACTTTGTTCTTTATAGACATTTTTGTATCCATATTTGCTGCTCCAGCTCCAGCAGCTTTAATCTCAGAATCTTCAACATTCAATTTAAAAGTCTCAATTGCTTCAAATCCCAAACAGGAGCTAGAAGCTCCAGTATCTAAAATAAACAATCCCTTATGACCATTAATGGTTGCTTTAATCTCGAAATGATTCGTTTTGCTTAAATGGAGCTTAACTTTAATATAGTTTTTTTTAATAAGAAATTGTTCAAGTGATTGCATCTATTATCAATTTTAAACAAAGATAATGATGTAAAACAATTATTTTTACATCATTAGTTTATTAGGTACAAAATGATTATTACAGATACACATACCCATTTATATAGCGAAGCTTTTAATGATGACAGAGATGACATGGTGAAACGGGCTTTAGAACATAATATAACCCGATTCTTTATTCCAGCAATCGACTCTACTTATACAGAAGCCATGCTTCAACTTGAAAACGATTACCCAAATCATGTTTTTTTAATGATGGGTTTACATCCAACGCACGTGAAAGACAATTATAAAGATGAGCTTAAGCATGTTGAGGACATGCTTTCTAAACGAAAATTTTATGCTGTTGGTGAAATTGGTATTGATTTGTATTGGGACAAATCAACGCTAAAAATTCAGCAAGAAGCGTTTAAATATCAGATTCAATTAGCAAAAAAATACAAGTTGCCAATAGCCATCCATTGTCGTGAAGCCTTTGATGAAATCTTTGATGTTTTAGAAACAGAAAAAAGTGATGATTTATTTGGGATTTTCCATTGTTTTACGGGAACTCTAGAGCAAGCACATCAAGCCATTTCTTATAACATGAAATTGGGAATTGGAGGGGTAATCACTTTTAAGAATGGTAAAATTGATACGTTTATAAATAAAATAGATTTGAAGCATATTGTTTTAGAAACCGACTCGCCATATCTAGCGCCAGTTCCGTTTAGAGGTAAAAGAAACGAAAGTGCTTATGTTGTTGAGGTGTTGGAAAAATTATCGGAATTATACAATATGTCTACAAAGGAGATAGCAGATATCACAACTCAAAATTCTAAAGACATTTTTAAAGTTTAAGATATGTACAAAATCAAACCAAACATATTACTTATATATACTGGAGGCACCATAGGCATGGTACGAGACCCTGAAACAGGATCGTTGCGTGTTTTTGATTTTAAAAATCTTTTGGATAAAATTCCGGAACTACAACAATTGGAATGTCACGTAAAAACATTTTCATTCAAAGAGCCTATAGATTCTAGTAACATGAACCCAAATTATTGGGTACAAATTGCAGACATCATAGAATCTCATTATAGTACATTTGATGGCTTTGTAGTATTACATGGAAGCGATACCATGAGTTATACATCTTCAGCATTAAGTTTTATGCTAGAGAATTTAGCCAAGCCAGTTATTTTCACGGGCTCCCAATTGCCTATTGGAGATTTACGAACCGATGCTAAAGAAAATTTGATAACGGCAGTAGAACTAGCATCTTTACATACGGATGGAAAGCCAGTAATTACAGAAGTATGTTTGTATTTTGAATATAAATTATACCGAGCCAATAGAACCACTAAAATTAATGCTGAAAACTTTGAAGCTTTTGCATCTTCCAATTATCCGGAGTTAGCAGAATCTGGAGTTCATTTAAAAATTAATTATCAATATTTATTGAAGGCGCCTGTAAACCTACCTCTTAAAGTTCATAAAACCTTAGATACAAATATTGCCTTAATTAAACTGTTTCCCGGCATAACAGAAACGTTCTTAAAAACCATATTAAACACGCCGCATATAAAAGGTGTTATTTTAGAAACATTTGGTGCCGGCAATTGTATGACGGAAAGATGGTTTATAGATTTGTTAAAGGAAGCAATATTAAAAGGAATATATATTATTAACATAACCCAATGTATTGCGGGAAGCGTTAATATGGGTCAATACGAAACCAGCAGCCAACTTAAAGAGATAGGGGTTATTTCAGGAAGAGACATGACTACAGAATCTGCTATTTGTAAACTTATGCACATATTATCGGAGGGTATTTCTTATAAAGAGTTCAAAACAAAGTATGAAATGTCATTACATGGAGAATTGTCATAAAATTAACTTTTAAAGTTTTAGCATTTAACAATTTTTTTGTTATTTGCCTGCCTAAAATAAAATTCTCAGAATAAAGAGAGGTGGCCGAGTGGTCGAAGGCGCACGCCTGGAAAGTGTGTATACGCCACAAGCGTATCGAGGGTTCGAATCCCTTCCTCTCTGCTGATATTTTTATTTTTTTAACGTATTTTTTTATATCTTTAACACTTTAACTAATAAATTAAGATTTGAACATGAAAAGATTATTTTCTATCCTTGCCATATCAGGAATGATGGCTTTTGGAACTGTTAATGCAACTACAAATGCAACCACTAGTGCAGCCCTAACCACTGTATCTAGTACAACACAAGAAGAGGCTCCTGCTGCTGAAGAGCTAGGGTTTCATCAAGAATTAAAAAAGAGGTTTATTGAGGGAGGCCCAGGATTCATGGGGATTGTATTATTATGTTTAATTCTTGGCTTGGCTATAGCTATTGAGAGAATTATCTTTTTAAACCTTTCTACAACAAACACAAAAAAATTAACACAAGATGTAGAAGATGCTTTAGCTTCTGGTGGTGTTGAAGCTGCAAAAGAAGTTTGTAGAAATACAAAAGGTCCTATCGCTTCTATTTACTATCAAGGTCTAGACAGAACTGACGAAGGTTTAGAAGCTGCTGAAAAAGCGGTTGTAGCTTATGGTGGTGTACAAATGGGACAGTTAGAGAAAAACGTGTCTTGGATTTCATTATTTATCGCATTAGCACCGATGCTTGGATTCATGGGTACAGTAATCGGGATGATTGATGCATTCGATAAAATTGAAGCAGCAGGAGATATGAACCCAGCTTTAGTAGCAGGTGGTATTAAAATCGCCCTTTTAACTACGGTATTTGGTCTTATTGTTGCTATTATACTTCAAATATTTTACAATTACATCATTGCTAAAATTGATAGCATTGTTAACGATATGGAAGATGCTTCTATCACGTTAATGGATTTGCTAATCAGACAAAAGAAGTAATCATTATTAAAAAACAAATTTATGGATTTACATAAAATATTAAAGATTGTAGCCATCATTCTTAGTGTCATTGGTGCAGGACTTGCGCTAGTGATTATATCAGGAGATGAAGCTACTGCGAAAAATATGAGTGGAAATATGCTAATGGTTGCTTATGTAATTTTAGCAATTGTACTTATATTAGTTTTAATTTATGTGATAAAAGGATTGTTCTCTGGAAACATCAAAAAGACATTAATGTCTGTTGGAGCTTTTGTAGCTGTCATCCTTATATCATATATCTTATCATCTGGCACAGATTTAGACTTAACACCATTTAACAGCAAAGGATTGGGTATTACCGAAGCCGTATCTAAAAATGTAGGAGCAGGTTTAATTGCTTTTTATATTTTAGGGTTTCTAGCAATAGCATCTATGGTCTTTTCTGGATTTAAAAAAATATCTAAATAATTATGGCAAAAAGAGCAGCACCCGAAGTTAATGCAGGCTCAATGGCCGACATTGCTTTCTTATTATTAATATTTTTCTTGGTAACTACTACCATTCCTAAAGATTCAGGGATTAGTAGAAAACTACCTCCTATTGATGATACTGAAACAGAGCCACCTATTATCAGACAAAAGAACATTTTTACTGTTCTAATTAATAATAGAGACCAATTGATGGTAGAAGAAAATCTAATGGAAATCAAGGATTTAAGAGCAGCAGCTGTTGAGTTTTTGGATAATAACGGTGATGGCACTTGCAGTTTCTGTCAAGGTAAAAGGGACCCATCGTCTTCAGACAACCCAACAGATAAAGCAGTAATCTCTTTGGCAAATGAAAGAGAAACATCTTATGCGGCATATATCTCAGTTCAAAATGAATTGGTAGCAGCTTACAATGAGTTAAGAAATAGAAGAGCCCTTGAAATAGGATCGCAAAAAGGATTTCCTAATATGAACTTTCTTGAAATGCAAGCTAAACTTGAAGATGTAAGATGGGGTGGTAATAAAACTAAGTTAAAAGAAGTTATTGAGCAGATACAAGTAGAGATTCCTCAAAAATTATCGGAAGTAGCAAAATAACTTTCATTTAGAAAAAACAACAATTATGGCAAAATTTAATAAAAAAAAGGATGGAGATTTACCTCCAGTAAATACAGCAGCATTGCCTGATATTGTATTCATGTTGTTATTCTTCTTCATGGTGGCTACGGTAATGAGAGAGAACACTCTTAAAATAGCTAATATTTTACCTTTAGCAAATCAAGTAGAAAAACTAGATAAGAAGAATCCAATAAGTTATATATATATTGGAAAACCTAGTGACAATTACACTTCTAAATTTGGTACGGAAGCCAGAATACAGTTAAATGATGACTTTGCTGATGTAAGCGAAATAATCCCTTTTATAAACCAAGAAAGAGCCGCTTTAAGAGAAGAACTTATCCCTTTTTTAACAGTATCTTTAAAGGTTGATAAAAAATCTAATATGGGTATAGTTGGTGATGTTAAGCAAGAGCTAAGAAAAGCTAACGCTTTAAAAATAAACTATACTACTGGAACAGGAGATGTGTCAGCAAACACTGAATAACAACTTCTGTAAAATTGAATAAAAAAAGCGCTTCTTTTCAGAAGCGCTTTTTTTATTCTTGGTTTGGATCATAATCCGGATACAAAAACTTGTTGTACGGAAAACGAGTGACATGAATTTCTCGAACTTCATCGTAGATCCTCTTTTTAAAATCTTCTAAATTTTGTTTGTTTAATGCTGAAATAAATAAAGCATTGTTTTTGCCTACTCTACCCATCCAAGTGCGTTTCCATTCGTCTAAACTATAATTCGCTTTGGTTCTTACAGCAATTAAATCATCCTTATCAAAAGGTTCGGCTTCATACGCATCAATCTTATTGAATACCATAATGGTGGGCTTATCATTACTTTTAATTTCACCTAAAATCTTATTTACAGATTCTATATGTTCTTCAAAATTAGGATGCGAAATATCTACTACATGAAGCAACAAATCAGCTTCCCTAACTTCATCAAGTGTGCTTTTAAAACTTTCTACCAACTGAGTTGGTAATTTTCTAATAAAACCAACTGTATCGCTTAACAAAAAGGGAAGATTTTGAATCACCACTTTTCTAACAGTAGTATCTAATGTGGCAAACAATTTATTTTCGGCAAACACTTCGCTTTTACTAATCACGTTCATTAAGGTCGATTTACCAACATTAGTATAACCAACCAAAGCAACTCTTACCATAGCGCCACGATTACCGCGTTGCACAGACATTTGTTTGTCTATGGTTTTAATACGTTCTTTTAAAAGCGCGATTTTATCACGTACAATACGTCTATCTGTTTCAATTTCAGTCTCACCGGGACCACGCATACCAATACCTCCCTTTTGTCGCTCAAGATGCGTCCACATCCCTCTTAATCGAGGTAATAAATATTCGCATTGTGCCAATTCCACCTGTGTTCGGGCATAACTAGTTTGGGCACGTTGCGCAAAAATATCGAGTATTAAATTGGTTCTATCCAATACTTTGCAATTAAGTATTTTACTAATATTGCGTTCTTGGGCAGACGAAAGCTCATCGTCAAAAATGGCGGTTCCTATATTGTTCTCGTCGATATATTGTTTTATCTCTTCAATTTTACCCGTTCCCATAAAGGTTTTAGGGTTGGGCATGTCCATCTTTTGTGTAAAGCGCTTTACGGCATAACCTCCCGCCGTAAACGTTAAAAATTCCAACTCATCTAAGTATTCCTTAGATTTATCTTCATCTTGATCTTTAGTTACAATGCCTATTAAAACAGCTCTTTCTAAAGTAATATCTTTCTTTTCTAACATAAAAAAAATTAATGTACAAAGTTACATAATTGTAGCCATTGAAATTTTTATATTTTTAGCGTTTCTTTGCATTTATGACAGATTCTTCAGAAGACATTTTGGTGAGACATGATATGCAAACCATGGCATTTTATAATTGTGAAAACTTGTTTGATGTGTATGATGACATAAGAACCAACGATAACGATTACACGCTTACTTCTGTAAAAAAATGGACTTACCAACGGTATGAAAACAAGCTGAGAAAACTAAGTTTTGCCATCTCTAATATTGGAAGGAAAGAGACCGGAAAACACCCAGCATTGGTGGGATTGGCAGAAATTGAAAACGCCAAAGTTGTTAAAGACCTTATTGCCCAACCAAACCTTGAACGTTGTCATTATAGTTACATACACTACAATTCTTTGGATGAACGTGGTATCGATGTGGCATTGATTTATGACAGAACCATTTTTAAAGTAATCCATTCTGAAACGTTTTCAATTGACCTAGTTAATGACCATGGTCATTTAGACTTTACTAGAGACATATTATTGGTAAGTGGGTTGTTGGATGGGGAAAAGATTCATGTTATTATAAACCATTGGTCATCCAGGCGTGAAGGCGAAAAAGAAACCGAGCATAAACGAATGGCTTTTAGCAATAAAGTAAGCGAGATTATAGGCCTTAAAAGAACAGAGGATGCTAATGCTAAAATTGTTATCATGGGTGATTTTAATGATGAACCCTTTAATACCAGTATAAAAAATTTGGTTGACGCCAACCAATTATACAACCCGATGGGGACGCTTCGTTCTTTTAGTAGAGGCTCAACCATACACAATAGAAAATGGAATTTATTTGACCAAATTATTCTTTCCATCAACTTTTTCAAGAACTCAGACAACCAGTTTGAGTTTTTTAAAGCCGATATTTTTGATGACGACTTTTTAAAGACTTTTAGAGGTCATTATAAAGGCTCCCCTTTCAGAACTTATATAGGTAAAAAATATGCTGGGGGTTATAGCGACCATTTTCCGGTGTATGCTATTCTTAAAAGGTAATATTAAACTTCCTTAAATAATCTCCCTTGTAATAAAATTTTACTCATTAACCAAAGGCTGCAAAACACTATTTAAAGAATTAACAGATAAAGGTTTTGAAAGCGTGTCTTTAACAAAACCATAAGCTTTTGCACGTTTTATATCATCTAGATCTGTTGAGGACGTCACTACAAAAATGGTTATATTATTATTACGTATAATACCTTTTTTTTTAATAGCATCTAAAAACTGCCAACCATTATATACAGGCATATTAATATCCAATAAAACAATATATTGGTTTTCAATACTATAATTTCTATTTAAAAACTCCAATGCCAATTTTCCATGTAAAGATGAGCTCACACTCAACCCTGGATAGACCTTATTAATCATCCTGGTAAAAATGACATGAAAAATAGGATCGTCGTCTATTAATAACACGTGTTTATTCACTCTCCAACCCATTTAAATTCAACAATTTGGCTTCACTTACAATGTTTCGTACTATAACGTCCATTTCGTTCCCAGACAACTTCAGTTGGTTGATTAAATACGGCAAATCCTCTGAATTAAAGGATTCGAGTTCGATAAGATTAATGATTCCTAAAATTCGCGATAAAGGAGCACGAACTACGTGGGATTGTGTCCAAGCAATGTCCTTTAATTTAACGTTCTGCTCTTCAATCTTTTTTGTATATTCTAATTTGTCCGTTACATCATTTGCTAGTACCAACCTTACCCATTTATCATTGTATTCAATATCACTACTATAAATTTCAACATAAATATTTTTTCCAGACCTAAGTCTGTGTACAAAAACCCCTGCAAAGCCATTAACTCCTTTTAATCCATGTTCGTTTACACTATCTTCTAAATATCTAATTTGATTTTTGGGTCTAATATCCTTTAGTGTCATGCTTCTAAATTCCTCTAAAGTATAACCATATTTAACTATGGCCGCTTGATTTACATCCAAAAAAAACAAAGAGGAAGTATCGTATAGCCACATGGGTTGAGGACTCAAATTAAATAAATCTTGATATGTTTTTTTAGTTTTATTAAGACCTCTTATATAGCTTTTTCGTTCGAGGGAATAAATGATGGTCTTATATAGAATTTCTGGGTTAATTTCATCTTTAATCAAAAAATCTGAAACTCCCAGAGACAGTATCTTTCTCGCTAAATCAATATCGGTATATCCGGTTAAAATAATTATTGGGATGTCGGACGTATTCTGTTGGATTTTTTCCGCCAATACTTCTCCATGAAGATCAGGTAGTACCAAATCCAAAAGGATGATGTCTATTTTTTTATCAGACTTTATTGTGACGAGTGCCGATTCGAATGATTCCTCGTGAAAAATTCGTATAGCTTCAAATTTTTCAAGGAGATGATCTTCTAGCAACACAAAATCTCCAAGATTATCCTCAATTATTAAAATTGAGAGTGACAGGCTATCCTTGATCATTATACCTCGTTTTAAATTTCGACAAAGATAAGCTTAGTTTGCCAGTTTTGAAAGTTGTAACCAAAACTCCTCAATTTTTAAAATGACTTTTAAAAAATCTTCCATGTCAATGGGTTTGGTTACATAACTATTACTATGATTTTCATAGGCCTTATTAACATCTTTTTGACTGGAAGACGTAGTAAGAATTATTACTGGTATTTTCTTTAGTGAAGCATCCTCTTTAATTTTTTTTAGTACATCATGGCCATTGTAAACAGGAATGTTAATATCCAGAAGAATTAAATCAGGACGCCTTTCTTCTACAAATTCTCCTCTTTTAAAAAGAAAATCAAGTGCATCCGCACCATTTCTTACCACGCTAATATTTGTTCTTATTTTACTTTCTTCAAAAGCATCAAGGGTAAGAACAATATCGCCTTCATTATCTTCAACCAATAATATATGGACTTCTTTCATACTATATTTCAATATTTTTATCAATTGTAAAATAGAACGTACTTCCTTTATCCAATTCCGATTCAACCCAAATCTTTCCTCCCCAGTATTCTATATGCTTTTTAGCAATGGATAATCCAATACCAGTACCTTCATATTTATCTCTATTGTGCAACCTCTGAAAGATAATAAAAATTTTATCAAAAAATTCTGGATCGATGCCTATACCGTTATCTTCGATACTTACCTGCCAATTGGTCTCTGTTTCCAAGGTTGAAATTTTGATCACTGGAGGCACTTTTTCCCTAGAATAATTAAGAGCATTGTCAAGTAAGCAATGTAACGTTTGTACAAGAGGTGCCCTAAAACATTTCACGTTTGGAAGATTATTAACTATTATTGTAGCTCTTTTTTCTTGAATGAGCCTTCTTCTTAAAATACCATACTCTTCAATAAGTTTATTCAGGTTAATAAGCTCTAGATTGTCGGCAAGTTTTCCTGCTTTAGAATAATCGAGCAAATCCAATATGATTTGTTTCATACGTTTAGCCCCATCGGTAGCAAAATTAATATACTGATGTGCTTTGTCATCTAATTGGTCTCCATATTTTCGCTGAATTTGATTTAAAAAACTGGAAATCATTCGCAAAGGTTCTTGTAAATCGTGGGAGGCTATAAAAGCAAATTGCTCCAATTCTTCATTGGATATTTCAAGTTCCTTGATTTTCTTCTTAAGAACTTTATTTAATTCTAATATTTCTTTTTCATACACAACACGATGGGTAATATCGGTAATCGCACCAACCATTCTAATGGCTTTTCCTTTCTCATTTCTAATAACTACCCCTTTGTCTATAACTGTTTTTTCTTCTCCACTCTTATGAACAATTCGGTATTCATGTCGCCAATATTCTGCTTCGGAATCCTGTAAACATTCATATAAACTAGTTTGTATTCCGGGTAGATCTTTAGGATGGAAACTATCTTTCCAAAAGGCATCTCCTTTCAGCGTTTTATTTACATCATAACCAAATAATTTTTCAAAACCTTCACCACGATAAAATATATCGTTTTCAATATCCCAGTCCCAAATAGCATCGGTGGTGGCCTTGGTTACTTTTTCAAAACGCTCATTAGCTTGAAGTATTCGTATATCTGTTTCTTTACGAAGTGTCACGTCCTTAAAATAAACAGATAAGCCCTTTGGGCTAGGATAAGCAGTAACTTCAAACCACTTATTCAATGCTGGATAAAATTCCTCAAATGACACTGTTTTACCTGTTGCCGCGGCTTGGTGGTATTGTCTATAAAAATCGGAATCTATGGCATCAGCATACTCCTCCCATAGGTTCTTGCCCAATATAACATCCCTTTTTCTTCCCAATACGGTTTCTGCCTCTTTATTCCAATAAGTAACAATCCAATCTTTATCTAATGCAAAAAATGCATCACCAATGCTTTCCAGGATTTGATTTTTTTCATCATAGGCTTTTAATAAGCGATCGTCTGCTTCTTTCCTATGCGTAATATCTCTAAAAAATACGCTAATTCCCTCAGCCGAAGGATAAGCATTAACTTCTAACCATACACCATAATAATCTTCAAACATGATAGGCTCTCCGGTCTCCATGACTTTATGATAATTGGCATACGAAGGTAAGTTTACAGCCTCAGGGAAAGCTTCCCATAAATTTTTACCTACCAATGTTTCTCTTTTAACCCCAAGAAGTTTCTCGGCTGTTTTATTCCAGTAAGTCACAGTAAAGTCTCTATTTATAGTAAAAAAAGCATCGCCTATACTTTCTATAATTTTGATCTTTTCTTGGTAAGCATTTTGCAATGCTTCAGCGGTATTTCTTCGTTCATCAATATTTTTGAAATAAACGGAGATACCCCCAACGGAAGGGTACATATTAATTTCGACCCAGGTTCCAGACTTGGGTGATAGGAATTCAAAAGTTTCGGGCTTTCTTGATTTGGCAACCCTATGATATACCCTTTCCAACTCGGTACCTTTTATATATGGTAATTCTTCCCAAAGGTTTTTACCAAGTACCTCACTACTTTTTCGGTTAATTAAGTTTTCAGCTTCTTTATTAAAATAGGTGAAATTCCAGTGTTCATCTAAAGCCAAAAACGCATCCGAAATACTTCCTAAAATTTCCTTAAGTTGAACTTCGGTGGTTTTCATGGCGTGAATGTCTTGAATACTGCCAAATATTTTTGTACAAACTCCATTTATGTGCTCACTCTTAGCGATAATCCTTATCCATTTTTCTTTTCCTCTTTTGGTCACAATCTGCAATTCTTCATCAAATTGAGTTCCTTCTTTAATAAGTACTTCACCTACTTTTTCAATGAGGTCTTTGCTTTCAGGTTTGTAAAACTCTCGCCCTCCTGTAAGTGATGGATTGTAATTATCATCTACTTCCATGATTTTTTTTACCATGGGCGACCAATACAATGTTTTACTTTCATCTTTAGAGAGCAAATCGAACTCCCAACTTCCAATTTTAGCCAATTCTGTAGCCTCCTCATAGAGTTGGGCTACATTTACTTTATCGGTAATATCAAAAATCATTGAATTAAAAAGAATGGTACCATCAGGAAGGCTATAGGGCGTTCCATAACCTTCATGCCAGCGTAGTTCTCCATTGGGAAGAACATTTCTCCATTTACTATGCCATTGTGAAAGGGTAGCAATAGAATGTTGGATATCATTTACAAGTGCTTCATAGTCACCTCCATTTTTTATCTGATCCCAAACAATGTCATTATCTTTTTCACATGCTTCTGGAGACAAGCCCCAAATTTTATAGGATGCTTTGCTAACGGATACTAATTTATTGGTGTTGTCTGGATAAATATAATATTGAAACGTTACTCCCGGCAAATCATCTGTGATGGTTTGGAGTCTATGTTCGGTTTCTTTAATTTGGGTAATGTCCTGAAAACTTCCAAAAACCCTGACACATGTTCCATTTACAATTTCTGCCTTACCCACTGCTCTTACCCATTTCTCGTTACCTTTCGAGGTGACAAGCGCAGCTTGAAAATCAAAATATTCACCTGTATCTATGGCTTTTTGAACAATATTGACTACATATTCTTGATAATCTTCTCTGTAAAAATTAATGGAAGAACTAACCTCAGGAATATAAGTGTTTGGATCAGTTTCGTATATTTGATGCACAACTTCAGACCAGGTTAATTTATTGTTGATTAAATCAATTTCCCAACCCCCAATGGTTGCCATCTCTGATGCGTTTGAGGCTACTTCACGAAGTTTTTTCTCGTTAGTGATATTTTTGGCTGTAGCATATATAACCCCTTCTTCTTTAATAAAGTTACAATGCCAGCTAAGCCAAATGGTATCATTTTTTTTTGTTATATAACGGTTTTCAAAATTGAGAATCGTTTCTCCTTTTTTTAGTTTTTTTATTTCATTTATAAAAACAGTTTTGTCTAAAGGATGTGTGAATTTTTCAAATGAATGCCCTACAATCTGATGTTCTTCAAAACCGAGGAGTTCACATCCCGCCCTATTTATTTTCAAAAAATGACCATTTAAATCTGCAATACAGATAATGTCTGGTAAAGTATCAAACAAATGGTGTAAATCACTTTCTAAGCGTTTCCTATTAATTTTTGAACCTATAAACGACTCCATTTCAGTTAACATAGACCGGAATCGTTCCATATTACCAACATCTTCTTTTGTTCCCACAACCATTACTCCCACTATTTTTTCTTGGTGAGTAAGGGGAATGCCAAGTACAGATTTCAAACCTGCGCTTTTGGCAGCATTATTTCTTATAAAAAACTCCTCGATATCAGCATCTCCCCATACAACGAAATCTTTACTTTTCCACACCTTACCTGGAAGCCCTTTATCAAAACCTATTTCCTCTGTATCTTCTACATGGGTATAGAATTTTTTTGCCGTGGCATCCATTTCAACTCGGGATAAAAGCTTTAAGGCTTTTTGATGAATGGTAGGCAACCAAATTTCACACAAACTAAAATCTCCATAGTTAGCAATGAGTTCACACAGGCGCTCAAGAGAAATATTGAGATCTATACCATCATTAAAAACAGCACTTATATTGGCTAAAAAATCTTTTTGAAACTGTTCGTTCTTAGCAGCGGTAACATCGCGTTCAATCGCTATCCAATGGGTGTACCATCCTTTTTCATCGGCTACCGGCGACACGGTGAAGTTAATCCAGAACTCCTCTCCATTTTTTTTATAATTAAGAGTGGTTACCTCGCAAGGCTGCCAATTTCTAAGGGCTTTACCCAGTCGTGCCAGTTCTTTTTTATCAGTTTTTGGGCCTTGCAACATGCGTGGTGATTGACCAATCACTTCATCAGCCGTATAACCTGTCATTCTTGTAAACGCTTCATTCACATATACTATCCTTGGCCCAGGTTCATTCTGTGGCTCGGCTTCTGTAATTAAAATGGCATCATTGGTATTTGTCACAACACTCTGTAAAAGTTTTAAATGTTGCTCCTCCTTTTTTTTGTCTGTAATATCTCTGGAATTGGCAACAATACCTTGTATTGATGGATGCTCAAGCATATTTGTTAAAACTGTTTCTATCCAGTGCCATTCACCGTCTTTATTTTTGAACCGAAAGGGTTCTACTGTTACCTTGTTGTCTGTAGCGATTTTCCCCAAGCTTTGCATAGCCTTCTCTGCATCTTCAGGGTGAATAAATTCAAAAGGGCTTTTACCTAAAAATTCTTCAGGTGTAAAACCCAGAACAGCAAGGGACGTAGGACTTACGTATTTATAATTTCCTTCTGCATCCAATATTGCTATCAAATCTGAACCTTCCTGTATAAGAACCCTAAACCGCTTTTCGCTTTCTGCTAATATTTCGTCTGCTTTTCTTTTTTCATTGCCATCACGAGCAATGGCATACATTATTTGAGTTGTTGGATCCCAACGGGCCGACCAAATATTATAAGCGACTTCACCATTTTTTTTCAAGTAACGGTTTTCAAAAGTTGTTACTGCCTTACCCGACATAATGTCTATGGCTGTTTGCCTAGTTAATTCCAAATCTTCTTCATGTACGAGATCTAAATAGGCCTTTCCCACTAATTCTTGCGGTTGATAACCCCAGACATCCACAGCTGCCTGACTCACGCTTATGAAATTACCATTTTCATCAATGGAACAAATAACGTCCATGGAAGCATTCATAACATACATGGCTTCCTGACTTTGTCTAAATAGCTTTTCTTTAACGGTAACGTCTTGGCAGACTACCATAAAGCAGTTTTTTCCTTGAAATTCTACTCTATGGCCATTAGTTTCTACACGAAAGATTGTTCCATCCTTTTTTTTATGGGTAAACGTACCATAGTGTTTATTTCCCTTATGCTTATCAATGCCTTCATGAACGGCAATTACCTTAGGAATTTCTTCTTTGGGCCTTAACTCCTTAATGGTTAATGTTAAAAATTCCTCTTTACTATATCCATAGAGGTCAATCGCAGCTTGATTAACATCAAGAATTTCAAACGTATCTATATCATAGACCCAATTAGGAAACGGATTTAAATAAAATAGCGTGCTATAGTCGTATGTATTGCTCATGCAGTTGGTTATTATTTGCTATACCTTTTGTTAATGTAGCAAAAAAAAGGGGTTATTTATGTTTTTTTATTATAAATAATATGCTGAGGCATGCTGCGAAATATATTTGTAATAAAAAACATTCGATAAATTATTTAAATTAAAAAGCACCCTAACAACTTTTGCCAAGGGTTAAATTGTTTTTTAATAATTATTTAATTGAGAGAGTTAACTACTTACCATTTTTACTGATATAGCAAAAAAACTTGCAGTTTTTATTTAGACTAGAATAATAGCTTTACAAAGAAAGGAAAATTATTAACATATTAAGGCACATAATCAATACTGACCTCGTCCAACTCATACGTACCATCAAAGGTTGGGTTGCCACTACCTATATATTTAAAAGCAATATGTATAGTACCTGTTAAACACGATAAATCCACATTGCCAGAGTTAAACCACGACCCAAAATAATCGGTGTCCTTAATAATGTAAGCATCAGATAATATGCTCCAGTTAGCATTGGTAACGTTGGCTTCGCTACCATCCCAATCCGCAGAATATAACACTTGCATATCACTGCTATCAGCAAAACTACTGGAGGTTTTAAAACGCAGGGTTTCCCCATTTTGGACATCTAAATTAATGGCAGGCGTTATTAACCAAGCTATATTGCTTACATCCCCAGAACTGGCAGACTGCATCCTAGCCGATCTGTCTAAAGAGGCATTGGTTCCTGTGGCTACATAGGCTTCCCAACCTTCGCTTCCTGCTTCAATATAATTGGTCCAACCATTGCCTGTCACCAACCGGTTATTTACTTGTGATTGGAAATTTTCGTAAAACAAATTTCCAGCGCCTACTACATTCGCCAAACCACAACTAAATTGTAAAGGGTCGCATCGATTTTCATCGGTAAATTGAACATCGGTAACGCTGTTAATGACCAATACATTAAAGTCGTCTCCAAAATCCCTTGTAAAAACACCCTTTATAGAACCCTTATTTTGTGGCACTTGTAACGATTTAAAATCGGAAAACGTACTGGTTTGCAATAAGATTGAAAGATTGGTATCGCAACTTTCCAAAGTGCGGAATCCATCAAATTCATCGATGCCTTCACCTGCATAGGTTAATGGCAATTCGCTATTTCTTATTTGCATATTACCCAATTGGATTAACGTGTTTTCATCAGCATCGGTCAATTCTATTAATGATGCTACTTTGGGGGTGATAGTAGCCACCTCCGGTGTTCTAATAACAATCTTTCTATATTCAAACTCTTGTATTTGTTCTAAACTTTGGTCTTCTCCTTTTGCTATGGTTAACACACCGTTGGATTCGCCAATGGTCAATCCGCTTAATTTTACATACACTTTTCTGCCAAATTCGTAGGTATCAGACAAACTTCCCACATTAATATCCAACCGAATTCCCAATCTTGGGTCTTCATCTGGATTACTATCATCTACTTTATTTTGAATAATGAGTTCTTCAAAAAAATTACCCGCTTGGTCGCTAGAGACAACATAGCCTTCAATGTATAAATCTTCATCTTCATTAATAATCGCTATCAATTTATCATTGGCGACTGCTTGTGCATACCGCCCATACAAGGCTTTGAATGTGATTAGTTTATTTTCTGGAATGACAAAATTTTGCCCATCTTCTGGTATCGGAATACCGTAATCACCCTCATCTACACACGATGACACAACAACCAGCAACAACAAGGCTATAACTTTAGTCTTCATAAATTTTTATTATTAAAATCGAACATATATGTTTAAAAAATAATTGGTTCCTCTACCGTACCAATATTTAGAGCCAAAAACTGGTTTATCTAAAGCTTGGTCGTCCCGTAATTGCCTGTAATTGGCATTGCGCCCTTGTTCAAATCCGCCTGTTTTGTATACTTCATCCAAGAGATTATTGACGCTTGCAAAAAAACTTATGTAATACTGGTTCACTTTCCAAGATTTTCCACCCACCACATTCACCACCATATAATCATCAAAACGTTCTTGTTTTAATAAAGTTCTTGCCAAATCTTCATCGTAATCAATAAAAGGTTGTCCGTCAACATCGGTATAAAAATTATTGGCTCTTGTTAACGGACTTACATCTACATAGGTGTTTTTAAAGAAATTTGCCGTTGCACCAAACCACCAATAATCGGGGTCGCGATATTCAAAACCGACAGAATAGGCTTGTTGCGGACCAACGGCTAACTTGTAATTTTTTAAATAGGATTTACCCAAATAGACATTCTCAAACCTATCGGAAGACAGATATAAATCGGGGTTATTGGCATAGGTATATTGTCCAATGGAGCCAGCTCCTTTTAATTTGATGGTTGGTGTTACTTGAGCTTCGATACCAAACTCACCTCCTAAATGGTTTTTGTTGATACCCTGTAAAATTTCCTGAATAAATTCAGTATCATCCCTTCCAGATTGTTGGGTGCCAGAATCGGCAATAATATTTCCAATACCATCAGCAAAGAAAAATGAGATTTCATTGGCATTTTTAAGTTGGGTATAAAACCCGGTAAGTTTTGCTTTTACATAAGATGCCCTGAAAATATAACTGGCATCAAAACTGCTTATTTTTTCCTCTGAAACATTGGGAACGGTATTATGATTTGATCTCGTGTTTGTATAACTATTACTTATGGATGGTGCTTTTGTTATGTAACCTAAATTGACATCAAACAGATGTTTTCCTGTTATTTTATAGGTGAATCCTGCCTTAGCACCCATGCCCGTGAATGCTAATTTATCGCCTTTTCCAAAAGAATTATCGGCAAATGTTTCCACTTGAAACAAGCCTTCTCGCTGATATTGCGTGTTGGTTACACTTGCAGATGCATAAAAATCGACTTTATTATATTTAAATTGAGCCTGTACAAACCCTGAAAGTACGTTGGCAAACATAATATAATTGTAACTAAACCTGTCGCCAACTGTGGCTATCGTGTTTGGGTTTCTTAAATCTAACTGAACGCCATCAAAACTATCCACATTTAAAAACCCTGTACCGCCCAAAAGGTCTAAAACCTCAGCAAAATTTTCAGATTGCAATGCTTTATAACTTACAGATGCATCATACAGAATATGGTCGTTCAACTTACCATTTAAAATGCTGTTGAACGATACTTGATTATCATCAACCCGATCTTCATAAAGCATATAAGTAGCATTTTTCCCTTGAGCCGCATTTGCGATGTTCGCATCATACATAGGTTGCCAATGAATCTGACCATCATTCAAAAAAGATTGTTGCGCTCCGTATGCAAATTCTAAATCGGCAGGAAAATTGCGTTCAAAATAACTTGGCAATTTTTGGTAATACGCCGGACTTGGGTTTCGTCCACCACCTTCAAAACTTTCCTGACCGTCGGTTGTTAGCACTCTTGTTGAACCTCCAAAAGCCAAACGGCTATTTCCCGTTTTCCCAAACTGATAACCTATGTTGGTATTTAATGATAGTTTACTGTTTATGGTCCAGTAATGGTTTAACATGAAGATAGGCTCATCCACGTCCCTAATTCGGGAATTGCGTTTATTTCCATCTTGCCAGCCCCAATATTCATTATATTTTATACCTTTTAAGTCGTAAACTTCTTGCGTATTTGGGGACGATTTTCCTCTTCTGTTTGGTGTATAAATTCCCGTAAAGTTTAAACTATGGGTATCATTAATCACTTTCTCTGCGGAAACAAAAACGGAATTCGCATCATATAAGGTGGCATCTTGATAGCCCTCGTTTCCCCAACGCCTTCCCATGGACAATGCATAAGCCCAGCCGCCTTGCAACAAACCCGATGTATATGTTGCCATAAACCTATTGGCATAACTTCGGTTGCTAGAGGAATAGGTAATTCGTCCACCATACGACATTTGAGACGCTCTCACATTTATATTACTGGTTCCTAAAATACCTCCAAATTGATAACCTGATGGTTTTAATCCTGGAGCTAATTCTTGATTACGCATCACATCATTCAATCCTCCCCAGTTGCTCCATTGTGGCCTACCATTATAAATTTTGTTCATTTCAATACCATTAATTAACATGGTGCTATTATCAGAATCTAATCCCCTAACTCTAAAAAAAGAAGAGCTAAACTCGAATGCAGCAGTGCGTTGAAACACATCTAGGGACGCATGTAATAAACCGGATATATTTCCAAACCCACTTTCATCATTATCGAGTTCGTCTTCGGTCAAGCTAATGGTAAATAAATCTTGAGAAGCCATCGTATCAAGCTCAAGAATCATATCTGTAATATTTACCGTTTGAAATTCATCTACAGTTATTGGATACTTCGCTGTAATATATCCCATCTTAGAAATGAGTAATACATGTTCTCCTAACGGTACATCTAAAGAAAATTCAAATTCGCCCGATACATTGGTTTTGGTGTTTTGAGACGTTGCCTCAATAGTAACGGTTACTTCTGAAATAGGCTGAAAAGATGTTGCATCTTTAACATTTCCTTTGATACGTGTTTCCTGTGCAACTACTGAAATTGACACTAATATATAAAACAAAAAAACAAGTCTAAATTTTTTCAATTCCTAAATTATATGACATCTTGAATGCTAAAATAATTTATTTGAAAGAAATAACTACTTTTGTAATCAGTTTTTTATCATAATATGTAATATGTTTCAATCATGATTGAATTTTTAAAATTCTATTTATTGTTTTTTATTTTGATGGCAACTTCAATTGTTGGGGCTCAAGAACAAAAAACTTATAAAATACATACCATTGCCTTTTATAATTTGGAAAACTTATTCGACACCATAAACGACCCTACTAAATTTGATGAATCTAGCCCCATAATGGAATTGAAGGCAAATCGTTCTGAAGCCTATAAAAAGAAAGTGTCGAATATGGCTCGTGTGCTTGCAGATATTGGAAAAGATGTTTCAAATAACGCTCCTGCAATTATTGGGGTCTCTGAAGTTGAAAACCAAGAAGTGCTTGAAGACGTTGTAAATGACACTGTATTAAGACATAAAAATTATGGCATTGTTCACTATCATTCTCCAGATGCTAGAGGCATTGATGTGGCATTATTGTACCAGAAACAACTTTTTTCACCCGTTACGACAAGCAGTCACGAACTAAAGATTTATGACAATAATACTAGAAAACGCGTTTATACAAGAGACCAATTACTAGTAAGTGGCTATTTGGATGGTGAACTGATGCATATTATAGTCAATCATTGGCCATCTAGAAGCGGGGGAGAAGCAAAAAGCCAATATAACCGTATAGCAGCAGCTAAATTATCTAAGTATTTAGTGGATTCCCTTCAAGTTATAGACCCGTATGCCAAGGTTTTCATCATGGGTGATTTAAATGATAATCCGAATAATACTAGTGTTAAAAAGGTTTTAAAAACCCAAAAAAATAAAGATAAAGTCGATTTTAAAGGTATTTATAATCCTTATGAAAACTTCTTTAGAGACGGTTTAGGAACTACCGCTTACCGAGATGCTTGGAGTTTGTTTGACCAAATACTGCTTACAAAACCCTTATTGGAAAAAGACTATACCTCTTTTCAATTTTATAAGGCAGGTATACTTAATAAAGATTATTTAATTACGAGCAAAGGAACTTATAAAGGGTATCCGTTTAGAAGCTGGTCTGATGGCGGATTTTCGGGTGGATTTAGCGACCACTTTCCTGTGTATATTTATGTTATTAAGGAACAGTCGAATACCACACCCAACAATTCCCATAAGGGAGGTAATATAGCTGATTAAATTATTTTAGCTTATCCAAGTACTCCAAGGAATTCTTGATAAAAACAATAGCAAAGCAATGGTATAAAAAATGGCTATTGGTTTTAATTTTGCTTGAGAGGTTAACTTCTTTTTGTGTTTTGAATAACCTATGGTTATGAGAGCAACGGCTACTATATTCACAAAAGGATGCTCAACAAGATATAATCTATTAATGGAATCTTTCATGACACCGCCCATTCCTAATTCACTAAAAGCTTGTAGTCTTGGAGACACAAAATACAAAATCAATCCAATTAATAATTGAATGTGAGATACGATTAAGGCAAATAATGATATTCTAAAATCCTTGGCGCCATATTCTTTATCTGCAGCCATTTTATACAAAGCATTGAACGTAGCCAATATTAATACCAAAAGTACAAGATAGGCCCAATAGGAATGAAGTGTTAAAACGGTATTGTACATAATTATAAATTTAGAATTTTAGAATAAAACAAATGTAATAATTTATAAAATAAAAAAACCGCTTCTTTTCGATAAGTATCGGAAGAAGCGGTTTTTTAAAACTATTCTTAATGATTTAGAAATTGTAACGCATGCTCACATTCCATGTTCTACCGTAACCCAATCTAACTCCATTATCTACATTTACACCTTTCCATGCTACATCACCAGCATCTACATGAATGTTATCTCTTGAGTTTTCAATGTACACTTCATCAAAAATATTATTGATATTAACTCGAAATTGTAATGATTTATCCTCGTTTTTTCCTAATAACATTCTATAAGATACTCCTCCATCAACCGTGTCATAAGATGGTAATTTAATAGACCCTCTGTTATTTTGAGTTTCAAACTCTGCTCCACCAAAATCGGCAGTACCATATAAATTATCATATTGGTTCCAGTTGGCGCCAACTTTTAAATTAGGTAAAAATTCATAGTCAACGCTCACACCCGCAGTAAACTGAGCAGCTTGTCCTACTTTAACACCATCTATATAACTTGTGTCGCCATTTGAAATTAAATTCCCTTGATCATCTGTAATTCTGGTTGTTACATTACCATCAAATTTCCAATCGCCAACCGATATAAATCCATTAATATTTAATCCATCCGCTAAACGGGTGAATATTTCTAACTCAGCACCCATGTGGACTTGCTTTAATGGGCTTGTTGTAGCAAATTCATCATTAATATTATCATTGTCTGTATCTATAGAACTATACCCAATTCTGTTATCCCATGTGGTGTGATAAACATTCACATTAGCAGAAACCTTATCTCCTAAAAATTTATAACCTGCTTCTAATCCAGTAATTTTTTGATTCCCTTCAACCAAAGGATTTAACTGATTTGAATTCCTATCATCAACATATAAATCACTATGGTAAGGCTGACGGGAGTAATAACCAGCGTTAGCAAAAACAACGTTCTCTTCATTCAAATTATATGATACCCCAGCTTTTACGTTGAAACCTGTATTGTTTATTTTTTCTGACTCTTCTGATTGCCCTTGATTAGCTGCATTTAGATATTCTGTTCTCACATGGGATTGTGTAGAAGCTGAACCTTGGAAAAAAGCAGAAAATTGATCATTGGCGTATTCTAATTGTCCAAAAACTCCTGTGTAATTTATGTCTTCTTCATAATCATATCCGAAGCGTTGCGCATGGTCATCATTAGGATTGAAAGTAAGATCCCATGGATTAATACCTCCAAAAACTTCTGTTATTTGATAGGCTCCTCCGTTATAGTTACTAGAAGCGCTTACAGAATTCACAGATAAGAATTCATTAACACTTCTAAAATGGATGCCATTGTATAAACGGACATCGGCACCAACATTTAAACTTAAATTTTCTGTCAATTCATTATTGTAATTGGTTACTAAACCGTACCAATTATGATTATTGTTCGATCCTCTTGCATACGTAGGAACTCTAGGTGTGCCACCAGTTAATGTAGAAGCAAAAGCCCCACGTCCAATGGATCCGTATAATACTGTTGACAGAGCAGATTTATCATTAATTGTTAAGTCCCAACTTAAATTCGCAATTGGTTTGTGATAGATATTCCTTCCTGTTGGGTAATTGCCGCTTTGCAATGTATTTGGACTATTTACACCAGCATAAGCTGTATTGTATTTTCTACCATTTTCCAATAAAGTTTCTAAATTAAAGAATCCTGCAGTTGCATGCCATTGTGGTGCACCAGTTAGAATAAAATTAAATAAGTTGTTTTCATTTGCTTTATATCCTAAAGACAAAAAATAGGTCTGGCCTTGTCCATCAGTATCTTCAACATAACCCTCACCTTGCCAATGACCCAACAATGCAGAAAATGCCCAGCCACTTTCCATTAAACCAGTGGAATATGATGCCGTTGTTTTGGTGTAATTATCATTAGCTATCATTTGTTGTAAAAATCCGCCCTCTTTTCTGTCGATGGTTTTAGTCACAATGTTAACCGTTCCACCTACAGATGATATAGCCAATTTAGAAGACCCTAAACCACGTTGTACTTGAACCGCTTGAGCAACATCTAAAACTCCCGACCAATTAGACCAAAACATCCTTCCATCTTCCACTCCATTAATAGGCTGGCCATTTAGCATGAATGCCGTATTTGTTTGGTCAAAGCCTCTTAAAAACATCTGGCCTTCTCCAAAACCTCCACCTTGAATGGATTGTACAGAAGGTGTGGATTTTAATACTTCAGGTAAATCGGAAGTTCCTGTTTTTTCTTGAATTTGATTTGCCTTAATTGTAGTAACCGCAATTGGTGTTTTTCTACCTTCGGCTAAATCGATAACGCCAGATCCAATAATCACTATTTCATCAAGAGAACCATCAGAAGCCAAGGTAATATTTCCTAAATTAGTGTTTCCATTAAATGATACTGTTACCGTCCCATAACCAACATAAGAAATAACAATTTGACCTGATGTAGATTCTGTTGTTAAAGTGAACTTACCATCAAAATCTGAAGTTGTTCCATTTGTAGTGCCTTTTTCAACAATATTGGCGCCAGGAAGTGGGGCATTAAGTTCGGCATCCATAAGCGTACCCGAAACGGTACTTTGAGCCATGATAACTGAAGTAAACAACAACGCCACAGTCATCAATAAAAATTGAGTAGTTTTTTTCATGTTTAAAAAAATGAATTAATTATTTATTATTTGAAATTAGTCACTGCAAAAATACATATAATAATGCTTTTAGTATTATGCATATGTTAATAAATTTAACAGTTGTTGATAAAAAAAACACTCTATTATTTGAATATAATAGAGTGTTTTAGTAATTTTTTTAAATTTTTTATTGCATTTTAAGACAAATACCTATAATAATTCAATAGATTTTCAGTAGAAGAATCATGTTTGTTTGTTGCAGTATTGTTAAGTTCTTGTAAAATTTTTGTTGCTAATTGCTTTCCTAATTCTACTCCAAATTGGTCATAACTAAAGATGTTCCAAATAATACCTTGTACAAATATTTTATGCTCATACATGGCAATTAATTTGCCTAAGCTTTCTGGTGATAATTTGTTAATAAAGATCGTATTTGTAGGTTTATTGCCTTTAAATACTTTAAATGGTAACAACTCTGAAGAGGCTCCTTCTGCTTTTACTTCATCTTCGGTTTTGCCATTTAACAATGCTTCCGTTTGCGCCAAAAAGTTAGATATTAATTTGTCTTGATGGTCTTGGTTCCCGTGTAAGGATTTAACAAATCCAATAAAATCGGCAGGAATTAATTTGGTTCCCTGATGTATCAGTTGAAAAAAGGCGTGTTGTGAATTGGTTCCTGGCTCTCCCCAAATAAGGGTTCCTGTTTGGTAATCTATTAGGTTTCCGTTTCTATCAACACTTTTACCATTACTTTCCATAATGCCCTGCTGTAAGTATGTGGCAAACTGACTTAAATACTGAGAATATGGGATAATCGCTTCACTTTCAGCATTAAAAAAGTTATTGTACCAAACGCTTATTAAAGCTAATACAACAGGAATGTTTGTTTTAAAATCCTCATTTTTAAAATGCTCATCCATTTTATGGGCTCCTAAAAGCAAGCTATCAAAATTTGCATAACCAACAGCCAAACTAATGGTCAGGCCAACAGCACTCCAAAGTGAAAAACGGCCGCCAACCCAATCCCACATTGGGAAAATATTGTTTTCGTCAATTCCGAAAGCTTTTACATTCTTAATATTGGTAGAAACCGCTACAAAATGTTTGGCAATCGCTGATTCATCTGCAGATTTTAAAAACCAATCTTTAATGGTATTCGCATTTGAAAGTGTTTCTTGTGTGGTAAATGTTTTTGAAACAATAACAAATAATGTGGTTTCTGGATTTAGTTTTTTTATAACCTCATTCACATGGTCGCCATCAACGTTACTTACAAAATGTGTTGTTAAATGGTTTTTATAATATTGTAAAGACTCAACAACCATGGCAGGACCCAAATCTGAGCCTCCAATACCAATATTTACAACATCGGTGAATGGTTTGCCGGAAAATCCTTTTCGTGCGCCATTAACCACTTCATTTGTGAAGTTTTCTATTTTTTGCTTTACTTGATAAATTTCAGGCATTACATTAATACCATCTACTTTAAAATTGGCATTTTTTGGAGCTCGCAAAGCCGTATGCAATACAGCTCTTCCTTCTGTTTGATTTATAACCTCTCCTGAAAACTGACTTTTAATGGCATCTTTCAATTTAACCTCATCGGCCAATTGAAGCAAATATGTCATGGTTTCCTCTGTAATTCTATTTTTTGAATAGTCTACGTAAAAATCATCCCATTTAATGGTAAATTTATCTGCTCGCGTACTATCTTGAGCAAATAGATCCTTCATTTGAGTATTGCATATTTTGTTGTAATGTTCTTGAAGTTTTTTCCAAGAATATGTAGATGAGGGATTTACACTTGGTAACGCCATAATGTTAATTATTTTGGGAGATGAGATTTTTTTCTTCTTCTTTATTTGAATCTTCTAAAATGGGAAGGCCATCTAATTTTTCTTTTATTGGCTTTATAAATTCCAAATAGTCACCTTTAAGAGATTCTGCAATAGGCTCAGATTGTGAAAATTTTTCCTTTAAAGGATCGACCTGTTGTCCATTTTTCCAAAAACGATAGCATACATGAGGTCCACCGGTGTTTCCTGTCATACCTACCCAACCTATAACATCACCTTGTTTTACGCGATCGCCAACTTTTACTTTGCGTTTTTGCATATGAAGGTACTGTGTTTCGTAAGTAGCATTATGCCTAATTTTTACATAATTACCATTACCCCCTTTATGCTGGGATTCTGTAACTGTTCCATTAGCTGTGGCTAAAATAGGAGTTCCAACAGCGGCAGCAAAATCGGTGCCTTTGTGCGGACGTAATGCAAACCCGTAATAAGCAATACGGCGGTTTAAATTATATCTTGAGGAAATTCTAAAATTGAATTGAATCGGCGATTTTAAAAAGGCTCGACGTAAATCTTTGGCTGCTTCATTGTAGTATTCATGTATGTTTTTTATGGAATCTGTTTGGTATCTAAACGCATAATGTGGAGTGTCTTTATGATTGAAAAATGCCGCTTTAACATTATGCACGCCTGCATAGATGGTGTCATCAATATACTTATCGGTATAAATAACTTTAAACGTATCCCCTTTTTGAAGACGCGTAAAATCTATAGTCCAAGCATATATCTGTTCTGCCAACATATTTGTTAAAATTGGGCTGATACCTTGTTTGTCTAAAATTTCTGAAATGCTGCTTGTAACAATTCCTGTAACTGTCTTTTCAACGTATTTTATAGGTTTTCTACTAGTGTAAGCATGAATGGAATCTTGAAAGCTAATAACAACAAACTCTTCTTGATTAGGTTGATATATAAAACATTTAGGGATTTCCAGGGAATCTTTAGAGCATAATAACGTGTATGGTTTGCCTATTTGAAGATTCCTAATATTAAACGTGTCTTTGGCTTTTTCTGCAATTTGAAATATTTGGGGATAGCCAATCTTATTGCGTTCTAGAATAACTCCAAAACTATCACCTTTCCTTACAGTATCTCTTTTAACCGTAAAATCATTCAAATTAAAACCAAACTCATAAACATCTGGAACTACAACTGCTAATTCATCGGATTCTTCTTCAAAATTAGTTTCTGATTTTTCTTTACAACTAAGGATGCTTATGGCGATTAATGCCACAATTACATATTTTTTTAACAAAGCTCTATTATTTTATATAGCCCACAACTATAATTAATTATTAAATTTCGTAAATCTAATAAATTCCTATTTGTATTTGTCTTGAAAAAATGTTAATCTATTACTTTTTTTCAACAGATTAACAATAAACCGCAAAGATTAAATAGCTAGTGTGAAAACATTAAAAAAATGAGTTGCTTATCCTATTAATCAACAACTATTTTAAATGGGTGTTTTAATCCTTTAAAAGCTTCTAAATCGGCTCTTAATGAACCAATCCTTAAATCTGCCTTAATTCGTAAAGGAACTTTATTCTTATCGTTGGATACCCAAAGGGTTAAACTTTCTTCTTCTTTAAAAACACGTCCGGCCATAACCGATGGCCTAAATTTAAGTGTTTTTATTTTCCCGAAATCGGTTTGTATGGTTTCTTCACCTAAGTATTTGAGTTTAAAACCATATATTTCTTCATCAAAAAACATGTCTACTTTAAATTCTTCCCCAATTTTTATATTTTGGACATCTATACGATTTCTTAAGTAATAAAATGTAGACACCATATCTTGAATGTTGGGTTTGGTATCAAAAACAGTTTTTACTTTATTTTTTTTATCATTATTATACGCTTTATTGTTTACCTGATCGAAATCAATTTCTATATCCTTTGTATAGCCACCTTCGTCAATGTTTCTTATAAATTTATATGGAACAATGGTTTTCTTATCAAAATAAGATTCATACCTGTCATCCACTTTAAAAAACCATTTAATCATACCCGATGTCCATCCTTTTCCAACAACATGATAAACATCTTTCCCATTAACCTTATCGTCTTTCACGGTAAGTGTGGCACTTCCTGCTTTAAGCCAACTGCTATAGCTCATTTTAAATTTGAACCATTCGCCTGTATCGAATGCAGATTCTTGGGCAAAAGACACCTGCATGACGAACACACATATTATAAGTAGATTTTTTTTCATTTTCATGGTAGTTACATGTAACTCTTTGTTTATTATTTTATTGTAATAAAGGCGAAATTACAATTACTGTTCCAAAAGTATTAAAACAAAAAAACTTCATCAAAATTAATTGATAGAGTTTTCTTATTAAAACAACAAATTAATGTTAAATAACGGCTTTCGGCATAGTGTTTTTTACTAAAAAAATCAAAAACAAAAACGTTAATTCATTTAAAACCAAAAACCTACATTAAAAAACCAAATACTTTTTTTGGTTTCTGGAGACCATGAATATTTAATTTCTATAGGGCCAATAAATGTTTCTAAAGCATAGCCCAAGGCATAACCTGTATAGTCTATTTTTGAAAACCATTCTGTACTTTGAAAAAGATCATCTTCAACATTTGCCATATTTACTGCAAAATTTAAATGATTTTTCTTGAAAATTTCATAGTCCAATGTAAGCGTTGATTTAATAAAACTATTCCCAGAAATAGAAAGAAAATCATACCCATAAAATGGTGTATAATTGTTTATTAAATGCCCGCCATAACCTCCTAGAACAAAGTTTAAATAGGGGTTTGTATCTTGGCCTACCCTAAAGCCCGCATCCGTTGTAATATTAGCCGAGAATTTTTTAGAAAATGATTGTGAATAGCCAAAAGTAGCTTTGGCTATTGAAAAACTGGAGAAATCCTCTTTAAATTCGGATGCGTGTAAATAAGTGTGCAAATCGGCATTAAATAAAACACCACTTTTAGGAAAGTATTTATTATTATAAGTATCAAATCTTAGTTTACCAAAAACACTTAAATAATCACCTCTTTCAAACACAGATTCTTCATCATTGTTACTGTTCAAAATGGTTTCGGAAGTAATTTTTAAATGTTTATATTCTGCACCTAATGTTAAAGAAAGGTCTTTTCTAAAAAGTGTTTGTATGAATACTTGATTTGTAAAATCACTAACTTGAATTGCTAGTTTATTAATGTTTATTAAACTTAATTGGTCTGGAGTTAAAATGGTTTCAGCCGCCACATTATGATTAAAACTGTCGAATCTAGAACTCAAACCTATGCTCCAATAAAAACCTCTATCTATGTAATAATCTAAATTATATCTTACATTATCCCCAAGTATAAAATCAAAAGAAGCCAAATCATTTTTTGTTAACAATCTCTTTTTGGTAAAGTTTATTAATGCCGAGCTTTTATATAAATCGTCATAATGAACACCTAATTTTAAAAAAGTTGTTTCACTACTTTCTTTTAGTGTCGCGCTCATATCGAAACCGTCTACATTATCTGAAGGTTTTAGCTCGTATAAAAAACTATCAAAATTATTGGTCGCAATCAAGTTATTGACACCTTTATTAAAATCATCATAACTTATCTTTTCATTGGTCTTTAACTTCAATTTCCCTAAAACATATGATCTGGTATAATCTTTTTCACCAAATAAATCAATAGCATTAATTTTTAGACTATCAACTGTTTTTATTAGTGTTTGCGTGCTCTTTTTTGGGTGAAATTTAGAAATCTCATTCAGGGATTCCAGATGATTAAGGGTCGCTTTTGTACCCATTTCTATAATTTTATTAAGCTCACTAAAAGATACAACAGAAAAATTTGAGATATCTGGCTTTATGTATATATCTGTCTTGTTTGCCTTAACCTTCATATCGTTTATAGTCCTGAAATTGTTGATTTGGAGTAAAACATCGGGAGCCGATGTGAGTTTTTCTCGAGACATCAATCCATCTTGAACATCCACACCTATTATGACATCTATACCCTTTTCCCTCAACTCATCTATGGGATAATTATTAACAACCCCACCATCAACTAAAACTTGATCGTCAATAATAACAGGCTGAAACAACGAGGGAAAAGCACCACTAGCCACAACGGCTTGTGATAAATTACCCTTATCTAACACCACTGCTTTTCCTGTTTCTATATTAGTTGCTATACAGAAAAACGGGATGGGCAACTCACTAAAATCATTAATTGTATTAACATGCAATGTCAATCTTGAAAGTAATCCATAAGTATTTTGGCCTCGGGAAAGTGCAGAAGGGAGTTTAATTTTAAACTTATTGAAAGGAAGGTTAATGGCGTATTTTTCATAATTATCCCGCTCATAAAATGTTCTTGCTGCCCTTGGTAAATTATCATTCAAAATATCATCGAAATTTACCGAATTAAAAATGGAATCGATTTGTTTTCCAGAATATCCAGAGGCATATAAAGCCCCAACAATAGCTCCCATACTGGTTCCCGCAATATAATCTATCTTAACGCCTAAACTATCAATTACTTTTAATACCCCAATATGCGCCAATCCTTTAGCGCCGCCGCCACTTAACACCAAACCGACTTTAATGTCTTTTTTTTCTGAATTTTGGGAAATCCCCTGAAAACAGATAAAAAAAACTAAAATGGTTAAGATAGACTTCATTTACTATGGTAATAATTATAAACTTTTTCTGCCCTTGAAACCCCTACAACAGTTTCCAACTCGTCTAACTTCGCGTTAGCAATCCGTTTAGCCGATTTAAAATGCTTCAATAAATCGATCACCGTTTTGTCGCCAACACCAATAATGGTTTCCAATTCTGTATTCAACGCGCTTTTACTGCGTTTATTTCTATGATGTTCTATACCAAAACGATGCGCTTCATTCCTTAATTGTTGAATGATTTTTAAGGTTTCACTTTTTTTATCTAAATATAACGGAATTGGATCATTTGGATAGAATAATTCTTCTAAACGTTTAGCAATACCTATAATGGCTATTTTTCCTCTTAAATCAAGTGCTTCCAAGCTTTTTAATGCTGAAGACAATTGTCCTTTTCCTCCGTCAATAATGATTAATTGCGGTAACGATTGCTCTTCATCCAACATACGTTTGTAACGCCTATAAACCACTTCTTCCATAGAGGCAAAATCGTCTGGCCCTTCTACAGTTTTTATATTGAAATGCCGATAATCTTTTTTACTTGGTTTCCCGTTTTTAAAAACTACACATGCAGCAACTGGATTGGTGCCTTGAATATTGGAATTATCAAAACACTCAATATGTCTTGGTTCTTCATGAAGACGTAAATCGGCTTTCATTTGCGCCATAATTCTATTGGCATGCCTATCGGGGTCAACAATTTTATCTTGTTTAAACCGTTCCATTCTGTAATATTTAGCATTACGGACAGATAAGTCTAAAATATGCTTTTTATCACCCAATTGCGGAACGGTTACTTTTACATCTTCACCCAAATCAACTTTAAAAGGTACGTAAATTTCTTTGGATTTTGAATGGAACCGTTGCCGTATTTCGATGATGGCAAGTTCCAATAATTCCAAATCGGTTTCATCGAGTTTCTTTTTAATTTCTAGTGTATGCGAACGAATGATGGAACCATAAGACAATTGCAAAAAATTGACATAGCCGTAGGTTTCATCACTTACAATGGAAAACACATCTACATTGCTTATTTTAGGGTTGACAATAGTAGATTTTGCCTGATAATTTTCAAGCACTTCAATTTTTTCTTTTATTTTTTGAGCCTCTTCAAACTGCATATTTACAGCATATTGTTTCATTTGAGCTCTAAACTGCGACAGCGAATCTTTAAAATTTCCTTTTAAAATTTCTTTAATGGCTTTTATGTTTTCGTTGTATTCGATTTCTGTTTCCAAACCTTCACAAGGGCCTTTGCAATTTCCTAAATGGTATTCTAAACACACTTTATATTTTCCAGCATCAATTTTTTCTTCAGATAAATGGTAATTACAGGTCCGTAAATGATAAATACCTTTTATTAAATCCAACAAGGTAGAAACGGTTTTCATACTGGTATAGGGCCCAAAATACTCGCTTCCATCTTTAATGACTCTACGGGTGGAAAACACCCTGGGAAAACGTTCATTTTTTATACAAATCCATGGATACGATTTGTCGTCCTTCAACATCACATTATAACGCGGCTGGTGTTTTTTAATCAAATTATTTTCCAACAACAATGCATCGGTTTCCGTTTCTACAACAATGTGCTTAATGGTTGTGATTTTTTTAACAAGCACACGGGTTTTACCATTATCATGGATTTTGTTAAAATAAGAACTGACACGCTTTTTTAGGTTTTTGGCTTTCCCAACATAAATAATAGTCCCATCGGCATCATAATATTGATACACTCCAGGTTGTTCAGGAAGGGTTATAAGCTGTATTTCTAAGGGAGTATGACTCATTACTCAAAGGTAATTATTTTAATTTTTATTGCTAACTTACCCATACATTAAAACGTTAAACTTTTTTGCATAAATCGTTTTTCATTTTGGTAATTCGCTACCTTCGCAAACTTTTTAAATGATTTAGAACATGAAATGAGCATAGTCGAAAATACCAATAAAGATATGCGAATTGCATATGACCTTAAAAAATAAATAAATATCTACATATGAAAAAGAAAATTATTGGCCGAGTAGATAAAGTGGACTTTCCTAATTTAGATTTATTCAATGTCGATGTTAAAATTGATACTGGAGCTTACACGTCTGCCATTCATTGTTCTGATATTATTGAAAATAATAAGATGCTAAAATGCACTTTTTACAGCGAAGGCCATGCCAATTTCAGCGGAAAGGAAGTCATTTTTGAAACCTTTTCTAAAACCAATGTGAAAAGCAGTAATGGTTTTAAGGAAAATAGATATAAGATAAAATCTGAAGTCATATTTTTTGGAAAAACATATAAGATTAACTTAACTTTAAGCACGCGCGACGACATGAAATTCCCCGTACTTATTGGCAGGCAATTTTTAAAAAATAAGTTTATAGTTGATGTAGACCTAGAAAATATGTCTTTTAATTTAAAAACACAATGAATATAGTTATTCTATCAAGAAACTCTAGTCTATACTCAACCGCAAGGCTTATTGAAGAAGGCGAAAAAAGAGGTCATAAAATGGAAGTTATCGACCCCTTAAAATGCGATATTATTATAGAAAAGGAAAAACCTACTATTTATTATAAAGACCGTTATTTAGATTATGTAGATGCGGTTATACCTAGAATTGGCGCCTCCATTACCTTTTATGGTTGTGCGGTGGTAAGGCAATTTGAGATGATGAACGTTTTTGTCATTGCCACCTCTGATGCCATTCTACGTTCTCGAGATAAATTGCGAAGTTTACAGCGTTTAAGCAAAGCGGGCATTGGTATGCCAAAAACAGTATTTACCAACTACTCGCGCGATGTGGAAGAGGTCATTGAGCATGTAGGTGGCGTTCCCGTTATTATTAAATTATTGGAAGGAACACAAGGTTTGGGCGTTGTTTTAGCGGAAACAAAAAATGCTGCCGAATCGGTATTGGAAGCCTTTAACGGATTGGAAGCCCGCGTAATTGTTCAAGAATTCATAAAAGAAGCCAAAGGCGCGGATATTCGTGCGCTTATTGTGGACGGACAAGTGGTTGGCGCCATGAAACGCCAAGGCAAAGAAGGTGAATTTCGTTCTAATTTACATAGAGGTGGCACTGCCGAAGTCATCACATTAAATGAGCAAGAATTAGCGTTGGCGATGAGTGCTGCTAAAGTTTTAAAGCTTCCTGTTTGTGGTGTCGATATGCTGCAATCGGCTAGAGGTCCTTTATTATTGGAAGTGAACTCTACCCCAGGTTTAGAAGGCATTGAAGGTGCTACTGGAAAAAATATTGCAAAAAATATTATAACACATATAGAAAAAAACAAAATGACATCATTTAAATGATTATAGCTAAAAATGACATTTTACATATTCTTGGAGTTACTATTTTGCCTGGTGAAAGCAAAGAAATAAGTTTAGATTTAGCCAAACTCCACACCACTTCAACGGTTGATGTTCCTATTATTGTGGAACGCTCTAAACTTCCGGGGCCTACCATTTTATTTACGGCAGGCATTCATGGCGATGAAGTAAATGGTGTTGAAATTGTACGACAACTTATCGCTTCTGGTATTAACAAACCAAAATGTGGCACCATTATTTGTATTCCTGTTATTAATATTTTTGGCTTTATCAATTTAAATCGTGAGTTCCCGGATGGCAGGGATTTAAACCGCGTGTTTCCTGGTTCTAAAAATGGCTCGTTGGCAAGTAGGGTGGCTTATAAATTGGTTCACGGCATCATTCCCCATGTCGATTTAATTATTGATTACCATACAGGAAGCGCTGGCAGATTTAACGCACCTCAACTCCGCTTTGTTAAGGAAAATAAAGAACTCAACGATTTAGCAAAAGTGTTTGGAGCTCCTTTTGTTCTATATTCTAAAAACTTAAATAAATCGTTTAGGAATACCTGCCATAAGTTAGGCAAACCCATGTTGCTTTTTGAAGGTGGCAAATCATTTCATATCGATGAAACCGTTACGGCATCTGGCATTAAAGGTGCTAAGCGCATTTTGCAACATTTTGGCATGTTAAAGTCCAATTTTACAGTAGCAAAGCCATCTAATGAATCCATTTATATTACCGAAAGCACTTGGAAACGCGCTAAATATTCTGGTATGTTCAAACCTCATGTAAAAGTGGGGATTAAGGTGAATAAAAAAGACGTTCTTGGCACCATTACCGATCCTTTTGGTAAGTTTAATCACTTTGTAAAAGCCAATAATGCTGGTTATATTATTAATGTGAACGAATCTCCTATTGTATACCAAGGCGATGCCCTGTTTCATATAAGCACCAAACTTAAGCGTTAACAATAGTATGCAAAAAGCTGAATTGCGGAAAAAATACAAAGCACTTCGTAGCGACTTATCTGCTGAAGCCATTGACCATTTAAGTATGGCCATTGCCAATAAGCTTTTAAAATTGCCTATTTGGGATGCTTCGTTTTACCATATTTTTTTAACGATTGAAGAACAAAAAGAAGTCCATACCGATTATATTTTGAACATTCTATCGGGGAAGGACAAGCACATTGTACTTTCAAAAAGTGATTTTGAAACCACGTTAATGACGCATTATTTACTAACGGATAATACGGTGATTAAAAAAAACGCATATAATATTCCCGAACCTGTTGATGGTATCGAAATTACCAATAATAAAATTGAAGTGGTTTTTGTGCCCTTGCTGGCTTTTGATAAAGCAGGTCATCGTATTGGTTACGGAAAGGGTTTTTATGATAAATTTTTAAATGAATGCAAACCAGAAACCATTAAAATAGGACTTTCCTTTTTTGAAGCTGAAAACGCTATTGATGATGTTTTTGAAAGTGACGTTAAGCTAGATTATTGCGTAACCCCTGAACGGGTTTATGGGTTTTGATTAAGAAAAATATCTATAAACTCCGATAATTCCTATCAAGAAGAATACAATTAGCCCGCTAAATATTTCGATACTAAAAGATTTAAGCATATAATCATCTTTTTTCATTTTATTCCAATCTCTAATTTCATAATATCCCCAAATAATAGAAATTAATAGACATAAAATACCAAAAATCAATTCGAATTCTTTTCTGCTCATTTTATATAATTGATATTTTAATCCACAAAAGTTTCTTTTATGACTTCTTTGCATTTAGTGATCTCGGATTTAGTCAATTTTTCAAATACTTTTATTATCCTTATTTTATCAACAGTACGGATTTGGTCAATGGCAATCATTCCCTTCTTTCCGTTGTGATTAACCGAAACCCTCGTTGGATACTTATTCATATTAGATGTCATTGGTGCTAGAACAATCGTGTTTAGGTATTTGTTCATTTCATTAGGAGAAACAATGACACAAGGTCTTGTTTTCTTTATTTCACTTCCAATCGTTGGATCCAAATTAACCAAAACAATCATGTACTGTTTTAATTCCATTCGTCAAGATTTTCGTCATCAAACACATCATCAATAAGTAGCTTGTCATCATTATCCATGTGCATTTTTTCAAATTCCTTTTCCCAATTCTTTCTTGGTTTATCAATAGCTTTTAAAATGATTTGATCTTTTTCGAGAATCACTTCAACCTTGTCTTTGATGTTGTATTTTTCCAAAATGGTCTTACTTAAACGAAGCCCTTTTGAATTTCCGATTTTAATAATAGATGTTTCCATAACCTTTTAAATGTTATTACAAAGTAAATACATTTTATGATGATATCAAAATTCGATTTGAAGTATTATACTGTTTTGAAGATACTACGAAAGAACATGAGCAATACTAATTGGCGAAAAGAAAAATTGATATTATATTGCTTGTAGTAAATATTTTAACCCTCAAAAATCCCAGTCTCAAATCCATCAATACTTAGGGTATTTTTCTCTTTCCAATAGGCTTTAATGTTGTCTTCACCCTGTTTTTCTGCCCAAGCATTTAATGTGGTTCGTTCTTCCTTGAAATCCATAAATGGCACGGCAAACCCGCAGGATGTTTGAACTAAGTCGACGTCCATTTCGATGATTTGCCTAGCACCAACATTCTCTGGAAACAAATTTGAATATTTCTCAAAACCGCTATCTCTTTTATGGTAAATTTTTGCATTTCCGTATAATCTTAAAATCATAGGTTTACCTTCAAAAGCACAAAACATAATCGTCATTCTACTACTCTTTAGTAAATGTGCCGCGGTTTCATTGCCACTTCCTGTTAAATTCAACCAAACAATTTTATTCTTGTCAATAACCCTAAACGAGTCCGTGCCTTTTGGGGATACATTTACTCTGCCGTCAGACGCAGCAGTTCCTACAAAAAATAGTTTCTGGTTTTCAATGAACTCTTTTAGTTCGGGTGTAATAAAATCTAATTTTTTTCCCATGGTTTAAATTATCACAGCCTAAAAATAGCTAAAAATTATAACATCTCATGCTGTCGAGCCTTAAGCTAAGAGGTAAAAAGAATATAAATTAAGGCGAACTAACTGAAGCAAAAATTAGAAGAATAAATGACAAATAGAGTGCACTATGTTTTACAGATATTTTATTAACTTTCTATCTAGTCTTTTTTCATTATTTCCAAACCATTTTTCAACAATGGTGCCTTTTTTGTCAATCAGAAAAAAATATGGCCAACCATCGATTTGATAGATTTTAGAAATCTCATCTTTATTTTTTGCATCCCAAATAGAAGTACATTTAAAATCTATGTTAGCTCTTTTTGCCATTTTATTCCATTGTTCTTTCGCATCATCCCAATGAAATGAAATTACCTTTAGTTCATTTTTATACTTTTCTTGCACCTTATTCATTTGGTTATACGTTCCCCAACAAGGGCCACAATAAGTTGCTGTAAAATTTAGTAAAATGTATTTCTTTCCATTATAATCTGATAGTTTTATTTCTTCTCCGTGCTCATTAATTCCAATAAAATCATAAGCTTGGTCTCCAGCATCAACTGTAAAATTGTTTTGGGAATAAATGTGACTAAAAAACAATAATGCTAGACTAAGTAAAATAAAATTTTTCATTAGTAAAGTTGGTTTAAAATATGTAAAACTAAGTATTTCAGAATAAATATACTAATTATCCTACTTATAAAAGAAAAAAGAGTAATAAATATTATTTCTTAGGAAACGCTTTTTTATTAAATACAATAAGCATGATAAACCCAGTGCTTATGGCCATATCGGCAATATTAAAAACGGGTTCAAAAAACGTGAAGAATTCGCCACCATAAAACGGCAACCATTCCGGCAAGTAGCCTTTATATATAGGGAAGTATAGCATATCTACCACATTACCATGTAATAGAATATCATAACCACCTTCGCGGGGCAAAAAAGAGGCTATTTGCATGTAGCTATCGTTAAATAGTACACCGTAAAAAACAGAATCTATAATATTGCCTAAGGCACCTGCAAAAATTAGTGCAATTGCCCATACTAATATCTTTGAAGCTTTATTTTTTGTGGCATCATACAACCAATACCCAATACCAAAAATGGCCACAATTCTAAAAAGTGTTAAGGCTGTTTTTGCCGATCTATCTGTCACAAACGGTAAAAAATCACTGATTCTGGTGCCCCAAGCCATACCTTCATTTTCAATAAAAAAGATTTTAAACCAACTAAAAACCTCAATACTGTCTTGTAGCTTAAAATGTGTTTTTACGTATATTTTACTTATTTGGTCAATAAGCAAAATAATGATGATAAGAAAGATGGATTTTTTTAATGACATGAATGGATTTACAAATTACGATTTTTGAATTGCGGTTGAAAGCATTACTGTTTAATACTGGATTCCTTCCCGAAAACTATCGGGATTCGCAGGAATGACACGAATGACAAATAAAAAACGTCTCAATCCCGATAACTATCGAGAGAGACGCTTAAAATATATTAATTAAGCAAATTTATTGTTGCATGTTTTTTGCCTCAATACTCAAAGTAGCGTGTGGTACTAACATCAATCGCTCTTTAGCAATCAATTTTCCTGTAACACGGCAAATACCGTAAGTTTTATTTTCGATACGGATAAGCGCATTTTTTAAATCGCGGATAAACTTTTCTTGTCTGATGGCCAATTGCGAATTAGATTCTTTGCTCATTACCTCGCTACCTTCATCAAACGCTTTAAACGTTGGTGAGGTGTCTTCTGTACCGTTACTAAGATTGTTCATATAAGCACTTTTTATAAGATCTAAATCGTGCTGCGCTTTCACTATTTTTTCTTGTATAAGCACTTTAAATTCTGCTAAATCTTTGTCTGAGTATCTTACTGTATTTTCTATAGCCATAATTCTAGTGTTTTTGAATAAACAACTTGGTGTTTACATCATCAAAGGCAATATCGATGCCTTGGGTTATCTGATCTATAATTTCAAGTTCTTCTGTTAATGTTTCTGTTTTTATATATTCTAAATTCGAGTTGACTGCTTGTGCCATTTTATCATCTTTTTGAAGTTTCACATCAATACGATCTGTGACTTCAAAACCTGAGTCTTTACGTAAATTTTGAATGCGGTTTACAAGTTCCCTTGCGATACCTTCTTTTCGTAATTCCTCAGTAATGGTAATATCTAAAGCTACTGTTAATGCGCCTTCGTTGGCTACTAACCATCCTTCAATATCTTGCGATGTAATCTCCACATCATCAATGGCTAAAGTTATATTTTTTCCATTAATAACCATATCCAAAACCCCATTTTGTTCCATTTTGTTAATATCTTGCGCGGTAAAGTTAATTACTTCGTTCGCTATGGCTTTCATATCCTTACCGAAACGGGGACCCAGGGTTTTAAAATTGGGCTTAATTTGTTTCACCAATATATCTGAAGCATCTTCTAAAAGCTTAACCTCCTTAATATTAACTTCATGCTTAATTAAATCTGAAACTGCTAAAATTTCATCTCTTTGCTGCTTACTGCTAACAGGAATCATTATTTTTTGAAGTGGCTGACGTACTTTTATCTTTTCCTTAGCTCTTAACGATAATACTAAAGATGATATTGTTTGCGCTGCTTCCATTTTACGCTCTAAACTTTTATCTACAAAAGTGGCGTCATAAACTGGAAAATTTGCTAAATGGACACTCTCAAATTGTTCTTTTTTGGTAACGGAGTTCAAATCCATGTACAACCTGTCCATAAAGAACGGTGCGATTGGCGCGCCTAACTTTGCAATGGTTACCATACACGTGTAAAGTGTTTGGTATGCCGAAATTTTATCTGGTTGGTAATCGCCTTTCCAGAAACGTCTTCTGCTTAAACGCACATACCAGTTACTTAAATAATCTTGTGTGAAATCTGAAATGGCCCTTGCTGCTTTTGTTGGCTCGTAGTCTGCATAATATTCATCTACTTTCTTGATTAATGTGTGTAATTCTGAAAGTATCCAGCGGTCTATTTCTGGTCGTTCATTTAAAGGAATATCAGCTTCACTATAATTGAACTCATCCAAATTAGCATATAATTGAAAGAACGAATAGGTATTATAAAGCGTTCCGAAAAATTTACGTTTTACTTCTTCAATACCTTCAACATCGAATTTTAAATTATCCCAAGGATTGGCGTTAGAAATCATATACCAGCGTGTGGCATCGGCACCAAAAGTTGATAATGTTTCAAAAGGGTCTACGGCATTTCCAAGACGTTTGGACATTTTTTGTCCGTTTTTATCCAATACCAATCCGTTCGACACCACGTTTTTATAGGCAACGGAATCGAAAACCATCGTAGCAATAGCATGAAGTGTATAAAACCAACCACGAGTTTGGTCAACACCCTCAGCTATAAAATCGGCTGGATAGGATGTCCCTTTATTAATCAAATCTTTATTTTCAAAAGGATAATGCCATTGTGCATAAGGCATGGCACCAGAATCGAACCAAACATCTATTAAATCGCTTTCGCGTTTCATGGGTTTGCCAGATGAAGAAACTAATATAATCTCATCTACAATGTTTTTATGTAAATCGATTTTGGCATAGTTTTCTTCGGAATTGTTGCCCACTTCAAAATCTTCAAAAATACCTTTTGAAAGCACGCCCGCTGAAACTGCTTTTTGCATTTCGGCCTTTAATTCTTCAACCGAACCGATACAGATTTCTTCCTTACCATCTTCGGTTCTCCAAATGGGTAATGGAATGCCCCAATACCGTGAACGTGATAAGTTCCAATCATTGGCATTCGCCAACCAATTACCAAAACGACCTGTTCCTGTAGCTTTTGGTTTCCAGTTGATGGTTTCGTTAAGCTGGAACATACGGTCTTTTACATCCGTCACTTTAATGAACCAAGAATCTAACGGATAATAAAGAATGGGTTTATCGGTACGCCAGCAATTAGGATAACTATGTTTATATTTTTCAACCTTAAAGGCTTTGTTTTCTTCTTTTAATTTGATTGCAATCTCTACATCTACTGAACGCTCTGGAGCTTCACCATCGTTATAATACTCATTTTTCACGTATTTACCAGCAAACTCACCGACTTCTGGTCTGAACCTTCCTTGTAAATCGACAAGAGGCACTAAATTACCATGCTCATCTTTTACCAACATAGGAGGTACTTCTGGCACGGCTTCTTTAGCAACTTTAGCATCATCGGCTCCAAATGTTGGCGCGGTGTGAACGATTCCTGTACCATCTTCAGTGGTTACGAAATCTCCTGAAATCACTCTAAAAGCATTTTCTGGATTGTCGTTTGGAAGTGTATATGGTAATAATTGTTCGTATTTAATTCCGACTAAGTCTTTCCCCAAACATTCCCCAATAATTCTATATGGAATTTTTTTATCGTCTGGTTTGTATTCTAGTAATTCTGCTTTTGTTTCAACTAGACTGAACTTTCCTGAAAACTGATAGCTCACTAATTTTTTAGCCAAAATCACATTCATTGGCTGGAATGTGTATTGGTTATATGTTTCAACTAAAACGTACTCAATTTTAGGCCCAACAGTCAACGCTGTATTTGAGGGTAATGTCCAAGGCGTCGTCGTCCAAGCCAGGAAGTAAGCCTCCCCCGACCCTTCCGAAGGAGGGGAGATCTTAAAAGCATCCAAAACAGATTTTGATCCCCCTTTGGGGGCTAGGGGGCTTTTAAACTGTGCCACAACCGTTGTATCTGTCACATCTTGATACGTTCCCGGTTGATTCAACTCATGCGAACTTAAACCTGTACCCGCTTTTGGAGAATACGGTTGAATGGTGTAACCTTTATATAATAAATTTTTATTATAAATTTCTTTTAGCAACCACCAAACACTTTCCATGTATTTAGGTTCGTAGGTAATGTATGGGTTTTCCATATCTACCCAATAACCCATTTTTTCGGTTAGGTCATTCCAAATATCAGTATAGCGCATCACGGCTTTTCTACACGCATTATTGTAATCTTCAACCGAAATTGTTTTTCCTATATCTTCTTTGGTAATTCCCAATTCTTTTTCAACGCCTAACTCAATGGGAAGCCCGTGCGTATCCCAACCCGCTTTTCGTTTTACTTGAAAACCTTTTTGGGTTTTATAGCGGCAAAAAATATCTTTTATGGCACGTGCCATCACATGATGAATTCCTGGAAGTCCGTTTGCTGAAGGTGGCCCTTCAAAAAACACAAACGATTCGTTGTTTTCTCTAGTGGAAACACTTTTTTCAAATATGCTATTTTCTTGCCAATAGTTGAGAATTTCTTCTGCTACTTTTGGTAAGTCAAGTCCTTTATACTCAGGAAATTTTGCGCTCATTATATCCAATTTCATTTCGAGGTGCGAAATTAAGGAATTTTGATAAAATAGCGAGTTTAATTAAAGTAAAAAAACCATTAAGCTAACTGTATTAATGTGTTTCGTTAAACTCTTGTTGAAAGCGCCTTGCCTTGGCTATGAAAAGTTTTTGTTCTTCTGGGCTAATATTTTGTGACGAAACCACTTTACCATTGTTAAGATATAATTTCTTTGAGTTTGAATTCCCAGAAGAAGAATCAAAATAACTAAGCTTATTATTTTTAAAATAATACTTTTCGGTGATGGTTTTATCCGTTGTTTCTACGTTTGTAATTTTTAATAATTCACTTGTTTCTTTATTAAAAACTACGGTGGACTTAAATTTTCCGATGTCTTTAAACCCTTCGGCATCTGTTAATGCGCCTTCAGTAATGTCAGTTCCCAAGGCTTTGTCTGAATCTATTTTTGCGGAATGTAATTCCACTTCTTTTATTAAACTTTCAGGGTTTTTAGAGACCTTTGTGCCACATGAAACCAAAACAATACCCAATACCAAATATAAAAGTCGTTTTCCCATATTATAAATTTAAACAAAAAAGCCAATAGTTTTGGCTTTATGCAACCATATATCAATAATTAATATTAACTCTACAATGACAAAAAAATTGTTTTAGCTAAGGCAAAACTGCTTTAAACCAAAACACCCACTAAATCTTCTATTTTTGAAATGAGTTGGATTTTAATAGACGTGTTTTTAAGTGCTATTTTGTTATATTTAGAAACAAAAATGGTGGAAAATCCTAATTTTTCAGCTTCCAATATACGTTGTTCCACACGCTGGACTGGGCGAATTTCTCCAGACAATCCAACCTCAGCAGCAAAACATACGTCTTTTTGCAAAGCAACATCTTCGTTTGAGGATAAAATAGAAGCAACCACGGCCAAATCTATAGCCGGATCATCAACATTAATCCCTCCCGTAATATTTAAAAAAACATCTTTAGCACCTAAACGGAACCCAGCACGCTTTTCTAAAACCGCCAGAAGCATATTTAAACGTTTGGCATTAAAGCCTGTGGCGCTGCGCTGTGGTGTCCCATAAACTGCCGTGCTCACCAATGCTTGAACTTCAATCATTAACGGACGCATGCCTTCTAATGTCGCTGCAATAGCATTTCCAGATAATTCTTCATCTTTCTTAGAAATCAATATTTCGGATGGGTTGGAAACTTCACGCAATCCAGAACCTTGCATTTCATATATACCAAGTTCATTTGTAGAACCAAATCTATTTTTATGAGCTCTTAAAATTCTGAATACATGATTTCTGTCTCCTTCAAATTGCAGCACGGTATCTACCATATGCTCTAAAATTTTCGGCCCAGCAATATTCCCGTCTTTAGTAATGTGACCTATAAGAATTACGGGGGTAGCGGTTTCTTTTGCAAACTTAATTAGCTCGGCTGCACATTCCTTTATTTGTGAAATACTTCCAGAAGATGACTCGATATAATCGCTATGCAATGTTTGAATAGAATCAATAATAACAATATCGGGCTCTAAAGCTTCAATTTGTTTAAAAATATTTTGGGTTTTGGTTTCGGTAAGAATGTAGCAATTATTCGTGTTTGGGTTAATACGCTCTGCTCGCATTTTTATTTGTTTCTGACTTTCTTCACCAGAAACATACAAGGTTTTATAGGGTAATTTTAATGAAATTTGAAGTAGTAACGTACTTTTCCCTATACCGGGTTCGCCCCCTAATAAGGTTAAAGATCCTGGAACAATGCCTCCGCCCAAAACCCTATTAAATTCACCATCAAAAGTATCTAGTCGTACTTCGTTTGATGCATCAATATCTTTTATTTTTAATGGAATAGCTGCTTTTTTTACTGCAGAGGTTGGCGATTTCCAATCACTTTTTTCGGGTGTCTGAATAACCTCCTCCACAATGGTATTCCACTCTTTACAAGCTGTACATTGCCCTTGCCACTTGGCATATTGATTGCCACAACTCTGACAAAAAAAGGTCGTTTTTAATTTAGCCATATTCCTATCCTAACCTCTCAAAGAAGAGGGATTAATTGTTATAAATTTATATTAATAACCGAAATCGGCTTTAATGGCATCTGATTTCTCCATCATTAAATCTTTGGTAATACCTCCAATTTCTTCGAGGATGTAAGCCGATTGATAGGTTTTCATTGCTTTTTTGGGATCGCCTGTTTCTTCCTGAAAACGAGCTGCGTAATAACTTCCCAAAAGGGTTTTAGGATATTGCTTTTGTGCCATTTTACCCAATTCTTCATAATATTCAAACTTTCTCGTTTTTTCTATAGCTGCGGAAATAGCTTTAAAATCGTTAATAAGAATTTGCTTTTCTATTCCGAATAAATCTTTTATAGCTTGATATTTCTCTTGTAAATAGGAAACGGGAGACGTATCTAATTTAAGAATGGTTTCTTGATATTCCTTTTTACTGATGGGTTGAAAAACATGAAAAATACTTTCTAAAGCATTTGGTAAAGCATGTGTTGGAAGCGAATAATGCGTTGGGTTTTCAAAAGTGTCGTATTTATACAACAGGTTTTTGTTATCAATTACTTTAATATCCACATTTAAAGCTTCGGTCATTTTTTTTATGGACTCTGAATCGTTGTTGGTTGTTGCTAAATAATAGAAGGTTTTTGTTTGTATTTTAGACAAGCGCTCTGGAAGATACGTTATCATTTTAGGTGCCAATTCTGGACTTATTGCTATATATGCCTGAAACAAAGGTTGTTCTTTAAGTAAATAGTAATTTATAAAATTAGCGGTTTCACCATGCCCAATGGCTACTTTAAATTTTCCTGTTCTGTAAGTGCTTTCAATAAAAGGAATGACTTCTGCGCCAATAAACTCAAAAAAAGCTGCTCCCGTTTCCACTGGTAATGAGTTTTGTGCTGAATACATGGAATCTTCAAAGCGATCTTCAAATTGATTAATCCCAACTACAATAGCTTCGGGCATATCTTCCCAGTAGGTATAATAATCCACATTTCCCGCCACCGCTTCAAATAAATAATCGCCGTCTAGCACAATGAATAAAGGATAGCTTTTATCTTTATCGTTATTATAGCCTCTTGGCAATTGAATTTTTAACTCCCTTGTTGTACCTAACTTTGAAGACTCTAAGGTTTTGTATAATACTTGAGCATTCATAAAACTGGTGGAAGCTAATATGAGAAATAGGTAAATGATTGGTTTCTTCATTTTTAAAATGATTTGAGATTTAATATATGGCAAGGTAAGAAATAAGCCCTAACTTTTCAAGAAGATAAAAAACGAAATGTGATGTGTTGTTTTAAAGGGTTTTTATATCTGATTTTCTATTATAAATAGGCAAATAGATTAAAGATAATCCACCAAAAATAATAATCATGAGTGTTTGTGCAAACCACATAATCCAACCAAAAGCAATACTAGGCTCTTCGGGTATATTAAAAATTGATAAAGCGGCATAAATAGCTACCGGATAAGAACCTATGCCTCCATTGGTGGCAGCAATACTAAAACTCCCTGCAATAAAACCCACTAAAATGGCACCTAATGACAAATTTCCTAAATCTTTAAAAGCAAGAGATGTGACATAAAACATGAGCACATACATAACCCATATAAATAGTGTATGAAAAATAAAAGCCCACTTTTTTTTCATTTTGAAAATACTAAGTACGCCTTCAATCAAACCGTTTACAAATGCTTTTATTCTTAAAGCCATTTTTGAGGTGCTTCTCTTTAAAAATCTAAAAAACAAGACTCCTAAAAAAGTCAACAAAACAAAGACAATCACAATTTTCATAGGATTGAATTTTTCAATTAACATACCATATAAAAAATCAAATTGTATAAAAAGCGTTATTAGTATAATGGCAAACATCACAATTAAATCGGCTATTCTCTCGGCAACAATAGTTCCAAATCCTTTTTCAAAAGGTACGCTTTCGTAATTTGTTATGATGGTAGCCCTCGCTATTTCTCCAGCTCTGGGTATCGTGTAATTAATTAAATATGCTGAAAAAATGGCCATCACGCTGTTATTAAACTTAATTTTATGACCCAACGGCTCTAATAAAAATAACCAACGATATGCTCTGGATAAATGGCTAAGAAATCCAAAAAGCATGCCGAGTACAATCCACCTATAATCTGCCTCTTTAAAAAAAACAACTAATTGACCAAAAGAAACTTTGTGTAAGGAATACCAAACTAAAAAAACTGCCAATAGTAATGGGAGTATGATTTTTAGTGCTTTAGATGTTTTTGGATTCAAAAGTCTATTTTAGCAAGTTTGTGGCTTCATCTGGAAACACTAAGGAAGGTTTAAATACTTTTGCTTCTTCTATATCCATAAAAGCATAGGTAATTAAAATAAGGGTGTCTCCTACAGATACTTTTCTTGCGGCGGCTCCGTTTAATGTGATTTCACCGCTATTTCGAGGTCCAGGAATCACATAGGTTTCAAGTCGTTCTCCGTTGTCATTATTAACAACTTGAACTTTTTCACCTTGTATGATGTTTGCAGCATCCATTAAGTCCTCATCAATAGTAATACTACCAATGTAGTTAAGTTCTGCACTTGTACATTTAACCCTATGAATCTTAGATTTTACTACTTGAATTTGCATGTGGCAAAGATAATTAATTTAATGCGATATTGTCAATAAGCCTAATATCATCTGCGTAGACCGCTATAAATCCTCTATATTTTTTATTCTTAGATTTTCGTTTTAATCCCTTTAAGGTATTAATATCTGCAATTATAAAATATTCCAATTTTAACAACTCATGATTGGCAAACTGATTTTCAACCCATTTAGTTACCCAATTAGCACTTTTTGTGCCAAAATATACTTTGGCAGTTTTTAATGTTTTGTATATAAAAGGTGCTGCTTTAATATACTCTGGTTTTAGTCGTGTATTTCTTGAACTCATTGCAAGACCACTACTTTCTCGGTGTATTTTACATCCAATTACATTTACGGGAATGTGATGTTTTTTTACTAACTTTTTAATAATTTGTAATTGCTGAAAATCCTTTTCTCCAAAATACGCATTGTTAGGTTTTATAATATCGAAAAAACGTTTTACAACGGTGCCTACACCGTCAAAATGACCCTGACGAAATTTCCCTTCCATTTCAAATTCAAGTCCATCAAAATCGAAACTTTCCGATGTTGTTCTTCCTTCATATATATCGTCAACAGTAGGTGCATAAATCAAAATATCTTTAGAAAGCGTGGCTAAAAGCGATATATCTCTATCTAAAGTTCTTGGATATTTTTTAAGATCATCGGGGTTATTGAACTGTGTTGGATTTACAAAAATGCTTACCACAACCACATCATTATTTTGTATTGCTTTTTCAACTAATGCCAAATGTCCCTGATGCAATGCCCCCATAGTTGGAATAAAACCAATGGTTTGCCGTTTTACCTTGTAAGTATCCATAGCAGCAACAATATCCTTCTTTCCTGAAAAAACTTTCACCTTCTATTATAAAATTAACGCTGGCAAACTTAAGATTTTACAATCAATCTGCATAAATTTTTGTACTTTTGCGTGTTTTTTATTTTGAATCTTCAAAAGAAAGACATTTATGTAGCTCTCATAAACTTTTTTTCAATTAGAAAAATCGCATAAAGCAGTTACATAAAATCATCAAAAAAACGGCAAAAGCAAACATGTGAAATGAGCCACAAGAATAAGTTTATACAAACCGAAGCGTTTAATGGCGAATTGCATTTGACCATTAAAAAACAAATAAATATAAGCAGATGAAAGATAAGAGGATATTATATGTATCATCTGAAGTAGTGCCTTATTTACCAGAGACCGAAATTTCATCAATGTCTTTTGAAGCACCAAGATTAGTGAATCAACAAGGTGGTCAAATAAGAATTTTCATGCCCAGATATGGAAATATTAATGAGAGAAGACATCAATTACATGAGGTTATTAGGCTTTCTGGAATAAATTTGGTAATCAACGATTTGGATATGCCCCTTATAATAAAAGTGGCATCCATACCTAAAGAACGGATTCAAGTTTATTTTATTGATAATGATGAGTATTTTAAAAGAAAAGCAACATTAACAGACGAAAATGGCGTATTGTTTGCCGATAATGATGAGCGTGCTATTTTCTTTGCCAAAGGTGTTATTGAAACTGTTAAAAAATTAAATTGGTCTCCAGATGTTATTCATGTACACGGTTGGCTAGCGGCCTTACTTCCTATATATCTGAAAGAATATTACAAAGACGAACCATTGTTTAACGAAAGTAAAATTGTTACCTCTGTATACAATCAAAGTTTTAACAATACGTTAAGTCTAGATATGCTTAATAAAGTTAAATTTGATAATCTTAATGAGGACTCCATTAAAGTTTTAGAAGAGCCATCTTATGTCAATTTAATGAAAATTGCCATTGATTACTCTGATGCTTTAATTGTTGGATCGGAGGAAATTCCCAAGGATTTAACAACCTACATGAAAGATTCCAATAAGCCTGTTTTAGAATACAAAAATAGAGATGATTTTGGTGAAGCTTACACGAAATTTTTTAATAATGAAGTTTTAAGCTAACGAAACATTCTTAGATAATTATATGAAAAAGATATTTAAAGCCCTTAATTTTACTGGTATTAGTCTGTTTTTGATAATCTCTGTTGTTGCATGCGACAAAGATTTTAGCACGGTTGAAAGTGATGTTTTAGGAGAAGACAATATTAATTTTAATACGGGCAAAGTAAACTTGCCTATTACAGCTTACAATAAAAAACTGGACTCCTTACAGATCAATAATTTGTCATCAAACTTATTAGGTGTGTTTAATGATCCCGCTTATGGCCAAACAACGGCAAGCATCATTACCCAGATATCACCATCACCAAGTGGATTTAATCCTGATTTTGGTGATAACCCTGTTATAGATTCTGTAGTTTTAACAATTCCTTATTTTAGTAGAACTATAACAGACTCTACCTATACAATAAGTGATTCGTTATATGGAAATGGTCCCATTCACTTATCAATTTACAAAAACAATTATTTTTTACGGGATTTTGATCCAAACTCCCCAACAAATGCACGACAAAATTATTATTCAAAAGCAGACGGTTCTATAAACACTACCGATAATTTTGCTATGAGTAACAATACAATAATAAATTTTGACACCAACAGAGGGGAACTATTATTTGAAGATGCCGAATTTGTGCCTAGCAATAAAACTATTGTCACAGTAACCATGGACGAAGATAGCACAATAACAAGAACCAAATCTGCACCTGCTTTAAGAGCTAAATTGGATGTTAACTTTTGGAAAACGACAATCATAGACAAAGAAGGTCAGCCTGAACTAAGCAATGAAAATAATTTTAAAAACTATTTTAGAGGATTATATTTAAAAGCTCAATCTATAAATGATAATGGTAACTTGGTTTTATTAAATCTAGCATCCACTAGCTCTAATGTAACCATTTACTATTCTAAAGACGACACTGCGGCTACAGGAGAAAGAACCCAAAGCACTTATATTTTAAATCTCGCTAGTACAGCCTCAATTAATATCAACAGATTAAACACCTTTATCAATAATTACTCGCTAGTTACCTTAACCAACGGAGACAAAACCTTGGGTGATGAAAAACTTTATTTGAAAGGCGCTGAAGGTTCTATGGCGGTGGTTGATTTGTTTAGTGGCATGGTTGAATGCGAAAATGAAGATGGTACCACCTCAATAGTTACAGCTTTAGAATGTTTTAAAAAAACATATAGAGTTCCTGATGGCAATGGAGGATATAAAAAAGACAGCTTTGGCAACTTTATTTTAAAACAATTGATTAATGAAGCACGCTTGGTAATTTATGAAGATGAAGGTATGGTTGGGCCTACCGATTATCATAAATATGATAGAATTTATGCTTATGATGTTAAAAATAACACCCCAACAATCGATTATATATTTGATCCCATTACAAACAGCTCCTCTCCTTTAAGTTCTAAAATAGTTAGTTTAGGACAAAGAGACCCTGCTCAATTAAAGTACAAAATACGCCTCACAGAACATTTAAAAAGCATTTTAATTAGGGACTCTACCAATACAAAAATAGGCTTGGTTTTATCTTCAAATGTAAACTTGACCGATAATTCAAAGATCTTAAACAGTAACAATACAGTAACTAATGTTCCGTCTACATCCATTATAACGCCAAGAGGCACCATTTTACATGGTACTAATGCAAATGTTCCTGAAAATAAAAGAATGTCATTAGAAATATTCTTTACTGAGCCCAAGTAAATTAAACAAATAGGCAGCTGTAAAGTTTATACTAAAACAGTATATTTTATATATTAGAAATGACTTTCATCGTTTAAAAAAGAACTTATATATAATAATTATCATAGATTGATATTTATTTTTCATATTTGTTTTGATTATTAATTAACCCAAATCATATTATTATGTGTGGAATTGTTGGATATCTAGGACATCGAGATGCTTATCCTATTATTATTGAAGGCCTTAAACGATTAGAATACCGTGGCTATGATAGTGCAGGAGTTGCTCTATTTGATGGTACAAATCTTAATGTTTCAAAAACAAAAGGTAAAGTTACTGACTTAGAAAATTGTGTAGAAAATCAAATTTCTAAAAAAGGAAACTTAGGCATAGGCCATACGAGATGGGCTACCCATGGTGTTCCTAATGACGTTAATTCTCATCCCCATACATCAAATTCTGGTGACTTAGTTATTATCCACAATGGAATTATTGAAAATTATGACTCTCTTAAACAAGAGCTTATTTCTCGTGGCTATACATTCAAATCTGATACGGATACCGAAGTTTTAATTAATTTAATAGAAGACGTAAAAAAGAAAGAAAATGTAAAGCTTGGTAAAGCGGTTCAAATAGCACTAAACCAAGTAATTGGCGCTTATGCGATAGCTGTATTTGATAGAACAAAGCCTGATGAAATTATCATTGCTCGTTTAGGAAGCCCATTAGCTGTTGGCATCGGTGATGGCGAATTTTTTATCGCAAGTGACGCATCTCCCTTTATAGAATATACTAAAAATGCCATTTACCTAGAAGATGAAGAAATGGCCATACTTAGAGAAGGCAAAGATATAAAGATTAGAAAGATTAAAGATGACTCTTTAGTAGATCCCTATGTTCAGCAATTACAATTAAACTTAGAACAAATAGAAAAAGGTGGTTTCGATCACTTTATGCTGAAAGAAATTTACGAACAACCCAAAGCCATCAACGATACCTACAGAGGTAGACTTTTAAGAGAAGATGCTATTATAAAAATGTCTGGTGTTGAGGATAATATGAAGAAATTCCTTAACGCCGATCGCTTCATAATAGTAGCTTGTGGCACTTCATGGCATGCAGGATTGGTGGCTGAATACATATTTGAAGATTTAGCAAGAATCCCCGTAGAGGTTGAATATGCTTCTGAGTTTAGATATCGCAATCCTATAATTACTGAAAAAGATGTTGTTATAGCTATTTCGCAGTCGGGTGAAACAGCTGATACTCTGGCTGCTATTAAATTGGCAAAATCAAAAGGAGCTTTTGTTTTTGGTGTATGTAATGTAGTAGGTTCTTCAATAGCTAGAGAAACAGATGCTGGTGCTTACACACATGCCGGCCCAGAAATTGGCGTCGCATCAACCAAAGCCTTTACCACCCAAATTACATTATTAACATTAATTGCTTTGCGCTTGGCAAGAGCTAAAGGAACCATTTCTAGCTCTGATTTCCGTCACCATTTATTAGAATTAGAAATGATTCCTAAAAAAGTGGAAAAAGCTTTAAAAGCTGATGCTCACATAAAAGAAATCGCCTCAATATATAAGAATGTTACTAATTTCTTGTATTTAGGAAGGGGCTACAATTTTCCAGTTGCTTTAGAAGGTGCTTTAAAATTAAAAGAGATTTCTTATATACATGCAGAAGGCTATCCTGCTGCCGAAATGAAACACGGCCCCATTGCACTTATAGACGAAAATATGCCTATTGTGGTTATTGCAACTAAAACAGGACATTATGATAAAGTTGTAAGTAACATTCAAGAAATTAAATCTCGTAAAGGAAAAATTATTGGTATTGTTACTGAAGGTGATGTAACCGTTAGGGAACTTGCAGATCATGTGATTGAAGTGCCAGAAACTTTAGAATCTTTAACACCATTATTAACAACTATTCCTCTTCAATTATTATCTTATTACATTGCGGTAATGCTCGGTAAAAATGTCGATCAGCCACGTAATTTAGCTAAATCTGTTACGGTCGAGTAAAATTACAAAATTCACATGAATGATAAAATCCTATAATTAATTACAATTAATTATAGGATTTTATCATTTTTTTCGCTATTTTTTGTCAATAAAATAATTGATAGTCAATTTTTTAAATAAAAATACTATGCTTGCATAGTATTTTTATTAATTTTGATATGATTTTTAAGAAAGTTTACTGCCTTAATTTAATTAAAACTTAGCCTAAATTATGAAAACATCTATTTCTGTTTTATTGTTGTTTCTCTGTGGATGGTCGTACTCCCAAACAACAATTTCTGGAACTGTTCTTGACGACAGCGGACAACCCATTCCTGGGGCAAATATCATTGTAATTGGGACCTCAACTGGTACGGTTACAGATTTTGATGGTAATTTTACATTAAGTGTAATCCAACAACCCCCTTTTGATTTACAAGCTAGTAGCGTAGGTTTTGAAACCGCTACGGAAAGAATCATGTCAAACAATCAAACTGTTAATTTCACGCTTAAAGAAGGCACCTCATTAGATGAAGTTGTAATCTCTGCTTCAAGAACACCTGAACGTATTTTTGAATCGCCTGTTACCGTTGAGCGGATTGGCCTAAGAGAAATTAAAAGTACAGCTTCAGTTGATTTTTATGATGGTTTAGAAAATCTTAAGGGTGTGGATGTAAATACCAATAGTTTGACTTTTAAATCTGTAAACACTAGAGGTTTCGCCACTTTTGCTAATAATCGATTTATGCAATTGATTGATGGCATGGACAATTCTACCCCTGCCTTAAACTTTCCAATAGGAAATTTAGTGGGTATGACCGAAACAGATGTTTTAAGCGTGGAATTGTTACCTGGTGCATCTTCTGCTTTGTATGGAGCCAATGCATTTAATGGCATATTATTCATGCGTAGTAAAAACCCTTTTGATTATCCAGGTATAAGTGCTTCCGTAAAAAGAGGTATTACATCTCAAAAAGAAGCAGGCGATAACCCATATACAGATGTTAGTTTTCGTGCCGCACATAAGTTTAGCAATAAATTTGCAGGGAAAGTGAATTTTGGATATTTACTGGGAACGGATTGGGCAGCAACCAGTGAGGTTGATAAAACAACAGTTGGTGGCACTAGGGCAGACTTAAACTATGATGGTATTAATGTATACGGGGATGAAGTTTCAACAGATATAAATGGTGTTGCCATAACCTTAGAAGGGTTAGGTATATTACCTTCCGGGGCTAGTGCCTTGGTACCATCAGTAGAGGTGAGTAGAACGGGGTATAATGAACGAGATTTAACAAATTACAGAGCAGAGAGTATAAAAGCTGATTGGGGCTTATATTTCCGTCCATGGGAAAATGATTTTGAAATATCGTATGTAGGTAAAGTGGGTACAGGATCAACCATATACCAAGGAACTAATAGATATAATATTAACGGCTTTTTTCAACAACAACATAAAATAGAAATTAAAAACGATAATTTCTTTTTAAGAGGTTACACGGTTAGCGATAAAGCTGGCGACTCCTATGATATGGTGTTCACAGGAATTAATATCAATAGAGCTTGGAAAGATGATAATACTTGGTTTGGGGAATATGCAGGAACCTATGTTCAAGCAACACTTGGGGGCGCTACCGAGGCTCAAGCCCATGCCGCTGCCAGAGCTGTTGCTGAATCTGGGAGATTTTTGCCTGGTTCAGACGGCTTTAAAGCTGCCTTCAACAAAAGTATAAATGACCCAGACTTATCAACAGGTTCAAAATTCCAAGATGCTTCCAAATATTCCCATGCTGATGGAAATTATAATTTTAGAGATATCATAGAATTTGCCGAAATTCAAGTCGGTGGCTCTTATAGAACATATAACTTAAATTCGTCTGGCACTATTTATACCGATTTAAATGGCCCTATAAATTATTCAGAATTCGGAGTTTATACGCAAATTCAAAAGGATATAGACCTTAACGATGCATTAGATTTAAAATTAACTGGCTCGATTCGCTACGATAAATCCGAATTTTTCGACGGCTTTTATTCACCAAGAATTTCTGCTGGGTTAACAGTCAATAAAAACCACAATTTTAGAGGTTCTGTCCAAACAGGTTTTAGAAATCCAACAACCCAAGACTTATTTATTGGTTTAGATGCCGGTAGAGCTATATTAGTGGGATCTGCTCCTAGTAATTTAGATAGATATGTGAGAACGTTTGATGTGAGTGGAGGTGGTCAATTATTAGGGCAACCTGCAACCATTACACAAACTGGTCGAGTTGCTTACGAGAACTCTTATACTTTAAGCTCAGTTCAGGAATTAAGTGAAACAGGAAACCCTGGCGTTTTAGAAGTTTCTAATCCAGATTTGATTAAACCCGAACAAGTAACATCTGCTGAGGTTGGTTACAGAGGTAAATTCAATAATTTAATTGTTGACCTTAGTGCCTATTACAACAAATATAAAGATTTTATATCGCAAGAAGTTGTGGTAGCTCCATATTATGGAACTGTTGGAGATGGCTCTTTATCTGTTGCTTCTATTGCTAATGGTGATTATCAAGCGTATAGCACATATACAAACTCTGAAGCTGATGTTAATTCTTATGGTGCTTCCATAGGTTTATCAACTAAAGTGTTTGGTGATTTTGACTTAAGTGGAAGTTACACCTACGCAAAATTAGATTTTGATCAAAACCAATATCCCGATTTCGCAACGAATTTTAACACCCCAGAACATAAATTCAAAGCCTCTTTTGGAAATACCGAACTATTTAAAAACTTTGGCTTTAATGTGTCATACCGATTTAGTGATGATTACTATTGGGAAGGAACTTTTGGCAATGGTGTTGTGCCAGAATTTCATGTTGTAGATGCCCAAATTAACTTAGTAGTGCCAAGTTTGAAGTCCATATTTAAAGTAGGAGCAACAAACCTGGGAGGAAAAGAATATTTTACAGCCTTTGGCACAGGATTTATCGGTTCCATGTATTATGCTTCATGGACAATTAACAACTTATAAAAAAGATTATTATGAACACAAAATATATATGGCTTTTAATAATCCTTTTAGGATTAACAGCTTGTAACGACATTGAAGATGTCAGCAGACTTGAAGCTGAAGTTGAATTACCAGAACTAACCGCGGGCTCTGCCGATTTTTCAAATTATGTTGCCATTGGAGCATCTTTTACTGCCGGTTTTACCGATAATGCTTTATTTAAAGCTGCCCAAGAAAATTCATTCCCAAACATATTATCCCAACAATTTGCAAAAATTGAAGGTGGTTCTTTTAAACAACCTTTAACAAGCGATAATTATGGTGGCTTAGCCGCTGGCGGCACTAGAATTCCTGGTTTTGATCCAAGATTGGTTTTTGGAGGTGCGGGTCCCGTTCCTTTAGAATCGGTCGTGGGCCCTATAACCGTGACTACAGATATTGCTATCAATAAACCAACAGGTCCTTTTAACAATATGGGAGTTCCCGGTGCTAAAAGTTTTCATCTTCTTTTTAATGGTTATGGTAATATTGCAAATTTAGCAACTAAAACCGCTAATCCCTATTTTGTAAGAATCGCATCAAGCCCTAGTGCTACCGTGTTAGGTGATGCAATGGCCCAAAGCCCAACTTTCTTCACCTTGTCAGAAATTGGTGGTAATGATGTTTTAGGTTATGCAACTTCTGGTGGTGATGGTTCAAATACAATTACACCTAGTGCTGGAGCTGTTGGTGTTGGCTTCGACCAAACTTTTGGTTATATTGTCTCAACATTAACATCTGGTGGAGCTAAAGGAATTGTAACAAATGTGCCTTATATCACTGATTTACCTCACTTTACAACCGTTCCTTACAACCCTTTAAGTCCGTTAAATCCAGATTTCGGTCCTCAAATACCAACTCTTAATGGTATTTTTGGTCAGCTAAATCAGGTGTTTACTTTTCTAGGGGTTCCAGAACGGTCTATTGTTTTCTCCACTACAGATGCCAGCCCTGTCATTATTAAAGATGAAACTTTAGTAAATTTATCTGCTCAAATTGAAGGCGTCCTTAACGCAAGTCCTACCTTTCCTGCTTTTGTTCAAAGTTTCGGGTTGCCAGCTCAAGCAGCGCCCTTAGTAGCCAATTTATTTGGGCTCACTTACGGACAAACAAGAATGGCTAACGCTAATGATTTGTTGGTTTTACCAAGTAGTTCAGTCATAGGAACCATTAATATAGATTCCGTTACCTTTTTAATGACTCAAGGCCTACCTCAAACACTAGCTGGACAATTTTCTGCTGAAGGCATTACATTGCCACTAGCGGACAAATGGGTATTAATACCAAGCGAACAACAGGAAATCAAAGCTGCAACAGAGGCTTATAACACAACCATTGCATCGGTTGCAAACTCAAACCCTAATGTTGCTTTAGTAGATTTAAATGGTATCCTTCAAGAAGCAACTGCTAGCGGCGTTGTTTTTGATAATTATACGCTTCAAACAAGTTTGGTTACCGGTGGAGCTATAGGCTTGGATGGCATCCATCTTACAGCAAGAGGTTATGCTTATTTGGCCAATAAATTTTTAGAAAAAATTGATGAAGCGTTTGGCTCCAACTTTATAGCTTCTGGAAACGTAGCAAAAGCTGGAGATTACCCAACAAATTATGCCCCCACATTACAATAATGATATCTTAAGATACAAGTATAAAACACCTCCAAGAAAGAGGTGTTTTTTTATGACAAAAAAGCTTAAAAACGACTTTAATTATAAATTAAAAAATATATCTTTGCACGCGAAAACAAAATACGTATTTCATACAATTAAATCGCATAATATTAAACATATAAGTAATGTCTAAAATTACAGGTAAAGTTGCTCAAATAGTTGGTCCGGTGATAGATGTCGCATTCGAAGCAGGATCTACCCTTCCAAAAATCTATGATTCATTAGAAATCAAAAGACCAGATGGTACATTATTAGTATTAGAAGTCCAATCCCATATTGGTGAAGATACTGTTCGTACTATCGCTATGGATTCTTCGGATGGTTTAAGTAGAGGTACTGAAGTTGTTGCAACTGGCGCACCAATACAAATGCCGATAGGTGATGATGTTTATGGCCGTTTATTTAATGTGATTGGAGATGCTATTGATGGTCTTGGAGATTTACCTAAAGCGGGTAATGCTGGTCTACCAATTCACCGTCAAGCACCTAAATTTGAAGATTTATCAACGTCTACTGAAGTTTTATTTACAGGTATTAAAGTAATCGATTTAATTGAACCTTATGCAAAAGGTGGTAAAATCGGATTATTTGGTGGTGCTGGAGTAGGTAAAACAGTATTGATTCAAGAGTTGATTAACAATATAGCAAAAGGACATGGTGGACTTTCAGTATTCGCTGGAGTTGGAGAAAGAACACGTGAAGGAAATGACCTTTTAAGAGAGATGTTGGAATCTGGAATTATTCGCTATGGTGATGATTTTATGCATTCTATGGAAGCTGGTGGATGGGATTTATCTAAAGTTGATAAATCTAAAATGAAAGAATCTAAAGCGACTTTCGTATTCGGACAAATGAACGAACCTCCTGGAGCCCGTGCGCGTGTTGCCTTATCTGGTTTAACTATTGCTGAATATTTCCGTGATGGTGCTGGAGAAGCGCAAGGTAAAGACGTACTTTTCTTCGTAGATAACATCTTCCGTTTTACACAAGCTGGTTCAGAGGTATCTGCATTATTAGGTCGTATGCCATCTGCGGTAGGTTACCAACCAACATTAGCAACAGAAATGGGTGCGATGCAAGAGCGTATTACCTCTACTAAAAGAGGTTCTATCACATCTGTACAGGCGGTTTACGTACCTGCGGATGACTTAACAGACCCTGCTCCTGCTACAACATTTGCCCACTTAGATGCTACTACCGTATTATCACGTAAAATTGCTGAGTTAGGTATTTATCCTGCAGTTGACCCGTTAGATTCTACGTCTAGAATCTTGACAGCCGATATTTTAGGAAAAGACCATTACGATTGTGCTCAACGTGTAAAAGAGTTATTGCAACGCTATAAACAATTACAGGATATCATTGCTATTTTGGGTATGGAAGAGCTTTCGGAAGAGGACAAGCAAGCCGTATCAAGAGCAAGACGTGTGCAACGTTTCTTATCACAGCCATTCCATGTTGCGGAACAATTTACAGGTATCCCAGGTGTTTTAGTAGACATTAAGGAAACTATTAAAGGATTTAACATGATTATGGATGGTGAATTAGATCACTTACCAGAGGCTGCGTTTAACCTTAAAGGAACTATTGAAGAAGCCATTGAAGCAGGTCAAAAAATGCTTGCTGAAGCGTAATCAATTAATAATTGACAATTATTAATTATTAATTTAAAAACTATGTATTTAGAAATTGTATCACCAGAAGCAACTTTGTTTAGTGGAGAAGTAACGAGTGTTGCTGTTCCAGGAGTGAATGGTAATTTTGAAATGTTAAACAATCACGCTCCTATTGTATCTTTATTAAAAGAAGGTTTTGTGAAGATTACTGGCAGTATAGAATTACATGAAGCTGTTAAGAACAAATTTACCCAAGGTGATAAAAATACAACGTTGTTGAAAATCAATTCTGGTACTGTTGAAATGAAAGACAATAAAGTCATCATTTTAGTTGACTAAACTTTATTCAATTATATATTAAAAACGCGAAACACATGTTTCGCGTTTTTTTACACCTATAATTAAGGCTTCAATCCAATTTTATGTCCAGAAAATGCGTAATATAAAATAATAAGATAACACGGTAAAAGAATCCAATACCCAAAAGAAGTAGCTTCAGCAATGGCAGAAGCTTCACCCATACCGTTTAAAATTAATGTTTCCTTTTTACCATCTACCAACAAACCGTATAATGGCGGAATAATAGCGCCTCCAGAAATTGCCATAATAAGCAATGCTGAAGCCGTTTTAGTAAACTTTCCTAAGCCTGTTAAAGCTAACGGCCAAATGGCAGGCCACACCAAAGCATTGGCGATTCCTAAAGCAGCAACAAATAACACGGATACAAAGCCATCTGTAAAAATAATACAAAATGAAAAAACAATTCCTAAAATGGCACTAGCCTTTAAAGCAAAGGCTTGGCTTATATATTTGGGAATTAAAAACACGCCCAAAGCATACGTTACTACCATGGCCATTAATGTAAACAGTGTGAAAAATTTAGCTTGTTCAACAGGAATATCTAAAGCAATGCCATAAGCTATAATGGTATCTCCAGCAATCACTTCAACACCTACATATAAAAACAATGCCAAAACCCCTAACCATAAATGAGGAAATTGAAAAATACTGGTTTTTACCGTTTCGCCTACTTTTGGCTCTTCAACAAGTGCTTCTTCCACATTGGGCAAAGGTGCTTTTCTTATTAATATTCCTAAGACAAATAGCACCATGGCCATAACAATATAAGGGGTCACCACGCTATCTGCCATGGTATCTAACAAACGACCCTTTTCCTCGGCGTCAACAACCTCAAATTGTGCTTTTATTTTATCAATACCCGATAACAATAAAGCTCCGAAAATAACCGAGCCTAACGCCCCTGCTACTTTGTTGGCTATACCCATTATGGCAATACGCTTTGCCGCACTTTCTATAGGCCCTAAAATGGTAATATAAGGGTTTGATGCCGTTTGCAATAAGGTCATCCCGGCACCTTGAACAAAAATACCCGTTAAGAACATCCAATACGTTCTGGCTTCGGCGGCTGGTATAAAAATTAAAGCTCCTAGCGCCATAATAATTAAACCTAAGGACATACTTTTCTTGAAACCTATTCTTTTAATGACATAAGACGCTGGAAGTGCCATAAAGACAAATGAGATGTAAGAAGCAGATGCCACTAAATACGATTGCGCATCTGTTAACTCATTGATGGTTTTCATAAATGGAATTAATGCCCCATTAATCCAGGTAACAAATCCGAAGATGAAAAATAGTCCCGCAATAACAATAATGGGAATAAGTGTGTTGTTTTTTTGTGGAAGTGCTTGCTTTATTTCTGCCATACATTAAAGGTTGATTTACACTTTTTTAATCACGTTGGTAACAATGCCCCAAATAATAAAATCATTGTCTTTAGTGATTTTTATAATAGGGTAATTAGGATTTTCTGGTTGTAACCAAACTTCGTCTCTATCTACCTTTAAACGTTTTACAGTAAACTCACCATCTAAAAAGCAAACGGCTATTTTATTGTTTTCGGGCTGTAAACTCCTATCAATAACCAACAAATCATTATCGTCTAGTCCTGCCCCAATCATGGATTGTCCACTTACGCGTGCAAAAAAAGTAGCTTCTTTGTTTTTAATAAGCTCTTTATCCAAAGACAAACGCTGTTCTTTAAAATCTTCGGCTGGCGATGGAAATCCTGCAGAAATTCCAGTATCGAAAAACAAAGCTCCTGAATTATTGGTTTCCTCAGGAGTGAAAAAAGTTATAGGTTGGGCGTTGTGTAACATCATCTTTATGTCATTCCTAAAAGCAGGAATCATTTATAATTAATTTTTTTTATGTCATTGCGAGGAATAAAATGACGTGGCAATCTCATCGAAAGATTCCTTCACTGTGTTCGGAATGACGTTTACTTTACCTTAATAATATCATTAATATTCGTTGTGTATCTCGGCGATAATCGTTCTTGCCGCATTTTCCAAGTTCGTTTTAAATCTTGATTTCCTAATTTTACTTTATAATCTGCATACTTTTCATTTAAACCATCAATAGCATGCATAAGCGGTTTGTGCTTTGGGTTTTCGCTTTCAAATAGATCTATTTGATGGTTATTGGTTGGCACTAAACCCATAACGATAACACCTGCCCGTTTATACTTAATGCCTTCTTTAAAAATGGTTTTTACGGCATGAACGGCTTGTTGACTGATAATCAAACTCGAATCTGTTGGAAAAGGTAAGCTTATTATTTTACTTGCTCTATGTTGTTCTAAATCTTTTTTATGCCGGTCGCTACTTAAGGTCACATAAATAACATGGCAACTGGATTTTTGTTTTCTAAGTTTTTCAGCACAACTAGTTGCAAATGTAGAGATGCGTTCTTTAATATTTTCTATATCGGAAAACGTATATTCAAAACTTCTGGTGGTAGCAATGGCGTGTTTTGTCTTTATGTCTTCCAATTTAATTTCTGAAACACCTTCTAAATCCTTCTTTAACTTCCACTCGGTGATTGAAAAAGTTTTACGAACCCAATCATCTGATAATTGTGTGAAATCGAATGCCGTCAGGCAGTTTTTTGCTTTTAATCGCTTTTGAAGATTCCAACCAATACCCCAAACAGCTTCGATTTTAGTCCATTTTAAAGCTTTAATCCGTTTTTCTTCAGAATCAATCACATATACACCCTTGGTTTGTTCTGGAAATTTACGTGCAATTTTGTTGGCGACCTTGCTCAACGCTTTTGTTGGCGCGATGCCCACGCAGGTTGGAATGCCCGTCCATTTTAAAATACGTTGCCTAATTTGATTACCATAATCATTGAAATCGTAATCCTTAAACCCTTTAAACTCTAAAAAGGCTTCGTCTATACTATACACCTCAACATCTGGTGTGAATTGTTCTAAAATTTTCATCACACGGCTACTCATATCGCCATATAACGGGTAATTTGAAGAAAGAACCTGTATGCTTTTTTCTTTGCAGAACGCTTCCCATTTAAAAATAGGGGCACCCATAGGAAGCTCTAAAGCTTTCGCTTCATCACTTCGCGAAATAACACACCCATCATTATTGCTTAAAATAGCAATGGGTTTATGGCGTAAATTAGGGTTAAAAACGCGTTCGCAAGAGGCGTAAAAATTGTTACAATCTACTAGGGCGTACATGTTATAAAATTACAAGATTTCTTTAATTTTTTGAGAAAAACCTTTTCTTATATTTGAATTATGGACAAAAATATTATTGTATCTGAAAGACAACGCCCTTTATGGCAACGCATTGTAGCGTCACTCTTTTTTACAATTGCAATTGCCTATTTAGCATATGTTATATCATATGTTGAATGGAATGAAAGGGATCCTAGAAATTTTGGACACCATATAAAAAGATTTACCCTTTTAATCACTTTTGGGATTTCATTTTCATTTCATAAAAGTGTGTATATCGATTTAGAAAAATCAAAATTTAGATCAACTTTTGAGGTAGGCCCTATTAAATTAGGTGAATGGAAGACAATAAACAATTACGAATATGTTTCAATTTTTCATGAACCCCTTATTGATGGAAAGAAAATATTTGAAGTAAATTTGTGGTATGACAGAAATAAACATTGGGAATTATATGAAAAATATACTTTTGAAGATGCTTTTGCAATAGGATATGAGATTTCAGAATTATTAAATATTGATTTACTCGACGCAACAAAACCTAATAATTATAGAAGAGTTGATAAAGAAGCTTTAAAAAAAACTGGCCATATTGAATACTTGGATTAGTCATTTATACTTATACAACCAATCCATCTAAAAAGTAACTATTAAAGAAATTGACCCTTCTTCACAATAGTATGTCCATTTCGCTTATAAGACACTTTCGTGCCATTAGCACAAAAATCGTAGGCTCCTTTGGCTTTATCTTCTGATGCAGATAATAATACCACATCTTCTACCTCACATTTGTATTCCTTAGCCACTTTTTTCTTTATATCCTCCATAGTTGCTCGCCCTCTTTTTAATTGCATTTGAATGTTTTTATCTAACTCAGGCTCTACAAAATCTTGAGCTAAACTACACCCGTTTTCTTTAACTGGCTTTGATGTTTCTTTAACAGTCCCGCTTAACACAGGCGATTCACCATCAATATATTCCCATGTAAAATCAGCTTTTAGCAAAACACGTCTGCCATCATCTGTTTTTACAATATAATTATTTTGGGAAAAGCCAATAAACGAGATAAAAAATAGTAATATTAAAAGAGAGGTTTTCATAAGAAATGGAAATTAGACGTTTTTATTAATCCAAAAATACATTTTTTAATGGAAAAAAAAGAAGCTAATCTTCTCTACATAAACCAAACAGGATTAACCATGTAAAACCAACTCATAAGCCATTTTTAATTTCTTTACAATACTATCTATTTCTTCTTCGGTTAAATCTCCAAAACCGAAACGAATACAACAAGTGTTTTTGTCTTGGTAAAGAATCGTTTTTGGAAGAAATAAATCATGCTTAGAGGCTTGTTCCGCTAGTTTAACCAAGGATATTTGTGGTTCAAAGCGCAACCATAAGGCTAAACCTCCAGATGGCTTTTCCCAAAACACGTGTTGCTTAAAATGTTCCGAAAGGCATTCACATAAAAAATCACGTCTTTGTTTATAAATTAGTACGTTTTTTTTGATCAATCGGTGTATTTCGCCTTCATAAATAAGCTCGGACAGCATTTGCTCTTGAATTAAATCACCTTGCCTATCCAATATTTTTAAATAATTTTTTGCCTCTGAAATTAAATTCTCCGGCGCTATGACAAACCCCGTTTGAAAACTTGGAAACAAGGATTGCCCCAGTTTCCCCAAATAAATAATAACCCCATTCGCATCGGAGCTTGCCATAGGAAGCATAGCCGATCCATCAAACTGAAAATCGTAATCATAATCGTCCTCAATAATGGCAAACTGATAGTCTTTAGCGAGTTGCATGAGTTGTAAACGTCGTTCGGCACTAAGCGTTTTAGTGGTTGGATAATGCCTATGGGCACATACATAAATACAACGAATGGCATGTTTTATAAAATGGGTCCTAATATATTCAACATCTATCCCGTGGTCATCTATGGGGATTGTTCTAACAATGGCGCCCGACTGTTGAAAAATCATATTAGCCGCATAATTACTTAAGTTGCCAACCAAAACAACATCATTAGGCTTTAATAGCAATTGGGAAACAATATACAGACTCATTTCTGTACTTCTTGTACTCATCAAGTTTGAGGGCTTAATATGAAAGCCACGAGTGGCATTTAAATAATTACATAATTGAATTTCAAACGTTGAATAAGAAGATAAGGACGTTTGATTCCAATTCGGAATCAACGATTTTCGCTTCATGGAAGCGCTATACCATTTTGAAAATTGATGTGTCGGATGCAACCTCAAATCGGGTTGGCCATCATTAATATTGTATTTATTTTGATTTAGTTCGCGCGTAGAAGCTAAATTAAAAGAAGGCTGAAATGGAAACCCTGTTGTTATGGAATATTCATGTACTTGATCCACATGCTGCGAGGTCGCTTTAATCGCTACCGTTTTCTGCTCTGGAACTAACACACAAGTCCCTTTATTTGGTATAATCTCTACCCATCCTTGTGATGCGAGTTCATCATAAATAGCAACAACCGTATTTCTATTAATATGAAATAATTGACTAAAAACACGTGTCCCTGGCAACCAAGTCCCTTCTGTTAAATAACCGCGTTGAATCGCATTAATGATTTGTTGCGAAGCTTGAATATATATGGGTGTTGCATTCGATTTTTCGAGATGAATTAATTGCGTTAAAAGCTTATTAACCGGACTACCCATTATTTTAAAAGTGGACTACTTAACTAGTCCAGAAAGTTACGAATTTTGCACCGTAAAAAATAATTCAAATATTTATTATGAAAAACAAGGGTTTTTTAGCTTTATCTCTATTGGTTTCAGTAATGATGGTAAATGCTCAAAACGAGCCAATTACAAAACAAGACACCACGGCGCTTGGTGAAGTGACGGTCACTTCGTCTCGAATAAACTTACCATTTAAAGAAAACTCCAGAACCATATCCATCATATCTTCTGTAGAAATTAAAAATAGTGCCGCGACCAATCTTGCCGATTTATTACAACAAGAAGCGGGTATTGATATACGCCGAAGAGGTACTGCTGGCATGCAAGCCGATTTATACATTCGTGGCGGTAGTTTTGACCAAACCTTATTACTTATCGATGGTATAAAAATGGATGATGCACAAACAGGTCACCACACCATGAACGCCGCTTTACCTATCGAGGTTATAGAACGCATAGAAATTATCAAAGGCCCAGCCGCTAGGGTTTTTGGACAAAATGCCTTTACTGGCGCTATTAATATCGTTACCAAAAAAGTGACTGAAAATACAGTGTCCGCAAACTTAGAAGCAGGCTCGTACAACCAACTAAATTCCTCTGTTACTGTGGCTTCAAGCCTTGAAAATTCATCACATTTGGTGCATGTAAGCCGTCTAACATCGGATGGATATCGCTATAATACTGACTACGACAATAGTAATTATTTCATTAAAAGCACCTTCAATAAAAAGGCACAAGCTATTGACATGATTACAACGTTTTCGGAACGTAAATTTGGAGCCAATGGGTTTTATGCAAGTCCAACCGCCTCCAATCAATACGAAGAAACCCAAAATAGTTTGATAGGTTTTTCGACGCAGTTTGCTTCGGAAAAATGGCAAATCACACCACGGATTTATTGGAAACGTAATCAAGATGAATACGTGTTTGTTCGGCAAGATCCATCTATTTATAGAAACTTGCATATTACCGATAAAATAGGCGCCGAAGTTAATACCTCTTATACCTCAAACCTAGGTGTTACTGGTTTTGGTATTGATATGTCTAAAATATATCTAAGAAGCAATAATTTAGGGAATAGAAATCGGTTTATGACAACCCTATTTTTAGAACATCAATTTAAATTAGCCGATAATAAATTGGATATTACACCTGGTGTTGCCGTTACTTATTTCTCAGATTTTAAATTTCATGCCTTTCCAGGCATTGATATTGGATACCGCTTGAATGACAATTTAAAAGCCTACGGAAATATAGGGTACACTTATAGAATACCAACCTACACCGATTTATATTACAGCGACCCTACCACCAACGGAGACGAAAATTTAAAACCAGAAGAAGCGCTCTCAGAAGAAATTGGCATTAAATATTTTACGCCAACCTTTACAGCTTCGGCAGCTATTTTTAATAGAGATGCCAGTAAGTTGATAGATTTTGTAAAAGACAATGAACCAGATTTATGGCAGGCAACCAATATAAGGGATTTAAATACAAAGGGCTTTGAAATCAATACATCTTACTACTTTAAAATAATCAACTTTAACCAGAACCTTTCTTTAGGTTATACCTTTTTGGAAGATGAAGTTAAAGCCCTTAACGTCAATTTTTCTAGATATGCCATAAACTCGTTAAGGCATCAATTTACAAGTCGGTTAAGTACGCAATTGTTTAAAAACGTCAGTCAGAATATCGTTTATAAATATGCCGAAAGAACTTCGGGTGAGAGTTATAATGTATGGGATGCCTCCATCATTGTCAGTTTAAAACAGTTGGAAATTACGGCAACAGCAAGCAATATTTTTAATGCGGAATATTATGAGACAAACTTAGTGCCCATGCCTAAAGGGAATATGCTTTTTGGACTTCGATATCATTTCAACTGAAACAATTAGCGATTCGCACTCATATTTGAGAAGCGCTATTTTAAAAAAGATTAAATTTTACTAATACTAAAATTTAATCTTTTTTCTTTTTCGTAACAAATCGATATTTTTAGATACTTATTAAATTGTAAATAAGAACCTATGAAATATTGAATGTTTTTGCTTAAAAAAGGATAACATTTAATACATCAACCCAAAAGTAGACTGTGTCGATTTTACTCTCAGAATAACATTGTAAAGTCATAAAAAGGTTTTATATTTCATAAATTTTCTAAACTAAATAATTATGGCAGAGTGGTTTTCGAGTCTTGAACTATTTCCTAAAATATATTGGGTCATAGCTTTATTATCCTCACTAATCTTTATTATTATAATTGTTCTCACCTTTATTGGTGGAGATAATAATGGATTAGACACTGATACAGAAATAGAGTCAGACACAGGTATAGGTTTTCAATTTATAACATTTAAAAACCTAGTTGGATTCTTTACTATATTAGGATGGAGCGGTATTGCGTGTATGGATGCCGGTCTTTCAAAACCCTTAACCGTTCTTATATCTTTTGTTTGTGGCTTAGTGATGATGGCGATTATGGCCGCGATGTTTTACTACATGCGAAAACTTAATGATAGTGGTACTTTAGATTTTAAAAATGCCATTGGATCTGTTGGCGAAGTCTACCTAACAATTGGCGCCAATCGGTCATCTATAGGAAAAGTGCACGTTAAAATACAAGGTGCTCTACGCGAATTAGAAGCACTTACCGATTCTGAAACTAATTTAAAATCAAGTTCTGTCATCAGAGTAAAAGATGTTACCGAGAACGGAATATTAATTGTTGAACAACTAACCAAATAACCTATGCTATTAATTACAACACAAGACGCTTTTAGCTTCGGACTGCCAATAACCATTATTGCCGCAGTTCTATTTGTATTCATATTTTTTATCGTCTTGGTAAGGCGTTATAAACGATGCCCTTCAGACAGAATATTAGTAGTTTATGGCAAAGTTGGTGGTGGACAATCCGCAAAATGTATTCATGGTGGTGCCGCATTTATTGTTCCTGTTATTCAAGATTATCAATTTTTGGATTTAACGCCTATTTCCATTGAAGTTAATCTAGTTAATGCGTTGAGTAAACAAAACATTCGTGTTAACGTGCCTTCTCGTTTTACCATTGGTATTTCTACCGAACCTGGCATCATGCAAAACGCTGCCGAAAGATTATTAGGCTTAGGGCAAAGCGAAATTCAAGAATTGGCTCAAGAAATTATTTTTGGTCAGTTACGTTTAGTTGTAGCTTCTATGGATATTGAAGAAATCAATTCTGATAGAGACAAGTTTTTAACCAATATTTCTGAAAGTGTAGAATCTGAACTTAAAAAAGTAGGATTAAAACTCATAAACGTAAACATCACCGATATTGTTGACGAGTCTGGCTACATTCAAGCTTTAGGAAAAGAAGCCGCAGCACATGCCATTAATGCTGCTCGTAAATCGGTTGCCGAAAAAAACAGGGATGGTTCTATTGGTGAAGCGAATGCCGTACAAGACGAAAGAACCCAAGTGGCTGCTGCTAATGCACAGGCTGTGGAAGGTGAAAATACTGCAAAAATAGCTGTTGCTAATTCAGATTCTTTACGTCGTCAAAGAGAAGCTGAAGCTGAACGCGTAGCTATAGCATCAGAAAAAGTACAAACAGCAAAAGCCTTAGAAGAATCGTATGCTGCTGAACAATTAGCAGAGGTAGCCAGAGCAGAGCGTGAGCGTTCATCTCAAATGGCCGATGTCATTGTCCCTGCTGAAATTGATAAACGTAAAATAGAAATCAATGCAGAAGCTGAAGCAGAACAAATAAGAAGAATTGCAAAAGGAGAGGCCGATGCGATTCTATTTAAAGCACAAGCAGAAGCGCAAGGATTATATGAAATATTGACCAAGCAAGCAGCTGGTCTGGACCAAATCGTGAAAGCGGCTGGCAACAATTCAAAAGATGCGGTACTATTATTAATTGCTGATAAATTGCCTGAGCTTGTAAAAACACAAGCCGAAGCCATTAAAAACATTAAAATTGATAAGGTAACTGTTTGGGAAAACGGCAATGGGAAAGATGGAAAATCTTCAACAGCCAATTTCCTTTCTGGACTGTATCAATCGGTACCTCCTTTGCAAGACATGTTTAATATGGCTGGAATGGAATTACCAGAATATTTAAAAGGTAAGGATTTAGATAGTAAATCACCCACCGATAAAACCAAAACATCTTCTAACACAAAAGATACCGATAAAACTAACCCGAAGGAAACAGAAGAATAACCAGTTTTGAATATTAAGCTAAAAACACAAGTCCGTCAGGTTTAAAAACCTGACGGCTTTTTTTATTCCAAATTTAAGCGTTTAAAAAAACCTTCTTTATAACGGTTACTAATTGGTATTTGATGTGTCCCAATGTAAACTTTATTGTTTTCTATTTTATCAATATTTAAGATGTTAATAAGATATGATTGATGTATTCTAACAAATTTAGAAGAAGGAATTTTTTCAATGAGTTCAACAAAAGTCATTCTTGGTGTGTATTTTTTTTCTTTGGTAACAATGTCAAGATAATTCCCAGAGCCTTTTACAAATAAAATATCTTGAAATTCTATTTTAATAGTTTTGAATCCGTCCTTAATAAAAAAGAAGTCCTTTTGTTTTTTTAAATTATTAATTCGCTCTTCAGCTTTATGTATTGCCATTTGAAAACGATCAAATTCAAACGGTTTTAAAAGATAATCAATGGCATTATAATCATAACTCTCTATCGCAAACTCCGTGTAAGCTGTAGTAAAAATAACCTGCGGTTTAAGTTGTAAATCGTTTAACATTTCCAATCCCGACATGTGTGGCATATTGATATCCAAAAAAATCAAGTCAACTGGATTTTGCTTTAAAAAAGACATGGCATCTTTTGCATTATAAAAATGAGATAAAAGCATGACACTATCCATTTTTGAAATATGATGCTGTATAACCTGTATGGCTTTTGGCTCGTCGTCTATTGCTATGGCTGTCATCATTTACATTTTGGTTGTCACATCGAGTGAATTTGATGTCCGATAGAAAAATCAAATTAGTATCGAGATATTTTTTATACATGGTTCTCGATACTAATTTGTTCATTCTTCACAAATTTACTCGAACTGACATTTTAATTTACACTTTAGTTTTAATACTCATTTTTACCGAAAAGGTATTGTTTTCTTTTGCAACTTCAAAAGAATGTTTTTTGGGATATACTAGTTCCAATCGTTGTTTGGCATTTTTTATACCAATACCGAAGCCTTGTTCTTTGTAATAGGTTTTGTAATTATCATCAAAACTATTTATACATTTAAAATAAATGGTGTTTTCATCACATATTACTGAAACTTCTAGCCTTGATGGTTTTGATGGGTCAATACCATATTTAAAGGCATTTTCAACAAAAGGAATCAATAATCCTGGCGTTATAAAATGATTTTCAACATTCCTAAAATCGGTTACAACTTCTGGCTCTACCACACAACGTAATTTTTGAATGGCAATATAATCTTGCAAATACTTTATTTCATTTTCAAGAGGTATAAAATCTTTATCGATATCTTCTTGCATATACCTAATTAAGTTTGCCAGTTTGGCTGTGCTTTCTGCTGTTTTTGGTGCTTTCTCTTCTAAAGCAGTAGCATACAACGTATTTAAAGTATTGAATAAAAAATGGGGATTGACTTGCGATTTCAAGAGGCTTAGTTCTGATTCTTTTGCTCCTAAATTTACATCTTGAGTTTTAATTCTATGCCGAATATATCCATAAACAAAAGAAAGAAGATAGTCAATTAAAAACGCCATACTTAATACTATGATGTTTGGAAAAGGTCCTATTTCAAAATGGGTTATTGAGTAAATATATTTAGATAGTAAAACGTATAGAACAAACAGACATGTAACAAACAATAAATATTTGCCAGTTTTCTTTTCCTTTAATAATATAGGTGTAACAAAAAATGTATTAATATAAAAAAACAAAAGCTTCACAGTAAAATACATAATAGTTATTATGGCTGCCCAGCTAGATATATTTGAGAAGATAAAATGCAAAACAAGTCCAATAATCACTAAGTTGATTGCTAATTCTAACTGTTTGGCTGTAAAATTATTATTTAACACACCTTTATCCATTATTGATATGCTATATAAACAAGACATAAAAATTAAAGGAATAAAATCTACAAAAGCTTTTACAGAGGATTTTAAATTGGGGGTTAAATTATGGTTGTAATTTAAGTCAGAAACAATACTGGTGACGTTTACATCTAACCACGATATACAGATAGTATATAATATGGCATAAAGCAAAATTGAAATGGCTCCTGTTTTTTTGTTTGTGATGAATAAAGGTGTCAAAAAACATGATAAGATGTAAAACGTAAAAATTTGAATTATAATTTTTAAACTACCAAAAATTTTAAAGTTTTCATGAAAATTATATGCTTTGCTCATTCTTTGTAATGATTCCATTGAATCTATAAATACCCAAGTTAAAAGGGTAATTACTAAGATGTGAATTAATATCTTATACCTTGGTGTAAAAAATGCTTTAAATGTCATATCATATTATTTTCAAGTAAAACTACAATTACTCGAAATCTTTAAAAAAATAATGTTACAATGATACCAATAACTGGTACGAAAGCAGTTTTTAAAGTTAAAATTATAAATGCTATCTTCTGTCTTATTAGAAATAATAAATCTTCTATGAGCAAAAAAAAAAGTAACGCCCCAAACACTATTTTAAATCTGATAACGTTTTCTTAACTTTGGCTCACTAAACTTTTTTAGCCTTGGCACTAAACTTATTGGACATTCCTCGTGTAAAAACCATTACAAAAGAGGATTTTTTAAAACATTATTTTAAGCCACAAAAGCCCGTGGTTATTGAGCGTTTTATAGATCATTGGCCAGCGTATACCAAATGGAATCTAGACTATATGAAAACCATAGGCGGTGATATTACTGTCCCGCTTTATGATGACAGACCTGTAGATTATAAAGATGGTTTTAACGAAGCGCATGCCAAAATGAAATTGGGGGACTATATCGATTTACTGAAACGCGAACCCACAAAATACCGTATTTTTTTATGGAATGCCATTAAGGAACTTCCGCAATTGCAAAAGGATTTTTCGTTCCCCGATTTTGGATTGAAACTCATGAAAGGGATTCCCATGCTGTTTTTTGGTGGAAAGAACTCTTACACATTCATGCATTATGATATTGATTTGGCAAATATTTTCCATTTTCATTTTGAAGGCAAAAAACAGATTATTTTGTTCGACCAAAAACAAAATGACTTTTTATATAAAGTCCCACATTCATTAATTACAAGGGAAGATATCGATTTTGCCAACCCAGATTTTGAAAAATGGCCCATACTTAAAAAAGCGCAAGGTTATAAAACTGAACTCAACCACGGCGAAGTGTTGTATATGCCCGAAGGTTACTGGCATTACATGCGCTACATAACGCCTGGTTTTTCGATGAGCTTAAGGGCAATTGCCCGAAATCCTAAGAATTTTAGTAAAGCCGTTTACAATTTACTCATCATGCGCTATTATGATAATGCCATGAGGCAATTAAAAGGTCAGAAATGGATTGATTGGAAGAATGAACAAGCCATTGTAAGAACCCATCGAAAAAATGGCGTTGCTGTTTAAAGCGTCATTATGAACCCTCCAGACAGGCTAAAGTGAAGCAATATCATAAAGTAGAACTAAAAATCAACAGATTGCTTCGTCGCTACTCTTCTCGCAATGACGTCATTGCGAGGGACGAAGCAATCTCATCATTAGAACTAAACAAGAAACAGATTGCTTCGTCGTGCCTCCTCGCAATGACGCATCATTTTATCAATTCATTAGCTTTATCATGCACTAAATAAGATTCCCATCCAAGGCGGATGAAATAATCTACAAATTTCTTTTTTTTCTTCCATTTATCCGACTCTTTAATCAAATCAACCTTTTTATTGGCTAAACTGTTAAAAACATCGATGTAATGCTCGTCAGAAATTCCGTCAATAGCTGCTTTTATATTAACTTTGGAAATGTCTTTTTTCTTAAGTTCATAGGTTAATCGACTTTTACCCCATTTCTTGATATTAAACTTACCGCTTACAAATGCTTTGGCAAAACGTTCTTCATTAAGAAAGTTGTGTTCTAAAAGATGGATGATGATCACGTCGATAGCTTCGGGTATCATGTACATGTCCATTAATTTTTGTCTCACCTCTTGATGACTGCGTTCTTGGTACACACAATAATGCTCCAGTTTTTTGGTAGCTTCTTGTAACGTATATGTTTTTTTGGGTGGCTGCATGCTTTTCCAAAAATAATGACTAAAATTTTTAAAAGACCAAATCTAACCAGATTTTAATATATAGTTATGCGATGGTATATAAAACGACTGTAAAATCATTTTTCTCTTTTTTAATAACATGCTTATTTTTTGTAGGGTTTGGGTTTGGGCAAATAATAACTTTTGATTTTGCTGGAAATGATGGTGACGAGATCTCTGTCTCCTCAAATTCCAACGATGCAAATCTATTTCCCTCTATAATAACTAGAGGAACGGGACTAAACCCTGATGCAAATATTGATAGATTTAATGCATTAAACTGGGAAGAGGTAAATATTAACGAAGCCATATTATATGAAAAATATATGGAATTTACTATTACACCAAACTCTGGTTATAGACTTGATGTAAATAACATTACAATCAATTTCCAACGTTCAGTTCAAGGCCCAAATACTATCGCCTTAAGAAGTTCACTTGACGGATATTCTGCAACTATCGATACCGAAAAAGTTATAACAGTTTCTGGCACTACAACACAAATTGTTAGCTTTACAGTTAATCAACCCGCTGTAACAACAGCAATTACATATAGAATTTATGGTTGGGGGGCGACACATTGGCTCGGAACAGGTGGTTTTGAAGGTACTGGAAATGACATAATTGTTAATGGCTTAGTTTCTGTAATTCCTAATTGTTTTGGTGGAACAGTAACGTGGAATGGTAGCAATTGGAATGGTACACCAGATTTAACAACAGAAGTTATTATAGAAGACAATTACGACACTTTCACAAATGGTAGTTTTTCAGCTTGTAGTCTTACAATTTCTAATAATTCAACCTTAAATATTGCAGATAGTAATCATGTTGAAGTTGAGAATGATTTATTAGTTGATACAGGAAGTACTGTTACAGTTCAACCATATGGTTCATTTATACAAAATAATGATTTAGGTTTAGTACTAAACAATGGAAATATAACTGTCGTTAAAAAAACCGCACCTTTACATGCGTGGTATGAATACACCTATTGGAGTTCTCCTGTTTTTGGTGAAACTATTGGCACTGCACTATTTGAATCCCAATATTACAGACGTTTTAAGTTCAATGCACTCCAATTTAATGATGTTTATGCTGAAACTAATAATAATAATATTTTAGTTTTAGGGCAAGACGATATTGATGATGAAGGCGATGATTGGCAATGGGTAAACAATAATACAATTATGCAACCTGGAGTTGGTTATGCTGCTACACATAGCGAAGCAAATTTTGTCGCTCCTCCTATGTTTCCTCTTCCTTATCAGTTTGATTATACGTTTGAAGGAACTTTTAATAATGGTATTTATGATGTCCCTGTTTACAGAAATGATGCTACTACAGCTGATAAAAATTGGAATTTAATAGGAAACCCTTATCCATCAGCCATTGAAATAAATGCCTTTTTGTCTCAAAATATGTATGATGCAATCTTAAACCCTAACGGAACACTTGATGGTGTTATTTATTTTTGGTCGCAGAATACAGCCCCGTCTAACTCTGAAAACGGAAATGAACAATTGAATTTTTCCACTTCTGATTATGCATATTATAATGGAATAGATGGAACGCAAGGGGGAGATGGTTTAACCCCAAATGGATTCATCCCATCTGGTCAAGCATTCTTTGTTTCTTATTCAGATGACGCTTCTAATTTTGGAACAGTAAAATTTAATAATTCCATGCGGGATATAAGCTTATCACCTGATAACAGCCAATTCTTTAAAAACTCGAATTCCAAAACTACTCCTAACAACAAACTTTGGATTAATTTAACTTCGAACAATGGTGTTTTTAATCAAATTTTGATTGGTTATGCTAATGAAGCAACAGATAATTATGATGGTTCATATTATGACGCCCATAAAATTGTACCCCCAAAATCACATGCGGCACTTTACTCTTTAATTGAAAACTCAAATAAAAAATTTGCCATACAAGGTAAAGCTTTCAATAGTTTAGATGCCAATGAAACTATTAAATTGGGCTTTGTTACCAACATTAATGTAGCAACCATATACACGTTGTCCATTGCTCAATTACAAGGTAATTTTTTAACAAATAACACCGTTTATTTAAAAGATAACTTATTGAATAAAGTTCATAACTTATCAGATGCCGATTATACGTTCACTTCTGAAATTGGTGAGTTTAATGACCGTTTTGTAGTGATGTTTGATAATCAATCCCTATCAACCGATGAATTGGTAGCCGATACCAACACCCTAAAAATTATTGATTTGGACAACGACCTTGTTAAGTTTACAATTACCAATGATTTAAGGATTAAAACTGTGTCTGTTTTTGATTTGTTGGGAAGAGAATTATACAAATTCAAAGGTCAAAACAGTGAAGAAATATATCTTCTTAGTTCTTTGAAAAACAGCATTTATATTGCTAAAGTGGAACTTTCAAATGGAGCAGTTATTACAAAAAAAGCGGTTAAAAAATAGTTTAACTAAAAACCTGATTAAAAACCTGTAGCGATTTAGGTGTTTTAAAACTTCCTAAGTGCAATTCAAAATAAAGTAATACCATATTTAAAAATGATTGCCTTTGTTTCGAGTTTATTTTGACTTCAGATAAATCATCAAAACCAGTGTTTAATAGTGTTTTCAAAAGAGTCAAATTTTCGCCAGAAACGGCATATTTGCTAGACGGCTTGAATTCAAATTTGCCATCTTGAAGATTAAAATAATCGTATTCCAGATTGTTAACTTCTGGATAAAACCCTAAATATTTTGTGAGCTTTAATAAAAACAGCAAATGAAAATTGGCATACTCTTCATGGGAATCGAACCACAATAACGTGTTTTCCAAATAACTGAAAAGGATGTCGTTTTGTTCTTCTTCTTTTAAAGTGCTTGACAGTACTTCAGACAAAAACATAACGACCGCACTTTTCACAACATTAGAGTGTAAACTACTATATAGATGATTTAATTTAACTTCTTTTATGGTATGCAGGGAACGGTTGGTTTTGTAATCTACCACCATGGTTAATTGGGAAAGCAGTTGAAAATACGCTGTTTGAACCGCCCCTTTTTTACTTTTTAGAACACCTCTTAATAAAAAACTCAACATGCCATGATGTTGTGTATAACATTTTACAATCAGATCGCTATCGCCATACTTTAATTTGGAAATAACAATGGCATTTGTTGATACTAACATTACCTAACCACCATTAGTTTTAGCACTTTAGTTTCAAACGTATCTAAATCTGATAACATGACCAGATATACGCCAGATCTCACCACATTATTGGCAAGGTTTTTACCATTCCAATAGGCTGTACCGCCATCAATTTCCAAATTATAACCTCTGTACCTTAAATTAATTCTTGATTGTGCCTCGGCTACTAGATTGCCTTCAATATCAGTGATTTTAATGTTGATATTTTCAGAGATATCTTTGATTTTTACACGATCTTCGGTGATATTAAATGTTGGTCTTACCGGATTTGGGTACACATGGGCTGCTTGTAATGTTTCCTGTGTTCCTGAACTTCCGGAACGAAACGACACCAATCCTTTGCTTGTTGCAATGTAAACCGTACCGTTGGTTTGGTCTATGGAAACATCGGTTATTTCATTGGATGGCAACGGGGAATTGTCTGTTGTAAAATGAAAGATGGTATTTTGTCCATCAGAAGACAAATAAAAAATCCCAGAACTTACCGTTCCAATCCATTTGTTATTGGAACCATCAACTTCAATATCTGTGATTATTTGTTGAAAAAGAAGTTCTTTGGCAATCCCGTCTTCAGAAATAATAACCTCATCAACGCTTACATCATCATCTTCAAAAAAACTCGTTGTATTGTAAAGCACCCTTAAACCTCTAAAAGTCCCAACCCAAAGCTGGTTTCTCTTATCCAAAGCTAATGCTGTAACGTATTGTGACGGCATATTGTCTTCTTCCCTAAAAGTTTTTTTTAACTGGAAACTGTTACCGTTTTCCTTAAAACCAATAAAGCCATGTTCGTAACTGGCAATCCACTTAGTACCATCATCTCCAATAACCATATCACCATAGCCTAAGTTTCTGCTCTGTATAATATCTGCAAAACTATAAGATTGCCATTGATTGGTTGATGGGTTATATGATTTTAATGGTCTATCTATTTGACTCGTCACCGTCCACAATAATCCTGCGCTGTCAAATTTAGAAGGACCCACTCTTATATCCACATAATTGGGGTCTGATGGCAAAACAAAAGATTCCAAATCGCTATTGGTTTGATTGTATAATATCGTTGGAACTTCTTCGTTAACTTCCAAAAGCCCACTGAAAAAAGAACTTATAAATACTTGATTATTATTAAAAGGATTTACGGAAATAGCATTTAAACACATAGCATTTAAAGTCGCACTATAAGGTGTGTTAATCCATTCATCTCCATTTAAATGACTAAAGCCAAGACTATTTAACGGATACGGATTGAAAAAAATATCATAATCACCAAAAGTAACCCAAAGATTATTGGGCGTTGCCTGAATTGAAAAAGGCGTGTTAAGCAATGGTCCTTCTGGATGTACTTCTTCAAAATCCACAGGACTTGATATCAAGGTTTTCAAAACACCAAAGTCTTTCGTGCCTATATAAATATATTCAGAATCTATAGTCCCCGAGGTAAATTGTGTATTAAAAGATGGTATAACCGATGCTTGTGAAAGCAAGTTAAAATTAATGTCGTAAACAAATACATTGTTTGTTGTGGTAACTATTAAATGACCATTAACCGCTCTAATATCTTCAGGCGGATTGGCATATTGAAATAAGGGAGACAATGTGTTATTGGTAACTTGAAAAATAGTATTATCGGTTCGTATGGTGAACAATTTGTCTTCCAAAGTTTCAATAGCTGAAAAACTGCCCGTCACAATGGTTTGCCAGTTTTGATAATCTATTAAATTAGGACTAGAAACTTGAGCTTTTCTAATACCATTGTTACCTAAACAAGAGGCGTAAATCTCGTCTCCAATAATAGTAGTTTGGCTTACTTGAATTTGTGTTCCGGAATTCCCAATAAAATATGTATCCCCAAATTCCAACCGGTCTAAATCAAAAACAGAAACCCCATAATTTGTAGATATGTAAACCACGTTTTGATAGTCATTAAAATGATTTATTCTTTTATTATTGGGTGGTATGGTTACCTTATCTACAATATCATTGATGGTAAGGACTTGGTTATCATTATCAAACGCTATTTCTATTAAACCGTTTTCATAACCAATAATTAGTAATTCATATATGTCGCTATAGTATATAGTTGATATACTTTCACCCGATAATCCATGAATTGTTGTAAGTTCCTCCAGCTCCCTAGTTTGCTTATTATAACTAAAAATGGCATTTTGGGCAGCAGCATAAATTTTAGTATCGCTTTCTACAACATCTTTGATATCATAAAAAGAAAAATGCCCTTCCCATAAGTTTGAAAAGTCTTGGGCAAAATGTAAAAAAGGAAAAAAGTAAATTACTAAGACAAAAACTCTTTTAAACATAGGTTGTTTTTCTACACCCAAATATATTTATATATAACGAATTTTACTTTAAAATAATATAATTTAAATGAAAAAGCCTCCTAGTTTATAGGAAGCTTTTGATTATTAATAACATTTAGCTTATCATTTTTTAAACGATTCCTTGAGCAAGCATGGCATCAGCTACTTTAACAAACCCTGCAATGTTGGCTCCCTTAACATAGTCCACATACCCATCTTCATCTTTACCATACTTAATACAAGAATCATGAATATTAGACATGATTTCCTTTAATTTTAAGTCAACTTCCTCTCTAGTCCAATTATATCTTAATGAATTTTGAGTCATCTCTAATCCAGAAGTTGCTACACCGCCTGCGTTAGAAGCTTTTCCTGGCGCATATAAAATTTTGGCTTCTTGAAAAACATGAACAGCACCAAGTGTAGAGGGCATATTAGCGCCTTCTGCAACGCAAATACATCCATTCTTCAACAACATTTCGGCATCAGCTTCGGTTAATTCATTTTGGGTAGCACATGGTAATGCAATATCACAGGTTACCTCCCAAGGTGTTTTTCCTTTCACAAACATGGCGTTTTTATATGTTTCCAAATATTCGCTTATTCTACCCCTTTTTACATTTTTAATCTGCATGATGAGAGCTAGTTTTTCCGCATTTATACCTTCAGAATCATAAATATATCCTGATGAATCAGACATGGTTAATACTTTTGCGCCTAATTGAATACTTTTCTCTACAGCATATTGAGCGACATTTCCCGAACCAGACACAATAATTCGCTTTCCATTAAAGCCTTCCCCTTTAGTTTCAAGCATTTTTTGGGCAAAATAAACGGCCCCATAGCCTGTTGCTTCAGGCCTGATTAATGACCCGCCCCAAGACAGTCCTTTACCTGTTAAAACACCTGTAAATTCATTTTTTAATTTTTTATACATTCCAAAAAGGAAGCCAACTTCTCTAGCTCCAACACCGATATCACCGGCAGGAATATCTGTGTTTGGCCCAATGTGCCTAAATAACTCACTCATAAATGAATGACAAAAGCGCATGATTTCGCCATCACTTTTTCCTTTAGGGTCAAAATCACTTCCTCCTTTTCCACCACCCATAGGCAATGTGGTTAAACTGTTTTTAAACACTTGTTCGAATGCCAAAAACTTTAAAATGCTCATGTTAACCGTTGGATGAAACCGCAACCCCCCTTTATAAGGACCTATGGCAGAATTCATTTGAATTCTATAACCTCTATTAACTTGAATCTCGCCAGAATCGTCGACCCAACAAACCCTAAAAGTTATGGAACGTTCTGGCTCCACCATTCTTAATAAAATGTTTTTACCATAATAAATATCGTTTTGCACAATGTAAGGAAGCACAGTCTCCGCAACTTCCTCAACCGCTTGTAAAAACTCTGGTTCATTACCATTTCGTTCTTTTACAATATTTAAAAACTCTTCAACTATTTTTTTCATATGTATAAAATATATTGCTTTTATTGATTTTGTAATTTTTATGTGCAAATATACGTCGTATTTAAAAAATTACAGTTTTTATTTATGAAATTCACAATCAGTATTTTCACAGCTTATCTAGCCAAATTATTTAAATTTGTTTGTAGTATGACTTTTTATATATTTGTTCGGGTAATGCCCTAAAAAACAAAAACTTATTATGCTTGACTTTAAGCGTTTAGCTTTATTTATTTGTTTGTTTTCTCTCAATCACATTGCTTTCTCTCAATTAGGGTTTTCCCATGAAGTAGGGGCTATTGCTGGTCCCGTTCAATTTCGTTCTGATTTTGGAGGTAGATTTGAGGAACGAACTAACATAGGAAATTCTGGAATTGGTATTGGAATTATCCACTATATAAACTTTGCTTACAGTGCAGACTGTAATTGTTATACCACTCAGAACTATTTTAATGATCATTTTAAATTGCGAAGTGAAGTATCTTGGAATAAAACCAAACTAGATCATCACGGTTTTTGGGTAGAGGCTGATAAAATCAGTCCTAATGCCGATAAACTTAGGGCGCATTCTGGAGTCGCCGAAAACTTTGATATCGGTATGCAACTGGAATATTTTCCCTTAAGTATCCGTTCGTTTCAAGCCTTCGCATATAGAATTGCTCCTTTTGTAAGTTTGGGTGTTCATTACACATCTTCATCGCCCCAGGCAACAACCACATATGGCGATGGAAATATTTACAATCCAAATAACATATATTCTTTTTGGTACAGTGATGATGCTGATCTACCCCCTGTTCCTAATGGCCAACAAAGAGAATACCCCATTAATTTAGATCAACGAAATAATTGGTCTCTGGTTACCAGCGTTGGATTTCGCTACAAACTTACCAAGCTTTCAGATTTAATGTTGGATCTAAGATGGCAATACTACTTTAGCGATTGGATCGATGGATTCAATCACGAATTTAAAGACTATAATAAATATAACGATTGGCTTATTTGGCTTAATTTCGGATATATTCTTTACCTCTAGAGCCTAAGTATTCTTTTATTAGCAAAAATTCCACTTAATTTTAATAGTGCTCAAGAGTAATATTCATACCTTTAAGGTTATCATGTACAACACAAAATTTATTTTAACACTACTTTGTTTTTTGTTGCTTTTTTCTTGCAAAAAAGACCCTAAGCTGGTTTTTAAAGAATCTAGTTTTACTACAGACAAAAATAAAATGGTTGAAGTTATAATCCCTGTCGCAACTGGGGATTTAAGTATTATTGACAACATAAATTCGGTTGTTAACAATCATGTTATAAAAATGCTCCGTTTGGACCCTTCTGAACCTGTATCGATAAAAACCATTGAAGAAGGTATTGATGCTTTTAATGAAGAATACAATCGTTTTGATGCCGATTTTCCGGATACCACCCAAGATTGGGAGGCACAAATAGATGGCGAGGTTATGTACCAATCGCCCGAATTAATAAGTATATCCCTTACCTCCTATTTATATACAGGGGGCGCCCATGGAAACTTAACCATCTCCTTTTTAAATTTTGACACCAAAACAGGTAAGCTTATTAAAAACTCAGATTTATTTAAAAATATGGATGAGTTTAATGCTTTGGCAAACCGCTATTTTGAAAATACCATTGAAGACAAAGATGTTCTCTTTGATCCTCAATCATTCCAATTACCTGAGAACATAGGGTTTAATGACGAAGGCGCCGTATTACTTTATAATGCTTATGAAATAGCAGCTTACTCAGAAGGTATCATTGAGTTTATCATCCCTTTTGAAAGTATAAATGCCCTTTTAAATTTTAATAGCACGCAATAAAGCCATGATGTAACCAATGTGCAATCCTTCATGAAAAGCAGTAAATTGAAGGGCATCTTCAACATTTTTAAGCGTATTACCTGTTGTAACAACCATATATTCTTGATATTCTTTAAACACCCCTTTAAAATAATCCTCTTGGGTCTTTTGAATTGGAGTAAATAACAATCCTTTAATTTCTTCAACTTCAGATGGTGTTACTGGAGCTTCTGGTTTAGAACCTTTTCTATATTTTTCAACAAACTCATCACTCACCATAAGTGGTAATCCAGATAATTTATAAACAAGAATTTGCTGAGACACTATAAGGTGCGCAACGTTCCAAATAATGTTATTATTAAATCCTTGGGGAATTTTGTTTAAATCTTCTAACGAATTATTTTCTAATACGTCTTTTAAATATTTTCTAGTATTTGGTAAAACTTCAAATATAAAATCCATGAATTTTTGTTTATTAATTTTCGATAAATATACTTTTTTATGGAATCATTTCTTTTATATTGTGGTTAAATTTTCTAGATTTCAATCTTGAAAAATGATAAAATCATACAATGAAAAAGGTATACTATTTAAAAACTTGTAGTACATGCATTCGGATATTAAAGGAATTAAATCTTCCAGCAGACTATATTTTACAGGATATTAAAAATGAAGAGATTACAGTGAAGCAACTAGAAGACATGAAAGCATTAGCAGGCAGTTATGAAGCGCTTTTCAGTAAACGGTCGAATCTTTACAAAGAAATGGATTTAAAAAACCAGGATTTAACCGAACGCGATTATAAACATTATATTTTGGAACATTATACGTTTTTAAGCAGACCGGTCATTATTAGTGATGATGACATTTTTATTGGGAATTCTAAAAATGTTGTCAATGCTGCTAAAAAGAAACTCAACAATTAGTGACAGCCACAACCATCATCGCCTCCACAAGCCTTTTTTGATTTGGTTGGTTTCCAAATAAACTTTCTAACTATAAAGATTATAGCGAAAACTAATGCAATAACAACTAATATGTTTTGTATTAAAGTATTCATAGTTACCATTTAGTCGTAAACCTTTTAGTTCATTACTATTTTAATAATTGAAACGCCAATAATGCTACTACATAAGCAAAACTACTCATAATTATCAATTGCAACGTAGGCCATTTCCAACTGTTTGTTTCACGTTTAACAATGGCCAAAGTACTCATGCACTGCATCGCAAATGCATAAAACAGCAGTAGCGAAACGCCGGATGCAAACGTAAATAAGGGTCCGCCTAGAATAGGGTTTACTTCACCAGCCATCCTATTTTTAATGGTCTCTTCTTCATCACTTCCTACACTATAAATAGTTGCTAATGTACCCACAAATACTTCCCGAGCAGCAAAACTACTCACGATGGCAATACCTATTTTCCAATCGTAACCCAAGGGTCTTATCGCAGGTTCTATCGCACGCCCAGTGATACCAATAAACGAATATTCCAATTTTTGCGACGAAATTTTACGTTGCAATTCATCTTCACTTAAATTTTGGGAAGCGTATTCTTTTTTCACAATGGCCTCTGCATCATTGAATTCGGGACCTGGACCATAGGACGCCAACACCCAAAGTAAAATGGAAATCGCTAAAATTATTTTCCCTGCACCAAAAACAAATGATTTCGTTTTTTCAACAACTGTTAACACCACATTTTTAAATAACGGCAGCTTGTAATTAGGCATCTCAATAACAAAAAATGTTTTGCTTTTAATCTTCAATATTTTGTTTAAGATGTAAGCAGAAATTATAGCTGCACCAAATCCAATCAAATACAAAAGCATGAGTGTTAGTGCTTGATAGCCCAACCCGAAAAAGCGTCCTTCTGGAATCACTAAAGAAATAATAATTAAATATACTGGAAGCCTAGCAGAACACGTTGTAAAAGGTGTTACCAAAATGGTGATTAAACGTTCTTTCCAGCTTTCAATATTTCTCGTTGCCATAATAGCCGGGATAGCACAAGCTGTACCTGAAATAAGTGGCACTACGCTTTTTCCGCTTAGTCCAAAACGTCTCATAATTCTATCCATTAAAAAGACAACGCGACTCATATAGCCACTCTCCTCAAGAACAGAAATAAATAAAAACAAAAATGCTATCTGTGGAATAAAAATCACAATACCTCCAAGACCTGGAATGATACCTTCTGCTAATAAATTAGTAAAAACGCCTGATGGCAATGTATCTTTCACCCATTCACTTAAAGAAGCAAAAATGCTATCAATAAAATCCATAGGCACACTGGACCAATCGTAAATAGCTTGAAAAATGGTAAGTAAAATGATAAAGAAAATAAAATAACCCCATACTTTATGGGTTAAAACCCTATCTAATTTTGTTCGTAAATCCTTAGCTTGCGAAGCATCTATAGTTTGTCCGTTTTTAAGAACACTATTTATAAATTGGTATCTTTTAATAGTTTCCTTTTGCTGTAATCGTTTTAAATCGGCTTTACTTTTTGTTTTAAAATTAGCTATGGCATCAATTTCATTTCTGTCTATTTTTCCGAAGTTAACATCTTGCGTAATAACCAACCAAAGCTTATAAACAAGTTGATTAGGGAAAGCTTTTCGTAAATTATCAAAGTATTCTTTATCAATTTCAGACGTATCTAAACAAGGCGTTACAGATATGTCTTTATAATTGGTTATTAAATTTTTTAAATGATCAATGCCTTCATTTTTCCGAGTACTTATTAAAGCCACTCTAGTGTTAAGGCGCTCTTCTAAATGATCAATATCCAAAGAAATACCTTTATATCGCATTCTATCTGCCATGTTAATGACAAGAATCGTTGGTATCTCTAAATCTTTAATTTGAGTAAAAAGTAATAGGTTTCGTTTTAAATTTTCTACATCACTAACCACAACCGCAACATCAGGAAAATCTTTATCGTTTTTATTAAGCAATAACTCAATCACTACACTTTCGTCAAGTGAAGACGCATTTAAACTGTATGTTCCAGGTAAATCGATAATATGGGCCTTAACGCCACGAGGTAATTTACAAACACCTTGTTTTTTTTCGACCGTAATGCCCGGGTAATTACCAACTTTTTGATTAAGCCCTGTTAAGGAGTTAAAAACAGATGTTTTCCCCGTATTTGGGTTACCAATTAAGGCCACATTTATTTGCTTACTCATAGTTCAATTTTATCGATTAGGATATGAGAAGCCGTTTCCTTTCTGATGGCTAAATGGGTGCCATTTATATTTAAATACATGGGATCTTTAAACGGTGCCAACTGAACGAGTTCTACATAATTACCTGGTAAGCAACCCATTTCAAGTAACTTTAAAGGTATGTGAATTGAAGAAACATCAGTAATAATACCGCGTTCGCCACGTTTAAGATGTGCTATTGTAATTTGCAAGCTTATTTAGATTGATTTTAAAGAAGCAAAAGTAAGGTAAAAGTTTATAGTTACAAAGTTTAAGAGTTGCAAAGTTTCTAAGCCTAAAAATCGCCTATAAGAAAATTTACAACTTGACGAATAAACAACATACAACTAAACAACAAACCTTACTTTTCTTCCTTAAGAATTTTAATATCGTCAAGCAAGCGTTCAATATCTTCAGATTTTGTGCCATCATAAAAGCCTCTTATTTGTTTCTTTTTATCGATTAGCATAAAATTTTCGGTGTGAATCATATCAAAAGCACCCCCATCACCATTGTCTTTTACTGCTAAATAGCTTTTCCTTGCCAGCTCATAAATCTGTTTTTTATCACCAGTCACTAAATTCCACTTCGCATCATCAACTCCTTTTTCCTTTGCATAGCGTTTTAATTGCTCCACAGTATCTATTTCTGGTGTAACGGTGTGTGATAATAACATGACTTCACTATCATTTATAATTTCTTTTTGAATATCGGCCATATTATTGGTCATTATAGGGCAAATGGTTTGGCAAGTGGTAAAAAAGAAATCGGCCACATAGATTTTATCTTTATAATTGTCTTGAGTAATGGTTTTACCGTTTTGATTAATAAGCGAAAAATCAGCTATTTTATGATATTTTCTTTGGCTTTGAATGGTACTGTCTACTAATTCCGGAGTAACCATTTCAGGTTGATACACAGGTAAAGGCCTATAAACATTAAGCGTGTTATAAATTATGGTCACAATTATGATTGAAATAACCCCAAAAACAATAGCAAAAATTTTATAATCTTTAAAAAACGATAACATTTAAGATGGATAAAATTAAATTAATGCAAAAATACAATGAAATTGAAAGATGCACTATTCTATAATAGCTTAATTTCTTGTTAAAACACCTCACTATTTATAATTCGCTTTTTAAAGTTGGTTTAAAAGATTACTTTTGTGCGGTTATAAAAAATCGATTGCAGATATATGGAATTTGTTATTAAAATATCACAGTTTTTATTAAGTCTTTCTTTGCTGATTGTCCTTCATGAATTGGGACATTTTATCCCTGCAAAATTGTTTAAAACAAGGGTAGAAAAATTCTATTTGTTTTTTGATGTTAAGTTTTCTTTGTTTAAAAAGAAAATAGGCGAAACCGTTTATGGCATTGGCTGGTTACCATTAGGCGGCTATGTGAAAATATCCGGGATGATCGATGAAAGTATGGACACCGAGCAAATGGCACAACCAGCACAACCTTGGGAATTTCGTTCTAAACCTACATGGCAGCGTTTAATTATTATGTTGGGCGGTGTTAGTGTTAATTTTGTATTGGCGCTCATTATTTACATTTTTATGGCCTATGGTTATGGAGATGAAGATATTTCTGCCGCAAGTATTAAGGATGGTTATTGGGTTGAAAACCCATTACTTATTGATTTAGGATTTAAAACTGGCGATAAAGTAGTTGCTGTTGGAGGCGTTAAGGTAGTTAATGAATCTGATATAAAATCTAATTTTTTAGCTGCTAAATCAATAACAATAGAGCGAGATGGTGTAGAAAAAACCATTGATTTGCCACAAGACTTTTTGGGCCAACTTTCTACAAGTAAAGACCGTAGTTTATTTGAACTTAGGGTTCCCTTTATGGTAGGCCAAGTTATTGACAGTTCGAAAAACAAAAGTGTAGATTTAAAACAAAGAGACGTTATAACGGCTGTTAATGGGAATGAGATAAAATATTTTGATCAATTTTCTACTGTTTTAGCTTCACTAAAAGGACAAACCGTTACTGTCACGGTTTTACGCGATAATGAAACGCTATCCAGAGAATTGTATGTAGATAAAAATGGTAAGTTAGGTATTTTCCCCGCTAACAGCCCAAGACGTTTTAGTGAATTAGGCTATTTTGATATTGTGAAAAAAGAATATTCGTTTGCTGAAAGTTTTGGTGTTGGATATGATAAATTTATTGGTCAGATTACCTCTTATTTCGGACAATTGAAATTAATTTTTAGTCCAAGTACAGGAGCTTATAAAGGGGTAGGTGGTTTTAAAGCCATTTTTGATATTTTTCCCGATACTTGGAGCTGGCAGGCATTTTGGTCTATTACAGCTTTCTTATCTATCATGCTTGCTGTTTTAAATCTATTGCCAATTCCGGCTTTAGATGGCGGACACGTTATGTTTTTATTATATGAAATGATATCAGGTAGAAAACCTGGAGACAAGTTTATGGAATATGCACAAATGGTTGGTTTCTTTATACTTATAGCCCTGGTCCTTTTTGCTAACGGAAACGATATTTTTAAAGCTATTTTTAATTAATATTTTTTTGATTTTTCTATTGCAAAGTATAAAAATATATATATATTTGCGCTCGCAAAAGCGAAAAGTAACACTCCTCCTTAGCTCAGTTGGTTAGAGCATTTGACTGTTAATCAAAGGGTCCTTGGTTCGAGCCCAAGAGGGGGAGCAAAAAAAGAAAAGACTTTACAGAAATGTAAGGTCTTTTTTGGTTTAAAGCTTATTATTAGTGAATTATCTGCTCTCTTGATTTTCTCCTAAAACTCAACTTGACACGTTTTTTCTATGAAAAAGGCACACTTTTCGGTAAGCTCCAATCGGAGCGGGTATTTATTTTTATCAACAAATCGTCTAAAACAGTATGCCTATTATAATTAAAGGACATTTTATTTATTCTAAACAATATTGAAAAAGAACTTGCTGTTTTAAAGTTGGCGCTATTGAAAATAATTGAATTTTAATAGAAAATGTGATTTTAATATTTTGAATCTCACCCATTTATTGAACTTGAAATATACATATATAAGGTATGAAGGAAACAAATAGGCTAAAACTTTGTTCTTACTATATAGGGTTGGCTTTATTTTTACTAAGTATCTAAAAAAGCGCTCTGGTCTTAATAAAAAACCAATAGTATATTTTATTGGACTCCCCAATTTTGTCGGTTGATAAGAGATCCCCACTTTATTTTCTCCTATATTTTGATAAAAACCAGAACTTAATGTTTGTAAAAAAGCTAGTTTTCTGTGATTTTGTAGAAGGCCAGTTTTTAAAGCAAAATCATTAAGAGCGTCATTTAGCATTTGGTCTGAATAGCAAATGGGGGCCATCGTTTTTAAGAGTTCTTGATGTATTGTAAACATTTGCTCTTGATGCAATTTAATATAATTATCGTAAAGCCACTTTTCTTCTGCTTTATGAACTTCTATTGTGAAGTCTTTTGCTTCTTCACTATATCCTAAAACGCATCCATGACTAGCCGCTGAAAATTGTTCGTACAACTGTGTATTTGCCATGAGTATATGATCTGAATAGGTGGCATAAGGTAATATTGAAAATAATAATCCAGATCGTTTGGTTTTCTCTTCGATTGTGTAAATTTCTTTTAAACCTAAATAATATCCAGAAATAGCTTTCTCTTTCTTGTAAAATTCATAAATTGACTCTTGCATGGTACCTCCCCAGCCAACATCTACCAAAACCATTTCATCATGTGTATTACCATCTAACAAACTATTAACATAGTTGTTGAATACTTCCTTATTAGAAGTCCTATTAGTATCGTAAAATATTTGAAATTTACTATTACCCTTCAAAAGCTCGAAGGCTTGAGAATTAAAGAAATCTTGAATCGTTTTATCAATATCCAATTGAAGCTCTTGAGCTATATCCATTTTAAAATTTTCAGTACAATTAAATGTGTCTAGAAAACGACTAACGGATAAATCTTGATAGTTCTTTTTTAAGTAATTAAAATTTTCTTCTTCTAAAGGTTTAAATGAAATTTGTAAAGATGCCTGTCTGGAAATTTTAAGATAGTGTGTTTTAATAGCATTATCTTTTGATAACAATATGGAATCTTGATAAGAATCGAATAACTTCTTTAAAAATTGACCTTCACGAGATAGAAAAAAGAGGTTTTTAATACCTTCTTTAGAGCAGTTCTCGAACAGCCGCATAATGAAAACATGATAAAAAATAATGTATTCCGTAAATGGCATATATTGCTCTTCCCTAGTTTTCTTTCTAATGGACTCTATGGCGTTATTAAGATTTGTTTTATCGCTGCCTAAATTGTTGATTTTATTCTTTAACAAATATTTTTTATGAGGCAATCTATAGGCACTCATGCCTGCTTCTTTGGCTTTTAAAAAATCGCTACGCTTGTTGTCCCCAACCATCATCGTTTTATGGGGCTCTAAACCCAAACGATTCAAAATATCTAGATAAATGTTCCCACGGTGCTTACTTTTTCCTAGTTGAGAAGACGTGTAAATATCTTCAAATAAGTGCTTTATACCATGATGTTCTAAAAGATTCTCAAAAAGTGATTTTGGCCCATAAAAATCAGATATTAAAACAATTTTGATTCCTTGGGATTTAAGGGTTTTTAGGAACTCAAGGGTATTTGGATTAAGATATTGAACCATTTGTTCCGATTTTAAATCGGCAAGCTCAAAAATCCGTAAAAAAGAATCCCTTTTACTAGGAGGTAATAAATTAGAATTAATCAGTCGTAGTGCGATTTCATTTTTTAAAACCTCATAAGACAGTTCTACATCATCTAAACCATATTTTTTTGCAAGGTATTCTGAACTTGAAATCCTTGTGAAATAGAGATTTTCTATTGTTGTATTTAAGCCAAGCTCTGTAATAATGAGTTTGGACCAAATCCTTAAGGCTTGGTTTGGGTGCACTTTTCTGTGGACTATGGTGTCGTAATAGTCTGTAAAAAGTGTTGTAATGTTTTTCTCTTTAACCTCAGAGAGTATGTTATCAAATGATGCCAATGGTCATGATATTAGGTTGATCTTTTAAAATTCGTATCATTTATTCCAAACAATTGTTAAATTAAATCTTTCTGCCTTTGCTAAAACTTTTTCTGACAATAACAACTCCCGTACGAAAATTAAAAGCGAATTTACAATCCCACACAAAATGTATGAATTTTATTTCTTCAAAAATAACCAAAAAACCATCATCAAACATTAAGTTCTCGTTAAACTAAGATATTTAAACGTTTACATAAATTTTATCTGTTAAATATTCTACCATTTGAATAGCATTGGTGAAGATGCCATTTTTCATGCTTAAATCAGGCTCCTGTGAAATATAAAGTAAGAAAATACTTTTTAAAAGTATAAAGCTTTTTTGTTGCCTATAACTCTATCAAAATCTTAAAAAAAAGATTATAATAATATATGGCATTCCCTTTAAACCTTTGTTCTAAATCTTTATCTAAGTGTTATAATCATTAAGGATATGTATACTACTCTAAAAAATAAGACATTGTTTTTATTGTTCTTATTTGCAATTATCACATTATCTAGTTGGAAAATTCCAATTAAAAATAAAGAAAAAAATAGCACTGTTTTTATTTCCCATTTTGAAAATATATTGGGAACCTCTTTTGAGATGAAAATAAAAACAACGTCTAACAAACAAGCCCTCATTGCAGAAAAAATTGCTTTAAATGAAATAAATAGACTTTCTCAAATATTAAGTGCATATGATGCACAAAGTGAATTCAGCATTTGGATGCGTACCCAAAACACTCCTGTAAAAGTATCCAAAGAAATTATAGAGGTTTTGAGTTTATTTGACACCTGGAAAAACAACACCGATGGTACCATAAATCCTGCTTTTGAAGTGGTAAGCGATGTATGGAAAACTGCCGAAAACACACAAATTTTACCTTCAAAAAACGATTTGCAAACGGCTACAAATACGGCCAATCAAACACACTGGAGTATTGATTATAAAAACGGTACCATTACACATCTTACAAATGTGCCCTTAAAGCTAAATACCTTTGTGAAAAGTTATATTATAGATCACGCTACAAAAAAAGTAATGGCAAATACCGATGTGGAAGGTATTGTTATGAATATAGGAGGTGATATTTTTGTTTCAGGCAATCAAACTGAAACGATTGAAATTGCCAACCCAAAGGCTAGCGCCATTAACGATGCTGCTTTAGATGTTGTTAAAATTCAAAATAAATTTATTGCAACCAGTGGAAATTATAAAAGAGGCCATCTCATTAAAAATCATTGGTATTCACATATCATTAATCCAACAACTGGTATGCCGGCAGATAACATTATTTCGGCCAGTGTTATTGCCAATAATGCCACGGATGCCGGGGCATTAGCCACTGCTTTTAATATCATGACCCTTGAGGAAAGCATGCAACTGGCTAAACAGTTTCCCGATGTAGCATATCTGATCATTAACAAAGATGGTAACCGAATTGAAAGTGATAATTGGGAATCGGTTGAAGCAATAAAACAAAATAATACTGATATCACTGTTGTCAAAGATGGTCAGTGGAATCCAGCATACGAGTTAACCATCAATCTAGAATTGGCTCAATTTAATGGCCCTTATAGAAGACCATTTGTTGCTATTTGGATTGAAGATCAAGACAAAACCCCTATAAGAAACCTACTGGTTTGGTATAACAAACCCAAATGGCTGAGGGATTTGAAAGCTTGGTACAGAGCTAATTATGCAACATTTAATGTGGAATCTCAAACCATTAATTCCATATCGAGTGCCACAAGACCTCCCGGTAACTATGCTATTAAATGGGATGGCAAAAACGATAAAGGCGAATACGTAAAAGAAGGTACGTACATCGTAAATATTGAAGTTGTTAGAGAACATGGAACTTACCAATTAATAACCCAAGATATTAAGATAAATAATAAAGCGAATAAAATAGAATTGGCTAAAAATCCTGAAGTAGCTTCTGCTTCTTTAGAAATTAAAAAGAAATAAAATGCCTAAGAAGTTTATAGCCAAATATTCAAGATGGCTACATATTTACCTTTCGATGATTAGCTTTATAATTGTATTGTTTTTTTCAATTACAGGGCTAACGTTGAACCATGCCGATTTTTTTCAAAAAAATACTTCCATTACACAACATAAAGGCACATTAGAACCTAGTTGGGTAAATGCTCCGGACACATTAAAAATTAAAAAATTAGACATTGTAGAACACTTCAGAAATACATATAAAGTAAAAGGTGCCGTTGCCGATTTTAGTATATATGATAGTGAAATTAGTGTTACTTTTAAAGCACCGGGTTATGCTGCGGATGTGTTTATAAATCGCTCTGATGCTAGTTATTCTTTAATGGAAACCAATCAAGGATTGATGGGTTTTATTAATGATTTACATAAAGGAAGGGATACTGGTAAAGCATGGCTTTGGGTCATTGATATATCTGCTATTTTAATGACCATAATTTCGCTATCCGGTCTCATCCTATTGTTATACATTAAGAAAAAAAGGTTGGCTGGAATTGTATTGCTTTTTACTGGATTGGTTATAATTTATGTCATCTATCATTTTTGGGGGCAATAAAAGCCTTATAAATAAGACTCAAAAAATGTAAACAACATGACATAAACACTAAATCTGGTAAAGCTATAGTGTTTTTTGCTATTTAATATTCCTTAGAATATCTTGGTTTACTTTTTAATTATCCTTTAATTTTTCATTTACTTTACTAGGCAATACTTTGAAACCCATATTGAAAAGTGTAAATCCAAAAACATCGGCATATTCCTCAATGATTTTGCTTACAGGCGTTCCAGCCCCATGACCTGCATCGGTTTCAATACGTATTAATGTTGGATTATTACCCGATTGTTTGCTTTGTAATTCAGCCGCAAATTTAAAACTATGCGCTGGTACCACACGGTCATCATGGTCTCCGGTTGTAATTAAAGTCGCAGGATATGCTACACCAGCTTTCACATTATGAACTGGGGAATAGCCTTTTATATATTCAAACATCTCTTTGCTTTGTTCGGCTGTACCATAATCGTAAGCCCAACCTGCTCCTGCGGTAAATGTATGATAACGCAACATATCTAAAACCCCAACGGCTGGCAGTGCCACTTTTGCTAAATCAGGACGCTGAGTCATAACGGCGCCAACCAACAAACCGCCATTGGAACCACCTCTTAAAGCCAAATAATTTGAAGATGTGTATTTGTTTGTTATTAAATATTCTGCCGCGGCAATAAAATCATCAAACACATTTTGCCTTTTCAATTGTGTTCCTTCATCATGCCACTTACGACCATATTCGCCACCGCCTCGTAAATTTGGTATGGCCAGTATGCCCCCTTGTTCCATCCAAACAGCATTTGATATACTAAAGGTTGGTGTTAAACTGATATTGAAACCTCCATATCCATAAAGGATTGTTGGGTTTTTTCCATTAAGTTCTAAGCCTTTTTTATAAGTTATCATCATAGGGATTTTTGTCCCATCTTTTGAATTATAAAAAACCTGTTTGCTTTCATAATCATTACTGTCAAAATCTATTTTTGGCGACCAATGTAAAGTGGCTTTACCTGTTTGCGTATTTAACGAATAAATTCTAGAAGGTGTGTTGTAATTGGTAAATGAATAGTATAATGTAACATCTTCTTTTTTTCCATAAAAACCAGACGCTGTTCCTAATCCCGGTAACTCTATATCTCTTATCAATTTACCATTGTAATCGTATTGTTTTACTTTAGAGATGGCATCTACCATATATTCAGCAAAAAAATAACCCCCTCCAACGGAAGCATTCAATACATGTTCTGTTTCAGCTATGACATCAACCCAATGTTCTGGCGTTGGATTCGAAGCATCGACTTTAACAATCCTTTTATTGGGCACATTTAAGTTTGTTACCAAATATAATGTGCTGCCATGGTTTTCAATGATGGAAGTATCGCTCTCTGTATCATTCAAAATGGTTATAAACGGACTATTATTAACTGATAAATCTTTAATTAAAAGTTTATTACCTGATGTTGAAATTCTAGGTGTTATAATTAAATACTTATCGTCTTCAGTAACATGAGCATATATATAACGATGTTTCTCTTCTGGAGTGCCTCCAAAAATCAATGTATCTTCTTTTTGGGGTGTTCCTAATTTATGGTAATATACTTTGTGTTGATCTGTTTTTGCTGAAAGCTCACTACCCATAGGTTTATCATAACTAGAATAGTAAAAGCCTTCGTTCTTGTACCAAGATATCTGGGTGAATTTTACATCAATAAGTGTGTCTTCTATAATCTTTTTAGTTTCAGCATCCATGACTAGAATTTTTCTCCAATCACTACCCCCTTCAGAAATAGAATAAGCGACAATATTGCCATCTTTTGAAAAGCTTAAAGTATCTAAAGAGGTTGTCCCATCTTTCGAAAACGTGTTTGGGTCTAAAAATAGTTCTTCATCTTCACTACCTATTTTTTTCCTATAAACCACATATTGATTTTGTAAGCCATCATTTTTGGAAAAATACATGTAGTTTCCTTCTTTAAAAGGGGCGCCGATTTTTTCGTAATTCCATAAATTAGAAAGACGTTCTTTAAGTTCTTTTCTAAATGGAATATTATCAAGGTAACTATTGGTAACCACATTTTGGGCTTTTACCCAAGCTTCAGTTTCTTTGCTTCTGTCGTCTTCCAACCAACGGTAAGGATCGTTAACTTTAACATCAAAATAGATATCAATACTGTCTACGGTTTTAGTTAGAGGGTAGTTTATTTCAATCACTTTTTCGTTTGATATTTCTTTATTACAATCTAATAATATTATAAGGGCAAAAAAACAGATAGGATTATCTTTTTCATATAAGTAGGTTAACAACAAAAATAGGCAAAAAAAAGCTCCTATGTAACATAGAAGCTTTGGTTTAACTAAGATAAATAAAGGTTTACACTAATTTTTTAGCAATTAAATATTCTGCAATTTGAATGGCGTTGGTTGCGGCACCTTTTCTCAAATTATCGGCAACAATCCACATATTTAATGTATTGGGTTGCGATTCATCCCGACGCAAACGTCCCACAAAAACCTCATCTTTATCATGCGCGAACATAGGCATAGGATAGGTGTTGGTTGCTGTGTTATCTTGTAAAACAACACCAGGCGTTTCACTGATGATTTGTCTCACATCTGCTAAATCAAAATCGTTTTCAAATTGAACGTTAACAGATTCTGAATGTCCTCCAGACGTAGGGACACGAACAGCCGTAGCGGTTACCGAAAATGTTTTGTCGTTAAATATTTTTTGAGGCTCTCTAGCCAATTTCATTTCTTCTTTAGTGTAGCCATTTTCTAAAAATACATCGCAATGCGGTAACACATTTCTACTAATTGGATACGGATAAGCCATATCTCCTTCTATACCTGCAATCTCGTTTTCTAATTGTTTTACGGCTTTAACACCAGTTCCTGAAACGGATTGGTAAGTTGAAACCACAATACGTTTCATTTTATATTTTTTATGAAGTTGGGATAATGCCAACACCATTTGTATCGTTGAACAATTTGGGTTTGCAATAATCTTATCGTCTTTGGTCAATTCATTGGCGTTAATTTCTGGAACTATTAATTTTTTAGTTGGATCCATGCGCCATGCAGACGAATTATCAACCACAGTAGTTCCTGCTTCGGCAAACTTAGGCGCCCATTCCAAAGAGGTATCGCCACCAGCAGAAAAAATAGCAATTTGAGGTTTTGCCGCCACAGCATCAGCCAACCCAATAATGGTGTACTCTTTATTTTTATAGGTCAATTTTTTTCCAACTGAACGCTCTGAAGCTACCAACAATAATTCAGTAACAGGGAAATTACGTTCTTCCAATACTTTTAACATCACTTCGCCCACCATTCCAGTGGCGCCAACAACAGCTACTTTCATTTCTTTACTTTTTAATAAATTACTCGGCAAAACTAATTATTAATTCTGTTTTAAAATCAAAAAAAAGCCCCTGTTTTCAATAAACAAAGGCTTTTTAACAAAAAATAACACGTTGTTATATATTTAACATATTGTTATTTTTTTAACAAATCTCTGATTTGAATTAATAATTCTTCTTGGGTTGGACCCGCTGGAGGTGCAGGAGCAGCCTCCTCTTTCTTTTTCATTTTGTTAATCGCTTTTATAATCATAAACATGACAAATGCCACAATAATAAAATCTATTAAACTGGTTATGAAACTTCCATATAAAACAGCTATTTCACCCGTCACATTTCCTGCTTCATCAAGAGTTCCTGGGGTAATGACGTATTTTAAATCGTTGAAATCGGATTGGAAAATCAATCCAACAAGTGGTGACACAATTCCTCCTGTAAATGTTGTGACCACTTTATTAAAAGCGGCACCCATTACAAAAGCAACGGCAATATCTACCAAGTTGCCTTTCATTGCAAATTCCTTAAATTCTTTTAGCATTCCCATAATAAAATTGGTTTTATAGTTAGTGAACTACTAAAATAGTTAAAAATCGGCAAATGTTAATATCTACTAATGTTATTATTTTAACAAAACACGTTTAACTCTTTGAGATATGGAGGTTATGAGTTCGTACGAAATAGTGCTAGCAGATTCGGCTAAAGTTTCAGCTGAAGTATATTCGGGTCCGAAAACAATCACCTCATCACCTTCTTGACAATCAATATTGGTGATGTTCACCATAATCATGTCCATACACACATTCCCAACAATAGGTGCTTTTTTTCCATTGATGGTAACAAATCCTTTTCCGTTGCCATAAATTCTATTAATACCATCGGCATGACCAATTGGAAGCGTTGCCGTTTTTAGTGAAGACTCACTTTTAAACGCCCGATTATAACCAACAGACTCCCCTTTTTCAATCGTATGAATTTGTGAAATAATGGTCTTTAAAGTCGCTATAGGCTTCAGGTTTCTACTTTCCTTTTCAGAATTTCCAAAACCATACAATCCAATGCCTGTTCTAACCATATCAAAATGTGCTTCCGGATAATTTAAAATTCCCGAAGTGTTACACATATGGCGAATAGGGGCATATCCTATTAAATTAATAAGCTTTTCTGAATAGGTTTTAAATTTATTAATTTGGTTTACCGTAAATTCCCTTTCGTTTAAATCTTCGCTAGCGGCTAAATGTGAGAACAAAGATTTGACTTTTACAACTGATGTTTCCTTTAATGTTTTGGCAATAAAATCAATATCGTTTTCATCAAAACCCAATCGGTTCAATCCAGTGTTGAATTTTATATGTACAGGATAATTGGTTTGATTTTCTTGAGTAGCAACTTCAATAAATGTTTCTAAAATTTTGGAACTATATAAATTTGGCTCAAGACAATATTTAATCAACGTTTTAAAATTAACCGCTATGGGGTGTAGCACCAATATAGGTTTTGTAACACCAGCTTCTCTTAAAGCAACCCCTTCATTTGCATAGGCTACCGCAAAATAATCAACGTCTAGGGTTTCTAAATATGTAGCTATTTCGCAAGAGTCACTTCCGTAAGCAAAAGCCTTAACAACCGCTAAAATTTTGGTGTGATTTTTAAGTTTGGATTTAAGGTGCTCAAAATTATGTTTTAGGGCGTTTAAATCTATTTCTAAAACGGTTTCTTGTGCTTTAGGCATTCGTATCTTTTGGTTTATTTGGGATTTCTTCTGGATCGTTCACTTTCATGTTTCTAACTTTGTCGAGCGTCATGGCTTTATAAAAAGCGGCTCTGCTTAAAGGCTCATATTCATCGGTTTCGCCTAAAAGCACCAAATTGTCGTTTTTAGATTTTCTATAACTATACTGTGCCAAATTGCCAGTTCTGGTGCAAACCGCATGCACTTTGGTAACATAATCGGCTGTAGCCATTAAATTAGGCATGGGGCCAAACGGATTGCCTTTAAAATCCATGTCCAATCCTGCCACAATAACGCGTACGCCTTTATTGGCCAAATCGTTGCAAATGCGAACAATTTCATCATCAAAAAACTGGGCTTCATCAATGCCAACTACATCACAACCATCGGCTAGGATAGGAATGTTAGCTGCTGCTGGAACGGCCGTAGAACGTATTTCATTGGCATCATGCGAAACCACTTTGTCTTCGTTGTAACGCACATCAATAGCTGGTTTAAAAATCTCAACTTTTTGTTTTGCAAATTGTGCACGCTTAAGCCTGCGGATTAATTCTTCCGTTTTTCCAGAAAACATGGAACCACAGATAACTTCAATCCACCCAAATTGTTCTTTATGATTTACCGTATTTTCAAGAAACATTTCGTAATTTTAACACTAAAATAAAGCCTTTTTTCGTTCGTATAAAGGTGACATAAATTTATTAAAAATCAAAAGCCCAAATAGTATTAATTTGAAAATAAACATCCATTGCTAAAAACAGCATATCACTTGCAAAAGATTATATGGATGTAGCCTGTGACCATTAAAAAACAATAAATAAAAACACATGAAAAAGAAGCTAGAATCTGAGCTTGTTAGTATTGCACACAGAATTCTTAAATTAAAAGGAAAGGAAGATGTTATTAAAATGCATGATGAAGCCAAAGTGCTTTTTGAAAAACTGTCGGTTTTAAAGTTTGCCTATGAAAATTTTGAAAATAGCATGCCAACTATTGGTAGTGATACCTCATTTTTTGGTATGTTGGATGAATCTTTTAACAATAAAATAAGTGACTCTATTGAAATAGAAGATAAAATATATATCAATTTGGATGAGATTGAAGACGATAACATTATGGAACGAGGCATGGAAACCATTAAAGACATGGTATCGCAAATGCCCGATAAACCAGAACATGTTGATGCTGTACTAGAATCCCTTACTGAAAAAAAAGATCCTTTAAAAAACGATTTTGATGATATTACGGCCGACTTTAGAAATATGCCCATTTTTGAGCCTGTTTCAAAAATCCAAAACGGCACAGAAAAAAAATCTTTAAACGATAAGCTAAAAATTGGCGGCATACATATTGGACTGAATGATAAAATTGCCTTTATTAAGCATTTATTTAATGGCAAACATGAAGATTATGAGCGCGTATTATCACAATTGAACACCTTTAATTCTTTAGATGAAGCTTCGAATTTCATTCGTAATATTGTAAAACCCGATTATAATAATTGGACAGGCAAAGAAGAATTTGAAGAACGTTTTATGGGCATTATTGAGCGTAAGTTTTAAATAATGGGTAAACTTTACATTGTACCAACGCCAATTGGAAATTTAAAAGACATCACGCTTCGGGCCTTAGATGTTTTAAAAGAGGTTGATTTAATTCTTGCGGAAGATACCCGAACCTCTGGAAAACTTTTAAAGCATTTTGAAATTTCCACACACATGCAATCACACCATATGCACAACGAGCATAAAACGATTGAAAATTTAATTAATAAATTAAAAGCTGGAACTACCGTTGCATTAATCAGCGATGCTGGAACACCCGCTATTTCCGATCCTGGATTTTTATTAACCCGGGCTTGTATTGAGCATGGTATTGAAGTCGATTGTTTGCCAGGCGCGACAGCCTTTGTACCTGCATTGGTAAATTCAGGATTGTCAAACGATAAGTTTGTTTTTGAAGGCTTTTTGCCTGTTAAGAAAGGGCGACAAACCCGATTGCAATTCCTTGCTGAAGAAACTAGAACCATTATTTTTTACGAAAGTCCGCATAAACTAGTCAAAACGTTAGCCCATTTTTGTGAGTATTTTGGTGAAGATAGGCAAGTGTCTGTATCCAGAGAACTTACCAAATTGTATGAAGAAACCATCCGCGGCACAGCCAAAGAAGTTTTAGATTATTATACCAATAAGCCACCCAAAGGAGAGATTGTTATTTGTGTTGGTGGAAAAAATAAATAATTATGACATTAGAAGCATTTTTAAATAAATTAAAAACAGCTCCAAAAGACATTGACTTTACAGACACCATAAGTGTTATTGAATCAAACTACATGTTTAAACCTACCGCTTTTAAAAATGGTGAGTTATATAATAAAGTTGGTGAAAATTCAGGTTCCTGCAAATTATTGGCATTTGCAAAACTACAAGGATTTACTAAAAATGAGACTTTAGCATGTTTTGGCAAATACTATTTTGAAGAAGTTTTAAATAATTTAAATGGCACAGGACACCAAAATATTAGAAACTTTATGAAAACGGGGTTTGAAGGATTGGTGTTTGATAGTATGCCTCTTAGAGAGAAGCAACAATGTGTTTGATGTGTTGCTTAATAACATAATGAACTTTAAAACAGTATCACAGTAGAATTTAGAAACTTTTAAGGTATTCTTGATATTTTAAAGCTTCTTGTGGATTCGTTTTTAAGTTTATTCTATTCATCTCATTACCGATATTATCCATCTCTATTAAGTAGAAATTATCTTCTTCTTCAAGCATTCTTAAATAAGCTTTAACACTGCCACTATCATTATAAAACTTTATAGCTTCAAAATTATCATAATTAGAAGAAATCCGCTCAGTCAAAATTTTTCCATTTAAAATACTTTGTGTAATTGTTTTACCATCTTTAATAAATGTTTGAGCATTAATTTGTCCTATGTTATTATAGATTATAGACTCCACTACCTTTCCATATTCAATTTTAAACTCTCCCATTACGTTTCCATTTTCAAAGTACTCCATGCTTTTGCCATAAAGAACATTGTTATTATAAAAATTAACCCTCTTTAATTTTCCAGATAAATAATTTGTTTTTTCCTCTCCATGTAATTTTCCCATTTGATAAACGGAATGGGTAAAAATTTCTCCGTTTGAATGAAACACAATATAATCACCATTTAAAATTCCTTTTTCTACTCTAAATTCTTCCCATTTAGAAAACTTATCCCCTACAACATAATAGCCATCCATTAACTCTCTTGTTTTGTCTAGTCTATAAATACCAATTCCGTTATAAGAATCAATTGTATAGGAGTTTTTGGAGATTAAAACAAAATTTGAACCGCTTTTTTCCGTTTTTTCAGCACAACTAAGCACTAAAAAAATGAAACAGAAAATATAATTAAAAGGGTTTTTAGGATGTATATTCATAACCATAATTAGTGAATTAATACGTAATTTTGTGTTACAAGTAACGAAAAAAAATTCAGAAAATAATGACAAATCATATTACAACAACCTGGTTGGGCAACATGAAGTTTGAAAGTACAAACCCTTCAGGAAACAAATTATATATTGAAGCAACTCCAGAAAATGGTGAACAAGCGGAAGGCTACAGACCAAAAGCCTTGATGCTTTCTGCATTGGCGGGCTGTTCTGGATTGGATGTGGCATCGCTTATAAAAAAAATGAAATTGGAGGTTGCTGATTTTAAAATTGAAATCGATGCCAATCTAACCGAAGAAGACCCAAAATATTACGACAAAGTTGCTATGCATTTTCACTTTTTTGGAAGTGATTTGAATGAGAAAAAATTGCAGCGCGCTGTCGATTTATCGGTAGAAAAATATTGTGGCGTTATGGAAATGTTTAGACAATTTTCTGAGTTGAAAGTAGAAACACATTTTCACAAAAAATAACAAATGAGTGCTTTCGATTTTTCCAAAGACTATATTCTTGAAGATCATATTGTAAGTTTAAGACCTTTGCAAATGGAAGACGTCTCCAACCTATTACAAATTGCGAATGAATCAGGAATTTGGAAATATTCCTTCATAAAAGGAGATGGTGTTGAAAATTTGACCAAATATATTCAAGAAACTATTCAAAATAGAGAAAACAAAAAAGAATATCCCTTTATAGTTATTGACAGGAGGACTAACGAATTTGCAGGTTGCACAAGACTTTCGGATATTAACTTTAGTCTTCAGGCAACCCGATTGGGTTATACTTGGTATGGTAAAAAATTTCAAGGCACAGGATTGAATAAACATTGTAAATATTTATTATTTGAATTTGCTTTTAACCAAATGGGAATGGAACGAATTGGATTAGCGGCTTATGCTGAAAATAGTAGAAGTATTAATGCCATGAAAAGCGTAGGTTGTGTTGAAGAAGGTAAATTTAGAGGAATCTTCCCTTCAGAAGACAATAAAAAGAGAAGTGACGCCGTATTATTTAGTATCTTGAAAGAAGAATGGACTGCTTCAAAGAAAGACATTTTAAAATCTAAATTAATTTCCTTTTAGGGCAATAAAAAAGGATTATGCGTTGGACACTTAAACCAAAACCAGATGCCACAAAACTGGCAGATTTAAAAAAATCGCTTCAAGTCGATGATGTGATTGCTACGCTATTATTACAGCGAGGCATTGAAACTTATGAAGATGCTAAACGATTTTTCCGACCGAGTTTAAGTGATTTACACGATCCATTCTTAATGAAAGATATGGACAAAGCTGTTGAACGCATTGAAAAAGCCATCGCCAATAAAGAAAATATTTTGGTGTATGGCGATTATGATGTCGATGGCACCACAGCCGTAGCCTTAATGTCTTCGTATTTAAAAACAATCCATCCCTTAATTTACACCTATATTCCCAACAGATATGATGAAGGTTACGGTGTTTCATATAAAGGCATCGACTTTGCTTTGGAAAATGATTTTACGCTTATTATTGCACTGGATTGCGGTATAAAAGCCATTGAAAAAGTGGATTATGCTAAAAATTTAGGAATCGACTTTATTATTTGTGATCACCATAGACCATCGGCTGAACTCCCAAATGCCGTTGCTGTTTTAGACCCAAAACGAGACGATTGCAACTATCCTTATAAAGAGTTATGTGGTTGTGGTGTTGGTTTTAAACTCATTCAAGCATTGATTTTAAAAGAAGGTAAAACCGCTGAGGATTTAACCGAATATTTAGATTTGGTTGCCACTGCCATTGGTGCCGATATTGTCCCAATTACCGGAGAAAACAGAACCTTGGCTTATTTTGGTTTGGAAGTAATCAATACAAATCCGAGACCTGGGATTAAAGCTATTTTAAATCAGATTGAAAAAACAGAACTTACAATAACCGATGTTGTTTTTATTGTGGCACCAAGAATCAATGCGGCCGGCCGTATGGAACATGGTAATTTTGCCGTGGCTTTATTAACTGAAAAAGATGATACATTAGCCGCCCAACAAGCCTCAGGAATTAACACTTATAATTTAGACCGCCGTGAAGCAGATAAACTTATTACACAAGAAGCTCTTAAACAAATTGAAGAACAAAAAGAACAGGAACGCCTTACTACTGTTGTTTATAACGAAAACTGGCATAAAGGTGTTATTGGTATTGTGGCTTCTAGATTAACAGAAACTTACTACCGCCCTACGTTGGTCTTCACCAAAAGTGGCGATAAACTGGCTGCTTCGGCACGGTCAGTAAGGGATTTTGATATATACAATGCCTTGGAAAATTGTAGCGAATATCTTGAACAATTTGGTGGTCATAAATATGCTGCTGGGTTAACCCTTAAGAAAGAAAACTACGAAGCCTTTAAACAAGCTTTTGAAGATGAGGTTTTTAAAACCATCGATAGAAACTTACTGATTCCCGAAATCAAAATAGATGCCCAAATAAATCTAGAAGATATCACACCTAAATTTTATAGGGTTTTAAAACAATTTGCGCCTTTTGGTCCAGAAAATATGACGCCTGTTTTTATGACCGAAAACTTGAAAGACACCGGTTATGGGAAATGTGTGGGCGAAGACAAAACCCATTTAAGAATGACGGTCACTCAACCACAATCCAATAGTTTTGTCGCCATTGGTTTTGGCATGGGAGATAAAATGGATATCATCTGTGATAAAAAAACATTTAAAGCCGTTTATTCCATTGATGAAAATACATGGCAGGGCAATGTCTCTCTTCAACTTAAATTAAGGGATATTAGAGAGTAAATATGTCAAAAATAGATCCTTACGCTGCACTGCGCTTTAAAGAATTCAATATTTTTTTATTGGTCCGATTTGTTCTAATATTTGGATGGTCTATGCAGTTTATAGTTATAGAATGGCAAGTATATTCTTTAACTAAAGATCCTCTATCTTTAGGTATGATTGGTTTAATGGAAATAATCCCCGCATTTACCATGGCATTATTTGCTGGTCATATTGTAGATCAAAAAGAAAAACGAAATCTGTTGGCCTTGTGCATTGCTGCTTTTTCATTAATCAGTTTGGGGTTGTTTTTACTTACTTGGCCTAAAATAGTAGCAGATTGGTCTACAAAAACCATTTTATACAGCATTTACGCACTCGTTTTTTTTGGCGGTTTTTTGCGTTCCTTTTTTGGCCCGACGATTTTCTCTCTAATCGCTTTAATTGTTCCAAAAAAAGCCTATCCAAATGCCGCCACATGGAACAGTTCTACATGGCAAATGGCATCGGTTTTAGGCCCAGCTTTTGGAGGCTTCTCTATTGGATGGATGGGTGTGCACTGGTCGCTTTGCATTATTTTCGGGTTGGTTGTTTTATCCTTAATCATATTGCTTCAAATAAAACGCAAACCTATTTTAAATCCCAAAATTGGAGAACCTGTGATTGAAAGTTTAAAAGAAGGTGTGCGTTTTGTTTTTAAATCTAAAGCCATTTTGGGGGCGATGACTTTGGATATGATAGCCGTTTTATTTGGAGGAGCCATTGCTCTTTTGCCCATATTTGCCCAAGATATTTTGAAAGTCGGCAGTGAAGGTTTTGGTATATTACGAGCCGCTCCTGCAGTTGGTGCTTTTATAACCTTAATGATTACGGCGCATATTCCGATTAGCAAAAATGCTGGCATGAAATTATTGGTCGCCGTTTTTGGGTTCGGACTTAGCATTATTGTATTTGGGTTGTCCTCTATATTTTGGATTTCGGTAGTTGCCTTGTTTTTTAGTGGTGTCACCGATGGCGTGTCTATGGTGGTGCGACAAACCATTCTGCAAATTAAAACGCCAGACCACATGCGCGGACGTGTATCATCTGTAAATTCTATGTTTGTGGGGTCTTCAAACGAATTAGGTGCTTTTGAAAGTGGCTTAACCGCCAAACTTTTTGGAACTGTCAATGCCGTGGTTTTTGGTGGTACGATGACGCTAATCACCGTTTTAACAACAGGCATTGTATCGCCTTCCTTTAGAAAATTGGATTTAACAAAAGATATTGAGGAACATCAAAGAGAAGCTTAATCTTTGTGATATCACATCACTTAACCTTAGTTAATACCTTTTTAGTCTCTATTGGAGAATCCGCTGGATATGTTGTATAAGTTAATTCTAGGGTGTCATTTATTATTTTATAAGTACAATTCTCAAATACTTGGGCATTTGATGCCTCCGATATTGGTGTCATATCATAAAAATCATCCCACCAACTATATTCTCCCGCTTTTAAAATTAAAGTATTAGGGGGTTTTTGTTCAAAAGTTCCCGAAAACTCGGTCCAAGCTGATATGTCTTGATTGCTTTGGGTTGGATAAATACCAAATTGATTTATTTTTAATATGAATGTAGAATTGGTATTTAAAGTAAGCTCATAAATTAAGAGCCCTTGAGGCTTTGCTTCAATAATTTCTGTCCATTTTCCAATTAAACTTACATCTTCAATTGGATTAATATCTTCCTTTTGACAAGAAAGAAAAAGAAGAATAAAAACACAGTATATTACTTTCATAATTATTGAATTAGATATTAATACTATTCCACTAACTAATAGATGTTAATAAATTAAAAAGGTTGCGTCATCAATTGCAGATTAATGTATGCTGTTTTGAAAAAAGCTATGCTAAATGAGTAAACGAATACTTAATATTGCTTTAGCAAAAATTCTTCCCCATCAAAAACACCGTACGTATAATACGTAATCCAATCCCCAAGATTGATGTATTTAGAAGTGTCATTTAATTGAATTTCCAAAGGTAAATGACGGTGACCAAACACAAAATAATCGCGATGTTTGCTTTCTAATTTCTTTTTGCTGTACTGTACCAACCATTCTTTATCCTCGCCTAAAAAAGTAGCATCATCTTCACCCGAAATCAGTTTGTTTTTTACAGATAAGTATTGTGCGATTCGCATACCAATATCGGGATGGCCCCACATAAACACCCATTTAAAAAACGGATTGGTAAATACTTTTTTCATGCGCTTGTACCCTTTGTCCCCAGGGCCTAAACCATCACCATGACCAATAAAAAAAACCTTGTCATTAAACGTGAATTCTTGTGGTTTATGGTAAACGGGAATGTTAAGTTCTTCTTCAAAATAGCCGTGCATCCATAAATCATGGTTGCCGACAAAATAGTAGATTGGGATTCCTAAATCGCTAATTTCTGCCAATTTGCCTAAGGTTCTTGTAAAACCTTTTGGCACGACTTTTTTATATTCAAACCAAAAATCGAATAGATCCCCTAAAAGGAAAATAGCTGCTGCATCTTGTTTTATGGTGTCTAACCAAGCGACAAACTTTTTTTCACGTGGTCGTGAAGCTTCTATAGTTGGAGCTCCTAAATGATTATCGGATGCGAAGTATATTTTCTTGCCTTCAGGTATTTGCATGATGTAAATATAGAAAATGTTTTTTTGCGTTAAGCATTATCTGACGCATACCATTCGGCAAACGATGTTTCGGTTTCTTGAAGCTTTAATGAATGTAATTTTATATGATTTGGTAATCGTTTGGTTATTTTATTTGAAAAATCAATCACCATCATTTCGCTGGTTGGCTGATAATTTACCAATAGTACGTTGTGCCCCCTATTTTCCAATTCTTTGGCGAGTTCTACGTGGGGCGTGTTTTTATTAAAAACAGTGGCATGATCAAACACATCTACAATCTCTTCCTTCACGATTTTTTTTAAATCGCTAAAATCAATCACCATTCCAAACTTAACGTGATTAGTGTCTGTAATGGGTGTTCCAATAACAGTTACCGAAAGCTTATAACTATGCCCATGCACGTTTTTACACTTACCATCGTAACCATAAAGGGCATGCCCCGTTTCAAAAGAAAATTGTTTTGTAATGCGTATGTTACTCATCAAAGTTGTATTTGTTTTGCAAAGATATTCATTTTGTAAAAGCAATTTGTTTTTAGATTACTTTTGACTACTAATTGATATTTATTATTGGATGAGTCATCTTTTTGAGAATATTGAGTTTGTTGAAAATCCGCTTTACGAAGCTATTATTACTGATATTTTATCTAAGAAATATAGTATTGTGGAGGATTTTTTCTCTGCGGAAGACGTTGCTATTTTAAGGCAATCGTTGCTTAAAAAACATGAAGAGAATGCTTTTAAAAAAGCCGCTATTGGTAATCGTTTTGAAGAAACCATTGTAAAATCTATTAGAGGCGATGTGATTTTATGGATGGATGAAACTCAAGCAGATGCTTCTGAACTCTTGTTTTTCAACAACATAAATAATCTAATAAACTATCTTAATAGAACTTGCTTTTTAGGTATTTTACACAAAGAATTCCATTATGCTTTATACCCAAAAGGGACTTTTTACAAACGGCATATTGATACGTTTCAAAATGATGACCGACGCAAACTATCGTTTGTATGTTATTTGAATGAAGATGGATGGCTACCTGAAAATGGTGGTGAATTGGTGTTGTATCTAGATGAGAACGGCGAACAAACCGAAAAAATTATTTATCCACTTCCTGGTCGCGTTGTTATTTTTGAAAGCCAAATTATTGAACACGAGGTAAGACCTGTCAATAAGGAGCGATTAAGTATTACTGGTTGGCTAAAAACCCGATAATTATCTTCTTTTTCTACGGTTTATAAAGTAAACCACAATTAGTACAATTCCTAATAAAAGAAAAAGACCGTTTCCACTTATAAAACTTAAAATATCCATAGTTTATTTTTTTGATTTAGTTGGCAAAGTTAACAAAACTTAGCTTTGATTTTATCTACAATAGTTTGCGCCAATTTTTCTTTGCTTTCAACAGTCCAACCCGCTACATGAGGTGATAAAATAACATTTTTTGCGTTTATTAAATATTGGAAAGCTTCTGGCATTTCAGAAGAAAACAGGGCTTCAAACGATGTTTTTTCATATTCCAACACATCCAATCCGGCACCAAGAATTTTTCCAGATTTTAATGCCGAAACCAAATCGGCCGTCACCACACTTTTACCACGCGCTGTATTAATAAACCAAAAGGGGTTTTTAAATTGATTTATTAATACAGTATTTATCATATTCAGCGTTAACACTGTTTGTGGAGTGTGTAAACTGACCACGTCTGCTTGTTCTTGTAATTCTTGAAGCGACACTTGCTTGGCATTTTCATCGGCTACGTCGTCTAAAATATCATAACACAATACTTCAACATCAAACCCTTTTAATTTTTTCGCGAAGGATTTTCCTGTATTTCCATAACCAATAATGCCAACGGTTTTTCCATCCAATTCCACGCCACGATTGGCTTCCCGCAACCATTTACCTTGTCGCACTTCGGCATCAGCCTTATTTAGTTTATTAAAAAGAGACAACAACATACCTAGAGCATGTTCACCAACGGCATTTCTATTGCCTTCCGGTGCTGCAATCAACTCCACGCCTTTGACTTTTGCGTATTCAACGTCTATATTTTCTAATCCGGCACCAACACGTCCAATGAATTTTAGGTTTTTAGCTGCATCCAGAAATGATTTGTCTATTGTGAATCTGCTTCTTAAAATAATACCATCATAATCTGAAATTCTAGCTTCAATAGTTTCTTTTGAAGACGTGTAATCTTCATGATTAGTGAACCCTAAATCGTTTAACTGATTTATTAAAAGTTCATGATTGGTATCTAGGTGAAGGATTTTCATGTGATGCTGAAACAAGTTTTGATTGACAAAGAATATTAAAACCCTAAAATAAGTTTAGCAATTAAAAAGTACATTAATATACCAAATACATCGTTGCTTGTCGTAATAAATGGCCCTGTGGCTACGGCGGCATCTATCCCGCGTTTGTCTAAAAATATTGGGATAAAGGTACCTACTAATGCTGCCATAATAATAACCGAAATAAGGGCTACACAAATGGTTAAAGACTCTAAATAGGTTGTTTGAAATACAAAGTGACTAATGATTAATACTATAAACGCAATGGCAAGTCCATTTACCAAACCTAATAAAAATTCTTTCAGGAGGCGTTTTAAAATACTGCCATCAATAGAATCGTTGGCGAGACCTTGCACTATAATGGCTGAGGATTGTACCCCAACATTTCCTGCGGTTGCTTGTATTAACGGAATAAACATTAAAAGTGCTGGAAATTTTAACATAGCATCGCTAAATCCGTTGATAATACTTGCTGCACCAATGCCCCCAAACATCCCAATAAGCAACCATGGCAAACGTGCTCTTGTAAGTTCCCAAATGGTATCATCAGCTTCTACATCGCCCGTAATACCTGCCGCTAATTGGTAATCTTTATCGGCTTCTTCTTTCATGACATCCACAATGTCATCAATGGTGATTCTTCCCAATAAAATCATGTTTTCATCGACTACGGGAATGGCTTCCAAATCGTATTTTGCCATCACTTTTGCAACATCTTCAACATCATCATGAACGTTTACATAATCGAAACTAGGAATATAAATCTCTGAAATTTTTTGATCGCTTTTGGCAACAATAAGGTCTTTTAAAGAAAGACGCCCTATCAATTTGTTTTTTTTATTAACTACATAAATAGAATGCACTCGGGTAACTTCCTTGGCTTGCCCTCGTATGCGTCGCATGCATCCAGCAACCGTCCAGGTTTCGTAAACCTTAACTAACTCTTTTGCCATGAGTCCGCCCGCCGTATCTTCATCATAAGCCAAAAGCTCACGGATTTCAGCTTTATGCTCTTCGTCCTCAATGTGTGAAATAACTTCTTGTTGACGTTCTTCAGGAAGTTCGGAAATAATATCGGCAGCATCATCGGTATCAAGCTCTTCAATTTCTTCGGCAATTTCTTTTGAAGACAGATTTCTTAGAACCCTTTCCCTATTGTCTTCATCAAGTTCCATTAAGATTTCTGAAGTCGTTTCAGAGTCCAGTAACTTGATAATATACACGGCCTCTTCTAGATTAAGTTCATCTAAAATTTCGGCAATATCGGCGTAATGAAACTCATCTAATAACTTTTTGAGCTCCTTATCTTTTCTGGCTGCGATAAGTTGCTCCACTTGTTGAATGAGTTCATCAGTAAGCTCGAATTGTATATTTTCTTTTTCTTCTTGCATTCTATTAAAAACTTCTCGATACTATTTTGAATGCTTCAAAATCACTCGAAGTGACAACTAGTTTAAATCCTTTTCAATACGTGTTGTAAGCTCTAAAAATTGCTGAACATTTAACTGTTCCGGACGCTTGTCAAAGATACTATCTTCTCTTAAATTATCACTTAAATTGAATGTTTTTAAACTGTTACGAATTGTTTTCCTGCGTTGTTGAAATGCTGCTTTTACAACTTTAAAAAATAACCCGTCATCACATGGTAATGAATAATCGTCTTTTCTTGTGAGTCTTAAAACACCTGAATCTACTTTTGGCGGCGGACTGAATACATTTGGTGGCACCGTGAATAAGTATTCCGCCTTATAAAACGCTTGGGTTAGAACCGATAAAATACCATATACCTTACTACCTTCTTTAGAGCAAATACGTTCTGCGACTTCCTTTTGAAACATGCCTGAGAACTCTGGAATTTGATCTCTCATTTCCAATACTTTAAAAACGATTTGTGTGGAGATATTATAAGGAAAGTTTCCAATAATGGCAAAAGGCTGTCCTTTAAAAATAAGGTTTAAATCGTACTTTAAAAAATCTTTTTCTATGATTCTGGAAGCTAGACTAAGGTAGTTTGCTTTAAGATATTCTACAGATTCTGGGTCTATCTCAATAACATGCGTCGTAACATCTTTTTCTAACAAATACTTGGTTAAAACACCCATACCGGGGCCGATTTCCAGAACGGTTTTATAGTTTTCTAAAGATAAGGTGTCAGCAATTTTTTCTGCAATGCTTTCATCATTCAGAAAATGCTGTCCTAAATGCTTTTTGGCTTTTACTTGATGCTGGTTGGGGTTGTTTGCCACGGATTCATGAATTTAGATGCTAAATTACATTTTAAAATGGATTCCAACCGCAGCAAGATTGACAAAAGCTATTTGAACGTCACCGAATATTCATCTATAATTTCCAGTTCGGTTCTAAATGCCAACATTTTATCTCCAAATTTTTTTGAAATTTCAGATCTAAAAGCAGGAGCATCCTCCCTATAAAATGCATCTAACGCTTCTCGCGAATAGGATTTATATTGAACCGAATAGGTAACACCACCCATCTCTTCATCAACCAACACTTTGGTGAGGGTTGCTTTTTCAAACTTTCCTGTTGCTAATACTTGCGGAATATGTTCTTTAATCCATGTAAGCCATTCGTCGTGAATGGTTTCATCTATATTGGATGTGACGTTGTATATAATCATGGGTGTTGGTTTATGGTTGATGGGTATTAGGTGCTCGGTCTTGGGTGCTGGTCTAACTGTCTAAAAATCTAATTGTCTAAGAAAGTCTAACTTTCTAAAAATCTAATTAATAGCATCACCCCGCAAAGCCCTATATTTTTTTCTGGCCTCCACAAAGTAAATACTGTCGGGATGGTTAAAAATAATTTGTTCGTACAAGGCTTTTGCTTTTTCGGACTGGTTTAAATGGTTCTCATACAACTCTGCCAAAGCATAATAAGCATTATCGATTAAAATACCATCACTATAATTTTCTATAATGGCATTGTAATTGACTTCTGCTTTTGTGAGTTCTTTTGTAATTTCAAATAATTGTGCTTGTTTAAATAAGGCTTGAGCTACAATTGGCTCGGTTTTGTGTTCTTGCAATATTTTTTCTAAAAGTGAAATGGCTTCATCATTTCTGTTTTGAAACGCTAATAAATCGGCTTTAGAATAGAGCTTTAATGCCGTTTGAAGTGAATCTTCATATTTATAATCACTAATAAGTAATTTTAAATCTAATGCGTCATTGGCAATAAGCTGTGACGTTGATGCTTTTAATATTTTAAGCTGGGATTCCGCCCATTTAAAATCGCCCTTATAATAACTCGCTTTAGCCACTTTAAATCTAGCTTCTTGAGAAATAGTGCTGTTTTTTAAGTTTCGCTGAATTTGGGTATAATATATTAAGGCCTTATTGAAATTTTCCTGTAAAACAAGAATATCTCCCAACTCTAACTTCACTTCTGCTTGCTCTAGTTCGGTTAGTGGAAGTTCTAGGGTTTTCTCTAAAAATGCGATGGCTTTATCGGTTTCATTCATGTAAAACGCTAGAAAATGCCCATAAGCGATTTGAAGGTTTAATGTTTGGGCAAAGGTGCCAAACTTTTTAAATAACTCTAAATATTGATTGTTAATGGTTTGATAATTGCTTTTTGAGCTTAATTCAGTTTCTAGTTGAAGTAAGTTATAATAGGCATTAAGCAAAGTATCTGTGTCTTGCGCGGTATCTATAATATAAGATAGAATCTCTTTAGCAATGTCGTTTTCATTTTCACTAAGTGCTATTTGAGCCAATTCTTCAATTCTATTTAAACTTTCTGGTTGCCTGTTAAAAATGGCTTTTTCTTGAACAAATGCCTTACCAAATTCTTTTTGTTGAATAAACATCCAACTAAGCAAATCGTTCCAAATCAAATCTTGATCTTGCTGCAGGTTTTTGAGTAAAATTTTTCTTAGCAGTACATTATTTTCATTCGTGCTGTTTTCACTTATAAAATCATTGATAGAGCGTTTTATAATACTCAAAGCTGCTTGATTACTTTTAGCAAATTCTATATAGCTGGTAAACATTTTTTCAATGTTACCTTGCTCTCCATATATTTGGGCCAATTGTAATTGAAAATTGAGGTCAGGCTTTAAAACCATGGCTTTCTCGTATGCTGCAATGGTTTCGCTTAAAAGCGAGTGGCTTTGAAAACTTCTGGCTATTGAAAAAACACTATTAACATTCGCATCAATGCTTGATAGTGCTTGGTTATAATAATTGGTTGCATTTTGTAAATCGTTTTTTAACTGATAATTATAGCCCAGTTCAACTAAAAAGGCTGGATAATTCAATCTTTCCAATAGTTTCAACAAAAAGGTTTCCGATTCATCATACTGTTCTAGCTGCTGATACGTGGACACCATTTGGCTTATGTAATTAATGTTTGATGGCGATTGCGCATATAGTTTTTTATATTCTAATAATGCTTTCTCGAAATCGCCATTTTTATAATATTCGTTCGCCAAGGCATCATTTTGCGAAAATGCATTGGTACAACATACTATAAAACATATTATTAAAATACCCCTCATGTTGTAAAGATAAGAAATGTGGCTTGTAGAAATTGTGAATCTTTTTATAAAAAATGCCCGAATAAAATTCGGGCACTAACCAATCAAAATAAATGTCTATTAACTATTTATCCATCATTATTAAAAACGATAGCGTGAATCGATTGGGGACAATCTTCTAATAAACTTTTTATTTACTTACAATTGCAGTTATTTTATTTTCAGTTTTTGTGGCTTCAAAATCTGAAAACAAAACCTTGCTAGCGAAGAAAATTAATGTAATTAAAAGAACAATTCGCATAAGATTTTTCATGGTTAGTAGGCTTGTATATGTTTGGTTCAGCTAACTTGAGAAATATCTTTTAAAACTCCAAGAAAAGTTAATAAAAATCGTTAAACAACGTTAATATATCGCACTTAATCGTTGAAATATGTTTTTTACAACAAAATATGTAAGATTTATGTTCTTTTTTAGGGTGATTAATCGATTATTTTAAAACCTGTGTACGGTTGTAAAACGTCTGGTATAACGATGCCTTTTTCGGTTTGATAATTTTCCAAAATGCCTGCCAAAACCCTTGGAAGTGCTAACGAACTTCCGTTAAGTGTATGCGCCAATTCATTTTTACCATCACTATTTTTAAAACGCAATTTTAAACGATTGGCTTGAAAGGTTTCAAAATTTGATACAGAAGAAATTTCCAACCATCTATCTTGTGCTGTGGAAAACACTTCAAAATCGTAAGTCAACGCTGAAGTAAATCCTAAATCGCCACCACATAATCTTAATATTCTGTAAGGTAATTTTAGTTCTTGCAAAATGGTTTTTACATGGTTCACCATGCCATCTAGTGCTTTGTAAGATTGTGTTGGATGCTCAATTCTTAAAATTTCAACTTTATCGAATTGATGCAATCTGTTTAATCCTCTAACATGTGCGCCATAACTTCCTGCCTCCCGACGGAAACATGGTGTATAACCTGTAATACCAATGGGTAAATCGCTTTCATTTAGCAAAACATCCCTAAAAATATTGGTTCCAGGCACTTCTGCCGTTGGTATTAAATACAAATTGTCTTCGGTAACATGGTACATTTGCCCTTCTTTATCGGGCAATTGGCCCGTACCAAAACCAGACGCTTCATTAACCAAATGTGGCAATTGATATTCAGTATAACCTGCTGCTGTATTTTTATCTAAAAAATAGGTGATTAATGCCCGTTGTAATTTGGCGCCTTTGCCTTTGTAAACAGGAAAACCAGCACCTGTAATTTTATTGCCAAGTTCAAAATCGATTATGTCATACTTTTTTGCCAGTTCCCAATGGGGTTGAGCACCAGCGTATAGAACAGGAATATCACCTTCTCTATACACTTCTTCATTGTCTGTTTCTGAATTTCCTTTAGGGACAAGACTATTTGGAACGTTTGGTATTTTATAAAGTAGTTGGTTTAACTCTTCAACTTTGTTATTAAGCGAATCGTTAAGCTCTTTTGAAACATCTTTTAGCTGAACGGTTTTCTCTTTCAAAAGATTGGCTTTCTGTGTTTCACCAGATTTGTACAAAATGCCAATTTCTTTTGAAAGCGTATTTGATTCCGCCAAGGTATTATCTAACTCGGTTTGAATACGTCTTCTATCTTCATCCAAAGAAATGACTTGATTAATGCTACTTGTAGCATCTATATTTCTTTTTGCTAATCCAGCAATAACCAAATCTTTATTCTCTCTTATAAAAGGAACCTGTAACATCTATTGAATTTTTAAGCGACAAATTTAATGAATTGCGACTATAATTGATCTTTATTTTAAATGTAAAATAGCAAGATATTCCAGTTAAATATCTTGAGACTTGATATAATCGATTGATGCTTGTTTGTCTTTTAATAATTGGTTTTTTAAAGCATCAACCGATTCAAATTTTTGTTCGTCACGAATACGATTCAATAAATTAATTTGAATTTTTTTATTGTAAATAGTGTCATCAAAATCAAAGAAATGAACCTCTATGCTTTCTGTTTCGCCATTAACGGTTGGATTCATGCCAATATTCATCATACCATAAACCAATTGTTCATTAACCAGGGAACTTACTATGTACGATCCGTATTTAGGAATTAATTTATAATCTTCTTCAATAATTATATTCGCTGTGGGAAACCCTAATTTTTTGCCCAGACCTTTTCCTTTGTTTACTGTACCCGTTAGCATAAAACTATAGCCTAAAAACATATTTGCTTTGGTAATGTTTCCTTCGTTTAAAGCGGTTCTTATTTTTGTAGAGCTAACCGACACATCGTTAATATCTTTTGCTGAAATTTCTTCAACATCAAAATCGTATTTTTCACCAAACAGTTTTAAATCTTCAATATCTGCATTTCGGTTTCTTCCAAATCTATGATCGTAACCAATAATCACTTTTTTAGCGTTCAGTTTGTCGACCAAAATTTTCTTCACAAAGTCTTCTGCTGAAAGTCTAGAGAATTCCTTGGTAAATTTTTTAACCAAAAGGTAATCAAGTCCTAACGAATTTAAAATCTCGCTACGTTCATCAATCGTATTAATCAGTTTTATGCCTGTATCTTTTTGCAAAACCATTCGCGGATGCGGAAAAAAGGTAAGTATAACAGATTTTAACTGAGCATTAATGCCAGCATTCACTAAGCGTTTAATGATTTTTTGATGCCCTACATGAACACCATCAAACGTGCCTATGGTTACTACGGTTGGTTCTTTAGAGTTATAAGTTTTAATATTTTGGAGAATTCCCATGTAAAAGAATAAATTGCTAATCTGAATTAAAAAAATTAGATTTGTTTGACAAAGGTTAAAAAAATTGCCCTAATTATTTTTATGAAATCGCCATTAATAAACGTTTTAAAAAACACCAGTAAATAAAAGGCGGTACCAATTACCTTTGAAAACAATAATTTCTACTTATGAAAGCAAAACTACATTATGTTTTTTCAATAGCAATGTTTTTGTTTGGCTTTTCAGTAATAGCACAAAATTCTTCTTGGAAAAAATTACAAAATGTTAAGAATCCTGAAAAGATTTCTAAATATCATTTAAACGAAAACAGGGTTGGGTATTTTGAACTAAATGCCGTTTTGCTGAAACAATCCATAGCGGGTGCATCACAAAGAACGGCTAAAACGAAACGAAATAATACGATTGTAGCCATTCCAGGGCAACATGGTGAATTAGAATTATTTAACATTTTTGAAGCTTCTGTATTTTCCCCAGAATTGGCTGAAAAATTTCCAGATATTAAATCGTATGTTGGTTACAGTCTTGAAAACCCCGATACAAGAATACGAATGAGTGTCTCGCATCTAGGTATCAAAACCATGGTTTCTTATGTAGATAAGCCAACTATTTTTATGGAACCAACTACTAAAAATTCCAATCAGTACATTTTATACAGTAAAAACTCTAAAAATAATAATATTGACTCCTTTGAATGTCAAACTATTGATGACTTAAACGAAACACTCAATAAAAATAGCAACGTTTCAAAAACAACGATTAATGAAGGGGGCGCAAATAACCAAACCCTTCAAAAATTTAGAATCGCTATTTCTGTAACAGGAGAATATACTAATTATTTTGGCGGAACGGTTGCTGATGCGCTCGCTGGTATCAATGCTACTTTAAATAGGGTGAATGATATTTTTGAAACCGATATGGCGGTTACTTTCGAACTTGTAAATGCCCCTCAGTTAATTTACACTAATCCTAGTACAGACCCATACTCTGATGCCGATATTGGAACCGATGAAGATAATGCAAACAATTCCAATGGATGGAATATTCAGCTTCAGAATACTTTAACCACTGTTATTGGTGAGCCGGCTTATGACATTGGGCATTTATTTGGAGCTTCTGGTGGTGGTGGAAATGCAGGATGTATAGGTTGTGTTTGTGTGAATGGTTCAAAAGGCAGTGCCTACACATCACCTGCGAATGATATTCCCGAAGGCGATACGTTTGATTTAGATTTTGTAGTTCATGAAATTGGACATCAAATGGGAGCTAGTCATACTTGGTCTTATACAAATGAAAGTTCTAATAATGTTCAATCTGAACCTGGAAGTGGAAGTACCATTATGGCGTATGCTGGAGTTACCGATTTAGATAACATTCAATTACATAGCGACCCATACTTCCATTACCAAAGCATCAAACAGATATTAACTAATTTAAGTACCAAAAACTGCCAAACAACTACGGCAATTTCCAATAATTCCCCCATAGCAAATGCTGGAAATAATTATACCATTCCACAAGGAACACCTTATGTTTTAAAAGGAAGTGCCACCGATTCTAATAGTGGTGATAACCTAACTTATACTTGGGAACAAATCGATAATGGTATTGTAACTAGTGCCAATTTCAGCTCCAGTTTGACTTCTGGCTCTATCAATCGTTCTTTACCGCCATCTATCTCGCCAAATAGATATATTCCAACTCTAAAAAGCGTGCTCAACAAAAAATTAACCGAAACAAATCCAACTATTGGAAGCGCTTGGGAATCTGTCTCTTCCGTATCAAGAACCCTCAATTGGGCTTTAACGGTTCGTGATAGAAACCCGCAAACCGTTCTTCAAAATGGCCAAACAAGTTATGACACCAAGAGTATTACAGTAGATGGCAGTTCAGGTCCTTTTAGAGTGACCTCTCAAAATGTTACAGGTTTGAACTTAACTCCTGGAACCATTGAAACAATTACTTGGGATGTTGCCAATACCAATACAGGCGCTGTTAATGCAGGCAATGTAAACATCCTTTTATCAACCGATGGCGGTTTAACCTTTCCAACAACATTAGCTGCAAATACGCCTAATGATGGTAGCCAAAATATTAGTGTGCCCTTTATATATGCTCCTCGTTGCAGAATAATGATAGAAGCTGTAAACAATATGTTTTATGCTGTAAATGATGAAGAATTTGCTATTAATTATACTGTAAACACTACGTGTCAACCAACCTATGCTTCTGCTTTGAACTTAAATTTACCTGTAAGTGATAGTCAAGAGGCAAATCATACTATAAATGTTCCAAATTCTGGGTTTATTAGCGAAGTGAAAGTCAATGTAAATATATCGCATACGTATGTTGAAGATTTGATTGTTACAGTAACACATCCAAACGGAACCTCTGCCTCTAAACTTTGGAACCGCAATTGTTCTTCTCAAAGTAATATTGTGATGACTTTTGAAGATTGGACAAACAATATAAACTGTAATTCTACAGGAGTAGGAAATACGTATGCCCCTTCTGAATTATTGGATGTTTTTAATGGCTTGGATGCCGCAGGTGCTTGGAACATTAATGTGAAAGATTTAGCTAGTGTTGATAGTGGCACTTTAAATTCATGGTCTTTAGATATTTGCACCCAAACCGACACGTTGACAAACCCAAATATTGAAGACATTATTATTGGTGTAAAAGTATATCCAAATCCTACTAATGGTCCTTTTTGGATCGCTTTCAATTCTGAAACCAATAACGATGTTACCTTGACGCTATTTGATATTAGAGGCCGATTGGTATTCAGTAGCGTTTACGCTAACTTGGGAGGTAATTTTAGGGAAGAAATAAAACCCATGGGGCTTCAATCAGGGATGTATGTGCTGGCTATTAGTGACGGAAATATAACAACCAAACAAAAAATTATTATTGAATAATATTATTTACCATTAAAGGCATTCATGGTATTATTTACTCCTGAAAGGGCAAAAGATTTAATCAGTTCTACAGATTTGTCCAAACGTTCCTTAAGAAGTTTGCTTTCTTCCTCTGTCCATTCTCCTAAAACATAATCTATTTGCTTTCCTTTGTTAAAAGCATCACTAATACCAAATCTAAAGCGGTTATAGTTTATAGTGTTCAGCTTATCTTGAATATCTTTTAATCCGTTATGTCCACCATCGCTTCCTTTGGTTTTAAGCCGAATACTTCCAAAAGGCAAGTTTAAATCGTCTGTAATAACCAATAAATTTTCTAAGGGAATATTCTCCTTTGTTAACCAGTACAACACAGCCTTTCCACTCAAATTCATATAGGTATTCGGTTTTAACAGGATGAAGGTTCTCCCTTTTAATTTATAAGTAGCCATATCTCCTAGTTTTTGGGTTTCAAAAGTTAAACTTTCTTGTTCTGCTAAATAATCCAATACTTTAAAACCAATATTATGACGCGTATTTTTATAATCGTCCCCAATATTTCCCAAACCTGCTATTAAATATTTTTTCATGGAATCATTATCCTCTATGTGGCTTCTTTTCTTAAAAAACTTATTTATAAACCTAAACACACCTTTTAATTTGTAAAAATAAAAAAGCATCCTGAATAATGCAGGATGCTTATTGTAATTAATTTTTAGAATAAATTTACTCTTGTGTTGCTTCAGCTACTGGAGTTTCTGCTCCTGCTTCTGCACCTTCTTCTTCTTCGTCTTCAGTAACAGCAGCTCTAGAACGTCTTACTTGACAAATAACCGTGTTATCTGGGTGCATGAATTTATAGGCTTTATTTTCTAAAGCAGTAATATAAAGTTTGCTGCCTATTTTAAGAGGCGTAATATCGGCCTCTACAAAATCCGGTAAATTAGCTGGTAATGCTTTTACTTTTAAGCTACGGTAGTTTTTACGCAATACACCACCATTTTTAACACCTCTTGAATTACCTACATATAAAACAGGTATTTCCATGGTGATTTCTTTGTTTTCAAATAACTGATAAAAATCTATGTGTAGAATTCTATCTGTTACTGGGTGAAATTGAATGTCTTGTAAAATCGCATTATACGTTTTACCGCCTTCTATAGCAATCACAACTGTATGCGCATTTGGTGTGTATACAAGTTTAGAGAACGCTAGTTCGTTCGCTGTGAAATGAACTGGTGTATCTCCTCCGTATAATACGCAAGGAACCTGACCAGCATTACGTAAGGCCTTTGTTGCTTTTTTGCCCACGCTTTCTCTTTGAGATCCGTTGATTGTAATTGACTTCATTTTTAAAATATATAGTTATTAATAATTATTCTTTTTTTAGCCCCTTTTCTTTGGTAAGGTTGGGAGGGATTACATCACAAATTTTGAACTTATGGATTTATTGTGGTGTACCTTATGCATAACATCTGCAAATAAGTTAGCACAACTTAAAACCCTAAGTTTATCGCTATGTTTTTTTAGTGGAATAGAATCGGTAATGATTAATTCCTCTAGTTTTGATTTTTCAAGTCTTTCATACGCACTGCCAGATAAAAGGGCATGTGTGCATATGGCTCTAACACTTAATGCGCCACGTTCCATCATTAAATCGGCCGCTTTGGTTAATGTACCTGCGGTATCAACCATATCGTCTACCAATACCACATTTTTACCCGTTACATCGCCTATAAGCTCCATGTGCGAAATGGTATTGGCAATGGCGCGTTGCTTATAACAAATAACTACATCACACTCCAATGCTTTTGAATAAGCGTAGGCTCTTTTAGAACCTCCCATGTCTGGTGACGCAATGGTTAAGTTATCCAGTTTTAAACTTTGCAAGTAAGGGAGAAAAATGGTAGATGCAAATAAATGATCTACTGGTTTTTCAAAAAATCCTTGAATTTGGTCAGCATGCAAATCCATTGTTATAATACGTGTTGCTCCAGCCGCTTCCAGCATTTTAGCTACCAATTTAGCTGCTATAGGTACTCTTGGTTTATCTTTTCTATCTTGTCTTGCCCAACCAAAATATGGCAACACGGCTGTAATGTGTCTTGCCGATGCGCGCTTAGCGGCATCAATCATCAACAACATTTCCATTAAATTTTCTGGACCTGGATTTGTAGAACCTATAATGAATATTCTCGTTCCACGAATGGACTCTTCATAAGAAGGTTGAAACTCGCCGTCGCTATACGTGGACGTTATCACATTGCCTAATGTGGCACCAAAAGCTTTGGCAATTTTTTCACCAAGCACTTTACTTTGTGTACAAGCAAAAATTTTAGCTTCGGTAATAACGATAGGCATAGTTAACTTGTTGTTTAGTAGCCACAAAGACTACCCTGATTTTAAACGAGGTGCAAATTTATACATTTATTTTAACCTAAAAAGGATATTGTCTTGTATTTTTGTGTGAATTAAAGAAAATATTCTATTTTTGCTGTCCAAAACAAGCTCAAGTGGCGGAATTGGTAGACGCGCTGGATTCAAAATCCAGTTCTTCGGAGTGTGGGTTCGATTCCCACCTTGAGTACAAAAAACCCTCTTTACATTGCGTAGAGAGGGTTTTAGTTTTTAGTGAATATGCCTTTATTGTTTGAAAAGTTATTTTTCGCTCAATCTCCAATAGGATTAATTTCTAACCAGAAGATTCTTCTTAAGAGCCAACTTCAAGCTTATAGCCTTTTCCGCGTATAACAACAATTTTGATATTCGGGTCAATCTCCAGTTTTTTCCTAAGTTTTGATATGAACATATCCAGACTGCGCCCTACAATAACACCTTCATCTTCCCATATTTCTTTTTGCAATCGGCTTCTCTCTATGGTCTTGTTAGGAGACAATGCGAACATATGCAGTACCCGGGTTTCAGTTCCTGTCAGGTCTATGGTCTTTTCGTTAATAATGAGCTTCCGATTCTTGAAATCAAACAACACCGCACCTAAAGTTAACACATCAGTATGCTGGACGTCTGATAAAGCTTTCCGAGGCTTAACAGATCTTAATAAAATAAAACCAACAAATGCTAAAAAAGGCAATCCGCCTAGCAGAAATTCGTTCTTTATTATATTGGTGCTTGTCGTTTTAAATTTAATGTTGATTATGTAATGTGCTGCGGGTTGCTCTCTTCCTATGCAGGCTACAATATCATCTTTCTTGTTTTTAGATATAGCATATCCATAAGCTACACTGGAGTTGCCGCTATTCAGAACATTAACAACATAATCCCCTGCGAGCGGGTCTTTGAACAGCAAACGCCTAATGGTGTTCACTAGAGAGTCCGGTTGAAAAGTAAGCTCATTCTCAAACCTGATTTGGTATTCATTTTCGGCTATCTTTTTTATCGGGAGCACTCTTGATGTACGGTCGCCCGACTGTAAAAGTAATTCATGTCCAATTCTGCGGAGTAAAACTTCCCTTCTGGCGATATCAAAATCGTCACTATCCTTGATATTGAAAGCGACACAGATTATATAGATACATAAGAATAGTACAAATGCGAAAAGGTATTTGCGTTTTCCGAAGAGAAAATCTAAGCTATCAAGCATAGTGTCACGTTTTTATTTACAAAGTTTACATTTTTATTTACAATCTAAGTTCTTCAAAATGAAAGATATCAAATAGTTTCGCTGAATCAATTAGATAAAATTATGAAAAATAAAAGAAATACCTTAAACAAACCTGATTTATCAGGAGATATATTTATTGTTAATTAAACCTATAAAAAACATGAGAAAAGTTATTTATGCACTGGTTTTGGTAAGCGGACTAGTATTTGCTAATCGCGAAATCAAAAACGAAGCTTCTAAAAAACCAACCCCACAGCTACTCTCTACTGTTGAAAGGAAAGACGAAATGAAAAAATGGAAGGCTACCCCTGATGGTAGAAATTACAAAAAATGGGAAGCGTCTCCCGAAGGCGAAAAAGTGCTTAGCGGCGTCGCTAAAATAAGCAATCATATAAATGCTTTTACCAATATGGAGGCTGTTGTAACCTCTCTTTCTCTTCCGCTAGGCTCAAGATTAGGTTTCGGAGTGATGGTCAGGATTAATGGCGTCGATTATATTGTAAAATTTGAGCCTGAAAAGTCTCAACTTGATCAATTGCAAAGCCTGAAAGTTAACGACAAAATAATTATAAGAAGCCATACCGTATCGCATGCGCCCAAGTATTCATACCCAATAATATGGGGAGACTATATAGAACGAGATAGTAAAGTAATTTTTAAATGTGTACCTCCCAAAGGCGGTTGCTGAGTAAATAAATTATGAAATATCCCCACGCATATCCTTTGTTCTTGATATTCATTTTTTGCACCTCATGTGGACAAAACAAAACAGATCTCCCAAAAGATAATATCAACTCCGAAACTAGAGACACCGTCACTTCATACGGGCCTAACACGATGGTTCGGAATGTAAAGCAAGCTAGAAACGGAGACATTTTGATAGCTTCATGGAATGGTGTTTTTCGATACGATGGAAAATCGTTTACAAATATCACGAGCAAAATACCATCGCCCAGCTTTTGGGATGTTCTGGAAGATAGAAAAGGAAATCTTTGGTTAGGCTCTAGAGATTCAGGTGTCTATCATTACGATGGGAAATCTTTTCAACATTTTACAACAAAGGATGGGCTTGCTAGTAATATGGCGACAAATATTTACGAAGACAGAGCCGGTAATATCTGGTTTGGAGCAAGCCGTTATGATGGGAAATACTTTCGGAATTTTAGCATAAAAGATGGATTTCCCAGTAACAATATTCGTTTACTCCTTGAAGATAAAACCGGTAAGCTTTGGTTTGGTGCGCACCTAGAAAATATGTTCGTTTATGACGGGAAAACATTTACCGTTTTAAAAAACAAAGATGGCAAGGCATTTAACAATGTTTGGTCAATAATCGAAGACACAAAAGGGAATATTTGGTTCGGTGCGACGACAATAGAAGATAAGAGAGGCGATACGTCGTTCGTTTCACAAGGTCTTTGGCGCTATGACGGCAGCATCTTTACTAAGGTATCCCAGAGGGGAGCTTATGCAATAATCCAAGATAAAAAAGGAAACATCTGGACTACGGGCGAAGTAAATTCTAATGTCTGGGCACTTTCACGTTATGATGCAGATTCCTTATACAATACAAATCCCACTGTAACTGAAATTGTGTCAGGAGGACCAGCTCTTTTGGGCATTTTGGAAGCTAATGATGGAAGTATTTGGTTTGGAGGCCTGGGATCTATGACAGGAGTGTATCGTTATGATGGAAAGACCATCACGGACTTTAAAAGTGAAGAGGATAAGAAATAATGGGGTTTCGAATTTTAAAATCAATTATTATTAATCAATATAATTTCTGTAATATGAACAACAAGTTATTAATCACTTTAATTTTAATTATTGGTTCTTTCTTCTTCGCTTGCCGTGGACCTATAAAAGAGGAACATAAAAACAATGTATCGGCAAACCCAGTATCCCTAGGGCAAAAATATAGTATAGACATAAAGGAAAGTGTTATAGCTTGGAAAGGCTCAATGCTATTAGCTTCTGATGAGGAACATATAGGGTACGTATATATATCAAAAGGTGAATTGATGATCGAAAAAGGTCAACTTATAGGAGGTACAGCTGAAATAGATATGCATACAATTGAATATAAAGATAAGGAGCATAAAAATAGCCCCATTAAACACTTAAAATCAGCTGATTATTTTGATGTTGAAAAATTCCCCATTTCTACATTCTCAATTATCAAGACTGAATCAATAAATGGTAAGGCTGAATCAATAAATGGTGAAAATATAAAAGTTACAGGGAACCTAACGATTAAAGGCATCACCCGCCCTATTACTTTTCCAGCCAAAATCAACGCTGAGGACGAAATTGTCAAAATGAATGGTCAGCTGATTATTGATCGAACAGATTGGGGTATCAGCTTTGCTTCAGGGAAGTTCTATAATATTGTAGCTGATCAAATCGTTTCGGATGACGTTGAATTCAATATAAATATTGTAGCATCTGAATCTGCTTTTAGGTTATTTACAACTCCTAAGTAATCAAATAGAGCTTTAAGATAGATCCATTATGAAAATAGTGGTATTGTAATTTAGAACCTAATTTTTATATGTTGCTGAATAAAAATAAGCCCAAAAATCTTTAGATCTTTGGGCTTATTTTATGTTAAAACTGTATTATTAAAAATTACAGTTTTTTATCTCAGTAACACGTAACGTGTTTACCATCCCCTTATCTTGAATAGGCATGGCTGCTAAACTGATGAGCATATCGCCTTCTTCTAAATAACCCATTTTGCAGGCTATTATGTTAACATCTTCAATGGTTTCGTCTGTACTTACAAACTTATCGTAATAAAAAGCACGAACGCCCCAAAGTAAACTCAACCTTGTTAGTATGCGTTTGTTTGATGTAAAAACCAATATGTGTGATAACGGCCTCCAAGCTGAAATTTGAAACGCTGTATAACCACTGTTTGTTAATGTAGAAATGGCTTTGGCATTAATTTCGTTTGCCATATTGGCCGCATGATAACAAATCGATTTTGTAATGTAACGGTTGGTACGGATATGCGGTGGTAATTGTGGCACTTTAATTAATGGTGAGTTCTCTACACTTCGTAAAATATTGGCCATTTGCCTAATAACTTGTACTGGATATTTTCCAACAGACGTTTCTCCTGAAAGCATGACAGCATCTGCTCCATCCATCACTGAGTTTGCAACATCATTTACCTCTGCTCTTGTGGGTGTTAAACTATCAATCATAGTCTCCATCATTTGAGTGGCTATAATGACTGGTATTCTAGCTTTTTTAGCTCTTAACACTAATTGTTTTTGGATTAAAGGAACTTCTTCAGCAGGAACTTCCACGCCCAAATCGCCTCTTGCTACCATCAAACCATCACAATGTGCTACAATTTTATCTATGTTTTCTACAGCTTCTGGTTTTTCAATTTTTGCTATAATTGGTATTTTTTCATCACCATGCTCAGCTATTAAATCACGCAATTGAATTAAATCTTCAGCATGACGAACAAATGATAAGGCGATCCAATCTACATTTTGCTTTATGGCAAAAATAGCGTCTTCAATATCTTTTTCTGTAAGAGCGGGTTGAGATATATCGGTGTTTGGCAGATTAACGCCTTTTTTAGATTTTAAAGGGCCTCCCTGAACAACACGTGCTTTTACCTCTTTTTCTCCATCAGTTGAAACAACTACAAACATTAATTTTCCATCATCTAAAAGAATGCGTTCTCCTGGTTTTGCATCTTGTGGAAACCTATCATAAGTCATATAAACACGGTCTTTGGTGCCTTCAAAGCGCTCTCCTGTGGCAAAAATTATTTCATCACCTGGATACACGATAACATCTTCTTTCATTACGCCCACGCGAAGTTTAGGGCCTTGTAAATCTGCTAAAATCGCAGCGGTAAAACCAAATTCTTCATTAAGTTCCCGTATCATTTTTATGCGAGCGGCTACATCATTATAATCGGCATGCGAAAAATTGATTCTAAATACATCGGTACCTTCCTCAAGCATTCCTTTTAAAACTTCTTTGGTACTTGTTGCTGGCCCTAATGTGGCTACTATTTTGGTTTTTTTTCTTAATTGCATTAGCTAAAAATTAAATTGTTTTTAGATTTTAATTGATTCCCATCAATACGATAGGAGGTTGATATTTGGGGTATTTTTAATATGGTATCTATAATTAGTTTTTCTTGGTCGTCGTCAAATTCATTATCAATCTTTAAAAAATAATTAACCTGTTTGTATTCTGGAATAAGGTAAAATGTTTTAGTGATTTTTTCTTCTGAATCGAATAATGATTGCTGACTTGCTTTTTGATAAGATTCTGATTTACAAACATTATGCACTAAATTCCATATTGTTAAATATTTCGGGTCTTCCCACTCAAAAATAGAAAATGTTGATTTTCCGTTGTTATAATCTAGGTCAGATGGCTTTCTAGTAAGGTGTATTTTTAAATACTTATTTAGAAGGTACGCTAGCCTATAATCTTCAACAGCACAATAGATTGCTATTAGAGTATATGGAGCTTCTTCAAAAAAATCATCAAGAATAAGCTTGTGTACAGCCATAAATTATAAATTGATGTAAATATAGTATTAATAATAAAGAGTCATGACATCTTTTGCTTAATCTTAATTAGGAATGCCCACTAAAACGTTATAGTTGATTAATAATAATCAGGATTACTTTTAAATTAATTTAGACATTCTATTTTGAAAAACAAAAAAAGCGCGCTTTGATGCTTTTTCTTCTGCCTTTTTCTTGGAGGTTGCCCTAGCTTTTGCAACAACCTTTCCGTCTATGGATAGTTTCACGGAAAAATGCCTGACCTCATCATTTCCTGTGTCTTCATAAACATTGTAACCAAAGGTTTTCTTTTCTTTTTGGCACCATTCAATAAGCAAACTTTTATAACTGATAACCTTGCCTTCAAGCGTTTCAATATCTACATAAGGAATAATAACACGGCGATATATAAACCTTTCGCAATATGTATATCCTTTGTCTAAAAATATAGCGCCAACCAAAGCTTCAAACAAATTACCGTGAATGTTATCTCCAAATTGCCCTGTTGGAATTTTACTTTCAACCAGTTTTATTAAGTTTAATTCTCTGCCTAATTCATTTAAATGTTCTCTACTAACTATTTTTGAACGCATTTTTGTTAAATAGCCTTCATCCCCGCTAGGCACTTCAATAAATAAATGTGATGCAATAACGGCACTAAGCATGGCATCTCCTAAAAATTCCAATCGTTCGTAATTAATAACATTTCCAATACTGTCTTTAATATTCATGGAACGATGCGTAAATGCTGTTTCGTAGAATTTAATTTGTTTAGGTTTAAAACCAAGTATTTTAGTTACTTCCATAAAAAAATTCCCGTTGCGTTTAAAACGGGAATTTAGTATGTTACGAATGTAATTCATTCGGGATTTAATCTATTTTCTTGAACAATACACAGGCGTTGTGACCGCCAAATCCAAATGTATTACTCATGGCTACTTTAACGTCTCGCTTTTGAGCCTTATTTAAAGTTAAATTTAATTCAGGATCAATGTTTTCGTCGACTGTTGAATGATTAATTGTTGGTGGCACAATGCCATGCTCTATTGCTAAAATAACCGAAATGGCTTCAATAGCTCCTGCAGCACCCAATAAGTGACCAGTCATTGACTTTGTTGAATTAATATTTATTTTTTTAGCGTGGTCTCCAAATATTTCCGATATAGCCTTAAGTTCTGCAACATCTCCAAGAGGTGTTGAGGTTCCATGCGTGTTAATATGGTCTACATCTTCGGCTTTGAGTCCAGCATTCTCCAAACAATTTTTCATTACAGCAATAACTCCAATACCATCTGGATGCGGTGCTGTCATGTGGTAAGCATCAGATGACAATCCACCTCCAACAAACTCAGCATAAATTTTAGCTCCTCTTGCTTTAGCATGCTCATAGTCTTCTAAAACCAGTGCGCCTGCGCCTTCACCAAGAACAAACCCATCTCTTGTACCATCAAATGGTCTAGATGCTGTTTCTGGGCTTTCATTTCTGGTTGATAAGGCATGCATGGCATTAAAACCTCCCATACCCGCAATGGTAACAGCCGCTTCACTTCCTCCAGTAACAATAACGTCGCAATGGCCTAAACGAATCATGTTTAGAGCATCAAACATAGCGTTTGCCGCAGAAGCACAGGCAGAAACCGTGGTATAGTTTGGCCCCATGAAACCATACTTAATAGAAATGTTGGCAGGAGCAATATCTGCAATCATTTTAGGAATAAAGAATGGATTAAATCTAGGGGTTCCGTCACCCTCAGCAAAGTTTAATACTTCTTGCTGAAACGTTTCCAATCCCCCAATACCAGCGCCCCATATAACACCTACTCTTAACTTGTTTACCTCGTCTAGATTTAATTTGGCATCGGCAATGGCCTCATCGGCAGCAACCATAGCATACTGCGCAAACTTGTCCATTTTCCTGGCCTCTTTTCTGTCTATAAAGTCAGTAACTTCAAAACCTTTTAATTCGCAAGCGAATTTGGTCTTAAATTTTTCAGTATCATAATATGTTATAGGCGCAGCACCACTTTTTCCACTAACTAGGCCTTCCCAATATTCGTCTATGGTATTGCCAATTGGTGTTAAAGCTCCTAATCCTGTGACTACAACTCGCTTTAATTCCATAAAATGTAATGCTTATTTTGCTGCTTCTATATAAGAAATAGCTTGACCAACTGTTGCGATGTTCTCAGCTTGATCGTCTGGAATTTGGATGTCAAATTCTTTTTCGAATTCCATGATTAATTCTACAGTGTCTAATGAGTCTGCTCCTAAATCGTTAGTGAAGCTAGCTTCCGTTACAACTTCGTTCTCATCAACTCCCAATTTGTCTACGATAATCGCTTTTACTCTTGATGCAATGTCTGACATAATCTTTTAATTTTAAGTTTTAATTAGTTGGCAAAAATAAAAAACTTTATTCTCAAAACATATCTTTAATTTAAAAATATGATTGTAATTTACTAAAATAACTTTTAAGTAATTTTATTTTAACCATCAAATGTTAATAATTATTCTTTTTTTTGTTTTTGAATTTTTAAAGTCCGAATCTGTTTCTTAAAAATAGACTCATAAATTTTACGGAGCAATCTATTAAATTAAATACGAATAACATCAAATAACTTAAAATATAAAAGCAATAAATGAAACGTATTGTGATTTTTGCGTCTGGAAGTGGGACTAATGCTGAAAATTTAATTAAATATTTCCAAAGCAAAGACATGGTTTCTGTTGATCTTGTGCTTACAAACAACCCACACGCTAAAGTTCTAGACCGATGCAAACGACTTAAAGTAAGTGCCTTCTCTTTTAACAAAATAGCACTTACCGAAACTGGGGATGTACTTAATCTTTTAAAAGCATCAAAACCAGACCTTATTGTCTTGGCGGGTTTTTTATGGAAATTTCCAGAGGCTATTTTAAATGAATTTCCCAATAAAGTAATTAATGTGCATCCGGCTCTTTTACCTAAATATGGGGGCAAAGGCATGTATGGTATGCACGTTCATGAAGCCGTTGTAGCCAATAAAGAAACCGAAACGGGTATAACCATTCATTATGTTAACGAACATTATGATGAAGGTGCCATTATATTCCAAGCAAAATGCGACGTAAGACCTTCCGACTCTGCGGACGATGTTGCTGCAAAAATCCATCAATTGGAAATGGAACATTTTCCTATAGTTGTAGAAAAGTTGCTTTCTAATAATGATTTGAAATGAAATTAAAAGATTCCCACTTTTGTGGGAATAAAAAATGAGTAAGAAGAAGAAAAAATATTATACTGTTTGGAAAGGACACCACACAGGGGTTTTTGAAACTTGGACCGATTGTAAAGCACAAATAACAAACTTTGAAGGTGCTCAATACAAATCTTTTGAAACTTTTGACGCTGCTAAACTGGCTTTAAAAGGCAATTACTTTGATTATATTGGAAAGAAAACAGATTTTAAAAGCGGATTATCCTCTGAACAACTTAAGAAAATCGGACAACCAAATTATAATTCCATTGCAGTTGATGCGGCATCAAGTGGGAATCCCGGAATTATGGAATATCGGGGCGTTGACACCCAAACAAAAAAACAGTTGTTTATTCAAGGTCCTTTTGAAGAAGGTACCAATAATATAGGCGAATTTCTTGCCATAGTACACGGATTGGCCCTTTTAAAAAAACATGATAGCGATAAACTTATTTACACTGACTCAAAAACTGCCATGAGCTGGGTAAAAAAGAAAACTTGCAATACTAAATTAGAACGTAACCCAAAAAACGAAAAGCTTTTTGAATTGATTGAAAGAGCTGTTAATTGGTTAAAAACCAACAGTTACAAAACAGTCATTGTCAAATGGGAAACTAAAGTTTGGGGAGAAATTCCAGCCGATTTTGGGCGAAAATAAAGAATTTAATTATATAAATATCTTACAAATAATTAAAAAAAAGCGAAAAATCTTTCTTAGTTATTTTATTTTTTTTACATTTGGCCATCTAATGTTTTAGACTTAATAGAAAAGCCAGTTAAGTTTTAGCTTTAGATAAATGTTGCAACAAATCAGCGCTGATTATTTTTCTCTCTTAATTAAATGATAGCCGTTAAGACAAGTTTTTGGCTTTACTTGTTTTAATGAAAAATGGCTTTAGAATTTTGGCTTAATAATATTAACATCTTAATGTATGAATGATACATTATGTTAAATTTTAAGAAAATGAAAAAAATAATTTTAAGTCTAAGTTTATTAATCACGGGTGCAATTTATGCGTACAATCCATCAATAGAATTTAGAACTACAGAAACTTTACAAGTTAGTAAAACCAATGATAGAGAATCTGTTGCCTGTAGAGTGTCATGTTATGCAAGAATAACACATGCTGACACTGGAGAAAGTCACACTTTTTATGCTTCTGCCACCAATGACCTCTGTGGAGTAGCTAGTGCAATGTGCCAGTCTAGAGCTTTAGCGAGAGCCATGGCATATATTAGTACTCATTAAAAAATATTATTAATCTAAAACTTGAACTGAATCTTCATACTTTAAGATTCAGTTCATTTAAAAATTAAGAAAATGAAAACCATTCTCTTTTTATTCTTTGCGACACTATTTGTTAATGCCCAAAACGACTCTATTCTAGTTTATAAAATTGAATATGAGCGCAAGATAACACCCGAAAATTTCACTAAGTCTTTAACAGCGTCCCTAGAGCTTAAAACCTACCCAGATTTAAATATTTCGGTATTTGATATAAGTGATTCTGCAGAAAATTCTGCTAGTGGAGGTGTAAAAAATGACCCGGATGATGATCAATCGCTTATTTACACTCCAAAAGGAGAAAACTTACGCTGTGTTTTTAAAGATTACAACAATAACCAAATGTTTAATAAGCAAGACATAGCATTTAAGTACTTTACCATAAAAGATTCCCTGACTATTTTTAACTGGCAAATAAAGGAAGACACTAAAGAAATCTTAGGTTATAAATGTCAATTAGCTGTAATGACATTTAGAGACCGTAATTATTCAGCATGGTTTAGCCCAGACTTGCCCATTGGTGGCCCATGGAAATATGACGGTTTGCCTGGAATGATTTTATCCATTAAAAGTGACAAAGCCTTTATTGAATTTGAAGCTATAGGAATTATTAGCCGAAAAATTGAGGCTACCGCTATAAAAAACCCATTTGAAAAAGATAAGACAGTAAGTTGGTCTGAATTTAAAAATCTTTATAAAAAGAAAGCTATTGAACTAAGCATGTATTCTCCTGAAAAAGAAGATGATGGCGGAATTATTTTAACAAGAAAAGGAATTGAGCGCTACATTGAAGAAAACGACACCGACTTTACCGCTGATAAGGAATTTGAAAAACAGCTTTTACAGAATAAAAACTAATAAGGCGCACTTTAAAAGAAACCGTCTTGATTACAAAAACCCCCCTTTCTGTAATTTTCTTTTTTGTTTTTAATTTGATTGTTCATGCTCAAATTAAAACTATTGAAGGCACTGTTTACAATGAAACCTTTTCGCCGATTAATGCAAAGCTTTTAATTAGAAAATCTTCTGAACCACAAATTATAAAGGAATTTCACATTATTAGGAAGGGGAGTTTTTCATATACTTTAAGCAGTCAATATGAAGATGACTTTATTTTAGAAATAGCTTCAGATGGGTATGAGTCCTACACAGAAATTATAGATATAATGAACACACCCGATGTGATTCATAGGGATATTTATTTGGATAAAACGAAGTTAACCGAATTAAAAGAAGTTGTTATAAAAGGAAATAAAAGACCTTTTGAAATAAAAAAAGACACCTTGTCTTTTGATGTTGAAGCATATAGAGACGGCACCGAGCGAAAGGTAGAAGATTTGCTTAAAAATCTTCCAGGAATAGAGGTTAATAGTAAAACAGGAGCTATAAAATACAATGGAAAGTCTATTGAAACTGTGATGTTGGAAGGCGATGATTTATTTGGATATAATTATAGCATAGGTACAAAAAATATTAATATAGACATTATACAATCTGTTGAGGCTATTGAGAATTATTCTGAAAACAAGTTGCTAAAAGGCATCGAGAACAGTGAGAAAGTAGCCTTAAATTTAAAATTAAAGCCCTCTAAATTGGATTTTTCTGGCAGCTTAAACGCGGGCTTAGGCTATTCAGATAATGACAAACCAGCTTCTAATTCTTCAATTAATGCATTAGCTATAAATAAGTCGTTCAAGTCATATGGGATTGCTTCCTTTAATAATATAGGGATTAACTCCTCGTCTGCAAATTACACAAATAATGTCATGGACAATCTCGAGTCAATTAAGGAAATGAACTATTCCGCAAGGGGAATTATACCTGAAACTGTTCTGTCACAAACATTCGATGAAAAACGCACATATATCAATGAACAACTTTTTACTAACTATAACAACCTCTTTAATTTAGCACCGTTTTTAAAAGCAAAAGTTAACTTTTACTATCTTGATGATTCTATTTCAAACTTTGAAAGTTTGAACAATAATTACTTTATTAATAACGTCCAGTTTCAAACATTTGACAATAACCAAGTTACTAATAACCCCAAGCACTACAGAGGTGACTTGAAGCTAGATATATCACCCTCAAAAACTTCTCTTATAGAATACAACCTAAGTCTTAGAGACAAAACAACAAAAACAAATAGATTTATATTTTCAAACATATTGGATAACATTAATTCCATCCAACATTCAGACAATTTTTTCCTAATTCAAAATTTATTATACACAAAAAAACTATCTGATAAAAAAGCTATGCAAATAAATTTTATGGGATCAACGAATTCTATTTTGCAAAAATTAGAAATAACGCCTTCAATATTTGCTTTAAATTCAGATATACAAGATATATCCTTGAAAAAAGACTACTTTAAATTTAATACTACTTTTTTGGGATCCAGTTCAATAAATAAATACTCGCTATCTATTGGTAGTAATCTAATTGAAGAACCTTTAAAAACTAACTTTATAAGTTTGAGTGGCAATAATGATACAATTTCTAATGGTTTAAATAACATGAGATATAATAAGAAAGAGGTTTATGCTTTCGCTGAAAACGTCACAAAATGGAACAAGTTCTCTTTAAAATATAGTTTTAACCTACGGTATTTGAATCAAACCATCGTTGATAAAACCATCCAGAATTCAAAAGTTTCAGAACGAGTTATTTTTGAGCCTACACTAACATTATCACATAATATTAACAGTAATTCATATATTCTAACTGGTTTTTCCATAAATAAAAACACCTTTGATTCCAGTAAATTCTTAGGCAATAATATCCTTATAAGCCATAGAAACATATTAAAAAATGAACCAGCATTAAGATTGCAGAACAATCAAATCTATAATCTTTCTTATAATAACAACGATCTATTTAACCAGTTTCATATGGGGCTTGGAATTAATTATCTCAAGCAAGAGGGCAATTTTTTCGAAAATTCCCAAATAACAGAGAATACTATTTTAACCAACTATTTTTTCCTTCCAAAGAGTTTTGAAACCATAGATTTAAATTTAAACTTCACTAAATATATCCCTTTTTTAAAGCTTAACGTAAAGACCAATACATATTATTCTATTGATAACTACAAGAATGTTATAAATGGTTCGGACATAAGAAACAATAAATCACATTCCCTAAATAGTGAACTCTTTATAAAAACGTCTTTCAAAAGTTACTTTAATGTTGAAAATGAAATCTTTTACAGGCTCATCAAAACCACAAGTGAAGTTGAATTTGAAAACTCTTATTTACACAATAAACTAAAATTAATTTTCAAACCTACTAATCAATGGCTTAGCACATTCTCATTTGATTACTTTATTCCAGATTTAAATAGTAAAAAAAGTTTTTCTTTACTAGACACCACATGGTCATATTCTCCTAATAAAAAAAAATGGGGTGTTGATTTTATTGGCGGTAATTTAACAAACGTAAAGTATTTCACAACGTTTCAGAATGATGATACTTCAATAAATTCTTATTCTATTGGATTAATCCCAAGGTATCTTATGTTCGGATTTCATTGGGATTTCTAACATCAATTTAAACAAAGCCCGCTTCAATTTTGGGAGAAAATAAATTCGGTTTTTAGCGTTTAAAAAACTTATATTTGCACAAAAATTTAAAACTCCTTCATGGGTAAATTAGTAATTGTTGGCACCTTAGCTTTTGATGCTATTGAAACGCCTTTCGGAAAAACTGATAAGATTCTTGGTGGTGCTGCAACTTACATTGGTTTATCTGCTTCTCAATTTAATGTAGATGCCGCGATTGTGTCTATAGTTGGGGGTGATTTTCCTAAAGACTATTTGGACCTTCTTTCAAATAAAAACATAGATATTTCTGGGGTTGAAATTGTTGAAAATGGTAAAACATTTTTTTGGAGTGGTAAATACCACAACGACATGAATTCCCGAGACACTTTGGCAACAGAGTTAAATACACTTGCTGATTTTAATCCTGTTGTTCCCGAAGGTTATCGTGATGCAGAGATTGTTATGTTAGGAAACTTGAATCCGATCGTCCAATTAAGTGTTCTAAATCAAATGACGGTTAAACCAAAATTAGTGATTTTAGATACTATGAATTTTTGGATGGATTGTGCGTTGGATGATTTACACAACGTGATAAAAAAAATAGACGTTATAACCATTAACGATGAAGAGGCCAGACAACTTACTGGGGAATATTCCTTGGTTGTGGCTGCTAGAAAAATTCATACTATGGGTCCAAAATATGTGATTATAAAAAAGGGGGAACATGGAGCGCTTTTGTTCAACAACGACAATGTGTTTTTTGCACCGGCCCTTCCATTGGAAGAAGTGTTCGATCCAACAGGCGCAGGTGATACATTTGCTGGAGGTTTTGCTGGATATCTTGCAAAAACGGGAGATACCTCTTTTGAAAATATGAAGAATGCCATTATTCATGGTTCTACACTGGCTTCATTTTGTGTTGAAAAATTTGGCACGGAGCGTATGCAAGATTTATCAAATAAAGAAGTTCATAAAAGGTTACTGCAATTTAAACAGTTAACCCAATTTGAAATAGAATTAACATAATGTATCGCGCCCCTAAAAAGAGCGCGTTTTTTAATTAATAAACATTTATTTTAAGAATATAAATAATGAGTGATGCTTTAAAACACGAGTGCGGAATTGCAGTTATAAGACTTTTAAAACCTCTTGAGTTTTATAAGGAAAAATATGGCAGTGCTTTTTATGGGGTAAACAAAATGTACCTCATGATGGAAAAACAGCACAACCGTGGTCAAGATGGTGCTGGTTTTGCGAGCATTAAACTAAATACAAAACCAGGAGAACGTTACATTAGTAGGGTGCGTTCTGTACAGCAGCAACCCATTCAAGATATTTTTGCTCAAATTAATCAAAGAATAAACAAAGATTTAACAGAGCATCCCGAGTATGCAGATGATGTTGCACTTCAAAAAAGACATATCCCATATATAGGTGAAGTATTATTAGGCCACGTACGATACGGCACGTTTGGCAAGAATAGTGTTGAAAGTGTGCACCCTTTTTTAAGACAGAACAATTGGATGCACCGAAATTTAATTATGGCCGGTAATTTTAACATGACCAATGTTAAAGAACTCTTTAGAAACCTTGTTGAACTTGGCCAACACCCAAAAGAATATACCGATACCATAACCATTATGGAAAAAATTGGTCATTTTTTGGATGACGCCGTAAGCAAAATTTATAAAGAAGTAAAAAAAGAAGGTTACAATAAAATGGAAGCGTCTCCATTAATTGGCGAGCGTTTAAATGTTGCCAAAATTTTAAAACGAGCCGCTAAAAATTGGGACGGTGGCTATGCTATGGCAGGGCTTATTGGTCATGGCGATTCCTTTGTACTTAGAGATCCTGCGGGCATTCGTCCAGCCTATTATTATAAAGATGACGAAGTGGTTGTTATAGCTTCTGAAAGACCTGTGATACAAACGGTTTTTAATGTAGAATATAAAGATGTAAAAGAATTGGCTCCTGGGCATGCCATCATCACAAAAAAATCTGGAGACACAAAAATTAAAAAAATACTAGAGCCTCTAGAGAGAAAAGCATGTTCTTTTGAGCGTATTTATTTTTCAAGAGGAAGTGATGCGGAAATTTATCAAGAACGAAAAATGCTTGGTAGATTATTGATGCCAAAAGTTTTGGATGCTATTGATAAAGATACCAAAAACACCGTTTTTTCATATATACCAAATACAGCTGAAACATCGTTTTTTGGAATGATTGAAACTGTTGAAGATTTTCTTAATGAAAAGAAAACAGCTGCCATTTTAAAAGGCAACTACAAATTATCCGCCGAAAAAGTAACACAAATTCTATCTGAAAGGCCTAGAATAGAGAAAATTGCTATAAAAGATGCTAAGCTAAGAACTTTTATTACAGAAGATAGCAGTAGGGATGATTTAGTGGCGCATGTTTACGATATTACATACGGTGTTATTAAGCCTACTGATAATTTAGTAATTATTGATGATAGTATTGTAAGAGGCACTACTTTGAAAAAAAGCATTATTAAAATGCTTGATAGGCTACATCCTAAAAAAATTGTGGTTGTCTCTTCTGCTCCCCAAATACGCTATCCCGATTGTTATGGTATTGATATGGCAAACTTAGAAGGGTTAGTGGCTTTCAGGGCTGCTTTAGGGTTACTAAAAGATATTGGTAAATACCACATTATTGAAGAAATATACCAAAAGTGTAAATCTCAAGAAGATTTAGAAGATATAGATGTACAAAACTTTGTAAAAGAAGTTTATGAGCCTTTTACAGATGAACAAATTTCAGATAAGATTGCCGAGTTATTAAGTGATGATGGTGTAAAAGCTAAAGTAAAAATAATTTTCCAATCGGTTGAGAATTTGCATAAAGCTTGCCCTAAGCATTTAGGGGATTGGTACTTTACAGGAAACTACCCAACTATTGGTGGAAATAGGGTTGTAAACCGTGCATTTATAAATTTTTATGAAGGCAATAAAGAACGTGCTTATTAATTATATTATTTTCAAAAATTTACATTTAATCCTAAAAAATCGCATTTAGTCTGAAATAAATGCGTTTCGTCTAAAAAATAATTAGGTTTTCATAAATACATATAAATTGGTCTCACCATAACATAAGTAGGTTAAGTTCATGGTAGATTTGGGGCAAAAAAAGGTGAACATCTGTTCGCCTTTTTTTATGTTTTTATATGTCGGTTTCAGATTCTATTTTAACATCATCTTCGCCTTTTAAAAAAACTATAATTTCGCTTAAGCCAATATATATGTAGTTTAACTAAAATATTTCTTGAAACTATTGTACCTCTATATATTTGACCCACCATAACATAAGTAGGTTAAGTTCATGGTAGATTTGGGGCAAAAAAGGTGAACATCTGTTCACCTTTTTTATTTTTTATAAGTTAACTCCAAAAAAAAAGCGTCTATAATTAAATTATAGACGCTTTTTCAATTTTTAAAAAAATTTATTTTGCTTCTGCATAGCGTCTTTCAACTTCGTTCCAGTTAATCACATTAAAAAATGCCGTGATATAATCTGGACGACGGTTTTGATAATTTAAATAGTAAGCGTGTTCCCAAACATCAAGCCCTAAAATAGGTGTTCCTCCACAACCAACGCCTGGCATTAATGGATTATCCTGATTTGGTGATGAACAAACTTCTACTTTCCCTCCTTTATGGACACATAACCATGCCCAACCAGAACCAAAGCGTGTTGCAGCAGCTTTACTAAAAGCATCTTTAAAAGCATCTACCGAGCCGAAAGCTGAGATAATAGCATCTTTTAATTCGCCAGATAAATTTCCTTTATTTTCTGGATTCATGACGTCCCAAAATAAATTGTGATTATAAAATCCACCCCCATTATTTCTCACCGCAGCATTGCTCATGTCTAAATTTATAAGGATATTTTCTATCGTTTTTCCTTTTAAATCTGTTCCTTCAATTGCTGCGTTTAAATTATTCGTATACGCTTGGTGATGCTTTGTATGGTGTATTTCCATAGTACGAGCATCAATATGTGGTTCTAGAGCATCATATGCGTACCCTAATTTCGGTAATTCGAAAGCCATAATTTTTAGTTTTTATATTAATATTTGTTTTCCTTCAAATTTAAGCATAAATCACATCAATTAAAAATAATTAATAGTTATCAAATCATTGATAGTTTTTATATTGTGTCAAAATTCCTTTAATGAGCGCATTAAATTATTTCAATATTTATAATGCATCTGCTGGCAGCGGAAAAACCTTTACGCTCGTTAAGGAGTATTTAAAAATCCTTTTTGTTTCAAATAATCCAAATTATTTTAAAAATATTCTAGCCATTACCTTTACAAATAAGGCGGTTGCTGAAATGAAGGAACGTATTGTAGAAACATTAATGCAATTTTCAGAAAACGCTATTTTAACAAACCCTAACAGTATGTTTGATAGTATTTGTAATGAACTTAGTATGCAACCTATGGATCTTCACAAAAAATCCGAAAAACTACTAAACACCATCATCCATAATTATGCAGCTTTTGATATTTCCACTATTGATGGCTTTACCCATAAACTCATAAGAACATTTGCTTACGATTTAAAATTGCCTTTAAATTTTGAGGTGGAACTCGACCAAGATGCGTTGCTTAACGAAGCCGTTGACAGCTTGATTTCTAAAGCCGGCACCGATAAAGCCTTAACAAAAGTATTAGTTGATTTTGCTATTGAGAAAGCCGACGATGATAAAAGTTGGGATGTGTCTTTTGATTTTAATAAGATTGCCAAATTATTGGTCAATGAAAATGATATCCCCTTTATTGAAACTTTAAAAGATAAAACGTTAGACGATTTTAATACCCTTAAAACTATATTAAGGGAAAAAATAAAACATGCCGAAAACAATATTGTGGAAAATGCCATAAGCGTTTTAACTTTAATTGAAGAAACTGGATTACAGTATTCAGATTTTTCAAGAGGCACACTTCCAAATCATTTTAAAAAAGCATCGGAGCTAAATTTAGACAGTTTATATGGAAATAATCTTGAAAAGAATATTGAAGAACGAACGGGCATATACACAAAAACGTTGAAACCTGATTTAGCAAATAGTATTGATGCTTTATTGCCACAAATTGAAACGTATTATAAAACCATAAAAACGTTTGTTTTTCATCTTAAATTCTTAAAAAACTTTTATAAAAACATTACGCCTTTATCGGTTTTAAATGCGATAAACAAGGAATTAACAACTCTAAAAAGAGACCAAAACAAGATATTGATTTCAGAATTCAATAATATTATAAGTCATGAAATAAAAAACCAACCAACACCTTTTATTTACGAGCGTATTGGCGAAAAATTCAACCATTATTTTATTGATGAGTTTCAAGACACTTCCCAATTACAATGGGAAAATTTAATTCCACTAATAGACAATTCACTTTCTACCGAAAATGGAACCGCCATGTTAGTCGGCGATGCTAAACAAGCTATTTACCGCTGGCGTGGCGGCAAAGCCAAACAGTTTATAGATTTATTCAATAGGAAATCGATGCCTTTTGTAATTGAACAGAAATTAGAAAAATTAGAGACTAATTACAGGAGTTTTAAAGACATTGTAGATTTTAACAACAGTTTCTTTAAATATCTGTCTAATGTGGTTTTTGTTAACACAGAATACCAAAATTTATACGAAAGCGCCCATCAAAACACATTTTCAGAAGAAACTGGGTATGTTGAAATATCGTTTTTAGATATTGAAAAAGATGATGATAGAAACGAGATCTTTTCAGAACATGTCTTAAAAACAATTGATAAATGTCTTGAAAACGGATTTAATCTCGAAGACATTTGCATTTTGGTTCGCAAGAAAAAGGAGGGCGTTGCGATTGCCAATTATTTGAGTCAGCATCATATCCCTATCATTTCTTCAGAAACCTTATTAATTTATAATGCGCCTGAAGTTGTCTTTGTTAACAATGTTTTGTTGCTTTTAATTCAGCCAAAAAACAGCGAAGTTAAATTGGCTGTTTTAAATTATCTGGCTACTTTGTTAGGTGTAGAAAATAAGCACGAGTTTTTTAGTAATCATCTAAATCTATCACTTACATCATTATTCAAAAGTTTTGAGGCTTTCCATATTTATATAAACAATAATTATTTATTACAACTTCCGTTGTTCGATTCGGTAGAAACCATTGTTAGAAGTTTTAATTTAGTGAAAACCAGTAATGCTTACGTGCAATTTTATTTAGACATAGTTTTAGAATTTTCAGGGAAAAAAGGTTCTGATATTGCAGGTTTTTTAGATTATTTCGACAAGAAGAAAGAAACCTTGAGCATTGTATCCCCTAAAGGACAAAATGCGGTTCAAATAATGACCATTCATAAATCTAAAGGTTTAGAGTTTCCTGTTGTTGTTTTTCCTTATGCAGATTTGGATATTTATAGAGAGTTAGATCCGAAAGAATGGTTTCCCATAAACAAAGAAACATATCATGGTTTTTCGCACACCTTACTAAACTTTAATAAAGACTTTGAAAATTTTGATGGCAGCGGACTCCAAATTTATAACAATCATAAATCTGAACAGCAACTTGATAACATCAATCTGCTTTATGTTACCTTAACTCGTGCCATAGAACAGTTATATATTATTTCAACAAAAAACACCTCTTCAAAAAGCGAAGTAAATGATAAAAAGTATTCAGATTTATTTAATAATTATCTACAATATATTGGTGTTTGGAATGACTCACAATCTATGTATTCTTTTGGAAACGCAGAAAAGATAGAAACAAAAAAATTAAATCAACCTATAGCAAATTCAAAAGAAAGTAATGTTCAACAAACTTTTATTTCAACGTCTAAAGAAACCCATAATATAAAAGTAGTGACAAAATCAGGCTTTTTATGGGATACTAGCCAGCAAGAAGCTATTGAAAAAGGAAATCTTATTCACAATATCATGTCTTTTATAAAAACAAAAGACGATATTGATTTTGTTATTAATGATTTTATAGGCTCATCCGTTATAAACAATGAGCAAGCTATGGCTTTAAAAGATAAAACCATAGAAATTGTAAATCACCCATTACTTAAAACATATTTTGACCATGACTTTACTATATATATTGAACGGGATATTATTAGTAAAGAAGGGCTTATTTTAAGACCCGATAGAATTGTTATAAACCCTAATAACGAAGCCGTAATTATTGATTATAAATCTGGGCAAGAGGATATAAAACATTTACAACAATTACAAGCTTACCAAGATGTACTTGAAGACATGGGGCTAAAAATCCAAAAAAAAATACTCATTTATATAAATGACACTCTTTTTGTAAGAATAATTTAGTGTTAAATATTGTTTGCTTGTAAGACTAATTAGCTGTTTTTTTTGTTTCAAAATGGATAAATTCATCTTCAAATTGGCATTAATAACATAAAATAATCATTTTTTTATATATTTGTCTTTGTTAATAACATTTAACAACTTACTTTTGTTTCAATTAACACTTAAAAATTAAACTATTTGAATATGAAAAATCTTAGCCGATTATTATTAGCTATGTTACTGGTATTTTTTATTAGTAACTCTAACGCACAAGACAAAAATAACCCATGGCAAATATCTATTGGGGCGAATGCAGTAGATGCATATCCTTCAGGAGATGGAGGTTTATTTAGTGACACTTTTGGTGATGAATATTTTAATGCTGAAGACCATTGGAATATCTTGCCTGCTTTATCTACAATTACGGTATCTAAATACTTAGGTAATGGTTTCTCATTAGGACTTGGTGGATCTATAAACAAAATAACAAAATGGGGAGATATAAGCACTAACCCAGATACAACAAACGAAGTTTCTGATTTATCTTACTATGCTTTTGATGGTATTATTAAATACAATTTCTTAGAAGGAACCGTTTTAGATCCTTATTTAGGAGTTGGTGGTGGTTACACTTGGATTGATGATATAGGAGCTGGAACAGTAAATGGATCTGTAGGTTTAAATATTTGGTTTAGCGAAAACATTGGTTTAACGCTACAAACTTCTTACAAACATGCATTCGAAGATTATTTACAAACACATTTCCAACATTCTGCTGGTATCTCTATCAAATTTGGTGGAGTTGATACTGATGGTGATGGTATTTTTGACAAAGATGATGCTTGTCCAGATGTTCCTGGTTTAGCTGCATTCAACGGTTGTCCTGATACTGATGGTGATGGTATTGAAGATAGTAAAGATTCTTGTCCAAATGAAGCTGGTTTAGCTGAATTTAATGGTTGTCCTGATACTGACGGTGATGGTGTTCCAGATAAAGATGATAAATGTCCAACTGTTGCTGGTTTAAAAGCTTTGGCTGGTTGTCCAGATGCTGATGGTGATGGTGTAACTGATGCTGAAGATAAATGTCCTAATGTTGCTGGTCCAGCTGCTAACAGTGGTTGTCCTTGGCCAGATACTGATGGTGATGGTGTTTTAGATAAAGATGATAAATGTCCAGACGTTAAAGGTACTGTTGCAAACAATGGTTGTCCTGAAGTTTCTGAAGAAGTTCAAAAAACATTGAATGCTTACGCTAAAACGATTTTATTTGATACTGGTAAATCAACTATCAAATCTCAATCTGAAGCTGTGCTAGGTGATATCATTAAAATACTTAATGAGTATCCAACTGCTAAGTTTACTGTAGAAGGTCACACTGATAGTGTTGGTAGCGATGCATTAAACCAAACTTTATCAGAGTCTAGAGCATTATCTGTGAAAGATTACTTAACTAGCCATGGTGTTGATGAATTTAGACTTTCATCTAAAGGTTACGGTGAAGGAAGTCCTATCGATACTAACAATACTGCTAAAGGTAGAGCTAACAACAGACGTGTTGAAATTAACTTAGTGAAATAATAAGTTATAAACAATAAATAAGTTTTATAAAAACGCTTCGGATATCCGAAGCGTTTTTTATTTTTATAAAATGACAACTTTCATTTTTGATGCATTAATAGATTTAAAAAAACAAAATTTAAATCTTTCTGAACTAACTTTTATTTTGCCTAGTAAACGCGCTGGGCTATTTTTAAAACATCAACTTCATAAAGTAAATGAGCAAACTGCTTTTGCTCCTGTAATCATTAGCATTGAAGAATTTACGGAAGAACTATCACAATTAAAAACCATTTCTAACACAGAGCTTCTTTTTGAGTTTTATAATGTTTATTGTGGGTTGACTGGCAACAAAGAAAAAGATTCGTTCGAAGTATTTTCAAAATGGGCACAAATTTTACTTCAAGACTTTAATGAAATAGACCGTTATCTAATTCCACAACAAAAAATATTTACTTATTTAAGTGCTATTCAAGATTTAAAACATTGGTCTCTTGAAGAAAACAAAACCGATTTCGTTAAAAACTATTTGTTGTTTTGGAACTCAATTTACAATTACTATTTACACTTCACCCAGCAACTCTTAAACAAAAAAGTGGGTTATCAAGGTCTTGTTTATAGAGAAGCCGTTCAAAATTTAGAAGCTTATATTCAAAACAATCCTGAAAAACAGCACATTTTCTTGGGATTTAATGCCCTTAATACTTCCGAAGAAACTATCATACAAGAATTACTTCAAAATAATTTAGCCAAAATTTATTGGGATATAGATACCGTTTTTATTGAGAATACGATGCACGATGCTGCATTATTTACTAGGGAATATAAATTCAAATGGCCTTATTTTAAAAACAATCCTTTTAATTGGATAACGAACAACTATTCTAAAGAAAAAAACGTGTCGGTTTATGGCATTCCAAAGAATATAGGTCAAGCAAAATACATTGGGTTTATATTGGATAATTTAAAAAAAGAAAAGGATAATTTAAATAACACTGCGGTTGTTTTAGGTGATGAACATTTACTAATTCCCGTTTTAAATTCATTACCCGAACATATTGATGCTTTAAATATTACCATGGGTTTTCCATTAAAATCCATTCCTTTGGCATCTTTATTCGAACAACTATTTCATATTCATAAAAAAGCATCAGGTTCGTTTTATTACAAAGATATTGTCAATATTATTTCACACCATTTTATCAGGCCTTTATTTTATGTAAATGACATAGATTATGCGTCTGAAATAATTGACACCATTCATGAAAATAATTTAATTTATATCTCCACAGAACGCTTAAAGAACTTTTCGAATACACATGATCATCTTATAGATTTGTTGTTCTCTAATTGGAGTAACATTGATTCTGCTTTAAAAAACTGCTCTGAATTAATTTTAACTATTAAAAACGAATTAGATAAAAATAAAGCACACAACTTACTTTCTTTAGAGTATTTGTATCGATTTAATGTTCTTTTTAATGAATTGACCCTTTTAAATTCAAAATACAATCATATTAAAACCATACAAACCTTGCATGACGTTTATAAAGAATTGTTAAGTTCTGAAACTTTGGATTTTCAGGGAGAACCTTTACAAGGTCTTCAAATTATGGGCATGTTAGAATCCCGTGCTTTAGATTTTGAAACCGTTATCATTTCATCTGTAAATGAAGGCATCCTTCCGTCAGGAAAAAGCAACAATTCTTTTATCCCTTTTGATGTTAAATTAGAAAATAAGTTACCCACTTATAAAGAAAAAGATGCGGTTTACACCTATCACTTTTATAGACTTTTACAGCGTGCCAAAAACATATATATTTTATACAATACAGAAGCAGATATTTTAACTGGTGGCGAAAAAAGCCGATTTATAACGCAGTTAGAATTAGAAGGCATTCATAAAATAAACCATCAAATTATTACGCCTTATGTGCCTATAATAGAAAACGCTTTGAATACGGTTTCTAAAAACACTGAAGTTATTGAAAAACTGATTAAAGTATCCGAAAAAGGATTTTCACCTTCCTCATTAACCAATTACATAAGAAACCCGATCGACTTTTACAATCAAAAAATATTGGGCATTCAAGAGTATGAAGATGCCGAGGAAACCGTGGCGGCAAATACCTTAGGAACCGTTGTGCATAATACTTTGGAAGATTTTTATAAACCATTAATTGGTTCCTATTTGACTGTTGATTTGGTAACAAAACTTAAATCCCAAATTCAGGAAACGGTCACAAACCATTTTAAAAAAGTTTATAAAGAAGGTGATATAACCAAAGGCAAAAACCTCATCATTTTTGAAATAGCAAAACGCTATGTTTCTAATTTTTTGGATTTGGAAATAGCCGATTTAAAAGCCGGAAACTCTATAAAAATAATAGCTATTGAAGCCAATAATACCGTTTTGATTCATATTCCAGAACTCCATTTTCCAGTAAACCTTACGGGAAAAGTAGATCGCGTTGACGAGTATAATGGCACTACCAGAATCATCGATTACAAAACAGGAAACGTGCAGCAAAACCATGTTGAAATTGTAAATTGGGAAGATATAACTACCAATTTTGATAAATACAGCAAAAGCTTTCAAATACTATCTTACGCGTATATGATGCAGCTTTCTGGCAAGATAAAACTTCCTGTTGAAGCAGGTATAATCTCGTTTAAAAATTTAAATTCTGGATTTTTAAAATTTGCAAAAAAAGATAAATCTGGAAATGGCGCTAAAAAAGATTTTTTGATTACCCAAGACACTTTAAATGCTTTTCAAGAAGAACTTAAAAAGCTAATCATTGAAATTTGTAACCCTAATATTGACTTTGTAGAAAAGGAAATTAAAAATAATTAAGCGGTTCTTAATTTCACGTCTTCCTTCGTGTTATACCCGTTCATTTTATCTAATAACAAATCTTTTTTAACAGGTTTAGTCATATAATCATTCATCCCCAAATCGATGACCCTTTGGCGTGTTTCTTGCATGGCATCTGCTGTTACGGCAATAATAGGTATGACTGCGATACGTTCACCCAACTCACCACTTCTAATAATTTTAGTAGCTTCATAACCATCCATAACAGGCATCTGTAAGTCCATTAAAATTAGATTATAAACATCTTTTTTTAAAGCATCCAATGCTTCTTTTCCATTATCTACAACGGTAAAACTAACATGCGAAAAACTTCCAAGAATTTTGCGCATAACCATTTGGTTAAGCTTGTTATCTTCAACAACCAAAACATGTAAAGGCCGTACGGTACTTTTATTTTTATTTACATTGTAAATAACTTCCTTTTCTACAGCGACATTTTTTAAAGGCAAATCTATAAATATATCGGTGCCTTTATTGGGCTTACTTTCTAGAGCTATAGTGCCCCCAAAAAGTTCTACTAAATGTTTTACTATGGTTAAACCCAATCCAATGCCTCCAAATTCTCGTTGGTGGTTGAGTCTCATTTGATTGAAACTGTCAAAAATGGTTTTTTGGTTTTCAGCGTCTATTCCAATGCCGGTATCGGATATTCTAAAAGAAAAGCGACAAATATCATTAGGTTGTTGAATGCAATTAAGCTTAAAGCTAATATGCCCTTCTTTAGTGAATTTTACAGCATTTGCCAATACATTGTTTACAATTTGAATTAAGCGTTCTGAATCTCCCTGTACTTTGATTGGAATATCTTTATCCATTTCAAATTTAAATTCCAATCCTTTTCTATGAGCTTCTGCGCTCCAATTTTCACTAATTTGATGTAATAAAAGAGAAGGATTAAACACTTCCAAATTTAATTTAAGTTCGTTCTTCTCAATTTTTTCAAAATCAATAATGTCATTCACATTACTCAACAAGCTTAATGATGCGTTTTTAATAATTTCGAATTGCTTCCGAGTTTCATTCTTATCGCTGTTCATTAATTCATTTTCGGCTATTCCCATAATGGCATTAATGGGTGTCCTTAGTTCATGGCTCATGTTAGACATGAAATAGGTTTTTAACTGGCTTATTTCTTCTGATTTTTGAAGCGCCACTGCTTGAGAGTTTTCTTTTTCTATTCTTAAATTTCTTATCAAATTAGTCATCGATAATGATAGAAAAATGACCTCGAGACCTGAACCAAATTTGGCACTGTTCAATGTATAAAAATTGTTGGGAAGCAAACTAAGATTATTCATTACAAACCCTAATAGACCGATTACCAAAAAGAAGATTCCAATAGAGAAATAGGTATCTATGGCAATGCGCTTATAACGTATAGTAAATACTGTGGATAGAATTAAAATTAAACTAAATAATCCATTTAAATTGCTTAAAGGATAGACTATCTCAAACGTTTTTGGGCTTATAAAAAGCATAATGAACAACGCTGACAAAATAACATAAATAGCATTGTAGGCTTTTTTAAAATCTTTTAAAAGTGTATCTACTTTTAAAAAGTGCTCACAGTATTTTAACAAGAAAAAATTAGACAGTAAAGCTGTAATAAGTACCGCCCGACTGTTTAGATAACCGCCTTCTGGAAATATAAATTCAAATATAAAACCATCGAGTGCAGATTGCATAAATCCTATCGAAAACACATAAAATCCATAATACAAAAATGACTTTTCCTTTAAACTTGTGTAGAAAAACAAATATATAATGCCCGCTAAAAATAATACTCCATAAAACAGCCCAAGAAACAATTGTTGCCTATAATTCATCATCAAAAAAGACGTTTCTGTATAAAGGTTAAGAGGAATATTTAAAGTCTCTCCATCACTTTTAAAATGCAAATAAATTTGATGTGTAGAATTTGCTGGCAAGTCTAGTTTAAAAATAGTGGCTCTGTGTTTTACCTGCCTTTCATTATATGGAATGCTATCACCGCTTTTAAAGTGCTTTATGTTATTATTTTCAATTTGGTACAAATTAGCCACATCTGTTACTGGTCTTGCCGTTTCTAGATAATAGGTAGCTGCTTGTTCCGTACTATTGGATATGTGAAACCGCACCCAATAATTATTTGAAGTAAAACCAACACTATGATTCTCAGATTCTAAAACATTATTGTAAAATAGCGAATCTTTTGAAACCTCATCAAGAGTCAAATCAAGGTTGCCTGCATCGAAAAAATTGGCGTATTCGTAAAGATGCCCTTTGCTTTTTAAAGGGTCATAAATGGCATCTTGAGCATATAAGCTTAAACCTATAAAATAGGTTAATAGTAGCAGGTGTTTCATGTTTGGGGCATTAAACTACTGTAAACATAGAAAAAAGACTTTTAAAAAATCCTTTTTTTGTTTAAACTACTAAAAACCCTGCTAAATTTAATCGATAAACGGTAAATATTACAGAAATTCATTTGAAATCGTAAGAAAATAAGAAATAATCTTTAATGTGAATTAGTAACAAGAACTATTCCTTTGCAACAAAAAAAAACCTTCTTCAAACATGAAGAAGGTTTAAAATTATTATTTTAAGTTTAGTTTAGAAATATTACTTTCCTTCTACCACAACAACTGAAAAAGGAGGAATAGTTACAACAAGTTTTCCTTTTTTTACCTCAAACCCTTTATAATCGGCTGGTTGAATTTTTGTTGGATTGTCGAAAGAGTTGTGATCTTGCAATGTTTTTGAAGTCAACACTTTTGCAGTTATACTTTTAACCCCAAGCTCATTCATGTCTATTTCAATTTTATTTGCTTTTTTAGAATCCACATTTACCATAGATACATGAACCAATCCTTTACTGTCTTTTGAGGCAGAAACATTTAAAGCAGGAAGCGATTTGTTATTATAAATGTATAAAGGAGAGACAAAATTAATAGGTATTAATTTAGCGTCTTGATGTACTTTATACATTTCCATAACATGGTAAGTAGGTGTTAAAATCATCTTAGCTTCTTTAGTAAGAATGACGGCTTGTAACACATTGACGCACTGTGCTAAATTCGCCATACGAACTCTGTCTGCATGATTATGGAATATATTAAGCGTTGAACCAGCTAAAACGGCATCTCTCATAGTATTTTGTTGATATAAAAACCCTGGATTTGATCCTTTTTCAACATCGTACCAACCGCCCCATTCATCAACTACTAAATCAATTTTCTTTTCAGGATCATATTTATCCATAATAGCTGAATGTTTGGTAACTAATTCCTCCATTTTTAAGGCCTCGCTCATAGTTCCAAAATACTGATCCTCTGTAAATTCTACAGATGCTCCCTTATTGTTCCAATCTATAACTGAATAATGATGCAAAGCCACACCCTCTAACATTTTAGCTGGTACGTTTTTCATCAATGTTTCGGTCCAGTGGTAATCATCGCTACTAGCTCCCGAAGCAATACGAACAACACTTCCTGTATTTTCCCAATCGGTAACAAACGTTGCATACTTTCTATATTCATTAGCATAGTATTCTGCCGTCATATTACCACCACATCCCCAAGCTTCATTACCCATGCCCCAATACTTCACCTTCCATGGTTCTTCTCTACCATTTTCTTTACGCAAATCACTCATAGGACTCTTCCCCGCAAAATTGGTATATTGAACCCAGTCTGCAAATTCTTGAACGGTTCCACTACCTATATTTCCAGATAAATATGGTTCTGCACCAAGCAATTCACACATATTTAAGAAGTCATGAGTACCAAAACTATTATCTTCAGTAACGCCTCCCCACCAAGTATTCACTATGGTTGGTCGTTGGTCTAACGGACCAATTCCATCTTTCCAATGATATGTGTCTGCAAAGCAACCTCCAGGCCAACGTAAATTAGGTATCTGCAATTTTTTTAAGGCTTCAACAATGTCGTTACGTACGCCGTTTGTGTTTGGTATTTCAGAATTATCTCCAACAAAAAAACCATCATAAATACATCTTCCTAAATGTTCAGCAAAATGTCCATAAATATGTTTGTTTATAACTGGCGCATTATCATCGCTTTTAATTGTTATAACTGTGCCTTCTGTCTGGGAATAAACACTTAGTGTTGAGACAAAAAAGATTGCCAAAAATCTTGAAATGAGTGACTTAAATTTTAACATAACCATCTATTTTTACTATTTATTAATACACTTTTTAAGTGTTGAATTTACATTTATAAATAAATTAAAAAAAAACAACATAACCAAAGGTTATTGCTGTTTTTAAGCCACGCCTATTATAATATTTTTAAAGAAAAACCCAATGAGGTAGAAAACTCATTGGGTTTCGTTATAGTGGAGAAGATGGGGCTCGAACCCACGACCTCTTGGCTGCCAGCCAAGCGCTCTAGCCAACTGAGCTACATCCCCAATAATTATTTTAATTCACTTAATACCAAAACAGGAATAGTGCTACTAAAATCCTTTTTAAGTATTTCGTTTTTTTCCCATAATTTACTAAAGAAACCGCGCTTTCTTCTTACTACACAAAGCATATCTGGATTATGTTCTCTATAATGCTCTAAAACACCTTGATAGGTTGTTGGGTTTTCTGAAAAAATGGTATCGGATATCAATCCTTTTAATTCGTCACTTAAATCAAAATCACCTTCATTGTAATAGTGTGTTTTTACTAGTAACAAATCAACGGTTGCTTTAAAATGGTCTTTAAAATATTTTAAAGGTTCTAAAACGCCCTCTTTTTTGATAATAGCAGACTTTACTGCCATTAAAATAGTATTCACTGGTTTAAAAACGGTGCCTTCAGGAACAATAAGCGCTGGTATTTGGGTTTGTTTAATAATCTTCCCTGATGTTTTTCCTAAAAACACTTCTTCCTTAATGGAATTTGTTCTTGGCTCAACTAAAATCAAATCAATATCGGCCGCTTTGCTAACCAATTCCAAAGTGTCTATTAAATCCCCTTTTAAACCTTTTACTATATAATCAACGCCTTTTGTGTCTACTTTAGATATTAAATCATCTAAATATGCTTTACTTTCTCGCGCTAAAATGGCATCAATATTTACCATCGTTCCTGCTTTTGTATACGCGTTATAGGTTTGTACAACAAATAATTTAGCACCAAAACTCTTGGCAAAATCTATAGCAAATTGCAAATGACTCAACGAATTTGTAGAAGTACCTATTGGAACTAATATGTTTTTCATCTATATAATCAAAAAATTAAAGTTGAACTGAATGCAAAAGTAATCATTTAAATGAATTGTAAATACACTTAAGAAATTCAATTTTAAACAAGCTATTATTTTACCAAAGTAACTTTGGTTGCTTTTAACAAATTTTAGCCTTATATATTAGCTTAATAATTAATTAACGACTATATTTCCTATAATGTTGTTAAATGCGTTGTAGGTTAAAAATACAAGGCTTTACTTTGAAAAAAATTCAATTCTTGATGAAATATTACATATTATTGGCTTTTTTTGTTTTTGGCCTTAACGGATTTTCACAAATATTAGACCCTGTTGAATGGACTACCGCTGTTGAAAAAATATCCGATACTGAATATGATTTAGTTGCAACAGCCACCATAGAAAAGGGGTGGCATTTATATTCCCAAAATGTTCCAGAAGATGGCCCCATTCCAACAACATTTACTTTTGAAAGTTCAGAGTCTTATAAATTAGTTGGAGAAACAATAGAAGACGAAGGGCACGTTATAGACGACCCTGTGTTTATGATGCGCATTAAATACTTTGAAGATAAAGCCGTCTTTAAACAGCGTGTATCGTTTACCAACAAACCAGAAACCATAAAAGGCTCTGTGGAGTTTATGGTTTGCGACGATTCTAGATGTTTGCCGCCCAATGATGATGCTTTGGTTTTTAATTTTCAGAATAACAACTTCAATTCCAATTCACAATTGTTAGATCCTGTGAAATGGACTGCCTCTTTTGAAAAAATATCTAATACCGAATATAATTTAATTGCAACAGCCTATATAGATTCTGGGTGGCATTTATACTCCCAAAATGTTCCAGAAAACGGACCCATTCCAACAGCATTTACTTTTGAAGCATCTGATTCTCATAAGTTAATTGGAAAAACGACTGAAGAAGAAGGCGTTACAGTGGAAGACCCCGTTTTTGAAATGGAAATTAAATATTTCGAGGGTAAAACTATTTTCAAGCAACGAATTTCTATAGCTTCTGAATTACCTGTTATTAAAGCGACTGTTGAGTTTATGGCTTGTAACGACAAACAATGTGTGTTACCGCCCAAGGCAGATTTGGTCTTTAATTTAAGTGGAAAACCGTTAGCCGAAGAAACAACCAATACCCAAGTTGACAATACCTCAGTCAATCAATTTTTATATGGATTAACAGCTATAGACCTTACCAAATCCAACGATACTTATAGTGATGATGCTACGGTCTCTCCTTCAGAAACCAAAGAAGAAAAATCGCTTTGGAGTATTTTTGGTCTTGGTTTTTTAGGCGGCTTATTGGCGCTTTTAACCCCGTGTGTATTCCCAATGATTCCCTTAACCGTTAGTTTCTTCACAAAAAAAAGTGGCAGTAATAAAAGTGCAGGCATTTCAAAAGCGATACTTTACGGGTTCTTTATTTTGGCGGTTTACTTAATATTAAGCATCCCATTTCATTTATTGGATTCCATTAACCCAGATATATTAAACGATATCTCCACCAACGTTACCCTAAACATCATTTTCTTTTTAGTATTTGTGTTTTTCGCCTTCTCATTTTTTGGCTATTACGAATTAACACTTCCTGCCAGTTGGACCAACAATACCAGTAAAGGTGAAAATGTGGGCGGTGTTTTGGGCATCTTTTTTATGGCATTAACCTTGGCATTGGTATCCTTTTCTTGTACAGGTCCTATTCTTGGGTCGCTTTTAGCTGGGTCGCTTACAGCCGATGGCGGCGCATGGCAACTCACTGCAGGGATGGGCGGTTTCGGACTGGCTCTTGGATTACCTTTTGCATTGTTTGCCATGTTCCCAAATATGATGAACGCTTTACCAAAATCGGGTGGATGGCTAAACACCACGAAAGTGGTTTTGGGCTTTTTCGAGCTTGCTCTGGCGTTTAAATTTTTATCGAATGCTGATTTAGTACAACATTGGGGACTCTTAAAAATTGAGGTCTTTTTAGGATTATGGATTATCATTTTTGCTGGATTGGCATTATATGCGTTTAGAAAAATTACATTTCCACACGATGCGCCTTTAAAAAAATTGTCTTTTTCCAGAATCATATCGGGCGTATTAGTGGCCTCATTTGTCATTTACTTGGCATCTGGTTTTAGGCTTAATAAAGAAACCAACACCTTCACACCTTTAACATTATTAAGCGGTTTAGCACCGCCTGTGGGCTATAGTTTTCTGTACCCCAATGATTGTCCGAATAACTTAGATTGTTTTAAAGATTTAAAAGAGGGCATTGCGTATGCACAAAAAGTAAACAAACCCATCATGCTCGATTTTACAGGGTATGCGTGCGTCAATTGCAGAAAAATGGAAGAACATGTGTGGCCTAAAAAGAAAATCGATGATTATTTAAGAAATGATTATGTGCTGATTTCATTGTATGTTGATGATAAAAAAGACCTTCCAGAAGACCAGCAAGTGCTTGTTAATCGAATAAATGGTGGCACCAGAAAACTGGAAAATTATGGTCATAAATGGGCACATTTTCAAACGCAATTTTTTCAAACGAACTCACAACCTTATTATGTGCTTTTAAGTCCGGATGGTAAACAAATATTGAATTCCCCAGTGGGCTATACGCCAAATGAAGACGAATACGCCCAATTTTTACAGTGTGGATTGGATGTTATGGAGCAAAACCCATAGAAGTGTGCGCTGAGTGTTCAATAAACCTAAGGTTTTAATTACCTTTGTGTAACTAAATACCGCATATATGATATATTCAATGACAGGTTACGGAAAATCTGTTTTGCAGTTACCAACAAAAAAAATAACCATCGAGTTAAAATCCTTAAACAGCAAAAGCTTAGATTTAAATACCCGAATGCCCTCCATTTACAGGGAAAAGGAATTGGATATTCGAAAAATTCTTGCCGACACCTTAGAGCGCGGTAAAATAGATTTCTCCATTTTTATTGAAGTAACTGCTGAAGACACCTCAACCCAAATTAATGTTCCTGTTGTAAAACAATATATCAATCAGCTTAAAAAAGTAGTAGATGGTGATGAATTGGAACTATTAAAAATGGCCGTTCGTTTTCCGGATGCTTTAAATACCGTTCGCGAAGAAATCGATGAAGAAGAATGGAAAGCCATTCAAACAGAAATCACCAAAGGAATCAGTGCCTTAAACAATTACCGTCTTAATGAAGGCAAAGTGCTTGAAAAAGATTTTAATAATCGTATTGTCATTATCAGCGATTTATTGGATAAGGTCATAGCCATGGATCCTGCGCGTATTGAAGGTGTTAGAGAACGTTTGTTGAAAGGTGTTGAAGAATTAAAAGACAAGTACGACGAAAACCGCTTTGAACAAGAATTAGTCTACTACATTGAAAAATTTGACATTACCGAAGAGAAAGTCCGCTTAAAAAATCACTTAAACTATTTTATAGAATCCATTGATTCTGTGGATTCCAACGGGAAAAAATTAGGCTTTATAAGTCAGGAAATGGGACGGGAAATCAATACTATTGGCTCAAAAAGTAATTATGCGCCCATGCAACAACTCGTGGTTCAAATGAAGGATGAACTGGAGAAAATAAAAGAACAATTGTTGAATGTTTTATAGAAAATAGAACATAGATAATAGACGATAGATAATAGAATGTCACACTGAGCATTGTCGAAGTGATTAAAAATTAAAGATTTGGCAAAAGAAGAAACTACTCATAATAAACAAGGCAAACTCATCGTGTTTTCAGCGCCATCAGGTTCTGGAAAAACCACCATCGTCAGACACTTATTGGGCATTGATGCCTTAAACTTAGAATTTTCCATTTCTGCAACTTCTAGGGAAAAACGTGGCGAAGAAGTTGATGGAAAAGATTATTATTTTTTATCCACAGAAGCTTTTAAAGCAAAGATAAAAAGCGAATCTTTTTTGGAATGGGAAGAAGTCTATCGCGATAATTTTTACGGCACTTTGAAGACGGAGGTCGAACGCATTTGGGCAAAAGGCAAACATGTTATTTTTGATATTGATGTGTCTGGCGGCTTGCGTATTAAACGAAAATTCCCAGAACAAACCTTGGCCATTTTTGTAAAGCCTCCAAGTATCGACGAGCTTAAAATCCGCTTAAAAAAACGCAGTACTGAAAGTGCCGATAAAATAAACATGCGTGTTGCCAAAGCTTCTGCAGAACTCGCTACCGCGCCTCTGTTTGATGTCATTATTGAAAATGATGTCTTGGAAAATGCTCTAAAAAAAGCTGAAACACTCGTTGGTAATTTTATAAACTCCTAAACCATGAAAGTTGGCTTATATTTCGGTTCTTTCAATCCCATAAATATCGGTCATTTGGTCATTGGTAATTATTTAGCCGAACATAGCGATTTGGATCAAATTTGGTTTGTGGTAACACCCCATAATCCGTTTAAAAAGAAAGATACGTTGTTGGATAATTACCAACGTTTGGAAATGGTTTATTTGGCAACAAAAGAGTATCCAAAACTGAAACCTTCGGATATTGAATTTAACTTACCCCAACCCAATTATACCGTAAACACACTGGCTTATTTACAGGAAAAACACCCGCAACACGATTTTTGCTTGATTATGGGTGAGGACAATTTAAAGGGTTTTCACAAGTGGAAAAACTATCAGGTGATTTTAGAAGACCATGATATTTATGTCTATCCAAGAATTTCAGAAGGCCCGATAGAAACCCAATTCGATAATCACAAAAAAATTCATCGTGTAGATGCGCCTATTATGGAATTATCTTCCACCTACATCCGCAGTGCCATAAAAAAAGGCATCAATGTGCAGCCCATGTTACCACAAGGCGTTTGGAAGTATTTAGATGATATGAATTTCTACAAGTAACCTGTTGGGTCTACAATTAATTATATAAATTTGTCACACTGAGCGCAGTCGAAGTGCTTGTTTACGAGGTCTTCGACTGCGCTCAGACTGACATTTAGTTTCTAATTGTTGTTTGTTGTTAGCCTGTCAGTTCGAGTGAAATTCTTTTTTAAGAATTTTGTATCGAGAACACAAAAATGTTTTAAATTCACTCGTTTAACAATCATTTTAAAACACAACCACCACAAAATTAAATTGAAATGAAAAATCTATTTCTTGCCATTCTATTCGTTTTACCAATCACCTTATCTGCACAAAAAGCAAAGGATACCATTCGGGTATTTTATTTAGGCGGACAGTCCAATATGGAGGGATTCGGTTATAATAAAGACTTACCAAAAGAGCTAAATAAAGAATTTAAGGATGTTTATATTTTTCATGGAAATTCTGCCATAGATGGCGACACCTCTGGAGGTTTGGGTTATTGGAGTGTATTGAAACCGGGTCATGGTATCGGTTTTCAAACGGATGGGAAAACCAACAAATATTCCGATAGATTTGGTATTGAGTTATCGTTTGCCAAACGCATGCAAGAATTGTATCCAAATGATAAAATTGCCTTGATTAAATATTCCAGAAATGGCTCCAGCATCGACAGTTTAGCGGCGAGTTCTTTTGGTTCTTGGGAAGCGGATTTTAATGGTAAAAATGGTATCAACCAATACGATCATTATTTAAAAACCATCAAAAATGCCTTAAATGTAAAAGATATTAATAACGATGGCAAAGAAGATGTGTTGGTGCCTGCGGGGATTTTGTGGATGCAAGGCGAATCGGATGCTGATAAAACCGAAGAAATTGCACTTCGCTATTACTACAATTTAAAACGCTTAATGGATTTGATGCGTGCCAGCTTACTCACTGATGATTTACCTGTGGTGATTGGAAAAATATCCGACTCGTTTAACGATGCCGATGGCCTTGTTTGGGATTATGGCGATTTGGTAACCTATGCCCAAGAAAAATTTGCCAAAACCGATGGCAAAGCTGCCATTGTAAGAACCACAAAATATTACAAATACTCCGATAAATGGCATTACGACAGTGCTGGGTTTATAGATTTTGGAGAGCAATTTGCTAAGGAATTACACAAGTTGATGACTAAATAAATAGTCATCTCATTTTTGTGAAACTTTTTTAAGTACATTAGTTAAAAAACTAAAAACAAGTATAAAACAATGAAAATCAATAATATATTAGAAAGTATAGGCAACACACCCGTGGTGAAATTGTCGAAATTATTCCCAAACGCCCATGTTTGGATGAAGTTGGAAAAAGATAATCCAGGTGGTAGCATCAAGGATAGAATTGCTTTGGCTATGATTGAAGATGCCGAAAAGAAAAACATTCTAAAACCCGGCATGGAAATCATCGAGCCGACTTCTGGGAATACCGGTATCGGTCTAGCCATGGTAGCCGCCGTTAAAACTTACAAATTGACTCTAGTGATGCCAGAATCCATGTCGGTTGAAAGACGTGCACTCATGGCCGCTTATGGTGCCCAACTGGTGCTTACTCCTAAAGAACTGGGTATAAAAGGCACATTAGCCAAAGCCGATGAATTGCTTGCCGAAAATAAAAATGCGTGGATGCCTTCCCAATTTACCAATCCAGCCAATCCAGACATTCACCGTAAAACGACGGCTTTAGAAATAGCCAAGGATTTTCCAGAAGGCATCGATTATTTAATTACAGGCGTTGGTACTGGCGGCCATATTACTGGCATGGCTGAAATTTTAAAACAAAAATTTCCCAACTTAAAAGCAATCGCTGTAGAACCAAATGATTCTCCCGTTATTTCTGGTGGCGAACCCGGACCGCACCCCTTACAAGGCATTGGGCCAGGTTTTATCCCTGCCGTATTAAATACCAAAATAATAGACGGCGTTTTTAAAATTACCAAAGAAGAAGCCTTTACTGAAGTTCAAAATCTCGCCAAAACAGAAGGTATCTTAGTGGGTATTTCTACAGGTGCCTCATTGGCAGCCGTTAGGAAACAGCTAGAAACCGCCGATAAAAAAGCAACCATTCTTACCATGAATTATGATACGGGTGAACGTTACCTTTCTGTGGAAGGGCTTTTTTAGTAAATAAATTAAATGTTTTTGTTGTTAGGCAAATAAATTATTATTTTTGTAAAAAATTTCAACTAAATATTTTTGATATTTAATATAGATTTCATATCACCATAGTTAGCGATCAGGCTAAAACGACACTTAACTTATAATTTTAAAGTAAAAATGAACATAATAGCTGATGAGTTAAAATTAAAACAAGACATAAATGCAAATTTGTTAGTTGAAAAACTAAAACAGAGAAATCTTGCTAAATGTAATTTATATTACAATTTCCCTTTTTACAGAGGGGAAACAAAAGACGACTTGGTTAGTGCTCATCTTCTTTTCATTTCTCAAGAATTTGGAGTAATTTTTTTTCGTTGTTTAAATGCTATCGAAGAATATTCTTCAAATGAACAAAAAAAACTAGACGAATTAGATAGTCACATCTTTGCTAAGATAAATAAAAGAGAAGAATTTCGACTTGACAGAAGAAGTTTGAAAATCAAAGTTAGCCCTTATGTTTTTATTAATAACTCAAATTCTAACAAACCTGATATTGTTTCTTTAAATGACATTGATAAGGTTATTGAGGGCAACAAAACCGTCATTTTATCTAATGAAGAATTTGACATTTTAACTGCAACAATTGAAGGGACATTAAACTTAAAGAAGAAAAGTGACAGAGTAATAGACTTAAAGCAAATAAAATTAACGAAAGGCAAAATACTTACACTTATCCAAAACAAAGAAGCAACATTTGACATTGAACAAAAACGAGCTGCACTAAACATTATTGATTCCCCACAAAGAATAAGAGGCTTAGCTGGTTCTGGTAAGACTGTTATATTGGCAATGAAAGCAGCGTTGTTTCATTTACAAAATCCTGAATCTGAAATCCTTTATACTTACTTCACTAAAGCCTTGTATGGGCAAGTTCGATATTTAATTGAAAAATTCTATCGTGACTTTTCCGATAATCAAGAACCTAATTGGCAAAAAATAAACATTTTACACGGTTGGGGAGGAATAGGTCTACGAGGTGTGTATTCAGACACGTGTTTTGATAATCAAATTCCAACAATACCTTTTAGGGTTGCTAAATCAATGAGACCAAAAGACCCATTTGAATATATTTTTCAAGAGCTTGATAAAAGTGAATTAAAGGAAAAATATGATTTAACCTTAATTGATGAAGGGCAAGACTTCAATAAATATTTCTATCGAGTATGCTTTAAAATAACTAAGAACAAAAGAATAGTTTGGGCATACGATGACTTTCAAAACATTTTTGATGTTGAAATCCAGGACGAAAAAGAAACGTTTGGAAAAAATAATATTGGAGGTTTTAATGTTGATTTTTCAAAATCAAGCAATGTTCTGCAAGATATAATACTTTTCAAATGCTATCGAAATCCAAGATTCGTATTGACTAGTGCTTTTGCTTTGGGGTTAGGTATATATAATGATAAAGTTTTACAGCGTTTAGAAAACAATAAACATTGGGAAGATTTAGGCTTTAAAGTTCTCAAAGGAGAATCAAAAACTGGCGATGATATGGAAATTGAACGTCCCGAAGAAAGTAGCCCAATAGATATAAATGAATATTTTAATACAGACTCTGTAAGTATTCGAGTTTTTAAAGATATCACACAGGAAACAGATTTCATAAGTCAACAAATTCTTAAAGACATTTCTGAAGAGCATCTTAATCCTGACGACATTTGCGTAATTTCATTAGACCAAAAGAATATTGGAAACTATTTTAGTTCTATTGAAAATAAACTTCAAAAACTAGGTATAAGCTCTTTTAACTTACTTAATGCTCCAAACAATAATACCAATTTTAGTGTCAAAGGCAATGTAACACTAGCTACAATTAATAAAGCCAAAGGAAACGAAGTAGGTATGGTTTATGTCGTGGGCGTTGACTCTGTTTTTAATAATAAAGATTATATAATAAATCGTAATCAACTCTTTACTGCAATTACAAGAAGCAAAGGTTGGGTAACATTAACTGGGTACCAACAAGCAGAGTTGTGCGAGAAAGAACTTAGACTCTTAAAACAAAACAGCTATAAATTAATATTCAAACAACCTAGTGAAAAAGAGACCAAAACAATTTATCGCGGAATGGATAAAATACAGTCAGAATTAAATGTATTGTCAAGAACACTTGAAAGATTATCTAAAGAGACTGGAGTACCTCTTGATGAAATATTAAAAACAATAGAAAATCAAAGTCAAAAGAAATGATTAATGAAGCTACTTTTAATATTTCCATTAATGAATCTATTAAACTACTAAAAGAAATTAGTCTTTTTAAAGATATTGGACCCAAAAAAGGAGGCGAGTATTCATCAGCATTTAAAAAAATTTCAAAAAAGAATAAACACATAGAATTATACAACGCAATTCGGGATAATTTGGATTATGAGATTGTATTATTTGATGATTCATTTTTACAGTTTTCATATAATCAAAATTATTTAAGATTTGCTTTTATTCAAAATCCAAGCTTTAGTTACACTAAATATGACTATCTGAAAATTCTATTTTCAGAAACAGACCTTTATGGATTATCGGAAGATGAAATGAGTGCAATGATTAATGAAAATGAATTCGAACAATTCTTAAATGAACAACAAACAAACTCAAACTTAGTTTATATTCGTTATGACTTTGACAGAAACGGTTATAATCCTTTACTTCATTCTTGTTCTCACATTCATATTGGATTGAGTGAAAATTTAAGGATCCCATCTTCAATTGTTTTAACACCTTTAGAATTTGTATTCTTTAGTATAAAACAATGTTATTATGCTGAATGGAAACTATATCACGAAAGTTTTACTTTTACCGATTTGGTAACAAAACGGTATAACTCAAAAAAATTATGCCCGTTAATTACTGACCCAGCAATTTGGGATATTAATGAACAAAACGAAATATGGATAACATAAAAATCCTAACCATTTACAACACCTAATTAAAAGTTCCTGTTCAGTGGTTAAATCAAGTTTTTGTTCGTCTATCAAAGTTTGGTTTTATTGAGAATAAAGTGCTCAGAGATTTCCGTCTTCGCAAAGTCACATTCTAAAAGCAAATTTAGATTCTTTAAAATTAAAAAATGCCTCAATCACCAAACCACAACCTTAACCCCATAATAACAATCAATTAACCTACATTTTAAATATAGGTCGCACCTTTGTGGTTTTATAATACAACTATTTGCGAAATACCTATTTTAAGCAAATGATGATATTTTTAAATCATCAATCTACACTGGTAGAAACCCTAACTACTTGTTTAAGTGGCTACCCATCTTCTCTCCCATTCAAAATACATAACAACCAAATCATCATACCAACACATGAAAAAACGAGCTGTTGATATTGTTGTCATTTCCGATGTGCATTTGGGCACTTACGGATGCCGCGCCAAAGAATTATTGAAATATTTAAAGTCCGTAAAACCAGAACGGGTCATTCTAAACGGCGATATTATAGACATTTGGCAGTTTAGCAAACGCTATTGGCCTAAGTCGCACATGAAAGTCATCAAACACATTACGGCTTTAATATCCAAAGGCGTAGAAGTGAATTACATCACAGGAAACCATGATGAAATGCTTCGTAAATTTGTCGGGTTTCAGTTGGGGACGTTTAGTATTTCCAACAAAGAATTGCTGGAATTGGATGGTAAAAAAACTTGGGTGTTTCACGGCGATGTGTTTGATGTGACCATGCAACATTCCAAATACATCGCAAAATTAGGTGCTGTAGGTTACGATTCCTTGATTTTACTGAATAGCGCCATCAATTTTTTTGCTTCAAAGTTTGGTAGAGGACCTATCTCCATGTCCAAAAAAATAAAGAATAGTGTGAAATCGGCCGTAAAATTCATCAATAACTTTGAAAAAATTGCTGCTGATATTGCCATAGAAAACGCGTATGATTATGTGGTTTGCGGACATATCCATCAACCGGAAATAAAAAAAATAGAAACGCCTGAAGGGTCTGTGATGTATTTGAATTCCGGAGATTGGGTGGAGAATTTAACTGCTTTGGAATATTATGATAACAAATGGCATTTGTTTCATTTTAAAGATCATGAAACGCTTGAAGATGACACACATCTTGATATGGATGACGATGATGAGGATGAAGACGAAGAGCTTCTAGAAACCAAGGATCTATTTCAAAATTTAATGAAAGAGTTTCAAACCGATGTGAAACAATCCAAAACAAACGTGTTATAATTAGCCCCCAATGAAAATACTATATGCCATTCAAGGAACTGGTAACGGCCATTTAAGTAGAGCGCGCGATATTATTCCAATTTTACAAAAAAAAGATGTAGAGTTGGATATTCTTATTAGTGGTACGCAAGCCGATATCAATCTGCCGTATCCCATCACCTATCAGCTAAAAGGATTGAGCTTCATTTTCGGAAAAAAAGGCGGTGTGGATGTTTGGAAAACCTATTTTAAGGCCAAAACCATGCGACTTCATAAGGAGATAACGATGCTTCCCGTGGAGCATTACGATTTAATCATCAACGATTTTGAACCCGTATCGGCTTGGGCTTGTAAATTGAAAAAAATACCTTGTGTTAGTTTAAGTCATCAATCAGCTGTATTAGCGCCTAACGCCCCAAAACCCAAAAAGGAAGACCCATTAGGAAAGCTCATTCTTAAAAAATACGCACCCACAACCAAACAATATGGATTTCATTTTAAAGCGTATGAAGACAGCATTTTTACGCCCGTCATCCGGCAAGATATTCGGTTGGCACATTGCACACCGGGCGACCATTACACGGTGTATTTGCCCTCTTATGATGATGAAAAAATATTGAGCATACTATCAAAAATTAAAGATGTTACTTGGGAGGTGTTCTCAAAACATAATAAAAAAACAATTACAAATAAGAATATCACCGTGCAACCCATTACCAATGAGGCTTTTGTAACGAGCATGGCGACCAGCAAAGGTATTCTTTGTGGGGCGGGTTTTGAAACACCTGCCGAAGCGCTTTTTATGAAAAAGAAATTGTTGGTCATCCCCATGAAAGGCCAATATGAACAACAATGTAATGCTGCGGCTTTAAAAGATATGGGCGTTCCTGTTATAAAATCCTTTAAAAAGAAATACATTAAAAACATTAAAGATTGGATAGAAAATGACACTATTATTGAAGTGGATTATCCAGATATAACAGAACAAATTATAGATAAAATATTAACAGAAAATCTATAACACAACGACTGTCAGTTCGAGTGATTCGCCACAAGCGAATTGTATCGAGAACTTTTTCAAAAAAAACTTTATGGATTTTAACCATCCCCCAACAAACTTCAACTTAAAACCACAAGATTTCGGAAAAGACTTTGTTTTTGGAGTCTCAACCGCTGCCTATCAAATTGAAGGTGCTCACAGTATCCATGATAAAGGTGCATCCATTTGGGATCAGTTCACGGCTAAAAAAGGAAATACGTTTAATAACCACCACGGCCAAATAGCCTGCGATTTCTATAATAAATTTGAGGAGGATATTTTGTTGATGAAATCCATGAATATTAAAAACTTCAGGTTTTCATTAGCATGGTCGCGCATCATTCCGAATGGTATTGGAAACGTGAGTCAAGCAGGTATTGATTACTACAATAAAGTGATTGATTTTTGTTTAGCATGTGGCATCACGCCTTGGGTAACGCTTTATCACTGGGATTTGCCTCAGGCACTTCAAAATAAAGGCGGTTGGACGAACAGGGACATCGTTTCTTGGTTTGAAAATTATGTGCAGGTTTGCGCTACCCATTTTGGTGACCGCGTTAAAAATTGGATGGTGTTGAATGAACCGATGGTGTTTACGGGTGCTGGGTATTTTTTAGGCGTGCACGCGCCAGGTTACAAAGGCTTAAAAAACTTCTTACCCGCCATACACCATGCCGTATTATGCCAAGCTGCTGGCGGTAGAATCTTGCGGAATTTAGTATCTGATGCTTTTATTGGTACTACATTTTCATGTGCACAAACAACGCCTTTTCGAGATACGCCTAGAGATTTTAAAGCTGCAAAAAAGGCAGACGCTTTGTTGAATCGGTTATTTGTTGAACCATCGTTAGGTTTGGGCTATCCAACAGATGATGTTCATATTCTCAAGCGCATTGAAGCTTATATTAAACCAAACGATTTAAAAAACGCTGCATTCGATTTCGATTTTATTGGCGTACAGAATTATACCCGTGAAATGATTACTCACAGCTATTTAGTGCCTTATTTACAGGCTAAAATTGTAAAAGCCTCCAAACGGAACGTCAAAACCACCCTGATGAATTGGGAAGTGTATCCGCCCAGTATTTATAACATGATTAAACAATTTAATCAATACGAAGGCATTAAAAAAATCATCATTACCGAAAATGGTGCTGCTTTTCCTGATACTCTAATGAATGGCAATGTAGAAGATGTTGACAGACTTCATTACTTACAATCCCATCTAGAGCAGGTTTATAAAGCCAAAAATGAAGGGATACCTATTGAAGGCTATTTTGTTTGGACCTTTACCGATAATTTTGAATGGGCAGAAGGCTATCACCCACGATTTGGATTGGTTTACACCGATTTTGAAAGTCAAAAGCGAATTATTAAAGCTTCTGGAAAATGGTATCGGGATTTTTTGAATAAACATAAAAATAGTTGATCCTAGAAACGTTTTTAAAATATTAAAAAGAAATACGCCTTCATATTAAATTGTCAATAAAAATCTTATCTGAGTCGCCATAACCTAGCCCATATTCACTTTTCTGTTCGTTCAAAAAAGTAATTGTTATTATTTCCAGCCGTTCTGTTACAAAAAAAACCGATGTTCTGAAAAAAGCACTTCAAATCAACCCAAAATTTACACAATTAAACGAATAACATACTCAAAAAGAACATAATACGACTAAGGTTTTTAAATTTGGTTATATAATCAACCAACCCATATATCATGTTCTCTCAAATTAAAATTTTCCATAATTTCATATACTTTATTTTCATATTGTTCTCATGTAATGCCTTTGCTCAAAGCTGGAGTCAGTCGGTATTATCTTTTTCTGGAACTGGTAATGTAAATGGAGGTGTTACTTCTTTAATGTTTGGCCCTGATAATCGTTTGTATGTTGCAGAATACACTGGAGCTATAAAAATATTCACAATTCAGAGAAACGGCCCCACAGAGTATGTTGCTACCCATGTAGAGATTCTGGACGGCATACGCACCATGCCCGATCACAACGATGATGGTACCCCTTACTCCAGTTTGAATAGGGAAACTTTAGGCCTCACAGTCGTTGGCACCTCAACAAATCCTGTAATTTATGTAACATCAAGCGATTATCGTATTGGAGCTGGTGAAGGAGGTGGTAATGGAGACATTAATCTTGATACCAATTCTGGTGTTATAACAAGATTTAGCTGGAATGGAAGTGCTTGGGATGTGGTAGATATTGTAAGAGGTCTTCCCCGTTCCGAAGAGAACCATGCAACAAACGGTCTTGAATTTGTAACCATCAATGGAACAGATTACCTAATAGTGGCACAAGGTGGCCATACTAATGGAGGCTCTCCATCAACTAATTTCGTGTATTCCTGCGAGTATGCACTTTCTGCGGCTATCCTTGCCGTGAATCTAACCGCTTTAGAAAGCATGCCTATTTTAGACGACAATGGCAGGGCCTACATATACGATCTTCCTACCTTGGATGACCCCACGCGCCCAAATGTTCACGCGGACGGCTCTCCCGCTTCTGAGGATCCCGATGATCCAAATTATTCTCCTCTTGATATAAATGACCCTTGGGGTGGCAACGATGGGCTTAATCAGGCCATGGTGGTTCTTGGAGGACCAGTTCAAATACTTTCACCGGGATATCGTAATGCTTATGACCTTGTTGTAACAGAGAGCGGTGCACTATATGTTACAGATAACGGCGCCAATGGAGGCTGGGGTGGTTTGCCCATGAACGAAGGGGGGGGCTCTGTAACCAATGATTATGACCCTAATGAACCCGGCAGTAGCGATAGTTTACTATATGGCGAAAGGGTTAATAATTTAGACCATTTGCAATTGGTTACTACTAACTTACAAACGTATGCCTTTGGAAGCCTTCCGCAAACATATTATGGTGGGCATCCAAACCCTACAAGAGCAAATCCCGTAGGAGCGGGTTTATATACCGCCGATGGCATAAACAATATTTTCAGAACATTAACATATGATCCCGACGGAAGCACTCCGGGTTCTACTTCGAATCCAAATGAAGCGTTACCCGCCAATTGGCCTCCACTCCCCGTATCGGAAGCCAACACAGTAGAAGGTGATTGGCGTGGACCAGGCATGATAAATCCAGATGGTCCAGATGACAACCCCGTTGTTACATGGGGCACCAATACCAATGGCATAGACGAGTATACGGCATCCAACTTTGGAGGCGCCTTACAGGGTAATCTTTTAGCTGGCACACATAATGGTTTAGTCAGACGTATTAAACTTAATGAAGACGGCACATTGGCACCAGGAGGACTCACGTCTGATTTCCTTTCAGGTATTGGAGGAAATGCGCTGGGCATAACCTGTAATAGTGATTTTGATATATTTCCCGGAACTGTATGGGTAGGCACCTTGAATAGAAGAATAGTGGTTTTTGAACCAACAGACTTTTTAAATTGCTTAGATCCTAACAATCCTTTATATGATGCAAATGCCGATTATGATAGTGATGGCTATTCCAACCAAGACGAAGAAGACAATGGAACTGAAATATGCAACGGGGGTTCACAACCTGATGATTGGGATAAAGTGATGGGCGGTCAATTAATATCCGATTTGAACGATCCCGACGATGATTTTGATGGAATCCCTGACGCTCTCGATCCTTTTCAATTGGGAGATCCCACAGTAGGAGGAAGTGACGCATTCACTATTCCTATATTAAATGATTTTTTTAATGATCAACAAAACCTTGGTGGGATTTATGGCCTTGGTTTAACAGGGCTTATGAATAACGGAGATACTGGTGCTAATTGGCTTTTATGGCTCGATAGAAGAGAAGATCCAAACGACCCCAATCCCAATGATGTGTTAGGAGGCGCACCAGGACTTATGACATCTCATATGACATCGGGTACTGCCCTCGGGATATCAAACAATCAAGAAAAAGGATATCAGTATGGGGTTCAGGTCCAAAATGATTCTGGCATCATTACAGTTGCAGGAGGAATGGTTGGCTTCAATGGTCCTTTAACTCTTTATGAAAACCTGTCAGCGCCTTTAGGCGAGTTGGGATTCTTTATTGGTGATGGTACACAAAGCAACTACATAAAGTTTGTTGTAACAACAACTGGTTTTGTTGCTCTTCAAGAAATTGATGATGTTCCACAAAGCCCCATAACATATAATTTACTACCGGCTAATAGACCGTCTTCTGGGATTAAATTCTTTTTTGAGATTGATCCGTCGAATGGTCAAGTAATTCTTAAGTTTCAAATAGACGGCGGTTTGCTCACAACCTTAGGAACTATAGAGGCAGAAGGAACCATTTTACAAGCCATACAAAGTTCAAGCACAGATTTGGCCGTCGGATTGATTGGTTCTTCTAATCAAGTCGGTGTTGAGCTAGAGGGAACTTGGGATTTTTTAAACGTAACTTCTGAAAAACCTTATATTGTTCAAAACATTCCTAATCTGCAAAGGGAATCTGGTGCTCCAGATGACATCTTTGATTTAAATGACTATTTTGATGATAATAACGGCACGGCTAATTTAACTTACAATCTGGAACTTAATACAAATCCAAATATATTGGCAAGTATTTCTAATAATATGCTGACTATAGCTTATCCATCTGAATTACAGACAGCAGACATCACCATACGCGCATCTGACTTAAATGGTTATTTTGTGGAAAATACTTTTACGGTAAGCATTATCAGTTCTTCATTAATCCTTGCCAGAGTCAATGCTGGTGGTGTTACGGTTTCTGCTGCGGATGATGGTCCTAATTGGGAACAGAATAATACGGCAGGAGTAACATCAGGCTCCAGTTATTCGGTTAATACGGGAACCATTTACAATGGAGGATTATTAAATATAAACCGTCATATTTCCATTCCTGACTATATAGACGAATCAACTTACAATGCCATTTTTGCCTATGAACGCTATGACGTTGCTGCAAACCCTGAAATGGAATTCACATTCCCTTTAGTAAATGGTGAGTATCAGGTCAATTTGTATATGGGCAACAGTTTTGAAGGAACTTCAGAAATAGGTGATCGTATTTTTGATATTGAAATAGAAGGAGTGATCGTTGAAGACAACATGGATCTTATAGCTCGTTTTGGTCATCAGTCAGGCGGAATGGTCACCTTTCCTGTAGCAGTATCCGATGGTGTACTTAACATCAAGTTTTTACATCAAGTGGAAAACCCATTATTAAATGCCATAGAAATAATGGCTGCCTCTCCACAATATCCTTCTATAACGGTAAATCCCATAACAGACCAAGCAAACCTGATAGGAGATGTTATCAGTACTTTGGGAGTTTCAGCCTCTGGTGGAAACCCAAATAATAATTTCACATATGCCATTTCTGGTCAACCTCTAGGGATAGATATTGAACCAACCAATGGATTAATTTATGGAACCATCGACCCAACAGCCTGCACTGGGGGCGAAAATAATGATGGTGTACATAGTGTGACCGTTACTGTAGAAAAAATTGGGGCGACTTCGGTCATCATAAATTTTAGCTGGATCGTTAATGATCTGGGGTGGTTCGATAAAAATGAAAATGAAAATTATACGGCTCGTCATGAATGCTCCTTTGTACAGGCAGGTGATAAGTTTTATTTGCTTGGAGGTAGGGAAAACTCAAGAACACTAGATGTTTACAATTACACTTCAAATAGCTGGAACTCTCTTGTGGATTCAGCGCCTATGGAGTTTAATCATTTTCAGGCCACCGAATACCAAGGGCTTATATGGGTGATAGGCGCTTTCAAAACCAACGCGTTCCCAAATGAAACTCCTGCTGATTTTATATGGGTCTTCGATCCAGTAGCCCAGCAATGGATTCAGGGTCCGGAAATACCTTCCGGTAGAAGAAGAGGTTCTGCAGGATTGGTTGTCCACAATGATAAGTTCTATATCGTTGGCGGCAATACCATTGGCCATAACGGTGGTTATGTTCCTTGGTTCGACGAATACGATCCTGTTTCGGGCATCTGGACAACGTTAACCGATGCGCCAAGGTCTCGTGACCATTTTCATGCCGCTGTGATTGACAATAAACTTTACGCGGCATCAGGACGTCTCTCTGGTGGACCTGGTGGTACATTTGCACCAGTAATTGCGGAGGTCGATGTATATAACTTTTCTACGAATAGTTGGAGTTCACTTCCTTCTGAACAAAATCTCCCCACGCCTAGGGCTGCTGCAATTGTAGCAAATTTTGAAAACAAACTTGTAATTGCAGGCGGAGAAGTTTCTACAAATGCAAATGCACTTGATATTACTGAAATATACGACCCTTTAAACCAATCTTGGTCCACTGGGGCAAGCCTCATCCATCCAAGGCATGGCACACAGGGAATTGTTTCCGGAAACGGTATATTTGTAGTAGCTGGCTCCCCTGTTATGGGTGGCGGGAAGCAAAAGAACATGGAGTTTTATGGAAGTGATAGCCCATTGGGTCTACCCTTGGAAGCTAGTGAATTAATAGGCCCTAACGCAGTTGACTTTAGTGTACAAAATAACCAAGACATAACATTGGACTTAGAAAACGGAAATACGGGAATCTTTATCCGTTCGATGGAGATAACTGGACCTGATGCTGATGATTTTGTTATCCAATCTGGAAATTTAAACAATGTGCTCTTAAAATCTAATTCCTCCAAAATAATCTCTGTTCAATTTATTGGTTCTGGCGTACAAAAAAATGCCTCACTAACCATTAACTACGGTGCCGCTGCTTCAATAGATATTCCACTAAGTTATGATTCTACATTATCATCGAAAGATAAGGGAGATAAAACCTCTAATGCATTTAATATATATCCCAATCCATCAAGTGAATATGTTTATGTTGAAATAAAATCTTCATCTATTGATGTTACGGATTTCATGCTGTTTGACATCACGGGTAGATTGATTAAAAAAATAAAAAACAACAATCCGGAACAGTCAACATTTAGAACCCAAATAGATGTTAGAGGTTTGCAGTCGGGACTATATAATTTGTATTTACTTTCTAAAGGAAGTGCTATTCATAAAGCAAGATTGGTAATAAACAACTAATACTATTTAATAATTGCTAGTATAAATATTGTTTTTTGAAATAAAAAAGCCTCGCATTTCTGCGAGGCTTTACCTTTTATGACTGTGGTCCCACCTGAACCTTTTTTTACTTTAATGTATGTTATACTATTTTAATATAAATTACATTTAAACCCTTTGTTTATAAGGGTAAATAGATTATTAAAATAATTTGAGTATATTTGAAATCCATACATATAAACAAAATGTTGTCCCCTATGTTGTCTCTTTTTAATGGTTTTATAATATGAATACAATACAATCAACATCCGGCACGGTTACATTTAGACTTAAAGAAACCAATGCTCTAAAGGAAACACCAATACTATTCGATTATAGTTACGGTAGAGGTAATAGATTAAAATATTCAACAGGTTATAAAACTTTAGTTAAAAATTGGGATCCAAAAAACCAAAAGATACGATCTATTTCAACTATTAGCAATAGGGAAGAAATCAATAAACGATTATTAAAGATAAAATCTGATTTTGTAGACGCTGTAACAAAAATGGATGAAGAAGACAAAAGCAACAAAGAGGCTCTTAAATCGATATTTGATCAAATTATGGGGCGTAAGACTGGTGCTCCCACAAATAATATCAAATTCATTAAATATGGGGATGATTTCGTTGAAGCTAATGAGAAGAATTCAATTACCACAGCTAGCATGAAATTAAGCCCAGGCACGGTCAGGTCCTACAAACAAACTATGAAACAAATAAAAAAGTTTAATAAAGAAAATAATTATCAACTAGATTTTGATAAAATTGATATGACATTCTACTACGCTTTTGTAAGTTTTTTGGAAAAAGAAGGCTTTTCTTTAAACACTATTGGAAAACACATAAAAAACGTCATAGCATTACTAAATAGGGCGACCGAAGATGGTATTAATACAAATTTAAAATATAAGCATCGAGATTTTAAACGGGTCTCCGAAAAAACAACATCAATTTACCTAACGGCTAAAGAAATAGATGAATTATACAAACTAGATTTATCCCACAATAAAGAATGGGAAAGAGCTCGAGATATTTTTCTAATTGGATACTACACTGGTCAACGGGTTTCTGATTATAATGGATTAAACAATAATCACATTAAAATATTCGATGGGAAAGAAGTATTTGAAATCTTTCAAAAGAAAACAAAAAAAACAGTATTTATTCCCATTCACCATAGAATAAAAGAAATCATGACGTTGCGATATAATGGGAATCTCCCCAAAAAACTATCCGACCAACATATTAACGAATACATTAAGAAAATTGGCAGAAAAGCAAAAATTAAAGAAAATGTTATGACAAAAATAACTATTGGGGGAGCCATAAAAGAGGAAACCATTCCTAAGCATAAATTAATTGGCACACATACAGCAAGACGTTCATTCTGCACAAATGCTTACCTCTCTAAAATGCCCGTAATAGACATTATGTCTTTAAGTGGTCACACCACAGAAAAAGAATTTTACAACTACATAAAAGTAACACCGCAAGAAAGAGCCATAAAAATTGCTGATTCTACTTTTTTTAATTCTCAAATATAAATTAATTGATATGATGTATAAAGATGCCTTTGCAATAGATACAGTACACTACATCGATAGAAAAGCAGAAAATAATAATAATTCAGAAAAATACAAGTTAAAAAACTTCGATTATTATGCTCCAAAATTAGTTGAAGACTTTTATTTAAAATATTTTATAAGAGAAGCCCTCTTTGAATTACACATCTCAAAACTAAAAGATTTTTTACAATATCACTATGATTATTGTGAATTACCTGATGTTTACTTTTTCACTTTGGAAAATGAAGTTTTAATTAAAATTTCTGAAATTATTGAAACGGCTTGCTTTTCAATTGGCGGAGGCTATTATAAAGAAGTAAAATTAGAAGATGGTTTTATTGAAACCGAAGACACCATACTAAATCCTTTGTATGAATATACAAACATGCTTCATCTTACTGCCATAAAAAATCTTCAATTTACCTTGAAGAAAAAGGCTGACATCATTGAAAGTTTTTTAAGCCAGTTCAAAGATACTCAAGAAAGTGAACCTTTAAAATGGATTGCAGGGCCATCTCAGTTGGCATTTATTATCAGTGAGTTGATAAACAAAGGATATATGACGGCTGATAAAAAAAGTGGAGACATAAATTATTCTAAATTGTCAAAAGATATAGCTAAAGCCTTTTGCATTAAGGAAAGTAATTCTACAAAATCTTTAGAAATTTATCTTAGTCCCAATAATAAAAAACATAAAACCACAAAAGAAAGGTTTGAAAAAAGCAACTTCTATTTACCTGATTCAAAATTTACCTAATCCATACTTTCGTAGTATATAAACTGGCATATACCCAAAAATTCCTATTTCACATATCTAAAAAATATATTTGTTTCCAGAAACTTCAAATAAGTTAACATGGATTCAAAGCCAATATACATATATCCAATAAGCCCAGAAGAGCTTACCAATAATTTCTTAAACGGAGTTGACAAAAGATTAAATATCTTTTATAGTAAATACCAACCAGCTAAAAAAGAGGATGACGAACTTCTCTCCGTTGAGGAAACTCTTCAATTCCTTAAATGTTCCAAACAAGCCTTATGGAATTGGAGAAGGAACGGTGTCCTTCCTTCTTACCGACTTGGAAACCGCGTATATTACAAAAAAAGCGATATCTACGCTAAACTTGTTAAACAAGAATAGTATATGGTTGGTTTTATATTCTTACATAGAGACTTTTTAGAATGGGAATGGTACCAAAATTCTGAGGTCAGTCGTCTGTTTATTCATTTATTGCTTAAAGCAAACTTTACCGATAAAAAATGGCAAGGTATAAATGTAGAACGGGGGCAACTAATTACTTCTTCAAATCACTTAGCAACAGATTTGAATCTATCTGTTCAAAAAATTAGAACTGCTTTAAAAAAACTTGAATCCAGAGGTTACATAACACGTAAAACAACAAACAAATTTACTCTAATAACCATAGTTAATTATAGCATTAGGCAGACCATAAGCTCACTATCTAACAAACAAAATACAACTCAAAGAACAAACCCTCAACTTTCAAATAACAAACAATCAACAACAACTAAAGAAAGTAATAAAGAAAATAAATTTAATAAAGAAAAAATAGAGCTGCGTAGAGAAAATTTCAAAAAACAAGTTTTTGAACACTCACATTACTCTAATAAAATTTTAATTGATTTTTTTAATTACTGGAGCGAATTTAATACTGCAAAAACAAAAATGAAATTTGAAGGCCAAGGCGATTATTTTGAAATCGAGAAGCGATTAAAAAAATGGGCGGCAAATGAAAAGCCTTTGTTGACAAATACAAAATTTAAAAACAATAGGTATGAATAATAAAAACAAACCCAAAGAGCTGTGGGATTATGCTACGGTAAAAAAAATATTGTTAGAAAATCTAAAGAATATCACTCAAAAAGACTTTATAGAAAATGATAATAATTTCCAAAAATTAGATACTATTATTCTCTATCTGATCAAAAATGAACGGTTTTATGAATCCCCAATTCTAAGGCTGAAAAATCAATCAATTCCAGATTTTAATAAGGGGTTGCTTTTTATTGGTGGTGTTGGTACAGGAAAATCCTCTTTTTTAAAGGCCATGTCTAAAACTTTAGAACCTATTCATTTTTTAAGAACAACATACCATTTGTCCTCAGACTTAGTAAAAGAATATGAAGGAATATTGAATCCTTTAAACATGAAAGAGTTTAATAATAAATACTGCAATGGGCGCCGCATTTTTGATGACCTTTTAAAAGAAAAAATAGCATCAAATTTTGGAAAAACAAATTTAATAAAAGAATTAATTGCAAATAGGTCTGAAAATAATAGAGTCACGTTTGCTGCAATGAATTATCACAACCAGTTTCCTGGCAATATTGAAATAGCATTAAACCAAATTGGCGATTATTATGATGATTTTATATATGACCGCTTTTTTGACATGTTTAATATTGTAGAATTTGGCGGTAAAAGCATGCGAGGTAAAAGGTTAAATTAAACTTTATTTAACGGATTAAAACACAAAATAATCATGAATAGCGCAAAAAACTGCAAATATTGTCAAGAAACCTTCACACCAAGAAGGCGTAACCACCTTTACTGCACCACAAGTTGTAAAACTATGGCAAGCTATAAAAGAAACAACTACAAATATATTGCAGGGCATTACCAAAAGCAGAAATTAACCAAGCTCGAAGCAGAAATCATTCCTGTCTCAACAGAGGTAAAGACTTCCGTTCAAACTTTAGAAGACCGAGTTGAAAAAATGAGCAAAGTTAATGTTCCCTCTATAACAAATGCAGCACTTGGTTCATTAGCAGCAAGCACGGCTATTAATGGCGCAAAACGATTATTTGCACCTAATAGCTTGCCTGCTACTAAAGGAGATATTGATAAATTAAAAAATGATATTAATGAGTTAAAACAATTAATAAATAATAATAAAAGTGGGTTTGGTGTTTATTGAATTATTTTTAAATACACATTAATAATTAATATACCATATCATGAAAACAATTTTATTGCATAACATTACACCAGATGAATTGAAAAATATGATAATCGCCGATTTAAAATCTGAAATAGAAACTTTACTCCTAAAAGCTAATGATACTCAAAATTATTCTGTTCAAAAAGCTTCTAAATTATTAGGCTGCTCAGAGCTAACCATCTACAATTACATTAAAAAAGGGTTACTTCCCGCTTTTAAAATAGGTAGACATTATATAATTAAAAAGATAGATATAGATAACGCCTTGAAAGAAGTAAAATCGTTGAAATATAGGAGGTGATTAAATTATGCTAGTTTTATTCTTGGGTCTATTAAACAATTATTTTCTAGCATTGTAATGTCATTGTGAAATACCACCACCACGCGGTTTTGTTCTAAGATATTCATCAATTGATTGGCTAATTTTAAGACAGTAACTTTAAACACCAATTCTGACAATGGAAATTTAGGGTAATTAATAAAGTCAAACTTTAAAGAAGGTTCGACTTGACCACTTAAAACAATATCACACTCTGAAATGGCGGCACTTAAATAAATTTTTTCAAATTCAATAAACTGATTTTGAATTGCCTGAAGTTTATAAACAACATCATTTTTATTCCATTGGTTTTCAGTATAGCGCCTTTGCAAACCAATAGTTACTGTGGCTGTATATTTTTCTGAATTAATTATTTTCATAACCCTTAACACCTCTTTAATTCATCGCACTCTTCCTTTGTTAAAAAAGCATTACACACACCTAAATCTGATAAAACATTATTCTCTATCTGCAATAAAACACCAAATTCACTTTCATAGACCACATCATAATATTCTGTTATCCTCTTGCCATAGGTATGCCGTTTTTTATATTCATATTTAAAAGCTTTAATAGTGCTTCCAAAACTACAACCTATACATTTACTTAATCTTGGTTTGGCTTTTTCTAAGAGTATAATTTCTACTCCCTCTTCTTCTAAAGATTTAAATTGAGATCTTAACTGACCGATAAAATCTTGAGATGATTCTAATTGTATAATGTCATAATCCTTAAAAAGCTTTGTAACAGCTTCTAAATTAACACTTCGTAAAGCATTGTCTAATTCCTTTAAAAATTTCCGAGTGTTAATTTCATTAAAATAGGTCTTTATAGATTTTGGATTTCCAATTTGTGTAATCATCTAGTATAATATTAAGGGTTAAATAAAAACTTCCATTTAATTTACGGAAGGACTACTACTGTACATAGAGCCATTATGGATAATCGTTTGTTGTGAACGCTGTTCTTTTTCACCTGACCGGATAATTTTCACACCGGTTTGTCCAATGGTATTTCGTTCATCATCTAATGGAAAATTGCTAATTAACAACCCATACTCATATTGATTTTTCTTAAAGAATATACTTCCAAAATCATCATTTATGCTACAATTCCAGTTTCGATAAACACGATTACTTTCCTGATTATAATTTGAGGAAATACGCACTGTAACCCCTTTTTGCTTAAATCTGGTGCCTTTGGTAAGTACATCATAAAAAGCAGGTTCAAAATAGTCTAATAATCTGTGGTAGGCATCATTATCAATAAAACTGAGCTTTTCTCTTCCCTCTTCAGTTATCAAATCTTCATAAGATACAAACTCGGTTTCTATAATTGGTGTAAAGACCCCTTCTCTTTGAGAACTTAAAAATCTTGTATGAGTACTAAGACCTCTCACATTATTGTTATATAATTCATTCCTCCAGTCATCATCGGCGAAAATTTCCCAATCTTGCTCAAATTGCGCATAATGACTCAAAAGACTTAAACTAGCTAACAATTTAAAGTCTCTATTATTGTGATAACCGCAAAAACGCCCTGTAATTCCCTGTGCACCATTAGCCAACTGCCTGTCTCTTGGTTCAATACCAAAACGAACTTTTTCTTTTAGAATACCCAAATCTTTACCCGCAGATAGTGCCTGAACAATAATTAAAACAACACGTTTACCTCTTTTTAGTACTAAACTAGAAACTTCTTTAATCCCTTCATTAATACTATAATCACATGCATTATCCGAACCTATCGCAATAACTGTGCACTGATTTTTATATTGATTTTTTAATAATCTCCTTAATTCTAAAGCACGCAAAGTATTTGATTCTCTAATAATGCCTAAACCATTTTCAAATGTGTTCAGATGTTCTATATACTCTTCTACTTTAGGATGAACGTTATAAATAATATCCTCGCCTTCACCTTGTGATTGCAATGGCCTAAAATTACTTGGTATATCTTCTATCAATCCATTTTCTAACATTTCTGATATACCATAATATTCAGGAGGCCTTACACCAACAACAACATCTACATCGGCATCTCCAGTATATTGTGCATCCAAAATATCGTAAGGTGTTGCACTTACTGCCAGTAATTTAATATCAGGAATACGTCTTCTTAATTCTCTAAAAAAAGCCATTTGAAAGCTAGACTCCTCTCCACAGCCATATTGATCCTCATCTCTTACTATTAATTGCACATCAAATTCATTCACTACTTTATGTGGATTTGGGTGATTGAAGAAATCACTCATTTTCATCACTTTTAAGTTTGAGGATTTCATTTCCCCAGTTGCAGCATCATAATACTCTCTGTGTAATACTCTGCAATTTTGGTCATATAAATCAGTGTCACGCATACTTGTTACAAATAATACTGATTCATAATCATTAATTAGTCCAATGGCTGGCAATACGTAATTTGCTAAAAAATAAACTGTTCCAGACTTTCCACTTTGCATGGATGCAACAAATGCCATATTTTGGTTTCCCTCTTTAATTGAAAGACCTAATCTAAGCGCATTTATAATTTGATTAGGAAAAACCCCTGTACGTTTCGCGTTATTAAGCGTATCAATTATATTTTCCTCTAAAGATTGAGGAGCATCTAATTGACGAAGTAATGTTTCAATTTCAGCGTTCCAATGTTTTTGATATGCAGTCATGTGATTCAGTATTAAAGATTAACACTGCAATAATACAACTGAACTATGCAGCATAATTGCATAGTGAGGGATTAGACTAACGTTTAATTAACCAATATTATGATTAATTCGGTCAATAATTGACACTATTTCTCGAACCTTATTATCTTCAAATAATCCAATGATACCATCATCACTCGCTTCATTAAATGGGGGCTGTGTCAATAGTTTTTTATCTAATGTCCCATTATTATTTAGATAATTTATTAAAGTTTGTATGAATGTAATTTGTACGGATTTTAAATTTTTATCTTGAATAAAGTTTGCAAAAAGACCATTCACCACTTCAATATCCAAACCTACCACGCTTCTAATGAATTTACCTAATGGTTGATCGCCATATTCATTCTCATATTCCTCTTTTGTCCCAAGCTCATCATTAAACAAAAAGGATTCTAAAAGCTGTAATTCTTTTGGTGTAATAGGAATGTTTTTGTGAAGTTTATCAATCACCAGATGTGATTTATTTTTTCTTATAAATGCTTCAACACGGTCCTTATAGCTTTTTAACTTGGAATACGTTGGCATTATATCCAATTCCTTTACTCGATGATACTGTATTTCATCAGCAAAATCAGTATAGACTGTTTTGATCTCTTCCTTTTCAATAAATTTCAATAAATCTCTTAATTCTACCCTTATATTTTCAACAATATTCACATTTGTATGTCTCCAAAACTCTTCTTCTTGGACTTGTCTAATCAATACTAGTTTTTCATTAACTTTTGGAATATTACGCTTCTTATATAAATTATGTGCTATGTTATAAATTTGCTTAACATAGGCTTCTTCGCTTTTCCCATTCCCTAAAAGAATGGCCAGTTGAAAGTTAAGAATCAATAAGTCGAATCTTTTTGCTAATTCATCATCATCTTCATTGTAAGGTGCTAATCCAGATAGGTTTGTACTTATATCATGCACATCACCCACACTCAAATTTTCCCAACGTTGTCTGTTCTTAAATTGAGTGACTAGTGACCAATGCTTCCTAACCTCAAATCTTTCTTCATCAAGTTTTTTTATAACTTCAAAAAGTTGATTGGTATAGTTGAGTGCCAATATATCTTCTTCAGGAGTAGATTCTGAATTATTTCTGATTGTTATCAACACATTTAACTTGGCTTCAAATATTTTTTCAGATAAGGTTTTAGCGTTAGTTCCTTTAATACCATCTGGAAACTCCCCAAAAAAAGTGAAGTTATCACAAATGTCAAAAATCATGAAATAGTCCTTATCCACTCCAGGACCAAATAAGTTTGGTCTTAGTCTTGTTCCACGACCAATCATTTGCCAGAATTTAGCATAGGATTTCACTTGTTTAAAAAACACCAAGTTTACTACTCTTGGTGCGTCAACCCCTGTATCCATCATATCCACAGATACAGCAATTTGTGGTTCCAGTTCATTTTTATCCTCACAAAATTTCTCTAATAAATCTTGTGCTTTAGTTTCATAATTATCAATGACCCTTAAAAACAAACCTGAATATTCTGGATAATTCTTGTTAAATCTATCTTCAATAAAACGGGCATGATTATGATTTTTGGCAAAAATGATGGTTTTCCCAAGCTTATCTCCACCTTCTACTTTTACACCATTATTCATTAAATAGTCCAATACCAAATCAACGGTTTGATTATTAAATAAAAACTTGTTTATGGCAGATTTACTTATCTCTATGTCTTCTTCATCGCCTGATGCGCCATCAATAAATGTTTCTTCAAATTTTAGTTTATCTTCCTCTGATAGCTCACTATATTTAATACCTTCATGAACAAACTTTATGGGCACTTCAATGGCTTTAGGTGGCACCAAATACTTGTCTTGAACAGCCTGATTCAATTCATACGCATAAGTTGGATTATCATCCTCAATTTTAAATAATGAATAGGTATTATGGTCAATGTCTTTTTTAGGTGTAGCTGTTAATCCAATCAAAATAGCATCAAAATAATCAAAAATAGCACGGTACTTTTGATATACAGATCTATGAGCTTCATCAATAATGATCATATCAAAATGACCTGCTCCATAAAACCTGCCATCATCATTTTTAAGGCTATCTATACGGTTCATTATAGTCGGATAAGTAGAGAAAACAAGACGTGTTCCATTATCCTCTTTTTCTTTAGTTAAATCGATAGCACTTAAATGCGGTAAATGTTCTTTAAACGCATTTTTAGCTTGGGTTACTAAGGCATTTCTGTCTGCTAGAAATAATACACGTTTTGCCCAATTACTTTTGGTTAGCATATCTACTATGGCTGCTGACACTCTAGTTTTGCCACTTCCAGTTGCCATTACTAGCAAGGCTTCTCTGTTTTTACCCTTTAATGTCCCTTGATTGGTACCTACTAAACCTTCTGCAACACGTTTTATGGCTTCTAATTGATAAGGCCTTCCAACAATGTCTGTATTAACTTGAAATTGTCTTAAATCCTTTCTTGTAGTTCTGCGTTCAATAAGATATTGAAGCTCATCTTTCGTATAAAAACCACTAACTGGACGTTCAGGGTAAAACATATCATCCCATAAATGGGTTTCAAACCCGTTGGAGTAGAATATAATGGGTCGTTGACCTGTCATTTGTTCTAAACAATTGGCATACAAAAAGGCTTGGTGCTTTCCTTTTTTAGCATCATGAAGTGTTTTTTTAGCTTCTACCACAGCTAAAGGCATCCCATTATCATCCCAAAGCACATAATCTATATAGCCAATCCCTGTCGGATTTACCGATACCGGCATGCCAGTAACTTTATATTCTAAATCTCTATGAAGTTTTAGATTATCCCAACCAGCTTCTTTAAGCAATACATCAATAAAGAGTTTACGTGTTTCTGCTTCAGGAGTTAACATTGGGACAACCTCTTCAAAATCTACCTCAATCTGACGTTCTTCTTTACGTTCTTTTAGTAGCTTTTGTTGCTGATCAACTTGTTGTTTTAATAAGTTATTTTCCTTTTGTAGTTCATTCGTTCTTTCCAGTTGAATCCTTTTCTCTGCAAGTAATTTTTCAATAGCATCTGATTTATCCTGAAGTTCTTTTAAAGTTTTTTCATTGACTTCTCCAGTAGGAATTAAAGCTTCATTGAATGCTGGAATGATGGGGCTCTCTTCATTGTAATTAATCCCAATAAAAGATAAGAGCCTAAATACACTTCGAAGGCAAATAAGCGCTTCCCTGTCATTGACTCTTGTACCATGTGCAGCGGCATTTCCAATTTTTCTAACTAGAGTAAGCTCATTAAGTAAGGTTTCTTTAATATCATTTTTAAAATCATCATGATACATGAGCGAAGATAAGGTCGTATCATATGGTCTTTCATAATCTGGATCATTATCATACAACCAATTCACAGTGAGCTCCAAGGCAATTCTGCATTGTAATGCTGCATATTTTGGAGCCTTAAACACATACTTTTCTGCCTCAACAGATTGAGCGTATAATTCTGGAAAGTCTGACTTAATAAAATCGAAATTACTTTGCATAAGCATTAAGGATTTTTAAAAGTAGGAAATAATTGTTTGTGAAATGATTTAATGGAATTCAATCTGTGAAAATCAAAATGCTCCCTATCTTTAAAATTTATAATATGGTCACACTTAGGGCACCCAAAGACTTCTGAACCTGACCCAATTTCATTAAACGATTCTCCAATTAGTTGTAGATCCTGATATTCAATCGAGTAATTAGGTATGTTAAACCCACTCTTTAGCATACTTTTTAATTGATTTCTATATTGTTCATGAGTGAAATTTCCTTGCTTCCACAAAAACCAATACTTCCCATCATTTCTTTGTCCATAGTTAGTAATATTTGGATGAATATTTTTATGTTCTTTAAACCAATTTAGTTGTTTCTCATACAATTCTTTAGATCCTTCTATTTCCTCTGTCTCATTTCCACATTCTGGACAACAAATAATCCCTCTATTTAAATGTCCTTTAGTATGACACTTATATTCCTGACCAGTTCGTTCTAAAATATTTTTTCTGTCTTCTAGTTTTTCTGAATTACAGCATGCGTAACAATTATTGCATATATACCATCCACAGTCATCATCGTGTCCCTCATTCTTACATTTAACTGTATCTCGACTATCAATAATATCTTCACAATTCCCATTTAGACAATGAGATAAATAGATGTCCATATTATTTTCCTCGCACAAATCATTGTTGCAGTAAAACTTAGTTACACCATAAAAAGCATAATTCGATTTTTTTCTTGGTCTTAGTATAGTGTCACATGACCTACATTTTAAATGTTCTAAAAATCGATTGACCCTATTAACAACATTTAAAAGTATTTCATATTGAGTTTTATTATAATCAATCTTTAAAATTCTTAAAACATCTTCAAGGGTATAATTTTTCCAATCTTCAGGGGAATGTTGTTTTCGACAAGCATTATAACATTGATTGTTTTCACACCACCAAAATTCAAATCCTGATTTTTTACATAAACTAGGTTGGTTAGTGGATTTTAACATTGCTTTTCTACCATCGCAAAAATTTGAGAATCTTGGAAAATATTCTGATTTCGTTAACGAATATGTTGTCTCTTTTTCCTCCATATCTAAAATATCGGGCTCATGCACATTTAACACTGTTCTGCCTGTACATTTTTCAAAAAAGCCATCTATAACCAATAGATCATCTGGGTACTTTACTTGATTAGCTATAATATCAAAGATTGTATTCCTTGTGGTTATTGTATTGTTGGATAAATCAGTAATTAATTTTAAAATAACACATAAAGTAAAGTCCAGACCCACACCATCAATTTCTCTAGCATATTCACTTGTTTGATAATCAATAGTTGTAATCTTGTTTAGATCATCAAGAGACAAATCCAATTTTTTGGTTTCAATAAGCATCAGTACTTTTTTAAAATACAGCTTTTGCATTTCCGGAGATAAAATGCCGGTATATATAACCGTATTGTAAAAATCTAACTCATCTATATAATCTAATACAAACCACTTGATTTTAATATAATCTGGCGACTTAATATAAATGGTTTTAAAAAAATGGCGATTTAATTCTTTTGAGCTTGCGTTATCTATAAAAAATCGAATTAAATTAAAATCCTTTTCATTTTTTACAAAGTCTTTATCGTAGTGTGATTTAGAAAATAAATCATTTAATTCTTGCTCTGTGGCATTTTTGAAAATACCTAATATTTGATTTATGGCATTTTTTGAACCTTCGTACCATAGCTCTGCTACTTTGGAATAAATAACATCAATAGGAGAGTAACTTATAACATTATTATTCCAGAATGAAAATAATTGGTTATTATTAAAAACCGTATAATCTATTTCAATATTATATTTAGTGAAAGCCTTGATTATTGTTAAAAGATTATTGCTTTTTGAGTCATCATTACCTCTTAACTTTTTAAGTGACTCATTAAGTACAATCTCAATTTCATCTTTGTCTAATTTATCCAAACAAGTAATGGAATTTGTTGTTGTAATGTGGTTTACTATAGAATCTTTTATATTATTAAAGGGTATAGTTGCTGATGTTTTTAGCCATAAATGAAATTGGTGCTCTATGGCAAAGGTCTTCATTACTTTATTTGTAATTGTTTCTCTTATACTTAGTGAAGCAAGTTCACATAGTTCATATAGAAAAATTGCCTGAGATATATTAGTTAGCTCATTATTAACAAAGGGCTCAATGATGTTTTGTATTTCTTTTTGTTGCTTTTTACTTAATTGCTCTGCTTGAAGTTTAATTTGTTCTAAAGTCTGGATAAAATACTTGTGATTTCCTTTTTCAATGCTTTGATAAAGCAAAAATATTATATCTTCTTCATGCTCTAATTTGTTTACTTTTAAGGCACTTATTTTCGTTCGATTTTCTAATTCCTCTATGGCAATTTCAACCAATACCTCATCATTTTCTCTAAAATGACGAGGATTTATGCCATAGACCACACTACCATTAAAATGAACATCTGGAATCCCGGAGCAAGTTAAAAAACCGTACTCTCCTTCATTAGAATGGTTATAATACCATTTTACTTTCGCCTCTATTTTGTAACAAGTGTCGTTATAATAAAATTTTTTAAGAAAATTAAGCCTTCTTTCCTTAGCTGAAGAAGTGGTATTTAATTCAGTTCTAGTACTATCTTGATTAATAAACTTACCCAAATCAATTTTATCACCACTTATTTTTGGACCTGAAAGTTTTATATATTTTGTGTCTTGTTTGCCTTTTTTAAAGATGTCTTTTATCTTTTCTACAACTTTATCACTTACTATTTGATCTAAAAATAAAAACTCATAATCAAGCTCTTTCTCAAAAGACTTTAAGGTCTCAAGGGATATATCAAGCTCATTTATAAGTTGTGAAATTTTCATCTAATTTATATAATTAAGGCATTTATTAAACCATCCTATAACTGCTTCACCATCTTCACCTACTTTCTTAAAATTATCTATTAACTCTAATTTTTATAACTCGACATCAACTTATAACCATAACGTTTTTACTTCAAATGATACTGAAACTTAAAATAGGTTTCAATAGAGTATGGTCTATTATCTGCTTCTGCTTTGGCTTTAAAATCCTTAATGTTTTCAATAGCTTTATGGCGCATTTTTTTATTATTAATTTCAAGAAAAACATCAAGATACTTGAGGTAATCAGGATCATTTAAACTTAAATTAAAAACTTTACGAACCACTTCAAACTCCGCAAATTTTTTATTGTCTTTTTTAAGCTCTTTTTTGCCAGGTTTATTTTGTTTAAATTTATTGGGCTTCCAGCTTACACCTCCAATAAATTTTGCACTTCTAGAACCTCGTTGACTCATCTTGTAATTATTTAGTTTACCAACTTTCTTTTAAACGCCTTTAGCAACAGGCTGTAAAACAATTCTTGATTCCCTTTTTTGCCTAAAAGAAATCTTTTTGTAGTGTCATTTACTGGTAAACATATAATTGGTTTTTGTTTCATGACATTCTCGTGTAAATTATTGAATTTATGCTCATGCTATTTTATATCAAACTAATTAAATTTTCGCTGTTTTAATCAAAAATTTAAGGCACGTAGTTCTTCTACTATTTCAATTATAGCCTCATGACTTGTGTTTTCCAATTTTAAATCCCAAACAGACCAGACAGTACTATTTGAACCATAAGTTCTGTGCACAAATTGTCTATTTGTGTTGGCCTGCAATAAAGTATTAATAGCAATAATTTTATTAGGCAATAAATTACCAATTGGATACTTCAAACCGATGCTTTCTTCAGTTATAAAAAGCTCGAATTGCATAGGTATAGCTATTCGAGAATATATGTATGTACCACTAGCAGCTAAAGTAAAATTAAAATTTTTGGATAGTTCCTGTTTTAATTTTTCGCTAAGTTTTTTTGAACTCATACCAACTCCCCTTTAAACGCCTTTTGGAAATGGCTATTAATTAATTCTATTCTACTTATAATTTTAACATCACTAATCTGATTAAATTTTCAAATTATTATAGGTACTAATTACTAATTCATTTCCATATTTCCTTTCTAAACTTCGCATTTTAAAATGAGCCTCAGCTACGGTTTGAAAATGGTTTAAAAACACAAAATTTATAGTTCCTCCTCCAACAGCACCAAGTACTGGAATGGCTTGGGCTACAAATTTTTCAGAAACCTGAATAGAAAATCTACCAGCGATAATCCCGATTAGTTTCATTAAAGGGTTAGAGCTTGCTATTAGCATCTTATTTAAACCTTGAACACCATTTTTTGCTACATAAGCACTTGCTCCTTTAGCTGCTGAATTTAGGGCAAGTCTCATGGTGTAATAAGAGGTCTCTAAGCCATCATCATCTTTGGATTTACCACCTAATGCGAATACTTGCATACAAGCCATTTGTGTTTCAAAATCTTGAAGATTTTCTCCATGACTTCTGGCAATATCTAAAATTGAACGCATCATAAATTTGGTTGAAACCGCAAGCTCTGATGCAAATATGGCAGTGCCTATTCCTGTTGTAGAACCCAAAACACCACTTAATGCCCCCGTAGTAGTTACCAATGCCTTGTAAGTTTTATTAGAGGGCTTTTTAAAAGTTTTACCATTTTGCATGGTAACCAAATTGCTTTTTACAACCAGTGTTAAAGATTTATTGACTTGCTTTTGTAGCCATAGTTGCTGTTTGGCTGGGATCTTTTTTATAGTCGAGTCTAAACTATTGCCTAGTTTGTTTAGCCCTTTCATTACAAACCCAATATTTTCCATATGGTGTTTAGCCTGTTTTATAGCTTCTAAATCTTCTGGTGACATACGATTTGTAAGTGGCTGTGAACTCATATTAATTTATTAACTCCCCTTTAAACGCCTTTTGTAATAGGCTGTTAAACAACTCTTCACTTTTTTGTAAACTTTGGTGGGCTTGGGCTTTTTGGGCTTCAATAGCTTGTGCTCTCTCTGCAAATTGGTTTTGAAGGTCAATTGGAGGTAATTGAATTTCTACATTTGACAACAAATCTTGATTTATATTTTGAATGTTAGCTCCTCTACCATTTTTGAAAATATGCTTTTTAAATAATTTATTTCTCATCAATTGAACCAAATATAATTCATTTAAATCAAGATTGTTTTTTCTAAATCTTATACAGAAACCACTAAAAGTAACTTTTTCACCATTTGGATATGTAATTAGACATCTTCCAACTAAATCTTTATTTCCATTTGAACGCACAAAAACTAAATCACCATTTTCTAATAAAAAGCCATCTGAAGGAAAAGATTCAATTTCAATTGTTGAAAGACTATTATAGTCTGATATTTCCCAGTAATCCTTAAAATCTCCAACACCTAATATTTTAACTTTAATTCCATTTTTAGTTTTTGTATAATTCAAACCATTTTTAAAATTGCCTAAATCACCTAATTTTTTCGACTCCCACCCCTTCGGATTACTCACAGGATCTCCAAACATCTCCACAAAGAGGCTTTGGGTAAGGACATCATATTTTTCTATTAATTTTTTGTCAAGTTGGCGTAGTTTTTCTGCCTCATCTAAAATAGCAGCTATCTTTTTTTGGGTGTCTAGTGGTGGAAGTGGGATTTTTAAATTTGAAAGGTAATCTTTAGATATATGTTTTAATCCTGCACCTTTAAATCCTTCTTCAAGTAGATGAATATTTCCAGATAAATAATAAAATACAAACTTTGCAAAAGTATCAGTTTTACTTGTAGGTTGACAAACAAAACAATCCGTTGAAACAGCAAATTTGCCATCACAGTAGTGTACACTTGCCTTTCCACCTGTTCCAAATATTAAACTCTCTTCTTCAAAAAGATAATCATTTAATGATTTAGTCAAAGTATCACTTGAGGTATAAAATGGGTAATTTCCATCTTCTAGAATTAACCCATCTCCTGCTTTAATTTTTGACTTCTTTTGAAAATTAAAAAGGGTAGAAAATAATTTTTTATCCATTCAAAATATTTTCTAAAGTTAATAATGCATTTGTTCTTTTATTGTCTAATTCCTTTATAGCAGCAATGATATCTTTTGGTTTTTCATATTCAATTTCTTCATATACAATTTCCTTGTAACGGTTAATGGATAAATCCCAATCGTTGCTTTTAATGTCCTTAAAAGGCACTAAAAAGCTTTGGTCTGTGCGTTTTCTATTGGCTTCAGCTTCTAAATTTTTATAGCGTTTTAAAATATCAGGTATATCATTGTCATTAATGGCATTGCGTTTATCATCTAAACTATATCCATCGGCTTTCATATCGTAAAACCATACCTTATCTGTGCCTCCAGAATTGGTCTTGGTAAAAAACAACACTGCTGTACTTACTCCTGCATAGGGTTTAAATACCCCGCTAGGCATAGAAATAACAGCTTCCAATTTTTGGTTTTCCACCAACGCTTTACGAATCGCTTTATGTGCGCCACTGCTACCAAACAGCACACCATCTGGCACAATGACAGCGGCACGACCACCTACTTTTAATGTGCGCAACATTAAGGCTAAGAACAATAATTCTGTCTTTTTGGTTTTAGTGGTTTGTAGCAGGCTACTTTCTACTTCATCATAATCCAGACTGCCTTTAAATGGCGGATTTGCCAGAATTAAGGTATAGGCGTTCTCTACCTTGCCATTGGCTTCACTTAAAGCATCTGTCCCGGTCAGTATAGGAGTTTCTATACCGTGTAATTGCAAGTTCATGGCAGCAATTCGCAACATGGATGGGTCAAACTCTGTCCCATGAAACATGTTGGTATTAAAATGTTCTCTAAAGGTTATATCCTGAAACCAATCGTTATGGTTATCAAAAATATATTCTCCAGCACTTACCAAAAACCCGGCTGTACCACAGGCAGGATCGCAAATAATATCGTCTTTTTTGGGTTGTGCCATGGCTACCATCATGTTAATGATATGTCGAGGTGTACGGAATTGTCCGTTAGTACCTGCTTCTGCAATTTTAGATAGCATGTACTCGTACAAATCTCCTTTGGTATCTCTATTGTCTAAAGGTAACTGGTCTATTTGCTGAACCACCTTATCTAACAGTTTTGGAGATTGAATCATGAAGATGGCACCTTTCATGAATTTGGCAAATTCACCACCTTCGGCACCAATGGTTTTCATAAAGTCAAAGGCTGTGAGATTATTTAATTCCCGTTGTGGTCTGGTAAACAGACTGAACATGATTTCTGGGTCTTTATTTTTAAAGTTGCTCCAACGCAAGGGGCTTTGCTCCTTGGTGTAAATAGGTTTGTCGATAGGAACACCTAATAGGCTAGCCTGTTTTTCCATTCGGATTTGTTTATCGTCTAGCTGCTTAATAAAGATTAAATAGGTAAACTGCTCAACTACTGTTAGGGGATTTGAGATCCCTCCTGTCCAGAAATCGTTCCAGATTTTATCTATTTTACTTTTAGTTTCTCCTGTGATCATGTGTTAATTTATAGGTTCTATATTATTTAATTTCGATTTACTTAGGTAGGGTACTTTAGCTGAAGGGACAACTTTAGAACTTTCTATTAAATGATAATCTTGGTCATCAAAAAAAATGTGTGCTTCCATAGCTTTTAATATCTTATCTTTTGCCAATCCCCCTAGAAAATATACTTCATCTACATAAACACCCCATTTTCTTAAAGTTTTAATTACTCTTTTATGAGAAGGAGCATTCCTAGCTGTAACTATAGCTAAACGTAGTGGTGAATATTCTATTCTCATTGGCAGATGTTCTTGGATCTTTGATAGCTTTATCAATAATTTGGCGAAGGGTCCTTCTGCTAAAGCATCATCCTCATGTTCTTTTTCATATTTATGAAAAGAATCCATTCCTTCAGTTTTGAAACGATATTCAGAATCATCAGAAAATAATACAGCATCAGCATCAAATGCAATCTTAACCCTAGGGTCTAATGAAGAAAATGACGTGGGTGGATTATAAATTAAAGCAGCAGCACATTCTCCACTATCAATTACCGTTTGAACATCTTTTTGATCTTTTGACAAAAACAAATCTATATCGTAGGCATTAATATAGGGAGCAAGAGGCTCGCCTCCAGTAAATGCTACTCTTGTAATATCTAGATTGTATTTCTCCATTGTATTTAAAACTCTCATGCCTGTTTCAGGACTGTTTCTTGACATAACTACTACTTCAACTATCTTCTTTTTGGCTACTTTATTTAATTCCAGTAAACTTCGTACTAAATAAAAAGCTGTTCCTGTCAACAATAATTCATTCTCATTGTCTAATTGATGTTTTCTGAACACTTCAATGCCTTGTTCTTCAAAAATTTTATTTTCTTCTTCCAAGTCAAATAAAGCCCTTGTGGAAACACCAACTACTAAAATCTCTGATAAATCTACTGGCATATAGTTAATTGCTATTGTTCTATTAAACTTATTTCTTCACTTTTTTCTAAACCTTCAATACGAGCTATAGCGTAACCCGCTATATCCAGTAGTATTTATTATAAATTATCTATTTTACTTTTAGTTTCTCCTGTGATCATGGGTTAATCTATAGATTTATTTAAGTCATCGAACTTCTGTTGCATAGTTGAGTTATTATAGGTTAACTTTTTGATGGTTAACTCTTCTGTTTTGTTATTTGCCAAACGCAAATTGTTAACTGAAGATAGCAACGCATCTTTAGTTTTTTGAAGGTGCGTCATGGTTTTATCTATCTCCTCTATAGCTGTTTTAAATTGGCGACTAGCCAAATCGTAGTTTCTCGCAAAGCCTGTTTTAAACTCATTGATTTTGTCTTCAAAGTTAGATATGTCTACGTTTTGGTTTCTAACCATATTCAATTCCGTTTTATATTGTAATGATTTCATCCCAGCATTTCTGAGCAAGGTAATTATTGGAATAAAAAATTGTGGTCGAATAATATACATTTTTTCGTATTTATAAGACACATCAACAATTCCGGTATTGTAAAACTCATTGTCGGCTTCTAACGAAGACACTAAAACGGCATATTCACAGCCTTTGTCTCTTCTGTCTTTATCCAGTTTTGCAAAAAAGTCTTCGTTTTTCTTTTTTGTTACAGTCTCGTCGTTTTCGTTTTTCATTTCAAACATAACTGAAATGATTTCATTTCCATCAACATCACTTTCCCTATATATATAATCACCTTTTGTTCCTCCAGAAGTATCATTGTCTTTTTCAAAATAGGCATTTTGAAAAGCTGTAGCCCTTAACTTATTGAACTCAATTTCGCAATGCTGTTCTAAAGTTTCGCCCAACATTTTTGTTGACAGTTTTTGCTTGTAATTCTTTAAACGTTCAATTTCTTCATCTTTTAACCTTATGTCTTTGGCTACGTGATCCAGTTCCCTCCTAAAGTCTTCTCTTAAAGATTTTTCAAGGTTCTCTTTTTCAGCTTCTTTAAGTTTTACATCATTAACAAGTTGGTTCTTTTGCTTTTCAAGCTCATTTACTGCATTCTGAAGTTCTAATTTCTTTTCAGTTTCAGCTCTATCTATTTTAGATTCAAGTTCTTGAATCTGCTTTTCTTTTTTAGAAACCTCCTCAACCAATTCGGATTTACTTTTAAATTTTAAAGCATCTATTTCACGTTGTTTCTCTGCCAATTGTTCCTGAAAAGTATTTTTTAATTCAGATTCCTTTAATTGAAGTGCTGTCTGTTTCTCTTTATTAAAGGTCTCCAAACGATTGTTTAACTCTTCTTGAAACTGCTGGTCTCTAACCTGCTTTACAATATCAGTATATACACTATCATCTACTTTAAAAACCTCTTTACAATTTGGACATTTTACGGTTGTATTCTTATTCATGACTACTTGTTTTTAATTGATTAGGATGTAAATATAATATCCAAGTGTGTAGGGTGATCGCATAGTTATATATCTAATTTAATTTCTCGTACATGCATTTTTGTCCCATCTGGACTTGGTTCTAGAACAATCTTAACGTTATCATTTATGCCCATGCCACTTGAAGACACCATTTTCGGAGGTATACTTATTTGTTGTGATTTACATATTGATTGAAATGTCCCCCAGCCATTATCTGCAATCCTGATAATTTTACCAGAAATCCAAGCATCTGAGATATTTGTTTCAGGCTGTTTATGCTCCCATTTTATTACATTTTTCGCTTTAACTGAATTGTTATCAATAAATGGTTTTAGCCAGTGTAGTGTGTCTAACAAAAGAAGCACTGTACTTTGATATAAAAACGTATTTGAGTTTGAAGCCATATAAGCATCTATACCTAGGTTGCTTCCTTCATTGTGCGATCCATCTTGTGTAATGGTTAAGATTTTATGAATATTAAAAACTATTACCGGGTGCAGTATTTTCTCTTTCAGAATATAATCACGATGCTTATCTGAAAGAAATATGCTTGAGCCATTAATCCAACCTTTGTCTTGAATTATATCATCTGGAATACATCCAATTTCATTTAGTTTAGCAAATATTGCTTCTATAATTTTCCTAATCCCTGTTAAAGAATCTTGAGCAATTTTGATGGTGCTAGGGTTTTCAATTTCTAATATCAAATTGTGCAATCGATCAAAATGCTTTTTACCTAAATAAGCATCAGTACACATTTCAAATTGATTGGGGTATTTGTGTTTTAGCTTTGTTAATGTTCTATTTTGACATGCCTTAACTAGCATGTTAAACAATGTGTCTTCATCTTCATCAACTCCTTTATTGAATACATTTGGGAAAGCATTATGAAATTCTGGAGAAGCATACGTTTTTGCTTGACCTGTAAGTACAAAGTAACTCAAAGTTTTATCCAGATCTCGAATTCTATCTTTCGTTTGGTGTACCCATTTAGTGTCTTCTGTTCCTGGTTCATCGGTTTCGTTTTCAAAAAACTTAGCGTCTAACAATACAGCATCGTACTTTTCCATATTGCTTTTAAGCTCTCCGCAACCACCATTCATTGATTTGTATGGACATAGCTTAATATTAAAATCTATAGCTGTCTTATGGAGCGCAGGTAAAGATTCATGTTGGTCATCAATCCACAAAACGTTGTATTCTTTACTCATTTAAAATAGGTATTATGGGAAAATTAAATTTAAATATAACTGGAAAAGGTGTGTCATTATTTAAATCTAGTTCCCAATCTTCGCTCTTAAAATATTTGGCAATTCTATTGATATCATATCCGCCCATACCAGTTCCTTTTTCAGGATTTGCCGTTGAATATTTTTGGATAAACTTACTTTTGTCATAATTTTTTGGAAATGGTTCTCCGTTATTTCTAATTTCGAGTTGCATTACTTCTTCGGTCACTCTTAACTCAATTACCATTAGATTCAATCCTTTTGCTTCTTTAAAGGCATACTTATTAGTATTTGACAGAACATTATCTAAAAGTATTTGAAATAAAGTAATATTAGCAAGTATAGCTTTACCCTTTATTTCATCATTTGATGCCTTTTCAAAATGCAAAGTAAATTTTTCACGAGAACTCTTTAATCCTTTTAAAAGTTGATTTATGTCCTTTACAGGCGTTGGCTTTAATTCATAATTTTCTAAAAACAAACCTTTTTCACCTTTTTCTAGAATTGCACTGATATGATTTATATCTTCTTTGATTTGCACAAGGTCATCTAGCAAATTGGTTTTATATCTATCTGAATAGCTTTTTTTAACCTCATTAAAACCCGGGGTATCGCTTGATTCAAAAAATCGAATTAAACTTTTAGCATTTGATAATATGTTTTGCCTAGGGGCTCCTAAAGAATGTTTTAATGAAGCAAATTCATCAAAAATTGTTACTTTTTGTCCGTGAGCTAATGCATTTCTTTCGTTTTGAAGTGCTTCAAATTTTTGAGAAAGCTCAAGTATACCTTTGATTTTTCCCTTCTGTTCTTCTATTGATGGAACTTTAATTTTAATCTCTAATAAATCTGATCTTTTAATAAATGGAATTGCCCCTGTATTTTGATAAGCAGCAATTTGATTTATTACGGCTGAAGATCTTAATTCAGTAATTAAGTAATTAGGGTCAATAATAATATTTTCATTTTGTACTTTAAGAGCTAAAATATCAGTACCAATATAAATTGGTATTCCTGAATACTTAAATAAAGTAGGTTTTAGGGATTTCCATCTAATAGAAACTAATATGCAAGAGGTTTCTATTTTTTTTGAATGAGCAGGAAGCTCTCTGTCTTCCACTTCATTAATATTTAATGTATATACCGCATCATCATCTTTTAGGTTACTCGTTCTAATAAACTTACCAAAATTCCTTTCCTTTGTTTGTAATCCGATAACTATTTTTACAACTTGCTTTAAACAAACTCCCTTTATTTCATCAACAAAATATCTTTGCACACTAAGATTATAATCGTTTTCTTCAAGGGTTTTAATATCAACTATTCTAACGAACTCATGATTGTTTGTAGAATTCAAATAGGCTAATAATTTGTCATTATCTAAGCGCTTATCTCTTCTTCCGTTATCAATTACAAAGTTTTTACCATTTACAAACCTAATTACACGGTCATTGTTTATCGTTTTTCTTAAAATTAGAATACAAATTGCTATTCCGGTGTGTTTAAGTAAACCTCCAGGTAGAGAGATTACTGTATCAATTAATCCTTTTTCGATAAGTTGTTGCCTGTATCTGCCCTCAGCACCTCCTTTAAATAAAGTGCCTTGAGAGGCTACGCAAATTACCTTTCCATCATTATTAATTGACTCAAGACCTCTTTTAAGAACGTATTGCTCAGCAGTCATCCGAGATCTATTATAATCATAATCTGCAAACCACCTGTCTATTTTAAAATTAAAAGGTGGATTTGCTATCACTAAATCAAAACTGTTAGATTCAGGCCAATTATGAATCGAATCTTCTATACGGTAATCAATATCAACATTTCTTTGTTGTCTCATCAATCTAAGCTTACCTAAAGCCCAAGTAGATTGAGATATTTCTTGCCCATAATAATGTTCCTTATTTGATAAATGCGTAGCAAAGGATGCCAGACCAGCAAAAGGATTAAAAACCCTAGCACTTTGATGCACTTCTGCAACATCTATAACGAACCTACTGATTTCATTAGGTAATAAAAATTCTCCAGAATATTTACCTTGCGCATCAGCTATCCGAAATAATAGATTATCAAATACTTCATTAAAGTTGTTTTCTTGTATGTTAAAGATGAACATGGAAAAAAAGGTTAATAAACTTCCTAATTTTTCTTCTGGAATATTATCAATTATGGGTAAGTAAACATCTAGTAATTCAGAATATTTAGAATTGGTTTCAAAGGCTCTATGTATGAACTCATGTGAGTCCTTGCCCCAGTGCAAAAAGTCTCTTTTAATTATTCCATCATAATATGCTGATAATAAAAATAGGTAAACGTGATGATGTTCAACTGGCAATACTCCGCGAAGAATAGTTATAGACTTCCATAACTCAGTCGTCAATAATTTTATTTCTATTTTAACACTATCTTCTCTCATAATTTATTAAAATTCAACTTTGCAAATTAATTATTAAACTACGCAAGGTATTTGCATAGTTACTAATTATAATATTCTTTCATTGCTTGTGAATGTACTCTCATTTGTTCTTTTAATGTCTCGGGTTCAAGCACTTCTAAATCAAGACCAAATGATAACAATTGTTGCACTAATTCTTTATTAATTATGGTTTCAAACCAAACCTGATCTTGTTTCTCTTTTTCGAAAAATTCCTCGTAATCAGGTTGAAAAGGTTTTGTTTTAAAATAGTGTTCCCTGCCGTTGTAAAAACGAATTACAACTTTTTCTACAACCGCTGTTAAGGGTCTTACTACGCCAACCATTGTTCTAAAAAAGGCATCCCAATCTGTATCTGATTCTATATATTCAACATCATTCATAATAATGAAATCAACTAGTCTTTCATCTAACGGAATACTCCAATCCTTAATTTCATTGGTATTGTTTATGCCAAAAACAAACCATCTTCTATTATATTGTTTTAATATTTGTGGATGGAACTCAAAACTACTGGGATCTATATCCTTGAATCCTTTAAAGCTTATTTGAAGTACCTGCTTTTTCTTAATAGCTAAGTATAATGGTTTTAAAAACTTAATTCCTTTATATTCTTCATTATGATCATAATATAATACCTGAGATAGATCATTTTCTTCTTGCTCCTCTTCATCTTGAAATTTAATTAATGCCTCTGCAAGTTTATCATATTTTGGATGATTCTCGAAACGTCCTAAAAGTTGTTGTGCCGCATCAATTAAATACTGCTCGTATTCCAACAATGGTCTCTGGGCTATTGAAAAATTAGGATCTGAATATTTTAATATTCTTGTTTTTTCTGGCAAAGGTGCTCCAAAACCCTTCTTCTTGTCACGGAATAATTTCAAATCATCTCGTAAAGTTCTAATTGAAATATTTTCATTTGGATAATAGTTCTCAATTCTAGTGTTTAAAAAATTTAAAAGTGCATCAAAACTGAAGTTTCTATTACGGAAGCAATAATCCAAAATATTATATCTTAAATGTGCGTGTTTACTATTTGCCATTATTTAATCATTTAAAAATCTACTAATAGATCGTGCCAATCATCCATACGTATCTCTAACCTCTTAATTTCTTTTTCTGCAAGAGGGGTACAATGAGCAATAGGAACCCGTAATCTATTTAAATCAATCATTACCTCATTAACCGAGGTTAAATTCCTGTTAAACATAGGTTCGAAAATAATCCAGTTTGAATTTATTATTTTACGTAAATCTCCAAATGTGGTGTAATCAATTTTATGTTCAGATCTCTTGGTGTGTGTTGTGTCTAGCTCATATTTTAGATTCATTTCTACATTTCTTTTTACTACATCATCTAAAGTATCCCACCAGTTATTTCCATATGCACTTTCAAGATTAACACGTATCAAATCTCTTATTGATCGTTCTAAGCAATAAAATTTTTGGTACTGAATGCTCATGAAGTTCGCCTCTTCTATAAGCGAAATATCAAAATACTTCTCTGAATTTATAATTAGGTTTTGTGCCTTTGCTAATGCCGTTAAAGGCTTTCTTATTGTTGACGTGCTTGCAGTATTTGGTTGCGCTTGGACTTTAATGTCTAGATTTTTAAACTCTATCTCAGTAATTATATTATGATCTAATAAATAAATCAAAAATTTCTCTTTATGCTTAATTGTCCACTGACTAGATATTCTAAGTAACTCACCGTTGATTTGATATAAATCTTTCCAGTATCTTTTTGTGTTTAATGCGGCTTTTTCATTAATAGAACAAAATGGATAGTTAATCTCAAAGGTTTTATTGGAATAATCTTTATCTTTTAAACGTTCTATTTCAGTTTGATCAGTATTTTCACAATATTGAAATATTTTTGGAATGTATGCTTTAACCAGTTCTCCTATCTTCATCTCATTAATAAATGTTTTCCTTCAAATATAAGATATGCATAGTTATTTATGAAAGTAATTCGTAGTTTTAAAAACAATAAAAAAACTTAATATTGATTTTAGTACCTTAATAATAATTGGAATCTTTTAAAAAAGAAGAACGCCATGTTTTGGCGAATTACATACATACTTTTGAATTAAAAAAATGAAGTCAAAATTATTAGAAATTGTAAATGATAAAAAATTACGAGATATATTACAACAACAAGCCCTTATTTTTAAAGATAAGGTTCATTATGAATTTAACATCTTTACACTATCCAAATCAGGCACACAACTCGAGAATTTTCATAGTGACATTTTACACCACCTTCTCAATCCAGAAGGACCACATCTTGAAGGTCGTAAATTTTTAGATGCTTTTTTAAGATATTTAAACAACCTTCCCAATAAGTTTAATGTTAATTTAGGAGAGTTTAAAAACGCTAAAGTTCATAAAGAACTTGCTAAGCTAGATATTAGCATTGTAGATTTGGAAAACAAAAAAGTAATAATTATTGAAAACAAAATAAACAATGCTCCAGACCAAGATAACCAATTACTAAGATATTTTAACTGGTGTAAAAGTCAACACTTGGAGGTTGTTGGTATTGTTTATCTCTCTTTAAATAAGTTGAAGTATGCCCCTGTAGCTGGTATCCCAATAATTATTCCTGTTTGTAATATACAAGCATTTTCAAACCTAGAAGGAAATTTGGTAAACAACTGGTTAGTGCCTTGTATAGCATTATGTGAAAATAATGATAGCCGTTCCTTATTAATTCAATATAAAAAACTATTAATCTATTTAGCTTACGAAAGTATGGAAGAAAAAGTAATGCATGATGTTTATGAAATTTTAAACACTAAAGAACTTATTGAACGCATTAATAAAATAAAAACATTAAGTGATGGTATTCCCAGACACCGGACTAATGAGTTTGTTCGTGAAATAGGTGACAATTATACCCCTTTCACAAAATCTAATAGATATCGTGACAACCATATACTTTATGAAGATTTTTTTGAAAGTAATGATAAATTTAAATTAGATGTGGTTTTTGAACCCGATGGCTCTGTAAACATTCACTTCTGGAACCCTGCAAAAGAAGAGAGTCCTGTAGAGGCATCAAAATCAATTAATGATAAAATAATTAAAATTAGTTTTGAATCTCAATTCTCTATGAGTGATTCTACTAGTCAGTGGGTAAGATGCACTAAAAGCTTTTCAGTTTCAGATTACATAAATATGCCAACAATGGATGTTGAAGTAATAAAGTTTGTAAAAACATTCTTAAAATCTTTAAATAACTGAATTACAAAAGAATAAATTCAAAATAAAAATATAAATAAAATTTATGACAAGAGCAGAATTAGAGGTACAACATGACTTTAACAGGTACCAAAATGATGTAGCTATAGATAGCTTTATGAAAGCTATACGCTATCAAGTATTTAAATCTCGTGAATTAATAGAAGGGACAGGGGGATATAATATACGTAGAGGAATGGCGCATGTTATTGCGGGTTATTGTGAAGACTTATTTGCTTTATATGTAGCAAAATATATTGGCAGAACTGATGTGAAGTACTTTGTAGATAAAGTAATTAAAATACAATCTGATAATGATAATTTAAACGGCAAAACATTTAAACCCGATTTAGCTATTATTGATGAAAATAATGTAATAACTCACTATTTCGACTTAAAAACTAATTTAGGATTCATTAGAGATATTAAAGATTTTTTAGAAAAAAAAGAAAAATTCATTACAGACTTAAAACATGAAAAAGCAACCATTACCAGCAAGACAGATTGGTTAAACCAAAAAGACGAACATAATAATATTGATGTTACAAATGTGCTTTATCCTGTTGATAAATCCCTAGATATCAAAGTAAATCCTAAACTAAAGTACCATATTATTGTGATTTTTGGAGGTAATTTAAGTGACAATGCTATGGCAAAAAACATTGCCGAGGCAGATAAACTGAACAACATAAAACTTACCATTCTAAAACCAACAAAAAATAAAATTTATGATATTACAGCTTTTGAAGAAATCCATTCTTCACTTGACGAAGTTTATAAACCATAGGTGTTTAAACAAAAAATTGCAAAAAAATTAATAACAAAATAAAATAAAACTATTGTTTTCCAATCCAAGGTTTCAATTGATTTCTAAGCTTAGTTTCCAATTGAGTCATTAAAAATTGCTTTATTTCTTTTTTTGTATTTACTAATTCATCTGGAAGTTCCCAAAAAGAATATTCAATATTGTGGGCGTTAAAATAATCACGTCCATTTAATTTAAGTCCGTATGTGGGTGTGTTTTCTTTGTGTGTTATATGCTGTTTTAATCGGTCTCCTAGATTTTCTGCCTTACCAATATAAAATGGATACCATTTATCAACATCAATTGGCATAATACTTTTAAACCTTTTTTCCGATATTTTTGGGTACTTATCATATCCAAATTGTTTCCAATCATTTTTCAAAATTTCAAGATCATAGGGTTTAATTGGTTTGATATAAAAAATATAAATACCAAATTTCTTTAAAACCTTATTGTAATTTTCTGAATTGATAGATTTCCTATTATCATCAAAAGAATCTATGATTGATTTTAATCCATTGTTTGTATTGATACTTTCAATTGTTGTTCTCCATTTCGATTCAAAATCCTTTGTAAATTTTATTATCTCCTTCATATTAATCTAATCCAAAAAAATCAACCATATCAAAGCTGTCGTCTTGTCCTTCTGGAAACATCATATCTAGGGTTGAATCATTTATGGGTTGTGGATTTTCCCAACGTTTATTTAAATTACTAAATCGTCTTTCTAAAAGCATATTTTCATTAATATTTTCTGTTGTATATGTCAATTTACGGAACAAGTACTCTACTTCAGATTTCAATTTATTTAAGAAATAAGTGTTTTCTTTATCCAATTCGTTTTTATTAATTATAGTTTCCATTTCTGAAAGCTTCTCTTCAATTCTTTTTATCACCATAGAATTAAATTTCTTTTGTTATTTCCTTAAAGTATTCATATATCATTACCATCGCGAGTGTATCCAATTCACAGTATTTCAAAAGCCCTAGCGATATTTCTTGCCTTTCAATGATGGTCATGTTCTCAAATTGCAATTTACTATAGGCCGTTAATGCAGCTCCACCATCGGCAATCATGCCCATTTCGGAAACCAAATCTTCCAACTCTTCATCTCTCCAATTATCAAACAATGGGGGTAATGTTTTATAGGGACTTATCACAAGTTCATTCTCAAGCTTCAAAAAAACATGTTCATCATTAAAATTCTTGCTTGTCATATTTATTTCTGAAATAGGTTTAGCGTATTTCATTTTCAAAAAACTACTAGAATTTAAAACAGCCGGTAAGACTGCTTTAATTGAAATAGAGCCTTGAGTTTGCGGATCGTAATAAAACTCTTTAACAACTCTATATAAATCAATCATATCTCTTTCGCCGCGCCATGAATGAGGACTACCATTGGTTGCATGTGAAATTTGTTCTATAAAACCTTTTAAATCCTCTTTGTCTGCTTCATTTGATTTATCTAACTGAGAATAAATTTGATTTAAAACTGTATTTTCATGATTATGATACCTGAATATACTGCCACTATTTGATTCTAATGCTGTTTTTAATGCTCTTACAAAATCAAAATTAGGAAACACTCCTACTTCTGCATTTAAATATTCTGTGCTGTGTTCTACCCTTCCATCTTCATAAACAATATGATGTGAAAATTGAAATGCTGTTTGTTCATAAGGACTCCTGCCAGATGTAAAAGGCAAAGCCACCATCGAAGTTTCAAAATCAACAAAATTTAAAGGATAAACCCAAGATTTCATTTCATTCCTCAACCCCACTATTTCAATATGAGGTGTGTTATCTTTTAGTTGCACTTTTTTAACTTGGTTCCATTGGCGTTCAGAATTGGAAATTTTATCAACTTCGGCTTTGGGATTTATATCCTCTTCTACCAGTTCGTCAATAAAAAATTTGCCGTTTTCAATTATAGCTTTGGCGCCTCTAAAATTCCATATATCATAAACTTTAGGTTTACTAATTTCTTTGTTGGAAAGTTTTAATTGTGAAGACCAACACTCATGGAAGCCGCTTTTACGTTCTTGTGTTGGATGTTCTAAATAGAACTCGCAACCCTTGCAATGATGTCCTATTGGTGTATTTATTTTTATATCATTACTGTAATGCTTCTTAAAATACCATATTGTCTCTTCAAATGACATTCCTTCAATAGCAGGGTTATCTTTGAAAATTAATTCTATTTCTTTCTGAATGAGAATATTAGATAATAAAGAACTTCCTAAGTCTTCCAATGTTATCCCTTCCTTTTTTACAATTCCAGTCCTTAAATCGGATGATTTAGTGACTTTAAAACATTGATTAAGCCCATCAACAGTAGCAACAGCATCTTTGTTAACCAAATTTAAATAAGGAGTGATTTTCCAGTAGGGATAAGCTTTATGAATTACATATTGCTGAAAAGCTACGTCGTACAAATACGCTGACCATCCACCATTTAAATTTCCACGGGAACCAATAAATCCATTATGTTCACTTTCCCGAACTGATTTAGCTTTAACTTCTATAAGTTTTATATTATTATCTCTTTTTTCTAATATATCAACACGAATAAATAAGCCTTCGTACAAAAAAGCCGCTTCAAAAATAACAGCCTTCTCTTGTTGTAGTAAATCGGCAGTTTTTCTAGCAAGCAAATCATAGTTCCAATCATCACCTATAATCGCAATACCGTCAGGATAATACATGCGTGACAATTCTTCCACTTGAAAACCACCTTCTGCCAAAGCTTCCAAAAACGGATCGCTTTCACTTTGATTTTCATACTCTTGTTTACGAGTGTAAAATAGCTTTGTAGGACAATCTAATGCCAATTTAAAACGAGATTTTGTTAAATATCTTGGTTTATCAATACTCATCATGCGCCTTGATATTTGTTGTGAATTGCTGTTATCTCTTGTTTTATTCTATCACGAAACCACAATGGTTCAATCACTTCTACCTCAATACTCATTTTCAATATTTCAATAATAAACTCATAATTTGGTATTAGATTATACGATACGTAACTAAAATCTTTATTTATTTCAATTGTTTTTTGAGATAGGTGCAACGGTAAACTTTCTAAATATTTCAAATGATTATTTGTAACCTTTATGATGATGTTTTCGGGTTCTTTTTTTGAATAGTTTAAACCAATGATATTATCAAACTTTGCTATTTGCTTCAAGTATTTCTGCTTATTTATCTTAGTTAATTCACTTAGTTTCATTTCCAGTAATCTATCAATGCCAAATGTTCTAATTTCGCTTTTCCCATCTGGAAGTCCAATAACATACCAGCGGTTTAGATACTCTTTTAAGACTAAAGGCGTAATACTGTAAGCTGTTTTAGTGTTCTTATAATAATTATAATGGGTAAATTCCAGCACTCTATCCTGTTTTATTGCTATAAGAATTGTTTCTAAATTTTCAATTCCTTTAAGTTTACTCGAATCATCGAAAATCACATAATCCAATACTTTATGATTATTTTTAAAACCATCTGAAAATACATCAGCCAAAGTAACCAACTCTAAAAACTTAAAAAACGATTCTACTTTCACGCTTTTATCCCTATCTATAAAATATCCATTGTGCTGTTTACTATAACCTAATTCAATCCCAAAATCTGCCCTTATTTTACTAAAGTCACGTTCCAAAGTACGCTCAGAAATATCAAAATCTTTAGCATTCAAAAATTCAACAAGCTGATCTTTAGAAGCATAATTTCTATCATTAACAAATTGTATAATAAACTGTAATCTTCTGGAAATATGATATTTTGACATTATAAGCAATATTAAAAGGTTAAACCGTCAGATTGTGTCGGTATGATAAATATAGTTGATATTTATTACACCGACATCTTTTGTCGGTCAATTGCAATTGTTTTGCTCAATAATCTTTAAAAATACTATTATGAATACAAAACTAATGCGGTTAAAAGATGAATTTATAACAAAGCAAAAACAGTTAGAATACGCCCGAAACAACTTAAAAAAAGAGTTTTTTGGAATTGATAAGGCTATTGACGAACTGGTTAATAATACTCGTTCCTGGTATGTGCTAAACGAATACCAAACAAGACCATTAGTAGTAAATCTATGGGGTTTAACAGGTGTTGGAAAAACCTCTTTAATCACTCGGCTTGCTGAGTTATTAAACTATAATGATAGACTTTTTAAATTTGATTTAGGAATAAAAACTAGCAGTTCTTCTTTCACACGAGGACTTGACGACCTATGTGAAAAAGATGAATCTAAACCAATAATAATTGCTTTGGATGAGTTTCAACACAGTCGAACATTAAGAGGCCTAATGCGTGAGGAAGTTCAAGCAGATGATAATAGAAGGGTATGGGAATTAATAGATTCTGGAAAAATTGAATATTACGCTTGGCATCACAGATTGTATGACTTAATGGATTACACTAAAAAACTACAGGTTTTACTTAAATCTAAAGTAAAAGTAGAAAAAGGAAAAATTATTAAAGGCATAAGAGCTTATAACGCTGAATTCAAAGATCCAGATGACTGGAATGATAGCAATTCTAAAAACTTATTTGTAAATAGATCTTACTATTTGTCCATTTTAGAATATGCCGGAAAAACATTAAATTTTAATCTAATGCAAGATGTTGAAAAACATTTTCTGAATTTAGATGGAGATGAAACCATAGCATTTTTAAATAATGTTATAAAAATTGCTAAAAAACCAAAAACTAAAAACTTTACAAAGGCTCTCATTTTCATAATTGGAAATCTTGACGAAGCATATACTATGAGTAACAATTTAACAGCAGATGTTGATGCAGATTTATTTCATGAATCATCATTAAAAATTACAATTCCACAAATAAAAAATGCGCTCTCACACCGGTTTAGAAAAGAACAAATAGCTCGGTTGGGCAATATTCATATTATTTATCCTGCGTTAAACAAAGATGCTTACAAAGCAATAATTCTAAATGAATTACAAAAGGTAAAAGTAAAAACTCAAAATCATATTGGTTTAAAAATAAAATTTGATGAATCTGTTTCAGATTTAATTTACAAAGAAGGTGTCTTTCCAACCCAAGGAGTAAGACCTTTGTTAACTTCATTAAATTACTTGATAAAGACAAACTTGTCTATTTTTTTTTCAGAAATTATAATCAAAAATTTTAACAGTTCAGAGCTATCATTTCATTTTTTTGAGAAGGAGCTCATTTGCTCTTATCTTTATAGAAATAAGATTGTTCACGAAAAAAAAGTATCTATACTAACACCTCTTGAAGATATTAGAATATCAAAAAAAGACGATTTACAAGCCATTACTGCGGTTCATGAAAGTGGTCATGCTATTATTTCAGCCATATTACTCAAAGTTGTTCCAGAGCACATTTATTCGGTAACTACTGAAGGTGATAATAATGGTTTTATATATACTAAATTTCCATGGAATTATATTGCCAAAAAAGAAATTGTTAATAGAATAGCAATGTACTTAGGTGGCATAATAGCGGAAGAATTGGTATTTGGAAAAGACAATATTACAGCTGGATCATCAAGTGACATTATTATGGCTACCAAATTTTTAAGCAACATGTATAAATTGCATGGTTTAGGAACGATACCTATGTTTTTTGATTTAGATTCTACAAACAATGATAGCTATCATGATTGCAACGATGTAGAATTGCTCATCAAGGAGACTTTAAAAGATGGTTATCAACTAGCAAAATGCACTCTTATTAAAGAAATGAAGTTGTTGTTAACTTTATCCAATTATTTAAGCGACCATAGTTCGATAGACAAATTAGCTTTGGAAAAAATGATTAAAAAGCATAAAATTTCTGAAGTAGAATTAATTAATAACAGTGAATTATTATATTACAGAAATGAATTAAAATCGAAAATATCTTCAGATTTAAGTAGCATATCTAAAGAGCTCTTTAATACGATTTCTCTAAACCATAAAAATAACAAATGAAAATACTCTGGTTGGATGACCTGCGAAACCCATATATCAATTTAGAGGGAAACGTGCCTAAAGAAGACGGAATAATCGAATGGGTTTTGAATTTTGAACAATTTACTCAATGGATTACAAAGTTCGGTTTACCAGATATAATATCTTTTGACCACGATTTGGCTGATGTTGACAAGAACAATGAAGGGATTGTTGTGCATTATCAAGAAAAAACGGGAATGGATTGTGCAAAATGGCTGGTGAATTATTGTATTGATAATAATAAAAAATTACCAAGATTTTATGTGCATTCGGCTAATCCTGTAGGTTCTAAAAATATAGAAAGTCTTTTAAATAATTTCATTAAGCATGCAAAAAACAGTTGAATACCAAAATCTAATAATATGAATTAAATTGGAATTCAACATGATTTACACCAATTACTGTCCCTTTTGTTGTCCCTCATGTAAAAATAAAAATCCGTAAATCGCTGTTTTTTAGCCATTTACGGATTTTAAAAGTGGTCCCACCTGGGCTCGAACCAGGGACCACCTGATTATGAGTCAGGTGCTCTAACCAACTGAGCTATAGGACCGAAATTGGCTGCGAATTTAATACTAATTTTATAACTCTACAAGAAAATAATTTGTTTAAATAATTTCTTGGCAAAGCTCTATTAATACACCATTGGCACTTTTAGGATGTAAAAAAACAACGAGCTTATTATCAGCCCCTTGTTTGGGCATATCACTCAAAACAACAAAACCTTCGTCTTTTAATCGTTTAATTTCTTCATTAATGTTTTCAACCTCAAAAGCTATATGGTGAATGCCCTCTCCCTTTTTTGCTATAAATTTTGCAATTATGCTATCTTCATCCGTAGCTTCTAATAGCTCTATTTTATTCTTTCCAACCATAAAAAACGATGTTTTAACGCTTTCGCTTTCTACAACTTCAGTTTTATAAGATGGTTTACCAAATAATTTGGTATACAATTCGTTAGCGTCGTTTAAATTTTTAACCGCTATTCCTATGTGTTCTATGTTCTTCATTATAAATGCATTTAAAGTAAGATACAAATTTTATAACTAAAAGTGAGCTTATCTTTAAATATCCTGTATTTTTGCGGTATAAACCTCAATAGGTATTAAATGAGCAACGTAGAGGAAAGTCAAAGACAAAAAAAAATAGGTTCTGTATTACAACGCGATTTGGTTGATGTACTGCAAAATGCTGCCACACAAGGTGGTATGCAAGGCATATTAATTTCGGTATCTAAAGTGAAGGTAACTGTAGATTTATCGGTTGCTAAAGTATTTTTAAGTATTTTTCCGAATGATAAAGCCAAGGAACTGTTGGTCGGCATAAAATCCAATACCCCTTTAATTAGACACGAACTGGCGCAACGTACCAAACACCAATTAAGGCGTATGCCTAATTTGGAGTTTTTTGTGGATGACTCTTTAGAATATATCGACCAGATTGAAAAATCTTTAAAAGGAAACGAAAACCCTATTAAAGACCCAAGTATTTTAGAAAAAAGAAAGAAAACTTAATTGAATTTAATCTGGGAGTTTTTGTTGTTTTTTAAAAGACCGCTTGAACATTCATTTAATAATTATTTTTTCATAATATTATCGTTATGAATGTTTCCCTATACATAGCGAAACGTTATCTGCGTTCTAAAAGCAGTAACAATGCTATTAATTTTATTACCATCATTGCCGCTATAGGGGTTATTCTCGGCGCCGCTTCCCTATTTGTGGTGCTGTCTGGTTTTGCGGGTTTAAAAGATTTTACGCTTCAATTTTCTAGCATTGTTGACCCCGATTTAAAAGCTGAAACAGCAACAGGCAAATCGTTTATTTTAAGCGATGAAGACATTTCAAAATTAAACAATATCGAAGCCATAGCTTCTTACTCTAAAATTATTGAAGAGCGGGTTATTATAGCCGTTGATGAAAAAAATTATTTAGCAACTATTAAGGGTGTAGATGAACATTTTAAACGTGTTAATGCTATAGATTCCGTTATTGTACAAGGTGAATGGTTTGAGCAAGATTCCAACCAAATTGCTGTGGGTTGGGGCATTTCATCTAATTTATCGTTTGGGGTTTTAGATTATGCCAAATCCATAAACATTTATGTGCCCAAGCCTGGGAAGGGACAAATTACTTCCATAAAAAGTGCGTATAGTTCTGTAAATGCTATTAATGTTGGCATTTTTGATATTAATGAAACTTTGAATGATACGTATGTCTATGCGCCGATTAGTTTAGTTGAATATTTGCTTAATTATAAACCCAACCAAATATCTGCCATAGAATTTAAGTTAAAAGACGGTGTTGACAGAACCGATGCCTTAACAAAAATACAAGCGGCTTTAGGAAACAAGGTTGTTTTAAAAACTAGGGAACAGCTTAATGATAAACTCTATAAAATGTTAAATACTGAAAATCTGGCGGTGTATTTAATATTTACATTGGTTTTAGTTATTGCGCTTTTTAATGTGATTGGCTCTATCATCATGATGATTTTAGATAAAAAGAAAACTTTAAGCACGCTTTTCAATATGGGAGCAACGCTTAAGGATATTAGGAAAATTTTCTTTTATCAAGGGAGTTTAATGAGTATTGTAGGTGGTAGTATTGGCATTTTAATGGGTTTATTGCTCGCAGCAAATCAACTTTACGGGCCAGAATTTCTTAAAATTTACATCACCCCAAGCCTACCGTATCCTATTACCATTAAAGCGATAAACGTGTTGATCGTATTTGTTACCATTTCAGTATTAGGTGTTATAGCATCTAAAATAGCTTCGGTTCGAATTACAAAAACGCTTGTGGAAAGTCATTAGTTTAGACTTATAGCCATGAAAATCATTAGTAAGAATTTGTGAAATTAGTATCAAAAATCAGACACTACTCTGTAAACTGATAATCGGAATACTGTTCAAGAACCTCATCAAAAGCGGCAAATACGTTGGCAGCATCATCGCTAGTGACCATTTTGGTTCTGTAATCTTTAAAATGTGGAATGCCTTTAAAATAGTTGGTGTAATGCCTGCGGGTTTCAAATACGCCTAAGGTTTCGCCTTTCCAGTCTATCGCCATTTGCAAGTGCCTGCGCGCTGCGTCCACACGGTCTTCAATAGAAATAGGCGCTAAATGTTCTCCTGTTTTAAAAAAGTGCTTTACTTGCTTAAAAAACCAAGGGTTTCCAATACTGGCCCGACCAATCATGGCACCGTCCAATCCGTAAACATCACGCATTTCCATAGCTTTTTCAGGGGTATCAACATCGCCATTTCCAAATATAGGAATGTGCATTCGCGGATTGTTTTTAACCTCTGCAATGGGTTTCCAATCGGCACTTCCTTTATACATTTGAGCGCGTGTACGACCATGAATGGCAATTGCCTTACAACCAACATCTTGAAGTCTTTCAGCAACCTCAACAATTCTTATGGAATCATGGTCCCAGCCCAATCTGGTTTTTACGGTTATGGGAATGTTGGTGCGTTTTACCATTTCGGCGGTAAGCTGTTCCATCAAACAAACATCTTTTAAAATGCCTGCGCCAGCACCTTTGCTGACCACTTTTTTTACTGGGCAGCCAAAATTAATATCTATAATATCTGGGTTCGATTTTTCAACAATATCAATGGTTTGGAGCATACTTTCTAAATTAGCTCCAAATATTTGAATCCCCACAGGGCGTTCTCTTTCATAAATATCAAGTTTCATAATGCTTTTGGCGGCATTGCGAATCAACCCTTCACTAGACACAAACTCGGTGTAAACAACATCGGCTCCTTGCTCCTTGCATAACGCACGAAACGGTGGGTCGCTAACATCTTCCATAGGCGCTAAAAGCAATGGAAAATCTGGAAGTTCTATGTTGTGTATTTTTACCAAGTCATTAAATTTTGTGCAAAATTAGTGTTTTTATTTTATCTAACTAAAACTAAGGATATCATGTTTTAAAAACCAGATATTTGCAGATAAAAACATCTATATTTGCAAATTAAATCTAGGTGTAGATTACTTTTATGAAGAACATTAGAAACTTTTGCATTATTGCCCATATAGATCACGGAAAAAGTACGCTTGCAGACCGTTTATTGGATTTTACTGGTTCGGTTACAGAGCGGGAGAAACAAGACCAGCTTTTAGATAATATGGATTTGGAGCGCGAACGTGGTATTACCATTAAGTCGCACGCCATCCAAATGGATTATACTTATAAAGGCGAACAATATATTTTAAACCTTATTGACACCCCTGGTCACGTAGATTTTAGTTATGAAGTATCGCGTTCTATTGCCGCTTGTGAAGGTGCTTTATTAATTGTTGATGCTGCCCAAAGCATTCAGGCACAAACCATTTCCAATTTATATTTAGCTCTGGAAAACGATTTAGAAATCATTCCTATTCTTAATAAAGTTGATTTACCTAGTGCCAACCCCGAAGAAGTCACCGATGACATTGTGGATTTATTAGGTTGTAAACCTGAAGACATCATTCATGCGAGTGGAAAAACCGGGTTTGGGGTCGATAATATTCTAGCGGCTGTTATTGAACGTATTCCTGCTCCAAAAGGCGACCCTAATGCACCGTTACAAGCATTGATTTTTGATTCTGTTTACAATACCTTTAGAGGGATTGAAACTTATTTTAGGGTTTTTAACGGCGAAATTAAAAAAGGACAAAAAATTAAATTCGTTGCAACGGATAATGAATATTATGCCGATGAAGTGGGTACCTTGAAACTTTCCCAAGTGCCTAAGCAAAGTGTTAAAACAGGTGATGTTGGTTATTTAATTACGGGTATAAAAACAGCTAAGGAAGTAAAAGTTGGTGATACTATTACCGATTTTGCAAATCCAACTACCAATATCGTTGAGGGTTTTGAAGATGTAAAACCTATGGTTTTTGCTGGTATTTATCCTGTTGATACCGAGGATTATGAAGAACTGCGTAGTTCTATGGAAAAATTGCAATTAAATGATGCTTCTTTAGTGTTTATTCCTGAAAGTTCTGCTGCCCTTGGTTTCGGTTTTCGTTGTGGGTTTTTAGGCATGCTTCACATGGAAATTATCCAAGAACGTTTAGAGCGCGAGTTTGATATGACCGTAATCACTACGGTTCCTAACGTGTCTTATAACGCTTACACAAATAAAAATCCTGACACTCCTTTTGTAGTTAATAATCCTTCCGACTTACCAGATCCTTCTACCGTAAATCGTGTTGAAGAACCTTATATAAAAGCTACCATCATTACAAAGTCAGATTTTGTTGGGAACGTCATGTCGCTTTGTATTGAAAAAAGAGGCATTGTTGCCGGGCAAACGTATTTAACGCCAGAGCGTGTTGAGTTGACTTTTGAAATGCCCTTGGCGGAAATTGTTTTTGATTTTTACGACAGACTTAAAACTGTTTCTAAAGGGTATGCCTCGTTTGATTATCACCCAATAGGAATGAAAACATCCAAATTGGTTAGATTAGATATTTTATTGAATGCACAACCTGTTGATGCGCTTTCTGCATTGATTCACGCAGATAACGCTCAAAATATTGGTAAGAAAATGTGTGAAAAGTTGAAGGAGCTCATTCCAAGACAACAATTTGATATTCCTATTCAAGCCGCTGTTGGTGCGAAAATTATTTCAAGGGAAACCATAAAAGCGTTGCGTAAAGACGTTACCGCAAAATGTTATGGGGGTGATATTTCCCGTAAACGTAAACTTCTTGAAAAACAGAAAAAAGGTAAAAAACGTATGCGTCAAGTAGGAAATGTAGAAATTCCACAACAGGCATTTATGGCCGTTTTAAAATTGAATGATTAAAAAAATGAAGCGGCATGGTAATAAATACCATGCCGCTTTTTGAAATCTCCCTCATTCTTTAGTTGGAAAGCAATGTGTTCGAGAATTTTTATATTCCCGATTATTAATAGCTCTCAAATATAGATTGTGCGTTGTTATAATGTCAAAGGTTTTTCCTCAAAATAAGTAAGGCTATTGCGTAATTATACTAATGGCATTTAATAGTTAAATAAAACCTTTTTCCTCTGCAATTCTAAAAAGATCTCTGTCTTCTTTATCGGCTAAATTAAAAATTTCTTTAAGCACTCGCTTTCTTTTTTCTAATGCAGAAATGGATAGTGGTATGATATCGGGCAATTGACTCATTTTTGTGCCTTTGGATAATTCATATAATAACTTTCTATCAATAGCATCTATTAAAAAATCATTCGCTGTTAACTTACGCATTAATTCAATGACCGATTTACTATAATATGGCCGACCTTCAATTATGGATTCAATAGCCAAAACCAGTTCTTTGGGGTTTAAGTCATTCTTTATTAAAAATCCTTCTGGATTTAAGCTTTTGAAAATAGAGTTAATTCTATAATTATCATTAAATGTTGTTGATACTATTATTTTAGAATTGGGCAAAAGTTCTATTATTTTAAGTCCTAAATCTTCACCAGATAATAGTATTCCTTCTTTAGACGGTGGTAGTTTAATGTCTAGGAGAACAATATCAAATCCTTGATGCTTTGAAGCGTCACTAATCTTTAAGTAAGCTTCATCACAATTATTTGCTGTACTAATTATGAAACTTAATTTGGTGTTTTTTAAGCTAACCTGCGAGAAGGCCTTTTTATAAGCTTCTGTTATTAGTGGATGATCTTCAATGATTAAAACATGATATGCATTCATAACTAAAAAATTAAGCTGGGATAATTATGTGTATTAAGGTTTTTTTATTTGCTATGGATTCTATTTTAAAAGAACCCTTTAGCTTTTCAACTCTCGATGCTATGTTTTTTAAGCCAATCCCTTTTTTGTCACTGGTAACATCAAAACCCACTCCGTCATCTTCAATAACCAAATTTAACCGTTCTGCTTCTAAATAAAAATGAATCAACACATGATGTGCTTTTGCGTGCTTGATAATGTTTTGTATGGCTTCTTGTAGAATTCTGTAGATATTAACTTTTGTAAAATCATTAATGCCATCAAATAAAATACCTTTATTTATAAGTTCATATTTAAAATGACCTACAAGGCTTTGGGTTTTTAAATATTGATCCATTATTGATTCGAAATTTGTTTTTGTTAGGGCCTCATCTCCTTTGAGTTCGTGAGATAATAATCTAATTTCCTTTTCAATCTTTTGGATCTCGTTTAAAAACCTATGGTAATCCTCTATGGTATCATTATCACCTTTTAAATCTAAAAAGCCCATATTCATTCGGGTACCTAGTAGCTGACTTAATATGCCATCATGTAAATCTTCCGCTATTCGATGGCGCTCTTGCGTTCTGCCCTCCTCCAATTTGGCCTGCTGCCTAAGCATTAAACCATAAATTTCTTGATTGGCCTCTTGCTGTTCTTTGTCAAAAAGAAGCCGTTGGTTTTTTCCCTTTTGTAGTCTTATAAAATATAGTAATCCCAAACTTAGTGTAATAATGACCGCTATAATTGATATTAATATGTTTTGAGTGCTTAGGCGCTCGGTCTCTTTTATATATTCATCGGTCTCAAATTGTATTCGGGCAAATTTGTTCCTGTTGGCACGCTCGTTGGCTATTAAGCTATCATTAAGTGCTATGTATTTATATAAATAGACTTTGCCCTCGTCCCCTTCTTTTAGTCTGGAGAACTGTTTTAGGGCACGTAGTTCTTCCTCATAAAACCTGCCTCTTTTACCTATCTCATGGGCTTTTTCGGCATAAAAAAGGGCTTTCTCTTTTATATTAATGGTGTAGTAGAATTCGGACATATCATTACTACTTGCAGACAACTCATATGGTAATTGTAAATCCTCGAAAATGTTGTGTGCCTTGTTAAAAAGGGAGTCTATCGTTGCGATTTTTTTGTCTTTAGACAGGAACATGGTATAGGCTATGTTACTGAGAATAATACCATAAGAACTAGGGTCTTTTTTGAAAAGGTCAGGGTCTTCAAGCAGTTCATCATATATATCGAATACCTTTTTATGGTCGCCCATTTGTTTATAAACTTCAGCTATATTTATTTTTGCGTATAACTTTTTCTCATGTTCATCAGGTGTTTCTTTACTAATATCTATTGATTTTTGAAAGTAGTTCAATGCCCTGTCATATTCCTTGAGCCTTAGTAATGTCAATCCCAGTGAATTATATTCAGTGGATAATATCCCTAGGGTTTCTTTGTTTTCCGGAACCGTTAGCAACAAATTTATCGACTGTATTAGTGTCGTTTGACTACCTATGTAATCTTGATTGTCTTTTTGTAACATAGCTATATTATTGTAAAGCAATGCTTGCGGTATTTTGTGTGTAGCTGCTTTAGAAAAGGATGCGTTTTTAAAATATTTTAATGCATTGTAATAATAGTAATAGGCACTATCCTCTTCGTTTCCTCTGATATGATATAAATGACCCAATTGATAATTAATATATAGGATGCTGAGTGAATCATTCAGTTTATTTGCAAGCTTTAGATTTTCATGAAGTGTTTTTTTTGCTGTACCAAAATACTTAACATCGGCTAAATAAATTATTGTAAGGCTTCTAATAGATCTTAAAAAAACAGAATCCACATCTGTTTTTTTAGATAATGCTATTGCTTGTTTTGCGTACGTTATCCTTGTTTCTAAATCAAATTTTGTGTTTTCAGAAAGTTTCCTCAATTTTTGTATACTATCTAATTGCTTTTGGAATGCATTACTTTGGGCTCCTAAATTGGAAACAAAAAATAAAAGAAATATATAAAGGTATTGTTTGTGCATATTTTAATATAGAACAAAACAAATATAGAAACTAAAACATTTATGTTATCATTTAAATACAAAAGGCATAAAAGTGTTTTTTTAAGTTATAAAGTATTAATGATGAAAGATTGAAATTCCCAAACAGATCCCTTTATTGTAGTTTTAAAATTGAATGATTAAGATTTCTCAATGCTTTTGGCTTTTTATGCTGTATTATTATTGAAAATTTTGATTAAACTTGATTCTGCAATATTTTCTTTAAAAATAAAGTTTCGCTAAAAAAATGCATAATAATTTTGTATGTTTATAAACTAAGCTAAATTAAAAATGAAGATTATTCACGTAAGTGCAGAATGTTACCCTGTTGCAAAAGTTGGAGGACTTGCAGATGTTGTAGGAGCATTACCAAAGTATCAAAATGGGCCTAAAATGTCTTCGCAAGTTATCATGCCTTTTTATGATAATGCGTTTACCAGAGAAAATCTGTTTTCAATCCTATATAAGTCAAATCTAAGCTTAGGCGACGTTTCTTATGAGTTTAGAATTTTAACCTTAAAAGAAAAACCTCTTGACTTTGATGTTTTCTTTGTTGATGTGCCTGAACTCCTTTTTAAAGAGTTTGTCTATTCTTTCAATGATACCGAGCGTTTTTTAGCATTTCAAATTGCAACCTTAGATTGGATGCTCACTTGGGAAATATTTCCGGATATTATCCATTGTCATGATCATCATACCGGACTCATCCCATTCATGCTCCAAGAAAGTTTTAAATATGAGGCTTTTAGAAAAATTCCCAATATTTTAACCATACATAATGCGCAATATCAAGGGTGGTTTTCCCATGAAAAAGTGGGCTTAATCCCTCCTTTTGATTTTAATCATGTTGGTTTATTGGATTGGGGTGGAAATGTAAATCCTTTGGCGGCTGCCATAAAATGTGCTTGGAGAATTACAACGGTCTCACCAAGTTATATGGAAGAATTAAAAATAGCAGCCAATGGGTTAGAGAGTTTATTAAGTGAAGAAAGCTCAAAATGTTCTGGTATATTAAATGGAATTGATTGGGCCGTTTGGAATCCTGAAACCGACCCTTATATTGTCGAAAACTACAATAATACAACTGTTGAATCAGGAGCGTTTGCTAATAAAAAGTATTTGTGTGATGCATTTAATTTGGATTTTGAAAAACCTCTTTTTGCTTTTATTGGAAGATTGGTTGACGAAAAAGGTTCAGATTTGTTTCCTGAAGTATTCAAATGGGTCCTAGAAAAAAATAATGTCACCATCTTATTGTTGGGTTCGGGAAATAAGTTTGTAGAAAATCAATTAGAAGCCCTAAAAAATGATTATATTGGAACATATAACGCTTTTATTGGATATGATGAGAGGTTATCGCATATCATTTATGCAGGAGCCGATTTTTTACTCATGCCGTCCCGAGTTGAACCCTGTGGCTTGAATCAAATGTATGCTTTAAGGTATGGCACCATTCCGGTTGTTCGAAGCATTGGTGGTTTAAAAGATACCGTTATAGATATTTCAGAAAAAAACGGGTTTGGGATATGCCATGAAGAGGTTACCGTTTTAGACATAATAAATGCTATAGATAGAGCTACCGCTCTTTATAACGAACAATCAAAATATAAAAAACTAAGGAGCAAAATTATGGAAATAGATCACTCCTGGAACGTTTCGGCGCAAGAATACATAAATTTATATAACTCTATAAACTAACTAATTATGATTAACAATAAGGTTTTAGCCATCATATTAGGTGGCGGTCAAGGATCTAGATTACACCCTCTAACTGAAAAAAGATCTAAACCTGCCGTGCCAATAGCAGGGAAATATAGATTGGTAGACATTCCTATATCTAATTGTATTAATGCCGACATTAAACGTATGTTTGTGTTAACCCAATTTAATTCGGCGTCTTTAAATCGACATATTAAAGACACCTATCACTTCAGTTTTTTTAGTAGTGCATTCGTTGACGTTCTGGCGGCAGAGCAAACACCAGGAAACAAAGGCTGGTTTCAAGGCACGGCAGATGCTGTTCGCCAAAGCATGCATCACTTTTTAAGACATGACTTTGAATATGCTTTAATCCTCTCTGGTGACCAATTGTACCAAATGGATTATGATAAAATGATAGAGGCCCATGAAAAAAATAACGCAAAAATTTCTATTGCAACTATTCCTGTTAATGCCAAAGACGCTACTTCTTTCGGCATATTAAAATCTAATGAAGAAAGCTTAGTAACCTCTTTTATTGAAAAACCAGACGCTAGTTTATTGCCTGAATGGACTTCAGATGTAAGTGACGAGATGAAACGTGAAGGGCGTCATTATCTTGCCTCTATGGGTATTTACATATTTAATAGAGACCTATTAGTGGAATTGATGAACGATACTTCTACCATAGATTTTGGTAAGGAAATCATCCCCCAATCTATACAAAAACATAAAACATTGAGCTATCAATACGAAGGGTATTGGACAGATATCGGTAATATTGATTCTTTTTTTGAAGCAAATATTGGATTAACGGACAATATTCCTAAGTTTGATTTGTACGATAGAAATAAGCGTATTTATACCCATGCTAGAATGTTACCCACTACTAAAATTGCCGGAACAACTTTAGACAAAGCGGTAATTGCTGAAGGATGTATTATTGGCGCTGGTAAAATTGAACAATCCGTTATTGGTATTCGATCCAGAATTGGTAAAGACTCTACCGTTATAAAAACCTATATGATGGGTAGCGATTATTATGAAACGCTAAAAGAGATTGAAGAAAAACAAATAAGAATCTTAATGGGCATTGGAGAGCGTTGCTACATTAAAAATGCTATTCTCGATAAAAATTGTCGTATTGGTGATGATGTAAGAATAAATGGTGGCGATCACTTGCAAGACACAGAAACAGACACCTATGCCATTAGAGATGGTATTGTAGTAATTAAAAACGGAGCAACTATTCCTCACGGATTTGTAATTTAATATATGGCACAAGTAAAAGTTTATAGTCTATTTACGGACTTCGATATCAACCTTTTTAAAGCAGGTAAACACTATAGGCTTTTCGAAAAATTTGGATCACACCTAGTTACTGTCGAGGGTATTGAAGGTACTTATTTTGCAGTATGGGCCCCTAGCGCTAAGCAAGTTTCTGTTATAGGTGATTTTAACTTTTGGACAGAAGGCGAGCATCAATTAAACGTGCGTTGGGATAGCAGTGGTATCTGGGAAGGATTTATTCCTTTAGTTGGAAAAGGCAACCTATATAAATATAAAATTGAAAGTCATAATAATGGCATAAAAACAGAAAAGGCCGATCCCTATGCCAGACGTAGTGAGCATCCTCCAAAAACAGCCTCTGTTGTTTGGGAAGACTCCTATAAATGGAAAGATAACGATTGGATGAAAAAACGCAAAAAACACAATGCGTTGGATGCTCCATATTCTGTTTATGAAGTGCATTTAGGCTCTTGGAAAAAACAGGTAGAAGAAGACCGTTTCCTGTCTTATTTTGAGTTAGCTGACGATTTGGTTACCTATGTAAAAGACATGAATTTTACGCATGTAGAACTCATGCCCATCATGGAATTTCCTTATGACCCATCATGGGGATACCAAGTAACTGGCTATTTTGCTCCTTCATCACGGTTTGGGTATCCAGAAGAGTTTAAATATTTAGTTGATAAACTACACCAAAACGATATTGGTATTATTTTAGATTGGGTGCCCTCCCACTTTCCGGAAGATGCCCACGGATTAGGCTTTTTTGATGGTTCTTGCTTATATGAGCATCCTGATAAAAGAAAAGGCTATCACCAAGATTGGAAGAGTTTGATTTTTAATTATGGCAGAAACGAGGTAAAATCGTTTTTAATAAGTAATGCCATTTTTTGGCTGGAACAATACCATACAGATGCCTTGCGTGTAGATGCTGTTGCTTCCATGTTGTTTTTGGATTATTCTAGGGAAGAAGGCGAATGGGAACCCAATATTTATGGTGGACGGGAAAATTTAGACGCTATTGCGTTTTTAAAAGAGTTAAATGAAGAAGTCTATAAATCGTTCCCAGATGTACAAACCATTGCCGAAGAATCTACCGCATTTACTGGCGTTTCTAAACCTGTCTTTTTAGGCGGATTGGGTTTCGGAATGAAATGGATGATGGGCTGGATGCACGATACCCTTGATTATTTTTCAAAAGACCCTATTTATAGACAATATCATCAAAACGACATTACCTTTAGTTTGGCCTACGCATTTACCGAAAATTTCATGCTTCCGCTATCCCATGACGAAGTAGTATATGGTAAAAATTCCATTTTAGGAAGAATGCCGGGCGATGAATGGCAACGTTTTGCAAACCTACGCTTGCTTTATGGCTATATGTTTACACATCCTGGAACAAAATTGTTGTTTATGGGAAGCGAATTCGGCCAGTATAACGAGTGGGATTTTCAAGGTAGTTTAGACTGGAACTTGCTGGACTTTAAACCGCATCAAGATCTAAAAAACTATTTTAAAGCTTTAAACACCTTTTATAAATCGCAACCAGGTTTATTTGAAAAACAATTTAGCCACGATGGTTTTGAATGGATTAGTTATGATGACCACCAAAATTGCGTCATCAGCTATATACGGAAAGGAAACAATCCTGAAAATGATGTTGTGGTTTTATGTAATTTAACACCAACTGTCTACAAAAAATATAAAATAGGTATTCCTATAATGGGCAAATTGGTAGAAGTTTTTAATAGTGATGCTGTAGAGTTTGGAGGTAGTGGCGTTTCAAATAAAAGGGCCATAACCATAAAAAATGAACCGTGGAATGGCAAGAAAAATTCTGCACAAATAACATTGGCTCCTTTAAGCATGATTGCTTTTAGTCTAAAAGCATAGAAGCAAGTTGAGATATACATAATTATACCGCTTATAATTTGTGGCTTGCATAAATTATAAGCGGTATTTTTAATGAATATTGACAAGAAAACGCTATTAAATTCATTATTTTCGACAATTAATTTATACATTTTAATTTCTTATATGATATTAAACACCGAATTAGAATATAAAGGGAATTTGTTCCCAACCAAAATAATATCTTACGTAAAAAACAGGGACACTTTAACGTTTACTTCAGAAAACGGAGTGGCATTACAAGTTACCGTGGTTAGAGACAGTGTGTTGAGATTCAGATTTACCACAACATCTGTTTTTGAAAAAGATTTTTCGTATGCCATCACAAAATATGCTAGTAGAGGCTATAATTTTCTTGAAGTAACAGAAGACGATACGTTTTATATTATCACCACATCAAAACTAATTTGTAACATTTCAAAAACCGATTTAAGAAGTTTTATTTATGATGCTAAAGACAAAACGCTTTTATCTGAAGATGAATTAGGTTTCCATTGGGAAGAAAGCTATCACTATGGAGGCAATATTGTTAAAATGTCTAAAACATCGCAAGACAGTGAAAGTTACTATGGTTTGGGTGATAAACCTACAGACAATAATCTGAAAGGCAAACGTTTTGAAAACTGGGTAACAGATTCTTATGCCTTTGGTAAAAATACAGACCCTATATACAAGGCCATTCCTTTTTATACGGCTTTACATCACGGCAAATCGTATGGAATCTTTTTTGACAATACGTTTAAATCTGAATTTGATTTTTGTCAAGAAAGAAGAAATATTACCAGTTTTTGGGCGCATGGTGGTGAAATGAATTATTATTTCATCTATGGCCCTGCGATGTCCGATGTTGTAGCAAATTATACAGATTTAACAGGAAAACCGCATGAAATGCCAGCGCTTTGGACTTTAGGATACCACCAATGCAAATGGAGTTATTACCCAGAGTCTAACGTCAAGGAAATCACCAATAAATTTAGGGAATTACAAATTCCTTGTGATGCCATTTATCTGGACATCGATTATATGGAAGGATTTAGGTGTTTTACTTGGAGTAAGGAATATTTTCCTGACCCAAAAAGAATGGTTAAGGAATTAGCCGACCAAGGTTTTAAAACCATTGTTATTATTGATCCGGGAATTAAAATAGACAAAGATTACTGGGTTTTTAAAGAAGGCCTAGAAAATGATTATTTCTGTAAGCGTGCCGATGGGCCTTATATGAAAGGTAAAGTATGGCCAGGGGAATGTTATTTCCCAGATTTTACAAATCCTGAAGTTCGCGAATGGTGGTCCGATTTGTTTAAAGAACTAGTAGAAGACATCGGCGTAAAAGGTGTTTGGAATGATATGAATGAACCTGCCGTTATGGATGTACCGGGAAAATCGTTCCCAGATGATGTAAGACATGATTATGAAGGCAATCAATGTAGTCACAGAAAAGCGCATAATATTTATGGTATGCAAATGGCTCGTGCTACGTATCAAGGCCTTAAAAAATTCTCTTACCCAAAGAGGCCTTTTGTTATTACAAGAGCTGCTTACTCGGGTACCCAGCGCTATACATCAAGTTGGACGGGTGATAACGTAGCGTCTTGGGAACACCTTACCATTGCCAATGTACAAGCGCAACGTATGTGCATGTCCGGCTTTTCATTTATTGGATCGGATATTGGCGGGTTTGCAGAACAACCAAATGGTGAATTATATGCAAGATGGATACAATTAGGTATTTTCCATCCGTTTTGTAGAACACACTCCTCTGGAGATCATGGCGATCAAGAGCCTTGGGCTTTTGGTAGAAATATTACCGATATTGTTAGGAAGTTTATTGAGTTAAGATACCAGTTACTTCCGTATTTATACACCGCTTTTTGGAGATATGCGAGTGAAGGCGTTCCTATTTTAAAATCATTGGTATTATTTGATCAAGAAGATAAACATACGCACCATAGAAACGATGAGTTTATTTTTGGTGAAAAAATACTGGTTTGTCCTGTAAACGCCCCTAACTCCAGAGGAAGACGCATGTATTTCCCTAGAGGAAATTGGTACAACCTGTGGACAGACGAATTGGTTGAAGGCGGCCAAGAACTTTGGGTGGATGCCGATTTAGATAGCATGCCTATTTTTATTAAAGAAGGTTCCATGATTCCGAAATACCCAGTACAACAATATGTTGGGGAAAAGGTTATTGACGAATTAAAATTTGATGTGTATTATAAACCCGGTAAAGAATCGTCGCAATTATTTGAAGATGCCCACGATGGCTACGATTATATAAAAGGCAGATATAGTTTTAGGGAATTTAATTTAATTGGAAAAGAAAAAGAACTCATCATCCAACAACATAAGTCGGGGAAATTTGATGCTCCGTATCAAACGTTTAAATTAGAACTTCATGGTTTGCCCTTTAAAGTTGGAAAAGTTAAAATTGATAAAGAAGGGTTCTTGTGCGAGGAAATCGTTGTTGATGGAGAAACCACCATCATCGTAGATAAAAACTTTAGAGAAGTTGTTATAACAAGCTTATAGAACATTTTGTTCTGAATTGATAAGTAATGGCATTTGGAAGGATGCCATTGCTTTTTAATATAGTTAATCTGGGAAAGATTGCCTCGGATTTAGTTTGTATTAGATACTTTCTTTCAAGATTAATGTTGACGGTAAATTTGCTAACCATGGGCTATTATTGGAATCAATTAATTTTTGCCAATTTTCAATACTGATAACCATCAGGTTTTGACTATTCAAAAACTTCAAAAATTCTTTATCAACCACATTACCACTTCTTACATTGATATGATTAGGGGCTCTTTGTTCTATACCTCTTATCTTCTCTTTCAATTCAATGTTTCTTTTAATTATGTTAGTTACATCTAATAGTGTTACTTGTGATCCTGAATTGTTGATGAATTTTTGGGCATAATTGATTAAAAAAGTATCTTTCTCTGAAAATATCGGCATAAAAACAGTTTCAGGAATCGAAAAATTATTATTAACAAAAAACCCTACTGGAACTTTACTTTTATTCAAAATATTCAGTGTCCTTTTATCAAAAGAAGAACTGGAAAACAAGCTTTCCTTTCCAGTAACTTGATTGAGTATATTTTCAGGATTGATGATTTTTGTGGTAAATCCTAATATACTCCCAAGTAAACTACCCTCAAAAATGGATTGACCAACACCCACAAGCAACAAATCATAATCGCCATTGTTGGCAACTTCTGATATTTCTGAATCTATGTTATTAGACGCTTTGAACAACGTGGTGATTTTCTGCTGCAAGTTTTCAGATTCTTCAATGATGGGAGCAAAACTTTCTCGTTCGTATTCTTCCACATTGTAATGATGCAATTCATTAGTTAGGCCAAGGTGCATCACTGTAATAGATGCATTTCCATTCAACTTTTTTACTAAACTATGTGCCAATCTCAAAAGAGATTTTCCGCTTTCAGGATTTCCAAAAGAAACTAAAACTTTAAACTTATTAATTCGGCTTATATCTTCTGGGATTTTCTCCTGCTTTGTCTTGAAAATAAAATTTAAAAAATCTAAAGTCGGTCCTGTCATAAATGTTGTAACCAAAGCCATTATTACTGCCATTGCAAAAATCTCTGGGGATAAAACGCCTAGATCGTACCCAATATTTAAAACCACCAATTCCATCAACCCCCTTGTATTCATCAAGGCGCCAATGGTTAAACTGTCTTTCCAATTTTGTCCAACAAATTTAGCGGCTAAAGCACTGCCAACAAATTTTCCAACAACGGCAACCAAAATGATTAATCCAGTGATTTTCCAAAGATAAGGGTCATTTAAAAGTCCTATCTCTGTTCGTAAACCCGTGAAAACAAAAAACAAGGGAAGCAGCAGAACTAAAGCAACATCTTCTACTTTCTCTATAAAGATGTTTCGGAACTTAATGTTTTCAGGCATAATGGCACCTGCCATAAACGCGCCGAAAAGTGCGTGAATGCCAATGACTTCGGTAGCATAAGACGAAATAATTAATGTTAAAAAGAAAATAGCAACAATGGGTTTGCTTAGGCTTTCCTTAGTATGGTATAAGCTTCCTATTCGGGCTAAAAAAGGACGAACCACCTTTATCATTATTAAAACATAGATAACAGCTAAAGCAATAATATAGACAGCACTTACAAAAGAGCCTGCTTTTACAATGGCAATAACAGCAGCCAATAAACACCACGCTGTAATATCATCGGCTGCAGCACAAGTAATCGCAATGGTTCCCAAGCGTGTTTTATTTAACCCTCGTTCCTGAACAATTCTTGCCAAAACAGGAAAAGCCGTTATGCTCATTGCAATGCCCATAAATAACCCAAAAGATAAAAATTGCACTCCTTCTGGAGCAAATGATTCATAAATAAAATAGGCTAAGCCCATTCCTAAGGCAAAAGGAATAATAATACTTGCATGACTAATCACTACCGCATCTTGAGCTTTATTTTTCAAGACTTTTAAGTCTAGCTCCATTCCAATGACAAACATAAAAAGTATCAGTCCTATTTGGCTCAAAAACTGTAAATTCCCCAATGATTCCAAAGGAAAAAGTGCTTCAGAGAATTCTGGAAAATACATTCCCATAAATGAAGGGCCTAATACTATACCCGCTATAATCTCACCAATTACAGTTGGTTGTCCAATTTTTTTGCAAATCCATCCAAAAAATCTTGCCACTAAAATGATGGTAACAATTTGCGCTAAAAGAATAGCCAGCGGATGCTCTAAATTATGTATCATAGAATTTAAAAACTCTTGCCACTGTGTTCTGCCTGTATTGGGAGTAATGATGTTTTTACCTTGTTCTAATTTTGCCCCAAGTAGCACAATCCAATACATTAATACTGTGAAACTTCCCGTTACACCTATATAAAAAAAACTGTTTCTAAACTTTTTCATAGAGTTTACTTTGCCTTGTTCATCTCATTTATTCTCAATGAGATTATTAAAAATATTTTTCCTTTCACCTTAGTGATTTTCAGTAAAATTGAGAACTATTTAGAACCTGATAACGCGAGTGAATTAAAAATTATGACTTATGTAACAAGACAGAAAAAATATGTAATAAATTAAATTTTAACTTTTTGCAGAAATTCGTTTCTGTAATTTTCGCTTAGGATAACTTTGACGTTTTTCCCTTGATCTGTGATTAAATTGGTAGTAATTTCATCAAACGAAAAAATTTGTACTGCCTTAAGGGAGAGGATTTCTTTTTTGTTAACTCTGCAAAAATTAGCAGTTGGGAGTAATTCGGTCAACTTATCAAATGTAATGTTTTTCAAAACAAATTCTTCTCCTTCAAACAATTTGGCAACCTTGTCCCGACTATCATTTTCAGATGTTTTGATGTATGCTATTTTGTCAAAAAATAGAATCGCTTTGCCTTTGTTTGTATTTAATTGGATGAATGTTTTTTTGTTTTGACCTGCCTGGTTAAGAATATGCTTTTTTGCCTTGTCAACGGCTTGTTTTAACCTTTCAATTTTTATGGGCTTTCTAATATAATCCAACGCGTTCAGGTCAAATGCTTCGGCAGCATAATCTTTGTATGCGGTTGCAAAAATAACAGGTTTCCCATTCAATAAATTAGTTATTTGTAATCCATTCATTTCAGGCATTTCAATGTCCAGAATGCAAAAGTCAAAGTCCAAACTTGAAACCTCGTTTATAAAAACAGTTGGGTTGTTAAATGCCTTTACCACTTCCAAGTCAGGAAGTTGTTCGCAGAGCATTTTCAGATAAGTAAGTCCAGGTAGCTCGTCATCTAATAGCAAGCATTTTAGCTTTGTGTTCAAGTAAATTTATTTTTAAATGTGCTATATAAATATCTCCTTCCGTAAAGCGGTCGAGTTTAAAATGGTCTGAATAAATAATTTTCAACCGCTGTTCTAAAGTCTCTACGCCAATCCCGCCTTTTTCTTTTTTCATTGGCTTTTTAATTGACATTTTGTTTGCCACAGTAATGGCAAAAATACTGTCCTTAAATTCAAAAGTGACAGAAATGAACGCATCAGAACTTTGTAAATCGGCATGTTTAAAAGCATTTTCAATTAAATCTATAGAGATTAAAGGAGCTAATAATCGCTGTTCAAGCAAGGGCTCCGATTCCCTAATTTTAGTTTTTACTTTTAATTCAAATAAAGGACTTACCTTTATTTTGTTTATTTCAATAAGGTTTAAAGCAAAATCAATTTCTTCTTTGGGAGTTACAAATTTGTTTCGGCTTTCGTATAATATATAGTCTAGTACATTGGCCAATTTGTCGAGGGCAAAATACGTTTGATAAGCGTGTGATTGTATCGAATTGAGGATGTTCTTAAAAAGGTGGGGGTTGAGTTTCGATTCAAGTGATTGCAGTTCAATTTGATTGATTTTTGCTTCTAATTGCTGAAATTTGAGCTCAGCATCTTTTTTCCTTTTCTCTGATTTTATCAGTTTATAAATTAAATAGATAATGGCTACAAGAAGAATTAGCCCGATACCTATTGAAATCAGGATCAATTTTGTGTTTGGTATTTCAGCTAAAATGGTCACTTAGCTATAAAATTAAGTTGTCTACAAGGTATTTAAAAAAAACGCTCTTTTCATTCTTTAGTCAAATGTACCATTCCATATAGTAAATCCCCTACTCCTCATCTTTCTTAAAGATATTTTCAATGCCCTTACCTATTTTTTGCATGGCCTCAATGCCTTTGCTTAAAGGTTCTGCGGAAATATCATCATAGCGTTCACTACCATAATTATGATTAAATTGCTGCGGATAAATAACAAGACGGCTGTTAGATGGAAAATACTTTTCAAGTTTGGTAGGTATATTTTCCAATGAGCCCATATAAGATGTAGCACCTCTGCGAGCAGATGCTAACACAAATAAATCGTCTTGATGAATGTTTTTTGCCAACACGAGAATATCTTCCCAATCCGTGAATAAGTGCATGGTAATGGATGCCGTTAATTTTGCATTCTTAAAATGCTTTTCAATAGCGTTTTTTGTGTTCTCATTGCTATATAACTGCATAGGTATACTCAGTTCTTGCGCGAGTTTTGCCATTTTGGTAACCCAAAGTTCAAAACCGTTTTCATGCTCCGATAAAGGCGGCGCGGCAATGACAATCCTTTTATGCAACACCAATGGTTTTTCAAGATGGCATATAAACGTGGTTTTATCCGTATTACTTAGAATGCTATCCATTTTTTCCCCAATCAATTTATTGAGCAAACCTACACGTCTTGGCCAGCCTAGAATGATAATATCCGCCATTATTTCTCTTGAAATACGGGCTATACCACTAGCTGTGTTATGATCTATGGTGGTTATAACATTCACATTTGTTTCTGAAGCTGAAGCTTGTCTTACATATTCTTCCAGCTTATTTCTTGCTTTCAGGATATTAATCTCCGCCTCGTTATTATTAGAAACCACCGAAAGAATGGATACGGGATTGGGTGATTTCTTGTCTTTAATAAATATAGAGAATTCGAGTAATTTTTCAATATTTTCTACATTTGCTATTGGTAAAAGCAGATGCTCGCTTTGGGCTCCATTAGAATTTACCAGACTACTGGTATCTTCTTCGGTTTCAATAACGATTTTTTTAGCCGCTTTCTCCGTAGCAAAAGAAGCAATGATGCAAGTAACCAGAATAAGTATGATGGTACCGTTCAAGATATTATCATCCAAAATTTCGGCTTTGTAACCAACTAAAATAACAGCTAATGTAGCGGCTGCATGGGCACTACTCAAACCAAAAATAAGTTGTCGCTGGGCTTTGGTATATTTAAAAACAAGTTGCGTAAACCATGCTGCAATCCATTTCCCGAACAATGCCACAACAGATAGGGTTCCTGCCACAATAAGCGCCATGGGGCCACTAAGAATGACACTGACGTCTACCAACATGCCTACACTTATTAGGAAAAAAGGGATAAATAAGGAATTCCCAATAAACTCTATCCGGTTCATTAAAGCTGATGAGTGCGGTATGAGTTTGTTTAAAGCCAATCCCGCAACGAAAGCTCCAATAATGGGCTCAACGCCTGCTACTTCCGCTAAAAATGCCGCAAAAAATACGACTGAAAGCACAAAAATATAATGCGAATGTTTCTCACTTTCTAACTTTCTAAAAAACCATTTGGCAATTCTTGGGATGATTAAAAACATAATGGCCGAGAAAATCGCAAGCGAAACCCCTAAACGAATCCAAAATTCTTGATTCAAATTTCCTTGGCTATTGCCCATAATAACCGCCAAAATAATAAGCACCGCGGTGTCCGTTAAAATAGTACCTCCAACGGTTATGGCTACCGCCTGGTTTTTTGAAACCCCTAACTTACTTACAATGGGATAGGATACAAGTGTATGGGTGGCAAACATACTAGCAGTAAGAAAGCTGGCATTAAAATCGTAGCCTAGAAGATAAAAACAAACGGGAAAGCCAATACTTAACGGAAGAATGAACGTAAAAAAGCCAAATAGAAGACTTTTGTTTCGATTCGATTTAAAATCGTTCATATCCAATTCCAGTCCTGCTATAAACATAATGTAAAGCAGACCAATGGTTGAAAATAGGTCGATTGCCGAGTTCTTCTCCAGGATGTTAAAACCATAAGGTCCTATAACAACACCGGCGATAATCAATCCAATAATTCCCGGTATATTTAATTTTCTCAACAAAATGGGAGATAACAAAATGATGAATAGAATCAATGAAAATACCAATACGGGATTTCCAAGTGGTAATTCAAATTCATGCATTAGGTGTTTAAAAAAATCCGTCATCCTTATCAGTATGTATTTGGGTTGAATCTATTTGGGGCAAAACAAAATTAAGCGTTCTTTTCTACTTTGGCTCTAGTAAACAAAATTAAAAGGTTTGAGCACTGTAACAATAGGCTCTTTTCACTCTATAGTAAAAAATATGGTGTTAAAATACTAATTTTATTCGATTTTAAAAGACCTAGAACGATACAATGGATATCTTTTTTGGTATTATGATTTAACATACCCAATTAATTGGAAGGCTTTAATCTTTTTCCTTTTGGCTTACATAATTATTAAAAGAACACGCTTCAATCGATTAAATTTAAAAAGGAAAAAAATATGGAATAACAAAGGATGCGGCAATCCAAATAATAAGATTTAAAGGCGTCCCTACCCTTAAAAAATCATTGAATTTATAGTTTCCAGGCGCATATACCATGGTATTTGTTGGATAGCTCATGGGCGTCATAAACGTTAATGAACACGCAAACATAACGGCCACTAAAAAAGGGCGTTCATTAACTTCCATGATGGCCGATAAGCTTATAACAACAGGTGTTAGCAGTGCTGCTGTGGCTTTACTTGAAATGAGGTTTGTTGATATAAAGGTTATTAAATACAATAAACTTAATGTTATGTGCGGGTTGTATTGCCCCAATGTGTTTTGTATAAAACTGGCAATGAGTTGATCTCCTCCTGTTTTTTCTAATGCCGTTCCCATGGATAGTACGCCTGCCATCATAAAAATAACTTTCCATTCTACCGCGTTATAAGCTTCTATGGGTTTTAATATTTTAGTCAAAACCATTAATAAAGCTCCTATCATGGCACTTATTAATATTGAGGTAAGATTAAGGGATGCCGCTAAAACAACACCTATCCCAATTAACACGGCGGGTATGGCCTTTTTTAAATCAATTTTTTTCTTTTGATATTCTGACAGCGTTACCACCAATTTTTTGTCTTCTAAATTTTTGATGTCTTCTTTTTCTCCTAACACCAACAACATATCGCCTTCCATAAGCTTTGCCGATGATAATTTATCGAAAATAATCTCTCCTCGATGACGAATCGCCAACACCGACATGTTATAGCGTCTATTAAATTGCATGGACTTTAATGAGCCTTCCGACAAACTGGATCCAAAGGGAATAATAATCTCATAAACATTATGGTTATCGTTCTTGCTTATTAGTTTGCTGCCTTTAATCTTATAACCTTTAACATCCAATAATTTATGGACCATTTGTGGTGGCAAAACAACTTTTAAAACATCGCCTTTTAGAATGATGGTTTTTGGCCCCAAATCATAGTTTAAAACTCCTTCTCTCATTATGGACAAGATGTTTACGTTGTAATCTAAAACCAGTTTTGAATTTGCAATGGCCTTATTAATGTCTACACATCCTTCTTCTATAACTATTTCAATAACATATTCCTCTACTTGTTTAATAAGTTCACTATCTTCCTCTTTACGTTTTGGGAGTAAAAAAGGCGCAATAAAAAAGATATAAAGAAACCCTATAAAAAGCAAACAAAGTGCCGCCAAGCTAAATTCAAACATTCCAAATTCTTCGAGTCCATATTTTTTAGCATAACTGCTAACCAAAATATTGGTTGAAGTGCCTATTAGCGTGCAGGTGCCTCCAAAAAGTGCGGCAAACGATATGGGCATCAATAACTTTCCCGGGCTAATATTGGTTTCCCTACAAACAGTTAATGCTATGGGCAACATTAAAGCCACTACTGCCGTATCGTTTATAAAGGCTGAAAACACAGCTGTGATAAAACAAAACACCACAAGCGCAACAACATAATGAATTTTAGCTAATTTGATAATATGCCCGCTTAATCCATTTAAAATACCAGAATTAAAAACACCGCCACTTACAACAAATATGCAGCCCAATGTTAACGTGGCCGGATGGTTAAACCCAGAGAAACCCTCTTCTGGATTTAGTACCCCGGCCACAATGAATAGGGCCATAATCAGAATTGACGTTGTATCAATTGAGAAATAATCCTTTACAAAAAGAAAAACACCTATACCAATAATACAAAACGTGATGATTAAATCAATACCCATAACCTATTATTTATAAATTATTGGTAAAATTAATTAGCCTCTTTTTTAGCTTCAAACGTATAATATAATTTCTTCAAACTGTTCTTTAGTAATGTGAATCGATAGATGCCTATAATAAAAAAAAGGGCGCTAAAAAAAAGTGAAACAAACGCTAAATATTTAAAATTTGGCAGAATCTCCAATTGAAAAAAAGCTATACCACCCAACAACAAATAGAGTGAGGACCTAATGTAAGAAAGCAATGTGCGTTCATTTGCCAAACGCGTGCGCTCAATGGCAAGATAATCCCTTAAAATAATTTCTTCATCAGGTTTGAAATCTCGCCCAAATCGTAAGAGATTCATCTTCTTGATTCTCAATGGTGTTTCAATAATCCGTTTTAGCTTCATCTTAAAAATTATTTTTATAAATCTAATCGATTTTTAGAAGGATTCAAAAGAATGTTTTGTTTAATTGAATAACAAAATGTTAAAAAAATCTAATATTCGTAATGATTTTTGACTTATCATGGGCGTTTTTAGTAATTTGCAAACTATTTTATTACAAGCCCTTAATGCAGTTATATCCTATAAACTCTGGAAATTTTAAGTTAGATGGTGGCGCCATGTTTGGCGTCGTTCCAAAATCCATTTGGCAACAAACCAATCCTGCAGACGCCAACAACATGATAGACCTTACCGCTAGATGTTTACTTATTGAAGATGGCAATAGGCTTATATTGGTTGATACCGGAATGGGCAACAAACAATCTGATAAGTTTTTTGGGTATTACTATTTATGGGGTGATGCTACGCTTGAAAAATCCCTTAAAAACAACGGTTTTAGCACCGACGATATTACCGATGTGTTTTTAACCCATCTTCATTTCGACCATTGTGGAGGTGCCATAAACTGGAATAAAAACCATACTGGCTATGAGGCCGCTTTTAAAAACGCCCATTTTTGGAGCAATAAGAACCATTGGGCATGGGCAATCCAACCCAATAAACGGGAAAAGGCATCCTTTTTAGAAGAAAATATAATTCCTATAGAAGCTAGCGGACAATTAAAATTTTTAACGCTTCCGGAAGATGATTTACTTAAAAATTCTGAATTGGGGTTTGATGTCTTTTTTGCCAATGGACATACCGACAAACAAATGATTCCCATCATTCATTACAAAGGCAAAACCATTGCTTTTATGGCCGATTTATTGCCAACCGTGGGGCATTTGCCATTACCGTTTGTTATGGGTTACGACACAAGACCTCTATTAACCTTAAACGAGAAAGAAAAATTTCTTAATATAGCGGCAGATAATAATTATTATCTATTTTTAGAACATGACACTTACAACGAAATAATAACTGTAAAACATACCGAGAAGGGCGTCAGATTGAATGAGGTATTTACGACCCAAGAGGTTTTCAGTTAATAAACAATAGACTAATTCAAATACATAAAAATGAACAGATTTAAATCATTATCAGTAGCGGCTTTGGCAGCCGTATTAATTTATGGCTGTGGTAGTACCGCGCCAATCCTAACAACGCCTATAGAGAATATTGATACGTCACCCATTAAGGTATCGGCATTAACGGAAAAGGAAAAACAAACATGGGGCCACCTCGATTTGGTTAAAGACACCATCCCCGGAATGAGTGTTGATAAAGCTTATGAAGAGATTATTAAAAACAAAAAAGGAGAAACGGTTATCGTTGCCGTTATAGACACCGGTATTGATATAAACCATGAAGATTTAGATGGTGTTATGTGGACCAATACCAAAGAAATTCCAAACAATGGCATTGATGATGACAAAAATGGGTATGTAGATGATATCCATGGTTGGAATTTTTTAGGAGATGCCTATAATGAACAATTGGAATTTGTACGTATTCTAGCCAGTAAAGACACCAACAATCCGGATTACGCGAGGGCAAAAGCCGAATATGATGAAGAATATGAAAAATACACGGGGCTTAAAACCAATTACGAACAGTTTTTACAACAATTAATTGCTGCCGATGAAATGGTTTCAACCCATTTGAACAAAAAAGAATATACGCAAGCAGATGTTAATGGCATTACTGCCGAAAACGAAAAACTGCAACAAGCTGTTGCACTTATAAAATATGTATATAGCTTAGATAATGACAGCGTTGCAGAGTTTAAAAAACAACTAAACGAAGGCATCGAACAATTTAATGACCGCCTAAATTATAATTTAAACCTAACCTTTAAAGGGCGTTTAAATGGAGACAATTCAGACGATATGTCTACAAAATATTATGGCAATGGCAATGTGAAGCCTAGTAAAAAAGACGAAAGCCATGGGACGCACGTTGCTGGTATTATTGCGGCAGAACGTAACAATGGCAAAGGTGCCAATGGGGTTGCCAATAATGTAAAAATCATGTCTGTTCGTGCCGTTCCTAATGGAGACGAATATGATAAAGATATTGCTTTAGCGATTAGATATGCCGTTGATAACGGTGCTAAAGTTATTAATGGAAGTTTTGGTAAATACTACTCGCCACATAGTGATTGGGTAAGGGAAGCCATTGCCTATGCAGGAAAACATGATGTTTTAATTGTAAAAGCAGCGGGAAATGAAGGCGAAGATTTAGATAAAAAAAACGTATACCCTAACGACCAAATTAATAATGGTCCAGAAGTGTCGGATACATTTATCACCGTGGGTGCCTTAGAGCCAAAATATGGCGCCAATATGGTTGCTAACTTCTCAAACTATGGAAAAATTAATGTTGATGTGTTTTCCCCTGGAGCAAAAATATACTCAACAACGCCACAAAACGAGTATGACACCAAAGGAGGCACCTCTATGGCAGCTCCTGCGGTTGCAGGCGTTGCAGCGTTAATCCGTTCGTTTTATCCAAAATTATCGGCTGCTCAGGTTAAAAAGATTCTTATGGACTCTGGATTACCAATTAAAGCAAATGTTGTTGTGGGTGGCGATACCGAAAATGTACAACCGTTTTCAAATTTAACCTCATCGGGAAAAATGGTTAACGCTTATAATGCGTTGATTATGGCTTCTAAGCTATAAAACCAGTTATTTAATGAAGAGATTATTTTTATACCCCTTATGCTTAACCATTTTATTCATTTCATGTAAAGGGACTTCGCAAACCCCATCAAAAGTTTTGGTTTCAGCAAACCCTTACTATTGGCAACAACATGTGGATTATAAAATGGATATTGATGTGGATGTAAACACCTATCAATACAAAGGAAAACAACACTTAGTTTATACCAATAATTCACCCGATGTGTTACATCGGGTGTTTTATCATTTATATTTTAATGCCTTTCAACCGGGTAGCGAAATGGATGTGCGTTCCAGAACCATTCCAGATCCAGACCGCAGGGTTGGCGACCGCATTAGCAAGTTACAACCCAACGAGATTGGCTATATAAAAGTGAATTCCCTAAAACAAAACGGAACGGATATTATGCATAAAACCGTTGGCACCATTTTAGAAGTTACTTTGGCCAAGCCTATACAACCCGGAGAAAAAGTCACGTTCGATATGCTTTTTGATGCCCAAATCCCTGTACAGATACGTCGTTCGGGTAGAAACAATTCCGAAGGCATTGCTTTATCGATGGCGCAATGGTATCCAAAATTAGCGGAGTATGATGTGGATGGTTGGCACACCGACCCGTATATTGCTCGCGAATTTTATGGTGTTTGGGGCGATTTTGATGTGAAAATTACCATCGATAAACATTATACCATAGGTGGTACGGGTTATTTACAAAACCCCAACGAAATCGGTCATGGCTACGAAACGGGGAAACTAAACGTGCCAAAAACCGATAAACTCACTTGGCATTTTAACGCACCCAATGTGCACGATTTTACTTGGGCAGCCGACCCCGATTATACGCACGACACCATGCAAGTTCCAAATGGGCCCTTGCTTCATTTTTTCTATAAAAGCACCCTGCCAAAAGGAAAATTAGAAAATTGGAAAAATCTTCAACCCTTGGCGGTTAAATTAATGCAGTTTTTTAGTGAACATATTGGTAAGTACCCATACGAGCAATACTCTGTGATTCAGGGTGGCGATGGCGGTATGGAATATGCCATGTGTACCCTTGTTTTAGGCGAAGGCGATTTAGAAGGCATCTTTGGCACAACGTCGCATGAAATGGCACATACGTGGTTCCAATTTTTATTGGCAACTAACGAAAGTAGAGATTATTGGATGGACGAAGGTTTTGCCCAATATTTTGGAGAAATGGCAGAAGCTGAAATTTTAAACAAAGATTTTAATAAAGCTTTAGATGGTTTCTATGCCGTGTATGCGTCTTTAGCAATGTCTGGTAAGGAACAACCACTTACCACCCATGCAGACCGCTTTAATTACAACCAAGCGTATAGTATTTCGGCATATTATAAAGGCTTGGTCTTTTTGTCGCAATTAGGCTATGTGATGGGCGAAGACGCCTTAAAAGAAACCGTTAAAACCTATTTTAACACATGGTCCTTTAAACACCCAAAACCCAACGATTTTATTCGTGTGGCAGAAAAAGTGTCTGGTTTGGAGTTGGATTGGTATTTAACCGATTTTGCGCAAACCACCAACACCATCGATTATGGCGTAAAATCCATTGAGGGCAACACCATAACGCTGGAACGTATTGGTTTAATGCCGATGCCCATTGATGTTACCGTAACCTATACCGATGGCAGCACCGAAGATTTTTACATCCCGTTACGTATGATGCATGGCGAAAAACCAACCACCGCAACCAAAAAACCAGACTGGGCTTGGGCATATCCAACCTATAGTTTTGAAACCAGTAAAACGATTAAAAGCGTGGTGATTGACCCAAAAAACCAAATGGCAGATATTAATAAAGAAAATAATAAAAAGTAAATGTCATTATAGTTTCTATGAATTTAAAGCCCTCCTAATAAGAGGGTTTTTAAATTTGCACTATCTTTCGTTTGTCATTAAATTAAATAATCCATGAAGAACCCTATTAAAAATACGATCATAACTTGTTTTGCTTTTATCAATCTGTTTGCTTTTAGTCAATCAAATCCAGATAAAATAGAGGTACTCATCATTGATGGTTTTAGTAACCACGATTGGAAACAAACCACGTTGGTTGTAAAATCCATTCTAGAAAAAACAGGCTTATTTAATGTAAGTGTTTCCACGGCCCCTTCAAAACCAGACGATGCTACTTGGGACACATGGAATCCCGCCTTTGAAAACTATGCGGTGGTTATTCAAAACACCAACAACATTGATATGAAAAACACAACATGGCCAAAAAGGGTTGAGGAACGTCTTGAAAGCTATGTGGCATCGGGTGGCGGGTTGTATATACTCCATTCCGCCAATAATGCGTTTCCGCACTGGGACGCCTATAATGAGATGATTGGCTTGGGTTGGCGGTCTCCCGCAGAAGGTGTGGCACTTCAAGTAGCAGATGATGGAGAGATAAAAGAAATCCCGGTAGGCGAAGGAAAAGGTACGTATCACGGCCCAAGAAATGATGAAGTCATTCATATTCTTAATAATCATCCCATTAATGACGGTTTTCCAAAAGCATGGAAAACCCCCGATATGGAACTTTATAAATATGCCCGAGGCCCTGCCAAAAACCTGACGGTATTATCGTATGCCACCGAAAAAGAAACGACTATTAACTGGCCCGTGGAATGGGTGGTAGCGTATGGAAAAGGCCGGGTTTATAATTCCAGCATGGGGCATTTGTGGCGCGGCGAAACCTATCCTGTTAGTTACAGATGCATAGGCTTTCAAACCACATTGATTAGGGCAACAGAATGGTTGGCAACTGGTAAAACAACCTATAAAGTGCCTGAAGATTTCCCCACGGAGACTGATATTAAATTAGTGGCTGTTGATTAATTAAAATTTAGAGTTTAAAAGATAAAAAACACATGACCAAAAAACGCATACTTTTTACGGGCGGATCTGGAAAAGCAGGAAAGCACGCCATAGCCTATCTTTTAGAGCAAGGACACCGCGTGATGAATGTTGACTTAACGCCTTTGGATTACCCAGGGGTAGATAACTTAATCGCCGATATTACGGATTCTGGGCAGATGTTTAATGCCATGAGTTCGTATGCTGGTTTAGATGAGTTGGAACCGGGCAATGGCATCCCAAAATTTGATGCCGTCGTGCATTTTGCTGCCGTACCCAGAATCTTGATTAAACCTGATAATGAAACATTTCGGGTGAACACCATTGGCACCTATAACGTGATTGAAGCAGCTGTAAAACTAGGTATAAAAAAGATTATCATTGCGTCGTCTGAGACGACATATGGGGTTTGTTTTTCAGATGGCGTTACCAATCCGCATGTGCTGCCCTTGGAAGAAGATTATGATGTAGACCCCATGGATAGCTATGGCTTATCAAAGGTGGTGAATGAAAAAACGGCACGCAGCTTTCAGCGTCGCTCGGGTTTTGATATCTATGCGCTTCGTATCGGCAACGTTATTGAACCTCACGAATATGAAACCTTGTTTCCTCATTTTTTTGAACATCCTGAAGTCCGCCGCAGAAATGCGTTCTGTTACATTGATGGCCGCGACTTGGGACAAATTGTGGATTTATGTTTGCAAAAAGATGGGCTTGGTTTTCAAATTTTCAATGCTGGAAACGATCACAACGGTGTCATCATCCCAAGCAAACAATTGACTGAACAATTTTTTCCGGGTGTGCCAATCACTCGTGAATTGGAGGAACATGAAGCTTTGTTTTCAAATCGTAAAATACGTGAGGTATTAGGTTTTAAAGAACAACACAACTGGAGAAATTACGTGAAAGGATACTGATAGTCTACCCATTTTTCATCTGTGAAATTTGTATCGAGAATCAAATTTTTAATTATAGAATGGTTCTCGATACAATTCGCTTTGGCGAATCACTCGAACTGACATCAAATAACCATAAAAGTTTCAAATCCCACTTGAAGTTTATATTTTAGTATCTTTAGTTACTTTATAAGCATCCTTAACGTGCTTCCTAACTTACCAACAACATGAAAAAAACCGTTTTTTACCTAGTATTGCTGCTTTTAACCGTAAGCTGCGCAGACACCCAATCGGTGCAATTAAACTTTGATACTACGTCATTACAACAACACTATGCTACCAAAAAACTTTCAGAAAGTTTGCTGGAAAATGGGTATAGCATTGCTGAAAATAATGCTGCTGTTACTGTTGAATTTAAGTTAGACACCACTTTAGGTAAAGACGCTTATGCCATAAACAACCAAGGGAAGAACCTAGTGCTTACTGGTGGCAACGAAACGGGTTTGATATATGCCGCACAAAGTATTGTTGAAGATCTAAAAAACGGTATTAAATTACCTGCCGTTGAAAATCGGTCTGAAAGTCCGCAATTACTATTTCGTGCCATTAAATTTGACCTGCCTTGGGACAGCTATCGCCACAGTTATGCATTGAGCCAACATGATGAGATGTGCCGCGATTTGGGGTATTGGGAAGCGTTTCTCGATATGATGAGCGAAAACCGTTTTAATGTGCTTACCGTTTGGAACCTGCATCCATACCCATTTATGATTAAGCCGAAGAATTTCCCAGAGGCATCGGAATGGACCGATGAAGAAATGAAAGAATGGAAACATCTGTTTACGTCCATTTTTAAAATGGCAAAAGAACGAGGTATTGATACCTACGTGATGCCGTTTAATATTTTTGTGCCGCCCTCTTTTGCTAAAAAACATGGCGTGGCCTTGAATAACCTAGAACACCATCATTATGTGGATGCAGATACATCGCAAATTATAAAAACCTATACACGCGAAAGCGTCACGCAATTATTAAATGAATATCCCGATTTATCGGGAATGGGCTTAACCTTAGGGGAAGGTATGGGCGGCATGACGCCTTTTGAACGCGAACAATGGATGCAAGAAACCATTATAGCGGGCATGCAACAGGCGAACCGGACTTCAAAATTGATACATCGTATTCCGTTTTCGGGCAACACCGAATCGTTAGGAGCGACTTCCATGGAAATGGAACAAATAACACGCGACGGCATCGAAAAAGAAGCCGCGATGGAAAACATTGAAAAACCTGTTTGGGCGAGTATGAAGTTTAATTGGTCTCACCCCCACTCTACTACCAAGCTCATTAAGGTTCATGGTGGGAAGTTGTATGGCAAGTATTTCGACCCCGTTCCGCAGGATTTTAAAATTGTATGGACCGTTAGAAACGAGGATTTTTTCTGTTTACGCTGGGGCGTAGAGGAATTTGCGCGTGCACATATTAAAGCCAATACCCCTGATTATGTGGGTGGTTATTTTATAGGCTCTGAAACCTACATTCCCGCCAAAGACTATTTTACAAATTCCGATTACAAGATAAGTTCGAAATACGCTTTTGAACGCCAATGGTTGTTTTACAAACTTTGGGGACGATTGCTTTATAATGCTGATACGCCAAACACCGTTTTTGTCAACGCATTTAAACAGCGCTATGGAGAAGCACATGCAGAAAAACTGTTTAAAGCCTCTAATTTAGCGGGGAAAACACCGCTTCGTTTGGTATCCTTTTTTGATTCTACCTGGGATTTTACCATGTATGCGGAAGGATTTACCTATAGAAATCCTGAGACTGAAAATGTCGAGTTTATTGATATTAAACGTTTTATAAATCAACCGCCACAAGACACCACCTTTGTTTCCATTGCCAATTATGTTAAAAATTATGCGTCGAAACAGAAATCCCTTCCAGAAGGATATACCACACCGGTAATGCTTGCCAACGACCTTGAACGGGACTCCAAAGAAGCGCTTCGCTTGGTTGAAAATATTACTGAAAACAATACTGATTTAATGTATGAAGTGGCGGATATTAAAACGTGGGCTTATATGGGACTTTATATGGCAGAAAAAATGAAGGGGGGTTTGGCCTTGGAAACGTACCGCCAAAGTAATGATTCAAAAAACAAGGAATTGGCCGTTACGCATTTAGAAAATGCTTTGGGGTATTGGGACAAGATTATTGAAATTACACGCCCCATTTACAATGATATGCCATTGGTGCATTACAGTGAAAATAATGGGAAGACTTGGCAAGAAAACGATAGTTTAAGGTTCCATTGGGCTTTATTGCGTAACGATGTGTTAAAAGACATTGATATGGCCAAACAATAATCCGCGGCGTTTAAGCGCGCCCTGTCATTAGAAATTGAACAACTATTCATCGGGTTTTATATTTTAGTACCTTTGGCTACTTAAAATAAAGGTCTTGAAATTCACGTTTAACAAAAAAGATAAGCTTAAAAGCAAAAAATTAATTGAAGTGTTGTTTACCGAAGGTCGGTCGGTTTCAGCATATCCGTTGCGTTTGGTTTATATGAATGCGTCGTTTAATGATGCTGTTTTGGTTAAAGCTGGGGTTTCCGTTAGCAAGCGGCATTTTAAAAAAGCGGTAGACCGAAATAGAATAAAACGCTTATTAAGAGAATCTTACCGTTTAAATAAGCCTGATTATTTTAACAACATTACAACATCTTATGCGTTAATGATTTTGTACATTGGTAAAGACAAACCAACGTACGGGCAAGTTGAAACCAAAATGAACCAATTGTTTGAAAAATTTATAAGCACCATTTCTAAACCGCAATCTTAGGACTATGAAATTAATTTTCTCATTTTTTGTATTAATGCTTCCTTTAATGTGCTCTGAAGGCAAATCTGATGATACCAGTTATGCCGACATGGAAGCTGAACCAAGTGCTTCAAGTTTAAAACAGGCTGTTATACTTAATGATGCTGGGACTGTTGATATGGTTTCAGAAGATGCCGAACAAAAAATAATCAAAGAGTCTTATTTACGTTTTGAAACCCAAGATTTGGATAAAACCTATTCGCAAATCAAACAAATCGTCCTTCAAAATAAGGGCATGATACAAAGCGATAATGCCAACAAATCCTATAACACGATTACTAGGCATTTAACGATCAGGATTCCTACCAATACCTTTCAAAATACCATTGATTCCATAAGTAAACAGGTGGCTTATTTTGATACAAAAAGCATTTCGGCCAGAGATGTTACCGAAGAATTTATTGATTTGGAAGCGCGTCTTAATGCCAAACAAACCTTGGAAAAACGCTATTTAGAGTTGTTGGCAAAAGCCAATAACGTAAAAGATATGTTAGAAATAGAACGTGAACTTTCCAATATTCGGGAGGAAATTGAAGCCAAACAAGGCCGTTTAAAATATCTTGAAAACCAAGTATCCTTAAGTACCATAAATATTGAGTTTTACAAGCAAACCTCCGAAACAGGCATAACCACTTCGTATGGCAAAAAAATGTGGAATGCCCTTGGTTCTGGCTTTGATGGCTTGTCGGTTTTCTTCTTGGGCATATTATATATTTGGCCTTTTATTATCATCGTAATCATTGTCTTTTTTGTGTTGAAAAGATGGTTAAATAAAAAAAGTATAAAATGAAAACATTACTAAAAAAGAGCATTTTAATCCCCGTTTTGGCCGTTGTTGTCTTTTTTTCAACAACATCCTTTAAAAACGATTTTTTTGAAATCGCCAAACAGCTAGAAATTTTTACCACCTTGTTTAAGGAACTCAACATGAATTATGTTGATGAAACCAATCCAGGCGATTTAATGGATAAGGCCATTAAAAGCATGTTGGCCGATTTAGATCCGTACACCAACTTTATGAACGAGCAGGATGTAGAAGCTGCTAGAATCAATAATACAGGCGACTACACAGGTATTGGCGCGAGAGTTAAAACCCTAAAAGACAAATTGGTTATTGTGGAGCCTTACAAAGATTACCCAGCAGACAAAGCGGGCTTAAAAGCCGGGGATGAAATTATTAAGGTTGGCAATGCATTGGTGGCAGATTATAAAGAAGATTCAGGCGATTTGCTTAAAGGTGCTCCAGACTCATCGGTAGAGGTAACGTATGTACGCCAAGGGAAAACATTAACAACTACTATAAAAAGAGCGGAAGTAGAACTGAAAGCAGTACCACATTTTTCTATGGTTGATGGCAAAACAGGTTATATTGTTTTAAGTCAGTTTAACGAAAAGGCAACATCTGAAACCAGTTATGCGCTTAGGGATTTAAAGGCACAAGGAGCTGAACGCATCATACTGGATTTAAGAGGCAACCCTGGCGGATTACTTAATGAAGCCATTGATATTGTGAATTTATTTGTACCGAAAGGTCAATTGGTTGTTACCACAAAATCTAAAGTCGAAAAGTATAACAAAACCTATTATACACAAAAAGACCCGATTGATACTGATATGCCAGTAATTGTCCTTATTGACGGCGGTAGCGCATCTGCAAGTGAAATCGTTGCCGGATCTTTACAAGATTTAGATAGGGCCGTTATTGTAGGTTCTAGGAGTTTTGGAAAGGGTTTGGTACAACGCCCAAAAGAATTAACCTATGGCACCCAGGTGAAAATTACCATTTCCAGATATTACACACCTTCTGGAAGGTGTATTCAGGCGTTGGATTATTGGCATAGGGACGAAAATGGTCAAGCCGTACGTGTAAAACAAGAAAATTACAATGAGTTTAAAACCAAAAATGGCAGAAAAGTGTTTGATGGTGGTGGTGTTTTACCCGATGAAAATTTAAATATTGTTAAAAATTCGACCATAACGAATGCCTTAGTGAACGATGATATGATTTTTGATTTTGCTACCGATTATTACTACAGTCATAACATAACCGACATTAATACATTTAAGTTGACTACGGCAGATTTTTCAAATTTCAAAAATTTTTTAAAAGCCAATAATTTTTCGTTTGAAAGTAATACTGAAAAAGCCCTAATAAAAGCCTTTGATGAAGCCACAAAAGAAGGTTTAAATGATGAGATTAGCACGGATTACAACACCTTAATTTCAAATTTAAAAACATCAAAGAATAAAACCATAGACGACAATAAAGATTATTTGATTGGGTTATTAACAGAGGATATTGTTAAGCGCTATGTGTATAGGGAAGGTTTATATGAGTATTATAAAATACACGACCCAGAGATAAAAAAAGCTACTGAAATTCTCAGTAATTCAACGGCTTACTTAAATTATTTAAGATAAATTTATAAAAAACGCTATCTTTATAAAGATATACTACTCCCAAATAAATGAATAGGCATATTTTTTTTATAATAACGGCTCTTAACTGTTTGTTTGTTTTTTCTCAAAAGGAATTAAAACAAGAAGTTTATTTTGAGACTGATAAATATGATATTCCCATTACGGAAGAAAGCCGTCTGCTCCTTTTTGTTTCAAGATTATCGGATATTGATATAGAATCCATTTCCATTTATGGCTTTTGTGACGATGTTGGAGCGCCTGCTTATAATTTAAAACTATCGCAACAACGCGCTGATGCCATTAAAGCGGTTTTTGCCAATAATGAAATAAGCGAATCATTGATTTCAAATGTGGATGGAAAAGGTCAAATTCTATTGAGGATCGTCGAAGAAAAAGACGTTGTAAAGATTAGGGGACTTAACAGAAAAGTTGAAATCATCGTCAAAGAAAAAGCGCCTATAGTTAAAGAAGTAACCCCAATTGTTGTTGTAGAAGAGAAAAAGAAAGATGCCGCAGAGCTCATTAAAGGGGACATAAAAGTTGGTGATAAAATCATTTTTGAAAACCTTTTGTTTAAAACGGGCTATACTATTTTAATGCCTCAATCTAAAAATGTTTTGGAAAACATTGCCAAATCTTTAGTGGAAAGAGGCGACGTTTACTTTACTATTCAAGGGCATGTGTGCTGCACGCAATACAGCAGGGATGCGGTTGATAGAAAAACCAAAAAACAAAACCTTTCTGAAGCTAGGGCTAAGTTTGTATATGATTTTTTTGTGAAGAAAGGTATCGACAAAAAAAGAATGCGCTATGTGGGCATGCGCCGGAAATTTCCGTTAGGTGGTGACCCAGAACTGGATAGGCGCGTGGAAATACTAATCACCCATGTGGATAAATCGTTAAATGTAAAATAAACAAAGATTTGCTTTTTGAATATAAAAACCCTCTTAACCCTCATATTAATACCGCTAAATTTCTGTATTGGCATATCTCAGAACACCTTTGTGCCAGATGACAATTTTGAACGGGCTTTAATAGAATTAGGTTTAGATACCGCTCCTTTGGATGATTTTGTACTAACTGCAAATATTAGGGGGGTTACCTCTTTAAATCTTCGTGATAAAAATATTTCGGATTTAACTGGTATTGAAGATTTTGCAGCATTATCGGTTCTTAACTGTGATGAAAATAATTTAACCTCTTTAAACATCAGTCAAAACACAAACCTAACCCAATTGTTTTGCAGGGACAACCAATTAACAAGTTTAGATACCTCGCAAAATACTAATCTCAATATTTTATGGGTTGAAAGCAATCAGCTTACAGGATTGGATCTTTCCAGAAATAATAGGCTAATTTCTTTAATTACCAATAATAACCCTTTAAATGTCTTGGACGTAACAAATAATCGAGATTTAAGGGTTCTATACTGTGAGAACAATCAGTTAAGTAACTTAGATATAACAAGGAATGTCTCCTTAAAATTTTTTAATGTAAACAACAATTCCCTAACAAGTTTAAATACCTCTAATAATATTGAATTAACCGAGATGGCTTGTGGTGATAATTTAATAACGGCTTTAGACATTTCCAAAAACATTAATTTAGTTTATTTTTGGTGTCCAAAAAACCAACTTACCAATTTAGATGTCACTAAAAATTTAAACTTGGTTCAGTTAATATTTGGTGATAATCAAATTTCATCCATAGATTTAAGTAGAAACACGAAATTAGAACTCTTGTGGGCTGCCCAAAATCTTTTAATGCAAGTAGATGTTAGCAAAAACATACTTTTACAGAATATTTCATTAAGTATAAATAATATAACCAATTTTGATGTTAGTAAAAATAGTAATATATCTTGGTTAGATATAGATTATAATAACTTGTGTTATTTAAACATTAAAAATGGCAATAATACTAACATAGAGAGTTATAGCAGCATCAATAACCCTTTTCTGTCGTGTATTTTTGTTGATAATATAGCTTACAGCTCAACCAATTGGACCAATATTGATGCTGCTTCAAATTTTGTTACAAACCAAACGGAATGTGATGCTTTTGGTAATAATACACTTCCTGTTGATACTTTAAATGATTTTGTTGGAATCCGCTACATACTTCCCACAATTAGTAATGGTAATTACTTTACGGAACCCGGTGGAAATGGAACAGCTTTATATGCTGGCGATGTTATTACAACCTCACAAACTATTTATATTTTTAATGATATAGATTGTTACAGCAATGAATCTAGTTTTAAGGTGACTATAAGTGATGGAGATTATTACATCCCTAAGTTCTTTACACCTAATAATGATGGTACCCACGATTATTGGCAGGTTTATGATAATGCTAATGTTATAAGTGCTATTAACATTTACAACCGATACGGAAAACTTTTGAAATCGTTAGCGCCTAACTCTGAAGGTTGGAACGGTACTTTTAATGGTCGATTATTGGAAAGCGATGATTATTGGTATGCCATCACCTTAAATACAGGAGAGGTTATAAATGGTCATTTTTCATTAAAACGTTAAATCTTTAAATTTTAATGCCTTTTACCAAAAATGTAGATTTAATAGAATCCTCTCTTAAGTTTAGAAATTCTTTTCTTCTTTCGTCTTTTGAGAAATTTATAAAATCTTGTTCAGATTCAAAAGACAGAAAATGTAATTCGTATGGATGATCATCATTTTTTCCTATAAAATTTTCCTTATTAGGTCTAATTCTATAAATCAACTTACCTTTATAATCATTAAGTATTGGTAAAGCTAACTCTTCAAATTGTTGAAAAACTGCCTCTTTTTCATCTTTAATAAAAATCATCATTGTTAAATAAATCATCACTCTCTTTTTAATATCATGGCAATATGCGGAATATTATCTTCTAAATATGCTTCGCCTATTTGTTTAAACCCTAGATTGTTGTAAAAGTCTTTTAAATACGATTGTGCGGAAATTTTAATGGTGTGCTCTTTAAATTCTTTTTCAATAGCGCTAATGGATGCGTTCATAATATCATAACCATATTTGTGCTGCCTTTCGGGTTTAGCAACCAAGACCCTGCCTATACTGGCTTGTTCAAAATAATCACCTGGTTTAAAAATACGTGTATAAGCCACAAGATTATCGTTTTTAATACCTAAAATATGAATGGCCTTTTGGTCTTTTCCGTCTATATCTTGGTAAACACAATCTTGTTCAACCACAAATACAGCGCTACGTAATTGCAAAATAGCATACAATTCTTGGGTAGATAATTTATTGAAAGGTTTAATAATAATGTTCAGCATAAAAGCTTTTTTAATATATTCTAGATACAAATTTCAAACATTTTCCATGTTTGAAATCCACTGGAATTGACAAAGGATATTGCTAATCTTGAATAATGATTTCTTTTGGGTCTTGCTTATTAAACTCTGGCTGAATGGTCACGTGATTTATTTTAAAATCATCGTGCAACAATATTTCAATGTCATCTAAAATAGCATCAAATTCCGATATCGTTATATCCTCTGTAAAATCTAAATGCGCTTCCAAATGAAATTCATCATCATTCAATCCCCAAATATGAACATGGTGCAGTTTATTAACCTTAGGAATGTTATTAACCGCTTCAACAACATCCTCTATATTGATGTGTTCTGGAGTAAAAAGCATCAATACTCTTGTAGATGTTTTAAGTAAGCTAAATCCAACCCAAATTAAATAGATAGCAATTAAAAAAGTAAGGACACTATCTACCCAATATACTTGATAAAATTTCATTAATAAACCACCAATTAAAACCGCAACACTTGCCAACATATCCGTAAATAAGTGCTCATAAGCAGACTTAATATTGATGTTGTTTTTTGAATCAGCTCTTAAAAGTAAGACGCTGGCGCCATTAGCTATAATGGCTATAAGCGATAACCATATAACCAATCCAGATTCAATTTCATGAGGGTCTTGAAAACGTTTAATAGCTTCAATTATTAATAATACAGCCACAATAACCAATGTAGAAGCATTAACAAAAGCGGCTAAAATCTCTGCGCGTTTGTACCCAAAGGTTTTGTCTGTAGAAGCTTTTTTCTTAGCTAATTTAGAAGCAACATAACTAACTATTAGTGATAAAACATCACTAAAATTATGAAGCGCATCACTCAACAACGCCAAACTCCCAGATAACACGCCACCTATAATTTGTGCTACCGTAATGACTATATTTAATAGTATAGAAATAAAAAGATTTTTATCCTTTTTACTTTTATGGGAGTGGGTATGCGTATGTAAGTGGCCCATTTAGCAAGATAAAGGTATTTTATCTATTCGTGTTTGATGACGACCTCCTTCAAATTCTGTATTTAAAAATGTTTCAACCATTTCTACTGCTTGTTGAATCGCTGTAAAACGAGCAGGAATACACAATACATTGGCGTTGTTATGGCCACGTACCAATTGAACAACTTCCTTGTTCCAAGCCAAACCAGCACGAATTTTTTGATGCTTATTAGCTGTTATAGCAACGCCATTGGCACTTCCACAAATTAAAATGCCGTAGGTTGACTTATTATTTTCAACATCCTCTGCTACAGGATGAACAAAATCGGCATAATCTACACTATTACTAGCATCTGTTCCATGATTAATAACAGTATATCCTTTAGCTTCTAAATAGTCTTTTATTGCGAATTTATAATCCGTTCCTGCGTGATCATTTCCTATTGAAATAGTCATTTCTATAATATTAAAATTTAACAGTATAAAGGTACGAAATAAGGATTATACATTCTTATTTAGTCTTTAAAATGATTATTACACTAAATAAGAATAGTAACAACTGTGTATTATATACTCATTACTTGTTAATAAGTGTTTATAGTTTTCTAAAACTATAATATTGTTTATTCAATTATTTTTCTAATCAAAAACGGGTATATAATTTCCTAAAATTTAACTTACTTTTTTTAGACATTTTATAAGCTTATAAAAAGTACTATATAAACAGTTTTTATAAAAAAGTTATGAGTTAAAACTCATAAAATAGAGTTGTTAACAACTGTTCATATAAAACTAAAAATCATTAAAAATGAACCTTTTAAAACAATTTACTATGTTAATTAACTATCAATAGAATGTAAAATAATTGTAATCAAAATAAAATTTAAAAAAGTTATACTACATATTAACAAACTATAATAATCACCATTTAATTTTAAAATTTTAAAAAAGTTTTTATTGTTATAATATATAATGTGGATAAGTAGATTTTAACTATTCGTAACATTAAAAAAATATCATTTAAAAATTAAAATGTAACTTTGTAAAAATAAATAGCAAATCTTCTCCTTAAATACAGCTATTTTGTAACATAATTTCCAGTATCTTAGGGATATTATATATAGATTAAAAAATTAAATGACAAGAAAGAAAAAAGGAAAATCCAATAAAGGGATTGCTAACCTAGCAAATACGATTTTAAGTATTTTAAAAAAAGACAAAAATCAATCATACAATTATAAACAAATTGCTGCTAAACTTGATGTAAATGATGCCAGTAGCAGAAATCAAATTATAAAAAAACTTCACGAATTACTCGCAAAAAAAGAGATTGAAGAAGTAGAGCGAGGCAAATACAAAGCTGTTTTTACTGCAGAATACCATACAGGAAAATTAGATTTATCTGGTAAAGGAACAGGGTATATTATTTCTGATGATTTTGATGAAGATGTATTTATTGCATCAAATAACATCAATAAAGCATTGCATGGTGATGAAGTAGAATTCTATGTTTACAAACGTCGTAAACAAGGACGTATGGAAGGTGAAATCACCCAAGTGCTTAAACGTGAAAAAAGTGAGTATGTGGGTGTGATTCAGCTTCATACTAATTATGCATTTGTGATTGCAGATAGTAATAAAATGTATAAAGATATTTTTATTCCTATCAATAAAACCTTTAAAGCTGAAGATGGTGATAAAGTATTGGTAAAATTAGAAGATTGGCCAGAGAATGCCGATTCTCCTTATGGAAAAGTGATTCAAGTACTTGGTAAACCAGGAGATCACAATACTGAAATACATTCTATTCTTGCTGAATATGGTTTGCCTTATGAATTTCCACACGAAGTAGAAGATTTTGCAAATAAGATTGATACATCTATAAAACCAGAAGATATTGCAAACAGAAGGGATATGCGCCAAGATTTAACCTTTACTATAGATCCAAAAGATGCAAAAGATTTTGATGATGCTTTGTCTTTTAAAGTATTGGAAAATGGTTTGTATGAAATAGGAATTCATATTGCCGATGTATCTCATTATGTACAAGAAGGTACTATTTTAGATGAAGAAGCATATCAACGTGGTACATCTATTTATTTAGTGGATAGAGTAGTACCTATGTTACCGGAAATTTTATCTAATAATGCCTGTTCATTACGACCACACGAAGAAAAACTAACTTTTTCTGCAGTGTTTCAAATGAATGATAAAACGGAAATAAAAAACGAATGGTTTGGAAGAACAGTTACTTATAGTGACGCACGTTTTGCTTATGAAGAAGCTCAAGCTGTTATAGAATCTAAATCAAATGTAATTCCTCAGGAAGTATCATTAACAGGGAAATCTTATGAGACTTCACCAGAAATTGCTGAAGCTATTTTAAAAATGGATGCATTAGCAAAAATTATGCGACAAAAGCGTATGAGTGCTGGTGCTATTTCTTTTGATAAAGTGGAAGTAAAATTTGATTTAGATGAACATGCTAACCCTGTTGGTGTATTTTTTAAAACCAGTAAAGATGCTAATAAACTTATTGAAGAGTTTATGTTATTGGCTAATAAAAAAGTATCGGAATTTGTTGGTAAACAGTCTGTTAAAAAAACGTTTGTATATCGTATACATGATGAACCAGATGAAAGTAAACTAGCTAATTTACAAAGTATTGTTTCTAAATTTGGATATAAACTTAATTTTAAAGATAAAAAAACCACTACTGCATCTCTTAATTATTTGTTACAGGATGTCGTTGGAAAAAAAGAACAAAATTTAGTGGATACACTTACCATTAGAAGTATGAGTAAAGCTGAATATTCAACGCAAAATATAGGGCATTATGGATTAGCGTTTGAGTATTATAGTCATTTTACATCACCCATTCGCCGGTATCCAGATGTGATGGCACACCGCTTATTACAACATTATTTAGATGGGGGAAAATCCGTTAATGAAGCTGTTTACGAAGAAAAATGTAATCATTCCAGTAGTATGGAAAACCTTGCCACGAAAGCAGAGCGGGATTCCATTAAGTATATGCAGATTAAATTCATGCAAGATCATAAGGATGAAAACTTTATAGGTGTTATTTCAGGTGTAACCGATTGGGGTATTTACGTAGAAATTATAGCTAATAAATGCGAAGGCATGGTAAGTGTACGTGACATGAAAGATGACCAATATGCTTTTGACCAACAACAATATGCTATGGTGGGTAGAAATACAAAAACAATGTATCAACTTGGTGATGAAGTTGTTGTAAAAGTTAAAAATGCCGATTTGGTTAAAAAACACCTCGATTTTATTTTAATAGGAAAGAATAATGAACAGGCGTAACATCTCATTTAATTGTTATACTAATAATTAAAAAATTTAATTATGATTTTAACGACAACAAATTCCGTAGAAGGTTTTAGAATTATTGAATATAAAGGCATTGTTTCTGGCGTAGCAGTAAATGTTCAGAAAATGAAAATGACTTTTAAAATGCAGAAATATTATTCGGCATTGGGAGAAAGTATTTCTGAAATTAAAGAACAGGCACTTCAACAGTTAAAAGAGAATGCTGAAAAACTAAATGCCAATGCTGTTATTGGTATAAAAGTTGATATTGAGTTAACAATGTATGTTACAGTGTCTGTAACAGGCACTGCTGTTACTACAGCTTTTAAAAAGGACTAATAATTGATAACTTACGTTTAATATCAAACTAATAAAAAACACATGAAACGCTTATTTACTATTTTCACTATTTTAATAACTTCAACCGTTATAGCACAAAATCCCATAGAAAAAAACATTGGTGATTTTAAAGAACTTAAAGTGTACGATTTAATAGAAGTAGAATTAATTAAATCGGACGCCAACAAAATTGTTATTACAGGAGAAAACACCGAAAGTGTTTTGGTGAACAATAAAAATGGTACTCTTAAAATAAAAATGGATATATCAAAAATTTTTGATGGTAGTACTACTAAAGTTAAACTATACTACACTACAATTGATGTTATTGATGCTAATGAAGGATCTGAAATTCATTCCAAAGATGAGATCAAACAGTTTGAAATAGATTTAAAAGCGCAAGAAGGCGCTAGTATAGAAGTTCCTGTAGATGTTAATTATGTAAACATAAAAGCGGTTACAGGAGGTATTATAAAAGTTACAGGAGTCACAAAAAAAGAAAATGTATCGTTGTTAACAGGAGGCATTTTTCATGGAGGAGAACTTAAATCTGAACACTCTGATGTATCTATTAATGCAGCTGGAGAAGCTTACGTTAATGTATCTAAAGTATTAGATATTAAAATTAGGGCAGGTGGCGATGTCTTTGTTTATGGAAAACCCGAAACAATCAACGAAAGTAGGGTATTGGGAGGTAGAGTAAAACACATGGAATGATTTTTATAATAATTTACAGAATATGAACCCATGACATTTTTCATGGGTTTTTTGTTTTTAATCCTTTTAGCATCTGCAATACATTAATCCCTTATTTTTATTAAATTAGTGACATAACAAATTTTGTTTTGAGGCCAACTAAACCAATTTTCTATCTTTTTATTTTTTTCTCTTGTTTCTTTTTAGAATCTCAAGAACACCCTCCCATTCAAGTTTATACCCCGGCAGATTATAAAGCTGAAAATCAAAATTGGTCAATATCGCAATCTAAAGAAAAATATATTTATGCAGCCAATAATAAAGGTCTATTAGAATTTAATGGAGCAAAGTGGATGCTCTACACCTCTTTAAATCAAAGCACTGTACGATCGGTAGAGGTAATAGATAATACCATTTATACCGGAAGTTATAGAGAATTTGGTTATTGGAATAGAAATAATTATGGAAAACTGGACTATACTTCACTTTCAAAAAACCTAAATATTTCCTTTTTAGATGATGAAGAAATATGGAAAATCATTTCTATAGATGATTTTATTCTATTTCAATCTTTAAGCAGGATCTATGTTTTCAATAAAAAAGATCAAAACTATTCTATCATTGAGACCAATTCCACTATATATAAAATGTTTAAGGTCAATGAAAGCATTTATTTTCAAAGTGTTAAAGATGGTGTGTATGAAATTGTAAACGGAAAATCTAAATTAATTTCAAATAATCGCATTTTAAACGAAAACTTAATTGTTAATATTTTTTATCATAATGGTCATATTTTATTTCAAACCGAGGATAATGGTTTTTATCTAATAGAAAACAACGGATTTAAAAAATGGGATATTTCTGCAAATAATGTATTGTCTAAAATCAGAATTTATAGTAGCATACAATTAAAGGATAAAAGCTTTTTACTAGGAAGTATTTCAAATGGCATCATTCATTTAACACCGCAAGGAGATATTAACTATCAAATAGACCAGACTAATGGATTAAGCAATAATACGGTACTTTCTGTTTTTGAAGATATTGAAAATAATATATGGTTAGGGCTTGAGAACGGTATAAATTGTATAAATATAAAATCACCATTTAGGATTTATGAAGATCAGCAAGGAAATGTTGGTTCTGTAAACGCCTCCATCAATTTTAATGGCTATTTATATCTCGGAACCAATCAAGGGTTGTTTTATAAGCCAATGGATTCTAATACTGATGAATTTAGACTTATCGAAGGCACACAAGGCGCGGTTTGGTGTTTAACAACTATAGAAAACACGCTTTTTTGTGGTCATAATTCTGGAACTTTTATAGTAGAAGGTCAAGAGGCCAAGTTGGCAATAGACACTCAAGGAACATGGGGGATAAAGAAAATTGATGGCAAAGATGATTTATTATTACAAGGCAATTATAATGGTTTAAATATTATTGAAAAAGTTAATGGAAAATGGCAGCTAAAAAATAGAATTAATGGATTTGATATTTCCAGCAGGTATTTTGAAATGACCAATAAAACAGAAGTTATTGTAAGTCATGAATACAAAGGTGTTTTTAGAATAAAGTTAGAGGACGATTTAAAGAAAGCAATAACGGTGGTTCAAGACACATCTGTTTCAAAAGGGGCTAAATCAAGCCTTATAAAATATCAAGGAATTATATTATATGCTTACGATGAAGGCGTTTTTAAATACGATACAACAGAGCAAAGATTCATTAAAGACACTATTTATAGTAAATTGTTTAATAAAGAGGATTTCACTTCAGGAAAACTGGTTGTAGATGCTGAATCTGATAAATTATGGAGTTTTTCGAATTATAATGTTAGTTATGTATCTCCCAGAAAGTTAAGCAATATTCCTAATATTAATGAAATCTCATTGCCAAGTAGTTTAAGAAACGATGTTTCTGGCTATGAAAACATAACGAATGTAAAGGATAATTTATATCTCTACGGGACCTCTCATGGTTATATATTAATAGACTTAGACAAAATGGTTAGTAAACCATTTGAGGTTAATATCACCTCTATTTCCATAAGCACTTATAAGCATGGCTATAAATTCAATTTAATAGATAAATCTTTAACAGGTGATTTTAAAAGCAATGAAAATAATATTGAATTTGAATTTAGTACACCCGAGTTTGAAAAATATAACATACCAGAATACCAATTTAAATTAAACGGTATTTATGAAGAATGGAGTCAATGGTCAACTAATTCAAATGCCTTATTTGAAAATTTACCCTATGGGAATTATACTTTTTATGTTAAATCTCGCTTAGGAAATCAAATTTCTGAAAACACAGAACGCTATGAATTCACTATAGAGAGGCCTTGGTATATTTCCAACCTAGCCATAGTGGGGTACATACTATTTATATTGCTTTTCTCTTTGTTGATGCATAATATTTATAAGCAATATTATAAAAGGCAAAGGGAAAAATTACTTCACAAAACACAGCGAGAATTAGAATTAAAAGAGCTTGAAAATAAAGAGCAATTAATGCGATTTAATAACGATAAGTTAAGACAAGACATTGAAAATAAAAATCGGGAATTGGATAATTCTACCATGAGCCTAATCAAAAAAAATGAATTTTTAAACACTATTAAAAAAGAGTTACAAAAGACGAGAGACGATAAAAATTTAAAACAGGTTATTAGAATCATTGATAAAAATTTGAATAATACTGACGATTGGCATGCCTTTGAAGAGGCTTTTAATAACGCTGACAAAGATTTCCTTAAAAAAATAAAAACGCATCACCCTTCTTTAACATCCAACGACTTGCGTCTATGTGCCTACTTGAGGCTAAATTTATCTTCTAAAGAAATAGCGCCCCTACTGAACATATCTGCGAGAAGTGTTGAGGTTAAGCGATATAGGCTGCGAAAAAAGATGAATTTAGAGCACGATGCAAGCTTAACAGATTATATTTTAAAAATTTAATAGCACAACAAGTGTGATTTTTACCTATACAAAACCACAACATTAACAAATTTCAGTTAGTTAAACCATTAAGTTTTGTAAATATATTATTCTTAAAAACCATCTGTTTTATTGGTGTTTTACTAAAAAAACAGATGGTTTTTTAATATGTATGTTTTTTGTTGCGGTTCAAAATTTAACAAATCAATCAATTCAACTTATTTTTATTACAAACTAAAACTAAAATATATGAGACACTATCTCTTTAAAATTCTAACCTTATTCTTAATTACATATTCTGGTGCCCAAAATGTAGATGTAAGTGGAGTAATTCAAGATGAAAGCGGTATTCCCATCCTTGGAGTAAATGTTGTAGTTAAAAATACAACAATAGGTGTGGTTTCCGATTTTGATGGCAATTTTACATTATCTGATGTAAAAATTGGTTCAACACTAACATTCAGTTATATAGGTTATTTAACGTACGAGGTGATTATTACTGATAACTCAAGGTTAACCATAACACTTCAAGAAGATATCGCAAAACTTGATGAAATTGTGGTCATTGGGTATGGAACACAAACTAAAAAAGAAATTACTGGAGCCGTTAGCGTTATCTCCAGCGAAAGTATTGAAGCCTTAAAACCAACACGAATTGAACAAGCTTTACAAGGACAAGTTGCAGGGGTTAATATTACTTCCCAATCAGGTACACCAGGTGGTGGCGCAACAATAAGTATTAGAGGTGTATCGACTAATGGAGACAGTAGGCCTTTAATTTTAGTAGATGGGAATGTTATTGAAGATTTAAGTGTTTTAAACCCTAGCGACATTGAGAGCATAAACATTCTTAAAGATGCCACGGCAGGTATTTATGGTGTTAGGGCCGCAAATGGTGTGATACTTATAAAAACCAAAACGGGTCGTAAAGAAATGCCATTAACAGTAGAATATAATGCTTATGGAGGTTTTCAAGAAACCACCCGAAAAATACCTGTTTTAAATGCAACTGAATATGCAGCCATAGTTAACGAAGCCTATGCTGCTGGTGGTAACACACCACCTTTTGCAAATTTATCTGGATTAGGTGTTGGTACAGATTGGCAAGATTTGGTATTTGAATCAGCACCAATTCAAAACCATAATATCATGTTTAAAGGTGGGGGTAAAAAATCTTATTACTCTTATAGTGGTTCTTTTTTAACACAAGATGGTATAGTAGGTGGCAACAAATCCAACTTCACACGTTTTACAAATAATGTGAGTTACAACTTAGACTTTTTAGAGAATTTTAAATTCACCTCTGGTCTCACGTTAATGAGAACCAATAAAAGAAATCTTCCAGAAAATTCTAATTCCTCAGTGCTTTTCAATGCTATTAATATGGCGCCAACGTTTTCGGTTTATGATGAAGAGGGCGCTTATACCTTGGCTGAAGGCTTAGGCGGAGAAGTCATCAATCCACTAGCTCAAATTGATGATACTTTTGATAGATCAAAAGTGGTGAGGCTAAGTGGAAATGCAGGATTATCGTATAATTTTTTAGATCATTTTACCGTACAATCTAACATTCAGTTTAACTATTCCGAAGTGAGGTCAAAAGTGTTCAATCCTATTGCCAATTTTGGTAGTGGAAAAAACAGTAATGTTGCTAGAAGTAGTGTTTTTGAAGGTTTAAATTATTTTAGGGATTACACCTTTGACGCCTTCATTAATTATGAAAATAAATTTAATGATGTACATAATGTCAATGTCCTTTTAGGAACATCAGTTTTTAAAACTACTGGCGAATTTACAGGAGCTACAGGATTTGACATTATAAATAATAATGTGGCATATGCCAATTTAGAACAAGCGCAGGACATTGAAAATATCAACAGATTTACAGGTAGAAATGCCACGTTCGATTCGAGATTATTATCATATTTTGCTAGGGCTCAATACGACTATAAAGGAAAGTATTTAGTATCTGCAGTTATTAGACGAGATGGTTCAACCAAGTTTGGACCAGAAAATAGGTTTGGTTTCTTTCCTTCAGGCTCTTTGGGTTGGGTAGTTTCAGACGAAGATTTCCTGAAAGACAACAGTTTTATTGATTTACTAAAAGTAAGAGCTTCTTATGGTATTTTAGGAAATGATAGAATTCCAGATTATAGATATATATCACTATTAAATGGAGAAGGCACTTATATTTTTGACAATCAAGAATTTATAGGCACTGCCAGCGGTGGTATTGCAAACCCAGAAATTAGATGGGAAAAACAAAAAACCCTTGATATTGGGTTAGATATGCGTTTTTTAAATAACAGGCTTGATATTACAGCCGATTACTTTAAAAAAAGAACAGAAGATTTATTGGTTATCCCAGAAGTATCGGGTTTATTGGGTACAGGTGGAGCTCCAGTAGTTAATGGTGGTACTGTTGAAAATACAGGTTTAGAATTCGCTATAGGCTATGCAGATAATTTCAATGACAATTTTAAATTTAGCATTAAATATAATGTCACTTACATTAAAAATGAAGTTTTATATGTAAACACCAATACAGGTTTTTTAACTGGAGGTGGTTTTGGTATCAGTCAACCAGCACCTTCTAGGATGGAAGCTGGGTTTCCAATAGGCTATTTTTACGGCTATAAAACCGATGGAATTTTTCAAAATCAAGCAGAAATAGATGCTTCGGCTGTTGGAGATATTTTGCCAGAGCCAGGAGATATTAAATATGTAGATCAAAACGGAGATGGTTTAATTAACGAAGATGATATGGGGAATATTGGTAATCCAATTCCTGATGCAACTATGGGTCTTAATATCTCGTTAGATTATAAGAATTTCGATTTCGCTGCTTATGCCTTTGCATCTGTTGGAAATGAAATTGTTAGAAATTACGAACGTGGTCAACAACTTACCAACAGAACAAATGCTTTTTTGGCACGTTGGACTGGAGAAGGAACAAGTAATTCGTTTCCTAGAGTTTCAAACGGCGCAACACCAAATACGTTATTTTCAGATTTTTATGTAGAAGATGGATCCTTTGTTCGTTTACAAAATGTACAATTGGGTTATACGTTTTCAGACGACGCGTTTAAAGATTCTAGAATTACCAATTTACGTCTTTATGTTTCAGCAAGCAATTTATTCACGCTTACCAAATATAAAGGTTTCGATCCTACTGCATCAAGCGGAGCGCCTCTTGGAGGCGGAATAGACCAAGGGTTTTATCCTAGTGCAAAAACCTTCTTATTAGGAATTAACTTAAAATTTTAATTAAGGATTATGAAAAATTTAAAAACTATAAATATCCTTGTTTCACTTGCTTTTTTAGCCGTGTTTTCATGTGCTGATGATTTTATAGATGTGCCTTCGCAAGATGAAAATTCAGAAGATTTTTTCAATTCAGAAGCCGATTATCAAGACGCATTAATTGCTGCATACGATTATTTACAAGCAACGGCACAACAATTTCAAGTTGGGGAAATAGCTTCCGATAATACACTTGCTGGTGGAGAAAGCGCTACAGATACTCCGGGTATTCAAGAAATTGACGATATGATTCACACACCAGTGAATGCACAACTAAGAAATATTTGGACATGGATGTACACTGGGGTTAATAGAACAAACTACATCATGGAGTTTAAAGATAAAACAGATTTCCCCAATAAAACAAGTGTACTTGCACAAACAAGATTTCTAAGAGCTTTTTATTATTTTGAATTGGTAAAATGGTTTGGTGATGTGCCCTTAGTGTTAGATAAACGCATTCAATATGGTGATCAATTTGATTTAGAAAGAACCCCTAAAGCACTTATTTATGCTCAAATAGAAGAAGATTTAATTTTTGCCGCAGCTAATTTACCGTATACACAAAGTCAAACAGGAAGAATAACAAAAGGAGCTGCCGAAGCATTATTAGGCAAAGCCTATTTATATCAAGACAAATTCGCTGAAGCGGCTGCCGTATTGGAAGAATTAATAAATAATGGGCCTCACGATCTTTTACCTTCCGCTACAGCACCACTAATGTGGGAGAACGAATATGAAAACAATATTGAATCTGTTTTCGAAATACAATATTCTGATGTTGATGGTGGGTCATACGATTGCTTTCAATGTTTGGAAGGTAATTATGCAGTAGGTTTTAATGGAGTAAGAGGCTATGTTGGACCAGTATTCGATTTTGGATATAGTTTTAATGTACCTACTCAAGATGTGGTTGATGCATTTGAAGAAGGGGATATTAGATTAGATTATTCCATTTTAGATATTGAAAAGTGGATAGAAGAAAATCCAACCGCTAGCTATGATGAAGGCGCTGGATATGAACAAACAGGCTATTATAATAGAAAATACATAGCGCGTTTAGGTGACGCCAACCGTCCAGATGCGGCACTTACAAATCCAAATAACACAAGGGTTATTCGCTATGCTGATGTATTGTTAATGGCAGCAGAAGCTTTAAATAGAGGCGCTATAAGCGACACTAGAGCACAAAATTATTTAAATGAAGTGCGAAACCGAGCGATGCTAGGAGATATCACAACGACTGGAACTAACCTGACCAATGATATTTATAAAGAACGCCGTGTAGAATTAGTAGGTGAGGGTCATCGTTTCTTCGACTTGGTTAGAACAGGGAGAGCGGCTGGAACAATTCCTGGTTTTCAAGCGGGCAAGCATGAACTTTTCCCTATTCCTATTCAAGAAATTGAATTATCAGGAGGTACTTGGAACCAAAATCCTGGATACGAAAACTAAAAAAATAAGATATGAAAACATTAAAATATATATGTAGCTTAATTGTCGTTTTAATCATCTTTTTCAATTGTACTCAAGACGATAATGATTTAAGTTTTATCGAAAATGTTGCGGCACCAACCAACGTTTCAGCATTGTTTCAAATTACACAAGATAATTCTGGCCTAGTAACTTTAACACCGAGCGCAGAAGGTGCTGTTTCATATAACATAACACTTGGTGATAATTCAGAAATAATGAACGTGAAACAAGGTTCTAGTGCACAACATGTATACGCAGAAGGTAGTTACATAGTTAAAATAGAAGCCATTGGTGTTACAGGACTAAAAAGCGAGGTCACCAAAGATATAGTGGTGTCTTTTAAAGCACCAGAAAATTTAGTGGTAACTATCGAAAATGATGCTGCGTTATCTAAACAGGTAAATGTATTGGCAACAGCAGATTTTGCGATGTCTTTTGAGGTATATTTTGGAGAAACTGGTAATGATGATCCTATTATGGGTAACATTGGTGAAGTCGTGAGCTATACATACCAAGAAGCAGGAACGTACACTATTAGAGTTGTAGCCATGGGTGGTGCTATAGAAACTACAGAATATACACAGGATTTTGAAGTGACTGCTATTTTACAGCCTATTACTAATCCGGCAGTACCACCACGACGTGATGCTTCGGAAGTTATTTCAATTTATAGTGATGCCTATACAAGCTTAACAGGTGTGAATTTTTATCCTAATTGGGGACAAGCAACCTCCTATACTGAAATCGATGTCGATGGAAATAACATCATTCAATATGGTAATTTAAATTATCAAGGTATTGATTTTGGCTCCAACGTAGATGCTTCTTCTATGGAGTATTTGCACATGGATGTTTGGACAGCCGATTTAGCGGCTCTTGAAATTTTCCCTATAAGCGCAACAACAGGAGAAAAATCTGTTACAAAAGCGCTTGTTGCCGATCAATGGGTGAGTATCGATATTCCTTTAAGCGATTTTACAGACCAAGGATTATCCATGGCAGATATTTTCCAATTTAAGTTTGTTGGCGCAGCATTACCTGGTGGCGGATCGGGAACTATATTTTTAGATAACATCTATTTTTATAAACCGTCTTCCATTCCAACAGCGCCAGTCGTTAGCGCACCATCACCAACAGCGCCACAAGCGAACGTGGTGTCTATTTTTAGTGACGCTTACACTAACGTAGGTTTGAGTGAATTAAATCCAGATTGGGGACAATCTACTACTTTAACAAGTGTCAATATTCAAGGGAATAACACATGGCTTTATGAAGCTTTAAATTATTCGGGCATAGTAACCGATTACGGTAACCCAACTGATTTAACTGGAATGACTTTTGTTCACTTTGATTACTTTACTCCAGATGCTACAACACTTGGTTTAAAACTAGTTAATACAACAAAAGGCGATGGCGATCCGCTTAAAGAAGATATAGAATTTGTATCCAATATTACCCTAGGAACTTGGGTTAGTGTAGATATTCCATTGTCTGCTTATACGACGGATATTTCAGCTATTACGCAATTGCTTTTCGAATCTTCTGGCGCAAAAGTATATATAGATAACTTGTATTTTTACACAAATGGTGATGGTACAGCGCCTACAGTGGCAGCACCGTCACCAACCCTCAACCAAAGTGGCGTTGTTTCCATATTTAGTGATGCTTATACCAATGTTGCTTTAAGTGAATTGAATCCTAATTGGGGGCAATCCACTACGTTAACTACCATTCAAATTGGGGCCAATAATGTTTGGTTATATGAAGCTTTAAACTACACAGGCATCGTAACCGATTATGGCAATCCAACCAATTTAGCGGGTTTCAAATATGTACATTTTGATTACTTCACACCAGATGCCACAACACTTGGTTTAAAATTAGTTAACACAACAAAAGGCGATGGCGATCCGCTTAAAGAAGATATAGAATATATACCTAGTGTGACCCGAGGAACTTGGGTAAGTGTAGATATTCCTTTAGTAAATTATACCACAGATGTTTCAGCAATTACGCAGTTAATCTTTGAATCTTCGGGAGCAAAAGTATATATCGATAATTTTTATTTCCATAATTAAAATTTAGAACGATGAAAAAAATAAATAATATATTAAGTGTCTTAATCATAGCCGTTTTATCTTTTACAAGCTGTCAGGAAGATGATCTAGCTTTTGGAGAGATTGTAGCGCCTTCAAACATTGAAGTATCGGTTACCTATATAGATAATGATTCAGAATCTCCTGCTCCAGGTTTGGGTAGTGGGGAAATTAAATTGTCTGCAACTGCCGATAATGCTACAGCGTATCATTTTGTGGTACAAGGACAAACAAAACTTCAAAAATCCGGAAGTGCGTCACACACGTTTACAACACTTGGCACTAATACTTATGCAGTTACTGTAGTTGCTTTTGGAACTGGAGGCGCTTCGTCTAGTAAAACGATTGAAGTGGAAGTCTTGGCGTTGTATGAACCGCCAGCAGATTTATTAACCATGCTGACTTCCAATAGCTCAAGGACATGGAAGATTGCTTCTGATATAAACAAACATTTTGGGTTAGGGCCAGTAGGAGGCGCTACAGAATTTGAATATTATGGTGCTGCTCCAGGAGATAAGGCGGTTTCAGGAATGTATGATGACCGATATACGTTTAACGTAGACGGAACATTTACACACAACGTAGGTGCAGATGGTTTTGTATTTGGACGCGACCCATTAATTAATGAGTTGGGCGGATCAGGAGGCACTGTAAACGGAGCAGATATAGAACAATATACATTTGGGTCATACACGGCTCAATGGGTTTTAACAGCGCCTAGTGGTGTTGAAACTTTAAGTTTAACTGGTATTGGTTTCATTGGGTATTATGTTGGGGGAAATCATAGTTATCAGATATTTAGCCGTTCTGCAGATGAAATGATTCTTCGTACTACAGATGGAAATGGCGAATTTGATTGGTGGTTTAGGCTAATTCCTGAATAGAAAAACACCATATTAAAATAGGGAGGATTAATTCTCCCTATTTTAAATTGAAAATTAAAAAAGAAAAAATGTTTAAAAAAATGCTTTATATAACCAATATAATTTTAGTGTTTCTTCTGTCCTGTTCAGGAGGAGGAAATGATTCCGAAATAATAGAGGAACCACAAGAAATAATTCCAAAAAATTTATCATTAACAATAGCTATATCGGGTTCAAGCACCGTAAATCCAGGTGGTGATGGCTCAGGTAATATCACATGTACTGCTACAGCAACCGATGCCATTTCCTATGGTTTTAAAGTAGGAAGCGAGGCAGAAATAAGAAGTACTAATGGCGAATTCAATTATACATGTGTTACTGAAGGATTAAACGAGTATGTTATAACGGTTTTTGCATATTCTAGTACTGGTAATAGCATTAGTACTTTTAAAAAAGTAGCCGTTTTTGTTACTGAAAGTGGGCCACAATTAGTTTGGTCTGATGAATTCAACACAGATGGTGCTCCAGATACCTCCAAATGGAGCTACGATATAGGTAATGGTTGTCCAGATTTATGTGGTTGGGGCAATGGCGAAAAGCAATATTACACAAACAGGACAGATAACGTAAAAGTCGAAAATGGCGTATTAAAAATTATAGCAAAAAAGGAAAACCATGAAGGTTCTGAATATACTTCTGCAAAACTATTAACTAAGGGAAAATTCGATTTCACCTATGGAAGAGTAGATGTTAGAGCGAAACTCCCAAGTGGCTCTGGAACATGGCCAGCCATATGGATGTTGGGGGCCAATATTGATACCGTTGGTTGGCCCATTTGTGGAGAAATAGACATCATGGAACATTGGGGACATAACCCTACTCTTGTTTCTAGCGCAACACACACGCCATCTTGTTCTGGAGGCTGTCCAAACACGAAAGTAGGCGAAACAACCATAACTGATTATGCTACGGAATTTCATATATATAGTTTAGAATGGACAGAGGATGAATTAAACTTTATCATAGACGGAAACTTAAAGTATAGTTATAAGCCAACCGTTAAAAACAGTAGTAATTGGCCATATTTTGCACCTCAGTATTTAATTTTAAATGTTGCCATGGGAGGCAGCTGGTTTTCTATAGATCCAAATTTTACAGAATCTGTAATGGAGATAGATTACATTAAAGTATATCAATAACATGAAGAAAACTAGCTTAGGTATTTTAATCATTATCTTAACGATTTTCAATGTTTCTTGTAAAGAAAATCCAAATGATAATTCAATTGAGAATAAAACCAACTCGATAGAAAAGAAAGTTGCCGATTTATTGTCTAAAATGACACTAGAGGAAAAAATCGGTCAGATGAATCAATACAATGGATTTTGGGATGTTACAGGCCCACAACCTCTAGATGGTGATGCCGCCAAGAAATATGAACATTTAAGAAAGGGCTATGTAGGTTCCATGCTTAATGTAAGAGGGGTAAAAGAAGTTAGGGCTGTTCAAAAAATAGCTGTTGAAGAGACGCGGCTTGGTATCCCTTTGATAATTGGTTTTGATGTGATACATGGTTACAAAACATTAAGTCCGATACCGCTAGCCGAAGCTGCGAGTTGGGATTTGGAAGCCATAAAAAAATCTGCACAAGTTGCTGCAAAAGAATCGGCTGCGGCAGGTATTAACTGGACTTTTGCTCCTATGGTTGATATTTCAAGAGATGCCCGTTGGGGACGTGTTATGGAAGGAGCTGGTGAAGACCCTTATTTAGGTTCAGAAATAGCTATGGCCAGGGTTTATGGATTTCAAGGTGATGATTTATCATCTCCAGAAACCATTGCGGCTTGTGCCAAACATTGGGCAGGTTACGGTTTTTCTGAATCAGGAAGGGATTATAATACCGTAGATGTTGGAACGTCAACGCTTAACAATATTATTTTTCCACCATTTAAGGCCGCAGCTAAAGCTGGGGTTAGAACCTTTATGAATTCATTTAATGAACTAAACGGCATACCTGCAACTGGTAATGTGTATTTACAAAGGGACATTTTAAAGGACGCATGGCAATTTGATGGGTTTGTAGTTTCAGATTGGGGGTCCATTAACGAAATGATAGCACATGGTTATGCAAAAGATAAAAAGGAAGCAGCAGAATTATCGGTTATCGCTGGGTCGGATATGGATATGGAATCGTATGCCTATGTTGATGAATTGGCTAATTTAGTGCGGGAAGGAAAAGTAAAGGAATCACTCATTGATGATGCCGTAAAACGTATTTTAAGAGTCAAGTTTGAATTAGGTCTTTTTGATGACCCGTATAAATATTGTGATGAAATTAGAGAAAAGGAAGTAACAGGAAGTAAAGAAATTCAAGAGGCTGTATTAGACATGGCTAAAAAATCCATTGTTTTACTTAAAAACGACAATGAGATACTTCCTTTAAAAACTAACGGTTTAAATATCGCTTTAATTGGTGCTTTGGCAGCCGATAAAACCAGTCCATTAGGAAGTTGGAGAATAGCGGCCGAAGACAGTACCGCAGTATCTGTTTTAGAAGGCATGCAAAAGTATCCAGACAATAAATTAACTTATTCAAAAGGAGCGGATGTAACCATAGGTAAAACAGAATTTGCAATAGAGTTGAACATTAATACCGAGGATAAAAGCGGATTTCCAGAAGCTATTGAAACAGCTAGAAAAGCAGATGTTGTCGTCATGGTTTTGGGCGAGCATGGATTTCAGAGTGGGGAAGCTAGAAGTAGAACAGACTTAGGTCTGCCTGGTGTACAACAAGAACTTTTAGAGGCTATTTATAATGTAAATAAAAACATTGTATTAGTGCTAAATAACGGACGACCTTTAACAATACCTTGGGCAGATAAGCATATCCCGGCAATTGTTGAAGCCTGGCAATTGGGGACACAAAGTGGTAACGCCATAGCTCAAGTTTTGTATGGTGACTATAATCCCAGCGGCAAGCTACCGATGTCGTTTCCAAGAAGTATTGGTCAAGTGCCTATTTACTATAATCATAAAAATACCGGTAGGCCCGTTAATCCTGGCTCAAACCAAGTCTTTTGGTCACACTATTCAGATGAAAGTAATGACCCTCTTTATCCATTCGGACACGGTTTAAGTTATACTACATTTACATATACCAATTTGGTAGTTGATAAGGTTTCAAATGACATCTTTAATGTTTCCGTAGATATTAAAAATACAGGAAAAGTAATTGGTAAAGAGGTGGCTCAACTATATATACAAGATGTGTTTTCAAGTATAACAAGACCTGTTAAAGAACTGAAAGGGTTTCAAATGGTTGAATTAAAGCCAAATCAACAACAAACCATCAAATTCAGCTTATCAAAAGATGAACTAGGTTTTTTTAATAATGGGGGAGAATTTGTTCTTGAACCGGGTGAATTTAGAGTATACGTTGGCGGAAGTTCTAAAACAGTTTTAGAGTCTAACCTTATAATTGAAAAGCAATCCATAAAATAAGCATGATATTTCAATCATAAAATAAAATTTAGTTTAGTATTCAATTTAGTTAGTTTAAAAGGTGTGTTATTGGTTTAGCATACCTTTTTTTCTTTTCTTTGTACGAAACCCTCACGAATGTATGTTTGATGATATTTTAAGAGCAATTCCTTTTGGCATTATATTGGCGTTTACTATAGGGCCCGTATTTTTTGTGCTTCTTGAAACCAGTGCCACAAAAGGATTTAAAAGTGCCTTAATTTTTGATTTAGGGGTTGTGCTGGCAGATATTGTTTTTATTTTAATAGCCTTTTTTAGCACCAATAAACTTTTGGAAAAGGTTAAAGACGACCCTAGTTTTTTAATTTTTGGAGGTGTATTATTATTTGTTTACGGCGTTATTTCATTCTTGAAAACATCAAAATCCTTTAGAGACATTGTCAAGGAATATCATAAGGTAGATATTCAAAAAAAATATGGAAAGCTATTTTTAAAAGGGTTTTTGCTCAATTTTATAAACATTGGTGTTTTGTTGGGGTGGGTGGCATTTATTGTGATAGGCAATACGTTAACCGAATCTAAAGAGGGTGTGGTTGTATTTTTAAGTACCATTTTGATTGTTTATTTTTTAGTTGATTTGATTAAAATGAGTTTAGCTAAAAAACTAAAACATAAGTTAACGCCAAAAAGAATATTCAAAACAAAAAAAATAATAGCTTTAGTGATTCTCGGTTTTGGGGCACTTTTATTGGTTCAAGGATTTTTCCCTAAGGAAAAAGAAATGATAAAGGAAAGATTTGAGAAAATTAACTCAAAAAAATAAAAGCTTCCAGAATAAACTGAAAGCTTTTTTTGAGGTGTCGAGCGGATTCGAACCGCTGTAGCAGCTTTTGCAGAGCTGAGCCTAGCCACTCGGCCACGACACCGTAATTTGTTTGCAAATGTAAAAAAAAATAAGACTTTAATATTGTTAAAAATTATTTTTTACGCTTATCTTTCATTTTAATCGTAACACATTCCACATCACCACCAATTGGCGGATTTAATTTGCTAACCCAAACGGTTGCTTTCTTCACAAGTTTGTCTTCATTAAAAATTCTATTTAAAATGCGTCTGCAAACTGTTTCCAATAAATAGGACGGTTTGTTCATTTCTTCTTTAATTATCCGGTTTAAAAACACATAATCCACGGTATCACTCAAACTATCCGATTTGGCTGATGGTTGTAAATTGGCTTCAACTTGTAAATCTACACGATAGCTGCTGCCTATTTTGGTTTCTTCTTTTAAACAACCATGATGAGCAAATACCCTAATATTTTCAACTTTTATAATTCCCATTATTACTATTTTTAAGTCACCAAAATTACCTAATTTTACACAATATTTTTGTTTAACAACGTTAGTTTCTGTCCACAAGAATCTGCAACCATACATTTATGTCTGAAGAAAAAAAACCACTTAACTTTTTAGAGCAAATTATAGAAGAAGATTTAGCGAATGGTTTACCAAAAAGCAAATTGCGTTTTAGGTTTCCTCCAGAGCCAAATGGCTATTTACATATTGGACATACCAAGGCCATTGGTATCAGTTTTGGTTTGGGTGAAAAATATAATGCCCCGGTAAATTTGCGTTTTGATGATACCAATCCGGCAAAAGAAGAACAAGAATATGTGGATGCCATAAAAGAAGATGTAGCTTGGTTGGGCTATACTTGGGATAAGGAGTTATTTTCATCAGACTATTTCCAACAGCTTTACGATTGGGCAGTGCTATTTATAAAGGAAGGCAAGGCTTATGTTGATTCACAATCCAGCGAAGCCATGGCAGAGCAAAAAGGAACGCCCACGCAGCCAGGTATTGATGGGCCTTATAGAAACAGGAGCGTTGCCGAAAATCTGGATTTATTTGAACGCATGAAAAACGGTGAGTTTGAAGAAGGCTCACACATTTTACGTGCTAAAATAGATATGCAACACCCCAATATGTTGATGCGCGACCCTATTATGTACCGTATTTTAAAAAAACATCATCATAGAACGGGCAACGATTGGTGTATTTACCCCATGTACGATTGGACACATGGCGAAAGCGACTATATCGAACAAATATCACACTCGTTATGCTCTTTGGAATTTAAGCCCCACAGAGAGCTTTATAATTGGTTTTTAGAGCAGATAATTGATGAAGGTAAACTCAAACCCAAGCAACGGGAATTTGCGCGTTTAAATTTAAGTTACACCATTATGAGCAAGCGTAAACTGCTCAAATTGGTAGAAGATAACATTGTAACGGGTTGGGATGACCCGCGGATGCCTACTATTTCGGGGTTACGACGCAGAGGCTATACACCAACCTCCTTAAGAAAGTTTGTTGAAACGGTAGGTGTTGCTAAGCGGGATAATGTGATTGAAGTATCGTTATTAGAGTTTTGTATTCGTGAAGATTTAAACAAAACGGCACCTAGGGTTATGGCGGTTTTAGACCCTGTGAAACTGGTAATTACCAATTATCCTGAAGGGAAGGAAGAATGGTTGGAAGCCGAGAATAATCAAGAAGATGAGTCGGCAGGTTTTAGAAAAGTACCATTTTCACGAGAGCTTTATATCGAAAAAGAAGACTTTAAAGAAGAAGCGGGAAACAATTTTTTCAGGTTAAAATTAGGGGGTGAAGTACGTCTTAAGAATGCATATATCATCATAGCTGAACGTGTTGTAAAAGATTCAAATGGGAATATTACGGAAATCCATTGCACCTATTCTGAAGACACCTCAAAAAAAGTGAAAGGCACATTGCATTGGGTATCTGTTAAACACGCCATTAAAGCAGAAGTTAGAGAGTATGATAGATTGTTTTTAGATGAAGCTCCTGATAGTCATGCAGACAAAGATTTTATGGAATTTTTAAATCCGAACTCATTAAAACTCGTTAATGCTTTTGTGGAACCAAGTTTAAGAGATGCTAAAGTAGGCGAGAGGTTCCAGTTTCAGAGGATTGGTTACTTTAATGTTGATAACGATTCCACTAATGAGAAATTAGTATTCAATAAAACGGTTGGATTAAGAGATTCTTGGGAAAAACAAAAACCAGTAGAGAACAAAAATAACAATCAAAACAAACAACAAAACATTCCATCTCAACCACAAAGAAAAGCTATTGATGTTATTCAACAGTTAGGAAAAAAATACACCAATTTGCCAGAGGAAAAACAGTTAAAAGCGAAAACTGAAATCCAACAATTGGCCAAAGATGTTAGTTATGAAGAATTGCAACCTTTATTTAACACAGCAGCAAAAAAAGTAGGAACACGAATAGCTGTTACCATTGCTTTAGATGTATTGCTTAAGAATGGGTTACAAAGGAATGCTGAAATTAATGCCTTTATTGCAAATGCTTTAGAAGATGAGAATGACTTGTTGAGAGCAGAAGCACAATTGGTATAAATAATTTATATACTTCTAAAAAACAGGCGCTTATAATAAATTTATTATATTTATATCTTAAATTTAAAACTAACTCCTATGGATTTTATTAACCCTATTGCAATCGTTCTTGCCGCACTTTCGGCAATGGTTGTTGGTTTTGTTTGGTATAACCCCAAAGTTTTTGGAACTGCTTGGATGCAAGCCGCGGGGATGTCTGAAGAACAATTAAAAACCGGCAATATGTTTAAAATATTTGGCTTGGCCTTATTGTTTGCATTTATATTAGCATCGGCCATGCCAGCTATTGTCGTTCATCAAATGGGCGTTTATAGCTTGGCTCAAGGAGAATTAGGCATATTACCAGAATATAATGCCTTTTTGGATGTTTACGGCGATGCTTTTAGAACCTTTAAACATGGCGTTTTTCACGGTGTTTTCGCAGGTATTTTTATTGCCTTGCCTATTTTGGGAACAAACGCTGTATTTGAACATAAAAGCGCGAAATATATTTTTATAAACGTTGGGTACTGGATCCTTACTTTAGGCATCATGGGAGGCATTATTTGTGGTTGGAAATAATATTTATAATTTTTAACTTTAACAAAGACTGAAGTGTTATAACTTCGGTCTTTTATTTTTCTATTGAACACATACCACATTTATTTTTCTTATAAAGAGCTTCCAGAAATTTGGGATCGTATGGTGGCACACGATATTTTTCTTCAGTGCAGCTATTTAAAAGCTTTGGAAAACGCCTCTCCAAATAACATACAATGGTTTTATGTGGGCATTTTTAATGACAATGAATTAGTAGGCGTCGCCATTATTCAACGTGTTCAGCTCTACTTAAAAGATATGTTTAGGGAAACTAAAGTATCTTGTTTCAGAGAGTTTTTCAGGAACATAATTTCCAAAGTTTTAAAGGGCAATATGTTGGTTGTTGGCAACCTAACCCATACGGGACAACATGGTGTTTTTTTTCTAAAGAATAAAATAACGCCTACGGATTATTTAAGTATGGTTTGTGAATCCATTGAAGAACTTAAAAAGCACATCAAACAAAATCAGCAGAAAACCATAAGAGCTATTATGTTTAAGGACTATTATGAAGAAGATTTAATTCATAATGAAACCGATTTTTTCAATAAAAACCAATTACATAAAGTAACCGTTCAACCAAATATGGTGATGCCCATAAAACCTAATTGGACTTCAAATGAAAATTATATTAAAGATTTTAATAAGAAATATCGAGACAGATATAAAAGGGCCAAAAAGAAATTAGGAAATGTTGTTTGTTCAGAATTAGACATTAATACCATAAAAAGTCAATCCGAAAAGCTGTATAACCTCTATTTAAATGTATCAAACAATGCAAAATTCAATACCTTTTTCCTTCCTGAAAACCATTTTTACAGTCTAAAACTTCAATTGAATGACGACTTTAAAGTTTTTGGTTATTTTTTAGAGGATGAATTGGTTGGTTTTTATACGCTTCTTTTAAATGGCAAGCATTTAGAAACCTATTTTTTAGGGTATGACGAGAAGCATCAATATTCAAACCAGTTATATTTAAACATGCTTTATGATATGGCAAAATTTGCTATCGGGAATAAGTTTGAAAATGTAGTTTATGCCCGAACTGCCATGGAAATTAAAAGCTCTGTTGGCGCTATTCCCAAACCAATGGAGATTTATGTGAAACATACAAACAGTTTTTTGAACAGTATACTAAAACAGCTTTTTAAGTTAATGGATCCAACCCAAAAGTGGGAGCAAAGGCATCCGTTTGAATAAAAAAACCTCGAACATAAAGTCGAGGTTTTTTGCTTTTAATAATTTTTAAATTAGTCTTCTTTTTTATTGTTTTTAGCATTTTTCATAGCTTCACCAATTTGATTACTCGCCGTAAAACTAGCCAGCATATCATTTAACATGCTATTTGCTGCCTGTGGTGAATTTGGCAATAAAATAAGGTTACTATTAGTATGTTGGCCAATAGATTGTAATGTATCATAATGTTGTGTTACTACAATCAATGCAGAAGCTTCTTGTGAGTTGATACCAACTTTATTTAGCACCATGACAGATTCTTCTAAACCACGGGCAATTTCACGACGCTGATCGGCAATACCTTGTCCTTGTAAACGTTTGCTTTCGGCTTCGGCTTTCGCTTTTTCAACAATTAAAATACGTTGCGCATCACCTTCATATTGAGCTGCAGTTTTTTCTCTATCTGCGGCATTAATTCGGTTCATGGCTTCTTTTACTTGGGCATCAGGGTCAATATCTGTTACTAGGGTTTTAATGATATCGTATCCATAATCAAGCATGGCTTCGTTTAATTCAGATTTTACGGCAATAGCGATATCATCTTTTTTTAAGAAAACATGATCTAAAATCATTTTTGGAACTTCGGCACGTACCACATCAAATACATAACTCGTAATTTGATCGTGCGGATAATCTAATTTATAAAAAGCATCTTCAACCTTATCTCTAATAACTTTATATTGAACAGATACTTTTAAGCGCACAAACACATCATCCTTAGTTTTTGTTTCAACAATAACATCTAGTTGTTGAATTTTTAAACTTAGTCGGCCAGCGATTCTATCAACCAAAGGAATTTTTAATTGTAGGCCAGAATGACGGACACTTTGGAATTTACCAAACCGTTCAATAATGGCTGCAGATTGCTGTTTAACAGTAAAAAAGGACGAGAATAAAATAACCAATCCTAAGAAAATAATTGGGAAAAGAATAAAATCAGACATGACAATGGTTTTAAAAAAGTTAGAAAATTAATATACAAAAATTATATTATATTTGAGCACTTAATACAAATATATGCAATATAAATGCCCTTTGCTATTAGTAGCCATCACGATGTGTTTTGTTACAAAAGGTTTTGCTCAGCGTCCAAGTTATCAAATCACCAATGGTATTGGAATTTTTGGAGGCATTACAAAATTTAATATTGCTACCGATAATTTTACTACAGCTCAAGGAGATGGTTTTGTTGGAGGTCTAAGCGCTACGGTTGACATTCCCCATAAGTGGTACAATGTGAGTTTTGGGATGCAACTTTCAGAGAATAATTTGGGGATTTCCGCAAGGCCAACTATTGTAAGTTCTGAAGAAGTATTTATCGATTACAAACTATTTGCCGCCCAAGTAGCCATGCTTATGCACATAAAGGTTATTGAAACGTATTTTACCATAGATGTGGGACCTATGATTCAATATAACGGTAAACTTGAAGTTAAGGACAAGGGACAGAAAGATTATTATATAAATAACTATACTAATCTAACGGCAACGGACATTATAAATATATCCCAATTTAATTTTAATGGTGCCATTGGGGCGTCTGCCGGAATAAAAAACTTTAAGCTGAAAGCGCAATATATTTATGGTTTTACCAATATTTTAAAGAAACTGGAAAACCAAAATTTAGATACTACAGGTGGCGATGCACGATTTAAAGGCAACCAGAATATGTTGGTTTTAGGGGCTATGGTTTCTTTTTAAGATTTGTCTTATTAATAATTAATATACAGACTAAATAGTTAAGCAATCATTGATTTTAAAAAAAGTCTTTAAAAATCTTTGTTCCCTCTAATATTTAAAAAGTTTAATTTTGAGTATACTGATATTATCAAGATACACATCTGAAGCTATATTATAGGGATTTGGTGGTAGTTTTATTCCAAACTCATCGCCATTTAAAGTCCTCTTTTTTACCCATTTCCCACCAACAAACTTTCCTTCTTCAACTGAAAGGAGTTGAGAATTTGGATTGCTAGAATCAGCAGACTCATGCCTAACATGACAAGCATTTCCAGATACAATAAATTCATCTTCAGAAATCTGAATGATCAAACCATATCCCTTAATAAGTGAGTCCTTTTGTATGTCATAGTTAGGTTTAAAGATAAAGTCTCCAAGTTGAAAAGATGTTGGTGATGCATCATCACCTTCCATAAAACCGTTTATTTTATCTTCAACTTGGGCTTGGGTAATCAACGGACTCAGATTATGAAGTACTTCATACGCTTTCTTTATTGAATGGTTACTATGATACGTTTGATGATCAATACCAAATGGCGAAAACCCCATGGCTTTGAAATGTCCGAAACTAAAAAATGCTTTGGGAGCAGCACTTATAGTATCATTCATCCAAATGGCACAAGCTTCAGGTATAAGCAAAGGGTTGTTGTTATGTACAAAATTTTTAGCTGACAAACCGAATGTTGGGGAGTAATTGTCATTGGCAAGAATATCAATATCAGGAGCACCAGCTTGCCAAATATCAATCATGAGGTAATTTGGTCCTCCGCTAGGCCAAACGCCGGGAATGAGATTGCCTCCCGATGCATCCCAAGCATTTACAAATGTTGGTAGATTATAAATAGCCTTACCCGCCTTAGCAAGTTCATTTACATATTTAGCGTAATGCCATGCCATATATATTTCATCGGTATTTGGTGATTTTCCAAAAATGGCTTCCCATGTACCTTGAGATTTTGAACCATTATTTACATATGGCTCATAAATGTTTGGTTTTAATTTATTAAGATTATTGGTAATGTATGTAATTAATTCACTAGGGACTTGTTGTTCAAATAGTTCGTTAGCTTCAGGTGAAAAATCCCTGGTGCCTCCCAACAAACCAACCTCATTTTCAATTTGCATCATTAATACCGTACCCTGTTTATCAACCTGAACAATGCGTTCCATTAACTTTTTATAAGCCTTCAAATCGGCATTTAAACAATTTTTATTAATGTTTGAAATGGTGGTGGAAATTTTCCCGTCTTTAAAAAGCATGCGAGGGAAACGTTGCATATCAGTTTTAACCCAATCAGGCGTATAATTGGACTCGCCATTTTTCCAACTTCCAAACCATAGAATAACCAGTTTCAAGTTATTGTCATGTGCACTTTGTATGTGGCTATCGATAAGTGAGTAATTAAAAGTATCTTCTTCTGGTTCAAATTGTTGCCAAGTTATGGGTAAAAAAACCGTGTTGACATTAAGGGATTTAGTGCGTGCCCAAATATCTTTCATATGCTCAATGCTCGATGCAGAAGAGTTTAATAATTCAGCTCCAATAATTAAAAAGGGTTCATCGTTTACATACAATTGTTTAAGTCCTTTAGATTCTTTGATTTTTGTTAAAGTCAAATTGGTAGTTAAGTCCTCTGAATTTGAAGATTTATTATGATTGTTACATGCTATTAGTAAAGCCAATAATAGCACATAAACTAAAGGAAATTGGATTCTTTTCATAATATTAGTTTTAAGAACATTTCAATATTTATTTATAGAAGGTTAAACGAATTTATCATTTTTTATGAGAATCCAAGTTCAACTTTATAAAAAATCCTCTTCATAAAATGGAGAGGATTTATAATTTATACTTTAAGATAGATTATAGTGTCTTTACCAAATTCTCAATACGCTCCACCGTTTCAATTTTACCAATCATAAACATGATTTCAAAAACTTCTGGACCTTGTAAAGCACCCACCAAAGCTAAGCGCAACGGCATCATCACTTTTCCAAAACCAATGCTTTTTTCAGTTATCCAAGCTTTAATATCTGTTTGAAGATTTTCAGCAGTAAAATCATTGACTCTTTGGATGATAGTAACCAGTTCAAGCATTAACTCTGAAGTACTTTCATTAATTGCTTTTTTTACAGCGTTTTCATCATAACTTTTTGGTGCTTGAAAAAAGTAAAAACTCAAATCCCATAAATCGCTAATAAATGTGGCACGCTCTTTTACAAGTCCAACTACAAGAGCCACGTAATTAACATCAATATCGGTTAATTGATTGTATTGTGACACAAACGCTTCTGCAAGCGCCATATCATCTTGTTCTTGCATGTAATGGTGATTGAACCACTTGATTTTTTCAGGATCAAACCGTGCACCCGATTTATTAACGCGTTCTAGTTCAAACGCGTTAATTAATTCATCAAGACTAAAAATTTCTTGTTCGGTTCCAGGGTTCCAGCCTAAAAAAGCCAAGAAGTTTATCATAGCCTCTGGGAAATACCCATCTTCTTTATAACCTCTAGAAATATAATGTGTTTGAGGATCTTCCCATTTCAAAGGAAACACAGGGAATCCCATTTTATCACCGTCACGTTTACTTAATTTCCCAGTACCAGTTGGTTTTAAAATCAAAGGCAAATGCGCAAACTCTGGAGCTTTCCAACCAAATGCTTTGTATAATTGATAATGCAAGGCTAGGGAAGGTAACCATTCTTCACCACGAATCACATGTGTAATCTCCATTAAATGGTCATCTACAATATTCGCTAAATGATAGGTTGGCATCCCATCGCTTTTAAAAAGAACCTTATCATCTAAAATATTGGTATCGATTTGTATATCACCACGAATGATGTCTTTTAAATGCAGTGTTTCATCTTGTGGAGATTTAAACCGAATCACATAATCATCGCCCGCATCCAATTTAGTTTTTGTTTCTTTTTCGCTAAGCGATAAGGAATTGCTTAATTTTAATCGGTTATGCCAATTGTAGATAAAGGTTTTTCCTTTTTCTTCATGGTCTTTCCTATGGAAATCAAGAGTTTCTGCCGTATCAAAAGCGTAATAGGCATCACCAGAAGCGATTAATTGTTCCGCATATTTTTTATATAAATGTTTGCGCTCGCTTTGTCTGTAAGGGCCAAATTTTTCGTTTATACCTGGGCCTTCATCAAAGGGAATGCCACACCAATTCAATGAATCAATGATATATTGTTCGGCTCCTTCAACATAACGGTTTTGGTCTGTATCTTCAATTCTTAGTATAAAAGTGCCTTGATGTTTTTTTGCAAATAAATAATTGAATAAAGCAGTACGCACACCACCAATATGAAGTGGCCCTGTTGGACTTGGTGCAAAACGAACACGAACGTTTTTGGACATATTTTGTAATTTTGTATGCAAAGATACAATTAACACATAATTATAAACCGTCTATAAAAAAAATTGTAGTTTAGTAAGTTATAATTAAGTAGAGCGAATAGAATGAATCAATTCAATATTATTCAAGAGAAGCTTGAGGCATTTATTAGGCGTTATTATACTAATGAATTGCTTAAAGGTGCCATTTTGTTTTTTGCTATTGGCTTGTTGTATTTTTTATTCACGCTTTTTATTGAATATGTTTTGTGGTTGAGCACAACAGCCAGAACTATTTTGTTTTGGTTATTTGTATTTGTTGAATTTGGGCTGCTATTCAAATTTATCTTTTTGCCACTTGCTAAATTGTTTAAGCTTCAAAAAGGGATTGATTATGAAGAAGCTTCAAAAATTATTGGCAAGCATTTCCCAGAAGTAAATGATAAGTTATTGAACGTGCTTCAATTGCATAAGAAAACGGCACAATCAGAATTATTGTTAGCGAGTATCGAACAAAAATCCATGGAATTAAGTCCGATTCCATTCAAAACAGCCATTAATTTCAAAAAGAACATTCCGTACTTAAAATATGCTGCCATTCCTATTTTAATTTTATTAATAACGTTTTTATTTGGTAAAGTAAATTGGTTTAGTGACAGTTTTAATCGCGTGGTTAATTACAGAACAGCCTATGAACCACCGGCGCCGTTTCAGTTTTTTGTGGTTAATAACGATTTAAATGCTATAGAAAATAATGATTTTACACTAATTGTTAAAACAGCTGGTGATGTAATTCCTGAAAACGCACAAATTGTTTATGATGATGAAACGTATTTTTTACAACAAAAGGGGGTTGGGGAATTTGAATATGTTTTTCCTAAGCTTAAAGAATCAACAGAATTTCAACTTACAGCAAATGGCGTAACATCAAAACCTTATACGGTAAGCGTTGTAGAAGCACCAACGTTGTTGGCTTTTGAAATGGTTTTAGAGTATCCAAAATATATTAATAAAGCTTCAGAAGTTTTAAAAGGTACAGGTAATACTGTTGTTCCTGAAGGCACTAAAGTAACTTGGCAACTTCAAACGAAATCGACTGAGAACGTTTCATTATTTTCAAAAGACACATTAGCGTTTGAATTTGGAAAAGACAATGTTTTTAGCGCTTCTAAGGCCCTTTACAATAATTTTGAATACACTTTAAGCACAAGCAACAAAAACCTTAAAAATTACGAGAATTTAGCGTTCAGAATTGATGTGGTTAAAGATGAATATCCTGAGTTAAATGTTAAAGTCGAGAGGGATTCATTGGATTTGCAAACACTGTATTTTTATGGTCAAGTGAGCGATGACCATGGATTTAGTAAACTTCAGCTTGTTTATTATCCTTCGGATGATGAAACCAAAAAGAAGTATGAAACCATTTCTATATCATCATCAAATATTTCTGAATTCATCACGGCGTTTCCAAATAATTTATATATTTCTGAAGGAATTCCGTATGAATTATATTTTCAAGTATTTGATAATGATGCTATTAATAAATTTAAAAGCACAAAAAGTTCTGTGTTTTCATATAGAAAGCGTACTAAGGATGAAGAAGACCAAAAGAAACTTAACGAGCAAAGTGAAACCATAAAGGATTTAAATAAATCTTTAAAAAAGTTTGATGAGCGCGATAAGGAATTGGAAGAGTTACAACAAAACCAGAAGGAAAAGTCCACATTAAACTTCAATGATAAAAAGAAATTGGAATCATTTTTAAAACGCCAAAAGCAGCAAGATGAATTAATGAAGAGTTTCAATGAAAAATTGAAGAATAATTTAGAAGAGTTTCAGAAAGAGAACAAAGAAGAAGATGCATTTAAAGAAGATTTAAAAGAGCGTTTAAAGGAGAATGAAGAACAGCTAAAAAAGGATGAGAAGCTTCTTGAGGAATTGGAAAAACTTCAAGACAAAATAAACAATGAGCAATTAGCAAAAAAGCTGGAAGAATTATCAAAACAAAATAAAAACAAGAAGCGTAGTTTAGAACAACTGCTTGAATTAACCAAAAGGTTTTATGTAGAGAAAAAGCTAGATAAGCTTAAAGATGATTTGCAAAAAATGGCTAACGACCAAGAAAAATTATCTAATGAATCTGAAGAGAATAATACAAAAGAAAATCAAGATAAACTTAATGAACAATTTGAAAGGTTTAAAAAAGAACTTGATAATCTTAAAAAGGAATCTAATAGCTTAAGAAAACCGATTGACATTCCACAAGATAAGCCTCAGGAAGATGCCATAAAAAGCGACCAGAAACAAGCATCTGAAGAATTGCAAAAGCAAAACGAAGAGACCAAAAAAAGCGCTAAACAAAGTCAGAAGAAAGCAGCTCAAAAGATGAAGCAACTAAGTGAAAAGATGCAATCCTCCATGCAAGCAGGCGGCGGAGAACAACTTCAAGAGGATGTTGACATGTTAAGACAAATACTTGATAACTTGGTTTCCTTTTCTTTAGATGAAGAAGATTTGATGGACCAATTTAATGCTATTGATGCTAATCATAATAAATATGCAACTTATCTAAAAAAGCAGAACAGCCTTAGGGAAAATTTCGAGCATATTGATGATAGTTTGTTTGCTTTATCCCTTCGCCAACCAAAACTTTCTGAGACGGTTAATAAGGAAATTACAGAGGTTTATTTTAATATAGATAAAGCCATAGATCTTTTTGCTGAGGGTCGTTTGTTCCAAGGCGTGTCCAACCAACAGTTCACGATTACGGCTGCTAATAATCTTGCTAACTTTTTAAGCGATGTTTTAGATAATATGCAAGAAAGTATGAGCATGGGTCAAGGGCAAGGTCAAAGCGATATGCAATTGCCAGACATTATTATGAGTCAAGAGCAACTTAATAAAATGATGGAAGAGGGTATGAAAGAAGGTGAATCTGGTAAGCCTAACGAAGTAGATGGCGAAGGTAAGGAGGGTGAACAAGGAAATGGACAGAATAAGAGTAATAATGGTGATAATTCTGGAGAAGATGGCGAGGGATTGAATAATGATTTAAACGGCAAACTTTATGAAATATATCAAGAGCAACAACAATTAAGGGAAGCTTTGGAGAAGCAACTTGAAAAGGAAGGGATGAGCGGTTCTGGTGAGAGATTATTAAAGCAAATGGAACAGGTTGAATTAGATTTATTAAACAAAGGATTCACTAACCAAACACTTCAAAAAATGATGGAGTTACAACACCAATTATTAAAACTTGAGAATGCTACGTTTCAGCAAGGTGAAGATAATAAGCGTGAATCTGAAACTAACAAAAATCAGTATATTAATAATTCAATCAATCAGATCCCAACAGCTAAACAATATTTTAAAACTACAGATATATTAAATAAGCAAGCTTTACCTTTGCAACAGATTTATAAAACCAAAGTGCAAGAATATTTTAGAAAAGAGAATGATTGAGTTTAATTATGAAACAGAATTTTCGTTAGATAATGAGGAGCAATTAGCCATTTGGATATCAAATGTCATCCTTTCTGAAGAGTTTAAACAAGGGGATATTAATTATATCTTTTGTGATGATGATTATCTTTTTAAACTCAATTTAGAATTTTTAAATCATGACACATTAACAGATATTATTAGTTTTGACTATTCTATCGGAAAAATTATACAGGGCGATATTTTCATTTCTATTGAAAGGGTTAAAGAAAATGCCATTGATTTCAACGTCTCTTTTTTAGATGAACTTCATAGGGTTATGGTCCATGGTATTTTGCATTATTGTGGTTATAAAGACAAAAGCGATGATGACGAAAGACTTATGAGGAACAAGGAAAACCACTACTTAAAACAGCTAGTTTGATATTCGCCAAATCGATGTATATTTGCATCCTTTAAAAACCATTTTTTGAACATTGTTCCACGTGGAACGTTTTAATTTCAAATCTATGTTTAACGAGATATATGATGTTATAGTTGTTGGTGCCGGTCACGCGGGTAGTGAAGCTGCTGCTGCTGCTGCTAATATGGGTAGCAAAACATTGCTTGTTACTATGAATCTACAAAACATCGCACAAATGTCTTGTAACCCTGCTATGGGAGGTATTGCGAAAGGACAAATCGTTCGAGAGATTGATGCTTTAGGTGGTTATAGCGGAATAGTGTCTGATACATCGGCTATACAATTTAAAATGCTTAATAAATCTAAAGGACCAGCTATGTGGAGCCCGAGGGTTCAAAGTGATAGAATGCGTTTTGCTGAAGATTGGCGTTTGCTATTGGAAAGTACGCCTAATTTAGATTTTTACCAAGATATGGTTTCTGGTCTGATTATAGAAAATGGACGTGTTGCAGGCGTTAAAACCTCTCTTGGGGTTGAGATAAAAAGCAAATCGGTCGTGCTTACAAATGGTACTTTTTTAAATGGATTGATTCATATCGGCGACAAGAATTTTGGTGGTGGTAGAGCAGGTGAAAAAGCTGCTACAGGTATTACAGAACAATTAGTTTCTTTAGGCTTCGATGCTGGTAGAATGAAAACAGGAACGCCTCCAAGAGTGGATGGGAGGTCGTTAGATTATTCCAAAATGATTGAGCAACCTGGAGATGATAAGCCAGAGAAATTCTCTTATTTAGATATTACAAAACCGTTGCAAAACCAGAAGTCGTGTCACATGACTTATACTAGCGAATTAGTTCACGATTTGCTTCGTGAAGGCTTTGATAGATCACCCATGTTTAATGGCAGAATAAAAAGTTTAGGGCCTAGATATTGTCCGTCTATTGAAGACAAGATTAACAGGTTTGCGGACAAAGATAGGCATCAATTATTTGTAGAACCAGAAGGTTGGAACACTGTTGAGGTTTACGTGAATGGGTTTTCAACATCGCTTCCTGAAGATGTTCAGTTTAAAGCATTGCGCTCTGTAGTTGGTTTTGAAAAAGTGAAGTTTTTTAGACCAGGATATGCCATTGAGTATGATTATTTCCCGCCTACACAATTAAAACATACTTTAGAAACCAAGCTTGTTGAAGGACTTTATTTTGCGGGACAAATTAATGGAACTACAGGTTATGAAGAAGCGGCCTCTCAAGGTTTAATGGCCGGCATCAATGCGAGTTTAAAAGTTCAAGATAAAGAAGCCTTTATTCTGAAAAGAGATGAAGCTTATATAGGTGTTTTAATAGATGATTTGATTACTAAAGGAACTGAGGAACCTTACAGAATGTTTACTTCAAGAGCTGAATATAGAACCTTGTTGCGACAAGATAATGCCGATTCAAGATTAACACCTAAAGGTTTTGAAATAGGTTTAGCAAGTGAAAAACGTTTACGCAGAATGGAAAAAAAGCATAATGAAGCTGAAAAGTTTGTGGAATTTTTTGCCACCACAAGTGTGAAGCCAGAAGACGCAAATCCAGTTTTAGAATCTAAGGAATCCTCTTTAATCAAACAATCGGATAAGATGTTTAAAATCTTTTCGAGACCAAATATCACTATTGACGATATGCGAAAGTTTGATGCCGTTGAAGAATACATTCAAGAAAACAATTTAGATAACGAAGTTATTGAACAGGCAGAAATACAAGTCAAATATTCTGGTTATATTTCAAAAGAGAAGAATAATGCGGATAAGCTTAGCCGATTGGAGTATGTAAAAATTCCTGAGAATTTTGATTATTCCCAAATTAAGTCAATGAGTTTTGAAGCAAGAGAAAAGCTTAAAAAAGTACAACCGGTAACGGTCTCTCAAGCCTCAAGAATTAGCGGTGTTTCGCCAAACGACATTTCCGTTTTGTTGGTTTATATGGGTAGATAATTTATATTGTTCCACGTGGAACGTAAACTTTATGAAAGCAAAACAACTTTATTCTTAATCAATATAGAATTCAAATAAGCAAGTATTCATAAACTAGTGATAGGCGAAAAATCAAACACCACGTTTTTAAAAGTCAAAGATCATTCTGTTTCACAGGAATTTTTTGATTTAATTCAGAATTCAAAATATGGTTATTTGGAAACGGTGCCTCAGCCATCTTCAGATAAATTACCAGATTATTACAAAAGCGAGGATTATATTTCCCATACAAATTCCAGGAGAAATCTGTTTGAGAAAGCTTATCATTTGGTCAGAATAATTTCTTTACATAGAAAATTAAAACTTATCAATGCTTTCTCATCAAACAATAAAACCCTATTAGATGTTGGTTGCGGAACTGGGGACTTTTTGGAAGTTGCTAAAAAAAATAATTGGACTGTTTTTGGAATTGAACCTAATGGACAGGCTAGGAGTATTGCCAATAAAAAAACCGACACCGCCATTTATGATGTAGACAAACTTATTGAGTTTAATGCTTCTAGTTTTGATGTCATTACATTGTGGCATGTGTTGGAACATTTGCCTAATCTAGAAGAACAGATAATGGTTTTAAAAAACCTGTTAAAACCTAATGGAACTTTAGTTATTGCTGTGCCAAATTATAAAAGTTATGATGCGCACTATTATAAAGAATTTTGGGCCGCTTACGATGTGCCTAGGCATCTTTGGCATTTTAATAAACAATCAATCTCAAAATTGTTTGTGGATGTTTCTATGAAAGTGGTAAAAACCAAGCCCATGTATTTTGATGCTTTTTATGTAAGCTTGCTATCTGAGAAATATAAATCTAGCAGAATGAATTTTTTTAAAGGATTTTGGATTGGACTCCTCTCAAATTTGAGATCTCTAAAAACAAATGAAGCCTCTTCTATAATTTATATCATTAAAAATAGCTAAAAATAATTTTAAAAGCATTTAAGGCTTCATTTTAACGCAAAAAGCAAAACGCCAAGGCTATTTTTGTACCTTTCTTAAATCGCTTATAAATCACGCTTCATTAATAATTAATTCTTATCGCATATAATAAAAGCGATAATTTTTAATGATAGACTAAAATCAGGATGAATTCTCTTTTTAATCTAGTTAACTTTATTACATTTGTCCGAATTATAATAACCCAATAAAATGAAAAATATATTTTACGTCGCTGTGTTACTATTCGTATTCACCTCTTGTCAAAAGCAAGCTAAAATCGGATTTGTAGACAATAGCATTTTAATTAATGATTACCAAAAAAAGAAAGACCTTGAAGCTAAATTTCAAATAAAAGAACAAGCTTTTAGAAAAAAATTTGATAGTATTGACAACGTTTTTCAGGTTGAGGCTCAAAAATTTCAAGCTGAAGCTAATAGAATGGCTCCAGCCACAGCGCAAGAAAAGTATCAACAGCTTACTCAGCAAAGGCAAATGATTGATCAACAAAAGCAAGGTGAAGCGCAACAATTTCAACAAGAGTTTCAAACAGAAATAGACACTTTAATCGTCGCTGTAAAAAACTTTGTTAAAGATTATGGAAAGAAAAATGGATACACTTATATTCTAGGAACGAGTGATGTTGCTGCTACGGTGTTATACGGTGTAGAAGAAAACGATTTAACAAAAACAATTTTAGAGGACTTGAATGCAGCCGCTAAGAAATAGTATTTTGAATCAAAATAAAAAAAGGCTTGAAAGTTATTTCAAGCCTTTTTTTATTGCTGTTATTTTAACTTTTTAATGGATTTCAATCAGCATTTTTATGAAGTAAGCGTGTTAGTTTTATAGATAAATCGGTTAAAATAATTTTCGAATTACCATTACGTTCTATATGATAAATGGCATCTTGTAACTCATCGCTAATTTCTAAAATATTATTACCGTGAACAAAAGGGGCAAATTTTTCAAGTTTAAAGCTTTCGGTTTTTGGTTGTAAATAAATCAATTCCTGTGCTTTGTAATTCAACAATAATGCCTGCCTAAAAAAATCTAAACAATAGTTTAAAAACTGTTTTTGTGTTTCCCTTCCAGTCTTTGAAATCGTATCACTCCATAAAATCAAATCATGTATGGCAGCCTTATTTCCTTTTGCTTTAAAAGCACTTCGTATCCAAAATATAAACCATTCCTCAAATTGTAAATCTTCAGAATCTTGATAAACCAAATCGCAAGCTTTATTGTAGTTTCCATTAGATTGATGAGCGATTTTAGTAGCAACAGATAGGTCTACACCGTAATTTTTAATTAAAGCGTCTACAATGATATTTTCTGCTAACGGCGGAAACTGTAATATCTGGCAGCGAGATTTTATGGTGTTAATGATTTGTTCTTCGTCTTCGGTAATAAGAATAAAAACCGTTTTGCTTGGCGGTTCTTCAATAAGTTTTAAAAGCTTATTGGCACAAGCTGTATTCATTTTTTCAGCCATCCAAATAATCATCACTTTATAACCACCTTCATAGGCTTTTAGTGATAAGGATTTTACAATATCTTGCGCCTCATCTACACCTATTTGCCCTTGTTTGTTGTCAACCCCAAGTAAGTTGTACCAATCAAACAGGTTTCCATAAGGCTGTTCTTTAATTAGTTGGCGCCACTCTTCTAAATAATTACTAGAAATAGGGTGGCTTTTGGCTTTATCACTCGTAGTAACAGGAAAGGCAAAATGTAAATCTGGATGGGATATGTTTTTAAACTTTGCAATACAATCATCTTTATTTTCCTCACTTTTATTAGCGCACAAAATAGATTGGGCATACGCAATGGCCATGGGCAAAGTGCCACAACCTTCATTTCCCACAAATAACTGGGCATGGGGTATTCTACCATTTTCAACACTTTGTTTTAAATGGTTTTTTATATGTTCCTGACCTAAAATATCTTCAAAAAGCATTCGCAAACCTACACAAATTTTTACTATTAAATAGCATCAAATGATGACAGATGACTTCCTTGTAAGTTACCTTTGTCGAATTTAATACAATGAAAACATCAAAGGAAATATAGTTTTTTTATAATTCTTTTATAGTTCAATCGTTTTCGTTTAAAAAGGCATTTTCTAACAGTGTTTAATTAATTACATTTGTGAATCTAATTAGTTAAATTATAAAAAAGAAGTCGTAGTTAGCCATATAGTTTCATAAACTATAAATATAATAGCGATTCCATAAACCTTTAAAAATAAATAAAACAGTTTTATATGAAAACGCTAAATGATTTTAATTTCAAAAATAAAAAAGCATTAATACGTGTAGATTTTAATGTGCCTTTAAATGAAAAATTTGAAGTGACGGATGCCACAAGAATTGTGTCTGCAAAACCAACAATTATAAAGATTTTAGAAGATGGCGGAAGCTGTATTTTAATGTCACATTTAGGAAGGCCTAAAGGTGTTCAAGATGAATTTTCTTTACGTCATATAGCTGAGGAAGTAGAAGCGATTTTAGGAGTAAAAGTTAAGTTTGTTAGTGAATGCGTAGGCGAAAAAGCTGAAATCGCTGCTAAAAGTCTGCAACCAGGAGAAGTATTATTATTAGAAAACTTACGTTTTCATAAAGAAGAAGAAGCTGGAGACAGAGGTTTTTCAGAAAAATTAGCAAATCTGGGCGATATTTATGTGAATGATGCTTTTGGTACCGCGCATAGAGCCCATGCTTCTACAACTATTATTGCCGATTTTTTCCCAAAAAGTAAATGTTTTGGATATTTATTAGCACAAGAAATTGAAAGTATAGATAAGGTTATGAAAACAGGTGAGAAGCCTGTTTTGGCTGTTCTTGGAGGTGCAAAAGTGTCTTCTAAAATTACTATTATTGAAAACATACTAGATAAAGTAGATCACTTGATAATTGGAGGCGGCATGTCTTTCACTTTTATCAAGGCTCAAGGAGGGAAAATTGGTAATTCTATTTGTGAAGACGACAAAATGGATTTAGCCTTAGAAATATTAAAGAAAGCCAAAGCTAAAAATGTACAAGTCCATATTCCTGTGGATGTTATTGCAGCAGACGCGTTTAGTAATGATGCCAATACGCAAGTTGTTGATATTGATAAAATTCCAGATGGTTGGGAAGGTGTTGATGCTGGTCCGAAATCCATAAAACAATTTCATGATGTTGTTATGAAATCTAAAACAATCTTATGGAATGGCCCATTAGGTGTTTTTGAAATGGAAAGTTTCGCCAAAGGCACCATTGCATTAGGAAATTCTATAGCAGAAGCCACTAAAAACGGAGCTTTTTCACTAGTTGGCGGTGGAGATTCTGTTGCTGCTGTTAAACAATTTGGTTTTGAAGACAAAGTAAGCTATGTAAGCACTGGGGGAGGCGCTATGTTAGAGAGTTTAGAAGGAATAGTACTACCTGGAATAGCGGCGATCATCGAATAATTCGAATAAAGTTTTTAAAATTGCCCAGAAAATACGATTTTAGCCATATTTAGCGTTAATTAACTATAGAAACGACATAATATGGCTAAGATTTTATCAACAATTTTTTTCTTCACGTTTTTGGTTTGTAGTTCACAAATCAAAAATTCCATTACTAGTATAGAACAAAATTCTAATACGTTAGTTGACAGTACTACTCAAATTTTAAATGATATTAATAAAGTTCAAGATACTACAATATTTAAAGCGGTTTTTGATAATGATCATGCCGCATCCTTAGATAAAAAATGGCTTGAGGATTTATATAGCAATACACTTTTTGATAGTATTTATGAGTCTGTTGCTGAACTAAACATTGAAAATGTAGAGTATCCAGAACTTCCAACCGATACTTTAAAAGCTAGGCTAAAAGAGCTTGATGCCAGAACGCCATTTAATGTAGAATACAATCCAGCCTTAGAAAGTGTTATAAAATCGTATTTAAAGAATAGAAGGGAAACATTACAAAGGTTAATAACCTTGAGCGCATATTATTTCCCAATGTTCGAGCGGGAATTAGATAACCATAACATACCTTTAGAAATTAAGTATTTAGCAGTTGTGGAATCGGCTTTAAAACCACGCGCTAAGTCCAGAGTTGGCGCTACGGGCTTATGGCAATTCATGTACAGTACAGGGATATTATATGGGTTAGATGTAAGTAGTTATGTTGATGAACGTAGTGATCCAATAAAATCAACAGAAGCCGCAGCAAAATATCTATCTAAATTATATGAAATTTTTGGTGACTGGGATTTAGCTTTAGCTGCCTATAATTCCGGACCAGGTAACGTAACAAAAGCCATCCGTCGTTCAGGAGGATATAAAAACTACTGGAACATACGTAATAATTTACCCCGCGAAACAGCAGGTTACCTGCCAGCTTTTTTAGCCAATATGTATATTTTCGAATATGCTGAAGCACATGGTTTTAAAAAATTGAAACCAGAATTTGCATATGTGGAAACAGATACCATCAGAGTAAAACAAATGATTACTCTTGATCAAGTTTCTGAAGTAACCGATGTAGATATAGAAGAACTTCAGTTTTTAAATCCATCCTATAAATTAGATGTTATTCCTTATGTTAAGGGAAAAGATTACACGTTACGCTTACCAATGTCTGCAATTGGAAAATTTGTAAGTAATGAAGAAGCTATTTACACTTTTGTTAAAGCAGAATTTGATAAAAGGGAAAAACCTTTACCTCAACTTGTGGAAGAAAAAAGTAAAACCACATATGTGGTCAAATCTGGAGATTATTTAGGAAGGTTGTCTAGAAAATTTGGTGTTAGGGTAAGTCAAATTATGCAATGGAATGGTTTAAGAAGTAACGAGATACGCGTTGGACAGCGGTTAACCATTTATCCAAGTAATTATGTGGCGACAACGAGCACAGCAAAAACGGCATCAACACCAGAAAAAACATCATTAACAAGTAACATATCTGGAGACATAGTAACTTATACAGTTAAAAGCGGCGACTCACTTTGGAGTATTTCACAAAAATTTCCAGGAGTTTCTGTTCAAAATATTAAAGATTGGAACGATATTAGCGGTAGTAAATTAAAACCGGGGATGAAACTAAAAATATCTAAAGGATAATCCCTTCTAACCTAATATTTATTATGCAAAAAATTCTTTTAGTTACAGGTATATTGTTACTTGTTTTGTCGTGCAAAGACGGAACGTCTTCCAATGAAAAAGTATTTTTAGATTCCACAGGAAAAATAAACGACGTTTCGGTTGTTGTTGATAACGATTTGTGGAGTGGCACTATTGGAGAGACCGTTAGAAATATATTAGCATCACCTGTTTATGGCCTTCCTCAAGATGAACCAACGTTTAATATCAACCAAATACCCTCTCAAGTTTTTTCTGGTTTTGTAACAAAAAACAGAACAGTTCTAATAATTAAAATGGATAATGAAGCATCAATTTCTTTTGATAATGATGTATATGCAAAACCCCAAAGGGTTATTACTATTACAGGAAAAAGCAAGGAAGATATCATAGATCAAATTAATGAAAATACCTCAAGAATAGTAAGCACGTTTAAAAATATAGAGATCTTCCACAAACAGCAACAAATTAGAAAGGTATTATTCAACACGAAGTCTATTCAAGAAAAGTTAAAATTAAATATAGATTTTACCACCGCTTACAGGATTGCTAAAAATGACAATAACTTCTTTTGGATTCGAAGAGACATAAATACTGGTGATTTAAATATTATGCTCTACGAACTGCCTTATAATGCAATAAAACGAAATGACAGTATTATTAATCAAATTATAAGAATAAGAGATTCTATAGGCAAAAAACATATTGAAGGCCCTGTTGAAGGCTCTTATATGACCACAGAAAACGCTTATACCCCTTTTAATACAGAAATCATTTTAGATAATAAACCCACTTTAGAGACCAAATCGATGTGGGATGTTAAAAATGCTGTTATGGCAGGACCATTTATAAACTATGCTATTGAAGATAAAATTAATAATAGATGGGTTATTGCAGAAGGCTTTGCTTATGCGCCTTCTGTAGAAAAGCGGGACCTAATGTTTGAATTGGAAGCCATCATAAGATCCATTAAAATTCAATAGACTTTAGATAGAGCGTGATAGAATAAATAAAAACCCACAACATATCATATATGTTGTGGGTTTTTATAAAAATAATATTTAATTATTATTTCTTATTGTCACTTTCATTTTTGTCATCTCCACCTTTACTGGCATCTTTGAATTCTTTAATGCCACTTCCAAGACCTCGCATCAATTCAGGGATTTTTTTACCCCCAAATAATAACAAAATCACCACTACTATTAAAATAATTTGTGGGGCACCAATAACCAACGGTAACATATATAAGCTCATAATGAATATATTTAGGATACAAAGTTAATAATTTAACTCTAATTAAAGCGTTTCTAACATAACTTTAGCAAAAAGAAAGACAATGCTTTGATATAATTTTATTTAATTTTGTTTCCATGATGGATGAGAGAAAAAAAAAACCAAAAAGATTAAAGAGAAAGTTGCTTGATAAGTATCGTTTAGTCGTTCTGAACGAAGACACATTCGAAGAACGCATCTCTTTAAAATTAACACGGTTAAATGTGTTCGTTTTAGTTTCTCTATCAGCCATTTTATTGGTTTTAGCCACTCTTATTTTAATTGCTTTTACGCCTTTAAGGGAATATATCCCCGGATATTCTTCTACTGCTTTAAAAAAACAAGCTACCGAGCTAACGTTTACAGCAGATTCACTACAGCAAATTATAACAATGAACGATAAGTATTATGAATCTATCAAGAAAGTATTGCAAGGCGATGTAAGTAAGGTAGATTTTAATAGAGATTCCATTATTCAAGCTGTTAAACTAGAAGTTAATGAAGTAGATTTAAGGCCCAATCAAGAAGATTCGATTTTACGTGAAAAAGTGGATAAAGAGGATAAATACAATTTGTTTGAATCTGCTACATCAGGAACAAATTTTGTTTTGTTTCCACCAGTAAACGGAACGATAAGCGAGCCTTATAATTTAAAGGAAAAGCATTATGCAGTAGATTTGGTAGTTGCTAAAAACACTCCAATTAAAGCTACAGCTGATGGTTCTGTCATTTTTGCAGAATGGACTGCAGAAACAGGATATGTTATTATTTTAGAGCATAGCCAAGGCCTGTTGTCTGTTTATAAACACAATGGGTCGTTAACTAAGACACAGGGCGATTTGGTTAAAGCAGGAGAAGTTATAGCCACATCAGGAAATACTGGTGATTATACCACAGGACCTCATTTACATTTTGAACTCTGGAATAATGGCTACCCTATAAACCCAACTAACTTTATAGATTTTAAATAATGCTATCAATAAAATCTGTCCTTGCAAAACCATTTGCAAAACGCATTTACAATAGTGTTCAAAAATGGGCGAATAACCCTATTGAAACACAACACCATGTTTTTAATAACTTAATAAACCAAGCAAAAAATACCGAATTTGGAAAGGACCATCATTTTGAAACTATAAAGTCTTATGATGATTTTATAAAACGGGTACCCATAAGGGATTATGAATTGTTAAAACCTTATGTCGATAGAGTTGTTGCAGGAGAAGAACATGTCCTTTGGAAAGGTAAGCCCTTATATTTTGCTAAAACATCTGGCACAACTTCTGGTGTAAAGTACATTCCTATTACAAAAGAAAGTATGCCGTTTCATGTTGAATCAGCCAGAAATGCTATTTTATTATATATCAATGAAACTGGGAAAAGTAGTTTCGTTGACGGAAAAATGATTTTTTTACAAGGAAGTCCCATCATGAAAACCCAAAATGGCATTCAAGTGGGTCGACTTTCCGGAATAGTGGCTCATTATGTTCCGAAATATCTACAAAAAAACCGCATGCCTTCTTGGGAAACGAATTGTATAGAAGACTGGGAAACAAAAGTAGAAGCCATCGTTGAAGAAACTTTGCCAGAAAACATGACGGTTATTTCTGGAATTCCATCATGGGTTCAAATGTATTTTGAGAAAATCCATAAAAAAACAGGGAAAAAAGTAGGCGACGTTTTTAAAAATTTTAACCTATTTATTTTTGGAGGCGTTAATTACGAACCGTACCGAGCTAAATTTGAAAACCTTATTGGTAGAAAAGTGGATAGTATTGAATTATATCCTGCCAGCGAGGGTTTTTTTGCTTATCAAGACAAACAGAATGAAAAGGGCATGTTGCTGCAGCTTAATTCAGGTATTTTTTATGAGTTTATTAAAGCTGACGAATTTTTTAATGAAAACCCTAAGCGAATCACCATAAAAGAGGTTGAGGTTGGCGTAAACTATGTCATGATTATTTCAACAAACGCAGGGCTTTGGGCTTATAATATTGGAGACACAGTTGAGTTTACTTCTACAAAGCCGTATAGGGTTATTGTGTCTGGTAGAATCAAGCATTTTATTTCTGCTTTTGGGGAGCATGTTATTGGTAAGGAAGTTGAACAAGCTATGCAAGAAGCAACACATAGTACAGATATTAGAGTTTCAGAATTTACGGTGGCACCTCAAATAAATCCTGAGAGCGGATTGCCTTATCACGAATGGTTTATAGAGTTTGAGAATGAACCGGAAAATCTTTCGGCTTTAGCCCAAAAAATTGACGAGTCGCTTCAAAAACAAAACAGTTATTACTTCGATTTAATACAAGGCAATGTGTTACAGCCACTTAAAATAACTAAGGTTAAGAAAGACGGATTTCAAGAATATATGAAGTCGATAGGCAAGCTGGGCGGACAAAACAAAATCCCGCGTTTGTCCAATGATAGAAAAATTATTGAGGCTTTTCCTCATTCAAGTTTGTATAAATAGTATTACCTTTGCGGCGCTAAAAATAGTTATGAAAAACAAAAAACATCACGAAAGAACAAGGGCTCAAGAGAGCTCAAATGCTATCGAAAGGATGTATATAACTATGCGCCATTTATTCAATCGCGGGTTTTATAAACCTATGGGTATTTCGGGCGAAACATTAAGACAATCTCTATTGTTTTTAAGACCTGAGATTTATGGTTCCATCGGTGAAGAAAAAGCCGAATTAGCTGGCTTATTGTATGTTATTGATAGGTTGCCACAGGGCATTGAAGAATGTACTTTCATTAATCTAACAAGTGATGAAGGCTATTCCAACTCGCATTTTAAACCCATTATTCCTGAAAAAAGAAAACGAAATTGCTATAGGATTGATGCTGAGCAAATGAATATTGAGATTACTAGAGGGCGCTCTGAAATCTATGATATTTTAACGCATCTCACCTTTCTTTTTGTGGAATCCCATAAAATTAGCAACCGAGTTCTAATACATGAGGAAGAGGGCGTAATTGCTAGAGATTGGGAAAAACTGGAAAAAGCTGTACTATCAAAAAAGAAACTTACACAACCAGAACGGGAAGTCGCCATTACCCATACGGCCAATATTTTAGGGAGAACATTTAATGAACTCATATCGGTTTACGATGATTTTGCAACACCAACACAACCAGAAAGGTTATTGCATATTGTATATTGGCTAGGTAAATTAGCCATTGAAGAACAACTTGATAAGAATAAGCGCACCATAACGTTTAGCCCAGTTTTAAGAGAGCGCATTGGGCATCATATTCACGGAGAAATTTGGGCAGATTCCATTAAAGATGTACTTTATAAGAATGGATTGTTGGAAAGACCCATTCATATAATAAGTGCCAACATGCATAGCGTTATGAATACTTTGTTCGCTCCTGAAGCTTTAAAAATAGAGTTTCCAAATAAAGATGTTTATGAAGTGTATGAGCAGCTCAGTAAAAAGGAAAATCAAGATATTCGAAATAAGGTGACTATAACAGCGTTAGAAAGTGGTATGACATTTATTGAAGATACTTCTGGAACCAATATTGATGTTCAAATTTTTGATACCCGTAAAATAGATTTTGATAAGATTGACATAAAAGCAAATAATGAAGCCTTAAAATCAAAAAAACCTATTATTTTAGTCATGGATTACGCTTTTGGAGAACAGGCTTATGAAACGATTGACGAGCTTTTAAAGCCTTATAAAGTAAAAGGGGCTAAAGTTCTTTTAAATGTTGAATCCATTTCCATTATGGGGAAAGCGGGTATTTTAGAAGGAGGCAAAGGAGATATCATGATACCATCAGCTCATATTTTTGAAGGCACAGCGGATAATTATCCGTTTAAAAATGAATTAAAAAAAGAAGATTTGGAAGGTCATGGTATTAATGTTTATGAAGGCTCCATGATTACGGTTTTAGGTACATCGCTTCAAAACAAGGACATTTTAAAATTCTTTTACAATTCTACATGGAATGTGATTGGTTTAGAAATGGAAGGAGCCCATTACCAAAAAGCCATTCAGGCGGCTTCTAAAGTTAGAAGGAGCATTAGTCCAGATGTAAAAGTGAGATATGCCTATTACGCAAGTGATAACCCATTGGAAACAGGAAGCACGTTGGCTTCAGGAGGCTTAGGGACTACAGGTGTAAGACCTACCTATCTTATAACAAGAAAAATATTAGAACAACTATTCAACTAACAACTATAGAATTATGAGTAAAGAATTGCCACAACCACAACAGTCTGAAGAAGTAGATTTAGGTCAATTGTTTAAATTAATAGGAAACGCCTTTGATCGTTTTTTTAGGTTTATAGGTAGTATCTTTAAAGGCATATTTGGTGTTATCATTCTCTTTTTACTTTTTCTTCAAAAAAACTTTATAAAACTTGTTATTGTTGGTGTTTTAGGTGTAGCCATAGGGTTTTATTTAGACATTACCACCAAGACTAAATACATTTCTACAATGGTGTTAGAACCCAATTTCAGCAGTGTACAGCAGTTGTACAACAATATAAATTTTTATAATGAATTGGCCGATGCTGAAGATTCCACGGCACTAGCAGAAGCTTTTGGTATTTCTAAAAAAGAAGCAGTAGCCATAAAGGAATTTAAAGTAGAGTCATACTCTGATGAAAATCAAAAAATACTCTTATTTGATAGGTTTGTCCGTAGTCTAGATACGACTACTCGAAAAGCTATAGATATGGAGGCTTATCTAAGAAATTTTAACTCTTTCGATGCACGATTTCATACGGTATCTGTTATAGCGACTAATAATAGTATAGCAAAAAAGATTCAGCCTGTCATTATCAATTCTATTTCAAATAATGACTATTTTAAACTTCAGAAAAAAACCAACGATGATAATATAGAATTACAAGATAGTTTGTATAGTAAACAAGTAGCGGAAATAGACTCCTTACAATTACTTTATAAAAAAGTGATGCTTACAGAAGCAGGACGCCCTATGCAAGGGACTTCTATTAATCTAGGAGAGAATGGCAGTAAAGAGAATAAAGAACTTGCGCTAATAAATAAAATCGAAGAATTAAAATCTAATTTGGTAGAACTTAATGAAGAACGAGCTAATAAGGCCAGCATTTTAAATGTTATTTCTGATTTCCCAAATAAGGGAGTAAAACAAAAAGGTATTTTAAAAAGTTATAAGTTTCTGGTGCCAATTGTTATGTTGATTTTAGCTTTGTTTGTTTTTGCACTGTTATCATTGAATACTTACCTAAAAAATTATAATAAGATTTAAGCATGACTATTTTAATTACGGGCGGAGCAGGTTTTATTGGCTCTCATGTAGTCAGATTATTTGTTGAGGCCTATTCAAATTACCATGTTGTTAATTTAGATGCTTTAACCTATGCAGGCAATTTAGAAAACTTAAAGGATATAGAGAAGAAAGACAATTATACGTTTGTTAAAGGCGATATTACCAATGAGGATTTTGTAAATAACTTATTTCAAAAATACAGGTTTGATAGGGTTATACACTTAGCGGCAGAATCTCATGTTGATAGATCTATAAATGACCCATTAGCGTTTGTTAAAACCAATGTTATGGGAACGATGATACTTTTAAACGCTTTTAAAAGTTTATGGACAGATAATTTTATAAATAAATTGTTTTACCACATTAGCACGGATGAGGTTTATGGCACTTTAGGGCAAACAGGGTTGTTTACAGAAACGACATCTTACGACCCCAATTCGCCTTATTCAGCTTCAAAAGCCAGTTCAGATCATTTTGTAAGGGCTTATGGGGAAACGTATGGGATACCCTATGTAATTACAAATTGTTCTAATAATTATGGCCAGAATCAGTTTCCAGAAAAGTTGATTCCCTTGTTTATTAATAATATTATAAAAAACAAGCCATTGCCAGTTTATGGTGATGGGAATTATACAAGGGATTGGCTATATGTAAAAGATCATGCGGTTGCTATCGATTTGGTTTTTCATAAAGGAAAAAATAAAGAAACCTACAACATTGGTGGATTTAACGAATGGAAAAACATTGATTTGGTAAAGTTACTGTGCAAGCAAATGGATGAAAAACTACATAGGGAAAAAGGAAGTTCAGAAAAATTAATAACCTATGTGAAGGACCGTCCCGGACACGATTTAAGATACGCTATCGATGCATCAAAAATAAATAAAGAGCTAGGTTGGAAACCTTCGGTAACTTTTGAAGAAGGATTAAACAAAACCATAGATTGGTATTTGAATAATGAGGATTGGCTTTGTAATGTAACGAGTGGGGAGTATCAATCATATTATGAAAAGCAGTATAGTTAAAAGGCTAAATAGTTACAAAGTTTAAAGATTAAGAAGTGACGGTATAACTATAATTTAAACTATGGATGAAATTAAATCTCATAAAGATTTAAAAGTGTGGCAGGAGTCGATGGATTTTGTTGTTATGATTTATGATATAACTGAACAGTTTCCCTCAAAAGAAGCCTTTGGATTGACATCTCAATTACGTAGAGCCTCTGTTTCGATACCATCCAACATTGCAGAAGGCGCAGGGAGAAAAGGAGGAAAAGAATTCTCTAGATTTTTATATATTGCTTTAGGGTCTCTTTCAGAAGTCGAGACTCAATTGGAAATCGCATTAAGACTCCAATATTTGAAAAATGTAGAAGAAGCAAATAAACGCATCTATTTTATTAGGAACATGCTTTCCAACCTAATAAAAAGTTTAAATTGACAACACTTTATAACCATATAACTATATAACCCCATAACTTTGTAACCATCAAACAATGAAAGGAATCATATTAGCAGGAGGCTCAGGCACACGTTTGCACCCTTTAACATTATCGGTAAGTAAGCAATTAATGCCTATTTATGATAAGCCTATGATATATTATCCCCTTTCTACATTAATGTATGCAGGAATTAATGAAGTTTTAATAATTTCTACTCCAAAAGACTTACCATTGTTTCACGATTTATTAGGTGATGGCAAAAAGTATGGTTGTAAATTTGAATATGGGGTTCAACATGCGCCTAATGGTTTAGCAGAAGCTTTTATTATAGCAGAAGATTTTATTGGAGAAGATAAAGTAGCACTCATATTAGGAGATAATATTTTTTATGGTACTGGGTTAGCAAAACTATTGCAAGCAAACAATAATCCAGATGGAGGCATTATTTATGCTTATAGAGTACACGACCCCGAACGTTATGGTGTGGTGGAATTTAATGATGATGGCCAAGCCATTTCCATTGAAGAAAAACCAGAAAAACCCAAATCAAACTATGCTGTGCCGGGTATATATTTTTACGATAATTCTGTTGTAAAAATTGCAAAAGGCATACAACCAAGCCATAGAGGAGAACTCGAAATTACAGATATCAATAAAGAATATTTAAGACAAGGTAAGCTTAATGTCAGTATTTTAGATAGAGGAACAGCATGGTTAGACACCGGTACATTTCAATCGTTGATGCAGGCTTCACAATTTGTTGAAGTAATAGAAGAACGCCAAGGCCTTAAAATAGGAGCTATCGAAGCGGCTGCTTATGAAATGGGATATATTAATGAAGATCAGTTTAAAAATTTAGCAGAACCTTTATTAAAAAGCGGTTATGGTAAAAACTTATTAGGCTTACTTAATAAAAAGTAATGACAGTAAAAGAAACAAAATTAAAAGGCTGTTTTATATTGGAACCAACAGTTTTTGAAGACTCTAGGGGTTATTTTTTTGAAAGTTTCAATCAAAATACATTCAATGGGTTAATTGGTGAAAATATAAATTTTATTCAAGACAACGAATCTCTTTCTGTAAGAGGAACATTAAGAGGTCTTCATTATCAAAACGGGGTATATTCACAAGCAAAATTAGTACGTGTTATAAAAGGAAGCATTTTGGACATTGCTGTAGACATAAGAAAAGACTCATCTACTTTTGGAGAACATGTTTCTTTAGAACTATCTGAAGATAATAAAACACAATTATTCATCCCTCGTGGGTTTGCTCATGGCTTTAGGGTATTAAGTGATACAGCTATTTTTTCTTATAAATGTGATAATTTCTACAATAAAGATTCTGAAGGAGGCATCATTTATAATGATAAAGATTTAAATATTGATTGGAAATTAAATAAAGAGGAACTTGTTATATCAGAAAAAGATTTAAAACTCCCACCTTTTGACAAGGCAATTTTTTGATTTTTTTATGAATGATTCGGATTTAAATATACCAGTAAATAAACTCGATAGCCATCGGGACCAACAACCAATAGCCATACTAGTTACTGGAGCCAATGGTCAATTAGGACTGACCATACAGGAATTATATGCAGGAAATAGTACTTTTGATTTCACCTTTACTTCTAAATCTGAATTAGATATTACTAACAAAAGAGAAATTGATATTTTTTTTGAGAAGTATAAGTTTGATTACTGTATAAATTGTGCAGCGTATACCAATGTGGAACAAGCCGAAAAAACTCCCGCTTTAGCCTATAAAGTTAATGCCGAGGCCGTTAAAAGTTTAGCCTTAGTATGTAAAGAATATAAGACAACATTAATTCATGTTTCAACAGATTATGTGTTTGATGGTGAAAAGGGAACACCATATACTATAAAAGACTTGCCAAACCCTATTAATGAATATGGTAAATCTAAATTGTTAGGCGAACAGTATATTCAAGAAATATTAGATCATTATTTTATAGTTAGAACCTCTTGGTTATACAGTAAAAATTATGGTAAAAATTTTTACAAAACCATTTTGGAGCTGGCCAACACTAAAAAAGAGTTGGCTATTACTACAGAACAAATAGGATGCCCTACCAATGCCGAAAGTTTAGCAAAAGCCATTATAGATTTAATGGTTAATAAGTCAATTGAATATGGCGTAAAACATGTTTCCGATGATAAAGTAATGACATGGTATGATTTTGCAAAAGACATCTTGTCAGAAAATAAATTAAATACCAAGACTAAACTTGTAAAAACTAGTAATTATGTTACTTTTGCCAAGCGGCCTAAAAACTCTATTTTATTAAATGAATAAAACAACCAAATGAAAAAGAAAGTAGCATTAATTACAGGTGTAACGGGACAGGATGGCGCTTATTTAAGTGAGTTTCTATTAAAAAAGGATTATGAAGTACACGGTATTAAAAGGAGATCGTCCATGTTCAATACTGATAGAATTGATCATTTATATCAAGACCCTCATGTAGAAAATAGAAATTTTTATCTTCATTATGGCGATTTAACTGACAGCACCAACTTAACAAGAATTATTCAAGAAGTTCAACCAGATGAAATATACAATTTGGCAGCCATGAGCCATGTACATGTATCTTTTGAAATGCCTGAATATACTGCTAATGCAGATGGAATAGGAACCTTGAGAATATTAGAGGCCATTCGCCTTTTAGGTATGGAAAAGAAAACCAGGATTTATCAAGCCTCGACATCAGAATTATACGGTAAAGTGCAAGAAGTTCCGCAAACCGAAACTACACCATTTTATCCAAGAAGCCCATATGCTGTTGCAAAAATGTATGCTTATTGGATAACCGTTAATTATAGGGAAGCTTATGGAATGTATGCTTGTAATGGCATATTATTTAATCATGAATCACCCATACGAGGAGAAACTTTTGTAACACGTAAAATAACAAGAGCAACCTCAAAAATTGCTTTAGGGCTACAAGAAAAAATATTTCTAGGAAATTTAGACGCGCAAAGAGATTGGGGACACGCTAAAGATTACATTCGTATGATGTGGATGATTTTGCAGGCTGATGAGCCAGAAGATTGGGTTATTGCTACAGGAAAAACAACAACCGTTAGAGATTTTGTGAAGATGTGTTTTAACCATTTGGGTATTGAACTTGAGTTTAAAGGAAAAGGAGCAGATGAGAAAGGTTATATCAAATTTTGCCACAACCAAAAGTATCAGTTAGAAATAGGTAAAGAAGTTATTGCGGTTGATCCAAAATATTTTAGACCCACAGAGGTGGATTTACTTATTGGAGATGCCACAAAAGCCAAAGAGAAATTAGGATGGATACCTAAATATGATTTAGCTGCATTAGTGGAAGATATGATGACAAGCGACATTAAACTCATGGAAAAGCAACAATACCTTAAAGATGGGGGTTATAAAATTAAAAATTATTTTGAATAGGTAACCACAATCATTGTGAGAGTCCCGATTAGCTATCGGAAGACTTAAGTAATCTTGCCAATCAATTTTACGTCATTGCGAGGCACGAAGCAATCTTTTTATAGAGATAAAGAATTAAACTTAGGAGGAATAGGAATAAAATTTATGAATAAGGATTCCAAAATATATATTGCGGGACACAGAGGATTAGTAGGAAGCGCCATTTTAAAAAATCTTCAGGAGAATGCGTATAATAACATTGTTACAAGAACCCACAAAGAACTTGATTTAACGAATCAGGTTGCTGTAGAGTTTTTTTTTAAAGAAGAAAAACCCGAATATGTGTTTTTGGCAGCGGCGAAAGTAGGAGGTATAGTAGCAAATAACATATACAGAGCCGATTTTATTTATGAAAACATGATGATTCAAAACAACGTGATTCATCAAAGCTATATTCATAACGTAAAAAAACTATTGTTTTTAGGAAGCACCTGTATTTATCCTAAAAACGCGCCCCAACCTATGAAAGAGGAGTATCTATTAACAGATACTTTAGAATACACCAATGAGCCTTATGCCATTGCTAAAATTGCAGGCATAAAAATGTGTGAAAGTTATAATTTGCAATATGGTACTAATTTTATTTCGGTAATGCCAACCAATTTATATGGCCCCAATGATAATTTCGATTTAGAGAAATCGCATGTATTGCCCGCTTTAATAAGGAAAATTCATTTAGCAAAATTATTGCACGAAGGTAAAAATGATGAGGTTATTGCAGATTTAAAGTTAAACACAATTGAAGAAGCTAAAAACTATTTAAACAAATTTGGTGTCTCTGCAACGAGTGTTGAAATTTGGGGCTCAGGAAAACCAAAACGTGAATTTCTATGGAGTGAAGACATGGCAGAAGCTTGCGTGTTTTTAATGGAACATTCAGATTTTCAACGATTAATTGCATTTTCCAGCATAGGAAGATTGGAAGGTCAACAAGATGACATTAGAAACACCCATATTAATATTGGTACTGGAGTAGATATTTCAATTAAAGAGTTAGCAGAAACAATTAAAAATATAGTTGGGTTTAAAGGTGAATTAGTCTTTAATTCTGAAAAACCAGATGGAACTATGAGAAAGCTAACAGATGTATCTAAATTAAACAGTTTAGGCTGGAAACATTCTGTTGAATTAGATAAGGGAATTAAAATGACTTATGATTGGTTTTTAAGCCAGAAAGCACAATACTAAAGAAGATATTTATATGTTCGAAGTTAGTCTAAGAAATAATAAGGTTTTTAAATGTGATTCAGAATCCACGATTCTCTCAGCCGCAAAGAAAGCAGGTTTGGTATTAGAGCACAGTTGTTTGTCCGCTAGGTGTAGAAGTTGTATTGTTAAAGTTATTAAGGGTGACGTTGAAAACATACAAGAAGAGCTAGTACTTTCTAAAGAAGAACGAAATACGGGTTATGTACTTTCATGCAATGCAAAACCACTTTCAAATATTAAATTGGACATTGAAGATCTTGGAGATATTGTTTTAACAGAACCTTCAGTATTTCCTTCCAAAATTGATACTATTGAAAAAGTTAAAGAAGATATCATAAAACTAGTTCTTAGATTCCCGCCAACATGTAATTTTAAATTTATAGCTGGACAATATGTTAATATTATAAAAGACAATATAAAAAGAAGTTACTCTATAGCTAACAACCCCAAAGGGGATAATAAATTAGAATTTTATATTAAGAAATATAACAATGGTGTAATGAGTGATTACTTTTTTTCAAAAGCAAAAGAGAATGACTTATTGAGAATCGAAGGGCCTTTAGGCACTTTTTTTTATAGAAATGATATAACTATAAAAAATATAATTTTTTTAGCTACAGGAACAGGAATTGCACCTGTAAAAGCATTATTGGAACAATTTAATCAGCAGCCTGAAATTTACAAAGAAAAAAAAATATGGTTATTTTTTGGAGTGAGATACAAAGAAGATATTTTTTTCAACCCAAAATATGATTTAATTAATTTCACATTTATTCCAGTATTATCAAGGAAAAACGTGAATTGGCAAGGAGAAAATGGCTATATTCAAAACGTATTGTTAAAGCAAAAAATCGATTTATCAAACGCTCAAGTATATGCCTGTGGATCAAATGATATGATCCTTTCAGCAAAAAAGGTATTGATTGAGAATAATTTAAAGGAACATAATTTTTATTCTGACGCTTTTGTCAGTTCAAATTAGAATGTAGCCTCTGACCATTAAAAAACAATTGAAAAGAAACAGATGAAAGCAGTAATTTTAGCAGGAGGTTTAGGAACACGATTAAGTGAAGAAACAGTTACTAAGCCTAAGCCTATGGTAGAAATAGGAGGAAAACCAATTTTATGGCATATTATGAAAACATATTCTTATTATGGAATTAACGACTTTATAATTTGCTGTGGCTATAAAGGGTATGTTATAAAAGAATATTTTGCTAATTACTTTCTTCACCAATCAGATGTTACTTTCAACATGAAAGACAATAAGATGATTGTTCATGAAAAAAGAGCAGAACCTTGGACTGTTACTTTAATTGATACAGGGGATGATTCAATGACTGGAGGAAGGCTAAAAAGGGTCGCCCCTTATTTAAAAGAGGAAGAAAGTTTTTGTTTTACCTATGGGGATGGTGTTGCAGATATTGATATTAAGAAATTAATAGAGTTTCATAAATATCATGGGAAAGAAGCCACATTAACAGCTACGTATCCTCCTGGAAGATTTGGTGCACTGGAAATTATTGATGGTACGGTTAAACAATTTCAAGAAAAACCAAGAGGTGACGGGGCTTTAATCAACGGAGGGTTTTTTGTTTTATCACCTAAAGTTATTGATAGAATAGAAGGAGATTTTACTATTTGGGAACAAGCCCCCTTAAAAGGTTTAGCTATAGATAATCAATTAATGGCATTTAAACATGAAGGATTTTGGCAACCAATGGATACATTAAGGGATAAAATATATTTAGAGGAATTATGGGATGCTAATAAAGCACCATGGAAATTATGGAGGGAATAAACGGAAAAGTAGATAGTTCTTTTTGGAAAGAGAAAAAGGTTTTTTTAACAGGACATACAGGTTTTAAAGGAAGCTGGTTGTCTTTGTGGTTACAATCCATGGGGGCAAATGTTAAAGGTTTTTCTTTAAACCCACCAACAGAGCCTTCATTGTTTATAGAAGCTAATGTGGCGGAAGATATGGAATCTGTTATAGGAGATATTAGAGATTTAAAAACGTTAAAGGAAAGCATGACCTCTTTTAATCCAGATATATTGATTCATATGGCTGCACAACCTTTAGTGCGCCTCTCATACATAGAGCCAGTCGACACCTATTCTACTAATGTTATGGGTACTGTTAATGTATTGGAATCAGCCCGCAGTTGTTCAAATTTAAAAGCAATTCTATCTGTAACTACAGATAAATGCTACGAAAATAAAGAATGGGTGTGGGGGTATAGGGAAAATGAACCGTTGGGAGGGCATGACCCTTATAGCAGTAGTAAAGCCTGCGCAGAATTGGTCACAGCGGCCTATAGACAATCTTTTTTTCATACAAATGAAACAGCTTCCTTGGCTTCTGCTAGAGCGGGTAATGTAATAGGTGGAGGCGATTGGGCAGAAGACAGATTAATTCCAGACATTTTAAGAGCTTTTGAAAAATCTAAACCCGTAATTATAAGAAATCCATTATCCACGCGCCCTTGGCAACACGTATTAGAGCCTCTTTCAGGATATTTAGTTTTAGCTCAAAATTTATATTCAAATGGAAATTCATTTGCAGGAGCATGGAATTTTGGACCTAAAGAAGAAGACTGTAAGCCCGTAAATTGGATTTTAGATAAAATGGTTGTTAATTGGGGTGGTAATGTAAGGTGGGAGTTGGATAAGAATAATAACCCTCATGAAGCTGGTTTTTTAAAATTAGATTGCTCTAAAGCAGCTTATCAGCTTAAATGGAATCCAAAATGGAATTTAGAGCATACGCTTAATTTAATTGTAAATTGGCATCAAGATTGGAAAGCGGGTAAAAATATGAGGAATGTGTGTTTAAAAGAAATAGAAAGTTATAGTAAATAAGAGATTAAATGGAAAGCAAACAAATATTAGATAATCTTAGAAAGGAAATTGCAGTTTTAGTAGAAAAATACACGACTGAAGCGTATAAACCAAAAGCATTTGTGCCAGGACAATCTGTAATTCCACCAGCAGGGAAAGTATTAGGAAATGCCGAAATACAGAATATGGTTGATGCCTCTTTAGATGGCTGGTTAACAACAGGGCGTTTTAATACTATGTTTGAAAAAAGATTAGCGAACTTTCTTGGGGTTAAATACTGTCTTTCGGTTAATTCAGGTTCATCAGCCAATTTAATTGCCTTTAATACCCTTACATCTCCAAAATTGGGTGAAAGAGCCATAAAAAAGGGGGATGAGGTTATTGGAGTGGCTGCAGGTTTTCCCACAACAGTAAACCCAATTGTTCAATTTGGTGCAGTCCCTGTTTTTGTTGATGTGGATATTAAAACGCATAATATCAATGCAGAGCTTATAGAAGCGGCAATTACACCTAAAACAAAAGCTATAATGTTAGCTCATACTTTAGGTAACCCGTTTAATTTGGGTAAAGTAAAAGAACTTTGTGAAAAATATAAGTTATGGTTAGTAGAAGATTGTTGTGATGCCTTAGGCGCTACCTATAATAATCAGCTAGTAGGTACTTTTGGGGATATTGCAACACTTAGTTTTTATCCGGCGCATCATATTACTATGGGAGAAGGTGGTGCCGTCTTTACTAATAATGCAGAATTGAAGTTAATAGCAGAATCTTTTAGAGATTGGGGTAGAGACTGTTACTGTGCGCCTGGTTGCGATAATACTTGTGGATGTCGTTTTGAACAACAACACGGTGATTTACCTTATGGTTATGATCATAAATATGTCTATTCTCATTTGGGTTATAATCTTAAAATTACCGATATGCAAGCAGCATGCGGTTTAGCGCAGATTGATAGAGCAGAAGGGTTTATAGCGACAAGAAGAGAAAACTTTGAATTATTGTATAATAGGTTAAGCACGTTAACAGATTTTTTAGAGCTTCCACAAGCAACACCAAACAGCAATCCATCATGGTTTGGGTTTCCAATAACAATCAAAGAGACATCAGGGGTTAATAGAGTAGATTTATTACGTTTTTTAGACCAAAATAAAATAGGATCTCGATTGTTGTTTGCGGGAAATCTTACTAAACAGCCTTATTTTAAAAATGTAGAATATCGTGTGGTAGGTAATTTAACAAATACAGATATAACCATGAACAATACGTTTTGGATTGGCATATATCCGGCCTTAGGAAAAGAACATTTTGAATTTGTTGGGGAAAAATTAGAAGAGTTTTTTGGATTAAATTTTTAAAATATGAAGATTGAGAAAACGGAATTATTAGGAGTTAATATTATTGATAATTTTGTTGCAACTGATGAAAGAGGAACTTTTGTTAAGACTTTTAGTAACGAGGATTTTAATCGTAAAGAGTTGAAATTTGATATTAAAGAAACATATTATTCAATTTCTAAAAAAAATGTTATAAGAGGAATGCATTTTCAACTACCTCCATTTGAACATAAAAAGTTGGTTTTTGTAATACAGGGAAGCATAATCGATGTAATTGTTGACCTAAGGAAAGAATCAATTACATATAAAAAAAGTATTTCAATAGAATTATCCGCTAATAATAGAAAGGCATTATTTATCCCCGAAGGATTTGCGCATGGATTCAAATCTTTAGAAGACAATACAATAACGGTATATCATGTTTCTTCAGTATATAATTCTGGTGCAGACTCTGGAATTTATTATGATTCTATTGATTTTGATTGGGAGCTTATTAATCCAATTATTTCAGAACGGGATAGGCTTTTTGACAAAATGCATGAATTTAAATCTCCATTTTAAATGAGAATTTTAGTTACTGGTTCTACAGGTTTTATTGGTAGACATCTAATTCCCGAATTAGTTATCAAAAATCACCAAATTTTAGAAATTACAAGAAGTTATGAAAAATCATTGAATATTCATGGTTCTAAAACATTAAAACTTGAAATTACCAGTGATCATGATTACTTCAAAGGGATAATAATTGATTTTAAACCTGAAATAGTCATTCATTTAGCGTCATTTTTGACTCCATCTGATGGATATAAAGATATTAATAATTTGGTTGAATCAAATATTACTTTTTTATTAAGAATTTTGGATTCGATCTCACAAGTTGAACTTAAATTATTTATTAATACAGGAACCTTTGCAGAATACAAATCAGGCACAGATAATATTTATGAACCTGCTTATCTATATTCAGCAACAAAAACAGCTTCAAGATCTTTTGTGAATTATTATTCAAAAACATATAATTTTAAACAGTTTACTGTAGTGCCTTATACTATTTATGGAGGAGCTGATAGCCAAAAAAAAATAATTGATTATTTATATGAATCAATTTTTAGTATTGAGAATTTAGATTTATCCCCAGGAAATCAAAAGTTAGACTTTATACATATTTTGGATATTGTTAGTCTTTATTTGCATTTAATTGAAAATTTTGAAACAATTCCTAACATGCAAAATATACATGCGGGTACTGGAGTGAGTACCTCATTAAGGGATTTGGCAAAATTAATCGAAAAACTAACTAAGAAAAAATTAAGAATAAATTGGGGAGGAAAGGAATATAGACATAATGACATAATGGATGCAACAGCTAATGTTGAGTTAAATAAATTTAAACCTAGGTGGTCTGCAAGAATAAGTTTAAGAAAAGGTGTCAATTTGTATTTAAAAGATAAATTCAAAAACAACATTTAATAACCATATGGGAAATATTATACTTGGGGGAGGAATAGCTGGTGTAGGTGCGGCCTATGAGTTAAAAAAACATAATATAGGTTCAATTATTCTCGAAAAGAATGATTCTTGGGGTGGCTTATTAGATAATTTTATAGTGGATGGTTTTAGATTTGATAAGTTTATCCATTTATCGTTTTCAAATGATAAATATGTGAATAATATTTTTTTTGAAACCCCACTCATAAAGCATAAACCTTTGTCTTCAAATTATTACAAAGGCACTTGGTTAAAACATCCAGCTCAAAATAATCTTTATCCTTTAAACAAGGAGGAACAAGATAAAATTCTTCAGGATTTTAGGCAAAGAAAGGATTTAGATGCTTCAAAAATAAAGAACTATGAAGAATGGTTAAGGGTTCAATATGGTGATTATTTTGCAGAAAACTTTCCTATACCTTATACCGAAAAGTATTGGACTTTAAAAGCAAGTGAATTGGAGACTAAATGGGTTGGTGAAAGAATGTATAAACCAACCTTAGAAGAGATTGAAAAAGGGTGTCAAACAGATTTGACCCCTAATACTTATTATGCTAAAGAGATGCGTTATCCTAAAAAAGGAGGATATAAATCATTTCTAGAACCTATGATTAAAGGTTTAGATATAAGAACTAATTCTAAAGTGTGTAACATAAATTTTTTAAAAAATGAAATAACACTAAAAAACGGAGAGATATTGGTGTTTGATAATTTAATTTCTAGTTTACCATTACCTGAAATTTGCAAATTAATAAATGATATTCCCGAAAAGGTACTCAAAGCATCTCAAAAACTAAACTTTACTTCTGGCTATCTAGTCTCCCTTGGTTTTAACAAACCTGATATTGGAAATAAATTATGGTTTTATATTTATGATAAGGATATTCTCCCTGCCAGAGTTTATTCCCCGAGCCTAAAATCTAAGGATAATGCCCCTGAGGGTTGTAGTTCATTGCAAGCAGAAATTTATTTTAATAGAGGAGAAAAACTCAAAATGAATGATTTAGAAATATTAGATCAAACTATCCAGAGATTTATTAAAATGGGACTCTTTAAAGAAGAAGATCTTATCGTTAAAGATATTAGATGCGAGAAATATGCGAATATAATTTTTGACCACCATATTTACGAAAATAGAAAAATTGTATTGGATTATTTAAAAGAGAACAAGATTATTTCTGTTGGACGATTTGGTGAATGGGATTATTTTTGGAGCGATCAGAGTTTAATAAGCGGGAGGAATGGTGCATTACAATTAATTAAACTATCTAAGAGTAATGATAGTTATTACTAAAAAAGATATTTTGTGGAGTTATCTAGGCCAGATATTCAAATATGGTTCTTCTTTTATTATTCTGCCTATAATTTTAATTAAATTACCTAGCAATGATTTAGCTTTATGGTATCTTTTTATTTCTATAACTGCATTTGTAAATTTATTAGACTTTGGTTTTCACCCTAATACGTCTCGTTTTGTATCGTACATATTTGGAGGAGCAACAGAACTTTTAAAAGAAGGATTGAGTACAAAGGATAAATCTTTAGAAATAAAATATACTCTTTTAAAGTCGTTAATATATACTTTAAAGAGAGTATACTTAAATATCTCCATCATAGCTTTTTTTGTTTTATCCATTGGGGGATCCTTATACTTATTAAGTGCTATTGATGAAAGCCAAAATACCACTAAAATTTTAAGTGCATGGTTTTTGTACCTAACATCTAATGTTTTAACCTTTTATTATGGTTATTATGGGGCATTATTAGAAGGAAGAGGTCTAATAACTAGTCTAAATAAAGTGCTTATTTTTTCAAAATTATCCTATTTAATTATAGCTTTTATTACACTCTCAATGGGTTTGGGATTATTAGGAGTAGCAATAGCTTCACTTATAGGAAATATAGTAGACAGAGTGTTGGCCTACTATTATTTTTATGATTCAGAGATTAAAAAAGAGTTCATGAAAATTTCAGATTATCACCCCGAAAATTTATTCAAAATCATTTGGTATAATTCAAAAAAAATTGGTATTGTAACCATTGGGGTTTTTATGATAAGTCAATCAAGTGTAATAATTGCAGGTATCTATCTCCCACTTGCTGAAGTAGCTGTTTTGGGATTAACATTGCAAATTTTTGGTGTGCTCCAGAATATTTCTAGGGTATCTTTTAATACACACATACCCCAGTTTAATAGTCTTAGAATGAGTGAAAATTTTCCACAATTAAAATTAGATTTTAAAAAGAGTATGATCTTTGGTTGGATTGTTTATAGTATAGGGTTATTAATATTATTATTTTTAGGAAAGTATATTTTGGGTGTTATTGGAAGTAATACGGATCTTCCTTCGCGTTTATTATTGCTATTATTTGGATTTGTATTTTTAATGGAAATTACTCATGGAAATTGTGCCACATTTTTAACTACTAAAAATACTATTCCATTTGTAAAGCCTACAATAATAACAGGCATTTTGAATATCATTTTTATAATACTATTTTTAAATTTTTCTGAATTGGGCTTATATTCTTTTCCTGTTTCTCTTATTTTAGTTCAACTTATGTATAACGCATGGAAATGGCCTTTGGAAGTATTAAAAGACCTTAATTATTTTAAATCAAATACTAATGAATGAGTATTGTGATAAAATAACCATAGCAATACCAGTATATAATAGAGAGCTTTTTTTTGAACAAGCTTTAGATAGTGCATTATTACAAACCGTTAAATGTAAGGTAATTGTTGTAGATAATGCTTCGGATAGTAATTTTTTTCGAGAAACTTGTGAATTAAAGACTGTTGATTATTATAGAAATGAGGTTAATATTGGAATGTTTGCAAACTGGAATCGCTGCATAGAATTAACAAAAACAGAATTTGTAATGATTTTAGGGGATGATGATCTTTTAGAACCAAATTTTGTTGAGTTTTTCTCAAAATCACTAAATAATTACCCACAATTGGATGTTTTTTATTCAAATTTTTACTTATTGTATGATTTTACTAACAAAAAAAAGATGATTTCTGCCAATAAGATGTTTGAAAAACCATTTGGATATTATGATGATGGAAGAATATTATTGAACTATGCTTCAAGAAACGGCTTAGGTTTCCCAACAATATCTAGTGTTTTTAGAATATCTAAATTTGGTTACTATTACACAGAATTACACGGTAGCAATGATTGGCTTTTATTTTACTCAATATTTAGTAATAAGTGTAAAATATTTGGGACGCCCGAAAAATTAGTTTATTATAGGAAAAGTGTTTTAGCTGATACAAATAAACCTTTTACAAAATCGGTAATGGGTTTATCTCATTCTTATATTTATAATGAAATTATAGATAAGTATTGTGATAAGGAGTTACGTCTTATCACAAAAACACGAGCATTAAAATCTTTTTTAGATTTTCTAGTAGTTTCTCCAAAAACTTTAGTTAATGATATAAGAAACAAAAGAAATATCTATTCAGATTATTTAAATATAAAACTAAAAGAGGATTCTATTTATAGAGTGTTTTATTATTGTCCTAAAATATTTCTAATATCAACAGTCTATTTCATGAGAATATTATTGAAATATTTATTTAAGAATTAATCTACACGATAACCTAATTTGTTTTATCTGAAGATTGTTAATCACTTTATAATGCATTATATTAGCTTAAAACATTCTTTTTTTATAGAAAAAATCATTTATTATTAAATAAAAAGAACAACTTACACGAAGTTTAAATATTCTATGTTAATGGATTAAAATTAACTAATTGATATTAAAATTTAACTATTAAACAAATGAAATCATCAATAATATAATGAACAGTAGTCCATTAGTTTCCATAATTTTGCCTCTGTATAATGGAGAAAAATATGTAAGAGAAACAATAGAAAGTATACTATTGCAATCTTATACGAATTTCGAATTTATAATTATTAATGATGGATCTACTGATAATTCTTTAAATATAGTGAAAGGGTTTAATGATAATAGGATAGTTCTAATTGATCAAGAAAACAAAGGACTTGCTGCAACATTAAATATAGGGTTAAATCTAGCAAATGGAGATTTGATTGCAAGAATAGATTCTGATGATATTGCTAAAAGAGATAGAATTCAAATTCAAGTAAATACTTTTAAAAAGAATCCTAATCTTGTTCTTCTGGGTTCGGCAGTTAACTATATAGATGAAAATGGAGTGTATTTAGGCAGATCCTACCCTATAACCCGAACCCGTTCAATCAAAAAGCATTTACTTAATAATGGGAATATTATAGCTCATCCATCAGTTATGTATATAAAAGACATTGTACTTAAAATTGGCGGATATTCGGAAATCATAGGAAAATACTTTGAAGATCATTTTTTATGGTGTCAATTACTGAACTATGGAGACATTGAAAATCTTTCAGAATGTTTAATAGACTATAGACTAACACCACAATCAATTTCGGGATTAGAACAAGCTTCGACTGATTTTAATGAAAAGATCTTAAGTTATATTAACTCGAGCCTAGCTGGAAATAAACCCAATTTAAAATTTTTAGAAAAGAGAAGTGTTTTTGAAAAACAATTAAGTGAGAAGGATAAACTAATGTTTTATAAGAAAAGAGTCAATAAAATAAAAAAGAAAGAAAGATTAATGAATATCTTTAGGTTATTTTTACCTTCTTCAATTGAAGTAAAAGCGTTAATAATGATTAAGAATTTCATGAACAGATAAAAACAGAGAAACAATATGAATAGCTTTAGTAAATTAATTGAGAAAAAACAATATGTCTTTTTGGCAATTGAAATTAGATTGATTTAGTTTTATAGAATATAAGATGATTTTATTACTCTTTACAACTTTCATTTTATTTTTCTTTTTAACAAGGATGATTAGGTTTTTTATTCTAAGCCCAGTATACATATATTCTTTCTTTTTTTTAGCCTCAATGGGATTAAGCATATTATATTTTTATTTTTATAATGATAAATTTAACTTGTATTCTTTGGATGATGTTAAAGAAATAGATTTTTTAAATACCATTAAGCAATATTTATTTTCTTTTAATTTTTTTATGTTAGGGATTGTAATTTATTATAATTCTTCGATTAGATTAAAAAGAATATTATTTAAAACTTCCTTTACGGAGTCTTTATTTTTCAAGTTTAATTATCCTCATTTTTTGGTGATTCTTTCTAAATTATTATTACTGTTTATTATTATTTTATATTTTATAACCTACGGTTTAGATATTTTTACAAGATCATCTTATTTGTCACCAGATCACTCCGGAGCATTACAACTTTTAATAAAGATATTAAGTTTAATTAATGTTATTCTTCTTGGGGTGACATACATAAGCCATAGAAAGTTAAGTAATCTTTTTTTTTGGGTTCTTATGATATTTTCATTCGGTACTGGTTCAAGAATTACTGTACTATATCTTTTAATTTATTTTATTTTAATTTTTCAAGCAAAAGGAAATAATTTATTCAACAAATTATCATTTGGATTTAACATGTTGTTTAGTTTTGTCATTTTTTCTTTATTGATTACATTTAGATCATTTGATGAACATGGAATACTACCTTATTTTTCTGGTCTTTTTAATAATGAAAATAGCGTTTTGAGTAATTTTCAAAGGAACTTTATGTTTAATATTTATTACACATTTATTTTTGGAGTGTTCGTTACAATACAAACATTAAAAGAAGCAATTCCAGATTGGAATATTATTTTAGTTAGTTTAAATCCACTTCCAGGAACAATTGCTGGTTTTTATAAATATGTCCCAGATTTAATGATTAATCCATTCGCTCCTTTTACATCACATGGTCAAGTTTTTGTAATGGGAAAAACATTTAGTGCATTTTTTTACTTATCAATTGGGGTCATATTTGCAGATATAGATTATCGTGTAAGAAGACTTTTTGATAACAAGAAAAGAATCTTTGCTTTTGTTTTAGTTTTTATCTCCGTTTTATATGTTATATACTCTTTTGAGTATTTATTAAGGTCTGCTGTGCGATATCTTTATTATTTATATAGCTTGCTTTTCTTAACATGGATTTTTAAGGAGGCATATAAGAATTTGCCTAAAAAAAGAAAATGAAAGTTTTAATTATTGGCCCTTTAAAAGAGCCTATTACGGGTGTGACCGTTTCAAATGATTTATTAATAAAGGAATTAACCGAACGAAATATTTATGTAGATTTTATAAACACAACTCTTCCTTTTTTTCAAGAGAATGTAGGGAGGTTTTCTCTTAATAAGTTATTTTTAAATATTTCTTTATACTTTAAAGCATATAAAATTTTTAATAAGGATGTTATTTATATAACTTCAGGTCAAAGTTTTTTTGGGGTTATTAAATATTTACCATATATATTTATTGGTTGTTTATTAAAAAAGGACATTGTTTTTCATTTACATGGTAATTTGTTGTTGGAAACTTATTCTAAATTATATGGTTTAAAAAAAAGATTATTTGCTTATTCAATAAGAAGTTGTACAAAAGGAATTGTTTTATCTGAATCATTAAAAAAGAATTTAATTCCATTTATTGATGAAACAAAAATTTTCATAGTTTCTAACTTTGTAGAATCAAAATTCATCTTATCTGAAGAAGAGGTTTTTGAAAAAGGAACTGAAGAGTTGCGTATATTGTACTTGAGTAATTTAATGACGGAGAAAGGTGTGTTTGTGTTTTTTAAGGCATTATCTTATTTAAAACGAGATAAAGTCAATTATAGATGTAAAATAGCAGGAAACATTGATGATAAAATTTCAAAAGATATCTTAAGTATTATTAAAAGTGATCCTCATATTGAATATTTAGGAGTGGTCATGGATAACCAAAAGAGAGATTTATTAAAATGGGGAAATTTGTTTGTATTTCCTTCTATTCAAATTGAAGGGCTTCCTATTTCAATTTTAGAGGCAATGGGATCTGGAAATCATATTATTAGCACAAGACAAGACGCATTATTAGATATTTTTCAAAACAATGAAATAAATTTTGTTGAGTCAGGTTCGGCCATAGATATCTATAAAGTTATTTTAATTAATAATTTTGATCATACTCAATTAAAAATAAATCATAAAATAATTACAGACAATTTCAATGAGCAAGATTTTGTTAATAATGTTTTAAAAGTGTTTAAATCAAAATGAAACAGAATTTGAGTTTATTTAAAACACCAAATGAATTTAGGGGTAGATCTAAATTCACCGTTCAGCTTTGGTGGATTGTTCAAGCTACACTATTTAGAATGTCTCCTCAAGTTTTATATGGTTGGAGAAATCTTTTGTTAAGATGTTTTGGAGCTGAAATTGGACGAAAAGTTATTATAAGACCTTCAGCGAGATTTACTTATCCGTGGAAAGTTAAAATTGGGGATTATAGTTGGGTAGGTGATGATGTTGTTTTTTACTCTTTAGGTAATATTTTTATTGGGAAAAACGTGGTTATTTCTCAAAAAACATATTTATGCACGGGATCTCATAACTATAAAAGAATAGATTTTCCAATTAGTGAAGATTCAATAACAATAGAAGATGAATGCTGGTTAGCAACAGATGTTTATGTGGCCCCGGGTGTGAACATAAAAAAAGGAGCTATTGTAGGAGCAAGGAGCAGCGTTTTTTGTGATCTAGAATCGAATAAAATTTATTTTGGCACCCCCGCAAAGTTCCATAAAGAAAGATGAGGGACATGTACTGTATAAACCTTTTAAAAAAAAATAGTTCAATTTTACTATTCGGGTTATTAATTATAATACCATATAAGCTACAATGGATTTGTGTTTTTTATTTAGTGTTAAACTCGTTATTGAGTATTAGAAATAATAGTTTTACTTTCAAGTTTAACAAGTATTTTTTTATATATTCTATTCCATTTTTCATTTTCATTTTAGGATTAATCCATTTAAACAAAGCAGACTTTAAATTTATAGAGAGGTCCATACCATTTATTCTAATACCCCTCGCATTTTTCTTAATTTTATATAATTTAAGAACAAAAAAACTGAATCTTGTTTTTTTAAGAAATACATTGTATATGAGTTTTTTTCTGGCCTCTTTCATTTATATTCTGCTGGCCTATATAAATTACCTTTTTAATTTTAAAGTGTGGTGGAAATCTTTTTTTGATCCTGAAACTTTAAGAAATTCTATTAGATATATTCCTTACATCGAACTTGACCCTATTTATGTTTCAATATTTTTCGCAATAAGTGTAGTATTTTCTTTTAAACTTTTTTTCGTCAGAAAAAAATATATATATGTAATTGGAGGACTAATATATCTTTGCTTTGTATTGCTACTATCAAGTAAAATGACGATATTATCTCTTTTCATTATAACAATGGTAGTCATAATTAAGTTATTTAAAATCAATAAGATGCAGTTAATTATAACGTTTATTTTAACATTTATAATCTTGTGTTGTTTTTTATTTTATAACAAAAGATTGAAAGAAATAATAGAACCAAAAACATATTCATATAGAGTAGACATGAATAATTCTACAAATATTAGATATGCACTATATCTTTCTAGTTTTGAACTATTAGAACGTAACGGGATATTAGGTATGGGTTTTACATCTACTAAAAATGAAGTTTCGAACATATTTATAGGTAAATATGGTGGAGATAGCGAATATAACACCCATAATCAGTTTTTGAGCGTTTGGTTGGCAACTGGAATATTAGGTATTGCGCTGTTTATTTATTATTTATATTTTAATTTTAAATTAGCCTTCTTAAAAAAGGATATAATATTTTTTTCTGTTTTGATAATTATTTTTTTCGGGTTGTTTAGTGAGAATTTAATAGAGAGACAGTTTGGGGTATTATTAATCTCTTTTGTTATCAGTTTTTTCGGTTTTTTAAATCTATATGAATTTGAATAAGATTTTAATCATAGGCATTAATTATTATCCAGAGGATACTGCTATTGGTTTGTATACTACTCAAAAGGCAGAATATTTATCGCAAAATGGATTTGAAGTAACTGTTATTACAGGATTTCCGTATTACCCACAATGGAAAATACGAGACGATTATATGTCTAAATCATTTTTTTTTAAGGAAACAATCAAAGGAGTTAAAGTTTTAAGAAGTAAACAATACGTTCCAAGTAATCCTACTTTTTCCAAGCGAATAATTCATTTAATCAGTTTTACAATTGGAAATTTCATCAATCTTTTTCGTGTAACTAAACCAGACATCGTTATTTCAATTATACCTTTTACCACTTCGGCATTATTAGGATGGTTTTTAAAAATAAGATATAAATCAAAATTATGGGTTCATATTCAAGATTTTGAGTTTGATGCAGCCATTGAGTCTGGACTACTAAAAGGTAATTCAGAACCTATTTTCAAAGGATTGCTATGGATAGAAAAAAAGCTTTTATCTAAAGCTGATGTTGTTTCAACAATCAGCTATGGGATGTTGAATAAATTAAAACAAAAAGCAAACGTTGAATCTTATTATTTAACAAACTGGATTGATATTTCTTTATTTGATAAAGATTTTAATAAACCACACACATATTTAGATTCAAATGATTTTAAAATTTTATATTCGGGTAATATAGGAACAAAACAAAATTGGGATATTTTTTTTGATTTTATAAATGAAATAAAAGACACACCAAATATAGATGTCATTATAGTAGGAGAAGGAGCTGAAAAAGAAAATGTCATAAATAGATTCAAGCCATTTAAATTTGTTAAGCATTATAATTTAGTTCCTTTTGATGAATTACCTCTTTTACTATCGAGCGCCGATTTACATGTCTTATTTCAAAAAACAGATGTGATAGACACGGTCATGCCTTCTAAATTATTAGGGATGATGGCAAGTGGCAAACCATCTATTGTTACTGGTAATATGAAAAGTGAAGTGGCTACAATTTTTAATGAGTCACAAGGAGGTTATTATTTTGACGGAAGCTCAGTTAAAGCGATTACAGATTGCATTCTTTCATTAATAGATAATAAGAAACTTAGAGAGGAGTTGGGTTTAAATGCTAAACGCTTTGTTAATGATAAGTTTTCTCAAAAAGAAGTTCTAGACAAGTTTAAAATGGAATTATTAAAAATATAGAGAGTTGCTCTTAATTTTATTTAAGACCTTATATTTGTATGGAAGATTATTAAAAAGTAATGATTACAATTGAAAATACTTGTTAACACGGTCAAAATATTCAGACTTGTAAACTACAATGTTGGTCTCCCAAAACAAAATTATAAAAGTAATATTTGTTAATTAGAAAAGATTTGGAAAACGTTGTAACCGTCAATATTATTAATATTTAAAATCAAAATAGTAAAGAAATGAAAAAAGTTCTAATAACAGGAGCCGCAGGCTTTTTAGGGTCTCATTTATGCGACCGCTTTATTAAAGAAGGATATTATGTAATAGGAATGGATAATTTTATTACGGGCGACGAAAAGAACTTAGCTCATTTAAACAATCATCCTAATTTTGAATTTATTAAACATGATATAACAGAGTTCATAAAAATTGATGGTGAACTTGATTATATTTTACACTTTGCATCTCCCGCTAGCCCTATAGATTATTTAAAAATCCCCATCCAAACATTAAAAGTAGGCTCATTAGGCACCCATAATTTATTAGGCTTAGCAAAAGCAAAAAAAGCACGTATTTTAATTGCATCCACTTCAGAAGTTTACGGAGACCCATTAGTGCATCCCCAAACAGAAGATTACTATGGAAATGTAAATACCATAGGTCCCAGAGGTGTTTATGATGAAGCCAAGCGTTTTCAAGAATCTATCACTATGGCGTACCATAGATTTCATGGTCTAGAAACACGAATTGTTCGAATATTTAATACGTATGGCCCAAGAATGAGACTTAATGATGGCAGGGTTATTCCAGCGTTTATGGGACAGGCATTAAGAGGTGAGGATTTAACTATTTTTGGCGATGGATCGCAAACACGTTCTTTCTGCTATGTGGATGATCAGGTGGAAGGTATTTATCGTTTATTGTTAAGCGATTACGAATATCCCGTAAATATTGGAAACCCACATGAAATATCCATTAAGGATTTTGCTGAGGAAATTATAAAGCTAACGGGAACAACCCAAAAAGTAATTTATAAAGATTTACCGGTTAATGACCCCATGCAAAGACAACCGGATATCTCTTTAGCAAAAAAATTACTAGGCTGGGAGCCTAAGGTTGATAGAGCCGAAGGAATGAAAATCACCTATGATTATTTTAAAAGCTTAACAGCAGAAGAACTTTATAAAAGTGAGCATAAGGATTTTAAAAATCATATAAAATCATAGAATTGAGGTTCAAGAAGGGGAGATATTCAGGTTTAATAAAACCATTATTTGGATTCATTGATTTAGTGATACTAAATGGGTCTATTTTTCTTTTTGAAATCAACCTAAACAATATTTATGTGTTTAGTATTTATATATCCATATTGTGGATAATAATCACTCTTAAAAACCATTTTTATCAAGTACAGAGGCATACCAGAATCATTCAGCTATTTCCTCTTCTTTTCAAACAATTTATAGCTTTTGCGGTTATTCTTTATGCATTTATAGGGTTTTTCAAACAACCAAACATTAGCAGACTAGCCTTAGGTGATTATTTACTGTTTGCTTTTTTATTAATATTTATAGTTAAGTTTTTAACTTTCTATTTATTAAAAAAGTACAGAGAGATATTGAGGGGAAATACAAGAAAAGTAATTGTTATTGGTAACAACGATAAGACTAGACAATTAATAAAAACATTTAAAACTCGGTTAGATTTTGGGTATTTATTTAAGGCACAATTTGACACTAATAATGAGAGCTTTTTATTGGATGACTGTTTTAAATATGTTATTGAAAATGATATTGATGAAATTTATTTTTCTGTAGCTGAATTATCTAATAAACAGATTAATAAACTGATTGATTTTGCTGATAATAATTTAAGGGAGCTTAAGTTTATTCCCGACAATAAAGATATTTTTTCTAAAAAACTCAAGTACGAGTATTACGATTACATTCCCATTTTATCATTAAGAGCAATTCCATTACAAGAACCTATCAATAAGTTTGTTAAACGATTATTCGATATTCTACTATCTTCGTTCATTATCATTTTCGTATTGTCATGGCTAACACCCATTTTAGCCATATTGATAAAATTAGAATCTAGAGGTCCAGTCTTTTTCAAACAAACAAGAAATGGGTTTAGCTATAAAGAGTTTGATTGTTATAAATTCAGGTCAATGACGCCCAATAATGATGCCCACTTATCCCAAGCAAAGAAGGGCGATCAACGCATAACAAAAATTGGTAAGTTTATTAGGAAAACAAGCATAGACGAATTACCTCAATTTTTCAATGTTCTTTTTGGAGAAATGTCAGTTGTGGGTCCACGCCCACATATGGTAATACATACCAATATGTATGCATTAAAAGTGGATAAGTTTATGGTGAGACATTTTGTAAAACCTGGTATTACAGGATTGGCTCAAATTAGCGGTTTTAGAGGTGAAATTGAAGCCGATAAAGATATTATTGGGCGGGTAAAGTATGATATTTTTTATATAGAAAACTGGTCTTTACTGTTGGATTTGAAAATCATCATTCAAACATTAGTAAATGCTTTAAAGGGAGAAAAAAAGGCATATTAAAATCTTGGGAGCCTTAGTTTCTATAATAACACCCATGTTTAATTCTGAAGCTTATATTTCAGAAACAATAAACAGTGTCATCAATCAAACCCATTCAAATTGGGAACTCTTACTCATTGATGACGCTTCAACAGATAAAACTTTAGAAATAGTCCAGCCTTTTCTAAAAGTACATTCCAATATAAGTCTTATAATAAACGAAAAGAATCTTGGAGCAGCGATAACTAGAAACAAAGGGATTGAGGCTGCTAAAGGGGATTATATAGCTTTTTTAGATGGAGACGATGTATGGAAACCAAATAAACTAGAAAAGCAATTAGCTTTTATGGAAACGACTCATTGTGATGTATGTTTTAGTAGCTATGATTTAATAAATGAAAAAGGAGAGCCGTTAAATAAAACAATAAAAGCCTTACAGACACTAACATATAAAAAACTTTTAAAAAGTAATTATATTGGCAACTTAACAGGGATTTATAACGCTAAAGCATTAGGCAAAATAACATCGTGTAACCTACGTAAACGGCAAGATTGGTCACTTTGGTTGACTGCCATTAAAAAGTCCGGGAAAGCCGCTAAAAGCATTGAAGAATCATTAGCGTATTATAGAGTGCGGGAAGCGTCCATGTCCTCAAACAAATTTAATTTGATACAATACAATTACTGGGTTTACAGAAAGGGATTAGGGTTTTCAGTAATAAAATCTATTTATTATATGACCCTGTTTTTATTTGAACACTTTTTCATAAAGTCAAAACAAACCGTTTCTACAAATAAGACTTAAATTGCTTCATTTTACCTCGGTTACTTCTTTTTAAAGATTCCTTTCTCTCAAAAACAATCGATAATCCAGATTCCAAATAGGTGTCAATCGCCTTATTAATATCTTTAATTTTTTCTCTAGAAAGTTCTTCCCTGCTAGTATAGCTTATTTTAAAAGTATCTATTTTAAGTTGTTCAATAATAAACTCTTTGACGTTTCCGCCATCCTCAATAACCGTTTTTGTAACATAGTAAAACGTCAATCCTGCAGCTTTTTTTCCACTAGGCAACATAACAATATCGTTGGTCCTGCCTATTAATGCTCCAAGAATTGGGTTTTTGGCTGTGCTATCCTTTGAAAGTTTACCAATATCGCCCAAATCATATCGAATAAACGGATGGGCTTTATTATAAAGAGCCGTTATAACAATACGGCCCTCTTGTCCGTAGGACAAAATCTGGTTGTTTTCATCTAGAATTTCAATAAATAAATCTTCATTATTTACCATCCATTTCCCATTTGTATTCTGAAAGGCAATCAAGCCTAATTCGGCTGCACCATATTCATTGATTATAGGCACTCCAAGATGGGCTTCCAATAATTTTTTATCGTCTTCAAAAAGTATTTCAGAAGTGACAATACATGCTTTTAATGTCGGACAAACATCTTTAAGAACAATGTTTCTTCGTTGTAAAAACTTAGCGAACTGAACAATGGAACTTGTATAACCATTGATATAATCGAATTGGGTTGATTCAAATTTTTTTAGGTTTTTTTCAAGTTGGGCATCACTCAAATCAAACACTGAAAATCGGTAACGGTTGCTTAAAAAATCTTTAATGCGCTCTTTGTAATATCCTTTTTTATTCAAAGGAATGCCATAAAACCGTGCTTGTTTAGAGGTGTTAAAGTCTAGATTATACCAGTTATATCTATCCATAAATCCAGCCCATGTTAAGGCATGACTAAACTTATCTTTTGCAAAAATAAACGGGTCACCAGAGGAGCCCGATGTTTTATTGATGTAAACGCTTTTTTTTGAAAAATCTTCCGAAAGGCGATTAGCCAATGGCTGTTGTAAATCGCGCTTAGTCATTACGGGAATAGTATTCCAATCTATTACGTTGATGTTTTTTGCAAATGTTTTATAAAACGGATTGTGTTTTAAATGATAAGAAACAATCTCTTGCTTTTTTGTTTCAACATAATCTGAAAAGTCCTTTTCATTTTGAATAGCTTTCAAAACAGATTTAGCTTTCTCTATGGGGAAGCCATTAAATTTTAATGAAAGATCAAATAATTTCAAGCTGAAAGTAATTTTTGTAAAGTAAATAAAAAATATTCTTGAATTCGGCTCATTAATTTTATTTTTGCACCACATAAAATAGAAATCACAATGAATATTCTAATTCTAGGTTCTGGCGGAAGGGAACATACATTCGCTTGGAAAATCGCTCAAAGTCCGTTATGTAAACAATTATTTGTAGCACCAGGAAATTCTGGAACTGCAACTATAGCAACCAATGTGAATATTGGTGTAAACGATTTTGAAGCTATAAAAGAACTGGTTTTAGATAAAGATATTGATATGGTTGTGGTTGGCCCGGAAGACCCATTGGTTCTTGGTGTTCATGATTTCTTTTTAAATGACGAGACCATTAAACACATTTCTGTTATTGGTCCGCAAAAAGCCGCCGCACAATTAGAAGGGAGTAAAGAATTTGCCAAAGAATTTTTGTTTCGACATAACATTCCAACGGCAGCTTATGAGAGTTTTACAAAAGAAACTGTAGAGAAAGGTTATGCTTTTTTAGAAACTTTGAATCCGCCTTACGTATTAAAAGCAGATGGTTTGGCAGCAGGGAAAGGCGTTGTTATTTTAAATGATTTAGATGAAGCTAAAGCGGAATTGAAGAGCATGTTGGTGGAATCTAAATTCGGACAAGCAAGTACCAAAGTGGTGATTGAAGAATTTTTAGATGGCATCGAGTTAAGTTGTTTTGTGTTGACAGATGGTAAACATTATAAAATATTGCCAACAGCTAAAGATTACAAACGTATAGGCGAAGGCGATACCGGATTAAATACAGGCGGCATGGGAGCCGTATCTCCAGTACCTTTTGCTACCAACGAATTTCTTAGTAAAATTGAAGAGCGCATTGTAAAACCAACTATAAGCGGTTTTAAGAAAGATAACTTGCCTTATGTAGGTTTTGTATTTATAGGATTAATTAAAGTTGGAGACGACCCCAAAGTGATTGAATACAACGTACGTATGGGCGATCCAGAAACGGAAGTTGTTTTGCCTAGGCTGAAAAATGATTTTGTGGTCATTTTGCAAGCCATGGCCGATGGGACATTAGACAACATCCATATTGAAATTGATGAGCGTGCCGCCACAACCATCATGTTGGTGTCTGGCGGTTATCCTGAAGATTATGAAAAAGGTAAGGAAATTACAGGTATTGATGCCATTGAAGGTTCTATAGCCTTTCATGCGGGTGCTCAATTAAAAGAAGGTAAAGTGGTTACTTCTGGAGGGCGTGTAATGGCAATCACGTCTTACGGCAATACGTACCAAGAAGCCATAAAAAAATCTTATCAAAATATAGAAAAACTACATTTCGATAAGATGTATTATCGTAAAGATATTGGTTTCGACTTATAAATAAGAATGAGCTGAAACGCTCTTATCTTCTTCGTTGTTATCATTGAATGTCTTAAGCTGAATCATCCAGTAAACCATGGCAACAAAGCCAATAATAAGGAAAATCCATGAGAAAGCATTGGCTAAAAACCAGCTTTCAAGTTCTAATGCTCTTAAGGCATCAAAAGGTGCAAAAAGCACATCAACAAATAAATCCTGTATAGCGTAAAAGAAATCCTTCATAGTTAGTATATTTACAAAACAAAAATACAAAAACGGTTAATGATAACAAGTATTTTTAAAAAATCTAAACCAATAAATTTCATTATTGTGTTTTTTATTACGCTTTTAGCTTTCATAACGGCTAGAACAAAGCTAGTAATTGAACCAATAGATGTTGCTTATATTTTTAAGCAAATAGGTTTGTTCTTGTTTTGTTTTGTATCTGTTTTATTAGTTAATTTTATTGTTAGTAAGCATAGCTTAACAAAAAAGAATAGTTATGAAATTCTACTTTTTAGTTTGTTTTTATTGGCTATAACTCAAACTACTGCAAATACAAATATTCTATTTGCAAACTTTTTTATACTACTTAGTTTCAGAAGAATCATAAGTTTACGCTCCATGATTACTCCCGAGAAAAAGCTGTTTGATGCTGCTTTTTGGATAGCAGTAGCATCGCTATTTTACTTTTGGGCCATTCTGTTTTTTGTTATGATATTCGCAGCACTATTTTTATATTCAGTCAATAAAATTAAACATTGGCTTATTCCTTTTGTTGGGGTTGCAGCAGTTTTTGTTATTGCAATAAGTATATCCATACTATATAATAATACTTTTTTCGGATTTTTTAAAAGTCTTCCAGATGTGAGTTACGATTTTAATAAATACAACACACCTCAATTTTTAATTGCCATCACGATGTTACTGTCTTTTGGTGTTTGGGCTTCATTGTTTTATATAAGAACTATTAAAAGCAAGAAAAAAGCATTCAGACCCGCATTTAAAATCGTTTTTTTAGCTATTGTTATTAGTTTTGTTACCGTTTTTTTGGCTCCCAATAAAGATGGAAGTGAGTTTTTATTTATGTTTGCGCCCTTGGCAATTATTATAACCAATTATGTGGAAACCATTCAAGATAAATGGTTTAGGGAGTTATTTCTACTCACACTTATTACCGTCCCTTTTATCATATTATTTCTGTAGTTTTTCACCAAAAGCTAAATCACCGGCATCACCAAGTCCGGGAATAATGTAGCCCTTATCATTTAGTGTGTCATCAATGGCTGCAATCCATAAATGAGTGGAATCATCAAAGTGGTTATCTACAAAATCAACACCATCTTTTGCGCCAATAATACTAATTAAATGAAGTTCCTTCGGGTTTCCAAAAGGCTTTAAGGCTTCAAAAGTAGCCACCATCGATTGTCCTGTTGCCAGCATTGGGTCTGCCAAAATGAGTGTTTTATTTTCTAAATTGGGGCATGCCAAATACTCAACAATAATTTCAAAACTTTCAGGGTTGTATTTATGATGTCTGTAAGCAGAAATAAACGCATTTTCAACTGTGTCAAAATAATTGAGCAAACCATTATGAAGCGGTATGCCTGCTCTTAAAATAGAGCATAAAACAATATCATTATCAATTAAATCAATGCCACAATGTCCTAAAGGAGTTTCAATGGTTGAAGATTTATAGTTTAAAAGTTTACTCATTTCATATCCCAAAATCTCACCAATACGCTCAATATTCCGTCTAAAGCGCATACTATCTTTTTGAACGTGAATATTTCTAATTTCCGATAAAAAGGTATTTAATACAGAGTTTTGCAGAGAAAGGTTATGTATATGCATGGTGCGTTCTATCTTTCAAATTTGAATGTTAAAGTTAATTATTTAGACTTATATTTACGGTTATCATATCAATTTTAATAAAACGGAAACCGTGAACCTACAGAAACCGAAGTAATATTATTTATTGTTTAAATTTTGTAGGTTTGCACTTTAAATTAATACATCATGTTTACAAGCAAAGCGAATAAAATATTCCAAGAAGTTATTGAAAAATATCACGTTATTAACAGCGTAGACCAACCGTTTGAAAACGCCTACTCAAAAACCGACTTAATAGAGCATTTACTATATAGAAAATGTTGGATTGATACGGTACAATGGCATTATGAAGACATTATTCGCGACCCACAAATCGACCCCGTTGCAGCTTTAACATTGAAGCGTAAAATTGATGCATCCAATCAGGACAGAACCGATATGGTGGAATATATTGACAGTTATTTGTTAGAAAAATATAAGGATGTTACTCCAAAAGCAAATGCAACAATCAATACCGAAAGCCCAGCTTGGGGCATTGATAGATTATCAATTTTAGCTTTAAAAATTTATCACATGAACGAAGAAGCCACGCGTACAGATGCTTCTGACGGACATAGAGCGGCTTGTAAAGTAAAATTGGATGTTTTACTTGAGCAGCGTGTAGATTTGTCAACAGCCATAGATACGTTGCTTTACGATATTGAAAGTGGCGACAAGTACATGAAAGTTTACAAACAAATGAAAATGTACAATGATGATGAGTTAAACCCTATATTACGAGGGCAGAAATAATTGGTCATTCCTGCGAAGGCAGGAATCTCATCCTTATAAATTAAAATGTCCAACTCAAAACACATGCTAGTCATTCGTCTTTCATCTATGGGCGATGTGGCCATGACGGTACCAATTTTACGTGCCTTGATAGAACAGAATCCGCAACTTAAAATTACAGTTTTAACCCGTGAATTTTTCTTTCCCTTTTTTAGGGATTTACCGAATGTTTCTCTATTTCCGTTTGAAGGTAAAGGTAAACATAAAGGAGTTTTAGGACTTTTTAAACTTTCTAAAGAATTAAAAACATTGGGGATTGATGCCGTAGCAGATTTACATCATGTATTAAGAAGCAATATTCTAAAATTCTTTTTCTTCGGAAAACCGTTCGTTCAAATTGATAAGGGCAGAGCAGAAAAAAAAGCATTGATTTCTGGTGAGCGGTTTCAGCAATTAAAAACAACCCATCAACGGTATGCTGAGGTTTTTATTAAACTAGGATTTAATTTAGATTTGAGTAATCCGTCATTTCCAACACCCAAAAAATTAACTTCCAAAGTTTCTGCAATATTAGGGCATAAAACAACAAAATGGATTGGAATTGCGCCTTTTGCAGCTCATGAAAGTAAAATGTATCCGTTAGATTTAATGAAACAGGTTATTTGGGCACTTTCAAAAGACTATAAAATTATTTTGTTTGGAGGCGGAAAAAAAGAAACGGCTATTTTAAATGATGTTGAAAGTTCTTTTCAAAACGCCATAAACACATCTGGGAAATTGACACTTGATGAGGAACTAGATGTGATTTCAAATCTAGATCTCATGTTGTCCATGGATTCTGGAAATGGTCATTTAGCAGCTATGTTAGGTATAAAAGTGGTTACTGTTTGGGGCGTGACCCATCCGTTTGCTGGATTTGTTCCTTTCAATCAACCAGATGATTATGCCTTACTTGCTAATAAAAATAAATTCCCTAAAATTCCAACCTCTATTTACGGTAATAAATATCCTAAAGGTTACGAAAATGCAGCTGGTAGTATTTTACCAGAAACTATTTTAAATAAGATTATTTCAATTGTCTAAAATCTAAAAGCGAAGCGTTCTAAATTTCTAATTTACACATCATCATAATCTACAACGACTGTTGCTGAGGTAGGCTGTGCCTGACATGTTAAAATAAGTCCTTGGGCTACTTCTTTTTCCGTTAAAATATTGTTTTGCCTCATAGTTACTTCGCCTTCTTTTAAACGTGCTAAACAACTACTGCAAATACCTCCTTGGCAAGAGTAAGGCACATCCATATCCTCATCCAAAGCAGCTTCTAAAATGGTTTGTTTTTGGGACATTTCGATGGTTGTTTCTTCATCGTCCACAATAATCGTGGCTTTAGTTTTACCTGTTGTAGAGGCTTCTTCTATAATTTCGGCCACTTTTGCAGCCTTAAAAAGTTCAAAATGGATTTTATCCGAAGCAACACCATGCTCGGTTAAAACATCTTTTACTGTGTGAATCATGGTTTCAGGACCACACAAATAAAAAGCATCAATATCAATATGTTTGTATTTGTTTTTAACCACTAGATTTACCGTACTTTTTTCAATTCTACCAAAAATAGCGTTGTCTTCTTGTGCTTGGCTAAACACAAATTGAATTGAAAATCTATCTTTATATTGATGTTGAAGCTCTAAAAGTTCATTTAAAAACATGGTGTCTTCAATGGTTTTATTACCATAAACTAGAATAACCTCACTATGTATTTCTTCTTCTAAAGCGCATTTTATAATGCTTAAAACGGGGGTAATACCACTACCAGCAGCAAAAGCAGCAAGGTTTTTAGTTTTATTGTCATTAGGTTCAAACACAAAACGACCTTTGGGAGGCGCGACATCTAACACATCGCCCACTTTTAATTCATTATTTGCATAAGAAGAAAATGTGCCATCTTTCACCTCTTTCACAGCCACTTTTAACTCACCACTTTTTGGCGAAGAGCAAATGGAATAATCGCGTCTTAATTCATTACCATTAATGTCTTTTTTTATGGTAATATATTGTCCAGCTTTAAATAGGAAAAACGATTTTAAGTTTTCAGGAACATCAAAAGCAATACTAATGGCTTTATTGGCTTCTTTGTGGATGTTTTTTACTGTGAGTTTGTGAAATGACGACATTTATTAATGTTTTTTGCAAAAATAGGGAAGTAGATTTGTAAATTTAAATTTTGATTGTAACAATTATTGTAAAATTTTTACTAATAAAAGGAAATCTAATTTATCAAATAAATCACTAATCATTAAAAACCTAAAATCATGAAAAAAATATTGCTAGTATTATTCTTAGTTGTTACTGCCGTCATTCAAGCTCAAGACACTTCTGAATTTAAAAAAGAAACTATCGAATTCATTAAATTAACAGGTTCTGGAGCTGCTTTTGATAATGCCATTACTCAAATTGGCACCATGGTGTCTGAAGCAAATAAGGAAGCTTACCAAAAGGAAGCTAACGCCACTTTAGATGGGCTGTATGATAAATTAGCGGATTTATATATGACTGAGTTTACTCAAGCCGAAATAAAAGAATTAGTTGCTTTTTACCATACCGATTTGGGCAAAAAACTTGCTGAAAAGCAGTTGAGTCTAACCCAAAAGGGCATGCTGATGGGTCAATCTTGGGGAATGGAATTACAAGGAATCGCTCAAAAATACAACTAACCAAACTTATGGTAAAACAATTTTTAAGTTTAGAGTGGAAGTCGTTTTTAAGGTCTGCTAGTTTTGGGAAAAGCTTAGGCATTAAAATATTTATGGGATTTATATCGCTTTATTTTATAATACTTTTTTTAGGAATGGGATTGCTTTTATATCCCGGTCTTAAAGAGGCATTCCCAGATAAAGACCCCTTGCTAATTGTTAATAGCGTACTTTTTTATTGGATTTTATCCGATTTAATTTTTAGGTTTTTCTTTCAAAAACTTCCAGTAATGAGTGTGAAACCACTTTTACAATTACCAATAAAAAGAAGAGATATTGTAAACTTTGTTTTAGGAAAATCGGCTTTATCGTTTTTTAATTTTTTACCACTTTTTGCAATTGTGCCTTTTGGTATTACATTAATAATTAAAGATTATCCTACTAGTGCAGTTTTAGGATGGATGATAGGATTGGTTTTAGTAACGCTAATAATTAATTTCTTAAATTTTATTATTGAAAGTTTCTCTGCCGAAACCGAATTATCAATCCTTCCGATTGTTTTATTAACAGGAGGTTTGTATGCCTTAAATCATTTTAATATCATTTCTTTTAGTAATATCATATCCAATGGGTTTAATGCTATTTACAAAACACCAATACTCAATATAACCCTAATAGTTATACTTGGCATCTTGTATTGGTTTAATTTTAAATTATTAAGGCAAAAGTTATTTTTAGACAGTGGCTTAAAAACAAAAATTAAAGAGGTAAATGCATCTAATTTAGAATGGACAAAAAACTTTGGTGACATTGCTCCTTTTATGAAATTAGATTTAAAACTTATTTGGCGTAACAAACGAACAAAATCCTCGGTTTGGATGCTGGCTTTAGGGTTACTTTACGGGTTGTTTTTTTATCCACAACCAACCTATCAAAATTTACCATGGTTTTTTGTATTTATAGGCGTTTTTTCAACAGGAATTTTTTTAATAAACTTTGGTCAATTTATTCCTGCCTGGGATAGCGGTTATTATAAATTGCTAATGAGTCAAAATATCAAGTACGAGCAATATTTAAAATCAAAATTTACTCTAATGTCCGTAAGTGTGATTATACTTTTTGTATTGGGCATTCCATATGTATTTTTTGGATGGAAAATTTTATTGGCACATTTTGCTGCGGCTATCTACAATGTAGGCGTTAATACACATGTTATTTTGTATGGTGGCTCATTTAACAGAAAGAAAATTGATTTAAGTCAAAAAGCTGCCTTTAATTATCAGGGCACTGGAGCGGTACAATGGCTTATAGGGATTCCTTTGTTAATCCTTCCAATGGGCTTATTTGCGCTTTTTTACTTTCTGGTTGGGTTTGAGGTGGCGTGTTTAATAATAGCTGTCTTTGGAGTTGCAGGTATTGTGCTGCATCAAAAATTAATGGGAGTTATTACTGCAAAATATCTAGAGTCAAAATATAAAATGATTAATGCTTTCGATGAAAACAAATAACATATTACAAAAATGATAACAACATCAAATCTTTCAAAAAAATACAATAATAATTTAGTTTTAAATATTGAATCGCTAGACATTCCTAAAGGGCAAAGTTTTGGTTTAGTTGGAAACAATGGAGCAGGTAAAACCACGTATTTTAGTTTGCTTTTAGATTTAATTCAACCAACAACAGGGTTTATAAAAACCAATAATATCCAAGTGAATGAAAGCGAAGACTGGAAACCTTTTACATCCGCTTTTATTGACGAAAGTTTTTTAATTGGCTATTTAACTGCCGAAGAATATTTTTATTTTATTGGCGAACTTCGAAACCAAAACAAAGCTGATGTTGATGCTTTGTTATCTCAATTTGAAGATTTTTTTCATGGTGAGATTTTAAACCAAAAAAAATATCTGCGAGATTTAAGTAAGGGAAATCAAAAAAAAGTTGGTATCGTGGCGGCATTAATAGGAAATCCTGAAGTTATTGTTTTAGATGAGCCTTTTGCAAATTTAGATCCCACTACACAAATAAGGCTTAAAGGCATTATTAAGGATTTAGCTGAGAAAAAGGGGGTAACCGTTTTAATCTCTAGTCACGATTTAATGCATGTTACAGATGTTTGTGAACGTATTGTTGTATTGGAAAAAGGTAAAATAGTAAAAGACTTGGCCACTAACGAAGCCACTTTAAAGGAATTGGAAGCCCATTTTACCAATTAACAACTCGTCTAAAAATTGTTTGATTTTAGAAGTTAATCAAAAAAGATGTTTATTTTTACCCAAGTACATACTATAAATACTAGTTTGTAGTTATGTACTTGACTAGCAACAAGCGTATTGAAAACATTTTTTAAATTAATAACAGTTATTGGCTTCTCTGTTTTTTTTGTAACAAGTTGTTCAAGAAAAAAAGACAAATTCATTAGCCGAAATTTTCATGCAATAACGGCTGAATACAATGCACTTTATAATGGCTACAACGCTTTAGAAGAGGGACGCTCTAATTTAAACGAAAGTTATTTCGATAATTATTGGGACATCTTACCCATTGAGCGCATGGAAGTGTTTGAAGATATTATAATGCCTGGACAATCCCAGAACGAATCTTTTTCTCGAGCTGAGGAAAAGGCCGTTAAAGCCATCCAAATGCATGGAATGGATATTGAAGGCAAAGAAAAAAATCCACAAATAGACGAAGCGTATTTATTATTGGGTAAGGCCAGGTATTTTGACCAACGTTTTGTGCCCGCACTTGAAGCCTTTAACTACATATTATATAAATACCCCGCTAGTGATAAAATTAATCAGGCTAAAATCTGGAGAGAAAAAACCAATATCCGTTTAGAAAATGATGAGTTGGCCATTAAAAACCTGAAACGGTTATTAAAACAAGAAGTTTTAGAAGACCAAGATCTTGCAGACGCCACATCTATTCTAGCTCAAGCTTATATTAACAGAAAATCCATTGACAGTGCAATTACTAAATTAGAAATTGCTGCAAATGCGACCAAAAGAAATGAAGAACGAGGGCGTTATAGCTTTATTCAAGGACAACTTTACAATGCTTTAGGTTATAGAGACAGCGCTGTGTATGCTTTTGACAAGGTGATTAAATTAAATCGAAAGATACCCCGTATGTATCTTATTAGTGCAGAAATTGAAAAAGTAAAAAACTTCGATTATGAAAACGGGAATACCATTGAATTATTGGAACACTTAACCAACCTTGAAGAAAATAGAGAAAACCGTCCTTTTTTAGATAAAATATACCACCAGATAGCAGAGTTTTATCTTAAAACCAATTCAGAAATATTATCCAAACAATACTTTAATAAGTCGTTACGAACAAATTCCCAAGATGCTATATTAATGGCCCGAAATTATGAAATTCTTGGAAACATGAATTTTGATAAAGCCCTTTACAGAGATGCTGGTAACTATTATGATAGCACAATGACCAAATTGGCAGAAAACTCTAAAGCATATAGAACCATAAAGCGGAAAAGAGATAATCTGGAAGATGTTATATATTATGAAGGCATAGCCCAAACGAATGATAGCATTTTAAAAATTGTTAATTTACCGGAATCCGATAGGTTATCTTATTTTGAAACGTTCGTAGAACAACTTAAAATTCAAACTGAAAAACAAAAAGAAAGGCAAGAAGCGCAGGTAAGAAACCAAGGGCTCATAACCGTAAACAATAACCAAGGAAATGTAATGCCTTCGGGATTTGGGGGCCTGCCCAATCAAGCGGCCTCCTTCTATTTTTACAATCCAACAACAGTTGCTTATGGTAAAAACGAGTTTGTTAAAATTTGGGGTGACCGGACTTTAGAAGACGATTGGCGATGGGGTATTAAAAATGCATCAAACATCGATACAGATGTTTTGTCAAACAACGTTATACCTGCGGCTACCGAAAGCGAATTGTTTGACCCACAATATTACATATCCAAAATTCCTTCCGAAGAAAAAGACATTGACAGTATTTCCAGAGAACGCAATTATGCATACTATCAATTAGGATTGATTTATAAAGAAAAATTCAATGAATACGAATTGGCCAAAGACAAATTACAAAATTTACTTCAAAGCAATCCCGAGGAACGATTGATATTGCCATCTAAATACAATCTGTATAAGATTTATGAAGCTTTAGGTGAAAACGACGAAGCCAAGATTGCAAAAAATGATATTGTTTCAAATTATCCTGAATCAAGATATGCAACTATTTTAAGCAATCCAGAACTTGCTTCTGCCAAAGATGAAAATAGTCCAGAAAGTTTATATGAAACACTGTATGGGAAGCTTGAAAACCAAGAATATGATGCCGTGATCACTAAAACTGAAGAGTATATAACTATGTTTGATGGTGAACCTATAGTACCTAAATTGGAATTGTTAAAAGCAACGGCGTCGGGACGTTTATATGGGTATGATGCTTACGCCAAAGGCATAAATTATATTGCCATTACCTATGCTAATACAGCCGAAGGTCAACAGGCTCAAGATATTGAAGGACAAGTGCTGCCTAAAATAGCCAGTAAAGATTTTATAGTGGATACTCCAGAAAATAATTTTAAAGTGGTTTTTAGCTTTCACAATTCTAAAAAAGAAAGTATAGAAAGTTTTAAAGTATCTTTAGATACCGTATTAAGCAAGCTAAAGTATTACGAGCTAAGTTCATCAAAAGATGTTTACAATAAAGACACCACATTTGTTATCGTTCATGGGTTAAAAAATGAACAAGTAGCAAAAACCTTTGACCAATTATTAACTAAAGAAGATAAACAAACAATTAAGGAACCCTACTTTGCAATATCATCTGCAAATTATCAAATTATTCAAATTCATAAGAATTTAGATATGTATTTAAATATTGGCAATAATTAAATAATAATATTATGTTCTCTGATAATAAAAAAGAAAGACAAATGGTAGAAAACACATCAAATCAAAACATTATTTCTCTAGGCACAAAAATTGTAGGCGATTTTAATAGTGAGGGCGATTTTAGAATAGACGGAACCATTGAAGGTAATATAAAAACAACGGGAAAAGTTGTTGTTGGTAAATCGGGCTTACTTAAAGGAACACTACAAGGAACAGATGCTTATTTTGAGGGTAAATTTTCGGGTAAGTTAGCACTTTCGGGCACATTAACTTTAAAAGCATCGGCACATATAGAAGGCGAAGTTGTTGCTGGTAAATTGGCTGTAGAGCCGGGAGCCACTTTTAATGTAACGTGTATCATGAAAGGCACCGTAAAAGAAATGAATAAAAGTGAGCAACAACGAGAACAAGAAACCGGAAAAACAGCTTAAAAACCTTGCTATACTTTCTGGTATAGCCATTCAAATGGGTGTTACCATTTACTTATTTGTTATTTTAGGCAAATGGTTAGATACTAAATTCTACCATGGTGATAAATTGTTCATAATCATAACCACGCTTTTGGGAGTTGCCATTTCTCTTTACATGGTCATTAAGCAGGTCAATAAAATTAAATATTAAATGAGCAATCCCTTTTCAAGTTTTACAATAAAAGCGATTGTTTTATTGCTAATTGTATTTGGTATTCACTTAACTGTTCTGAATATTTTAGATTACCCGTTATTCAATGACAGAATAATTGGTTCATATATTGCTAACTTATTTTTAATTATAGCTGTTTTTGGGATTCTTTATGCCTTAAGGAAAAAGTATAAAAGCCAATTAGGTTTTCTGTTTTTGGTTGGTAGTGCTCTAAAATTCGCTATATTTTTTATCTTCTTTTATCCTTTTTATAAGCTTGACAATCATATCTCTAGGCTGGAATTTGCCGCCTTTTTTATACCCTATGCAGTGGGCTTGATTCTAGAAACCATAAGCCTTAGTAAATGGTTAAATACTATGGATTAATAGTGCCATAAATAGAGTTCAATTTTAGTGATGAAATAAAACATAAAATTATTTTTGTTTTTGACATAAAAACATACCTTTGCAGCGATTTTTAAGCCACTATTATTTAGAGTGATATGCGAAGAAAAATATCTTTAAAACCTATAACATTATTACTGTTTTTATCTACCTCTTTTTTCTTTGGACAAGAGGAAGCAGAGCATGTTGAAGTAAAAACCGACAAAAAAACAGAAATAAAAGAATACATCCAGCACCATTTACAGGATTCTTACGACTTCAGTTTGTTTTCTTACGAAACAGAATCAGGTGAAACTAAGCATATTGGTTTTCCATTGCCAGTCATTTTATGGGACAATGGGTTAAAAGTTTTTTCTTCTTCAAAGTTACATCATGGAGAATCAGTTGCTGAAGTAGACGGAAGTTTTTACAAGTCATATCATAGTAAAATTTATAAAACAGATGCGTCTGGAACTATAAATTATGATGAAGAACATCATGCAACCAACGAAAAACCCTTAGATTTTTCTATTACAAAAAATGTGTTTACCATTTTTGCTATTGGTTTACTTATGTTTTTCATGTTTAGTAGAATGGCTGGGAAATATAGAAAAGGTAATACTGTGCCAAATGGAGCAGGACGATTTTTAGAGCCTATTATTCTATACATCAGGGATGATATTGCCATTCCAAACATTGGGAAAAAACATTATAAGCGTTACATGAGTTTCTTGTTAACCGTGTTTTTTTTCATATGGATTATAAACTTATTAGGTTTAACACCGCTTGGAGTTAATGTAACAAACAATATTGCTGTAACATTAGCTTTGGCATTGTTAACCTATTTAATAACAACTTTTACGGCCAACAAAAGCTACTGGGGGCATATTTTTTGGATGCCAGGCGTGCCATGGCCCATGAAAATTATTTTAGCACCAATAGAATTGTTAGGAACACTTATTAAACCATTTTCATTATTAATTCGTCTCTATGCAAATATTACTGCGGGACATATTGTATTAATGAGTATTATTGGTTTAATGTTTATTTTCAAAAACTGGTTAGGAAGTTCATTATCATTTGGTTTGGCATTTGCTTTATCATTGTTAGAACTATTGGTAGCTGCTTTACAAGCCTATATTTTCACAATGTTATCAGCATTGTATTTTGGATCGGCAGTAGAAGAACATAATCACGCCGACCACTAAAAAGAATGTTTAATTAATTATATATATTTATGGAAATTCCAACTATTGTAGGAGCAGGTTTAATCGTAATCGGTGCTGGTTTAGGTATCGGTAGAATTGGTGGATCTGCAATGGATGCAATTGCGCGTCAACCAGAAGCTTCTGGAAAAATCCAAACAGCTATGCTTATTGCAGCAGCACTTATTGAAGGTATTGGATTTGCTGCTTTATTTGCAGCATAAAAAAAGTAAGAAAAACAGCTTTAACGGTTGGTTAAAGCTGTTTTTTTAAATTTAATATTTATTAAAACATAGATATAAATGGAAAAGTTAATTAATGATTTTTCAATAGGATTATTCTTTTGGCAATTAGTATTGTTTATTGGTTTAGTTTTACTTTTAAGAAAATTTGCTTGGAAACCCATTCTTGATGCTGTAGAGAAGAGAGAAAGCGGTATAGAAGATGCGTTAAAATCTGCCGAAAAAGCAAAATTAGAAATGCAAAATCTTCAAGCAGATAACCAAAAGTTATTGCAAGAGGCCAGAATGGAAAGAGAATCTTTGTTGAAAGATGCCCGTGACATCAAGAATAAAATGATTGAAGATGCCAAAGGTGAAGCTCAAGATCAAGCCAATAAGATAATAGAGCAAGCTCAAGCAGCTATTGAAAGCGAAAAGAAAGCGGCTATTGCCGAGTTAAAAACCCAAGTGGCTAATTTATCTATTGAAATTGCAGAGAAAGTAATGCGTGAAGAATTATCTAGCAGTGATAAACAACTAAAATTGGTTGAGTCTATGTTAGGTGAAACAAAATTTAATTAAGAATCATGGCAGGAGCAAGAGCAGCAATACGTTATGCAAAGGCAGTTTTAAGTTTAGCTTCAGATGAAAAAACGGCTGACGTTTTAAATACGGAGATGAAACTTATTGCCACTACTATTTCGCAAAGCAAAGATTTAAGCGATACGCTTAAAAGCCCTGTGGTAAGTTCGTCCATAAAAAAATCCATTTTATTGGAAGTTTTTAAAAACTCCAGTAAGTCTATATTAAACCTAATAGATACTTTAATAAGCAATAACAGGATTGATATATTAAGTGATGTTGCACATAAATACAATCAGTTATTTGATGAATCTAAAGGTATAGAACTAGCTACTGTAACTACTGCGGTTGCTCTATCAGAGGATTTAAAGGCCAAAGTATTAGCAAAAGCTAAAGAGCTTACAGGTAAAGATATTGAGGTAGAAAACGTAATCGATGAAAGCATTATTGGTGGTTTCATTTTGCGAATAGGTGATATTCAGTATAATGCGAGTATTACAAATCAACTAAGTAAATTAAAAAGAGAGTTTATATTAAATTAAAAAGGGTTAAACGAGGATGTCTCACATCTAGCGTCTAAGATCTAAATACTAAAAAAAGATGGCAGAAGTAAAACCAGCTGAAATATCAGCAATCTTAAAAAAGCAACTATCAGGTTTTGAAGCAAGTGCTTCATTAGATGAAGTAGGAACTGTATTAACCGTAGGTGATGGTATTGTACGTGCTTACGGATTGGCTAATGCTCAATATGGAGAGTTAGTTGAATTTGAAGGCGGCTTAGAAGGTATTGTACTAAATCTTGAAGAAGATAACGTTGGTATTGTATTATTAGGTCCTTCAGTAGGTATTAAAGAAGGGTCCATAGTAAAACGTACGTCTCGTATTGCTTCTATTAAAGTTGGGGAAGGTATTGTTGGACGTGTTGTAGATACTTTAGGAAATCCAATTGATGGTAAAGGGCCTATTACTGGTCAAACTTACGAAATGCCTTTAGAGCGTAAAGCACCTGGAGTTATTTTCCGTGAGCCTGTAACTGAACCATTACAAACTGGTATTAAGTCTATCGATGCGATGATTCCTGTTGGCCGTGGACAACGTGAGTTGGTTATTGGCGACCGTCAAACTGGTAAAACAGCGGTTTGTATTGATACCATATTAAATCAAAAAGAATTTTACGACGCAGGAAATCCTGTATATTGTATATATGTTGCTGTTGGCCAAAAAGCGTCAACAGTGGCTTTAATTGCAAAAACATTAGAAGAAAAAGGTGCTTTAGCATATACGACTATTGTTGCTGCTAATGCTTCAGATCCAGCTGCGATGCAAGTATATGCACCGTTTTCAGGAGCATCTATTGGTGAGTATTTCAGGGATTCTGGTCGCCCAGCTTTAATCATCTATGATGATTTATCTAAACAAGCCGTGGCTTACCGTGAGGTGTCTTTATTATTACGTCGTCCACCAGGACGTGAGGCGTATCCTGGAGACGTTTTCTATTTGCACTCTCGTTTATTGGAGCGTGCTGCAAAAATCATCAATAATGATGAGATTGCTAAGAATATGAACGACCTTCCAGATTCATTAAAATCGATTGTTAAAGGTGGTGGTTCATTAACGGCATTGCCAATTATTGAAACACAAGCAGGAGACGTTTCAGCATATATACCAACAAACGTAATTTCGATTACAGATGGGCAGATTTTCTTGGATGGTGATTTATTCAACTCTGGTGTACGTCCAGCTATTAACGTGGGTATTTCGGTATCTCGTGTGGGGGGTAACGCTCAGATTAAATCCATGAAAAAAGTAGCAGGTACTTTAAAATTGGACCAAGCACAATATCGTGAGTTAGAAGCGTTTGCTAAGTTTGGATCCGATTTAGATGCTGTGACTTTAAACGTTATTGAAAAAGGGAAGCGTAACGTGGAGATTTTAAAACAAGCTCAAAACGATCCTTTTAAAGTAGAAGATCAAATTGCAATTATTTATGCAGGTTCTAAAAACCTGTTAAGAGATGTACCTGTTGAAAAAGTAAAAGAATTCGAAAGAGACTATTTAGAATTCTTAAAAGCGAAACACAGCAATGTTTTAGCCGATCTAAAAGCAGGTAAATTAACCGATGAGGTTACAGATACATTAACAGCTGTAGCGAAAGATTTATCTAGTAAATATAGATAGCCCCTCCCAGCCTCCCCAAAAGGGAGGAGTTTATAGAGGATCTAAAATATTATTTAAAAACAACTAATCAATCCCTCTCCTTTGGAGAGGTTAGGAGAGGAAAAATGGCAAATCTAAAAGAAATACGTAACAGAATAACATCGGTGTCTTCTACAATGCAGATTACCAGTGCCATGAAAATGGTATCGGCTGCAAAGTTAAAAAAGGCACAAGATGCTATTACGGCAATGCGTCCTTATGCAGATAAGTTAACCGAACTTTTACAAAGTTTAAGCGCCACTTTAGATGCAGATTCTGGAAGTAAATTTTCAACCCAAAGAGAGGTAAAAAAGGTCTTGATTGTTGCTATTACTTCTAATAGAGGTTTAGCAGGTGCTTTTAATTCAAATATTATTAAAGAGGTTAACAGGTTAACGTCTCAAACATATGCTAACCAAGAGGTTTCTTATGTAGCTATTGGTAAAAAAGCAAATGATGCCTTTAAAAAAACCAATAAGGTTATTGCAAACGAGAGTGGTGTTTTAGATGATTTAACCTTTGATAATGTTGGCAACATCGCTCAAATGTTAATGGATACATTTGTTGCTGGCGAGTTTGATAAAATTGAAATCGTTTACAATAAATTTAAAAATGCTGCTACGCAAATAGTCACCACAGAACAGTTTTTACCAATTGTTCCTGTTGAAGGTAGCCCTAATAATAACACAGATTATATTTTTGAACCTTCAAAAGTAGAAATCGTTGAGCAATTAATTCCGAAGTCATTAAAGACCCAATTGTATAAAGGCGTTAGAGACTCATTCGCAAGCGAACATGGTGCGCGTATGACCGCCATGCATAAAGCAACCGATAATGCCACAGAATTAAGGAATCAATTGAAATTAACATACAACAAAGCACGTCAAGCAGCCATTACCAACGAAATTTTAGAAATTGTTGGTGGAGCGGAGGCTTTGAACAATTAGACGAAGCCTTTGCGAAGTCAAATTTCGAAAAGACTGAGGCTTTGAATAATTACGATTTTTGTCATTCCTGCGAAAGCAGGAATCCACAATAATAGACCTCACTTTTTAAGTGAGGTTTTTTTATGGCATTACTTTTGAAAACGGTATCTTTAATTAATTCAATTTGAGATGAAAACACTTAAAAAAACAATTACTTTTCTTTTAATACTTTTTATAATGGTTAGTTTTTACAATTGTTCTAGTGCAAAAATGCTTCAAAATGAGCCACTGTTTGAAATAGGCGAAGCGTATTATCAAGCATCAAACTCCGATATACATGTATATATTTCTATAAAATCAAATCCTAATAATATTTTATTGGATAGTGTTTATTTTAAAGGAAAACAAGCGAAACTTGAACATGAAAACAATTTGTTTGTGGGTAGATTTAAATCAAGCATTATCCAAAAACAAGATATTATCATGAGTAACGAACCCTATGCCGAATATGGCAATAAAACTCCAAAGCTTCCAGAAAAATTACCATTTGAATTGAAGGAAAGTGAATGTGTTGTAAGTTATATAGATGATAATAGTATTAAATATTTTAAAATTAAAAATGTTGTTCAAAAAGAATTACTTACATCTCCAGATTCGCAATGATCAGGAATAATGTATTTTTGCTTTAGAATAGCTAAAAATGTATTTTTAGCAAAATAAAAATAAACTTTCTTGAGCGTTTTAAAAAAATTCTTTAAAGACACTATAATTTATGGTTTAGCCACGGTTTTACCACGTTTAATGAACTTTATATTAGTTCCACTTCACACAGGAAAATTAGAAACATCAAGTTATTCGGACAATACTACTTTTTACGTTTATGCGGCTTTTTTTAATGTTCTACTAACCTACGGTATGGAAACCTCTTTTTTTAGGTTTTTTAATAAATCCGAAGAAAAAAGCAAAGTGTTTTCAACAGCTTTTATAAGTTTGGCAATCACTGCCTTTTTATTTCTGATTATAGTTATAATTTTTAATTACCAACTTTCTGAATGGTTAAATATTTCGCCAAAATATTTAAAAATATTAGTTGGTTTACTGGTTTTAGATACATTGGTGGTAGCACCGTTTGCTTATTTAAGAGCCATAGGAAAACCAATTAAGTTTGCATCTATTAAAATTGCCAATATTTTTATTTATGTTTTGCTTAATTATTTTTTTCTTTGGGCAATCCCAAAATTTAATATAGATTTTCCTGGATATAATGAATCAGATTTGGTGCAGTATATATTCATAGCTAATTTAGTTGCAAGTGTTATTACTTTTTTAATGTTAATTCCTTATTTTTTTAAAACAAAATTAGAGTTTAGCGCCACTGTCTTCAAACAACTTTTAAATTATGGCTGGCCTGTCATGGTTGCTGGTTTAGCATACGTAATTAATGAGAATTTTGATAAATGGATACTTCCTTATTTATTAGGTAAAGATGTAAATGGAGCTTACAGTGGATGTTATAAAATAGCCATGTTTATGACCATTTTTATTCAAGCCTTTCGTTTGGGCGCAGAGCCTTTTTTCTTTTCACATTCAAAGGAAATAAACGCAAAACAAACCTATGCCTTGATTATGAAATATTTTGTCATTGTTGGCAGTTTTATGTTGGTTTTTATTATTTCTTATCTAGATATATTTAAAATGGCATTGGTTAAAGATGAAAGTTATTGGCAAGCAATTTCTATTGTGCCCATAGTATTAGTTGCTAATTTATGTTTAGGTATTTATTTTAACTTGGGTATTTGGTATAAGCTAACTGATAAAACCATATATGGTATGTATTTATCAATAGTGGGAGCAGTCATTACTATTGTTTTTAACCTTGTTATGATAAATAAGATAGGTTTTATAGCTGCGGCTTGGGCAACTTTAGCAGCTTATGGGATTATGATGGTATTATCATACCTCATTGGTCAAAGATATTACGCAGTTCCTTACGATATAAAAAGAATATTATGTTATTTGACGGTATCAATCGTATTATCTATTTTATGTTTAAATACAAATGCTAATTATTACATAAACACCTTTTTAGTTTTACTATTTTTGGGATGTGTTGTTTTGTTAGAAAAAAACGAATTAAAACAATTATTAAAACGCTAAAATGACCATAAAAATAATAAATAAATCCAGTCATGATTTACCAAACTATGAAACCATAGCATCGGCAGGAATGGATTTAAGAGCCAATATAACCGAACCCATTACGTTAAAACCATTAGAAAGAACCATTGTAAAGACAGGGTTGTTCATCGAGTTGCCTATTGGGTTTGAAGCGCAAGTGCGTCCACGAAGTGGATTGGCCGCCAAAAAAGGCGTTACGGTTTTAAATGCGCCTGGCACTGTTGATGCAGACTATAGAGGTGAGGTTGGTGTTATTTTAGTGAATCTATCAAACGAGGATTTTATCATAGAGAATGGCGAACGTATTGCCCAATTGGTGATTGCAAAACACGAACGTGCAGAATGGATTGAAGTCAAAGAACTCTCAGAAACCTCAAGAGGAGAAGGTGGTTTTGGTAGTACGGGAGTTAAGTAATTGACGAGTTACGATTAACGATTTTTGATTGATAAAGGAAACAATTTGAATTCGGGGAAAGCAAATAAACATCTCAACAAATAAACGAATCAACTTTAAAGTATGAAAATAATAGTACCAATGGCAGGTCGCGGTTCGCGTTTAAGACCTCACAGTATAACAGTGCCAAAACCATTAATTCCAGTGGCGGGTCAGCCTATTGTACATCGATTGGTAAAAGATATTGCCAAAGTTTTAAAACAACCGATAGAAGAAGTAGCTTTTGTACTTGGAGACCCTGCTTGGTTTGGTGATGAGGTTGTTGAAAGCCTTAAAAAATTAGCAACCGATTTAGGGGCAAAAGCATCCATTTACCGTCAGGATCAACCTCTTGGCACTGGTCATGCTATTATGTGCGCTAAACCATCCCTATCAGGCCCAGCTGTCATCGCTTATGCCGATACACTTATTAGAGCTGAATTCGATTTGGACCCTACGGCAGATAGCGTTATTTGGACCAAACAAGTTCATAATCCAGAAGCATATGGCGTTGTTAAATTAAATGAGAAACAAGAGATTGTTGAATTGGTTGAAAAACCTAAAACCTTTGTAAGCAATCAAGCAGTTATAGGCATTTATTATTTTAAGGATGTTGCCGTTTTAAAAAATAAATTACAAGAAGTTTTGGATGAAAACGTTATGAACGGAGGCGAGTATCAAATTAATGATGGTATCAAGCGTATGATGGCAGATGGGAAAGTCTTTAAAACAGGAACGGTTGATGAATGGATGGACTGTGGCAACAAAGCCATTACTTTAGAAACCAATACCAAAATGTTGGGCTTTTTGAAAGCAGATGGCGAAGAACAATTAATAGCGACTTCGGTAAAACTTGATAATTCAAAAATCATTGAGCCTTGTTTTATTGGCGAGCACGTCATTTTGAAAAATACAACCATTGGCCCCAATGTATCCATTGGTAATCATTCTGTTGTGGAAAATTCAACTGTTAAAAATAGTTTAATTCAAAACCATACCGTTATAAAAAACGCTAATTTAGATAACGCCATGATCGGTAATCATGTGGAATATAATGGTCATTTTACAAGTATTAGCATCGGCGATTATTCAGTTTTGGAATAAAATTTGTCATGTCGAACAAAGTGAGACATCACATAAAATTATGAGGTATAAAATTCACACATTATTTTTATTAATTGGACTATTCATTTTTCCGCAGATGACCTATGCCCAAGTAGATTTCAATAAGCCTACAGACGATTTAGGCGATGTCGAAGACCAATTTCAAGAATACTTTTTTGAAGCCATGAAACAAAAAAGCATTGAGAATTATGACCGATCTGTTGAAGCTCTCCTAAAATGTAAAGGATTAAATAAAAATGTATCTGTCGTCTATTATGAATTAGGAAAAAATTATAATCAGCTTAAAAATTTTGGTTCTGCTGAAAGTGCTTTAAAAGAAGCCGTTTCAAAAGAGCCAAATAATGAGTGGTATTTAGATGCCCTTTACGAGTTTTACATAGAGCAAAACGATTTTGATAAAGCTATTAATACGGTTAAGCAATTAGTAAAGTTTCACCCGGCAGACTATAAGGAAGATTTAGCGGGTTTATATTATAAAACTAAAAAATTTGATGATGCTTTAAATATTTTAGATGAACTGGATTTAGAATTTGGAATATCGGTTTCCAGAGATATGATGCGCAATAGAATATATGAAGTTACTGGTAGAAAAGATGATCAAATAAAAAATTTGGAAGCCCGTATAGGTAACAATCCAGATAAAGAGTCTAATTACATAGCACTAATTTTTAGATATAGTGAAAATAACGACAAAGAGAAAGCCTATGAAACAGCGAAAGAGTTATTAAAAATAAACCCAAATTCTCAGGTAGTTCATTTGGCGCTATATAAGTTTTATTTAGACGATAATGATGCTGAAAAAGCCATTCAGTCCATGAAAATCGTTGTAAATAGTAATGAAATAAGGCCAGAAGCTAAACTTAAAGTGCTTTCAGATTTTGTGAATTTTGTAAAAGTGAATCCTGAATATGAGGCAGATTTGGTAGAAGCCACAGCTTTGGTTGGAGGTAAAAATGATGAAAAATCACTGTTGGAATTAGGACAATATTATCTAACAAAAAACGACAAAGGTAACGCCTTAAAATATTTTGAAGAAGCTTTAAAAACAGATGTAGATAATTTCAATATCATAAAGAATGTGTTATTGCTTCATTTAGATTTACAGCAATATAAAGAAGCCAACGAAAAAAGCAATGAAGCCCTTGAAAAATTTCCATCACAACCTATATGTTATTTAGTGAATGGTGTTGCCTTAAACGAATTAAATGAACCTAAAAAAGCTGCCGAAATGCTAGAGTCTGGTTTGGATTGGGTTATCGACGACATTAAAATGGAAGCGGATTTTTACACGCAGTTAAGTAAGGCATATACCTTATTAAACAATACGGCGAAGGCAAAATCGTTTAGTGATAAAGCCAAACAATTAGAAATTCAAAATTAATTCAGGAGCCCTTTGAAAAAAACGTCCCATATCTTCAATCTTTTATTGTTAACACTTATTTTTTTTATAAGCTGTAAATCAACTAAGAGAATCGCTTCTGGTGAGGCTAATTTAGATTTATCTGCAAAGCAATTGATAAAGGAAAACGCAAAGCAATCCCCAGAGTTTAAAACCCTACAAGCTAGACTTAAAATCTCTTATTCTTCAGATGATGATGAGCAAACACATTCAGTAACGTTTAGAGTTAAGAAAGATGAAGTTATTTGGATGAATTCAGCATTTTCGGTCGTTAGAGCCATGATAACGCCTGAAAAAGTGAGCTTTTATAACAAATTGGACAATACGTTTTTTGAAGGCGATTATAAATATTTGAGTGATTTACTGGGCACGGAATTAGATTTTGAAAAGGTTCAGAATTTATTACTTGGTGAAACCTTATTCAGTTTAAATGGTGAAGATTATAGCGCATCGGTTGTTGATGATATGTATGTACTTCAACCAAAAAACCAACAAGAACTTTTTGAAATATTCTATTTATTAAGTCCGTTGCATTTTAAAGTAAAGTCACAGCAAATTTCCCAACCTAGCGACTCCAGACATTTGCAAATAGATTATTTAACCTACCAAGAAGTTAACAAGCAAGCGTTTCCAGAAAATATTAAAATTATTGCTGTTGAAGCAAATAAAGAAATGATTGCAACACTGGAATTCAAATCAGTATCTTTGAACGAGGATTTAAATTTTCCTTTTAGTATTCCATCTGGTTTTGATGAAATCAAACTTAAATGAGCCACAGTAAAAACATATTAAAATTCCCTTCACTTTTAATATTTTTATTAACGAGTGTTATTGCTTTTTCTCAAAATAAGCAAGCAGACCTGGAGGCTCGAAGGCAAGAATTACGCTTGGAAATTCAAAAAATCAGTCAATTACAAGCTGAAAATAAATCGAGGCAAAAATCAGAATTATCACTCATACAAGAATTCAATTATAAAATTAGCGTGATTAATAATTTGATAAGAGTAACGAATCAACAAACCAATTTACTAACTCACGATATTAATGACAACCAAAAAAGAATCACAAGCTTACGTAAAGAATTAGAAGAGCTAAAAAAAGATTATGCAGCTATGATTGTAAAATCGTATAAAAATAAAAATCAACAAAGTAGAATCATGTTTTTACTGTCTTCGGAAGATTTTAAACAAGCCTACAAACGGTTACAATATATTAAGCAGTATTCAAATCATCAGAAAGAACAGGGAGAAACTATTAAAGCAAAAACAATCGAGCTGCAAGAGATTAATAGTAATCTACAAAAACAGAAAAACGATAAGCAAAACCTTATTGCGGAAAATAGAGAACTTCAACAATCTTTAGAAAAAGAACGCTCCCAACATCAAAGCTTAATGAATTCCATTAAGAAAAATATCAATGTATACGCATCCCAAATTAGGGAAAAGCAACGCGAAGCAGAGCGTATTGATAGAGAAATTGAAAACATTATTAAAGCAGCTATTGCCAGCTCCAATAAAAAAGCAGGCAATACGGCCACAACCACCAGTTCTTCTACGTTTGCATTAACAGCGGAAGAAAAAGTATTAGCAGCAAGTTTTGTTTCCAATAAAGGGAAATTGCCATGGCCAGTTGAAAAAGGTTATGTAACGCTTGGTTATGGTACGCAACCACACCCATTGGTTAAATCGTTAACTACCCAGAGTAATGGAGTGCGTATTGCTACAGAAAAAGGAGCGAAAGTAAGAGCAGTTTTCAATGGTGAAGTTTATAGAATAGTTTTTATCAAAAATGCCAATCCCTTTGTTATGATTCGTCATGGTAATTACTTCACCGCATATAAAAATCTCTCAAAAATTTATGTAAAAGAAGGTGATAAAGTAATTACTAAGCAGCCAATAGGTGAAGTTTTTACAAATCCTACCGATGGAGAAACGGTGCTGAGTTTTATTGTTTTTAAAGAAGCAAAGACCGAAAACCCAACAACTTGGATTTATAAAATGTGACGAAGTCATCCTGAACTTGTTTCCAGGATCTCATAAAATTCCTGCGAATCCAGATAGCAATCGGAAAGGTATCTAAATTTTTAACAATTATACAAACAAAGCTCTTAACTCCGTTGCGTCACTAGGCTTCATTTTACCAGCTAATACAAGACTTAATTGTTTCCTACGTAAAGCAGCATCAAAACGTTGCTTTTCCAATGTCGTTTCAGGTATAATTTCTGGAACTTCAACAGGTTTTCCAGTGTCATCAACAGCAACGAAAGTATAAATACCTTCGTTAGCCTTCGATTTTTTGCCAGACTCCCTGTCTTCTATCCAAACATCAATATATACTTCCATAGACGTTTTAAATGCGCGCGATACTTTAGCTTCAACAGTTACAACAGTACCCAAAGGTATGGGTTTAGAAAAGGCAACATGGTTAACCGAAGCAGTAACCACAATGCTTCTGCAATGGCGACTTGCCGAAATACTGGCAGCACGATCCATACGAGCTAGTAATTCGCCTCCAAATAAACTGTTTAAGGCGTTGGTTTCGCCAGGTAACACCACATCGGTTAGGATGGTTTTAGAATGTTCGGGAGTTTTTGCTTGCATGAATCGTTTTTTGTTTGCGTACGTTACTGTTTTTCAACGTTTTATTAATATGTGTCCCAACTTAGTCCTTGTAATAGGTTATTTATCCCTTACAAATTTTACACTTTTTATCAATCCTTCTTTCACTTCATAAATGGAAACGTATTTTGTCTCAACGCCGTCTTCCGTGACTATTTCTTGATTAATAACATAGTTACCATTATTCATTTGATTAATAATTTCCACCCTTATGGATTTGGCGTTAAACTTAGGTTGAAAAATTGAAGTTATATTATCTGATCCTGTAGCGAGTAGTATATCAGGATACGTGTAAATTTCAACATCGTCGGCATAGAGCTTTATAAATTCCGAGAAGTTATGTTGATTGTATAACTCCATTCTTTTATTTACAATTTCAAGGGGCAATGTTATTGAATTTTGTTCCTGAGCGAAACCAAAACCAGTTAATAGAAATAGTACTAAAAATATGCCTCCTGTTTTCATTTTATTATATGGATTTTTTAAATTGAAGTATAACAAAGCTTAACATGATTCAAAGTTACATATTAAGAAGTAGAAATTTAAAGTAAATGGAAGTAAAAAACTAATCCAATTCCTTAACCAACAACCAAGCATCTTGGTTATGTGTCTTTTTAATAGCTCTTAATTCGCTTAATGCCTCAAGTCTATCTTCATAACTGGCATAAACCACTTCATGTAAACCATACTTGTTAACACCGATTTTTCGGGCATTATAGCCTAAAGTTTTTAGCTGCTCAACCTTTTTATCGCAATTTTCTTCCACTCTAAAAGCGCCAGCAACGATGTGATAATTACCAGATTGTTTGGTAACATTTATTGTAATAGCAGGCAGCGAATTTAAATTAAAAGTAGCTTGTTGGATTTTAGCATCTAATTGTTGAGCAGCTTCTTTTTGAGCTACTTGGTTGTAAACTTCAATTTGATTAACATAATAGTTTGATGCTGCAAAACCACCAACAGTCAAAGCAATTAAGGCGACAGCAGCATATTTTAAATAAGCTCTGGATTTTTGTTTTTCTTGGATGAATGTAAGAGGTATTACTTTTTCTAACTGCTCAACCTCTTCTTTATAAACTTCTCTATCTATGGCAGGGGACACAAAGTGAGACAGACCAAAAGCATCTGTTAAGTAATTTAGATTATATATAGGTTCAAACTGAATCTTACCTTCATTATTAAATACTAAATCACCAATATTAGGAAAAGCGATTGTTTTTCCTTGTGTTAAATTATCTTTTATACCTTTTACGCGATTTTCAATTTTTTGAATGGCAATTTCAAAAGGAATTTTTTCTACATCGGCAATATAATGTGCCAACAAGCCATCATTTTTTTGGATTTGTTCATTAAATGACACCACTTTTTTTGGTGGGTAAAACGTGTTGCTAGAGTCATCTATAGATGCGGTAACTCTGTGTGTTAAAAAAGCTCCAAATCCTGGAACAGTAACACACTCGTATCTATAAAGTAAATCGCTTATGTAGGTTTCTAATTGCATAAAACAAAGTTAAAAAATTATAGTTGTGGATAAAATTTAGACAGAAGTATTTATTAACAGTGTAAAAATTCCTTTACTTTATATTTTTATTCAAAACTTTATAATGACCGAAACAGATTTACTTTATACATTGGCATTACAACATGTACCAAATATTGGAGATATTATAGCGAAACGATTGATACAACATTGTGGTTCTGCCGAAGCTGTTTTAAAAGAGAAAAAGCAACACCTACTTAAAATTGATGGTATTGGAAGTGTTATTTTGGGTGATTTATTTGGAGCTCATCATTTAAAGGAAGCCGAAAAAGAGATAGAATTTATTAAATCGAATAACATTGAAGTGTCTTTTTTTAAAGATGAAAATTATCCTGAAAAACTAAAGCACTGTATTGATGGCCCCATTTTATTATTTCAATCGGGAGCCATTAATTTAAAACAACAACGTATTATAAGTATTGTAGGCGCTAGAAAAATAACAACTAGTGGCATGGTGTTTTGCGAAGATTTGGTAGAGAAATTAGCCATTTATAACCCAGTTATTGTTTCTGGGTTTGCTTATGGAACCGATATTACAGCGCATAAAACAGCCATCAAACATCAATTACAAACCATAGGGTGTTTGGCACACGGATTGAATCAAATTTATCCCAAAGTGCATAAACGGTATATGGTAGATATGGAAAAAAATGGTGGCTTTTTTACCGATTTTTGGAGCAGTGATGGCTTTGATAAGAACAATTTTTTAAAACGAAATAGAATCATTGCTGGGTTAAGTGAAGCGGCTATTGTTATAGAATCTGCCGAAAAGGGAGGAAGCTTGGTGACAGCCGATATTGCAAATTCATACAACAGAGACGTGTTTGCCGTTCCGGGAAGAACGACCGATTTACAAAGTACTGGCTGCAATAATTTAATAAAGCACCAAAAAGCACATATGTTAACCAACCCATTCGATGTGCCCTATATTTTAAATTGGAAACTGGAAGAAGACACCAAACCAGCCATACAAAAGCAGCTGTTTGTAGAATTGGATGACACCGAAAAAGTCATTTACAATTACCTTAAAGAAAATGACAAACAGCAACTGGATGGTATTTCTATTAATTGTAGCCTGCCCATTTTTAAAGTAGCCAGTGTGTTATTGAATATGGAACTAAAAGGGGTTATCCGACCGCTGCCAGGGAAGTTATTTGAGGTTATTTAGTTTTTCTAACTATTTGAAATAGGCTTCCTAATGCTAAAAACATTATAATTAAAGCAGCAATTGCCAGCCAATCAAATGAATCTCTTGAAAGCACAATTAAGCCCATGGCTATTGCATTTAAAATTAGACTTGTAGATTTTTTATTCATATTAATATCCAACCTTCTCCCTAACTCTTTTCAGCACATCATTCGCAACCAATCGCGCTTTTTCAGCACCAATAGCCAAAGCTGCATCAATTTCGTTGAGGTTATTCATGTAGTAATTATAACGTTCGCGAGCAGTAGCAAATTTTTCAATAATGAGCTCAAATAAAGCTTGTTTCGCGTGGCCGTAACCATAATTACCGTTTTCATAATTGGCTTTCATGGTTTCTATTTGTTCTATATTGGCTAATAAACTATAAAGGGCAAAGCAGTTACAGGTTTTCCAATCTTTTGGGTCTTCAAGTGGTGTGCTATCGGTTTCAATCGACATAATTTGTTTCCGCAGTTTTTTATCATCTAAAAAAATATTGATGGTATTATCCCTACTTTTACTCATCTTTTCACCATCTGTACCGGGAATAAGCATGATATTTTCTTCCACTTTTCCTTCGGGCATGACAAAAACTTCGCCCATTTTGGCATGAAAACGAGATGCCACATCGCGAGTCATTTCAATATGTTGCAATTGGTCTTTTCCAACGGGAATAATTTCAGCATCATATAGTAAAATATCCGCAGCCATAAGCATGGGGTAGAAGAACAACCCAGAATTGACATCTTCCAATCTATCTGCTTTGTCTTTAAAACTATGAGCCAACGTCAAACGTTGGTAAGGAAAAAAACAACTTAAATGCCAAGATAATTCAGTTACTTGCGGAATATCACTTTGTCTGTAAAACACGGTTTTTTCAATATCCAATCCAAAAGCTAACCAAGTTGCGGCCACCGAATAGGTGTTTTGTCTTAGTGTTTCAGCATCTTTTATTTGTGTAAGCGTGTGCAAATTAGCAATAAACAAAAAGGAATCATTTTTTGGGTTGTTTGCCATGTCTATTGCTGGAACAATAGCGCCTAAAATATTTCCTAAATGTGGTGTGCCCGTACTTTGTATGCCTGTAAGTATTCTTGCCATAATATTTCCTGCGAAGGCAGGAATCTTTTTAATTAAACTGAAAAAACAAAGGTAATTGTTTTAGTAAAATAGCTCAATACAATTGTGTATTTTTGATTTCTATGATGGTATTTAAATACATTTTTTGGGTTCTGTACCGTATTTGGTTTTACATTCTTGTTGCACTTCCTATACTTATAGCGTTTCCTATTCTGTTAATTTCCATTTTAAGGGAATCATGGTATCCGTTCTTTTTTAAAATAGCTAGAATATGGGCAAAAATTATTTTATTGGGGATGGGTTTTAGATGGGACATTGAAAAAGAGCAAACTCCAGAGAAACATAAAAGTTATATGTTTATCGCAAACCACACGTCTATGGCCGACATCATGCTCATGTTAGTGGCTATAAAAAATCCATTTGTTTTTGTTGGGAAAAAAGAACTTGCCAACATTCCATTATTTGGATTTTTCTATAAGCGTACCTGTATTTTGGTGGATAGAACGTCTGAAAAAAGCAGAAAAGCTGTTTTTCTAAGAGCACAACGGCGTTTGCAATCGGGATTGAGTATTTGTATTTTCCCGGAAGGCGGCGTGCCAGAAGAACATATAGAATTGGATGATTTTAAAGATGGGGCATTTAGATTAGCCATTAATCATCATATACCCATTGTTCCAATAACGTTTGCCGATAATAAAAAGCGGTTTTCTTATACTTTTTTTAGCGGAAGCCCAGGTAGAATGCGTGTTAAAATCCATAAATTTTTACCAACGGATTTCTTAAACGTTGCCGATACTAAATCATTGAATAGTGAGGCTAGAAACATTATTTTAAATCAGTTAATGGCTTTTAAAAAATAAAAACTGCCTCAGGGGAGAGGCAGTTTTTTTTGATATTGCTTTCCATCGTATTAGAAAACAATATCCAGATCTAACCAAAAACCTAAAACTTAAATCCGAATCCGGTATAAACCCCAATAAAATAAGGTTTAAAATCACCAGAAGTATTGTTGAATGTGTTGATTTGGTATTTAAACATAGGCTCTAAATTCAGATTAATTGTTTTAGAAACCTTATAGTCCAATCCGAAACCAAAATTAGCACTGTAACTTGTTTTATTGATATTGCTAGCTTCTCCAATAAATGTCTTACTGCCTTCAAAATCAGAATATAATTCATTACCGTTTAAAAAGAAAGAACTAAAACCTCCAATAACATTGATTCCCAATTTTTTATCAGAAAGCAGGTATTTTATTTCTAAAGGAATTTCAATAAAACTTAGTGATTGATTGATCGATGTATTTATTCCTGAAGTAGATGCAAAATTTTGGGAACTTTTATCAGCAAAATTTTGAGTGCTTAAAACTGAAAAATCATTGGTATTATTATTCAATTCTGGCTTGACATTTTTTAAAACACTGATACTTGAACGACCACCAAGTGATTGAAATGCAACCACATCATTGGTATTGTAACCTAAATTTACCCTATTAATTCCTGAACGGACACGTATCTTCTTGTTTAGGGCGTAACTGGCACTAACGCCGTAACTCATATTCGTCTCAGAACTTTTAGAATTGTTGTTAAATTGCGGATCGATAGAAGAGCCTTTGCCCATGGTATTGAAAAAAACAGGCGCAGCGTTTGGGGCAACACTCCACCTATTTAAATGCTCTTTTTCTTCTTCATTATTATTTTTAGCTATCTCTATGGCTTCTTCAATGGTGAGCTGATGTTGTTCTTCACTGACAGTTTTTGTTTTATCAGGAGTATCGGTTTTTGCATCAGCAATATTTGATTCCTTACTGTTTTTATTCGTGTTAAATAGATTCTCTACCTTTGTTTTATCTAATTCAGCTTTATCAGTTTCAGATGGTTTATTTGTTTTTTCTTCTGAAGTATTTGCTATTTCAATAGTGCTTTCGGTATTATTTTTTGTTCTAGGTAAGTTACTATTATTGTCAGGTGATTTTTTATTGGATTCATTTGAAGAATCGTCTTTTGTTTTGCCATTATTTTTTGATGCATTATTTGCGACGGATGATGCGTTTGATGGATTCAATACATTTTGATTTTTATGGATATTTCCATTAGTATCAGTCGGTTTATTTGAATCCGTTTCAGAAGCATTATTATTGGTAATGGCTTCTATGTTTTTTATGTTGTTTGTATTGGACGGATTTTTATAATTTCCAGGTGTATTTACACTATCTATTTGATTCGAATTTGTGTTTTCATCAGTGTCCACTACTTGATGTTGGTTTTCATCCGTAGGTAAATTATCATTAAAATAACGGTTTCCAATAGTCAACAATATCAATAATAAGGCGGCCACACCAGCATAACGCCACCAAATAGGAATGACTCTGCGCTTGTCTTTTTCTTTTAATTGGGCTTCAATGCGTTCCCAAACAGCATCATTAGGAGCTACTTCAAAATCCTTGAATTTTTCCTGAAACAATCTGTCTATATGTTTTTTATCACTCATTTTATAATGACTGTAAATGTTGTTGTGTTCTATAATTTTCAATGGTTTGCTTCAAAATCTGTCGAGCCCTAGCTAAGTTGGATTTTGAAGTTCCCACGGTAATATCCAGCATATCCGCAATATCTTTATGAGAATATCCGTCTAGCACATATAAGTTGAAAACCAATCGATACCTGTCTGGTAGCTCTTGAATTATTTGAAGGAGGTATTTAAGGGAAATATCTTCATCATCAAAGTCAATCTCTACATCTTCACTTATGTCTTCGTTTACTATGTTTAAAACCTTTTCACTTCTGTATCGCTGCAAAGCGGTGTTTATAACAATCCGTTTTATCCACCCTTCAAATGAACCTGTATTTTTATATTGCTTAATTTTATTGAAAATGGTCAAAAATGCATCTTGCAGATTATCTTCCGCTTCTGCATAGTTGCGCGAATACTTCAAGCATATTGGAAACAATTTACTCGCATAGAGTTTATAAAGTTCTCCTTGTGCTTTGGTATCATTAATTTTACAATTTTCTATGAGTTGATTTAAACTCAAATTAAACATGAATTAATTAACGCTTATTTATTTAGTTGGTTACGGGAACTTCAATAATTAAATATTGATTTTCGCCGTTATCATCTTCTCCCTGCCAAAATTTAAAAATATAACTACCATTGCTAGTTACTTGAAAATTGAAAGTAGCCTCTACCAATTCGTTATCAAGATCTTCACAATTATGGTTTAAATATTTATAATCTATAATAGCCACCGTGCGGATATTGTTGTCTTTTGCATAATAAAACTCTTTAAACAAATTACAGCTAGAAGGTCTTAAATAAGAAACAGTTATCGGATATGTTTGCCCCATGGTAAATGAGTCTGGTATATCAACACTTTCAATAGGCAATATTTCTAAATTGAAATCATCACGATCATTGTCTAAACTACAAGACCCCATTAAAATTAGTACAAAACTAAGAATTAAAATTTTTTTCATAACAAATAAGAGATTTGGTATTTATAATAGCTTTTCTAGCTAGATGCTGAAATGACTAAAAGGTTGCGTTATGAAATAAAAAAATCCCGAGAAGTTTCGGGATTTTAAATAATTTAATCTTCTGAAGAAGATGCTGCCTTGGCTATTTTTCTAACCTTGGCTTCGAGTTCGTCCATAAGTTCTGGATTGTCTTTTATAAGGGCTTTCACCGCATCTCTACCTTGCCCTAATTTAGTGTCTTCATAACTAAACCATGAGCCGCTTTTTTTAATGATTTCATTTTCCACGGCAATGTCCAAGACTTCACCCACTTTACTGATGCCTTCACCATACATGATATCAAATTCGGCCGTTTTAAAAGGTGGCGCCACTTTGTTTTTTACCACTTTTACCCGGGTTTTATTACCGGTAACATTGCCATCAGTTTCTTTTATTTGTGTGGAACGACGAATATCCAATCTTACTGAAGCATAAAATTTTAATGCATTACCACCGGTTGTGGTTTCTGGATTCCCGAACATCACACCAATTTTTTCACGCAATTGGTTAATGAAAATAACCGTACAGTTTGTTTTGCTGATAGAGCCTGTTAATTTTCTTAATGCTTGAGACATCAAACGGGCATGTAATCCCATTTTAGAATCGCCCATTTCGCCTTCAATTTCACTTTTTGGGGTTAATGCCGCTACAGAATCTATCACCACAATATCAATCGCACCAGAGCGTATTAAATTATCGGTAATTTCTAAAGCTTGTTCACCATTATCTGGTTGGGAAATAATCAGGTTATCGATATCAACACCTAGTTTTTGCGCATAAGACCTGTCAAAGGCATGTTCTGCATCAATAAAGGCTGCAATGCCACCAGCTTTTTGAGCTTCTGCAATGGCATGTAACGTAAGTGTTGTTTTACCCGATGATTCTGGGCCATATATTTCAATAACACGACCACGAGGATAACCACCAACGCCTAAGGCAATGTCCAAACCTAGTGAGCCAGAAGATATCGCATCAACTTCTACAACTGCTTGGTCGCTCATTTTCATGACGGTGCCTTTTCCGTAAGCTTTATCGAGTTTATCTAATGTAAGTTTAAGTGCTTTTAATTTTGCTTCTTTTTCGCTGCTCATTTTTAATTTTATTTTCTGAAGTAATTCATGCTAAAATAGTATAAGTTTTTTCATCTTACAATTTTATAACGCAACCTTTATGAACATTTTGCATCTACTATTTAAAGTGGGGAAATTTTTGCTATGAAATGAGCCATTTATGAAAAAGAAGCATGTCAAAAAAAAGTTTAATTAGTTTGTAAAGCACTTTGTTAAAGCAAAGTGCTTTTTTTATGTTATAAATTTTGGACTCCTTTTAAAAATTGTACTTTTGTGCTTTAAAATATTTCTTAACCTTAAAAACATTCGTATAGCATGCAACTGTACAATAAATTAAGTGCTAAAGAAAGAGCCGAATTAATCGATAAAACAGGAAAAAATCGATTGACACTTTCTTTTTACCAGTATGCCAAAATAGGCAATCCACAACTCTTTAGGGACCATTTGTTCATTACTTGGAATACGCTAGATGTTCTTGGTAGAATTTACGTTGCCCACGAAGGCATTAATGGACAATTATCGCTTCCTGCCGATAGATTTAATGAGTTTAAAGCACATTTAGACACGATTGAATTTCTTAAAGATATTCGTTTGAACATCGCGGTTGAACAGGACAACAAATCTTTTTTAAAACTTAAAGTGAAGGTTCGAGACAAGATTGTTGCTGACGGGTTAAACGACGATACCTTCGATGTTACCAATAAGGGCATTCATGTAAATGCTGAAAAATTCAATGAACTTATTGAAGATGAAAAAACCATTTTGGTTGATATGCGCAATCATTATGAAAGCGAAATAGGCCATTTTAAAAACGCCATTACACCCGATGTTGATACATTTAGGGAATCGTTGGATATTATTGAAGCCGATTTAAAAAACCATAAAGAAGACAAAAACTTAGTAATGTATTGCACAGGCGGAATCCGTTGCGAAAAAGCAAGTGCATATTTTAAGCATAAAGGATTTAAAAACGTCTATCAGTTGGAAGGCGGTATTATAGAATATGCCAGACAAGTAAAAGACCAAAATCTTCAAAATAAATATTTAGGACAAAATTTCGTGTTTGATGATCGTAGGGCAGAGCGCATCAGTGAGGATGTGATTGCGCATTGCCACCAATGCGGCGATCCGTTCGATGTGCATACCAATTGTGCCAACGAAGCGTGCCATTTACTATTTATCCAGTGTCCAAAATGTAAAGAAGAGATGGAAAATTGTTGTTCTACCACGTGTATGGAAATAAATAGGTTGCCTTACGAAGCACAAAAAGAGCTAAGAAAAGGACAAGGTAATAGTAACGATATCTTTAAAAAGGGACGCACAGACCACCTACCTTATAAAAAAGATTTGCGTAATATTTTCGAGCATTTTAAAACCAATAAAGCCTAGTTCTATCATGCAAAAAATTGAATTAATGGCTCCTGCAGGAAATTTTGAATCCTTGCAAGCCGCTTTAGATAATGGTGCCGATTCTGTTTATTTTGGTGTGGAACAACTCAATATGCGGGCTAGGGCTTCTATTAATTTCACTTTAGAAGATTTGCCTGAAATTTCAAAACGCTGCAAAGCTAAAAATGTTAGAACGTATTTAACATTAAACACCATCATTTACGATCACGATTTATCCATTGTAAAAACCTTGGTCAACAAAGCAAAAGAAGTTGGAATAACAGCTGTTATTGCTATGGATCAGGCGGTTATTATGGCGGCTCGTGAGATTGGTATGGAAGTACATATTTCAACACAAATAAACATTACTAATATCGAAACAGTTAAGTTTTATGCCTTGTTTGCTGATACCATGGTTTTGAGTAGGGAATTGAGTTTACGACAAGTAAAAAAAATCACAGAAGGCATTGAAAAAGAACAAATAAAAGGGCCATCGGGAAAACTTATTGAAATCGAAATTTTTGGTCATGGCGCTTTGTGTATGGCCGTTTCTGGGAAATGTTATATGAGCCTGCACTCATATAATTCTTCAGCAAACAGAGGTGCTTGCAAACAAAATTGCCGAAAAAAATATACGGTTATTGAACAGGAAACGGGCTTTGAAATGGAAATTGATAATGAATATATCATGTCTCCAAAAGATTTGTGCACCATTGATATTTTAGACCAAGTTGCCGACGCAGGTATTAAAGTTTTAAAAATTGAAGGTCGTGGTAGAGCTCCAGAATATGTAGCCAAAGTGATTAAATGCTATCGCGAAGCCATTGATAGTTTAGAAAATAGAACCTATAAAAAAGAACAGGTGATTATTTGGATGCAAGAACTCGAAAAAGTATATAATCGTGGTTTTTGGAATGGTTATTATTTAGGACAGAAATTAGGCGAATGGAGCAATGGTTCGGGCTCACACGCCACTCAAAAGAAAGTATACATTGGCAAAGGCACCCATTTTTTTCCAAAACCTCAAATAGGTGAATTTAAAATTGAAGCGTTCGATATTTCTATTGGGGACACTATTTTAATTACCGGTGAAACAACGGGAGCTAAAGAACTACAAGTGAACGAGATGATGGTGAACGACCAAAAACTAAGTAAAGGCACGAAAGGCGATTTAGTTACTATCCCATTGGGATTCAGAATAAGACCATCAGACAAATTATATAAAATTGTTGAAAACAAAGTAGAAGCCTAATGGTTGTTATCACATTACAGCGAAATAAATGTATTGGATGTAATTACTGTGTGGAATTGGCACCTAAACAATTTCAAATGTCAAAAAAAGACGGAAAATCCGTCTTACTTCACGCTATTGACAAAAAAGGTTTTTTCACTTTAAAATCTAATGACGAACATATTTTAGAGGATTCCCATAACGCATCAAAAGCTTGTCCGGTAAAAATAATAAGTGTAAAATCCGTTTGAAAAGGTTAATATGTTTCAATGTGTTTTTACAAGAAATGAGGATACTTTTATTGTTATTTTAAAGTAAGCATAATAATCTTATCTTTACCTTTTCAAATAATTATGAACCTTCATTCGTAATAATTTAATTATTAACGAATTCAATATATAAAAATACTATGGCTTGCACAAGTTGCTCAACTAAAGATGGACAGCCAAAAGGCTGCAAAAATAATGGTACTTGTGGTACAGACAGTTGTAACAAGTTAACCGTTTTCGATTGGTTAGCAAATATGTCGTTACCAAACGGAGAGAAACCATTTAACTGGGTAGAAGTCCGGTTTAAAAACGGAAGAAAGGAATACTATCAAAACTCCGAAAATTTAACCTTAAGCATTGGCGATGTTGTGGCTACGCAAGCCGCATCTGGTCATGATATTGGCATGGTGACTCTTACGGGGGAATTGGTTCGTGTTCAAATGAAACGTAAAAACATTTCGGAAACCCCTGAAGAAATTTTTAAAATTTACCGAAAAGCCAGTCAAAAAGATATTGATATTTGGTCCGAAGCACGTGATAAAGAAGAGCCTATGAAGGTAAAAGCACGTCAGTTTGCCATAGATCTTAAGTTAGAAATGAAAATTTCTGATATTGAATTTCAAGGCGATGCCAGTAAAGCAACGTTTTATTACACCGCTGAAGAGCGTGTTGATTTTCGTGAGCTTATTAAAGTATTCGCTCGCGAATTTAGAACACGTATAGAAATGAAACAAGTAGGTTTTCGTCAAGAAGCATCCAGACTTGGTGGTATAGGATCTTGTGGTCGCGAATTATGTTGTTCTACGTGGCTAACAGATTTTCGTTCGGTAAGCACCTCTGCTGCTAGATATCAACAATTGTCCTTAAATCCGCAAAAATTAGCGGGTCAATGTGGGAAATTAAAGTGTTGTTTAAATTATGAGTTGGATTCCTATCTCGATGCCTTGAAAGGATTTCCTAAAACAGAAATTAAACTTAAAACAGAAAAAGGAACAGCTGTTTGCCAAAAAACGGATATTTTTAAAGGCCACATGTGGTATGCCTACGAAGGCGAGTGGATGAATTGGCATAAAATAACAACGGTTCAAGCGAATGAGATTATAGCTTTAAATAGAAAGAATCAACCTGTAGTTAGCCTGGAAGAATATGCTTCAGAACTTATAGAAGATACTAAATCTGAATTTGAAAACGTTGTAGGGCAAGATAGTTTAACACGTTTTGATAGTCCAAAACCCACTAATAAACGTAAAAACAATAAAAGAAAAAAGAATAGGGAGAGTGTGACTCAAGAAAACAAACCACAAGGCAATAATAATAAACCGAAAAACCACAATAAAAAATCCAAACCTCAAGACAATAAAAATGTTTCGAAATAGTATTATTTTATTTGTTTTAGTTTTTTCTTTTGTATTTGTCTCTTGTGACCCAAATCGTGTTTATGATGAGTATAAGTCATTACCAAAAACATGGAACAAAGATTCGATAATAAGTTTTAAAATAAACCCTCCAGATTCGTTAAACCAGTATAACCTGTTTGTTAATTTAAGGAATACGAATGAGTACAAATACAACAATTTGTTTTTAATTGTTGAAATGGTTTTTCCTCATGGGAAAACAATAAAAGATACCTTAGAATACAAAATGGCCGATCCAACCGGTAAATTATTGGGTACTGGATTAACAGATATAAAGGAAAATAAACTTTGGTATAAGGAAAACATCATTTTTAATGAATCGGGACCTTATAGGGTTAATATCCAACATGCCATGAGGGAAAATGGAAAAGTTAATGGTGTGGTTGATTTGGAAGGGATTACCGATGTTGGTTTTAGAATTGAAAGAACAGATAAAAAATAAATGTCAGTTCGAGTAATTCGCCAAAAGCGAATTGTATCGAGAACTATTATAAAATTAAAAATTTGATTTTCGATACAAATTTTTATCAAAATGCGCAGCAAGTAGATTGATTATATAAATTAAGTACATGGCAAAAAACAATAAAGCAACAGAAACTCAAGATTTTTCAAAATACATTCGTTGGTTTTGGTGGACATTCACGGGAGGCATCCTTCTTGTGATTTTAATTTTTTTATTGGCTTCATGGGGATTATTTGGTGAAATGCCCGACCACACTGTTTTAGAAAATCCAAAAACCAATTTAGCTACCGAAATTATTTCTTCGGACGGAAAAACACTAGGTAAAATCTATTTCAAAGATAATAGAACACCTGTTGGTTATGAGGATTTATCTCAAAATTTAGTAGATGCTTTAATAGCCACTGAAGATGCTCGTTTCCATGAACATTCTGGTATAGATGCTATTGGGACTTTGAGAGCTTTCCTTTTCTTAGGAAAAAGAGGTGGCGCAAGTACCATATCGCAACAATTAGCCAGACAATTGTTTGTTGGGGTTAGATCAACAAACATATTTGAGACAGTAACTCAAAAAGTAAAAGAATGGGTCCTTGCTATTCGATTAGAACGTCAATATACTAAAGAAGAAATTATTGCGCAATACTTTAATATTTACGATTTTAACAATAACGCCGATGGTATTAGAAGTGCTGCCAGTATTTATTTTGATAAGGAACCCAACGAATTAAGTATAAAAGAATCGGCCATGTTGGTTGGAATGTTTCAAAACTCATCGCTTTACGATCCAAGGCGGAATCCTGTCGGGGTTAAAAACAGGAGAGATGTGGTATTGAAACAAATGGAGAAGTATGATTTTATAAATGAAAAGGTTAAAGACTCGCTTCAAAAAACAGAGCTTGATGTAAACTATTCACCGCAATCGCACAGAGATGGTATGGCAACCTATTTTAGAGCCTATTTGGATACATTTATGAGAGATTGGATTAAAAACAATCCGAGACCCGATGGTTCTAAATGGAGTTTGTATAATGATGGATTAAAAATCTACACGACCATAGATTCTAGAATGCAAAAATATGCTGAAGCGGCTGTAGAACAGCATATGCCAAGACTGCAAGCAGAGTTTTTTAAACAGAATACCCCAGAAAGAAATGCTACAGCACCATTTTTAGATCTAAAAAAAGAAGAAATAGATGCGTTGCTTTTACGAGCCATGAAGCAATCCGAGCGATGGAGAAAGATGAAATATGATTTAGATAAATCTGATAAAGAAATACAGGAATCATTCAATAAACCAACACAAATGTCTGTTTTTGCTTGGAAAGACGGGTTACCCTCAGAAATTGATACCATTATGAGGCCTTTGGATTCCATTCGTTATTATAAATCCTTTTTACGTACTGGTATGATGTCTATGGATCCGCAAACAGGACATGTAAAAGTTTGGGTTGGAGGGATGAATTATAGACATTTTCAATATGATATGGTAAAACAAGCAAAACGTCAGGTTGGTTCTACTTTCAAGCCTTTTGTTTACGCTGCAGCTATAGACCAAATACATGCATCACCATGCGATGTATATCCAGATACGCCTTTCTGCATTGAAAAAGGAAAATATGGCAATGTAGAAGATTGGTGTCCTAAAAATTCTACTGGAGACTATGGTGGTACAAGAACCCTAAAAAATGCCTTAGCAAACTCGGTTAATACCATTACTGCTAGGCTTATGGATAAAGTTGGTCCACAAACAGTTATTGATATGGTTAAAAAATTAGGTATTGAATCTGATATCCCTGCAGTACCATCCATTGCATTAGGGACAGCAGATTTAAGTATTTATGAAATGGTTTCTGCCTATGCAGCATTTGCTAATCAAGGGGTTTATACAAAACCTGTTATGGTAACCAGTATTGAGGATAAAAATGGCACTATTTTGTATCAGTTTAAACCAGAAACACGTGACGTTTTAAGTGATGAAGCTGCGTATGTCACTGTTAAACTTTTAGAAGGGGTTGTTGAATCTGGTTCGGGTGCATGGTTAAGAAGAACAGGTGCCCCCGATCAGTTTTTTAAAGATGTTATTACAGGCTATCCATATGGCTTTACAAACCCCATTGCAGGGAAAACAGGAACCACTCAAAATCAAAGTGATGGTTGGTTTATGGGCATGGTACCTAATTTGGTAACAGGTGTTTGGGTTGGAGGAGAAGAAAGATCAGTTCATTTTAGAGGTATTAGGTACGGTCAAGGTGCGGCTATGGCTTTACCTATTTGGGGCGTATATATGAAAAGTTGTTATGCAGATAAAGACCTAAATGTATCAACCGGTAATTTTGAAGCGCCTGCGAACTTATCAATAAGTGTAGATTGTTCTGGCACTTCTTCTGGAAATGCATTGGGAAATGACTCGGATGATATTCCAGACGATTTAAGTTTTTAAACACACATATCTGTAAAAACTAATTAAAATTATTCTAGCGAATAGTTACTCCCCAACTTTGCCTTGAGACCCTTCAGGTATTTTGGCGTCTAGTATAGTCTCATGATTTAAATATGGGTTGACGTATATTCATCAAGAATTATTCTCAATTACCACAAAATTTATAGCCAAATAGATGACACTAAACTCTATTTGGGATCAAGCATAACATCCAAACCAATACATTAGGATATAAAAGATTTGCTTGAAACGGTCTTAATTATTAAAAAACAAAATTAAATTTTAAGCTTCTTCTTCATGTAAAACTAATATAGGGATGGAGCTACTAAAGGTTTGTTTAAGTGTTACACTATCATCAAATATTCGCGTTAAAAGGTCTTTTTTACTTCTAATGAGGCAAAGTAAATCGGCATTATGTTCAGTTAAATAAGCATTTATATCATTATTAATATTACCAGAACCTTGAATGTTTTTAACTCTTAGATTTAAATCACCATGCTGTATTTCATCCAAATGAAACTCATCTTTTGTAGTCATGGCAACATGTAAAGCTGTAGTAGTACTATTATTAGATTTGGAAATTAAACTTAAGGCACTAAGCTTCGTTTTTTCTAATAATTTTGTGTTATTTAAGGCGAAAATGATATCCAGCGGGGGGTTTATATTATAATCAGATGGCACAACGATAACAGGGGCTTTAGTTTTTGAAATAACTCCACCTGCAATACTTCCCAAAAAAACCTCTTTAAGACCACTTGCACCATTAGTTCCCATTACAATTAAATCAAAAGCATCTGAGTTTCCATAACTAACGATGGCTTGCACAGCATAACTTTTAACGAGTTGTGTTTTAAACTCTACATGTGGAGACGTTTTCTTAATTTTCTCTAATAGCGTTTTTAATTTCTCTTTTGCATCCTTTATAAGCAGGCCATCAATAGATTTCATCATTAATGCCGTAGAATGAGCGCCAAAAATATGCAATACTGTAACCTCTAATGGTGAAGAGTTAAACATCTGGCAAGCATAGGCTAAAGCCTTCTCTGAGGTTTCTGAAAAATCAACTGGAACTAGAACTTTTATCATTGTTAGTAAGGTTTTGAATATTTATAAAATTACGTAAAAAAATAAAATTAAAAGGCTTTTCTACAAGATCTTGAATATTTATAGCCTTATTTTTTATGAAACATATTATCAGTTAAAACGAAATATAATAACAATACTAAGCTTTAGTTTTATAATAAAATCTGACATATATCAGGCCTTCATCAAAATTAATTTAATATTTTAGTGAGGTTGATATTAACAATTCACATATAAAATTCGAAGTATTTAACCTTTTAGTAAAAATTTAAATTTAGAATAACATGAAATTATTAAACAATATTTTACTCGGAGAAGATTTTGGTAAGTCTTCAAAAAACACTTTAGAGTCTGCTATTATTTTAGCTAAAACGTTTAATTCTAAAGTAACACCAATATATGTGCTTCCAGACGATATTGTTAACGAAAAAGCTAAAAATTTACTTGTGGATGCGGCATCACAAAAATTAAAAGAAACCATAGAGACTATAGCAAAGCACGGCATAAAAACTGGAGAACCCTTATTAAAACATGGTTCTGCTATAGATGCTATTGCTAGAGCTGCTGTAGAAATTAATTCAAATCTATTGGTTTTAGGTGCTGGTGAAAGCTCTGTAAAACAAAATTTTAAGCTAGGAACTACAGCAGAGCGTATTATTCAGAAAAGTGAAAAACCAGTTTTTGTTGTTAAGGAAAAAACACCTTTGAATATTAGACAAATACTTTGTCCAATTGATTTTTCCCCAGCCTCTCAACGCGCACTAACAAATGCTATCATTATAGCTAAAAAGTTTAAAGCACAACTTACAATTTTGTCGGTATGCGAAATTCAAACAGCTTCTTGGTTTATTACAAATGAAGTGACAGAAATGGAAAATAAAGCCAGATGTGAAAAACATAAGGCCAGATTTGAAAGTTTCTTAAAAGGGTTTAGTCTTTCTGGTTTGAATTGGGAGCCAGAAATACCTCAAGGTATCGCAGCCGAAGAGATTTTAAATACAATATCAAAAAAATCAATAGACCTTTTAGTAATGGGCACTGCTGGCAGAACGGGCTTAAACCGTTTAATGTTAGGGAGTGTTACAGAAAAAGTAATTAGGGAAGTACCATGCTCGTTCCTGACGTTAAAATCTGAAGATGCCTTAAGTTTAAGTTTAGACTCAAGCATTAAGGACCTAGAAGGATATTACAAAGTTGGCGTTCAGCTGCTGGAAAATGGTTTTTATGATGAAGCATTAGGTCAATTTAAAGCTTGTTTGAATATTAATAACATGCACATACCTTCATATATTCAAGCAGCAAAAGTCTATGACAGTATTAATGAGCCAGAAAAGGCTAAACTATATCGCAACCAAGCATTTGATATTAAAGAAAAACTATCCTATGGTAAAATTGAAGATGAAGTTCGTAAATTAAGGGGAAGCTAAGTAACAGATGGATAAGCAACAAGCAATAGGAAAAGTAGTTAGTGTAAATGAGTCGCTCGTGGGTGTAATAACCACTCAAGGTGCCGTGATGAATGGTGAAGTAGCTTACATAGTTATCGAAGATGGCAAACGCCTAAAATCTGAAGTGATTGATGTGAAAGCTGGACAGTTTGTGTATTTACAAGTTTTTGAAGATACAAGCTGGATGAAGGCGGGTGATTTGGTTGAATTTTCTGGGTTACTTTTAACTGTAAAATTAGGCCCAGGAATTTTAGGCTCTGTTACTGATGGTCTTCAAAATCCTCTCTATGAATTGGCTAAGAAAGAATGGTTTCTTGAGCGAGGTTTAGAGGTAGAGCCACTAGATAATAAAACAAAATGGCATTTTACACCAACTGCAAATAAAGGCGAATTTGTTACTGGGGGCGATGTTTTAGGTGCTGTTCCAGAAAAAATTTTTAAGCATAAGATTTTTGTGCCGTTTTCTCTTCAAGGTGTTTTCGAATTAATTGAAATTGCTCCAGAAGGTGATTACACCATAGATGAGACCATTGCCAAAATAAAGGATAAGACAGGAGCCGTTCAAGAGCTAACGATGGCTTTTGAGTGGCCTGTAAAAATGGCGATGCCTTTTTATCAACGTTCTGTTCCCGATAAACCTATGCCAACAGGCATACGCATTTTAGATGCGCTATTTCCTATTGCTTACGGTGGCACGGCTTGCAATCCTGGGCCATTTGGTGCTGGTAAGACTGTGCTCCAACACAGTTTGGCAAAATATTCACAAGCCGATATTGTTATCATAGCCGCTTGTGGGGAAAGGGCTGGTGAAGCCGTAGAGGTTTTTAAGGATTTTCCAAAACTCTTAGATCCACGTACTGGTAAATCCCTTATGGATCGCACATACATCGTAGGGAATACATCCTCAATGCCAGTGGCTGCAAGGGAAGCGTCTGTATACCTAGCAACAACCGTTGGTGAATATTATAGAAAACAAGGACTCAATGTGCTAATCTTAGCAGATTCAACATCGCGTTGGGCTCAAGCTTTAAGGGAAACATCTGGTAGAAAGGAAGAGATTCCTGGACCAGAAGCCTTCCCTATGTACATTTCAACATTAATTTCAGCTTTTTATGACAGAGCTGGTGTGGAAATATTGAAGGATGGAAGTTCGGGGTCGCTAAGCATTATTGGTACTGTATCTCCCGCAGGTGGAAATTTTGATGAGCCTGTAACTCAAGCCACATTACTTAGCACTGGAGCCTTTTGGGGTTTGTCCAGAGCCTTATCTGATGCTCGTAAATATCCCGCAATAGACAGAATTGATAGTAATTCAAAATACCCTTCACTCTTAAAAAAAGAGGAAGTAGCTTATTTGTTAGAACTGCTTCGTGATGGAAAATCTATAGCCTCTAATATTCTTTTAATGGGCGAAAAAGGTATTACAGACGAAACCTATATCCGTTATCAGAAAGCAGAGCTGTTAGATGCTGTTTTTCTTCAGCAAAATAGTTTTGATGAGGTAGATGGTGTTTCCAATCCTAACCGTTTGCGAATCATGTGCGACATGATTTTAAAAATTATTGATGCGCCTTTAAATCTAAAAGGAAAAGACAAGATAAGATCTCATTTTAATTTTGTAAGACAAGCTTTTTTAGATTGGAATTACATGAAAATAGATGACGCAAACTTTGATGAACAGCATTCAAAACTTTTAAACTTGATTAAACAAAGAGCTCATGTTACAGAAGACCTATGATAAAATAGATAGTATTGGACGCTCTATACTTAGTATAAAAGCTAAAGGGGTTCACAACAAGGAACTAGCCGAAGTTATTTATCCAAATGGCGATAAAGCCTTTGCTCAAGTTATAGCTATTAATAATGAAGATGTAACCCTTCAGCTTTTTAGTGGGGGTTTTGGTGTATCTACCAATTGTAAAATTCGTTTTTTAGGAAAGCCTATTCAAGTAGGTTTTTCTGATGATATGTTGGGAAGAGTGTATTCTGGAAATGGAAAACCTATTGATGGCGGACCAGAATTATTAACGGATATGGTGAGGATTGCTGGGCCATCCATAAACCCTGTAAAGCGATTAATTCCCAAGGAAATGATTCGTACAGGGGTTCCTATGATAGATGTTTTTAACACACTAGTTCGTTCCCAAAAAATACCCATATTTGCTAAAGCAGGCGAGCCGTACAATCGTCTTTTGGCAAATATCGCTACACAAACTGATGCAGATGTAATTATTATTGGTGGTGTAGGTTTGAAATATGACGAATTCCATTATTTCAGACAACGTATTGAAGAAGCCGGAAGTAAAAGTAAAACCATCATGTTTGTACATACGCACAGAGACTCTATCGTTGAAGGACTTATGGTGCCTGATTTAGCTTTGGCAGTTGGGGAGAAATTCGCACTTCAGGGTAAAAATGTTTTTGTGCTATTGTCCGACATGACACAATGGTCAGATTACCTAAGGCAAGTCGCCAATGCGCAAGATCAAATCCCCGCGAATCAAGGTTACCCTGGTGATTTATATTCCCAGCTTGCAAGTCGTTATGAAAAGGCCGCAGACATAGATGGCGCAGGCAGTTTAACCATTTTGGGAGTTACCACCATGGACGATATTACACATCCTGTACCAGATAACACAGGTTATATTACAGAAGGTCAATTTTATATGAAAGATGGTTATCTGGAATTATTTGGTTCTTTAAGCCGTTTGAAACAGCAAGTAAATGATACCACAAGAGAAGATCACAGAAGCATTATGAGTGTTATGGCCCGACTATTATCAGAAGCAGAAGAGCGAGTGAAAGCACAAAAATTTGGATCTGTAAAAGATGATTATTCCTTTAGATTATTAGATTACCGAAAAACATTTCAGAAAGAACTCATGGATCCCTTTAGATATTTAGAATTAGAAGATGCGCTGGATCTTTGTTGGGATATTTTAGCTCGCTATTTTAAAAAAGAAGAAGTGGGACTTTCATCAAAACTCATTGAGTCTTTTTGGCCGAAAGAAGGACAGTATAAAATATTAAAACCTCACAATAATGAGTGATAAGAACTTAGAAAATTTAATAGAAACCATAAAGCGAGAAGCTATTGAAGCTGCTGATATAAAAGTTGCTGAGATTTTGGAAAATGCTAAAAAGGAGGCAGATGCTATTATTAAATCTGCTGAAGCAAAAAAAGCATCATTGATAGAAGAAGGTGAAAAAAAAGCGGAATCTACGATCAACAAAGGTCAAAATGCCCTAAAACAGGCCGCCAGAGACTTAACTATTATACTTCATAACGATATAAAACATTTATTTAATGAAGTCTTACAGCAAGAAGTTGATGCATCGTTTACACCAGACCTTGTAAAAACGGCTGTTTTAAAAATTTTAGAGCAAATAGGTACAAATACAGAAGTACAACTACCCGATTCTTTAAAAAATGAAGTAGCTGTTTATATTCACAAACAACTTCAGCAGTCAAAAGATGTAACAAAAATCAGTACCAATGCTTCCTTAGTTAAGGGTTTTGCAATTGCCAAACAAGAGGAAGGCTGGAGCTACCAAATTACGCCTAAGGAGGTGACGGAACTTTTAAATTCGCAACTAAGTAATCAATGGAAAGAAATTTTAAGCTCTAAACAGTAATTTATGATAAGTGGCAATCTTGAGTATTTAATGTCTAGTCTGCCTCAATTGCAGTTTACTAACTCGGTTGAAGCTAGACATCGTGTATCTGCTATTTTTAAGGCGTACGCATCAAATGAAGAGTCTTCATCACTCACAAACATATTAAACCAAGAAGCCGCTAAATACCTGTCTCCCGAAAAAGAAAAACTTTTCAATCAAATAGAATTAAAAACAATACATGCATCAGAATTTCAAAATAGTAAATACAGTGTGTTATCTGGTTTTTCTACTTTCTATGCAACATTAAAACACAAATTGAAATCACTCAGGGAAATTCGAAAAGAATCCTCTGAACTAACCAATACATCAAAGAACGCACTAGCGTTAGAACCTGGTAATCCTTTAGAACAAGAAATTCAAATCATGCATTTGCAATGGCAAGAAGTAGAAAACCTGGCTATTGGTCATTTTTCGGATTTTGATGCCCTTATAGCTTATAAGATAAAACTATTGTTGATGCAAAGATGGTGGAATTTTGATGAAGCAGTTGGATTTGAGAAATACTTAGATTTAATAAAAATGAGGAACGATGGCTGAGAAGATTTTAATGAATAAAAATACCCTTGCAGCGTTAAAATTAGAGCTCAAGGAATATAATGTAGCACTGCCTGTTTTTGAAATGAAAGAGCAACAGTTGAAAGTCTTGATTCAGTCTATCACAGAGCGTATCTCTAAATTAGAGGCATCTATAGAAAGTACAAATCAAGACATTAAACCTTGGGTAGGCGTGTTTGCAGAAGATGTTGAAGATTTAAATCATGCGGTGAAAGTAAAAACATTGACTACCAAATCCAGGGAAGTAGCAGGGGTGCCTATAGAAGAGTTTGAAAATATTGATTTTGAAGACATAAATATAGACACATTTAATACCCCTTTTTGGGTGGATGCCGCTGTAGAACTGATTAAAGATCAAAAGACCAATTTAAAAATATTAGAGTTGGAACAACATAATATGCTATTAGTTCAAGAAGAGTTGGACGAGGCAAGGCGCATGAAAAATGCATTAAAAGAAGTTTTTATTCCTGAAACAGAAGATAATATTAGAAAAATTGAGATTTATCTTGGTGATGTAGAGCGTTTAGCTATTGGTTGTGCCAAACTCGTGAAAAAGAAAAAACAAAATAAAAAAGCAGTTTTATGATTGTTAGGATGAAAGAAATATTACTTTTTACTTCATCAAAAAAAGCAGATGAATCCATTTATCAACTTGGTGAATTGGGTGTTGTGGATATACAAGAAATTAAAGTATCTACAAATTCTACTATCGAACGTCATAAAATCAACATTAAGGATACAGAGGACGCTATTTCGTATTTAGAGTCGCATGAAAAACAATCAGATAATCTTGAAAAAACAGGACTATATTCAATTCATGATCCTAAACGAATGGTTGAAAGAATCCTTAAAGCTAAAGACTTTGAGGTCAGTTGTAAAAATCGCTTAGAATACCTTAATCAACAAATAAAGTGGTACTACACTTGGGGTGAAAATGTAAAAACAAAACACATTCAGTATCTCAAAGAAAGAAGTATAAATCTAAGATTATATTTACTAGATAAACAACTTATTTCAACCCTAGAAAAACAACATCCCATTTTTGTTCTTGGTGAATTTGAGGATAAAGTTCTTACCGCACTTTGCAGTTTAAATCCATCAGAACAATTGGAGTTTAAAGAAGTAGACATCCCTAAAGACACCTTTGAAAGTTTACAAGAACAAATCTTAAGAAAAGAGCGGCAACTGGCAGAACTAGAAGTCTTTCTAAACAGCCATGTAAAATACAAATACGTTTTAAAGGATTATCTATCATCTTTGGGCAATTACTTAGCTGCGGAAGAAGCTATAGAACGCATGGGCACTATTAAAGATAGATGTAGATATCTTAAAGGTTACCTTCCAAAAGATGATATAGCACGTTTTAAAATTGTAGCTAACAAGAATAATTGGGGTTACCATATATCAGAACCTCAAGAACCAGAACATGTGCCAGTTTATATTAAAAATCCAAAATGGATTGAGATTATAAATCCCATAATGAAATTTATAGATATTTTACCGGGCTATAAAGAAGTAGATGTTTCTATTTATTTTCTTATGGCTTTTGCCTTGTTTTTCGCCATGCTTGTTGGAGATGCTGGATACGGACTCATTTTCCTGATACTAACTTTAATATTTAGAAAAAAACTGCCAAAACAGGTGCGGATTTTGATATTGGTTTTAAGTATTTCAACCATCATTTGGGGTGTTTTAAGCGGTACTTATTTTGGTTCTTCAGAAATTGCTCAAATGCCCATATTTAAAGGTTTAATTGTAGATAATATTGCTAGTTTTGGTATAGACAATGTATCGTTTATGATGCACTTATCTTTTCTAATTGGTGCCATCCATTTAAGTATTGCCCATAGTGTAAGAGGTGTACAATATATAAATTCCATAAAAGGGCTGAGTCAATTAGGATGGATAGCCTTAGTGTGGGGACTTTTCTTCATCACAGAACAATTGGTTTTAGGTATTCCTATGCCTTTTTGGGGCCAATGGCTTTTTATTGCTGGAGGACTTTTGGTTGCCTTGTTTTCAGCCGAAAACAAAAACTTTTTTAAAAGTATATTAACATCCGTTGCGAATTTGCCATTGAGTTTAATAAGTGGATTTTCAGATATTGTCTCTTATGTAAGACTTTTTGCGGTGGGTATGGCTACTGCTGCGGTAGCTGCAAGTTTTAACGGGATGGTTTTATCTTCCGGAATAGAGAATATGGGCTTTTTAGAGATTATAATGGCAGCCATTGCTCTTTTATTAGGCCATGCTTTAAATATTGCATTGGCGCTCATGGCAGTGATGGTTCACGGCATCCGATTAAATATGTTGGAATTTGCCAGCCATTTAGGCGTTGACTTTTCGGGAGAGGCTTATCGACCCTTTAGGCTTACCTCTGATGAAAATTTAAATAAACCAGAAAGAACAACTATTAAATAAAAAATATAATAACCACAATAAATGACACTATTATGATAGAAATAGCATTAATTCAAAATACAGTTCAAGGTCTAGGCGACATGGGCTTGTCTTTAAGTATCGCTTCCATTGGCTCTGCTATAGGAACGGGTATAGCTGGTATGGCAGCAATCGGCGCATGGAAAAAAATGATTACAAACGGACAAAAAGCCTCAACGGCTATGCTCATTTTTGTTGGCGCACCTTTATCTCAGGTAATTTATGGGATGATTTTAAAAAACGCCATAGCGGATGCTAATTTAGCTCCAGAATCGTATATATGGCAAATTATAATTGGTTTGTTTGCTGGAGCTGCCATGGCTGGCTCTGCGATTTTCCAAGGAAAAACAGGTGCCCGAGCCTGTGATGCAATCGCCTCGGGAGCGAATGATACAGCAAAATATATCATGGTAATTGGTATTGTAGAAACGGTCGCTTTATTTGTGATGATTTTCACAATGACGGGTTTACCGGGAAGCTAAATCTAAATCAATATTTTTTAGATAAAATAGAGAGCCATTTTTTTCAATGGCTTTTTTATTTTGTATTTTTAAGAAGATAAATTAATTCTTATGATAAATAAGGAAGTTGCAAATGTTCAAGAAGCTTTAAAAGGCGTAACGGACAATATGGTTTTAATGTTTGGTGGTTTTGGGCTAAGTGGTATTCCAGAAAATGCCATTGCCCAACTTGTAAAACTTGGTATTCGGGGTTTGACCTGTATTTCCAATAATGCTGGGGTTGACGATTTTGGTTTGGGCTTATTACTTCAAAAACGTCAAATAAAAAAAATGATTTCTTCTTATGTTGGTGAAAATGAAGAATTTGAACGCCAAATGCTTTCTGGGGAATTGGATGTTGAATTAATACCGCAAGGGACTCTAGCCGAGCGCTGTAGAGCGGCGCAAGCTGGTTTTCCTGCATTTTATACGCCTGCTGGTTATGGTACCGAAGTAGCTGAAGGTAAAGAAACCAGAGAGTTTAATGGAAAAATGTATGTTTTAGAACATGCTTTTAAAGCAGATTTTGCTTTTATAAAAGCATGGAAAGGCGATGCAGCAGGCAATTTAATTTTTAAAGGAACCGCTAGAAATTTTAATCCCGTTATGTGTGGTGCTGCTAAGATAACGGTTGCCGAGGTTGAGGAATTAGTGCCACTTGGAACGCTAGACCCTAACCAAATCCATATTCCTGGCATTTTTGTTCAACGTATTTTTCAAGGTAAACATTATGAAAAACGGATAGAACAACGGACTGTTAGACAAAAAGATTAATCAATTTAATAATTATATAATTTGAAAATGAGGAACGATTCAGATAATTTAATTGTGAGATTGACATTTGAATTAGCACTTGATGTAGTTTCTTTTTCAGAAAAAATAAGAGCCAATAATAGGTTTGAAATGGCTTCTCAAATTTTTAGAAGCGGAACCTTTATTGGTGCTAATATTAGAGAGGCTCAAAATGCTGAAAGCAAAAGAGACTTTATTCATAAATTTAAAGTTTCGCCAAAAGAAGCAGATGAATTAGAATATTGGTTGAAACTTTGTCAATCATCTGAACATTATCCAAATCCTGATGAAAAATTATTAAAGAATTTAAAATCTGTCATTTTAATTATATCTAAAATTATTTCATCTAGCAAAAAAGTATAATTGACTAATTTTCAAATCAACACATTAATAAATTAGGGTATGTTAGATAAAATAGGAATTGCAAAACGATTAGCAAAAGAACTTAAAGACGGTTACTATGTAAATTTGGGTATAGGGATTCCTACTTTGGTTGCCAATTATGTTCCCGAAGGCATAGCTGTTGAATTTCAGAGTGAAAATGGCGTGTTAGGTATGGGCCCGTTTCCTTTTGAAGGAGAAGAGGATGCCGATGTTATTAACGCTGGGAAACAAACCATAACAACCTTACCAGGGGCCAGTTTTTTTGACTCTGCTTTAAGTTTTTCTATGATACGTGGAAAACATGTCGATTTAACCATTTTAGGGGCAATGGAAGTCGCCGAAAATGGTGATATAGCCAACTGGAAAATACCAGGGAAAATGGTTAAAGGTATGGGAGGGGCCATGGATTTAGTTGCTAGTGCAGAAAATATCATCGTTGCCATGATGCACACCAATAAAGAAGGCGAATCCAAACTGCTTAAGCGATGTACGTTACCTTTAACAGGCATAGGTTGTATTAAAAAAATAGTAACTAATCTTGCAGTACTTGAAATAACAGAGAAAGGCTTTAAACTTCTGGAAAGAGCTCCCGGAGTTACTATTGAGGAAATAAAAAATGCTACCGAAGGGACACTAATTATTGAAGGCCTTATTCCTGAAATCACCTTTTAACTACAAAAAATCATCTTAAACCGACGAAATATCTAACAAAAAATAAATTTCATCGATTTTTTTTGTTTTTAAACTGTTATTTAAAAATAATGTTACATATTAGCAACCCTTAAGAAACCAAAATTAACCATAGATTTCCCCAAATCTACCTTAAACTTAGTACTTATGAATTACGCAGCTAATCTACCTGAACTACCTACAAATGAAGACAGCAAATTCAAAGAAACATTAAGAGAGAATTTGCGTTTTGTTAAAAGCTTACTTTACATTACAAAAAAAATATTCATGCTATAATCCTTTGGGAATAGCATGAATAAGTTTTTTGGTGTATTCTTTTTTTGGATGATTGTAAATAATATCAGCATCATCTAATTCCTCGATGTGTCCTTGATTCATCACCAATAATTGATCGGACATGTATTTCACCACGGCTAGGTCATGTGAAATAAAAATATAAGTGAAACCAAAAGTGGCCTTTAATTCGTTCAACAAGTTTAAAACTTGGGCTTGAACCGAGATGTCCAACGCAGAAACGGACTCATCGCAAACAATTAATTTTGGTTGAAGCGCAATAGTTCTGGCAATACCAATACGTTGGCGTTGACCCCCTGAAAACTCATGAGGATAACGGTTATAATAATCTTCAGATAAACCAACCCGATTCAAAATATCAATCACTTTTTCCTTTCGCTCTGTATCAGAGCCGTAAAGTTTATGCACTTTCATAGGTTCCATAATAGCTTCTCCCACAGGAATTCTGGGGTTTAAAGAAGAATAAGGATCTTGAAAAATAATTTGAATGTCTTTTCTAAGGTTTCTGGTATCGGTTTTAGAAAGTTTTGTAATATCAATACCCTTATATAAGATTCGTCCAGCAGTAGCTTTGTCCAATTGAAGAATGGCGTTGCCTAAGGTTGATTTTCCACAGCCAGATTCACCCACAAGGCCTAAAGTTTCGCCTTCAAACAATTTAAAGCTAACACTATCAACCGCTTTAAAGGATTTTGGTTTTGTAAACCATCCCGATTTTGAAATATATTCTTTTTCAACATTGATGACTTCCAATAGAGGTGGTTTACTGTATAATGTTTCATGATTTAGTTTACGTTCCTCTGAAGTTATAATTTCTTTAGAAACCGAATTATTCAAATAATCTTGTATAGTTGGGAGTACTTTTAATCTTGTTTTTAATGAAGGACGAGAATTAATCAGTGCTTTTGTATATGTATGTTGAGGTGTTTTAAAAATATCTGAAACAGTTCCTTGTTCGACAATTTCTCCTTTGTACATCACTAAAACCCGGTTGGCAATTTCAGAAATAAGCGCTAAATCATGCGTAATAAAAATGATACTCATTTTAGTTTTAGCCTGCAACTCTTTTAATAATTCGATTATATTTTTTTGAACGGTAACATCGAGTGCGGTGGTTGGTTCATCTGCAATTAAAATATCAGGTTTGCAAGCAATCGCCATGGCAATCATGACACGTTGTTTTTGTCCGCCCGAAATTTCATGTGGATACGCCTCATAAACACGATTTGGGTCGGGTAACTTTACCTGTTCGAAAAGGGATAAAGTTTCTGTTTTAGCTTGTAATTTTGATAGGTTTTCATGTTGTAACAAGATTTCCTGAACCTGTTTTCCGCAGGTCATGGATGGATTCAAAGAACTCATGGGTTCTTGAAAAATCATGGCTATTTTTTTACCTCGAATGGTTTGAAATGCCTTGGAAGATAAGGTTGTTAAATCATTATCCTCATACATAATACTACCGGAAGTTATTTTGCTGATTTTCTTAGGAAGCAGCCCTAAAATAGCTAAAGAAGAAACTGATTTTCCCGAACCAGATTCTCCAACAATACCTAATATTTCGTTTTCAAATAAGTTGTACGACATATGATGAATCACGTCGTTTTTACCAAATGAAATGGAAAGGTTTTCAACAGTTAATATGCTCTTTTTCTTCATTTAAATATGAATAATATCATCGTCAATTAATATGGAATCACCACGCAAACGTAAAAATATTTGAGCTACAGCAATAGTATCTTTTTCACAATATAAAATGATTCTATCTATATTGTTTTCTTCATAATACACCCTGTATACTTCGCTGCCATCAATATCATCTTTAGGTGATGGAATGCCTAAAATATGCGTTAAAAGCTTTAAAGACGTATAGTTTTTATAATCACCAAACTTCCATAATTCCAAAGTATCTAGATGCGGTACTTCCCATGGTTTTTTGCCAAAAAGGTTTAGTTTATGGGGTAATTCTATATTGTGGATAATCATGCGACGAGCGATGTATGGAAAATCAAACTCCTTACCGTTATGTGCGCAAAGTACATGTTTAGTTTCACTAAAATGAGTAATGAGCAAGTTTTTAAAATCCTTTAAAATCTTGATTTCATCTCCGAAAAAAGACGTAACCCTAAACTGTCTAGTATCTCCTTGAAGCTTAAAATAACCAACGGAGATACAAACGATTTTGCCAAACTCAGCCCAAATGCCAGCACGTTCATAAAAGTCCTCAGCACTTTCGTCTTCTTTTCTTTGGTATTTCGATTTTAAGTCCCAAAGATGTTGTTTGGTTTCATCCAAATCAGAGAACTGTTGCACTTCTGGAACGGTTTCTATGTCCAGAAAAAGGATGTTTTCAAGGTTAAGTTTGTTAATCATTATTCATCATTTTATAGGCTTCTTCTATATAAACCGTAATATCATCGGAAAATTGGCCAACGCCTGCATCGGGTGATTTTTTGTGTCCCAAACGCACAATAATCACATTGTCATTAGGCTCTACAATGACGTATTGTCCTAAATGCCCACGCATCATAAAAAAATGCTTATCTCCAACATCTTTCATCCACCAACCGTAACCGTATTGTGGACTTTCCTTAAATCTTGGGGTAACGGATTTTACAACAAACGCAGAATCCAACACTTGATTGCCGTTCCATTTCCCGTAATCTTTATATAATTTTCCAAAACGGGCAAAATCCTTGGCGTTGCTGGAAATGCAACAAAAGGCTTTAGCCAAGCGGTTTTCGTCATCATCCAATTCCCAAAGCGCATTTTCAGTAGCGCCTAATGGTTGCCAAAAACTCTCTGAAAGATAGTTAGCAAGTTTTTTACCTGTTGCTTTTTGAATAATCATGCCCAGTAATTGGGTATTACCACTTAAATATTCAAATGATTTTCCAGGTGTTTTTACAATTTTTTGGTTTAAAATGGTTTTTTCTAAATCGGACGCATAATTGGCTCGAGCAGTTACTGAAAAAGGCCCTGTATAATTTTCTACCCAATTTAGCCCAGAAGCCATGGATGCCAAATCGCCCACAGTTGTTTTTGTATCATTATATTCTGGATAGAAATCACTAATTGGCTGATCTAAACTTTTTATATGCCCTTCCATAATGGCTTTTCCCAAAAGAGAAGTGGTTATACTTTTTGCCATTGAAAATGAATTGGTTTTCGATTTATCATTAAAACCATCATAATAATTCTCGAACCAAACACTATCGTTTTTTATGATTACATACGCCACGGTTCCCCAATCTGTATTGACTTTAGAAAGTTTTTCGGTCTCTCTTACCGAATTGTAATTTTTGTGAAGTGGCCATGGATTTGGGGTATTTCCTTTTTTTATAGTGTCGTTATCAAAATAGGGGTAATCATCAATAAAAGCGGTTGTGTGTCCAGTAAAATAAACGATACGAGCCCCTCTTATAATATAACCATAACCAGTAATATACAGTAAAGCAACAATGAGTACGATGCTAATAAGAATCCATTTAAGGCATTTTTTTAAGAATTTCATGTAAGATATTTAGTAGAAATAAATATACTAATTTATGATGAACTTCATGATAATTTAAAAATGCGAAGTTAAAATAAAGATTGTTGTTTAAAGGGACTTTCATGATTTAACAACCATTCTTTACGATGAAGTCCACCCGCATAACCTGTTAAACTACCATCTGAACCAATCACGCGGTGGCAAGGAACAATAATCCATAATGGGTTTTTGGCATTGGCGTTTGCAACCGCTCGAATCGCTTTTATATCGCCTACTTGCTTTGCTAAATCTAGATAAGAAACTGTTTTTCCGTAAGGAATTTGCTCTAGCAGTTTCCAAACTTGCTTTTGGAAATTGGTGCCTTCAGGATTTAATTTGAGGTCGAATTTTTTTCGTATTCCTTGAAAATATTCTTGTAATTGAAACGCACAATCTTCAAGGAACAACGGAATAATGTCAGATACTTTTTCTTCGGAATCTAAAACTATTACAGAGGAAATGCCTTTTACATCACCCGTAATTTTAGTATAACCTAAAGGCGATATGATGATGCATTCATCCATTTTTTACTCGATTTGGTCTTTTTCATCAATAATACCCAAACGTTTTGCTCTGGTCTCCCAACTTTTTCTTGCCATATGTTGCAAGTCGGCTATGTTATCACTTTCGTCCATAATCTCAAAGCCAAGTAAGGTCTCAATCACATCTTCCATAGTAACAATACCGTTAACAGATCCATATTCATCAACGACCAATGCCATATGATTTTTACTGTTTACTAATTGGTCTAGCAATTTTGGAATCGCGAGTGAACGATTAACAATGATAATATTTCGCTTGATATCAACCAATTTTTTACCGTTGTTATCATTTGCCATTTCCCTGAAAATATCATCTTTTAGTACCAATCCGGTAATGTTATCCGTTTCATCTTGAAATACGGGAATACGCGAAAAACGAATATGTTGGTTCTCTTTAAAAAATTCTTCAACAGTCATTTCTTCATTGACCGTTTTCATAACGGTACGAGGCGTCATAACATCTTTTGCCTGTATATTTTTAAAGGTCAGTAAGTTTTTGATTACCGTACTTTCAGAAGCTTCGAAAAGACCTTCTTCTTCAGCAATTTGTGTCATAGCATAAAACCCGTCACGACTCATAACACTATGATGCCCTTTACCGCCAATAAGTTTGGTTGTTAATTGCAGGAGCCACAAAATTCCTGTCCACTTTAATGGGAATATTAAGAGGTTTAAACTCACGGCCGTGAAGTTGCCCAATTGTCGCCAATAGGTTGCACCAATGGTTTTAGGGATTATTTCAGAAGCTACTAAAATAAAAATCGTCATAACAGAGGAAACCACACCAACCATCAAATCTTCTGTAAATGGAAAGCCTAAAAACATCGTTTTTTCATTTCCATAGATTTCGGCATAGGCTGTTTTTGCTTGTACACCCACTAGAATAGCACCAACCGTATGAGCTATGGTATTAAAGGTTAAAATGGCAATCAGTGGTCTGTCCACATCTTTTTTATAATTTGCTAAGATTACAGCAAATGATTTGCCTTCTTTTTTATTGATATTGAGGTAGGTGGGTGTCAAACTTAGAAATACAGCTTCTATAATGGAGCACCAAAAAGAGAAAATGATAGCGATTAACGCATAGACTATAAGTAGTCCCATAACTATTTAATTTTTTTTGTTAAAGCTATGAAATTAATTTTACAATATCTTTAGCAATCCTTCGACTTCGCTCAGGATAACAAGATATAGTTTCAATTAATAGCCTAATACTTATTTGTTTAAAAGTTTAACTACATCTTTAGCTAAGTAGGAGGCGATGATATCGGCTCCCGCCCTTTTTATGGCTGTGACTTGTTCTAGCATAACGGCATCGTGGTCTACCCAGCCTTTTTCGGCAGCGGCTTTTAACATCGCATATTCACCAGAAACTTGATAAACAGCTACTGGCACATTGACAACATTTTTTATATCTCTAACAATGTCTAGATAACAAAGTCCAGGTTTTACCATTACGATATCGGCACCTTCATCAATATCCATTTCGGTTTCGCGAATAGCTTCAAAGCGATTGGCATAATCCATTTGATAGGTTTTTTTATCCTTAGGGATATTTATCATATCAACTGGAGCAGAATCTAACGCATCCCGAAAAGGGCCATAAAAAGCAGAAGCGTATTTAGCCGAATAACTCATGATACCAGTATCTGTAAAACCTCCTTCTTCCAAAGCTTCTCGGATAGTTAGTATACGACCGTCCATCATATCGCTAGGGGCAACAAAATTAGCACCAGCTTTGGCGTGGGATACGCTCATTTCAGCCAAAACATCAGCTGTTCTATCATTAACAATAATACCGTTTTCTATAATGCCATCATGCCCATAAGACGAATATGGGTCTAATGCCACATCGGTCATGACCAACATATCCGGACAAGCATTTTTTACGGTTTTAATGGCACGTTGCATCAATCCGTTGGGGTTTAAAGCTTCTGTACCTTTATTGTCTTTTAAATTATCTGGTACTTTCACAAATAGCAATACCGATTTTAAACCCAGTTTCCAAAGTTCCCTCACTTCATTTTCCAACAAATCCAAACTAAAACGAAAATAATTGGGCATAGAAGCGATTTCATCTTTAATGCCTTTACCTTCTACTACAAAAAGTGGTACTAAAAAATCGTTTGGAGAGATTATGGTTTCACGAACTAAAGAGCGAATGGCTTCGTTAGTTCTAAGTCGTCTATTTCTTCTAAGTGGATACATTTTGAAAATGTTTATTTGTTGATGCGTTTATTTGTTTATCCAATCTATAGGATTTCTCAATACTTCGATTAGTTTTTCTTCCTCACTTCCTTTTTCAGGATGATGGTCGTAAACCCATTGTACATGAGGCGGTAAGCTCATAAGAATACTTTCTATACGCCCATTAGTTTTCAATCCGAATAAAGTGCCTTTATCATGTACTAAATTGAATTCTACATAACGTCCGCGTCGGATTTCTTGCCAAGTTCTTTGTGCATCTGTATAAGGCAAATTTTTTCTCTTTTCAACAATAGGCACATAAGCTTCCAAAAAGCTATTGCCAACATCTGTTACAAAGTGATACCAATCTTTCATACTCATGGTTTCGCTAGCTTTGCAATAATCGAAAAATAAACCGCCAATGCCTCTAGCTTCTTCTCGATGTGCGTTGTAAAAGTAGTCATCGCAACGTTTTTTATAATCTTCATAAAAACCTTGATTATGACGGTCGCAAGCCGTTTTACAAGTTTTATGGAAATGAATGGTATCGTCTTCAAAAAGGTAATATGGTGTTAAATCTTGTCCGCCACCAAACCAAGAATCTACAATGTCTCCATCAGCATTATACATTTCAAAATAACGCCAATTTGCATGAACCGTTGGTACCATAGGGTTTTTTGGATGAATCACCAAGCTTAATCCACAAGCAAAAAAATCGACATCACCCACATTAAAATACGCTTGCATGGATTTTGGAAGTTTCCCATGAACGCCAGAAATATTAACGCCACCTTTTTCAAAGACATTCCCGTTTTCAATCACTCGAGTACGTCCGCCACCGCCTTCGGGTCGTTCCCAAAGATCTTCTTTGAAACTGGCTTTGCCATCAACTTTTTCTAAGACTGAGGTTATGGTGTCTTGAAGCGTATGAATGTATTTGAAGAATGTATCTTTCATTTTTGTTTTTCAAAGAATAGAATAAGATAGCCCACAACGGCAGAAACAATAGAACCAATTAAAACACCAATTTTAGCAGAGTCTATATATGTAGGACTATCGGCAAAAGCCAAACTAGCAATAAAAATGGCCATGGTAAATCCTATACCTGCTAAAAATGACACACCAATAATATGTCTATTGGTGATATCTTCTGGAATGGATATTAATTTTACTTTTTTAGCCAACATAATAATTAGTGAAATGCCCACACTTTTACCTATTACCAAGCAAACTGCGATATTTATGATTAAACTGGTTTCTAAAGTAACAGAACTATCTATAACAAAACCAGCATTCGCTAAGGCAAAGATGGGAATGATCCAATAGGCAACCCAATCATGCAGACTATGTTCTAAGTGCTGAAGTGGTGATTGGTATTTATTGGTCCAATCTTCCAGATTATCAATTTCTTGTATTTGTTCTTTTGACAGAATGGGCTTGTTTATGACAGTTGCTTTTTTAATATTATCGGTAATAACGGTCAAATTATCAATAAATTCAGCTGTTTTAATCTTTTGATTTATGGGAACTGAAAAAGCCAACAAAACACCAGCAAGTGTGGGGTGAATGCCTGCTTTCAAGAACAATGTCCAAATAACAATGGCAAAAGCAATCCCTAGATATTTAGAGTAATATCCTTTAAAGGAAATAAGGTAAAGGATTGCAAGCAAAATAAGTGCTATTATAAGCAGAAGGAATTGAATTTGTCCACTATAAAACAAAGCAATAACAAGAACGGCTCCAAGGTCATCTACAATTGCGAAAGCGATCAGGAATATTTTTAGGCTTAACGGTACTTTATCTCCAAGAAGTTTTAACACAGCTAATGAGAAAGCAATATCTGTGGCCATGGGAATTCCCCAACCTTTAAATGTTTCGGGATTTTGATTTAAAAGCACAAAAAGCCCTACGGGGATTATCATGCCTCCTAACGCGCCAAATAAAGGGAATGCAACTTTTTTAATAGAATTCAATTCGCCAATTAAAAACTCCCTTTTAATTTCTAATCCAATTAAAAAAAAGAAAATGGCCATGAGTCCATCATTAACCCATAAAATTAAAGGTTTATAGAGCTCAAAATTTTCTGTTGTAAAACCTATTTTATAATTCCAAAGCGATTGATAACTTTCAGCAAACGGTGAATTTGCCCAAGCTAAGGCAACAATAGTTGCTAACAATAATAAGATACCACTAAAGCTTTCTATTTTAACGAATTTTTGAAATGGAGATAAGACTTTTTCAGGTATCATATAATTGGGTTTAGTTTTTATATTCTTTTACTTAATATAAAGATAAGGGTATATTGCAAAGTTGGCGTAGCTCGATAAAATTTTATATTTAATTGTAAAGTTCAAATAAGTCCATATCTAAAGGGTCTTTGTTTTTTGGAGTAAATTCGTTTTTATTTTTAAATTGTTTAACCTTCTTTTCACAGAAATACTGTGATAAGGTAGGGTTTAGATTTTCTGCGACTGTTTTAGGCAGATAGTGTTTTAATCTATCTTCATTAGCAACAATAAATCACATAATTTCCAAGCATCTTTTTCTTGAATGAAATCTATATAATATGTACTGAATTCAGCAATCAAACTTTAATTTTTATATTCTTTCACAGCATCAATAAATGCTTTAGCGTGGTCTAAAGGAATGTTGGGCAAGATACCATGACCCAGATTAACGATGTATTTGTCCTTGCCGAATTCGTTTATCATTTGATGCACCATTTTTTTAATTTCGGCAGGTGGCGATAATAAACGTGCAGGGTCAAAATTACCTTGAAGCGTGATGTTTCCACCTGTTAAATAACGTGCATTTCTCGCTGAACATGTCCAATCAATACCCAAAGCGGAAGCATTACTTTTTGCCATATCACCAAGTGCAAACCAGCACCCTTTACCAAATGCTATCACAGGTGCATCGTCTTTTAGAGCTTCAATAATTTGATTGATGTATTGCCAAGAAAACTCTTGATAATCAACGGGTGATAGCATGCCTCCCCAAGAATCGAATATTTGAACGGCATCAACGCCAGCCTTTACTTTTTCTTTTAAATAAGCAATGGTGGTATCTGTAATTTTTTGAAGTAACAAATGCGCAGCAACTGGATTTGTAAAACAGAATTCTTTGGCTTTATCAAAGGTTTTGCTGCCTTGACCTTGTACACAATAACATAAAATAGTCCATGGTGAACCAGCAAAACCAATAAGGGGAATCTCATCATTTAGCAATTCCTTGGTAGCTTTTATGGCTTGATAGACATAATTTAAAGCAACTGTTACATCAGGAACAATCACATTGTCAACATCCTGCGAAGTGCGAACGGGATTGGGTAAATATGGGCCAAAATTTGGTTTCATTTCTACCTCAATATTCATCGCTTGCGGAATCACCAAAATATCACTGAATAAAATGGCGGCATCCATTCCGTAACGTCGAATGGGCTGCACGGTAATTTCGCTCGCTATTTCTGGTGTTTGGCAACGTGTAAAGAAATCGTATTTGTCGCGTAACGCTATAAATTCAGGTAAATAACGACCTGCTTGGCGCATCATCCAAACGGGTGGTCTGTCTACAGTTTCTCCTTTTAATGCTCTTAAAAATAAATCGTTCTTAATCATGTTTTTTGTCATTCCCGCGAAGGCGGGAATCTTTTTAATTAAACTTAAACGTTACAAGAATGGATTCCTGCCTCCGCAGGAATGACAAACCTTATAGGCCAATATAATATTCATTCACCAATTCAATAACACTTTCAACAGTTGGTACTTTTGCAATCCTTACATCATCAAAATGTTTTTTGGCTTCGATTGCCGTGGTATCACCAATACAAAAAGCAATACCATTAGCGTGGTTGTTTTCTAAATAACTCTGCACGGTAGAAGGACTATAAAACATGACACCTTCAACGGAATCAGAAATTTTTAAAGCATCAAATTTTGTTTGATACGCTTCTACTTCGGTTACTTTAATATTGTTCTCTTCTAAAATAGTTGGTAAATCATCTAATCTTAAATCACTACAAAAATAGGTGACTTCAGCACCTTCCATGTATTCTACTAAATAATGAGCCAGCTTTTTAGCGCTATTCTCAGAATGGGTTACTTTACCAATCTTTTTTTCAACTAATTGTTTGGTACGTCTGCCAACACAATATATGTTTTTAAATTGTAATTCTATGGCAGAATAATTTGTAGTTAAAGATTCCACGGCATTTTTACTGGTTATTACCACATTTTTGATTTCATTTTTGAGGAAACGTGGATGAATTCTATTCAAACTTATTTTTATGAAGTCGGCACTATCAACCACTACTTTTTCATGAAATAAAAGTCGTTGTCCTTCCGTAAGTGATTTGGTTGAATACACATTCGTTTTTTTATTGGAATGCTTGATGGTATCCATAAGGCGTTTGCCACCACGTTCTATAACGAAATTGGCACAGAAGTCTGCCATATCATGATGTTCGCCCAATTTTTTTACTCTTGTAACATCAATCCTTTTTGAACCATCGGTGCTTAATAACACACCTTTAAAATTCACTTCTTCATTTTTAATATATGCCAATGCGCCGATAGGGGCAGAACAACCGCCTTCCAACTTATTTAAAAATGCGCGTTCGATAGAAGTGCATATTTCGGTTTCTTCATGGTTAAGTTCTTTGCAAATAGTCCTTATCTCTTCGTCCTCTTGTAAAGCCGTAATCATAATGGCGCCTTGGGCTGGTGCGGGAACCATCCATTCTAAATTAATGGCTTCTTCGGGTCGTAAACCAATTCTTCCTATACCGGCAGCAGCAAAAATAGCACCATTCCAATCCTCATTATCTTCTAACTTTTGTAAACGGGAATTTACGTTGCCTCTTAAATCTACAATCGTGTGTGTTGGAAATCTATTTAGCCACTGTGCACGTCTACGCAAACTTCCTGTGGCAATAATGGCTTTTTTTGAACTTAAAAACTCTTCATTATCCTTAAAAATCAGTGTATCTTGTACGTTCCCACGTTTTATAACAGCTGCTTGAACAATCCCTTTTGGTAAAACGGTTGGAACGTCTTTCAACGAATGTACAGCGATATCAATATCATGGTTTAACATGGCAATATCTAAAGTACGGGTAAAAATACCTGTAATTCCGAGTTCGTATAAAGGTTTATCTAACACCAAATCACCCGTAGATTTTATAGGGACTAATTGTGTTTTATGCCCTAAATTTTCGAGTAGGCTTTGCACTATTTTGGCTTGCCACAAGGCTAATTCACTATCACGAGTACCTATTTTTATTATTCTAGACATGTATTAAAGTTCAATTTTTTTATGGATGTAGGTTATAATTTAACTATTGATTTTAGCTTATGTTCCAATTTTAGTAATGTTATCATTTAAGCCAAAAACCACTAAAACATCATCGGTTTCAATAATGGTATCCCCTGATGGAATTCCAATAACCTCTAACTGAGTTGTAGAAACGCCAATCAAATTCTTTTTCTCTTTTTTACGTAAGATGGTTACAATGTTTAAGTTGTAATGGTTTCTAAAATTCAAGTCTAAAATAGTTTTTCCAACAAAAGCAAGTGGTGTTTTAACTTCAGAAATAGAATAGCGATTATCAATTTTAAAATTATCTATAATGTTTTTTAAATTGAGTTTGTGCGTTAGCTTGTCGGCAGCTTCTTGTTCTGGGTGCACAATAAAATCAATACCCATAGCTTGTAAAACAGTATCATGTATAGGAGAAAGTGATCGGCTTATTACCTTTGCTGTTGTTAACTTTTTAATAATGGCAGTGGTTATAATGGCAGCACCTTCATTCTCCCCAATAGCGATTACAGCGATGTCTGTTTGTTTTATTGGTAAGGCTTGATAGGCTTGTTCGTTGGTGGAATCCAAACAGATGCTATGCGATATTTTGTCTTTTATTAAATTAACTTTTTCCATTTTATAGTCAACTCCAATCACTTCATTGCCTGTTTCCGTTAGACTTAAAGCTAAAGACATTCCAAAATTACCTAGACCAAAAATGATGACTTTCATCTTGCTTAATTTTTAATTTATTAAAATGTTTTCCTGTGGATATTGATAGAATTTTTGTCCTATTTGCCCTAGCATACCAAACAGCAAGTTTAGCATACCTATCCTACCTATAAACATAACGATTATTATAACAATTTTACTATTGTATGATAGAGTCGGTGTTACATTTAAGCTTAAACCAACAGTACTGTATGCTGAAAAACACTCAAAAGCTATTTCTAAAAGTGTTTTGTTAGGTTCAAAAAAGAGCAATAAAATAATGGCCATTCCTATAACAATCAATGAAATCGATATAATGGCAAAAGCTTTATTTACAGTGCTACTTGAAATTTCCCTTGAGTTAATTTCTATTCTTTTTTTCCCTTTAGCTGTAGCAAAAATATTTAATGTGGCTATGGCAAAGGTACTGGTTTTTATACCACCTCCAGTTGAAGCGGGTGACGCTCCAATCCACATCAATAACATCACAAAAAGTAACGAAGGGGTTGCTACCTGCGTATAATCAATAGTATTAAATCCAGCTGTTCTTGGGGTTACTGAAGAAAACATAGCAGTTGTTATTCTGCCAAAGGCAGAGGTATGTTCTTTAAGCGTGTAGTTTGCTTCAAAAAAGTAAAAATAAATAAATCCAGATACCAGTAAAATGCTAGTTGTAACCAAAATTAGTTTAGAGTTTAGGGTAACAACTCTAACCGATTTTAGTTTTTTGGTTTTATAAAATAAATTAACAATAAAATTTTTCAAGTAGGTTAGAATGTTAAATACAATATTATAGCCCAAACCACCAAAAATAATAAGTATCATAATGACCCATTGTAAAGAGTATTCAAAACGAAGGCCCGGATCGTAAAAACTAGTTGACGATGTAGAAAAACCAGCATTACAAAAAGCAGACACAGCATGGAAAATAGAGAAAAACATCTTGTTTTCGACAGCCGTAACGTCATTCACTGAGCCATAGATTAAAAAAGCCCCAACGCATTCTATCCCTAAAGTAAACAAAACAATTTTTACTGCTATTTTAAAAACATCTTGCAAATTTTCTGAAGCTGTAAAATCCTTTAAATACATGCCTTCACTAAACGAAGAACTTTCTTTAAAGAAATAAGCAAAAAAAGATGTAAAGGTTAATATGCCTAACCCACCAATCTGAATTAAGACCATAATAACAGTTTGCCCAAGTTGTGTAAAATCGTTTGCAGTATCTAAAACGGCCAATCCAGTAACGCAAATAGCACTTGTTGAGGTAAAAAGGGCATCAATAAAAGAAATGCCATTGGTGGTTACTTTTGGCAACATTAAAAAGAGGGCCCCAATAAGTGAGAAAATGGCAAAACTGCCAACAAATAAAATGGCAGGATTAAAATAAATTTTATAGATATACTTAATTAAAAACGTAAGTCTTATTAACAAATAAAAGAAGAATCCTATTTCAAAAATAACTTTGGTTTTTCCAGTAAGCTCTATAATTGAAAGGTCGTAATTATATAGTATAAATAGTGTGGCTGTTATTAAAGTTGATAGAAGAAAAATGATGTTAAACTTGACTGATTTCCTCGAGCTTTTATCTTTAAACTGATAGCTTTTCATCACATTAAAAGCTATTAATATAACGGCTATAACAAAGAACCCTAATAGTTTATAAGGTTTATAATCATCATCAATTGAGAAGCCAAAATCAAAGATTAAGAAGAACAGAATGAATATATCTAAAAACCGATATAGATTTGTAAAGATTTTGTTGTTTTTCATCTTAATATTAAAACTTTAGGTTTTTTACTTATTCTTTTAGTTAAAATCTAACCTAATTAAGAATAAGTAACAAATGTAAAAGTTTTAAACATTTGTTGGAGTTTCTTCTAGCTGAAATACTTTTTTAATAAACTCTAAACTTTCGTCAGTAGACATGTTATCATTTTTTAAATGATAGGCAAAATGATTGGTTATTTTTTGAATGAGATTATTACTAATCAATTCAGCCTGAACTTCATTAAAATCTGAAAGTTTTTTGCGTTGGGTATCTAATTCTAAAGTTGCAAAATCAAGCAATTTATGCTTTAGGGCTTTTATGGTTGGTGCAAATTTTCTAGTTTCCAACCAATCATTAAACTCCATGTTCACTTCTTTAATTATGGCTTCGGCAAAAGGAATATGCGCTTTTCTCTTTTCTAAAGTCCCATCGGTAATTTGAGAAAGATGATCTAGATGAACCAATTTAACATTAGGTAAATCTTCCACATTTTCATCTACATTTTTAGGAATGGACAAATCTAAAATCAGCAGTGGTTTTTTTGTTTGTATAATATGTTTATCAATCGTAGGTCGATGAGCACCAGTGGCTACAATTAATATATCAGATTTGCTTATTTCTTCTTGTAAATTGGCATAATCCCTAACAATTAAATTAAACTTTCCAGCTATTTGTTCTGCCTTGGTTTTTGTTCTGTTTATTAGAGTAATATGCTCGTTTTTTGTATGTTTCACTAAGTTTTCGCAGGTGTTTCTGCCTATTTTACCAGTGCCAAAAAGTATTATATTTTTATTTTTAATATCTTCAACCGTATTAAAAATATATTGAACAGACGCAAAAGACACCGATGTTGCACCAGAGGATAAGTCCGTTTCGGTTTTAATGCGTTTACTAGCTTGAATGACAGAATTTACAAGACGCTCGATAAAATGATTCAATAAGCCATTTTTTCTAGAGAGTTTAGCACTGTGCTTAAGCTGGCTAATAATTTCAAAATCACCTAGAATTTGACTATCTAACCCAGAACCCACTCTAAACATATGGGTTATGGCATCATTGTTTTTATAAATATAAGCCACTTCTTGAAATTCTTCAACCGTACCATTAGTGTTATCACACAGTAATTTTATAAGTTGGTAGGGGTGTTGGGCAAAACCATAAATTTCAGTTCGGTTACAAGTAGATGTAACAATTAAACTCTCAATATTTTCAGTTATAGCTTGAGTTAGCAGCGCTGTTTTCGAGTTTTCATCCAAACTAAAGCGCCCTCTTATGTCTGCATCGGCTTTTTTATAGCTCAAACCAATGGCATAAAAATTAGTACTTTTGGATATGTTGTATTGCTGCATGCTTTTAAACTCGAAATTTCTCAGGCAAATGTATGTCGATGGCTATTAAAAAAATAACGCTCAAAGAACTTTTAATATCGTTTGTGGTTTTTTAGTTTGTTTTTTGGCAAAAATATGATTTTTGTCATATTTTAGCATATTATACGGTAGTTTTAACAAATTTATTTATAACGAATCTAAATAAGATGACTGTGGTGGATGATAAAAGTCAAGTAAAAAATGTCGCTAAAAGTTCTTTTGATGAAACAAAAGTGGATGATGGATTTTTTATTTTGACATATAAAAATGACCAAAGTGTCGTTCAAAGCCTTGTTAAAGAGATGCATAGTGATTTTATTCAATTTCACTTTTGCATTAAAGGGTCTTGTAAATTTGTATTTAATGAAGGCAGGTATTCCTTAAATATACTTGAAGAAAACTCATTACTTTTATATAATCCGCAGCGTGAATTACCAATCAACTTGGATGTAAACCCCAATTCATGGATTGTTACGGTGCTTATATCCATAAAAAAATTTCATGGTTTGTTTTCGCAAGAAGCCGATTATATCTCGTTTTTAAACGAAGATAATAAAGACAAAAAATATTATAAAGATGGTGTTATTTCTCCATCCTTGGCCATTGTATTAAACCAGTTAATAAACTATAATTTAAATCAAACGATTAAAAACCTCTATTATAAAGGCAAAGCTTATGAACTTTTAAGCTTATATTTTAATAGGAATGAAGATGCCAATATTGAACAGTGTCCGTTTTTAGTTGACGAAACCAACGTCATTAAAATAAGAAAAGCAAAAGATATTATAATTTCCCGCTTGGCTGAACCACCAAGTTTGCAAGAACTTGCAGATGAAATAGGACTGAATCTTAAAAAACTTAAAGAAGGGTTTAAGCAAATTTATGGGGATTCGGTATTTAGTTTTTTATTTGATTATAAAATGGAAGTCGCCAGAAAATTATTAGAGTCTGGCGAGAATAATGTGAATGAAGTAGGCCTTAAAGTTGGTTACAGCACCGCAAGCCATTTTATAGCTGCTTTTAAAAAGAAATACGGCACCACGCCGAAAAAATATATCATGTCTTTAAATTGATTTTTTATGAAATCGCCGTGAGCAACAAGTTTATTGAAAACCAACACCAATCAATTAAGGCGATACCATATGACCTAAAAAATAATAAATATTTACATATGAAAAATATTTTAATAGTTATCACTGTTTTTTTTAGCCTATCGTGCAATACTTCCGATAATGACAATAATCCAGACAATGTACTAACGGATAAAGTGCTTGTTTTTACAAAAACAAGCGGGTTCAGACATCAATCTATAGCAATAGGAATAAAAACTATTAAGGATTTAGGCAAGCAAAACAATTTTGATGTCACACAAACTGAAGATGCGAGTTTATTTTCTACAGAAAATTTAAAACAATACCAATTGGTTATTTTTCTAAACACCACAGGCGATGTTTTAAATGCCAATCAAGAACAAGCTTTTAAAACATTTATTAATAATGGCGGAAGTTTTATGGGAGTTCATTCAGCCACCGATACCGAATATGAATGGGCTTGGTACGGAGAACTCGTTGGGGCTTATTTTTTAAACCACCCAGAGCAATCTACTGCCACCATAACTCGACTTAACAGTACGCATCCATCTACCCAACATTTGCCAGAACAATGGACTCGATACGATGAGTGGTATAATTTTAAATCGATTAGTGAAGATATAAATGTATTGTTAAATCTAGACGAATCGACTTATGAAGGTGGAGAAAACGGCGCAAATCATCCCATAGCGTGGTACCATGAATATGATGGTGGCAGATCGTTTTACACCGCTTTGGGGCATACCAATGAGTCGTATGCAGAACCAGAATTTAAACAACATTTGTTGGGAGGTATTTTGTATGGTTTAAAGCGGTAATTTTATAATAAAAAAAGTTTAAGAAATGATGTATTTAACTCCAGAAATCGAAGCACTATCTAAAAACATGGGCACTAAATCCTTGGTTCGTTCTAATATCTCTTGTGGTATTTTTCAAGATTGTGATTACAGTGAAGAACGGCCTAAATTATATTACCAACAAAAATTAGAGAATACTGAGGGTTAATTTAGTATTATTCAAATAATTATAAAATTGCAAATGAAAAAAGGTGTACTTCTTGTAAATCTTGGTTCTCCCGATAGCCCAGAACCAAAAGATGTAAAAAAATATTTGGGCGAGTTTTTAATGGACGAGCGTGTTATTGATATTCCTTACTTAGCACGAACGGCACTTGTTAAAGGCATTATTTTAAAAACACGCCCCAAACAGTCAGCCGCAGCCTATAAAAAAATATGGTGGGAAGAGGGTTCGCCATTAATCGTGCTATCAAAAAGACTTCAAAAAGCCATTCAAAAGGATGTAGAAATTCCCGTGGCTTTAGCGATGCGTTATGGAAGTATGACCATAAAAAAAGGACTTCAGGAATTGGTTGATAAAGGGGTTGATGAGGTGTTGTTGTTTCCGTTATATCCACAATTTGCGATGGCTACCACCGAGACGATTACAGTTTTAGCGGAAGAATTACGTACAGAGCATTTCCCTTCTTTAAAAATAGAGTCAGTTCCAGCATTTTACAATAAACCAGATTATATAGAAGTGCTTTCAAATTCCATAAAAAAATATTTAGAAGGGAAAAGCCCTGATCATATTTTGTTTTCTTACCATGGTGTTCCAGAACGCCATATTAGGAAGAGCGATGTTACAAAATCGCATTGTAAGATTGATGGCACTTGTTGCATCACTCCAAGTAAAGCCCACGAGTTTTGTTATCGACATCAATGTTTGGAGGTCACCAGATTGGTTGCCGAAAAACTCCAGTTAAAAGAAGGCGCTTATTCAACATCATTTCAATCTAGATTGGGGTTCGATCCGTGGTTACAACCTTATACAGATAGGACTATTGAGCGATTGGGCAAAAATGGCATTAAAAACATGGCGATTGTAACGCCTGCATTTGTGAGCGATTGCCTTGAAACGCTTGAAGAAATAGCTATGGAAGGCGAAGAAATCTTTCATGAAATGGGTGGAAACGAATTTACAACAGTACCATGTTTGAATGATGATGCAGAATGGGTAACATTACTATCAAAATGGATTAATAACTGGTCGGTTTCTAAAACTCAAATGGTATAATTAATGGGAAAAGTAACCTCCCAAGATTTAGGGACACAATCCATCAGTAAATTGCTTATTAAACAAGCGCTTCCTGCATCCATAGGTATTTTAGTGATGTCTTTAAATATTTTGGTGGATACTATTTTTGTGGGCCATTGGATAGGTTCTATAGCCATAGCTGCCATTAATGTGGTGTTACCGGTGTCCTTTTTTATTGCCGCTTTGGGAATGGCAATTGGTATTGGAGGCTCTTCCATTATATCAAGGGCTTTGGGTTCAGAGAATAAAAGTAAAGCACTAAGAACGTTTGGCAATCAAGTCACCTTAACATTATTGCTAACTGTAACCATGGCCATTCTAGGGTTATGGTTTACGGACTCCATCATTGACTCATTTGGAGGTAAGGGCGCTATTTTTGAACCAGCAAAAGTTTATTATAAAATTGTGCTTTATGGCGTTCCGTTTTTAGCCTTGAGTATGATGGGGAATACGGTTATTAGGGCAGAAGGAAAACCTAAATTTGCCATGTATGCCATGATGATTCCATCGGTTAGCAATTTACTTTTAGATTATATTTTTATAAATGTGTTGGGTTATGGTATGGAAGGCGCCGCTTGGGCAACTACGATATCTTACGGATTTTGTTTCATCTACATCATTTGGTTTTTTAAGTCAAGGCATTCCGAATTAAAAATTGGGTTTTCACATTTCGGATTAAATTTAGGTATTGTAAAAGAAATAAGTTCGTTAGGTTTTGTAACTTTAGCTAGACAAGCAGTGGTAAGCATTACGTACTTATTTATGAATAATATTTTATACCATTTAGGTGGCGAAATTTCGGTAACGGCCTATGCTATTGTTGGTCGCATGCTCATGTTTGCCATGTTTCCTGTTTTAGGAGTCACCCAAGGGTTTTTGCCCATTGCGGGCTTTAATTATGGAGCCCAGAATTACGCCAGAGTAAGGGAAACCATTAATACGGCTATAAAATATGCATCCATCTTAGCGACTTTTGTGTTTCTTATTTTAATGATTTTTCCAGAAGCTATTACTAGAATGTTTACAACCGATGTTGAGGTTATTAACCAAACTCCAAGTGCGATGCGTTGGGTATTTGCAGCAACGCCCATTATAGCTGTTCAGTTAATAGGGGCAGCGTATTTTCAGGCGATAGGAAAAGCAACACCTGCACTCTTATTAACCTTAACAAGGCAGGGTTTTTTCTTTATTCCACTCATTTTAATACTTCCAAAGTTTTTTGGAGAATTAGGTGTATGGATGTCATTTCCCATTTCAGATGTCCTTTCAACTATAGTGACGGCATATTTTTTAAATCGCGAAATCGTCAAGACGCTTAAACCAGATGTACAAGTTTCAGAATCAATATCATAAATTATGACATACTTTTATATTAAATCACTTCACCTCATTTTTGTTATCACATGGTTTGCAGGCTTATTTTATATCCCCCGTTTGTTTGTGTATCAAATAGAAGCGTTTCATAAACCGTCGCCCGACAAAGAGATTTTAGGAAAACAGCTAAAGCTGATGACAAAACGTTTATGGTTTATCATTACCTGGCCATCAGCTATTTTATCCACGATATTTGCTATATGGTTGCTTATTTTACAACCGTTTTGGTTAGAACAGGGATGGATGCACGTAAAATTGGCCTTTGTAGTTTTGCTCATCATTTACCATTTAAAAACACACCAGTATTACAACCAACTTCAAAATGATGTGGTTAATAAAACATCTAGTTTTATGCGTATTTGGAATGAAGGCGCTACCTTCATCCTGTTCGCGGTGGTTTTTTTGGTCATTCTGAAAAGTGCCTTAGATTGGGTTTATGGCGTTGTTGGAATGATAGTTTTAGGCATTCTTATTATGTTAGGTTTTAAACTTTACAAGAATTTCAGGGAAAAAAATCCAGATGCTTAATCCTTAAATTTTTTAATCAGTAACTAGTATTGTTGTGGGTTTTCAGGAAGATAGTTTTTTAAATTCCCGCATAACGTGTTTGGTTTGATTATTGCTATATTTATGCCATATTCTTTTTAATGAAACTAAGAAAACTATCCCTTCGGACACGTATTTTTATAGCCATGATACTCTTGGTAGTATTGGCGTCTGTACTTGTTGCTTATGTGGCTATTTATCAATATAAAGGTGAAAAAGAGGAATACCATAAAGAAAGGTTAGAACAGAAAGAAGAAGATATTAAAACCCATATTAGTCGTGTTTTAAACGGAAAGCAAAATACTTGGGAAGTGATAACTGAGAATATTCCGATAATCTTTAAAGAGGAATTAAGCAATATCGCAGATATTCATAAGCTTCAAATCAACTTATACGATTTAGAAGGCTCTCTTTTAATTACCTCCAAAGCAAATTTAAAGCACGACGAAAAAGATCAATGTATAGAAGCTGAAATACTAAATGCTATTTCAAATACGGCCACGCATAGATTTGTAGACAGACATGTATCTAACGGCGTCACATTTCAGTCTTCGTATTCTTATATAACCGATGCTAAGTTTAAGCGTATAGCCATTATTAACCTCCCTTATTTAGAGCAGGACGATTTTCTAACGGATGAACTTAACAAGTTTTTAATGCGATTAGGGTATGCTTATTTGTTTATCTTAATTATGGCGATTAGCATCGCTTTCCTACTGTCTAAGTACATTACAAAATCAATCAAGACCATCAGTGATAAAATAAACACCACGCGCCTTGAAAAGAGAAACGAACGTATAGAAATAGAGGACACCAGTCAAGAAATATCAACATTGGTGAGCTCCTACAATAGTATGATTGATGAATTAGAGGAAAGTGCCGTAAAACTGGCGACAAGTGAAAGAGAACAAGCATGGAGGGAAATGGCTAAACAAGTCGCTCATGAAATTAAAAATCCGTTAACGCCCATGCGATTGACCGTTCAAAATTTTCAGCGGAAATTTGATCCTCAAGACGAAAACATTCATTTAAAGGTAGATGAATATACCAAAACCTTGATTCAGCAAATAGATACCATGAGTTCCATTGCTTCTGCATTTTCCAATTTTGCGAAAATGCCGGCGCAACAAAATGAAACGTTGAATGTGGTCAGCATTGTAAAATTGGCCTTGGATATTTTTAATGAAGATTACATTTTTTTCACATCCGATAAGGTTGAAATTATTGCCAAGTTTGATAGAACCCAACTAATAAGAGTGGTCACCAATTTGGTGAAAAACGCCATTCAAGCGATTTCAGAGGATAGAAAACCAAGAATTATTGTCAATGTAAGTGCTAAAGAAAGCAATGTTATCATCACTGTTTCAGATAATGGGGTTGGCGTTTCAGAAGAAAACAAAGAAAAAGTATTTGAGCCTAAATTCACCACCAAAACAAGTGGCATGGGACTAGGTTTGGCAATGGTTAAAAATATAGTAGAAACCTATAATGGCACGATAACTTTTGAAACCGAGAAAGATAGAGGAACAACGTTTAAAGTTACTTTTCCTAGAGTATAAAACTATAAATCCTTATTGTTTAAACATTTAAACTTGGCATTTTTTGATTTTTTTGTTCACTTACTTAAAAATATTCGTAATTTTAAAAGGCAAAATACCAACTAAACAAAAACAAACCGATGGAAAAAATCAATAGAAGAACATTTAATATTAAATTAACGCAAGCCATGGCTGGTGCTGCACTATTATCCAATATACCTTTAAGTTACGGGCTTAATTCTGGTAAACAAGATAAAAAATTAGGCATTGCTTTAGTGGGCTTGGGTGGTTATAGTGGCGGACAATTAGCACCTGCTTTGCTGAAAGCAGAACATTGCTATTTAGCTGGAATTGTTACAGGAACACCATCAAAGGAAAAGGAATGGATGGATAAATACAGCATTTCAAAAGAGAATGTTTACAATTACGAGAACTTTGATGAGATAGCTAAAAATAAAGCAATTGATATTGTGTACGTCGTTTTGCCAAATAGCATGCATGCAGAGTTTTGTATCCGTGCCGCAAAAGCTGGTAAACATGTGATTACCGAAAAACCCATGGCTGTAAGTGTTGCCGAATGTGATGCTATTATTAAAGCTTGTAATGATGCTGGCGTAAAATTAGGGGTTGGTTACCGTATGCAAACAGATCCTTATACCAATGAAATTAAAAGATTGGTAGCCGAAAAACCTATGGGAGAAGTGCAATATATATCCTCTGATGCTGGGTTTGTTTCTGCTAATAACCCCACGCAGTGGCGTTTAAATAAAACATTATCTGGAGGTGGAGCCTTAATGGATATGGGCGTTTATGCCATTCAAAGCAGTATTTATGGTGCTGGTGCCAATCCAGTGTCTATTGCAGCACAAGAGTTTAAAACCAGACCCGATTATTTTGTGGGTGTGGATGAATCTATCACGGCTCAAATGAAATTTTCCAATAATGTGGTTGGCAATATGTTTACATCATACAACGCCAACGCCAATCGGCTTTTTGTGAGTTTTAGACGTGGCTGGGCAGAACTAAATCCATGCCATAGTTACGGGCCTTTATCGGGACGTACCTCCCGAGGCGAAGAAATCAAATTCCCTTACGAGAGACATTATCAACAAACCATACAAATGGACTCTTTTGCAAAACATGTATTAACAGGAAGCACCAACTTTGCGCCTGGAGAGATGGGAAAACGAGACATCATTATTGTGGAAGCCATTTATAAATCCATTAAAGAAGGTGGAAAAACCATTCCATTGGATTTAGGGGATATGGGCATTGTTAAGGTTTAACGAACGTGTTATCAATAAGAAATATAGTATTTTGTGGATTTTTAAGTTGCCATTTGGCGGTTTTTGCACAATTAAAAGTTGATCATGGTGTTTATCAAGTGGATTTTTTGGATGATGAAAATGAAGGGATTCAGTACACGCTTACTTTAAATGAAGACCATACTTTTAAGTTTCATTTCTTTAGAAAGCCCAAGGGTGCTAACAATCCACAAGAAAATTATTATGCGAAAGGCACCTGGGCTTCAGAGAACAACTCGATTTTTTTTGATGCGGAGGACGTTTTGGATTTGAATGAAGAATACACCCTTAACCTCAAAAACTCTAAAGCAAGGTTTAATACAAAATCACCTAGAGATGTGTCCGCAAGAGTTGTAAAAACCTCCATAAAATTTTACGATTCTGAACTATTTTGGGTAAAAGGATTAGAACTTTTTAAAATATAAACTTAGTGACATACAATCATATTTTATCAAAATCAACAGATACTATTACGCTCATTTCTATTAATAGACCAAGCAAACTCAATGCTTTAAACATAGAAACGATTGAAGAGCTTCATCATGCCCTGAAAAAAGCCAATAAGGATAAAAATACCAAAGTCATTATTATTACAGGAAGCGGCGAAAAAGCCTTTGTAGCGGGGGCCGATATTAGCGAATTTGCCGATTTTAATGAAGATGAAGGAAAAAATTTAGCGACTAGCGGCCAAGAATTGTTATTTGATTTTATTGAAAATCTCCCAACTCCCGTAATAGCTGCCATAAACGGTTTTGCGCTTGGTGGTGGACTAGAATTAGCCATGGCATGCCATTTTAGAGTGGCGAGCGATAACGCCAAAATGGGCTTGCCAGAAGTGTCTTTGGGCGTTATTCCCGGTTATGGTGGCACACAACGGTTGCCACAATTAATTGGAAAAGGGCGCGCCATGGAACTTATTTTAACCGCAGGCATGATTGATGCCAATCAAGCATTGGCGTACGGATTGGTAAATCATGTCACCACACAAGCCGAGTTACTGCCTTTTTGTGAAAAGATTGCCAGTAAAATTACCAGAAACTCACCTGTTGCCATAAGTGCCGCCATCAAGGCGATTAATGCGCATTATGAAGATGGCATTAACGGTTTTGAAGTGGAAATAGAAGAATTTGGAAACTGCTTTGGAACCGATGATTTTGCTGAAGGGACATCAGCATTTTTAGAAAAGCGGAAGGCTGATTTTTCTGGGGAATAGGGTTTTTGGGTTGTTTTTACGTTTCATTAGAAGCTGTTATATGTCGTTTTTATTGCTCGTTCCATTTTTTAGGGAATTTTTCGCCAAAACTATTATACCGTTTGTTAGCATTTAAGATTATTAGATTTTCTCTTGTGCGCGTCAATGCAGTATAAACTAATGCGTCTAGCCTTTTATTAGTTTCGGGTGCTTTTGCTGGAATAAATAAAACAATATTCAATAGCTCCCAACCTTTAAAACTGTGGATTGTCGACATTTTTAGTCTGCCGTCACCCATCCAAAAAGCTTTTTTGTGAGGATGGTACCTTGCTTCTGTGTCTTCTTCAAAAACGTGATTAACTTCGACCTGTTTATCTCTAAACAAGTCAACTCCCGCTTTACCTAATTTGTGACTAGGTAAAAGAATTACCATATCGGAAGCACTATAACCTTCCTTTTTAAGTCTTAGAAACGCATTGTAAATAAAATACTGCCATTCATTCTCGTTAATATTCAACCAAATGATATGTTGGGAATGCAACAAAACTGGATTGTCTTCAATTCTACCAACTTTTAATTCTTGATTTAGGTCAAAATCCACACTAAACTCGTTGGACATTACAGCCACTCGTTTAGGAAGTCTGAAAGTCACTGTCAAGTCAATATATGGTTCCTTGAATTTGTCAAGACCTTCTTTTGTAACTCTTTTATCCAGCCAATCTAGTTCTCTATCAAAAATATTTTGTCGCTTATCACATACTATCATCACTTCATCACGACTATTCAAAAAATATTTGTTAAGTAAAAAATACCAATCGAAATGATAATCCTGTCCTTCATCAATCAGAATTGCATCATATTTTTGGTATTGTTTTTCGCTAATAGCTTCAATTACTGCATTAGGAACGGTTACCTTAAAAAAGTATTCTAACGCACTATCATAATCTTCCTGACTTCCATAATCTTTTCTTTGTGGTGATTTTGGCCATTTTCTTTCAAACTCATTTAGTCTATCCTTACAAAATCCGTGAAAATGTGTGAAAGTGAATTTGCCCCAACTGAAATTAAAGGGGGAACGAGCAATCATATCTTTTACATAATGCCATAGAGTGATATTGAAAGATATAACCAACACATTAAAACCTTGTGACGCTAATTTTCCTGCTCGATAAGCAAGAGCTTGTGTCTTTCCACTACCAGCAACACCCCTTACACGATAATGACCACTTTTAGGTTCTGCGACCTTAACTTGATTTCCTTTTAGTTTTAAAATAGTTCCTTGTTCTATACTATGAAATGGAGGATTAAGCCAAAATAAAATGTCAACATTCCATTTTCTGTTCCAATAATTACTACTACTAATTTCTACGTCAGGAACAATTTCTTTAAGACGATTTTCGACTAAATAGTCAAAACCAAAAAAGGGGAAGTATTTGAAGTTTTTAATTTTTGTTCCCAGTTTATCTTGGCAGACTTCTGTCTTTGCCTTATGGAAATAAACACCAGTTTTTATTAAGCCAAAGTTTCTTTCGTTTAGGTCAATAGTTTCTCCAATACTTGGAACAAGTTGCCCAATTAGTTTTTCTTTATAATGTTGAACTTGGTCTATTGGACTTTTTACAGGATATGAACCACGTCCGTCATTTACAAAAAGTCCTTCTCCTTTTTTCCATTCATAGTTGTCAAGGTTCCAGTCTTTTACTTCGTAAATTACTAGTCCAACTTGTGGATTGAAAATAATTAAGTCTGGTCGTGTTCCATTTAAAAAGGGTTGGGCAAATATCAACCAACCTTTGTAGTTTTCAAGTTTGTCTCCACTTTTCCATTGTGCGTCTTTTGGTAAATAGTTGTCTAGATATTTCAATAGAGCTCTTTCTCCCGCTGTCAGAGGATTGTTTTGCTCTTCTAATTGTTGCCAAGTTGGGTAAAGTCGATTTTCCAATGTCTGCTTTTTTTAAAATGGCTTACAGCTTTTAAGATAAGGTAGTTACAATTATCTATTTCGTCAATTAAACGAAGTACGACATTATTTCCCACAAAGTCAAAATAAATGTAATCCACTTTGTTAATAACCCAACCTAATTTTAACAATTTCCGTTTTAAATAATAAGTAACTTTATAAAGTTACTACACAACCAACTCCAAATACTTAATATTATGAATCCCAAATCCACCATAAAAGGCCGTGGAGCGCAACTAAATGTGCCTAATCGGTTCTTTGAACTCAGTCACGAAATGCGTGACGATTTTCTGGAATTTTGCCATAAAGAAGGCGAAGAAAGCGACAAAAATAAAACGTTGTATTTAGAGGTGTTCCCTAAAACCATCGTGAATAAAGTGGAAAGCCCTGATATTGGTATGGCGTATTCCATGAATCCGTACCAAGGGTGCGAACACGGCTGTATTTATTGTTATGCCCGAAATAGCCACGAATATTGGGGTTATAGTGCGGGCTTGGATTTTGAGCGTCGTATTTTAGTAAAGAAAGATGCGCCTAAACTTTTAGAAGAATTAATAAAAAAGAAAACGTGGAAAACGCATCCTATTGTGATGTCTGGAAACACCGATTGTTACCAACCCGCCGAGAAACAGTTTGAAATTACAAGAAAGTGTTTGGAAGTGTTTCTAAAATATAAACACCCCGTAGCCATTATTACCAAAAATGCCTTGATTTTACGAGATTTGGAGCTTTTGAAAGCATTGGGAAAAGATAATTTAATAGGCGTGAATATATCCATAACCTCATTATCTGAAGATATCAGGCGTGTTTTAGAACCAAGAACCACCACCATTGCAAAAAGACTGGAAACCGTTAAAACACTGAGCGAAAACGGTATTCCGGTAAATGTGATGTTAGCACCCATTATTCCATCCATTAATAGTCATGAAATTTTGCCGTTGGCAAAAGTCGTTTCAGAACATGGAGCCTTATCTATCGCCCATACTATTGTAAGACTTAATGGCGCGATTGGCGAAATTTTTACGGATTGGATTAAAAAAACCATGCCCGATCGGGCAGATAAAGTATTGCATCAAATAGAAAGTTGCCATGGTGGTAATTTAAACGACAGCCGTTACGGTACCAGAATGCATGGTGAAGGGAAAATAGCGGAGCAAATTAATAGCTTAGTAAAAATGGCAAGGCACAAATATTTTAAAGGAAAAGTGATGCCCAAACTGAATTTAGAGTTGCACGAGCAGTTTAAAGATGGGCAATTGAGATTGTTTTAAACAAAAAAAGTGAGCCACCACAGCTCACTTTTACCAACTAAACTAAATAAGACATTAAACTAATTATTAATGAATTTTGTAAATTCCCTACCACTGGTAGTGAATACTAATTTATAGTCACCACTTTTTAAATCGTCTGTCAATTTGTAAACTCTTTCGATGTTTTTAGTGCCTTTAATAGTTTCTGTAAGCACTAACTCAGAACTGTTTCCTTTTTCATAGTAAACTTCAATTTTTAAAGGTTCGTTGTTAAGAGCCAATTTAGAAACAAATACTAAATCACCTTTAACCCTTACTGTAGGTTTAAAAATAGTGTTTGCCATGTCAGTATCAAACTTAATGGTGTTAGACTCCACAGTAAAAGGAATCACTTTTATTTGTACTTCAGCATCCAATTCAAAATGATAAGAACCATCAGGTAAAGCAGTTAAATCAAATCCTTTAGCGTAAAGACCATTTGCTATAATAAGTTCTTCGTATAATTTAACACCGTAACTATCTTTAATATATAACGTGTTTCCTTCTTTAACATAATCTAATGTAAGAGATGTTTTTTTAGCATTGCTTGCAAGTCTAAAAAATGGAGTTCCTTCGTTTGCGAAACTTAACGAGGCAGCAAGCATTGCTACCATTAAGATTCCTTTTTTTGTGTTTTCAATTACTTTTTTCATGATTTGGTATTTTTAACGTTCAACACCACAAAGGTATGTGGTATGGGAAGCCTACAAAACATTGATTTTTACATATTTATATGCTATTTTATCTGTTATTATAACATTAAGTTTATGTAAAGTTAATTTAGCATAGAAGTGTGTTAATTGGCTATATTACCTGAAAGAAACCACAACAAGTTATAAACCATCAATATAATAAGGATATAAATAAGAGCTTTTGTTTAAGAGGAATGACACTTGAAAAGTAACCTTAGAATAGGTACATAGAAACCATTTTGTTAAAGCAAAACGATTTTATTCCTTAATTGAGAAACAAGATTAAAAGGATCTCAATGTTTTGAATGTCCATCATACATTATATATGAATATAGGTTGTTAGATTGAGAGAGTAGTCGAAACCTTATATTAAGGTAGAAACCTGAATAAGCTTGGGATTGAGTTTTAAATAATGTATTATTATGGATGGTGGACAATGTAACACTGTTTAGTTAGAATATGAACAAAAAAAAAGTGAGCCACCACAGCTCACTTTTTACCAACTAAACTAAATAAGACATTAAACTAATTATTAATGATTTTTGTAAATTCCCTACCACTAGTGGTGAACACTAATTTATAATCACCAGTTTTTAGACCAGTTAACCTATAAACTCTTTCAATACATTTTGTGTCTTTAATAGTTTCTGTTAGCATAAGCTCAGAATTATTAGATCCTTCAAAATAAATATCAATCTTTAAGGGTTCATCGTTTAAAGTAAGTTGAGAAACAAACACTAAATTACCTTGAACCCTAGCTACAGGTTTAAAAATGGATTTTTCCATATCCTTTTTAAAAACCACATTATTGGACTCAACTGTAAACGGAATTGTTTTTATTTCTATATCGCTATCAAGTTCGAAAATATAGTCTCCATTTGGCAGCGCTGTTAAATCGAACCCTTTAGTATAGATTCCTGTTGTTTGTATCAGTTCTTTATATAATATCATACCATTATCGTCTTTAATAGACAATAGGTTTCCTTTCTTTACAAGTGATAAAGTAAGTGAGGTTCTTTCGGATTCATTTTTAATTGAAAAAAATGGGGTTCCTTCTTTTGCGAAACTTAACGAGGCAGCAAGCATAGCTACCATTAAGATTCCTTTTTTTGTGTTTTTAATTACTTTTTTCATGATTTGGTATTTTTTAACGTTCAACACCACAAAGGTATACAGGTTTTGAAGTCTGTAAAACATTGATTTTTACTTATTTATGTGCTATTTTATCTGTTATTTTTTTATTATCTTTGTGTTAAATCAATTTAGCATAGAAGCTGGTTAAATAGCCATATTATATGAAATGAATTACAAATTGGAATAATGTGCGCTAAAGAAGTTTAAGGGAGTGGGTTGTTGTTTAGATGTTGAATACAATTTTTATAAGAATAGGCATAAAAAAAAGTGAGCCACCACAGCTCACTTTAACCAACTAAACTAAATAAGACATTAAACTAATTATTAATGAATTTTGTAAACTCCTTTTTAGAGTTAAAATATATTTTAATTTTTATTATCTAATTTTATTGATAATGATTTTCTATAAAAGCTTCTAATGTTTAAATAGAAATTTCATTAGTATTATCAATATTGAAAAACAATTTTCCTGTTATGAAACCTTTGTTAGGTGTTAAGGATTTTTCAATAAGTTTTTATCAATATTTGATAGTACAAATTTATGGTATATGTTAAAGGAGCAAAACATCTAATTTGACCACTTTATGTGTTATATTAACTATTAATGTAGTGTTAAATCAATGTTAAGTTAAAATAACATACATTTGAGGCAAATGTATATATATTTATCATTTAATATATTGTAATTTTGTGGTAGAATAAATTGTATTATGATTAACAAAAAACCTACTTTTAGGAAGCTTACCCCAAGTTTCGGAAGTTCTATATTAGTAAAACAACATATAGATACTGTAGATAAGAACGGGGCATATTGGCACTTTCACCCAGAGCTAGAACTTGTTTATATCAATAAAGGACAAGGGAAAACACACATAGGAAACCATTTATCGTATTTTAATAATAGCCAATTAATACTTATTGGATCCAATTTACCACACAATGGATTTACCGATAGGTTAACCGCAAACGGAACAGAAACAACCATTCAATTTAAATCTAATTTTTTAGGGGAAGACTTTCTCAATATTCCTGAAACTGCTGCCATTGCATCATTATTCCAAAGAGCCAAACAAGGGATTCGCTTTAAAATGGAAACTAAGGCAGTTATTGGTAGTAAAATTGAAAATTTAATGGAGTATACAGGTTTAGAGAGGGTTATAAAATTTTTAGAAATTTTAAACTACCTAGCCTTTACGGACGATTACACATTATTAAACGCTGATGGGTTTGCTTTTGAAACAGAAGCTCAGGATAGTGGCAAAATCGATATTATTTTTAAATACGTTAATACAAATTTCCAAAACCATATTAGTTTAGATGAAATTGCCGATAAGGTTAGTATGACAGTGCCAGCATTTTGTAGATACTTTAAAAAAGCAACAGGAAAAACATTTACGCAATTAGTAAATGAATATAGAGTTGTACATGCTACAAAACTACTTATTGAAAGCCAAATGAGTATTACTGATATCTGTTTTGAATGTGGGTTTAATAATTTTTCCCATTTTAATAAGACGTTTAATGATATAACAGGAAAAAGCGCATCACATTACAGGAAAGAAATTAAATTGATCATCCAATAGTTTAATTAAGTACAAGTTTTACACTTTTTTGAACTATTTTATTATCTGTTGTAAATGTTAATGTCCCAAATATAAACTTAGAACTAAGCGAATTATTTTGATTTAGTATAAGATTTACAGAATTAATACCCACGCTGAAATTAGCATTATTTTCCAATAATTTCCTGCCTAAAATATCATAAAGTTCAATATTTAATTCACCTGAAAATTCAGAAGTAAAATCAATATTAACATGATCTTTAGCGGGATTTGGATGAATTTTTAAACCATTAACATAATTAGTTGAAACCTCTTCTATGCTCAAAGACCCACTCAAGCACGTGGTCTCAGCTATATTTTTATTTAGGACTCTATTGAATAAAATCTCATGTCCAATATTATTGACATGAATACCATCACCAGCATGAACCGATTCTATAATATTTCCATTTACATCGGCTATGCCGTCCCAAAAATCTATTGACTTGTCTAGATAGGTTGTTATGAGGGCATCCCTAACATCAGTTTGGATTTGATTCTCGGAAGCATCAAAGGAATTTCTTGGTTGGGGTGTGGCTATCCATACGGGTACCGGTGTCGAATTGTTTGATGCAGAAGTATTTAGTACATCATAGTTTTCTAACTGCGCATTAACGGTATAGCCATTATTCGTGTCGTTTGAAGGCATATTAATTATAATTGCCGTCGGGTTATGGGACAACGCTTTTGTTATATTTTTATCCTCATCAATGGTAACATTTACACCATTAGGGATTGTTGTTCCTGTTGGCAGTATGTGGTACGTAGTATATCCAGGAGTACTCAAATTAATAACATTGAGTTTTGTGTTTTTTTGAAATATGGCAGTATGATATAAATTTACCCAAGAATTTTCTATAGGGTCTGCCCCAGTACCCAATGATGTGGAAGAGCCTAAAACAACAATGGTACAAGAAGATGTATCTTGAGAGATTTCAAATACGTTATTGCTTGTATCTACAGTTGTATTAGAAGTAGCACGAACTAACGATTGTAAAGAGGCTGTATTGGGAATGGTCCATTCATAGCTTTCGTTTGTATTGGGAACAGTTGCAATAGATATCCAAGAATTGCCATTATCTAGAGAGTACTCTAAATCAATATTCGATGATAAGCCACTACTATCCCATGTAATTGAAGGTGTTTTTCCAGCCTGCCAAAATTCATTCCCATTTGGGGCGGTAATTGTTATAGATTGTCCATATACAGAAAGGGAAAAGATACTTACAAAAATAAAATAGAGAATTTTTCTCATAGAGGTTAAGATGTGTAACATTAATGGATTTGGGAATTAGCATGCTAATTTAATATAAAGAAATCGTTATGTCATCTATTCGACGATTAAAAGCACTTTTAATTGTATGAGATAACTTTTTTAGACACCCAATTTTAACAAAATGGTTTAAATTGTAGAAAATATAAATTAAAGAATAATTAATGCCATTCCTTGTAAAATTGGTCTAAAAACTGCAACATATAATTATGGCGTTCCAAAGCGATGGCGTGCCCAGTTTTTGTATTCATTTTATCTTTAAGACGTAATAATTTTTCGTAAAAATGATTTATGGAAGGAGCTGTAGATACTTTATATTCCTCTTTAGTCATATTAAGATTAGGCTTAATATCTGGATTGTAAATGAGTCTGTTTTTAAATCCGCCATAGTTAAAACAACGTGCGATACCAATAGCTCCCATGGCATCTAATCTATCGGCATCTTGAACCACATATAATTCGGGCGAACTAAATTTTTGTGCTTCATTACCGCCTTTAAAAGATATGTTTTCTATTATTTTTATAACGTGCTCAATAATAGCGGAATCCACATTGATTTTAAATAAAAATTCCCGTGCTATTTTAGGTCCTATGGTTTCATCTCCACCATGAAATTTACTATCGGCAATATCATGTAATAAAGCTCCAAGCGACACCACAAATACATCTGTTTTTTCACCTTTTGCGATAAGCAAGGAATTATTATAAACCCTAAGGGTGTGAAACCAATCATGGCCACCTTCAGCGTTTACCAGGGTTTCTTTTGCAAAAACCATGGTCTTATTAATTTGTTCCTGTTCAGTCATGGTATAAAAATAAAAATTCCTTTCTGTTTGGAAAGGAATTAATTTTATTAGGAAGTCATTATGATTTTAAAGTTGCAGGCTCTACCCACTTAAACTGATATGAGTTTTGGGGTATTTTGATTCTGTCAGCCAATCGTGTCATTCTCTCGGGTAATTTCATTAAATAATCCCGAGCTTTTTCGGCGTCATCATCAAGACCAGTTACTTTGTCAATTTCCCAACGCTCAATGAGTTTTTGTAAAATATCCACATAATCTTTGGATGTATAAACACCAATGCGTTGTGCCGTATTTGAAAACTCTTCAAAGGCTGTGCCTATTTTATCGCCAGACTCTCTTAAAAAATGTGCTGGCATCGTAATTTTTTGTTTCATCATATATTGAAACGCCATCATCATTTGGCTAGGGTCTACCTTAAAAATACGCTCAACAAATTCTGAGTAGGCATGGTGGTGCCTCATTTCATCCCCAGAAATAATTTTACACATTTTACCTAATTGTTTGTTTCCGCTTTTACTTGCAATTTTTGCAACTCTATTATGGGAAACATAGGTAGCCAACTCCTGAAAACTGGTATAAACAAAGTTTTTGTATGGGTCTCTATCAGTACCGATATCAAAACCATCTGCAATTAAATGCTGCGTGGTTTTTTCAATTTCTTTCATATTAACACGCCCAGATAAATAAAGATACTTGTTTAATACGTCACCATGGCGATTTTCTTCAGCAGTCCATTGTTTCACCCATTTAGACCAGCCATTTCCGCCTTCACTAACTTGGTCAACACCCTCAACATCCATAAGCCAAGATTCATAGGTTGGCAACGCTTCTTCAGTAATCATATCGCCCACAAGAACCACCCAAAAATCGTATGGTAATTCTTTTGACAGTTCCCTAATCTCTCTAACTTCTTCAAAAAAGGCTTGGTCATCCCCTTCAGAATTTGGCAAAAAATCTGTTGGTTGCCAAATACTATCTATAGGAATAAGGTATTTTTCTATAAGAGAATCGACATCTTTTTCCAAAAACTTCATGACTTCAAATCTCACATTTTTCAACGACATAACTATATTTTAAGGGTGAATATGTTCTTTGATAACGGTTTCTATATTATTGATAAGGGTTTCTTTGTCTGATACAAAGGTAGACAATTTTATAGGCTTATGTACGGTAAATGTAATATGTGTGCCCAAACCCAATGGGAATTTACCATATTTTAACATTTTCCATGAATTATTTATCGAAATAGGAACAATTATTGCCGACGGCACTTTCTTGAATAAAATTTCCAATCCTTTAGTTTGAAAAGGTTTGGGCTCGCCATTTTTACTTCTTGTACCTTCAGGGAAAATAACTGCAGCACGTTTATTGGTTTCTATATAATCTCCAAAATTCATGAGAGCTGGCAACGACTGACGGGGATTTTTTCTATCAATCAACGCGGCGCCCCCATGGCGTAAATTGTAAGACACGCTAGGGATGCCTTTTCCCAATTCTATTTTACTAATAAATTTAGGATGATGTTTACGCATATACCATGTTAGCGGATATATATCGTGTAAACTTTGATGGTTTGCTACTATTATTAGTGGTTGATTGGTGTCAATTTGATGAGGATTTGTAAATGTAAAGCGTGTTCCTAAAATATTGGCGCAACGCATTAAACAGAATTGTAAAGCATCAACACTTTTCTTGTGTGCCTGATAACCAAAAACATTAAAACAAAACCACTGTATGGGATGGAATATGACCAGTGTTAAAAAGAAACACAGGGAATAAATAATGGATATGGGATATGACAATATTTTTTGCATGTCCCAAAAATAAGTAAAAACTAAGTTTTAATAAACAGCAATACAGGTGTTATTTTCACATTTCAAACCGGTAGGAGGCATCACAGCACTACAATCTGAAATGATACCATGCTTTGTATTAAAATCGGTGTTCTTCTGGTTATATTCTTCAACCAACATCTCTAGTTTTTCAACATCGATAGATGTTGAATATATTAAATAACTCCAAGCACCACCGCAAGGTTTGCTACCAAAGGCGATAAATTTACATTGCGTATTTTCATCACAAACCGAAGTGTTAGCAAGGTCTTCAATGGTTTTCTTTAAAGATGCTAACTCTTTTTTATCTTCTTCAAAACCAAAAGATGCATCATCATCACATTTAAAAGCTGTAAAAGTTAAGCAAATTAACAATAGGGCAAAAAAGGTGTTTTTCATGGTTAAGCATTTATACAAAGATGCATATTCTTTATAAAGGTTGCGTCCTGAAACAAAAAAACCACGACTAAATCGTGGTTTCTTAAATGTATATTTTGAAAACTTTTAGCCCTCTTTCCTTTGGAGTGAGGGTTGGGAGTGAGGCTTAACAAAACTCGTTATAAGCATCCATAAGATTATCCGCAATCAATTCTGCGGGTCTACCTTCAATATGGTGACGCTCTAACATGTGCACCAATTCGCCATCTTTGAATAAGGCCATACTTGGTGAGCTTGGAGGAAACGGAATCATGTGTTCTCTTGCTCGGGTTACGGCATCAAAATCCACACCTGCAAAAACAGTCACAATATGGTCTGGACGTTTGGCATTTTGCAAACTCATTCTAGCACCTGGTCTGGCATTTGCTGCAGCGCAACCGCAAACAGAATTTACAACTACAAGTGTTGTGCCTTCTTTTGCTATTGCGGCATCTACTTCCGCAGGGGTATGTAATTCTTCAAAACCAACTTTGGTTAAATCTTCTCGCATTGGTTTTACTAATTCTGCTGGATACATATTTTTAAATTTTAATAATTAACATTTTATAGACTGCAAAGATACAGAAAATTAAGTTTTATGTCGCAGTATTCAGTGGCTCCTTTCATTTAAAACTCACTTTATAGTAAACAAAATAACTCAAACCTTTTTCGTAACAAACATCAACAAAACCCAACTAACAGTATTATATTTGAAATCATTAATAAATAAAGGAAATTACATGAGTTATTCGAAATGGATCGGTGCTGCTATTGGATGGTCGTTTGGTGGCCCAATTGGTGCCATTATAGGTTTGGCATTGGGGAGCATTATTGATTCTGTGGGTGTAAGTATTCAAACTACAAATGAACAACCACCGATTTATACAAAACCGAAAACGCAATCAGGAGATTTTGAAATAAGTTTACTTATTTTGGCCTCCATAGTTATAAAAGCGGATGGCAAGCAAGACCAACGTGAGTTGGATTTTGTCCGAAATCAATTTGTGGGCATGTATGGTAAAGAACGCGCCAATCATGCGTTTAAACTTTTTAAAGAGATAAACAAACAACAAAATATTTCGACCAGGCAAGTGTGTTTGCAAATCAGGCAAATGATGGAACATGCGTCGCGTTTACAACTCATTCACTTTTTATTCGGAATTGCCAAAGCCGATGGTTTGGTAACCGATGATGAAGTACACCAAATTTATACCATCGCGGGTTATTTAGGTATCAGTCATAATGATTATGAAAGTATTAAAGCGATGTTCTACAAGAGTGCCGATAGTGCTTATAAAATATTGGAAATCGAAAAAACAGCTACCAACGACGACATAAAAAAAGCCTACCGAAACATGGCTAAAAAATACCACCCCGATAAAGTCGTCCATTTAGGAAAAGAACACCAACAAGGTGCCGAAGAAAAATTTAGGCAAGTGCAAGCGGCGTATGAGCAATTGCAAAAGGAGAGAGGGTTTTAGTTTTTTATGTCTGCTAATTAAATTAATTATTCAATAATTTTAAAACTATTCAGGAGACCTTTTTGCAAATTGACCATTAAGTAATAAACAAGTTTTATGAACGATAAAAAAATCTTAGAACTTTTCAAGAATGGTCAACGCGAAAAAGCTTTTAGTAAGTTATACGCTTTGTATCCAAAAATTGAAGCATTAATAATTTCTATAGGCGGACAAAAGCAAGATGCTTCCGATGTATTTCAGGAAGCATTAATCATACTCAATAGAAATCTGGAAAAATCAGATTTTAACCTCACATCTTCATTTTACACGTATTTATATTCTGTTTCAAGATTTGTCTGGAAGGATTTTCAGGACAAATTTTCAAAAGAGGAACTTCATAATTTAAATAGTAATGAAGTTGATCACTTTCATAATGTTTTAGAAGAGAAAAAATACCAACTCGCTGAACGCGCATTTCTAGAATTAGGGGAACGATGCCAACAGCTTTTGCAATTGTTTTATCAAAAAGCCAAGTCTTTTAAGGAGATTGCCAATATTATGCAATTTGCTTCTGAAAAGGTTGCCAAAAACCAAAAGTATAAGTGTTTGGAAAAAGCAAAAGACATTTATCAAGCTAGTAAAACGGTTCAATCTTAATTGGGAAGCATCATGGAAAATTACATTCAACATATAGAATTCATCAATCAGTATTTAAATAAATCACTTTCAGCCAAGGAGTCTGAAATCTTTTTGAATACCTTAAAAACGGACAATTATTTCAAAAATCTTTATGAAGAACATCTTGTTTTTCTAGAGGGCTTAAAACGCCAAACCTTAAAAGCAGAAATTAAAACCGCCAAGCAGTATTACACTAAAGTGAAATGGTTTAAGTATTTAGGAATTTCGGCAGCAATTGTTGTTATTTCCATTTTGGCGTATATGTTTTTATTTGGCAACACAACGGTTGAGCCTAAACCAATTCCTGATAATAACGCAACAATAATTTCAGATTCTATTCCTTCTAAAGATGGTAGTGAAAGGAATCGGATTTTAAAAGACACCTTGTCTGTAATTGAAAAAGAGGAGATTGACAAAACGATTGTTTCATCTGAAAAAGAATCAAAAAAGGGAAACTTGAATTTCGATTCCTTAAAAAAAGCACCGCAATTTTTTGTTGTAGATTCTAAAAAGGACATAACTATTATTTGTAGAGAAGGCACAAAATTAGTTATTAACGCAAACTCTTTTGTTGATGCCAATAATAACATAGTTGAAGGCAAAATAAACATTGCAGTTACTGAATATTACAAATTATCAGACATGTTATTGGCCAATTTAAGCACAACATCTGATGACAAACAATTGGAAACTGGCGGTATGCTTTTTATTGAGGCAAAAAATGGGGATTCGGATTTAAAGCTAGCACAAAACTCAAGTATAGACATTTTGTTTCCAACTCAAAGCAAGAAAGAAAATATGCAATTGTTTTCTGGAACATGGAAAAATGAAAACATTAATTGGAAGCTTCAAGAAAACTCAGGAATTTTAACGAACGACATTGAACCAATCCTTTCCAATGTCAAAAAAATTGAAGAAAATATTGAGGTGCCTTTTGCAGTGATTGAACAACCACCTGTATATCCTGGTTGTGAAAATTTGAGTAAAACGGAAAGAATAAAATGTACTAGAGAAGCTATTTCAAATTTTGTTCAAAACAACTTTAACACAAGTATCGCAGATGCCTTAGGTTTGAGAGGCAGAATGCGGGTAACAATTTTGTTTAAAATAGATGAAGAAGGAAACGTAGTATTTATTCAATCTAGGGGAGCTCATCCTGCATTAGAGGCTGAGGCCGATCGAGTGGTGGGGTTAATTCCTAAAATGCAACCAGGTAAGCAAAGGGGCAAAGCAGTTACAGTGCCTTATTCGTTGCCAATAGCTTTTCAAGTAAATGGCGTATCTGGAAGAGCTTCAATTGATAATGGCTTGCCAATAGCTACAGTTTCTACAGACTCCATTGTTACAAAAAATTTTGAGAATAGTCTTAAAAAGGAAACTAATGTTAGATCTTCAAGTGTTAACAGTTATATTCTAAGAACTTTAAATTTGGGTTGGATTAATTGTGACCGATTTATTAATGGAAGAACCCAAAGAGTTAAATACAGACTCAAAGTTAATGATGGTAAAGGTACAGTTGTTAGTATGATTTTTAAATCTATAAATTCGGTTTTGCCAAGCCAGAATATTAATGGGATTTACAATTTTGGAACCGTTGGTAAAGATGAAGATGTAGTAATTGTTGCCATAAAAAAGGATGACGAAAAATTGTATTTAGACATCATTGAAACTAAAACAGAAGAAAACCCCGATTTAAAATTTAACTTTAAAGAAGTGACTATTGAAGAAATGAAAGAGGAATTAAAGAAACTGAATAAATTGTTTGAATAATTATTCCTTAAAAACCAAATGCGATGTATTGGGAAAATCTGTTGTTTTAATCAAGCTAATAACCTAGACTAAATCACTTTTTTGTTGAAATGGAATTAAATAATTTTTTTGAATTAATCCTAGCCCTTTAATTACATTTGTTGCCAAAAAGCATCAAAATGATTAAGCCTAAATTGTTTTTTAGTCTATTAATAATTGTTCTTATTATTTGTTCTTGTGCTTCAAAAAAGCAGTTAGATACCATAAAACCAGAGCCTGAAACAGCTATAACACCTTTAGTTTATGAGCTTGATCCATCGTTTATAAATGTGCCGGTAAGTATTAAGTTGTCAGATATTGAAAATCAAACAAACGCCATATTGAATGGGTTGATTTATGAAAACAAAGCCATTGAAGATGACAATATTGAAATAAAAGTATGGAAACAAGCCCCCATAACCATTAGGCAAGATAAAACATCAAATAAGCAACGCATTAAAACAATTTTACCTTTAAAAGCGGTGATTAAATATAGAATTGGCACTAAAACTTTGGGCCTTAATCTTTATAAAACCAGCGAATTTAATTTAAATGGGGTTGTTACACTTTCAAGCGACATTGGCTTATCTAACTGGAAATTAAAATCAAAGACATCCATAGCCGATTTACAGTGGAAGGAAAGTCCGTCCATGGTTGTTTACGGAAAAAACGTGCCTGTAACCTACTTAGTAAATCCTGTTATAAAATTATTTAGAGCCAACATTGAAAAAAGTATTGATGAGGCCATTCAAGCGTCTATGGATTTTAAGCCAAACGTTTTAAACGCCATTGAAAAATTAACCGTGCCTTTTAAAATGAATGAGGCGTATGAAAGCTGGCTTAGATTGGTGCCCATTGAAATTTATAGTACCGATGCCCAACTTAAAAACGATAACGTATTGCTTCAAATGGGCATGAAATGCGAGATGGAAACTGTTGTTGGTCATCAACCGGAATCTAAATTCAATGCTAAAAACATTCTTTTGAAACCAGTAACAGACATGCCAAACCATGTTACTTCAACCATTATTGCTATATCAACGTATGAAGATGCTTCAAAGATTATGACCAAAAATTTTTCGGGACAAGAATTTAGTTCGGGTTCAAAAAAGGTAACGGTTAAAAAAGTTGATATTTGGCATAAAGACAACAATCTGGTCATTGCTCTAGATTTAGAAGGCTCGGTAAATGGCACCATATATCTTTCGGGCATGCCTCAATACGATGCTGTTAATAAAGAAATATATTTCTATAAATTAGATTATGTTTTGGATACCAAAAATAAATTGCTGCGAACGGCTAATTGGTTGGCAAAAGGATTGATACTTAAAAGAATTCAAGAATACTGTAAATACTCCATACAATCTAATTTAGATGAAGGTAAGCAAACCATGCTAAACTATCTTAGCAATTATTCGCCAGTTCCTGGTGTTTTTGTGAATGGTACGATGAAAGATATCGAGTTTGAAAAAATACAATTAACCAATACAGCGATACTGGCGTTTTTGAAAGTAAAAGGAAATATCAGCGTTACTGTTGATGGGTTGAAGTGACATTAATTTTTAAAAACAATGGAAGATTGATTTTTGTCAACACTCATTTCAACAGTTCTACCCAAAATCAAAGCGCGATTATCCTTTTCATGACCAGCAGGCATATTAAAGGCAATCGGGAAATTGTATTCCGCTAAAGCATCTAAAATGAGTTGTTGTATAGGGCTTCCCCAAAGTGTTGTGTTTTTTCGGATTTTAGAAATATCCCCCACTATCACACCTTTACAATTGGTAAAATAACCAGCGCGCTTTAAACTTTGCAACATTCGGTCGATACTATATTCGTACTCGCCAATTTCTTCAATAAACAAGATTTTTCCAGAGGTGTCAATGCTGGTATTAGACCCCAACATACTGTATAAAATGGACAAATTCCCACCAACAATAGGCGCACTTACGTTTCCTATTTTATTGTATTTAGAACCTTGAAGTGTGTACGATAAAGGACTTCCGAAAAGTGCCGTTTTAAAAGTCGAAATGGTTTCTTTAATGTTTTCAGCCCCATCTTGTAAACTGGTGCACATCATGGCGTGCAGACTCTCAAAACCTAGATTATGAATTTGATTGTGCAATGCGGTGATATCACTATAACCAATAATCCATTTGGGCTTGCTGTTAAATTTGGTATAATTCAATTTATCAAGAATTCTAACAGCACCATAACCACCGCGTGCACACCAAATGGCTTTAATTTTAGGGTCGTCCAACGCCATTTGAAAGTCTTCAGCGCGTTCAGTATCAGTTCCTGCAAAATGATTATTCTGTTTAAACACATGTTTTCCAACAACGGTATGTAGTCCCCAACTTTTTAAAAGTGCTTTGGCTTGTTCGATTTCGGCCGTTCTGTTTTTTAAAATGCCTGATGGCGCAACAATGGCAACGGTATCGCCAACTTTTAGGTAGGGTGGTTTTTTCAAAGTTTTTGTTTGTTTTAATGGATTATCCTGTGCCTGCATAGGAGCTTTTCCTAAGAAAAAAGCAACACTACATAATGCAATAATTAATAGGTTTTTTGACATAATGTAAATGTACATTTTTTTTCTAAATCGGTTTCAAAATGTGTACTTTTATGCCTTCAAAATAACTCGTCATTACGAGTGAAATGAAGTAATCTGCTTGTTTTGAGTTTCAATTTATGAGATTGCTTCGTCACTTTGTTTCTCGCAATGACGGTAAAATTTAAATTAATGAACAAACCAAAACGATATACCATTACCTCGGCATTACCTTATACCAACGGCCCAATCCATATTGGCCATTTAGCAGGAGTGTATGTGCCAGCTGATATTTATGCACGTTTTTTACGCTTAACAGGAAACGATGTGGTTTTTATTGGCGGAAGTGATGAACACGGCGTGCCTATTACCATTAAAGCGAAAAACGAAGGTGTGTCTCCGCAAGATGTGGTGGATAAATACCATGCTATTATTAAAAAATCGTTTGAAGAATTCGGCATTTCGTTTGATAATTATTCACGGACTTCGGCTAAAATCCATCATGAAACGGCATCCCAATTCTTTAAAACCTTATATGAAAAAGGGGCATTTATTGAAGAAACATCTGAGCAATTATATGATGAACAAGCCAATCAGTTTTTAGCGGACAGGTTTGTAACAGGTACTTGCCCAAAATGCGGCAATGAGGAAGCCTATGGTGACCAATGTGAAAAATGTGGGACGAGTTTAAATGCTACCGATTTAATAAATCCGAAATCAGCCTTAACAGGTAATGTACCGACTCTAAAGGAAACCAAACATTGGTATTTGCCTTTAGACAGGTATGAAGATTTTTTAAAGGAATGGATTTTAGAAGGCCATAAAAAGGATTGGAAACCGAATGTATACGGACAAGTAAAATCGTGGATTGATGATGGTTTGCGGCCTCGTGCCGTAACCCGTGATTTAGATTGGGGAATCCCAGTGCCTGTTAAAGGGGGAGAAGGCAAAGTGTTGTATGTGTGGTTTGATGCGCCTATTGGTTATATATCTTCAACCAAAGAATGGGCAGCAAGAGTTGGTAAAGATTGGGAACCATATTGGAAAAGTGACGACACCAAATTGGTGCACTTTATAGGGAAGGATAATATTGTGTTTCATTGCATTATTTTCCCGGCTATGTTAAAAGCGGAAGGCAGTTATATTTTACCGGATAATGTGCCGGCGAACGAGTTTTTAAATTTGGAAGGCAATAAACTATCTACTTCCAAGAACTGGGCAGTTTGGTTACCAGACTATTTATTGGAATTCCCCAATCAGCAAGATGTATTACGTTACGCGTTGACCGCTAATGCACCAGAAACGAAGGATAACGATTTTACTTGGAAAGATTTTCAAGCTAGGAATAACAACGAGTTGGTAGCTATTTTTGGAAATTTTATCAACCGTGTGGTGGTTTTGACAAATAAATATTATGAGGGCGTGGTGCCTAAACCTAATGAATTATCTGCAATTGATGAAGAAACATTAGCAGCCGTAAAAGCCTACCCTGATGTCATTGCCAGTTCTATTGAACGTTACCGTTTTAGAGAAGCACAACAAGAATTGATGAATTTAGCACGGTTAGGAAACAAATATCTAGCCGATGAAGAACCTTGGAAAGTAATAAAACTAGATGAAGAAAGGACCAAAACCATTATGTACGTCGCGTTACAAATAGCTGCGGCATTGGCAACTTTAAGCGAACCTTTTTTACCGTTTACATCAAGTAAATTGAAAGCCATCCTAAAGGTCAGTTCGAGTGATGCGACGCAGGAGCATCGTATCGAGAACTCTTGGAACGACATTTCATCTAAAACCATATTGCTTCCATCAGGGCACCAAATATGCGAAGCTGAATTACTATTCTCTAAAATTGAGGACGACACCATTCAATTTCAATTGGATAAATTAGAAGCGAGTAAAAAGGCAAACGAAGTCGCTAATAAAACTCTAGAGCCTCAAAAAGACACCATAACTTTTGAAGATTTTACCAAATTAGATATTCGTGTCGGGACTATTTTAGAAGCCGAAAAAATGCCAAAAGCCAAAAAATTATTGGTGTTGAAAGTAGATACAGGGATTGATGTACGAACCATTGTTTCAGGTATTGCCGAAAGTTTTACCCCCGAAGAAGTTGTTGGAAAACGCGTTACTGTTTTAGTTAACTTGGCACCAAGAGAATTACGTGGCGTGGTAAGTCAGGGCATGATTTTAATGACTGAAAATGCTGAAGGCAAATTGGTTTTTGTGAATCCAGATGATGCGAATGTGCCAAATGGATTGCATATAAGTTAGTTATTTCTTAATTTTATAAAAAAGACAAAATTATGTTATCAAAAAATATAGAACAAGCACTTAACAACCAGATAAAAATAGAAGCCGAATCGTCACAAATTTATTTAGCCATGGCGTGTTGGGCAGAAGTTAAAGGGTTAGAAGGTGTTGCCGGGTTTATGTTCAAGCAGTCACAAGAAGAACGCGACCACATGCTTAAATTGGTGAAATACGTAAACGAGCGAGGTGGCCATGCTCAAGTATCTGCACTTGCTGCACCAAATGTGACATTTAAATCGTTTAAAGAAATGTTTGAAGAACTTTATAAACATGAAATTTTTGTTTCCGAAAGCATTAATGAATTAGTGCATATTAGTTTACAAGAAAAAGATTATTCAACACATAACTTTTTACAATGGTATGTAGCTGAACAAATAGAAGAAGAAGCGGTTGCGCGGACTATTCTAGATAAGATAAATTTAATTGGTGACGACAAAGGAGGCTTGTATTTGTTTGATAGGGATATTGTTACCTTGACAGTAAGTACGGCTTCAACTGTTAATCCACAATAAATTTAACATTTAATCTTATTTAGATTTAATAAAAATAATTATTTTTGCCCATACTATAGAAATACTGTGGGTAAAAAGAAGCAAAAAAAAGCAATTAAAAAACTTGAAAAGTTTGGCATTAAACTTCCGAACAAAGTAAAGGGCAGTTGCTGTGAAAAATATAAAAAGGCAGAGGACAAACGTTGTGGAAAATGTCCCTGTTTCGATTTACTTAAAAAAGTAGCCTAATCACAAAAATCTACAATTTTCATAATTACAAAGCAGGCTTTTATTAAAAAGGACCTGCTTTTTTTGTAATAGCTTGATTAGTCCGATGTAATACACAATACACAAATTATATAATACAAAAAGCAAATTTTGTAATACCAATAAGATCCATTGCTTTAATTTAGCGCGTATAATAGTAAAACAATCAACGTATGAAAAAATTAATAACATTACTAAGCATAAGTGTCCTTTTATTGGTCGCTTCTTGTGGAACCTCTAAAACGGTAAGAACATCTAAAAGAGTAATTAAAGGAGATTGGGTATTGAGTTCGATAACCTACAGTCAAGCTGGAACTTACAACACAACCTTGCTTAATGATGCCTCTAAGGCTTGTTTTGAGGGCAGTACTTGGCAATTTGTGCCAAATAATAATACAGGCGTTTATGCCATTAACAACAGCAGTTGTTCAACAGGTGAAAGGCATTTTGTATTCACCATTCAAGAAGTAGATGCAGAAACAAGTTTATATGATTTTTTATTAAAACCAACAAATGAAAAACACAAGTCTGAAACCAACCAAGGTTTTAGATTAAAACTTTCAGCATTATCAGACACTGCTATGCAATGGCAACAATCGGTTAATGTCTCAGGTAGCTCACTTACAATAAACATGAATTTTACTAAATAATAATATATGAAAACAGCTATAAAAAACATAGGAATCGCACTTTTTGCAATCGTTTTAACCTTAAGCTTAACAAATTGTAAAGCAGTTGAAAATGCGAATAATAAACAAAAAGGCGCCGTTATTGGTGCTACGGGAGGAGCTATTTTAGGGGCTATTATTGGCAATAATGTTGGTAAAGGTGGTAACGGCGAATTAGGTGCCGTTATTGGTGGTGTTGTTGGTGGTGGTGCCGGAGTTCTTATCGGTAGTAAAATGGATAAACAAGCTCAAAAAATTGAAGAGGAAATTCCAGGTGCGCAAGTAGAGCGAGTTGATGATGGTATTGTAGTGACTTTTGATGAAAGTAGCGGTGTGTATTTTGACACTAATAAATTTAACATTAATGGTGCTTCACAAACAACATTAAATAAATTGATAGGTGTTTTTAAAGAATATCCAGACACTAATATTTTGGTGGTTGGGCATACTGATAGCCAAGGTGCTGAAGATTACAACATGACACTTTCTAAAAACAGGGCTAATGCAGTAACTAATTATTTATCCCAAAATGGAATATCCAGTGGACGTCTTACAACAAATTGGTTTGGTGAAAGTCAGCCAATGCATGATAATAGTACTGCCGCTGGACGTGCTAAAAACAGACGTGTGAATGTCGCTATTTTACCAAATCAAAAAATGATAGAAGAAGCTAAATCACAAGCAGGAAATTAAAAACAATATTATATTTGTATAAATCTCGTTTTCAATGTTATTTTGAAAACGAGATTTTTTTTTGTAATAAACAGATATGAAATGACCCAGTTACTTGAGTATATTATTGCCTACACCAAACTTCCTGAAACTTCAGTAAAAAACACCATTCAACTTTTAAATGAAGATTGCACCATTCCCTTTATTTCCCGTTATCGAAAAGAACGTACAGGTAATTTAGATGAGGTTCAAATTGGGGATATTGTAAAGTATAAAGATCAGTTTGAAGCTTTAGAAAAACGTAAAGTAACCATTCTTAAAGCACTTGAAGAACAAGGCGTTTTAAGTATGGAATTAAAACAAAAAATTGTAACGGCTCCAGACATAACAAGCCTTGAAGATTTATACCTGCCCTTTAAAAAAAGTAGAAAAACCAAAGCAGAAACCGCAAGAAAAAATGGCTTGGAACCTTTGGCAAAAATAATCATGAGTCAAAATGCCAATGATGTGGAGTCGCTAGCATTTAAATATGTAAAAGGCGACGTGGCATCCGCTGATGACGCTTTGGAAGGAGCCAGACATATTATTGCGGAATGGATTAATGAACGTACCGATATTAGAAACAATATCAGGCAGCAATTAGAGCGTTTCGCCATGATTTCCACAAAAGTGGTAAAAGTTAAAGAAACCGATGAAAATGCTCAAAAATTTAGAGATTATTTTGATTGGGAAGAATCACTAAGTAGAATACCATCCCATAGATTATTGGCTATTCTAAGGGCAGAAAACGAAGGATTTATTAAAGTGAAAATACATGTTGATGATGATAAGGCTTTAAGTAAAATTGAAGATAGAATCATTCGATCCAACAATGCTTGTTCTGAACAAATTCAATTAGCTATTCAGGATGCCTATAAAAGGTTATTATTGCCATCCTTATCGAACGAAGCGTTACAGCTAGCTAAAGAAAAAGCAGATGAGTCCGCCATTACCGTATTTGCTAAAAACTTGAAACAATTATTATTAGGTTCCCCAATTGGTGAAAAGCGTGTTTTAGCAATAGACCCAGGGTTTAGAACTGGTTGTAAAGTGGTGTGTTTAGATGCACAAGGGCAATTAAAATATAACGAAACTATTTATCCACATCCACCAAAAAGTGATGCTATTGGTGCAATGAAAAAAATAAGCTCACTGGCCGATGCTTATAAAATTGAAGCTATTGCTATTGGCAATGGTACGGCATCCAGGGAAACAGAAGACTTAATCCGGAAAATTCATTTTAAAAATGATATTCAGGTGTTTGTAGTGAGTGAAGCGGGAGCCAGTATTTATTCAGCTTCAAAAATTGCAAGAGACGAATTTCCGAATTATGATGTGACTGTAAGAGGAAGTGTTTCTATTGGAAGAAGGCTACAGGATCCATTGGCGGAATTAGTTAAAATCGATGCCAAATCCATTGGTGTTGGGCAATATCAGCATGATGTCGATCAGGCCAAGCTTCAAAAATCTTTGGATTTTGTCGTAGAAAATTGCGTGAATGCAGTTGGAGTGAATATCAATACAGCTAGTAAATCCTTATTAAGTTATGTATCGGGTATTGGTCCCAAACTAGCCGAAAATATTTTTGAATATAGAAATGGGCATGGTGCGTTTTCTTCAAGAAGTGATATTAAAAACGTACCACGTTTAGGAGATAAAGCTTTCGAACAAGGGGCTGCTTTTTTAAGAATAAAAGATTCTAAAAACCCATTGGATGATTCATCGGTACATCCAGAAAGCTATCCTATTGTTGAAAAAATGGCGATGGATTTAGGCAAAACGGTGCAAGAGTTAATAGGGAATTCGGAATTGCTTCAAAAAATAGATTTAAAAAAATACTGTTCAGCATCTGTTGGTTTGCCAACACTTCAGGACATTATAAAAGAATTGGAAAAACCTGGATTGGATATTCGTGAGCAAGCCAAGGTGTTTACCTTCAATCAGAATATAAAAACCATTAACGATCTACGAGAAGGGCAATTGCTTCCAGGAATTGTTAATAACATAACCAACTTTGGTTGTTTTGTAGATGTTGGTATTAAAGAAAGTGGCTTGATTCATGTGTCCAACCTTTCAGATAGTTTTGTAAGTGATGTTAATGCGCATGTGAGTTTGCACCAACAGATTATTGTCAAAGTTTTAGAGGTTGATATTCCGCGAAAACGTATTCAATTAAAATTGCATAAATAAGCCTAAAAATAACCACAAATACACTTTTTATATTGGTGTATTTGTGGTCTTGGATAAAAAATCATGATTAAGACGCTATTTTAACCTGTTGAGGCTCAACGATGGCATTTTTAATGTGTGCATGCCAATTTTCAATGCGTTGTAATTCAAAATCTTCACTTAAATCTTCGTCCAAGTTAAAGAAATTAATAATTACATTGGCTTTAGCAGCAGATTTATAAACCAATTCTAAATCTATATGCTTTAACGACGTCACCTTATTTGCACTATTGCTGTTGTAGCTTTTAATGATATGGCATTGTTTTATGTCTGTTAAAGAAATATTGCTAATAATGGGTTTATCTTGTTTAAAGCTAATATATGTAAGTGTCTTGTTATCGTTACTGATACCAATAAAATTTTTTCGCCATATCTCTTTTGCGCGGTAAACGATTCCATTATTCTTTATTAATAACTGGGATTGTTTTTTTACACTCATTGTGTTTTTGGCACCATTGTAAATAAATATTATGAAAGGGACAAATACGCTTAATACTAAAAGCGCAGAAATAACTACTAAAGAAGTTTTCATCTTGTATATTTTAAATTAATTTTTTTGAAATAGATAAAGCCACCATTAAATACTTAATGATGAAATTTTTATAAACACAATAAAATTAAGTGGCTACAAGAAGGAGTGAAACGGATAAATGATGGTACGTGTGGTTAAATTTAAATCTATGAGATTACATACTTTAAGATAGTTATAACCCTCATCTAAAAATACCTTTTTTAAACACGTAAACGTGTAAATAAAATTGGCATTTGTTAGTTTTTGTTTGTCAAAACTTAATAATTCAAGGAAAGAATTATTAGCTGAGATGGCAGATGTATTATATAAACCATCAATTTTAATATCATGCGTATGGGTAATTGCCTGAAATGAAATTGTGTTTTCTGTTTTAAACAGAAACAAAGAGAAGAAACTTATAGTAACCGTTAAAAGAAAACAGTTAAATTTTAGCATTTGGCTTTGAAATTATAATACGCAAATGTATAAATAAAGCGTGTTAATAAATTAATAATTTTTCTATCATTTAAAGCACATTATTTCATCAGAAAATGGTGCAAACAAAAAATGCGAACCACTAGGCTCGCATTTTTTGTTTTGAATACAAATTACTCTATCTATTCATGTTTTTTATTTCGTTCATAAAGGTGTCCAAATCCGCACCATTACTAACCAATGTTAATGCTTTATCAATAATGTATTTTACGTTTACCGCATGAAACCCTAAACCTACACCAATTTTATTTAAAAGTTTGTGCTCTGGGTCACCATTAATTTGGTCTACATGCACCATTCTTACCAAATCATATAAACGTTCTAAACGTCTATCATATTCAAATGGTGGGTTAATGGGGTGAGATGCATAATCTTTTAAAATAAGTTTATAATCTTCTTCGCTTATATCCAAATTACGGGCTAATCTATCCAAAAATGCTTTTTCATCATCAGAAATAAAACCATTGTCCATAGCGACTCTCACGATGGCAGCAAAATGGTCTTCGTTACGCTTTTTAAATCCACTATCAAATAAATCAGAAAACGACATATATTTTGTTTTTTAAAGTGGTGCAAACCTACATATTTTTTTCATTTTTTTTGCACAAAACAAAGTGAAAAAAAGCATATATCCATGTTAATTATTAGAAGCGAATATATGTAAACCTTATATTTGCAATCTTTAAAAACCATAATTACGTGAGTAAAACCAATCTCTCGCAAACCTATTCACAGATTTTACAAGTACAAAATCTGCAAAAAGCCATTGCTCAAAATCAAAGTAGAACACATCTTAAAGGCCTTGTAGGATCTTCATTTTCATTTGTTTTGTCAAGTGTTTTTAAGTATGCCGACAAGCCTTTTTTACTAGTTTTTAATGATAAGGAAGAAGCGGCTTTTTATTTAAACGACCTTGAGCAGCTAATTAATACTAAAGATGTATTGTTTTATCCAGGAAGTTACAGAAGACCTTATCAAATTGAAGAAACGGATAATGCCAATGTGTTGCTACGAGCTGAGGTTTTAAATCGTATTAATTCGCAAAAAAAACCAGCGATTATTGTGACATACCCTGATGCACTTTTTGAAAAAGTTGTTACCCGAAAAGAATTGGAACGTAATACCTTAAAAATTAGTGTCGGCGATAATTTGTCCATAGATTTTGTTAACGAAGTCTTGTTTGAATATCAATTTAAACGTGTTGATTTTGTAACCGAACCGGGCGAATTTTCGGTTAGAGGTGGTATTGTAGATGTGTTTTCGTTTTCTAACGATGAACCTTACCGAATTGAGTTTTTTGGAGATGAGGTGGATAGCATCAGAACTTTTGACGTGGAAACGCAACTATCCATTGAACAAATAAAAAAAATTAACATCATTCCAAACGTTGAGAATAAATTTTTGAATGAAGAGCGTGCCAGTTTCCTAAAATACATTGCTTCAAAAACAGTGCTTTGTTTTAAGAATATGGATTTGTTTTTTTCTAGAATCGATGATTTTTATGGAAAGGCAGAAGCCGCTTTTAAAACACTTTTAACAGAGATTAAACATGCCAAACCAGAAGAATTGTTTTGTAATTCAGCATTACTGAAAAGGCAACTTTTTGATTTTTCGATTATTGAGTTTGGGTCTTCTGCTGTGATGTTGGGCGCAGTCGAAACATCAAAAACAATCGAATTTAATACCTCTCCACAACCTTCATTCAACAAACAATTCAATTTATTAATTGAAGATTTAAACACCAATTACGATAAAGGGTTCACCAATTATATTGCCTGTGTAAGTGAGCAACAGGCCAAGCGTTTCCATGATATTTTTGATGATTCACATTTGGAAGTGAAACCCTATAAAACCATCACATTATCATTACACCAAGGTTTTGTGGATCATGATAATAACATAGTTTGTTACACCGACCATCAAATTTTTGAACGTTACCACAAGTTTCATGTTAAAAATGGCTATGCTAAAAAGCAATCCATCACTTTAAAAGAACTCACTAATTTAGATATTGGCGACTATGTAACCCACATAGATCACGGTATCGGTCGTTTTGGTGGCTTACAAAAAATTGATGTGGAAGGAAAGCAGCAAGAAGCCATTAAATTGGTTTATGGGGAACGTGACGTATTGTATTTAAGCATTCATTCCCTTCATAAAATCACCAAGTTTAGCGGGAAGGATGGAAAACCTCCAAAAATTTATAAACTTGGTAGTAATGCTTGGAAAACCCTTAAAGAAAAAACAAAATCGAGGGTTAAACACATTGCGTTTAACCTGATTCAATTATACGCCAAGCGGAAAACCGAAAAAGGCTATCAATACCATCCAGATAGTTACATGCAATTGGAGTTGGAATCTTCTTTTTTATATGAAGACACGCCCGATCAAATAACAGCAACTGCTGATATTAAAGCTGATATGGAAAGCGAACGCCCGATGGACCGATTGGTGTGTGGCGATGTTGGTTTTGGTAAAACCGAAGTCGCTATTCGTGCCGCATTTAAAGCGGTAGATAATGGTAAGCAAGTCGCCGTTTTAGTGCCGACAACCATTTTGGCATACCAACATTCCAGAACGTTTTCTGAACGTTTAAAGGATTTCCCGGTAACGGTAGATTATTTAAACCGATTTAGAACCACCAAAGAAAGACGGGACACCCTAGAAAATTTAGAAAATGGCAAAGTCGATATTATCATTGGCACACACCAGTTGGTTAATAAAGAGGTAAAGTTTAAAGATTTAGGACTTTTAATTGTCGATGAAGAACAAAAGTTTGGCGTGGCTGTTAAAGAAAAACTAAAAACGTTGAAAGAGAATGTTGATGTGTTAACTTTAACGGCTACCCCAATACCTAGAACGCTTCAATTTAGTTTAATGGCAGCAAGGGATTTATCGGTTATTACAACGCCGCCGCCAAACCGTTATCCTATTGAAAGCCATGTGATTCGGTTTAATGAAGAAACCATACGCGATGCCGTGAGTTATGAAATTCAGCGTGGCGGACAAATATTTTTTATTCATAATCGCTTAGAAAATATCAAGGAAGTGGCTGGTATGATCCAACGTTTGGTGCCAGATGCTAAAATTGGGATTGGCCACGGACAAATGGATGGTAAAAAATTGGAACAATTGATGCTGGCTTTTATGGATGGCGCGTTTGATGTTTTGGTAAGTACCACGATTGTTGAAAGCGGATTGGATGTACCGAATGCCAACACCATTTTTATAAATAATGCCAATAATTTTGGTCTGAGTGATTTGCACCAAATGCGAGGTAGGGTAGGACGAAGTAATAAAAAAGCGTTTTGTTATTTTATTACCCCTGAATATTCGGCTATGACGGATGATGCTAGAAAACGTATCACGGCTTTGGAACAGTTTACGGAATTGGGTAGCGGATTTAATATTGCCATGAAAGATTTGGAAATTCGTGGTGCAGGCGATTTGCTAGGCGGTGAACAAAGCGGATTTATTAATGAAATTGGCTTTGAAACCTACCAAAAAATATTGAACGAAGCCATTGAGGAGCTTAAGGAAAATGAGTTTAAGGATTTATATGATGAGGACATTGACAATAAAGTTTATGTAAAGGAAGTAACCATTGATTCTGATTTCGAGTTGTTATTTCCAGATAATTATGTGAATAATATTGCCGAACGTTTGAATTTATACACCCAATTAAACGATTTAAAAACCGAAGAAGATTTACAAAAATTTGAAACCCAAATTATAGACCGTTTTGGGGAATTGCCAAAGCAGGTTCAAGATTTATTAAATAGCGTCCGCATCAAATGGATTGCTACCAAAGCAGGTTTTGAAAAAGTCATTATGAAACAAGGGAAATTCATTGGGTATTTTATAAACGACCAACAAAGTAGTTTCTACCAAAGTCATAATTTCACAAAAGTGTTGCAATATGTTCAAGCTAATCCGAGAATGTGTCAGATGAAAGAGAAACAAACCCGGAACGGTTTAAGATTGTTATTAACCTTTGAAAACATAAAAACAGTGAAACAAGCTTTAACGGTTTTAGAACCGATTGTGGCCTAGTTATTGAATCAATTTTTTAAAAAATAGTTATAAATGAAACGTCTCATTTTTTTAATTGCCATCATTCCGAATATCTTTTTTGGTCAGCATACCATCAGGGGAACTTTTTCTCCGGCAGCAGATTTTAAAGCAGTATTATTATACAAAATAACGCCTTCAAAATTGGAGTATATAGAGAATGCCATGCTGAAAGAGGATGGAAGTTTCGAATTGAAATTAGATTCCACAGCAACAAAAGGCATGTATAAATTGATTTACGCATTACCCGAAGACGAGCATTTTATTGATATCATCTACAATGGAAATGAGGATATTGAATTTACGTTCAATCTTAATGACAATGTGGTTTACAAGTCATCTAAAGAAAATAAACTAATAACTTCTTACATGCACAGCATGGCCATGATACAACAAAGCATAAATAATTTTTATGCTCAAAAAAGTGAAGATTATAAAGTACTGGAGTCTATTTTTAAAACCCAACGAGAAACACAAACTAATTTTGAAGGCGCCGCTTTAGGGACTATTGCATTACATTTCATAGAGGCAAACAGATTCTACATTCCAGAAAAGCAAGAAGATGTTAAAACTTATATGAATAATTTGGAAACCCATTTTTTTGATTATGTGGATTTTAGTAATGAAGTGCTACAAAGTTCCAACTTTTTAAGAGAACGGATGTTTAATTATGTCTTTAGATCGTCGCATGAAGGTCTGGACGACGTTTCAAATTACAAGAAGAACATTGATGTTTTTTATAAAGCCATGAACGAAGCGCCTTTAAACATTAAGAGCAATTTGCTTTTAGAATTATGGGAACGCATGGGAAAAGATGGGTTTGAAGAAGTTGCCAATTATATTGCAGATAGTTATTTAATTGATATAGCAAAACTTCAAAACAATAAGGATCTGGTCTATAAGTTGACTACTTTCAGAAATATTTCCATAGGACGTAAAGCGCCCGATTTTTCATTTGAAATTAAAGAAAACAACAAAAACACCATTAAAAAATTAAGTGAATTGCAAGGGGCCGAAAATTATATTATTGTATTTTGGAGTAGCACCTGCGCGCATTGTTTACATGAATTGCCGCAATTACACGATTTTATAAAAACCCAAGAAAAGGACAAACTAAAAGTAATAGCAATAGGATTGGAAGGTGAGGCCAATAATTGGAGTGATACCATTACTAAATTCCCAGATTTTATTAATGTATTTGGTGAAGGAAAGTGGGAGAATGTTATAGGGGATGACTATGGGGTTACTGCAACTCCAACTTATTTTATATTAAACAAAGACAAAGAAATTATAGCAAGACCAGATGATGTTGTTGCTTTAAAAGCGTTTTATCAGAAGGATTAGAAATGATAAAAAGCATTTTCTAAATGTTCTATTTTAAAGCCTTTGCCTTCTTTTATAATGGCAATAATATCAAACCGTACTTCAACATCTAATTGGTTTGTAATCACATATTCATCTACAGCTTTGACTAACCGTTGAATTTGTTTGGGTTTTACAAAATCTTGCGGATTTCCAAAATCGATAGTAGAGCGTGTTTTTACCTCTGTAATAGCTAGTATATTATCTTTCAGGGCTATAATATCAACTTCAGCTTTATCAAAACGGTAGTTACGGTCTAAAATATCATAACCGTTTTTCAGTAGAAAATCTACAGCAAGTTGTTCTCCTTGCGTGCCTAATTGGTTGTGTTGAGCCATGATTAAATGTAGTAATTATTTGGCAATTACAAACTGTCAATCAATTTTATATCGCAAACCAAAAAACAAACGCCGACCTTGATTGGGAGCAAAAACATAGCTTGGATCGAATGTTAATGCGTAAGGATTTTCGTTTGTTGGTATGACTTGTCCGTTAGAATCAAATGCCACATTCTTATCAAATGGGTCGTGAGCTCTAGCAATTATAAAAGGGTTTCCTTTGTTGGGTGTCCAATTCAAAAGGTTTTTTATACCTGCATAGAATTCAAAATTATGCAATCCGTTATAAGTAAATTGGATGTTTTGAATGCTCCAAGTAGGTGAATATTCTTGTCGCGGGTCTAATGCACCAAGTAAAGGCAAACGCATCGGCCCATAGATATTTCCGGAGTAATCCACTACTATATTTGTTTTATAATTTGTATAGCTGAGTGCCCACGTTCCTGAGAATTTTTCAGTTAGAATGGGTCTGGTTTTTATATTATTTTCCGTTTTTGAAACCTCCTGAAATGTGCCACCTATTAAAGCTTTAAAATTGCTGTTAAACATGCTATCAAAATTAAAACTAAACCCTTTGGTGGTTGAAAACCCATCTAAATTATTATAGATAATTTGGTTCGGATTGGTGTCATAATCTGGTATAATGGCATTGTTGAAATAGGTGTACCAAGCAGAAGCATCAAAAGTAAATAGCATGCCATTTTCAAGGTACATCTTTTTTAGATAGTTGAAATTGATATTATAGGAGGTTTCTGGACGCAGGGTTTCAGTAATAATAACGTCCCTTGCGCCAGTTAAGGCAGCGTGTTCTTCAGTAAAAAGGTTTACGACTCTAAATCCCGTTCCAGCATTGACCCTTAAAATATCATCATCCGTTAATTTATAACTGTAGGCGATTCGAGGCGTTAAAATAGAACCATGCCGATTGTCATAATCATATCGCATACCCAACAATAATTTTTGTTGCTCACTCAGTTTTATTTCATCTTGAACAAATACCGAAGGAATCGTTATAACATCTGCTGTTTGTGTTGCCGTGGTATTGTCGTTATAAAAATTATATCTGGCACCCATTCCAAATAACAAATCGTGACGATTTAAGGTTTTATCCCAAATAAACTGACCAAACCCAATACGTTGTTTTGCCAAATATAAAGTTGTTCCGTAAACGGAATTTTGATTGTGGTCTGAATACGAAAATTGAAACCGCACTTTTTCTTTTATAGGAAGCTCATAATTGCCAATAACTTCATAGCGTGTGGTATAAATGCTTTCGCCATAAACGCTATCACCGCCTCTAAAACTTTTGTTCCATTGCAGTTCGCCACCCCATCTGTCCTCATAAAAAAACCGACCAGCTAACGAAAGCTTATTGCCTTTCTTTTGTTTGAATTCCCATTTTTGAAATAAGGAAATACGTTCTTGAAGCGTAACATCGGTAAAATTATCGTGGTTGTTATCAATGGGGTTGTTATAGTTAAAATAGTTTGTGCCCAATAATAGAGAACCATTTTGGCCGATTTTGGCTTTTAATCCAACATCCAAATTTAATTCGCCCCAAGAACTTGTAAAGCCATCTGTAAAAAATAAGGGCGCGTTTTCTGGTAATTTAGTGATGATATTAATCAAGCCACCAACAGCTTCACTGCCATAAAGTGACGATGCAGGACCTTTAACAATCTCCACTTGCTCGATAAGTGAATTGGGAATACCACTTAATCCATAGACAGTTGATAAACCACTCACAATGGGCATTCCATCGATGAGAACAAGCGTATAAGGACCTTCTAAACCGTTTATGTGAATATCACCCGTGTTGCAAACATTGCAATTTATTTGAGGACGCACACCATTGACGTTTTGAAGTGCTTCAAAAATGTTTGGCGTCGGATTCTTTTTAAAGAAAGTTCCACTATAAACCTCCACAGGAATAGGCGTTTCCAATCGGCTGACGGCTTTCATCGTGCCTGTAATAACGACTTCGTTTAAAGATTCAGTTTCTTCTAAATTGAAGTTTATTATTAAGTTTTTATTAGAAATTTCAATATTCTTTTTAACCGTTTTGTAACCTGTGAATGATGCGTAGATGGTGTAATTTCCGGGACTTATGTTGTTGATTGCGTATTTGCCATCTTCATTTGTTGCGCTTCCCAACGTGGTGTTTGCCATATAAATATTGACGTAAGGCAACGATTGTCCGTTTGAAGTAACGCTACCTTCAACGGTAAATGTGTTTTGCGAATAAAGAATAAACACGTTAAAGAATAATAACCCAAAAAAACACCTCATTTCTAAATAATAATTTTTACAAATATAAATATATTTTTAGTCTTGTCTAAAAATATATTTATATAAAAGTAAATATATTTTATATCTTTGTTTTTTAAAACGGACACATGGTAACACTCTCAGAAGAAAACTATTTAAAAGCGATTTACCATTTGGGAAAGCAAGGCAGCGTTGCTGTAAGCACGAATGCCATTGCGGAACAAATGGAAACCAAAGCCTCTTCGGTTACTGATATGATTAAAAAATTAGCAGATAAAAACCTAGCCAATTATATAAAATACCAAGGTGTTAGTTTAACTAAAGAAGGCCGTTTAGCCGCCGCATCCGTTGTTAGAAAACACCGTCTTTGGGAAGTTTTATTGGTAGAAAAACTAAATTTTTCCTGGGATGAGGTGCATGAAGTGGCAGAGCAATTGGAGCATATAAAATCTGAAAAACTGATTAACGAATTGGATGCCTTTTTAAATTATCCAGAAGAAGATCCACATGGTGACCCCATTCCCGATAAAGATGGGAATATTAAAAAAGTTGAAAAGATATTATTATCGCAAGTAAGCGAAAATCAATCTTGTATTTGTGTAGGTGTTAAAGATTCCTCAACCGATTTTTTAAAGTACTTAGATAAACATCATATTTCATTGGGAACTTCAATAAAAATTATTTCCAAGGAAAAATTTGACGAATCCATGACCATTGACGTTAATAATACCCTTATCAATATTTCAAAAACAGTTTCCAATAATATTTATGTAAAAAAAGCATCTTAGTATGGATAGTATTATTACTTATTTTGAGACTATAGACCCTATTTTAGGAGCCCTGTACGCATCATTGTTCACATGGATTGTAACAGCTTTAGGAGCATCGCTGGTTTTTTTGATCAAAGGCATAAACAGGGCGTTTTTTGATGGCATGCTCGGTTTTACAGGCGGCGTTATGGTAGCGGCTAGTTTTTGGAGTTTATTGGCCCCTGGTATAGAAATGAGTCCAGGAGAAGGTTTTGTGAAAGTCATTCCTGCGGCTGTAGGTTTTGCTATGGGAGCTTTTTTTATTTTCGGATTGGATAAAGTGTTGCCTCATTTGCACATTAACTTTAAAGAAACCGAAAAAGAAGGTGTTAAAAGTCCGTGGCATAAAACGACGTTACTTGTTTTGGCAATTGCCCTTCATAATATTCCAGAAGGTTTAGCGGTTGGTGTTTTATTTGGAGGTGTTGCTGCGGGTATTCCAGAAGCAACTATTGGCGGAGCCGTTGCTTTGGCCATTGGTATTGGCATTCAAAATTTTCCAGAAGGTTTGGCGGTTTCCATGCCCTTACGCCGTCAAGGAGTGAGTAAATTTAAAAGTTTTTGGTACGGACAAATGTCGGCCATTGTTGAACCCATAGCAGCTGTTATTGGCGCCGTTGCTGTTACTTTTTTTATCCCTATTTTGCCTTATGCCTTGGCGTTTGCTGCTGGCGCCATGATTTTTGTGGTTGTTGAAGAAGTGATTCCTGAAACGCAACGTGATAAATACACCGATGTTGCCACACTTGGTTTTATTGGGGGATTTATCATTATGATGACCTTGGATGTGGCATTGAGCTGATTTATTTCATTTTTACAACAAAAGTGGAGGGGGAAGATTTTATAAATAGTATAGTGACTCCACCAAGATTCGAACTTGGATCTAAAGTTTAGGAAACTTTTGTTCTATCCCTTGAACTATGGAGCCGTAAAAGAAAAAAAACTTACATCAAAAATGTAAATTTTTCTAAACACATTTAGCCAATGTGTATTTTGTAAAAATAAGTTTTTTATTCTTTACCCTAAAAGAATATATCTTCTATTTTTAAGTTGAAAAGGTCTCCATTTTCGAATGCCGCTGTTGGGCTTGTATCAAAACGTTCCATTTAATTCTAGAATTAAATAAACCCTCAGTAAGATTATTCTTTAAAAATTTTTAGAATTCGATTCATAATAATCTTGTTGAGATATTAAACCAAAATCGCTGTTTGTGTATGTTTTTAAAGTGTTCAACGAGAAGCAATTAAATCAATTAATGATTTTTGATATGTTTTGGTTAAAAACAAAATATTTTATTGTATTTTCGTATTAAATCTAGTACACTCGATTAAAAGCAATTAATTAAACACGTTTCAAGAAATTTACTAATCCTTAAATCAATTAAAATATGAAAAAAATTACTCTATGTTTACTTTTTACCTTATCTATATTTGCTGCTTATGGGCAGGAAATTACTCTGATAGATTTTGGTGCCACCAGTACGCTTGGTAACTGGAATAATGTAAACGACCCTGGAACATTAAATTCCTTCACAAACTTAATTGATGATGATGGAGTAACTACTGGAGAAGTATTAACCCTAACTGATATTTTTGGACCTTTCGCTAGTAGTACGGGCACTCAAACTCCAGATGGTGGCTTGCCATTTCCAGATACGGCGACCAGAGATAGCTATTATGGAGACGATGCTACAGAACCAACAGGAGGTTTTACTCTTTCGGGTTTAGAAGCTGGCAAATATTATTCGTTTACCATTTTTGCGTCTAGAGAATCTGTTGATCCTCTTGATAATAGAGAAGCATTGTATACCATAACAGGTGATGGCGCAGCGCAAACAGCCACTTTAGATGCCAGAGAAAATACGGCTAACGTTGCTACCATACTTAATGTACAACCTAATATAGATGGTGAAATTACCATTCTGGTGCAAAAAGGATCTGCTAATGATAACTCTGATGGGTTTTACTATATAGGTGCTATAGAGATGACAAAAACTGATGATATCTTATCCAATAAAAAGTTTGGCATCAATGGAACTGTAAGTGTTTTTCCTAATCCATCATCAGAATCACAATTCGTAAAAATAAATTTAAATCTTAATACCGCTGCTCGAGTTAAAATGGATGTTTACGATGTCACTGGTAAATTGGTGAAAACATTATTAAATGAAGAGAAATCAGCTGGATCTTTTGTTCAAACATGGGACAGATCTAATGTGGCTTCAGGACTATACATATTAAAAATTGACGCTGACGGTAGAAATCAAAACTCAAAATTAATATTGAAATAGACTTTTTATACTATTGCCTTTTTAAATTTCCAAGTCATAATAAAAAAATCGCTTGAAATCCAAGCGATTTTTTTATGCTATTTTTGCAACATGCTTCAAGTAAAAAATATCTCCTTTAGCTATAATAAGCAAACTGTTCTTGACAGTATTAGTTTTTCGGTCAATGCTGGCGAACATGTTTCTATTATTGGTGAAAGCGGATCGGGAAAAAGCACCCTTTTAAAATTGCTTTATGGGGCTTACGATTTGAACGAAGGACAAATATTTTGGAAGAACCAAGAAATTCTAGGTCCAAAACACAATCTTGTGGTTGGGCATGAATTCATGAAATATGTGGCGCAAGAATTTGACTTGATGCCTTTTATATCCGTTTCAGAAAATGTTGGCGCTTTCTTATCTAATTTTTATCCTGAAGAAAAGCAAGCGCGCATAAAAGAACTTTTAGAGGTTGTAGAATTAACGGATGACGCAAAAACGAAGGTTAAAAATTTGAGTGGCGGACAAAAACAACGTGTAGCCTTGGCCAGAGCCATAGCCAAACAACCAGAGATTCTTCTCTTGGATGAACCTTTTAGCCATATAGATAATTTCAAAAAGCAATCATTACGGCGAAATTTATTTAAATATCTAAAAGAAAAAAACATTACATGTATGGTTGCTACGCACGATAAAGATGATGTTTTGTCTTTTTCAGACCGAATGATCGTGTTGCATGAGGCTAAAATTATGGCAAATGGTTCTCCTAAGGATTTATATGAAAACCCGCAAAATAAATTAATAGCTTCTTTTTTTGGGGAATTCAACAACCTTAAATCCCATGGTATTCTCTATGCACATCAACTCAAATTGGTAGATACATCAAATTTAAAAGCAACCGTAAAAACATCTTATTATAAAGGAAGTTACTATTTAATTGAAGCGGATTTAAATGGAGAAATAGTATTTTTTGAACATCCAAATCAAATTGAAAATGGATTGCAAATTCATCTTGCTATTTAGAAAACAGATTCAATCTTAAACTTCTGTTCTCTAAAAACAATCTCGTCTCCAACTGATTTACCCAAAAGTAATTGCCCAATAGGTGTACTAGAAGAAATAGCATAATAAGTGTCGTTTTCAACCGTAAATTCTCCAGCACTAATAGAAATAAAATAATTGTTTTGAGATGTCATTACAAGGCTTCCCAAACCAATGGTTTCAGAGGTTTTAGATATATCAATTTTAGAAAACGACTCTTTTAATTTTTGGATGTCGGCTAATTGATTGCCTGCTTTTTCACGTTCCAATTGCAACATGGCCCTACCTGTTTCATGTTTGTCGCCAGCACTACTTTTTGTTTCTGATAATAACGATTTTTGAATATCGTTAATAGTATTTTGTATGGTTTGAAATCTATTTTCAATAAAATTTAAGCATTGATTATATAAAGCTTCTTTGAGTTTTAAATCATTTATCATCTTTTTTATTATAATCTAATTTTCCAAAGAATCCCATTTGTCTCACTATCCAAACTTGTCGGCCCTGAATATAAGCAGAAGCAGGATTCGCCCTATATCTCATGGGGCTTGGTAATACAGCAGCTATGGCGGCTGCTTGGTAGCTTGTTAATTTGGCCGCTGGTTTTTTAAACCAATGTTGAGCTGCCGCTTCTGCTCCATAAATACCGTTACCCATCTCAATACTATTCAAGTAAACTTCCATAATGCGTTCTTTAGACCAAAAAAGCTCTATTAAAAAAGTAAAATAGGTTTCCAAACCTTTGCGTAACCAACTGCGATGTGGCCATAAAAAAACATTTTTTGCGGTTTGTTGGCTAATGGTGCTAGCACCTCTGGTACGCTTGCTTTTTTTGTTATGTTCAATCGCTTTTTCAATCGCTTTCATATCGAAACCATGATGGTTTAAAAAGTTTTGGTCTTCGCTACAAATAACGGCTAGTTGTAGATTTTTAGAAATATTATCAATGGATTCCCAATCGTGTTTCCAAACCACATCTTCCCCACTTGTAGCTTGTTGAACGGTTCGTATCACCATCAAGGGAGTTGCAGGAACAGGAATCCATTTAAATACAATAACTAAAGCGATGGAAATGGCAAAAAACCACCCAATCATTTTTAATAAAAATTTAAATACTTTTTTAATCATAATCAATCTAATAATTGTACTAATTCTTTACCTATTAAACTCCCAATAGCAATGCCCATACCACCAAGGCGTACACCGCAATATACATGATTTCCCAATGGTTTTACTATGACTTTTTTTTGTCCCGATAATCCCACACCCATAATCCCACACCATCGATGTTCTATTTCAAACGGGGTTTCTGGTAAAATAGTTGTTTTTAAAAGGGTTTCCAATGCGTTTTGGATATGTTCGGTTTCATTAAATTCGGTAGTTTCTTCACCTTTAAAATCTAAGTTTCTACCGCCGCCAAACAAAATTCTGTTATCTATATTTCTAAAATAATAATAGCCTTTATCTAAATGAAATGTGCCTTTTATATGTAATCGTTTTATGGGTTTTGTGATGAGAACCTGCGCCCGAGCCGGTTTTACATCTTCATTAATTAATTGTGCTGCAAATCCATTGGTGGCGATAAATAGCTTACGGGTTGAAAATTCTAATAAATTAGTTTTTATTTTCACTGAATTGTTGGATTCTTCAAAATGTTCAAGAGTTATATTGTTAAGGATTTTTATACCTTTTGATTGCACTTTTTTAAGTAAGGCTTGCATCATCATTCCAGTATCAATTTGACCTTCAAACGGATTGAAAAATATATTGCCTTTTAATGTTCTTAAAATTGAACATATTGTTTTTTAGACTAAAAACGTCTGTTTTAAAAATGGGTTTGAGGAATTTATTAATCTTGTTTTTTTGAGACAGACAGGTTTCATAAAGGGTATCGTCTGTATTGTTGAACAATTCGAAACCACCATTATTTTGATAATTGACAGCTTTATCGCCCAACGTTTTTCGCAATAAATGTAAGCCATAAAAGCGTTTTTCCACGAGTTCTAAAACCTCATTTTCAGAATGTGATTTTAAATCTTCAATGATTTCACTTAAACTACCAAAACAAGCAAAGCCGGCATTTTTTGTGCTAGCACCTTGAGGAAGCATGCCTCTTTCTAATATTAATATCTTGGATTTTGGGAAGCGTTCTTTTAAAAACCAAGCACAGCTTAAACCTACAATACCACTACCAACAATAGTATAATCTATGTTAGTGAACCAGTTTTTTATTTCCCAGTAAGATAGGTTCAAGGTTTTGGTTGTTAATTGTTTGCAAAAGTAGTGAAATTGTACTTTGGTTGTTAGTAGCGCTAACACGCATAAAAAAAGTCCCAATTATTAAATTGAGACTTTTTCTTTTTATTCTTCAGTCGCTGGTTTTTCAATGACAAAATCTTCCATAAACTTCGTGGTATAATTACCAGCTAAATAATCTGGATTTTCCATTAATTGTCTGTGGAAAGGGATGGTCGTTTTTATACCCTCAATAACAAATTCATCTAAAGCACGTTTCATTTTGCTGATAGCTTCTCCTCGTGTTTGAGCGGTGGTTATTAACTTGGCAATCATGGAATCGTAATTTGGCGGAATGGTATAACCTGCATATACATGGGTATCTAGACGCACACCATGGCCTCCCGGGGCATGTAATGTTGTAATCGTTCCAGGAGATGGTCTAAAACCATTATAAGGATCTTCGGCATTAATACGACATTCGATGGAATGTAACTTAGGGGTGTAATTTTTACCAGAAATTGGCACACCAGCAGCTACCAATATTTGTTCGCGTATTAAATCGAAATCAATCACTTGTTCTGTGATGGGATGTTCTACTTGAATACGAGTATTCATTTCCATGAAGTAGAAATTACGGTGTTTATCTACCAAAAATTCAATAGTTCCGGCACCTTCGTATTTGATATATTCCGCAGCTTTTACAGCGGCATTACCCATTTTTTCCCTAAGCTCATCGGTCATAAATGGCGAAGGTGTCTCTTCGGTTAATTTTTGATGACGACGTTGGATTGAGCAATCTCTTTCTGATAAATGGCATGCTCTTCCCGTAGAATCACCCACGATTTGAATTTCGATATGTCTTGGTTCTTCAATGAGTTTTTCCATGTACATATCGTCATTTCCAAAGGCTGCTTTACTTTCCTGTCTGGCAGAATCCCAAGCATCTTTAAGTTTTTCTGGTTTCCAAACAGCACGCATGCCTTTTCCTCCACCGCCTGCCGAAGCTTTGAGCATCACTGGGTAGCCTGTTTTTTTAGCTACTTTTTCGCATTCTTCGTAGGTTTGTATAATGCCATCACTACCGGGAACACAAGGCACACCAGCTTCTTTCATGGTTGCTTTGGCATTGGATTTGTCACCCATTCTATCAATCATTTCTGCCGTGGCACCTATGAATTTGATGTTGTGTTCTTCACATATCTTTGAAAATCTGGCATTTTCAGATAAAAAGCCATAACCTGGATGAATGGCATCTGCATTGGTAATCTCGGCAGCTGCGATAATATTGGAAATTTTAAGGTAGGAATCTTTACTTGCAGGAGGTCCAATACACACGGCTTCGTCTGCAAACTTAACATGTAAACTTTCTGCATCAACTGTAGAATACACAGCTACGGTTTTAATGCCCATCTCTTTACAAGTTCTAATAACACGTAGTGCTATTTCGCCTCTATTGGCAACTAATATTTTTTTAAACATAACTTTAAAAATTAAAAATTACAAATTCCAATCTCAAAACTCCATATAATGGATTTAGAGTCCCGACAACTATCGGTATGTGGTATTGGAATTTTTAACTGGTTATGATGGGTCTATTAAAAATAAAGGTTGATCAAATTCCACTGGAGAAGAATCGTCAACTAATATTTTCACTACTTTTCCAGAAACTTCAGATTCAATTTCATTGAAAAGTTTCATGGCTTCTATAATACAAAGCACATCGCCTTCTGAAATAGTTTGTCCAACCTCAACAAACAAAGGTTTGTCTGGTGATGGTTTTCTATAGAAAGTTCCAATTATGGGCGATTTGATTGTTATGTATTTCGAATTTTCTATAGGAGCGGGGGTTACAGGAGCAGAAGCGTCCGTAACAGGTTTTACTTCACTTATTGGTGCAGCTGCTACTTGAGGTATTTGAGTTGCTACTGGAGCATAGTGCACAGCGGCAGTGTCTGGATCTGGTCCGGTCTTGATGGTGATTTTGATATCATCCATCTCCAATTTAACCTCACTCGCGCCAGATTTGGCAACAAACTTGATTAAGTTTTGAATCTCTTTTATATCCATAATTTGCTAATTAATTAATTTTTGGTTTGGTTAGTTTACTGAATTATATGCCCATTTTAAATAAATAGATCCCCAATTAAATCCACCACCAAATGCGGCAAATATTAAATTATCTCCTTTTTTTAGTTTTGATTCGTAATCGTGTAATAATAGAGGCAACGTAGCAGAGGTTGTATTCCCATATTTTTCTATATTGCTCATTACCTTTTCATCTTCCAATTCTATACGTTGAGCCGTAGCATCAACGATACGTTTGTTTGCTTGATGTGCTACTAACCAAGCAAGATCGTTTTTAGTTAAACCATTTCTTTCCATTATTTTTACCGTAGCATCTGCCATATTAAAAACAGCATTTTTAAAAACAGTTCTTCCTTCTTGAAAGGCATATTGACCTCCTTTTTCTATGGCTTCAACAGATATAGGGTACGATGAACCACCATATGTAGCTTGCAAAAACTCCCTTCCTGTACCATCACTTCTTAAGTATTCGTCTTGTAATCCTAGACCTTCTGTGTTGGGTTCAAATAAAACAGCACCAGCACCATCTCCAAAGATAATACAAGTTGCTCGATCTTTATAGTTAATTATTGAAGACATTTTATCGGCTCCAATTAATAGGATGCTTTTATATCTACCAGATTCTATGTAGCTAGCTGCAACAGACATGCCATATAAAAAACTAGAGCATGCGGCGTCCATATCAAATGTAAATGCGTTTGTCGCTCCGATTTCGGACGCGGTGTAAGCGGCCGTAGATGCTGCTTTCATGTCGGGTGTTGCTGTAGCAACAATAACTATTTCTATAGTCTTAGGATCTATTCTTTTTTTATCGATTAGATCTTGGGCGGCTTTTATAGCTAAATAGGAAGTTCCTTTGCCATCATCTTTAAGAATTCGACGTTCTTTAATTCCCGTTCGGGAAGTTATCCATTCGTCGTTTGTGTCAACCATAGTTTCAAGTATTTGATTGGTTAACACATATTCTGGTACATAGGCACCTACAGCTGTGATTGCCGCAGAGATTTTACTCATAACTTTATAGTTAATTTGACCAAAAAATCACAAAAAAATCATGAAAATGCTCAAAATTTCTTCAAATTAGTGAATTTTGGTCTAATATTATACAAATTAAGTGGTTTTTGAATTGTTATGAAAACATATCATAAAAAAAACGCTCACATGTGAGCGTTTTGTTATATGCGTGCATAATAATTATGCTAAATTTTCTACAGCTTCAGAGTTGTCAATTAAAACTTGACCTCTATAATAGAGTTTTCCTTCATGCCAATGTGCTCTGTGGAATAAGTGAGCTTCGCCTGTTGTAGGACATGTAGCAATTGTTGGCGCAGTTGCTTTGTAATGAGTTCTTCTTTTGTCTCTTCTTGTTTTAGAGATTTTTCTCTTAGGATGTGCCATTTTATATAATTATTTTTTATCCGTTAATAGTTTCTTTAATGTATTCCAACGAGGGTCTATATCCTCTTCTTTTATTTCTTTTTTTGGGTCCATTTTCGGACTCAATTCTTCTAGTTTTTTAAGTATGTCCGAATTTAATGTTCCATCGATAACGCCTGGATGCACCCTTTTAATTGGTACAGCAAGTACAATTAATTCATAGATGTATTGTTGTATATTAATTTCATAAGCGCCATGTGGAAGGATTAGAATATCTGTATCTTCATCATTATATTCATCTCCAAACTTAACCACTAAATCAAATTCATTTTTAATTTTTTGGTCGTAAGGCTCGTTAGTTAAATCACAGTTTACATTAACTATTCCAGAAATTTTAAAATGTAGTTCCATTAAGGTTGTCTTTTTATTTAGATCAACTTTAACTTGAACATTTACATCATTAAAATCTTCATACTCAAAATATTCAAAGAACGTTTTCTCAATATCATAATCAAAGTGATGAGAGGCTATTTTTAATCCTACAAATGGGATTGTGAACTCTTTTAACGGCTTCATTATCACATCTAATTTGAGCCTGCAAATATATAAATTTTTATTTAAGTGGCATTACTTATAAACTTTTTTTTGTTTATAGGATTTGCTGCATAGTATTATAGGCTTTAATAGCTTTAATTACCATTAAAAACTCGATGCAAACTAATTGTCGTAGTCTTTTCTTTCTCCTTTTTTTAGTGGATTGGAAGTAAGTTCTTTATAGTCTAATCTGTTTTTGAATATTTCAATGGCCATAAAAACAGCTTCTTTAAAAGAGTTTTCGTCCGCAATACCTTTTCCAGCAATTTCATAGGCAGTACCGTGATCTGGTGAGGTTCTTACTTTGCTTAATCCAGCAGTGTAATTAACACCTTGACCAAATGATAAGGTTTTAAAGGGAATTAAACCTTGGTCGTGGTAGGAGGCTATAATAGCATCAAAATTTTTATAATTGTTGGAACCAAAAAAACTATCTGCCGCATAAGGTCCAAAAACGAGTTTGCCACTTTCTTTAAGCTTATTAAGTGTGGGTCTCATTACGGTATCGTCTTCATGACCTATAACGCCATTGTCCCCAGTATGCGGATTAATGCCTAAAACAGCAATTTTAGGTCTGTTAATATTAAAATCGTTTTGAAGGGAATGATAAACCGTGTTTATTTTTTTCTCAATCAATTGGGACGTAATGTGTTCCACTATGTCTTTTACAGGAACATGGTCTGTTAGTAATCCTATCCTTAATGAGTCCGATACCATAAACATGAGGCTTTCGCCTTCTAGTTCTTTAGCAAGATAATCGGTATGGCCTGGGAAATTAAAATCTTTGGATTGAATGTTATGTTTATTAATGGGTGCCGTTACCAAAACATCAACATCTCCATTTTTCAATGCTTTAGTGGCAGCTTGCAACGATTTTATGGCGTATTCACCAATTTTTAAGTCTTCTTTTCCAAAATCGATGGTTACCGTTTCGTTCCAACAGTTAAACACATTCACTTTTCCAAAAGCTAATTCATTTATTTTGTTGGTGTCATTAAAATTGATTTCAGATTTAAAATGGTTTTTTAAATAAGTTATCGTTTTAGAGGATGCAAAAATAACCGGGGTGCAAAATTCCAACATTCTGTCATCTTCAAAGGTTTTCAAAACCACTTCAGCGCCAATGCCATTTAAATCGCCAATTGATATTCCTACAACTATATTTTCTGATCTCTTCATTAAAAATGATAACTTTTGTTTGTAATTTTGATGATGCAAATTTAACTAAATAAACAGATAATAATATGTTTACTGGAATTATTGAAGAGTTGGGTGTTGTATCGAGTTTAAAACAAGAGTTTGATAATCTTCACATAACCATTAAGAGTGGATTAACCAATGAATTAAAAATAGACCAAAGCGTTGCCCATAATGGTGTTTGCTTAACGGTGGTTGATATAAACAACGACAAATATACAGTTACTGCCATCAAGGAAACTTTAGATAAAACAAATTTAAAATTTTTAAAAGTTGATGATAAAGTAAACCTAGAAAGAGCTATGAAACTTGGCGATAGGCTTGACGGACATATGGTACAAGGGCATGTAGACCAAACAGCTGTTTGTACGCATATTGAAGAAGCTAATGGTAGCTGGGTTTTCACTTTTAAATATGATACATCGTTTCATAACATAACTATTGAAAAAGGCTCCATAACCGTAAATGGAACAAGTTTAACGGTTGTTAACTCTAAAACAGACAGCTTTAGTGTAGCAATAATACCATATACCTATAACCATACTAATTTCAATATATTTAAAGTGGGTACAGTGGTAAATTTAGAATTTGATGTTTTAGGAAAGTATGTAACCAAACTTTTAAGTTTAAATCTACAAAGCAAATAATTTAATTACTTTTTTAAAAGTTTTTTAGCCCCATAAATTAATGCAATACATGCTCCCATTAAAACGCCACTATCGATGGGAAGGCCGGGAGGGGGCGTGCTAGGAGGAGGAGGATCGGTTCCCTGAGCCAAACAGACCATGCCTATCAATATAAATAAGATAGAGGTAATTCTTTTTTTATTATGTAACATCATGGTTGCCAAATGTATAAAAAAAAGAAAACCTGCAAAATATTATCTTACAATTAAACCAAACAATCTCCATAAAAAGCATAAATCATCGACAAAATACATTAAAAATGAGAGTTCACTTTTAAAGCGATTAACGTATTTTTTAGATAAAAAAGTATGAAAACATAAAAACTAATCCCTCAAATTTCTTTTTTGTTTTCAAATATATTAAATCTAAGTTCTAATAAATCATCTAGTTAAAAGATTTTTGTAATTAATTTGAATATTTAAAAAAATAGAAATTTATTAACATTTTTTTATAAAAACCTCATAAAGCAGGGCTAAAATTCGAATTTTAATTGAACGCTAATACTTTTACTTTCGCTAATTTTAATGGTCTCTGTATTTAAATTTGATAAAGCAATACCTAGCAATCGCACAGAATTATTTAATTTTTCTTGAAATAATAAATCTTTAGAGGTTTCAAGAATTATTGATTTATCACTAATAAAATAAGGTAGTGTTTTACTTCTGGTTTGAAGCGTGAAATCACTGTACTTTATTTTTAAAGTGATGGTTTTTCCAGATACTTTACTTTTTGATAAACGATTAGAAACCTCATTTGCAATATGTTCCAGTTTTTCAAGCATAAAAATTTCACTTGATAAATTTTCGCCAAAAGTACGTTCGGCCGCTAATGATTTTCGAATTCTGTTTGGCTTCACCTCACTGTTATGAATCCCTCTCACTACATAATAATAGTATCTTCCTGATTTTCCAAAATGGGTATCTAAATAGTCGATGGTTTTTGATTTTAAATCCATTCCGGTAAAAATCCCCAATTGGTACATTTTTTCGGCAGTCACTTTGCCAACACCATAAAATTTCCTAATATCCAATTGCTCCAAAAATGGAATAACCTCTTCTGGGGTCACTGTTTTTTGTCCATTTGGTTTATTATAATCACTGGCAACTTTTGCAATAAACTTATTAATGGAAATACCGGCAGAGGCTGTTAAACCAATCTCTTTATGAATACGTTCCCGGATGTCTTTGGCAATTAATGTGGCACTGGGATTGCCTTTTTTGTTTTCAGTAACATCCAAATAGGCTTCGTCAAGAGACAACGGTTCTACCAAATCGGTATAATCATAAAATATTTTTCTTATTTTTTTAGAAATTTCAGCATATCTTTCAAAATGTGGCCTTACAAAAATAAGTTCCGGACATAATTTAGCAGCTAAATTTCCAGCCATGGCACTTTTTACACCAAATTTCCTAGCTTCATAACTGGCAGCGCTTACAACGCCGCGTTTTCCTCCACCACCCACAGCAATGGGCTTTCCCTTTAGTTCTGGATTATCCATTTGTTCTACAGATGCAAAAAAGGCATCCATATCAATATGAATAATTTTTCTAATTGGTAAATTGGTAGACATGCTGTAAATTTATAACATTCCTGCGAAGACAGGAATCTCAATTTATTAGATTTGTAAAAAAATGAGATACCCACTTTCGTGGGAAATGTTATGATTGAAATAGAACGTAAATTTTTAGTCACTTCAGATTTATATAAATCAGAAGCATTTAAACAATCAAGAATAGTTCAAGGCTTTTTAAACACGGATAAAGAACGAACTGTTAGAGTTAGAATAAAAGGAGATAAAGGATTTTTAACAATTAAAGGGGAATCTAGCACCAATGGATTGTCTAGATTTGAATGGGAAAAGGAGATATCCATAATTGAGGCTGAAAATCTTTTAAAAATTTGCGAAAAAGGTATTATTGAAAAAATACGTTATGAAGTCAAGGTAGGAAACCATATTTTTGAGGTCGATGAATTTTATGGAGATAATGCAGGTTTGGTTATTGCTGAGGTTGAATTAGAAAATGAATCAGAAATTTATGAAAAACCAAATTGGCTTGGAAAAGAAGTTACAGGAGATACACGATATTATAATTCTCAAATAAGTAAACAGCCGTATATAAATTGGAAGTAATTTAAAATATAAATATGAAGAAATTAATTTTGTCAGCCTTAATAATGACTTTTCTTTTTTCGTGTAAAAAGGAATTTGATGATAAGCATCTAAATGATAATGTAGATAGTTTGGAAGTAAAAAATACATCCACAGATAGTTTAGGATTAGGAAAACCTTATAAAAAGCCTATTAGAGAGGTTAAAGCAGAACTTGCCGCTAAAGGATTTGAATTTTTTGACTATATTGATGAAAAGACAAACGACACCATTATAATGCAGCAATATTTCATGGTATTTTTGAAATCCGGGCCGATTAGGTCGCAAAATGAAGAGGAAACAAGATTACTGCAAAAGGAACATTTAGCCCATTTAGCTAAAATGTATGAGTTAGGATATGCCGATATTTCTGGGCCCTTTGCAGATCAAGGAAATATTCGAGGCGTAAGCATTTATAATGTACCAACACTTAAAATGGCTGATAGTTTGGCAAAGTCCGACCCTATGGTTGAAAAAGGAAATCTTATTGTGGAAGTTCATCCATGGTGGGCAGCAAAAGGATATGCTTTGAGGTAATGTTGAAAATTTTAAGATCCCTTTTTCTATTTATAAATGTTATAGTCATCTTAGCATTATTAACCATTCATTTTATCATAAGAGATAATGGTTTTTATGAACCCTTGCTTTTTTACATTTTTCCATTACCAATAATTATTGGTATTATTTTGTTTTTTTCCTTATTTATTGGCAAAAAAAGAAGAAAATATAATTTAATTCTAGCTGGAATTTTGTTGTTTATTTGGTTAGGAAGAAGCTTTAAAATTAATTTTTCTGATGACATAAGTGAAGCTGATTTAGAAGTTGTTTTTTGGAATGCTTCTCGTGATAATAACTTTAAAGAAGCCTTTTTTGAAAACAAGGGAATTCCTGATATTTTAGTTTTAGTGGAACCTAAAATAACTGATATTAATAGTATAAAGCAACGATTCTCCAATCATTATATCTACGATATGAAAGGAGACATATACTTATTTTCAAAAACACCTGTTATAATTGAAAAAGAAGTAACTTCTAAAAGAAATTCAACAGTTGTAAACTTCAAATCCAGAGATATTGATTTTTATGCTGTTGATGCGCAAGGCAGCCCAGATTTACCAAGAAGAGGGGAGATGCAATTTATTGATTCACATATTGATAAAACAAATAATACCGTTATTTTAGGGGATTTTAATTTACCATACGAATCAGGTCTCTTCAAAAACATAAAGAAGAATTTCAACCAAGCATTTAACGAAAAAGGTAATGGGTTTAGAGAAACATGGTTTTGGAATATCCCTTTACTTTCCATAGACCATATATGGGTTTCTAAAGATTTGAAAGTTCTTAAAACCGAAAAGATAGGAACTTTTAAATCAGACCACAGTATGCTTAAAACCTATATTAAAAGATGATTTAATCACTATTAAAATGGTATTCCCTTTCCACTTTACAAATTTTTACGCTATACCATTTATACCAATCTTTTATTCCTTTTGATTGTGCCTGTAGATGGTCATTTTGTTGCTTCCAATTTTTTATGTCTTCTAAACTTTCCCAGTAGCTTACTGTTATTCCAATTTGATTTCTAGCACTATCCATGCCTAAAAAACCGGGCTGCAATTTTGCTAATGTTTCCAATTTTTCTGCCATTTCATTATAGCCTTTAATATGATCCTTTTGTATTGATGTAAAAATGACCACGTAGTAAGGTTTAAAATCTTCCATTTTTTATATACTATTCAACCAAAATTAAAACTTATAAGTATTAATTCCAGTATATTTTATTTATTCACAATATGACTTTAATTCTTATTCAATTCAAATTTTCAAACCTATTTTTAATTGGTATCTTAGTAATAATTTATTTGAAGCATTAAATAAGGCACCAATGAAAGCATTAACTCCCCATTTTGAGAAAGATAAAACGTTGAAACGTTTAGGCTTAAAAGATATAAATGAAGGCACTTCAACAGGATTACATAATTTTTCTGGGAAAGACGTATTAGAAAGCTATTCACCAGTTGATGGGAAATTGATTGGAAAAGTTACTATTACAGACAAAGCAGATTATGAAAAGATAATGGCTGCTGCTGCAAGAGCATTCAAAATTTGGCGAACAGTTCCAGCACCAAGACGGGGAGATATTATTCGGCAATTTGGGGATAAACTTCGAGAAAAAAAGGAAGCTTTAGGAACGTTGGTGTCTTATGAAATGGGCAAAAGCTTGCAAGAAGGATTGGGAGAAGTTCAAGAAATGATTGATATCTGCGATTTTGCTGTTGGATTGTCTAGACAGCTCCACGGATTAACTATGCATTCTGAAAGACCAGGTCATCGCATGTACGAACAATACCATCCGTTAGGCGTGGTTGGGATTATTTCGGCGTTTAATTTCCCTATCGCCGTTTGGGCTTGGAATACTACGTTGGCGTGGGTTTGTGGCGATGTATGTATTTGGAAGCCTAGTGAAAAAACACCTTTGTGCGGGGTTGCTTGTCAAAATATAATAAGTGAAGTTTTTACTGAGAACAATTTACCTGAAGGCATTTCGAGCTTAATTAATGGTGATTATAAGGTGGGTGAGTTTATGACGAAAGATAATCGAATCCCTTTAATTTCAGCAACTGGCTCCACACGAATGGGAAAAATAGTAGCACAGGAGGTGGCGGCCCGCTTGGGTAAATCTTTATTAGAATTAGGAGGGAATAACGCCATCATTGTAACACCAGATGCTGATATCAAAATGACGGTGATTGGTGCTGTTTTTGGCGCGGTTGGTACGGCGGGTCAGCGATGCACATCCACCAGACGTTTGATTATTCATGAAGATATTTACGAAAAAGTTAAAACAGCTATTACGGATGCTTACAAACAACTTCGAATAGGCAATCCGCTGGATGAAACCAATCATGTAGGGCCGTTAATTGATAAAGATGCAGTAGAAATGTATCAAAATGCCCTAAAGCAAGTTGTAGAAGAAGGCGGAAACCTTGTTGTTGAAGGTGGTGTTCTTTCTGGGGCAGATTTTAAAAGCGGTTGCTATGTAAAACCTGCTATTGTGGAAGCTAACCCAGACTTTAAAATAGTGCAACAAGAAACTTTTGCACCTATTTTGTATTTATTAGAATATTCTGGAAGTGTAGAAAATGCCATAGACATACAAAACAATGTTGCACAAGGGCTAAGTTCTGCGATAATGACTAATAATTTACGTGAAGCAGAACTATTCCTATCAGTTCAAGGTTCAGATTGTGGCATTGCTAATGTTAATATTGGCACATCTGGAGCAGAAATAGGAGGTGCTTTTGGGGGCGAAAAAGAAACAGGTGGCGGACGAGAGTCGGGTTCTGATGCTTGGAAAGTGTATATGCGCAGACAAACCAACACCATTAATTATACTACTGAAGTACCGTTAGCACAAGGCATTAAATTCGATTTGTAAATTTGCCGGCAATATTAAAAATACTTTAGTCAGTATTATCTTTCATTTCTTATATTTGTTTTATACTAATTAAAGAAAATGCCTAAAAATATAGAACTTGAATTAGCGTGGGATTTCGTTGAAAAAACAGATAGAAATGTATTTTTAACAGGAAAAGCAGGTACAGGAAAAACGACGTTTTTGCATAAGTTAAAAGAGAAATCCTTTAAAAGATTGGTGGTGGTTGCTCCTACGGGTGTTGCCGCTATTAATGCTAAAGGGGTTACCATACATTCATTTTTTCAAATGGCTTTTGGTCCTATTTTGCCTGAGGAAGCTGGATTTCAGAATAAAGAGACCGGTTTTCAAAGGAAATTCAATAAAACCAAAATTGATATTATAAAATCGCTAGACCTGCTGATTATTGATGAAATTAGTATGGTTCGGGCAGATTTATTAGATGGCATTGACGCTGTTTTAAAACGATACAAGGACAGAACAAAGGTTTTTGGGGGCGTGCAGGTGCTCATGATTGGTGACTTACAGCAACTTTCTCCAGTTGTGAAAGACCATGAATGGGATTTACTAAAAACCTACTATGAAACACCCTATTTTTTTAGTAGTAAAGTATTTAAAAGCTGTAACCCGATTAGCATTGAGCTAAAACATATTTACAGGCAAGATAATGAGGTATTTATTAAAATTTTGAATGAAATCAGAAATAATAAACTCACAAACCAATCGGCTACACTTTTAAATGAACGTTATATTTCTGATTTTGTTCCAGATAAGAACGATGGCTATATCACACTGACTACTCATAACAATAGAGCCAACGAGATGAATGATCTGGAGTTGCAAAAAATCAAAGACCGAAGCTATTTCTATAAAGCTGAGGTAGATGGTACTTTTCCTGAGTATTCGTATCCAACCCATGAAATGTTAGAGCTAAAAAAGGGAGCTCAGGTCATGTTTGTAAAAAACGATAGCACACCCGAAAAACGTTATTTTAATGGGAAAATAGGCAAAATTATTCATTTAGATAAAGAAGAAATTACCGTAAGATGCCAAGGAGATGATTTTGATATTATGGTGACTCCAGAACTTTGGGAAAATATCAATTATAGCATCGATCCAGAAACTAAAAAAATTTCAGAAAACATTGTGGGCAGGTATTTGCAAATACCGTTACGACTCGCTTGGGCGATAACCATTCATAAAAGTCAGGGACTTACCTTTGAAAAAGCAATTATTGATGCACAAGCATCCTTTGCGCATGGTCAAACATATGTGGCATTGAGTAGATGTAAAACGCTTGAAGGCATTGTTTTAAAATTCCCCATTGAAAAGAGCAGTATTATTAACGATATGCGCGTAACATCGTTTACCGAAACGGTTGAAAATAACCCTCCAAACGAGACTGTTTTAAATGAATCCCAAAAAATATATCAACTTAGTTTGATTGAAGAATTGCTTAATTATCATGCGTTTTTGCATCCTATAAATAGACTTTTAGATGTGTATTATAAAAATTCCAGTAGTTTAAAAGGTCGTATTGCTGAACCTTTAAGTATCATAAAAGAGGAAGGAATAACTAAATTACTAAAACTAAATACCAGTTTTATGGCTCAGTTAAAAGCGTTGAGCGTTGATGTTATGGCACCAGAGAAGAATACTGTTATTCAAGAAAGAATCAATAAAGCGTTGGCATATTTCATTACGCATACAGAAGACTTTATTAAAACGCCTTTAAACACTCTAACATTTGCGACCGAAAACAAGGAAGTTGATAAAGAAATTAATAACCATTTAGATGCTATTGAAGACCAATTAGCAACTAAATTATATTGTTTGAATGGCTTAAAAGACCGTTATAGCAGCTTAAAATATTTAGAGTTAAGAGCCAAATCAGTTTTACAAAAGTCCAAAACAATCCCCGTTAAAAAAGAGCGTAAAGACACCACGGAACATCCTGTTTTATTTGAACGATTAAAAGCTTTGCGCACAGCATTTGCCGATACCGAAAACGTACCGCCTTATGTTATATTTACTCAAAAATCTTTGTACGATTTATGCGAAATGCTTCCTACAAACAATAAACAGTTGCTCGCTGTAAATGGCATGGGGAAAGTGAGAGTGGAAAAATATGGAGTGGAAATTTTGGATATTATTAAAGCATATTGCGCCGCTAATTCTATAGACGCCAATACCATTCTTATCAAAAAAGAAAAACCTAAAAAAGAAGACACAAAAAAAGTATCGCTTGAAATGTTTAAAAGAGGATTGTCTATTTCTGAAATTGCCAAAGAACGGAATTTTGTAGAAACAACCATTCAAGGACATTTGGCACATTTTATTCCATCAGGAGACATTAAAATAACAGATTTAATGCCTAAGGAAACGTATGAGGAACTTAAACAAATCATGCAGCAAACTACTTTTGATAGTTTATCGGAACTTAAAAATAAAATTGATGATAAATTCACGTATAACGATATACGAATGGTTGCTAATAATTTGGAGTTGTTGAAATAAAGATCAAAAAAAACCTTGTCTCCGATCCAGTTGTTTTAGGGGAAGACAAGGTATATATAAATGATTAATAGCTCTACGAAGATAATTATTATTTGAATACTTTTGATATGTTGAGTTGAATTTAAAGTTAAATAAATGTAAAATAAATTTTAGCCTTAACTATATTTCACTTTTCTCAAAATCCGCATAGTCTCTTTGTGAATATTGTATAAACTGTCACTATGATTTTTTAAATATGGTTTCACTTCATTAAGTTTATCAATAGCTTCGTGAAATAAATTTAGGTAACAAATTAAGTAAGTGCCCGGTAAATTTTTTAAGTCATTTTCTTCACTAGCAGTAAGGGTCAGTCCTTTTTTAAGTTTTTCTAAGATAGCATTGTTACTATTATAAATATGGAATAGTGTTTTTTTATCAAATTGAGGTGCTTCAAATATTAAGGTTGTATCAATGGTATAATTTGCATTATTTTCAAAATTAATGATGGTTTCTTCTAAAGGATAAAATTTATAATTATTATGAAACCCAAGTTGTACATATTCAATAATTTTAAAAGTGTCTTCATCATAAAAAATGGAAACTTCATCTAATGTGGAAAAAAACAATCTTACCTGTTCGTTTATAAGTTCAATATCTACTCTGGAATAATAAACCTCTTTTTTAACTATCTTTTTTTGCCCAGACCAACACAAAACAAAGTATTCCTTAAAAACTTTATATTGCGGGTTATAGTCCACGCGCTTTTTTAAAAACTCGAAGACACCATTTAGAGTATGTTCTATGTTGTTTTGAGCATTGTTTTCAATAGCTTCAACAATTTTGGAGTTGATGTCTTTAATCTCAATATCAAACACTTTGGGCATGCTCATGCTGCCATCTCTAAAGAATACAGAGCCACCGTAATATTTCCAAATATTTTTCCGTAAAGACGTAATTTTACCAGTTGCTCTTATAGTAACCAATCCAACAACTTTATCGTCTGGTAAATGCGGAAACGGAATATTCTCGTATTGCACGATGGGCGCGTTTGTTAAATAGGCATTAATGAGATTTTGTATTTTACTGTCATCAAAAAAATCGACGCCAACGATGGTGTTGTTTGAGTCGTCCACACCAATAACAATATATGAGTTGTTTTTCGGATTACTGTTAGACAGTGCACAAATATGTTTTAAAAACTTGGCCTTTCCTTCTTTTTGGCTAATATCAACTCTTAGTTTTTTGTCATAAAAACTGTTTTCGTCGTTATGGGCCAAAAGGTGTTTTATAAGTAGGCGTTTGTTAATCATTTGGAGATTGTCTATTCTTTATTTTTATTCTTTATTTGATTTCAATCAAATTTTGAGCCCTTACGTTCGGAGCTTTTAAGATAATTGATAAATTTTGATAATTGATTTATTAAATTTTCAGCATCATTATTAAGTTTGTTGAAAGTGGTTTCATCTATATGATTCCGTCGAAAACATCTTAATAATTGCGACTTGCTTTCGCTACAAGACCCACGTGAATAACTCAAAAACATGATGAATTCTTTGTTTCCGCCTCTGCCAAACCCTTCGGCAATATTATCCATTATCGAACCAGAAGAGCCATTAATTTGTTCTCTTAATTTATAATCTTTATTCAAAGAAGTATTGCAGATAATTTCCCAAATAGCATCACTAAATAGGGTTGCTTCTTTATAAATCTCTAAACTTTCAAATGAACTGTGGTGCGCCATATTACTTGAATAATCAATAAAAATAAATAATGGCATTCATATTCATAATTCCTTTTTCACAATAGTACAACTAGCTTGCGCCGTTGGAAATACCAACAAATCGGCAATATTAACATGGTTGGGCCTTGAAACTACAAAATAGATGATCTCTGCAATATCTTCGGCTTGCAAAGCATCAAAACCTTTATAAACATCATCAGCTATTTTAGCACCTTTAAATCGAACTTTTGAAAATTCAGTTTCTACGGCACCTGGGTTTACTGCCGATACTTTAATGCCAAACGGATTTAAGTCTATGCGCATCCCTTCAGTAATAGCCAGAACAGCATGTTTACTACCACAATACACATTGCCTTTTGGATACACTTCCTTGCCTGCAGATGAGCCAATATTAATAATGTGTCCAGATTTTCTATCTATCATCTGGGGCATAATAGCTTTACTAACATATAGCAAACCTTTAACGTTAATATCCATCATGGCATCCCAATCATCCATATTCCCAGATTGTATGAGGTCTAAGCCATGGGCATTTCCTGCATTATTTATAAGAATATCAATATGTTTAAAATCTTCTGGGATTGATTCAATGGCTTTAAACGTTTCAATTTTATTGCTTACGTCAAAATTTAGGATGTGAACCTTGGTAAGTTTTTCTAAATCCTTTTTTATGGAGGTTAATCTTTCTTGCCTTCTTCCGCATAGAATTAGATTAACATTATGTTTGGCAAATTCATAAGCTGTAGCTTTCCCTATACCACTTGTTGCACCTGTAATGAGAGCAGTTTTTGTCATTTATTCAATATATAACTTTTGTAGATAATCTTCTTAGAATAAGGATGGTTTATGTAATTCAAATTATAAAAATACTTAAAACTGGTTAAATATTTTAAAATTGTTTGCTATTAGAGTTTCTTATGAAGCTTACCTGTCAGTATTTATGTCATTAATATTTGGCATATATTTTTTAGTATTTAAATAACTGAATTTTAATGTATTGCAAATTAAATAATTGGTAGGATTAAAGAATAAAATCTACAACTATTTGTTTACACGTATATACAGTTACTATGAATTTAAAAAACAAAAACTTATGAAAGCATTTATGAAATTAAAACTAGTTGTTTTTTCACTTTTATTGGTAACATTTTTTTCGTGTGATGAAGAATCGGGCAAAAGTCCCAGTGCCTTAGATCCTACAATTTCTGTAAGATTGGTTGATTCACCTGGTGATTTTAAAGCCGTTAATGTTGAGGTAGTTGATGTGATGATTAAAATGGACGATGACAGTGATGATGAAAGTGGATGGATATCCCTTGAAGCACAAAATGAAACAGTAAACCTTTTAGATTTTACTGGTGGAGTTAGTAAAGTATTAGTCGATAGATTTCCCATACCAGCCGGAACTTTAAAACAAATGAGGTTGGTATTAGGTGATGGAAATACTATTGTTATTGAAAACGACCAAGCAATTGATGAGGAATTTGAACTTAAAACACCAAGTGCACAGCAATCTGGTTTAAAACTTAAAACAAATGCTGTCATAGAAGAAGGGTTTACTTATGACTTTGTTTTAGATTTTGATGTAGAAAAATCTATTGTAATGAGCGGGGATTCAAATAATATTATTTTAAAGCCCGTTTTATATCTAAGTACAGAGGTTAGTTCTGGAATTATTGAGGGAACGGTTACACCTAACGATGTGCCTTCTACAGCATCTGTATTAGTTGATGACAAAGGAACGCCTGAAACAGAGGATGATTTCGTAATATCTGCTTTAACCGATGAATCAGGTGCTTTTGCATTATGGGGCGTTCCAGCAGGAACTTATGAAGTTATTGTAACGCCATTAGATGAGGATTCCGATTACGCTTCAGGGAGTGCAGCAAACGTGACAGTAGTTAATGGTGAAATTACAACAATTTCAGACCCCATAGAGCTAATGCTTACACCTGGTTCTATAAGTGGAGATGTAACCAACGATATTGTGGTATCCGTTTCTTTAAAAAATAAAGATACTGATGAGATTATAGCGACAATGGATTCAAATGAAAATGGTGAATTCCTTTTTGAAGATGTCCCTGTTGGAACATATATAGTCACTATTAGCGCTGCTAATTTTGTTTCTCAAGCTATTGAAGTTAATGTAGTAACAGGTGTGGAAACTACTATGGAAAATGTTACTTTAGTAGCAGAATAATCATTAACTTTTAAAATTAAAAAAAGAGCATGGCCTAGGCCATGCTCTTTTTTTTAACCTATAATTAACGCACCCAAATTTTAACATTTAACCAATTATTAACAGCAAACCAAGAAAAATTTTAACAATTTGCATGACTCGAATAAGGTCAGTATATTCGGGCTTTAAAAAACTAAAAAATGATGGAAGAATCAGGTACAATTGATATTAGATCTATTAACGAAAAAATTGAAAGAGAAAGTGCTTTTGTTGATTTACTTATGTTAGAAATGAACAAAGTTATTGTTGGACAAAAACATATGGTCGAACGATTACTAATTGGTTTATTGGGACAGGGACATATTTTATTGGAAGGTGTTCCAGGATTAGCAAAAACATTGGCTATTAATACCTTAGCGCAAGCCGTTCATGGAAGTTTTAGTAGAATACAGTTTACACCCGATTTATTGCCGGCAGATGTTACGGGAACATTAATCTATAACATGAAGCTCAATGACTTCTCTATTAAAAAAGGGCCTATTTTTGCCAACTTTGTGTTAGCAGACGAGGTTAACCGTGCGCCAGCAAAAGTGCAATCGGCATTATTGGAGGCCATGCAAGAAAAGCAAGTCACTATTGGTGATGAAACCTTTAAACTTGACAAACCGTTTTTAGTAATGGCAACTATGAATCCTGTAGAGCAAGAAGGAACCTACCCACTGCCTGAAGCACAAGTAGACCGTTTTATGCTTAAAACAGTGATTGATTATCCGAAAATCGCAGAAGAGCAATTAATCATGAGAGCGAATATGAAAGGTAGTTGGGATAAAGTAAATCCTGTTGTATCTGTAGAACAAATTTTAAATGCTCAAAAAGCCGTTCGTGAGGTTTACATGGACGAGAAAATTGAAAAATACATTCTTGATATTATTTTCGCAACACGTTATCCAGAAAAATATAAACTTGCCGATTTAAAACCCTTAATTTCTTTTGGAGCGTCCCCTCGTGGAAGTATCAATTTAGGAACCGCAGCAAAATGTTATGCGTTTATTAAACGTCGTGGCTACGTGATTCCAGAAGATGTTCGTGCCGTAGTTTACGATGTTTTAAGACATAGAATAGGCATTACTTACGAGGCAGAAGCCGAAAACGTGACTTCCGTAGATATCATCAATAAGATTATAAACGAAATAGAAGTACCTTAATTAGTTTACACTATTCAGTGGCAGTAATCAGTTTCTTTGTTTACTGGAAACTGAATATAATTTACTGCAAACTGCGACTGTAAACTGTTTACTAAAAGATGGATACTAAAGAATTACTAAAAAAAGTACGGAAAATAGAGATTAAGACACGCCGATTGTCTGATCATATTTTTGGAGGTGAATATCATTCTACCTTCAAAGGACGAGGTATGACTTTTAGTGAGGTGCGTCAATATCAATTTGGGGATGATGTTAGAAATATAGACTGGAACGTTACCGCCAGATATAGTGAGCCATTTGTAAAAGTTTTTGAAGAAGAACGCGAGCTTACCATGATGCTCATGGTAGATATTTCGGGTTCTGAAATGTTCGGTACTGTCGAACAATTTAAAAACGACATAGTTACCGAAATAGCTGCAACGTTGGCGTTCTCTGCAACACAGAATAATGATAAAATTGGGTTGATTCTATTTTCAGATAAAGTAGAACTTTATATTCCGCCAAAAAAAGGACGTTCGCACGTGCTTCGCATCATTCGGGAACTTATTGAGTTTAAACCAGAAAGTAAACGAACTAACTTAGCGGAAGCCTTAAAGTTTTTATCGAATGTGATGAAAAAAAAGGCCATTGTATTTGTACTATCCGATTTTATTGCAGACGATTACCAGCAAACCATGAAAATTGTTTCGGGCAAACATGATGTAACAGGCATTCGAGTTTACGATAAGCGTGAAGAAGAGATGCCAAATTTAGGCATGGTACAAATGGAAGATGAAGAAACAGGCGAGTTGATGCTTGTAAACACATCATCGAAAGCAATAAGGTTGAATTATGGGAAGTACTATCAAGAAAAAGTGAACTATTTTAAAGATTGTTTCACAAAATCAGGAGCAGGTACCATTGATTGTCGTGTGGACGAAAGCTACGTAAAAAAAATGTTGGGGTATTTTAAAAGAAGAGGATAATTTTAAGTTAAAAGTTAAAAGTGAGAAGTTTGAAGTTTGAAAATGTTATATTTTATTGGAAGAGGTCTTGGGTCTTGGGTCTTGGTTCATTGCACACCGGTCATCGGTCTTTGGTCTTTGGTCTTTGGTCTTTTTTCTTTTTTCTATTTTCTTTTACCTCCTTTTCACAAGTAAAGTCATCCATAGATTCTACGAAAATCAAAATTGGCGAACAAATTATATATAAAATTGAAGTTGAAACCAATCCAGGTAATTTAGTAGTATTTCCAGAAGGGCAAACGTTTATGCCTATGGAAATGATTGACTCCTATCCCATAGATACCATTAAGAATAAGGACAAATACAACCTTATAAAAAAATATGGATTAACCCAGTTTGATTCTGGAACGTACACCATTCCAAGGCAAAAAATTATTATTAGTGATAAAACATTTTTAACCGATTCTTTAAAAGTTGAGGTAAACACCATCGTTGTAGATACCCTTAAACAAGGATTATATGATATTAAACCCATTATTGAGGTTAAGGAAATAGGGAGCGATTGGTGGAAATATTTACTTTATATTTTACTACCGTTAGCTATTGTTGGCGGATTATTGTATTGGTTTATTTGGCGAAAAAAACCACTCACGGAAGCAGAGCAAATAGCATTGCTTCCACCTTATGATAGAGCAAAACTGGCATTGAAAAAGTTAGATGAATCTAATTATCTTGAAAACGAGGCGATAAAAGATTATTATTCTGAATTGACTTTCATCATCAGAAGATATTTGGATGAAAAGGTTTATGATAGAGCTTTAGAAAGTACTACAGACGAACTTATAAACCGCTTAAATTTATTAAAAGAAGGCAACCAAATAGACATTAGTAAAGAAGATATTAGAAATTTGGAAAGCATCTTAAAGCGTGCCGATTTGGTTAAGTTCGCCAAATCTGCTCCAGACATTGAATTGGCAAAAATGGACAGAAATACCATTGATATGGAAATAGACCATGTTAAGGAAGCACTGCCTGAACCAACAGAAGAAGAAAAACTTTTGGATGCTAAATATAAGGAAGAACTGGAACGTAAAGCCAAACGTAAAAAGATGATTGTCACGGTGGCAATATGTGTTTTTCTATTGTTTGCTACCATTACAGGATTTTCAATAAAGTATGGTTTCAGTTATGTAAAAGACACCATCATTGGCCATGATACCAAAGAATTGTTGGAAGGTGATTGGGTAACTAGTGAGTATGGTTTTCCTCCAATAACAATTTCAACACCCGAAGTTTTAAAGCGTTTTGAAGTAAAAATTCCTGATGATTATCAAGGAAAAATGAAACTTACAACTTTCGGTTTTGAAAAACGGGGTCAGTTTACCTTATTGGTTTCAACCAGCACATTAGCTCAAGCGCAAGATAGTTTAGATATAAACAAGGCGATAGAAGGCAATTTGAAAACATTAGAAAGCCAAGGCGCAAGAAATATTTTAACACATAATGAAAAGTTTTCCACCCCAAATGGTGCCGATGGGGTTAAAACCTCAGGTACATTACAATATCCATTACCTGGGACTCAAAATTTCATTGATGGTAAGTATGTGTTATTAAGCTTTGTTGCTAATAATCAAATCATTCAACAAGTTACAATATCATGGCGACAAAATGATGTGTATGCCGATGAGATGGTAGAGCGTATTTTAAATTCAGTCGAACTTAAAAAAGCTGAGGAATGATGTTTGAAGGAATAGACTTTGTAAATAAAGAATTTTTTTGGTTGTTGTTGGCTTTGCCCTTCGCTCTTCTGTGGTATATACTGAAGCATAAAAACCAAACAGCCGAACTTAAAATATCCAGTTTAAAAGGTTTTAAAATAACTAGCTCGGCCTTGCCAAAATTTAAGCATGTATTATTTGTATTGCGTTTATTGGCATTGGCATTATTGATTACTGCTTTGGCTCGGCCACAAACGGTTGACGTATCAACCAAAACGAAAACAACAAGAGGTATAGATATTGTCATGTCCATTGATGTGTCTGCCAGTATGCTTGCCAAAGATTTGTCTCCTAATAGATTGGATGCTTTAAAAGAAGTAGCGGCGGAGTTTATAAAAGGACGGCCAAATGATAGAATAGGCTTAGTAGAATATGCTGGCGAAAGTTATACAAAAACGCCCATTACTAGCGATAAAGCCATTGTTTTACGTTCTTTAAATGATATTAAATACAATACTGTTATTGAAGGTGGAACAGCGATTGGTATGGGTTTAGCAACAGCCGTTAACCGTTTAAAAGACAGTAAAGCTAAAAGTAGAATTATTATATTACTAACAGATGGTGTAAACAATTCAGGATTTATAGACCCAAAAATAGCGAGTGAACTGGCGGTTGAATATGGCATTAAAGTATATACCATAGGTTTAGGTTCTAACGGAATGGCTTTGTCGCCTGTTGGTATAGACGCTAGAGGCGAGTTGCAATATGCCCGTGTACAAGTAGAGATAGATGAAACCTTGTTAAAAGAAATTGCAAAAGCAACAGGAGGCATCTATTTTAGAGCTACCAATAATCAAAAGTTAGAAGAAATTTATAGTGAAATTAATAAGTTGGAAAAAACAGACATTGAAGAATTTAAATATTCAAATTATCAAGAGCTGTATCGGCCATTAGTGCTTTTAGCATTAGGGTTGCTGTTTTTGGAATTTCTGCTAAGAAATACGCTGTTTAGAAGCTTTGTTTAGTAGAAGATAGACAAAAGACAAAAGCTGTTAGATGTTAGGCAAAAGAAAACAGATAAAAGATTAGTGAATTCGTGGCATAGGACAACTAAACAAATCCACAAAAAAAAGACAAACAACAATGTATCAACTAGATGAAAAAATATGGTTTTGGGTTTTAGGGATTATTCCTGTTATAATCCTCATTTTTTTGATGCTTCAAATTTGGAAATACAGAACGCAAAAAAAATTTGCTGACAAACAATTACTTAACAGGTTAAGTCCAAATAAGTCCGTATTTAAATCAATTTTAAAAATTAGTGTATTGTGTTTAGCTTTCGCATGTTTGGCTATGGCGTTAGTAAATCCAAAAATTGGCACAAAATTAGAAACCATTAAACGCGAAGGTGTTGATATTGTTTTTGCCATTGATGTATCTAAAAGTATGTTGGCAGAAGATATCGCACCAAATAGATTGGATAAATCTAAGCAATTGGTTACTCAAATCATAAATAATTTGGCAAGCGACCGCATTGGCATTATTGCTTATGCAGCCAAAGCATTTCCACAATTGCCCATTACAACAGATTATGCAGCGGCAAAAATGTTTTTGAATAACATGAACACAGACATGATGTCGTCTCAAGGAACGGCTATAAATGAAGCCATTAAACTATCGCAAACTTATTTTGATGATGACGAGCAAACCAATAAAGTGCTGATTATTATTTCTGATGGAGAAGATCATAGCGAAGAAGCTGTTGCCATGGCGGAAGCAGCCAGCGAGGAAGGTATTCGAATTTTTACCATAGGTGTGGGCGATGTAAAAGGAGGCCCTATTCCAGAAAAAAAGAATGGCATTATTTTAAATTATAAAAAAGATAATGATGGACAAACAGTCATTACAAAATTGAACGAAGAAACGCTTCAAGACATTGCTGATGTTGCAAATGGGGCATACATAAATGGAAAAAATACTAGTGACGTTGTAAAAAATATTGGAGACATATTAAATCAAATGGATAAAACCGAGTTTGAAACCAAACAATACGCCGATTTTAAAAGTCAATTTCAATGGTTTTTAGGTTTTGGTATTTTCTTTTTGCTTTTAGATATTTTTTTGTTGGAACGAAAAACAGCTTGGTTAAAAAAATTGAATTTATTCAATGAGAATTTTTAGTTTATACAAACAATAAATTAAGTTTTTATTTTATAAATTTTTTAACTAACAAAAAACCAAGGTTTTATATCTTGGTATGAAGAATTAAAGAAGTATGAACAAATCGATTTTTATAGTAATATTAATGATAACATCATTTTCTTTTGCACAAGAGCAAGAGAAGGAAGATGTGAAAGCGATAAGAAACGCCAATAATTATGTGTACGAAGGCAATACATTATTGGCAGATAAAGATGATTTTGTTTCGGCCGAAATGGAGTACAGAAAAGCTATTTCAGAACGACCAACTACAACGGCCGGCATCTATAATCTAGGAAATTCATATTATAAAAGTAAAAATTACGAAGAGGCGTTATATCGACTTGAACAAGCTTCAAAGATTGCAACTTCCAAAGAGGAAAAACACAAAGCTTTTCATAATATGGGAAATATTTTAATGAAAAACAAAAAGTGCAAGGAAGCTGTCGAGGTTTATAAAAGCGCTTTGAGAAATGACCCTACAGACGATGAAACACGTTATAATTTAGCTTTAGCAAAGGAGTGTGCCGAACAGCAAAAAGACCAAAATAAAGACGACGAGAACAAAGACGACAAAGAGGATAAAAAAGACCAAGACAAAAAGGACGATAATAAAGATAAGGGCGATAACAAAGAGGATGATAAGGGCCAAAACGACCAAGACAAAAAGGAAAGTGACGATAAAAAGGATGACCAAGGTCAACCGAAAGATGAAAAGGACAATAAAGAACCTCAACAACCAAAGCCTCAGCCAGGCCAATTATCTCCTCAACAAATAAAAAATATTTTAGAGGCCATGAACAATCAAGAACAGAAAGTTCAGGAAAAAATAAATGCCGAAAAACAAAAAGGCGTTAAAGTAAAAACAGAAAAGGATTGGTAAAACGAATTACGAATTACAGGTATCGAACATTGATTTTACTCTAAGTCACATTCGTAATCTGTAATTCGAAAATCGTAAATGTATGATAAAGCTAATAAAACACATATCGTTATTAATTATACTGCTTGCAACAAGCATCATGTTTGCTCAGGTAAAATTTGAGGCAAAGGTTAGCAAGAATAGGCTTGGTGTTAATGAACGTTTACGAATTGATTTTGAAATGAATCAAGATGGGGATAATTTTAATCCACCGGACTTTTCAGATTTTAGGGTTGTAGGTGGTCCAAATCAATCGGTTAGTAATTCATGGATTAACGGGGTAAGATCGTATCATAAAACCTACAGTTATTTTTTAGCACCAAAGCAACAAGGAAATTTCACCATAAGTCAAGCCTCCATTAGTATTGATGGAGAAACCTATAAAACAACACCAATTAAAATTACAGTAACTTCAGCTATAGATATTCCTAAAGACCCTAACGACCCAGATTATCTTGCTGAAGAAACAGTTCATTTGGTTGCTGAAGTTTCAAAAACAAATCCGTATTTAAATGAAGCCATTACAGTTGTTTATAAACTTTACGTTTCACCAAGCACAGGTGTGGAAGATTCGCGTGAAATAAGCAGCCCAAGGTATAATGATTTTTGGAGTCAGAATATTGATAGCCAAGGTCAAAGGGTTCAGGTGGGAACTTTCAATGGTGAAGAATATCGGTTTTTAGTTTGGCGCAAAACCGTATTATATCCTCAAAAAACAGGTAAGTTGGACATAGAACCATTAAGCATTGATGTTACCGTAATAGTACCAACAAATAGGCGAGATATCTTTGGCAATGTGTTAACTAAAAAAATTAAAAGAACGATCACTGCCGGCAATAAAACCATTAACGTTAGGCCATTACCAGAGACTGGAAAACCGATTGATTTTACTGGAGCTGTAGGCAATTTTGATTTTAAAGTATCTACTACAAAAACACAGTTGGACGCTTCCGAATCGTTACAAGCAACTGTTGAGGTTACAGGAAATGGTAATTTAAAATTATTCAATGTGCCTAAGTTAACCTTGCCAAGTTCATTAGAGGTTTATGAACCCGAACACAATGAGAATGTTAAAACCGATTTGGCTGGTATGCAAGGACGTATTGCAGACACATACACTATAGTTCCTCAGTACAAAGGGAAATACCCCATCCCGAGTATTTCGTTTTCATATTTCGATCCAAAAACAGAAACCTATAAAACTTTAAATTCCAGCGAAATAGTTATTGATGTTTTAGAAGGTCCTGCTTCTGGCTCGGTAGCTAATGCCAATTCTGGAAGCATAAAGCAACAAGTGGTTTTAAATAAAGACCAGTTTGCTTTTATTAAAACACAAACTAATTTTTCATCTACGACATCCAGTTATTTTTTCAAAACGCCATTATTTTGGAGTGCTTTATTATTGCCGTTTTTAGCAATTCCATTAGCGATCGTGATAAGACGGAAAAAAGCAGACAGAGATGCCGATGTATATGGAAACAGAATACGAATGGCCGATAAATTGGCTAAAAAATATTTAAGCAATGCTAAAAAAGCACTTGGCAAAAAAGAAGAATTTTATATTGCTATGGAAAAAGCATTACACAATTATTTAAAAGCCAAATTGCATATAGAAACTAGTGATTTAAGTAAAGATAAAATTACCGAATTGCTTTTGGAGAGAGGAGTTGAAACTGCAACGATGACAGACTTCAACAATATTATGTTGAATTGTGATTTGGCTAGATATACACCTATTACCGCAGTTACTATGCAGGAAGATTATGAGAAAGCTGCAAAAACCATTTCATTAATTGACAAACAAGCCCGTTAAAATGAAGCATCTATTTTACATTCTAGCATTATTGTTTAGTACAATTAGTTTTGCGCAAAATAATGCCTTATTTGAAAAAGGCAACACGCTCTATAATCAGGGAAAATATAATGAAGCTATCGAGGCCTATAAAGCGATTATTGATACAAAAAATCATTCGGCAGAAGTATATTATAATTTGGGTAATGCTTATTATAAATTAAATAAAGTAGCACCAAGTATATATTATTTTGAAAAAGCGTTACAATTAGCTCCAAATGATAATGATATAAAAAACAATTTAGCATTTGCTAGAAACATGACTATTGATGCTATTGACGCCATTCCAGAGGCAGCATTATCCAAACTTATAAATAACATAACGAATTACATGACGTTTGATGGCTGGGCAAAAACATCAGTTGTCTTGGTTCTTTGTTTTGTTGTCTTATTTCTATTCTACTATTTTGCCTACTCCTCCTTGAGAAAACGAATGGCTTTTATAGGCAGTATGGTGTCGTTGTTTCTAATAGTCATTACTTTAACACTAGCTTTTCATAAATTCAATTTAGATAAAAATGAGAAACCCGCTATTGTTTTTGTTCAAGAAAGTAAAGTGAAGGCCGAACCTAATTTACGAAGCGAAGAATCGTTTACACTTCATGAAGGAACTAAAGTTCATATTTTAGATACCGTTAAAAGTTGGAAGAAAATCAAATTGGCCGACGGAAAAACGGGGTGGATTCCCGAAGAAGATATAAAAGCACTTTAATTTAATTAGGTTACCTTTAAAACAAATAAATTTTAATGAACATAGATAGCATATTCGAAAATAACAAAAAATGGATTCAAGAGAAATTAGACGTTGATGCTAATTATTTTGAGGATTTAGGAAAAGGACAAACGCCAGAATTACTTTATATAGGATGCTCAGATAGTCGTGTGTCTACCGAAGAACTCATGGGAGCAAAACCGGGCGAAGTTTTTGTGCATCGAAATATAGCGAATATGGTTATAAGCATCGATTTAAACGTCATGTCAGTCGTGAATTATGCTGTAGATTCTTTAAAAGTAAAACATATAATCGTTTGTGGGCATTATGCTTGTGGAGGCGTAAAAGCTGCCATGCAATCTGTGGATTTAGGACTTTTAAATCCGTGGTTACGTAATATTCGAGATGTTTATAGAATTCATAAAAATGAATTGAACATTATTTCTGATGAGGAAAAAAAGTATGACAGACTTGTTGAGTTGAACGTTCAAGAGCAATGTGTAAACCTTATAAAAACATCGGCAGTACAAAAAGCAGTAAGAGAACGTGGTTTAACGGTACATGGTTGGGTGTTTGATGTACATACGGGAAAAATTATCGATCTAAAAATAGATTTTGATGATATCCTTAAAAACATCAGAGAGATTTATCATTTAGACTAATGTCCTCTGCATTTTTTTATTCTTCATTTCCCTCATCTTCAACAAGGTCTTCTCCTATGGGTTTGCCGTTTACAATAATATTAGGAAAAATAGATGGGACTATAGATTTTACAGGATTGTAAAGAACAGATTCCTCCGTGTCTTTGTCTGTCACAAACAAAATATTGGCATTCATTTTATCCACTACAATTAAAAACACACTTAATATCAATACGGTTTTTAACCCACCAAAAGCAGCGCCTAAAATTTTATTGAAAAGCCCAAGCATAGCAAAATCGGCTATTTTGGTGAGTGCTTTTCCCGCCAAAGCAATGATCAATACAATAATGACAAAAGTGCCGACAAGCGCCACCATATTAACCGTATTTTCTTCCCACTCGACTCTATCCTTCAAAAAAGAAGCTAAGTAACTACTAAAATGAAATGCCCCATAAATACCAGCAATTAAAGCCACTACCGAAGCCAATTCCACAAAAAAACCGTTTACAAATCCACGCACCAATCCTAAAATTAGTAAGGCAAGTAAAATCAAATCCAAAATACTCATAATGCAAATATTTTATCAAATATAAGTTAACTTTGCAAAAGTTCAACTTTGAAACTTTTTTTAACCTTTTACTTTGCAACTAACGAAATGGCAAGAGACGAACAATTAAAAGAACGCTGGGATTTGGTAGTAAAAAAACTATCCAATCAATTTGCAGATGGGGAAACCTTAGATTTAGATGCCATTATTTACCTTATAGGTGTTCAAGAACTTGGGCAGATAGGTATGACATTTAAAAAAGATCAAAAGCTGGATTTAATGCATATTGCCATTTGCAAGCTATTAAAGCCTTATGGCTATTACGAACTCGATTTTGTAGATGATGAAGGTTGGCCGCACTATAAAGCATTGGCAACTTTGCCACATTTAAAAGCAGGCGAACAATCGGTTTTAATGAAGGAAGCCATTGTTAACTATTTTTTGGAAACGGAGTATATTGATTAGGTTTTGTCATTGACTTCGTCGAATCTTCGATTTCCTGTGCAGGCAGGAATCCATTAACAATTTAGCTTGTCGTTCTAATCAGATTACTTTTTAAAAGATTACTTTGTCGGTTCCCCCTCGTAATGACGAGAATTTAATTAAATTTGCCATCATTTTAGGATGTTATGATAGATAAGATAAAAGAACTTATAGCCGAAGCCGAAGCTTTTACAGCACAATCTAAAGAAGAGATTGAATCTTTCCGAATAAAATATTTAGGAAAAAAAGGATTGCTTAACGAGTATTTTGCTGAGTTTAAAAATGTGGCAAACGACCAAAAAAAGGAATTCGGACAAGTCATTAACGCACTTAAAAAAGCGGCTGAAGACAAAGTCAATGCATTAAAGGAAGAGCTTGAAAGCAAAGAAGTTGTAAAAGGTACTTCTGGTGATTTATCTCGTCCGGGAGATCCTATTCAAATAGGAGCACGTCATCCCATTTCTATTGTAAAAAATCAAATGATTGATATCTTTTCAAATATTGGTTTTAACGTGAGTGAAGGACCAGAAATTGAAGACGATTGGCATAATTTTACGGCATTAAATTTACCAGAATACCATCCAGCACGTGATATGCAGGATACGTTTTTTATTCAAACCAATCCAGATATCTTATTGCGTACGCACACTAGTTCTGTGCAAGTGCGTTACATGGAAAATAACCAACCACCTATTCGCACCATTTCACCAGGGCGCGTTTATAGAAATGAGGCTATTTCGGCACGATCACATTGCTTTTTCCATCAAGTAGAAGGTTTGTACATTGATAAAGATGTGAGTTTCGCCGACTTAAAACAAACATTACAATATTTTACAACCCAAATGTTTGGGAAATCTAAAATACGTTTACGTCCATCCTACTTCCCATTTACGGAACCAAGCGCAGAAATTGATGTGTATTGGGGCTTGGCAACCGAAACAGATTACCGCATTACAAAAGGCACGGGCTGGTTGGAAATTGGAGGTTGCGGTATGGTAGATCCGAATGTTTTGGAGAACTGTAAAATCGATTCTAAAACATATTCTGGTTTTGCTTTTGGTATGGGCATTGACCGTATCGCTATGTTACTTCATCAAATAGGGGATATTCGTTTATTGAGTGAAAATGATGTGAGGTTTTTGGAACAATTTAAATCATCCATATAAAGTATGCTCACTAAACGGACAAAGTATGCCATTAAAACCTTGATATATCTTTATGAAAATGAAGTTGATAACAAACCAGTTTCAGCTAAGTCCATATCAGAGCATGAAAACATACCGTTTAAGTTTTTAGAGAAAATACTCAGAGAATTACGTCAGCACCGCCTTATAAAAAGCGAACGTGGAGCCGTTGGAGGATACCGTTTTTTAAAACCAGCAAATACAATTACAGTTGCAGATATTATGCGAATCATTGATGGCCCCATCGCCCTTATTCCATGTGTTTCAGAGAATTTTTATCAAAAGTGTGATGAATGTATTGATGAAGAAACCTGTAAACTAAGACTCTTATTTAGAGACCTTCGAGATAAAATGCTTCCCGTTCTTGAAGAAACCATTGTAGATTTATCTAAAAAATAAAGTTTAAACAATTAATCCCTACTTATTTGGCAGGAATAATTTAATTTATATATTTGCTAATAAATCATACTAACAAGGTATGATAAGTATAAATTAAAATTATTATGAAGACAAAAAACTTTATTATTCAGCTTACATTCATTTTTGCAGTACAATTTGCTTTTCCTCAACACACTATTTCAGGATATGTTTATGATGAATCAACGAACGAACCTCTATCTGGGGCAAGTATTTTAATAAGAGAGACTACCAATGGTGTTATTACTGGCATTGATGGAAGTTTTAAAATTGATACCAGAGGCACATTGCCCTTATTTCTTGATATTTCTTATTTAGGCTTTGAAAGTAAAGCGGTAGAATTAACAGAATGGATTGATGTAGAGGTTTACTTAAAGCCTAAAAGTGCAGATTTAAATGAAGTGGTTGTGACCGCTAGAAGACGAACAGAAACAGCTCAAAACATACCCATTCCCATATCGATAGTTGGAGGTGCTAAGATAGAAGACGCTGGCGCATTTAACGTAAACTTGGTAAAGGAATTGGTTCCATCAGTGCAACTTTACAGTTCCAATCCACGAAATACGGGGATTAACATTAGAGGTTTGGGTTCTCCATTCGGCCTTACCAACGATGGTCTTGATCCTGGTGTAGGATTCTATGTAGATGGTGTTTATTATGCACGTCCAGCCGTCGCAACATTGGATTTTATTGATATTGATCGTATTGAAGTATTGCGTGGTCCGCAGGGAACACTTTTTGGAAAGAATACCACCGCAGGAGCATTTAATATCACGACTCGAAAAGCAAGTTTCACTCCTGGAGCGAACTTCGAGGTAAGTTATGGTAATTATGGCTTTATTCAAGCCAAAGCTTCAGTAACTGGCGGTATCATTAAAGATAAACTTGCTGTCAGGGTATCTTTTTCAGGAACACAACGGGATGGTAATATTTATAACATCGCCAAAGATGAATACGTTAACGACATCAATAACTTAGGGTTTAGAGGTCAATTACTCTTTGCGCCTAGTGATAAAATAAAAATCACGTTCATTGGTGATAATACCCGACAAAATCCGAACGGGTTTGCACAGGTTGTTGCTGGTGTGGTTCAAACCCAACGTGCTGATTATCGTCAGTTCAATAACATTATTGCTGATCTGAACTATACCTTACCAAGCGCCAATGCTTTTGATAGAGTTATAGACCATGATACCCCTTGGCGATCACTTAACGAATTGGGAGGTGTTTCGCTGAATGCGGATTTTAAATTAGGAAAAGGCACACTTACTTCTACAACAGCTTGGAGATATTGGAATTGGGGACCATCAAATGATAGGGATTTCACTGGATTACAAGCATTGGCGAAATCCCAAAATCCTGCTAAGCATGAAAATTGGTCACAAGAGATTCGCTATGCGGGTGAAATCTCATCTAAACTAAGTGGGGTGGTAGGGTTGTTTTTTATAGACCAAGAAGTGAAAATTGATGGAACTGAAGAATCGGGTTCAGCACAATGGCGTTTTTCACAAAATACCACAAGTTCAAATTGGCAAACACCGGGCTTATTTGAAGGTTATGGGATTAGAACGGATGCCTCCATTAAGTCTTCCAGTGCTGCCGTTTTCGCAAATATAGATTGGGCGGTAACAGATAAGTTACACATATTATCGGGGGTCAGATTTAATTACGATGAAAAAGAAGTATATTACAACAGGATTACTTACGGAGGTTTAGAGACAACTGATCCAGCTTTATTGGCTTTAAAACGCGTGGTATATACTGATCAATTTTTTGAAACGGGCGCAGATGAAAACAACTTTACCTATCAATTGACGGCCTCCTATAAGGTTACCGATAAAATTAATGCCTATGCTACCTACTCCACAAGTTACAAACCAGTGGGGGTAAACGTTGCTGGGTTACCCGTTATTGATGGTGCCGTGGCCGTAGATTTGGGAACCATCAGACCAGAATACGTGAAACATATAGAATTAGGTGTGAAAACATCTCCAGCAAAGAATATTACTTTAAATGCGACTTTCTTTAACACAGATATTGAAGATTACCAAGCGAACGTACAGGCCGCTCAATTAGGGGTTAATAGAGGTTATATTGCCAATGCAGAAAAAGTAAATTCAAAAGGAGCGGAATTGGATGCTAATGTAAGGGTTAACAGTAGTTTGAGTTTTAACTTAGCGGTAACTTATACCGATGCTACATATGAAAAGTTCACCAATGCACCAGTGCCACTAGAAGAGGTTGGCAGCGCTCAAGCCTATAAAGATATTTCTGGTGGTAGATTACCTGGTATTTCTAAATGGGCGGGATCTTTTGGAGGTGAAGTTACTTCTAATAGCACGGATTTTTTAAGTCAAGATGGTAAGTTTTTCTTAGGATTCGATTCCTTTCTTCGTTCAGAATTTTCATCAAGTCCATCACCATCACAATTCTTAAACATACCTGGGTATGGCTTAGTAAATGCTAGGGCAGGATTCCGAGCCATAGAAGGTCTTTCCTTATTTGTTTGGGCACGTAATTTATTGGATAAAGATTATTACGAGCAATTATTAGTTGCTGGAGGTAGTGCAGGACATTATGCAGCAGTATTGGGAGACCCAGGAACGTATGGGTTAACACTTAGATATTCTTTTTAAATAATAATCAAACAAAAATCCCTACTTATTTTGTAGGAATTAAAAAAAATGTATTTTTGCTTAAATTATACTAAAAAGGTATGATAAGGATAAATTAAATAAGCACTTCATGGAAAAAATTAAATTAAAACATATTACACTAGTTATTGTGGCTCTAAAGCTTCTGTTAATTTCTATAGTGCTTATTAAGTATTTACCAAATGCATCCGCAGATGATTTAACATTCAATCAGACCTTTTTTTGGTTTTTGTTAGCGGGTTTTTTGGCGCAGACAGTTGATGGTGCATTGGGTATGGCTTATGGCGTAACGTCCAATTCTGTTTTGCTAGGGTTTGGATTATCACCTAAACTAGCTTCTGCAGCCGTACATACGGCTGAAGTGTTTACTACAGGAGTATCAGGATTGTCCCATATCAGGTTTGGTAATTTTAATAAATCATTGTTTTTAAAGATTGTAGTTCCAGGTGTATTGAGTGCTTCTTTAGGGGCTTTTTTATTGGGGGCGGTTATCGATGGTAATATTATAAAACCCTATGTTAGTACGTATTTACTTATTTTAGGAGTCATTATTTTATTGAAGGCCTTCAAAAAAAGCATAAAAACAGAAACTAATTTAAAAAACGCCTCTATTTATGCAATGTTTGGAGGTTTTTTAGACGCGATTGGTGGCGGTGGTTGGGGGCCTATTGTAACTTCCAATTTAATAAAACAAGGAAATACACCTAGTATCATTATAGGAACGGTAAATACAGCTGAATTTTTTGTGACCTATTTTAGTGCTGGAATTCTAATTTATTTTACTGGCATACAAAGCTGGCAAATTATTCTGGGTCTTATTGTTGGGGGCACATTAGCAGCACCGTTCGGGGCGTATATTGCTAAAAGATTGCCTACTAAAACCATGATGATCATTGTTGGAGTTTTAATCATATTGACATCAATCTATACGCTTTCAAACATTATTTTTTCTTAATAAATTATGGAATAACTTCAACCTAGCATTTTCAAATTTAGAAATGTTTAAATAAAATGACCGATAATTATATCGGTCATTTTATTTAACAATTATTTAACTTCGTTTAGTTCGGTTAAAAACGAACCTTCATTATTTTTGCACCTAAATTTTTTTTATGAACCATAATGTTTGTACTCAAAAGCAAGCCTTAGTTGAAAAGCTAGGGGTTCTTATAGAGAATAAAGAACAATTGGCTCCTGTTGCCGCCCGTATTTTATCTTATATCATATTAACAGGAAAGGTAGGAACAACCTTTGAAGATTTAGTAACAAAACTTTGTGCTAGTAAAAGCACAATTTCTACACATTTAAATCACCTGCAAGATTTAAAGAAAATCGTCTATTTCACGAAGGCGGGAGACCGCAAAAAGTATTTTGTAATGAACAGTGATAACATCATTCAAAACATTGATGCGATTATAGAAACTTGGTCTTTACAAAAACAATTACATATGGAAATCAAAGAATATAAAGAAGCCATGAATTCAAAAACTACTGATGAAACTTCAAAATTCGATTTAGATTTTCATGATAATTATATTCAGTTTTTGGATGAAGCCACCAAGTCCATTTTAGAATTAAAAACAAAAATCACCAATAACATAAGTAAAATCTAACACTATAAAATGAAAAATATCAACCTAAAATCAATAATAATTCCAAGTTTAGCACTGTTTCTGTTAGTAAGTTGTGGAAACAATAATGGAAACCAACAGCAAGCAGCGCAAATGCCGCCTACGTTTCCTGTATCCCAACTGGAAAGTAAAACAGTCACTGGTTTTCAAGAATATCCCACTAATATTGAAGGCATCATAAACAGTCATGTAAGGGCAAAAGTATCTGGATACATCCAAAAAGTATATGTAGATGAAGGCCAGAAAGTACAAAAAGGACAAATCTTGTTTAAATTGGAAACGCAGTCTTTAAGTCAAGACGCTGGTGCGGCCAAAGCACGGATTAATGTTGCCCAAGTGGAGGTTGATAAATTAATTCCTCTGGTAGAAAAAAACATCATCAGCCCAGTGCAATTAGAAACTGCTAAAGCCAATTTAGCACAAGCCAAAGCGAATTATAGCAGTATTTCAGCAAATATTGATTATGCCACGGTAAAAAGTCCTGTTAACGGTTATGTAGGTGCTATTAATTTCAGGGAAGGTTCTTTAGTAAGTCCGAATGATGCGACACCACTAACAACGGTCAGTGATATTCAACAAGTCTATGCGTTTTTTAATTTGAATGAGTCCGATTATTTAAACTTTTTGGAAAATACCATAGGGAAAAATTTAGATGAAAAAATAAAGAATTTTCCAGAGGTGAGTTTATTATTAGCTAACGGAAACACCTATCCTGAAAAAGGTAAAATCCAAACAAGTACAGGGCAAATAAACCGAAATACTGGAACCGTAAGTTTTAGGGCGGTGTTTAATAATCCGAATCAATTATTAACAAATGGTAATAGCGGTAGGATTCAAATTCCTGTAGTTTATGAAAATGCCATAGTGGTGCCTCAAGCGTCAACAATAGATCAACAAGGGCATATATTGCTTTTTAAAGTTGGAGAAAACAACACGGTTATATCTTCATTAATTACTATTAAAGGACGTGTTGATAATCTGTATGTTGTGGAATCAGGCGTAAAAGCAGGCGATAAAATTGTGGTAAATGGAATTGGAAAGTTAAGAAACGATATGCCCATTACGCCACAAAACGTTTCTTTCGATAGTATTGTTAAGCCGATTAGTCCATTATTTAAAAACTAGAACCTTCTCATTATGTTAAAAACATTTATTGAAAGACCTGTACTTTCTACAGTTATTTCTATCATTATATTATTGCTTGGATTTATAAGTATCTCAAGCTTGCCCATAGAACAATATCCAGATATTGCGCCACCAACCATAAAAGTAACAACGTCTTATCCTGGAGCCAATGCAGAGACGGTTTTAGAAAGTGTTATCATTCCCATTGAAGAACAAATAAATGGTGTTGAAGGGATGACCTATATCACGTCTACAGCATCCAATAATGGTGGTGCGGATATCACTGTTTATTTTGACCAGAATGTAGATGCCGATGTCGCCGCAGTAAACGTTCAAAACCGCGTGTCGAGGGCAAATTCTTTATTGCCACAAGAAGTAAAACAAATTGGTGTCATCACTCAAAAGCAGCAAACAAGTGCGTTGATGTTTTTGTCGCTTTATTCAGATAACGAGGATTATGATGCCACATTTATTCAGAATTATTTAAGAATTAATGTCATTCCAGCACTTCAACGAATCAATGGCGTTGGCGATGTGAGTGTGTTTTCGCAACAAGATTATGCGATGCGTATTTGGTTGCAACCTGCGAAATTAGCGGCGCATAATTTAATTCCATCAGATATAACAGAGGTATTAAAAGAACAAAACTTAGAAGCGGCTGCAGGGTCTTTAGGAGAAAATAATGGAGAAGCCTTTTCGTATGTGGTAAAATACAAAGGACGTTTCAAGGAAGAGAAACAATATGCTGATATTGTCGTAAAAGCACTTCCTAATGGTGAGTTGTTGCGTTTAAATGATGTGGCAACTATTGAATTGGACGCACAATCTTATGGTTCTGGAGCAATGAGTTTAGGTAAACCAGCCGTTTTTATGGGCGTTTTTCAAACAAAAGGCTCGAATGCCCAAGAAATTATTGAAAACATAAAAATTACTTTAGATGAGGTTAAAAAAGACTTGCCAAAAGGATTGGATATTTTTATTCCTTACGATACCAGTTTGTTTTTAACGGCATCAATAGATAAAGTAGTCAGTACTTTAGTAGAAGCCTTTCTGTTGGTATTCTTAGTGGTGTTTCTTTTTTTACAGGATTTTAGATCTACTTTAATCCCAGCCATTGCGGTACCAGTATCCATTATTGGAACGTTTTTCTTCTTGAATTTATTTGGGTATTCCATCAATTTACTAACCCTATTTGCCGTTGTTCTAGCTATTGGTATTGTGGTTGATGATGCTATTGTGGTGGTTGAAGCTGTACACTCCAAATTAGATAATGGTGAACAAAACGCTAAAAAGGCCACATTGGAGGCCATGCACGAAATATCTGGAGCCATTATATCCATAACATTGGTTATGGCTGCGGTTTTTATACCAGTAACGTTCGTGGAAGGGCCCACGGGTGTTTTTTATAAACAGTTTGGGGTTACATTAATTATTGCTATTCTTATATCGGCAGTTAATGCTTTAACATTGAGTCCAGCGTTATGTGCATTATTTTTAAAATCCCACAGTGAAGATGAGGAACTAAAAAGTAAAAATCCCATCCAACGTTTTCATGCACTATTTAATCGTGGATTTAATGCTACGGTTCAAAAATATGGAAAATCACTTCAATTTTTATATAAACAAAAATGGATTTCAGCAGTGTTATTACTCATTGCTGTTGTAGGCATCTTTTGGGCCTCTAATACAACGCCTACAGGTTTTGTTCCTAATGAGGATAGAGGGATGATTTTTGCTAATATCGAATTGCCTGCGGGAGCTTCTTTAGACAGAACTAATGAAATAACGCAAGAATTATACAATAAAGCAAATAAAATATCCGGAATTGATGGCTTGTCGTTTGTTAAAGGACGAAGTTTATTAAGCGGTTCTGGGAGCAATTATGCTATTGGATTCTTTAAATTGAAAGATTGGAAAGAGCGTGAAGATCCATCATTGTCTACCACAGCCATCACCGGACAATTGTTTGGTATTGCTTCAACCATTCCGGGAGCGAATATTGTGTTTTTTGCGCCTCCTAGTATCCAAGGATTTGGTAATTCTGCGGGTTTTGAAGTTAATTTACTAGACAAATTTGGAGGTGATTTTACAGCATTGAGTAATTACAATCAAGAGTTTATGGGTGCTTTAATGAAACATCCAGAAATACAATATGCACAGTCGGCTTTCAACACAAACTATCCGCAATATGAAATGGAAGTCAATGTACCTTTAGCGAAGGAGAAGGGTGTTCCCATTAATAGCATTTTTTCTACTTTACAAGGTTATATAGGAGGGGTTTACGCATCAGATTTTTCAAGATTTGGTAAACAATTTCGTGTATATATCCAATCATTACCAGAGGATAGATCAGATGTTAATGCACTAAACAGCATGTATGTTAGAACCAATTCTGGTGAGATGACGCCCATTACCCAGTTCATAACATTAAAGCGTGTTTACGGCCCACAATCGGTAACGCGTTTTAATCTATTTAATTCTGCAACTATAAGTGGCGCTATAAACCCTGGCTATAGTACGGGCGACGCTATTAGGATTATTGAAGAAGAAGCTGCTAAATTACCAAATAATTACACAGTCTCATATTCGGGTTTAACACGTGAAGAAGTGAATGCAGGGAGCCAAACAACGTTCATATTTGTTTTAAGTATTCTGTTTGTTTATTTCTTGTTATGTGCTCAATATGAAAGTTATATTTTGCCACTTGCTGTGGTATTTTCTATACCATTTGGCGTTTTTGGAGCTTACATAAGCACAAAATTTTTAGGTTTGGAAAATAATATTTACTTCCAAATTGCTTTAATCATGCTTATTGGATTATTGGCAAAAAATGCGATTCTTATTGTGGAATTTGCACTTCAAAGAAGGCGTAATGGCGAAAGTATCGTCAATGCTGCTATCAATGGAGCCAAAACACGTTTACGTCCTATTTTGATGACTTCTTTTGCTTTTATTTTAGGATTAATGCCATTAGTACTGGCAAAAGGTGTAGGAGCAGAAGGAAACAAATCGATTGGTACTGGAGCTGCAGGAGGTATGCTAATTGGTACTATTTTAGGTGTATTTGTCATTCCTATTTTATTTATTTTATTTCAATGGTTACAAGAAAAAATTTCAAGTAAACCAGCTATTCAAACCCTTGAAGATTAATACTATGAGATCCATAATAAAAAACAAATTTTTTGGTAAGGCACTACTCATTATTGTTATGGCTTTTACATTGCAAAGTTGTTTTGTAGCCAAAGATTATGAGCGACCAGAGTTGGCAGAAACTCAAAATTTATTCAGAACAGATAACTTGCCTACTGATAGTTTATCGATGGCTGATGTATCATGGAAGACACTATTTACTGATAGGTATTTGAATCAATATATTGAAGAAGGGCTTCAAAACAATATTGATATTCGTGTTGCCATCCAACAGATAATTTCCGCGGAAGCGTATTTCAAACAAGGTAAAGCGGGTTATTTGCCAACCTTAACAGGAAAGGCCACGATGACGCACCAAGAATTGGCTAGAAACAGCCAGTTTGGTTCTTTCTTTAATGGCGCCATCGATCAATATGAATTATCTGGAGCACTTTCTTGGGAAGCTGATATCTGGGGAAAAATAAGAAGCAATAAGCGTGCTTTTCAAGCAGGATATTTGCAAAGTGTCGCAGCACACCAAGCTGTAAAAACACAATTAATATCTAGTATTGCGGCAACCTATTATCAATTATTGGCTTTAGATGCGCAATTAGCCATTACGAAACAAACCATCGCAACGCGCGATAGTAGTGTAGTGACCATAAAAGCTCTAAAAGACGCCGGACAAGTCACCCAAGTGGCGGTCGACCAAAATATTGCGCAGTACAATAATGCCAAAGCCCTTCAAGTGGATTTGGAAGTGGCTATTTTTAGAACTGAAAACACCTTAAGTATTTTATTGGGAAAAGCACCTCAACATTTTGAGAGAAGCGCCATGGATGTTCAAGTTATTGACACCGATTTAAAACTGGGTGTGCCAGCAAACTTATTACGCAATCGCCCCGATGTTATGGCTGCCGAATACGGTTTAATCCAGTCGTTTGAGTTAACCAATGTGGCAAGAAGTAATTTCTATCCGTCATTAACATTAACGGGTTCTGGTGGTTTTCAAAGTTTGGACTTGGATGAGTTGCTTAGTGCCAATTCATTATTTGCCACTTTGGTTGGTGGGTTAACCCAACCTATTTTCAATCAGCGACGTATTAAAACGCAAAACGAAGTCGCAAAAGCACAACAAGAACAAGCGTTGTTGAACTTCAAAAAATCACTTTTAGTGGCTGGAAATGAAGTATCTAATGCCTTATATACTTATAATGCGGAAACTAAAAAGTTTGAGTACAGAAAAAATGAAGTAGAGGCTTTGCGAAATGCAGAAAGCAATTCCGAAGAGTTATTAAAAAACGGTTATGCCAATTATTTAGATTTATTAACGGCAAGACAAAGTGAGTTAAGTGCCGAATTAAATGTTATAGACAGTAAATTACAGCAATTATTATCAGTTGTTAATTTATATGAAGCACTAGGCGGCGGCTGGAAATAAAAATTGAATGATGATTGATAAATCTGAACTTTTAGAATGTTCCATTACAAACTTTACAAAGTTTGGTAGCAAGAGTTTCACTTTGGATGAACTTGCTAGTGAAATGGGCATGTCTAAAAAAACGATTTACAATTATTTCAAGAATAAAGAAGATTTAGTATCGGAAAGTTTGGCGTTTTTAATTGAAAAAATCAAACATGATATGGATTCTGCTTTACTTCAGCAAACAGACCCGATTGTTAAGATTATAGAAATTTATAGAATTGGATTTGATTATTTTAAATGTTTTAAACCTTCATTTATATTCGGATTGAAAAAATATTATCCGAAAGCAAGTGAGGTGTTTGAAACGTTTAGAAACCACATTGTTTTTGATAAAGTTTATAGTTTATTGGTGGAAGCGAAACATAATGAATCCATTAGAAAGGATGTTGATTTAAAATTGGTTTGCGAATTATACTTTTTAAGAATAGATAGTATAGCTTACAGAATAAATAATTTATTTGAAACATACAGCAATGAAGCTTTATTGCAGCATTTAATAATTCATAATTTGAAAGGTATTTCGAGTGCAAATTACACCAATTCTTATTTTGAATAATTCGTTTATTTTTGCGGTATGAAAAATGACATCCAAATCCCAAAAGTTGAAGGCGTTTATATTGCCGTCGTTTACGAATACAATGATATTTATAAAACCAATGATTGGAATGCTTACATAATAAATGATAAAGAAGTCGATTTAGACATGGTACTTATTGTTACCACTGGCTATAATGAAGAAAAAATCACTTCTACATTTAGGAAAAAGTTGGATGTATTGCCTAAAAAAAGTTATGCTAAAATCGAGTTGATGCAAGAAGACTTGTTTGCTTTAAATAATACGTTTAAAGTATCTTATTTTGAAGGAAACAAGACGTTTGATAAAACGTATGTGTTTAGAAAAAACACCATTAATTTAAAAGCGTTGCAACCCATTCCTTTAATGGAAGTGAGAGGTGTTTTGGTGAAATAAAGCCCCATTGTCTTGCAGACATTTCCCCAAAGGGGAAAAGGATTGCGAGTTCTCCTCCTTTGGAGGAGTTAGAGGAGGCTTTTTTAATCCAACTTCTCCGTCAACTTTTTAAACACTTTTTTCGGATTTTTATTTTCATATAAAATCTCATAAACCGCATCTATAATTGGCAGTTTAGTTTTTTGCTTGTTCTTTTCATTTAGCAAATGGGCACTTTTGGTCGCGTAATACCCTTCGGCAACCATGCTCATTTCCATCATCGCCGATTTTACCGTATAGCCTTTCCCAATCATATTGCCAAACATGCGATTTCTGGAAAAGATGGAGTAGCCCGTCACCAACAAATCACCCAAATAAGCCGAATTGTTAATGTTGCGTTTCATTTTATGCATTTTCCTAATAAAGCGTTTCATTTCACGTATGGAGTTGCTCATTAACACGCTCTGGAAATTATCACCATAACCCAATCCGTGGGCAATTCCGGCTGCAATAGCGTAAATATTTTTTAGCATGACGGCATATTCCACGCCAATAATATCATCACTTATCTTGGTTTTTATATAATCGCTTGATAAGTTTTTGGCAATAGCTTTCGCTTTACGGGCATCTGAACAGGAAATCGTTAGATATGATAAACGCTCCAAAGCCACCTCTTCGGCATGGCAAGGACCGGCAATAACAGCAATATTATCATAAGGCACGTTGTAAAATTCATGGAAATGCTCGCCCACCAATAATCCGGTTTCGGGCATAATGCCTTTAACGGCAGAGACAATGGTTTTTTTGGAAATATCAACAGTCAGTTTTTCCAATTCGCTATGCATAAACGCAGACGGAATCACAAAAATGAGCACATCGGCATAATTGGCCATCTCATTAATATCATTACTAAGTTTCAGTTGCTCTAAATGAAACTCCACAGAACTTAAATAATTAGGATTATGTTGTTCGCGCAACAAATGCTCTTTGGTAGAGACACTTCGCATATACCAACCCACTTCATTTAAATTTTCACAAAGCATTTTTACAATAGCCGTAGCCCAACTACCAGCACCAAAAACAGCATATTTTAAAGGCGTTTCCATAAAATAGTTTAATTCACAATGCTTCAAAAATACATAAAATATTGTTGAGAGGCAGATGAAGTCATTATTAACGAAAAATTTTTGGCACGCGTTTTGAAAACCATTATATATTAACACTTAAAATGTTTGATTATGAAGACTGTAAAACTACTTTTTAGCTTTGCCTTGGCGACAACCATTTTTACATCTTGTACTACCGATGTTATAGTTGATGATTATCATCCATCCCAGCCAAGTATATCTGTAAACCAATTATTAAATTCTTATGAATTGTGGTATGTAGATATCAATAGAACATTAGGTTATGGAACTACACCTTTTTTACAAAAGGCATTTACCTTATCGTTTAGAAACGGGGTTCTTTTTGCAAATAACAATTTAGTTGGTATAGGGTCTAGCGGAAATGGCTATGGTATAGATGTAGCGAGTTACGATGCTTATAATATGATTTTAGATGTTTACCATGATATTGATGGGTTTGAAACGTTTGATGTGTATCAAATAGATAATAACACCATAGAATTATATAACCCAAATAATGATACATCCTACTTTTTGGATGGCTACCAACGTAGCAATTTTGATTACGATTTTGTGTTTTATGACAACATTCATTATTTCTTGCAAGAATACGAAGCTTGGGAAAAAACATATACCAGTAATTTTGGAGCCATCAATGAATTTGACAATGAGCATTATTTACAGTTTTTAGCCGGTGGAAATGACTCTGAGTTTAGAAGTTCTCAAGATCCCAATGGCACAAACATTAATAATTTGTATTGGGATTATACAGGACTGTATGGTGTTGGAAATGTTAGTGGTGACTTCTATTTAAAAACTTTAACATTAGATTATGATTTCTTCGACAATGAACATTTTGAATTGAGCGTTATTAATGATGGGAAGATAGAGTTATATCACCCACGTTCTGGAACGGTATATGAGTTTGTTGGTAGAGGATATATACAATACCTAAAAGAAAGTAATACAAAAGGTAAAACGGCGACGGAAAAAGAGAAGTTGCGTAAGTTTAGAGAAGATAAAGTTGATAACCCAAGAGAGAGTACACGGGTTAAATTATAGATTTTTGGTTGGTTATTTAGTTTGGAAACCGTTTAAAGATATTATTTCTTTAGGCGGTTTCTTATTTTTAGGTTTGTTTAACGTTTTTGTATATGAAAAGTTGCGTGTTTGGTGGCGAGGATTTTCCGAAGGAAAATCAAAAGCTAGCAAACACGCAACCAACTTTGTGTTAGCTAAAACTAGCAATTTTTTATATACGGTGTTGTAAACAGTGCTTTTTTATAATTCTAGATTATTGTCCGCAATATATTTATCAAGTCTTTTTGTGAAATCATCATTATTGGCGGACACTAACACCAATCCAGTTTTATCAAATCCGTACCAAAAGAAGTAATTTTCTTTCTCAAATGATTTGTTTAGAAATTCATCTCGGTACGTGTATTTGAGTAAAACTATAAGCCTTAAATCATCTTCGATTCCATTTAAATCAATTGAGTTTCCACTCCTAAGTTTTATTTCAACTCCTCCAGAAATCGCAGGTGTAATATCAAAATTTTCAAGAGAACTTTCCATTTTTATATGTTCTGTTATATTCTTTTTGTCTTTTGATATTCCGATTACAGCATTGGCATTAAAATCTTTGGCGGTTCTCTTCCCTAAATTTCTATAGCCAAATAATATTCCATACTGATTTCCTGGTAAGGATGGTTTCTTTTCTAAAGTAGCAACAACTTCAACTTCTGGTTTTTCTAATTCAAATCTTTGCTTTTCAAGCTTTAGTTGTTCGCTCACTTTTTGTTCAAATATTTCTGTTTGTTTAAGTGTTTTTTTAAATATTTTTAGCTGTTCGGTCAAATCATTTTCAACACCACTAAGAGCTGTACTTAATTTTGTTACGCTATCATTAATCACTGAAAGTCTTTCTAGGTTACCATTAATATTCTGTATTATTAACTCAGTATTTTCTTTGGTTTTGGAAAGCGACTCAGCCTGTTCTTTCGAATCTTTGTCTTTTACAACTTCGCCTCTAATAGAGAAAAATAATCCACTTAGAATTAATAGTGAACCAACTATAATTAAAAAAACTTTATCTGTTTTATTATTTGCAAAATCCAATATGTAAGCAGTAATTGCTAAAACTGCTGTTATTATAGATGCTATTATTACATATTTCATTTAATTTTTTTATTTATAGTTATGCATTTCGGCATTGTTTACAACTTTTAAGATATGGATAGTTTTAATTATCTATATCGGTAGTTAAACGAAGTTAGAATTTTTTTCTCACAAAGTCAAGCATCATATAACAAATAGCATTTCCTCTTTTTGTATTACTAAGATTTATTATACCTTTATTTCAGCAGAAATATTAACATGCCATACCAAGCAGATTCACCAGACCATTATATCAGTCAACTTCCAGAAGACAGTAAAGACCCTATTAGTAAATTAAGAAAGGTAATAAAAGATAATTTGCCAAAAGGTTTTGAAGAAGGCATGAGTTATGGCATGATTGGTTATTATGTGCCACATGCACTGTATCCAAAAGGGTATCATTGCGACCCAAAACTACCATTGCCTTTTTTGAGCATTGCGTCACAAAAAAATGCCATTAGTTTTTATCACATGGGCATTTATGCCAAACCTGAATTGCATGATTGGTTTGTGGCTGAATTTCCTAAACACTGTAAGCGCAAACTAGATATGGGCAAAAGCTGTATTCGTTTTAAATATGTTGATGACATTCCTTATGAACTATTAGCAGAATTATGCAAAAAAATGACCCCAGAAGAATGGATTTCCATTTATGAAAAAGCATTTAAAAAAGAATAAAAGCACCTATTGGAATATATACAAATTCTTCAGTCATTTCATTTATCAATCTTTCAATGGTTAAGCATTGGCTTAGCGGGTATTTTATTAGGGGCTTCAAAATCTGGGATTAAAGGCATTGGTATTGTTATCATCTTAATATTGGCATTTGTTTTTGGTGAAAAGGCATCCACTGGTGTTTTGCTTCCTATGTTGGTGTGCGCTGATATTTTAGCGGTTATTTATTATAATCGACATGTTCAATGGAAATATATTGTTAAGCTATTACCATTTATGGTCATTGGCGTATTGGTGGGTGTTTGGTTGGGTAATGATATTTCTGAGCTGGTTTTTAAAAGAATTATGGCAATCATCATCATACTTTCTGTGTTGGTTATGGTATATACAGAAAACCGAAAAACCAGTATCCCTAATAATAGATTATTTGCTTATAGCTCTGGTTTTATGGCAGGCGTTGCCAGTATGATTGGTAATTTGGCCGGCCCCATTGCCGACATTTATTTTTTAGCCATTAGGTTACCAAAAAATGAGTTTATAGGCACTGGTGCCTGGTTGTTTTTTATCATCAATGTATTTAAATTGCCCTTTCATATATTTGTTTGGAACACCATAAATGTGGAAACATTGGTGTTGAATTCGGTTTTGGTTCCAGCGGTGGTTATTGGGTTTTTTATAGGGGCTTACATTGTTAAACTAATTTCGAATGTTAACTACAGACGTTTTATTTTTATTGTAACCGGTATTGGAGCTATTATTTTATTATTAAGATAATGAGTAGTTTACAAATCAAATCAATTTTTTATTATCTTTATGTGTCTAACCAAAAAACCAAAAAATTATGTCTGACGAAAAAAATTTAAACGACGATTTCAACGAGGCAGTAAATGATGCTAAAGAAAGTGCCAAGGATTTTGGCCATGAGGCTGAAAAAACATTAAGTGATGCCAAAAATGTCGCAATTATTGCCCATATCACGTTAATAGGTTGGATAATAGCCCTAGTTATGAATAGTAATAAAAAATCAGCATTTGGGTCGTTTTACATCAGGCAAATGTTAGGTTTTATTATCTTATCCTTTGTAGGCTTTATACCAATTATTGGCTGGGTTTTCTCATTAGTGCTTTTTGTGGCTTGGATAATGAGTTTAGTAACCGCAGCTGGTGGAACCATGAAGCCTTCCTTTTTATTAGGAAATCAGTTCCAAGAGTGGTTTAAGTCCATATAAAGCGGTATTAGTTAGCCATCTAAAAATTTAAACCCCCAATTATTTTTCTAGATTATAATCCAATGGGACTAAGTCGCCAATGCGTTGATTTGCCATATACCCTGCAAACTCAACCTTTGTTGAATTGGAAAAATTCCCATACTTATCTATTAGAATCTCAGAAACATTTAGTTTCATGGTAGAGCGTTCCTTATTATGAAGAATGGTGATTGGCTTTTTTAAAGTAAGTTTTTTTAAATCTGGATGTTCACTTGGAGAAATTATGATGAGGTCACTTGGAGGCACTAGAAATTTTTTATCAAAAATCTGGTAGCCCTTGGTATTTAATTCGTCGTTGTATATGGCTCTTATAAATTCTAGAACAGAGCCTTTATAAGCTTTGTCTCTATTCCTTTTAGCAGTTCGCTCATTGAAATTTTCAAGATTTTTATAAAAAACAGAGCCTTCGTAGATGACGGTCTTTACATCGTAAATTTCATATTCTTCAGTCACTTTCACATTTATAAAATCAATTTCAAACACATTTATATCATAAGACACTTCATATTGCAGACTGTTATTTCGAAAAATAATAGGAGTTTTTGAGCTCACGTTCAATTTTCGCTGATTTTTAAAATATCGTAAAACCAAATCGTCTTCATTTAATATGTTGCAGGAATTTGCAAACGTTGAATTACCTAAAAATTCCCTTCTAAAAATTTTTAGTTTTTGTTCTCTGGTTAATCCGTCGTCAGCACTTATAACGACTTCGTCTAACGAATCAAAAGATTCCTTTAATAAAACAGTGATATTGTTTTGAGATCTATAATTTGAAATAATTTCTTTTTGATAACCTAAATAAGAGATTATTAAGACGGATTGTATGGCATCATTATATGAAATAGTAAACCTGCCTTGGGCATTTGTGGATGTTCCAATAGTTGTATTATCAAAATATATGGAAACAGATTCAAGAGGTTGTTGGGTTTTAAAATCAAGGACGGTACCAGTAACGGTTTGCGAATGGCATAGAAAGACGCTAATTAAAAAGATCAAAAAAGTGAAAACAGAGTGTCTCATTATTAGCTTAAATAAATACCAATATAGTAAAAAAAGAATAATTAAGGGATTTTCTTATAAGTAATGGATGAAGTTGAAATTAACCTTCTGTGTTTTCCACAAACTTACGTTCCAATTCCGCTTGAAATTCTTCCATAACGGGACGTACGGTACTTTCTGGCAAGTCGGCTATTTTAATGTACATTAAGCCATCAACGGCATTATTAAATAAAGGATCGACGTTAAAAGCGACTAAGCGAGCGTTTTGCTTAATGTATTTTTTAAGTAATACTGGTAAGCGCAGTGCGCCTGGTTCTATTTCATCAATAATCTTGTCGAATTTGTTTAAATCGGCTTCGGTTTCATCAAAAACAAAATCCTTATCGGCATCCTTAAGTTTTACTTTAAATTCTTTTTTAGGATGCACATATTGGGCAATATAAGGGTCGTAATAATGAGATTTCATAAACTCAATCATCAACGATTTTGAGAAATTTGAAAATTGATTGCTAATGCTGACTCCGCCAATTAAAAATTTATGTTCTGGATATCTCAACGTAATATGCACAATGCCTTTCCAAAGTAAAAATAAAGGCATGGGTTTTTGTTGGTAATCTTTAATGATAAAAGCACGACCCATTTCTATGGATTGGCTCATCATTTTATAAAGTTCAGGTTCAAACCTAAATAAGTCCTGCAAATAAAAACCATTGATGCCGTAGCGTTCAAAAATTTTAGAACCTAAGCCCATTCTGTAAGCACCCGCGATTAATTTACTATCATTATCCCAAAGGAACATATGGTGATAATAGGTGTCAAATGCATCTAAATCTATGGATTCATTAGTGCCTTCACCCACCTCTCTAAAGGTAATTTCACGTAACCTGCCAATTTCCCTTAAAATATTTGGGATATCGTCGGGTTTGGCAAAAAACACCTCATAGTTTTTACTCTGTAAAAGTCTAGAATCATTTTTGCGTAGACCTTCAACTTCTTTTTCCATAATCTCCACATTTACTGGAGTCACGATTCTTTTCGGAATTTTAGGTGTTTTTAAAGTTGAGGAGATATTGTCTAAAATTTTTGATTTGTCTTCAAAAACATTAGAAAGCATATAGGTTTTTCGTCTTAAAAATTCTGAAAATTCGTCAAGTGACGTGTATTCTTTTTGATCGGCGACCGAGATAGGTTTACCAATTCTAACTTTTATAACCCGACGTTTTTGTGATAATACTTCCGAAGGTAATTTAGCCGTTCGTAAAGTATCACTGATTTTGGAAAGTTTATAAAATAAGCGGCTGTTTTTAGCATGAAAGTAAATAGGAACCACAGGCACTTCGGCTTTTTTTACCAGTTTCATGGCAGCCTCTTCCCAAGGCCTATCAATTACTAATTTGCCATCTCTATAGGTAGATACTTCTCCTGCAGGGAAAAGACCTAGTGGATGTCCATTTTTTAAATGAAGAATAGAGTTTTTAAACCCAGAGATACTTGATTTTGCGTCCTTTCTATCCTCAAAAGGATTTACAGGCATAATATATGGCTTCATCGGCTCTATACGATGCAATAAAAAATTGGCAATGATTTTAAAATCCTTACGCTGTTCTAACATTAATTTTAAAAGCAAAATGCCATCAATGCCACCAAGAGGGTGGTTAGATACCGTGATGTAAGCACCATCTTTTGGTAAGCGCTTTAAATCTTCTTCAGGGATTTCAAATTTAATTTGGAATTCATCTAAAATACTATCCAGAAATTCAACATCTTTAAGATGCATATTTCTTCTGTAGAATTTGTTGATTGTAGATATTTTTAACACCTTCATTAATATCCAACCAATAAACGTTCCTATAAAACCATAGTTATCAACGTTTATGACTTTGGCTATTTCTTTTGCCGAAACTAAACCTATATCTTCTTTTTTAGACATGCCACAAACCTAATCATTTTTTTTCATTTTTCTCACTTTTTGGAGCTGCACTACGTTAGTTTTAATTCTAAAAAACAGTTTATTTTAAGAGTAAAAATCAACAAAAAATTCTATTTAGTAACCATTTGAACCGTGCCTTCGGTTAGTTGTTTTAATAGGATTGTTTTCCCTTTTTCTAATTGATTGATAGCGTTTTCATTATAATGTCTTATGGTATAAAGCGAGACATGTTCATGGCAAGTTACTTTAAATTTAGCTTTTAAATGTTGGAGCAATTTTTCAAGATTATTATAAATATTATCTACACAAACAGAAAAACTGATGGCTGAATTTTGAATAACATCCACTTTCATTTTGTAAGTATGCAACAGACTAAATATTTCACTGATATTTTCCTCAACGATATATGAAAAGTCCAATGATGATAATGAAATTAAAACTTGGTCTTTTTTAACAATAAAGCAGGGGATGTTGGGTTCTAAAATAATTTCTTTTCCAACCATGGTGCCGGGTTCTTCTGGTTTTAGAAACGACTTCACATACAAAGGGATTTCCTTTTGTTGTAAAGGTTGCAATGTTTTTGGGTGGATAACCGAAGCGCCATAAAATGCCAATTCTATGGCTTCCCTATAGGATATTTTATTAAGCAATTGAGCATTCTCAAAATAACGGGGGTCGGCATTTAAAACACCCGGGACATCTTTCCAAATAGTAACGCTTTCGGCATTTAGGCAATAGGCATAAATGGCGGCGGTATAATCGCTGCCTTCTCGTCCCAATGTGGTGGTAAAATTGTTGGCATCGCTACCAATAAACCCTTGAGTAATATTTAAAACAGATTTATTAAAATGTGTTGTAATTAGGGTCTGCGTTTCTTCCCAGTTAACGTTGCCTCTTCTGTAATAATTATCGGTTTTAATATGCTCTCTCGCATCAACCCAATTATTTTTTATCCCTATATGATTGAAATATTCACTTATAATCACTGTAGAAACCAATTCCCCATAACCAATCACTTGGTCGTAAACAAAGTTGTAATCAGGGGATTTATTAACTTCTAAAAAAGTACTTAATTCATCAAATAGAGCTGCTATTTTTTTAAATGAGGCATGTTTTTCATCATCAAATAAATCCAGTAAAATGGCATTATGGTATTTTTTTACATCTTGAATGGCACTTTGAAGCTCTTTTTTATTGTTGAAATAATTATTGATAACAACTTCAAGTGCATTGGTTGTTTTTCCCATAGCAGAAACCACAATCAAGGTGTTTTTATAACCTACTTTGTGTAACACCGAGGCCACATTTTTTACACCACTGGCATCCTTAACAGAAGCACCACCAAACTTAAATACTTGCATATTATAATTTTGAAATATAATCTTTTATACCTTGTTCACTCAATTGCACCACATCCCAATCGCGCATCACTTTAGCGCCTTTTTTTTCGTAAAATGAAATGGCGGGCTCATTCCAATCCAATACTTCCCAATTAATGCGTTTTACACCTAACTGATGTCCGTATTTGATAACTTCATTTAAAAGAGCTGTTCCTAATCCTGTCCCTCTTTTATCTTCTCTTACTATTAAATCCTCAAGATGTAAAGCCCGTCCTTTCCAAGTAGAATATCTATTATAAAATAAGGCAATGCCTTCAATTTTAGAATCTATTTCACCAACAAAACATTCAAATTGAGGCGATAAGCCAAAGCCATCATTTTCTAAATCAGTAATTGTAATTTGTACGGCATCAGGTTCTTTTTCATAAATGGCCAACTCTTTAATAAGTTGAAATACGGCTGCCATATCTTCCTTTTTTGCCTTTCTAATTGTGAAACCCATAATATTTTTCTATTAATTCAAAGATAGTTTAAACTTGAATATGTTAGAGATGAATCTATAGCGAAAACGTTGTAGTTCATAAAGAAATAGTTGATATTTGTAATACTAAAAAACCAATCCATGTCTCAAAAAATACAAACTTTAGGAGAATTTATTATTGAAAACCAAACTTCTTTTAGATATTCTTCAGGCGAATTATCGAGTCTTCTCAATTCCATTAGATTAGCGGCAAAAATAGTAAATCATGATGTAAACAAAGCTGGATTAGTTGATATTATTGGAGCTGCTGGCGATGTGAATATTCAAGGAGAAAATCAACAAAAACTAGATGTTTATGCTAACGAAAAGTTTATTCAAACGCTAATAAAAAGAAACATCGTTTGTGGTATTGCCAGTGAAGAGGAAGACGATTTTATTTCGGTTAATAGCCAAGATGAAAACCATCAAAATAAATATATTGTATTGATAGACCCGTTGGATGGATCTTCTAATATTGATGTTAACGTGTCTGTGGGCACTATTTTTTCCATTTATAGAAGAATCACCCCAGTTGGGACACCAGTAACCCTAGAAGATTTTTTACAGAAAGGCAGCAAACAAGTGGCTGCTGGTTATATTATTTACGGCACATCCACCATGCTTGTTTACACAACGGGCGATGGGGTAAATGGGTTTACTTTAAATCCTGCGATAGGATCCTTTTATTTATCTCATCCTAATATGGAGTTTCCATCGGATGGATATATTTATTCCGTGAATGAAGGAAACTATCTTCAGTTTCCTCAAGGTATAAAAAATTACATTAAATATTGCCAAAGAGAGGAAGATGATAGACCTTACACGTCACGATATATTGGCTCTTTAGTTTCGGATTTTCATAGAAATATGATTAAAGGAGGCATTTATTTGTATCCGCAAGGTTCTAAAAACCCCAATGGGAAATTGCGTTTGTTGTACGAATGTAATCCTATGGCATTTATAGCAGAACAAGCCAAAGGAAAAGCTAGTGATGGTTTTAATAGGATTTTAGATATACAACCAACCGAATTGCATGAACGTGTGCCGTTTATTTGCGGAAGTAAAAATATGGTTGAAAAAGCAGAAACATTTATGCGAGAAGCTCAATAAAAAAAATGCAAACTTTTCAGTTCACATTTTTATCATTTTATAGTGTAACAAAAGCCATAAGATTTAGCTGATCCCTGCCGGAGGTCTCAAAAAACTGATTCATATATCCGGCTTCCAATCTTATGTTATCACTTAATTGATAACCAATGCCGCCATATAATCGGTTTCTATCAAAAATAGCACTTTCGGTATTTAAAAATAGTTCATTGTAAGCGGAAAAATAAAAAGGGCTAGTGCTCTTGAAAGGAATGTTTAAACTTAGGAAATAACGGAAGCGCATTTTAAAATCATCTTCAATAAAGCGTTGTTCAAAACGGTATCTATGGCTTAACTTGACGGAGCCTATATTTTGTGTTGAAATAAATTGCTGAAAAATTCTATGTTCATTAACGCTTAACTTGTCATCAGTATTATTTATGTAATTTTCAGATAGAATATAACCGTATCCCAATAGAACATTATTTTTCCCTTCGTTAAAAGTATATCCTAAACCTGTTCTTAAAAGTAATTGTTCTAAATCGTCTATGGCATTATAGCTGCGATATTGAACTTCATGATGGATATTCCATTTTGCGTCTAATTTTTTATTTCCAAAATAAATTAACCAATTACCAAAATCACTCTCTTGGGCCTTTAAAAAGTTAGGTAGCGTTAAAAATAACATTAACGCTACCATACCTATTTTCTTTTTCATAATATTTAAAATCCTTTTGTCTTATTCAAAGAATGTTACTTCACCGGTATTAATATCATACATAGCACCAATAATTAGGATTTCTCCACTTTTCTCCATTTCAGAAAGGATGGGGCTTTCGGCATGAATTCTATCTATGGTTAATTTAACATTCATGTGTGCTACATTGTCTACAAACTCTGAATTTTTAGAGTTTCTTAAATTAGCATCCGATGGTTCGGTTACAGCATGAACGGCCGGCTTTATTTTACTAAGCATGGCTGTTAAATTACCTAGTTTGGCATCGTCGCAAGCACCTTTTACTGCTCCGCAACTAGTATGTCCCAAAACAACAATTAATTTTGTGCCAGCAAGTTTACTAGCAAATTCCATACTGCCTAAAATATCTTCATTTACAAAGTTCCCAGCTATTCTAACACTAAAAATATCTCCCAGGCCTTGGTCAAAAACCAACTCTGCCGATACTCTCGAGTCTATGCAGCTCAAAATGGTTGCAAAAGGGAATTGACCATCACTTGTGTCATTCACTTGCTCTAATAAATTACGATTGGCTTTTAAATTATTTTGAAATCTTTGATTACCTTCTTTTAAATATTGTAATGATTTTTGAGGCGTCATTGTTGCCTGTGTTTCTCTTGTGTGTGCTTTCATTTTCTATTATGCCTTATATTTTAATTCTTCTAATTTTGGTCTTGTTGTAAAAAATTCTAAATAGCTAGAGGGGTTTTCAACAATTCCACGTTCAGATACTAATTTAACGGTGATGTTTCTTTCTCTTGCTTTAAATGCGAAATCGTCCAATATTTCAATAATATCATAGTCTAAGTATCGTGTTTTTCTAACATCAAGTTCTAAAAAGGAGTTGTTAGGCAGTTTTTCCAATTCTTTAAGTATTGCTCCTTTGTTGATAAATGTAACTTCTTCGGCCAATGTCATTTTTATTCTTCCATCATTCACATCTTCACCTTCTTTATGTAAAAAGTGTGAGTTTTGGTAACTCTTTATTAAAATAACTACAATGCCTACCAAAAGTCCTAAACCTATTCCAACCAGCAAGTCAGTAAAAACAATCCCTATTACGGTTACAAAAAAGGGAATGGATTGTTTCCATCCTAATTTGTACATTTTTTTGAATAATGCTGGGTTAGCAAGTTTGTAGCCAACAATTAATAAAATGGCAGCTAAAACAGATAAAGGTATAAGATTTAATAATTTTGGAATTAAAATCACTGATAGCAATAGTAAAAAACCGTGTATAATAGTGGATAGTTTGCTTCTTCCACCAGATTGAATGTTAGCTGAACTTCTAACAATAACCTGAGTGATAGGTAAACCCCCAATCATTCCCGAAATAATATTTCCTGTGCCTTGAGCCAGCAACTCCCTATTGGTAGGTGTTACATTTTTATGTGGGTCTAATTTATCGGTAGCTTCTACAGACAATAAAGTTTCTAAACTTGCCACAAGAGCAATGGTAAAAGCAACAATCCAAACGTCTGGATTGCCTATAGCTGCGAAGTTTGGCAAACTAAACTGGTTTAAAAAGTCACCCGCACTCTCTGGAATAGGCACAGTAACTAAATGAGATGGGCCAATAGATAAAGTACTATTGGATAGTGTGATTACATAATAAATTATACCAACCACAACTGCTATAAAAGGGCCTTGAATAATCTGGAATATTTTGGCTTTTTTTGCTAAAATTTTATCCCAAAATAATATAATAATTAAACTAATCAAGCCAATTAAAGCAACGCTTGGGGTGATGTTATTTATTACTTTAAAAATCTCAGAAAACGTATTACCTCCATCAATTTCAAAAAACTCAAGATCCCAAGCTGATTCTTCATCATAACCAAAAAAGTTAGGTATTTGTTTTAAAATAATAATAATTCCAATACCTGTTAGCATGCCTTTTATAACCGAAGAAGGGAAGTAGTATCCAATGATACCGGCTTTTAAAATTCCAAATATAATTTGGATGATGCCCCCTAGAACTACAGCAACTAAAAAGTTTTCATAAGTTCCTAAAGTGGCAATAGCAGTTAAAACTATGGCAGCTAAACCGGCAGCTGGACCACTTACACCCAAATTTGAACCACTTAGCGAACCAACCACAACGCCACCAATAATTCCGGCAATGACACCTGAAAATAATGGCGCACCACTAGCTAAAGCAATACCTAGACACAATGGTAAAGCAACGAAAAATACGACTACACTAGCAGGTAGGTCGTTTTTAATATATTTAAACATATTATAATATTATTTTGTCTTGGTTTATATGGCCAAAATTGTTAAACACGATCAACAGACTTTTGATAAATCTGAAAAAAACGAAATTATAATATGTCTTGTTTTGGTGGAGGAGAGATTAGGGAAGGGTGAGGTTTAGGATAGTTTTTAAATTGATAAGTAAATGATTTATAATCATTTAGGTAATAGTGATTATTTAACTCATTTGACATTAAAGAAAATGGTGAAATTAAATTTTTCGATTTGCCATTATCTTCTTCTTCTGCGATAGAATAAAAAATAGATGTATCAATAGAATCGTCTATAGCAATAATTACTGATGGCGCCACAATAAGCGTCGTAAATATTAATGTAAAAAATACTGAAATTACTTTTATATACATCTAAATGAATTACAATACTCAAATATAATATTTAACACTTCAAAAAATGTTAAATATTATCTAAATATGGTTTTGAAAATACTTTAAGGATAATAGAAGTGAATTATACCCTAGGTAAATCGTTGTCGTCTTTTAATGGTAAATCCGAATATCCCATAAGATAAGTATCCACATGGTGAGCCGCTTGCCTGCCTTCAGAAATAGCCCAAACAATTAATGATTGTCCACGTCGCATATCTCCAGCTGCAAAAACACCAGGTACATTAGTGGCGTAATCTTTGGTTGTGGCTTGGATGTTGGTTCTAAAATCCATGTCTATACCAAGCTGTTCTGCTATAGTTTTTTCGGCACCTGTAAAACCTAATGCCAATAAAGCCAATTCGCAATCCCAAGTTTTTTCAGTATTAGGAATTTCTTTTAATTCTGGTCTTTGTCCAGGTTTAAAAACCCATTCCACTTCCGTTGTAACCAAGCCAGTTAGATTACCATCTTTGTCCCCTAAAAACTCTTTAGTAGATATACTAAAAAATCGTTCTACTCCTTCTTTATGGGAAGTGCTGGTTCGTAAACGCATTGGCCAATAAGGCCAAGGTTGATCGGCTGGTCTTCCAGTAGTTGGTTTAGGAAGAATTTCAAAATTCACTACAGATTTTGCGCCATGCCTATTGGAAGTTCCAATACAATCTGAACCGGTATCTCCACCACCAATAACAATAACGTTTTTATCTTTTGCTGTTAAGACTTCATCAAAATCGGTAATTCCATCAACGCGCTTGTTGTTTTGTTTTAAGAAATCCATCGCTTGATGTACGCCTTTTAGGTCAGCCCCTTTAACAGGCATGCCGCGTCTTACAGTGGCGCCACCACAAAGAACAATGGCATCAAATTCTTCTTTTAATGTATTAACATCTATATCTACACCAACATGTGCATTGGTTTTAAAGGTAATACCTTCTTCTTCTAAGACAGCAATCCTTCTATCTATAATATGTTTTTCCAATTTAAAATCTGGAATGCCATAGCGTAATAAACCACCAACTTTAGCATCGCGCTCAAAAACAGTTACTAAATGTCCTGCCCTGTTTAATTGTTGAGCTGCGGACAACCCAGAAGGGCCTGAACCGATAACAGCAACAGATTTTCCTGTTCTGGTTTGAGGTGGTTTTGCTGTAATCCAACCTTCTTTGAAAGCGGTCTCAACGATATTTTTTTCAATATTTTCTATAGTTACAGGGTCTTCATTGATGCCAAGCACACAAGCTTCTTCACAAGGAGCAGGACACAATCTGCCTGTAAATTCAGGAAAATTATTGGTTGAATGCAATATTTTAGCAGCTTCTTTCCATTTGCCTTTGTAAACGTTGTCGTTAAAATCTGGAATTAAATTTCCTAGAGGACAACCGCTATGGCAAAACGGAATACCACAATCCATACAGCGAGCACCTTGGTTTTTCAAGGCTTTTTCGTCCATAGGAATGGTAAATTCCTTATAATTTTTTAGTCTGTTTTCTACAGCATCATACTGTTCAACCTCTCTTTCATATTCCAAAAATCCCGTGATCTTTCCCATTTTTATTAAAGTGTTATAAGGTTTTCTTTTTCTAATCTTATTAAAGCTTGTCTGTATTCTTCTGGAAGCACTTTTATGAATTTTGGCAATTCAGTTTCCCACTTTTCTAGAATGCGTTGTGCTTGAGGACTTAACGTATAATTATAATGATTTTCAATAAGTCCTTTTAATATTGAAATATCAGCTGGTTCAGTAACGGGATCTAAATTTAAACCTTCTAGATTACATTGTTTCTTAAATGTGGTTTTACAATCGTAAATGTAAGCAACACCACCACTCATACCAGCACCAAAGTTTCTTCCAACCTCACCAAGAATGACGGCGACACCTCCCGTCATGTACTCACAACCATGATCGCCAATGCCTTCAACAACTGCTTTCGCGCCTGAGTTTCTTACACAAAAACGTTCACCAGCTTTACCATTTATGTAAATTTCTCCAGATGTTGCTCCGTATAAAGCAACGTTACCAATAATAACGTTTTCTTCTGGTACAATAGTAGCTTCTTCTGGTACTTTAACAATTAGTTTAGCACCAGAGAGTCCTTTACCAAGATAATCGTTTGTATTTCCACTAACAACTAATGTTAATCCATTAGTTGCGAATGCTCCGAAACTTTGACCTGCAGAACCGGTGAAATTAACTTTTAGAGTGTTTTCAGGCAAGCCTTGTGCACCATAAATTTTTGAAATTTCGTTACTCAAAATGGCGCCAAAGGCACGATCCATATTATTGATTTTAGAATCGAGAACGATTTTTTCTTTTCTAAAAATAGCTGGATGTGCTTGGTTTATAATTTTAAAATCTAAAGCTTTCTCTAATTGATGGTCTTGTTGTTCGGTATGATGAAGCACCGTTCCTTTAGCCACAGGTATTTGATAAAGAATAGGTGATAAATCTATTCCTAAAGCTTTGTAGTGATTTATTGTTTTATTTCTGTTAAGTTTTTGTACTTGACCAACCATTTCATTTACGGTTCTAAAGCCAAGCTGAGCCATAATCTCTCTTAATTCTTGGGCCACAAAATACATGAAGTTAACCACATGCTCTGGTTGCCCTTTGAATTTTTTGCGTAATTCCGGATTTTGGGTTGCTATACCAACGGGACATGTATTCAAATGGCAAACACGCATCATAATACAACCAGAAGCCACTAGGGGAGCGGTAGCAAACCCGAATTCTTCAGCACCAAGTAAACAAGCAATCGCAACGTCTCTTCCCGTTTTTAATTGACCGTCGCATTCTACAACAATACGGTTTCTTAAGTTATTCATTACCAACGTTTGTTGCGCTTCGGCAAGTCCTAATTCCCAAGGTAATCCCGCGTGTTTTAAAGATGTTAAAGGTGATGCTCCCGTGCCACCATCGTGTCCAGAAATTAATACCACATCGGCTTTTGCTTTTGCAACACCAGCTGCAACCGTACCGACACCAACTTCCGATACTAATTTCACGTTGATACGAGCTTCTCTATTAGCTGATTTTAAATCATATATCAATTGAGATAAATCCTCAATAGAATAAATATCGTGATGAGGTGGTGGTGAAATTAATCCAACATAAGGGGTTGAATTTCTTGTTTTGGCAATACTAGGGTTTACTTTAGGGCCAGGTAATTGTCCACCTTCTCCAGGTTTAGCTCCTTGAGCCATTTTAATCTGAATTTCAGAGGCGTTGGTAAGGTAATTTGAAGTCACTCCAAATCTACCAGAAGCAACTTGTTTAATAGCACTGTTTTTCCAATCGCCATTGGCATCTTTGTAAAAACGCTCTTCATCTTCGCCGCCTTCACCAGAATTGCTTTTGCCACCAATCCTATTCATGGCAATAGCTAAATTCTCATGTGCTTCTTTACTGATGGAACCATATGACATCGCTCCGGTTTTAAATCGTTTTACGATATTAGTCCAAGGCTCTACTTCATCAATAGAGATTGGGTCGTAATTTGTAAATTCAAACAAACCTCTAATAGTCATTAACTGTTTTGCTTGATTATTTACTAATTCTGAATATTCTTTATAAGAACTAGGTTTGTTATCTCTGACGGATTCTTGAAGTTTAGCAATGGTTAACGGATTAAACATGTGAGCTTCACCATTTCGTCTCCATCTGTATTGTCCACCAACTTCTAAATCTAAGTCGGCAGCAATATCTCTTTCTTTAAAGGCGTTTGAATAACGTTTGTTGATTTCCTTTTCAATTTCATGCAAACCGATACCCTGGATTCTGGTTGCCGTATTTGGGAAATATTTGTTTACAACATTAGTGTTAATTCCGATACATTCGAATAATTGAGAACCTCTGTATGAGTTTAGGGTAGAGATTCCTATTTTATTCATTACTTTTAAAATACCTTTTCCAACGGCTTTATTGTAGTTTTCAACAGCTTTTTCGGCATCTACGGTAGCATCAAATTCACTAATTTTATCTTCTATAATTTCATTAACCATGTATGGGTTAATGGCGCTAGCTCCGTAACCGAATAACAAGGCAAAATGATGAACCTCGCGAGGTTCAGCCGATTCTACAATAATACTTACTCTTGAGCGTTTTCCTAAAGTTCTTAAAGCACTGTTTACAAATGAACAAGCTAATAATGCTGGAATAGGCGCTTTATCTTTATTAACATCCCTATCAGATAAAATCACGATGTTCGTACCTTCATCAATCGCTTTTGATACAGCATCTAAAACATGTTCTAAAGCTTCTTCTAAACCATTATGACCTCTTTTTACATCGTATAGAATAGAGATGGATGTTGCTTTAAACCCGTTTTTGGTAAAGCTTTTTATTTTATCTAAATCCTGCTTAGAAATAACAGGATTCTTGATTTTTAATTTTCTGGCGTGTTTTTCGTTAACATCAAAAATGTTGGTATCGCCACCTAAAGTTAAACTAATATCGGTTATCAACTCTTCCCGGATTCCGTCCAAAGGCGGATTCGTAACTTGAGCAAATAATTGTTTGAAATAGTTGTATATTAATTGAGGTTTTTCAGAAAGAACGGCAATTGGTGTATCTGTACCCATAGAACCAATAGGCTCATAAGCACTTTTTGCCATTGGTAAAATAATGGTATTGATATCTTCTTCAGTATAACCAAAAATAACTTGTCTTTTTGTTAAGTTTTCTTCATTGAAAAATACAGGGCAATCATTATAAGGTATGTTTCTAAGATGCACTAAATTATCGTCCAACCATTTTTTATATGGGTGTTTTGACGCAATATTTTCTTTTATTTCTTCATCATTAACAATGCGGCCTTCGTTCATGTTTACCAAGAACATTTTTCCTGGTTCCAATCTTCCGTGATGTGCTACATTTTTAGGTTCCACTTCAATAACTCCCGTTTCTGATGACATGATAACATAACCATCTTTTGTTACGGTATATCTGGAAGGACGAAGACCATTTCTGTCTAATACAGCTCCAATATAGGTGCCATCGGTAAATGGGATAGATGCAGGGCCATCCCAAGGTTCCATAAGACAAGAGTTAAACTCATAAAATGCTTTTTTAGCATCAGACATGTCTGGATTTTTCTCCCAAGCCTCTGGAACGAGCATCATCATAACTTCTGGCAATGATCGGCCTGTCATTATTAACAATTCCACAACCATATCCATGGAAGCAGAATCAGATTTTCCTGGAAGTACAATAGGTAAAATATTTTTTATTTCACCACCAAACCATTTACTTTCCATAAGTTCTTGACGAGAAAACATTCTGGCAACATTACCTCTTAAGGTATTTATCTCACCATTATGGCACATATATCTAAAAGGTTGCGCTAAATCCCAAGTTGGGAACGTGTTGGTTGAAAAGCGTTGGTGTACCAAAGCTAATCTGGTAACGAACAAAGGATCGTTTAAGTCTTTATAGAAAAGTTTAATATCTTCTGGAACTAACAGTCCTTTATATATAAGGATTTTAGTTGATAAACTTGGTAAGTAAAAATAAGAGCTTTCAGAAAGTTTAGAACTATATATTTCATGCTCTGCTTTTTTTCTAGCAATGAATATTTTTAAGTTAAATTGAAATTCATCTTGGGTATCATCTTCTTTGCCTACAAATACCTGTTTAACAGCAGGTTGTGTCTTTGCTGCAATTTCCCCTAATACAGATTCATCAAGAGGCACATCCCTCCAGCCGATAACTTTTAAGCCTTGTTCTTTTATATGTTTTTCAAGAATACCAATAGAGTACACTTGCTGATTTATTTTTTTTGGCAAAAACACATTACTAACTGCATAGTTGCCAGCTTCAGGAAGTTTGAATTTACAATTTGCAACAAAGAAATCATGAGGAATATCAATTAAAATACCCGCTCCATCACCCGTTCTTCCATCAGCACTTACAGCGCCTCTATGTTCTAATTTTTCAAGAATTTCTAACGCTTTATGTATGATATCATTAGATTTAATTCCTTTAAGACTACAAATAAAACCTGCCCCACAATTATCGTGTTCAAATTCAGGTAAATACATTCCTTGTTTCTTCAGCATAATCAACTAAATATTTGATTTAAAAACTTGACTTAATAAGCGAAGATATGCACTAGATTTTAAATAATAACAATAGCTAAATCATTATTTCGATTTTAGAAGCTATCCTATTATAAAAATAGTATTATATCAATTATTGAGGGATATTTTAATAAATATTCAAACGCTTATAGTTAGTAAAATTAAGGAATTCTGCATTAATATCAACAAAATCGCATGTTAACAAGAAATAATGCAATTAAACACATTAAAAGGTTAGTAATAATTCAAATAATCAATTTGCTAAAAAATCATAAAAATCAAAAATTAACAATATACCTATAAAAAAATAGGGGTAAAATTCAAAAATTGATAAAAGTAACTTGAATACCCCTATTTTTTTTAGGGGTTAAAACTTTTTTATATAGTTTTACGACGTCTTAATGGCAAATTAACTCAAGCTTTAAACATTTAATAACCAAAATTTAAACATTATGAAAAAATTTATTACCCTTTCAATGCTTTTTGTTGCAACGGCTTTATTTGCTCAAGAAGAACCAGCTCCGCCAACATTTACTCTTAGTGGTAGTATAGATGCTTATTATAGAGCTAACTTCACTGCTCCAAATGATGAAAATGCCATTTGGCCTGGAACGTCATTTGCTAATTTGCCTGGTTTTGCTTTAGGTATGGCCAATGTGGTTGCTTCCTACGAAGGTGAGAAAGTTGGTTTTGTTGCCGATTTAGTTTTTGGACCAAGAGGTACTGATGCTATTTTTAATTCTCCAATGTATTCTGCAACAGGAAATATTGTAAACCAATTGTATGCTTACTGGAATGTTAGTCCATCCGTAAAACTTACTATGGGTAACTTTAATACTTTCTTAGGGTACGAGGTTATATCTCCAACGGCTAACTTTAACTATAGTACATCTTATTTGTTCTCTTGGGGGCCTTTTAGCCATACAGGTTTGAAGGCAGATTTTGCTTTATCTGAAGACCTTAGCTTAATGGTGGGTGTTATGAATGGTACCGATTTAACAGAGTTTAACCCAACTGGTGATTATGCCTTTGGTGCTCAATTAGGATATTCAGGACAATTTTTAAATGTATTAGTAGATCCGACTTTCTTTGAAATCGATTATACAGGAGGTTTTAATTTATCTGATTCTTTTTATCTAGGAATTAATGCTGCTTACCTAAGCCTGGATGATGATGCTGGAGGCTTTATGGGTGCTGCCTTATATCCACAATATAATGTAACTGATACATTCACACTTGGTTTAAGAGGTGAGTATTTTGCGGAAGATGGTGACTTTGGTGCTATCGGTAGCGGTTTAGAAGATTCAAGTGTTCTTGCTCTAACTTTAACGGGTAGTTTCGCTATTGACAACTTAACTATCAAACCAGAGATTAGATTAGATAGTGCTTCAGATGATTCATTTATAGATAATGATTTGGCTCCTACAAAAAGCTTAGGTTCATTTGTGTTAGCTGCCATTTACTCTTTCTAGAAATAATAACATTAGATAGTATAAAATTTTTAAAGGGGATAAAGCAGTTTCAAAATAGGATTGCTTTATTCTCTTAACTAAGGCCTAAACCATAAAGACTTTGTCAATTTTACATACTTCGGTATTATATATTTTAACACATTATTATTAAAAAATCACATATTTATATTAATATCCCTAAAATTTAAGGGGGTTGTTTTGTTTTTTTAATATAAATGTTCTTTAAAACCCTTTATAAATAGGCATTATTAATTTTATTTTATATTTTCAAAACTTTAATTAACAAAATAACCATATCATGAAAAAAATCGAAGCAATTATTAGAAAATCCAAATATCGTGTAGTAAAGGATGCTTTACATGCTGTTGGGGTTAACTTCTTTTCTTACTGGGATGTTACCGGTTTAGGAAATGAAAAAGAAGGCCATGTTTACAGAGGGGTGGCTTACAGTACAAGCGACATTCAACGTAGATATTTGTCCATTGTTGTAAACGATGATTTTGTTGAGGCAACAATTAGCGCCATTCTTAGTTCCGCTGGAACAGGAGAGGTTGGCGACGGTAAAATTTTTGTATCAGACATACAAGAATGTTACAGGATCAGAACAGGAGAAAAAGGAGGGGAAACCTTAAAATAATAACCAACAAATAAATTAATATTATGGAATTACTAACAACTAATAATGTATGGATGATGATCTGTACAGCACTTGTTTTCTTTATGCATTTAGGATTTTCATTCCTAGAAATTGGATTAACAAGACAAAAAAACACAATAAACATTTTATTTAAAAATGTTTTTATAATAACCATTGGTTTACTTCTTTACTGTTTTGTTGGCTTTAATTTAATGTATCCAGGAGATTTTAATGGATTTTTAGGATTTGCTGGGTTTGGTTTAAGCTCACCTTTAACGGCAGAAGGTGCTTTGGATTTAACCTATAACGGAGGTTATACTTATTGGACAGATTTCTTATTTCAAGGGATGTTTGCAGCTACAGCGGCAACCATAGTTTCTGGAGCTGTGGCAGAACGTGTAAAAATTGTACCGTTTATGATTTTTACAGTAGTATATGTAGGTCTCGTTTACCCAATCGCCGGTTCTTGGAAATGGGGAGGTGGATTTTTACAATCCATGGAAACACCTTTTTATGATTTTGCAGGTTCTACTTTAGTTCACTCAGTTGGTGGATGGGGAGCCTTAGTTGCTGTTTGGCTACTTGGCGCAAGAATAGGCAAATTTAAAGAAGGTAAACCTCAGGCTATTCCAGGTCATAATTTACCTTTAGCAACAGCGGGTGTATTGATATTATGGTTAGGATGGTTTGGATTTAATGGAGGTTCTGTGCTTTCAGCCGATCCAGCTTTAACATCTTTAACACTTGTAACAACCTGTTTAGCTGCTGCTGCAGGAGGTGTTGCTGCGATGCTAACATCAGCTATTAAAGATAAAAATCTTGATTTAACCATGTTTTTAAATGGTATTCTTGGTGGTTTAGTAGGTATTACTGCTGGGGCAGACCAAATGAGTCCTACTGATGCTCTTTTAATTGGAGCTATTGCAGGGGTGCTTATTGTTATGGCTGTGGCATTCGTTGATAAAATTAAACTTGATGATCCCGTAGGTGCTATTGCAGTACACCTTATTTGTGGTATCTGGGGAACATTAGCTGTTGGTATATTCGGTGCTTTGGCTGGAATGGATCAATTTATTAGCCAGTTAATTGGTGTTGGATCTTATGCGGTATTTTGTATCGTTGCTGCATTCATTATCCTATACATACTTAAGGTTACTACCGGTATTAGAGTATCAGAAAAAGAAGAACTTGAAGGATTGGATGCTCACGAGCATGGTATGGACGCTTATCCAGATTTTAGGTTGAATGAACATTAATATATAAATATTATATATAGTTTTAGAAGAGACGTTTTGTTGTTTGACAAAACGTCTCTTTTTTTATGTAATATAATGTTGATAAATGAAAAAGTACTGCCAATTTTTCTCTAATTTTGATGTTAAACCATTAAAATGAAGTTGTTATGAAAAAAATTGAAGCAATTATTAGAACCTCTAAATATGATCTAGTAAAAAAAGCATTGCACGAAGTTGGAGTAAATTTTTTCTCTTATTGGGATGTTACAGGTATTGGTAATGAAAAGGAAGGACATGTGTATAGAGGAGTATCTTATAGTACCAGCAGTATTCAACGCAGATATTTATCCATTGTTGTAAATGATGATTTTGAAGAAGCTACTATACAGGCAATTCTTAAATCGGCCGCAACTGGCGATGTTGGTGATGGAAAAATATTTGTATCACATATTGAAGAATCTTATAGAATACGAACAGGAGCAAAAGGAGGAGATACTTTAAGATAAGTACTATTGTTGACTTTATAACATACGTAATTAATTAGCTTTAAGGGACATGGGCCACTTAGGGGTGATCTAATTTTATGTTGATGGCGATTAATAAATAAGGCTGCCTTGAGTTATTAGACAGCCTCTATTTATATGTATTTATTCTAGAAATTTATGCTGAATTTCTACTGGCATTAATGTTGCCAAACAAAGAACGCGTTACAATTTTTTCATAAATCTCAATCATTTCCGTGTCTTTAATCTCCTCTTTTTCAAGTTCTTGAATTTTCTTCAAAGCATATTGTTGTATAGTTAGTAAAGGAAGTACAATAGATTCCCTAACTTCAATAGACGCTTTAACACTAGGCTCATTTTCCATTAAAACTTTATAACCGGTTAGTTTTAACAATAACGATTTTGTTGTAAGATACTCGTTGTAAATAATCGTCCAAAAGGCTCCAAATTCTGGATCTTTTGCCATGTACATGGTTAAATCGAAAAACGATTTCGTTAAGGACATCATACTATTTTCTAACAATGTTTTAAAGAATTTAGAATTGTTATAAAGTTGTTCTACTTTATAAAACTCTCCTCTTTCTTCATATGCTTTTAAGGCGGTTCCAACCCCATAAAACCCAGGTACATTTTGTTTTAATTGGCTCCAGGAACCTACAAAAGGTATGGCTCTTAAATCTGAAAACACCAATTTATCTGAACTGCCTCTTTTTGATGGTCTACTGCCAATATTGGTTTTAGCATAATATTTTAGTGTGCTCATACGCTCTAAATACGGAATGAACATGGGATGATTTTTAAAATCCTTGTATGCTTGATAGCTTGTTACGGCCAAATCGTTCATAACAATCCTATCTTCATGAGGCATGGCGTGTTGGTCTTTACCCATTCTATTAAAAATACCTGAACTGATCAATTGCTCTAAATTGTACTGTGATGAATCCAAGGTTCCAAAGTTAGAACTAATAGTTTGCCCTTGAATAGTAAGCTGTACTTCCTTATCTTCAATAGTTGGCCCTAATGATGCATAAAATTGATGCGTTTTTCCGCCACCTCTTGCTGGTGGCCCCCCTCGGCCATCAAAAAATATAGCTGTAATATCATATTTTCTAGAGATTTCAGTAAGCTTTTCTTTAGCGGTATAAATTCCCCAATTGGCCATTAAATAACCACCATCTTTTGTGCCATCAGAAAAACCTAGCATAATGGTTTGCTTGTTTCCACGACTTTTTAAATGGGCTATGTATGCAGGATTGTTATAAAGTTGCTCCATAACAGGTTGTGCGTTTTCCAAATCGGTTATGGTTTCAAAAAGCGGAACTACATCAACCGTTAAATGATCTCTAAATGCCACCATTTTTAGCATAGAAAATAATTGAATTACATTCAGTGCTGTTTGATTATTGCTAATTATATATCTGTTAGCACCCAATTCTCCATTAGATTCTTGAATTTGCTTAATTGCTTTAATGGTTTTCAGCGTATTACTTACCATCTCATCTTCAAAAACATCAATATCAATAAGGTTCGTTGTATCAACGTTTGATAATATGTTGATTTGTTCTTCTTCAGATAAATCATGATAATTCTTCGGAAAAGATGGGTGATCGGTTTTTAATAAATTATCAATAACCGTCGTAAATACATCATGATGAATTCTGCTGTCTTGTCTGATATCAAGCGTTGCAAAATTATAACCAAACAAATGAATCCTATTTATCAAACTGTTTATATCATTAATGTATAATGATTGATGATCATTTACCACAATATCCCTAATTTCGATAAGCTCTTTTTTCAATTCGGGTAATGAAATGGCGTCTTTATAATCTAAATCTATACTATAATTATAAATGGTTTCTTCTAGTTTTATAATGCGATCCTCAACATTTCTAAAAGTTAGTTTTCTGCTTAAAACTTTCAAATCTTTGTGATAACTATTTAAAATAGCTTGTTTTAAACGTTTAGCGACCTTTATTGTTGTTTTTGGCTTTACGAACGGATTTCCATCTCTGTCGCCACCAGGCCAAAACCCAATGTTGATAATTTCATTGTGGGCTTCACTATCACTAAAAATGTTTTGTTGAATGTAATTATAGATTTCACCAAAGGATTTATAAAACACATTTTCCAAATACCAAATTAGGCTAACGGCTTCATCATAAGGTGTTGGTTTTTTATGTTTGAAAAAAGGTGTTTTACCAAGTTGTCCAAATAGATTATTAATATCGTTTAGGTTATTGGTTTTAATAGCTTCAGTTAAATCGGTAATGATTCCTAATACAGATCCAGGGTAAAATTGCGTTGGATGTGCTGTTAATACAATGCGTACTTTAAATTCCTCTAAATAATCCTTTAACTCATCCAATTTATTTTGTGAAATGGTAGATTCCTTAAGGTTTCTTAATGTACCAATACCTTCCATATTATTCACAATTGGAAAAGAAGCATCTTCAATAGCATCAAACAAAACTACCTGTCTTTCAATATATTGAATAAATCTAAAAAGTAAATTTATTTGACTTTCTCTATTGCGCCTAGCTTGGTATTTTTTAAAGAAGGTGTCAACTATGGTTGTAGGGTCATCACCACTGGCAAAACCTTTTTTGCATGTTTCGTGAAATAAGGGAAGTAGTACCCCCGTTTTTGTTATGGCATCAAAAGGGAGTGTCATAAATATACTGTTGTAAATTTGATATTTAGACAGTACGTTTTGTTTGAAACGGGTTAATTTAGGCTCTACAGGCATAATTCTTACAGTTAAATTAGTCATAAATGTACTAAAGCTATAATTAACCTTGGTAGGCTTTCTAAAGATTTATTAATTTTTAGTGTTTGGTGAATTCAAATTGTGAATTATTAAATAAAACAGCCTCTATTGTTGAATCTTTTTAATGGTGATAATCTTTTAAAATACTTATTTTATTTCAATACGGAATAGTATTAATAATTTTCTAAAAAGGATTCCTTTTTTAATATGACATATGTCATATTCTGCAATTATACTACGACATACATTTACAAATTGTTTTAAAAAATAACCTGAATATATGAATAGATTACACGCATTCCACATTCCAGTAATGGGTATTGGATTCACTATAGATACCCCTTTAAAAGTGGCTCAATATGGTATAGATTCAGTGATTTCTTTAGTAGATGATATATTGCTTGAGAAACTCAGAAAAATGTATAGTGACAATTTTGGGGTTCCCTACCAAGAAATTACTGATAAGATGGATGATTTTAGAGCTAAAAGAATTACATCTTATCTAAATTTAATACACGATTTAGTAGAAAAGAAATTCGAAGTATTAAAACAAGTTAGTGCCGAAAAAATGGACGCTATTTATACCTACGTAAATATGCTTCCTGAACATTCATCCATTAAAGCCGATTTTAAAAGAATAACCTCAGACGGACACAATTTTGCTGAAGTAAAAAATTGGGTTAATAAAAATTTGAAGTTAGGAATCATTGATGTTAATATCATGACTAAAGTTGATAAAGACAACTATTTGAAAAATGAAAAATTACCTGTAGAATATAATGATGCCCATGCGGCGTTAAGAGGTTTTGCGAATAGTAAATTAAATTCATCAGTTGTATTGTCCGCGGGGTTAAATCCTCGACTTTATAGTTACATTTCTCAGTTTGAAGATTTCTATCCTAATGAAGATGGAGACTTTAAAAAGAAAATTATTTTAAAGGTAAGCGATTATAGGTCGGCATTAATCCAAGGTAAATTTTTGGCTAAAAAAGGATTATGGGTTTCAGAATTTAGAATTGAATCTGGTCTTAATTGTGGCGGTCATGCTTTTGCAACAGATGGTTATCTTTTAGGACCCGTTTTGGCTGAGTTTAGAGAAAAAAGAGAAGAACTTAAAACAACGCTTCAGGAATTGGTACAGCAAGAATTTTTGAATCAAAATCGTGTTTTTCCAGAGAATTTGTCAATAAAAATATCTGCTCAAGGAGGTGTTGGCACCCATGAAGAGCATGAGTTTTTAATTAAGGAGTACAATTTAGATTCTGTAGGTTGGGGAACGCCTTTTTTATTGGTTCCAGAAGCGACAACTGTTGATGAAAAAACCCTAAATAGATTAGTCAACGCCAAAGAAGAAGATTTATATTTAAGCAACATTTCTCCATTAGGAGTGCCATTTAACAACTTAAGAAATAATACAAAAGATGCTGAAAGAGATGTGTTGATTAATAAAGGAAGGCCAGGAAGTTCTTGCCCTAAAAAATTTGTTGCTTTAAATAAAGAGTTCAAGGAAAATGGTATATGTACAGCCTCAAGGGAGTATCAACATTTAAAAATAAAGGAGTTAAGTGCCATGGGATTACCTTTAAACGACTATGAAATAAAATATAATGAAATAGTTGAAAAATCATGTACTTGCGTAGGCTTAGGTACTTCAGCATTATTAGCTTATAATTTGGATACAAAAATTGAAGGCGAAGGCGTATCTATTTGTCCCGGACCCAATATGGCTTATTATTCTAAGGTCATGAGTTTAAAAAACATCACAGACCATATTTATGGAAGGGATAATATGATAACAAGAACAGACCGTCCTAATATATTTATAAAGGAACTCTATATTTATATTGATTATTTGAAAAATAAACTAGAGAGTTCTAAATTTTCAATGAATAAGAAAGATGAGAAATACTTGTTAACTTTTACTAATAACCTTAGCGAAGGGATTTTATATTATAAGAACTTATTTGAAGAAGCTAAAAATGCTTTTCAAGATATTAAAGAGATTGTTTTAAAAGAATTAGATAAGAGCGAAAAGATTTTAAGCAACATTAATTTAGAAATTCAGAATATGGCAGTTTTAAATTGAAAATGATACAACATATTGTCACTTTATAATTAACTCCTTTTTCTTTATAAAACACCATCGTTTTATATTACATGGTATTTTTTATGATAATCTCATTTCAATAAAATTTTAATTAAGATATTTGTAATTAATAACAAATTTATGTTGGCATAAGTTTTGCTTATTTATTTGTAAAAAATTCTGGTTGAAATGGATTTAGTAAAAGAAATAAAAAGATTAAAGAAAGAAAAAAACGCTGTTATTTTGGCACATTATTATCAAGTTGCCGAAATACAGGATATTGCAGATTATGTGGGCGATAGTTTAGGCTTGTCCCAAAAAGCTGCTGAGACTGATGCCGACATTATTGTGTTTGCAGGGGTACATTTTATGGCAGAAACTGCCAAAATATTAAACCCAACAAAAACCGTCGTACTACCAGATTTAAAAGCGGGTTGCTCGTTGGCAGATTCTTGTCCGCCAGATTTGTTCGAGAAATTCACAAAAGCACATCCAGACCATGTGGTTATTACCTATGTAAACTGTTCGGCAGAAATTAAAGCATTGAGCGATATTGTTTGTACGTCTTCCAATGCCGTTAAAATTGTAGAATCCATTCCAAAAGACACACCAATTATTTTTGCGCCTGATAAAAATCTTGGTAGATATATCATAAAAAAAACGGGGCGAGATATGTTACTTTGGGATGGCAGTTGTATCGTGCATGAAGCCTTTTCAATTGATAAGCTTATAGAATTACACAAAAAATATCCAGATTATAAAATTATTGCGCACCCAGAATCTGAAGAACATATTTTAAATACGGCTACTTATATTGGTTCTACCTCAGGCATGATAAATTATGTAAAAACACATCCAAAGGATAAATTTATTGTAGCTACCGAAGCAGGAATTTTACATAAAATGCAGCAAGAAATGCCAGAAACAGACTTATTACCTGCGCCAGCTGTTGAAGACAATACCTGCGCGTGCAGCGAATGTCATTTCATGAAAATGAACACCCTTCAAAAACTTTACAATTGTTTGCTTAATGAAAGTCCGCAAATTGAAGTGCCAGAACATATCAGAATAAAAGCGTTAGTACCAATTGAACGTATGTTAGAACTATCCAAATAATATGATTTCAACAAACTATTTGGTTATTGGGTCTGGTATTGCCGGACTAACATTTGCTGTTAAAATTGCTGAACAATTTCCTAACAGAAAGATTATTATCATTACTAAAGCCAATGAAGATGAGTCTAATACAAAATATGCTCAAGGAGGCGTTGCTATTGTTTTGGATGATAAAGACTCCTTTAATAAACACGTTCAAGATACACTGATTGCTGGTGATGGGCTTTGCGATGAAGAAGTTGTAAAAATGGTTGTAAAGGAAGGCCCCAAACGACTTGAAGAGCTATTACTTTGGGGTGCCAATTTTGACACCGATGCCAGTGGCGATTTTAATTTAGGTAAAGAAGGCGGACATTCAGAATATAGAATCGTTCACCATAAAGATATTACTGGTTACGAAATAGAACGGGCATTACTTAAAAAAGTGCATGGGCTAAAAAATGTGACATTATGGTCACATCATTTTGCCATAGATTTAATAACCAAGCATCATATTACTGATTCCCAAGCTAAAGAGAACACTTGCTACGGTGCTTATGTTTTTGACCAAAAAAAAGGTACGATATTCACCATTAAAGCAGACAGTACACTATTGGCGGCAGGTGGTATAGGCAAAGTGTATGGGCATACTACCAATCCTGTCATAGCCACGGGAGATGGCATAGCTATGGCTTACAGAGCGAAGGCAAAGATTTCTGATATGGAATTTATCCAATTCCATCCAACGGCACTTTATGATGCCAGAGGCGACCAATCGTCTTTTTTAATTTCCGAAGCAGTAAGAGGCATGGGAGCTTACCTAAGAAACAAAAATGGTCACAGGTTCATGCTTGATTATGATGAACGTGGAGAGTTGGCTTCCCGAGATATTGTATCGCAAAGCATCGATAGTGAATTGAAGAAAACCGGAGATACTAATGTATTTTTAGATTGTACCCATTTAGATATTGAAGAATTTAAAAAGCATTTTCCGAATATTTATAAAAAGTGCAAACAAAACCATATTGATGTTGAAACCGATTGGATTCCAGTGGTACCTGCGTCACATTATTTGTGTGGTGGGATAGATGTAGATATGGATGGCAAAACATCTATTAATAATTTATTTGCTTGTGGCGAATGTACTAGAACCGGTTTGCATGGTGCCAATAGATTAGCCTCAAATTCATTATTGGAAGCTTTGGTTTATGCCCATAATATTTTTAAATATCATTCGGAGCATACTTATGAAACTTTGGATTTAGAAATTCCAGAGTGGAATGATGAAGGAACAAGTGTACCAAGAGAGCATGTTATTATTCAATATAATTTAAAGCAACTACAAGCTTTAATGCGTGATTATGTTGGTATTGTGAGAAGTGATAGTCGATTAACAAAAGCGATTAAACATTTGGATTTAATGTTTGCTGAGGTTGAAGAGTTTTATAAACAAGCCAAAGTGTCCACCTCACTATGTGAATTAAGAAACATGATGAACGTGGCGCATTTGATTATTAATCAATCTATTGCCAGAAAAGAAAATAAAGGGGGTTTTTATAAGCTAGATAATGTAAAAGAAAATGAGACTGAAGCAAAAAGATAAGCTTCAGTCTCATTAAAATAATAGATTGCCTATTTATTTTCCCAACATTAGTAATTCACTACAAACAACTTCTGTTATATAACGTTTTTCGCCTTCTTTGGTTTCGTAGCTTCTAGAGGTTAGTTTTCCTTCAATAGCAACTTCTTTACCTTTTGTTACGTATTTTTCAATGATTTCAGCCGTTTTCCCCCAAGCTACTACATTGTGCCATTGGGTATCCGTTACTCTTTCACCCTTATTGTTTTTATAACTTTCGTTGGTTGCTATGGTGAATTTAGCAAGCATTTTTCCTGATTCTAAATTGATGATTTCTGGATCATTTCCTAAGTTACCAATCAACTGTACTTTGTTTTTAATTGCGCTCATAATTTTAAATTTTTAATGTTAAACAGTTAATACTATCGAGTTCTTATGTTTCGACAGGGCAAAGATGCAACTGCCTTCAAATGTTATTCGGTTGATAAATATTTAAAATCGTTTGTAAATGTTTGTAGTCGTTTGTAAATGGATAATATTTTTATATATTGCATTAAAAAATAGGCAATTATGGCAAAACAATGTTTAGAATGTGGTGATACCATTGTGGGTAGAATTGATAAAAAATTCTGTAGCGATGGCTGTAGAAATGCCTATAATAACAATGTCAATAAGGATAATAAAAACCTTATTCGTAACACAAATAACTGGTTACGAAAAAACCATCGCATTTTAGAAGAGGTTAATCCAGATAAAAAAACCACTATTTCTAGGGCAAAACTTATAGAAAAGGGTTTCGATTTTAATTACTTCACAAGTATTTACACCACAAAAGCAGGAACTATATATTACTTTGTGTACGACCAAGGATACTTGCCTATTGAAGGGGATTATTTTGCTTTGGTAAAACGAGAAAGCTAATCTGTTATTTCCAGTCGTGACCCTTTAAAGCTAGAGCAGCTTTAAGGATATCTTTTTGGCTTATTTGACCAACCAATTTGCCATCTTCAAGAATAGGGAAACGCCGGCGTTTAGACTCCAAAAACTTATTGGCAGCATCAAAAATATTCATATTACCATCTATGGTTTCTACATTTTTTACCATGCATTTTTCAACAATATTGTTAATCATAGGCAAGTTATGATACCTGCTTTCGCTAAGTTGTTTTATACAATCCCCTTCAGATATGATGCCAATTAACTCATTTTTGCTGTTTAATACGGGTCCGCCAGAAATCCGATGCTTAATTAAGGAGTCTATAACGGTTTCAATGGTATCATCAGATTTAAAAGTCACGAGTTTTTTGCTCATATAATCACTAACCTTAAGAGGGACTTCGGTGGTCATCTTATTTTGATTTTTTCGTGCGGCTAAAAAACTTTTAATTCCCATAATGTTAAAATTTTAAGATTACTAAATGTAGCAAATTTTTTCTATTTTTCCTATAATCATATTTTTAATGCTTAAAAAGCACTAAACTTTCTGTATTCTCATATTATTAACAGGATTCTTTATGATACATTCAAATATTTAAAATTTATTGCATAATAGTTATAAGTACATTTATTTTAATAGAAGCATGTTTTTTGAAAGAATTAAGGAAGTTTTAATCTAATAAATCTCAAAATTTTATAGATTTAGCCCGTTAAATAAATTAAACATATAAAAATGAAACAATTATTACTATTGGTTTTATTAGTTAGCGGAATTCAATTAGGTGCGCAGAGCAATTCTGAATTAATAAAACATTTTGAAGCTTACAGTAAGCAAATGAGAGCGCAAGGTGATATACAAGGTATAATTAATGGGATGACACATTTAAATGTCCTGTCACCATCTGTAGCCAGAACAGATACATTGGCTTATATTTACATGACCGAAGGTAAATATGTAGAAGCTTTAAATACTATTGGAGTAGATAAAAAGGTAGACGATTCCGATATTGCCGTTCAAGTAAAAGCAATATCATTAAAATCTGTTAATGAACCAGAATTGGCAGTTATTCAATTTGAGGAACTTTTTAAACGCGAACCAAATCCATCGGTAGCTTACGAATTGGCAGAACTTACTTTACAGTTAAATAAACTAAGTGAAGCAGAAAAACATATTAACTACGGATTGATGAATTCTAAAGATGATATGAAACATACCTATTATGAGCAACAATCACCTTATCAAGTGGCATTAAAAAGTGGGTTTATGTATTTGAATGCTTTGTTGGTTTATAATAAAGACAAAAAAGGTAACATTGATGCTGCTGTTGATATTTTGGACGCCGCTTTAAAAGCATCACCTAATTTTAACTTAACACAGTTAACCAAAAATGAATTGTTAAGGCAAAAACAAGCATTGCAGGCACAGTCAGTTCAAGGAAATTAATATTTGCCGAATAATAAAAAGGGGCTTTTCCATCATGGAAAAGTTCCTTTTTTTATTTTCAACGAATAACTAAATAGGCTTTTCAATTATGTGGGAATCATTTTCTATTTTCTTGTTCAATTGAAAACTTAAGTTGGAAAACGATACCAAAAGTTCTTTTAAAGTGTTTAATAATTCTTGTTTTTTAGTAGTAGAAAGATTCGATAAACTTTCTGTTTTGTAAAGCTTGGTTTCTAATACTGTTATTCTGGCCAAAATAGCAGGTGTATTTATAGTATCTGGAATGGTTTGCCTAATATCACTTAATAAGGTTTTTAAGTTTTTTTTAGCATCACTTTTAAAATAAGATAAATCACCTTTTTTTGTGTTTTCAATAATAGTTTCTAATTGATTGAATTCTTGCCAAGATTCAATAATAGGTTCAACTCTTTCATCTATGGCAAAATCCATGTAATTTAATTTAGAAATGTCTTTTTCGGTGATAGCTTGGCTCTTGTTAGTAACATCTTCAATATTTTCGGTGCTGGTTGGGGTTGTCTTTTTGCAAGACACACCAATTAATAACATACAACCGCATAAAAACTTTATAGTCATTTCATATATTTTAAAAACCTATTGCGCAAATATATGGCAATAGTTTATTTTTTATATCATTTCAAATAATTGTATATATTTGAACCGATCCCTAAAATCTTATTAATGCTTGAAAATATCTGGTTTAACATTCAGTATGGTATCAATCATGTTCTTGATATTAACGCCTACGACCATGTTTTATTTCTAATTGTCCTTACGGTACCCTATGTTTTTAAAGATTGGAAACGGGTATTTTTGTTAGTTACAATGTTTACTTTGGGGCATACATTATCTTTGATTTTGGCAGTTTACAATATTGTTTATGTAAAAGCTTCATTAGTGGAGTTTTTAATTCCCATAACGATTTTAATTGTTGCCATTTTTAATGTGTTTACGGCAGGTAAAGGTCCTCAAAAAGGAAAAGTAGGGGTTTTATTTCTTTCTGCTTTGTTTTTTGGTTTAATACATGGTTTAGGTTTTGCAAGAGAATTTAAAATGTTATTGGGAGATACCGATAATAAATTGATTTTGTTGTTAGAATTTGCTTTAGGCATAGAAATTGCTCAAATCGTTATTGTGTTTATCGTTTTGTTTTTGGGCTATTTGGTTCAAACATTGTTTAGGTTTTCTAAACGCGATTGGGTCTTGGTCATTTCGGCTGTGGTTATTGGTCTTGTAATACCGATGATACTTAAAAGTGATTATTTAGTATAAAATGAAGCCAATCATAATTAACTTTGGTAAAACTTTAACGAACTTGCATTGTAATTAAAATACCAACCATTTATATTCGTTATACATTTTTTAATAGAGCAATTGAATTTCATTAATGTCTGAAACAAAACAATTAAAATACGATAAAGCTTACCTACGAATAGCGCAAGAATGGGGCAAGTTATCATATTGCAAACGCAGACAAGTCGGCGCACTTATCGTTAAAGACCGCATGATAATTTCTGATGGTTATAATGGTACACCATCTGGGTTTGAGAATTTTTGTGAAGATGAAGACGGATATACCAAATGGTATGTGTTACATGCAGAAGCGAACGCTATTTTAAAAGTGGCAGCTTCAACACAATCTTGTAAAGGTGCGACGCTATATATTACTATGTCGCCCTGTAAAGAGTGTAGTAAGCTTATACACCAAGCAGGTATTGTAAAAGTTGTTTATAACCAAGCTTATAAAGATGATTCTGGTTTGCGGTTTTTAGAAAAAGCCGGAATAAAACTTAAATTAATAGAAGATTTGACCCCATAATGCAGTTTCAAAAGAAATATTTGCCCCTTATTTTAGGTGTTGCCATTGCAGCAGGCATCTATATTGGTGGAAAGCTAAATTTTATGGATTCTTCGGATAGGTTATTTTCCAAGAACAGTAAGAAGGATAAAATTAACAGACTTATAGATTATATAGATTACGATTATGTAGATGATATAAATACAGATAGTATAGTAGATGTGACGGTTAATGGGATTTTAGGTAATCTAGATCCGCATTCGGTATATATTCCAAAAGAAGATATGGATCGCGTTACAGAAAATATGAAAGGAGATTTTGTTGGTATTGGCATCAGCTTTTATACATATAAAGATACTATTGTGGTTATTAGACCTATAGAAAATGGTCCAAGTGAGAAAGTGGGTATAAAGGGAGGGGATAGAATCGTTATGGCAAATAATGACTCTTTAACTGGTAAGCGATTACAGGATAGAGAAATTTTAGAGAAACTCAAAGGTGAAATCAATTCCAAAGTAAACCTTAAGGTGTACAGAAAGGGTGAACCCAAGCTTTTAAACTTCATTGTTAAACGCTCCAACATCCCTATAAAAAGTGTTGATGCCGCTTACATGCTGACAGAAAAATTAGGGTATATAAAAGTAAATCGATTTGCTGAAACGACTTACAGGGAATTCAAGATGGGATTAGACAAACTTATTGCTTATGGAGCTACGGAAATCGCTCTTGATTTAAGGGATAATCCTGGTGGATTTCTTGGTATAGCAGAACAAATGGTTGATGAATTCTTAGAAGATGATAAACTTATTTTATTTACTAAAAACAAACGTGGAAATACCGAGAAAAGTTATGCAACAGACAAAGGAGATTTTGAAAATGGTAAAGTGTATGTGCTTATAAATGAAAATTCAGCTTCGGCCAGCGAAATAGTTGCAGGGGCGCTTCAAGATCATGATAAGGGAACTATTGTTGGTCGTCGTTCCTATGGGAAAGGACTCGTACAAAGAGAAATGGATTTGGGTGATGGTAGTGCCGTACGTTTAACCGTCTCACGTTATTATACGCCAACAGGACGTTCTATACAACGGCCTTATAAAAAAGGACATAAAGATTATTACGATGATTATTTTTCTAGGTTGGAAAGCGGTGAATTACTTGACCCAGAAAAAATAAAAGTTCATGACTCTTTAAAGTTTAGGACACCTGGAGGAAAAATTGTTTATGGCGGCGGCGGCATTATTCCAGACGTATTTGTGCCTGTTGATAACAGTATGCAAAACGAAACCTTAACATATATACAACATCGTGGATATATAGCAAACTTTGCTTTTGAAATATTAGATAAAGATAGAAGGGCTTACGAAGGCATGCCAAAACAAGACTTTATAGAAAATTTTGAAGTCACCGACGATATGGTTTTTAAATTCCAAGAGTACTTAAATGTGAAGACGGGTTCAAAAATCACGTTTGTGGCCTACAACGAAGAAGTAAAACAATATATTAAGGCTACTCTGGCCGATCAACTTTATGGTGAAGGGTCCTTTGCTGAAATCATCAATCAAAAAGACATTATGATTGAAGAGGTTATTAAGTTGAGTGAGGGAAATTAGCTTTCTATATTCCTTTAAATACAGGAATATCAACACGATTTTTCACTATTTTAAAGCGTCAATACTAACGTCGTTCTTTCACTTTTTCTTCAATACGCTTAGAAATTCTTAATATAAGCATTAAAAAAATAGCGCAAACTCCTGCCAGAATAGTTATTAAAGCGGTAACGCTTTCGCCTTCAAGAGGGGCATTAAAATCTACTTTAGTAAAATTAAAAACAATTAATACAAAGGCAAGTAAACTGATGACGATTGTTATGATTTTCATATGTAGATGATATTTTGTTTTTATATGATTTCAAATAAAGCTTTAACGTTATGCGCAAATAGTTTAACGGCAATCGCCAACAAAACTACTCCGAACACTTTTCTAACTATGTTGATGCCATTCTGACCCAGAAACCTTTCAATGGATTTGGATGTTTTTAAAACTATAAAAATAACAATAACGTTTAAAATAATGGCGACAATAATGTTTTCCGTTTTAAATTCAGCTCTTAAAGACAATAAGGTTGTTAAGGTTCCAGGGCCAGCAATTAAAGGAAATGCCAATGGAAATACAGAAGCGGTATCGGCCGTGTGTTCTTCTTGTTTATATAGGGTAATGCCTAAAATCATTTCTAAAGCAATAAAAAACAAAATAAAAGAACCTGCAACCGCAAACGAGTTGACATCGATGCCAATAAGATTTAAAATGCTTTTTCCAAGAAATAAAAAAGCGACCATAATGACTCCAGATATAATGGATGCTTTTCTGCTATTTATGTGGCCTACTTTTTTTCGCAAATCTATCACAATGGGAATATTGCCAACAATATCCACTACCGCAAATAAAACCATAAATGCAGTAAATATTTCTCTAAAAACAAGTTGCATAATGCTTCATTTTAAATTTTGATGTAAAGGTCGATAATAATTACAAAACTTAGGGCTTAATAAATTTAAAGTTTATCTATTTTTGTCTCTTCATTTTCACACGTAATTATGTTCCAATTAGGGAAAACAATCGTTTCAGAAGACATTATTAAAAAGGATTTTGTTTGCAATTTATCGGCATGCAAAGGAGCTTGTTGTGTTGACGGCGATGCGGGCGCGCCTTTAGAAGCAGAAGAAACTAAAATTTTACAGGATATTTACCCTAAAGTGAAACCATTTTTGCGTCAGGTAAGCATAGATGCTATTGAAGCCCAAGGTACTTTTATAATATCAGAGGATGGGGATTTTGAAACACCATTGCTTGATGGAGCAGATTGTGCTTATGTTATTTATGATGATAAGAACGTGGCGCTTTGTGCTATTGAAGAAGCTTATAACCAAGGAGAAATTAATTGGAAAAAACCGGTATCATGTCATTTATACCCCATTAGAGTCACAGATTACACAGAATTTTCGGCTGTAAATTATCATAAATGGGACATATGCGATGATGCTTGTACACTTGGGAAAGAGCTTCAAGTACCCGTTTACAAATTTGTAAAACAAGCACTCATTAGAAAATTTGGTGAAGACTGGTATATGGAATTGGAGAATATCGCCAAAAAGTTTGCTTAAAAAAACTTCCAAATTATTTTAACAGCGTTACATTTTTGTATAAAATTTTAATGCGGTTTGTTAAAATTAAGAATCCTTATTTTATGGTACTTAAGAGAGTTTTATAAAATTAAATTGCTGATATTCAACAGTTTAATTTTATGAGATATAACCGTCATTTTATGTGTTAGTGTAAAGATTTGTTAAAAACTTGTTGACAATGTTTATAACTATACCTTTCATTTTAACGCTCTTTTTTGAATCTTTGTTAATCCCAAGTCGGAACTAATTTTCGATTAAATTTTCACAAAAAACACACAAAGGAATGTCGCAGGCTATTGAACCCATTTTACAAGAAAACAAAGATCGTTTCGTTATTTTTCCAATTAAACATCATGATATCTGGGAATGGTATAAAAAACAAGAAGCCAGTATTTGGACAGCTGAAGAGATTGATTTGCACCAAGACCTATCAGATTGGAATACCAAACTAACAGATGATGAGCGTTATTTCATAAAACATGTGTTAGCTTTTTTTGCAGCCAGTGATGGTATTGTAAATGAAAATCTGGCAGAGAATTTTGTGTCTGAAGTACAATATACAGAGGCGAAATTCTTTTATGGCTTTCAAATCATGATGGAAAACATTCACTCAGAAGTATATTCATTGTTGATTGATACCTATGTAAAGGATGATAAAGAAAAAGATGAATTGTTTAAAGCCATTGAAGTGTTTCCAGCTATTAAAGAAAAAGCGGACTGGGCTTTAAAATGGATAGATTCGCCAAGTTTTGCGGAACGTTTAATTGCGTTTGCAGCGGTAGAAGGCATCTTTTTCTCAGGAAGTTTTTGCTCTATTTTTTGGCTTAAAAAGCGAGGTTTGTTACCAGGATTAACATTTTCAAACGAATTGATTTCCAGAGATGAAGGTTTACATTGCGATTTTGCTGTGCATCTTCATAATAACCATATAGTAAATAAAGTTTCGAAAGAACGTATTACAGAAATATTAACAAATGCCTTAGATATTGAGCGCATGTTTATTACCGAATCGCTTCCAGTAAGTTTAATAGGTATGAACGCTAAATTAATGACGCAATATTTAGAATTTGTAACCGATAGATTATTAGGGGAATTTGGTTGTGACAAAGTTTACAACTCCACCAATCCTTTTGATTTTATGGATATGATTTCATTACAAGGGAAAACTAACTTTTTCGAAAAACGAGTGTCTGAATATCAAAAAGCAGGTGTTCTTAATAAAGAAGAAGATAAAGACAAGTTTACCTTTGACGCCGATTTTTAATTGAACTCTATATTTTCAAAAGTTCAATTTTTTGAAAATTCAATTAGAATGATATTTCCATTAACAATGGAAAATTAATTAAGTTTTTATTAAGTATAAGTTTAAAAATAATCTGTTAATCGTTAGGTTTCAGAATTCGCTTTTAAACCTATAAAGTAACCAAAACCAACTAAGTTTTATCTAACTAACCACTAGAGCCCAAACTTGGAATACCTAATTAACCCATTTTCTGAAGGTGTGTCAGAAAACCTAAAAAACGTGTAAAGCAATGTATGTACTAAAAAGAGACGGAAGGAAAGAACAAGTCATGTTCGACAAAATTACAGCAAGAGTTAGAAAACTGTGCTATGGATTAAACGAACTTGTAGACCCATTAAAAGTAGCCATGCGCGTTATTGAAGGGTTATACGATGGTGTAACTACTAGCGAATTGGATAATCTTGCCGCAGAAATTGCTGCAACAATGACTACCGCACATCCAGATTATGCCCGTCTTGCTGCAAGAATTTCAGTTTCTAACTTACATAAAAACACTAAAAAGACTTTTAGTGAAGTGATGCACGATTTATATACCTACATAAATCCAAGAACAGGAAAAGAAGCACCTCTTTTAGCTGATGATGTATATGAAGTGATCATGGCAAACAAAGATGTTTTAGATTCTACCATCATCTACAATCGCGATTTTGGTTATGATTATTTCGGATTTAAAACCTTAGAACGTTCTTATCTTTTAAAATTAAATGGCAAAATTGCTGAACGTCCACAACACATGCTCATGCGTGTTGCTGTTGGGATTCATTTAAATGATATGGAATCGGTTATTGAGACGTATGAGCTCATGTCTAAAAAATACTTTACACACGCTACACCAACACTTTTTAACGCAGGTACACCAAAGCCACAAATGTCGTCTTGTTTCTTATTAACCATGAAAGAAGATAGTATAGATGGTATATACGATACATTAAAACAAACAGCTAAAATATCGCAATCTGCTGGAGGCATTGGGTTGGCAATTCATAATATACGTGCCACAGGAAGTTATATTGGAGGGACCAACGGAACCAGTAATGGTATTGTCCCCATGTTGCAAGTGTTTAACGATACAGCCCGTTATGTAGACCAAGGAGGCGGAAAACGTAAAGGAAGTTTTGCCATTTATATTGAAACTTGGCATGCAGATATTTTTCAGTTTTTAGAGTTGAAGAAAAACCATGGTAAAGAAGAAATGCGTGCACGCGATTTGTTTTACGCCATGTGGATTTCAGATTTATTTATGAAACGTGTGCAGGAAGATGGTCATTGGACCTTAATGTGCCCTAACGAATGCCCAGGTTTAGATGAAGTACATAGTGAAGCTTTTGAAACTTTATATATAAAATACGAAACCGAAGGTAAAGGACGTAAAACCATTAAAGCACGTGAATTGTGGGAGAAAATATTGGAATCCCAAATTGAAACTGGCACACCTTATATGTTGTATAAAGATGCAGCTAACCGTAAATCCAATCAACAGAATTTAGGAACCATTCGTTCGTCAAATTTATGTACAGAGATTTTGGAATACACGTCTCCAGATGAGGTTGCGGTATGTAATTTGGCATCCATTGCATTACCCATGTTTGTGAAAGGTGGTGAGTTTGATCATAAAGAACTGTTCCGCATCACAAAACGTGTTACCAAAAATTTAAATAGGGTTATCGATAGAAATTACTATCCGGTAAAAGAAGCCGAAAACTCCAATATACGCCACAGACCCATCGGTTTGGGTGTGCAGGGATTGGCAGATACGTTTATACAATTACGCATGCCATTTACCAGTGATGAGGCTAAAAAATTAAATCAGGATATTTTTGAGACCCTTTATTTTGCTGCTGTTACCGCAAGTATGGAAGAAGCCAAAGAAGATGGGCCTTACCAAACTTTTAAAGGGTCTCCAATAAGCAAAGGCCAATTCCAACATAATCTGTGGGGTTTAAAAGACGAGGAATTAAGCGGCAATTGGGATTGGGACAAATTACGTAAACAAGTCATGAAACACGGTGTGCGTAACTCGTTATTGGTAGCGCCTATGCCAACAGCCTCAACATCTCAAATTCTTGGAAATAATGAATGTTTTGAACCTTACACATCTAACATCTATACCCGTCGCGTTTTATCTGGCGAATTCATTATTGTTAATAAGCATTTATTGGAAGATTTAGTAGAATTAGGTCTTTGGGATGATAGTTTAAAACAAGAAATTATGCGTGCCAATGGTTCTGTACAAAATGTAGATATCATTCCTCAGCACATTAAAGAATTATATAAAACCGTTTGGGAATTAAGTATGAAAGACATTATTGATATGTCTCGCCAACGCGGTTATTTTATTGATCAATCGCAATCACTTAATTTATTTTTAGAAGGTGCTACCATGGCGAAATTAACGTCTATGCATTTTTATGCTTGGAAGAGCGGCTTAAAAACAGGTATGTACTATTTACGTACTAAGAGCGCTGTGGATGCTATTAAATTCACTTTAGATAAAGCTCAAAAGCTAGAGCCTAATGCCGAAGTAGAAGAAGTGATAGATGAAGCCCATTTAGCGCAACAAAAAAAGTTAGCCGTTAAAGCAGCGACCAAATTTGCCCAACAAAATACAGAAGTAGAACCCATGTCTGCCGAAGAAATGAGAGCCTTAATTGCCCAAGCTAAAGCCGCTGAAGGCGACGATTGCTTAATGTGTGGTTCTTAATTTATATTTAAGTGTTTAAAGTTAAAAAGCATCTCGAAAGGGATGCTTTTTTATTTCAAAAGATTATATTTATTTTTTTAATCTAAATAATATATTGTGGTATTTGAAAATTTTGCAGTAACTCCCGACTTGTATGCAAGTAAAGGAAGTCGGTTTATAAACTATATAATAGACTTAATATTTTTTATGGTGTTTGCCTTTGGAACATTATTCCTTTTAGCAACCTTGTTTTATGCATTTGCTGAAGATACTTCACTTATGGATAATTTTATTACTGGTCTAGAAAACATAAACCCACTATTAGATAGACTATTAACAGCGATGGTTCTGGCACTTCTTTATTTTTCAACTGAGACTTTATTGAAAGGAAGAACATTGGGTAAATACATTACAAAAACTAAAGTTGTACTCATTGATGGCACGAATCCCAATGCTTTGGATTATTTAAAAAGAAGCTTTTCTAGAGTCATACCTTTTGAAGCACTTTCATTTTTAGGCGCAGAAGGAAGAGGCTGGCATGATACCATATCTAAAACGTATGTTGTTGACATTCAAAAATACCAAGCTAAGCTAAAAGCCTACAACAGCTTAGAACAAATTGGTAAAAATGTGGAAAATGAATAGTTAACGGATTATTATTTATACTGGCATAAATAAGACGTTTGTTCAGATACTTTTACCTGAAATTTTTTATTGGCGCCAATTTGGTATGATTCTCCAGCTTTGTATATTGTCCATTCAGTGCTATCAGGTAATTTAACAATCATCTCTCCTTCAATAACAATCATGGTTTCGTGGGTTGAGGTTCCAAATTCATAATCTCCAGCTTCCATAACACCTATAGTAGATTTTCCTATTGAAGACACGTATCCTAAGGATTTAACGTTGCCACCAAAATATTCATTTATTGAAATCATATGTTTTATATTTTTTTTGCGAAAATAGAGAACTTAGCTGAAGTATTAAAAAATGAACGAAAAAATTATTGTTGAATGATATAAATTAAAAGGCACCTTAAGAAGGTGCCTTTTAATTGTATGCATTAATTAATTTTTAATTAGTAGAAGCCATCAAAGCAAAAAATTTGTCAATATTTGGAAGAATAACAATACGTGTTCTTCTGTTTTTCGACATGTTTTCTTTTGAGTCATTCTCAACAAGGGGCTGATAGCTACTTCTTCCCGCAGCAATCATTTTTTCAGGAGATACAGCAAATTTGTCTTGTAGTTTTCTTACCACTGATGTTGCTCTTAAAACACTTAAATCCCAATTGTCCGAAATACTTGCGGTGCTTATGGTTCTAGAATCAGTATGACCTTCAACCATAACTTCTAAACTAGGTTCAGAATTTATAACATCAGCCAATTTTTGAAGAATTGTATCGGCCTTAGAACTCAACTGGTAACTTCCTGTATTAAATAACATATTGTCTGCAATGGAAATCATTACAACTGTTTCATTTATATCAACAGCAATATCTTCATCTTCATTCATATTACTGGCTCTTATTGTTTTACCTAAATTATAGGCAATAGCCAAATTCATGGAATCTTTAAGTGTTTTCGCTTGACTTAATTTATTGGCGTCAACTTTTGTTAATGTTTCTCGCATTATTTTTTTGGAATCGTTCGACATGATTGCTGCATTGTCTCCAACAACTTCATATTTCGAATCGCTTTCTTCTTTTAATGACATAATTTTAGAATTATATTCATCTACACGAGCTTGAATGATATCAAATTTAGCTTCTAAATCTTCTTTAGCAACTCTGGTTTTTTGTAGTTCGCTTTTTATTTCCCCATTTTCTTGTTCCAATGCTACATATTTCTTTTTTGAAACACAAGAGCTTATAATGATTGCAAGTAATAAAATTGAAATTTTTTTCATAATTTTTATTGTTAAATATTAGATTCAATTTATTTACGGATATAAATAAGCTTTAGATGTTAAATTTTTTCAGAATACTTTATTTTATAAATTTTTATTTGGTATTTTGACTATGAAATTTATCGATGAACGGATTAAATAATCTAATAATGAATAACTTAAGGTAAATATTCACAATGACAATTAATTATATAAATCTGTAAATTTTAATTTAAAAAAAAGGGTCAGACTTCAAAGTCTGACCCTTTTTAGTAATTATTTTTATATTTTATTAAAGCTCTAAAGCTTTCTTGACATCATTATTCATCAATAATTCCGCAGGATTTTCTAAAGCTTCTTTAACGGCCACTAAAAAGCCTACACTTTCTTTACCGTCAATTATTCTATGGTCATAAGACAACGCTACGTACATAATTGGTCTTATTTCAACCTTACCATTAATAGCTACAGGTCTTTCAACAATATTGTGCATTCCTAAAATACCACTTTGAGGCGGATTAATAATTGGGGTTGAAAGCATACTACCAAATACCCCACCATTAGTAATAGTAAAAGTACCTCCAGTCATTTCATCAACGGTAATTTGACCATCTCTAGCTCGAAGGGCTAAACGTTTTACTTCAGATTCTACGCCTCTAAAACTTAAGTTTTCTGCATTTCGTATTACAGGTACCATTAATCCTTTTGGCCCTGAAACAGCAATACTGATATCGCAAAAATCATACGTAATCATTTCATTGCCACTAATCATTGAATTTACGGCAGGATACATTTTTAGAGCTCTAACTACAGCTAATGTAAAGAAACTCATGAAACCTAAACCAACATTATGCTTGGTTTTAAATGTTTCTTTATGTTCATCACGTAAAGCAAAAATAGGTGACATATCTACTTCATTGAAAGTAGTTAACATCGCTGTTGTATTTTTTGCTTCAACCAAGCGTTCTGCCACTTTACGACGTAGCATGGACATTTTAGTATTAATTGAGCCTCTGCTTCCTCCCGTAGGTGTTCCCATAGAAGGTACTGCACTAACAGCGTCTTCTTTAGTTACCCTACCATCTTTTCCTGTTCCAGATATGGAAGACGCACTCATGCCTTTTTCAGCTAGTATTTTCTTTGCTGCAGGACTTGCAGAACCTGTTGCATATGTTTTTGTTTCAGTAGCAGCAGGTTTTGGAGTCTCAACTTTTGGCGCTTCTTCTTTCTTTTCAACTTTTGGCGCATCACCTTCAGGTTTTGCGGCACTCGTATCAATTAAGCATACTACGGCGCCAACAGCAACTGCATCACCCTCTTCGGCCTTAAGTGTAATAATTCCACTAGCTTCTGCTGGAAGTTCAAGGGTTGCTTTATCGCTATCTACCTCGGCTATGGCTTGGTCTTTTTCTACATAATCCCCATCTTCTACAAGCCATGTAGCTATTTCCACTTCTTTAATGGATTCACCCGGCGAGGGCACTTTCATTTCTAAAATCATCTTTATAATTTTAATTATTTTACACTATGTCAAAAACAGCATTGATAACTGTTTGTTGTCTTCTTTTATCTCTTGTGCTAGATCCTGGAGCTGGTACTGAGCTATATGCTCTTGCTAAAACATCTAGTTTTACTAAAGTCATACGTTCTACCATATAGCTCCAAGCCCCCATGTTTCTAGGTTCTTCTTGCGCCCAAATGTATTTTTCAACATGAGGATATTTATTAATAACGTTTTGTATTTTATCCAAATGCAATGGAAATAATTGCTCTATTCTTATGAGCGCTATATCATTCCTTTCCAATTTTTCTCGCTGAGCTTCTAAATCATAATAGAATTTACCAGTACAGAACACTAATTTTTTCACATTTTCTGGCTCGATAACGTCATCAATGACTTCTTGAAACCTACCATTTGCCAAGTCATTTAAAGAAGAAACAGCTTTAGGAAGCCTTAATAAACTTTTTGGGGTGAAAACTATTAATGGTTTTCTATAATTGCGTTTCATTTGTCGGCGCAATAGATGGTAAATATTTGCTGGCGTTGTGCAATTTGCCACAAACATATTGTCGTTAGCACACAATTGTAAGTAACGTTCAATTCTGGCAGATGAATGCTCTGAACCCTGGCCTTCATAACCATGCGGTAATAAGACAACAATACCGTTTTGGGTCTTCCATTTGTCTTCTGCTGCCGATAAATATTGGTCGAAAATAATTTGGGCACCATTACTAAAATCACCAAATTGAGCTTCCCAAATGGTTAGCGTATTTGGATTTGCCATAGCATACCCATAATCAAAACCAAGAACAGCATATTCAGATAAAAGTGAATTGTAAATATCCATTTTACCTTTGTTCTGTGGATTGGTATTTAATAAGTTAATACGATCTTCTGATATTTCATCCCGTAAAATAGCATGACGGTGGCTAAACGTGCCACGCTCGACATCTTGTCCAGAAATACGCACATTAAAACCTTCTTCAAGCAAACTGCCATAAGCCAATGTTTCTCCCATACCCCAATCTAAAGTATCGGTTTCAAAAACCATACTCGCTCTCCCCTCTAGGATGCGTTCTGCTTTTTTAACAAATTTAACACCTTCTGGAACGGTTGAAACTACTTTAGCGATATTTTTTAATTTGTCTGCAGAATAGGTAGTGTCTTCACCCTCCAACATGGTAGCTAAACCGCTTCTGGTAAAGCCTTTCCATCGCTCTTGCATGAATTCCCTAACCTTTGAGGCATCTAATTCTTTTGCTTTGGTATACTCAGTTTCTAAGGTATTTTTGAACTCTTCATTGATGGCTTGAACATAAGCTTGATCAATAGTTTTTTCAGCAATTAATTTTGAAGAATATACCGAAAAAGGATCTGGGTGCTTTGCTATGGCTTTATATAAGTTGGGTTGAGTAAATCTAGGCTCGTCTCCTTCATTATGCCCATACTTTCTATAACCTAATAAATCTATATAAACGTCTTTTTTATAACGCATTCTATAGTCTAATGCCAATTCCACTGCATGTACAACGGCTTCAGCATCATCAGAGTTTACGTGTAGTACGGGTGATAGGGTTACTTTAGCAATATCGGTACAATAAGTGCTTGAACGGGCATCTAAATAATTGGTGGTAAAACCAATTTGATTATTTACAACAATGTGTATAGTTCCACCGGTTTTGTAGCCATTTAATTGGCTCATTTGAGCTATTTCATAAACAATTCCTTGTCCAGCAATAGCAGCATCACCATGAACTATAATTGGTAATATTTTAGAATTATCGCCATCATAATCGCTATCAATTTTTGCTCTTGTAATACCTTCGGCCACCGAAGCAACAGTTTCTAAATGCGATGGATTTGGAACCAAATTCATCTTGATGTTTTTTCCGTTTTGGTAGGTTTTATCGAGCGTTAATCCTAAATGGTATTTTACGTCACCATCAATATGCTCATCTTCAAAATCCTTACCATCAAATTCGCTAAAAAGCTCATGGGCAGGTTTTCTAAAAATATTTATGAGGGTGCTTAAACGTCCACGGTGTGCCATACCTAAAACACATTCCTTTACCTGATATTTTTCAACAGCATAAAAAAGTGTATTACTGATAGCTGGAATTAACGATTCGCCGCCTTCTAAAGAAAATCGTTTTTGACCAACATATTTGGTTTGCAAAAAGTTCTCAAAAGTGACTGCTTGGTTTAACTTAGAAAGAATGTATTTTTTCTTTTCTTCAGAAAAATTTGGCTGGTTGTCATTTAAGTTAAGTTTGTCTTGCCACCACTTAATCACATCTGGATTACGAAGGTACATATATTCGATACCTATAGAGCTACAATATATACGCTCTAGGTGATTAACAATTTCACGCAAAGTCTTGGTACCAATACCTAATATTTCTCCTGCATTAAAAGTAGTGTCTAAATCACTTGCTGTAAGTCCAAAGTTTTCAATATCTAACGTTGGTGTGTAGCTCCTTCTGTCACGAACGGGATTGGTTTTAGTGAATAAATGGCCGCGCATTCTGTACCCATCTATAAGTTTAACAACTTTGAATTCCTTTTCAATTTTTTCAGGAATTTGTGTTGATACACCTTCAACTATTTCACCAGTTAAGCCATAACTCTCACTCCCAAAGTCATAGCCTTGAAAAAAGGCTCTCCAACTTGGTTCAACAGAATCAGGGTTTTGTAAATATTGATCATATAAATCGGCAAAATAGGCCGTATGTGCTGCGTTTAGAAATGAAAATTTATCCATTATAATTAATAGTTCCGAAAAGGGTTTTCAAAATTTCGTCAAAAATACAACTTTTGCTAAAAATAGAAGTTTCTTTTAATATATTTATAAGACTTTTAAATTCCTTTTCATCAATAAGTTGACGATTTAGTTAATTTATTAAAAAATTACAATTGAATGAATAAAAAAATAATAATTCACAAAAAAGGAGTCTTTATTATTCTGCTTTTTTTCGGTTTTAATAATTTGGTTCAGTCTCAGCAGTCCAATGATTTTTGGAACCATGTTCGATTTGGAGGAGGTATTGGCTTGGGTTTTGGAGACGGTTTTTTTAGCGGAACCTTGGCCCCAAGCGCCATATATGAATTTAATGAAACCGTTGCTTTAGGTTTGGGATTAAATGGTACCATCAACAATAGAAAAGGCTTTTATAAATCCACAATTTATGGAGGTAGTTTAATTGGCCTTATGAATGTGATTCCAGTATTACAGTTTTCAGCCGAATTTGAAGAACTTAGAGTGAATAGAAAATATGATGCTTCTTTAAATCTTCAAGACGATAATTATTGGTCGCCCGCTTTATTTTTAGGGTTAGGTTATAGGAATGGCAATGTTACTTTTGGTATTAGATATGATGTTTTGTATGATGATGAAAGGAGTATTTATGCCGATCCTTGGATGCCATTTGTGAGGTTTTATTTTTAATTTCTTATTTTTTTGAAATCGTTCAATTCAGATGAATGCCTCCGTTTCAAGTAGATTAAATATGACAATTGTCATATTTAATCTACTTGCTGTTTATTAATTTTGTTACATTAAATAGGATAAAATTGTCTTATTTATAATTAATTGATATTTTATATATTAATACCAAACGAAAGCTAATAAAATGAAACAATCAAATTTTCTATTCGGGTTTTTTATAGCTGCTATGCTATTTTTAACATCTTGTTTCGATAAAAAAGAAACGGTTTCCGATAACGCAGCAGACATTCCTGTTAACAGAGAAATGCTTGCAGAATTAACCTCGCCGCCCCATGTACCAACGCCAGTTGGAAATAGAAAAGCGAAAAAACTCATCGTGAAGATGGAAATACTTGAGCAAGAAAGTGAAATGACCGATGGTGTAAAATATGTCTATTGGACATTTGGAGGTACTGTGCCGGGTAGCTTTATTAGAACCCGTGTAGGGGATGAAGTAGAGTTCCATTTACAAAATCATCCAGATAATAAATTGCCTCACAACATAGATTTACATGCTGTGACCGGTCCAGGTGGTGGTGCTGAGTCTTCCTTTGTTGCACCTGGTCATGAAAAGGTATTTTCGTTTAAAACCTTAAATCCTGGATTGTACGTCTACCATTGTGCTACGGCACCTGTTGGAATGCACATTGCAAACGGTATGTATGGTTTGATTTTAGTTGAGCCTGAAGGTGGTTTGCCACTAGTTGATAAAGAATACTATATCATGCAAGGTGATTTTTATACAAAAGGAGCTAATGGTGAACGCGGGTTGCAACCTTTCGATATGCAAAAAGCTATTGATGAAAAGGCCGATTACGTTGTTTTTAATGGAAAAGTGGGGGCGCTTACTGGAGATAATGCCATAACTGCCAATGTAGGTGAAACAGTTAGACTTTTTGTAGGTAACGGTGGCCCAGGATTGGTATCATCCTTCCATGTTATTGGAGAGATATTCGACAAGGTATATGTAGAAGGCGGGGATTTAATCAACGAAAACGTACAAACGACTTTAATTCCTGCTGGAGGTGCCGCTATCGTAGAATTTCGTGTAGATGTACCGGGAACATTTATTCTAGTGGACCACTCCATTTTTAGGGCATTCAACAAAGGTGCTTTAGGAATGTTGAAAGTAGAAGGAGAAGAAGATAAAAAAATATACTCTGGAGAAATCCGTGACGATATTTATTTACCGGAAGGCCCGGGTATTCAAACGATGCCAACCACAGATGAAATTGTAGCCTCTGAAGTTCCTGCCAAATCTTTTGAAGAACAAATGGAGTTTGGAAAACAAGCCTACATGCAAACCTGTTTTGCTTGTCACCAAGCCGAAGGACAAGGTGTTCCAAATGCCTTTCCGCCACTGGCAAAATCCGATTATTTAAATGCCGATGTGGATAGAGCCATAGGAGTTATACTTAACGGCCTAACAGGTGAAATTACTGTAAATGGACAGAAATACAACAGCGTTATGACGCGGCAATCGTTATCATCCGATGAAATTGCAAATGTATTAACCTATGTGTATAACAGTTGGGGTAACTCCAAAAAAGTGGTTACCAAAGCAATGGTAGATAAAGTGAAAAACAGTAAATAAGATGAAAAACCATGCCTTTAGAATTCTAATAGTTTTGTTAGTGCTTCAGCCTTTGCTTTTCGCACAATCTAAAGGCATGGTTTCTATTAAAGGGAGTCGCTACATACCGTTGTATGGAAGAGATGCTACCGTAGTTGAAGTAAAAGATTTTGAAATGGATATGTATCCTGTTACAAATGCAGACTATGTAAATTTTGTAAAACGATATCCTAAATGGCAAAAATCCAAAGGCATCAAATTGTTTGTGGATGGTAGCTATTTAACCAACTGGAAAAACGATTTAGAACTTAAAGATTCAGAAAAGCCAAATAGCCCTGTTACTTATGTGTCTTGGTTTGCTGCTAAAGATTATTGTGAATGCCAAGGAAAACGTTTGCCAACTGTTGACGAATGGGAATATGTTGCCATGGCAGATGAAACCACCAAAGATGCCCGCGTTAAGCCTTCATATAACGAACAGATTTTAGCTTGGTATGAAGCCCCGAGGTCCAATGAAAACAAAATTGGAATGAACCCAAAAAATGCTTGGGGCGTTTACGATTTGCACGGTTTGGTTTGGGAATGGACTTTAGATTTTAATTCGGTTTTAATAACAGGAGAATCTAGGAAAGACGTTGATAAAGACAGCAGTCTGTTTTGTGGCAGTGCTTCTGTGAATGCTACCGATTTAATGAATTATGCCGCTTTTATGCGTTATGCCATCCGTGGTAGTTTAAAAGCCAAGTATTCCATGAAAAACTTAGGATTTCGTTGTGTAAAAGATATAAATAAATTAAAATGAAAATATTAAAGCATATAGTATTTGTATTGCTAATTTTTGTAGCATTTCAAAGTTGTAATTCAGATAAAAAATCAAAAGAGAATATTACAGAAGTATATCAGTGCCCTATGCAATGTGAAGGCGATAATACGTATAGCGAAAAAGGAAGTTGCCCTGTTTGTAAAATGGACTTGGCTCTTGTTGAAAACAACTCAAAATTAGCTGAGGATGATCGTATTTCGGAAGAATCCATCTTCAATCTAACGTCAACTTGGCATAACGAAGAAGGGGAGGCTATTCAACTTAAAGATTTAAAAGGAAAGACTTTGGTAATGGTGATGATTTACACCTCATGCAAGGCAGCTTGCCCACGATTGGTTGCCGATATGCGGAACATTGAATCTCAAATTCCTGATGAAAAAATAAAAAACATTCAGTTTATTATGGTAAGTATCGATCCGGAAACCGACACCCCAGAAAAACTAAAAGCCTTTGCCAAGGAAAACTTCATGGACGACGCGCATTGGACTTTTTTGCAAGGTAGCGAAAGTGGTGTTCGTGAGTTTGCCAATGTGTTATCGGTTAAATACAAAGAAATTTCACCCATAGATTTTTCACATTCCAATATCATTTCCGTATTCAATCCGCAAGGTGAGTTAAAGCACCAACAAGAAGGGCTAGGGGTTGATAATAAAGAAACCATATCGGCTATTATGGAAGTAACACCTTAAAAGTTTTATTTCCAAAATTCATCATCTATCTTATCTACAAAATCGGTTTCCTGATGAATTTTTTCTATATCAACTAACTGCAATTCGGTTGCCACTTTTTGAATTTCTGGGAACAAAACACGTTCTTCAAATCGGATATGTGCATCCAGCACTTCTTCAATCTTACTTAAAGCCATTTCTATATTGTCATCTGCAAACAAACGCCTTAAAAGTTTATGGTCTGCTAATGCTTTTTTAATAAACTCATTATTTGGATCTAAAACCGAAAAAACATACTGTTCTTCCATTTCAAAATGCGGCGTTAAATGCGTTTTAAAAAACCAATCCGCATACATCTTGATGCGTTCTGGTGCTATATTTTTACTAAATCCAGCTCTAATTTTCCATGATAATAATAAACCATGGTGATGCTCTCTACTTAATGGTTGTAATGCTTTGTGACGTTTAAGTGGTTTTTGGGACATTTTCTTGAGTGTTTAAAATATTATAAATGAGGCATCCAACGCCTAAAGGCAATAACATACTGCATAAAAACAGTATTAAATAATAATTTGGTAGGAGGCCTATTCCAAAGTAAAAAAAGCCTCCTTGAATCAATAAAATAAGTTCTGTTAATACAAAACCTAAGATAAAGGCATACATTCCGAAAGTTAGTGTTTTAGAATGCTTTATCAAGCTGTTTTGTAATAAAAACGCAAATAAAAATCCAGAAATAACACCTAACATGGTTAAATGGATGAACCCAATGACGAAATTTCGATGTTGGTATGCTAAGTTTGAAACTTCAGGAATTAAAGATGCCGATTGCAACACAATCTTAAGGACAAAACAAACCAATGCAAACACATACATATACTTTGTAATAGTTGCTTGCGTTTGAAGCAGCTTTTTTAAAGGAGATTTTGCAATGATTACAAAATAAAATAAGGCTGTTAATTGACAGATCACGCCTATACCGTTAATCCATAATAAAACAGGATGTGGGGCAAACCAGTTTACTGGCATTGCAAAAGTCAGGATGGTTGAAATGATTAAAAATTTAAAAAATAACCTAAACTGTTTGGAATCTTGAAGCTGTAATTTATGAAAAAACACAGCAATAACAGCCAACAAAAACCATCCGTTGAATTGAAAATGTAAAAAGAACTGAATAGCTATTTGATAAAATGCCGATGCTTGCCCAAGCATAGCGACCGCAGGGCCTAAACACCAGACGCCAATAGTGGAAACTAACATGAAAGCTAATGCCATTTTAAGTAAACGACTTGTTCCCTTATGGTTGGTTTTATGGTGTTTGAAAATTAAATAGGCAAAATAGTAACTACAAAAAATATGCAAGGTTGAAAACGAAATGGAAACTGCTGCATACCCTTGAAAAGGAAAACTAATTAACATACCAACAACGGCCAATTGGGTTACCCAAAACAAACGATTATAAATAGGTTTTTTATTAGGGATAAAGTAGTGGACTATCAGCGTAAAAAGCATTAAATACACCCAGCCTAACATGGCAACATGTGAATGCGCATGCGTTAAATAACGATAGTTAAATTCAATTGGTTGAACAAAAACATAACGCAATAGTAACCCAAAAACCGCTGCTATGAAAAAGTTAAGCAAACACACTAAAACAAGTTTTTTAGGCATTCAAATCATTTTAAGTTAAACTTCAATATAACATAAAAATTCCGAAAGACACAAAAAGTAATCTTTCAGAATTTTTTTACTAACATACTAACTATGATAAATTTTGCTTACTATCTTTAATTAAATTGTTGTTCTAACTTGATAGCTTCAGGAAATAAAATATTATTTTCTAAATGAATATGTAAATGCAAGTCTTGCTCAAACTCGTTTAGCATGGCAAAGGTAACTTTATACGTGTTACAACCATCGGCTGGTGGTGTGTAGTTATTGGTTAGCTCTGCTATTTTCCTAAAACGATCTCCTTCATTTTCGTGTTCTTCCATCATCATGGCAATTGGGTTTTCAACTGTCCCAAAGGCTGGCGATGGCACAGCGCTATTTTCTAATTTTGCCTTTACCATTTTTTTAACAAACGGAAAAAGAATTAATTCTTCTTTCTTCATGTGTGACGCAAGTTCACCTGAACAACCTATGAATAACTCATTAATTTCAAATAATTCAGGGTGTCTTTCGCCATGGACTTTACACAACTTATCTAAAAACTGACGTAATATTGGGATTTTTTCTTCCACATATCGATGGTGTTTTTTTTCAATATACTCTGCCAATAAATCCAAAGGCCATGATTTATAATCAATCGCTTGGTCTGTTTTGGTGTTTAAGACGGCATGAAGTTTATCTAATAAATCGTTGGGGTTAATTCCATTTTTATTGCAGACCTCTTCAACGGTTCTGTCTCCTTTACAGCAAAAATCGATACCATAGGTATTAAATACTGCTGCGGTTCTAAAATCTTCGGCAACAAATTGCCCTATTTGTTTTTGGGTGTCTTTATGTAATGTTTGCATAATGTTGTTTATTTCGGATATTTTTATCCTATTTATATTGAAATTTTTTAAGCTTTTAAAAATGAAATACCTGATTTAATATCCATTGCAAGTTCTTCTAAGCTGGTATTTTCTAACATGTGTTTCAATTCGTTTCTTACGTCCTTAAACTTTTCGTGCACAGGGCAGGGGTGGTTTTCATCACATTTTTCTAGTCCTAAGCCGCATCCGTTGTAAATGTTATCACCATCAATCGCTTTTACAATTTGGGAAAGTTTAATGTATTTGAGTTCATTTTTGTTGACCTCAAAACCACCATAAGCACCTTTTACAGAATTAATAACTTTATGTCTTACCAAAGCCTGTAAAATTTTTGCTGTAAATGCCTGTGGGGAATTAATCTCCTTTGCTATTTCTTTTGGGCTAACGCGCTTTCCTTCATACGAATTTATCGCAATGAAAATAGACGCTTTAATACCATATTCGCATGCTTTTGAAAACATATTAATCAATTAATTCGATACAAATATAAGACATATTTTTAAATAGGACAAATTTATCTTATTTAATTTATTTGTACTTATTTTTAAGATAAACCTTTTGCCATTCACGCTTTAAAATTAAAAACGACACATCTTCCGATAGTTTAAGCGTGTCGTTACCATCTAAAGCTTTTATCTGTTTTTCAGACACATCAATAATGTAAAGTAAGTTCAAGTAATCGGTAAATTTTTCTTGTATAAGATTAAAGATGGTTTCGTGAAGTATCAATTTTAAACTTGTTGGCAAAACTTCTTCATGAAAATCTAAATCAATATTAGCTAATTTAAAATCTTTGTTAAGCTGAAAAATCAAGTTTTTGTATAAATTTAATTGATTGGCTTCAATAACCAAATCGTCAAATGTAGATGGCAATTGCATTATATAGTTCTATTCATTAATTGATTGCCAAATGCTTTTAAAAGTTCTTTTTTATCGTTGGAAATATTTAAAACATCTAAAACAGAAAAAGCCTTATTGGTATAATTTTTAATTTCTTTTTGAGTGGCTTCCGCCGATTTTGTTGTTAAAAATAACGTTTTAACCTGCTCAATTTTAAAAAGATTATCTATAGGTTTTTCATTAAATAATTTCAATAAATACTCTTTTTCAATAGTATTGGCAAACTCTAAAGATTTTAGATATAAATACGTTTTTTTATTTTCAATAATATCGCCACCAACTTGTTTACCAAACGTTTTTGGGTCACCAAATGCATCCAGATAATCATCTTGCAACTGAAAAGCAATTCCCAGATTTTTGCCGAATTCATAAATATGATCTTGATCATTTTCCGAAGCATTTGCAACAATTGCGCCCATTTTCATAGCAGCACCTACCAAAACAGCCGTTTTGTATTCAATCATTTTTAAATACTCTGGAATGGAAACATCATTTCTGGTTTCAAAATCCACATCATATTGTTGGCCTTCACAAACCTCTAAAGCTGTTTTTCCGAATAATTTTGCCAAAGCTTGAAATGTTTCTGGCTCATAATTTTCAAATAATTGATACGCCATAATCAACATAGCATCACCAGAAAGAATGCCTGTATTGATGTTCCATTTTTCATGCACTGTTTTTTGTCCGCGACGCAAAGGTGCATCATCCATAATATCATCATGTACCAAAGAGAAATTATGAAAAACCTCAATGCTTAAGGCTGCGCTTAATGCTTTTTTATAATCGCCATTAAAAATATCTGCAGTCATTAAGGTTAAAACTGGGCGTAAACGCTTGCCTCCTAATTGCAAAATGTAGTTTATAGGATTATATAGTGTAGCGGGTTCACGTTTTTTGGTAAAACCTTCTAAATGTGAAGTAAATGCCTCTTGATAAAATGTTACGTTCTGCATTTAGCAAAAATACATGAAAAGCCTTAATAATAGCAACCTAATTATAGTGGGAATAACAAAAATATATGACGACTTGCTTTAATTTTACAAATAATTTAAAGTAAAATACGGTTTCATTCGTCTTATACTACATGAGGCCACCTGAACCCTTTGCTATGTCCAAACAAGAAAAGGAACACATCATTTTGCATACCGTAAACAAGTATGGCGAAAAGCTTATGACTTTTATAAAACCGAAAGTTAAAAGTGCAGAAGATGCAGAGGATATTTTACAAGAAGTTTGGTTTCAACTTAGCAACCTTACCAATATATCGGACATAGTAAATATAAGCAATTGGTTGTTTTCGGTTACACGCAATAAGATAACCGATAACTACAGAAAAAAGAAAACAAAAAACTTGGAAGATTACACTTATGAAGACGACAATGAAACCTTAATTATTAAGGATATTCTGTTAATGGACTCGGAATCTACAGAACTAAAACTTTTTCAGGATGATATTTGGCAAGCGCTTTTAAACGCACTTGACGAACTTCCGGAAAAACAACGGATGGTATATGTTGAAAACGAGTTTAACAACAAAACACTTCAACAAATTGCCGATGACGAAGGAGAAAATATTAAAACCATTATTAGCAGGAAAACCTATGCCGTAAAACATTTACGGTTAAAACTTAAATTATTGTACGAAGACTTAAACAACGATTAAACAAAATATTATGAATCATAAATTCAGATCAAAAAGAAAATTCTTTTTTTTAGTTCCCATAGTCATTCTATTCGGACTCACCTTTATTGTGATGTGGCTTTGGAACGCCATATTGCCCGAAATCATTTATGTGAAACCCATAACCTATTGGCAAGCCATGGGGATTTTGGTATTAAGTAAAATACTATTTGGTGGTTTTTCAAAATGCGGAAATCATACACAAGGTCTACGCAAAATGCAGTTTATAAATAAAATAAAAAACATGTCGCCAGAAGAACGTGCGAAATTTAAAGAAGAGTGGAAATGCCGATTTAACAATAGGAATAAATGCTAAAAAGCACAATATAAAACACCTTAAACCCATTTTAGTTTCTTAAATGAATGTTTCGAAATAGTTATATTTTTTTAAAACTTTGGAAACTTTTTTGGTTTTTAAAGTTTCCTGTTGTAGTTTTGTGCCTTCAAAAATGAGAGAACAAATTATACATACTGCTGCAGAACTCTTTTTAACCCTTGGTTTTAAAAGTGTTACCATGGATGATATTGCCAATGAAATGGGGATATCCAAAAAAACCATTTACGTACATTTTGCTAATAAGACAAAACTTGTTGAGGCCGTAACATTCGAGCTTTTCGGTCGTATATGTGAAGGGATTGATGGTATTTGCAATGCTTCAATAAATCCCATTGAACAATTGTACGATATAAAAATGTTCGTTATGCATCATTTAAAAAACGAAAAATCGTCACCTCAATACCAACTTAAAAAATACTATCCCCAAATATATGAGCTTTTAAAGATTAAGCAGTTTGAGAAAATGCACGATTCTGTAAAACAAAGTTTACAAAATGGTATTGATACAGAGTTATTTAGGACAAATATAAATACAGATTTTATTTCAAGAATGTACTTTAATGGGATGACGGGAATAAAAGATGATACCATTTTCCCCCAAAATATTTTCACCATGGATTATTTAATGGAAAGTTATCTAGAATACCATTTAAGAGCCATTGTGACTGACAAAGGCTTACAAATATTAAACAAGTTTATAACATCAAATCAATCATAAAACATGAAGCAAAAACTAATTTTAATTTTTAGTTTATTAATGTCAACAGTAATAATGGCTCAAGAAAATCCACAAAGTTTTTCTTTGGAAGAAGCTATTAATTACGGTTTGGAACATAATAGAACCATAAAAAACGCCGCCTTGGATATACAGGCTGCAGAAAAACAAAAATGGGAAACCATAGCTACAGGTTTGCCACAAATAAGTGGGAATGCTAGTTATCAAGATTTTTTAAAGCTACAAACGCAAGTGGTGCCTGCCGAGGCATTTGGAGGCCCTGCTGGTGAGTATGCCGCCATTAATTTTGGAATAAAGCAAAACTTTAATGCGACAGCGACATTAGACCAATTGTTGTTTGATGGATCTTATCTCGTTGGCCTACAATCCACAAAAGTTTTTTTGGAAATATCAAAAAACGCCAAAGAGAAAACAGATTTAGAGGTCAGAAAATCCATTATAAATGCGTATGGTAATGTGTTACTCACTATCGAAAGTGAAAACATTTTACAACGAAATGTAGAGGTGTTAAAAAATAACCTCAAAGAGATTACCGCCATTTTTGAAAATGGTTTAGAGGAGGAAGAAAGCGTAGAGCAATTACAAATAACCTTATCTGGTGTAGAAAGTAATTTAAACAATATAAAACGCTTAAAAAGAATAGCTTACCAAATGCTAAATATTGCTTTAGGCTTGGATATTAATTCTCAAATAAACCTGACGGATAATCTAGAAAGTTTAACCCTGAAACACATGAATTTGGACTTATTAAATGCCGAAGAATCTGTCGACAATAATGTGGATTACAAAATTGCTTTGAATGATAAAACATCTAAGGAACTACTTGTGAAATTAGAGAAAAGTAAAGCTCTTCCAACATTAAGCGCTTCACTTTCAGGGGGATATTTATCGTATAGCGATACATTCAGTTTTTTTGACAGTGACCAACCTTACTATGGTTTCGGAGTTTTTGGTCTTAATATGAGCATCCCCATTTTTAGCTCTGGATTAAGAAGTGCTTCCACTCAACGCGCTAAAATAAATCTTGAAAAATCTAAAGAGAATTTAACCCAAACCGAGCAAAATCTAAAACTTGAAATCGCAGCTTCAAAAAGCGATTATCAATTGTCCATTGAAGAATATGAAAACAAAAAAGAAAACTTGCAATTGGCTGAACGTATTGAAAGTAAAAACCAAACCAAATTTTTCGAAGGTGTCACCTCTAGTTTTGATCTCCGACAAGCACAAATTCAACTATACAGTTCTCAACAAGAATATTTACAAGCCATGCTGGATGTCATCAACAAAAAAGCAGAATTAGAAACCGTTTTAAACGCAACAAACAATTAATCAACAATAAAATCACAATCATGAAACATATCATATATATTCTATTGTTTTCTTTAATAATGACCTCTTGTGGTGATAAAAAAGAAACTGCTGCCGACGTCATAGCGACCAATGACGAAGCTAAAATTAAGGCTAAAAGAGAAACTCTTGTAAACGAGCAACACGCTTTGTTACAAGAAATAAAATTGCTTGAAGATAAAATTCACGAGCTAGATCCAGAAAAAAACTTGCCTTTGGTAACGACATTTACTTCAAAAGCAGAACTTTTCGACCATTATTTAGAACTTCAAGGAAATGTAGATACCAAACAAAATATCGTCATATATCCAGAAACACAAGGTATTTTAACTAAAGTCTATGTAAAGGAAGGCGATAAAGTTGCAAAAGGACAATTATTGGCTACCATTGATGATGGCGGATTGAGTCAGCAATTGGCGCAGCTTCAAATTCAATCAGACCTTGCAAAAACAACGTTCGAACGTCAAAAACGTTTATGGGATCAAAAAATCGGTAGTGAAATTCAGTATTTACAAGCGAAATCAAATTACGAATCGCAACAACAAACCGTTAATCAGTTAAAGAGTCAGTTGGCAAAAAACTCTTTAAGAGCTCAGTTTTCTGGAATTGTAGATGATGTGATGATACAACAAGGTAGTGTAGTAGCACCACAATCGCCAGTGATGCGTATGGTGAATTTAGACGATATGTATATTGAAACCGATGTTCCAGAAAGTTATATAAGGGATGTTGTTGTTGGTAAAAACGTTCAAATTGATTTTCCTGTTTTAGGGAAAACCATACAAGGCAAAATCAGGCAAGCAGGGAATTTTATCAATCCAGCCAATAGAACATTTAGAATTGAAGTGGCTGTTCCTAATGCGGATAAGATGATTAAGCCAAATCTTACAGCAAAGCTTAAAATAAATGATTACACAAACCCAAAAGCTATTTTAATACCACAAAACATTATTTCTGAAAATGCAGATGGTGAGCAGTATATCTATGTTGTAAAAGACAAAGATGCTAACAATGCTACCGCACAGAGAGTTATTATAGAAACAGGAAAAACACAAGGCGATTTTATAGAAGTAATTAGTGGCATTGAGGATAATTCAGAAATCATTAAAGAAGGTGCCCGAAGTGTTAAAGATGGCCAAATCGTTAAAATTGCCAATCAATAAGAAAACGCCATGAGTAAACAAAAAAAACAAGTTGATAAAGAATTTAGCATGTCCTCATGGGCAATTCACAATAAAACCTCTATGTATGTGGTGATGGTGGTTATTTTCTTTTTAGGTGTAACAGCCTATTTTAACATGCCAAGGGAAAATTTTCCTGAAGTACACGAAACAAAAATATACATAAGCTCTCTCTATCCTGGTAATACAGCAGAAGATATTGAGAAACTAATCACAGATCCTTTAGAGGAAAAGCTAAAAACAGTGAGTAATGTAGTGGAAATTACCTCTACATCGCAAGAAGATTACTCAATGATTGTTGTAGAATTTGATGAAGGTATTAGCGTTGAACTTGCAAAACAAAAAGTAGAGGATGAAATAAGTACCGAAACATCTAGTGAAGATTGGCCAACATTTAATGGCGCGAAGATTGAACCGAATGTGTTCGAATTAAGTCTATCTGAAGAGATGCCCATATTAAACATCAATATATCTGGAGATTATCCTATAGATAAATTGAAGGAGTATGGAGAGTATCTAGAAGATGAAATTGAAAGTCTTATCGAAATTAAACAAGTTGATATTCGTGGTGCTCAGGAAAAAGAAGTTGAAGTTGCTGTAGATATATATAAGATGATGGCATCACAAGTAAGTTTTGATGATGTTATTGGTGCCATTAATAATGGGAACATGACGATGTCTGCCGGGAATCTTATCGCGAGCGGACAGCGAAGAACCATCAGGATTATTGGGGAAATTGATAAGCCTTCCGACCTTGAAAGCTTTGTTGTGAAGTCTGAAAACGAAAACCCTATTTATTTAACTGATATTGCAAAAGTAACCTTTCAGGATAAAGATAAAACGACCTATGCTAGGGAATATGATGCCTCCATAGGTGAAGGTGCACCCGTTGTGATGTTGGATGTTAAAAAACGTTCGGGTCAAAATGAAGTAGCCGCCGTAGAGCAAATCAGAAAAATTGTTGAAGAAGCCAAAACCAATGTGTTTCCTTCAAACTTAAAAGTGAATATCACTAACGATCAATCCTCTAAAACCTTAGGACAAGTGGACGATTTGGTTAATAATATCATTTTTGGTATTATGTTGGTGGTGGGTGTTTTAATGTTCTTTTTAGGATTTAAAAATGCGCTTTTTGTTGGGTTTGCCATTCCCATGTCTATGTTCATGTCCATAATGATTTTAAATACGTTAGGATACACGATGAATACCATGATTCTTTTCGGATTGATTATGGGACTTGGTATGTTGGTTGATAACGGGATTGTTTTAGTGGAGAACGTATATCGCTTGATGGAAGATGAAGGAATGAACCGTGTAGATGCCGCTAAAAAAGGGATTGGTGAAATAGCCATGCCTATTATTATTTCAACGGCAACAACGGTTGCAGCATTCGTTCCGCTAGGCTTATGGCCCGGACTTATGGGGCAGTTTATGATTTATTTTCCAATTACGCTATCGGTTGTATTGGGTTCTTCCTTAATTGTTGCTATATTTTTCAATTCAGTATTGGTATCTCAATTGATGACTACGGAGGATAAGGCCATGCCAAAAGACCGTATCATTAAAATAACCTCCATAATTTCAGTTATAGGTATTCTCATTTTAATTTTTGGAGGCGCTTATAGAGGTTTAGGAGGCGTTATGGTATTTACGGCAATCATGCTTTGGATTTATAGATTGGTCATTAGAAACATGGCGAATAATTTTCAAGCCAAAACCTTGGTGAGATTAGAGAATGCTTATGAGAAAACGTTGAAAAGCGCTTTAAAAGGTAAACGCCCTTATTTCATATCTATTGGTACATTTTTGCTCCTTATCATTGCTTTTGTAGCTTTTGGAGTGTCTATGGCAACCCAACGGACCAAAGTGGAGTTTTTCCCCGATAACAAGCCCAATCAAATTATAGTTTATATTGAGTATCCAGAAGGAACGGACATCAATAAAACCAACGAGATTACCAAAGACATAGAAAACAAAGTTTATAAGGTAATTAATGAAGGCATGTATATTGAGGATGGCAAAAACTTCATGGTAGAAAGTGCCGTATCCCAAGTGGGTGAAGGTGCTGGGAATCCGCAAACCGATGGAGGTTCTGCGGCTGAAATGCCCCATAAAGCAAAAATTACAGCTTCCATGCGTGAGTATAAATATCGCAATGGCGAGGATAGTGAATTAATGCGTCAAAAAGTGCAACAAGCATTAGTGGGGATTTATCCGGGCGTATTAATTTCTGTTGAAAAAGATGCGGCAGGACCACCAGCAGGGTCACCAATTAATATTGAATTGCAAGGAGACGATTACTCAGAATTAATTGCGAAAGCTGAGCAAATGCGTGACTTTATTAAATCTAAAAACATAGGTGGTATTGATGAATTAAAGATTGATGTTAATAAAGACAAACCAAGTATGCAAGTACTGGTTGACAGGAAAAAAGCGGGTGAGCTAGGCGTGAGTAGCGGACAAGTTGGTCAACAACTTAGAAATTCCATTTTTGGCGCGAAAGCTGGTGTTTATAAAGAAGCCGGTGAAGATTATGATATTTATGTCCGTTTTAATGAAGACAATAGATATAATAAAAGTGCCATTTTCAATCAAAATATTACGTTCAGGGATATGGCTTCTGGCCAAATTAGGGCCATACCCGTTTCAACTGTAGCGAGTCAAAGCAACAATTCTGGTTATAATGCCATTAAGCATAAACAAGCAAAACGTGTAGTAACGTTGTATTCTGCATTGTCTCCAGGCTATACCGATGCGGGTGCCGTGGTACAACAAATTCAAAATGAAATGAAAAATTTTGAAGGTCTGCCAAGCACTATTAAAGTAGATTATACAGGACAGATTGAAGAACAAAATAAAGAACAAGCCTTTTTAATGAGTGCCTTTTTTAAAGGATTGGCATTGATTTTCTTCATTCTTATTTTTCAATTCAATTCGGTTTCAAAACCTGCCATCATTATGTCGGCTGTTTTCTTAAGTCTTATCGGCGTTTTTGGAGGTATTGTAATCACTGGATCGCCATTTGTTATCATGATGACTATGATGGGAATTATTTCCTTAGCTGGTATTGTGGTAAATAATGGCGTGGTGCTACTAGATTATGCCCAATTATTAATAGATAGAAAAAAGTATGAATTGGGTCTAGACGATGACGAATATCTACAAGCAAGCGATTTATTTGATTGTATCGTCGTTGCAGGTAAAGCGCGTTTGCGTCCCGTATTGTTAACGGCCATTACAACTATTTTAGGATTAATTCCGTTGGCTATCGGTTTAAACATTAACTTTTTCACACTGTTTAGTGAGTTCAACCCACATATTTATATTGGTGGTGATAACGTTATTTTCTGGGGGCCTTTGGCATGGACGGTTATTTACGGACTATTTATTGCCACATTCTTAACCCTTGTTGTTGTGCCTATATTATTTTATTTAGTAACCTTATTTAAAATGTGGTTAAAAAGTAAAACAAGTTCCGCGGAGATTAAAGTTCAAGAAATATAGGTATACCTAAATTCGATTGATACTAAAACCCTCAAAATTGTTTGAGGGTTTTTATTTTATAATCACTTAACTTGCTTAAATTTGCACTTCAATTTTCAAACTATGTACAGAAGTCATCATTGTGGCGAATTAAGAGCTGAAAATATTAACGAAACCGTGACACTTTCAGGGTGGGTTCAAAAATCAAGGGACAAAGGTTTTATTGTCTGGGTAGATTTGCGCGATCGTTACGGCATTACCCAATTGGTTTTTGATGAAGAACGTACCTCAAAAGAAATGATGCTGAAAGCCCAAAATTTAGGGCGTGAATTTGTTATTCAAGTAAAAGGAACCGTTATTGAACGTGCTTCCAAAAACCCAAATATCACAACTGGAGACATCGAAATATTGGTTTCAGAATTAACTATTTTGAATGAAGCTTTGTTGCCACCGTTTACTATTGAAGACAAAACCGATGGTGGTGAAGAATTACGCATGAAATACCGCTATTTGGATATTCGTCGTAATCCTGTAAAAAACAGTTTGATTTTTAGGCACAAAGTAGCTCAAGAAGTTCGCAAATATTTATCTAACGAAGGGTTTATTGAAGTGGAAACGCCTTATTTAATAAAATCTACTCCTGAAGGTGCGCGCGATTTTGTGGTACCAAGTAGAATGAATACAGGGCAATTTTATGCACTGCCACAATCACCACAAACCTTCAAACAACTATTGATGGTTGGTGGCATGGATAAATATTTTCAAATCGTTAAATGTTTTAGGGATGAAGATTTACGTGCCGATAGACAACCAGAATTCACACAAATAGATTGTGAAATGGCGTTTGTGGAGCAAGAAGATATTTTAAATGTTTTTGAAGGCCTAACTCGCTATTTACTTAAAGAAGTTAATGGTGTTGAGGTTAAGGAATTTCCAAGAATGTTATACGATGATGCGATGCGTTTATATGGAAATGATAAACCAGATATTCGTTTTGGAATGCAGTTTTGCCCCCTAAGCACCGAAGAAGGAACCTTCGAACCAAAAGGATTCCCTGTTTTTGATAATTCAGAAATGGTGCTAGCCATAAATGTTGAAAATTGTGCTTCTTATACTCGGAAACAATTAGACGAATTAACAGATTGGGTTAAACGTCCTCAAATAGGAGCCAACGGATTGATTTATGTAAGATATAATGAAGATGGCACACTCAAATCTTCAGTAGATAAATTCTTTGATGAAGCTGTTTTAAAAACTTGGGCAGAAAAATGCCATTCGAAACCAGGCGATTTAATGTTGATTCTTTCCGGAGAAACCAATAAAACCAGAACACAACTTTCCGCCTTGCGCATGGAATTGGCAGAACGTTTAGGCTTACGTAAACCAAACGAGTTTGCACCACTTTGGGTATTGGATTTCCCTTTATTGGAATGGGATGAAGAAACCAAACGTTACCATGCGATGCACCATCCGTTCACATCTCCAAAACCAGGACAAATAGAATTATTAAAAACAAATCCTGGGGATGTAAAAGCCAATGCCTACGATTTGGTTCTTAACGGAAATGAAATAGGCGGGGGTTCTATTCGTATTCATGATAAAAAAACGCAAGCTTTAATGTTTGATTATTTAGGTTTTACACCTGAAGAGGCTAAGTCGCAATTCGGGTTTTTAATGGATGCCTTTCAATATGGTGCGCCACCACACGGCGGTTTAGCTTTTGGGTTGGATAGGTTGGTGGCTATTTTAGGCGGACAGGAAACCATTCGCGATTTTATTGCATTCCCGAAAAATAATTCGGGGCGTGATGTGATGATTGATGCGCCGGCACCGCTGGACGATAAGCAATTGGAAGAACTGAGCTTAAAGCTTAATCTAAAAAAATAAAAATCAATCCTGCTTCATGCAGGATTTTTTACTAGATTTAATTATGCCGAAAGAAACCATTTTAAAACACATCCTAATTTGGAGAGCAAAGCACATCTCTCACAGACAGTTTGTATATATTTTAAGTATTGTAGTTGGTTTTACTTCAGGGGTTGGTGCCGTTATATTAAAAAACTTAACCCACTTTTTTCAGCATATTTTAGAAGGGAATCTGGTAAAATATTACCATCATGCCTTTTACTTTTTATTTCCCATCCTGGGACTAACCATTGTTTATCTTGTTATGAAATATGTGATAAGAAACAAAGTCAGCCATGGGATTCCATCAACCCTTTATGCCATTTCCAAACGTAAAGGGATTATGAAGCAACACCAAATGTTTGGTTCTATTTTAACAGCCCCACTTACCGTTGGTTTTGGTGGTTCTGTGGGTCTGGAAGGACCAACAGTTGCCACGGGAGCAGCTATTGGGTCAAACATTTCTAGAATGTTTCATATGAACCAAACGACTAGAAATTTACTAATAGGTTGCGCCGCTGCTGGTGCCATGTCTTCTATTTTTAAAGCCCCCATCGCCGCTATTATTTTTGCTATTGAAGTGTTTAGTTTAGATTTAACCATAGCGTCTTTATTACCATTATTATTAGCATCACTTTCAGCGATATTGACCTCTTATTTTTTCTTTGGTGATGACATCTTATTGCCATTTAAAATTGAAGATAAGTTCGTCATTCAAGATGCGCCTTTTTATATGGTTCTGGGCGTTGCCGCGGCATTTACATCTATTTATTTCGCACAGGTATATGACCGCATTAATAAGTTTTTTGAAAAAATAAAATCGCCTATCAAACGACTGCTTCTCGGCGGTGTCCTTTTGGGTATTTTGATATTTTTTATTCCGCCACTTTATGGTGAAGGTTTTGAGGTTATCAATAACTTAATAGCAGGAAATCCAGAGAAGGCCTTAGAAAACAATTTTTTACAAATGGATTTAACCAATGTATGGATTGTTATTGGTCTGTTAGCTGGATTGGTTTTCTTTAAAATTATAGCCAGTTGTCTCACGTTTGGAGCAGGAGGTGTGGGAGGTATTTTTGCACCTACACTTTTTATGGGCAGTATTATGGGGAATTGCATGGCTAAGATTATTAATAATAGTGGTTTTATAAACACACCAATTTCCGAAAGTAATTTTACTTTGGTTGGCATGGCAGGTTTATTGGCGGGCGTTTTACATGCACCACTAACGGCCATCTTCTTAATTGCAGAGCTTACCAGTGGTTATGAATTGTTTATTCCTTTAATGTTGACAGCTACGATTTCGTTTATTATCACAAAATATTTCAGTCCGCATTCTGTTTATAATATGGAGCTTGGCAGAAAAGGAGAACTTATCACACACGATAAAGATCATGCGGTATTATCGTTTATGGATATCGATAAAGTGATTGAAACCAATTTTGTGAGTATCACATCCAATATGAATTTAGGGGAAATAGTCCATACGGCTGTCATTAAATCCAATAGAAATATATTTCCCGTCATTGATGCTAAAACAAAACAATTGGTGGGTATTATTCTTTTAGATGATTTAAGACCGATTATGTTTGATCAAGATTTATATACGGAAATCAGAGCACATGAAATCATGCAACCCGCTCCAGAAATAATTGATATGGATAAAGATAAAATGACCGATATTATGAAGAAATTCCAAGATAGCAGTGCTTGGAATCTCCCAGTTGTAAAAGGAGATGTGTATGTTGGTTTCATTTCAAAATCCAAACTATTAACGGCTTACAGAAGACAACTTATTAATTTTACGAATTAAAACATGAAATACTTTATCATCTTTTTATTTATAGCAACTTTAGGAAGTATCGTTACTGGATTTATTATTGAATCCGAATATTCGCAAAAATTCATTGGTTTTGGTGTTTTAGGACTGTTTTTTGTAGCTTTTCCAGTATTTGCCTATTACCGTTGGAAAGATAAAGACATTAAGGATTACATGCTCACCAAGGAAAATTTAGATAAAATGCGGGAGCGACGGGATAAAGAAAAGTAATAGTAAACAAGCGTTATTATCAGCTTGTTTAGAATCGCACATCTTACTTCTGTATTGAATGAGACCCTGAAACAAGTTCAGGGTGACAAAGAAATTAATTCAAATTTCGCCGTTCAATAAAAAACCGTTTCAAAAGCTCTGACGCTTCGGCTTCCATAATACCCCCTTTAATAGTTGTTTTTGGGTGAAGTTTCGTGTTTAAATGAATGCAACCACGTTCCATGTCCCTAGCGCCGTAAACGATATGGGAGATCTGACTCCAATACAAGGCACCAGCACACATTTGGCAAGGCTCTAAAGTGACATATAACGTGCATTTTTGAAGATATTTACCTCCTAAAAAATTAGCCGCGGCAGTAATGGCTTGCATTTCTGCATGCGCTGTGACATCGGTTAAGGTTTCGGTGAGGTTATGGCCTCGGGCAATCACTTTATTATCAATAACAATCACGGCACCTACAGGAACCTCACCTTTATTATAAGCAACTTCAGCTTCCTGAAATGCTTTTTTCATAAAATAGATGTCGTCAAAAGGTTCTATCATAATAACAAAAATACAAATTCATTCTTGTACTTTTGCCAAGTGCAAAATTCAATTTTAGACCATATTAATTCGCCAACCGAACTTCGTCTTTTAAACCAAAAAGACTTGCCTCAACTTGCCCAAGAATTACGGGAGTTTATCATCAATATTGTAGCTACCAAAGAAGGGCATTTAGGCGCGAGTTTGGGTGTGATAGAACTAACCATTGCCTTGCATTATGTGTTTAATACCCCCGACGATTTACTTATTTGGGATGTGGGCCATCAAGCATACGGTCATAAAATTTTAACAGGTAGAAAAGACAGCTTTCACACCAACAGACAGCTTGATGGTGTTAGTGGATTTCCAAAACGAAGCGAAAGTGTGTATGATGCGTTTGGTGTTGGGCATGCCTCAACCTCTATTTCGGCAGCTTTGGGCATGGCGATTGCTTCCCAATTACATGGCGATTTAGAAAAGCAACACATCGCAGTGATTGGAGATGCTTCCATCGCTAGCGGCATGGCTTTTGAAGGCTTGAATCATGCAGGCGTTACCGATGCGAATGTGTTGGTTATTTTAAATGATAATGCCATCGGCATCGACCCAAGCGTTGGTGCTTTGAAGCAGTATTTAACCAATGTTAAGAAAGGCATTCAGAAAAAAAATAACATCATTAAAGCCTTGAATTTTGATTATTCAGGACCCATTGACGGCCATGATATTGATAAAATTATTTCAGAATTAAAGCGTTTAAAAACGATTAAAGGTCCGAAGTTTTTACACATCATTACCACTAAAGGCAAAGGTTTAAAACAAGCGGAAGAAAATCAAGTAAAATACCACGCGCCAGGAAGGTTTGATGCTGTAACGGGTGATTTAATTTCGAAATCCACTTCTGAACAACCACCTAAATATCAAGATGTGTTTGGTTATACCATCGTGGAACTTGCAAAGGCCAACAGCAAGATTGTTGGGATTACACCTGCGATGCCAACGGGAAGTTCGTTAAAATATATGATGGATGTTTTTCCAGACCGTGCGTTTGATGTGGGCATAGCCGAACAACATGCCGTAACTTTAGCAGCGGGTATGGCGACCCAAGGATTGATACCGTTTTGTAATATCTATTCCACGTTTTTGCAGCGTGCTTACGACCAGATTATCCATGATGTGGCTTTACAACAATTGCCTGTTATTTTTTGTTTGGATCGTGCCGGATTGGTGGGTGAAGATGGCGCCACGCATCATGGCGTTTTTGACATGTCGTATTTAAGGTGTATTCCCAATCTCATCATTTTTGCACCTAGAAATGAGGTGGAGTTACGCAACATCATGTACACCGCACAACTTGGTTTGCAACAGCCTATTGCCATAAGATATCCCAGAGGACAAGGCATTACTTTAGATTGGAAACAACCATTTTCTAAAATAGAGATTGGTAAAGGCATTCAACTAAAAGATGGTAAAAAAATAGCGGTTTTAAGTATAGGAACAATTACTAAGAATGTCAGCGATGCTATTGAAAAAACGGAGAATCCTGATGATATCGCACATTACGATATGCGTTTTGTAAAACCTCTGGATGAGGTATTATTGCACACTATTTTAAAAACGTTCGATACTATTTTCACTATTGAAGACAATAGCATTAAAGGTGGTTTTGGAAGTGCTGTTTTAGAGTTTGCATCAACACATAATTATAAAAAAAATATTAAGCTTTTGGGTATTCCAGACATGTTTATTGAACATGGTACTGTTACCGAACTTCACAAAAGTATTGGGTTGGATTCAGAAAGTATAGCCAAGTTTTTAAATTCGTTTTCTTAAAACTCAAACCCCTTTATTTTTCTATATTCTAAAATAGCTTTACTATCTGAAAGCAAAGACACGTAAAAACACACATTAGACAAACGTTTGTACAAACTTGAATTTTCGATGTTTATGGTTTTTGGAAGACTTTTAAAGATAAGCTTGTCGTAATTGGAAGCCGTGCCATCAAACATATTATTTATGGCATTGGTATAGGTCGCTAAAAGCGTATTTAAAACGCCATAACCAGCGATTTCTTTATCAACTACCTCGGTAGATTGATAAATATTTTCAACACTGATTTTAATAATATCCTTTATCTGCGCATCATATTTGCTTTTGTCTAGCAAAGCACAATCGAAGTCCCCATTTAAAATGGCATCTTCATATTTCATAAAAATGTCCACCGCTTCATTTATTAAAGACCCAATGGCAAGTGCACGTAAATAGCCTATTCTGTCTTCTTTAGTCGAAAGGGCATAATAATTCTCTGGTTTAATATTATCTCGTATAATTTTTGATAGATATTCCAAAGCAAATTCTTCTTGAATGAGTCCTAGGTTGATACCATCTTCAAAATCGATGATGGTATAGCAAATATCATCGGCAGCTTCTACTAAAAAGGCTAACGGATGGCGCGAAAAACTCAAGTCTTCATTACTGCGTTTTACCAAACCCAATTCGGATGCGATATCTACAAAAGCCTCTTTATCGCTTTGAAAAAAACCATATTTTTTATCGGCAATATGAGTGGTTGGTTTTTTAGGAAGCGACTCTTTAGGGTATTTTGTAAAAGCGCCCAGGGTGGCATAACTTAAACGTAATCCGCCACTTCTTCCTGCTCGGCTTTCAGTTAAAATTTTAAATCCGTTAGCATTTCCCTCAAAATCACATAAATCTTGGTATTCTTTTGTGGTGAGTTGGCTTTTGTATTTACTTCCTTCTCCAGTTTTAAAAAATTCGCCAATCGCTTTTTCACCAGAATGTCCGAATGGCGGATTTCCAATATCGTGCGCCAAAGCTGCTGCCGCTACAATAGCACCAAAATCGTTTGCTTGATAACCATGAACGTTTTGTAAATGAGGGTGCTTTTCCAATAATTTTTTACCAACCAATCGTCCTAAAGAACGCCCTACCACACTCACTTCCAAACTGTGCGTTAAACGGGTGTGAACAAAGTCGGTTTGTGATAAGGGAATTACCTGTGTTTTATCTTGCAAGCTTCTAAATTCTGAAGAGAAAATCACGCGATCATAATCTACTTCAAACCCCAAACGGGTTTCATCTTGTTCTTTTCTAATGCGTTTATTGGTATCGCCAAAGCGCTTTAAGGATAATAATTGTTCCCAGTTCATGGTATGGATTTAAGTAAGGCAAGATAAAGAAATTCAGTTAAAATAAAACCTGACTTTCATGTGTTGATATTATTTGTTTTTTAAAGGTCTCATGCAATCGCTAAATCCACATCGGTGTTTTATGCTTCTAAATCATAGCGATTTGGTAACATTAAACTAACATTTTAATGACCGTTGCTTAATATTTAGGTAACATTCTCTTGGTGATAAAGCTTTTTATTTGCACTGTTATTATTTGTCTATTTTATGAAAAGTCTTTTTTACTTATTTATGATGTTATTTGCCACGGTTAACTATGCCCAGAATACAGGCTTAATCGTTGGTAAAGTAATGGACAATGAACTAGATAATACGCCTTTAGTATTTGCAAATGTTTCCCTTAAGGGTAATTCAACAGAAGCTCAAACAGACTTAACAGGCTTGTTCCTTATTGAAAATTTAGAAGCTGGTGATTACACCTTGGTTTTTAGTTTTCCGGGTTACGAAACCCAGGAAATTAAAGTTCATGTAGATGGTCTACAGCCAATTGAATTACAAGTGTCTTTAGCAGCAAGTACCATTTCTTTATCAGAACTAGTTTCTTTAGCTAGCACTTCAAAAAAGGAAGACACTACTTTTAAGGCTTCCAATAACTAAACTAAGTTACTTTCAAAAAGTAGGGTTAAGCAGTTTTTCATATTCTTTTTTTGTTTCAAAGTTACCATGTTTAACTATCATGTTGCATTATTTTGCAACCTGTTTTTCAATGTTAACTTAACGTTTCTTTTTTTAAAAAAACACCCTTTTTCATAACATACTAGTAACTGTTTTTTGAAGTAGGTTTAACTTTTACATAACCTCATCTTTACATAGTGGCGGTTTCTTTGCATCAAAATATTTAGATACCAACACATGAAAAAACTATTATTTTATTTAACCCTGTTTACAACATCCCTTATTTATTCTCAAACAGGTTCAGGTTCTATAGCTGGAAAAATTACTGATAAAGATTATAACAATGAACCGCTTGCATTTGCAACCATCGTAATTAAAAACACATCCATAGGAGCTATTTCTGATATAGATGGAAACTACTCGGTAAAAAACCTAGATCCAGGAGTTTACACCGTAGTAGTAAGTTTCGTGGGGTATGAAACCATTGAAGTACCAAATGTTAAAGTTGAAAATAAGAAAGTAACCCAAGTTAATATACCAATCGCTGCTGGAACTGTAAGCTTAGACGACGTAGTTATTAGTGCTCCAAGACGAAGTAACACAGAAAGCGCTGTGTTAATTGAAATGCAGCAAGCAAAACAAATTATCAATGCCATCTCATCGGAACAAATCACAAGAGGAACTGATGGAAATGCTGCTGAGGCTGTACAACGTGTTCCAGGTGTTACCATAGTAGATGGGAAATTTGTAATGATTAGAGGATTGAATGAGCGTTATAATAATGTGCTCATTAATAATTCTATTGCGCCAAGCACGGAAGTGGATAAACGTACGTTCTCGTTTGATTTAATCCCGACAGATGCTATTGATAAAATATTAATATACAAAACTGCTTCTGCTGATAAACCTGGAGATTTTTCAGGGGGTGTTATCAGCTTGACGACTTCAGAAATCATTACAGATTTCACAAGAGTCAATATAGGCGTTGGCTACAGAAACAATAGTACTTTTGAAGATTATTTTCAAAGTAGAGGTTCTGCTACGGATGGTCTTGGATTTGACCGAAATTTTAGAGCATTGCCAAGAGGGTTTCCGAGTAAATCACAGATAAATGATTTGCCAGGAGTTAATACGGCAGCCAATCAATTGCTTCAAAATAATTTTAATCCTACAGAATCCATGGCCTGGTTAGACCATAGCCTTGGATTAAGTTTTGGAAGAGTCAAGAATTTTGAAAACGGCGTAAGGTTATCATCTATCAATAGTATAAACCATTCTAACGGGTATCAATATTTTTCAAGACAGTTTAATCGTTACACAACATTAAATCCAGGCGAAACCAGACCGCCGCAATGGTTAAATTATATTGATGACACTTATAAAAATGAAACAAAAATCACAGCATTATCAAACTGGATTTTAAGATTGAACGAAAATAATACGCTTAAATTTAAAAATCTATTCAATCAAATAGGTGAGAATGAAACCATACTTCGTACAGGGAATAACTTTCTTCAAAGGGGGAATGATTTATTTAAAAACTATTTGTTAGGTTATAAAGCAAGAACCATATATGTGGGTCAGTTTGAAGGAGAACACAAATTATCGCCTTCTAACAAAATTGATTGGGTTTTGGGAGGCAATTACATTTATGAATCTGAACCAGACTTAAGGCGTTTTAGAACTATACAAGCTGCAGATACTCCAAATGCACCTTTTGAAATGATTGACCCAGCATCCTCCAATTTATTTGATACGGGTAGATATTTTGGACAATTGGAAGAATATGCATTTAACAACGCTGCAAACTTCACGCATACATTTAATAACATAGAAGATGAAGATGCTGGTAGCAGCGCTATATTAAAAGCAGGTTATTTGGTTGACTACAGAAAAAGAAATTTTGACGCTCGCTATTTTTCGTACTTGTTACCGGGTTATGTTACAGACAATAGAAATGAATTAAAACAACTGCCATTAACAGATATTTTTAATGCTGTCAATGTAAATCCAAATGACGGTTGGATACTTAGTGAAGGTACAAGACCTATCGACTCTTATGAAGCAAGTAACTTTTTAACAGCAGGTTACCTATATGCACAAGTGCCATTGAATAAGTTTGATATTTCAGGTGGTGTGCGTGTAGAGCACAACATTCAACAGTTAAACAGTAGCACAGATACCGAACCAGTAGAGGTTGATAATCCTATTACATCTGTATTGCCATCATTTAACGTGTCTTACAACTTAAGTGATCGTTCCATATTGAGATTGGCTTATGGCAAAACAGTTAACAGGCCTGAGTTTAGGGAAATTGCACCGTTCGTGTTTTATGATTACAAAAATGAAGCAGGGAGACGTGGTAATTCTGATCTTGAAACAGCAGAGATTGATAATATAGATTTACGATACGAGTTTTATCCTAACATGGGAGAAACCATGAGTTTGGGATTATTCTATAAAAATTTCAAAAATCCTATTGAAAATGTTACGGAGATTACAACAGAACAGCCTCAATTCTTGTATGATAATGCAGAAAGCGCATATAATTATGGTGTTGAAATAGAAATTCGTAAATCATTTAAAGATATTTCAGATAATCCATTTATTAGTAAATTATCTACAAACATCAATGCATCATACATCGTATCAGAGGTTGACTTAGGGAGCAATGTAACCTCACAAGATCAAAAGAGAGCATTACAAGGACAATCACCTTACATTATAAATGCGGCATTAGGATATGAGGATGAAAATGGATTTTCGGCCAATTTAATTTATAACCGTTTTGGTGATCGAATCTTCTCTGTTGGAGATAATAACTTCCCAACAATATATGAGCTTTCAAGAGATAATATCGATTTCACTATTTCTAAAAAATTCAAAAATGTCACCTATAAATTAGGTATTCAAGATTTATTGAATGCTAAATATCAATTCTTTGAAGATTCAAACAGAGATGAACAAATCAGAAAGAATATTGATAACGCTACTTCTGTTTTCAAAAGAGGAACGCTGTTCACATTTAATGTTACTTATAATCTTAATTAAAAAAACAAATACTAATACACAATTAATTTAAACTGATAATCATGAAAAAAAATCTAATTTACTTTGCTAGCATCCTTTTTTCAATGCTCGCTATAATGTCTTGTAGTGTTAATGATACCCCACCTATTACTATTATTGTTGAAAATCCTGGTGGTGGTGGAGTTCCAGAAGAAGAATATGTTGAGTTACAAGGAAACCTAGAAACACAAACACTTACAAATGACAACAAATACTTACTTATTGGTCAGGTATTTGTTAGAGAAAATCAAATATTAACGATTGAGCCAGGAACTGTTATTTTTGGTGATAAAGGTTCAAAAGGAACCTTAATAATTGATAGAGGTGGTATGATAATGGCTGAAGGAACTGCTAATGAGCCTATTGTATTTACATCAGCTTTAGCTCCGGGTTCAAGAGACAGAGGCGATTGGGGTGGAATTGTTATATTAGGTTATGCACCTAACAATCAAGCAAATCCTGTTATTGAAGGTATTACGCCATCTGTTAATTTTGGTGGTACTGATGACGCTGATAACTCTGGTATTTTAAAATATGTACGTGTAGAATTTGCTGGTATTGAATTAACACCAAATAATGAAACCAACTCGATTACTTTAGGTAGTGTTGGTAGTGGCACGCAAATGGATTATTGCCAAGTTTCTTGGGGTGGTGATGATGGTTTTGAATGGTTTGGAGGTTCTGTAAATTCAAAACACCTTATTGCTTTTGGAATGTGGGATGATTGTTTTGACGTAGATTTTGGGTTTACTGGTAAAGTACAGTTTGGTTTATCTGTGAGATATGGTAGTTATGCAGATCAATCTGGTTCTAATATTTTTGAAACTGATAATGGTCCAAACGACAACTTAACTACTTTATTAACAACAGGTGTGTTTTCTAACGTTACTGGTATTGGTCCAAGATTAACAAATAGCCAATCAATCAATGGTAATTACCAACACGCTTTAGACTTAAGAAGGAGAACAGCACTTACTATTGCTAACTCAGTATTTGTTGGTATGCCAAGAGGTATCCGTATGAACCAACAATCGGTTTACGATAATTATAACACTAATACTGGTGCATTGTTGAACAATATTATGGTTGCCCCTGCAACTACTTATTCTGTTGGTTCTGGTATGACTGCTACAGCTGCAAATGTGCAAACCTTATGGGAAGCAACGAACACTATGATTACAGATACAGACTTTAATGCTGTTTATGCTGCTTTAGGTTTAAACCAAAATATTTTCTTTGGAGCTAATACAAGTACTGGTTATTCAAATAGCGCGACATTTACTGTAACTTCAGGAACATTAGCTACTGGTGCTGATTTTACTAACGCAAAATTAACAGATGCATTCTTTACGCCTACAACTTACAGAGGTGCTTTTGGTGCAACTGATTGGACTGATGGTTGGGCTGAGTTTAACCCTATCCAAAAAGCTTACTAAAAATTAATTTTTTTATATTTGAAAGAGCTTAATCTATCGGGTTAAGCTCTTTTTTATAATATCACTTATGAAATATCTTGTTTTAATATTACTTTTTATTCCCTTGGTATCCTGTCAAAATAAAGAATTTGACATAAATCCGAAAATATATCTTACCGCAGATGAAGAAGAAGCGTTCAAATATGCCATTATTAGGTATGTGGATAGACTAGCGCCAAAAGCATCACATGAAACCAAGTTTGATAAGCAATTTGATTCTAATTATCAATCACAGGCTAAGCAAGTAGATCTATTGTTTTATTATGAAGATAAAGGGGATATTTACTTCGCCATTACTAAGATTGCACCAAGTTTAAAATTGAAAAAAGTGGCAACAGTTGGAAAGTTAACAATGGATAAGGATAAAATTATCACTCATTATGAAGAAATTTTCCGAACCTATAAAATGGAAGAAGAGCCATTAAAACAAAAAACGGCGTTGATGTTTAAGGATGTTATCCAGAAAAATGATATTCAGAAATATGAATTTAAAAACTCTAAACCGGAGGAATATATTGAATTTCCTGATGCCAATACGTATTACGATACTGAACAACGCCAGTGGATTTCAACATTAGAAAATCCTTACGAGTCTTTAAAGAAAGCATCTCAAAATCAATAGTGACCTTATATGTAATAACAAAGCACAAAAAAGGGTTTCAATCTAATTGAAACCCTTTTCTAATTGCCTTGGTTAATAAAATCTAAAATTCTGAATTAGAATTTCTATCCGATTCTTTTAAACTAGCAATTACATTGTCTTTGTAATCAACTTCTTTTATAGTTTCATTGGTGTAATAAAACCACTTGCCGACTTTTTTACCATTATCATAATTTCCAGAAACAACTTTTTTGCCTGCTGTATCAAAACTTAACCACTCACCTTGTAATTTACCATCTGCAGTGAAAGTCCCTGTTTGACTTACCACTCCATTGTCATGATAATAAACTGCTTCAATTAAATTAGTGTCAGTGTTATGTTTTAAATCTTTCTTTTGTTGTCCAAAAGAAACCACAGTAATTAAAAGGGCAAAAAACAAAATACATTTCTTCATAATTATGGGGGTTTTTAACATTATACAACAAATATAGCTATTTGGTAACATTAAAACAACATTTAAATAACATTAAATTAACTTTAAGCTTTTAATTAACTGTATTTCAATTATTTAAATGTGTAAAATTTAACATTGGAATATTAATAATTAGTTAATGTTAATATTACAATTAGCTAAACTTAAAGAATGACATTAGCAAAGTCTTAAGACACAATAATTAGTTTTTCATATAATCAATTAGTTTTTGTCGACTACATTATCATGATTCCTAATGAGCTGCCTTAGGCCAAGGCAGCTTTTTTTTGTTGTTAACTTAATTATTAGGAAACATTTAATTAACATTGGCTTTGGTTATTTGCACCGACAAAAACTAAAAATTACCAATGAAAAAACTCCTAGTAGTAATTACTATTGTGCACTGTTGTTCATTAATTTCTTTTGCGCAAAATAATTTAGTATCTAATGATACAATTGATAAAGAATGGTACCAAGAAATAAATTTAAGGGGCTATGCCCAATTAAGATATAACGGACTCATTCAAACAAACCCAGATTTAACCTGCGAACAATGCGATAAATCTTGGGGAGGCGATAGTGATTTCTTTTTTAGACGTATCCGATTAGTATTTTACGGACAAATTCATCCAAGAGTTTACTTTTATATACAGCCCGATTTTGCAAGTGCTTCTGGCTCTAATCAACATTTCGGACAAATTCGCGATGCTTATGTTGATGTTGGTTTAGACTCAAAAAATGAGTTTCGTTTTAGAGTAGGACAAAGTAAAGTGCCTTTTGGTTTTGAAAACATGCAATCTAGTCAAAATAGGTTAACGTTAGATCGTAACGATGGTTTAAATAGTGCTGTAAGAAACGAACGTGATTTGGGTATATTTTTCTATTGGGCTCCAAAAAAAATCCGTGAGCGTTTCTCAATGTTGGTAAAAGATGGGTATAAAGGTTCGGGCGATTACGGTGTTTTGGGCTTGGGTGTTTACAACGGACAAACGGCAAATTTAGAAGAACTGAACAATAAAAAGCACATTGTTGCTCGCTTAGCATATCCTTTTGAAATTGGTACGCAAATTTTTGAGGCTGGAATTCAAGCTTATACTGGTGACTATACTATTGATAGCAAACAAATATCGGAAGGGGTTCAGCATAGAGAAGACAATACTTACATAGACCAACGTTTTGCCGTATCTGCTATATTATACCCAAAACCTTTTGGTATTCAAGCCGAGTATAATTTTGGTAAAGGCCCCGAGTTTAATAAAGTTAGTAATAGTATAGAAGTTCAAAACCTACATGGGGGTTATCTTACATTAAATGCCATGTTGCCAATCAATAAACAATTAATATATCCATTTGCTAAAGTACAGTATTACAATGGAGGCAAAAAGCATGAACTTGATGCCAGAAGCTATGAGGTAAAAGAACTTGAATTGGGGGTAGAGTGGCAACCTTATAAAAGTATAGAGCTTGTTGCCATGTACACGTTCTCCGATAGAAGATATGAGGATTTCATAAATCCAGATAATCACCAAGTAGGAAGCTTATTGCGCTTACAGTTTCAAGTAAACTTTTAAAGATTCCAATTATATATAGCAGTTAATTAATTCGTTTGTTTTAATGTCCTAGCTTAATAATTAATTTCAAATTGAATTAAGCAATAAAAAATAACAATTGCGTAACTTAGCTTATTGAAATACATAAGATATTTGCAAACTTATTTGTTAAATTATGGAAAACATTTACTTGTACATGATTATTGCCCTGGGCATTTTAGCAGTTGCTGATTTGGTAGTAGGAGTAAGCAATGATGCTGTAAATTTTTTAAATTCTGCGATAGGTTCAAAAGCTGTACCTGTTAAAATCATCATGATTGTAGCCTCTGTTGGCCTCATTCTTGGAGCCGTATTTTCAAACGGTATGATGGAAATTGCACGTGAAGGGATTTTGAATCCTTCCATGTTTAGTTTCAACGAAATCATGATTATTTTCATGGCCGTTATGATAGCCGACATATTGCTATTGGATTTTTTCAATAGTTTAGGTTTGCCAACATCAACAACGGTTTCTATTGTATTCGATTTATTGGGAGCTTCCGTAGCCATGGCGCTTATAAAAGTGTACGGTATTGATGGAACTTTTACAGACATCTATAATTATATTAATACAGATAAGGCAACAGAAATTATATATGGTATTCTGCTTTCTGTGGTTATTGCATTTTCTGTGGGTTCTTTTGTTCAATATGTCGCAAGAGCCTTTTTGTCGTTCAAGTTTCAACATCATGGCAATTGGGTTAATGTTTTAATGGGTGGTATTGCGGCATCTGCTATTACCTATTTTATCATCATAAAGGGACTTAAAAGCACATCTTTTATAGATGCAGATACCTTAAATTATATCAAAAATAATACATTGACCATTTTAGCTGTCAATTTTGCGTTTTGGATTGCTTTCAGTGCCATATTAACCAGTATTTTTAAAGTCAATATTTATAAATTCATTATTCTTATTGGAACCTTTGCCCTGGCATTAGCCTTTGCTGGGAATGATTTGGTAAACTTTGTTGGTGTTCCAATTACCGCATGGCAATCCTTTGAATTATGGCAAGCATCTGGTGTTTCTGATACCTTGTATAACATGAGTAGTCTTAAAGGAGATGCCAGCACACCTACTTTTCTATTGGTTATTTCAGGGATTATAATGGTAGTGACGCTTTGGCTTTCCAAAAAGTCAAGATATGTTACACAAACTGAATTAAATCTTTCTCGTGAGGGGGATGCCAAAGAGCGTTTTGAACCCAATTATTTATCGCGTGCCATAGTACGTTCTTCAGTGGCATTATCTAACGGTTATAGATACATTTTACCAAATTCGATACATGAAAAGATAAACAAGCGCTTTGAAAAAGAGAATACTAATGTATCTGCGAAAGACAATGCCGACTTGCCTGCATTTGACCTAGTGAGAGCCTCCATAAACTTAATTGTATCTAGTATTTTAATAGCGGCGGCAACGTCCATGAAATTACCATTATCAACCACGTATGTGACGTTTATGGTAGCCATGGGTACATCTTTAGCTGATAGAGCCTGGAATAACGAAACGGCCGTTTACCGTGTTGCTGGTGTGCTTAATGTGATAGCTGGATGGTTCTTAACCGCAGTAATTGCTTTTGTGGTTGCAGGAACTTTGGCCTATCTTATGTATATTGGCGGACCAATTGCAATAGGTGTTTTATTCCTAATAGCTGGTTTTCTTATCGTTAAAAGCTCCATTAGCTTTACTAAAAAAATGAATTCCGACAAAACATCAGACCGTTTGCATTCTTCTGAAAGCAGCTCCATACAAGGTGTTATTCATGAAAGTGCCGATAACATTGCCAATGTAGTTAAACGTGGAAATAAAATCTACACAAATGCTATAAATGGATTGGCTCTACAGGATTTATCATTATTAAAAAAGAATGATAAACAAATTGCAAAATTATCTGCTGAGGTTGATGAATTGCGCGATAACATCTTCTATTTTATCAAAAACTTAGATGAGTCCAGTGTTGCGGCTAGTAATTTTTACATCCATATTTTAGCATATTTACAAGATATTGTACAGTCTTTAGAATACATATCTAAAGTGAGTTATAAGCATGTTAATAACAATCATAAAAAATTAAAGTTCAATCAAATAAAAGAATTAAAGGAAATTGACACCCGATTCGACACTTTTTTTAATAATACGCAAAATGCTTTTGAGTCAAGATCTTTTGAGCAAATTGGGGTTATTTTAGGAAGAAAAGAAGAGATTTTAGGGTTGGTAACATCCAAAATTCAAAAACAGGTCAACCGTACCCGTTCTGAAGAGACAAGCCCAAAGAACACAACCTTATATTTTAGTCTTTTGTTAGAAACCAAGGATTTATTGAACGCAACTATGAATCTTTTAGAAGAATACCATAAATCACATGATGCTTCTGTAAAACCAGCAAAAAAAGTAGCTTCATCGGAAGAAGAGGAATAGAACTGTTTTTTCATATAATATAAATCCAAAGTAATATGAATTGCTTTGGATTTTTTATTTAGATTTGGTCATCCTATAAAAGTCTATGAACTTAAAAACATTTTTTTACTGTCTTTTTTCTTTTGCCCTACTTCATGTTTTAAATGCACAAAAAGATAGTCTTGCCTTTAATGAAGACTTATTGTTAATGCATTTAAAAACCTTGTCGTCTGACTCTTTTGAAGGAAGAAGAACAGGGTCTGATGGCGGCATTAAAACCAAAAAATACATTATTAATCAGTTTCATAGTTTTGGATTATCGCCTTTAAGCAAAACATTTGAACAATCGTTTTCTTTTGTAAACCAAAAAAAAGACTATCAAGCCACCAATGTAATAGGGTGGATTCGAGGTTCCGAAAAACCAGATAGTTATATGGTGATTAGTGCCCATTACGACCATGAGGGGATTAAGAATGGTAGTGTATATAACGGTGCCGATGATAATGCCTCTGGAGTATGTGCGCTATTTACTTTTGCCGAATATTTTAAAAATAACCCACCAAAGCATTCGGTTATTTTAGCCGCTTTTGATGCAGAGGAGTTGGGGCTTTGCGGGTCTAAATACTATGTGGAGAATTCGATTATCCCTTTACATAAAATTAAGTTAAACTTAAACATGGACATGATAAGCCGAAGCGATGATAACGAATTGTTTGTTGTTGGTACACGCTACAATGAAAATTTGAAACGATTGATTTTAAATTTTAAAACGATTGGAGATATAAAACTTATTGCTGGGCATGATGGGGAAGACCAAAAGGAAAATTGGACGTATTCTTCAGACCATGCATCATTTTACAGAAAGAACATTCCGTTTTTGTATTTTGGAGTGGCAGACCATAAAGACTACCACCAACCTACGGATGATTTTGAGAATATCCAACCAAAATTTTATATGGAAGCCGTAAATACCATCATATCGGTTTTTAAGGAAATAGATAGGGTAGGGCTATAAAATCTTTTTTGGTTATTCACTACCTTCATTAAGTAACATATAAATCCCTTTTGTTAAAATCTCTTTATTCAACAAAGCCTCAGGATTTGTTATGGCGGTATATGTTTCATTTTGTATTCCAATATCGAGTTTAATTTTTTCAAAGTGAAAACCATCATTGGTTTTATTAGTTAGCGCCAGTATAAAATAATCAGAATCAACCTTGGCAATAGCATCATTGGGTAAAGCAAAATAGCTGGTAGCTTGGTTTATTATCGTTGCCTCTACAAACATGCCAACAATAAAATGAGTTTTGGTCTCGTCTTTAATATGTCCGTGAACATTAACAATTCTATTCTTTTCATCTATAACAGTACCTACTAAGTGTACTGTGGCTTCAAAAGTGTCTTGAGAGGCTTCGGGTATTTTAAATAGTATTTTTTGGTCTTTTTTTACTTTCAAAATATCTTTTTCAAAAACCGCTAATTCTAAGTGAATATGTTCTGTATTGACAATTTCCATGATAATATCCGATGGCGACACATATGAGCCATTACTAACATTTACTTTTGTTACATAGCCATCGATGGGCGCGTATAAGTTGACTGTTGAGGTTATTTGTCCCTGTTCTACAGATGTTGGATTAATACGCATCATGCTTAATTTTTTCCTTAAGCCATTATATTGTGCTAGACTGCTTTTATAGCTACTTTCAGCTTTTAGAAAGTTTTTTTGTGATGTGATTTTTTCATCATAAAGTGTTTTTTGACGGTCGAATTCCGATTTTAAGTAATTAAGCTGCTCTGAAAGTTCTAAATACTGTTGCTGAATTTCAACATAATCAGGGTTTTCAAGAGTTACTAACAATTGTCCTTTTTTTACCCTATCACCAATTAATAATGGGGTTTTGGTAATATACCCACCCATGAAAGTACTAATGCTTGCTTTATTTTGCGGAGGAACATCAATCATGCCGCTGGTTTTAATCGTCTCATCAAAAGATGTTTCCTCCAGTTTACCCAACTGCATTTGTTCGCTTGTAAATTGCGATTTAGTGATTACAACTTGGTTGGTGTTTGATGGTTCTGAAATGGCTGTTTGATTGTTTTTATCTGAATTTCCACAAGCTATTAAAACAAGTGCAAAAAGTATGGTATATGTCTGTTTCATCCTTTATAATATTAAATAATTGATAGCAATAATAGTTTGGTTATAGGCATTGATAGTCTCTAAATAGGTTAATTCAATCTCGGTTGCTGTTTCCATACTTTGTATGTATTGAAAGAAATCAATCTCTCCTTCTTTTAGAGTACGCTCGGCGGTTTTTATAATTTCCTCTGAGAGTGTTTTGCCTTGTGTTTCATAATACAGGATGGCTTCATTATATTGTTGAAGTTTTGCTAGTAGCATTTGATATTCGGCATCTAGCTTAACCTTATAATCTTGTTTTTCACTCTCGGCAACTTCTTGGGCGATCTTAGATGCTTTTATTTTTGAAGCATTACCACTAAAGAGTAAAGGAATTTTCAATCCAAACTGATAGCCTTGTACATTATTTAAATTACTATTGGAGCCTTGAAAATACTCAACACTTAAATCGGGTAACAGGCTTTGTTTTTCTTGCTGATTTAAAGCCTTGTAATAGTGTTTAGCTTCTTCATAATATAGAAGTCCCATATTGCTATCAACAGAAATAGTTTCTAATTCAAGCTTTTTTAAAGGAGCATCTACGATTGTTAAACTATCTACTTGCACCAATTTTTTTAATTCCTCTTTGGCTAAAACAACATCTTGTAACGATTTTTTATAAGCAGTTTCTAATAACTTTCTTTTGGATTTTGCATGTATCATTTCCAAATAATTAGTTTCACCCAATTCAAAACGACGTTCGGCTGCGCTAGCAAAATTTTGATACAAACTATCTAAATATTTATAAGTTTGAGCTTTATGTTTATTATAACTCAAATTATAATATGCCAAATAGATATCACGCTTTAAAGTCTGCAATCTAATATTAAGAGAGGATTCTTGAAGATTCGATTTTACCTTATTCACCTTTTTGTCTGCAAAATAAACCGTTGGAAATTTAAAATCTTGTGAAACCCCAAAAACCCTTAAAGGCAAACCATTGATGGCTATATTGTTTTCGTCGTAGTTATAATATACCGCTGTTTTCTCAAAGTCGAATGCACTGCCAATTAAGGCTTTTGTTTCATCAGCCTTTAATGAATATGCTTTTAAATCGGCATTATTTTCAATAGCCAAAGTTAAAGTTTCATCAATAGTTAATGGTTTGTTTTGTGCATCGATATTAATAGCAAAAAGCATGATGACTATAGATATAATGACTTTTTTATTCATTTTAATTATGGCTTTTTCTTCGAACCAAGCGTATAAAACAGGTAAAACAATAAGGGTAAGAATCGTTGCGCTCACTAAACCACCAATAACAACGGTAGCTAGTGGTCGTTGCACCTCGGCGCCAGCATTTGTGGAAATTGCCATTGGCAAAAACCCTAAAGCAGCTGCCGCTGCTGTTAGCAGAACAGGTCTTAATCGTTCGCTAGTACCTCTTTTTATGCGTTCTTCTATATTCGTAACGCCTTCCTCTTTGAGTTCTTTAAAATGTTCAATTAAAACAATCCCATTCAGTACAGCTATACCAAAAAGCGCTATAAAGCCAACACCTGCTGAAATACTAAAAGGCATGTCCCTTATCCACAGCAATAATATTCCGCCAACAGCTGAAAGTGGTATGGCTGAATATACCATAGCAGCCTCTTTTAAAGAACCAAAAGCAAAGTAAAGCAAAATGAAAATAAGCACAAGTGCAATAGGCACAGCAATCATCAATCGCGCTTTGGCACTTTGTAAGTTTTCAAATTGACCACCATAACTAACACTGTAACCCGTGGGTAGTTTTACGTTGCTTTCAATAATGTCTCTTACATCGTCTACAACCGATTGTAAATCCCGGTTTCTAACATTAATGCCCACTACAATGCGTCGCTTTGTATCGTCTCTTGAAATTTTAGCAGGTCCTGTGTTATATTTTATGTCTGCCAGTTCACTTAAAGGAATCTTTAATCCGCTGGGTGTGTCAACATATAAATTTTCTAGATTTTCTATATTTGTGCGGTGCGCTTCATCTAAGCGGATTACCATATCAAATCGTTTTTCGCCTTCAAAAACAGTCCCAACGGTTTTGCCCGCAAATCCCATGGAGATTAATTCGTTTATATCCGAGATATTCAAACCATATCTGGCAATTTTACTTCGGTTAAACGTAACGGTCATTTGCGGTAAGCCCTCTACTTTTTCAATGATTATGTCTGATGCGCCTTCCACATTCTGAATAAGCATTTTAATTTCATTGGCTTTATTTGCTAAAACAGATAAATCTTCTCCAAAAATTTTAATGGCCACGTCAGCTCTTACACCAGTAATCAACTCATTAAAGCGCATTTCTATAGGCTGTGTAAATTCAACTTCCATACCTGGAATAATAGCGAGTGCTTCTTTAAATTTATCGGCCAATTCATCCTTGCTTTCGGCAGAAACCCATTCATCTTTTGGTTTTAGTTTAATAATAACATCACTTTCTTCCATACTCATGGGGTCTGTAGGCACTTCAGCAGCGCCAATTCTGCTAACTACTTGATCGACTTCTGGGAAGTTATCTAATAGGATTTGCTCAATTTTAGTAGTAATTTCAATGGTTTTGCTTAAAGAGGTCCCTGTTTTTAAAACGGGTTGAATCACGAAATCGCCTTCATCTAACGTAGGAACGAATTCCCCTCCCATGGTACTGAAAATCCAAATACTTACTGCCAGTAAAAGCCCTGCAAGGGAGACGATTATTTTTTTATTTTCCAATGCCCAATGAATAGATGGTTTATATAGTTTGGTTAAAAACCTCATTATTCTAACCGAAATATTTTTATCACTTTGTTTGTTCGGTTTTAAAAACATTGAAGAAATTACAGGAACATAGGTTAAACAAAAAATCATGGCGCCAATCAATGCGAAACTGAACGTTAGTGCCATAGGTTTAAACATTTTTCCTTCTACACCACTCAATGATAAAATGGGGATAAATACGATGAGGATGATAAGTTGGCCGAAAATTGCAGAGTTCATCATTTTAGCGGCACTTTTATGGGTAATGGCATCAATGGTTGATTGCTGATCAGAATACGATAGGGCTTTGATTTTTCCGCTTTGCGATGTAATTTGAAAAGCAATATATTCTACTATAATAACAGCGCCATCAATGATGATTCCGAAGTCGATCGCTCCTAGACTCATTAAATTGGCATCAATGCCGAAGACGTTCATTAAGGTAATGGCAAATAATAATGATAAGGGAATTACCGATGCCACAACCAATCCAGACCTTAAATTTCCTAAGAGTAAAACCACAACAAAAATGACGATGAGCGAACCGAGGATTAAGTTTTCAGCAACAGTAAATGTTGTTTTTCCAATAAGTTCGCTTCGTTCCAAAAAACCATTAATATACACGCCTTCAGGAAGGGACTTTTGAATGGAAGCGACACGCTCTTTAACGGCATCAATAACTTTTTTTGAATTACCGTCTTTTAACATCATAACTTGACCTAGCACTTTTTCGCCTTCACCGTTGCCTGTTATGGCACCAAAACGAGTAGCGCTACCAAAACCTACGTTAGCAATATCTTTTATATAAATCGGGAAGCCATCATCATTTTTTATAACACTGTTTTCAATGTCTTCTAAAGAGGTTACTAACCCTTCACCACGAATAAAAAAAGCTTCATTGGTTTTTTCAATATAACCACCACCTGCAATGCTATTATTTTTTTCTAAAGCATTAAAAACAGCCATGTAATCAATATTCATAGCCTTAAGCTTTTGAGGATTTAAGGCAATTTCATATTGTTTTAAATGTCCGCCCCAAGTGTTCACTTCAACAACCCCAGGAATACCAGAAAGTTGTCGTTTCACAATCCAATCTTGAATAGTTCTTAATTCTGTGGTGCCGTAGTGATTCTTAAATTCGGGTTTAACATCTAAAATATATTGAAAAATTTCACCTAAGCCCGTAGTAATCGGCCCCATTTCCGGTGACCCAAAACCTTCAGGGATTTTTTCGCTGGCAGATTTTATTTTTTCGGCAATCAGTTGTCGAGGCAGATAAGTACCCATATCATCTTCGAAAACAATAGTTACTACAGATAGACCAAATTTAGAAACCGAGCGAATTTCTTCAACACCTGGTAAATTTGCCATTTCAAGTTCAATGGGATACGTAATAAATTGCTCGATGTCTTGAGTAGATAAATTTCTAGATGTAGTGATTACCTGTACTTGGTTATTGGTAATATCGGGCACAGCACCAATGGGGATTTTGGTTAAGGACAAAATACCAGAACCAATAACAAGGGCAATAAATAGTAGGACAATAAGCTTATTCTTTAAGCTGAATTTTATAATGCTTTCTAACATAATTCATTTAACAGAAATTAATAAAAGCTATTCAATATGTACTATTTTGAATAGTTTAAAAAAATATAAAAAGGAATTAGGCTAGTTTGGGCGGTTGAAAAATAGAGGGTTTTTCAAAAGAAGAAAAAGATTCTTTGTATAAAAAAATTACAGGTTTTTCTGTGAATTCCTGAAAGTTTACAATATAGGTTATTTGTGGTGTAAGTATGAAAGAGGAGCTTAAATGGCAAAGGATATGGTGGTGGTCTTTAAAGGGTAAATCCTCGTGTTCACTATGTTTATCTTCATGTGACACCATGTCATTGCCATAATGTTCAGATAAAAATTCAAAAAACGTATCACCATACATCTCTTTATGGAATTTAGCATGTTCCAAAAGGGCATTGAACTTTGAAATATCTTCAATGTTAATGTTGAAACTTTGTACAAGGATCAAAAAAGAATAAAGGATGACAACTAGCTTACCCATACTAGAAGTAATATTACAAAAAAATGCTTGATTATTTCTTATAAAGCTTTTAAAAATAAGCCTTTAATTGTATGCTCCCTGTGTGGATGGTTTTACTGGTTTCGGTTTTTCTGCCATAATAACTCAAATTGACATCTAAAAAATCAGTTAGTTTTTTTTGTGCTAACAAAGTCCACGTAAAATTTTTGCCAGGTTGGAGTCCTTCAAGCATTTGGTAAGCAACTGGTGTATTGGGGTTTCCCTCAAACGTATTTGAAAAATAATTTAATTCGCCATTTATAGCGCCTTTTTCGTTGTTGGCAAAGGTAAATGAGGTGCCATATTTTTGTTGTTTTAAGGACTCAAAATCGCCAATAGTATTGTCTTTGGAAGCATATTGGTAAAACAAATCGAAACGTGTATTATCACCCAGTAAATAGGAAATTTTAGGATTAAAACGGTTTTGGTTAAAATTATAATTTTTACTGGCGAAGTTTTCACTTATGCTTTCATTAGTTTCAAAAGCGGTTAAAAAATTCAGCAACCAACTTTCCTCTATTTTATGAATGATATTCAATTGATGACTTTTCAAACTGTTTTCAATAAACCCAATGGATAATGTGTTTGTTGATTTATTGGACAGATAGGTGTAAGACGTTGTATAATGCTGTTTGCCACGATTAAAGAACAACATATTTCTAAAATTTAATTGCAAGCCCAACTGATTATTAACATCGTTTTCAAAAGGATTTAAATTAAAATTATTGCCATCACGCCTTATTTTTCTATCGATTAAATAACTGGTTTGATTGTAAAAATGTGACCAAAATTTTTCGGTTTTATCTTCTGAAACGGCCCATTGCGACGGATTGAACGTTACCGTTTGGCTAAACCGATTTTGGTGGGTTTTTACAAAAACCCGGTTTGGCAATAGCACCCGAATGTATTTTCCTTGGTCTTGAAATTGCGTAATTTCAAATTCCTCTAACTCTTGTATGCCATTATTGTTATAGTCAATCCACGTGTAAGTGCCTTGCCCTGGTTCTACTTCTACGTATGTGAAATCTTGTTGAGGAAAGGCACCCGAATTGGTTTCAAACAAGGTATTCCATAGCAAAAGTTGTTTAAAAAGATTTTGATTGTACTGAATTCTGGAATTGATGGAACGTTCGTCTTCAATGGTTTCATCTTCGTTTTTAAGCGTTCTGTAATTGGCGTAAAGCGCCAGATTGGTGTTATTGTTTTGTATGAGTTTCGACTTTAAGTAAAATGTATTCGAGCTATTTACTTTTTGTAACTGATTGTTTCTAATACTGTCGTTCACCCTGAATTTATAACCTATTTCAGCAAAAACCTTTAAACTATCGCCAACACCCGTAAAGATTTCGTAGGATTTGAACTTTTGACTTAATGGCGTTAATTGTAATGTTGATATATTGGTTTGTTCATTATCCTCAATGGCGAGTTTGGTGCCAACCCAATTGTTTTTCATGTTGTAAGTTATCCTGTTGAATGACCTTAAAAACGTTGAGGTGTTTATACTTGATTCAGCATTTAGAAAACTAGAATATGATGTGATTTGGAATTTATTCAAAAATAAATTGGCATTAAAAACATGTCGGTTTCCATTAAAGTTTTCAGAGAATTCCAAATGCTCAAAATGGTAATTGGCGTTCCCTTTTTCCTGATGAAATAAATTTAATCCCGTTATAATTAATTGTTGGTTTCCCAGAGGCGTATCAATATTCCAATCACGGGAAAATTCGGCATTGTATAAGCGTTGAATGGTTTTAAAATTCTTCTGGATATAATCAGCATCCGCAAAAGCATCTAAAGTCCACAGACTATCTTTTTTAAAAATGGTTTGGGTTATTTTTAGTTTTCCTGCAAAGCCATCATTATTGGCATCATCTTCAGTTGAAAATAAATTCAAATCGTTTTTACTTCCAGCAGCTTCAAAACGAATGTTGGTTTTTTCGGTCGGATTGTATTGCCCGTTTAAAACAGCAATTTGAAGTTTTGTTGGCGCCACCAATTGAACAATAGGGTTGAAGTTTCCTTGCGGAATGCCAGCAACTGGGGCTACATACTCATAAATATTGTTGATGGCATTAATGCTGCTTAGCACATAATTCCCTTGATTTGGTCCGACTTGAGAGAATGTTACCCGATACAATTCATCCTCTGGATTATTGGAAAACACATAGGCTTCAACACCGCTAATAAACTCCTTTTTGTATAGAATTCGGTTTTCGTTATAAGGCTCCAAAACACCAGAAGGGGCTACCATGAGCGATTTATCATCTCCAGCATTTGCAAGTATTTGAACTTGCTCTTCCGATAGGTTTTGCTGAAGCGGTTGGTTTTTAGAATCACTTTCTGAATACACCGAAACGCCAAAACTCAGTTTTTCACTTTCATGACGTCCTCCACCATACGCCACCAAACGTGAATAATTGCGTTCGCTAAATTGGTAATCCACCGTAATACGCATTTCAGAAGTGATAGGAAATGTGGAATTGAAAATAATTTCCCCGGCATTATAATCGATGATATAATCTTTATTTTCACCACGTTGCACTACCACGCCATTGACGTAAACCGTTTCACTTCCAGAGACGATAAGCACAAACAATTCTCCATTTTGCCCTTGTAATTTATAAGGCCCTTGATTGCCTTCCTGTGCCGTAAATTGGCTTCTTGTAAACTGCCCTCGCACTAATGCGCCAGCAGCAAATACATTGGTTTGCGAATCTTCATTGCCAAATTTAGTATTTACAAACAAGCCTTGCACACGCTTAGAAAAATTGGCAAAATAAGAGTTGGCATTTTGTAAATCGATATCACCAGCGCGAATGCTCCATGTATCGCTAAACAATTCAATAAACACTTGATCGAATTCATCCAAACGTTGCGAATAACCGCTTTGCTGCAATGGTATATTGGCATCTTGAATAGATGCTCTTAACGACACTTTATCATTTAGTTTTCCGCTTATTTGTAAGTCGAGTTCGCTTCTTAAAACCGAGTTTTGATTATTACCAACAGTCACGCCACGTAAAATACTTCCTGAAGTCGTTAGCCCATCAAAAGGAATAAAGTTTTTAGCCTCATTAGGTTGCGACAGTTTATAGAGTTTTTGTTGGTTACTGGTATTTTCAACAATAATATTTTCATCAAGTTGTTTGTAGGTTTTGGTCAAAAAATCCGGGAATCTTAAATAATCGATGGTGATAGAATCGGTTTCCAAAGGTTTTTTCAGAATTAAAATAGCTTTAGGAAAATTAATGGTATAAAATGTAGAATCTACCAATACATTATTTTTATCTTTTATTGAAAACAAATTAGGATTGATGCTCACACTATCAATAACAACAGTATCATTTACAGCAACTTTTTTAGTTCTATAGTTAGAAAGTTGATTTTGCGAAAAGCCACAAAAACCAATTAAAAAAATAAGAATTGCTGCAATTTGCTTCATTGATACTTAAACTGCCATTAGTTTAAAATATTTTGTTGATAGATTTTGATAAATCCAAAACAAAATAATAGCGTAAAAGTAACGCATTATTTATTTTAGCTGAAAATCTTATTTTAACAAATGAAAATTATATCCTATAACGTGAATGGTATTCGGTCTGCCATTAATAAAGGTTTTATGGGTTGGTTACAAAGTGCCAATCCAGATGTTATTTGTTTACAAGAAATAAAAGCGTTGAAAGAACAATTGGTTTTAGACATTTTTGAAGAAGCAGGATACCCATATCATTATTGGTTTAGTGCACAAAAAAAGGGTTATAGTGGGGTTGCTATTTTAAGTAAAATAAAACCCAATCATGTTGAATATGGCACAGGAATTGCTTCGATGGATTTCGAAGGTAGAAATTTAAGGGTCGATTTTGATGGGTTTTCGGTTATGAGTTTATACTTGCCTTCTGGAACCAACGATGCCCGTTTAGGACATAAATTAGAATACATGGATATGTTTCATGATTATATAAATACGCTTAAACAAGTCATTCCCAATCTTATTATTTGTGGAGATTATAATATTTGCCATGAAGAAATTGATATCCATAATCCAAAAGGTTTGAGTAATGTATCTGGTTTTTTGCCTGTAGAACGTATGTGGATTGGTAATTTTATTAATAACGGATTCATTGATTCTTTTCGGCATCTCAATAAAGAACCACATAATTACACTTGGTGGAGTTACCGAGCTAATTCTAGAGCTAATAACAAAGGCTGGAGAATAGATTACGCCATGATTACAAAGCCATTACAAGAAAAATTAAAAAGAGCCGTTATATTGTCGGACGCCGTTCACAGCGACCATTGTCCCATTTTAATTGAAATAGAAGAATAGTAAACAGTTTGCAGTTGCAGTTAACAGATGTTGAAACTGAATACTGAGACTGACGACTTTATAATTAAAACCAAATTAAACATGAAAAAACAGATTTTACTTTTATTATTTGCAACTTTAATTTTAACAAATTGTGTATCGCCAAAAGTATATAAAGATTTGGAAGCCAAGTACGCCGATTTAAAATCTGAAAACAGAAAACTTTCAGACGATAATGAAACACTTTTAAGCGCAAAAACAGCCGCTGAAAATGAATTGAAAAAATTACAATCCGCTTACGATGCTGCTCTAGCCGAACGTGACAGATTGCAAAGTGATTACAACGCGACTAAATCAAATTATGATGCTTTAAAAGCATCGTATGATGCCTTAGAAACAAATAGCTCGGCAGCTATTGCTTCAAACACAAAAAAGAACAGGGAGTTACTTGCGGAACTTGAGGCTAAAGAACAAGCGCTTGCTGCTGAAAATGCCCGGTTGGAAGCCCTTAAAAGAGAATTGGCAGACCGTTCCAATCGAGTAGCTGAATTAGAAAAAGTCATTTCAGATAAGGATGCAGCCATGACGGCTTTAAAAAATGCGATTTCCAGAGCCTTAACCGATTTTGAAGGCAAAGGATTAACCGTTGAGCAAAGAGATGGTAAGGTGTATGTGTCTATGGAAAATAAACTACTTTTCGATTCTGGTAGTTGGGCAGTTGGTACGGAAGGTAGAAGAGCTGTGCAACAATTAGGCGGTGTATTAGGCGAGAATCCAGACATAGCTGTTTTAATCGAAGGCCATACCGATAATGTGCCTTATCAAGGTAGTGGACAATTAACAAGCAACTGGGATTTATCGACCAAACGTGCAACGTCTATCGTTAATATTTTAAGGGAAAATGCTTCTATAAATCCCGAAAACTTAACTGCTGCGGGTCGTGGGGAGTATGCGCCAATTGCAACTAATAGCACGCCAGAAGGTAAAGCAAAAAACAGACGTATAGAAGTTATTTTAACACCTAAATTGGATGAGCTTTCTAAGTTATTAAGCGAGAATTAAATTTACTCCTATTATAATTTTAAAACCTTTCAGAACTAAAAGCACTGAAAGGTTTTTTTATCTTTACCAATTGTCTAACCAGTCTAACCAGTCTAACCGTCCAAACTGTCTAACCATCTAAATGCAAAGCATTCTAATAATCTGAAAATGGAATATACAACACTACCTCATACCAATATAAGAATCAGTAAAATTTGTTTAGGCACCATGACTTGGGGCAATCAAAATACAGAAACCGAAGGCCATGCCCAATTAGATTATGCTTTAGAGCAAGGTGTAAATTTCATTGATACTGCCGAAATGTATCCAGTACCAGCAACTCCCGAAACGCAAGGAAGAACCAGTAAAACAATAGGCACATGGTTAAAAAAAACAGGAAATCGAGATAAGGTTATTTTAGCAAGTAAAATTGTAGGTCGCTCAAGCGATTATACAGCACATATTAGAACCACGGGAATTAATTCAGTTTCTATAAAAGAAGCCATCGATAACGAGTTAACACGTTTACAAACCGATTACATAGATTTATACCAAATACATTGGCCAGAACGCGACACTAATACGTTTGGGATTCGTGATTATAAACACAACCCCGACGATAGTTGGACAGATAATTTTAATGAGGTTCTACAAGCACTTGAAGCCCAAATTAAAATGGGTAAAATCAGGTATATTGGGATGTCTAACGAAAAAGCTTGGGGAACGATGCGCTTTTTAGAAGAAGCCAAAGCAAACAGTTTGCCACGAATGATTACGATACAAAATGCCTATTCGTTAATAAACCGCATTTTTGAAGGCGATATGGCAGAAATATCAATGCGTGAAAATTTAGGCTTGTTAGCGTATTCACCAATGGCTTTTGGAGTGCTTTCTGGTAAGTACATAAAAGGAACAGCGGCTGATAATGCCCGATTGAAATTATTCCCAAGGTTCGCTAGATACAGTAGCGAACAATGTACCGAAGCCACAAAAAAATATTTAAAAATTGCCGAGACCCATAACATGACCTTGGCACAAATGAGTTTAGCTTTTGTCAACCAACAACCGTTTGTAACCAGCAATATTATTGGGGCAACCAATTTAGAACAGCTTAAAGAAAATATAGAAAGTATTCATGTAACCTTAAGTGAAGATGTTTTAAAACAGATTAATGAGGTACATGTTATGATTCCTAATCCTGCGACTTGATAACGTAACGTTTTTAAAAACAAAAAACCCTTACTAAACAAATAGTAAGGGTTTTTAAGTTATTTAATTTGATTACCATTTTTATCAAAAAAGTGGTATTCTAAATATGTGTAAGCGTCTCTTGGTAAAACTTTAACCCATTTTTTGTGTTCAAAAAACCATTTTGAACGTATTGATGGAAAACCTTTTGTTAAAAAGGCTGCTATAAAAGGATGTGTGTTTAAAGTCAGCTTTTTATAGTCTTTTTTTAATAATTGCTCTAGGTCTTGCGTTATTTTTGACACAATTCCTATAGGAGCTTCAACTTCCGCACCATTAATGACTCCGTCCGGATTCTCCTCGCGGGTTTCAATGTTCATTTCTGGTCGAACGCGTTGTCTTGTAATTTGTATCAAACCAAATTTGCTAGGAGGCAATATTTTGTGTTTAGCTCTATCATCTTTCATTTCATCACGAAGGTGATTAAAGAGTTGTTGCCTGTTATCAGCATTGGTCATATCTATAAAATCGATTACAATAATACCTCCCATATCACGCAAGCGCAATTGTCTGGCTATTTCTGTAGCAGCGATTATATTAACTTCTAGTGCTGTATCCTCCTGGTTATTGGCTTTGTTAGATCTGTTGCCACTATTTACATCTATAACGTGTAGTGCTTCGGTGTGCTCTATAATTAAATAGGCGCCTTTTGCCATAGATACGGTTTTACCGAAAGAGGTTTTTATTTGTCTTTCAATCCCGAATTTTTCGAATATTGGAACGTTTGCTTGATACAATTTTACTATTGATTCTTTGTTTGGTGCAATTTCTTGCACATAATCTTTTACTTGATAAAAAAGCTCTTCATCATCAACATGAATGCTTGTAAAGGTATCATTAAATATGTCTCGTAAAATGGACGAGGCTTTATTCATTTCTCCCAATACTTTACTTGGATGATGGGCTTTAATAAGTTTTTTACACATTGCGGTCCAACGACTTAGCAAGTTTTGTAAATCTTTGTCTAGTTCGGCTACTTTTTTGCCTTGTGCTACAGTGCGTACAATAATGCCAAACCCTGGTGGCGTTATGCTTTTTACCAATCGTTTTAATCGGTCTTTTTCTTCTTTGTCTTCTATTTTTTGTGAAATGGAAATACGGTTGGAAAAAGGCACTAAAACAATATACCTTCCAGCGATAGAAAGCTCGGAGCTTATTCTAGGGCCTTTGGTTGATATGGGTTCTTTTACTATTTGTACCAATAGCGATTGATTTGATTTTAAGACATCGGCAATTTTGCCGTCTTTATCAATATCTTTTTCAAATGGGAAATTTTTTAAAGAGAAATCTTTTTGTTTACCTGCGCTTACATTTTTTGTGAATTTTAAAAGGGAAGGGAGCTTTGGCCCTAAATCATGATAGTGCAAAAAAGCATCTTTATCATAACCTACATTAACAAATGCAGCATTTAAACCAGGAACAGATTTTCTAATTTTGGCTATAAACACATCACCAACAGAAAAGTTGTTACCTCCTTCTTCTTTTTGTAATTCAATAAGTTTTCCATCTTTTAATAAGGCAAAATCAACATGCTCAGAACTAGATCTAATGATCAATTCTTTATCCATTGAGTTAATTTTTATCCATACTTTCAGATTTAAGTTAAAAGTTAAAAGTTAAAAGTTAAAAAGTTTTAAGGCTTTATAACCCAGAACCCAGAACCCAGAACTCAGAACCAAACGGTACAGATGGATTATACATTATTTTTTCACAGGATTTTTTAAGTCCGTGGAGATCAATTCACGTAAAAGTTTAATACGTTTCAAAACCTCATTTCAAAGAGCGTTTTTTAAAATCGAAAAAAGTAGTTTATTATAACTACTTCTTCGAATTATTTTTTCTTTTTGTGACGATTAGCGCGTCTACGTTTTTTACGCTTGTGCGTTGCAACCTTATGTCTTTTACGTTTTTTACCACTTGGCATAAATAGTATATTTTTTGATTAATAATTTATTTTAATGCGTTATTTTACTTCAACACTACCTTTAACACCTTCAACAAAAACTTTTGCAGGTTTAAATGCAGGGATATTATGTGCAGGAATTTTAATAGTGGTATTTTTAGAAATATTTCTACCTGTTTTTTCTGCTCTTGTTTTAATAATGAAACTACCAAAACCTCTTAGGTAAACATTATCTCCACTTTCTAAAGAAGTTTTTACTTCTTCCATAAATGTCTCAACAGTTGCTTGAACATCTCCTTTTTCAATTCCTAATTTCTCAGAAATTTTTGCTACTATATCAGCCTTCGTCATTTTTAATATTTTATTTTAGTTATTATATATTTAAAAGGGATGCAAATATAGGAATTAAAAATTCAATATTTCAAACCTAATTCATTAAAATTTAAGATTATAAACGTTTATTTTTGTTTGCTTCATATAATGAGTCCATGACATTTTCAAAAACTTTAATTAGTTGGTATTCAAACAGTAAACGAGAACTTCCTTGGAGGCAAACCACTAACCCATATTACATTTGGTTGTCAGAAATTATTTTACAACAAACCCAAATTGTACAAGGGCAACCTTATTATGAGGCATTTTTAAAAGAGTTTCCATCTATTTTTAGCCTGGCTAATGCCCAAGAAAGTCAAGTTTTAAAATTATGGCAAGGATTGGGGTATTATTCCCGGGCAAGAAATTTACATGCTACAGCAAAGTATATCGTTAATGAGCTTAACGGTGTTTTCCCAAACACTTACCTAGAGTTATTAAAATTAAAAGGTGTGGGCGATTATACCGCAAGTGCCATTGCTTCTATTTGTTTTAATGAACCCACAGCTGTTGTTGATGGTAATGTATACAGAGTATTGTCTCGTTATTTTGGCATTGATACTCCAATAAACTCTAGCAACGGAACCAAGGAGTTTAAGCAATTGGCGCAACAACTTATAGACAAAAATAATCCTGCAGAATTTAATCAAGCCATTATGGAATTTGGTGCCGTGCAATGTAAACCCCAAAACCCCAATTGTAGTGTTTGTCCTTTTCAAGAAAGTTGTGCCGCTCTACAAAACAATCGAGTTTCAGAATTACCGGTTAAGATTAAAGCAGCCAAAGCCAAAAAGAAATATTTTAATTTTTTGGTTTTAGTTTCAGAAGATAATAAGACTATTTTAGAAAAAAGAAAGGAGAAAGGTATATGGCAGAACTTGTATCAATTTCCCTTAGTTGAAACACTGCAAGAAAATGATTATGATAATTTTTTACCGCTAATTAAAAACCATCATTTATTAAAAGGAATAGCTTTTGAACTCACACAATATAATAAGGACACTATAATCCACAAACTGTCACACCAACATTTGTATACTAAATTTTGGATTGTAAATATGAATGCACCCTTAGCCAATGGTATTCCCGTAAGCGAAGTTCGTAATTATGCCGTACCTATTGTCATAGGGAATTTTATAGAAGTCTTTAATTTTTAATAGAATCCTATTGGCTATCATAATTTTTTACTAATTTTAAAAAAATGATGTGCAATTGAGTAATTTTGCTATTCTATAAATAAAACGATTATGTCTGGTACATTAAATAAAGTGATGCTAATTGGGCATTTAGGCGATGAAGTGAAAATGCATTATTTTGAAGGCGGTGGTTGTGTTGGTCGTTTTCCATTGGCGACAAATGAAACCTACACAAGCAAACAAACCAATGAGCGTATTACAAATACCGAGTGGCACAACATTGTGGTAAGAAATAAAGGTGCTGAAATATGTGAAAAGTATTTAAGCAAAGGCGATAAGGTTTATATTGAAGGCCGGTTAAAAACCAGAAAATGGCAAGATGAAAGTGGGCAAGATCGTTATTCTACCGAAATTCAATGTACGGATTTCACGTTTTTAACAACTAAAAAAGAAAGTGAAGGTACTGCATCATCAGGTGCTGCAACGGTGCCAAAACCTGAACCAATAAAACATAAGGTTAATGAGCCACCCATTGAAGATGAAGAAGATGATCTTCCTTTTTAATTATATTTGAATTGCTTTTATTTGTTTAACTAATACCAAAGTATTTGGACCCCGACCCCCCGAGTTTTAATTTATTAATGATGGCAGTTGATTTTTCAATTGTTGCTGGTTTTGTTTTAATGTTTGTGTTGTTAGCGTGTTCTGCACTTATTTCTGGTGCCGAAGTGGCTATGTTTTCTCTTACCAAAACAGATATTGAAGATGGTCTCGATAAGAAATCAAAACCCATTCAAATTATATCCAAACTTTTAGAACGCCCAAAGAAATTATCGGCTACCATTCTAGTAGCCAATATTTTTATAAATATGAGTATCGTTATTTTATTTGCTTATTTGGGAGGTTTTTTATTTAAAGATATGGTATCACCCACTTTAAGATTATTTATAGAAGTTGTTATTATTGCCTTTTTAATCTTGTTGTTTGGGGAAATTTTACCAAAAATGTATGCCAGCAGAAACAAATTAAAATTTGTAACGTTTATGGCCTATCCACTAAGTGTTTTAGATGTGGTTTTCTCGCCTTTAAGTCTGCCCATGCGACGTTTCACAATAGCAATCCATAATAAATTAGGGAAGCAAAAAGCCAATTTAAATGTCGATCAACTATCGGAGGCCCTGAAATTAACGAGCGAACACGATACGACCAAGGAGGAACAAAAAATATTGCAAGGCATTGTGTCTTTTGGAAATACAGACACCAAACAGGTTATGCGACCTAGAATAGACATTTTTGCGCTTAATATCGACCAAGAATATTCGGAGGTCATGGCAGAAATCATCGAAAACGGTTACTCAAGAATCCCTGTTTATAAAGATAATATTGATCAAATTGTTGGCATTCTTTATGTAAAAGATTTATTGCCATATATAGATAGAAAAGAATTTGATTGGACAAGCTTAATGCGGGATCCATTTTTTGTTCCTGAAAAGAAAAAGTTAGACGATTTAATGGCGGAATTTCAGCATAAAAAAGTACATCTAGCTGTTGTGGTTGATGAGTACGGAGGCACATCTGGATTGGTTTCTTTAGAAGATATTATTGAGGAAATAGTTGGAGATATTAGCGATGAATTTGATGAGGAAGATATAACCTATTCAAAATTAGATGAAAACAATTATATTTTTGATGGAAAAACAGCGTTAAAGGATTTTTATAAAATTTTAAAGATTGAAGAAACCAATGTTTTTGAAAACCACAAAGGTGAGGCAGAAACCGTTGCGGGGTTTGTTCTGGAAATATTAGGAAGTTTCCCAAAGCAGGGCACAAAAACAAATTTTAAAAATTACGTTTTTACTATTGAAGCTTTAGATAAAAAGCGAATAAAGCTTGTTAAATTAACGATACTTAATGACTAAAACTTTTTATTTCTTATTGTTGGTTGCTATATGTTTTTCTTGTGGCGACCATGTTGTGCCAAAACCCAATGCCTATTTAAGGTTAGAGTATCCAGAGGCAGAATATGTGGAATCTCAAGGCGAAGCGCCATTCTCATTTGAAGTGAATCAATTGGCCACTAAAATAACAGCAAAAGCTATAGAAAGTACTACAGAAAGTTATGGCGTTAATATTGAATACCCAACATTAAAAGGCACCATATTTTTAACGTATAAATCTATAGATAACAATCCAGATAATTTAATGGATTTTTTGCGCGATGCTCAAAAATTCACAACAGAACATATGATTAAAGCAGATGAAATCCCTGTTTACCCTTATGAAAATAAAGAGAAAAAAGTATATGGCATGTTTTCAGAATTAAAAGGCGATGTAGCATCACAAGCACAGTTTTATGTAACCGATAGTATAAATCATTTTTTAACGGGCTCGCTTTATTTTTATGCCAAACCCAATTATGATTCTATTTTGCCCGCAGCAAATTATTTAGGAAAAGATATTAAGCACATTATGGAAACGGTCAAGTGGAAAGAATAAATGCCTGATTTATTTTAAAAGTTCTTGAGCATTTTTGATACTTGAATTCATTTTATCCCGTAGTGCTTTTACTTTAGCTTCTTCTTCATCTAAAAACCTTTGCTTTTCGTCTGTCAAAGGCTTTCCTTTCAAAATTTCATCAGAATCAAAACGTTCACCAAAGCCTTTCATCCAATCCATCATTCCCTTATGGGAATCTTTTAAATCTTGGTTAGCATTCACAAGAGTTTCCGTAGAATCGGTTTCTTTTATTTTTTCATCAATTTGACTTATTAAATTACCAATGGTTCCCATTTTTGGCATGACTTCGTCATGAACTGCCAAAACCTCTTGCATTTGGGATTTTTCATTAGTTGATTCTTTGTTTTCATTTTTACAGCTAGTTGCTATAAATAACACAAACATGGTGATAATTGTAAATTTTAATTGTTTCATTTTATTGAAATTTAGTGCAAACAAAGTTAAGAAATAAAGCAAATACACTTATTGCTTTGCTTGTTTATGTTTTTACTTCAACCGGCAAATGCTTTATTATTATACATTTAATACCTAAAAATTATTATAAGACATATTTTTTTACGAACTTTAGTAGATTAGTAATTATCAAAATTTAGCATTATGAAATCTTCTGCATCCGTAGCACTTAAATATGGGGTTTTTACAGCACTTATATTAATCATATATTTTTTAGCCTTAAAAGTTGTAGGTCTTCATAATAACCCATGGTTTAGAATTTTTAACGGACCTATAATGGCTTATGCCATTTATGTGGCTATTAAAAATTATAAGATTGCCAGTGGTGATGAATTTGATTATGGTAGTGGTTTTAAAACTGGGCTTTCAACCGGATTTATAGCAACCGTTTTATTTGCTGGATTTATGTGCATTTATATGTTTTACTTAGATACTGCATTTACCAATAATTTACTTAGAAATTGGTTCTCTGATTTTGATTATGGAAGTGGTATTTTAGTTTTCATAATTATAATAGAAGGACTGGCATCTACAGTTGTTTTAACACTTACCTGCATGCAACTTTTTAAAAATAGCAGAAATATTCTTCAAAACAAATAAAACATTTGCAGTTTAATTAATTAGCAGTATATTTGCACCCGCCTTTGCCTACGGGCAGGCTCATTTTTGAACAAAATTAATTAATAAAACGTTACGCTATGTACGCAATTGTAGAGATAGCAGGGCAACAATTTAAAGTTGTAAAAGACCAAAAAGTTTTTGTTCACCGTTTACAAACAGAAGAAGGAAAGCAAGTCGCTTTTGATAATGTTCTTCTTATTGGTGATGGTGACAATGTAACTGTAGGCGCCCCAGCTATAGACGGAGCTCAAGTAGGAGCAAAAGTCATAAAGCACCTTAAAGGTGATAAAGTCATTGTTTTCAAAAAGAAAAGACGTAAAGGTTACCGTGTTAAAAACGGTCACCGTCAATCTTTAACTGAAATCATCATTGAAAGCATTGCTGCTTCAGGAGCTAAAAAAGCTGCTAAAGCTGAAAAAGTTGCACCAGCAAAAGTTGAAGCTGCTGCACCAAAAACAGAAGCTAAACCAGCTGCTAAAAAAGCTACGTCATCTAAAGCAGATGATTTGAAAAAAGTGGAAGGTATTGGTCCTAAAATAGCTGAAACATTAGCAGAAGCAGGAATCACTACGTTTGCTGAATTAGCAAAAACAGATGCTGCTAAGATTGCTGAAATTATTTCAGATGTTCGTGGAAACCACGTAACAGATACTTGGCCAGCACAAGCACAATTAGCTGCTGATGGTAAGTGGGACGAGCTAAAAAAATGGCAAGACGAATTAAATGGCGGGAAAGCTGAATAAGCTAACCGATAAGTTTAACAATATAAAAGCTTAAGACAATGGCACATAAAAAAGGAGTCGGAAGTTCTAAAAACGGTAGAGAATCAGAATCAAAACGCTTAGGTGTTAAGATTTTTGGTGGTCAAGCTGCACTAGCTGGAAACATTATCGTAAGACAAAGAGGAAATACACATCACCCAGGCGAGAATGTATATTCATCAAAAGATCACACATTACACGCTTATGTTGATGGCGTTGTAAAATTTTCAAAGAAAAAGGATAACAAATCTTATGTTTCTATCGAGCCTTTTGAGGTTTAAGAAATAATTTTCTTTTTAAAGAAAAAGCCCTTTCTGTTTTCAGAAAGGGCTTTTTTATTTCAAACATCTTTTCCTGAATATGTATTAAATGTTAAATAATTGCAAAATAGGGTGCTTTTTCCTTGATAATTTAACAGTAACATAAAAATCGTTTAAAATGCTTTATTGAGCTATTTTGTTATTTCGCCTAAATAACTAATCAAAAAAGCAATCATGAAAAAACACTACGTATTATTATGTATTACGTTACTATGTTCGTTAACCATTTTAGCTCAAAATGGAAATATTAAAGGGGTTATAGCAGATGAAAACGGTATGACTGTACCTGGGGCAACTGTAGTCATAGAAGAACTAAAAAAAGGAACTGTTTCAGACTTTGATGGAAATTTTACCATAGTGAATATTCCGCAAGGTACCTATCATTTGACAATTAAATATTTAGGATATTCAGATTTTAAGCAAGAGGCGGTTGTATCCGATTCAGAAACAATTAGTATCAACGTAATTTTAAAGTCTAGAGACACCGAATTAGATGAAGTTGAAATTACAGGGTATTCTTTAGGTGGACAGGCACGAGCTTTAAACATTCAAAAAAATAAACAAAACATCACCAATATTGTTTCAACGGAGCAAATTGGTAAATTTCCAGATGCCAATATTGGCGATGCCGTAAAACGTATTCCCGGTATTACGATGCAAGTAGACCAAGGTGAGGCTCGTAACATTATTATTCGTGGTTTATCGCCACAATTAAATTCCGTAACATTAAATGGTAGTCGTATCCCTTCTGCTGAAGGTGATAACAGAAATGTTCAAATGGATTTAATTCCAGCAGATATGATTCAAACCATAGAAGTAAGTAAAGCTGTAACACCAGATATGGATGCCGATGCATTAGGAGGTTCTGTAAACTTAATAACAAGAACATCGCCTCAAGGTTTTCGTTTATCTGCAACAGCGGGTTCTGGAGTAAGTTATATTACTAATAAAAGAATACTTAATGGCTCATTTTTATTAGGTGACAAGTCTAACGACGGCAAATTCGGCTACATGCTTTCAGCGTCATTCAATGATACTGATTTTGGCAGTGATAACGTTGAAGCAGAATGGGAAGACGAATTTGAATATAATGCATTTGATGATGAAGATAATTTACAAGAAGTAGAGGTAACCCCGTATGCTAAAGTATCTGAGATTCGAGAGTATTTAGTGCAACGTATTCGTCGTAGTTTTTCAGCAAATTTTGATTATAAACTAAATGACAATAATAACATCTATTTTAAATCCATTTACAATTGGAGAGATGATCGTGAAAATAGATTCGCTTTATCGCAAGAAATTTTGGATGGTGAAGATATTGCTCCAGGCGACTTTACAGTAGATGGAAGTGGTTATTTAACATCGTTTCCCGTAGAAGTGAAGAGACAATCCAAAGGAGGCATTAATAACAGCCGAAATAAAAACAGACGTTTAGAAGACCAACGTATGTTTAACTTTAGTTTAGGTGGGGAGCATTTGGCCAATGCTTTGCAAATAGATTGGATGGCTTCGTTCTCTAAAGCATCGGAAGAGCGTTTAAACGAGCGCTATTTGGAATATGAAGGTGAGTACAACATCATATTTAATAACAGTCAACGCAAACCATTATTTACGCCATTAAATATGGATGATACTGATTTAAATAATTTTGAATTTGGTGAGTTAACAGAAGAAAATCAATATACAGAAGAAAAAGATTTTAATTTGTTTACCAACTTTAAATTACCATTAAACCTATTCCAGCAAGAAGATGGCTTTTTAAAGTTTGGAGTAAGAGCTAGATTAAAAAACAAAAATCGAGATAACGATTTTACCGAATATAGTCCTGAAAGTGCAGGTTTTGAATTTTTAGGTGGTGTGCCAACACGTGATTATTCGGATATTAATTTTTTAGCAGGAAGGCAATATGCTACTGGCGCATTTGCAACTCCTGAGTTTTTAGGAGGGTTAAATTTAAATGATGCCGCTCAATTTGAAGCAGAAGGTTTGCCAGAAGAATATTTAACAGCAAATTTTGATGTAGATGAAAACGTATACGCTGGTTACGCTATGACTAGTCAAAAGCTATCCAATAATTTAAGTATGTTGGTTGGTTTAAGGTTAGAACACACCAGAATCAATAGTATAGGAAACGAATTGATTTTTGATGTGGATGGCGATTTCGCAGGAACTAATCCCTTGGAAGATGAAAGTTCATACACTAATATTTTACCAGGTATTCATTTAAAATATGATGCAACAGATAATACGGTTTTCCGTTTTGCGTGGACAAACACCTTAGCAAGACCAAATTATGTTGATCTAGTACCTTTTAGGGAAATTAACAATGAAGATGAAGAAATTTATTTAGGTAATTCTGAGTTAGATCCAACAACCTCCATGAATTTTGATGTGATGGCAGAACATTATTTTAAATCGGTGGGAATCCTGTCGGCAGGGGTATTCTATAAAGACATTAAAGATTTTGTATACACAAGTCAGTCAGAAGACACCAACGGTTACGAAGTATATCAACCATTAAACGGTGAGGGCGCTACTGTGCTTGGGGCAGAATTTTCATTACAACGTCAGTTGGATTTTTTACCGGGTTTTGCAAAAAACTTTAGTATTTATTTAAACTACACCTATTTAACCTCTGATGCCAAAGGCATTAAAAATGAAGACGGTGAAGAACGTAGTGATTTGGACTTGCCACAAACGGCTCCAAATATGTTTAATGCCTCTTTAGGTTACGCTAGTAAAAACTTAAGCTTGCGTTTATCTGGAAATTATTCAGATTCTTACATAGATGAAATTGGTGGTCGTGCTTTTGAAGACAGGTATTATGATGAACAGTTCTTTTTAGACTTCAATGCCAATATTTCAATAAATAAAAATTTAAGTTTATATGTAGATTTAAATAATATCACCAATCAGCCTTTGCGCTATTTCCAAGGTGAGAAATCTAGAACTATGCAAATGGAATATTATGGGAGACGCTTAACCTTTGGTTTAAAATACGATTTGTTTAAATTATAATTGATAAAAAAGGGCATATTTCACGGTTGAGATTGCCCTTTTTTTATTTTTACTACTAACCTAAACACTATAATAATTCAAATCATGATAAACCATTCCTTAAAGCCATTCCTGATTTTCACTTTAATAAGCCTTGTTTTTTCTTGTAACACCAATAAGCTACTAGAAATATATCCCGATATTATTAGTGAAAAATCACTGCACGATACTGATGATCCAGCCATATGGGTTAACTACGAAAATCCAGAACAAAGCATCGTTTTCGGCACCGATAAGGATACCGATGGCGCCATTTACGCCTACGATTTAAATGGTAAAATTATCGAAAGTAAAACCATAAGAGGCTTAAAAAGACCCAACAATGTTGATATTAGGCAAGGGTTTAAAATCAATGATTCTGTAACTATGGATATCATGTCGTTTACAGAAAGAGAACGTGGGCAAATACGACTATTCTCAGTACCAGATATGCGTGAGTTAGATAATGGGGGATTTCCAGTTTTTGAGGATGAAACCAATCAGCTCTATCGACTACCAATGGGCATAAGTTTGTACAAGTCGCCAAAAGATGGGTCGCTTTACGCTATTGTGGGTAGAAAAGACGGGCCAAGCGAAGGGTACTTGTATCAGTACAAAATTGAATATGCCGATGACAAAGTAGCTTTAACCTTTATAAGAAAATTTGGTAAGTACAGTGGTAAGAAAGAAATTGAAGCTATTGCTGTAGATGATGCTCTTGGATATGTTTACTATTCCGATGAAACTTTTGGTATCAGGAAATATTATGCAGAGCCAGCAATGGGCAACGAAGAAATCAGTGTTTTTGGTGGTGATACCTTTAAACGCGATAACGAAGGTATAGCCATTGTTGCTTTAGAAGGAAAAAAAGGCTACATTATTGTCTCTAATCAACAAGCCGAAACTTTTAATATTTTTTCAAGAGAAACCAACGCTTTTATCAAACAAATAAATCTTACCACCAAGCAAACCGATGGCTGTGATGTGGTTGCTACTCCATTAAATGACACCTTTAAAAGCGGTTTGTTTGTAGCTATGAATGAGGAGCAAAACTTCTATTTTTACGATTTAGGCAAACTTGGGCTGGAAGAATAATTTTCAGCTTTATTTTTTTGATTCCAAAAAATAAGCAACACAAGCGGTAATCCAACATGTGGAACTCTGATTAAAAATTCGGAGTAGTTTAAAATACTGGCATCAACAATTCTAAATAATGAGGTTAGGAAACCCCAAAAAATCAACCAGTATATTAGGGCTTTAAAAGGTTTAAACAGGACTAAAATAGCTGCAAGTATATCTATAATTCCTATGATAATCAATAATTGTTCTGCTTGTTTTTGTTTCAAGGTAATGGAAGTATAATCACCAAAAAATCCTAAGATGTAATCAATATATAAAGCGTTTTTTGAAAAGCAGCCTATGCCATGAGCCATAAAAATTAAAAAAATGGATAACTGAACAGCTAATAAAAACAACGGACTAAAATTGGGTTTTTGTTTATAATCGCAACTCAAGGCATGCAAAGTTAGGATTGGTAACCACCATTTTGAAATTGCAGAAATTAATGTTAATTCCAAAAGAGACTTGCCGCCATTAAAATAGTTTAGCAAGGCATAGCCTATAAGAAAAAGGGTGATGGCCCATAAGCACAGTTTATAGGTAGCTTTAAAAAATATTCCTATCAAACAAAAAATCAGAACAATTGCCAGGCTCTTTTCTGTCCAAAATGAAAACGATTCGCTAAAACCATTGTCAACCACAAGAATAGAACTTATAACGGCACCTTTAATTAACTGTAAGCAAAAAGCAATTACATAGATTAAGAGGGTGAATTTTAAGACTTGTACTATACTTGTAACACCTTTTAAACTAATGTTAGTTATCAATACTCTCAACTAAAAATGGTTTAGCATGGATATTAAAGGTGTGTAGTGTATCCTGTTCTATTCCAAATGCAGTAACATTGGCGATAGAATCATAAACAGAAACTTTCCATAAATGGTGTTTGCTCTCTACAATACTTTCTTTTCCAAAATACCATCTACTTGGGTCTGGATCCCGTTGCGGAACACCTAAGCCGCCTTCGCCGACGTAAATGATACCATTTTTGTCAACTTTACCATTTAAGATGGGCATTGTTTTTTTAAGCGCATGTCCATCAGATTCTAAGGCCAAACTAATTTTATATTTTTCAAACAATGGCACCCAATATTTGCGAACGTGGTAGAAATCTTCACTGTCGTAATCTTTTACGGCAGGATAGGCTGGTTTGTGATATTGAACAAACATCCAATTATTTTTTGCACGATGTCCTTCCAAAACCTCTTCAAGAAATTCTAATTGATCGCCAGCCATACTGGTTTCTGTATTGAGTGTAATCAACGCTGAACTTGGTGTGATTTGAGTCATGAAAAAATAACCATCACTGTACTCATTGCTTATTTCGCCTAACCAAAAATTTTCCAGAAATCCTATTTCATGTTCATGATTACCTCTTGTGATGATCAATGGGAGAATACGGTTGTCCTTCGTAATGGTTAAAGCATGGTCTTCAAACCAATAATATAAATGCCGCCAATCTGCGGTAGTGCAATAGTCGCCACCGTGTGCAAATGCCATGATTGAAGCATCTTCTTCAGTCATTTTGGCAATCATTTTGTTTATTTTTTTTCTTTCAACTAAGGGTGTTCTTCCTGCAAATCGCGGTTTTTCACCACCCAAACGGGAATCACCACCAGATATAAATGCATAAGGTTGTTCTTTATCTGGAGCTGTGATAAAATTATAAATTTCGGAGCAGCTATTATCAGTACAATTTTTAAAATAATATGTTGTGGATGGTTTTAGGTTATTTAATTCTGCGTGATGATAAAATGCTTCAGGAACACCTTCGTCGTAATCCATTTTCCTCATGAATATTTTCCCGTCTTTTGAACTATTCAATTTAAAAGCAGAATCGTTATTTAAATTGGCAACTGTATCATACAAAACATAATTGTCTTTACCTAAAAGTGTACTGGTCCAAGATATAATAGCGTGTTCAGAAGGCTTTTCTGTCCAGATCACACGTGGATGCATTACTTGAAGTTTTATATCATCACTTTGGCTTGGTTTCTCTTTTTTACAAGAGTACAGACTTAGTAAACAACAGAAAACTAAAATAAATTTGGATTGGATTTTCATAATGGTTTTTGTTTAATAGGGAATCAATTCAGTACCTCAAATATCTAATATTTAAACTCAATTTTTAGACAACTGGATTTATCAAATTGTTAAGTATCGCTAAGTTTAAACCCGATTTTTTAGTAGAGTAAAACCATTTTATTAAATATCCTAAGGCCCATTCGGAAAAAAGAAAGGTTTTTTAGTTTTTAATCCATAGACCTATTTTTACTAGGTTCAAAATTAAATTGTTGTATTTTTGAATAAATCGAAAAGCAATGATTATGAAATATATTTTAAAAGCTAGTTTAATATTTTTATTTGTTATGAATTTATCTGAAATACAAGCACAAGAACCAAACCCCGAATTCGACCATCATTTTACCCATGTTGTTTATTTTTGGCTTAAAAATCCGGATAGCGCAGATGACAAAAAAGCGTTTTTAACATCGCTTAAAAATTTCATGACAAAAAGTGAGTATGCCAAAACCAAGTTTATTGGCGAGCCAGCAGGCACATCCCGAGATGTTGTAGATGGTAGTTTCACATATTCATTGATACTCACGTTTCCATCAAAAGATATTCAAGATAAATACCAGAAAGAACCATCACACTTAAAATTTGTTGAAGAATCCCAACATCTTTGGGAACGAGTTGTAGTTTATGATTCGGTAGGCTTATAATAAAGGTCAAGTTCTTTTAAATTAAGAATCTTTTAATTGATTTTCATTCAATAAATTAGTAACTTAGGCTATTAAAAAACAATATTTTTAATAAAATTAATAGCTATATGGAACCTTTCAGATCAGAAATTAGAAATACCCCAAGCGAACAAACCATCAAAATTTATTTAAGTGATGAGTCTTTAGATATGAAAATCAAACATCATTTAGAAAGTTTTAATGAGATTGATTTTATTGAAATTAGCGAAACCATTGCCCAAAACAGAAGCGATGAAAACCTGACTGTTTTTTTAAAAGAGGGTATAGATATCAATAAAATGAAAGCCAGTATTGACTCAAGTTTGTGGTGGTATTTTGAAGAGGATTTAGTGGATTGATTTGATTTTGTATATAATTTGAGAATCAATTAATATTCCCAGTATTTATATAAACCAAAACATCATTAATGCATTTGTCCAATTCGTTTTGTATGTCCTTGCTCCAAAATCTGAAAACCATATAACCCATATCTTGTAGTTCTCGATTCACTTCCTTATCGCGTTGCATATTGCGTTCTATTTTTGGAATCCAAAAGCCACGATTGTTTTTTATGGTTTCTCTTCGTTCATCCCAATTGTAACCATGCCAGAACTCACCATCAATAAAAATAATTAATTTGTATTTTTTTATGGAGATATCGGGTTTCCCAGGAAGTGTTTTATTATTGATTCGATAACGAATCCCTTTTGCCCACAAGGCTTTACGAAACAATAATTCTGGCTTGGAGTTTTTACCTTTTATCTTGCTCATTATTTTAGAGCGTTTTTTAGTAGTATAAAAACCAGAAGCTTCGTTAAAACGCGGGACAATTATTTTAGGTTCTTTGTATTCCATAATCTCTATGGAATTTAAGGATATTTATTGAAATGAAAAAACCCTCACATGGTTGCAAGGGTTTCTAATATCTAAAAGCGCAGCGTTCTAACTGTCTAATATCTATAATACTCAGGTTTAAAAGGTCCTTGAACGTCAACACCTATATAATCTGCTTGGTCTTTACGAAGTTCTGTAAGCTCAACGCCAATTTTAGCTAAGTGCAATCTTGCTACTTTTTCATCAAGATGTTTAGGTAACATATACACATCATTTCCGTAAGCATCACTATTTGTCCAAAGTTCAATTTGAGCTAAGGTTTGGTTTGTAAATGAGTTGCTCATTACAAAACTTGGGTGGCCAGTAGCACAACCTAAATTCACCAAACGGCCTTCAGCCAAAATGATAATATCTTTACCGTTAATGGTGTACTTGTCAACCTGAGGTTTAATGGTATTTTTAGTATGACCGTGATTTTTATTCAACCAAGCCATATCGATTTCATTATCAAAATGCCCGATGTTACAAATAATGGTTTTGTCCTTAACAGCTTCAAAATGTTCGCTACGCACAATATCTTTATTTCCTGTAGTAGTAATAATAATATCGGCAGTGGCAATAACGGTTTCTAATTTTTTAACCTCAAAACCATCCATAGCTGCTTGTAAGGCACAAATGGGGTCAATTTCAGTAACCGTTACAATACTTCCTGCTCCTTTAAAAGAAGCAGCGGTGCCTTTACCAACATCGCCATAACCGCAAACAATCACTCGCTTACCTGCCAACATAATATCGGTAGCACGACGAACAGCATCTACAGCACTTTCTTTACAACCGTATTTATTGTCGAATTTAGATTTTGTAACACTATCGTTTACGTTAATAGCAGGCATTGGTAACGTGCCATTTTTTACACGTTCGTAAAGTCTGTGAACACCTGTGGTGGTTTCTTCACTCAATCCTTTTATACCAGCAATCAATTCTGGATAACGGTCTAAAACCATGTTTGTTAAATCGCCACCATCATCAAGAATCATGTTTAATGGTTTTCTGTCATCACCAAAAAACAAGGTTTGTTCAATACACCAATCAAATTCTTCTTCGGTCATGTCTTTCCAAGCGTAAACCGATGTTCCAACGGCGGCAATAGCTGCAGCAGCTTGATCTTGAGTCGAGAAAATGTTGCAAGAACTCCAAGTTACTTCAGCGCCCAGAGCTTGTAATGTTTCAATTAAAACTGCAGTTTGAATGGTCATGTGCAAGCAACCTGCAATTCTAGCACCTTTAAGTGGTTGAGAATTGCCATATTCTTCGCGAAGACTCATAAGTCCAGGCATTTCAGCTTCCGCCAATTCTATTTCTTTTCTACCCCAAGCTGCAAGCGATATATCCTTCACTTTATTAGCTACGTAAGGAATTGTTTTTGTACTCATATCAATTTTTCTTTTTCTTTTAAAACCAAACATTCTTGAGATTAGAACTTAAATAGTTAAATTCGCTTATCAAAAATGATCATCAATTAAGACTGTGCAAAGATAACTAATAACTTTCAGAATATTAAATGCCTCTTTATAAAACCATTACTCCAAATTCAAAAACAATTGTTAAAATCTGGAAGATTGAGGAATCTTTTGAAGCCTTGTTTCAAACCGTTAACTTAAAACCGGAAAGTGTAAGGCGTGTTTTAGGAATGAAGAGCGAGCTGCATCAATGCGGGTTTTTAAGTGTTAGAAAGCTTTTGGCTGAATTCGGATATTCAGATTTTGATTTGTTTTATGATGCCTTCGGAAAACCGCATTTAAAGGATGGGAAACAAATTTCAATTACCCACTCATTTAATTTTGCGGGAGTGATAGTTAGTGATGGTAGTATTGGGATTGATATTGAAAAACAACGAGATAAAATAGCTGTTATTGCTCATAAATTTATTGGTTACGAAGCGGAATATTTGCATGAAAACGATGAGAATTACATTAAAAAATTAACTGCCATTTGGTGTGTAAAAGAAGCCTTATATAAACTTTTTGCAACACCATTCTTAAGTTTTAAAAAGCATTGCTTGGTTATTCCAGTTTCGGATAATGAAACGGAAACGGTAGCTTGGATTGATTATGAAAATAAAAAGGTTAGATACCATATCCAGTTTCTAGAATTTGAAGGTTTTACTTGTGCTTATGCCATTCCCTAAATGAATAGTATTTATAGAAACATAGAATATTCAATAAAAAATGGCGAGAAACTATTGGCAGTTTTAATAGATCCTGATAAATTTTTTATTGAAAAAGTTTCTGAATTTATTGAAAAAATAAACAAATCTCTGGCGACACACATTTTTGTTGGTGGCAGCACCGTAAATGAACACGATACTGAGTTTTTAGTAATAGAAATTAAAAAGCATACTAAGCTTCCTGTTATATTATTTCCAGGTGATGTTACCCAAATCACAAACAAAGCCCATGCATTATTATTTTTAAGTTTAATTTCTGGAAGAAACCCAGAATACTTAATAGGGAAGCATGTAAACGCTATTTCAAAACTAAAAAATACAAATTTAGAAGTCATTCCAACAGGTTATATCTTGATTGAAAATGGAAAAGAAACGGCTGTTGAAAAGGTGACTAAAACAAAACCGATACCTAGAAAAAGTATCGAGGAAATTGTTAACACTGCCAAAGCAGGCGAGCTCTTAGGAATGAAACTTATATATTTGGAAGCTGGTAGTGGTGCTAAAACTCCCGTTACAAGCCAAATAATTAGTTCGGTAAAGCAGGAATTGGAAATTCCATTAATTGTTGGCGGTGGTATTAGAAATAGAGAACAATTGGAAAATGCTTATAATTCTGGAGCGGATTTAGTAGTCATAGGTACCGCTTTTGAAGAAGATGAATCTTTCTTTAATGAGTTGAAAGGATAAAAATCCAGATGATTGAATGCTCTTATATCTCATTTCTATTGTCTATAATCTTAAAAAACATGAAAATATCAGTAGAATTAACGTTAACACCATTGCAAGATACTTATGAGCCTGCCATCATTCATTTTATTAAAAAACTAAGGGCTTCTAATTTAAAAGTTTTGGAAAATCCTTTAAGTACTCAAGTTTATGGAGATTATGATGATGTGATGCGGGTGCTTACAACCGAAATAAAAGAAGCTTTTGAACTTGTAGAACGTGGTTTGTTGTATATGAAAATTGTAAAATCAGACAGACACGATTATGAACCCCATTTTTGATTTTTTTTTAAAAGCTTATCAAGATAAAAGCACTTTTGTAATTATTCTGGAAGCAGTTGTTTTGGTTACTGGAATTGCAAGTGTTTGGTATGCTAAAAAAGAAAATATCTTAGTTTACCCCACAGGATTAATTGCAACTGTAATTTCAGTTTATCTTTTATTATTAGATAAATTATATGGAGATATGATGATAAATTTTTATTTTTCCATAATGAGTATTTATGGTTGGTGGAATTGGTCACGAACTGAGAACAATCAAAAAGTAGTCAAAATTTCAAGAACAAACACTAAGGAAAAAATGATTGGTTTGGGTTTGTTTTTTTTAACGGTAGCTTTTACATATGTGGTTTACAGCATTTTTGGTAATGAAATAACAATATCAAATTATGTTGATATGGTTACTTCTGGCATGTTTTTTACTGCTATGTGGTATATGGCAAAAAAGAAAATTGAAAACTGGATGCTTTGGATTATAGCAGATATAATGACTGTTCCGCTATATGCTTATAGAGGGTTGGGGATACTGTCGTTTCAATATATAATTTTCACAATTTTGGCGATACAGGCCTATTTTTTATGGAAGAAAAGTTTAAACAACAACCAGCTAATTGTATAAAAGTAGTTTTGTTTGGTCCAGAATCTACTGGAAAAACAACATTGTCATTACAGCTAGCGAGATATTATAATTCTGTTTGGGTGCCAGAGTATGCGCGGGAATATCTTCAAGACAAATGGAACAACGAACGTAAAACTTGTGAACCACAGGACTTATTACCCATAGCTGAAGGTCAAATGAATTTAGAGAATAAGCTTGCTCAAAAAACCAATACCATTTTAATTTGCGATACGGATTTGTTAGAAACCAAAGTATATTCAGAAGCTTATTATTTAGGTTATTGTGATCCAATTCTTGAAAAATATGCTTTAGAGAATACATATGATTTATATTTTTTGACTTATATTGACACCCCTTGGGAAGCGGATGATTTAAGAGACAAACCAGACCATAGGGAGGCTATGTTTAAGGCCTTTGAAAACGCATTGATTGATAACAATCGCCCGTATGTTTTATTAAAAGGAAATAAAAAAGAACGCTTGGAAACAGCTGTAAAGTATATAGATAAGCTATTAAAAAAATAACATGTTATGTTTACAGAAAAGGATATACAACAAATTAATAATTACGGCTTAACGGTAGAAAAAGTTAATTCTCAAATACAAACCATTAAGTCGGGAATGACATATTCCCATTTAATTGAACCCGCAGGCATTGGTAACGGTATATTAAGAGTTCAAACGAAATTTGAATATTATTTAAATGAATTCGATAGTAAACGCAACAATTTATCTATCGTAAAATTTGTGCCAGCTTCTGGAGCCGCTTCACGTATGTTCAAATTTTTGTTTCAGTTTTTAAATGAATTCGATCCAAATAAAGAAAGCATAGAAGACTATACAAAAAAGAACAAAGAGATTTCAGTATTTGTAAATGGTCTTGAAAAGTTGCCTTTTTATGATATTGTTAGAAATAAAGCCATGGAGGAAACCCCTAATTTCGACCATTTATCTTTAGGTGAACAATGTGTTTTATTTGTAAAAGCCATGCTCGACGCCAGCCAATTAAATTATAGTTTTTATCCAAAAGGGCTGTTACCGTTTCATAAATATAAAACACATTTTTCCACAGCATTTAAAGAACATTTGCTAGAAGCAACGTTGTGCGCTTCATCAAACAACAAAGCTAATTTGCATTTTACGGTTTCCGAAGCGCATACTGAGATGTTTAATAATGAATTGGAAAGTATCAAAGGGGATTTAGAAAAGGAGACCAACACCACATTTAATGTGTCATTTTCTTATCAAAGCAAATCTACCGACACCATCGCCATAACGGCAAACGATGAACTTTACAGAAATGCAGATGGCAGTTTATTGTTTAGGCCATCTGGTCATGGTGCTTTAATAGAAAATCTTAACACGCTTGATTACGATTTAATTTTCATAAAAAATATTGATAATATTGTAGTTTTTGAACAAAACAAATCCTTATCCGATTATAAAAAATTGGTAGCTGGCGTATTATTGAAAATTCAAGAACAGGCTTTCAAATACATGCATAAATTTGATGAAGACGAGATATTAGAAGATGAAATTTATAACATTGAATTGTTCGTCATAAACAGGCTTAATGTAGATTTGGGTGAGGCATATAAAGAATTAAGCCCAGAAGAAAAAATAGGGTATTTACGGGATAAATTAAACAAACCCATACGCGTTTGTGGCATGGTTAAAAATGAAGGTGAACCTGGTGGAGGCCCTTTTTGGGTAAAAGATGAAAATGGTAATCTTTCATTGGAAATTATTGAGTTTGCCCAAATAGACTTTGATAATAGTGAACAAAAAGATATCGCAAACAGTGCCACTCATTTTAACCCAACCGACTTAGTTTGTGGAGTAAGGGATTATAAAGGCAATAAATTTAATTTAACTGATTTTGTTGATCCTAAAGCAGCGTTTATTACCATGAAATCCCAAGGCGGTGTTGATATTAAAGCTTATGAATTGCCAGGGTTATGGAATGGAAGTATGGCGCATTGGAATTCCATTTTTGTTGAAATTCCAGTAAGCACCTTTAACCCCGTAAAAACGGTAAACGATTTGTTAAAACCTGCCCATCAAGTTTAGTGATGTTCGATAGTGATGGTTTATTACAAGAGTTAACATTTAAAGCAATACGAAGTTCGGGTGCTGGTGGACAACACGTAAATAAGGTATCGTCAAAGGTTGAATTGATTTTTAATTTACTGGAATCTTCCGTTTTTAATGAAGAGCAAAAGGAACGGCTTCAAAATAAACTTCAAAACAGATTAACAAAAGAAGGTGTTCTTATGTTGCAATGCGACGAAAGTCGAAGTCAGCATAAAAACAAAGAACTCGCTATTAAACGTTTTTTAGAGCTCATTGAAAAGAGCTTAATCATTCCTAAAAAGCGTGTTCCAACAAAAATCCCTAGGGCAGTTATAAAAAAACGTTTAAAAAGTAAACGTAACCTATCTGATAAAAAGGCATATAGAAAAAAACCAGATATTGATTAAAAAAAATCGTAAATCATAAATCGTAAATTGAAATTCTAATATATCTTTGCATCGTTCTCATAAAGGGGTGCCTATATCGGCTGAGATCATACCCAATGAACCTAGAACAGGTAATGCTGTTTAGGGAATCGATAAAATAGCTATTTAGATATATTTTCAAGTGATATGAGCACTTACAGATATTTTTTAAATATTTATTTATCAAAAAATTAATTATTAACAACAAAGAATAATTACCTCTTTTTATTCGATTATTAACGTAATCGTAATGAAATCTACTATTCTTAAAAATGTATTCAAACTTTTGTCATTCCTGCGAAGGCAGGAATCTCATCAAGGGAAACTATCTGTTTTCTTTTTTTTCTTAATTATTTTTAGTGCCAGTGCACAAACCAATCAAATGCAACAAGATTCAACAAAAATTGAATCACTCGACGAAGTTCTGGTAAACGCCGTTCGTGTAAATGCCACATCACCTATTACGCATTCAAACATTACTAAAAAAGAGTTGGAAAAACGTAATTTAGGTCAAGATTTGCCCATTTTATTAAATTACCTACCATCAGTGGTTACTACTTCCGATGCAGGTGCTGGTGTTGGATATACCGGGATTCGGGTGCGTGGTGTTAGTTCACAATCTACGAACGTTACTATAAATGGTATTCCTTATAACGATAGTGAGTCGTTAGGAACGTTTTGGGTTAATCTGGGAGATTTTACATCATCGGTCGAAAGCTTGCAATTGCAACGAGGTGTCGGCACCAGTACGAATGGTTCAGGAGCGTTTGGAGCCAGTATTAATGTGCTTACTCAGGCAGTTTCTAATGAGGCCAATGCTGAAATTTCCAATAGTTTTGGAAGTTTCAATACCAGAAGGCACAATGTGAAATTTAGTACAGGTTTAATCAATGATTACTTTGAATTGTCAGGGCGATTATCCCAAATTAATTCAGGTGGGTATGTAGATAGAGCTGCTTCCGATTTAAAATCATATTTCCTTCAAGGGACATACAAAGATGATAATACCTTGATTAAGGCCTTGGCTTTTGGTGGCGCTGAAGTTACTTACCAAGCATGGAATGGTATCGATGCGGAAACTTTGGCGACTGACAGAACATTTAATCCGTCAGGCATGTACACAGACGAAAATGGTTTTACCAGATTTCATGATAATGAGGTAGATGATTATAAACAAGATCATTATCAGTTACATTGGAATGAACGCCATAACAATAATTGGTCAACTAATTTAGGATTGAATTATACTTACGGTCGTGGCTTTTTTGAGCAATATAAAGAAGATGAAGATTTTGCGGATTACAGTTTAACCGAAATAACCGTTGGAGGCGAAACCATTAATACAACCGATTTAATTCGTCGCCGTTGGCTAGATAACGATTTTTATGTAGTTACTGCCAGTGCCAATTATAAAAATAATAATCTAGATATGTCTTTTGGAACATCCTACACTAATTATGTTGGTAAGCATTTTGGTGAAATTATCTGGGCAAGATACGCAAGTGATTCTGAAATAGGCGACCACTATTATGATGGCGTTGGAAAGAAAAAAGACTTTAGCATATTTACTAAAGCTACCTATAAACTAAATGATAAACTGAGTTTGTATGGCGATTTACAGATGCGTTTCGTTGATTATAAAACAACGGGATTAAGCTCAGACGTGGTGCCCTTTAATATTGATGAAAACTATGGTTTTTTCAATCCAAAAGCAGGTATTACTTATGAATTAGATGTTAACAATAACATTTATGCGTCATATGCTCGAGCCAACAGGGAACCAAGTAGAAGTGATTTTGAAAGCAATCCAAATATTAAACCAGAGCAGTTAAATGATTTTGAGTTAGGTTGGAGACACACCAACAATAACTTCAGGATAAATACCAATGCGTATTATATGTTGTATAATGAGCAATTGGTATTATCGGGTGCACTTGATAATACTGGGTCACCAATAAGGACCAATAGTGGTGCCAGTTATAGATTAGGCTTGGAGGTTGATGCAGCAATCCAAATCTCTAAGAAATTTGCCATTCAACCAAACTTCACCATAAGTTCGAATAAAAACAAAGAAACCATTATTTCACAAGATGGTGCGCTTGTTGATTTAGGAAAAACAAACATTTCATTTTCACCAGATTTTGTTGCAGCAAATGCATTGGTTTTTCAGCCAACAACGAACTTTCAAATGTCATTTTTAAGTAAGTATGTTGGTGAGCAGTTTATGGGAAATACCGATTCTGAAGCATCAAAATTAGAGAGTTATTTTGTGAATGATTTTAATATCACTTATGAAATAAACCCGAAAGCCATTTTTAAATCCATTGTGTTCTCTGGATTGGTGAACAATATTTTTGGAGAAAAATATGTGTCTAATGGGTATTACTTCACTTATGATGATGATTTTTCAAATCCAGGAACCGTTACAACCATTGAAGGCGCCGGTTATTATCCGCAAGCAACTACAAATTTCTTAATTGGAATGACATTAAAATTCTAAAGAAGCCTCTTAATCCCCTCCTTTGGAGGGGTTAGGGGAGGCTAATTATAAATCAAAAGACTATTGCCATTTTGTTCAACCCTATAATTTTTTAATGGGCATTGTAAATCGCCATTACCTATGGCTTGGCCAGTTACCAAGCTATATGTGTTTTCATCACCACAGCCACAAGTGGCATTTAGCCCAGAAACTGTGAGTGTAGAACAAGAACTTGGTGAATGGTTTGGGTCGCCAGCATCCCAAGCAAGGTAGCCGGAACCTGTATTTGTAACGATGATACCCGCATTGCCAGCATTAGGAACATATACAGAATTACTTATAAATTGTAGCTGACTGTATTGCGGTAAATTCATGTTTACACTCACATTAACGCCAACATTTAAAAGGAATCTACAATTTCTATTATCAACTGAGTCCCCACTACAAGATAAAAGAATAACAAGCAATAATAGATAGAAGAAAGATTTCATTTGCCGCTAATTTTTTAAAACGCAAGTTACAACAAAAAGCAAATTGACATATTATTTTGTATATTTCCTCTTAATATTTCTATTTTTCTTTTGTTAAGAAGGAAAGTGCTTTTTAGAGTATTCATTAATATATCACTAAAATTTTGTACTTTTGTTATTCAATCTCGTGTAAACGGGATTTTTTTATTCCGAACTCTTGCACTATTTATGTAAGCGTGGTTCGGAATCTTTTTATTAAGTAAACGATGAAGTTATGAGTAAAGTATCTTACTATACACCTGAAGGATTAAAAAAATTAAGAGACGAATTACAACAATTGAAAGATGTTGAACGTGTAAAAGCATCAAAAGCAATTGCTGAGGCTAGAGATAAAGGCGATTTAAGTGAAAATGCAGAATATGATGCGGCTAAAGAGGCGCAAGGCATGTTGGAAATGCGTATTTCTAAGCTAGAAGAATCTTTAGCAGGTGCTCGTCTGATAGATGAATCGCAAATGGACACTTCTAAAATATTGGTATTGTCTAAAGTGAAAATAAAAAACCAAACCAATGGTATGGAAATGACCTATACGTTGGTAGCGGATGGTGAAGCCAATTTAGCAGCAGGAAAAATTTCTGTAAATTCTCCTATTGGTAAAGGTTTATTAGGTAAATCTGTTGGTGATGTTGCCGAAATTCAAGTGCCAAATGGCGTTATGAAATTCGATATTATTGAAATTTCAAGATAAATAATTAAAAAATTAATGACTTTAAAAAGATTCCTGATTATCTTAATCAGGAATCTTTTTATATTTACAAAACACTCTCAAACCTCGATTTTATGGCTTCAATTTTCACTAAAATAGTTAATGGCGAGATTCCATGTTATAAAATAGCTGAAACCGACGATTTTTTAGCGTTTTTGGATGTAAACCCTAATAGCAAAGGGCACACACTTTGTATTCCTAAAATGGAAGTTGATAAGATTTTTGATTTAGATGAAAACACATATAACGGCTTAATGACTTTTTCACGAAAAGTTGCCATTGCCATAAAAAAAGCAATTCCGTGTAAACGTATTGGAATGACAGTAATCGGGTTGGAAGTGCCACACGCCCACGTGCATTTAATTCCTTTAAACACGATGGAAGATGTTCGTTTTATTCAAAAAACAAAAATGACTTCAGAAGAATTGATTGAGACTGCCAATGTTATAAAAGCAGAATTCGATTTAGATAATAACAACTAGTAAAACAATTGCTAGTACAATTATAAAAGCTAGGGTAATAATAATCCAAGACATTTTTTTCACATAAGTAGAAGCCGACATTGGTGTAAAGGCTTTTTGCTGGTATTCAACAATACGCTCAATGTCATCTGTCCATCGTTCAGGATAAATAATATTATTGCATTTGTTACAATGAATGTCTTCTTCAATTTCAGATGTAATGGATTTATACAATTGGTTTTCAATAACTTTTTGCTTAAAAGTTAGCATTAGTCCTCCTTTTCCGTAACATTCAGGGCAGTTGTTATTTAAGGAGACTTCTTTAACTGTTATAAGATTTTCATGCATAATATGCTCTTTTTAATGCAATTTGTATGGTGGTTCCTTTACCTATTTCAGATTGTAAGACTTTAATTTTCCCAAAATGGAAATCCTCAATAATACGCTTTGTGAGCGATAAACCCAATCCCCATCCTCGTTTTTTGGTTGTAAAACCAGGGTCAAAAATCTTTTTAAATAATTTCTTTGGGATACCTTTTCCGGTATCGGTAACGCTTACTTTCACGTCATCTTCAAGTTGTGATATTTCAATGGTAAGTTTGCCTCGCCCTTTCATGGCATCAATAGCGTTTTTAACCAAGTTTTCTATCACCCAACTGTATAATTGCTTGTTTAAGTTTACAGGAATATCACCTTCTGGAGTAATGATTTCAAATTCTACAAGTTTAGAGGATCGGGATTTTAAATAATCATAAGAATCAATGGTTTCTTTAATGATATCAACCATTTCTAAAGTGGGTACAGAGCCTATTTTACTAAAGCGTTCGGTAATGGTTTGTAGCCTGTCAATATCTTTTTCAATTTCCAGTATGTAATCTGGATTTAAGTTTTCGCTTTTTAAAATTTCCGTCCAGCCAATTAAAGATGAAAGCGGTGTACCGATTTGATGTGCCGTTTCTTTTGCCATACCCGACCATAATTTGTTTTGAGTAGCATTTTTGTTGCTTTTATAAAAAAAGAATATAACTGCTGAGAACAGAAAAATAATGAGTAATAATGCTAGCGGGTAATATTTTAATTTGTTCAAAAGAGGTGAATTGCCGTAATAAATTTTTTGTGCGATCTTGCCTTCTATTTCTACAGGAATGGGTCTGTTTTCAGATTCAAATTGTGCTATTAATTTTTGGACATATGCCGAGTCACTTATTTTATTTTCATCAATATTAATATAGTCGTATACACTGCCATCAGCTTTAATTACTAACATAGGTGTGGTTTTATTACCTCTTAAAATTTTCAAGGTAAGTTCATCTAAACTAGAATCTGGATTACTCGTTATAAAATCTGTTTGGGCGAACGAATAGTGTTCCATTTTGGTGCGTTCTTCATCTTTAAAATATTGGAAAAACTCATAAGTTTTCCACAATATAAGGGAGACAATAGCAAATGAAGCTACAATCATTATCCACCGCACCGTGTTCCTATAATCTGTAAAAATCACTAATAGATAGTTTTAATTATGAAATATAATGCAATTCTGTTAATATTATTGTTCAACTTGTTAGTAAATCGGTTTTTAGTTGAAAGATAGAATGGCTATATTTGTTATAACGAATATAATTGTAAAAAGATATAAATAAGAATCAATGGAAGTTCAAGGAAGAATAAAAATGATTGGCGAAACTCAAACAGTAGGGAGTGGCGGATTTAGAAAAAGAGAATTAGTAGTCACAACAGATGAGCAATATCCACAGCATATTTTAGTTGAGTTTGTACAGGATAAAACAGATTTGCTGAATAATTATAAAGTTGGGCAACAAGTAAAAGTTAGTATCAACTTACGTGGAAGAGAATGGGTGAATCCACAAGGAGAAACTAAATATTTCAATGCCATTCAAGGCTGGAGAGTTGAAGCTTTACAAGCAGCAAGTTCTGATGGCAATTTACCACCAGTTCCACCGATGGATGCGTTTGAACCTGCTGGTGATTTAAATGAAGACGATCACGACGATTTACCGTTTTAATTATAAAATGAAATAATGTCACCCTGAGCGCAGTCGAAGGGTCTTTAAAAAAAAACCTCGATGTTCATCATAACCTCGAGGTTTTTTAATTTTACATAATTACTCTCAATGCATTTCCTAACCAAAGACATAAAATTTCCAGATGTAAACGAAGCTACACGAGACGGCTTGCTTGCCATTGGAGGCGATTTATCCGTAGAACGTTTGCTATATGCTTATAAGCAAGGCATTTTTCCTTGGTTTAGCGAAGGTGAACCTATTTTGTGGTGGTCACCAAACCCGCGTTTTGTGCTGTTTCCAGAAAAGCTGAAAATGTCTAAAAGCATGAAACAATTATTAAGGAATAATGATTTTACAGTGACGGTTAATCAAGCTTTTAAAGAGGTTATGACTGCCTGTTCTAAGGTAAAGCGTAACGGACAAGGAGATACTTGGATAACAAAGGATATGATTGAAGCTTATGTGAAATTACATGAATTAGGTTATGCAACTTCTGTTGAGGTTTGGAAAAACAATGAATTAGTTGGCGGTTTATATGGCGTAGATTTAAATAACGGTGTGTTTTGTGGCGAAAGCATGTTTTCCAAAGAAAGTAATGCCAGTAAAGTGGCATTTATTACATTTATTCAAAGCACAAATTATAAGTTGATTGATTGCCAGGTGTACACCAAGCATTTAGAAAGTTTAGGAGCTGAAGAAATTCCTAGAGACCTTTTTTTGGATTTTTTAAATAGATGATTTTAAACGCAAACAATTAGTATCTTTAACCTTAGCGGTTTTTAAATCAGAATCATAAACTTTAATACAAGAATAAAAATGAAACAAATCGGATTTTTTTTAATTGTAATAGCATTAGGTTTTAATTCAATACTTAATGCACAGGAAGCAGAATTTTCTAATTTGTTGCAAAATATTGACTCTAGGAAAAAAGTGTCCTTGAACGGTTTGTGGGACATCATTATCGATCCACTTGAAAATGGGTATTACAGTCACCGTATGCAACCAAAAGACGATGGTTATTTCCGTAATGCAAAAATGAAATCTCCATCCGATTTAATAGAATATAATTTTGATACAAGTCTTCAATTAATGGTTCCGGGAGATTGGAATATGCAAATGGAAAAATTGTATTATTATGAAGGTACTGTTTGGTATAAAAAAGATTTTAAGCATACTGTTAAACAGGATGAATTAGTCTATTTATATTTTGAAGCTGTTAACTATGAAGCCATTGTTTATCTTAATGGAGAGCTTGTTGGTTCGCACATTGGGGGTTACACACCTTTTCAATTTGATGTTACAAATAAATTAAAGGAAGGTGATAATTTTGTGATTGTAAAAGTAGATAATAAACGCAAAGCAGAAAATGTACCTACCGTAAACCAAGATTGGTGGAATTATGGTGGCATCACAAGATCGGTGCATTTAATTTCTACGCCAGTATCGCATATTTCAGATTATTCAATTCAATTATCCAAAGGTTCAACAAACACCATTTCAGGATGGGTAAAGGTTAATAATGCCACAGAAGGTGAGACAGTAACCATTAGTATTCCTGAACTCAAAAAAAATGTGAATGCTAAGGTTCAAAGTGGAAAGGCTACATTTTCCATAAATGCAAAACCCATACTTTGGGAGCCTAAAAACCCCAAGTTATATGAAGTTATTATTAAAACCAATTCCGATAAATTAACGGATAGTATCGGATTTAGAACTATTGAAACAAACGGCTCTAAAATTGTATTGAATGGTAAAGACATCTTTTTAAAAGGTATTTGCATTCATGAAGAAGCACCGTTTAAATCAGGGCGCGTAACTTCTGTAGAAGAATGCAAAATACTATTAAACTGGGCAAAAGATTTAGGCTGTAATTTTGTTCGTTTAGCGCATTATCCACATAGTGAAGCCATGGTTAAGGAAGCAGAAAAAATGGGTTTTATGGTTTGGTCTGAAATACCAGTGTATTGGACCATTCAATTTGAAAATCCTGACACCTATGCCAATGCAGAAAATCAACTAACAGAAATGATTTCTCGTGATAAAAATAGAGCAGGCGTTGTCTTATGGTCTGTTGCCAATGAAACACCTGAAGGGGTAGCTCGATTGTCATTTTTAACGAATCTGGCGGAGCATGCTCGAAAATTGGACAACACGCGTTTAATCACAGCTGCTTTAGACACACAATCGCAAGATAATGAAGGACGGTTAATAGAAGATCCTTTAGGAAAAGCTGTGGATGTGATAGGTATAAACAATTACTGCGGATGGTATTACGGGGCGCCAGAATCTTGTTCAGAAATTAAATGGAAAAGCGCCTATAACAAACCCATGATTATGAGTGAAGTTGGTGGTGGCGCCTTGTTTGGTTTACATGGTGAAAAAAATGAACGTTGGACAGAAGAATACCAATCCGAGGTTTACAAAAACAATATTGAAATGATGAGAAACATTGATTTCTTGTCTGGATTGTCGCCTTGGATTTTAATGGATTTTCGTTCTTCCAGACGTCCTTTGAAAAGAATACAAGAGGATTTTAATAGAAAAGGCTTGATATCAGAGAAAGGGATGAAAAAGCAATCCTTTTTTATTCTTCGTGATTATTATCTTAAAGAAAATAATTAGTTTTCTTTTGAATTATAAGTATTATAGAGAAGATTAGCCTATTTTACATTAAATCCAGAGCGATTGAAAAAGGTTGGTTGTGTAAAAAAAATTGCTAAATTCGATTTATGATTCTTATTAAAAACGAGTATCAGCATTAAAAGGTTTTGGGTTAAACCTTGGCAATAATTTATTAAAAATGAGCAATATTTTATCCATAATAAAGGACATTATTATCTCGGCAATCATTGCAATTTTGACTTCTGGATTTTTTGGAGTTTCTAATATGATTTATCAATCAATAATTACGATACTCATTCTAGTGATAATTTTTTTAATATTAAGAGGCATCGATAAAAAGGCAAAGCGTCTTGAAATTTTATCTATTTTATACGTTGAGCAGTTTATAGCCCCTTTAATGGATTCAATACACAGTAATCAAAACTTAAATTTAGGAGGTGTGAGTTTTGATAAAGTAAAAATTTTGGTAGTACTTCCGCAAAGTTTGGCAGAATTAAACGAAACTAGGGATAACCTTGCTAAGTTAGAGCGTTTTGAAATAGAATTGTCTAACTCAGGGAATCGTAAAATTTTTGCTCAGGGCAAACAGATTGGTAAAAATCAACTCATTCTTTTTGATACACCTGTATCTTGGATAGCAAGTTTAAGTTATTTAACCAAGGCTGAAGGATTTAGCGAAAAGAAAGTATCGCAGTTGCTTCATATAATGACTGAGGATATTAAATCGTATGTTAATAAGGCATATAAGCAATCACAATTTAAGGGCCATTTAATGTTCATTCCATTTTCAGATTTTCAGAGTTATTATGCTTAACCGTAACGGACAACCTACAAACTCTAAACTAAGGTATTTTATTTGTCAATATTATTTTCGACTAAACTTCCTTATACCTAAAACACCCGACTTCATGGTCATTAACCATGCCAGTGGCTTGCATATGGGCATACACAACCGTAGACCCTACAAATTTAAAACCTCGTTTTTTGAGGTCTTTGCTTAATGCGTCACTAATGGTAGTTGTAGGTTGAGCTTCTTTGTAGTTTTTAAGTTTATTGATAATAGGTTTGCCGTCAACAAATCCCCAAATATAATTACTGAAACTTCCAAACTCATCCTGAATTTTCATAAAAGCTTGGGCGTTGGTAACGGTGGCATTAATTTTTAATCTATTTCTAATGATGCCAGCATCCAGTAATAGGCTATCCATTTTAGCTTGATTGTAGGTGGCTATTTTCTTGTAATCAAAATTATCAAAAGCCTTTCTGAAATTTTCACGTTTACGCAATATGGTTATCCAGCTTAAACCCGCTTGAAACGTTTCTAAAATTAAAAATTCAAAAATGGTTTCATCATCATAAACAGGCACGCCCCATTCTTCATCATGGTATGTTTCATAAAGCGCATCACCAAGGCACCAACCACATCTATGTTTTTCAATCATATTATTTTTGTGAGTTATTAAAATAAAGCATGATAAAAGTCATCTTTAAAGTAACACCAAGGTACTAATTTTGTTTTTATTAAATGAAGAAAATAATGGATGCAATTATTGAAAATGGTTTGCATAACAGTATGTCTTACCAAGATTATAGAGATTTAGTAAAAAAATTATCAGAACAAAACTCTACAACAGGACATGTAAAAACTGAAAAATTAGCAAATTATACCATACTTAATAATAGTAGAATGAAGCGCTGGGACAAAACCATTGTAGTGCCTAAAGATATTGAAAAGAAGATAAAATCGTTTAAAGAACAGGTAACTTGGTTGGTTATAATAGAAAGCTGGTGTGGCGATGGCGCCCATGTTTTGCCTGTTCTTAACAAATTATCCGAGTTAAATAATCATATTGATTTAAAAGTAGTGCTTCGGGATGACAATCCAGAATTGATGGATGCTTTTTTAACTGAGGGAACGAAATCCATTCCTAAATTGATTATGATTGACACAAAATCTGGCAACGTTATACATACGTATGGCCCCAGACCTAGTGAAGCCGCAGCTTATGTTAACAGATTTAAGGCGAAGTATGGTAAATTAACGCCCGAATTTAAAGAAGATTTACAACATTGGTATAACACCAATAAAGGCTTGAATGTAATGGAAGATGTTGTTGAAGCACTTTGCAGATTAGAGCCTAATTTTTGCCAATAAAATAAAAAGTAATAGATCCTACCTGCGTTTTTTTGGAAGGATCGGCACTAAATTGAGAGTTTTTAGCGTATTCAAGCGCATGACCAATTAAACAATCATTGTTTGATGTAGATGAGTTGTTTAAATAGGTGTCAATAACATTTCCCTTGTCGTTTACGGTAATATTAATCACTATTTTTCCATCAACTTCACAAAGGTACACGGGTATTGGAATGTAAACTTTTTTTCTATCGACCAATGAAAAGCTAATGGTGCTTTTGGTATTTACACTTTCGGCTTGCTGTTTTTTCAATAAATCATTTACTTTACTGAATGACGATAATTCTTCTTTATTAACAGCAGGCTTAAGCGGTTTTTGTTCACTTACAGCACTCGAATTATCACCATCGCCTTCATCATTATCCTCACTAGGTTTTTTATATTCATAATCTTCTGGCGGTGCAATGGTTTTGTATGCTTGCGCGAATTGTTTGTTATCGGCAGTTTCATTAAAAGCACTATTCGTCTCGGCTTTAGTGTTGTTTAATTTTTCTAAAGCCTCAAGGATTTTAACGTCTTCTTCAGTCAATTCTTTTTCTGGTTCCATTTCGTAGTAACTTTCAGAAGCTAATTCACCACGTTGTTTTAAGTCGAAAATGAAAGCAGAAAACACCACAGTTCCAGAAAGGAAAAAGGTTATAAGTAGGGCTTTATGTTGATTTGTTAGGTTCAAATCTATTGAAATGTTTATCGAATATACGTAAAATTAAATAACTTAGTCGTTGAGTGACGTAATAAAATCGACAACGGTAATAGCATCAGCTACATTAAAGTCACCAATTTTTGTTCTTCTTAAGGCCGATAAGTGCGCACCAGAATGCAAAGCTTTACCAAAATCATGTGCCAAAGAACGGATGTAAGTACCTTTGCTACAAACCACTCTGAAGTCAATATTTAGGGCATCTATGTTTGTAATTTCAAATTCCTGTATTGAAATACTTCTTGCTTTAATCTCAACATCTTCACCAGCTCTAGCAAATTCATACAGGCGTTTTCCATCTTTTTTTATGGCTGAAAACACGGGAGGATATTGTTGTATATCGCCAATAAACTGTTTTGTGGTTTCTTCAATTAATTTATTGGTAATATGCTCAGTTGAAAAGGTTTCGTTGATGTCTGTTTCCAAATCATAAGAAGGTGTGGTGCTTCCTAAAACAAAAGTGCATGTATATTCTTTTATTTGTGCTTGAAATGTATCAATCTGCTTGGTCATTTTACCAGTGCAAATGATTAAAAGTCCCGTTGCCAAGGGGTCTAAAGTGCCAGCATGGCCAACTTTAATGTTTTTAATTTTAAAGGTTTGCTTTAATTCCCAACGTAATTTATTGACGACTTGAAAGGAGGTCCAATGTAATGGTTTGTCTATGAGTAAAATTTGACCCGATTGATAGTCTTCCGCAGTCATTTTAAGTGTTTAATAAAGAAAATATAATGGCAATTAACCCAACAATGGTGCAGTAGATAGCAAAGTACGAGAGTTTACTTTTTTTGACTAAAGATATCATCCAAGTACAAGCAAATAATCCCGCAACAAACGCAGCTATAAAACCAATGGAAAGTGAGGCAAAATTTCCGCTGTCGTAAGTAAGGTCACCACTTAAAATGTCTTTAGCTATTTTTCCGAAAATTAAAGGCACTACCATTAAAAATGAAAAGCGGGCTGCTTTTGTTTTATCGTTACCAAGTAATACAGATGTTGATATGGTAGCTCCAGAACGTGATATGCCTGGAAGCATAGCAATAGCTTGGGAAACACCTATAACAAAGGCGTTTTTGAATGATACTTTTTTGTCGGTATCTTTAGCTTTATCGGCAAGAAATAATAGAATCGCTGTAACCAATAGCATGCAACCTACTAATAAAATATTGCCGCCAAATAATGATTCCAATTGTTCTTCGAAAAATAATCCAACAATAACAGCAGGAATCATTGAAATAGCAATTTTTAAAATAAACTGTAAATCGTCATTCCATTCAAACTTTAAAGCTCCTTTTACAATACTTAATATGTCTTTTCTAAAAATAACCATCGTACTTAAAGCGGTTGCAAAATGCAAAACGACTGTAAAAAGGAGGCTTTCTTCAGGGACTGATTGGTCACCAAGAATGGCTTTCCCTATTTCTAAATGTCCACTTGAAGATACTGGTAAAAATTCGGTAAGCCCTTGTATGATACCAAGGATAATAGCATCTATAATTTCCATTATTTATTCCTTGTCCGGATTCAACAAAATGGCATACACTTGAATACCAAAACCAATTAAGATTAAAGTTGGTGCTAAGCGAATGCGTCTCCAACTAAAAATATCTGGATTAAAAACATTGGGGTCGTCACTACCGCCACCAGCCATTAATACATATCCCAAAGCGATGCAAGCCAATCCTATAAACATGAATTTGTAGTTTTTCTTCCCAAATACAAATCCACCTCTAGAGTCTTCTTTACGTTTTTTATCTCCCATAATTATCTTTCTCAAAAGATTTTAGTGCAAATTAACAGATTTATTTAAAACAATAGCGTTAATGGAAATCTAATTTATGAATTTTAAAATCCAATCCCGATAGCTATTGGGACCAAAACCTAGAACCCAACACCCAGAACCCAAGACCTAATAATATAGATCGTCCGTCTTTAAATTTAAAAAGCGTTGTGTGGCAATATGTGTGCTTATCCAAGTGATCACGATTCCCAAGGCAAAAACGCCAACAAATAAAAGTGTAACCAACACAGGGTTGCTAAGCAGTTGCAGCTCACTAAAGGTTTTGTTTAAATAATAGAGAACGATTGCCATGCCTATTAAAGCTACAACGGCACCAATAATGCCTAAACGCACACTTTGCCAAACAAAAGGGCGTCTAATAAATTGCTTGGTAGCGCCTACCATTTGCATGGTTTTTATGGTAAATCGTTTAGAATATACCGCCAATCTGATGGAACTATTTATTAGTAATACCGCTATGAGGGTAAAAATACCACTGATAACCAATACCCAAAAACTGATTTTTTTAACGTTATCGTTCATCAAGTTCACCAAATCGTTATCGTAAGTCACTTCATCCACAAAGTTTTTAGAAGTCGCTTCTTCAGAAATTTTTTCAAGTTGTTCAGAAGTTACAAAATCTGCTTTTAAATGCACATCAATACTATTTTGTAACGGATTGTACCCAACAAAATCCATAAAATCTTCACCGTTTTCGGCCTTCATAATCTCGGCAGCCTGTTCTTTGGAAACATATTCAATAGACTTTACATATTCAGACAACGCCAAACTTTTCTCAAGTTGTTTGGTTTCAACTTCTTTTGCCGATTCTTTCAAGTAAATAGTAAGTACTACCTGTTCTTTAAAATGATCAGATACTTTTTTGGCGTTAAGCACCAACATGCCTAATAATCCTAATAAAAAAAGTACCAAAGCAATACTTAATACCACTGAGAAATAAGAAGAAATTAATCGGCGTTTTTGGTCTTTTTCAAATCTTGAACTCATACATCATGTAGTTGAAGTTGTAAAAATAATAAAGAAATCTTATTACTTATGGTTTACTAGGTTTAAACTTTAAATATTGTTTTTTATTGCCTCTTGATTACTCGCTATTTTTGTGGTTTGCTAACCAAATAGACGCCTACAACTACCAGCAAACAACTTAATATTTTTACCAAATTAATATCTTTGGAATAGGTGTCATCCATGAATGTATAAGCCAAAATGCTTACCATGATAAAACTCACCGCTGGCTGAAAATAAATATAACTACTATTTATGGAAGGCGATACATGATTAAGAGCATAAATATTTAAAAGATAAGCCAGAAAGGTGGTGAATAATACCATATAGCCCGCTATTAAATAAGAATTTAAAGTAAAAGCTTCAAAATTTGTTTCTAATACATTATCAATTCCAAACGGAAAAACGATGATAAATCCAATTAAAAACATCCAACTAATAACGGTTATGGGATGGTATTTTTTCATCAAGTTTTTTGCCAAAACAAGAAAAAGTCCGTAAAAGCAGGCATTTAAAAAAATAAACAAATTGCCAAGGAACGAACTGGTTCCAACAGCCGTATTGCCATATATAATGAGTGTAATGGCGCCGATACCACCAATGGCAATGCCTAATAGTTTGTTTTTTGTAATGCATTCTTTTAAAATAAACAAACTAAAAACCAAAACAACCACAGGTGTCAGGGTCATAATTATGGATGCATCAATGGGCGATGTTAAACTAATACCATGAAAAAATAACAACTGACTGGCTGCACCACCAAACAGGCCACACATAAAAAACATGAGCACATCTTTTTTCTCAATATGTTCTCTAGTAAGCGAGAATTTAATCAGCCAAAATAAAAGTGTGCAAACACCAAGACGGATAACGACCATCGCAGTGGGATCGATTTTTTCAGGCATGATGCCTTTTGCTATGATATAACTAGCACCATAAATGGTATTGGCTCCTAATAAAGCGAGATGGGCTTTGGTTGAATTGCTTATCAAAAAAGGAAGAGTTATTAAAACGGCAAAATTACAAATTGCATTTTAAAGACATATTAATGTTAGATATTAATTTGCTATGAAAATGGCATGGATTAATTAGTTGTAAACCTTTACTGTTTTCTATTTAAAATGTAAATTTGCGCTTTTAATGAAGGCTCGCAAAGTCGCAAAGCCGCAAAGTTTTCCCTAATAGTTAAAGATTTCTTTGCGACTTCGCGTCTTTGCGAGAAAAAATTGATATATGATATACAATTTCAACGAGATAGAAGCCAAATGGCAAAAATATTGGGCCGATAACCAAACGTTTAAAGCTGAAAACACATCGGATAAACCCAAATTTTACGTGTTAGATATGTTTCCGTACCCCAGTGGTGCGGGCTTACATGTGGGTCATCCGTTAGGCTATATCGCTACCGATATTTATGCACGTTACAAACGCCATAAAGGCTTTAATGTATTGCATCCGCAAGGGTACGATAGTTTTGGTTTGCCTGCCGAACAATATGCCATTCAAACAGGGCAACATCCGGCATTGACAACCGAAGAAAACATTAAAACGTATCGTCGTCAATTAGACCAAATCGGATTTTCATTCGATTGGTCTCGTGAAGTGCGAACATCCGACCCAAGTTATTACAAATGGACACAATGGATTTTCATCCAATTATTCAATTCTTGGTATAATAACGATAGTGATAAAGCGGAAGACATTTCAGAACTTGAAAAAATCTTTGCTTCGGAAGGAAATTCAAAAGTAAATGCTGTTTGTGATGATAATATACAACCTTTTTCTGCGGAAGATTGGAATGCTTTTGATACCGTCAAACAACAACAAATTTTATTACAATATAGACTCACATATTTAGCTGAAACCGAAGTGAACTGGTGCCCTGCATTGGGAACGGTTTTGGCAAATGATGAAATAGTCAATGGCGTTTCCGAACGTGGTGGCCATCCCGTTATCCGTAAAAAAATGACCCAATGGAGCATGCGTATTTCTGCTTATGCCGAACGTTTGCTTCAAGGATTGGAAACTATCGATTGGACAGAATCCTTAAAAGAAACCCAACGTAACTGGATTGGAAAATCGGTTGGAGCGAGTGTGTCGTTCAACGTCATTGCGAACGGAGTGAAGCAATCTCATGTTATAGACGTATTCACCACTAGACCCGACACCATTTTCGGTGTTTCATTCATGACGCTTGCTCCAGAACACGAATTAGTATCTCAAATAACAACACCAGCACAAAAATCTGAGGTTGAAAATTATATAGAAGCCACCGCCAAACGTAGCGAACGCGATCGGATGTCCGATGTAAAAACCATTTCAGGAGCATTTACGGGTGCATATGTAGAACATCCGTTTACCAAAGAACCCATTCCGGTGTGGATTGGCGATTATGTGTTAGCTGGCTACGGAACAGGTGCCGTAATGTCTGTGCCATGTGGCGACCAACGTGATTACGATTTTGCAAAACATTTTAATATTCCTATTCCCAATATTTTTCAGGGCGCAGATATTTCAAAAGAAGCTTTTGTAGATAAGGACAAAACCATTATTGCCAATAGCGATTTCTTAAACGGATTAAGCTATAAAGAAGCAACTCAAAAAGTCATTGCTGAACTTGAAAAATTAGGACAAGGACAAGGTAAAACCAATTACCGTTTGCGCGATGCCGTATTTAGTCGCCAGCGATATTGGGGCGAACCTTTCCCAGTGTATTATGTAGATGGGATGCCGCAAATGATTGATGCCAAACATTTGCCCATAAAATTACCCGAAGTTGAAAAATATTTACCAACCGAAACGGGCGAGCCACCATTAGGAAACGCTAAAAAATGGTATTGGTTGCAATACGGTGATAAAGCTGATATTGTCTCTAAAGATGAGTTTGAGAATTCCTCACCTTCGGGGAGGTTAGGTGGGGCTTTAGAGCTAAATACCATGCCTGGTTGGGCAGGCAGTTCTTGGTATTTTAATCGCTATATGGATGCGCATAACGAAAACGAATTTGCCAGTAAAGAAGCCTTAAACTATTGGAAAGATGTCGATTTATACATCGGCGGCAGCGAACACGCCACAGGCCATTTATTATACTCCCGTTTTTGGCAAAAATTCTTGTTCGATAAAGGCTTTGTGCCTGTGGATGAATATGCTAAAAAGCTGATTAACCAAGGGATGATTTTGGGAACGAGTGCTTTTGTCCATAAAATTAAAGAAACTGGATATTATTTACATAATGAAGAAATTCCTGAGGATGAGATGAGAGAAAGGGACGAATTGTTTGATTCCATTTTTAGTGATTTGTTGGCAAATGCTGTTATCTCATATGATTTAATTGACGGAAATAAAGAATATGATGCGATTTTAGGGCCTAAATATAATTTAGGAAAAGTTGTTAAAGAATTAAATCTTGAATTATCAGATTTCGAGAATAATGGATTTGACTTGAATAAAATCTCATTTATAACTTACTCAAGTCATAGTCCTTTGGAATGTGTAAATCTTCAAGATGAACTTGATTTTAATGACTACAATAATTGGTTGAGGGAAGAAAATATTAAGAGACCAGTTACTAATTCTAAAGCGAAAATAAAAGTTTCAAGAGAAGTTGAAAAAATGTCCAAATCCAAATACAACGTGGTCAATCCAGACCAAATATGTGTTGATTATGGTGCCGACAGTTTACGACTTTACGAAATGTTTTTAGGGCCATTAGAGCAATACAAACCTTGGAATACCGCTGGTATTACCGGTGTGCATGGGTTTCTTAAAAAACTATGGAGATTATATCATCAAGGAGAAAATGAAACTTTTTACGTTTCTGATTCCCCTCCTTCGGAGGGGCTAGGGGAGGCTCTTAAAACCCTCCACAAAACCATCAAAAAAGTACAGGAAGATATCGAGAATTTCTCGTTTAATACGTCTGTATCAACATTTATGATTGCCGTGAATGAGTTTACATTACAAGAATGTAAAAGCAGAGCAATATTAGAACCCTTTTTAATTTTATTGTCACCATATGCACCTCATATCGCAGAAGAATTATGGGAAAAGTTGGGACATGACGAATCCATTTCCACAGCACCATTCCCCATATTTGATGCCAGTCATTTGGTAGAAAGCAGTAAAAATTACCCGATTTCATTCAATGGCAAAATGCGTTTCACCTTAGAATTACCCATGGATTTTAATGCACAACAAATTGAAGACGCGGTCATGGCACACGAAAAAACACAAGAACAATTACAAGGCCGTGCTCCTAAAAAAGTGATTATAGTTCCCGGAAAAATAGTAAATATTGTAGGCTAACGTCATTGCGAGGAGGTACGACGAAGCAATCTGTTTAATCTTAGGTACACATCATGAGATTGCTTCGTTCCTCGCAATGACGGGTTTTTATTTCTGCCTTCGCAGGAATCCATTTAAATAGATTATCAAATAGTATGGACATTATAGAAATTATCGGTTTTGTAGCAGCGTTTTTAACAACCGCCGCTTTTTTGCCACAAGTGTATAAAACATGGAAAACCAAGGACGTTTCCGCATTGTCGTTGCCCATGCTTCTCATGTTTTTTGTTGGGGTTTTTATTTGGCTGGTATATGGGTTCTATAAAAACAGTCCGTCCATGATTATGGCAAATGCCATTACCTTATGTTCCGCCTTTTTACTCATTTATTTCAAGATTAAATACACCAAAAATCCTTGAAAAGCGAACTCGAATTATTGTTTTTTCAGTAAATCAATCATTTCGTCTAAAAAAGTTCAAGAAACTTCACATATAATTCATTATTCTCAATCTATTATTTTAATTTTGCAATTGAAGTGACTATTCAAAAAAAATTAAATAATACATATGAAAATTGGCGTTCCCATTGAAATTAAAAATAATGAAAACAGGGTAGGCATGACGCCTTCTGGCGTTTTTGAACTAACTAAGAGAAACCACACCGTTTACGTGCAAAAAAATGCAGGTTTTGGGAGTGGTTTTTTTGATAAAGATTACACCAAGGCAGGTGCTACGATTCTTGATACAATTGATGAGGTTTATGCTGCGGCAGATATGATTGTTAAGGTTAAAGAACCTATTGAAAAGGAATATAACTTAATTAAACCGCATCATGTGGTGTTTACTTATTTTCATTTTGCTTCCAGTGAACCGCTCACCAAAGCGATGATTAAAACTAAAGCGGTTTGTATTGCTTACGAGACTGTTGAAGACCACGATGGTACTTTACCCTTGTTAATTCCTATGTCGGAAGTAGCTGGTAGAATGTCCATTCAACAAGGTGCCAAATATCTTGAAAAACCCATTAAAGGACGAGGCGTTTTATTGGGCGGTGTACCAGGTGTGCCTCCAGGAAAAGTGTTGGTTTTAGGCGCAGGTATTGTGGGAATTCAAGCAGCTAAAATGGCAGCGGGTTTAGGAGCAAACGTTATTATTATGGATGTAAACATGAAACAATTAAGGCACGTTTGTGATATCATGCCTAAGAATGTGACAACCGAATTTTCTAACGAATACAATATTAGAAAGCATATTAAGGATTCCGATTTAATCATTGGAGGTGTATTAATTAAAGGTGCAAAAGCGCCTAAGTTAATTACCAGAGATATGCTTAAAGACATGCGCCCCGGAACCGTTATTGTAGATGTGGCGGTTGATCAAGGTGGCTGTTTTGAAACTACCAAAGCAACCACGCATGAAGAACCTACGTATATTATTGATGATGTGGTGCATTACTGTGTTGCCAATATGCCCGGAGCTGTACCTTATACGTCTACAGTAGCATTAACCAATGTCACCTTGCCTTACGTTATTAAATTAGCAAACGAAGGTTGGGAACAGGCTTGCCAAAATAGTGCACCCTTGAATAAAGGATTAAATATTGTGAATGGTAACATTGTATACAGAGAAATAGCTGAAGCGTTTAATTTGGAATTCTCGGCATCCTAACTATTTTTATCTGACAAAATTTCATATTGTATAATTGGCGTTATTATTGCTATATTTATTTCGTAAATTAAATTTTTAAAATAAAAAACAAATGATTGGATATTATATATTAATAGGTGCTATTGCTCTTGTAAGCTGGTTAGTTAGTAGTACGCTTAAACGTAAGTTTGAAAAATACTCTAAAGTGCAATTGCGTAATGGCATGAGCGGTAAAGAGATTGCCGAAAAAATGCTGGCAGACCATGGTATTTATGACGTTGAAGTTATTTCAACACCGGGTCAATTAACAGACCATTACAATCCGAAAAACAAAACGGTAAACTTAAGTGAATCAGTTTATAACCACCGTAATGCGGCAGCGGCAGCAGTGGCGGCTCACGAATGTGGTCATGCGGTACAACATGCCAAAGCATACGAATGGTTAAAAATGCGTTCTGCTTTAGTGCCAATTGTAAGTGTCACCTCTGGGATGTCGCAATGGGTTGTTTTTGGTGGATTGATGTTAGGTGCAGCAGCTGGTCTTGGTTTGGGATATTGGGTTGCCGTTGCAGGTTTAGTGATGATGGGGTTTGCAACTTTATTTAGCTTTATAACATTACCAGTAGAATACGATGCGAGTAACCGTGCATTGGCTTGGTTAAAAAACAAAAATATGGTATCTCAACAAGAATACGCGGGTTCTGAAGATGCACTTAAATGGGCGGCTAGAACCTATTTGGTGGCTGCTATTGGCGCATTGGCTAACCTAGTATATTGGGGATTACAAGTATTTGGAGGCTCAAGAGATTAAAAATAATAAAAGATTACAAAGCCCTGAATTTTTCGGGGCTTTTTTATTTTTATGATTCACATTAAAAGTTAAGAATGAATAATCCTTTAGAATATTACCAAAAGCATTTAGAAAGTTACAAGGCAGAGGTAAGCAAACTTTATAAAAAAATGACCGCTTTAAGTTTGTACCGGCTTTTGGTTTTTGTTTTAACGGTTTTTGGTATTTATCTTGTGTTCGGGCAATGGCAAGTTGCTGTTATTATTGCAGTGATTGGAATTGGGATATTTCTTTATTTGTTATCGAAATACAATGATATAAAAGCCGAAAAGCTTTTTAATGAAGCCTTGGTAAAAATTAACGAAGAAGAAATCAGTATCGCTTCGGGCGATTTTCATAATAGGAATGATGGTTTGCAATTTCAAGACCCCTCCCATTTTTATAGTTTGGATATTGATTTGTTTGGGCGCGGTTCTTTTTTTCAATTTATAAATAGAACCACCATAAAAGAAGGTTCTGAAGAGTTAGCAAATGCTTTAAAAGCAAATAATACAGAAGACATTGTTTCTAGACAACAAGCCATAAAGGAACTCAGTTCTAAACCAGAATGGCGACAGTTTTATGCTGCAAAGTCAAGTTTTGTTTATGTTGAAACGCCTGCAATACAAATTATAACATGGTTAAAAAATCATCGATCATTTTTGCCAAAATTCGCGAATTGGCTTCCTATGATTTTCTCTATAGCATCACTAATTATTCTTGGATTGATATTCTTTAATATCATAACGAATCAAGCCATTATTGGCTATTGGTTGCTTTTAGGATTAGGTATTAGTAGTATGTATGTAAAAAAAATAAATGCATTATCCTCTAATACAGATAAGGTTAAAGACACCTTTAGGCAATATGCTTTGCTTTTGGATTTGATTGAGGATGAATCATTTTCTTCTGAGTTATTACAACAAAAGCAACAACAAATTCAGCAAGAAGGGAAAAAAGCTTCGGTTATTTTTACTGAACTTTCAAAGGCATTGGACGCTTTAGATAACAGAAATAATTTAATTTCGGCCATTTTTGGAAACGGACTTTTCCTGTCGGATATAAAAAACAGTTTTCATATTGAGCAATGGATTAAAGAACATGCTGATAAAGTGACGGATTGGTTCGAAGTGGTATCTTTCTTTGATGCATACAACTCTTTAGGAAACTTTGTTTTTAATCACCCCGATTTTGTGTTCCCAGAAATAATAGAGAAGGGAACGGTTATAGAAGCAGAACATTTAGGACATCCCTTGCTTAAAAAAGAAAAAAGGGTAGATAGTGATGTCACCATAAATAACGAACAGTTTTTTATAGTAACAGGAGCTAACATGGCGGGTAAAAGCACCTTTTTAAGAACGGTGTCATTGCACATCGTTATGGCAAATGTTGGATTGCCGGTTTGTGCCAAGTCGAGTCGCTATTCGCCAGTAAAACTAATTACAAGTATGCGAACCACGGATTCCTTAACCGATGATAGTTCGTATTTCTTTTCAGAATTAACACGCTTAAAATATATAGTGGATGCCATTCAAATAGAACCCTATTTTATTGTTCTGGATGAAATTTTAAAAGGTACCAATAGCACTGATAAGGCGATTGGTTCGCGCAAATTTGTTGAAAAGTTAGTCGCCTCACATGCTACGGGTATTATTGCAACACACGATTTAAGTTTATGCGCTATTGAAAAAGAACTTGATGAAGTTAAAAACTACTATTTTGATGCTGAAATTATTAACGATGAACTTTATTTCGACTATAAATTGAAAGAAGGCATTTGTAAAAACATGAATGCCTCATTTTTATTGAAAAAGATGAATATTGTTTAGGCAAAAATTAGTTACATTTAACCTATGCAAGACAAACTTAAAGTAGCCATAATACAATCTAATTTGGTTTGGGAAAACCCAAAAAAGAATAGAGAAAATTTTTCTGAAAAAATAGAAACCATACATGATAATCTAGATGTTATTGTGCTTCCAGAAATGTTCACCACGGGATTTACAATGAATGCCTCTTTAATAGCAGAAACCATGGAAGGGGAAACGGTAGCGTGGTTGCAAAAAACAGCTTCTGAAACCAATGCCGCTATCTTAGGAAGTTTAATTATTTCTGAAAATAATAAATTTTATAACCGATTGCTGTTTGTAGAACCATCTGGAGCCATAACCCATTATGATAAACGCCATACCTTTACCCTTGCCGGCGAAGGTAAAGTATATGCTTCTGGCACAAGTAAGCTGGTAATAGACTATAAGGGTTGGAAGATTTGTCCGTTAATTTGTTACGATCTACGTTTCCCAGTTTGGGCAAGAAATACAGAGAATTACGATGTGCTAATCTATGTTGCCAACTGGCCAAAGCCTAGAATTTTAGCTTGGGATACCTTGTTAAAAGCTCGTGCTATTGAAAATATGAGTTATTGTATTGGGGTGAATAGGGTTGGAGAAGATAAAGATCATAACGAATATTGTGGGCATTCTGCAGTGTATGATGTGTTAGGGAATAACATCACACCCATAAAGCCAAATAAGGAGCATATTGAAATAGCTACTTTAGATAAAAACCAAATTAATTTTTATAGAAATAAACTGAGGTTTTTGGATGATAGGGATATGTTTACTGTTTGATTAATTCAAGAGGATGTATGTCATCCCAATCTGCTCTAACAGGCTCGTTAATTTCAAAATAGCTAGAATTTTCGGGCTGAATTTTTTTGAGATAATTTCCAGTATCGTATTTCTTGTTGCCATTAACGTCATTTATAACCCTGACCTGATATTTACTCGGAACTAAATTCAAGAAATCCAAATCCTCTTGTTTTGTAGAATATTTTTCGTATTTAACCTCGCCTTTATCATTGGTTAATTGAACGATAACAGGGTATGTAGCATTTATTAATTTTAATCTCCAAGAGCCAAAAGTATTCTTTTTGGGAGACACTAATTTATAATTTAATGAGTCATTTGTGTTTCCAAAAATATCCGTAAAAGTTTCAGGCAACACACTTATATTATAAGTATTCTCTTCGGTTTTTTTAAAATTTAATGACAATGCGTTTGTAATGGTGTCAAATGTTGAAGTAAACGTAACGTTGGTAGTATCTTTATCTATGATGGCTATTTTAGAAGTATCGAACGATTTAAACGGTGTTGTGCCAGAAATTTTAAAATCCTCCTCATATCCAATCGTACCACGAGGGTTTGTATTAATAAGTAATGTGTCTCTTTTATTATTTTTCAGCCTTACAACAAAATCTTGTTTAAAATCATTTTTAGACACATTAAAAACCAAAGAGTCTAACTCTAATTTTGGTTGATACCAATAATAAAGGGTATCAGCTTCTGCATCTTTAGTAATTCTGGATGTAAAACTTTCGGGCACTTCAGATATTAAAGTAATTTGCATGTCTTTATAATCACCCTCATAGCCAAAAGCAATTTTTTCACCCGAAACTAATTGTGGCCTAACCGCATTGAAATCAGTAGCTTCTTTGAATAGTTTTAAGGTATATAGCGAATCCGTTGGAACATCTATGAAGCTTTTGTGAAAGGCTATTTTATCTGTTTTTTGTTGAAATTTATTATCATTATTCTCATCCTTCAAGGCAACCAACATATATTTTCCTGCTTTTACATTGTCTATTGAAAATGTAGTAACACTATCTAATGTATTGGTTATGTATTTAGGTGGTTTTTTGTATATAACGGAATCAGTAAATGTAGAATCTACTTCATATAACATCACAGAGACAAACGTATCTGGAGCTAGTTTCTCAGCATCCAATATAGTTCCCTTAACCGAAAGAGAATCTATATAATCACCTGTAGAAAATACATATTTGTAATAAGGGTAAGGATTCCCTTCGTTATTATCGGTTATACTATTTCCAAAATTGAAGGCATATGTAGTTTTAGGCTGTAGCGTGTCATAAATTTTAATGCTAATATATTTACTGGCGTTGCCCAAAGGTATTATTTCTGGTTGCGTGTTCATTGGGGGCGAAATAATGAGCTGCTTTTGTATATCCTTTATTTTAATATATTCATTAAAATAAATTTTTATTTCTTTACCATTAAATTGAATGGAATAATTTTCTGGTTCTGTGTTTACAATTTTGGGAGGCTCAAGGTCTTTTGGGCCACCTTCAGGATTACCACGATTAGCACAGTTAATAAAAAAAGCGCCTATAAAAACTATTAAGATAAAATTTGAAAGTGTCTTATTCATTACCAAATGAAACTTTTGCACAAACCTACATAATTTTAGAGATATAATGTAAGCGTTAAGTTTGTTTTGTAGAACGTATGAAATATTAATAAATTTTCTAGATATCTAAAGGTTTTAAATTAATATGTTGAGCTTGGGGATTTCCTTCCACAATTTTATAAAAAGAATTTAATTTAATGTTTTTAAATACTTGTTGCTTGCCGCTACCCGCCCAAATTATTTTTAATTCAATTATTTCTGAAGCTTTTCCTAAACCAATTTCAGCCCTTAAAGTGGAGCAGCCAAAACTACCTCCAGAACTTATGGTATTATAGATTTTACGTTGTTTTCCATTTTCCATAGTGGTCAATTCTAATTTACTTCCAATTGCCGAACGATTTGCTTTGGTGCCTTCTAACCTAAACGACACCCAATTATTCTCATTCTGATAGGGGTTTTTTAATACAGAATTAAAAAAAACATCACTTTCAAATGCTCCTCCCATAACAGTGTGTATGTCTTGGTCGCCATCATTATCAATATCAGAAAAAGATACACCATGCCCTTTTTGTATATTTCCAAAACCACCTGCGGTTGTTACATCTTGAAACGATTCTGCACCATTGTTTCTAAATACTCTAGAGGGGATAATAGATTGAAAGTTTGGCTCTCCAGTATTGAGAAAAATGTCTAAATAGCCATCATTATCCAAATCTCCAAAATTGGCTCCCATAGCATATCCTATTTTGTTCAATCCTACTTCTTTGGAAACATCTACAAAAACACCGCCGTTATTTTTGTAAAGGTGCATGGTTTCTGCTAAAAAGGGTTCGCCCAAAAGTTCACGTACAATTTCGCCTGTAATAGGGATAGTCGTTAGGGGTCTGTAACCAGACACAAAAATATCTGCCCATCCATCGTTATTATAATCAAATGACCAAGTAGGGAACGTTGAAATTTCTTCTCCTAAACCAATGCTTTCCCCAATTTCATCAAATGTTAAATTCCCTAATTTATCTACTCCTTTATTCATGTATAAAAGATTTTTACTGCCAGGAAAAAGTGTGGATATGTATATATCCATCCAACCATCATTATTAAAGTCGATAGCGGTAGAACCCTTAACAAAATAGGGCTTGCTAGCAGTGGTTATGGTAAGCCCTGCGCTAATAGTATTGTTCGTGAAAGTGCCATCTCCATTGTTTAAATAAAATTCGGATTCATTTATATTTTCTGAATCAGCTTCATTTCCCACAAACAAATCTAACCATCCATCATTGTTAAAATCGGCCCATGTAGCTGTTTGTGTAGGATTAAAAGAAAGTAAACCAGCTTCTATGGTGACATCGGTAAATGTATCATCTCCATTATTGCGCAACAAAGAATTAGGTTGTTTACCATAAGCTCCCATCCATGCTCCCCTTAAAATGAAAACATCTAAAAAGCCATCATTATTATAATCAGCTTGTACTATATTCAATCCACCACCCATTTCCATGATACCTGCTGTTTCAGATTTTTCCGTAAAAGTACCATCTCCATTATTTACAAAATATCTTAGGTGATGCGAAGGAAACCAACTAGAAACCATAACATCCAACAGATTATCATTATTGAAATCATCTACAATGCCGCCACCAGATAGCTCATTAACATTTAAACCCAACTTAGGAGCAACATCATCGAATTTTTTTAACGGGTATTCTGATTCAAAAACGTTTTCTGGGATAAGCCATTTTTCTGGGACACCCGATGGGTATTCTCCTAAAGTCATGTAGGCAACATTTAATAACCACCTACTCGTATAATCTTGTGAGTCCAGTTCTAAGAATTGCTCAAATAATGCTATAGCTTTTCTTGACCCCTCTGGCATGTGATGATAACCTTTTGGTTGTATAGGAACAATACATGAAGCAGAGGCGTCGTGGTGATGTATGCAGTTTTCCTGTTCTCCTAATCTCATATAAGCAATTGCTAACAAAATGCTTATTTTTTTTTCATCATCATAGTTTAAAGTATATCTCAACAAGCCTTTTTTGCTTTTTTCCAATAAAAGTTCCAAGGCCTTAATGGCGTCTTTTGACTTTCCGGCATATAAAAGCGACTCAGCCCTCATTAAATTATAGCTGTCTTTTTGGTCTTCAGAAGCTAATTTAATAACGCTATCAAGGTAAGTAACCCTAGCTGATGCTCCATAATAATTTGGATGTGCAAAAAACTGTTCTTTTGCTGTTTTTTTAATAAGTTCTGCGATGGTCATTTCTTTTTTGGCGCAGGAAGTTATTATTAAGAAAAGCAATAAAATTTTTAGTAAACACTTTGGGATTCTAAGCATTTTTATGAAAAATTAATGATTAATTTCATTACCGAATGAACTTTACACAAACCTACATAATTTTAGATATATAATATCAAGGATGAAAAGTCTGTTGATTAGGATTTTTTATTATCTTAATTGAATAATTAAAAAATGAATTATATGATATTGTGAATTAAACCATTATAGATTAATTCAGTCTAATGAAAGATTGAAAAAATCTTATAAAAAACAAATTCATTTTAGCAACAATTAAACTCAAAATTATGACAAAAAAAATTTTTATCCTATTATTCTTTTTAGGAAGTGTTGCCACTTTTGCACAAAGCAAAATTGATGGCAAATGGAAAGGTACTCGTGAAGGACAAAATGGTACCGTAGAATTAAATTACACGTTTAAGGTTGAAGGAGACAAACTTACTGGTACTTCTACAACCCCTCGTGGTGAAAATCCAATTGAGAACGGGAAAGTTGACGGTAAAAAATTCTCATACACGATGTCATTTGGAGAGATGACCATAGAGAACAACGGAGAATTAGTAAGCGATAACGAAATCGTTATTAAAACCCAAAGAGGAGAAATGAAACTTACAAGAGTGGAATAATTCTAAACCTTATTTACAGCCTCAAATAGGAACTTCTTATTTGAGGCTGTTTTTTTAAATCACAAACAAACTAAATGCAATTATTATTATGAAAAATCTATTTACATTATTATTTTTTGTGGGATGCTTTTCCACATTTGCGCAGAGCAAAATAGACGGCAACTGGAAAGGTAGTCGTGAAACACCAAACGGAACATTCGAACTAAATTACACTTTTAAAGTTGAAGGTGATAAACTAACAGGAATCTGGAAAACGGAATTTGGTGAGTCTCCATTAGAAAACGGAAAAGTTGATGGTAACAAATTTTCGTACAGTATTTCTTTTAATGAAATGACTATTGAAAACAATGCCGAACTTGTTAGCGATGATGAAATAGTCATTAAAAGTGAAAGAGGTGATATGAAACTTACTCGAGTGAAATAAATTTGGTTAAGTATATTAGAATCGGAATTTATTTGATAAATTTCAAAACAAATTAAACTATAACTATTATGACAAAACAAATTTTTATTTTATTATTTCTTGCTGGGTGCTTCACCACGTTTGCCCAAAGTAAGATTGATGGAGACTGGAAAGGTACTGCAGAATCTCCAAACGGTGTATTTGAATTGGCTTATACTTTTAAAGTTGAAGGCGATAAACTTACCGGAGCTTTGAAAACCGAATTTGGCGACACACCTATTGAAAATGGAAAAGTTGACGGCAAAAAGTTTTCTTATACACTCTCTTTCAATGGTGACATGGTAATAAATGTTACAGGAGAACTTGTTACAGATGACGAAATTTCAACTAAAACGGATATGGGTGAAACAAAACTTAACAGAGTAAAATCTTAAGTTTATATGTTTTAAATAATAAAAAACAGCAATAGGCTTCAAGCCTATTGCTGTTTTTTTTATGGCTAAATTATGCTATGGCCATACAAGCCACACTTACTTTAATATTTTTTGCTTGATTTAAAACCGAAATACATGCCTCTAAAGTAGCACCCGTGGTAATAATATCGTCTACCAACAGAATATGTTTGTTTTCAATGGAGGTGGAGTTTTGTATAATAAATAATTCACTCGTTTGGTTCCAACGTGCAAATCGTTTTTTGCTCGTTTGTGATGCTGTATTGGTTATTTTTAAAAGCACATCATCTTTATATGCTACATTAAGGGATTCTGCTATTTGCTTTCCAAATCCCGCAACTTGGTTATAGCCTCTGCTTTTTAATTTCTTCCTATGCAGCGGAACCGGTATTACCATATCAATGTCTTTGTAATTATTTAGAGTTTTTAATTCACCTCCCAACCAATCACCCAATAAAGGACTTATTTTCTCGTAACCTTTATATTTTAGTCCATGTATAAGTTGTTGCACAAGGCTTTTTTTCTCAAACCTAAATAGAGCAGTAGCATTTTCAACTTTAGCACGACCATAAAATATTTTTAAAATAGTATCGTCATTATTAAAATGGAAATTGGTAACTGGTAAGTTGTGTCGGCAGGAAATACAAATAGTATCTTCATTATCATTTAAGTAATTCAGGCATGCATAGCACACTTTTGGAAAAAATATATCAATCAACGATTTTAACATACACTATTGTAAGAATTACCCTTTTGTAAACTTAACTAAAAAATAAATGAATCAAACACATAATTTTTAACAAACAATCTCATTTGTTTGGATCGCTTTTTTATTTTTGCAGCATGGTAAATCAAGAGGATAAATTTAAGAAGGTAATATCACATGCTAAGGAATACGGATACGTGTTTCAAAGCAGTGAAATATACGATGGGTTAAGTGCTGTATACGACTATGCCCAAAATGGCGCTGAATTAAAGAAAAACATACGCGACTACTGGTGGAAAGCCATGGTACAAATGCATGATAACATTGTTGGTATTGATGCCGCTATTTTTATGCACCCAACCACATGGAAAGCTTCAGGTCACGTGGATGCATTTAACGATCCATTGATTGATAATAAAGATTCTAAAAAGCGTTACAGAGCCGATGTACTTATTGAAGAATATTGCGCTAAAATTGAAGCTAAAATAGAGAAAGAAGTCGAAAAGGCGGAAAAACGTTTTGGTGATGCTTTTGACAAACCTCAGTTTTTAGCAACCAACCAACGTGTTGTTGAATACCAAGAAAAAATAAATGCTACGCTTTCGCGGATGGCAAAATCTTTGGAGAACGAAGATTTGGCTGATGTAAAGGCGCTTATTGAAGAATTGGAAATTGCAGATCCATTAACTGGAAGCAGAAATTGGACTGAAGTCAAACAATTCAATTTAATGTTTGGTACCAAAATAGGTGCATCAGCAGAAAATTCGATGGATTTATATTTACGTCCAGAAACTGCTCAGGGTATTTTTGTCAACTTTTTAAACGTTCAGAAATCAGGTCGTTTAAAAATCCCATTCGGAATTGCCCAAACAGGTAAAGCTTTTAGAAATGAAATCGTTGCAAGACAATTTATTTTTAGAATGCGTGAGTTCGAACAAATGGAAATGCAGTTTTTTATAAAACCAGGAACACAAGTAGAATGGTATAATCACTGGAAAGAGACCCGATTAAAATGGCATTTGTCATTAGGAATGGGCGGTGAAAATTACCGTTTCCATGACCATGAAAAATTAGCGCATTACGCGGATGCCGCGTGTGACATTGAGTTTAAATTCCCATTCGGTTTCAAAGAATTGGAAGGGATTCATTCTAGAACGGATTTCGATTTATCCCAACACGAAAAATTCTCAGGTAAAAAATTACAATATTTCGATCCAGAAGAAAATAAAAGCTATGTGCCTTACGTGTTAGAAACCTCTATTGGTTTAGATCGTATGTTCTTGGCAGTATTTTCAAATTCCTTAGTTGAAGAAGAACTGGAAAATGGAACAACAAGAACGGTTTTAAAATTACCAAGTGTTTTGGCGCCTGTAAAAGCAGCTATTTTACCGTTGGTAAAGAAGGATGGCTTGCCAGAAATAGCAAAGCAAATTGTGGACGATTTAAAATGGGATTTTAATGTTGATTATGATGAGAAGGATGCTGTTGGAAGACGTTACAGAAGGCAAGATGCCAACGGAACACCATTTTGTATTACGGTAGACCACGATACTTTAAACGATAATACCGTAACCATTCGCCATAGAGATTCTATGAAGCAACAACGCGTAAAAATAGAGGATTTAAGAAATATTATTAAGCAAGAAGTCGATGTGCGTTCTTGGTTGATGAAAATGTGATGAACTTGTTCATCATGCTGTCCCGATAGCTATCGGGATTGTTTCAGCATCTCATCTATAAACAAAGCCCAAACATCATGTTTGGGCTTTGTTTATATCTGTATTTGCCTATCAATCTGTTGATCTAACGACACAAAGGTTTCGGTTCTTAGTATACCCGAAATAGTTAAAATATCCTCATTTAAAATATGCATTAAATGGGCATTATTTTTACTTACCACTTTAATAAATAAACTCCATTGTCCAGAAGTAAAGTGGCATTCCAAAACTTCAGGAATTCGTTTAAGAAGTTTTACTGCATCTAAATGACTCATGGTTTTATCTAAATAAACACCCACAAAAGCCAGTGTGTTGTAACCTAAAACTTTATGGTCGATAATGCATTGGGAACCAGAAATCAATCCAGATTTCTCTAATTTCTTTAATCGTTGATGTATGGCAGCTCCTGAAATACCTACTAATCTCGCAATTTCAAGAATAGGCGTTCGTGCATCTTCCATTAGTTTGCGGAGGATTTTTTTATCAGTACCATCAATGGTTATGCTTAGATTTTTTGCTTTCATCTAACTTGTTTCAATTTAAAACTTAAAAATAAGGATTTGGTTTTAAATTGAAATCATTTTAAATCAGTCTTTACTTTAGAAAGATTGATAGCATGTTGTTTTGTTAACTAACTTTGCATTCTCACGGGATTTTATAGATTATAAATATGAACAAGAAAATACTAATTACAGCATCCATTTTAGGAATTATAAGCATTATTTTAGGAGCCTTTGGAGCACATGCATTAAAAGCATTAATCTCCACAGACATGCAACAAACATTTGAAACGGGCGTACGCTATCAAATGTATCATGCACTTTTTTTACTGTTTGTTGGTACAACGTCATTAATTTCAGAAAAAGCTAAAAAAATTATCTACTATTTAGTTATTTCTGGAGTTGTTTTATTCTCAGGATCCATTTACGGTTTAGCTACCAATAACTTAACAAGTTTTGATTTTAAAAGTATTGGTTTTATAACACCAATTGGCGGATTGTGCTTTATCATTTCTTGGGGTATTTTATTTCTGAATTTGATAAAAACCAAATCAAACTATTAGATTTTTTTTAACTAAATACTCTTATATAAAGCCTTAGTTTTGCATAATAATTCAATTTTTGGAAAAATTATGGCAAACTACGACCAATTTACGAAAACGATTTCGTTGGAAAAGTATGGAATTAAAAATGCAACAATAAACTATCAATTATCACCACAGGAACTTCATAACATCGTCATTGAAAAGGGGCAAGGCGTAGAGACTTCCTCTGGAGCATTGGCTATTAACACAGGCGAATTTACAGGCAGGTCACCAAAAGACAGGTTTATTGTAAAAGACGATGTTACCAAAGACCGCGTTTGGTGGGGTCCGGTAAATATTCCATTTGATCCCGAGGCATTTGAAAAGCTTTATAACAAGGTTTCAAACTATTTGTCAAGTAAAGAGCTTTATGTAAGGGACTGCTATGGTTGTGCTGACAAAGATTATCAAACAAACATTCGGGTCATAACCGAGTATGCTTGGAGCAACCAGTTTGCTTATAATATGTTTTTACGCCCAACAGAAGAGGAATTGGAGCATTTCACTCCTGAGTGGACGGTTATAAATGCGCCAGGATTTAAAGCAAATCCTCAAGAAGACGGGACAAGGCAACATAATTTTGCCATTTTAGATTTTACAAGAAAAATAGCTTTAATTGGAGGTACTGGATATACTGGTGAAATTAAAAAAGGGATTTTTTCAGCATTAAATTTTATGCTACCCGTCTTTAAAGAAACTTTACCGATGCACTGTAGTGCTAATGTGGGGAAAGACGGTGATACGGCTATTTTCTTCGGATTGTCTGGAACAGGAAAAACAACGTTATCCACAGACCCAAATAGAAGCTTGATTGGAGATGATGAACATGGTTGGACAAAAGACAATAAAGTATTTAATTTTGAAGGTGGCTGTTACGCCAAAGTGATTGATTTATCTCGAGAGCATGAGCCAGAGATTTATGACGCCATAAAAAAAGGCGCTATTTTAGAAAATGTTATATTGGATGCGGCAGGACATGTAGATTTTGCAGACACCTCAATAACTGAAAATACGAGGGTAAGTTACCCAATCGATCATATTGAGAATATCCAGTTGCCTTCCATTGGTAAAGATGTTAAGAATGTGTTCTTTTTAACGGCGGATGCTTTTGGGGTACTGCCTCCAATTTCAAAACTGACTCCAAGTCAGGCTGCCTATCATTTCATTTCTGGATATACAGCAAAAGTTGCTGGAACCGAAGCAGGGGTTATAGAACCAGAACCGTCATTTTCAGCATGTTTCGGCGCACCTTTTATGCCATTACACCCAGCTAAATATGCTGAGATGTTAAGTGAAAAAATGATTACCTCAGGTGTAAATGTTTGGTTGGTTAATACGGGTTGGACAGGTGGGCCTTATGGTGTTGGAACGCGTATGAAATTAAAGTACACAAGAGCTATGATTAACGCTGCTTTAAATGGTGATTTAGGATTATATACCTATGATAAGTACCACATCCATTCCGTATTTGGCGTGGCTCAACCAAGGGAATGTCCTGGAGTACCTAGCAGTGTTTTAAGTCCTAGAACTACATGGAATAATGACGAATCTTATTACACCACAGCTTTTAAACTAACCAATGCCTTTAGGGAGAATTTCAAGAAATTTGAAGCGCATTGCAGTGAGGAAATCAGACGAGGTGGCCCACAACGCTATGCATTTTGATACTAATAAACAATAAAAAAAAGAGCGATTTCAAATAGAAATCGCTCTTTTTTTTATTGTTATCACAGGATGCCTACTTACTTCCTTTATTCGCTTTTTCAATATACTTTTCCAAAGCCATAGTCATGGATGGGGTGTCTGGCGTAGGTGCGGGAATATCAATTCTTAAACCTTTATCTTCAACAGCCTTGATGGTGGTAGATCCAAAGGCAGCTATGCGTGTTTCGTTTTGTTTGAAATCTGGGAAATTATGAAATAAAGAATCTATTCCCGATGGGCTAAAAAACACTAAAATATCATAATAAACATCAGCTAAATCAGTGAGGTCACTAATAACTGTTTTATAGAAAATAGCCTGTTTCCAATTAACGCCCAAAGCATTTAAAGTATCTGGAACTTCAGGTTTAACTTTATCAGTGTTTGGCAATAAAAATTTCTCATCCTTATATTTTTTTATAAGTGGAGACAATTCCGAAAAGGAACTTTTACCAACATATATCTTACGCTTTCTATACACCACGTATTTCTGTAAATAAAAGGCAACCGCTTCCGATTGGCAGAAATATTTTAAAGTATCAGGAATTTTAAAGCGCATTTCTTCAGCAACTCTAAAAAAATGGTCAACCGCATTACGGCTTGTTAATATAATCGCAGTATAATTATTTAAATCAACTTTTTGCTGTCTAACATCTTTAGCAGAAACACCCTCAACATGGATAAAAGGTCTAAAATCTATTTTTACTTTTTGTTTTTCCTGAAGATCGAAATATGGCGAATTCTCTATTTTCGGTTCTGGTTGAGATACCAAAATGGTTTTCACTTTCATGGGCGCAAGTAGTTTTTAAGCATTAAATACTTTGTATAAAATGATATAAGGTGCAATTTCAAGTGTGCAAAGATACAAAATAAAATAAAAGAAGTTTCGTTTTAGTAAACTTTGATGGGCTTTAAATGTTGTAATTACCCCAATTATATTAATAATTAACAATAAAATAATGATGGTGTAAAGAATTTTTAAAGTAGGACTGAAACTAAATAGCAGTAGTGCATTTATGGGTAATAGCAAGATGCCCATATAATTTTTGTAGGTTATTTTTTGAAAAAGATAATCATCTATTAGTTTGTCTATTTCAAAAAGGCTTGCAATTAAACGTTCCAAAAGGACTTTAATCAAAATAAAAACACCAATGCCTACCGTGAATTTAAACATGATATTAGTTGAAGGTTCCGTGTGTTTAATGGTTAAATCGTAAAGCAAGAAACCAAAAATTGAGGCTGAGAAGACTAAGTTAATAAAAAGAAAGGCATCAAATTTATCGAAAAACCTTTGCTCTTTTATATATATTTTTAGGTATTTAGAATTTCCTATAACGAGCATAAAATCGTCAAAACGCTTAGGTGAAATTAACTTAGCTATGGCAATAAAAACCAAGCCAATAACCATTAGAACGGTAAACAATTCGTATGAAGTAACCTCTCGAAGCATGCCATAAAATTATTATAATTATTCACACATTGTATATAATTATTAAGGAATATTTAAAAAAAAGAGTCTTATAAAAGATGTACATTTGCTAAAAAAGTAGGTTTTATTTACATTACTATATGCAGGACGCTATTGTCATCATTCCAACTTACAATGAAATTGAGAATATTGAAGCTATTATTAAAGCAGTTTTTTCGCAATCACATGATATTCATATACTTATAATTGATGATAATTCCCCAGATTTAACAGCCTACAAGGTCAAGGAACTTCAAAATGAGTTTCAAGGTAAACTATTTTTAATTTCAAGAAACGATAAACAAGGTCTGGGAACCGCCTATATTTATGGCTTTAAATGGTGTTTGGCTAGAACCTATAAATATATCTTTGAAATGGATGCCGATTTTTCTCATGATCCCAAAGATTTAATAAAATTATATGATGCCTGTGCTTTACATGACGCAGATATGTCTATTGGTTCCAGATATGTAACAGGCGTTAATGTTGTTAATTGGCCTATGGGTAGAGTGCTTATGTCTTATTTGGCATCCAAATATGTGAGGGTTATTACGGGAATGAAAATCAACGATACCACAGCAGGATTTGTATGTTATAAGCGAGAAACTTTAGAGGCTATAGATTTGAATAAAATCAAGTTTATCGGATATGCCTTTCAAATAGAGATGAAGTTTAAAACCTATCTTAAAAAATTTAAAATAATTGAAGTTCCTGTTATCTTTACCGACAGAACTAGAGGGGAATCCAAGTTGAGTAAGGGCATTATTTCTGAAGCTATTTTCGGGGTTATATCCATGAAACTCAGAAGTATTTTTAAAAAGTACTAAGACTATGAAGATGAAAACCATACTTATAAAAAATGCCCATATTGTTAATGAAGGAACAATACTAAAAGGCGATATTTTAATTGAAGGAGACTATATAAAGGAAATAAACGATTCCATAAGCGCCAAATCTGCCGATGTAATTGTTTTTGATGCAGAAGGTAAATATGTGTTACCGGGCGTCATAGACGACCAAGTACATTTTAGGGAGCCAGGGTTAACAAATAAAGCAACTATAGAAACAGAATCTAAAGCAGCCATAGCAGGGGGCATTACGTCTTTTATAGAAATGCCTAATACCAATCCTCAAACAACTACCTTAGAGGAATTAGAAAAAAAGTTTGAAATAGCCTCTAAAACATCTTCGGCAAACTATTCATTCATGTTTGGTGGCACCAACGATAATTTGGATGAAATTTTAAAAGTGGACCCCAAAAAGGTCGCGGCGTTAAAATTGTTTTTGGGCTCATCAACAGGAAATATGTTGGTAGACGACCCTACGGTTTTGGAGAACATTTTTTCAAAAACCAAATTGCTAATTGCTGTACATTGTGAGGATGAAGCGACCATAAAAGCAAATTTTGAAATTTATAAAGAGAAGTTTGGTGATGATATTCCTATAAAGTACCATCCAGAAATAAGAAGTGCAGAAGCTTGCTATCTATCATCATCAAAAGCTATTGAATTAGCAAAAAAAACAGGCGCTAGATTGCATGTTTTTCATTTGTCAACTGGCATCGAAACCGATTTATTCAACAATAAAGTACCGTTAAAAGACAAGAAGATTACGGCTGAGGTTTGCATTCATCATTTATGGTTTACTGATAAGGATTATGACACCAAAGGCACGTTTATAAAGTGGAATCCAGCTGTTAAAACCGAAGACGATAGAGAACAATTGTGGGAAGCTTTACTAGATGATAGAATTGACGTGATTGCAACAGACCATGCGCCACATACTATGGAGGAGAAGAAAAACGTTTACAGTAAAGCACCTTCTGGTGGACCATTGGTTCAACATGCGCTTCCTGCCATGTTAGAAATGTATCATAAAGAAAAAATTTCTCTTGAAAAGGTGGTGGAAAAAATGTGCCATAATCCAGCTATATTATTTCAAATTGAGAAAAGAGGATTTATTAAAGAAGGCTATTTTGCAGATTTGGTTGTGGTAGATTTGAATAATCCTTGGACGGTTAAAAAAGATAACATTTTGTACAAATGTGGTTGGTCTCCATTTGAAGGGACTACGTTTAAATCTAGAATTACACAAACGTTTATAAACGGAAGTTTGGTTTATAATAATTCTAAATTTAGTGATGTAAAAGCAGCCAAACGATTAACTTTTAATAGATAATGTTGAAAAAATTTATTCCATATACTATTGTTTTATTGTTTGTGGTTTCTTGCTATAAATTTAAAGAACCTGAAAAGCCTAAGAACTTAATTTCTAAGGCAGATATGGTTAATATTTTAATAGATTTAAAGCTCATAGCATCTGTAACAGCAGGAGATGATATAAAAGTTTTGGATAGCAGTAATATTCAATCAGAAAAGTATATTTACAAAAAGTATAACATAGATAGTACACAGTTTGCCTTAAGTAATAATTATTATGCCTTTCATCTTAAAGATTATGAAGAAATCTATACTAAAGTAAAAGATAGTTTAGAAGCTCTTAGTAGTTTTTATGAAGCTTTAGAGTTAAAGGAATTAGAAGAACAAAGAAAAAATGATTCCTTAAAATTGTTAGTAAATAAGGATTCCATTAAAGATATTAGTACAAAAGATGATATAGAAGGAGGGTTGATTACGCCTATTTCGCATATAGATTCCCAACCCTAAAAAGAGTTTGATCTATAGATTCGAACTCAAAATTCAAAGCAGATTTTATTTTATCGCTACTATAATACGTTTCCGAAGATAAAGAGTTGCATAATTGCTTGGTTAATTTTCTTGGCTTACCGGTTAGAGAATATTTTAACCAATCTAATCTCCACATAATTTGTAAAAGCCATGCCGGGGCTAATTTTTTTGGCGGAGTTTTGTTTACTGATGTTGCTAACATCTGTAAAAACCTTTTGAAAGTCCAATTTTCTGCTACTAACACAAACCGTTCGTTTTTGATATTGCTTTTTAAAAGCGCGATCATAATTAAAACGACATCTTCAACAGACACTAAAGCAACAGTTCCTTTAGAGTAATATTTAATGCCTTTGTCGGCTTTTTTAAATAAACGTCCACTTCCGGCATTCCAAATTCCAGCACCCAAAATAACACCCGGATTTACAATAACAGCATCCAATCCTTCTTGTGTGGCCCGCCAAACTTCCATTTCGGCGCCATACTTGGTGATGGCGTATACATTGTTATCGGACTCGGGATTCCAAATGGTTTCTTCAGTAATGGGTTCTTTACTCAGCGTGTGTCCTAATGTTGCAATAGAACTAACATAACACAATTTTTTAATGTTATATGAAATACAAAAGTTCACAATATTGGCTGTGCCTTCGATATTAACCTTTCTTAAAGCATGGTATTTATTGGGTTCAAAAGACACCAAAGCAGCACAGTGATACACATAAGTAACACCTTTAAAAGCTTCGGTTAAAGAAGGAACATCTAAGATGTCAGCTTTAACCCATTCAATAGATTCAAAAAGAATTTTATAGTCTTCGGTATAACATGAAAACACATTTTTCACATGCTCAAGTTTTTGCTCATCCCTAAAGATAGCCCTTACTTTTTCCTTGGTGCTTACAAGCTTATAAAGTAAATGCGAACCAACTAAACCAGTACCTCCTGTTACTAAAATCATGCAACTAAATTAAAGAATTATTCATAATACATGAGTAATTATGCATTGATTTTTATCTTTGCCCAAGTTTACTAAAACATGGAATTAATGATTAAGAATTTTGTTAAAGAATTAACATGGAGAGGCATGATACAAGATAGTATGCCAGGAGCTGAGGAACATTTATTAGAAGCCATGCGTTCTGCGTATGTTGGGATAGATCCTACAGCCGATTCGTTGCATATTGGGCACTTGGTAGGCGTTATGGGTCTTAAGCATTTTCAATTGTCAGGTCATAAACCTATAGCGTTAGTAGGTGGAGCAACAGGTATGATAGGGGATCCTTCCGGAAAATCGAATGAACGTAATTTGCTTAACGAAGAAACACTTATACATAATCAAAATGCTATAAAAGAACAATTGTCACGTTTTCTGGATTTTGATAGTGAAGCTAAAAATGCTGCGGTTATGGTGAATAATTACGATTGGATGAAAAGTTTTTCATTTCTTGAATTTATTCGCGATGTGGGTAAACATATTACGGTAAATTATATGATGGCTAAAGATTCGGTAAAAAAACGTTTGTCATCTGATTCATCAGTGGGGATGAGCTTTACAGAGTTTACCTATCAATTGGTGCAAGGTTACGATTTTTTACACTTATATCGCGATAAACAATGCACACTTCAAATGGGTGGTAGTGACCAATGGGGGAATATCACCACGGGAACTGAATTAATTAGACGTATAGATGGAGGAAAAGGATTTGCCTTAACTTGGCCTTTAATAACCAAAGCCGATGGTACCAAATTCGGAAAAACCGAAGGTGGTAATATTTGGTTGGATGCCAATAGAACATCGCCTTATAAATTTTACCAATATTGGTTGAATACCAGTGATATTGATGCTGAAAAATATATTAAAATATTCACTTTTTTGTCGGAATCTGAAATTAATGCTTTAATAAAGGAACATCAAGAAGCCCCACATTTAAGGGTGTTGCAAAAACGTCTCGCAGAAGAAATTACCATGATGGTACATTCTAAAGATGATTTAGAAAATGCCATAAAAGCCAGCGATATCCTGTTTGGAAATTCAACAAGTAATGATTTAAAACAACTTAACGAGCAAACCTTTTTAGATGTATTTGATGGCGTTCCACAAACTGAAATTTCAAAATCAGACATAGAAAACGGTTTGGATATCATCGCTGCTTTAGCTGAAAAAGGGGGATTTTTAAAATCTAATGGAGAAGCCAGAAGAGCGCTAAAGGAGAATTCAATTTCTGTGAATAAAGAAAAAGTAGCTGAAGATTATACCATCACTTCAAAAGATTTGATAAACAATAAGTTTGTATTGCTTCAACGTGGTAAGAAAAACTATTTTGTACTGTGTTTAAAATAAAAAAAACCTGATGGGGAACATCAGGTTTTTTCAACTAACCAACCAAACTAAACTATAAATTAAGAAAATCTTTCTTTTTCATAGCTCTAGTTCTGTCGATAGATTTTTGTAAAACTTACATATGGACTAATTTATTTTTGATTAATATGTTGATTGATATTAAATCACCATAAGATTACAACCGCGGATATCCGAATCATCAAAGCGTCCAATAACTTCAAATGAACCATCTTTATAAACTTTTCCTAAATCTTGCGTAGCAATAAAGGAACAAGAGTTGATATTTGCCAAATCAATAATGTTAATGCCTCCCGTTTTTTCAATAGGTAGAATACTCAAAGCATCTTCGGTATCTCTAGTTAATAGGCGCATCCATTTTGGACAATGAAAAACACCGTTTCCTTTCGAATATGCTTGACTCAATAATTCCGTCATGCCATATTCACTATGGATGGTTTCAACGCCAAAGCCTGCTTTCAATTTTTTGTGAAGTTCGTCTCTTATCAGTTCTTTTCGTCTGCCTTTCATGCCGCCAGTTTCCATAATAATGGTATTTTTTAAATGGAATTGAAAGGTTTCAACCAAATCCAATAAAGCGAAAGACACGCCAATAAGAAGCACTTTTCGTCCTTGAGAATCTAAACCTGTCAAGGTGTCTTTTAGTTCCGAAATATTATTGAGATAGAATCCACTTTCTTTATACTTAGACTGAGAAATCATGTCTTCAACCATATAAATTAAGGAAGAACCTTCACGCTCTAAATAAGAAGGTAATATTGCCAAAATAGTATAATCTTGAATGTTTCCATAGAACGATTCAAATCCTTTGGAAAAACTTGTTTTATAGATATCTAAATCGGTTACATGATGCTTGCTGGTTATACTTCCAGTAGTTCCAGAACTTGTAAAAGTGGCTTCAACAGGATTATTAGAACTAACAACATTATGTGTTTTAAAAAACTGAATGGGCAGAAATGGAATTTGGTGTATGTTTTTTACATCACTATAATGAATATATAGCAAGTCGCAAAAAGAGCGATATACTCTATTGTTTTCAAACTGAAATTTGAAAATCTTCAGTGCTAAATCTTCAAATTCTACTTGGCTACTTATATTAAAAATGGATGTATGGTCTATCATATATTTTATTAGAACAAAAATACGAGTAGTCCTAAAATAAATTTGACAGTTTTTAATAAAATTAAAAAAACCAGGAAATTTAATCTCTCTGGTTTTTTTATATAGTATTAAAAGTTAGTCTTCACACAAGACTTAAAACAGTCATTTTTCGAATTTAAGATTCACTAAATGAACTTTTAATATTCAAAATCTTGTTATGGCATATTCTTTTTATCGACTTTCCAAATAGGGGAATTAGACAAGCCACTAGGCTGCCCTTTGAACATTTTCGCAGCTTCTTCGTCCCCTTTTAATTGCCATTGGTACCAAGCAGTGGCAACTTTAGAAAATTCGCCACCATGTGGTTTGCTATAAGTTCCGCCATGTCCTACGTCCATATTAGCAACAAATACAGGCACGTGGTCAATACGTTTAAAATCGTCCATACCATTATTATAAGCAATGTCCGTTTCGCCACCCAAAACATAAAGGGTAGGTGTATGCAGTTTTTTTAAATCGTCTTTTATAAGTGGTGGCATACCTGGCATACCACCACTTGCACCTAAAATGCCACTATTATAAATTACCGCTGTGGTCACTCTTGGGTCTGGAGCCATTTCCAAAGTTTGCAGACCACCACAAGACATACCACTAACCGCTATTTTAGTGATATCAATTTTATTGAAATAAGGGCTGGAGTTATCACTATTTTGAGCAATCGCCCAATCAACCGCATCTATAAGTTGTTTGGATTCAGAACGGCCGCTACCACGCTCTCCTTCTTGTGGCATAGGGCCAATGGCAATCACTAAAAAACCATAGGATGAAACTTCCGAAAGAAAATTGATATGTTCCCAAGGCGAATTTGCACAGGCACCATTGCCCCAAGCAATAATGGGCAGTTTGTTGGTGTCGCCAATCTTACTAAGATCTTGTGGTCTAAAAACGGTATGCGTAGGCAATGTTTTTTCTGAAATCATAATAGCACTAAAAGGGCCGGTGCCACCATCTTCAACAATTCTAGAAGTTTGGTTGTTTTGTGCAAAAACAGAATGAATAGGATTTAATGAAACAACACTAAGAAAAGCTAATAAAGCATAAATTTTTTTCATAATAGTTAATTTAAAAGCAAAACAATTTAATTGGTTTAGTAGCACCTAATGTAAGTATTATTGTGCATATTTTCAACCATAATCCATTAAGATTTTAAATGGAATAAAGATTAAAAAATTGTTCAGCATCTTTAATATCCTGTACTCCCAAAATCCAACAAACTTCCGATAGATCGGAGAAATCCAAACCACCCGCCGCGATGGCTTCATTAAGGTAACGCCCTTCTTTTCCGTTATATTCGTTTGATATATCTATGGCCATCTGCCAAATTTCGATTAACTTTGGGTTCTTCATTTTATCTTTCCAATGGGTATAATCAGCAGATCGGAATCCAGGAGTTCCATTGCCAACTGAATTCCCGTCAGGAATTTTATGATAATCAGCATGATTTTTTACAAATTCTAAGTTTTCGGGAGCGGCAGATTGTTCATTCCATTCACTATGTTGAACGACATGAATGCGTTCAGAAATTATTATTTTAGGTAAATCCGCTTGTATTGCTTTAATGAGTTCAGCAGTAAAATCGGACTGTCCTGCTTCAGCAATCCAAATATCACCTTGGTTTTCAAGGGTTGCTTTTATTTTAGCTTTTACTTGTTGAACAGCTGGTTTTAAATTTTCATGAGCATCTGTCCAATTATCTCCGAATGCCAGATTAAACAAAGTATTGGGTGGGACATAAAGGCCCTCTTGAATACCATAAGTACCAGCGACTGCATGAAAATTTATTTTTGAAAAATTTGGGTGAGACAAAATGGTCATTAAAGCTGCAACAGTATGTAGGTCGTCTACATCAGTTTTACAATCAAATTGGACTAATAACAGGTCTTTTTCTATATTGAATTTAATTGCCTGTGAAGGCTTCGTGTTTGTTGCATGGCTTTCAAACAACATGGAAAAAGTTGCTATCACAAGTAAAATAAATTTTTTTGATTTCATTTTAATATTTTTAGTTTAATGTGCTTCCAACCAATCATTTCCAACACCCAAATCTACATCAAGTGGAACGTCCAGTTTATAGGCGTTTTCCATTTCGGTTTTTACAAGAATTTTAATGTTTTCCAATTCAGGTTTAAAAACATCAAAAACCAATTCGTCATGTACTTGCAAAAGCATTTTTGTTTTGTAGTTACCAGCTTCTAGCTTATCGTATATATTTATCATGGCTATTTTAATAATATCGGCAGCACTACCTTGTATGGGTGCGTTAACCGCATTTCGCTCAGCCGCTCCTCTAACAACCGCGTTTCTAGAATTAATGTCTTTTAAATAACGGCGTCGACCCAAAACCGTTTGCACATAGCCATTATCACGAGCAAAATCAATTTGTTCACCTATAAAACTTCTTAGTTTTGGGTAGGTAGCATAATAGGTATCAATAAGTTCTTTAGCTTCACTGCGCGATAAATTGGTTTGATTGCTTAAGCCAAAAGCCGAAACACCATATATAATACCAAAATTCACGGTTTTGGCATTGCTTCGTTGTTCTCGGGTCACGTCGTTTAAAGGCACATTAAATACTTTTGATGCGGTTGAGGCATGAATATCTTCACCCTTTTTAAATGCATTAATCATGGTTTCTTCTTTGCTTAATGCTGCGATGATACGGAGTTCTATCTGACTATAATCGGCTGATAGTAAAACATACTCTTCGTTTCTTGGAATAAATGCTTTTCTCACTTCCCTGCCACGTTCCGTGCGAATGGGAATGTTTTGAAGATTCGGATTGTTACTACTTAAACGCCCAGTTGCAGCAACGGTTTGCATATAATCGGTGTGTACTCTACCCGTGATTTTTAATACCTGATTGGGCAAGGCATCCACATAAGTGCTTTTTAATTTTGATAAGCCTCTGTAATCTAAAATATGTTGAATGATTTCATGATCTTTAGCCAAATAACTCAATATATCTTCGGAAGTGGCGTATTGTCCTGTCTTGGTTTTTTTGGGTTTGTCAATCAACTTCATTTTATCAAACAAAATTTCGCCCAATTGTTTTGGTGAAGCGATGTTAAAGGTTTCTCCCGCGTCTTTATAGATGTTTTGTTCTAATGTTTTGATGTCGTTATCTAATTTGACAGATAATGATTTTAAAAAGTTTTCATCTAAATTGATTCCCTCCAATTCCATAGCGGCTAAAACTCTTAATAGCGGAATTTCAATGTCGTCGAATAAGGTTTGGGTATTGGCTTCGCCCAATTCCTTTTCAAAATGTTCTTTAAGTTGAAGGGTGATATCGGCATCTTCAACAGCGTATTCCGTTTGTTTTTCAAGCGGAACGTCTCTCATGGAGAGTTGGTTTTTGCCAGTTTTTCCAATCAGTTCGGTGATGGAAATGGGCGTATAGTTCAAATAGGTTTCTGCCAAAACATCCATATTATGGCGCATATCGGGGTTGATAAGGTAATGTGCCAACATGGTATCAAACAATTTCCCTTTTACTTTGATGTTGTATTTATGAAGTACTTTGATGTCGTACTTTAAATTCTGACCGATTTTTTGAATAGATTCATCTTCAAAAAACGGCCGCAATTGTTCAATAAGCTCTTGTGCTTCCTGTTGATTTTCTGGAAATGGCAAATAAAACCCTTTACCTGTTTCCCAAGAAAAGGCAATGCCCACCAATTCGGCAATAATGGGATCAATGTTTGTGGTTTCCGTATCAAAACAAACACTTTTTTGACTTAATAAATTTTTTATAAAAAGTTTGGTTCCCATTCCCGAAGCGACACTTTGGTAAAAATGGGATGTTGTCGTAGCGGTGTTTCTTGAGCTATAATTTGTTATAACTTCTTCGTCTCCATCACCGCCAAATAATGAGAATTGACCAGCACCAGCATTACTTTTTTGTTGCTTTATTTCTTTTGGTTTTTCTTCCGAAGACGTTTCAGTATTTTGGTTGTCTAATGAAGATTCTTGGGTTTCAACAGAAAATGTTTTTACAAAATTGGCTAATAATTGTCGGAATTCTAATTCTTCAAATATTTCAGTTACTTTTTGAATATCGGGTTGGTCCAGTTCAAAATCCTTCGCATTAAAATCAACAGGAACATCCAACATGATAGTCGCTAGTTTTTTTGATAATATCCCCAATTCTTTGGCATTTTCTATGTTTTCCCTCATTTTTCCTTTTAGCTCATGTGTATTTGCCAAAAGGTTTTCCATACTACCGTATTCTGCTAATAGTTTTTTTGCCGTTTTTTCTCCAATACCGGGTAATCCAGGGATGTTATCGCTAGAGTCACCCATCATTCCCAAAAAGTCAATAACCTGTAAAGGGTGTGTGACCTCAAATTTTTTCTTCACTTCTTCAATGCCCCAAGTTTCGTACCCACCACCAAAAACAGGGCGATACATGAAAATATTTTCAGAAACCAATTGCGCAAAGTCTTTATCGGGCGTTACCATAAAGATTTTATAACCTTCTTTTTCGGCTTGTTTAGAAAGGGTTCCAATAACATCATCAGCTTCATAACCGTCTTTCACCATAATAGGAATATGCATGGCTTTTAAAATCTCACAGATATAGGGAATGGCAATTTTAATAGCTTCTGGCGTCACATCTCTATTGGCTTTATAGGCTTCAAACATTTCCACGCGATCCACACTGCCGCCTTTATCAAAACAAACAGCTAAATGGTCTGGTCTTTCTCTTTTTATAACATCTAAAAGGGAGTTCATAAAGCCCATAATGGCTGAGGTGTCCGTGCCTTTAGAATTGATTCTGGGGTTTTTAATAAATGCATAATAGCCACGAAAAATGAGGGCATAGGCATCAACTAGGAAAAGACGTTTTTGATTTGACATTGGTTTTTTTTGATAGAAAATCAAAACTACAAAAAGTTATCTTTAAAACGTAAATTAATGAGTAAGCTATTTTTTGTACATTTTAGCATCAAGTGCGTAAGGGTTAAAATCTTAACTAATAGTTAAATAAAAATTTACTTATTGTCTATTCATTTAGAATACCATTATCTTTGAAAAAAATAAATTTATGCTTCGTTGGACTATCTTTCTAATTGTTTTTGGAATTTTAGATTTTTATGCTTTTCAGGCATTAAAAACGGTTGTTAAGAACAATTGGTTTTTAGCTTTATATTGGGTTATTACCTTTTTGGTTGTAGGGAACTTTGTTTACAGTTATTATGGTTTTAGTAGAAGTAATGGGTTTTCTCATGCTAATGCATACGCTATCGGGTTTCTTATAGCCATTATAGTTCCTAAAATGGTTTTACTACTATTTATGTTTGGAGAAGATATATTTAGGATACCACAGGCCATTTATAGATATTTTACCGAAGGCAATTCAGCTAAAGGCGATTATTTTCCTGCAAGGCGACAGTTTATAAGCAAAATAGCCTTAGGCTTGGCAGCAATCCCTTTTGCATCTGTTATTTATGGAATTTATAAAGGGCGTTATAATTATAAAGTTCTAAAATATACATTACACTTTGAAGATTTGCCAAAAGCATTTGATGGTTATAAAATTACTCAAATAAGCGATATTCATTCAGGTAGTTTCGATAATGTAGAGAAAGTACGTTATGCTGTTAACCTAATAAACGAGCAAGAAAGCGATGTGATATTATTTACGGGAGATATGGTAAATAATAAGGCTGAAGAAATGCATCCTTATATGGACATTTTTGGAGAGCTTAAAGCTAAAGACGGAAAATTTTCGGTATTAGGAAACCATGATTATGGAGATTATGTGTCTTGGGAATCAGATAATGCAAAACACAAAAATTTAGAGGATTTAAAAACAATTCAAGAACAATTAGGGTTTGATTTGCTACTTAATGAGAGTAGATATCTTGAAAAAGACGGTGATAGAATTGCGTTACTTGGAGTTGAAAACTGGGGTGCTGGAGGATTTAAAAAGGCCGGAGATTTGAAAAAAGCCTCAACGCATATTGATGAAAAAGATTTTAAGATATTATTGAGTCACGACCCATCGCATTGGGAAAATGAAGTCATTCAAGACCCCTATCATTATCATTTAACATTAAGTGGCCATACCCATGGTATGCAATTTGGGATTGAAATTCCTGGCTGGATTAAATGGAGCCCTTCTAAATGGCGCTATAAATATTGGGCAGGTATTTATAAAGAAATGGGGCAATACATTAATGTAAATAGAGGTTTTGGATATTTGGCTTTTCCAGGGCGTGTAGGTATTTGGCCAGAAATTACGGTGATTGAACTTAAAAAGGGTACTAGTGTATCTTAATTGCCTTAGAAATTACCGTACATATAAAGAATTTATGTATTTTTATGTTAATCCATTGAGAAATGTATTTTTGAATACTTGCAATTATTTGTAATATGAAAAAAATATGTAGGTTTGTATAAGTGTATTTGACTAATAAACAATAAAGTATGTCAAAATTTGGGGAACTTATTGATGTTGATATTCCTGTTTTGTTAGATTTTTTTACAGAATGGAATGAACAGTCTACAGCTATGCACGCTGTGCTAAGAGATGTTGCCGCGGCTTTAGGAGATAAAGCTAAGGTTATTAAAATTGATGTTGAAAAGAATGAAGAATTAGCTGAAGCGCTCCGTGTAAAAGGATTGCCAACATTAATCATCTACAAAAATGGTGAAATGAAATGGCGACAAAGTGGAGAGCAAGATGCCAATACACTTATAGGCATCATTCAGCAATATATTTAAAAAATTAAAGGGTTAAAATTATAACCTTTTTCACTAAAGTGTTTTAATACTTTAGGCAATATGTATTGCATATTTTTTGATGCTTTTATACTATCATGAAAAACAATAATACTTCCATTAGTAGATTTTGCTGTAACATTATTTAAGCAGGTTTCCATAGTTACAGTCTTATCCCAATCAAAAGATATGACATCCCACATGATTATTTTATATCCTAGTTTCATCAATTCTTTTCCTTGTTTAGGCGTTATTTGGCCATAAGGCGGACGAAAGAGATTCATGTTTGAAGACGAAAAATCCATCATTTGAGAACTAATTATGCTTTGCGTTTTATCAATCTCAAATAAATAATCCTTAGTTTTTGTTTTCCAACCTTTTACATGATTATAGGTGTGATTTCCAATAGCATGACCATCATTTAAAATATTTTGAAAGATGTCCCGGTGCGTTTCAATATTTTTTCCTATACAAAAAAAAGTCGCTTTTGCATTGAAGGATTTTAAAGTGTTTAGTACCCAATTTGTAATTTCGGGTGTTGGGCCATCATCAAAGGTAAGATAGAGGGTTTTGTCATCAGTTGGGATGTCCCAAACATAGTTTGGGAACATCTTTTTCGCAACTAATGGTGTTTTAATGGGTGTTAAGGTCATAACCTTAAAAAAACTATTCGTTAACGGGTTCTATACTTTCAGAACTGTCAATTAGGATATCTATATCTTGTGGTTGTTCATCAGTATCTGACTCTTCTTCACCATAAAAATGCTTGAATAAATTTAAATTATTATTAAAAATATCACTTTCCTTTTCAGCAAATTCAGGATCGTATTTAATTAAAACATCCACTAAACCTTTATAACGCTGAATGTCGGTATAAATCTCTTCAAATAGTTTTTCTTGATTTTTTACTTTTAAGCTGCTGTAGTATTTTAAGTTTTCTTGATATTTTCTAGCGACTTGTTTGAATAGTTTTTGAGCTTTTTCTTTATTTCCTATTTCATAATAAGCACTAATATAAGGTTCTAAAAGTGTGTAATATCCAAAATAATCAACAGGCATGTTAGTCATAGCTATGTCTGCTATTTCTTCAGCTTTATCTAGTTTATTCTCATTTATGAGCTGTTCAATTAGCCTAGCCAAATTACCTCTATAAGAGATGGAATTTTTACGGGTTTCTGGGTCGTGGTAAATATCACCACCACTATTTCCCCAATCCCATTTTTTAACTTTGCTGTACATTAGGTCACTATCAACACGTCCCATATCGAAAGGATTGGCTTCATTAACAGGCGTTTTAATAGGGACTAGTTTATAACACATCCCATCTAATTGTAAATAATCTTTCATCCAGATATAGTCATCATCACCAAAGCTACCACCTGTAAAATAAATAGGTCGTTTCCAATCGTTATTGGCAACAATATCCAGCATGAGCAATCTGTTTTTTAATAAAGCACCGGTTGTTAGATGAATATCAATATAAGGCACTATTTTGTCGGCATCTTTAGGCTTTACAATCCCATATTTTAAAGCATTTTCTTTATTTACGGGAATCCTCAAATATTCCGTTGGGACATAATTGGCGTTTAAATCTTGACTTCTAAATTGTTTTAAATCTGACGCATCATAACCTTTTTGTTCAAGTACAAACCTATATTTTGTTTTAGGGTTATTACTTTGTACAATATCCAATAATTGTTTTACCTGTAATGTGTCACTGATCATATTTTCAATCTGAAGAAATTCATTAGTCCCAAATTTATAATCGTTATGAGTGAGTTGGGAAGGAATGGGGTCGCTTTCATATGCTTTTCGCTTCATTTGGTCTATATACCAATCGGTTTGGAACAAACTGGTATTAATAATACGAACATCCGTTCTATAGCCTTCGATTTCCTGGGCGTACCAAAGCGCAAATGTGTCATTATCACCAATGGTGAATAAAATACCATTTTCTGCACACGAGTCCAAATACATTTTAGCCATGGAATTAGCCGTGTATTTATCAGATCTATCATGATCATCCCAATTTTCAGAGGCTAAAATACCGGGCACTAAAACTAAGCAGACAGCTGTAACTAATGGAGCAGTTATATTGGAGGGCACATATTTTTTCAAGGCTTCATACAAGGCATATACACCAAAACCAATCCAAAGCGCAAACACATAAAAAGATCCAACTACGGAATAATCACGTTCCCTCGGTTCAAAAGGGCGTACATTGGTATAAAACTGAATGGCTATTCCCGTAAAGAGGAAAAATACTAGCATAACCCAGAACAGCTTTTTGTCTTTGTTGAACAAAAAGAAAAAACCAATTAAACCCAGAATAAAAGGCAATAAGTAATAGGTATTTCTGCCTTTATTATTTTTAACATCACTTGGTAAGTTGTCTTGAGACAAGCCTAAAAGCCATTCGTCAACCACTTTAATCCCAGTAATCCAATTGCCATGATTGTCATACCTACCTTGTATGTCATCTTGTTTTCCTGAAAAATTCCACATAAAGTAACGCCAGTACATATACCCCAGCTGGTATTGAAACATGTAGATTATATTCGAAAATAAAGAGGGTTTTTCAACATTAATGTTGTTTTTTTCCTTTTTCAAAAAGTTATTATAATCTTCATAATCAACATTGCCTTTAGCTACCTCATTTTTAAAATTACTTATTTTTGTTTTATAGCTTGTTACTTGGTTTAATGCATACGTTGTTGCTTGTTCTTCAGAAGCTCCGGCATTCATGGCATTTCTATAAAAATCATTTTGTAAACTTGGTTTAACATTGAAATCTAGGAAACCTGAAAACATCATATAGTTGTCGGCATGCTCTGGACTCCACATTCTTGGGAGTATAGCAGCATGTTTGGAATTGAAATTTTGTTTGGCATTTTTGTAATCGTTTACAATCACATATTTACCTAGGGCTTCATCCTTCTCGTATTTTGGTTTTTCATCTGAATACGGATTGCTGTCATCTAGATAAGCATATTGGTCCGTAAACAAAGGGCCATAAAACAAATGGGTTTCTGGGTATTGTTCTAAATTATAATAGGCTAATAATTCTCTAGCGCTGGACGGATCATTTTCATTAACAACAACATTGGCATTCGCCCGAATAGGAAGCATCAACCATGTTGAAAACCCAATAATGATAAAGGTTAAACATAAAATACCAGTATTTAAATTTTTGTAATTTTTCTCTTTGGTGTATTTTAATCCGTAATAAATGATGACAACCAATAAGATGCCCGCTATTATAGAGCCTGAATTAAAAGGAAGTCCAATACTATTTACAAAAAATATTTCAAGGGCACTAAAGATTTTAAGAATGTTGGGTGCCAATAATTTAAAGATGAATAGTAGGATTGCCACCGAAACCAAATTGGCAATAATGAAATTTTTTATGGTAACCGTTTTGTAGTTTTTGAAATAATACACCAGACCAATAGCAGGAATGGTCAATAATCCCATAAAATGCACCCCAAAAGAGAGTCCGATAATAAATGAAATTAAAATAAGCCATTTGCTGGCTCTAGGCTTATCCATATCTTCTTCCCAACGAAGTCCAAGCCAAAACAATGCGGCCATGATTAGGGTTGCCATGGCGTAAACCTCAGTTTCAACAGCATTAAACCAAAAAGAATCCGTGAATGTAAATGCTAAACTCCCTACTAAACCACTTCCTAAAATAGCGATGTATTGTTGTTTGGTTAAAGAAATTTCAGTTGAATCATTATCAATATTTTCTTTATTAGAATTTGAATAAATAACCAATTTTTTAAGAAGTATGGTAATGGTCCAAAACATGAACAGAATAGTAAAAGCACTAGACACAGCACTCATCATATTCATCATCCAGCCAATTTGCGAAGGTTCTAAGGCAAAAATAGAGAAAAAGGCTCCCAGCATTTGAAATAAAGGTGCTCCAGGTGGATGGCCAACTTGTAATTTTGATGCCGTTAAAATATACTCACCAGCATCCCAATAGCTTACGGTAGGCTCAACAGTTAAGCTGTACGTTATTAATGCTATTAAAAAAGCGAACCAGCCTGTTATGGTGTTCCATTTTTTAAAGTTAAATTGTGTCATGAAGATGTTTGTTTTTTACTACGGCGAATTTAGTAATAAATATGCAATCGCATAATGCTTTTAAGTAAACGTTAAGTATTCGAGATTATTTTTTAAAAAATGCTTGTTCAAATAAAACTTTGTGCTAAATTTGCACCCTCAATTACACATTGGCTTATGGTGTAACTGGCAACACGTCTGGTTTTGGTCCAGAAGAGTCTAGGTTCGAGCCCTAGTAAGCCAACATAATTGTAAATCCTGATTCTATACTGAGTCAGGATTTTTTGTTTTTATTCAAAACATTTAAATTTTAAATGTCATAACAGGTCTTTTAGCATGGTTCACTAAATCTTCACTAATGCTGCCATTAAAGAAATGCGAGAGGCCTTGTCTGCCGTGGGTACTCATGCCAATTAAATCGGCATTGATGGATTGTGCATAATTCATAATGCCGCTTTCAATGGTTTCATCATTATATATGTTTATGCTGAAATTTTTAAAATCAACATGTTTGGTAAAGTTTAGCATGCGTTCTTCCGCTTCAAAAGTTGTCATGAATTTATTGGGCGTATTTACCAATAATAGGTGTATTTTAGCCTTTAAAAGTTTAGCAAAGTCAGTAGCTTTTGTAAAAGGTATTTTACTTTCATCATTAAAATCTGACGCAAATACAAAGTTATCTATTTTAAAAGTTTCATGTTCTTTTTTAACTACTAAAACAGGAACTACAGAAGTACGAACTACTTTCTCGGTGTTTGAGCCAATAAGCATCTCGGTTAGTCCGCTAGTTCCTTTAGAACCCATGATAATTAAATCAATATTATGCTTTTCACACACATGAAAAACACTTTTAAAGATATCATTAAACTCCACATGTTGGTGAATGGTTATGTCTTTTAGATAGTCGTTTTTAAGTAGTGTTTCAAAATGTTTGCTAGTCAATTTCATAAAAAAAATAGCCTCTGGCAAATCGTTATTAGCAAGTATAGGGTCTACTTTTTGAAGTGGCAATTCAATAATATGAAGTAAGTGAATGGCACAACGGTGTTTTTTTGCTAGTTGAGCGGCTACTTTTAATGCGTTTTCGGCTTGAGGGGAAAAATCGGTTGGGACAAGTATTTTTTTCATGTTTAATGGTGGTATGATTCGTATAAATTTATAAATTATTACTTTAAAAATCAATTATAATATTATATATTTGCGCCGTTGTTAGGAAAAATAGATATATGAGGGGACAAGAAGTCCCCTCTTTTTATAATAAAATGTTTAAGAGTAAGGTTGAGAATTTATTGGATAATGCCCTGTTGGAACGAAGTGATTTGTTTCTTATCGATTTTTCTATTCAGGGAGATAATCACATAAAAGTTGTTATTGATGGCGACCAAGGTGTTTCTGTAGAAGACTGTATGTTTGTAAGTCGTGCTATTGAACACAATCTAGATAGAGAGGAAGAAGATTTTTCTTTGGAAGTCATGTCTGCAGGAGCCACATCTCCGTTAGTGAATAAAAGACAGTACAAAAAAAACATGTCTAGAGAGCTCAAGGTAAAAACAACTTCGGAAGTTATAGAAGGCGTTTTGGTTAATGCAACCGAAAACGAGATCACCCTAGAGTGGAAAGCTAAAGAGCCTAAACTTGTGGGTAAAGGAAAAGTAGTAGTGAAGAAACAAGCTAATATCGCTTTCCAAGATATTGTGGAAGCAAAAGTGATGATTAAATTTTAATTCAAAAGGAGTATGGAAAATATTGCGTTAATTGAATCTTTTTCAGAATTTAAAGACGACAAGTTAATTGATCGTGTAACGTTAATGGCTATTTTAGAGGATGTTTTTAGAAACGCACTAAAGAAGAAATTTGGAGATGATGACAATTTTGATATTATTGTTAACCCAGACAAAGGGGACTTAGAAATCTGGAGAAATAGAGTTGTGGTTGCAGATGGAGAGGTTGTAGAACCTAACCAAGAAATTTCATTGTCTGAAGCACGTAAAATTGAACCCGATTTTGAAGTAGGTGAAGATGTGTCCGAAGAAGTAAAGTTAGTAGATTTAGGTAGAAGGGCTATTTTAGCATTGCGCCAAAATTTAATTTCTAAAATTCACGAGCACGATAATACCATCATCTATAAGCAATTTAAAGATTTAATTGGTGAAATTTATACGGCTGAGGTACATCATATTCGTCACAGAGCTGTGATTTTATTGGATGATGAAGGTAATGAAATTGTATTGCCAAAAGAAAAACAAATCCCTTCAGATTTTTTTAGAAAAGGAGACAATGTAAGAGGTGTTATTGATAGTGTTGAGCTTAAAGGAGCAAAACCTACCATTATTATGTCTAGAAGCTCGCCAGCATTTTTGGAAAAATTGTTTGAACAAGAAATACCTGAGGTTTTTGACGGACTTATAACCATTAAAAATGTGGTAAGGATTCCTGGAGAAAAAGCTAAAGTAGCTGTAGATTCCTATGATGATAGAATCGATCCTGTTGGAGCATGTGTCGGTATGAAAGGGTCTAGAATTCATGGTATTGTTCGCGAATTAGGAAATGAGAATATCGACGTTATCAATTATACAAACAATTTACAACTATATATTACTAGAGCTTTAAGCCCAGCAAGGGTTACTTCCATCAAAATAAACGAAGAAACAAAACGTGCTGAGGTGATATTAAAACCAGAAGAAGTCAGTAAAGCAATTGGTAGAGGCGGGCATAATATTCGTTTAGCGGGTCAATTAACTGGCTATGAGATAGATGTGTTTAGAGAAGGAGCGGAAGAGGATGTGGAATTATCTGAGTTCTCCGATGAAATTGAAGCATGGATTATTAAAGAATTTAGTAAAGCTGGACTTGATACTGCTAAAAGTATCCTTGAGCAAGATGTTCAAGATTTAGTAAAAAGAACAGACTTAGAAGAAGAAACAATTAATGACGTTATTAGGATTCTTAGAGAAGAATTTGAAGAATAACATATATTTGAGTATTTTAAAGGCAATTTATGGCTGAAACAGTAAGATTAAATAAAGTGTTAAGGGAACTCAATATTTCCATTGATCGCGCAACGGAGTTTTTAAAGGACAAAGGCGTAGAGATAGAAAAGAGCCCTAACACCAAAATATCAGAGGAAATTCACACACTTCTTTCCAATGAATTTCAAGTAGATGCAAACAAAAAAGTGGCATCTATAGAAGTCAGTGAGGCAAAACTTAAAGAAAAGGAAGTGTTGCGTGAACAACGTGAGCGTGAAATTGAAGAAAGACAAAAAGAAGCCGCTAAAAGAGAAGAAATTTATAAAGCTACTAGAACGCTTTCTGGTCCTAAACAAGTTGGTAAAATAGATTTAGAGCCACAAAAGAAGGAAGTTAAACCTGAGCCTGTAAAAGAGGAAGTTGTTAAAGAAGAAGTTGTTAAGCAGGTTGAACCTATAAAAGAAGAGGTTAAAGAAACGAAAGAGGTAAAAGTTGAAACTGTTGAACCTGAGGTTAAAAAGCCAGAACCTATTGCACCAAAAACAGATATTGTTAAGCCGGTTGTTGTTAAAGAAGAGGTAAAAGCTGATGCTGTTGAGCCTGAAGAAGAAACATTAGTAACAAAATACCAAAAGCTTACAGGGCCAAAAATATCTGGTGATAAAATAGATTTAAGTCAGTTTAATAAGCCAAAAAAGAAGAAGGAAGATAAAAAACCCGAAACTAAGCCGAATGATGCTAATGCCGCCAATAAGAAAAAGCGTCGTAGAATTAGTAAAGTGGGAGGGCCTCAAGCAGGTAATAATACTACTCAAGCACGACCAACAGATGCCTCGGCTAGACCTAGTTCGGGTCCAAATGATAGAAACGATAGATTTAAAGGTAATAATAAACCTGGTCAAGCAAGAAGACCTATTCTTAAAGAAGAGCCTAGTGATGAAGATGTAAAAAAACAAGTAAGAGAAACGCTTGAAAAATTACAAGGAAAAGGATCCAAAGGAAAAGGAGCTAAATATAGAAGAGAGAAAAGAGACTACCATAGAGACCAAACTGAAAGGAATCTTGAGTTAGAAGCAGCAGAAAGCAAAATACTTAAAGTTACCGAATTTGTTACGGCAAGCGAAGTTGCTACCATGATGGATGTACCAGTAACCCAAATTATTTCTGCATGTATGTCACTTGGAATGATGGTTACAATGAATCAGCGTTTAGATGCTGAAACCTTATCTATCGTTGCCGATGAATTTGGTTATAAAGTAGAATTTGTAACTGCCGATATAGAAGAATCCATAGAGGTTAAGGAAGATTCAGAAGAAGATTTATTACCTAGAGCACCTATTGTAACCGTAATGGGTCACGTAGACCATGGTAAAACATCCTTACTGGATTATATCCGTAAGGAAAATGTAATTGCGGGAGAATCAGGAGGTATTACCCAACATATTGGTGCTTATGGCGTGGTGTTGGAAGGTGGTCAAAAGATAGCTTTTTTGGATACTCCGGGTCACGAAGCATTTACCGCCATGCGTGCACGTGGAGCACAAGTAACAGATTTAGCTATTATTGTTGTAGCGGCGGATGATGATATTATGCCACAAACCAAAGAAGCTATTGCGCATGCACAAGCTGCCAGTGTGCCTATTGTTTTTGCCATCAATAAAATTGATAAACCAGATGCAAATCCTGAAAAGATTAAGGAAGGATTAGCTCAAATGAACTTATTGGTTGAAGATTGGGGTGGAAAAATCCAATCGCATGATATTTCAGCTAAAAAGGGAACTGGGGTTAAAGAATTATTAGAAAAAGTATTACTTGAAGCCGAGTTATTGGAGCTTAGGGCAAATCCGAATAAAAATGCCACTGGAACCGTTGTGGAAGCTTTCCTTGATAAAGGACGTGGGTATGTGTCAACTATATTGGTACAAGCAGGAACTTTACGCGTTGGCGATTATGTATTAGCAGGGAAAAATAGTGGTAAGGTAAAAGCCATGCATGATGAGCGTGGAAATGATGTTACTGCTGCTGGACCATCAACACCCGTTTCTATTTTAGGATTGGATGGAGCGCCACAAGCTGGAGATAAATTTAATGTATTTGATGATGAGCGTGAGGCCAAACAAATAGCTTCCAAACGTGCTCAATTACAACGAGAACAATCAGTTAGAACACAACGTCACATTACCCTTGATGAAATTGGTCGTCGTATTGCTTTAGGGGATTTCCAAGAATTGAACATTATCCTTAAAGGGGATGTGGATGGTTCTGTAGAAGCATTAACAGATTCGTTCCAAAAATTATCTACAGAAGAGATTCAAATTAACATTTTACATAAAGGTGTTGGAGCCATCACAGAAAGCGATGTGTTATTAGCCTCTGCATCTGATGCTATTATAGTAGGCTTTAATGTGCGTCCTGTTGGGAATGCAAGATCGATTGCCGATAAAGAAGAAATAGATATCAGAACTTACTCTATCATTTACGATGCTATAAATGACCTTAAAGATGCTATGGAAGGTATGTTGTCTCCTGAGCTAAAAGAGGAAATTACTGGTACTGCTGAAATTAGAGAGATATTTAAAGTCACTAAAATTGGAAGTATTGCAGGCTGTATGGTTACCAATGGTAAAATATTTAGAAACTCAAGCATTCGTTTAATTAGAGATGGTGTTGTTGTTCACACAGGTGAGTTAACATCATTAAAACGATTTAAAGACGATGCTAAAGAGGTTACTAAAGGATTTGACTGTGGTATGCAAATAAAAAATTATAATGATATTAACGAAGGAGATATTATTGAAGCATTCCATGAAGTTGAAGTTAAAAAGAAACTTAAGTAAAAGCTTATCTTAAGTCATATCATAAAAAAAGGGACCCTGCAGGAGTCCCTTTTTTTATATGTATTTTTACTTCTTAGGTTTTAAAATAAAAGCACTTGAAAACTTTTGCTTTATTTCTTTTAAAGCCCTGTCGGCCTCTATCTTGGTTCTAAAATTCCCTGCCCAAGTTTTAAAATTTGGCGGTTCATAAAGAATTGTTGGTTCCCATTTATCAAACTTTGAATTAAATTCTTCTAGAGCGGCAGAAGCACCAGCTCTGTTGCCATTATAAATTTGAATTTTATAGCGATCGGAATCACTATCATTCTTATTCATATCTTTTCTTAAATCTAATAAAGTGGCTATTTTTTTATCCTGATTTACAGAAACCGATCCTTGTTGAGCATTGCAAAAGTTTGATGCTGAAATAAAACTAAAAATGGCTAATACTGTTAATCTCAAATTCAATGTTTTCATTTTCAAATATATTAATACAAATGTATACGTTGCAAACTTAATTTTGGCTCATTTTATTATTTAGAATCCCTCTAAATTACCAATTCCGCTTACCTAGCGTTTCTAAAATCGACTTTTAATATTACTTTTGCCTGAGTTTTATAACTGCGTTTTTTCTGTTACTGAAAGAAAAAATCATACCAAAGTTTAGAAGTTAATTTAACCAATAATATGAAACAGGTGATTCACCGTAAGTTAAGTAAAAGCATTCTTCGTTTAGGCTTAATTATTTTATTAGCGTTTACAACCTCGCTTTCTGCCCAAGAAGGAGATCCAGTAAAAGGAAAATCATTGTTCAATGCCAATTGTGCCGCGTGTCATCAATTAGATAAAAAAATGACAGGGCCTGCTCTACGTAATTTTGAAACACGTTTGGCCGAAGAACAAGGCTTGGACAGAAAATGGATTACTGATTGGATTCACAATAGCTCAGGTATGATTAAGGCTGGCGATGCCTATGCCAATAAAATTTACAACGAATACAATAAAACGGCTATGACTGCATTTCCGCAGTTGTCTGACCAAGATATTAGTGATATTTTAGCTTATACAGCAGAAGAAAAACCGGTGCCTGCCGCTTCAGAATCAGGTACTGGCTCAAGTGCTCAAGCAAATACAAATACAGGAGGTGGTATTTCAAATAATATCATCTTAGGGGCGTTAGCAATCCTATTTATATTATTGGCTGCCGGACTATATGTAGTAAACAAAACATTACGTCGTTTTGCTGCTGCTCAAAACATAGAATTACCAGAAGAAACAAAAAGAACGCCTTTATGGAAAGCCTTTGTTAAGAACCAATTCTTAATGTTGGTAGTTGCTATATTCTTTTTATTAACAAGTGCCTTTTTTGTATATGGTTATTTTATGCAAATTGGTATAGATCAAGGTTACCAACCAGTACAGCCTATTCATTTTTCACATAAAATCCATGCTGGAGATAATGGTATAGATTGTAAATATTGTCACTCTTCAGCTAGGGTAAGTAAACATTCTGGAATTCCATCATTGAATGTGTGTATGAATTGTCATAAATCCATTTATGAGTATAACGGTGAAACGTCACCAGAATATTCTAAAGAGTTTTATGATGGCGAAATTAAAAAACTATATGCTGCTGCAGGATGGGATGATGCTGCGCAAAGTTATACAGGTAATTCGCAACCAGTGAAGTGGGTACGTATACATAATCTGCCAGATTTCGTATATTTTAATCACTCACAACACGTTACTGTCGCTGGATTGGAATGCCAAACATGTCATGGTCCAATTCAAGAAATGGAAATTGTTGAACAATTTTCACCATTAACTATGGGTTGGTGTATTGATTGCCATAGAACAACCAATGTGAATGTAAAAGACAATGCTTATTACACCAAAATACATGAGGAATTATCCAAAAAATATGGTGTAGAAGAATTGACAGCTGCGCAAATGGGTGGTTTGGAATGTGGTAAGTGTCATTATTAATTTATTAAAGAAGTAATTCAATTATATAATATGTCATCAAACAAGAAATACTGGAAAAGTGTTGAAGAGCTAAACGAAAATAGCTCTATTGTTGAGACGCTAAAACAAAACGAGTTTGTAGAACCAATACCTACAGATGAATTTTTAGGCGATAAAAATTTATTGGATGCAACATCTACAACCCGTCGCGATTTCTTAAAATTTGTAGGTTTTAGTACTGCTGCAGCGTCGCTTGCTGCTTGTGAAGGGCCTGTGGTTAAATCGATTCCTTATGTAGTTCAGCCGGAAGAAATTATCCCAGGAGTAGCTAATTATTATGCAACTACTATTGCTGATGGATTTGATTTTGCAAGTGTTTTGGTAAAAACTCGTGAGGGTCGTCCAATTAAAATAGAAAATAATACTATGGCAACTACCAAGGGTGGTGCGAATGCCAGAGTCAATGCTTCGGTTTTAGGATTGTATGACAGTTTAAGAGTTCAAGGGCCTACTAAAGATGGGAAATCCATTTCTTGGAGTGCTTTTGATAAAGACACCAATCAAAAATTAACTGATTTAAAAGTTGCTGGAAAAGAGATTGTATTATTAACACAAACTTTTGCTAGTCCATCTACAAGTAAGTTAATTTCTGAGTTCAAAGAAAAATATGGTAATGTTCGTCATGTCGTCTACGATGCTGTTTCGGAATCTGCTGCACTTGATGCTTACCAAGCTAAATATGGAGAACGCGGATTAGCTAATTACGATTTCTCTAAAGTCATGACCATTGTATCAATTGGTGCAGATTTCTTAGGAGGTTGGCAAGGTGGCGGTTTTGATTCTGGATATTCAAAAAACAGAATTCCTCAAAACGGAAAAATGTCACGTCACATTCAGTTTGAGTCTAATATGTCTTTAACTGGAGCTAATGCAGATAAACGCGTGCCTCTAACACCAAGCCAACAAAAATTAGCCTTAGCTAAATTATATAGTTATGTTGTGGGTGGCTCCATTTCTGGAAGTTTGCCAGAAGCTATAGACAAAGCTGTGAAAAGTGCTGCTAACCAGTTGAAAAAAGCTGGTAGTGATGGTGTTGTGGTTACAGGAATTCAAGATGTCAATGCGCAAACCGTAGCTTTAGAAATCAATGCGTTTTTAAGCAGTAAAGCATTTGATGCTTCTGCACCTATAAAAACCCGACAGGGTAATGATAAAGAAGTGATGACTTTAATTGCTGATATGAAAGCAGGTAAGGTTGGAGCTATCATTATGAGTGGTGTGAATCCATTATATACATTACCAAATGCTTCAGATTTTGCTGAAGGATTGAAAAAAACAGAATTATCTATTGCGTTTTCCCTTAAAGCAGATGAAACCGCATCAGAAACACAATATATTGCTGCAGCACCTCACTATTTAGAATCTTGGGGCGATGTAGAAATTAAAAAAGGACATTATGCGTTGATACAACCAACTATTCGTCCGTTATTCAATACAAGACAATTTCAAGAGGCTTTATTAAAATGGAATGGTAATGACTTGTCTTACCATGATTATATTAAAGACGCTTGGGGGTCTAGTATTTTAGGAGGAAGTTCTTTTAACCAAGCATTACACGATGGTATTTTTGTTGGAACCATTGCTACTGAAACAGTAGATACAACCGCTTCTAATACAACAGTAGAAGAAACCGTTGAAACATCTGTGGGCGATGCAGCAAATACCTTAGCTTCTTCGGCTAAAAGTAATGGCTTTGAATTAACATTATATACCAAAGTAGGTATGGGAGATGGGCAACAAGCCAATAACCCATGGTTACAAGAGTTTCCAGACCCAATTACAAGAGCGTCATGGGATAATTATTTAACCATTTCAAAAGCTGACGCTGACGCATTAGGATTGCAAAACATCCATGTTGCCAATGGTGCTTTAAATGGTAGTTATGCCAAAGTTACCGTTAATGGAACTTCCTTAACTGCTCCAGTAATGATTCAACCAGGGCAAGCAAAAGGCTCTGTTGGTTTGGCACTTGGTTATGGAAAAACAAAAGGTTTAAAAGAAGAAATGCAAACAGGTGTTAACGCCTATGCATTATATCATAATTTTAATAGTGTACAAAATGTAACTATTGAAAAAGTTGCTGGTGAACATGAGTTTGCATCGGTTCAGTTGCACAATACATTAATGGGTCGTGGTGATATTATTAAAGAAACGTCTTTAATGATTTTCAGTACTTATGACAAAGAAGATGAAGAACATGGATGGAATAAAATCCCAAAGGTATCTTTAAATCATCAGGAAACACCAGTAACGTCGCCAGATGTTGATTTATGGGATGAATTTGATCGTTCTATTGGACATCATTTCAACTTATCAATAGATTTAAATGCTTGTACTGGTTGTGGGGCTTGTGTTATAGCTTGTCACGCAGAAAATAACGTACCAGTAGTTGGTAAAACAGAAGTTCGTCGTAGCCGTGATATGCATTGGTTACGTATTGACCGATATTATTCTTCAGAAACATCTTTTGAAGGTGATAACACTAAAAAAGAAGATATTTCTGGTTTAGGAAGTTCATTAAGCGAGTTTGGTGAAATGGAAAATGCGTCTGAAAACCCGCAAGTAGCGTTCCAGCCAATCATGTGTCAGCATTGTAATCATGCACCTTGCGAAACTGTTTGTCCAGTTGCTGCGACGTCTCATGGTCGTCAAGGTCAAAACCACATGGCTTACAACCGTTGTGTTGGTACTAGATATTGCGCAAACAACTGTCCATATAAAGTACGTCGTTTTAACTGGTTTTTATATGCTGGTAATGATGAGTTCGATTATCACATGAATGATGATTTAGGGCGTATGGTTTTAAATCCAGATGTGGTAGTACGTTCTCGTGGTGTTATGGAAAAATGTTCTATGTGTATCCAAATAACACAAAAAACAATCCTTGATGCGAAACGTGACGGACGAGAAATTAAAGATGGAGAACTTCATACAGCTTGTTCTGCAGCTTGTAATAATGGAGCCATGGTTTTTGGAGACATTAATGATAAGAGCAGTAAAGTTGCAAAATTGAAAGAAGACAATCGTATGTATCACTTGTTAGAAAGCGTTGGAACAAAACCAAACGTGATGTATCAAACCAAAGTGAGAAATACAACAGAAGCATAAATTAATTAAGAAACACTTATAAAAGGATTATGGCGTCTCATTACGAAGCACCTATTAGAAGACCTTTAGTTACAGGCGAAAAATCATACCACGATGTTACCGTGGATGTAGCTAGGCCTATAGAAGGACAAGCCAATAAACAGTGGTGGATAGTTTTTTCTATTGCACTAGCCGCTTTTCTTTGGGGAATTGGATGTATTATTTATACAATATCTACAGGTATTGGAACTTGGGGTTTAAACAAAACCGTAGGTTGGGCTTGGGATATTACTAACTTCGTTTGGTGGGTTGGTATTGGTCACGCAGGGACACTTATTTCTGCAGTACTATTATTATTCCGTCAAAAATGGAGAATGGCGATTAACCGTTCTGCAGAAGCGATGACCATTTTCTCTGTAGTTCAGGCAGGTTTGTTTCCAATCATTCACATGGGTCGTCCATGGTTAGGGTATTGGGTATTACCAATTCCAAATCAATTTGGTTCACTTTGGGTAAACTTTAACTCACCGTTACTTTGGGACGTATTTGCAATCTCAACTTACTTATCAGTGTCTTTGGTATTCTGGTGGACAGGTTTATTGCCTGACTTCGCTATGATACGTGACAGAGCAGTGAAACCTTTTCAAAAGAAAATCTATTCCTTGTTAAGTTTTGGATGGTCTGGAAGAGCAAAAGATTGGCAACGTTTTGAGGAAGTGTCTTTAGTACTTGCTGGTTTGGCAACGCCTTTAGTGCTTTCTGTACATACCATTGTATCATTTGACTTTGCTACATCGGTGATTCCTGGTTGGCATACAACCATTTTCCCTCCTTACTTTGTTGCTGGAGCGGTATTCTCAGGATTTGCCATGGTAAACACGCTGCTTATCATTATGAGAAAAGTGTGTAATCTAGAAGATTATATTACAGTACAGCACATTGAATTAATGAACATCGTTATCATGATTACGGGTTCTATTGTAGGTGTGGCATATATTACAGAGTTATTTATTGCTTGGTATTCTGGTGTTGAGTACGAACAATACGCCTTTTTAAATAGAGCCACAGGACCTTATTGGTGGGCATATTGGTCTATGATGATTTGTAATGTATTCTCTCCACAATTTATGTGGTTTAAAAAATTAAGAACTAGCATTATGTTTTCATTCTTCATATCTATAGTTGTAAATATTGGGATGTGGTTTGAGCGTTTTGTAATTATCGTAACATCATTACATAGGGATTACTTACCATCTTCTTGGACAATGTTTTCCCCAACATTTGTTGATATAGGCATATTTATTGGTACTATTGGATTCTTCTTTGTATTGTTTTTACTTTACTCAAGAACATTCCCAGTAATTGCTCAAGCAGAGGTTAAAACAATTTTAAAATCTTCAGGAGAACGCTATAAAAAGATTAGAGAAGCAGGTGGTAGTTTAGTAGGAACTGGTGCTGATGCAAGAACATCTGGAGATACTAATAAAGAATTTAATAATAACAAGTAGCATATGGAAGCTTCAAAAGTAATTCACGCTATTTATACGGATGATGATGTTTTAATGTCGGCTGTTAAAAAAGTTAAGGCAGAGAGATATCACATAGAAGAAATTTATACACCATTTCCAGTTCACGGGCTAGACAAGGCTATGGGATTAGCTCCAACACGAATTGCCATTGCATCATTTATGTATGGTCTTGTTGGTCTAACTGTGTCTATTGTTATGATGAACTATATAATGATAGAAGATTGGCCACAAAATATTGGTGGAAAACCAAGTTTTAGTTATATAGAAAATATGCCAGCCTTTGTGCCAATTATGTTTGAGCTAACAGTATTTTTTGCAGCGCATTTAATGGTAATTACATTTTATTTACGAAGTAGGATGTGGCCATTTAAAAAAGCGGAAAATCCAGATCCAAGAACTACAGATGATCATTTCTTAATGGAAATTGCTGTTGATGGAAACGAAGAACAACTTGAAAGTTTGCTTAAGGAAACTGGCGCAGTAGAAATTAATATAGTTGATAAAGCCCATTAATAATACAGATGAAAAGCTTAATTAAAATAACAACAATAGTCATAGTTTTAGTAGCTATTGTATCGTGTAAAAAAGATACCAGGCCTAATTATCAGTTTATGCCTAATATGTATGAATCAGTTGGGTATGAGACTTATAATGAAAATCCCATGTTTGAAAATGGTATGGCTTCCAGAACACCAGCAGACGGTTCAGTTCCTAGAGGATTCGTGCCATTTGATATAGACAATACCTTAGAAGGATATGATTTAGCTAAAGCTACTTTAAAAACTCCGCTTGATTCAACTCAAGTAGATTTGGCTAGAGGTAAAGTATTATATGATATTTACTGTGGCATTTGCCATGGAAATCAAGGTGATGGACAAGGAAATTTGGTAAAAAGAGAAAAGATATTAGGAATTCCATCATATGATGATGCGGGTAGAGCTATTACAGAAGGCAGTATTTATCATACCATTCACTACGGTAAAAATACTATGGGTTCTTATGCGAATCAACTCAGTATTGAAGAGCGTTGGCAAGTAGTAGCCTATGTGTTACAGTTAAAAGCAGATTTAGAAAAGTAAGATTATATAAGATATGTACACATTTTCAAATAAGTTAAAGACATTTTCTTTCATTCTAATAATTCTTGGAGTATTAGGTGTGGGGTATGGTTTTATGACGTCTCATAAATCTTTAGAAGAAGTTAAAACCATGCTTGCAGAAGAGGCATCAGCCCATCATGGAGAAGGTCACGCAGAGGAAGCTTCTCATGCTGTGGTAGAGAGTCATGGAACTCATGAAGAAGGAAATCATGCGTCTGCTGATGTCCATCATGAGGACGAACATGCAGAACATGTTATGCACCAAATTAGTAACAGACCTTGGGCAGCACTTTATGTAGCCGCATTTTTCTTTATGATGATTGCCTTAGGTATTTTAGCATTTTATGCGATACAATTTGCATCTCAAGCTGGATGGTCTATAGTGTTGTTTAGAGTAATGGAAGGTATTACAGCCTATGTATTACCTGGAGCTTTAATTGTTTTGGCCATTGCGTTAGCATCTGGAACTATTGGACACTACAATTTATTTGTATGGATGGATCCTGAAGTTGTTGCACATGATAAATTAATTCAAGGAAAATCTGGATTTTTAAATATAGGTTGGTTTGCTGTTAGAGGGATTATATTTATAGCTGGATGGAGTTTATATAGACATTTTGCTCGTAAATTTTCTATCGCTCAAGATAGTGCTGACAACATTAGTAACTTTAAGAAAACATTTCGTATTTCTGCTGCATTCTTAGTGTTCTTTATTTATACGGAATCCATGATGTCATGGGATTGGATCATGAGTGTAGACCCGCATTGGTTTAGTACACTTTTTGGTTGGTATGTTTTTGCATCTATGTTTGTGAGCGGTATTACAGTCCTTGCTTTGATGATTATTTATTTAAAGTCTAGAAATTATTTAGAGTTTGTCAATGAAAACCATTTACATGATGTCGCTAAATTTATGTTTGCATTCAGTATTTTCTGGACATATTTATGGTTCTCACAGTTCATGCTTATTTGGTATTCAAATATACCGGAAGAGGTAACTTATTTTGTAACACGTTTTGAGGATTATCAATTACCATTTTTAGGTATGGTGGTTATGAATTTTGTTTTCCCGATATTAATGTTGATGAATGCCGATTATAAACGTATTCCTTGGTTTGTTGTGATGGCTGGATTAGTAATCCTTGCAGGACATTATATAGATATTTTCGTGATGATTATGCCAGCAACAGTAGGTGATAGATGGTTTATAGGTATTCCTGAAATAAGTTCCATTTTATTGTTTGCCGGACTGTTTATATTTATAGTGTTTACAGCTTTAACAAAAGCACCGTTGCTAGCAAAAGGGAACCCACTTATAAAAGAAAGCAAAGATTTCCATTATTAATAGATATAAATAAAGAAGAGAGAGAACGATGACTACTTTTTTAACAATTATAGTTTTAATATTCATTTTAGTTGCTATATGGCAAATGGTGAAGATATTCGATTTGGCTCAAGCTAAAAGTGAAAATTCTCAAGTAGCAACAGATAAGGATAACACAATCAATGCATATTTAATGATGGGCTTTTTAGCTTTCATCTACATAATTACCATAGTGTGTTTTGTTAAATGGGGCGATTTGCCATTAATGTCGAATTCTGCTTCAGAACATGGACCCAAAATAGATAATTTGATGATTATCTCCATGGTGCTTATATTTTTTGTGCAAACAGTTACCCAATTCTTACTACACTATTTTGCTTATAAATATAAAGGTGAAAAAGGTAAAAAAGCATTGTTTTTTGCTGATAACAACAAGTTGGAATTTATTTGGACCATCATCCCAGTAATTGTTTTGGCAGGATTGATTATATATGGCTTGAATACTTGGATTAATATCATGGGAGTAGATGAAAGTGAAGATCCATTAATCGTAGAATTATATGCGCAACAATTTAACTGGAAGGCGAGATATGGTGGAGAGGATAATACATTAGGTAAAGCCAATGTAAGATTGATTGATATAGATCGCGCTAATATATTAGGTTTAGATGAAGGAGACCCTAATGCACAAGATGATATTATTACAACAGAATTGCATTTACCAGTTGGAAGACCTGTATTATTTAAAATGCGTTCTCAAGATGTATTACATTCTGCTTACATGCCTCACTTTAGAGCACAAATGAACTGTGTACCTGGTATGATAACTCAATTTGGTTTTACACCAACTGTTACAACGGCTGAGATGAGACAAACTCCTGATATGTTAGATAAAGTTGCAAATATTAATAAAATCAGGGTTGAGAAAAGCAAAGATTTAATTGCTAATGGAGAAGAGGCATTAACGCCTTATGAGTTTGATTATTTATTATTATGTAATAAGATTTGTGGTAAATCCCATTATAACATGCAAATGAAAATAGTTGTTGAAACTCAAGAAGAATATGATGCTTGGATCAAAGAACAAAAAACGTTTAAAGCTTCCATGACAACAGAAATTGAAGTGGAAACTCCAACTGAAGTGACAACCCCCGAGGTTGCAGAAATAGTAACTGAATAGAAACTAATTAAAAAGAAAAATACTATATAAGATTATGTCAGCACACGAAGATAATCACGCTCACGAAGCTCATGACGACCACGGACATCATCATAAAGAAACGTTTGTAACTAAATATATATTTAGCCAAGACCATAAAATGATTGCTAAACAGTATCTAATTACAGGTACTATAATGGGAGTTATTGGCGTTTTAATGTCATTAATGTTTCGTATGCAAATTGCATGGCCAGAAGAACCTAATGTGCTTTTTGAGGCCTTATTAGGCAAATGGGCACCAGAAGGTGTCATGGATGCTGATATTTATTTGGCATTGGTTACCATTCACGGTACCATTATGGTATTCTTCGTATTAACTGCTGGATTGAGTGGTACATTTAGTAACTTGCTTATTCCGTTGCAAATTGGTGCCAGAGATATGGCATCAGGTTTCCTAAACATGGTATCATATTGGTTATTCTTCTTATCAAGTGTGATCATGGTGATTTCTTTATTCGTGGAAGCTGGACCAGCAGCAGCAGGTTGGACAATTTATCCACCATTAAGTGCTTTACCAATGGCGCAAGGTGGTTCTGGTATGGGTATGACTTTATGGCTTGTATCAATGGCTATATTTATTGCTTCTTCGTTGTTAGGATCTTTAAATTACATAGTAACTGTTATTAATTTGCGTACCAAAGGAATGTCTATGACAAGACTTCCATTAACCATATGGGCTTTCTTTGTTACTGCTATTATCGGGGTTATATCATTCCCAGTATTATTATCTGCTGCATTATTATTAATAATGGATAGAAGTTTTGGTACCTCATTCTTCTTATCTGATATTTTTATTCAAGGCGAAGTGTTGCATTACCAAGGAGGTTCACCAGTATTATTTGAACATTTATTTTGGTTCTTAGGTCACCCTGAGGTATATATTGTTATTTTACCAGCTATGGGTCTTGTTTCCGAAATTATGGCATCTAACTCACGTAAACCTATTTTTGGTTATCGTGCCATGATTGCTTCTATACTTGCTATTGCATTTTTATCAACCATTGTTTGGGGTCACCATATGTTTATTTCTGGTATGAATCCATTCCTTGGTTCCGTTTTTACCTTTACAACTTTATTGATTGCAATTCCATCAGCTGTAAAAGCCTTCAATTGGATTACCACCCTTTGGAAAGGTAATTTGCAAATGAATCCTGCTATGTTATTCTCAATAGGTTTTGTATCTACTTTCATTACTGGAGGTTTAACAGGAATTATTTTGGGTGATAGTGCTTTAGATATTAATGTACATGATACTTACTTCGTAGTCGCACATTTCCATTTAGTAATGGGTATTTCTGCATTGTATGGTATGTTTGCTGGTATTTATCATTGGTATCCTAAAATGTTTGGTAGAATGCTTAATAAGAATTTGGGTTATATACATTTTTGGATTACCGCAGTGTGTGCCTATGGTGTATTCTTCCCAATGCATTTTATAGGTATGGCAGGATTGCCTCGAAGATACTATACCAATAGTAACTTTCCTTTATTCGATGATTTAGCCAATGTAAATGTTATAATAACCATATTTGCGTTAGTGGGTGGTGTTGTACAAATAATCTATTTATATAATTTCTTTAGTAGTATTTTCTATGGAAAGAAAGCTGTTCAGAATCCTTGGAAATCTACTACATTAGAGTGGACTACACCGGTGGAGCACATGCATGGTAACTGGCCAGGAGATATACCTCATGTATACCGATGGGCATACGATTACAGTAAACCAGGACATGATATTGACTTTGTTCCACAAAACATTCCATTAAAGGAAGGTGAAGAAGAACTTCAGCATTAAAACATATGTTTTATTTTAAACGAAAAAACTCATCCTCAAAAAGGATGAGTTTTTTCGTTTAAAAGCTTTTTTTTTCGATAAAAAGCAAAATACTCTAACAAATTTCGTTAAAATACAAAAAAATACGTTAAATTGCACAGCTATTAAGAATTTTATATGGATTTCTTAAAGAAATTAAATATAGTCTTTTAGTGTAAATGTCTATTAACTCAAATCTATAACTAACCGACTTATGAAAACAAACTACTTGTTTGGATACGTAAAGTTTTTTACTATCTATACTTTGGTATTCCTTTGGGCTGCTTTTAAAGTTAATGCCCAGTGTCCAACTGTTAACGATACATCTCCATTAATTTTAGATGCGTCAGGATATACTTTTGCAGACCTAAGTGCCGACTTTGTAATTGATAATGGTGGTGGGATATCATGGTACAGTAATTCCACGGGAGGGATTCTTTTTAATCCTACACAATTAGTTTCAGAAGGAACATATTATGCTGATGATAATTCAGGGTCATGTGGTTCAAGAACTTCTGTTATTGTGGATTTTCAAGTTAATAGATCAGGTCAACCATTAGATGGAATTTATTGTAGTAATGAAAATCCAACAGTTCAAACTTATATTGATGATGTCTTGGAGCCAAATAAACCATCTGGAGGTTCAATAGAGGTCTATAATGATTACGAATTAACCGATTTAGCCAATCCTGCCGATCTACTTTCTGGATTTTATACTTATTACATAATTTTTATTGATGGTTTAGGAAAAAGTCAAATCGAATTCGGAGATATTATCGTTGTAGATTCACCATCAAATCCAACTCCTTCTGGTTCTCAAATTTTCTGTTCTGATACCAATCCAACTATTTCTAATTTAGATCCTGGTACTATATTAACATTTAAATGGTATCAAGGATTAGATGGATTTGGAAACCCTATTCTTCCAGCTTTATCACCATCAACCGCATTAGTAAATGGCCATACCTATTATGTAGTATCTGATAGTTTTTGTGATAGTGACCCCGTTTCTGTATTAGTCACTTTAAATCCGCCAGTTGATGCGGGAACTTCCACAGCTTTAGAATATTGTGATGATAGTATTTCAACTACTCCCAGCTTTGATTTGTTTAATGAACTTGGTGGCACACCAGATACAAACGGAACATGGTCGGGACCTTTGCCAACCACAAACGGGAATCTAGGTACAGTTGATATTTCAACACTTACAGCTGGAATTTATACCTTTATATATACTGTACCAAGCAATGGTGCTTGTCCACCAGACTCAGCCAATATAACTATTACAGTATATGAAACATTCACTTCAGGTACAGTTTCACCAACAAATCCAGCCACGTTTTGTGAATCTACAGCACCAACGGCATTCGACTTATTTTCTCTTTTAGATAATGAAGACTTAAATGGACAATGGACACAAGGTACTTTAAGTACTGATCCAGTGGTGACTTCATTATTTGATTTAACAACATTAACACCTGCAACCTATAATTTTACATATACGCAAAATATATCTATACCATGTCCAGAAGAATCAACTACGGTTCAAGTAATAATTTTGCCAGACCCAAATGCTGGGAATGCAATAAGCCAAACGTTTTGCGAAAATGATTTAGTTGCAAATTCACCGTTTAATTTATTTGATGCTTTGGATAGCTCTCAAGATAGCAACAGTGGTACATGGACAGATGCAAGTAATGCAACCATATCGAATTTAATTGATATCACAGGTTTTACTGTAGCAGGAAGTCCTTATTCATTCAATTATACTATTGATAATGGAACATGTTCAAATACAGAAACCATAACAATAACAGTACAACCAGCACCTGAGTCTGGAATAGCAAATGCACCTGAAGTATTTTGTGAAGGTGACGTACCTGCAAATTTTAATTTATTTGATTTGCTTACAGATGAAGACCAAACCGGAACTTGGTATGTTGGAACAGACAATTTAGGAGCCATAATTGCTAATCCAGTTGACTTATCGGCTTACACGGCTAACACCTATAATTTCACTTATGATGTAGATGCTATAGGAAGTTGTGATGATATATTGGTTACTGTTTCAGTTATTATTAATCCATTGCCAAATACAGGGACTCCCATTGCAGCCGTATTTTGCGAAAATGATTTAACGGCTAATTCACCTCTCGATTTATTCGGACAATTAACTGGTGAAGATTTAGGAGGAACTTGGACAGATGATGATACAACAGGAGCTTTAAGCGGAAGTAATGTCGATTTAACCTTGCTAACCATAGGCTCATATAATTTCACATATACAATTGTAGATCCAAATAATTGTACAAATAGTTCAACGGTATCTGTTACAGTTGAAGATGCTCCAGAATCTGGAACAGCAAATACGCCAGTTGAATTTTGTTTAGCTGCTATAACTACAGGACAAACTTTTAATTTATTTGATTTACTAACAGGCGAAGACCAAACAGGAACTTGGAGTGACGATGATGCAACAGGATTGCTAACTGGAAATATGGTAACACTGGATGGTTTAGCTCAAGGCACTTATAATTTCACTTATGATGTCGCTGCCATTGGAACATGTGATGATATAAACATAACAGTTTCAATAATTATAAACGATACACCTGCGCCAACAGCATTAGCAACTCAAGAGTTTTGCGATACAGCAACAGTCGCAGATTTGGTAGCAACAGGTACAACCATTCAATGGTATGGCAATGCTACTGGCGGAACACCTTTAGTAGGAACTACCGCTTTAGTTGATGGGGAAGATTACTTCGCTAGCCAAACCAATGCCATTACTGGATGCGAATCTTCAGTAAGAACAGCAGTAATTACAACAATTTATCAATCACCAAATGCAGGAAATCCAGCAACGCCAATCATTGCTTGTAGTACGGATACCAATGTAGATTTAAATACAGGTTTAGATGGTACTCAAGATTTAGGTGGTGTTTGGCAGGATACTGACGGAACAGGCGCATTAACGGGTAATATATTTGATGCTACTCAAGTGACACCAGGAACTTATCAATTCACTTATAATGTAACAGCTTCAGCACCTTGTGTTGATGATAACACGGTTATAACAATAACTGTTGAAGCACCTTTAAGTGCGGGAACAGATGGTGTTTTGGATGTTTGTAACAATAATGGCACAACAGATTTATTTACACTTATTGGAAGTGCAGATGTTGGAGGGTCTTGGTCACCGGCGCTAGCTAGTGGCACAGGCGTATTCGACCCATTAGTGGATGCTCCTGGAACTTATACATATTCATTAAACAATGCATGTGGTACTGTTTCTAGCGATGTTGTTGTTACCGTAACACAAGCCCCAAATGCTGGAACAGATAATACAGCAAACATTTGCGTAATAAATGGCGTTACTGATTTATTTCAATTCTTAGGAAGTTCAGCACAAACAGGAGGCACTTGGTCACCAGCTTTAACAAGTGGTACAGGAGCCTTTAACCCATTGGTTGATACTGCAGGTGTCTATACTTATACGGTTACGGCAATTGCTCCATGTTTGGTAGACTCAAGTGCGCAAATAATGGTTACTATTAGTGATAGTCCTGCCCCCATCGTTTTAGATGCCAATCCAGAATTTTGTTTGGCTGATAATCCAACGGTTTCAGATTTAAATAGCGCCATTAGGGTATCAGGGACTATTAGTTGGTATGCAGATGCCACGTTAGCAACACCTTTAAATACAACAGATGCTTTAGTTAATGGTGAAGATTATTTTGCCAGACAGACCACAGGTTCTGGTTGTGAATCATCTCAAGGTGTGGAAATAACGGCAACAGTTAACAACGTTGCTACGCCAACCTTAATCAATTCTAATTTAGAATTATGTATTAATGATGGTCCTACCATCTCAGAGTTAACCGAAAACATTTCAGAATATGATTCAAGTTTAGATAATGTTATTTGGTACGATGCTGCAACAGGTGGTTCGTCATTTACTAATAGCGATTTATTAAGCTATGGTGTTACTTATTATGCAGCATTATATGATGCAACAACGGCTTGTGAAAGTAGTGTGCGTTTAGCGTATGAGCCAGACTTAACTTCTTGTGGAGAGTTGGTATTGCCAGATGGTTTCTCACCAAATGGAGATGGTACTAATGATACGTTCGATTATAACAATCTAGATATTCTACATCCGAATTTTAGTATTGAAATTTTCAATAGATACGGAACGGTTGTTTACAAAGGAAATGCCAGTACACCACGTTTTGATGGAACGGCAAATCAATCAGGAGCCATCGGAAGCAAACAGTTGCCAGTAGGTGTTTATTTCTACATCTTTAACTTCAACGATGGTACAAATAAACCAAAACAAGGCCGCTTATACTTAAGCAGATAATTTTTAGATAAATCAAAAATTTAGAAACGATGAAAAATTTAAATATATATCATAAAATAGCTGCTCTAATAAGTTTGGCATTCTTATCACTACAAAGCTTTGCGCAGCAAGACCCACAATTCACTCAATATATGTACAACATGAGTGTTATCAATCCCGCTTATGCAACGGCCGATGAAGGCATTTTAAACTTGGGTGGATTATACAGAACGCAGTGGGTAGGCTTTGAAGGTGCTCCAAAAACAGGAACCTTTTTTGCCCATACACCAGTTAATGATAAAATTGAGTTGGGCATATCTTTCACCAACGATAATATTGGTGATATTGTCAATGAAAATAATATCTATGCAGATTTTGCTTATGTATTGCCAGTTGGTTTAAAGAGCAAATTGTCTTTTGGTTTAAAAGCTGGATTTACCATCTTTGATACTAATTTCGACGGAATTAATTTACAATCTGGTAGCCCAGGAACGGATATTGCTTTCAACGAAAACATGAGTAGAACATTCCCTAATTTAGGAATTGGTGCTTTTTACTTTTCAGATAACTATTATATAGGTTTGTCAGCTCCAAACATGTTATCTACGAAACATTTGGAAAATGAAAATGGCATTAAAGCTACAGGGGTTGAAAGTGTGCATTATTTCTTAACGGGAGGTTATGTGTTTGATATCAATGAAAACTTAAAGTTTAAACCTGCCTTCATGGCAAAAGGAGTGAGTGGCGCCCCCATTTCAATGGATTTAACTGCGAATGTATTAATTCAAGAACGGCTCGAAGCTGGTTTAGGTTACAGGTTGGGCGATGCCGTAAGTGCATTGGTTAATTTTAAAGTAACCCCACAGCTTAGAATTGGTTATGCTTACGATTATACAACAAGTAACTTAAGTAACTATAATTCAGGCTCACACGAAATATTCATTTTATTTGATATTGATTTATTCGGACTTAAAGGCGGTTATGATCGTTCACCTAGATTCTTCTAAAATTAAAGACATTACAGATGAAAACAAATACATACATACTTGCAAGCTTTTTATTAGTTAGTGGAATGTCATTAGCTCAAAAAGGTGATTTGAAACGCGTAGATAAGCTTTTTGAAATGAGAGCTTATAACGAAGCTGCCGAAATCTATGAAACCAAAGAACGCACACAACAAGTCCTTCAAAACTTAGCCGATAGTTATTATTATAATGCCAATCTACAAAAGGCCGTGAAAACCTACAGAGAGCTATTTGTTACTTATGGAGATTCTATGGATTTAGACTATTATTTTAGATATGGTCAAGCTTTAAAAGGCATTCAAAATTATGATGAAGCAGATAAATATTTAAAGATTTATTATAATAAAGATTTGAATACTGCGGCTTTTATTGAAAATAATACCAAAACAACACCACATAATTTCAGTCTTAAACAAGTTGAAGCCGAAAACTCATATAGCGATTTTGGATTGTCTTTTTATGGTGAAGATAAAGTAGCTTTTGCTTCAACAAGAAATACGGAAAGTCCTAACTATGTATGGAATGATTTACCTTATTTAGATTTATATAGCGGCACACTTTCAACTAATGGGACTTTAGAAAATGTAGTGCCATTTTCAGAAGCGATTAATACACGTTCCCACGAAAGTAATGCCGTTTTCACAAAAGATGGTAAAACCATGTATTTCAACAGAACAAATGCAACCCGAAAAAAGGGTGAAGAAGATAAAATAGCGCATGTTAAAATTTACAAAGCTGAATTGGTTGATGGAAACTGGACAAACGTTACGGCATTGCCTTTCACATCTAATGCTTACAGTACGGAACATCCTGCTTTAAGTGCTGATGAAAAAACGCTTTATTTTGCTAGTGATATGCCAGGCACGATTGGGAATTTTGATATTTATAAGGTGGCCATTAAGGAAGATGGCACTTATGGAGAGCCAGAAAATTTAGGACCAACCGTAAACACAAAGCAAAGAGAACAGTTTCCTTTTGTGAGTGATTATGATGTGCTATATTTTTCATCCATCGGGCATGAAGGTTTTGGTGGATTGGATGTTTTTAGAAGCAATATGGTAAACGGCACCTTTGATACACCTGTTAATTTAGGAAGCACCATAAATAGTAATTTAGATGATTTTGCTTATGTTATTCGAGAAAAAGATAACAAAGGATTTGTATCATCAAACAGGTCAGGTTTCGATAGATTGTTTACCTTGACTAGGGAAGAAAACATGTTAACCAAATACCAAGTTGAAGGCATTGTTCAAGATAAAAACAGTAAAGAATTATTGGTAGGTGCTTCGGTAATTTTATTTGATGAAGCGGGAACTGTCATTCAAGATTCTATAGTTGGTGAAAAAGCCAATTATTTATTCAAAATTGAACCTAATAAAAAGTATAAAGTTAGAGGCACATTCAAAGCCTATATTCCTCATGATGTTGAGTTTTCAACCAATAGTGAAGGCAAAGTTCAACATAATATTTACTTGACTTTAGAATCTTTTGCCGATGCGGAAGCACGTGTTAAAAAAGATGAAAAAGGAGAATTAAAAGTTGAGTTGGATAAAATTTACTTCGATTCCAATAAATCTAAAATACGTGATGATGCTGCCACAACTTTAAATGTGTTGGTTGATTTGATGAAAAAATATCCAACTATGGAAGTAGAAGTATCTGCGCACACAGATGCTTATGGAAAAGACAACTATAATTTAAAATTGTCTGAGCGGCGTGCAGCTTCAACTTTAGAATATTTGGTAAGTCAAGGTATTGATAGAAACCGATTAAAAAGTGTAGGATACGGTGAAACGCAACCACTAAATAATTGTACGGAAGAAGGTATTTGTAAAGCAGAAGAATATGACGTTAACAGACGTTGTGAATTCAAAATTTTGAATTAGAATAATTACTTATAATATTGAAAAGCCTTTCTAGAAATAGAAAGGCTTTTTCTTTATATTTGCTTTTGTCATTCCCGTGAAGACGGGAATCCACATGTATAATTTACATTAAAAAGATTCCTGCCTTCGCAGGAACTAACGATGAACGAAAACCTAGACCCAACAAAAAATAGTTTTTCTCCCGAAGAATTGGATGTAGAAAAAAAGTTAAGACCCTTAACTTTTGAGGATTTTACTGGTCAGGACCAAGTGTTGGAGAATCTTCAAATTTTTGTTCAAGCGGCCAATTTACGTAGTGAAGCTTTGGACCATACCTTATTTCACGGCCCTCCGGGATTGGGAAAAACAACCTTGGCTCATATTCTAGCAAACGAATTGAATGTAGGTATTAAAGTAACTTCTGGCCCTGTTTTAGATAAGCCAGGGGATTTGGCAGGATTACTCACCAATCTTGAAGAACGCGATGTATTATTTATTGATGAAATTCATCGTTTAAGCCCCATCGTTGAAGAATATCTATATTCCGCGATGGAAGATTACAAAATAGATATCATGATAGAATCGGGGCCTAATGCGCGTTCGGTTCAAATAAATTTGAATCCGTTTACGTTGGTTGGCGCCACAACACGTTCAGGATTGTTAACAGCACCTATGCGTGCCCGATTTGGAATTCAAAGCAGATTACAGTATTATAACACGGAACTTTTAACCACGATTGTGCAACGAAGTGCCACTATTTTAAATGTGCCCATTTCTATGGAAGCAGCTATTGAAATTGCAGGTAGAAGTAGGGGGACACCACGAATTGCGAATGCGTTATTACGTCGAGTTCGTGATTTTGCACAGATAAAAGGCAACGGAAGCATCGATATTAAAATTGCTAGATATGGTTTGGAAGCTTTAAATGTGGATGCTTTTGGTTTGGATGAAATGGATAATAAAATTTTATCAACCATCATCGACAAGTTTAAAGGTGGGCCCGTTGGTATTTCTACCATTGCAACCGCTGTTAGTGAAAGTACCGAAACCATTGAAGAAGTTTATGAGCCGTTTTTAATTCAGCAAGGTTTCATCATGCGAACACCTCGGGGACGTGAAGTCACCGAATTAGCTTATAAACATTTAGGCAAAATAAAAGGAAATATTCAAGGAGGGTTGTTTTAACTTACGCTGAAAGTTTACACAAATAGCTATAAATTAACCTTGTCTATTTTTTAAATATTTATGCTTTAAAATATAGGAGGATGCCTGTTTTTATGGATTTACATAGTGTTCCTGGAATAACTGCAAAAGATGCGGCTCTAGCTCATTATGAAGATTTAAAAGTGCAAGATCAGTATGGATGTAAGTGTATGACTTATTGGGTAGATGAAAAGCGAGATTCGGCATTTTGCCTTATTGAAGCACCAGATAAAGAAGCTGTAATTAAAATGCATGGTGTAGCTCATGGCTTAATTCCGCATGAAATCATTCAAGTTGACAGCAATATTGTGCAAGCCTTTTTAGGACGTATCCATGATCCTGCTTTTTTTTCAGAATTAACCAATCCTGATGTAAAAATTTTTAATGATCCTGCATTTCGAATTATTTTGATATGCAAAACAATGGATATGCAAATTGTTTATTCAAAAATAAGAAACGATAAGGCTAGACAAATAGTAGATGAGTTTAAAAACATCTTTAAAACAGAAGTAGAGTCATGTAATGGTACAGAAGTCAAATTTAGAAATGACATTAATCTAGCCTCTTTTGTTTCTGTTTCGCAGGCATTAAACTGTGCTATAAGCCTAAATAGAAATATAAAACAGTCAAAAGATTTGTTGGATTTTAAGATTACACTCCACGCGGGTACACCTGTAGAAGAAAGTGATTCTATTTTTGGGAGTACTATTCAATTTGCAGAAGATTTGTGTTTTGTGGCCTCCAACTCCAAAGTTATTTTGTCGCCTTTAATTAAAGACTTATGCATAGATACCAATAATGCAACTTATCATAAGGAGAATGAACTTAAATGCATTACTAATGAAGAAGAGCAAACGTTAAAATCGCTTATGAAAGTGTTGAGAAGCTCTTATTTGAATCCTAATTTTGATGGAACATTTTTCAGTGAAAGTATAGGTATGAGCAAATCAAACCTCTATAGAAAATGTGTATCACTTACTGGATTTTCGCCAAACAACTTAATTAGAAACTATAGGCTTATACAATCCATTTTTTTATTGAATAAAGGGTGTAGCATTTCCCAAACAGCATTTGATAGTGGATTTAGTTCACCCTCATATTTTAGTAAATGTTTTCAAAAAAGATTTGGAATTCAACCTTATAATTTCAAAAATCTATAACTTGATTTTGGTCAATTTGTATTAATTAATGGTTTATTTGTTATCTGTTTTTTTAGTTTAAACTTTTAATATTGAATGTATTAATCTTTAAACAATCAAACTATGAAAACAATTATCAAACATCTTTTAGTTATAATTTTATTTACAAATTATGCTATAGCTCAAGAAAAGAAGACAGAACAAATTGAATCAAAACCTTTAAAAACGTATGTTATTGAGAGAGAGATTCCAAATGCGGGCCTTTTAAGTGCGGCTGAATTAAAAGGAATATCTCAAACGTCTTCTAATGTAATAGATGATATGGGAAATGCAAAAATTCAATGGCTGCATAGTTATGTAACTGATGATAAGGTGTTTTGTGTTTACAAAGCTGTGGATAAAGATGCGATTAATGAACATGCTAAAAAAGGAGGGTTTCCTGTAAATGCCATTAGGGAGCTATCAGCAGTGATCAACCCAGAAACAGCAAAACAATAGTTTTATTTTTTTTAAACGTGCTATAATAATTGCTAATTAAGATGTATTTTTAGTCATTTAAAATCATTGACAAACTCTGCATCAACATATTCAACATTAATAAAGACCGAAGCTAAACGCCTCGGTTTTTTATCTTGTGGGATTAGCAAAGCTGGTTTTTTAGAAGCAGAAGCACCGCGATTAGAAAGGTGGTTAAACAACAATATGCATGGACAAATGCAGTATATGGAAAACCATTTTGATAAACGCTTGGATCCAACAAAACTTGTTGAGGATTCCAAAAGTGTAATTTCATTATTACTCAATTATTATCCAAGCCAAGAGCAAACAGCCAATAGCTACAAACTATCAAAATATGCCTATGGAACCGATTATCACTTCGTGATAAAAGACAAATTAAAATCACTTTTAAATTTTATCCAAGAAGAAATTGGTGATGTGCATGGGCGAGCTTTTGTCGATTCGGCACCTGTTTTGGATAAAGCTTGGGCAGCAAAATCTGGTTTGGGTTGGATTGGAAAGCACAGCAATTTATTAACCCAACAAGTCGGTTCATTCTATTTTATTGCTGAATTAATAGTTGATTTGGAATTGGATTATGATTCGATTACTACAGACCATTGTGGCACCTGCACTGCTTGTATTGATGCTTGCCCCACACAAGCCATTACAGAACCTTATGTGGTGGATGGCAGTAAATGTATTTCCTATTTCACCATAGAATTAAAAGAAAACATTCCAACCGAATTTAAAGGAAAAATGGATGATTGGATGTTTGGTTGCGATGTGTGCCAAGATGTTTGTCCATGGAACCGGTTTTCAAAATCCCACAACGAACCGTTATTTAATCCGCATCCAGAATTATTATCACTGACCAAAAAAGATTGGGAGGATATCACGGAAGATGTTTTTAAAAAAGTATTCAAAGATTCAGCAGTAAAAAGAACTAAGTTTTCTGGTTTAAAGAGAAATATTGAATTTTTAAAATAAAGACATTATAAAGTTATTAATATCCTTTTGCTATATTTATTAAAAAAAGCGCTAATACATTTAAATAAGCACTAAGTAAATTGTTATTAGAGAAATCATTACCTTCAAAATCATTTCTAAAGTATTAAGACTATCATATTTTTTAATGAAAACTAGACGTTTCCATATTTTTTTCAGATTTTTTTCAGTGTTCATTCTTTTGTTTTCTTTCTCATGTAGTAATCCTGAAACCAAAGAATATACTATTGGATTCGCTCAAACAGGTGTTAATGATGAGTGGCGAAGAGCAATGAATCAATCTATGAAAATACAAACGTCCCTGTATTCAAATGTGGAACTTATTATTTTGGATGGCGAAGATAATATTGAAAACCAAATACAGGACATTGAAGAGTTAATAGCTAAGGATGTGGATGTTTTGATTGTTTCTCCCGTTAAATCTCAACCAATAACCCCAATTGTTGAAAAGGCATTTAATAAGGGAATCCCTGTTTTGATTGTTGACAGAAAAACGGAAGGACAAAATTATACTGCATATTTAGGAGGTGACAACTACCAAGTAGGTGTAGATGCCGCAAATTATTTAGCATCGCTATCAAACGAAAGGAAAAAAGTGGTAGAAATTCGTGGTTTATCTGGTTCTTCACCTGCTTTAGAAAGGAGTATGGGGTTTAAGAATACCATAGAAAAAAATGATAATCTAGAAATTGTTAAATCTATTGAGGGCAACTGGGAGAGTTATTCCATTAAAGATAGTTTAGGTAAAGTGTTAAATGAAATAGAGGATATAGATTATGTATTTGCACACAATGATAGAATGGTACTTGGAGCGTGGGAAGTTGCTAAAGAAAAAAACTTACACAACAAAATAGGATTTGTTGGAGTTGATGGACTGCCCGGGGAAAATGGAGGGATTAAGTTAGTGCAGGATAATGTGTTGCTGGCTACCATATTATATCCTACAGGGGGAGATGAAGCTATAAGATTAGCCATGAAAATTTTAAACGGTGAAAGTGTTCCAAAAAACAATCTTTTGGAAACAACCGTCATAGATTTTCGTAATGCTGATATTATGTGGAATCAGTTCAATAAAATAAACCAACAACAGCAAGATATTTTAAAACAACAAAGTACCATAGATAAACAAGAGGAAACGTATAGTTCGCAAACTAACATCTTAAAGTTGCTTTTAGGACTATTAATTACTAGTATCCTTTTGGGAGCCTACAGCATATATTCGGGGTATAATATTAAAAAGCAAAAACGCGCATTAGAACTGCAAAACAAAAAAATTACGATCCAAAGAAATCAAATAAAAAAAATAGCCGAGAAAGTTAAAATCAGTAATGAAGCTAAGGTGAACTTTTTCACAGGATTATCACACGAATTTAAAACGCCTATTACACTAATTCTATCATCCGTTGAGTCTTTATCCGATAATAAATTAATTAGGGACAACAAATTAGTTCAAGAAGTAGGTTTAATCTATAACAATTCCAAACGGTTATTACGTTTGATTAATCAATTACTTGATTTTAGAAAAATTGAAGACAGAAAGTTTGTTTTAAAAGCCTCTGAAACCAATCTTTTCGATTTTTCAAACATTGTTTTCAAAGATTTTGAGAGAGAAGCGCAAAAGCGAAACATTAGTTTTTCCATTAATTGCAATAACAAAAACTTAAAAGTTTATTTAGATAGAAATTTAATGGACAAAGTTTATTTCAATCTATTATCAAACGCCTTTAAGTTTACCCCCAATAATGGTTCAATATCCATTGATATTAAAGATGATTTTGAAAGTAATTATGTAACCATACATTTTAAAGATTCAGGCATAGGTATACCAAATCAAGAAATAAATAATGTTTTTAAAGCATTTTATCAGGGCACGAATAACAATAAATCGAGTTCTGGTATTGGATTGCATTTATCAAAAGAATTTATAGATCTGCATAAGGGTACTATTGAGGTGTTTTCAAAACATGGAGCAGAATTTGTTTTAACACTTTATAAAGGAAATGCACATTTAAGTTCAGACGAAATTATTTATCTGCCCGATGTTGTTGATAGTGCAGTGTTGAGTTTTAATGTGGATTATGAGGAAGATATATTTAATCAAGATGCAGTTTTAAATGATGATGAACGCTATTCAATTTTAATTATTGAAGACAATCCAGATTTGGTTAAATACTTAAAAGGCAAATTAACACAAGAGTACAGCGTGCATGTTTCCAATGGCAGCAACGGTGTAGAAATGGCTTTAGGGCTTATTCCAGATATTATTATTTGCGATGTAAACCTACCCGATAAAACAGGTTTTGAAATATGCGACATTTTAAAGAAAGATTTAAGGACATCCCATATCCCTACCATTATACTAACGGCTTTAAATGACAAAGAATCTTATATTAAGGGACTGGAATCTGGTGCCGATTTATATTTAACCAAGCCATTTAGTTTTGCCATTTTATCACAATCTATAAAAACACTTATTTATAATAGGGAAAAACTTCGCTATTATTTTGTTAACAATGTGCATAACATGGATGTAAGTAGCAATTTTGGTACGATTGAACAAGAATTTATTTCTAAGGTGAACAAAATAATCAATGATAATATAGATAATGCTAAATTCTCTGTTGAAAATTTAGCAAGCCACCTAAATGTATCTCGAATTCAGCTTTACAGAAAAATGAAGGCCATTATGGATGTAAATGTTAGTGATTATATTCAGAACATACGATTAGAAAAAGCAAAAAATATGCTACAGGATACAACATTAACGATATCTGAAATCGCTTATGCTACAGGGTTTTCCTCACCAAATTATTTTTCTACAAGTTTCAAAAATAAATTTAACAAATCTCCAAAAGCTTTTAGAGAATAATAGTTTAAGCTTTATCTTTTTTTGTGTTTTTACTAGTATAACAACACTGTGTTTTTATTTTACTACCCAAAGAACAGTTTAATTGTTATTATGAAATGATACTTTTTAAAATTAATACATTTTTTTGAATATAGGCATGTAACAATTTTAAAAGGAAGATGTAACAATATTAAACATCAAAAGTTTATATAAAAAAAATATTTTATTTAATTCGCTGGTAATTAGTTGTTTATATAATTTTTAACGATTCCTTAACAATTTCAGAATGTTTTGATACATATCTGAAATATGGCATCAGTCTTTAAAAGTATCTTGTGAACACTAAACTAAATACACCACGCAATGAACAGAAAGATATTAATCTGGTCTATTACTGCAGCACTTGCAGGTTTCTTATTTGGGTTTGACACCGTAGTTATCTCGGGCGCTGAAAAAAAACTACAACTGTTATGGGGTTCTTCCGATGTTTTCCATGGCATAGTTGTAATAGGTATGGCATTATGGGGTACCGTTGTAGGAGCCTTTTTTGGTGGAATTCCCACTAATAGAATAGGACGCAAAAATACCTTGATATGGATAGGCGTATTGTATACCATATCCGCAATAGGATCTGCTTTGGCCAATGACCCCATAACATTTGCGGCCTTTAGGTTTATTGGAGGACTGGGCGTAGGCGCATCAACCATTGCGGCACCAGCATATATTTCAGAAATAGCTCCCGCTAAAGACCGGGGTAAACTGGTAGGTCTATACCAGTTCAATATTGTACTCGGTATTCTTGTTGCATTTTTATCCAACTACCTATTAAATAATATTGGAGACAACGCATGGCGTTGGATGCTAGGCGTTGAAGCATTTCCTGCCGCTATTTACACCCTATTTGCATTAACAATTCCAAAAAGCCCAAGATGGTTGCTTACTAAGTTTAGAAACAGTGAAGCAAAGAGCGTCCTTCAAATCATCAATCCAGATCAAGACCCAGAAAAACTGATGTTAGAGATAAAGGATGAGATGGATAATACAGTGCCCAACGAGAACATTTTTTTAAAGAAGTATAGGTTTCCGTTAATCTTAGCATTCTTAATAGCTTTTTTTAATCAGTTGTCTGGAATCAATGCATTGCTTTATTATGCACCCAGAATTTTAACGGAAGCAGGTCTTGAAGAAAGTTCCGCACTTTTAAGCAGTATAGGGGTAGGGGTTACCAACTTGATATTTACACTTTTAGGTATTTTTTTAATAGATAGATTAGGAAGGAAACAATTGATGTTTATCTGTTCTATTGGTTACATTATATCTTTATCATTGGTCTCAATGGCATTTTTCTTTCATTGGGAAGGTAATTTTGTCCCCATCTTTTTGTTCATGTTCATAGCGGCACATGCCATTGGCCAGGGTACCGTAATTTGGGTGTTTATTTCAGAAATATTCCCTAATCATTTAAGGGGCTCTGGGCAATCATTTGGCAGTTCGGTCCATTGGGTTTTAGCCGCCATAGTGCCTTCTTTGGTTCCCGTTTTGTTTTCTACAATAGGCGCAGGCATGGTTTTTCTATTCTTTGCCTTTATGATGGGGCTCCAATTGCTGTTTGTGATTTTTATGATGCCAGAAACCAAAGGTATATCCTTAGAAGTGTTAAGTAAAAAACTAATTAAATAAGATAAATAAAATGAAAACCTTAAGAAAAACGAGTCTAGTTTCAATGCTTATAGCTTTATCCTTTCTGATTGGTTGCAAGGATAAAGTCCAAAGCAATCAAGATGTTGATGAATCTGTAAATGTATCTTATACGGAAGAAGACCTATACCGTCCGAGCCTTCATTTTACTCCTAAAGAGGCATGGATGAATGATCCTAATGGTATGTTTTACTATAACGGTTATTACCATTTATATTTTCAACATTACCCTGATGGAAATGTTTGGGGACCCATGCATTGGGGGCATGCTATTAGTACAGATATGGTCACTTGGAAAGAAATGCCCATAGCCATATTCCCAGATGAAAAAGGCTATATTTTTTCGGGAAGTGCCGTGGTAGATGTTAACAATACCTCAGGATTTGGTAAAGGTGGGGGACAACCTATAATTGCCATGTTTACTTACCATGATGTGGAGGGAGAAAAAGCAGGTAAAACAAATTATCAATCTCAGGCCATAGCATACTCCTTAGATGAAGGTCAAACCTTTACCAAATATTCTGGTAATCCGGTCATTAAAAACCCAGACATTAAAGATTTTAGAGACCCAAAAATTGTTTGGGATTCCATACACGAAAAATGGCTCATGGTATTGGCGGCTGGTCAAAAAATTATGTTCTATAGTTCATCAAACTTAAAAGATTGGAAATTGGAATCCGATTTTGGAGATGGTATAGGTGCACATGGAGGTGTTTGGGAATGTCCGGATTTTTTTCCAATGGTAGTTCAAGGAACAGATGAAATAAAATGGGTGTTGTTGGTTAGTATCAATCCAGGTGGCCCAAATGGAGGTAGCGCTACTCAATATTTTGTGGGCGATTTTGATGGTAAACAATTTACAATTGACCCATCATTTGAAAAAGATTTAAATAGTTCTGAACACAAATCGATATGGATTGATTACGGAAGAGATAATTATGCGGGAGTAACTTGGGCAAATATACCAGATACCGATGGCAGAAAACTATTCATGGGATGGATGTCTAATTGGCATTATGCACAAGATGTTCCCACCGAAACATGGAGAAGTGCCATGACGGTTGCAAGAGAAGTTGAACTTAAAAAAAATGAGACTGGTTATAGATTGTTATCTAAACCAATAAAAGAACTAACCAATTATAGAAGCACAAAATATAAAAAGGAAAATGTTGCTATTAAAGGTGATACAAAAATTATAGCTTCTGATGATATTGATTTAGCAAGCGCTGAAGTAAATTTTAATATTTCAGATTTAAAAGATAAAGGCTTCACTTTTAAACTCACCAATAAAGAAGGCGACACTTTAGCTTTTGGATATAATAACAGCGATGAAAGCTTTTTTGTAGACAGAAGGAAATCCGGCAAAACAGATTTTTCCGAAAAGTTTGCTAGCCATGTTTCCAAGGCTAAAAGAACTTCATTAAATCCAGATTTAACGGGAACCATTATTCTCGATAAAACATCCATAGAGCTATTTTTTGACAATGGCGAAACAGTCATGACAGAAATATTTTTCCCGAACTCACCATTCGATAAACTAAGTATTGAACCTAATGACCAAGAATTTGTTCTTGGCAACATTGAAATCCACAAACTAAATATTAACTAAATTGATTTATTATGAAATTAAAAAAACTTTTATTTCTGCCCGTATTTGCTTTCATAAGCATCTGGGCACAAGCACAGGTAAGTGGTACTGTTACCTCCCAAGAAGATGGGATGCCTTTACCCGGTGTGTCGGTAATCGTATCGGGAACAACTCAAGGTACCGCTACAGATTTTGATGGAAATTATGTGCTTGAAAATGTTGATGAAAATGCAACATTAGTTTTTAGTTACGTAGGTTTCCAAACGCAACTAATAGAAATTAGTGGACGTTCTGTAATAAACGTTGTGATGTTAGTAGATGCTGCAGCACTAGATGAAATTATTGTTACCGGATATTCCAGAGAAAGAAAAGTAGACGTAACGGGGGCAATTACGGTTGTAGAGTTAGGTCCAGCTGAAGGTGCTACTTTAAGTTCAGGTAGTGCTATACAAGGATTACAAGGTCGGGTGCCAGGGTTGTTTATTGAAAAGAGTGGAGACCCAACAGGAACTAGTAATAGAATTTTAATTCGTGGAGCCACAACTTTGGGTAACAACGATCCGCTTTATGTAATAGACGGCGTACCAACTGTAAGACAAGAGGTTTTTTCGAGTATAAATCCTAGTGCCATAGAATCTGTTCAAGTATTAAAAGATGCTTCTGCTTCCTCATTGTATGGAGCACGAGCAGGCAATGGTGTTATTATTGTCACTACAAAAAATAGTGCAAAAGCAGCAGGAGGAGAAAAATTTAATGTCGCTATAAATTCCAACGTGTCAATGCTATCAGAGAAAAAACAGCGCTATGATATGTTAAATGCACAACAAAGAGGTCAAGCCATTTGGCAAGCATCAGTTAACGATGGAGCAGATCCTAATGCGGGTTATGGAGAGATTTATAATTTTGATTGGAATGGCGATTTTAATAATCCAGTCTTAAATAGTGTTTCCGTTCAACCTTTTGTGGGTGGCGATTCAACTGTGCCCGTTGGAGACACCGATTGGCAAGATGAACTTTATCAAACAGGCTATGTTTCTAATAATGAAATCTCAATTTCTGGTGGTACCGATAATTCATTTCATTTATTAAATATCGGGCATTTAAAAAATACAGGTATTTTAAAATTCACAGGATATGAAAGGATTACAGCAAAATTAAATTCTAATTTTAATTTATTTGATAATAGACTGAGAATAGGTGTAAATACACAATTTTCAACTTCCGATGAAACGTTAGCATCTCGAGATGTTGGTAGTGCGCCTACCCCAGGTCTGGGCATTACTTTGGCACCTACTATACCAGTATATGATGCTAATGGAAATTATGCAGGGCCATTAGGAGCCGGTTACTCTGATAGAAATAATCCAGTTTTGATGCAGGATTTAAATAAGTGGGACAATACGGATAGAACAAACATCTTTGGTAATATCTATGCAGAGTTTGACATCATTGAAAACTTAACGTTTAGAACAAGTTTAGGTCTTGATTTCGGCGATTATAAAAAAAGAGATATTGAGCGAAGAGTCAGCAATGGGTTTATAACACGAGGTGATAATAGACTTATAGAAAACACTAATAAATTTACAAGTTTTGTATTTACTAATACATTGAACTATCAATTAGAACTTGGTGATGACCATAAAATAGGTGTTTTATTAGGTGCAGAATCAATAAAAGATGATTTTGCAAGTGTTAATGCCTCAGCAAATACTTTTGCAGTGGAAACAGAATCTTTTTTCCAGTTAAATGCTGCAACAGGGGCACGTACAAATAGTGGGTCATCAACCGGAAGTAGATTGTTGTCACAGTTTGGTAAATTAAACTATGCATTTCAAGACAGGTATTTAGCATCTTTAACACTACGTAGAGATGGGTCATCAAGATTTGGTGCAGATAATAGATATGGGATTTTTCCAGCGGTTACAGTTGGTTGGAGAATTGATAATGAAGAGTTTTGGAAAGATAATGATATTGTAAGCTCATTAAAATTTAGAGCGGGTTACGGAGAAGTAGGTAACCAATCAATTGGAGATGTAGCTCGTTTTGGTTTATTTGAATCTAGATATGGACCAAACCAAAATCAATTCGTTCCAGACTTTTTTAATATCTATTATAATGTAGGAACTGCTTATGATTTGTCTGGTATCAATACAGGTAACTTACCTTCTGGCTTTGTTTCTATACAGGCAGCAAATTCGGCATTAAAATGGGAAACCACAAAGGAATTGAATCTTGGTGTTGATTTTACGTTATTTAATAATAATGTGGTAGGGTCTTTTGATTATTTTACGAGAGAAACTAGTGATATCTTAACAACGCCACCAATTGCATCAGTAGTTGGTGAAGGGCAACAAAGAGTATTAAATGGAGCCACAACAGAAACCAAAGGTTGGGAATTATCTTTAGGATATTCTAAAACGTTCAATAACGGTCTGTCCATGACGGTATCTACTAATTTCGGCGCTTTTAAAGACGAGATTACTCAATTACCAGAAGAGGTAGTATCATCTTATCCTGGTACTGTAGATAATTCTATTATTGGTCATTCTCAATTCTCAATTTTCGGTTATAGAACAGCAGGGTTATTTCAAAGTCAAGCAGATATCGATGCAAGTCCCACACAAATTGCTGCTAGACCTGGAGGTTTAAAATTCCAAGATTTAGATGGTAATGGTAGCATAGGTCCAGAAGATAGAGACTTTTTAGGAACAACGTTGCCAGACTTAGAGTATGGTATTCGTATTGATTTAAACTACAAGAACTTTGATCTTTCTGTATTTGGGTCAGGGGTAGCTGGAAGAATAGGACAAGACCCTTACATATTCTGGAATAATTTTGTACAAGGTAGAGAGAATGCTGGACTTGGCGTGTTAGATGCATGGACCCCTAACAACACAGGGTCTTCAATTCCATCTTTGTCATTAGCGTTTAATGATTTAAGGACTTCCGATTATTTATTCAGAAAAAATTCTTATTTCAAAATTAGAAACTTACAATTAGGTTATTCGTTCCCCGAAGAAATGATAAGCAAATGGGCTGGAATGACAGGATTGAGACTTTACTTTCAAGGTGAAAACTTATTTTGGTTTACACCAAAAGATTATATAGGTGCAGACCCAGAGCGAACTAATGTAGATAATATTCCTGTTCCAACAACACTGTCACTTGGGCTAAACATAAACTTTTAAAAATTGAAAAACATGAAAAATATAAAAACATTTTTATTTGGAATTATGGCAGCGTTTGTTGTTGTAAGTTGTTCCAAAGATTTTTTAGAATACGAACCAGAAGGGGTATTGTCTAATGAAAACGTGGCAACTGCAGAAAATGCTGAAGCACTTGTGGTAGCTGCTTATGCTGGTATTGCTAACGATGAAATGGTTGGTCCATTAACGCATATGTGGGTATTTGGAAGTGTACGATCTGATGACGCCTATAAAGGTGGTGGTGGTCGCGGAGACGTTGATATTATTGATCGTTACGAACAATACAACTTAACTATTGCAGACGATCCATCAGACTGGATGGGGCCAAGAACTTGGACAAACTATTACAAAGCCATATCTAGAGCTAATTTTGCATTATCAGTAATCAATGAGATTCCTGATGCAGATTATGCAGACAAAACTTTAAGACAAGCTGAACTACGTTTTTTAAGAGCACATTCTCATTTCATACTTAAATTGTTATTCAAAAAAATACCTTACATAACCGAAGGTTTGTCTCAAGAAGAACTTTTACAAATTTCGAATGATGTTGAGAATGATGCTTTATGGAATACCATTGCTGATGATTTCTTATTTGCATACAACAATTTACCACAAGCTCAAGATCAAGTTGGTAGAGCCGATAAAAATGCAGCAGCAGCTTATTTAGCCAAGTTGCGTTTGTATCAAGCTTATGAGCAAAACGATACACATCAGGTAACTAATATCAATGCAATAAGATTACAAGAAGTGATTGATTATGCCGATGACGTTACAGGAGCTTTAGAAGCAGACTATGGAAATAATTTTTTAGATGGATTTGATAATGGTTCAGAATCTATTTGGGCTGCACAGTTTTCAATAAACGACGGAACAGTAGTAAGTAGGGTAAGTTTTGTTACAGGATTAAATTCGCCTCACGGAACTGGGTTATATGGTTGCTGTGGTTTTCACTTAGCGAGTCATAATATGGTAAATGCATTCAAAACCGATATTATTACTGGGTTGCCTTTATTAGATACGTTTAATAATAGCAATATTTTTAATGTTGTTGATGGCAATGGTGAAACACCTTTAGCGCCTGGAATTACTTTAGATCCAAGAATTGATCATACCGTTGGAATACCTGGTCGTCCGTTTAAATACCGAAATACAGTAAATACATCAGGAGATATGATTTACAATTTCACTTGGGCAAGAGACCCAGGGGTGTATGGTTATTTTGGGAATATGAAAGAGCAACAAGCACCAGATTGTTCATGCTACGTAAAAGAAGGCCCCTTTGTAGGCACTTCTAAAAATGTTGATTTTATACGTTATGCCGATGTGTTATTGTTTAAAGCAGAAGCATTAATTCAATTAAATCAAGTTGATGCTGGTGTCACAATTATTAATCAAATTAGAACACGTGCAGCAGCAAGTACTCAAAGACAAATTGATGCAGGGGCTTCAAATGTATATAATGTTGGGATGTACCCCATGGGAATGTCTAAAGCAGATGCGTTTAAAGCGTTAATGTTTGAAAGAAGATTGGAGTTTGGTATGGAAGGACCAAGATTCTTTGATTTAGTAAGATGGGGCATGGCAGAGCCTGTACTTAATGCATATTTGTCAGTTGAAAAAACAAGAAAAGATTTTCTTGCTAATGCTCAGTTTACTGCAGGACGCGATGAGTATTACCCAATTCCACAAAGAGAGATTGATTTTACAGGAGGCTTATATAAGCAAAACCCTGGATATTAATTTTAATTATAAAATTTTTTTAGTTTTTTGAGTTGGTTTTTTTTAAATTAAGAGGGTGTTTAATTAAACACCCTCTTAAACTTTCAAATGAAACACCCAAGAGGATAGTATTCGCACATACGAGAATGATTGTTAAGGGTGTTCTATCTGTCAATTAAAAACAAGAATAATAAACAGATGAAATAATATGTCTAAAATAACGTGTTTTGGAGAAGTGTTGTGGGATGTATTTCCTACTCATAAAAAAATAGGTGGAGCGCCTTTAAATGTTGCTAATAGATTGCAAGCATTAGGGAATAATGTTACAATGATTAGCGCTATAGGTCAAGGTAAAAGTGGCGCTGAATTGCTTCAATATATTAAGGATGTAGGCATTGATGCCAGTTGTATTCAAGTACATAATGAGTACAAAACAGGTAAAGTAAAAGTCATGCTGAATGAAAAAGGGTCAGCTTCTTATGATATTAAATATCCAAGGGCTTGGGATAAAATAAGGTTAACAGAAATAAACAAAGCCGCTGTTAAAAATTCGGATGCTTTTGTTTTTGGAAGCCTTGCAGCAAGGGACGAAAGTTCCAGAGGCACATTGTACAAGCTCATAGAACTTGCCAAATACAAAATTTTTGACCTTAATTTAAGGTCGCCATACTACACTAAAGAGGTGTTGGTTCATTTAATGAACAACGCAGATTTTATAAAATTCAATGATGATGAACTTTATGAAGTGAGCAAGGTAATGGGGTCTAAGTATAATTCATTAGAGCAAAACTTAATGTACATTTCTAACAAAACAAATACGAAACATATTTGTGTGACTAAAGGACACCACGGAGCGGTGTTATTATACAATGATAAACTTTATTACAATAGTGGCTTTTTAATAAAAGTAATTGATACTGTAGGTGCTGGTGATTCTTTTTTAGGTGCTTTAATAAGTCAACTGCTTAATAAGGTGAACCCCCAAGAGGCCATAGATTTTGCTTGTGCCGTTGGGGCAATGGTCGCTCAAAATGAAGGAGCTAATCCTGTGTTGTTAAAGTCGGATATTGATGCATTTATAAATCCATATCAAGTATAAAGTTATTAAAAATAAAATTCGCTAATAATTTATAGTGGTTTTTTGCTTGGTTCAATAGAAAAACCAAACATCATCATCAAATACTCAAAATAGACTTCAGAGATTAAAAAGAAACATCAATTTTGTTAAAAAAATAGTATTTTATCTATACCACAGGGTGCTTGGTTTTCCCACTTCTATTTGTTGAAAGCCAAAATCATTACTTTCGAAAGCATTCGTCTTGAATACACCCCCACTGGCGTTAGGTGTTACTGGGTAATAGGATAGAGATAGTTGAAAGGAACTGAAAACCAAATAATCATTTCTAATAATAAATCCAACGCCAATTGCAGAGTAAAGTTTACTATCAAAAAGAGATTCATCGGCGTCACCTAAAATTCCTCCAGTAATATTTAAATACGGATTTAATCTAAACCCTAAAATATTCCAAGGAGAATAGAACTGAGTTTGAAATGACAAAATGGCTTTTTGAGTGCCATAAATATTGGCATTGAAGCCGGGAATGCCAGATCTTGTATAGTTTTTAAATTCATTTCGGTCATAGCCATAGGCATAGTAGTTTTCATTTAAATTCAGGCGATCTGCAATTGTGTTTTTTCGATTATAACCTAAAAGTATTTGAGGTTTTATAAATTGTCTCATCTTCCATTTACTTCCTAAAGAAATAAGGTTTGTAAAATAATTTAGCTCCAAAGACAAAGCGGTTTGTTCCTTTTTATTATCGCTTATAAAAGTTCCGTAGCCTAAATTAGCATTAAAGTAACCCCATTTAAAATAATCGGCAAATGCTATAGTACCTCCAACATAATAGCGATTTACATCATTTTTTATTTGATAACCAGGTGTAAATGAAATAGCAAAACCAATGGGAACATCTTCAATAATACCATCTCTAAAAATATAATAATCTTCAACAAATTGCCTTGATGCCAATCCAATAGTTCCTAAATAAAACTGCTCTTTTGAAAAGAAATTGATGGAGTCGAATGCCATTTCGGGCGATTCTTTATAAGCAACATTGGCAAATCGAAACGAGGTGATGAGGTTTGTGGTACGTCCTTCAAGTGAATTATTTGCTAAAATTTTAAAAGCGTGCCCTATCCATAAATCTTGTGTTTGAAACTTAAATGTTTTATTTTGTAAAAAATTTTGAAAATCTGGTAGTGAATCTAATTTAACTTGTTTGTCTAAATAAATCCCACCAGCCCATCGCGTTAATGGGGAAATAAAACTTCTATCTATGCTTAAGATTTTTTTTAAATCCCCCTCTAAAGTTTCTTCATAAATTAATCTGGTATTTATGTAGGTGTTTTTAATATTTGGAATGACATATTCTATCCTGTGCGCCGTGCTTTTATCTTCGAATTTCTGATCAAATCTATTATTAAATTCATGGCCCAAGCCAAAAAAATTGCGTTGCTCTAATGCTATATTCATTTTAGACGTTGAAATTGATCCTTTTGGAATCAAACTCCAAGAGTCTAGCACTCGAACTGTAACATCCACCGAATCTGTTTCAGTTCCTACTCTATCTATATCTATTTTTACACTTCTAATAAACTTTTGTGAGCGCAACAAACGTTTTGATTCAGAAATTTTGAAAGTGTCGAGCGATGCACCTTGTTTAAAAAGTAATAAATTCCGAATAGCAAATTCCTTAGATTTGAGATGGAGGTGGTTGCCCGTTCTCTCAAGCCAATTATGGGGTGTTTTATTGGTGTCGTCTATTGAATAACCAAAAGGATCCAAGGTTTCTATAAAAATATTTCTGATAGGTTTTCCTTGAAAAGGGTCATATGTTTGTGTAGCAACTTTTTTTCGGTTGTTTTTTGTTTTGTCGTTGGTAGATCTAAAAATTAATTCATGAAGGGCTCTTGTAAACTTACGTCGTTTGGAATAATCCTCAATTTTTTTATATACTTCCGTTGAATCATTACCAGATGTTTGTCTTTGAGCCATAATAACATTGCTAAGCAGACATAAAGCAATCGAGAGAAAGATTTTTTTTAAATTCATTTATTAAATAAACTAGGGGTGTCTCCAAAAAAAATCAAATATAGATATTTAGTTAGTGATGTTACATTTTAGAATTAAAGTGTTTAATAAATATGAGATTTCCACACAATTTTAATCTTTGTTTAATATATTAATAAATCCTAATAAAGAAACTCAGAAAGAAACATCAATTTCTTGAAAGAATAGCGGTTTAAAGTATAGGATTATTATATTTGTCACTTAAACGATATCCTTATAGTACATACACTCAAGGATTGTTTAACAGCTAAGTTTCTCAATTTTGACAACCACTATAACTAAAACCCTATGAGCAAAGAAAGTAAACGCAGAGAAGCGCTTATATACCACGCAAAACCAACTCCAGGAAAAATTCAAGTTGTACCAACAAAAAAATATGCAACCCAAAGAGATTTGTCCTTGGCATATTCTCCAGGTGTTGCCGAACCGTGTTTGGAAATAGCAAAAAATGTAAAAAACGTTTATAAATACACGGCTAAAGGGAATTTGGTTGCTGTTATTTCAAATGGAACAGCCGTTTTAGGTTTAGGCAATATAGGTCCAGAAGCATCAAAACCTGTTATGGAAGGTAAAGGGTTGCTTTTTAAAATTTTTGCAGACATAGATGTATTCGATATAGAAGTCAACACAGAGAATGTTGAAGAATTTATTCAAACCGTAAAAATGATTGCTCCCACTTTTGGAGGCATAAATTTAGAAGATATTAAAGCACCTGAGGCTTTTGAAATTGAAAGACGCTTAAAAGAAGAACTGGATATTCCAGTCATGCACGATGATCAACACGGAACGGCTATCATATCGGCAGCCGCTTTGATAAATGCTTTGGAAATTACAAAAAAGAAAATCGGAGACGTAAAAATCGTCATCAGTGGCGCTGGAGCCGCTGCTATTTCCTGTTCTCGTTTATATCAAGCTTGTGGAGCAAAACGCGAAAACATGGTCATGCTTGATAGTAAAGGCGTTATAAGAAATGATAGGGAAAATTTATCGAGTGAAAAAGCTGAATTTTCCACCCATCGAAAAATTGATACTTTGGATGAGGCCATGGTTGATGCCGATGTTTTTATTGGCTTATCAACTGCAAATATTGTTAGCCCACAAATGTTATTGTCCATGGCTAAAAATCCAATTGTATTTGCCATGTCAAATCCTAATCCAGAAATAGAATACCAACTTGCTGTAGATACAAGAAAGGATATTATTATGGCAACCGGTCGTTCAGACCATCCTAACCAAGTAAATAATGTATTAGGATTTCCTTTTATTTTTAGAGGAGCCTTAGATGTTCGTGCGACAAAAATTAATGAAGCCATGAAAATGGCCGCTGTTAAAGCTTTGGCAAAATTGGCTAAAGAACCCGTTCCTGAGCAGGTTAATATTGCCTATGGCGAAACTAGGTTAACATTTGGTAAAGACTACATTATTCCAAAACCGTTCGATCCTCGTTTAATTGCCGAAGTGCCTCCAGCCGTAGCCAAGGCTGCTATGGAAAGTGGTGTTGCTACGCATCCTATTGAAAACTGGGAAAAATATAAAGATGAATTATTGGAACGATTGGGGTCTGATAATAAAATGATTAGATTACTTACCAACAGAGCTAAAATGGATCCTAAGCGTGTGGTGTATGCGGAAGCAGATCATTTGGATGTTTTGAAGGCAGCCCAAATTGCATATGATGAAGGTATTGCTATCCCCATATTACTAGGTAGAAGGGAAACGATTCAAAAGTTAATGGCTGAAATCGAATTTGATGCAGATATTCAAATCATCGATCCAAAATCTGATGAAGAAGAAGCCCGAAAAAATAAGTATGCCAAAGTGTATTGGGAGCAAAGAAAACGTAAAGGTGTTACACTTTATTCAGCGCAGCGAATCATGCGAGAACGTAATTACTTTGCGGCGATGATGGTTAATGAGGGAGATGCCGATGCCATTATTTCTGGATACTCACTTAGTTATCCATCGGTTGTAAAACCTATGATGGAGTTAATTGGTTTGGCAAAAGGAGCAAAAAGAGTTGCCACAACAAATATCATGATGACACAACGCGGTCCATTATTTTTAAGTGATACCTCTATCAATATTGATCCCCCTGCTGAAGATTTGGTTAAAATTGCTCAAATGACAGCAAGAATTGTACGAATGTTTGGTCTGGAGCCTGTTATGGCCATGACGACATTTTCCAATTTTGGGTCATCTCCAAGTCCTAGAACAACAAAAGTTCGGGATGCCGTAGCCATTCTACATGAAACCAATCCAGAATTATTGGTAGATGGAGAATTGCAAATCGATTTCGCCTTAAATAGCGATATGCTTGAAAAATCATTCCCGTTTTCAAAATTAGTAGGTCAAAAAGTAAATACCCTTATTTTTCCAAATTTAGAATCGGCAAACATTACGTATAAACTTCTTAAAGAATTGAATAAAGCTGAATCGATTGGCCCTATAATGATGGGTATGCGTAAGCCAGTTCACATTTTACAATTAGGGGCTAGTGTAGATGAGATTGTTAATATGACTGCAATCTCTGTTATAGATGCGCAGCAGAAAGAAAAATGGGAAAAAGAAAAGGGAAATGTAAAATAAACAAGAGTAAATAAATTCATTACATTTGGCAGGATAACCTAAAGTTAAATGATAACTCATATTCAAGGAAAATTAGTTGAGAAAACCCCAACAGATGTTGTAATAGAATGTAATGGCGTTGGATATGCCATCAATATATCATTACATACATACTCTCAAATACCTGATAAAGAATATTTAAAATTATACACACATTTACAAATTAAAGAAGATTCCCATACGTTGTATGGGTTTTCTTCGTTATCGGAAAGGGATATTTTTAGGTTATTGATTTCTGTTAACGGTATTGGAGCCAATATTGCAAGAACCATGCTTTCATCTTTAACCCCTATACAAATAAAAGAGGGTATTGCAAAAGAAGATGTTGTATTGATACAATCCATAAAAGGCATTGGCACCAAGACGGCACAACGGGTTATCATTGACTTGAAAGATAAAATCTTAAAGATTTATGATATGGATGAAGTTTTGGTTTCCAAAGACAATACCAATAAAAATGAAGCGTTATCTGCATTGGAGGTGCTTGGTTTTGTTAAAAAGCAAGCAGAGCGTGTTGTGGATAAAATTCTGATATTGCAACCAGATGCCAATGTGGAAACCATTATAAAACAGGCCTTAAAAAATTTATAATAGATTTGAATACAACTAATGATATTTTTTATAGAATAATTAAAAAATACTTTGTTTTAGTTTTTGTTCTTTTATTCTCTCTCATGGCTCGGGCCCAAGAACCCGAACAGGATTCCATAATATCTGGCTTTAATTTAGGCAACATTAAAACACCAAACCCTAATAGTATTGAGTCTAAATACACGTATGACCCTATTACTGATAGGTATATTTATACCGAAAAAATTGGAACTTACAATATAAACTACCCCATTATCTTAACACCTAAAGAATATCAGGATTTGGTGGCTAGGGAAAATTTAAAATCCTATTACAAAGAAAAAATTGATGCTTTTGATGGTAAAAAGAGTGGGGCAAAAGATGGCCAAAAAAACTTATTGCCAGATTTTTTTAAAGGAGATTTTTTTAGGTCCATTTTTGGTAGTGATTCCATTCAAGTAGTACCGCAAGGATCAGTAGAAATGGATATGGGTATTCTTTTTTCTAGACAAGACAACCCATCTTTTTCACCTAGAAATCGGAGTAATTTCACGTTTGATTTTGACCAACGTATTAGTCTGAGTTTACTTGGGAAAGTTGGAACGAGACTTCAAGTAAGTGCTCAGTATGATACACAATCCACGTTTGATTTCCAAAATCTTATCAAATTAGAATATACGCCAACCGAAGACGACATCATTCAAAAAATAGAAGTAGGTAATGTTAGCATGCCTTTAAACAGTTCCTTAATAACAGGTGCGCAAAGTTTATTTGGTGTTAAGACTCAATTACAATTTGGAAAAACAACTGTTACGGGTGTTTTTTCTGAACAAAAATCACAGGCAACATCAGTAGTGGCTCAAGGTGGTGGAACTGTTGAGGATTTTGAATTGTTTGTCAGGGATTATGATGAGAATAGGCACTTTTATTTGTCTCAATATTTTAGGGATACCTATGACCAATCATTACAAACCTATCCTTTTTTGAATAATAGAGGAGTACAAATCACAAGAATAGAAGTTTGGATTACTAATCGTAGCAATAGAACCGAGAACGTTAGAAATATTGTAGCCCTTCAAGATCTTGGGGAAAATGAAAAAATTGGTAATGCTGGCGTTGCTGTTTTTGCTGGACCCGGTGCTTTTCCAAATAATCAAAATAATGGGTTAGACCCAACTAATATTGGTGGAGCAGGCTCGCAGTTAACAAATGCCATTAGAGATATTGCTAGTGTGCAGTCTGGTATATTAGTTCCAAATTCACGAGAAGGTTTTGATTATGCCAAATTGGAAAATGCCCGAAAATTAGTTGAAGGTCAAGAATATATCCTAAATAAAGATTTAGGATATGTCTCTTTAAATCAACGCCTAAATAATGATGAGGTTTTGGCAGTAGCATTTCAGTATACTGTGGGAGGCCAAGTGTATCAAGTAGGTGAATTTGCCAATGATGGTGTAGATGCCACCAGCGTTACTACGAATGGTTCTGGACAAGTTACTAATGTTGTAAATTCAAACCTTGTTTTAAAAATGCTAAAAAGTAGTATTACAAACGTCACTCAACCAGTATGGGATTTGATGATGAAAAACATTTATGATACTGGGGCTTATAACTTAAGTCAAGATGATTTTAAACTGAACATTTTTTATACCGAAGCATCTCCTTTAAACTATATCACACCAGTTGGTTCAACACCGTTTCCTACCCCTATTGGTAACGATAAACCAATTCAGGAATCTCCCTTGCTAAGGATTTTCAATTTGGATAAATTAAATTTTAACAACGATCCACAAACGAATGGCGATGGGTTTTTTGACTTTGTTCCCGGGATAACGGTTTTGACACAAAATGGGAAAATTATTTTCCCAAATGCAGAGCCTTTTGGGGAATATTTGTTCAATAGATTATCAAATAATGTGGCAGAAGATTACGATGATCCTGGATCATACAACGAAAACCAAGCCAAGTATGTGTATGATGTACTTTATAAAAGTACCAAGACCGCCGCTTTAGAAGCAATTGAAAAAAACAAGTTTCAAATAAAAGGAAGGTATAAATCAACAGGAGGTGATGGTATTTCCATTGGGGCTTTTAATGTGCCAAGAGGTTCTGTAAAAGTAACTGCTGGTGGTCGTGTTTTGGTTGAAGGTGTTGATTATGTGGTCAATTATGAATTAGGGCGCGTACAAATACTAGATGAAGCTTTAAAAGCATCCAATACGCCTATTAATATTTCTACGGAAAACAATGCAGTGTTTGGTCAACAAACCAGAAGATTTACGGGTCTTAATATTGAACATAAATTCAATGAAAATTTTGTTTTAGGTGGTACACTTTTAAACCTAAACGAACGCCCCATAACTCAAAAAGCTAATTATGGCACCGAGCCCATTAATAATACCATCTTTGGAATTAATGGAAATTACGCCACTAAAGTGCCATTTTTAACCCGTTTGGTAAATATGTTGCCTAATATAGATACCGATGTGGAATCTAATTTGTCATTAAGAGGCGAGTTTGCTTATTTGGCACCGGGAGCTCCCAAAGGAACCAATCTTAATGGCGAAGCTACCTCGTATGTTGATGATTTTGAAGGGACTCAAAATGCCATCGATTTAAAATCACAGTTATCATGGTTTTTATCCAGTCGGCCTTTAGATTTAACTGGGTCGCCGGGTGATGATAATAATGGTATTCAAAATGGTTACGGTCGAGCCATGTTAAACTGGTACACCATCGATCCTATTTTTTACACCGGCCAAAAACCTAATGGTATATCAGATGACGATCTATCCAGTTTATATACCAGCCGGGTTTTTATAAATGAGCTCTTTCCAGACAGAGAATTGGTGCAAGGTCAGAATTCGGTATTATTCACTTTAGATTTAGCGTATTATCCAACCGAAAGAGGTCCTTATAATTTTGATCCAAATACGGTTAACGACTTTATAAGCAATCCTACAGAATCTTGGGCGGGTATTACACGACAATTAACATCAACCGATTTAGAACAGGCTAATGTTGAGTATATTGAATTTTGGTTGCAAGACCCATTTCAGGAAAACCCAACAAATCCCGGAGGTAAATTGGTTTTTAACTTAGGAAATATATCAGAGGACATTATTAAAGATGGTCGTAAATTATATGAAAACGGTTTGCCAAAAAATGGCGATGTCAGTTTATTGCCTCCTACAGCCTGGGGTACTGTTGTGCCCCAAAATCAATCATTAGTGTATGCGTTTGATAGTACAGGAGAGGAGCGAGCCAATCAGGATGTTGGGTATGATGGTTACAGCGATGCCGAAGAGATTGCCGTATTTGGCGCTGAGTTTGGTCCAGACCCATCAAAAGATAATTATACCTACTTTTTAAACACAGATGGCAATATTTTCGATAGGTACAAAGGATTTAATGGTGTAGAAGGTAATACCCCAGACTCCTTTAGTAATACAGACAGAGGAGCCAACACCCAACCCGATGTTGAAGATATTAATCGGGATAATACCATGAACACGATTGATAGTTATTTTGAGTATGAACTTGATATTACTAGGCAAAATTTACCAGAAGATCAATTGGGGTTTGATAATATGCCCGATACGAATCCTTTAAAAGAATTTTTAAGGGATTATAAAGAAAGACCTCGTGAACTTGCTAATGGGGATAGTCAAAATGTGAGATGGTATCTACTTAGAGTTCCGGTTCAAGGAAGCCACGTGACTGCTGTGGGTGGTATTACTGATTTAAGATCGGTACGTTTTGCCCGTATGTTTCTTAAAGAATTTTCAGAAACCACCATATTTCGTTTTGGAACTTTAGATTTAGTAAGAAGTGATTGGAGACGTTATACTCAGCCTTTAGATAGAAATGATGCCACACCAGAAGATGTACAAACCGATTTTTCGGTAGGTGTTATTGGTACGCTTGAAAATGAAGGAAGTTATAGTAGTCCTCCAGGAATTGAACCAGAACAACTTTTTAATAATAATACGGTCATACCACAAAATGAACAATCACTAGTGGTTAATGTTTGTAATTTAGAATCCGAAGATTCCAGAGGGGTGTTTAAAAACATTAGTATTGACATGCGTCAATTTAACCGCTTAAGAATGTTTTTACATGCTGAGCAAGGTGATTCAGGATCTTTAACAGATAATGATTTAGTTGGTTTCATAAGAATGGGTAACGATTTAACCCAGAATTTTTACCAAATAGAGATTCCTTTACAAGTATCTACATCTAATTCAAGAGCAGGTCTTTGGCCAGAAGACAACGAGATTAATTTGGCTCTAAAACTTTTAGGTCAAATTAAATCCAATGGCATTTCAGATGGAACGTTAACAAATGAAGACCCAACTTTTTATGATGTTGTAAATGGTGAATTAGTTGCTGTAGTAGATCCGTTTTCTGGCTATATTGCCGGACAGCATCGTATAGGTATAAAAGGAAATCCAAATTTTGGTGATATTAGGACCCTTATGGTTGGGGTTAAAAATGCAACTAGCAGTGATGATATTTGTGGAGAAATTTGGTTTAATGAACTTCGCTTATCCGATATGGAAAACGAAGGAGGTTGGGCCGCTGTAGTAAGTATGGACAGCAATTTCGCAGATTTTATGAATGTTAGTGCTACAGCAAGACAAAGCACCTCTGGTTTTGGTAGTTTGGACCAAGGGCCAAGTCAGCGAAGCCTTGAAGACGTCAAGCAATACGATGTGGTTGCCAATGTAAACGCAGGGCAGTTATTGCCAAAAAAATGGGGGATCCAAATCCCTTTTAATTATGGACAAAGTGAAGAACTCTTTACGCCAAAATATGACAAGTTTTATCAAGATTTAACCTTGCAATCTAGATTAAATGCTGCCAATTCTGGTGATGAAAGGGAAACTATAAGACAGCAATCTGAAGATTATACTAAACGGCAAAGCATTAATTTTATAGGCATAAGAAAAACAAGGACAACCGATGCCACACCTCGTTTTTATGATGTTGAGAATTTAACCTTAAACTATTCTTATAACGATGTGGAGCATCGTGATTTTGAAATTGAAAATTCCGAAAACAAAACAGTGAGGGTTGGTGCTAATTATGCTTTTAACTTTAATCCAATCACCATTGAGCCTTTTAAAAAGAATGATTCCTTGTTTACTGGAAAGTACTGGAAAATACTAAAGGATTTCAATGTGAATTTACTGCCAACAAGTTTTACCATCAATACAGATATTAACAGGCAATTCAATAAACAAAAATTTAGGGATATCGATCTTGGTGGAGGCAATATTGGCATAGAAGAGTTATTCCGAAGAAATTACACCTTCGATTTTCAATACACTATTAATTATGCTCTAACTAATTCTTTACAATTGAACTTTACGGCAGCTAACAATAATATAGTACGTAATTATTTTAAAGATGATATTCTTAATGGAGAACAAGACCCCAATTTGGATGTTTGGGATGGTTTTCTGGATTTTGGAGACCCCAATAGACAATACCAAAGGTTAGGTCTTACTTACAAATTGCCACTTGATAAAATACCGACTTTAAGTTTTGTTAACGCAACTTATGATTATGGTGGCGATTTTCAATGGCAAAAAGGCTCCGATTTATTTGGTAATTTGGAACTCGATGGCGCGACCTATGATTTAGGTAATAATATTCAAAATGCCAATACGCATAGGCTTAATTCGTCGCTCGACATGAACAAGCTTTATAGATATGTTGGGTTGGTTAAAAAACCTATTTCGCGAGCTAGTACTACAAATACCAGTAGAGGCGGGCCTCCTGGTGTAGGACAAAATAATCCTGTTCAAGCAAATACAAAAAGCCAAGGAACTACTAAAGTATTAAATGCAGGTGTGGATATATTAACCAGCATAAAAAGAATTCAATTTAATTATACAGAAAACAATGGAACTTTTCTACCAGGCTATCTACAAACCCCTGGTTTTATAGGGACCCTTAAACCAACTTTAGGATATACGTTTGGTAGCCAAAGCGATATTAGATATTTAGCAGCCAGTCGTGGTTGGTTAACGTTGTATCCAGAATTTAACCAACAGTATACAGAAACACATACCAAACAATTGGATGTTTCTGCAAGTCTACAGCCCGTAACTGATTTACAAATAGATGTAATAGGTAACAGAATGTATTACGAAAACTATACTGAAAATTTTAGGGTTAATAATAATGGAGGAGATTTACAGTACGAATCGTTGACTCCAAATACGTTTGGGAATTTTAATATTTCAACGCTTTTAATTAAGACGGCATTTGGTGTAAGTGATGAAAATGTTTCGGATGCATTTAATGATTTTAGAGAAAACCGCCTTATAATTGCCAGAAGATTGGCTTCTGAAAGGGGCGCAGATGTTAATGATGTGGACGCAGATGGCTATCCCAATGGGTTTGGTAAAAATAGTCAAGCCGTATTATTGCCGGCTTTTTTGGCAGCTTATACAGGCCAAGATGCTAGTAAAGTAAAATTGGGAGCATTTAGGAATGTGCCTATTCCTAATTGGGATTTAAAATACACTGGCTTTATGAAGTTCGCTTGGTTTAAAAAGAATTTCAGGCGTTTTTCAGTAAACCATGGCTATCGTTCTACGTATACCATTAATCAATTTAGGTCTAATTTAGATTTTAATGGTATCGATTATGGCTTGGATTATGCATCGCAACCAAATGACGATTTAGACCAATCTGGGAATTTTAAAAACCAAATCTTATACAGCAACATCAATTTAGCAGAAATGTTTAGCCCGCTTATTAGAATAGATATGGAAATGCAAAACTCTATTAAGATTTTGGCTGAAATTAAAAAGGATAGATTGTTATCACTCAGTTTCGATAATAATTTGTTGACTGAAATTCAAGGAAATGAATATATTTTAGGATTGGGCTATAGGATAAAAGATTTGCGTATCCGCTCAAATTTAGCAGGGCCAAGCCAACGTATAGTGAGCGACTTAAATATGAAGGCAGATATTTCCATCAGGGATAATAAAACCATCATCAGGTATTTGGATTTAGAAAATAATCAAATAACCTCCGGACAAACTATTTGGATGTTAAAATACTCGGCGGATTATGCGTTTAGTAAGAATCTAACAGCCTTGTTTTATTTTGATTATTCGTTTTCAGAATATGCCATTTCAACAGCATTTCCACAAACAACCATCCGCTCTGGATTTACGCTGAGATATAATTTCGGAAATTAAAAATATATCTGTTTGAATTTAAAGTTCGAATAGATACATTTGCCCATATTTAACTTAAAACAATTACATGAATATTCCATCAGAATTAAAATATACAAAAGACCACGAGTGGGTTAAAATTGAAGGCGATATTGCCATTGTTGGCATTACGGATTTTGCGCAAAGTGAATTGGGCGATATTGTATATGTTGAGGTTGAAACCTTGGATGAAACACTTGCTGCTGACGAAATTTTTGGAACGGTTGAGGCCGTAAAAACGGTTTCAGATTTGTTTTTGCCCCTATCAGGTGACATTATTGAATTTAATAATGCCTTAGAAGATGAACCTGAAAAGGTTAATAAGGATCCTTATGGTGATGGTTGGATGATAAAAATAAAATATTCCAACCTTAGTGAAATAGATGGTTTATTGTCTTCTGAAGAATACAAAAATCTTATTGGTGCTTAAAAAGTATCTATTTTTAATAACGATTCTTTACTCTTTAGCATTGGTGTTGGTTTGTTTATTGCCAATTAAAAACTTGCCAAGCATGGGAGTGTCATTTAGCGACAAACTCTTTCACTCATTAACATATGCTATTTTAGCTTTTTTATGGTTTAATACATTTTTTTTCCAATTCAAAAAAAATAAAAAAGTAGCCATCATCTATGCGTCTATCATAGCAATTATTTTTGGTATAATTATTGAGGTATTACAAGGAGCGTTTACAGCAACAAGACAAGCTGATGTGTTTGATGTGCTAGCAAATTCCTTGGGAGTATTATTCACTGTATCTTTATTATTGTTAAAAAATAGAAATACAGTTAAAAAATTATAAATGCTTGCAATTTTGATAAATAAATAGTTATTTTACCATCCTTACAAAAACAGTTTAAATTATGGAACCTAAAAAAAATCCTAAAGCTAATGTTGGACGTAACAGTTCACTTTACTTTGCAATTGGTTTAATGCTTATGTTATTTTTAACCAATTATGCCATTAATTATAAAACCTATGATAAATCTAATATCGATATAGGTCAATTAAATTTAGATGATGAATTAGATGAAGAAATTCCAATAACAGAACAATTAGTAACGCCACCACCACCACCACCACCACCAGCTCCTACAGAAGTTATTGAGGTTGTTGAGGATGAGGAAGAGGTTGAGGAAACTATAATTCAATCAACTGAAACTAGTCAAACAGAGAAAATTGTTGAAGTGCAACAAATTGTAATGGAACAAGTAGAGGAAGAGACTGAGGTGCCATTTGCCGTTATTGAGAATGTTCCGACTTTCCCAGGTTGTGAAAAAGGTGATAATAATGCTAAGAGAAAATGTATGTCTGAGAAGATACAAGAATTTGTTGGAAAAAAATTCAATACAGACTTGGCAAGTGACTTAGGATTATCTGGAAGACAACGTATCACTGTTATGTTTAAAATTGATAAAACAGGTGCCGTAACTGGTGTTCAGTCTAGAGCTCCACATCCAGGTTTGGAAAAAGAAGCTGCTAGGGTTATCAATTTATTGCCAAAAATGTTACCAGGAAAACAACGTGGTAAAGCTGTTACAGTTCCATATTCATTGCCCATCGTTTTTGTAGTTCAAGAGTAAATTTTTAAATTTTACCTAATATAAAATCCCGTTACAAAATTTTGTAACGGGATTTCTTTTTTGGTATGCTTATTGTGATTTTATCATAATATTAACATTTAAATTATTACATTATGAAAACTCCAAAAAAGACTCTAGACCTCATTCGGCAAAATGGGAAGGTCGAGAAAAAATCACAAAAGCATGATGCAAATTTACAAAAAAACTCTGTTCTGTTTTTTCAGGTAGGGTTAATTGTATGCTTACTAGCAGCCTATGGCTTGCTTGAAATGAAGTTTGATTATAATGAACCAAAGGTTGTTGATTTAGTTCCTCCAGATAATCCAGAGGAGTTTGTTATTGATATTTCGTTCGTACCTGAAATTCCTAAAAAATTGGAGCCTTTGCAGAAAAAAAAGGTTAGTAAATCTCTAGAACCGGAGGCTTTGCCTGATGATGTTCCAATAACACCTTTTGATGATTTTGTTGATCCTCTGGTTACAAATAGACCAATTTCACCTGATGATGTAAAAGGTGTTGATGTGCCAGAAGATATTCTAATACCTATAGATTTTATAGAACAAGTACCAATATATCCAGGCTGTGAAAAAGAAGAAAGCAATGATGCTAAACGCAAATGTATGTCCGAAAAAATAACCAAATTGGTACAAAAGCAGTTTGACACTAATTTAGCCCATGGGTTAGGTTTAACAGGAAAACAAATTATTAGAACCCATTTTAAAATTGATAAAACGGGGCATGTGTCAGATATTCAAGTACAAGCTTTTCATCCAAAATTAAAGGAAGAAGCAGAACGCGTAATCAATAAAATTCCCGAAATGACCCCAGGAAGACAACAAAATAAAAATGTGGGTGTTATTTATTCCCTACCAATTGTGTTTCAAGTTCAAAATTAATAATGTAGAATTTTATTATTAAAACCGTTATCATAACAGTGATAGCGGTTTTTTAATGGCGTGTTATTAAAAATATACTATCTTTCAACTCTAAATCAATTCTTTTTTAATTCTCATGAAGCGATTCATTGTTCTACTATTACTTTTAGTTCAATATACCCTCTATTCTCAAGTTAGCTCTTATAACGAAAGACCTCCCGTTTTTTTCAACTGTGACTCTATATCAATTGAGGCACAACAACAGTGTTTTAATAGTCAAGTGCACCAATTTATTTATGATAATTTTAAAGTTCCTCAAAAGATTTTAGACCAAAATTTTAAAGGTGAGGTGTCGGTTATTTTTGAAGTAAATACGGAAGGACAATTTAAGGTTGTTTATACAGATGCCATGTACGATGAGCTAAAGGAAGAAACGACACGTGTTTTTGGCTTGTTTCCAACAATAAAACCGGGCACTTATAATGGCAATCCTACGTTTAAGCAATATTCAATAGCTATTAAGATTCCATTGGTTAATAAGGAAATTCCGAGAGATAATACTTCAAAATCAAATGAAGTAACTCAATTGCAAGAAAAAGCTCAAAGAGAATTTGATAGTATAAACCAAAATCTAACCGCGTTTACCAATAAAGTATATTCCAGTCAATTAAATATTCCCTTTACCCATAGTGATTATGCTAGATTTGATAGCCACATGAATATGATTGGCACTAACAGCCATACGGCAGCTAAACCTTTTATTTATGAGGATGTTTCTAGATATTATGACATTGAAAAAGAAAAAGAAGCACTAAAAAGAGAGGCTAGAACTTGGGTAGAAAAAAAACTTTGGAACGAGCATTTGGTTGAATTACAAGGTAAAGATTATTGGTTTACCATTGACCCTATTTTAGATTTGCAAGTAGGTAGAGATACAGAAGCCGATTTTGGTTCAACCTATAATAATACCCGAGGGTTTTTGGTTCAAGGTGGCTTAGGTAAAAAGTTTAATTTTTATACGTCGGTTTTTGAAAGTCAAGGTCGATTTGCAAACTATGTAAACACATATGCTGAAAGTTTAAAAGCATTTGGGCCAGACCCGGCCATTATTCCGGGGCGTGGCATTGCAAAACGTTTTAAAACCAACGGGTATGATTATCCGGTGGCAGAGGCTTATTTATCATATTCCCCAGTAAGGTTTTTGAATGTTCAATTTGGACATGGCAAAAATTTTATAGGTGATGGGTATCGGTCTTTGCTTGTGAGCGATGTAGCCAGTCCGCATCCTTTTTTAAAGCTAAATACCACGTTTTGGAAAATAAAATATACCAATACATGGATGTGGTTAAAAGATGTGAGGCCCGAATTTACTCAAGATAAGGCTTTTTTAACCAAATATATGGCAACACATTATTTGAGCTGGAATGTGTCTAAACGATTTAATTTGGGATTATTTGAATCTGTTTTATGGACCAACAGTAACGATAGAGGTTTTGATGTAAACTATTTGAATCCGATAATATTTTACAGAGCTATAGAATTTGAAACAGGTCAAGGCGCGGGCAATGCTGTTTTAGGGGCTTCAGCAAAATATAAATGGAACAATAGCATAAATTTATACAGCCAATTTATTTTAGATGAATTTTCACTTAGTGATGTGAAAGGCGGGGAAAGAAGCTGGAAAAATAAATTCGGATATCAACTTGGGGTTAAATATTACAATGCATTTAAAGTTGATAATTTATTATTGCAATTTGAATATAATAGAATAAGGCCATATACTTATTCGCATAACACAGTATTGAATTATGGACATAATAACCAATCTATGGCACATTTGTGGGGAGCTAATTTTAGTGAAGTTATTCTCATTGGACGGTACCATTATAAACGATGGTTTGCCGATGCCAAACTTATTTTTGGCGTAAGAGGGTTGGATTTTAATGATGGTACTGATAGTTTTAGTTATGGTGGGGATATTTATAGGGACTATAGTGACAGACCTTTTGATACGGGCGTTGAAGTTGGCCAAGGCATAAAAACTAATACGTTTAATGGCAATATTCAGGCAGGTTATCTCATTAATCCGGCATCAAACCTAAAAATATTTACTGATATTACATTTAGAAACTTTAACCCTGAAGCCGAAACTACCACTGTATTTAATAGCAATACCGTATGGTTTAACTTGGGTATTAGAACCGATTTGTTTAATTGGTATTTTGATTTTTAATTTATAAAATGAGTTCTTTTTTTTCTATTTAAAAGCATTGCTCAAAATGCATTAATAAAGTATCTTTGCACTCGCATTATTAAAGAGACTTACAAATAAAACGTTGAGCGCTACAAATTCTTCATTAACAACATATTCTGTTATTTCAGATTTTAAGGAAATCACTAAAATGCGATTGGCAATAAGTGTGGTTTTTTCATCGCTCGCTGGTTATTTGTTAGGTGTAGATGTCGTAGATTTTAAAGTTTTGGTTTTATTAGCGTTTGGTGGATATTTTATGGTTGGGGCTTCAAATGCTTTTAATCAAATTATTGAAAAGGACTTAGATGCCCTAATGGATCGTACCAAAAACCGACCCATACCTGCGGGTCGTATGTCTGTTAACACTGCCTTTATTATTGCTTCTATTTTTACCTTGTTGGGAATGATTATTTTATATACCATCAACAAGCAAACCGCCATGTTTGGTGCTATTTCTATTTTTATATATACCTGTGTTTACACACCGCTAAAAACAAAAACACCATTGTCGGTTTTTGTAGGTGCTATTCCTGGAGCCATTCCATTTATGTTGGGTTGGGTCGCCGCTACAGATAATTTTGGTATAGAACCTGGCACCTTATTCGCTTTACAGTTTTTTTGGCAATTCCCTCATTTTTGGGCTATTGGCTGGTTTTTATTTGAAGATTATAAGAAAGGCGGTTTTTTTATGTTGCCAACCGGTAAACAAGATAGAGGTACAGCGGTACAAACCATTATGTACACTATTTGGACACTAATAGTTTCAATTATTCCTGTTTTTGGTTTCACGGGTAAGTTGCAATTGTCTATAATAGCAGCCATTATAGTGTTCATTTTAGGGCTCGGAATGCTTTATTATGCCATTGAATTATTCAAAAAAATGACGGTACAAGCAGCGAAACAATTGATGTTGGCAAGTGTATCATACATAACATTGGTTCAAATTGTTTACGTTATCGATAAATTTATAAGATAAATATGGATTTAACTCAAGGAACTTTAGAAGAGAAAAATGGTAGAGCAAAAAAAATGATGCTTTGGTTTGGTATTGTTTCGCTTATTATGTCGTTTGCTGGGTGGACTAGTGCCTTTGTGGTAAGCAGTTCTCGGCCAGATTGGTTAAAAGATTTTCAATTGCCAAACGCCTTTATTGTGAGCACTGTGGTTATTATATTAAGCAGTGGCTCCTTTTTTTTAGCAAAGCAAGCATTAAAGAAAGATAAAAAGCAATTAACTACTTTGTGGTTATTTGTAACGCTTATCTTGGGATGTATTTTTATTTTTAATCAATTTTCAGGCTTTCAGCAAATCATTGATTTAGGGTATAATTTTACGGGTCCTACCAGTAATGTAACCATGTCTTACATCTATTTGATAGCATTAGTGCATATTTTGCACGTGGTTGTTGGGTTAATTTGTTTGTTAGTGGTAATTTATAATCATTTTAAACAAAAGTATAATGCTTCGAAAATGCTTGGTTTTGAACTAGCATCCACCTTTTGGCACTTTATAGATATACTTTGGGTGTATCTCTTTTTGTTTTTATATTTTATTAGATAAATAAATTGATTATTTTTGTGCAACTTTTTTTTAAAAACAACCAATATATATGAGTAATACAGTTGTAGCTACTGAAATTGAAGGTAAAGCTTGGGGAGGTGGTAACGAGCCATTAAAAGCAAGTTATGGTAAAATGATGATGTGGTTTTTCATCGTGTCTGATGCCTTAACATTCTCTGGGTTTTTAGCAGCCTATGGATTTTCAAGATTTAAGTTTATAGATTATTGGCCTATTGCCGACGAAGTCTTTACTCACGTACCTTTTTTACATGGTCAGGAGTTACCCATGATTTATGTAGCGTTTATGACGTTTGTGCTTATCATGTCGTCTGTAACTATGGTATTGGCTGTTGATGCAGGTCATCATTTAAATAAAGGAAAAGTGACTATTTACATGTTTTTAACCATCATTGGGGGGTTAATATTCGTGGGTTCTCAAGCTTGGGAATGGGCCACATTTATTAAAGGGGATTTTGGTGCTGTACAAACAAAAGGAGGTAATATTTTACAGTTTGTAGATACTGATGGACATAGAGTCGCTTTAAGGGATTTTGTTGTGGCGGAACACAAAGATAGAACTGCCCACGAAAGAAAAAATGGTCTTTGGTTTGTTCAAGAAGGTACATTGCCAACCTACACCGTAGAAGAAGTCGTTGATGGTTTAGAAGCTCATGATAATATATTGGTAAGGACACAGTTGCTTGATGAGAATGGTCAAAAAACAATACTTTCAAGATCAGAATCATTAAAACAATTAAAAAACAACGGCACCCATGTTGTTGAAGGTGCTAACTTGAAAGAAAACGAATATGGTTCTCCATTATTTGCCGATTTCTTTTTCTTCATTACAGGGTTTCACGGGTTTCACGTATTTTCTGGAGTCATCATTAATATCATTATTTTCTTTAATGTTATTTTAGGTACTTATGAAAAACGGAAAAACTATGAAATGGTTGAAAAAGTGGGACTATATTGGCACTTTGTGGATTTAGTTTGGGTATTCGTATTTACGTTCTTCTACCTTGTTTAATAAATAAAAAATATTTGTTATTTCCTTGAAGAAGGAAATCTTTAAATCATATAAAAATGGCACACGCACATAAATTAGAAATATTTAGAGGCTTAGTTAAGTTTAAATCCAATACCCAAAAAATATGGGGAGTTTTAATCTTTTTAACTATAGTAACAGCTGTTGAGGTTGTATTAGGTATTTACAAACCAGAATCTTTAATGGCGAAGTTTATAGGAATGAAAATTCTAAACTGGATCTTCATCATATTAACTTTGGTAAAAGCCTATTACATCACTTGGGATTTCATGCACATGCGTGATGAGGTTAAAGCATTAAGACGTATGGTGGTATGGACAGCTATATTCTTAATTTTATATTTAATTTTCATTCTTTTGCAAGAAGGAGGGTATATTGAAAGCATATATACTACAGGATATATTAAAACGGATTTTTAATTCATATTAAATTGTTAAAAGATAAATTCAAGGTGGTTATTTAAACCACCTTTTTTATTTTTGCAAATCGGTTTATAATAACAGAATACTTCAATGGATTATAAAAAAGTTGCTCGCTATGTAGTTTTAGGAATTCTGTTTTTTCTTCCTGTTACGTTTTTATTGTTTTTATATCCAGCAACACATAATTACACGCCATTAGATATTGTTAATGAATCTGTTATGGATTTAAACGGATTTACTTCAGATTCCAATGAAGAGATTGTTTTAAATGATCATATTACCGTGTTGGGTTTTTTAGGAAACCATCCTCTGGAAAAATCGATTGCAGCGTCCAATTTAAAAGAATTGGTATATGATAAATTTAAAGGATTCAAACGTTTTCAAGTAGTTATTGTAGTTCCAAAAGGAACCGAAGCAGAAGTTGAATCTTTAAAGAAGGAAATTAATTCTTATGAAGACCTCAGATTTTGGCATTTTGTTTTTGGAGAACCTGAAACCATTCAGAAACTATTTAAAAGTTTAAAAAGTAACCTCATGTTAAATACCAATTTAGCAACCGATAATGTGTTTATAATAGACAACGATTTAAACCAAAGAGGACGATTGGATGCTAGGGAAGATAATGAAATCACTAAGGAAAAGCCCGTTTACGGTTTGTATTCCTATAATTGTATTGAGGTAGCCGAAATCAAGAATAAAATGAGTGAAGATATGCGGATCTTGTTTACCGAGTACCGACAAAAAAGAAAAGGAGATTTTGATTCTACAACCAGAAGGGCAAACGATTTAAAAGAAGATGATAAAGAAAACTAATTATTCGTACATAGGTATCGCCTTTGTTATTTTGGTGTTTGGTATTTACTTTATTCCAAGAATTGTTGATAGAATTACAAATGGTGATGTCTCTAGGAAAGAAAGCAGAAGTGACCAAAACTTGGAAGAAAAATCTAAATCAGATTTAGTATTTATTGAAATTAACAATGAGCCAAAAAAAGTTCCTGTATTTTCTTTTCTAAATCAAGAAGGCAAGATGATATCAAATAAAGATTATGAAGGAAAGGTATATGTTGTTGAATTCTTTTTTACAACCTGTCCAACCATTTGTCCAAGAATGAATTCAAATTTAGTGCAAATTCAAAATGAGTTCAAAGATTTTGAAAATTTTGGAGTGGCATCATTTACTATTAATCCTGAATACGATTCACCCGAAGTATTAAAAGAATATGCTGATAAATATGGTATTACCAATCCAAACTGGCATTTAATGACTGGCGATAAGAATACAATTTATAAACTATCCAACGAAGGTTTTAATTTATATACAGCCGAGGAAGAAGATGCTTTGGGTGGATTCGAACATTCTGGGAATTTTGCTTTAATCGACAAGAATGGCTTTATTCGCTCTAGAAAAGATGAATTTGGTAATCCAATAATTTATTACAAAGGCATTGTTTCCGAAGAAGAAAAGGTAGATGACGATGGCTCAAAAGAGGAAATTAGTGCATTAAAAGAAGATATAAAAAAATTGCTTAATGAATGATCCTGAGAAAATATTAGACGATAAAAAGTACAACAAATTAATTGTCATACTTTCAGTAGCTATTCCTATAGTTGTAGCCATCTTATTTGGGGTAAAAATACCCAATGTAGAACCACTTTCTTTTTTGCCTCCTATTTATGCAACAATAAATGGATTAACAGCTATTATTTTAATTTTCGCTCTAATAGCTATTAAAAACAAGAATTTAGTGCTTCATGAAAATTTAATGACCACTGCTATTTGGTGTTCTGTGGTATTTTTAGTTATGTATGTAGCTTACCACATGACAAGCGATTCTACGAAATTTGGTGGTGAAGGTGTTGTGAAATATATTTATTATTTTATACTGATTACACATATATTATTGTCAATCATTGTTATTCCATTTGTGCTCATTACTTATGTAAGGGCTATAACCAATAATATAGAAAAACATAAAAAAATAGCTAAAATAACATTTCCGCTTTGGTTTTATGTAGCGGTAACAGGTGTTATTATTTATATCATGATTTCTCCATATTATGTCTAGCATCATTGCGAGGAACGAAGCAATCTGTAAAATGAAAACTAAAATAGTCTTTTGTCTTTTGTCTTTTGTCTCTTGTTTAAAGACAAATGCCCAATGCGCCATGTGTAGAGCTGTTTTGGAAAGTGAAGAAGGACAAACCGCGGCGCAAGGTATTAATGACGGCATTGTTTACCTTATGGCTATTCCTTATATCTTGGTAGCGGGAATAAGTTATTTTATATATAGAAAATTTTATAAAGTGGATTCTAAGTTAAAAAAATAATATTTTTTTTAAATCCCATGTAACTTTTCTTAATAATATAAGTCTAACGTATAAATCTGTAAGGCTCATTAATCAATCAAAGATGTTACAAATTAAAAAACTACACAAATCCTATCCCATAGGAAATTCCAGTTTACATGTTTTAAAAGGTATTGACTTATCAGTAGAAGAAGGTGAAATGGTTGCTATCATGGGGTCTTCAGGTTCGGGAAAATCCACATTATTGAATATTATTGGGATGCTAGATGAAGCCGATTCTGGTGAATACATTCTTGACGGACTCCTTATAAAAAACCTAACAGAAAAAAAAGCGGCTGTTTACAGAAATAAGTTTTTAGGTTTTATTTTTCAATCTTTTAACCTGATTAATTATAAAAATGCACTTGAAAATGTAGCGCTACCTTTATATTATCAAGGGTTAAAACGTAAAGAGCGCCAAGAATTGGCTATGTTCCATTTAGGAAAAGTAGGATTGACTAATTGGGCACACCATTTACCCAAAGAACTTTCTGGTGGACAAAAACAACGTGTAGCCATCGCTAGGGCATTGGCTGCAAATCCAAAGTTGTTATTGGCTGATGAGCCTACGGGAGCTTTAGATACAACGACTTCCAATGAAATTATGGCATTTATCCAACAATTAAATGATGAAGGCAAAACTATTTTAATGGTAACTCACGAAGAAGATATTGCAAATATGTGCAAACGCATTGTCCGTTTACGTGATGGTGTGATTATAGAAGATAAAAAGGTAAACCAAGTAAGAGTAGAGCAATATGTTTGATTTAGATCTCTGGAGAGAAATTTTTCAAAGTATCAATAAAAACAGAACTAGAAGTTTGCTTTCTGGCTTTACTGTGGCATTTGCTATTTTGCTATTTACCATTCTTTTTGGTATTGCCAACGGCTTGCAAAATACGTTTGAACAAGAGTTTGTAGATACGGCGTCAAATTCCATTTTCATTATGTCTGGGCAAACAAGTATGGCTAATGAAGGTCTTCAGGCTGGAAGGAAAATTCAATTTAAGAATGAAGATTACGATTATATAAAGGAAGAATTTAGCGATAAAGTTGAATTTATAACCTCAAGGGTTTTCAAAAGCGTAAATGCCTCCTATAAAACCGAAAAAAATAATTACAGTTTAATTGCCGTACACCCAGATTACCAATTTGTAGAAAAAAACATTATAAAAGAAGGGCGCTACATTAACCAAAATGATCTGGAAAACAGAACAAAGAACATAGTTATTGGAAGGTTAGTTGAGGAAGATTTATTTATAAAAGAATCGGCCATAGGTAAATACGTTAATCTTAATGGCATACAATTTAAAGTAGTCGGGGTTTTTACAGATGAAGGCGGTGATGACGAGGAGCGGATCATTTATATGCCACTTGCCACAGCACAACACCTTTATGGAAATAATGATTATATCGATCAAATGAACTTAACTTATAGTCCCGAACTGAATTACGAACAGGCATTAGGTTTTAGTAACTTGCTTACTAGAAAGTTAAAGAGTCGGTTTTCTGTTGCCAGTGACGATCAAAGGGGTATCAGGGTGTTTAATATGGCAGAAGCAACCCAGCAAGTGGATCAAATGACCTTGGGACTTACCGTTATCATTTTAGTTATTGGTTTTGGAACACTTATAGCAGGAATTGTAGGGATCAGTAACATAATGATTTTTATTGTAAAAGAACGCACCAAAGAAATAGGTATTAGAAAAGCCTTAGGAGCTACTCCAAAATCAATCATATCCATTATATTAATTGAATCCATCCTTATAACAGCTATTGCTGGTTATGTTGGACTCTTAATTGGGGTTGGTGTTTTAGAATTGATTGGATCCAGTTTAGAAGTTTATTTTATTACAAATCCAGGTGTTAATAATAGTCTCGTTTTTGGAGCAACTATAACACTGGTATTCGCAGGTGCCCTAGCAGGATATTTGCCAGCGCAAAAAGCCTCTAGAATTAAACCCATTGTTGCCTTAAGAAATGATTAAGTATGTTTAGATTTTTATTTGATAGAGATACATGGCAGGAAGTTTTTGATAGCTTTAATAAGAACAAATTAAGGTCTATACTTACTATGGTAGGCGTTTGGTGGGGTATTCTATTGTTGATAGGATTGTTGGGTTCGGCAAGAGGTCTGGAAAATTCATTCAATCGTTTATTTGGAAATTTTGCTACAAACAGTGTTTTTATTTGGGGGCAAACAACCAGTAAGCCTTTTAAAGGATTTCAAGAAGGCAGACAAGTTAGACTATCATTAACAGATGCCAAAAAGGTGGAAGAAAATGTAGAAGGTATTGAGTTCTTAGTGCCTAGAAACCAAAACCAAGCAACAGTAATAAGAAACTTTCTTTCAGGAACGGCTCAAATTTCAGGAGATTACCCTTTGTTAGACAAAGTTCAAAAGAAAAAGCTAATAAATGGTCGCTTTTTAAATCAAGCTGATATAGATGAAAAGAAGAAGGTAGCCGTTATTTCTGAGGATACTTACAAACAACTATTTGAAAAAGATGTAAATCCCATAGGGGAATATATCCAAATTAATGATATTAATTTTAAGGTTATTGGTATGTATGAAGTAGGTGCTATAAATATCGGTTCTTCAACAGAAATAAATATACCGTTTACCACTTTTCAGCAAATATATAATCAAGGTGATAAAATTGGCTATATGATGATTACTGGAAAACCAGAGTACGACATAAGCCAAATAGAACAAGACGCTAAACTGTTGCTGAAAAACTTGAACAATATCCATCCCGATGATAAAAGAGGTCTTGCTAGTAGAAACTTAGGTACTGATTTTGCTAGAGTAACTGGTTTTTTAACTGGCATGCAATTTTTAACATGGTTTGTGGGTGTTGCAACGCTAATAGCAGGCGTATTTGCGATAGGTAATATTTTGTTGATCACCGTGCGCGAACGTACTAAAGAAATTGGTGTACGCCGTGCATTGGGCGCCACGCCATTTGAAATAAAAAGGCAAATAGTTGTAGAAGCTGTATTTTTAACCCTTGTAGCAGGATTATTTGGAATCATTTCTGGAGGATGGATTTTAATAGGATTGGATTCCGCATTTGGTCAAGGTGATGAAGCCGTTATTGTAAACGCATCGGTATCTATAGCCGTTGTATTTGTAGCCCTTACCTTATTAGTAATATTAGGAACATTAATAGGCTTAATTCCAGCATTTAAAGCCACAAGCATAAAACCAATTGAAGCATTAAGAGAAGAATAAACAATCAAAAAAAATGAACCTTCTATAACGCAAATGTATAATCAGCATTTGAAGCATTAGAAACAATAAGAACAACCAATGAACAAAACAGTAAAAATTATTTTAGTATTAGTTGCAGTCATATTATTAATAATTGTGCTTAAGTATTTTATGGACTCCAACTCAAAAACCGTTGAGGATTTCAAAGTTGAGGAACCTTTTAACACAACTATCAACACAAAAGCTGTAGCAACTGGGAAATTAAATCCAGAGGAAGAAATTGAGTTAAAACCTCAAATTTCTGGAATTGTTGACGAAATTTTTGTTGATGAAGGAGATATCGTTAAAAAAGGAGATTTAATAGCGTCAATTCGCGTAGTGCCTAACGAGCAAACCTTGGTACAAGCACAAAGTAGAATTAAAACATCTCAATTAGCTTTTGACAATGCCAAAATTCAATATGATAGAAATAAGTCGTTATTTGAAAAAGGCGTTATTTCTAAACAAGATTTTGAGAATGCCGAATTGACATTTAATCAAGCAAAAGAGACATTATCTCAGTCACAGAATGATTACCAAATCACCAAAAAAGGTTCCATTTCTGGTGGTAGTGGGGCCAATACCAGTATTACGGCTCAAATAGCCGGAACCATTTTGGAGATTCCTGTTAGAGCAGGAGACCAAGTTATTGAAAGTAATAACTTTAATGATGGAACAACCATTGCTACCATTGCAGACATGAGCAAGATGATTTTTGAAGGAAAAGTTGATGAAGCTGAAGTTGGCAAGTTAAAAGCAGGTAAAGAAATCAAAATAGTTCTTGGAGCCATCCAAGATAAAAATTTCCCTGGCAAATTAACATTTGTGGCACCTAAGGGTATTGAAGAAAATGGTGCCGTTCAATTTACCATTAAAGCGGATGTAACTATCGATTCGAACATTAGTATAAGGGCTGGTTACAGTGCCAATGCTGAAATAGATTTAGAAGGTAAAGACAGTGTTTTTAGTATTCGCGAGGCCTTACTTCAATATGATAGAATTACAGATAAACCCTTTGTGGAAATACAAACAGGAGAAGGAAAATTTGAAAGGAAGGATGTAAAGATAGGAATATCAGATGGTATTAATGTTGAAATTTTGGATGGTGTAAAGAAGGGAGATAAAATTAAAGTCTGGAATAAAGCTTCTAAAGATAACAACGAAGAAGAACAAAGAAGAAGAAATAACTAATTGATTATGAAACAGACAAAAAACAGCATTATAATTAGTGTTTTCTTTATAAGTGCATTATGTTTTTCTCAAAAAAAGTGGACATTGCAAGAATGTGTGGCGTATGCTCTTGAAAATAATATTTCAGTAAAGCAGTCAGGATTAGATTTACAAACGGCTGAAATAAGCAAAAAAGATGCTATTGGAAATTTTTTACCGAGTTTAAGCGCATCCTCTTCCTATTCTTGGAGTATTGGTCTAACTCAAAATCCAGTAACGTTTGATGCAGTTACTGCAACATCTAACACATTATCTGGTAATGTAAATTCAAATATTACCATTTATGATGGTTTAAGAAATTTGAATCAGTTGTACCGTTCTAGATTAGAAATTGTAGCAAGTCAATACCAACTTGATAAAATGAAAGATGATATTTCACTTATGGTAGCGAATTCATTCTTGCAAATTCTTTTTAATAAGGAACAATTAAAAGTGTTACAAGCGCAGCAAGCCGTGTCGTTACAACAATTAGAACGAACCCAAAATTTAGTTGATAATGGCTCATTACCAAGAGGAGATTTACTTGAGGTTCAAGCTACCATTGCATCGCAAGAGCAACAAATAGTAAATGCCGAAAACGCCATTTTATTGTCAAGGGTAAGTTTGGCACAAACTTTATTAATTAAAGATTACCAAGATTTTGATACTGCCGATATTAATTATGATGTGCCAGTGACTAATATTTTAAATGAAACTCCAGAAACTATTATTAGTAAAGCTAAGGAAGAACGTTATGAAATTAAAATAGCGGATGCCAATTCTAGATTAGCTGAATATGATTTAAAAATAGCAAAAGGGGGTTTACAGCCAACAATAAGTGGTTTTTATAGTTTTGGAACTAATTATTTTACTTCAGAATTGTTTGATACACAACCCTTTGATGTTCAAGTTTCTAATAACAAGCGTCATAATTTTGGACTTCAATTAAGCATTCCAATATTCAATCGTTTTGCGGCCAGTAATAGTGTTAGTAGAAGTCGTGTGAATTTTGAACGATCAAAATTTCAATTAGAGCAAGCTAATCTAGATTTGGAAACGACCGTTTACCAAGCATTTAATGATGCCAAAGGCGCCATGAAAGCTTATGAGGCAGCCCAAAAAACGGTGACAGCGCGCCAAGAAGCCTATAATTATTCGAGAGAGCGTTACAATGTTGGCTTGTTAAATGCATTCGACTTTAGTCAATCACAAAATCAACTTGAGGCAGCACAAAGTGATGTAATTAGAACCAAGTATGACTATATATTCAAATTAAAAGTGTTAGAGTTTTATTTTGGAATTCCAATATCGGAATTGGATTAACATAAAATAAATATCATTCGTTATCTATAATTGCTTTATTCTTGGAGGATAAAGCAATTATAGTTTAAGAGAGTTAGATACAATTTTTGTTTTTACGATAAAAGTTTTGGACTTTTACATGGTAAAAACTATAACAACAGAATACTTTGGCTTTAATACTTAATATTGAAACAGCAACGACCAATTGTTCGGTTTCTATTTCCGAAGAAGATAAAACCGTATTCTTAAAAGAAGACAACAATAAAAATTATTCGCATGCCGAAAGTTTGCACGTTTTTATTGATGCGGTTTTAAAAGAATCAAAAACGGCTTTAACAGATATTGACGCCATAGCGGTAAGCAAAGGGCCTGGGTCTTACACGGGGCTTAGAATTGGCGTTTCAGCTGCTAAAGGGCTTTGTTTCGCTTTAAACGTACCATTGATTTCAGTTCCAACACTTGAAGCTTTAGTTTATCAAGTAAAAATGGATGAGGGGATTATAATTCCTATGCTAGATGCTAGACGTATGGAGGTTTATTCGGCTATTTTTAATTCAGACTATAGCCAAATCAGGGAAACAGAAGCACAGATTTTAGATGAACATGCTTTTGCTGAATATTTAGAAAAAGGTAAAGTCCACTTTATTGGTAATGGTGTTGAAAAAGCCAAAGGCATCATAACGCACCCAAATGCTGTTTTTATAAATGATAAATTACCTTCTGCAAACGAAATGGGCTTGTTGGCTCATGATAAATATAAAATAAGCGACTTTGAAGATGTCGCTTATTTTGAGCCTTATTACTTAAAAGACTTTGTAGCTTTAAAAGCTAAATTTTAGCTCCCTTTTTTACTTCAACTTGATGTGGATATGGTATTTCTATACCTGCAGCATCTAGAGCTTCTTTAACGCTTTCCGTTATTTCAAAATAAACGGCCCAATAGTCCCCTGAGTTGCACCACGGCCTAACGGCAAAATTAATAGAGCTATCTGCTAATTCTAAAACGTTTACAGTCGGTTCTGGAGTCTCTAAAACTTTAGGATTTTGTTTTAAAACCGTCATTAAAACGTCTTTTGTTTTTTTTATATCGGACTCATAACCAACCCCAAAAACCAAGTCAACACGTCTAGTGCCCTCTGTCGTGTAATTAATAATATTACCATTTGATAAAGCACCATTAGGAATGATTATTTCCTTATTGGAAAGCCCAATTAATTTTGTGGTGAATATTTCAATTTGTTTCACCGTACCAAGCTCACCTTGAGCTTCTATGAGATCTCCTATTTTAAATGGTTTGAAAATCATTATCAATACCCCACCAGCAAAATTCCCTAAAGACCCTTGAAGGGCTAAACCAATGGCTAAACCTGCAGCAGCAATAACAGCGGCAAATGAGGTTGTGGAAACACCTAAGGTTCCCAAAAGGGTGATAATAAGAAGTGCTTTTAATGACCAATTTAATAAGTTTATCAAAAACTTTTGCAGACTCACATCATAGTTACTGGTAGCCATTACTTTACGGCTGGCTTTAAGAATTTTTTTAATTACCCATGAGCCAACAATCCATATGATAATGGCACCAATAATCTTTAAGCCATATTCTGTAGCTAATACAATCCATTTTTCTGTTTCAATACTTTCTAAATCCATAAATGTTTGTTTTAAAATAGATGAATACATAATACAATTTTCTTCTTAAAAAAGGGAATCCAAAAGGTTAAAAAATGTTAACACATAGGGAAATTATAGCAAGAATTGCTGGTATGGATTGAAAATAAAATAGTTTGATTTGTTTGGTGGAATAGGCACCATAAATACCAGCAATGGTAACACAACAAAGAAAAAATAAAGCGATGTTAATATCGTTTTCTAAGATTGAAAAAACTAATCCGGCTGATAAAAACCCATTATACAATCCTTGGTTTGCAGCCAATACTTTGGTGTCTTCAGCAAATTGTTTAGACTTTAATCCAAACGTTTTTATTCCTTTTGGTTTAGTCCAAAGAAACATTTCCAATATCAAAAAATAGAGATGTTCAAAAGCAACAAAGCAAATTAAAAAAATACTTAAAAAACTCATTCTTTTAAAAACTCTAAAGCTTTGCTAACTTCTTTAACGGGTAATTTACAGGCTTTGTTTACGCAAACGTAAATGAATGTTTCTTGGGGGTTATATCTGCTTTCCAATAAAGGTAAATTATTTTCCGTAGTACTTGCCGCAATTAATTTATTTGGAACGTAATGTTTATTTAATTCCGCTATTTTTTGTTTGGCATCTTTACCTACTATGGCTACTTCATAATACGGATGGGCATAATTCAACATTAAATCCAGCCAATTGGAATAACCAGATGGGTATTCTTTCATTTCAGGTTTCACATTGTTTAGCATGGTCATAGCTGTTTTTGAGAAATGCTCATTATCAAAGTAGTGAGATAGTTTAAACAGGTTTTTAGCCATGATAGAATTACTTGCAGGAATTACATTATCTCTATATTCAATACTTCTGGATACTAAGGATGCGTCGCTATTAGATGTGAAATAAAACATTTTGCTGTTTTCATCAAAAAAGTGATCGAAACTATAATTGGCTAAATCCCTTGCTGTTGTTAAATATGTTTCATTTAAAGTATTTTCATAAAGCGCAATGAACGCTTCGATAGTGGCTGAATAATCTTCAAGATAACCGTTTATGGTGCTTTTACCATCTTTATAGTTGTGGTTTAAACCGCCATCTTTACGAAGTTGGTTGCTTATTATAAATTTGGCATTTTTTTCAGCAGCTTCCAAATAACTTTTATCGTCCAAAACTCTATAAGCATCTACATATCCTTTAAGCATCAAGGCATTCCAGGAGGTTAAAGTTTTATCATCCAAACGTGGTTTATCCCGTTTGTTGCGAACCGTTAAAAGAACCGTTTTCCATTGATTCTTTTTTTCTGCTAACTGGATTTCGTTCAATTGATATTTCTTCATAATGGAAACATCATCATCTTTACGGATTAACACATAATTATCATGTTCCCAAAGACCATAATCGTTGATGTTATAATACTCTGAAAACAAATCAAAATCGTCTTTAAGAAGCGTTTTTAGTTCTTCTGGTGTCCAAACATAAAAAGCACCTTCTTCCAGTTTTCCTTGCGGTGTATTACTATCTGCATCCAATGAAGAATAGAACGCACCATTGTTTGCGGTCATGTCTTTTTTAATATATTCTAATGTCTCTGTAATGACATTTTTGTAAAGTGGATTTTTTGTTATCAGATAAGCATCGGCATATAGACTAACCAACAGGGCATTATCATATAACATTTTTTCAAAATGGGGAACATGCCATTTTTCATCAACCGAATATCTTGAAAAACCACCACCAATATGATCATAAACACCACCGTAAGCTATTTGGGTAAGTGTTTTGTTTACATACTCTTGTAGCTCTTTATTGTTATTTTGATAGGCCTCTCTTAAGAGAAAATGATAATTGCTCGGCATCATAAATTTTGGAGCTTGATCCAAGCCCCCATAAGTGTGGTCGAAATTTTTTGACCAATTTTTTAATGCATCATTTATAAAAGCAGTTTCAAAAACGGGCTCATCGGTATTTAAACTAACAACGTCCAGCGACTTTATCCCCTGAGAAAGTTTATCAGCATATTCATAAAGCTTGTCTGGATTTTCAGCATACAGTTTGGTAATCTGGTTTAAAATATCAATCCATTGTTCTTTTTTAAAATAAGTACCTCCCCAAACCGGTCGGCCGTCAGGTAATGCAATTACGTTTAAAGGCCACCCACCACTGCCAGTCATAAGCTGTACGGCACTCATATATATTTGGTCAACATCAGGGCGCTCTTCCCGGTCTACTTTTATATTTATAAAATCTTTGTTCATGACTTGTGCCACCAAACTATCTTCAAAACTTTCGTGCTCCATAACATGGCACCAATGGCATGCGGCATAACCAACGCTGATCAATATGAGTTTTTTTTCAGATTTTGCTTTAGCTAATGTTTTGTCATTCCATGCATTCCAATTTACAGGATTGTGTGCGTGCTGTAATAAGTACGGGCTCGTTTCATGTATTAGGTCGTTTGTATATGGATGTGTCATGTCTTTTGAAGTTTCACTTTTACAACTGAAAAGCATAATGGGCAATAGTAACAATAGGGTAATGGTTTTTCTCATTTTAAAAATTGATATTGAAAAAAAAGCGTTCAAACATGAACGCTAAGGTTTTGTTTTTGAAATGGTTGAGGGTTATTCAACTTCAAAAGTGATTTTTACATTGACTCTAAATTCTGTGATGTTTCCATTTGCAACGCTGGCACTTTGATCTTGAACATATACAGAACGTATGTTTTTAACACTTTTAGCGGCGTGGGTTACAGCTTTTCTGGCAGCATCTTCCCAACTTTTTTCTGAATTCGATAATACTTCAATAACTTTTAATACTGACATAGTTTAGTTTTTTTAAAAATTAATAACACTAAATATAAGAAATTAAACTGAGTTAACCGTTTATGGCTTCAACAGTTTCAACTTTGTCCTTAAGCATTTCTTTCAGCATGTTTTCAATACCACTTTTTAAAGTGTATGTTGAAGATGGACAACCACTACAGGCGCCTTGAAGCAGCACGCTTACTTTTTTGGTAATGGCATCATAAGAAATAAACTGAATATTTCCACCATCACTAGCCACGGCAGGTTTTACATATTCTTCAAGAATATTTATAATTTCTTTGGAGGTATCATCAAGCGATTCAAAATAGGTATCTATTTGTTTGGTTGATTTCTGTAAACTTTCGGCAGCTCCAGGCAACACAATGTCTTTGCCGTTTTCAATATAACTTCTTATGAATTCGCGTAATTGCACTGTAATGTCTAACCATTCAGCGATGTCATATTTGGTGATCGATATATAATTTTCATCAAGGAACACATTTTTCACAAATGGAAAATGGAACAATTCTGTAGCTAACGGAGACAATTTTGCTTCATCAATAGACGTGAACTCAAATAAGGCTGTTACTAATTTTTTATTGGCAACAAACTTCATAACTGAAGGGTTCGGCGTGCTTTCCGCATACACCGTAACAGGAACTTTTTTAGAAACAGCGGTTTCTTCAATAATAATGCCTCCATCATTTAAATAATCGCTTATTTGTTCTGCTATTTCATCCTGCACATCTTCCCATTCTACAATATTGTAGCGCTCTACAGCAATAAAATTACTAGAGATATACACCTTTTTTACAAAGGGCAAATAAAATAATTGCTGTGCTAATGGTGACGGTTTCGCTTCATCTATATTGTTGAATTCAAAACTTTGGTTTTTGGTAATGAATTGATTAAGTTCAAATTTGATGATAGCTTTATTGGAAGTTTCTTGTATTGAAACGGTAAAAGTATTCATTTTAGCTTTTTTTTGTAAAAATACTAAAAGAAAACTATAGTTATGTATATATTTGGGTTTTGTTGCTCTTTTGAAGGCATGAATAATAGTTAGATTTTTATGTTTTAATTTATTGATAATCAAAACATTGATATCTATATAAAACCTACTTAATAATAGTTTATGAAGTCTACATATTGTTTCGTTGTAATAATAATCCTTTTAGGAACGCTTAAAATCCAAGCCCAAGAAGGGTTGCCTATTTATGCAGACTATTTAACTGATAATTATTATTTAATCCATCCATCCATGGCTGGGGCGGCTAATTGTGCAAAGGTGCGTTTAACAGGTCGCCAACAATGGTTTGGACATGAAGATGCGCCCAAACTTTTAACCTTAAGTATGAATGGTAGAATAGGGGATACACCATCTGCTATTGGAGGTATTTTGTACACAGATAAAAACGGATACCATTCACAAACCGGAGCCTATGTAACATATGCGCATCATCTGATGTTTTCCAGGAATGAAGTAGATTTAAATCAGTTGTCATTCGGTTTAAGTGTTGGTTTTATTCAATACAAATTAGATGAAACATCATTTCCTCAAGATGGTTTCGATCCTATAATTGATGGCGTTGTACAAAGTGAAACAAATCTTAACATGGATTTTGGTTTTTCGTATAATTATTTAGATTTCTATGCGCACGGAACCGTTAAAAATCTATTGAAAAACTCAGGGATTAATAACGATATTGAGATCACCAGTAATTTAAGACGCTATTTACTATCTGCCGGATATGTTTTTGGAAAGTATGGAAGCGATTGGACGTATGAACCATCTTTAATGTTTCAATATAAAGAAGGTACACAAGAATCTTCTATAGATATAAACGCCAAAGCTTATAAAACTACGCAATTTGGAAGTCTTTGGGGAGGTTTATCTTATCGTCAAAGTTTAGATGGCGCTCAATATTTAACAAATTCTGGAGCTATTGCTAGCCAAAAATTGCAGAATATAACCCCTATTATTGGAGTGAATTACGATCAGTTTATGTTTGCTTACAATTATACATACCAAACCAATTCGGTAGTGTTCACAAATGGCGGCTTTCATCAAATAACCCTTGGGTATAACTTTAATTGTAAAAAGGTGCGATACGATTGTAATTGTCCTGCAGTGAATTAAAAGTCTAATAGGAGGTATCTACAATAATTTTCCAGTCATTATCAATTTTCCTAAAAAGAAGCATAAAAAAGCCATCAGCATTTCCCACGTTTCGCTTTAAATGGTATTCCCCCAAAACGTAATAATTATTGTCACTAATTTTAGAAATGTCATTGATTTTATAACTTAAAGTCCCAGTGTGATCTATATCTGGATAGCTTCTTCTATACCGCTCATAAGTATTGTTCCAGCCATATATAATACCATTTGCTCCATAAAACTTAAGGGAATCATTTTTCCAATAGCCTTCCATATAGCCTTCTATATCATCTTTAGACCAAGCCAATCTTTGGTCTTTAAGAACAGCAAGTATGTCCTTTTTATCTTTCTCTTCCGTTTGGGCAGTAATACTGTAACATGATAAAATAAATAATACTAGTAAAATTTTTTTCATACCTAACTTTAATTTATGATAGTAAAAATAGCAAAATCAAACTTTTAAAGTGGTTGTACATCGATTTATTTGACCGGTTTAATTTTTTCAACTAAAGTAGTTTTGGCTTCATCGATTAAATAGTTTTAAGTTTATTTTTAAATATACATTTATATGAAAATCAATTAATTAATAGTCCCGAGTTTATTGTTTAACCTAAAAAAATGTATATGGATTTAAAAATTACTAACTACAACAATTTCTATAGTTTGAAAGGAATTTTAAACAGAAATAATATTCACATATTTCAAAATGAATTTAAGTACATCTTTGACAAAGCAAATGACATTATAATAAATATTGAAGGTGTCGAATTTATTGATCGACATGGCGTAAATGCTTTTGTGAAATTGCACAACGACTCGATTTTAAAAAATAAAAAACTGGCCATAATAGGTTTGGGTTGTAAAGATTTATACGATCATTTTAAATCGGAAACAGCCGCTTAGTTACAAAACATTTTTTTGTTGTTTGAAGAACGCATCGGCTTGAAGCTGCATAAGTTCCCTAGCTTTTTTACGCTTGTAAGTATATAATTCGTCTTCGTTTTCTATATCGGAGTAAATACGGTCGTTGATAGCGAAATCGGTTTTAAGCATCGCTTCTCTTTGGTTTTTGTTTTGAAGCACATTTGATTTAATGGCAGTTTCTTGGTCTTCCAATTTAAAATCGTAAGCACTTTTAGGCGATAAAAGTTTTGCGAAAATAGGAGACGTCTCAATGGCTAAAAACAATAGAAATATAAAGAATGATGGCAACCAAGGCAATTCTCCAAGTGCGTTTACACGAGCCATTAAACCATCAAAATTATTGATGATGGGTTGTGTGTTTTGTACTTCGGTGTCATAAGTGTTTTTTAAATCAGCTTTTTGAGCTTCAAAAGCTTCCATTTTTAATTTATTATCTGCTTTTAATTGCTGTAATTCTGCTAATAAGGCATCATGTTTGTCTCTTTTTTCTTGATAAACAGGTCCTTTGCCCAATCTTTTGGTACCTGCGGTTCCTTCGGCTTCGGTAATATAGGTGTTGTACAAGGCGTTCACTTCCGCTTCTTTCGTGGCAATCTCTTGTTGAAGGGATTTAATAGTGTTGTCTAAACCCGAAATGGTTGGCGTGAATTGTTCGGCAATTTGGTTTTTATTGGCGAGTGTTAAATCGTTTTTTTGTTCTAATAAAACCTGGTTGATTTCCTTTTCAAAAATTTTAAGTTCCAAAGGTTTTGAAATCACCACAGCAATAATCACAGCCAATATAATTCGAGGTGTGGCTTGAATGAATTCGTCCATAAAGTTCCCCGTTTTTTTAATGGTAGACACAATAAATCGGTCTAAATTAAAAATGAGAAATCCCCAAATAAGTCCGAAAAACACAGAAGAATACAGATTATCAAAAACCGTGTAAAGCGCATAACTAGCAGCTATAAAAGCCATAACGGCCGTGAAGAACACGGTTGCGCCAATGCCGGCATATTTATTTTGTTCGCCTTTAGAACAGCTTTCTAAAATATCGGTATCTGCCCCCGAGCAAATAATGAAGAATTGCTTTAACATAACGTTTGTGATTTGATTGATTGGTTATTAGAACGTTATCTTAATGATTTTGTTACATAGATTGATAAAAAAAACAGCCAAGTTTAAATTTGGCTGTTTTTAATTGTTATATGTTTTGTTTATTTTTTTGCTGGAGGTGGTGGAGGTGGTGTTGTCATTACGTTTTCTTTTTCTGCAAGTTTTGTATATGTATTATATAATTCCATAACCTCTTTGTATTGTATTTTTAAATCATCAAGATTTCCTTTTTTTTCTTTAAGATAAACCTGCATCGCAGCGCCATAAGCATTTCCTTCATCCCAATATTTTTTCTTAGCCTCTAATAATTCTTTTGAAGGATTTTGAGACAAACCTGATACTGGTGGAGGTGGAGGTGGTGGAGGAAGTAATTTTTTATCTTCTTCGGTCAATTCACTATATTTTTTATACTCTATTTTTCCATCTCTCATTAGTTCAGCATATGGTAAAATAGGATGTTCAGGTCTTGAAACAAGTTGTTTATTGTTACTTGACATCTTAATATACATACCATTTAAATTAAAATATAAGGTTTTCATTTTATCTTGTTCTGTTTTTGTTTTGTAAACATAATGAGGAGGTGTTTTTTTAAGTACTTCTAATTCATTGTATTTTTTCTTATATTCTTCTACAATGTCTTGATTGTCCTTTTGTCGGTTTTTTGACCCATACTCTTTTTTTACAAGTTTTCCGTTTACTAAATTGTACTGTTTTGGGTCTGGTGGAGGCGGTAACATTACATAAGCTTTTTGCTTTTCACTATCAGATAATTTAGAATAAGTTACAACCATGGTATTGTATAAAATATTGAACTCTTTTTGTTCAGATTCTGATAATTCTAAATAATTATTAGGATATCCTATCTCACTGTTTTTTGCAAATCCAATCAAATTAGTTCTTTGGGCATTATAAATTTCTAAATTTTTTGAACTTGATTGTATGTTAAGGAATTCGTTGCTTTGAGTCATTTCAACATCTTCATTAATTCTCGTAATAATTCTTACTTTAGGTTTCAAGCCATCATTTAAGCATAATTTATTGTATTCTTCATAAAGATTTTCAATAAGTTGAAATTGCTTTTTGTCTCTATTAGTTTGTTCTTTACTGTAATATCCTGCGGGTCTATTTAAAATACGATTTTTGTATTTTTCTGCTTCATCAATGTAATTTAAATAAGCTTTTTCGTGCTTATCTTGACTATTATCAGAAATTGCTTTTTGTGGGGTTTTAGAATTTTCTGCTTCTAATTCTTTTTTAATTTGGTCTAAAGCAGAATTATCTTTTTTTGAATTAGTAAATGTAGTTTCAAATCCTTTTTGAGTATATAAATGATTTTGATAAGGCTGCGGGAATTTGTCGCTTCTCGCATTATTGTAAACAAAGCTCGATGTGAAATACATAATATCAGAAGCTTTGTAATTATTCAGTTCTAAATTTTTCACATGGGTTACGTCAATCCAAATCGCGAATTTGTTGGGGTCTTTCCAAGAATTGAATTCTGCTTCAGTAGGCGTTTTTGGTTTTACATTTGAGAAATCGGAAACGATATCTTTCGGGTATTTTTTTACTGAATTACGTTGCTCCTCAGTCATTAAATCATAAATGGCTACCGCTCTTAAATATTTAGGATAAATTATCCTGTTTGAACTTTCAAAGTCATTGATGAAGTCTCGATACTCTTTCATCATGGTTTCTGTTACACCATTGGCTAATGTGTTTTGTTGAACAACAAATGGTTTTTCAACAATCTGCTTTTCACTAAAACTGTAAATCAATAGAGCTAGTAAGGGCAATAAAATTAAACTACGAAGCCAAAAGGCTTGTTTGGATGTTTGTGTGTTCATAACTGTAAATCGTTTTTTGATGGATGAATAATTGATGGCGTTTGCCAATAGTGGTTCTGAGGCAATTGATGAGAATGCCAATAATAAACTTTGATATTTTAAAGGTTCGGCGCCTTTACTTAAAACGGCCTGATCGGCCAAAAACTCGTGATTTAATTTAATGCTATGTTTGAAAAAGTAGATGATGGGATTGAACCAAAATAGTATTTGTAATATTTCTATAAACAACACATCTAAACTGTGTTTTTGTTTGGCATGAGTTTCTTCGTGAAGCAATACTTCTTTAGGAATTTGATGCGTTTCAAACTTGTGTTTATTTAAAAATATGTAATTTAAAAAAGTATGCGGAATGACTAAATCTTGCAGCAACACATTAATGAAACTTTGGTTTTTAAACTTTGGGTTTCGTTTTATTCTATAAATGATTCCAGATAAATTTTTTAAGAATTTAAAACTAAAAAGCAAAACACCAAAACCATATATACTCCATAAAATAATGGGCATATAGTTTATAGGTTCGGCTTCTATTACAGTATGGGTTATGGATGATTCAGGAAAAAATAAAGGCACTTCTTGTGGAATAACTTCTATATATTCTGTAAAAGTTATTAACGGAATAACGAATGCTAAAACTGCCGAAACCAATAAATAGAAACGTTTGAAAACATGAAAGCTTTCTTTTTCCAATACCAGCTTATAAAAGCCATAAAAGATTGCTAAACAGATACCCGATTTTAAAATATAGAATTCCATATCTATTTGTTTTTGAGTTCTTTATCTATAAGCGTTTTTAAATCTTCCAATTCTTCTTTGGTTAAATTGGTTTCTTTGGTAAAAAACGAGGCGAATTGAGAGGCGCTATCGTTAAAAAAGGTCTTTATAAGGCCGTTTACATGTTTAGAGAAATAATCTTTCTTTTTAACCAACGGATAATATTCCCTAGAGTTTCCATATAGATTGTAATCAATAAACCCTTTGTCGGTCATGCGTTTTAAAAGCGTTGCCACGGTGGTGCTTGCAGGTTTGGGTTCTGGATAAGCCTCAAGCAAGTCTTTCATAAACGCTTTTTCTAGCTTCCAGAGGTAATTCATTAATTCTTCTTCGGTTTTTGATAATTGCATTATTCTACAAAATTAGATTATGTTCTACAAACATAGAATAAATATTTTAATTCTACAAGTGTAGAGTAGAAATAATTTTGATTTTTAAAAAGAACTAAATGTCAATTCGAGTGAATTTTACACATTTTTATGTGTGAAATTTGTATCGAGAATCGATTTAATGCTTTAATGAAACAGTTCTCGATACAATTCGCTTTTTGGCGAATCACTCGAACCGACAGAGTTTGTTTAATTTTTTTTTTTAAGATTTATTTCGCGAACGAATACTCTCAATAACTACCGTTGCTAATATCAACGAACCACCAATAAATGTATTCAGGTTGGGGGTTTCGTTTAAAAAAATAAAGGCTAAGATAATTCCAAAAATGGGCGTAATACTGGTAATAATACTCGCTGTACTTACCGAGAAGTGTTTAAAGCTGCTTACAATCATAGTATGACCAATAGCCGTTGTTAACAATCCTAACATGACTAAAGAAGGAATTTGGTTTGTGATATTTGATATATCCATGAAAAATAACGATGGAAGCAATAATACACTTAATATGGAAATTTGATAAAGCATAATACTAGAGCCAGAATAACGGCTGGTTAATTTTTTAGAAATAATATTTCTAATGGAATATAAGAGTGCAGATAATACACCAAACAAAATAGCACCAATATGAGCATTTTCAAGATTAAATTCAGGAGCTAAAATATAGAGGCCAAGCAGTACCATAAGACTCAAAACAATATACATAGGGTCGAATTTCACCTTAATAAAAAGAGGTTCAATTAAAGCGGTAATCATGGGGTAGGTGAATAACGAGAGCATCCCAATAGCAACATTCGATAATTTAAGAGCGTAGAAATAGGTAATCCAATGGGCGCCAAAAAATAAGGCACTGACCAGGATGATTAAAAAATCACGTTTCGAATAAATTTTTAGATTAACTTTTTTAAAGTAACAAAAAGCATATAAAAACAAACCGCCCAAAATACACCGACACCAAATACTAACCGGCGGCGGTAAGTCTATAAATTTACCTAGAGGACCAGAAGTACTTCCGAAAAGCGTGGCAATTAAAAGGAAAATAAGGTTTTTGGTATGTTGGTTTTTCATCTATATGTTTAGCTACAAACCAAAATTTATTTAGAAAGCGCTGTAAAATATTTATAAAACAATGGAATGGTTTCAATGCCTTTTAAATAATTAAAAATCCCGAAATGTTCGTTTGGTGAGTGTATGGCATCGCTATCCAGTCCAAAGCCCATTAAAATGGTTTTGCTTTTTAATTCTTGTTCAAAAAGTGATACAATAGGAATGCTACCGCCACTGCGTTGTGGAATAGGCGTTTTACCAAAAGTATCTTGATATGCTTTGCTTGCCGCTTGATAGCCAATACTATCAATAGGCGTGACATAGCCTTGTCCGCCATGATGTGGTTTTACATTCACCTTCACGCCTTTTGGAGCAATGCTGGTGAAATGTTTGGTAAATAATTCGGTGATTTCTAGCCAATCTTGATGTGGTACCAAGCGCATGGATATTTTGGCATACGCCTTACTGGCAATAACGGTTTTCGCACCTTCTCCTGTGTAACCGCCCCAAATACCATTCACATCTAAAGTAGGTCTGATAGAATTTCGTTCATTGGTAGTATAACCAGTTTCTCCATAAACGGCTTCAATATCCAAGGCTTTTTTATAGTTTTCTAAATTGAAAGGAGCTTTTGCCATGTCTGCACGCTCTTCTTTTGAAAGTTCTTCTACCTTATCATAAAACCCAGGAATAGTGATGTGATTATCCTCATCATGAAGCGAAGCAATCATTTTTGTTATAATGTTGATGGGATTTGCTACAGCACCACCGTATAAACCAGAATGTAAATCACGGTTTGGCCCTGTAACTTCTACTTCTACATAACTTAGTCCGCGTAAACCTGTAGTGATAGACGGAATGTCATTGGCAATCATGCCCGTATCGGAAATGAGAATCACATCGTTCTTTAATTTTTCTTGATTATTTTTAACAAAAATGGCCAAATTCGGACTTCCCACTTCTTCTTCACCTTCAATCATAAATTTCACATTGCAAGGTAATTGGTTGGTTTTTACCATGAATTCCAACGCCTTTACATGCATGTACATTTGACCTTTGTCATCACAGGAACCTCTACCAAAAATAGCACCATCGGGATGTAAATCGGTTTTCTTGATGATGGGTTCAAAAGGAGGCGAATCCCATAAATCTAATGGGTCTGCCGGTTGTACATCATAATGACCATAAACTAAAACAGTTGGTAAATTTTTATCAATAATTTTTTCACCATATACAATGGGATTGCCATCTGTTTTGCATAATTCAACCTTATCGCAACCTGCTTTTTCTAAACTTAACTTTACTGCTTCGGCAGTTTTTAATAAATCGCTTTTATAAGCAGTATCTGCACTTATCGATGGTATTTTTAAAAGGTCAAAAAGTTCATTGAAAAATCGGTCTTTGTGTTCGTTTATATAAGATTGAATTTGGTTCATAGCGTATTTAAAAAATGATTTTTTCAAAAGTATAAAAAAAGAATGTTTTTTAATCTTAGAAGTTTGCCATTTAAAAATCTTGACTATATTTGCATCCCGATAATTATCGGGACTACCTGCGGGCGTGGTGGAATTGGTAGACACGCTAGACTTAGGATCTAGTGCCGCGAGGTGTGGGAGTTCGAGTCTCCCCGCCCGTACAAAACAGAAGCTTCTTGGAAACAAGGAGCTTTTTTCGTTTTAGGTATTTCTGTGAAATGAAAAAGGGGAGACAAGAAGTTTATGCTGAGCGTAGCCGAAGTGAGTCTCTCGGCCCGAACTTAAAAAGCTTTTCTCCTGATAACTATCGGGTTTAAAAGTTTTTTTTTGTTTAATCCAATAGCGACCTTACATTTAATTAAACGTTTCTAGTATAAAAAATTCACATAATTTTAAGAGGTTTCTAACTAAAAGAACGTTTATTTGGGTCTTGAACTGAGAATGGTTAAACTTCTTTTGATTGATTTTAAATTTTATATATTTACGCAAAATCTATTCTGATAATTCATTTAATATGAAAATCGCTATATCCTTTTTAAGAATTTGTCTGTCCTTTTTCATTTTAACCAGTTGTTCTAAAACTGGAAACAAAGAAGAGGTTGAGTTAACATTGAAAGATCTAAAAGAGGCTTATAAAGATGCTTTTTTAATAGGATCTGCTGTGAACTTGGAGGTGTCTTCGGGGATTGATTCTGTTTCCCAAAACATTATAATACAGCAATTTAACAGCATTACTCCTGAAAACGTTATGAAGGCTGAGGTCGTAAATCCAGAACGTGGTGTGTACGACTTTAAAGCTGCTGATGATTTTGTGGCGTTTGGACAAAAACACAACTTGTTTATTGTTGCACATACCTTGATTTGGCACAATCAAACACCTGCTTGGTTTTTTCAGGATGAAGCGGGAAACCCTAACACGCCAGAGGCTCAAATAGAACAAATGCGTAAGCATATAGAAACTGTAGCTGGTAGATATGCTGGTAAAGTACAGGCTTGGGATGTTGTAAATGAAGTTATTGATAATGATGGCTCTTACAGAAGTGAAACGGCTTGGGTAAAAAGTATAGGAAATGGTGATGATTTGGTAAAACATGCTTTTAAATTTGCTAGTGAATATGCCCCTGATACCGAGTTGTATTATAATGATTTCAATGCTTGGCGACCAGAAAAGAGAGATGGTATTATGCGTATGGTCAGACTTCTTCAAAAAGAGAACATTCGAATAGATGGCATAGGGATTCAAGGGCATTGGGGCCTTAACTACCCAAAAACAGAATATATTGAAGCTGCCATCGATTCTTTCGCTTCACTTGGGGTAAAGGTGATGATAACCGAATTGGATGTTGATGTGTTGCCATTAACTAAGGAAGGACAAATTATTGGTACAGGCTTGTTGCATCCACAATATGAGTTAGAGGAATTCAAAACATTTTTAGATCCTTACAAGCATGGGCTTCCATTAGCGGAAGAAGAAGCTTTAGCTAAAAGATATGCTGAATTGTTTGGGATTTTTTACAGAAAAAGGGATAAAATAGATAGGGTTACAGTATGGGGCTTGCATGACGGTATGTCTTGGAAAAACGATTATCCCCTGTTTGGTAGAACCAACTATCCTCTTTTATATGATAGAAACAAACAACCTAAACTAGCTTTAGAAGCTATTTTAAACGTTCCAAATAAATAATAGTTCAGTTATACAACACTATGAGTGAAGATAAAAAATTAAGAAGTCAAGAGTGGTTTGGTGGTAATGATAAAATGGGCTTTGTACACCGTTCGTGGTTAAGAAACCAAGGGTATCCAAATGATTATTTTGAAGGTAAACCTGTCATAGGTATTTGTAATACGTGGTCAGATTTAACACCTTGTAATGGTCATTTACGTGATGTTGCCGAAGTTGTAAAACGTGGTATACTTGAAGCTGGAGGTTTTCCTTTGGAGTTCCCAGTGATGTCTTTGGGTGAAACCATCATGCGACCAACCACCATGTTGTTTCGCAATTTAGCCAGTATGGATACCGAAGAATCCATTAGGGCAAATCCGTTAGATGGTATCGTGCTTTTAACGGGATGTGATAAAACAACGCCGTCAACCGTTATGGGCGCTTGTAGTGTGGATTTACCAACTATTGTGGTGCCTGGTGGGCCTATGTTAAATGGCCGATTTAGAGGTGAAACCATTGGTTCTGGTTCTTTTAATTGGATGATTAAAGAAAAACAAAAGACACAAGATTTTGATGCTGAAGCGATGCAAGAAGCAGAAATTTGTGCCGCTAGAAGTATAGGGCATTGCAACACGATGGGAACTGCTTCAACCATGGGAACCATGTGTGAAGCTTTAGGTTTAACACTTCCTGGGTTTTCATCCATTCCAGCTGCAGATTCCCGTAAAAAAGTCATGCAACAATTGTCTGGTCGTCGTATCGTGGAGATGGTGAAAGAAGATTTAACCTTGTCTAAAATCCTTACCAGAAAAGCATTTGAAAATGCCATTGTAACCAATGCAGCTGTTGGTGGCTCCACCAATTTAATCATTCATTTAATTGCAATTGCACGCCGTATTGGTGTCGATTTGAAATTAGAAGATTTTGATAGTGTGGGGAGTCAAATCCCATTATTGGTTAATTTGATGCCTTCAGGAAAATATTTGATGGAAGATTTCTTTTATGCCGGAGGCTTACCTGTGGTTATGAAAGAATTGGGCGATTTATTGCATCAAGACATCATCACAGCAAACGGAAAAACATTCAGGGAAAATTATGCGAAAGCTACGTGCTATAATGATGAGATTATTGCCAAAATAGATAAACCGTTGCAAGAGCATGCTGGTATTGCTGTTTTAAAAGGAAATTTATGTGAAAATGGTGCCGTCATTAAACCTTCGGCAGCTACAAAACGTCTCATGAATCATACTGGGAAAGCGGTTGTTTTTGAAAGTATGGAAGATTATCACCATCGCATTGATGATCCGAATTTAGAGATTGATGAAGATAGTGTTATAGTACTTAAAGGAGTAGGTCCAAAAGGTTATCCAGGCATGCCTGAAGTGGGGAATGTTGATTTGCCTTCCAAATTGATAATGAAAGGAGTAAAGGATATGATTCGAATTTCTGATGGGCGCATGAGTGGAACCGCTTACGGAACCGTCGTGTTGCACGTATCTCCAGAATCAACCATTGGTGGCACATTGGCCATTGTTCAAAATGGCGATATGATAACTTTAGATGTAGAAAAGAGATTATTACAGCTTAATATTTCTGATGAAGAGATAGCAAAACGAAAAGCTGAGTGGAAAGTTCCAGAACCTATGGCAACAAGAGGCTATGTGCGTATTTATTTGGATCATGTTGAGGGTGCCGAATTAGGGGCTGATTTAGATATTCTTGTGGGTGGTTCGGGTTCTAAAGTGGATAGAGATTTGCATTAATACAATATACACCAACTAACAAACTAATTAAACCAACTAAATGGTAGTTATCTATTTAGTAATTAGCGTTTTGCTAATTATTTTCCTGACTTCTAAACTTAAAGTACACCCGTTTGTAGTGTTGCTCTTAGTCGCTATTCTTTATGGAATTGTTTCAGGAATGCCATTAAATCAGATTATTACTTCTGTTAATACAGGCTTCGGAAATACCTTAGGCGGTATTGGAATGATTATCATTCTTGGCGTTATTATTGGTGCTTTTCTAGAAAATTCGGGAGGTGCTTATGCACTTGCAGAAAAAGTATTGAAGTTTACAGGAAAGAAAAAAATTCCATTTGCGATGGGAATCATAGGGTGGTTTGTTTCCATTCCTGTTTTTGCAGATAGTGGATTTATGTTGTTAGCACCATTAAATAAAAGTTTATCAAAAAAAGCAGGTATTTCCTTATCGGGAACCGCCATTGCCTTGGCTCTTGGTTTAACGGCATCGCACACATTGGTGCCTCCCACTCCAGGGCCCATAGCAGCAGCTCATTATTTAAATGCTGATTTGGGTTTGGTTATGCTATTCGGAATCCCTATTAGTTTAGCCGCTTTGGCCATATCATTTGTTTTTATTCAGAAATATGTTGCCAAAACTTATATAGATCCTAATCCGGAAATTTCTGAAGAGGAATTGAACGAGCGTTTAAAATCAAAACCAAGTGCGCTTAAATCAGTCATTCCCATTTTTGTTCCTATTATTTTAATCGTTATTAAATCCTTATTGACATCGGTTTTTGGTTATAAAACGGAAGGTTATGATACTTTTCCAATATTCATTAAAATTTTATTATTTTTAGGTGAGCCCTTTATGGCTTTATTGATAGGTGGCTTTTTATCATTAACACTTCCAAAGAAATTGAATACAAATATGTTTTCAACCGATGGATGGATTGGCAAAGCATTAGTTGCAGCATCTTCAATCTTATTGATTACCGGTGCAGGAGGTATTTTTGGTCAGGTATTACGCGATTCGGGAATTGCTGTCACTTTAGGTGAAACATTATCTAATGTGAATATAAGTATTTGGTTGCCATTTTTATTGGCGGCCGCTATAAAAACAGCCCAAGGGTCTTCTACAGTTGCTTTAGTAACAACCGCATCTATTTTAGCACCTATGATGGCGACTTTAGGTTTTGAAACCGAATTACAGAAAGCCATGGTAGTTATTGCCATTGGCGCAGGATCGGCGGTAGTTTCTCATGCTAACGATAGTTTCTTTTGGGTGGTTACCCAATTATCGGGCATGGATGTGAAAATGGGTTACCGTTTTCATACATTGGGAACAGCTGTTTTAGGAACATCATCAGCGATTTTATTATTTTTAACTTACTTAATATTAACTTAAATGAAAATTTACAACACTACGAAAGGGATCTTAGTTCAATCCGACAAATCATTTTACTTAGTAAATGAAAATTGGGATGATTTTTTTAATAATGATAATTTGTACGACAAAGTTCAAGACATTGTTAAACAAAATTCAGCAATTGATAACGCAGAAGACATCATAGCAAACCATTTATTGGTGCCAATGAAAAGCCAAGAATTATGGGCAAGTGGCGTTACCTATTTCAATAGCAAATTAGGAAGACAAGAGGAAAGTAAAAGTGCTGGTGGCGGCGATTATTACGAACGTGTTTACAATGCCGACAGACCAGAATTATTTTTTAAAGCTACTGTAAATAGAGCCGTACCATCTGGTGGGAAAGTAAACATTAGAAAAGATTCTACTTGGGATGTACCAGAACCAGAATTAACATTAGCTATCACATCTTCTGGAAAGATAATAGGTTACACTATTGGTAATGATATGAGTTCTAGAAGTATTGAAGGTGAAAATCCTTTATACCTTCCACAAGCTAAAACATACGATGCGTGTGCTGGTTTAGGACCATGTGTTTATTTAACAAAAGAAGCCCTTCCTACAGATACTAAAATTGCTATGAAAATCAACAGAAATGGACAAACCGTTTTTGAAGATTCTATCGAAATAAACAAGATTAAACGTAAGTTCGAAGATTTGGTTCATTACCTATATAAAGAATGTTCTTTTGCTTACGGAAGTTTCTTAATGACAGGCACTGGTATCGTGCCAACAACTGCCTTTACATTACAAAGTGGCGATGAAGTTAAAATTACCATCGACAACATAGGTACTTTAATAAATTATATAAGATGAAATCAATAAAAACTGTATTTGCTTTTTTGCTCCTTATGACTTTAAAACTAAGTTTCGGACAAGAAAGTGAATACAGTTTTAATGAAGATTCTAAACGACATGATGGTGTTCCGAAAGGCATGATAACAAAACATGTCTGGAAGAGCACCATTTTTGATGGTACCATAAGGGAGTATTATGTGTATGTTCCTGCACAATATAACCCCAATGAATCTGCTGCTTTAATGGTTTTTCAAGATGGCCATGCTTATGTAAATGAAGAAGGTGATTTTAGAGTGCCAATCGTGTTTGACAATCTTATTCATAAAAAAGACATGCCAGTGACTATTGGGTTGTTTATAAACCCTGGTCACAAAAGTTCAGAATTGCCTGAAAATCCTTTTAGGGCTAGTAACCGAAGTATTGAGTATGATAGTCTGAATGATGCATATGCGCGGTTTCTTATAGAAGAATTAATACCTGAAATGAGCAAAACATATAATATCACCAACAATCCACAAATGAGAGCCATTTGCGGATTGTCTTCTGGTGGTATTTGTGCCTTTACAGCAGCGTGGGAACGACCGGATTATTTTAGTAAAGTCATGAGCCATTTTGGAAGTTTTACAAACATCCGTGGCGGCCATAATTATGAGGCCATGATTAGAAAAACACCTAAAAAAAGCATTAAGGTGTATCTGCAAGATGGTTCTAACGATTTAAATAATGAGCATGGAAATTGGTGGCTTGCCAATCAACAAATGGCATCATCATTAGAATATAAATCATATGATTATACATTTGTAACTGGAACAGGTGCCCACAACGGAAAGCATGGAGGAAGCGTACTTCCGGAAGCGTTGAAATGGTTGTGGTCTGATGTTAAGCCAGAATAAAAATCAAATAAAGAATTGCAAATGACACTAACAGGAAAAAATTATATAGCTGGACTAGTTTCATCGAATGGTAGAATTACATTTAAAGGTGTAAACCCTTCTGATGCTTCTGAATTGTCAACAACATTTTATGAAGCAACCACAGATGAGGTGAATGAAGCAGCATCAAAAGCTCATGAAGCATTTGCTACATATCGGAAAAAAAGTGGAAAAGAAAAGGCATTCTTCTTAGATACGATTGCGGATGAAATTTTAAATCTTGGAGATGCTTTGATAGAACGTTGTTCTGCTGAAACAGGTTTGCCTTCAGGCAGAATAATCAGCGAACGTGCCAGAACTATGGGGCAATTAAAATTATTTGCCACTGTTTTACGTGAAGGCTCTTGGGTTGATGCTAGAATTGATACAGCTTTGCCAGATAGAGAACCATTACCAAGATCCGACATTCGTTATATGCAAAAACCTTTAGGGGCGGTTGGTGTTTTTGGGGCAAGTAATTTTCCGTTGGCATTTTCGGTTGCTGGAGGTGATACAGCATCTGCTTTAGCAAGTGGCTGTCCGGTTGTTGTTAAAGGTCATCCGTCTCATCCAGGAACTTGCGAGTTGGTAGCTATAGCAATTAACAAAGCTATTGAAAAGACAAACATGCCAAAAGGTGTTTTTTCATTGGTTCACGGAGCTTCAGTTGAGGTCGGGATGGCCATTGTAATGCATCCAAACATTAAAGCCATCGGATTTACAGGTTCTACTAGAGGAGGCATGGCTATTTTTCAAGCGGCTAATAACCGAGCAGAGCCTATTCCGGTCTATTCTGAAATGGGAAGCACCAATCCAGTTTTTATTTTACCTGAAGCATTGAAAGAGCGTTCTCAGGAAATTGCGAAAGAGTTAGCAGATTCCGTAACCCTTGGGGCAGGACAGTTTTGTACAAATCCTGGTTTGGTTTTTTTGAATAATGATGAAAATTTGCAAAAATTTCAAAAGCAGACGGCAAAACACTTTGAAGAAACTGAAGCAAAAGCCATGTTGAATAAAGGTATTAAATCGGCATTCGATAATGGGATTGAGCATTTGGCTAATAATAAACTTGAAGTAAAATTATTAGCTAAGGGCAAATCCAGTATAGAAGGATTTAAAGGAAGTGCACATTTATTTGAAACAACAGCTAAAAGTTTTATTTTAAGAGATTATTTAGAAGAAGAAAACTTCGGGCCATCAACCATTAGTGTGATTGCAGATTCTAAAGAAGAATTGTTGGCTTCGGCAAGAAAAATGAAAGGTCATTTAACCGCAACACTTTTTGGAACTGAAAACGATTTAAATAATTATACCGATTTAATCGAAATATTAGAGCAGAAGGTTGGTAGATTGATTGTGAATAATTTCCCTACGGGGGTTGAAGTATGTCATGCTATGGTGCATGGGGGACCATTTCCAGCAACGTCCAATAGTCGATCCACATCCGTTGGAACGGCTGCTATATATCGTTTTACACGCCCGGTGTGTTATCAAAATTTTCCTGAACATTTATTGCCAGAGGAATTGAAAACCGATAATCCTTTAGGAATTATGAGGTTATTTAATGGAGATCATAAAAGGTAGAATAAAAATAGAAATCAATTTTTTGAATTAAAAATTAAAGGGTTCCAAGTACATCTAGATTTATCTGAAACATACTTCCTAATTGGAATATTTCATTAATTTAGGACTTTATATTAGTTATGAATTAAGGAGGAAACAATCCAGAAAACGGTTGATTTGTTCAACCAATTAATAAAATTAAAATAGTAGTTATTTATGAAATACATTGTTTGTGAAGAACCAAACAAATTCGCCTTAAAAGAAAAGGAAATCCCTGTAAAAGAAGATAATCAAGCCCTTGTAAAAATACATAGAGTTGGTATTTGTGGCACAGATTTACATGCCTATGCTGGCAACCAAGCGTTTTTTACGTACCCAAGAATATTGGGTCATGAATTAGCTGGTGAAATATTGGAAATTGGCGCAAATCCTAAAAATTTGAAAGTAGGTGATAATGTTATAGTGATGCCTTATGTGAGTTGCGGAACCTGTGTTGCCTGTCGACAAGGAAAAAGCAATTGTTGCACCAACATCAGGGTTTTGGGTGTGCATACCGATGGTGGCATGCAAGAAAAAGTGGCTATAAGAACCGATTTATTGATTCTTGCCAATCATCTTTCTTATGAAGAAATGGCTATTGTAGAACCATTGGCCATTGGTGCACATGCCTTACGAAGAGCCAATGTACTTAAAGGTGAAACCATTGTTGTTATTGGTTGCGGCCCAATTGGTATTGGTTTAATGAAATTAGCACAGATTAAAGGTGCAGAAGTGATTGCTTTAGATGTTGATGAGGCGAGATTGGAATTTGTAAAAAATGAAATCGGCGTAAAACATACCGTTAAGGTTTCTGAAACAGCAGTTGAAGAAATCTCAAAAATTACCAATGGCGATTTAGCCGCAGCAGTTTTTGATGCCACAGGAAATAAAAGAGCTTTGGAAGGCGGTATTAGTTATATGTCGCATGGCGGAAGGTATGTTTTGGTAGGCTTATCAAAAGGGGAATTAACGTTTAGCCATCCAGCCATTCATGCCAAAGAATCAACCATCATGTGTAGTAGAAATGCTACTTTAGAGGATTTTGATTTTGTAATAGATAATCTCGATGCCTTTCCCACGAAAGCTTTTGTAACCCATCAAGTCAGTTTTACCGATATGATTACCAACTTCGATTCTTGGTTAGACCCAAAAACCAAAGTAATTAAAGCGATGGTGAATTTTAATAGTTAGTAAAGTGTATATTGGACAACTACTCATTTTAAATATAGAATTACCAACATGAAATTTAGCCTTAAAAATAAAGTGGCCATTGTTACAGGTGGTGGTAGTGGAATCGGCAAAGCCATTTCAAAGACTTTGGCAGAACAAGGAGCGTATGTTTACATTTTGGAACTGAATGCCGAGAATGGAAAAATCACTAAAAATGAAATTGAAAGTGCTGGCGGTTCAGCTGAAATCCATGCATGTAATGTGGCAAACCAACAAGACGTCATTAGTGTTATTAATAAGATTTCCGAAAAGCACATCATCAATATTTTAATAAACAGTGCTGGCGTAGCACATATTGGAAATATAGAAAAAACATCAGAAGCAGATTTCGACAGAGTCTATAATGTGAATGTTAAAGGTGTTTATAACTGTGTTTTTAGTGTCATTCCACACATGAAAAAACAGGGTGGCGTTATCATAAATATGGCATCGGTAGCTGGCTCAGTAGCGGTGTCAGATAGATTTGCCTATTCCATGTCTAAAGGCGCTACACTTACCATGACCTATTCCGTGGCGAAAGATTATATTGGTTACGGTATTCGATGTAATTCTATTTCCCCAGCTAGAATTCATACACCTTTTGTTGATGGATTTTTAAAAAACAATTATCCCGGAAAGGAAACTGAGATGTTTGAAAAACTATCTAAAGCGCAACCTATCGGACGAATGGGTGTTCCGCAAGAAGTCGCAGATTTAGCTTTGTATTTATGCTCTGATGAAGCCTCTTTTATTACAGGAACCGATTTCCCAATTGATGGCGGATTTATAAAACTAAACGGATAAATATATATATGATTTTAGATATACTTATGACGATTAACGATTAAACAATAAAACATGAAACTAATAAGATTTGGAGACGTTGGTAAAGAAAAACCAGGAATTCAGTTAGCAAATGGGACTAAAATAGATGTATCCAATTTTGGAGAAGATTATAACGAAACTTTTTTTGAAACCAATGGTATTGAAAGATTAAAAAACTGGTTAAAGGATAACGAGAGTAAATGTCCTTCAATTTCTGAAGGAACACGTTTAGGTTCTCCCATTTGTCGGCCATCAAAACTTCTTTGTATCGGTTTAAATTATGCAAAACATGCTGCCGAAGCAGGTATGAAAATTCCAAGTGAACCGGTGTTGTTTTTCAAATCGACCACAGCTATTGTTGGACCTTATGATGACGTCATTATTCCAAAGGGAAGTGAAAAAACAGATTGGGAAGTAGAATTAGCAGTCGTTATTGGCAAAAAAGCGTCCTATATTTCAAAAGAAGAGGTGATTGATCATATCGCAGGATATGTATTACATAATGATATTAGTGAGCGCGCTTTTCAAATTGAAAGAGAAGGACAATGGTGTAAAGGTAAAGGATGCGATACATTTGCGCCTTTAGGACCATTTTTGGCAACAACAGACGAAATAAAAGACCCAAATAACTTGAATCTGTGGTTAAAGCTAAACGGCAAAACCATGCAAGATAGCTCGACATCCGATTTTATATTTAACATTCAAGAATCCATTAGTTATATCAGTCAGTTTATGACCTTATTGCCAGGTGATGTTATTTCAACAGGCACCCCATTTGGTGTGGGTTTGGGTTTAAATCCACAAATGTTTTTAAAACCGGGGGATGTTATGGAATTAGGTATTGAAGGTTTGGGTGTTTCAAAACAAAATGTAAAAGCGTATCAAGGAAAATGATTATAGATAGTCATCAACATTTTTGGCATTACGAGCCTGTAAAACATGCATGGATAGATGATGATATGGCTACCATTCGGAAGGATTTCATGCCATCAGATTTGGAAGTGGTTTATAAGGAACATGGCGTTGATGGTTGTGTGGCCGTTCAAGCAGATCAAACGCTTTCTGAAACGGATTTTCTATTGAAATTAGCCTCCGAACACGATTTTATTAAAGGTGTTGTTGGTTGGGTAGATTTAAGAAACAGCGATATAGAAACCACTTTAGAGACTTATTCTCAGCATAAAAAACTTAAAGGATTTCGGCATGTAGTTCAAGGTGAATCAGATCATAATTTTTTACTTCGTCCTCAATTTTTGATAGGTATGTCCTTGTTGAAAAAGTTTAATTTCACCTATGATATATTAATTTTTCCACACCAACTTGGAGCCACTTTAGAGTTTGTAAAGCAATTCCCAAATCAGAAATTTGTGATAGATCATGTCGCAAAACCCTATATAAAAGATGGGTTTTATGATGGTTGGGCTACTTTAATGATGGAAGTTGCGAGATATGAAAATGTGACTTGCAAACTTTCCGGGATGATTACTGAAGCCGATTATAAGCTATGGACACCAGAACAAATCAAACCATACATGGCATTGGTTTTAGAAGCTTTTGGTGCAGAACGATTGATGTTTGGCTCCGATTGGCCTGTATGTTTGGTAGCAGGAAACTATTCAAAAGTAAAAAAGTTGGTAACCGATTTTGTATCAACATTAAGTTCCAATGAACAGGCACAAATCATGGGAACCAATGCCATAAATTTTTATAATCTCTAAATGATATGGATTTACATTTAAAAAATAAAGTAGTCGTTGTAACAGGCGCAGCAGGAATAAAAGGTAGTATAGGCGAAACGATTGTACAATCCTTGGCAGATGAAGGTGCTATTCCAGTCATTGTTTGTAGAAATGACCGTGGTTATGCTTATGAAAAAGAACTGAAAGATAAAGGTGTTGATGCGCTTTTTGTTAAAACAGATTTAAAAAATCCACAAGAGATTGAAAGGGCGGCAAAAATTATAGGCGAAAAATACGGACGCATTGATGCCTTAATTAATAATGTTGGTGTTAATGATGGTGCTGGATTGGATGCATCGATTCAGGAGTTTATGGATTCCTTACAGCTTAACCTTGTTAGTTTTTTTGCCATGACAAAATATTGTTTGCCATATATTAAAATATCAAAAGGAAATATATTAAACATAGGTTCTAAGGTGGCACTTACAGGACAAGGAAGAACGTCCGGATACGCTGCATCTAAAGGCGGTGTTTTAGGTTTAACAAGAGAATGGGCGGTTGATTTGATTAAAGAAGGTATTCGTGTAAATGCCATCATTATTGCCGAAAGTTGGACACCAGCTTATGATACATGGATTCAAACCTTGGAAAATGGTCAAGAAAAATTACAATCGATTGTCAAAAAAATTCCATTGGAAAACAGAATGACCACACCACAAGAAATAGCCGACACTTGTTTATTTGCGATTTCAGATAGGTCATCACATACCACAGGACAATTTATAACGGTTGATGGAGGCTATGTCCATTTAGATAGATCGTTATTAACAGAATAACTTTAATTGAATCAAATTAAACCAACACCACTAAACCAATTAAACTAATATGAATAAAACCACCAAAATTCCAGTTGTTGCTAAATCGGTTATCCTGCCGTTTATTTTAATCACCTCACTTTTTGCACTTTGGGGATTTGCAAATGATATTACAAATCCGATGGTTTCAGCTTTTAAAAAAGTGTTGGAACTGGATAATTTTCAAGCGTCTTTGGTTCAATTGGCTTTTTATGGCGGCTATTTCACCATGGCGTTACCAGCGGCCATTTTTGTAAACAAATATTCTTATAAAAAAGGCGTTTTGCTGGGGTTAGCCTTGTATGCTATTGGCGCGTTACTTTTTTATCCTGCTGCAAAATTGGAAGCCTTTGGTTTTTTCTTGGCAGCATTGTACATATTAACATTCGGATTGGCATTTTTGGAAACCACAGCAAATCCTTATATTTTGTCCATGGGCAATGAAGCTACGGCAACACAACGTCTTAATTTGGCGCAAGCATTCAACCCCATTGGAGCTTTGGGAGGATTGATAATCGCTCAAAAATTTATCTTAGGATTTTTACAATCGGATGATTTAAATGCCGATGGAACATCTGTTTACGAAACATTAAGTGAAACAGCAAAAGCAACGGTGCGGACTTCAGATTTACTGGTAATTCGTAATCCGTATGTCATATTAGGATTGGTAGTTATCGGCTTTTTAGTGTTAATTGCCTTAATAAAAATGCCACAAAATAAAGAACAAGAAGCCAAAGTTCATATAGGGCAATCTATAGGTAGACTGTTTAAGTCTAAAAAATTTGTTTGGGGCGTTATTGCACAGGCATTTTATGTGGGAGCACAAATTATGTGTTGGACGTACTTATATCAATACGCTGAGTCTATTGGAATTGATAATCAATCGGCGGTCACCTATGGCATTGCTGCTTTAGTCATTTTTCTAGCTGGTAGATGGATAGGTACTGCTTTATTAAAATATATTAATAGTGGTAAATTATTGTTTTATTTTTCCATTGGCGCTTTAGTATGTACTGTGGCAACCATTTTTATTGCCGGAATGATTGGGTTATATGCCTTGGTTGGTATATCTTTTTTTATGTCTATCATGTTTCCAACTATTTATGGTATTGCTTTAGAAGGGCAAGGGGAAGATGCCAAATTTGGTGCCGCATTCTTAGTCATGGCTATTGTTGGAGGCGCCCTTATGCCAACCTTACAGGGACTCATATTAGATATAGGTGGTATAGGTTATACAGATACACTGATTTTAGGAGTTCCAGAAGTCAATTTCTCATTTTTACTGCCTGCTATTTGTTTCTTGGTTGTTGGATATTATGGTATGATGGTTTATAAGAATATATTTAAAAGTCATGGAAACTAAAACACATTATCTATTTTGTGATTTAAAGGACGATGACCATTTAATTGCTGAATACAAAGCCTATCATCAAAATGTATGGCCAGAGATCCTAAAGAGTATTAAAGATTCTGGTATAGTGAATATGGAAATCTATAATAAAGGCAATAGATTATTTATGGTTATGGAAGTGATGAATGGTTTTTCGTTTGAAAGGAAGGCGGACATGGATGCGAATAACCCTAAAGTACAAGAATGGGAAATCCTTATGTGGTCCTATCAGCAAAAAGTGCCTATGGCAAAAGAAGGAGAAAAATGGCTTCTTTTAGATAGGATTTTTAAGTTATAACGGAATAAGTTTGAAATAAAAAAAAGCCTTTAATGTAACATTAAAGGCTTTTTTTATGCCGAATATTTTATTAAATAATATTTTTATGAAAGATATATATAAAGCAAAATAACAAGCGCGCAAACAGTATAGCCAACAGGTTTTAAATATTTCCAAGGCGAAATATCTACTTGTTTCGTGTATTCATCAAAGAAATCAGTTTCTCTTGGTTTAAAGTAACTAATGATGTACATCAGCGCTATGGTTAAAACAAATAAGATCCCCATAAGATGCAAGAAGCTGATGTCTGGCTTAATCACATATAAGGTGATTAAATAAGTAACGGCACTAAATACAATAGCCCAGTTTGCTGCTTTTCCAGTAACTCTCTTTGAAAAAATACCAACGATTACAATGGCTAAAATCGGCACGCTATGCGTTCCATTTAATTGTTGAAGATACGTGAAAACACCACCTTGTACACCATATAGCAGAGGCGCAATGGTCATAGAGAAAATACCTAAAACCGCTCCGAATATTTTACCAGCTTTTACTGTTTGTCTTTCAGAAGCATCTTTATTGATGTATTCTTTATAAAAATCAAGTCCGAACAACGTTACAGAACTATTCAAAGCACTGTTGAAAGAACTTAAAATAGCTCCAAAAAGAACCGCAGCAAAGAAACCTATAAAGGCTGCTGGAAGCACTTTTTTAACCAACATGGGGTAGGCTTCATCGGCATTTGGGATATCACCATTAAAAATATAAAAGGCGATGATACCTGGCAATACCACTATAAAAGGACCTAATATTTTAATAAAAGCGGCAAATAACAATCCTTTTTGACCTTCTTTTAAGTTTTTAGCTCCCAATGCTCTTTGAATAATCGCTTGATTGGTTCCCCAATAATAAAAGTTTACTATAATCATACCTGTAAATAATGTCCAAAAAGGGACATCAGAATCAGGTCCTCCAATAATATCAAATTTTTCAGGTAAAGCAGTGGTTAATGTGTCTAATCCCGTAAATACATTGCCATCGCCAATATACATCAACCCGAAAATAGGAATTAATGAACCACCTATAATTAAACCTATAGCGTTTATGGAATCGGATACAGCAACGGCTTTCAATCCCCCAAAAATAGCATAAATAGCACCAATGATACCAATTGCCCAAACAGTAACCCAAAGCGCAGGAATGGGTTCCATGCCTAACATTTCAGGAACATCAAACATACTATTAATTGCCAATGCTCCAGAATATAAGACCGTTGGAAGCATAGAAATGGCATATCCTAATAAGAATAATAATGATACAATGGTTTTGGTAGTTTTACCATATCTTTTTTCAAGAAACTGAGGGATGGTGGCTATACCTACTTTTAGGTATTTTGGAAGTAATACAAAAGCCGTAAAAACCATGGCTATGGCAGCAACGACTTCGTACGCCATAATGGGTAAGCCATCTCGAAATGACACACCATTCATGCCCACAATTTGTTCGGTAGATAAGTTGGTAAGTAATAAAGAACCAGCGATGACAGGTCCTGTTAAACTTCGTCCTCCTAAAAAGTAACCATCTGAGGTATTCTCATCCGTTTTTCGAGTCGACCACCATGCAATAATAGCAACTATCAGAGTGAAACCAACAAAAGATATAATTCCCATAATTTATTTAATTTATTTATTAGTTGAAGTGGTCGGCAATATACGTCCTTATTCTTTTTTATTTTACAGAAAATTTAAAAGATGTTTTAGAGATGTAATTTTCTCCCGGACTTAAAATTACCGATGGGAAATCTTTTTGGTTTGGTGAATCTGGATAATGTTGGGTTTCTAAACAAAAGCCTGTTCTGTGCGCATACGTTCCACCTTGTTTGCTTGGTAATGTACCATCTAAGAAATTACCAGTATAAAGTTGTATGCCTGGTTCGTCAGTCAATACTTCCATTACTCGACCGCTTTCTGGATGATATGCTGTCGCAGCCAATCTCATGCCTTCGTTTTGATTATTAAGTGCCCAACAATGATCATATCCACCGCCTCTTTTTAATTGTTCATCTTTAACGTCGATATCTTTTCCAATGGTTTTGGCTTGTCTGAAATCAAAAGGTGTATTGGTCACGTCTGTTAATTGTCCTGTTGGAATTAAAGTAGCATCAACAGGAACCAATTTATCTGCATTAATTGTAACCTCGTGGTCTAAAATAGGTTTAGAGAAATCACCAGATAAGTTAAAATAAGAATGTTGCGTCAGGTTTACAACGGTTTTTTTATCGGTGGTTGCTTCATAAACAACATCTAAATTATTATCATTGTTAAGTGTATAAGTAACTTTAGTCTCTAAATTACCTGGGTAACCTTCTTCCATATCTTTACTTAAATATGTTAGAACTAAAGACGCTGTGCTGTCTGTTAAAACTTCACTTGCTGTCCAAACCACTTTATCAAATCCTTTAACACCACCATGTAAATGGTTTTTACCATCGTTTGCTGCTAACGTGTATTCGGTGCCGTCCAATGAAAACTTAGCGTTTGCAATTCTGTTACCGAATCTACCAATTAAAGCTCCAAAATACGGCACACCCGGCATTTGATATTTTTGTATGCTGTCAAAACCTAAAACGATGTCCTTATATTCACCATTTTTATCTGGCGCAGTCCAAGATGTTATGATACCTCCATAGGTGATAACACTTATTTCCATACCTTTTTCATTTTTTAAAATGAATTTATCTACAGGGATGCTATCTGATGTTGTTCCAAAAGATTCTTTTGTAATGGTGACAAGGTTTTTCATTTCTTCGACAGTTATAATATTAGTGTCCGCTTTTTTTTCATTTTTACATTGAATGCTTAATAAGGCGAAACCTACTAAGGTCATTACATAAAAACTACGCTTTAATGTGTTCATTTGTTTGTGGTGTTTTAGTTAAACATTTATAAACGATGCTGAAACATATTGTAATAGGCTTCGTTGGCATTGATTTTATCTTTAAATTCCCTTACGGAGGTATTGTTGTCGATAACCAATAATTCTACACCAGCAATATCGGCAAAATCTTCCATATATTCTGTTGTGATGGCTTGACTGTAAACGGTATGATGTGCGCCACCTGCTAAAATCCAAGCCGTAGCTGCTACTTCTAAATTAGGTTTTGCATCCCATAATACTCTGGCAACAGGAAGTTTTGGTAAATCTGCCATAGGTTTTACAGCTTCCACTTCATTAACAATCAATCTAAATCTATTGCCCATATCTACTAATGATACATTAATAGCATCTCCTGCAGGTGAATTAAACACCAATCTCACAGGATCTTCTTTGCCTCCAATTCCTAAAGGATGTACTTCACAAGATGTTTTTCCATCGGTAATAGATGGACAAATTTCTAACATGTGAGAACCCAATACATACGATTTTTCAGGAGTGAAATGATAGGTGTAATCTTCCATGAAAGACGTACCACCTTCCAAACCATAGTTCATCACTTTTAAAGCTCTAACCATGGCAGCTGTTTTCCAGTCGCCTTCGCCAGCAAAACCATAACCATCAGCCATCAAGCGTTGTGCGGCGATGCCCGGTAATTGTTTTAGCACGCCAAGATTTTCAAAAGTGTCTGTGAATGCTTTAAAACCACCTTCATCTAAAAAGGAACGTAAGCCTAATTCAATTTTAGCAGCTTCAATTAATGATTGTCTTTTGTCTCCGCCTTTTTTAAGTGATGGTGTTAAGTCGTATGAAGATTCATAAACATCCAATAATTTGTTTAAATCGCTTTCTGAAACTTTATCGATATGCTTTACAATATCTGAAGAATCATAACCATTAACCGACATACCAAAACGAATTTGCGCTTCTACTTTGTCGCCATCAGTTACTGCAACTTCACGCATGTTATCTCCAAATCTAGCGACTTTCAAATTCTGTAAATCATCCCAACCTAATACCACACGAGACCAAATTCCTAATTTTTTCTGAACGCGTTCGCTTTGCCAATGGCCAACAACCACTTTACGTTTTTTGCGCATTCTAGACATGATATATCCAAATTCCCTATCACCGTGAGCGGATTGATTTAGATTCATAAAATCCATATCAATAGTACTCCAAGGAATTTCAGCATTAAATTGTGTATGTAAGTGGCAAATAGGTTTGTTTAAAATATTTAAACCAACAATCCACATTTTTGCAGGAGAAAAGGTGTGCATCCAAGTAATCAAACCGATACAGTTTTTTTCGGCATTCGCTTCTTGGCATATATTTGTTATTTCATCTGGCGTTTTTACGGTAGGCTTAAAAACAATGTTTACAGGAATATGGGAAGTTCCATTTAAACCTTTAACAATCTCTTGAGAGTTTAAAGCCACTTGTTTTAAGGTTTCTTCTCCGTATAAATGTTGGCTTCCTGTAACGAACCAAATTTCTTTTTTTGAAATATCTATCATGTTGATTAATTGAATTTATAGTTATTATTGACCGTAATAGGAATTTTTACCGTGTTTACGTTCGTAATGTTTTTTGATTAATGAATCTTTAAGTCGTGGGGCACTCGGATTTATTTGTCTGGTTAGATAAGCCATTTCTGCAACGACTTCCAAAACCTTACTGTTATAAACGGCTTTAGCAGCGTTTTTTCCCCAAGCAAATGGGCCGTGGTTTCCAATCAGAATCATTTCGACTTCTTGATAAGAAAGACCTTTATTTTTAAAACAATCTAGAATTTGAATACCCGTGTTATGCTCATAATTTCCTTGTATAAGATCGTCGCTCATGGGCGGTGCACAAGGAATGTCGGAGGTTAAATGGTCGGCGTGGGTCGTTCCAAAAATAGGAATATCTAATTGCGATTGTGCCCAAGCGCAAGAATATGTAGCGTGGGTATGTGCAATGCCGCCTATCTCTTCCCAATGTTTATAAAGGTAGGAATGTGTTTTAGTATCCGATGAAGGTCTCATGGTGCCTTCAATGATATTGTTATCAAAATCAAGAATGACAATATCTTCAGGTTTTAAAACCTCGTAAGGGACGCCACTTGGTTTGATGGCAAACACGCCATTTTTTCTATCTACGGCACTGACGTTTCCAAAGGTATAAACTACCAAACCCAAGGCATCCAATTGCATATTGGCTTCGTAGCATTCCTGTTTTAAATCTTTATATTTTGAACTCATGTTTGATATTAGTTTACGGATTCAATAAAAGCACTTAATTCTGAATAAGAATCCATGAGTAGTTTATAATCTTCAATTTTATCGTTTTCAGGTAAATATTCTGCTTCAAAATCGCTTCCCATGTGTTTGCTTGCTTCAATGACATTCGGATAAATGCCTGCCGCCACGGCTGCATAAATCGCAGCTCCCAAAGCGGGTGCTTGATCCGATTCCGCTACTTTAATGGGTTTATTTAAAACATTCGCCAAGGTTTGCATGATGAAAGGCGATTTTCTTGCCACGCCACCAATACCAATAACGGTATCGATACGCACGCCTTCTTCTTCAAATCTATCCACAATTTTTTTAGAGCCAAAACAAATCGCATTGATTAAGGCTTTAAACATATGAGGTGCTCTGGTGCCTAATGATAAATTGGACATCGCTGCTTTTAGTTCCTGATTGGCATCAGGTGTTCTACGCCCGTTAATCCAATCTAAAGCGGTTGGAATACTTTCCGATAACGGAATGGCTGCTGCTTGTTCACTTAATTTTTTAATGAAGTTTGCATCAATTTCTTCTTTTAAGTCTTCTTTTTGTACCGGACTCAATATGTTTGATGATAATACCAAATAATCAACAGGCCAATATAAGACATCTTTAAACCAAGCCAATACATCCCCAAAAGCGGATTGACCAGCTTCCAAACCAATGAGGCCAGGAATGACCGAACCATCTACTTGTCCGCAAATACCAGGAACGGTTTTAGTGCCAATAGTTTCTTTTGGTGACACCATAATATCACAGGTGGAGGTTCCCATAACTCTAACCAAGGTGTTTTCATCTATTTTCGCACCAACGGCTCCAGAATGCGCATCAAAAGTACCAACGGCAACGACTGTATTTGTTGATAAACCTAATTTATCAGCCCATTCTTGGCTCAGATTACCAGCAACTTCATCAGAAGTGTAGGTGTTTGTGTAGAGGTTTCTTTTAAGTTTTGATAAATAGGGATCTAACTGATTTAAAAAGGCATCATCGGGTAAACCGCCCCAGCTTTCATGCCACATGGCTTTATGCCCAGCGGCACATCGGCTTCTTTTAAATGATTTTAAATCCTTGTTATCAATCAGCAAATACGTCATTAAATCGCAATGTTCCATCCAAGTGAACGCAGCATTTTTAACAGCTTCATCTTCACGGATGACATGCAATATTTTTGCCCAAAACCATTCAGATGAATAAATACCACCTTCATATTTTGTAAAATCCTCACCGCCCCAATTGGCTGCTAAGTTGTTAATTTCATTGGCTTCACCAATCGCAGTATGGTCTTTCCATAAAACCATCATGGCATTCGGGTTTTCTTCAAAACCTTTCACCAAAGCCAATGGCGTACCATCTTCTGTTACTGGAACAGGAGAAGACCCTGTTGTATCAATACAAATAGCTTTTATAGATTCTGCATCTACTTTGCTTTTTAACACAATTGATTTGATGGTTGTTTCCAAACCTTCAATATGGTCTAAGGGATGTTGTCTAAATTGATTTATGGAGGCATTACAATAAGCTCCTTTTTTCCATCGAGAGTACCATTGTACTTCTGAGGCTATTTCGTTTCCATTTTCAGCGTCAATTAGTACGGCACGAACGGAATCCGACCCGTAATCTAATCCTATCACATAACTTTTCATTGTAACATCTTTAAGTATAGCAACAAATGTAACATAAAATTATATAAGTGTAAAAAAAACACTTTACAATAATTTTTATTAAATTGGCTTTTACAATGATTTTCTTAAATTGCTTCAAAATAATATATGGCGTTAAATAAATATAGTAATGCAGACAAAATCCTCTTAGCTGTTGATTGTATTATTTTTGGTTTTGACAAAGGGGGATTAAAAATTTTATTGATTAAAAGGGATTTTGAGCCTGAACAAGGGAAGTGGTCCTTAATGGGGGGGTTCTTAAAGGAGGATGAGAATTTAGATGAAGCAGCTATTCGTATTTTACAGCATCTTACGGGTTTGCGAACCATATATATGGAACAGCTTTATACGTTTAGTAAAGTAGACAGGGATCCTGTTGAACGCACCTTATCGGTAGCTTATTATGCGTTGATTGATATCGCTATGCACGATCAGGAGTTAGTTAACACGTCTGCACAATGGTTTAGTTTAGATAAAGCACCCCATTTGATTTTTGACCACAGTCAAATGGTTGAAAAAGCGATTGCACGATTAAAGCGAAGGGCGTTGAGTAAGCCCATTGGTTTTGAGCTTTTGCCTCCAAAATTTACCATGCGTCAATTGCAGAAATTATATGAATCTATTCTTGATAAAAAATTAGATAAACGAAACTTTATTAATAAAATAAACTCCTTTGGCATATTGGTTAGATTGGATGAAAAAGATACTAACGCATCAAAAAAGGGCGCTTATTTATATACTTTTGATAAGGTGAAGTATGATGAAAAAGTGTTAGAAGGCTTTAATTTTAAAATCTAATTATTTCTGATTTACCAAATCCATTAAATTCACATCATTACCCAATAAAATTTCAGTAGGATTGATGCGCCCTTTCATCGAATCATTTTCTAATTTTAAGACACCTCTTGGGCAAACCGCGCTACAAATGCCACAACCTACACAGCTGCTCCTTACAATGTTTTCGCCTTTTTGGGCATACGCGCGCACATCAATACCCATTTCGCAATAGGTAGAGCAATTACCGCATGAAATGCACTGTCCACCATTTGTAGTAATCCTAAATTTAGAAAATAAGCGTTGCTGGAAACCAAGAATGGCAGCCATGGGGCAACCAAATCGGCACCATACGCGACTTCCAAAAATGGGATAGAAACCCGTGCCAATAACGCCGGAAAAAATAGAACCGATTAAAAATGCATAGGTGGTTCTTAAGGTTTCTGATTTAAATAAAAAAAGCGTGGTGTTCGTGCTAAAATAATGCAATCCAATAAGAAAAATGATGATTACAAAATAACCAATCGCTCCATAACGGGCATCCTTCCCAAGTTCTTGTCGTTTGAAAATCATGGTTAAAGCAAAAACGAGTGTTAAAATTGCCGTTACCAAACCTAAAAACAATTTTCTAGTCAGCCAGTATTTACTAGAGTCGTTTCCTAAATAAGAACAAACTACTGCCGTAGTCATCAACACCACGAATACCAAAACGCTATGCACTACCCATCGTTCTATTTTCCAAGCGATTTGACGTTTATCACTTAAATGTCTGAAAGGGTCACCAACCGTTTCTGCCAATGCACCACAACCACAAACCCAAGAACAATACCAACGTTTTCCATATTTATAAGTGAGGATTGGAGTGATTATTAAAATTGAAACAATACCAAAAATCAATAAACCCAAACCAACATCGCCCGCATCTATAAATTGATTTACTCTGTAACGTTCAAAATTATAATAGTTTAAGGGCCAAATGCTTTTTAAATCATAATAAGGCAAATCCGAATTTAAGCGATACATCAATTCCGGAATTAAAAAAGCAAAAGCCAGTTGAAAAAACATCACAGAAACAGTTCGCAATTTTTCATGTTTGTTATCACGATATTTCAACATGAACTTATAGCCAAAAACGAGAATGGCAAGGGTATAAAGCGTTCCATAAACAAACCATTGGCTTGCTGGTCTACCGCTTAATAATTGACTTAATGGATCGAATAGCGCAATTAATCCAGTGTTATTTTGTCCGTCAGAAGCTAGCCCTAAATATTGTGGATAAAAATAAAGTACAATATAAAAAAGTGTTAAAAATATTCCTGTAAGCCATCCTAAAATACCTCTTGATGAAATAGATTTAAACCAAACGCCGTCATTTTTTATGCCTTTGGATGTATTTAAATAAGCATCATTGGAAAAAATAACTGTACCAACTGTAATTAGAACGGTGGAGAGCGTTAAAAACAAGCCTTTATTTGAAAAATTCGTATTGAAAAGCGCAAGCACTAAAATGAAACATCCAGTAAAACCAATAGCTAATGCTATTTTTTGTTTTACGGAAAGGTCTTGAGCATCTGGTTTTGCTAAAGACATACTTTGATTCGGTTTATGGCTCATACAATCTGTAATTGGTTTTTATAAGCATTTTGAATGGCTTGCTCATAGTGCTTGTAAAATTCTGGGTCGAAATTAGCCTCCGATAAATGATTAATAACATAATCCACATCTCGTTTTTCCGTCAGCCACCTATCAAAAACTTCGTGACGCATTCTGATGCCAAAAGTATTAATCCCTAAAAATTCATTGGTGTTTCTATTAAAAGCGATCGTAATACATTTGGTGTCGTCATCATGTTTCCAATGCACATGTTCCTCATAATCTGGTTTTCCTTTTGAACCATGAACCCAACCATAGGTTTGATATTCAATATCAAAAAACTTGGCAGAATTAAACCAATGTCCGGGATTATAGGGCATTTTGTTGCTACAAATAGTTTGTGCCACAACTTCACCCATGATACGGCCTGTGTACCAAACGGCTTCAATGGATTTTCTTTTTCCAATGGCTTCACGTTGTTCGGCACAATCGCCAATGGCATATACATTTGGGATATTGGTTTCTAAAAACCGATTTACTAAAACACCTTTGTTGGTTTCTATATCAGACAGTTTTATAAAATCTATATTAGGAGAAACGCCCGCCGTTAAACCTACAAAATCACAAGCAATTTCCTCGCCAGTCTCTTCAATAATTACAGATTTTACTTTGCCCTGTTCACCCGAAACAATCTCTTTTAAATTGGATGATAATCGTAAATCAATATGATGATTTTTAATATGTCTGTTAATCATATCGCTTTCGCCATCAGGTAAAACGCCATTCCAAAAACTACTTTCACGAACTAAAAACGTGACTGGAATTTTTCTAGAATTGAGCATTTCAGCCAATTCAATACCAATCAAACCACCACCAATAATCACGGCACGTTTGCAAATGGTGTTGTTTGGTGCATGTACTTCTAAATTTTCTAAATCTTGTTTACTGTAAAGCCCTTGCACCCCTTTTAAATCCTGACCTTTCCATCCAAATGTATTGGGTTTGCTGCCAGTGGCAATAATCAATTTGTCGTAATCTAGTTTATCACCATTTGAAAAATGAAGGATTTTTGTCGCTGTGTCAAGGGTTTCTATAAATCCTTTTTTAAGGTTGATTCGGTTTTTCTCCCAAAACCAATCTTCGTAAGGTTTGGTATGTTCGAATTTCATGTGCCCCATATACACATACATCAATGCTGTTCGGGAAAAGAAGTACTCAGATTCACCTGAAATGATAGTGATTTTTTTATTGGAAAGCTTTCTAATATGTCGGGCAGCCGTCACGCCAGAAATACCATTACCAATAATAACAACGTGTTCCATGAAATGTGATTAGTATCAGGTTTGTCGATGGGTTTGTTAAAAACTTATGTTATAAATTCATTTTGTTTAAATTTAAACATTAAATTTTAGGTATGAGAAAATTTTTTGGGCTGTTTGCCATTTTTTTAATGAGTGCTTGCGCGATGGCTCCCGCCAAGCCAGAAAAAATCAATGGGGTTAGTTTTGTATCGTCCAGAGATACTATTAACGCGACGCATATAGACCCCGTTGTTAATATTCATGCCAATTATGCCTCCATCATGCCTTTTGCATTTATTAGGGATATTATTAATCCTGAGATTCATTATAATAGGAATAATCAATGGTTTGGAGAATCTAAAAGAGGTGTCAGGCAATACATTGAAAGCTTGAATGCACGTGGTATAAAAATTATGCTGAAACCTCAAATTTGGGTGGCTAGAGGTACATTTACAGGCTTGATTAAAATGGAAACTGAAGAAACTTGGTTGCAATTGGAACAGTCGTATTCCAACTATATTTTAGATTTTGCAGCCGTAGCTGAAGAGGTTCAAGTCGATATTTTTTGCATTGGAACAGAATTGGAAAGTTTTATAGACCACCGTCCAGAGTATTGGAAACAGCTAATAACAGAGATTAAAAAAGTATATAAAGGAAAACTAACGTATGCCGCTAATTGGAATGAATATGATAGAACACCTTTTTGGGAACAACTTGATTATATTGGCATTGATGCTTATTTTCCAGTGAGCGATTTGCAAACCCCTACTTTAGAAGATTGTAGATTGGGTTGGTTACAACATAAAGACACCATTCATGCCTTTTCTAAAAAATACAATAAGCCTATTTTATTTACCGAATATGGTTATAGAAGCGTCGATTTTGCTGGAAAACAGCCTTGGCGAAGCGATAGAGACATGAATCAAGTGAATTTTGAAGCTCAAAAAAATGCGACGCAAGCACTATTGGAAACCTTTTGGGGCGAAGAGTGGTTTGCTGGCGGCTTTGTCTGGAAGTGGTTTCATAATGCTGAACGTACAGGAGGTGAGGATGCTTCTCAATTTTCACCACAAAACAAACCTGCGGAAGCTATTTTAAGAGATTGGTATTCTAAATATTGAGTTTATAAATCTTCTTTTTTTAATATAAACTTAACCACATAATTTATCATTCTCAAGGAGAACTCTTAGTTTTGCAAAAAAGATTTTATGAGGACGTTTGTTATTGGTGACATTCATGGCGGATTTAAAGCATTGATTCAAGTATTGAATCAACTTGAAATACAAGATGAAGACACACTTATTTTTTTGGGTGATTATGTAGATGGTTGGAGTGAATCGGCTCAAGTGATTCAGTTTTTAATAGAACTTTCAGAGAAAATACATTGCATTTTTATTAAAGGCAATCATGATGTTTGGTGCGAGGAGTGGTTGAAATCAGATAAGGTTAACCCAACTTGGTATATCCATGGTGGCAAAGAAACTATGGAAAGTTATATTGGTTTTTCTAAAGAAAACAAAGAATTGCATTTCCAATTTTTTCAAAATATGCCACTTTATCATATAGATGATAAAAACAGACTATTCATTCATGCCGGATTTACATCGATGCATGGTGTAGAGAAAGAAGTTTTTAAAGAGACGTTTTATTTTGATAGAACGCTTTGGGAAATGGCCTTGTCTTTAGATAAAAATCTAGATGTGAATTCCGAATTATACCCCAACCGATTAAAACATTACAGCGAAATTTTTATTGGGCACACCCCAACCATCAATTTTAATTCTTACGAACCCATGCACGCTGCCAACGTTTGGAACATCGATACAGGTGCTACATTTTATGGTAAACTAACGGGCATGAACATTGATACCAAAGTCTTTTTTCAAAGTGATGTGGTAAAAACATTATACCCAAATGAGATGGGAAGAAATAAATTTTAATGACTGTTTTTTTTATTAAGTGGATATAGTTCCTGGTTAATAAAATCTTTCGGAAAATCCTCATCACCATCAAAACCCAATTCAATATCACGACCATCAAGAGGTACATGGCTTGTTTTAAAAAGGTAATCCCAAATACTTAAAGTGAGTCCGTAGTTAACCCCATATTTGGCATGTTTTGGAAGCTCTTTGGCATGGTGCCAAATATGCATTTTCGGGTTATTGAAAATGTATTTGAAAACACCGTAATTCCAACCCAAATTGGCGTGATTTAAATGCCCAATCACAATATTAAAAAAATGGACAATAGCTACATCTTGCGCATTGAATCCGCCAATAATGGCAAGTGGAATATAACGTAACGAATTATATACCACTGGTTCCATCCAATGGTAACGCAAATGGGCAGCAAATCCCATTTCCTTAACGCTGTGGTGCACTTTATGAAAGTTCCATAAAAAAGGAACTCTGTGCAGTAAACGATGGGTGTTCCATTGAACAAAATCGTTCACTACAAAAAAAATAAACAAACCTAGCCATTTGGGCCATTGGTTGGAATCAAATATTTGGAAGCTTGATATGGATAATCCTACGGTTTTTAAAATGTCATTAAAAATAGCTTCAGCCGTATTTGAAAGCGCAATAAGTACAATGAGATTAAGTAAAAAGAAATTAAAAAACATATAAAAGGTGTCTAGCCAAAAATCTTTCCTAAAAATAGATTGGTTTTTTCGCCAAGGAAAGAAAATCTCAAGAAGCCAAACTACTAATGAAATAACAATTAAACCATAAAAATAATTGTCCCAATGGTTAATGGAAATCAACTCATGCTTGAGGTAATTCCAGTAACCGGAATAGGCGTTTTTTATGATGTCTAGGTATTTTTCCATAAATTTCCTGCGAAGGCAGGAATCTGTTTTTACGTTAAGATGTTGCTCATTTTTAGTTAAGTCATTGCACGGATATGATGAGATTCCTTCATTATATTCGGAATGACGTTATATCGTTTTAATAAGCTCTTTAAAAAGTATAATCATATCTGGTTCTGCTTTTTCAGCCATGCCAACAATTTCCGTAATATTCACTGGTTTAAGATTATCGGGGTCGCATTCATCCGTTAAAACAGAAACGGCGGCCACTTTTAATTTTAAATGATTGGCAACAATAATCTCTGGGACGGTACTCATACCCACGGCATCGGCGCCTAAAATTTTTAACATGCGGTATTCTGCTCTGGTTTCCAATTGTGGTCCCACCACACTGGCGTAGACACCTTCATGTAATTTTATATTATTTGCTTTCGCAATGTTTTTGAATTTCGAATTAATGGCTGCATCATACGGCGCGCTCATGTCTGCAAATCGTTCGCCTAAATGTTCCACGCCTTTAAAAGCTAACGGGGAATTTCCCTGAAGGTTGATGTGATCTTCAATAAGCATGAGTTCGCCCTTTTTAAAATTAAGATTGATGGCACCCGCAGCATTGGAAACCAATAAGGTTTTTATACCCAATTTTTCCATAATACGAACGGGATACGTCACGTCTTGTAGCGAATAGCCCTCGTAAAAATGAAAACGTCCTTGCATAACGATGACTTTTTTACCTTCTAAAATGCCATAAATAAGTTTGCCTTTGTGAAACTCTACGGTAGCTGTTGGAAAGTTTGGAATGTGATTATAACTGGCTTCTTTTAATATTTCTATTTCATTCACCAATTGCCCAAGACCAGTGCCTAGAATAATTCCAATTTCAGGATTTTCAAAACCTTTACCGTGAAGATAATCAACGGTTTCTTTTATATCATTAATCATTAATTATTGATTTTTATTGTAACTAGATTCCATTAAATCGTCATAGGTGTCTATGTCGCTTAATGTCTCTAAAGTAGTGAATTTGATGTTGTTTTCCATTAACTCATCCAAGGTTTCTTCCAATAAATTTGATGAGCTCCATGGTTTGTTTTTAAAAAGTGTGTTGTTCATTTGGGAAAGTCCCAATAAATAGTAACCACCATCTTTTGCAGGACCTATAACTACTTTGTGAGTATTTAAATTTTGATAAGCGGAATTGATATGAAGTGGTTTCAAATCGAATAAATCGCTACCAATAATGACTACTTTTTCATAACCCAATTGAAATAATTCTAAAAAAGCAGTTTCCATTTTTTCTCCTAAGTCCCCTTCAGATTGTAATTTTTTTCTAAAAATAGCATCTTCCCAAAGATCATTTTTTTGAATGGTTTCAGAATAAAAAACAAATCTATCTGCCACAATACTTTTAGCAACATTGGACGTGTGAAATAGTAACTGTTTGTATATTTCTAATGCGGCTTCATCACCTATGGTTTCGGCAAGCCGTGTTTTACATTTGCCTAGTTCTGGATTTCTGACAAATATTATTAAGGCGTTTTTTGATGTTGGAAAATGAAAATCGTCCATCATGTCTTGATCGTCATCACTATCCTTATTCCTTAAAATGCCCATTTATTTTTTAAATTTTTTGTTAAGCCACGCTACCTTGGCAACTGCTTCCGGCACCAGCAGTACAGCCATAACAATGTTGGGAAATAACAATATCGCGCCCTATCAACAAATCTTCATTATATTCCGAAATATGCTTTGCTTTACTGTTTATTGGTAAACTCAGCATTTGGTTAAAATCACAGTCGTATAAATATCCATCCCAACTTACGGATAGCGTATTGGTACACATCACCTTTGCTACGGCTGCCGGGTTGTAAGCTTCTACCAATGCATACATATAATCTTCGTAATTATCGGATGCTATCAAATAGTCTAAAAAACGGCTGATTGGTAAATTCGTAATGGCAAACAGATTGTTGAATTGGATATTAAAATCAGCGTTCAAAGCCTTTTTAAAATCTTTTTCCAATGACGATTGATTGCCAGGTAAAAACGCACCAGTCGGATTGTAAACCAAATCTAATCTTAAATTACTGTCTGGCATACCATAACCAATAGCATTTAACATTTTTAATGCTGTAATAGAAGCATCAAAAACACCGTTACCACGTTGCTTATCTGTTTTTCCTTTGGTCCAATGTGGCATCGAACTTACAATATGTATGTTGTGCTTTTTAAAAAATTCAGGCAAATCATGATGCTTTTTATTGGAGGTAATAATAGTTAGGTTGGAGCGGACAATAAAATCCTTGATGCCAACTTTACTTGCTTCTTCTACAAACCATCTAAAATTAGGATTCATTTCTGGTGCGCCCCCTGTTAAATCTAGAGTATGTGCGCCAGTTTGGTTTATAATCTCCAAAATGTGTTGCATAGTATCACGAGTCATGATTTCCTTGCGGTCTGGGCCTGCATCTACATGGCAATGCTCGCAAACTTGGTTGCACATATATCCCACATTTATTTGAAGGATTTCAAGTTTTTTTGCTTTTAACGGAAATTGATTTGTTTCTGAAATTTTATCTTTAAAAGTCGGTAAGTCACCACTTTTAAAAATACCATTAGATAATATTTCTAACTGTCTTTTTGAATTAGCAAGTTCGCTGTGGCGTTTATGTAACGATTTTAACATGAAATGGTTTTTGGTCTAAGGTATTGGGTCTAGGGTCTCTGGTCTTCTATCTGTTGTCTTCAGTCTTCAATCCCAATTACATGTCTAACTTATTCACCTTATTCATCATTTGCACACCATGCACCAACGATGCGCCGCCTCTTATGGCTGCGGCCACATGCAAGGCTTCCATCATTTCTTCTTTTGTAATGCCACGTTGCAAGCCATCTCCGGTATAAGCATCAATACAATAGGGGCATTGAATGGTATGGGATACAGCTAAGGCAATCAAGGATTTTTCACGCTCAGTAAGTGCGCCTTCTTCAAATACTTTTCCATAGTAATCAAAGAATTTTGTGCCCAATTCTTCATTCCATTCAGAGATTTTGCCAAATTTTTTTAAATCGGCTGGGTCATAGTAGGTTTTTTGCATGATGTCTATTTTTTGTTCTAAAGATAAAAATCTATTTGCTTAGGTCGAAAAAAAGAAACCGACTTAACATAAAAGATTGTTTTTATTTGTCATCCAATTAGGATTAAACCTATGTCTATGGTATTTTTGCATTTTAAATAAATGAATAAATTATCCCGTCATGTTATTAGATGCTACACTGTTATACCCCTTAAAATTTCAACCCATTTACACGTACCGCATTTGGGGAGGAGATAAGTTGAAAACGGTTCTTAATAAAGAGTATGACGAAGATTTTATTGGAGAATCATGGGAAATTTCGGATGTTGAAGATAATGAAACAAAAGTTTCTGGAGGGGTATTAGAAGGTAAAACCTTAAGAGATTTAATAAAAGTATATAAAGAAGCATTTGTTGGCAACAAAGTTTATGAAGCTTTTGGTGATGAGTTTCCGTTGCTGATTAAATTTTTGGATGCTAAAACACCCTTGTCCATTCAAGTACATCCAAGTAACGAATTAGCTAAGGAACGCCATAATTCTTTCGGAAAAAATGAAATGTGGTACATTATGCAAGCCGATGAAGCCGCTGAAATAATTGTAGGGTTTAATAAGCAAGTTGAAAAAGAAGATTATGTTAAGCATGTTGAAAACTCTACGGTGACCGATATTCTGAATATTGAAAAAGTAACTAAAGGCGATGCATTTTATATTCCAACAGGTCGTGTTCACGCTATTGGTGCTGGTGTGTTGTTGGCTGAAATTCAGCAAACATCAAACATAACCTATAGAATTTATGATTATGATAGGGTTGAAGCTAAAACAGGAGAAAAAAGAGAACTACATACCGCATTAGCCGTAGATGCTATTGATTATGCTTTTTACGACACATATAAAACCCATTATAAGGCTGAATTAAACACATCTTGTGAATTGGTGCATTCCCCATATTTTAAAACTAATATTATTGAAATAGAAGGGGGGATGAAAATAGATTATTCGAATCTCGATTCTTTTGTTATATATATGTGCGTTGAGGGCAATGCTGTTTTAGAATACGCTAATGTGACTTTTAGTTTAAATAAAGGGGAAACCATTTTATTGCCAGCGGCTATTGATTATGTTAAGCTTAAAGCCGAAAAGAAATCACGGATATTAGAAGTGTCGTTATAAAAAAAATCCCGTAACAATTAAGTTTCGGGATTTTTTGTGGTACCTCCAGGAATCGAACCAGGGACACAAGGATTTTCAGTCCTTTGCTCTACCAACTGAGCTAAGGTACCTCGCCAAAGCGGATGCAAATATAGATTCATTTTTATTATTCCCAAAGGAAAATTTATAAAAATTGGTTTCGTTTGTAAATTTGTTTGACCGCCGTAATTCGTTAGCTGAATAATATTTTAATTAAAGGTAATTTATTGTTTGATCGTTTTGTAATTTTATGGCTTTACTTTTAAAAATGAATTTGATTATTGATATTGGTAATTCTTTTGTTAAACTAGCTGTTTTTCAAGACACTGAGTTGGTGTTTAAAAAAGATATTAAGCTAGATGTTATTGTAAAACATATAGATATTTTAAGGAAAGAATACACACCCATTGAGAAAGCTATCATTGCTTCAGTTGCTAAATTAAAAGAAAGAGATCTGGAGTATATTAGAAAAAACTTTGATTTAGTGGAGTTAAATTATAAAACAGCAGTCCCTTTTATTAATCTTTATGAAACCCCAAGCACCTTAGGTTTGGATAGAATAGCTTTGGTTTCTGCTTCAATTATGCATTTTCCCTATAATAATGTACTTATTATAGATGCCGGCACTTGTATAACTTACGATTTTGTGAATGCTAAAAACGACTATTTAGGAGGAGCCATTTCCCCAGGAATTTCTATGCGCTATAAATCGTTACATAATTTAACGGCCAATTTACCGTTGTTAGAGAAAGAAATGCCCGAAAACATTATTGGAACTTCAACAAATGGTTCAATACATTCAGGGGTTATTAATGGTATTTTAAAGGAAATTGATGGAAATATTGAAACGTATCAAAAAAAATATTCAGATTTAACAGTTATTTTAACAGGTGGTGATGCTAATTTCTTGTCTAAACAATTAAAAAGTAGCATATTTGCCAACTCCAATTTTCTTTTGGAGGGACTGAACTATATTTTACAATTTAATTCAAACTAATGATTAAAAAACTGGTATTAGTTTTTATTGCGATTTTAACATTACAATCTTATGCGCAACAGCGCGGTACGGCATCACCATATTCTTTTTATGGAATTGGCAGTTTAAAGTTTAAAGGTACCGTAGAAAACCGAAGTATGGGCGGGTTAAGTATTTATACAGACAGTATTCATTTAAATTTAAGAAATCCGGCATCCAATGCGACAGATAATTTAGGGATTTATGGTGGCGAAAACAGACCAGTAAAATATTCTATTGGAGGAGGCCATTCCAGCGTTGGATTAAAGAGCAGTAATGGTAGTGATAATTCGTCAAGCACTTCTTTTGATTATATTGCCTTATCCCTTCCTATGGGGAAATTTGGGTTAGGCTTTGGTCTTTTGCCATATACTTCTGTGGGTTACAGATTAGAATCTGTAAATGAAAATGGTGATATTTCAAATAGATTTAACGGACAGGGTGGTTTAAATAAGGTGTATTTCGGTTTGGGATATTTAATTAAGAAAGGACTAAGCGTGGGTATTGACGCCAATTATAATTTTGGTAGTATTCAAAATAGTGCTATTGAGTTTCTTTATGATACTGATGGCGTTCCATTGCTAATTCAATCCCGAGAAAATAATAGATCAGATTTAAGTGGTTTAAATATTAATTTAGGGCTTTCATACAAAACCATGCTAAATAAAAAATTAGAACTGGTTACAGGAATAACGTTTACTCCAGAAAGCAATTTGACTTCAAATAATGAACGGTCTTTTTCAACAATTACAGTATCGTCTGAAGGTTTGGAATCTGTTAATAGTACCATTGATTACGATTTAGATGCCATCGGTCTTAAGGAAACAGATTTAGTGCTGCCCTCTAAGTTTTCAATAGGTGTAGGTATTGGGGAAGTTAGAAAATGGTTTGTAGGCGCAGAATTTGCATCGCAAAGCACAAATAAATTTTATAATGCATTATATAGTAATAATGGTACAACTTACGAGAATGGCTATTCTTATTCTTTGGGTGGTTTTTATATACCAGATTATGATTCTTATGAAACTTCCCTATCGAGTTATTTTAAGCGATGGGTTTACAGGGGTGGTTTGCATTACGAAAAAACAGGTTTAAATATAAATAACGAATCAATTAATGAGTTTGGCATATCTTTTGGAGTAGGCATACCACTAGGTAGTATGTTCTCTAATGCTAACTTGGGTTTTGAAATTGGTAAACGCGGTACAACTAATAGTAATTTAATACAAGAGAATTTTATAAACTTTCAAATAAGTTTATCTTTAAATGATAGATGGTTTGAAAAAAGCAAATACAACTAACAAATAATTAAGTTTAAATTTAATATCATGAAACAGAACATTACATTATTATTCACACTACTCTTCATAGGTTTGAATATGGGTTTTTCTCAGGACAATGAAGAAGATATGGTTACCATGTCTTTAATCAATGACTATGCTAAAGCAAAGAATTATGATGCAGCATACAAACCTTTTATGGAGTTAAGACAACGAAATCCAAAATATAACAGAGCCATTTTTGTTTATGGAGAAAGTATTCTTCTTGATAAAATTGAAAAATCTTCAGGAGCTGAAAAAGTAGCTTTTATAAATGATCTCGTAAAAATGTGGGATGAAAGAGCTGTACATTTTCCTGGTAATAATACAGCACAGGGTACACCAAAAGGTCAATTTCTTGCCAAAGGGTGCCAGTTAATGTACGATCACAAAGATATATTAGGTAAAACCGATCTCGAATTGTATGATTGTTTTGATGCGGCTTATAATGCTGATAAAGAAACATTTACCGACCCTAAAGCTTTATACACATACTTCTCATTAATGGTTGATTTGTATGATGCAAAGGCGAAACCAGCTGAAGATTTATTTAATAAATATGATGATATCGTTGAAAAAATCGAAGTAGAGGTTAAAGACTCTTCCGAAAAATTAAATGTCCTTATTGAAAAAGAAGCAGCAGGTACAGCATTAGCAGGTAGAGAAGGACAATTTAAAGATTTCTATGAACGTAATCTAGCCAATTATGATTTAATTTCTGCTGGAATTGATCAAAAATTAGGGGAAAGAGCCAATTGCGAAAATTTAGTCCCTTTGTATGAGAAAGGCTTTGAACAAAATAAAGGAAATGCCCTTTGGTTACAAAGAGCAGCTGGTAAAATGTCTGAAAAAGAATGTACTGATAGCCCTTTATACTTTAAAATAGTTAATGCGTACCATGAGTTAAGTCCGTCGGCTAGATCCGCTTATTTCTTGGGCATATTAAAAGATAAGGAGAATAAACCTAATGAGGCCATTGAATTTTATGAACAAGCCATTAGTTTACAAACAGATAATTTTGAAAAAGCCAAATTATATAGCTTAATAGGTTCAAAACTAAAAGCTAAAGGCAGATATGCACAAGCAAGAGGGTATTACAGAAATGCTTTGAAATTTAACCCTTCAAACTTAAACCCTCATCTATTGATTGCCGCTATGTATGCAGCAAGTGCCAATGATTGTGGTGATAGCCTATTCAATAAAAAAGCAGTGTATTGGTTAGCTGCAGAGGAAGCTAGAAAAGCAGGTGGTGCAGGTGCGAAATATGTAGATAGTTATTTAGATAGAGCGCCTTCAAAACCAGAGATATTTTCCGCTAGTAATGAAGGTCAGACTATTAATATTGGTTGTTGGATTGGAGCTTCGGTTACAGTACCAAAACTTTAAATGCATTTTTTAAAAAAACATACTATTCTAAACATAGTCACAGTCATTACTGTGACTATGTTTTTTTCATGTAAGGACAACTTTAAGGAAGTCCAAAAAATTGGTATTTCAGAAAATGAGCCTATTGGTGTTGCAGATACCATTAATTTAAAATACACCGATTCGGGCAGGGTAAAGGCCATTCTTATTAGCTCAAAAATGCTTGACTATGGCAATAGGGATTTTCCCTTTACTGAGTTTCCCGAAGGCATTTATTTGGAAGTTTTTGACGAAGATAATAACAAAAGTGTTGTGGTGGCAGATTACGCCATTTCATACTCACAAACAGATATCTTAGATTTACAGGGTAATGTTAAGCTTTCAACTTCAAAAAAAGACACCTTATTCGCAGAACAATTGTATTACGACCAACGCCAAGAATGGTTGTTTACCAATAAGCCTGTAACTTTTAAAATTGGATTTGATAAAATAAATGGCACAGGGTTCAATTCTAATTCTAAATTCACCAATGCCGAAGTTCTGGAAGTAAATGGCATTATTACTGTTGATGAATAATTGTAGATTTCGTTAGGCACCCTCTAGAACATACTTTTTCATTATCTTTACACTACAAAAATTTTTATTTATGCAATTCACCAAGTTTTTTCAATATGCCTATTTAGTTTTTGCGGGTCTGTTTTTATATGACGCCATTATTAATTGGGGCCATAATAAATCTTATGTCTCGTTAGCCTTGGCGGGATTAGCTGTTTTTATTTTTTTCTTCAGGAGACGATTCAATAAAAAATATGATAATAAAAACGATTCAAAATAAATGGGGACTTATGTTTTAATTGTCATTATCACATTAATTCTGTCCGCTTTTTTTTCGGGCTTAGAGATTGCCTATATATCCTCAAATAAAATTCATCTAGAAATTGAAAAAAAGCAAGAAGGTATTTTAGCAAAAATATTAACCAAACTAACCGCTAAACCTTCAAAATTCATTACAACCATGCTTATTGGCAATACTCTCGCATTGGTTATGTATGGTTTTTTTATGGGAGATTTGCTGGTAAGTTGGTTTCAATCCATGCTGCCAACATCTTCTTCGTTTTTAAATTATATGCTAAATGATTTAAGTTTATTAACGCAAGTCGTCTTATCCTCCTTACTTATTTTGATCACCTCTGAATTTTTGCCTAAAGTATTTTTTCAAATTTATTCGAATTTGTTGCTTAAAGTATTGGCGGTTCCTGCTTATATATTTTATGTGTTATTTACATTTTTATCGGACTTTATCATTTGGATATCAGACGTTGTTTTGAAGTATATATTTAAAGGAGAAGGCGATCAAATACAGTTTGCATTTACAAAAGTAGAATTGGGCAATTACATAAGCGAGCAAATGGAGTTTGTTGAAGAGCATGAAGATGTAGATACCGAGATTCAAATATTTCAAAATGCCTTAGAGTTCTCAGAGTTAAAAGCAAGAGATATTATGGTGCCCAGAACCGAGATTGTTGCGCTAGAAATTAATGAAAGTATAAACACATTAAATGCTTTGTTTACAGAAACTGGCTATACAAAAATATTGGTTTATAAAGATACTATTGATGATATTTTAGGGTATGTACATTCTTTTGAATTGTTTAAAAAACCAAAAACAATAAAATCGGTATTGCTTCCGGTAGAGTTTGTGCCAGGAACGGTTTTTATTCACGAAGTGCTTAATATTTTAATAAAAAAACACAAAAGTATTGCTGTGGTTTTAGATGAATATGGAGGAACTTCAGGAATTATGACGGTGGAAGATATTGTGGAAGAATTATTTGGTGAAATTGAAGATGAACATGATAGTATCGACTTAATTGAAGAAAAAATAGAAGCTCATTTGTATAAGTTTTCAGCACGTTTGGAAGTTGATTACATCAATGAAACCTATAAAATAGATTTGCCCGAAAGTGAAAATTATGATACCATTGGAGGATTGATTGTTGATGAGACCGAAGAGATACCTTTGCAAGGCGAGATAATTGTTGTAAACGATGTGTTTCAGTTTACGATTTTAGAAGCATCAAACACTAAAATTGATTTGGTAGAACTGAAAATTTTAGAGGAAGATTGATTTCCAAAAACATTACATAATTAATGCGCCTTTCTGCTTTTATTATTAAATAGAAAATAGTATTTTCGCGCACTATATTTTTTTCTCACGAGAAGGGATTATTAAAATATTTATATAATTTTTCAACTTAATTGATTTTAACAAGTTAAATCCAAAGAGGATTTTTAAAAAATTTAAATGACAAATGGCAGTTTTAAATAAAATCAGACAACGTTCACTTTTCTTAATAATTATTATAGCATTAGCATTATTTGCTTTTGTTTTAGATGGCGTCATTAGAAACATAGGTACGCCTTCAGCTAAATCACAAAATACAGTTGGTGTTGTAAATGGTAAAGATATTACGAGAGATGATTTTTTACAAAAAGTTGAGGTTGCCCAAAGACAAGCTGGAGCAAGTGCAACCAACAACCAAGTGATAAATAGTATTTGGGATCAAGAAGTGAGAAAAGCCATTATGGAAACTCAGTTTGAAAAATTGGGAATGACCGTTGAAAAAGACCAAATGCGTGATGTTTTAAGAACAGCTTTAGGTGGTAGTGCCGAGTTTTTAAATGAAGCAGGATTATTTGATGAGAATAAACTGAACGAATTTATAGCAAACTTAAAAGAAATATCTCCTAACCCTGGATATATTAGCGGACAGCCTATAACGTATTCAGATTGGGTAAATTATGAAAAATCGTTAGCGTCTAGCGCTTTACAGCAAAACTATTTTAATATGGTTAAAGCAGGTTTAACGGGCACACTTGCTGAAGGTGAATTGGAACATAAGTTGGAAGGTAACAAAGTGGATTTAAAATATGTTCAAATTCCATATTCATCTATTGTTGATAGTACTGTTGTTGTTTCAAAATCTGAAATTTCAGATTACATAAAAAAACATGAAAAACAATACCAAGTTGAAGCTTCTACAGATATTAAATATGTTGAGTTTAAAGAAGAAGCTAGTGTAGAGGACGAAAATGTTCTTAAAGAAGAGCTTAACGCCTTGTTAAACGACAGAGAAGAATATAACGAAGGTCTTAAAACCAGTGAAACGGTAACAGGATTTTTAAATACAGCTGATAATGCTGATTATGTAAATGCCAATTCCGATATTAAATTCGATGATCGTTTTATATTTAAATCTTCATTACCAACAGTAGCGGCAGATAGTATTTTTAATTTAAGTATAGGACAAGTTTACGGCCCATATAAAGATAATGGCAATTTTAAAATATCTAAATTAATTGCAGTTAAGCAAGTTCCGGATTCTGCGAAAGTAAGACATATATTAATTCCGTTTTTAGGTTCTGCAAGTGCTGATCCAAGTACGACAAAAACCGAAGAGCAAGCCAAGATTTTTGCCGATAGCCTACTGTCTGTTGTTAAAAAAGATCGTTCTAAATTTCCTGAATTTGTAAAAGATTATTCTGCTGATACTGGAAGTATTGAAAATGGGGGTGAGTACGATTGGCACCCATATAATACGATACCAGTTCCTGAATTTAATGATTTTGAGTTTGAAGGAAAAACAGGAGACTTAGGGGTAGTGAAAACCGTTATGGGTTTTCATATTATGGAAGTTTTAGGTCAAAAAGGTCAAAGCAAAGTAGCTCAAGTGGCAACAATTGCAAAAAAAATAGAGCCTTCAGAAGAAACCATATCTACAGTATTTAGAAATGCATCAAATTTTGAAATAGCTATTGGAAACAAAGATTTTGACGCTGTAGCCACAGAGAGTAAATATACTGTGCGTCCTGTAAATGGTATTAAAGTATTAGATGAAAATATTCCTGGAATTGGCAGCCAAAGGCCTATAGTGCGTTGGGCTTTTAGTGATGAAGCTAAAATAGGAGATGTTAAAAGATTTAGTATCCCTAATGGTTATGCTATTGCACAATTAGTTGCAAAACATGAAGAAGGACTCATGAGTGTTGACGAAGCTACCGCTACAGTTTTGCCAATTATAAGAAAAGAGAAAAAAGCCAAAATTATTAGAGATAGAGTAAAAGCTACAAATTTGGAGGCTTTAGCAACAGCTGAAAATACAACGGTAAAAACGGCATCTGCTATTAATATGAAAAATCCAACTATTTCTGGAGCAGGAAGAGAGCCATTGGTTGTAGGCGCAGCATTTGGCTTAAAAGAAGGGCAAACTTCTAAATTAATTGATGGGGCATTTGGTGTTTATATGGTTCAAGTAGCTAAAGTAGAGCCAGCTGTTAAGTTAGATTCATATCAGGCTGCAGCTAATAGAGTGGAGCAAGAAAAAGTAAATGTGGTATCTTCAAAATTATACGATGCATTAAAAGAAGCATCAGAAATCGAAGATAACAGAGCTAAAACACAAATTCAATAAAGGTTAAAAACATATTCCATAAAAAAGCCTCATACTAATTGAGGCTTTTTTATGGAATATGTTTTAGTACCAAATCATCATAGGGGATAACAGTCTCAAATCCTTTGCCCTTAAAATAGGCTGTTGGATTGGTTTTGCAGGTAGCCATAACAAAATCACCTCCCCAAGCACCAAGACTTTTTATGTGTCCGTTAAAATCATCAAATAAAACGGTTTTCACAGGTTGGTGTTTTATAATATTTGAAATAATATGTTCGTGTTTAAGGATCAAGCTATCAAAATCCTCTAACGATTTACAAGACACCATTTGCGTTGTTATCTTATTAATATCAATAATAGATGACTTTATACTTTTTCTATTCTCTTTATATTTTGAAATCCCATCTCTGCTATTTTGTTTTTTATTCAAATACACAAAATAAAGATGTTCTTTAAATGAAGGATTGAATTCAACTATTTCAACTAATGGTTTGCCATTTTCTAACTGATAACAAATAGGGTGATTATGTTGCGCGCAAGCAATATCGTAACCACTACCACCAAAGGTTTTTTCTAAGAGCATATAAGCGTCTATACGTGCCCACAGTGCTATATTATTTATCAATGTAGATGAAGTGCCCAGTCCCCAATTTTTAGGAAATGTAAGAGATGTGGTAATTTTAAATCCACCATTCGTATTTAAAAAATCAGGATTGAGTTGTTTAGCTATATTTAATATTTGAAAAAGCCTTTTTGAAATGTCATTGCGAGGAGTCACCGACGAAGCAATCGGTTCAATTAAAAATTCATCTTCAAACCAACTATTTCCAGTTTCATCCAAACTGTTCCAAATAATTTTTTGGTCAGTGATAGTTTCAATTGATAAGGATTGTCCGTATTTCGTCGGAATCGCTAATGAAATAGCACCGTCAAGCACAAGATATTCACCCGAGATTAAAAGTTTTCCGTTACTGTAATAAGATTCATTTTTCATATAGAAAATTAATCATCAATGCACATTCTTAAATTTGCCAGAGTGTCAGAAACAGCACTGAAACTAACGGTATTTGTTTTAAAATGTTCAATCAAAATAACTTTTTCGGCATCATTGGCATTAAATTGATTTAAAATGTTCATTAAATGCATTTTCATGTGACCTTGTTGAATACCCGTAGTTGTAAGTGAACGTAAAGCCGCAAAATTTTGTGCCAATCCAGCCACAGCAACAATTTCCATGAGTTCTTTGGCGGTTGGTTTACCTAGCATTTCCAAAGCCAATTTAACCAAAGGATGTAATCCGGTAAGGCCACCAACGGTACCTAGCGCCAGCGGTATTTCCAACCAAAATGTAAAAATGCCATTTTCAATTTTTGCATGTGTTAAACTACTATAACTGCCGTTTCTGGATGCATACGCATGAACGCCAGCTTCCACCGCCCTAAAATCGTTTCCAGTAGCCAAAACAACGGCATCAATACCATTCATGATTCCTTTATTATGGGTTACGGCACGATAGGGTTCTACTTCAGCAATTTTTATAGCTTGAAGAAATCTGTTGGCAAATGCTTCTCCTGAAAAATCAATATCATCACTTAACTCTTCAACCTTACAGCTTACTTCAGCGCGTACCAAACAATCTGGAACATAATTGGATAAGATACTCATCACGATGTCTATTTGCTTTTCCTTTTCAGTGAAACCATCAAAAAGTAAAGCTTCACGTTTAAAGGTTTTTGCAAATTGCTCTAAACAGGAGTTAATAAAATTGGCGCCCATGGCATCTAAGGTTTCAAAAGACGCATGGATTTGATAATAACCTCCAATGTTGGTGGTTTTATCCCGTAATTCCATATCAATAATACCGCCACCACGTAATTCCATGTTTTTGGTAATGGGCTTACAGTCTTCGATAAGTTTCTGTTTTATACTGATAAAAAAGGCCTTTAATATTTCTGTTCTACCATGATACATAAAATGTACCTGACCAATTTTGGTGGTAGAAATAACCTGTGTTTTAAAACCACCTCTGTCCATCCAAAATTTAGCAGCTTTACTGGCTGCTGCCACCACCGAACTTTCTTCGATGGCCATAGGAATGGTGTAAAGCCTATTATTAATTAAAAAATTAGGAGCGACCCCAAAGGGCAGATAATAGTTGGATATGGTGTTTTCAATAAACTCATCATGAAGCTGTTGCAATTTGTCGTCAGAGTTCCAATATTGCTTTAAAATGTGTTCAGCATTACTAGAGTTTGAAAAATAAGTATCAACAATCCAATCTATTTTTTTGGATTTAGAAAGTTTAGAAAAACCAGAAATAGTTTTGCCCATAGTAGCATTATTACACGGCAAAGATACTATTCTTGAGGTGAAATTGGAATATCTTGTTTTTACAGACTTATTTGTCTTGTAAAATTGCCTTTTTTTGCATAATTTTTAGTAAACTTGAAAACTTTTATTAATACATCAATGATTATTTGAAATTGACGAGATTATTCTAATGTTAAAATTGTAAATGCCATAGTATTACGAATAAATATTCATAAATTATCACAACTATTTTATGACAGAAACCCCAGTAAAACCTTCCGAAAAAGAATTGTTTGGACATCCAAAAGGACTGTTTATTCTCTTTTTTACAGAAATGTGGGAACGTTTTTCATTTTATGGAATGAAAGCCCTCTTGATTTTTTACCTTACAAAATACCATTTGTTTTCTGATATTAGCGGCAATTTGTTAATAGGAAGTTACGCAGCATTGGTGTATGCTGTACCAGTTGTAGGAGGTTTTATTGCAGATAAATATTTAGGTTTTAGAAAGGCTATAGTTTTTGGAGGCATCATGCTTGTTTTGGGTCATGCTGGTATGGCATATGAAGGTAATGCTGCCACACAAAGCTTAACAGGAGAAATTGTAAGAGATGATTTTGCGCTTCAAATATTTTATTTGTCATTAGCTTTTATCATTTTAGGAGTTGGATTTTTAAAAGCTAATATTTCTTCTTTGGTAGGAGAGTTGTATCATGAAGGGGATAAACGTAGAGATTCAGGGTTTACCATATTTTACATGGGAATTAATTTAGGATCCTTTTTAGCAACCATTATATGTGTTTGGCTAGGGGAAACGTATGGTTGGAGCTATGGGTTTGGAGCTGCTGGTGTTGGTATGTTTTTTGGACTTGTAACATTTATTTCTGGAAAAAAATATCTGTTAGGTAAAGGAGAATCAAATGCAATAGAATGGTTATCTAAAAAAACCATGGGTATTAGAAACGAATCGCTCATTTATATTTTAAGTGTATTGTCTACCTTATTGTTATGGCAAATGGTGCAAAGTCACAGCGTGGTTCAAAATTTGTTGATAATAGCTGGTTCTGTATCATTTATTTATATAGTTTATTATGCCGTAACACAATTAGATAAAACAGCAAGAGAGCGCCTTATAGCTCTAACTATATTGATTATTTTTACAATAATTTTTTGGGCATTATTCGAGCAAGCTTATACTTCTATGAATTTATTTGCAGACAGAATTTTAGATAGGGGCAATATTGCTGCAGGTACATTTCTAAGTTTGAATGCTCTTTTTATTATATTGCTCGCCCCGATTTTTGCATGGTTATGGGTAAAACTTGGCAATTACAATCCGAACACTGCGGTAAAATTTTCGTTGGCATTAATGCTGGTTGGATTGGGTTTTGGCGCATTGGTGATGGGAATTAATGCTTCAGAAATGGGTAAAGTAGCCATTTTTTGGTTGGTAATAACCTATTTTTTACATACGTGTGGTGAGTTGTGTTTGTCCCCAGTTGGATTATCTGCAGTTACAAAATTGTCACCCTTAAAAATTGTTGGGTTTATGATGGGCGTATGGTTTTTGGCAACAGCAAGTTCCGAATTTATTGCATCCCTTCTAGCAAATATAGCTTCTGTTGATACTGCCAATGGTACTGCTCCAGACTTAAATCTAGCAAAACAGAGCTATTTGAAACTTTTTGAATATTTATTTTATACAGGATTAGGTTTTGGAGGATTGCTTTTATTGCTCTCACCCATCATCAAAAAGTTAATGCACGGAGTTGATAAAGAATTAAATAACTAAAGATATGAGTGAAAATTCAACAGACCAATTTTTTAAAAGTACGGTTTTAGGGCATCCATCTGGATTATTCGTTTTATTTTTTACCGAAATGTGGGAGCGTTTTTCTTATTACGGAATGCGAGCGCTTTTGGTTTTATTTTTTACGGCGTCACTACTAGATGAAGGATGGGGTTGGCCAAAGGAACATGCTCTAGCTATTTTCGGAACCTACACATCGTTGGTATATTTATCAACCATGCTTGGAGGCTATTTCGCTGATAAAATTATAGGGTTTAGATGGGCCGTTGTTGTGGGTGCATTATTAATGACCATAGGACATGCTTGTATGGCTTTGGAAACATCATTTTTTATTTATTTAGGACTTACTTTTTTAGTGTTTGGTAGTGGGTTTTTTAAGCCGAACATGACCTCTATAATCTCCGAAATTTATAAAGATAGACCAGGGAAAAAGGATGGGGCCTATACTATATTTTATATGGGTGTGAATGCAGGCGCTTTTTTCGGAATTATGCTTTGTGGCTATTTGGGCGAGAAAGTAGGCTGGAGTTGGGGGTTTGGTATTGCAGGAATATTTATGTTTTTTGGGTTGCTTCAATTCTGGAAGGCACAAGATATATTTGGAGATATTGGTTTAAAACCAAAAGTAAAAACGGATAATGAAAATGAATTGTCAATAACTGAAGAGAATGGAGGGAAACTTAATCCATTTACAAAATTACAGTTATCCATTATAGCCGTGTCTTCATTTTTAGGATTAACTTGGGTGCTTAACGACCCCATTTCAAAAATTACTGAAGGAGCCACAAATCTTTATAGCTTCGATATCAATGGCTTTGATGGTAATAATGTGGTCATATTAACAGCTTTAGGCCTTTTTGTCTTGCTTTTGTTTTTAAGAATACCAAAGTATATTCCTGTTGTAAGGGACAGAATGTTGGCAATTGTTTTTTTTGCCTTTATTACCATGTTTTTCTGGGCAATCTTTGAGCAATCTCCAGGATCTTTAACATTATTTGCTAGAGATTATACTCAAAGAATTCTTGAAGGAAATACGGGGTTGATTTTTAAAATTGTCGATTCTTTAATGACGATTGTTCCATTAGGTATTATTACGTATGTATTGATTTTATTGTTTAAACAAACTTTTAAAAGGTTTGCTTTGGCAAATATTATTTTAGCTTTTAGTTTTATTATAGTTTGGGGAATTGCGCTTTGGAAAGTTTCTAATGATTTTAAATCCTCATCATATGTTGTCGAGTATGTTAATAATAATGGAGATACGGAAACAGCAAAAGTGGTCACTTCCAAATCATTTAATGAAGGAGAGTCATTGCCGATTATTGATAATGAATCCATTTCTTTATACGATCCAATTGCAGAAAGCAATAAAGATAAAGTTGTAAAAAATAATGTGCTTTTTGATTCCAATGATGTAGAAATGGGAGAAGTATTCTCGGCTAAAATCGCAAGGGTTTTTAAAGAAGATAAAATAGGAGCAGGGGTTCAAATTAATAAAGCTGAAGTTGTTTTTTACAATTCTAAAGGAGAGAAAAAAAGTAAAATTATAAAGCTTAGTAAGGATGATTTGCAGAAATATGGAGAAGGTTCAGATTTACAATTATTCATAACACATAATATAGGATATGATATTAAAGAATCCAATAAAAATCAAGCAGTAGTTACAGCAAAAGAAAGTGCTGTTGAAATTGGTGCTACCTGGTTTTCTATATTAAATTCTTTATTCATTATTGCATTAGCACCATTATTTTCAAGATGGTGGGAAAGTAAATATAATCCTAGTGCTAATGGAAAATATGCTATAGGCATGTTATTGTTGGGATTAGGAATGGCGGCTGTAGCTATAGGGGCTAGCGGCATTGCACCTGGAGCAAAAACCGCATCAGTTAGCATTATTTGGCTCATATTGGTTTATTTATTTCATACTATGGGCGAATTATGCATATCTCCAGTAGCCTTGTCTTATGTAAGTAAATTGGTTCCAGGAAGAATGATCGCCATGATGTTTGGTATTTGGTATTTAGCTGTTGCCATCGGGATGAAATTAGCAGGGATGTTTGGTGAGTACTCCGAAACCATAGCTGCAGAGAAGGGTTTAAGCACATTTTTCTGGATATTAACTATTATTTCTCTTGTACTAAGTGGGGTTGCGTTATTAACAACACCATTATTTAAAAAGCTAATGCATGGTATCCGTTAATCGAAAAAATAGTTAAAATAAAATCAAAAACCCCTATAATAGGGGTTTTTTTGTAATTTTGAACCAAGTTTTGTAATTAAGACCATTATGAAAAATATAAAATATATATGCCTTTTGACAGTTTTAATGTCAGTTAAAGGTTTTACACAAGAAATTAAATGGATGACGCTTCAACAAGCGGTAGCCCTTCAAAAGACACATCCGAAAAAAATTATGATGGATGTTTATACCAATTGGTGTGGGCCTTGCAAGATGTTGGATAAAAATACATTTCAAAACAAAGATGTAGCGAATTATGTAAATAAAAACTATTATGCCGTTAAATTTAATGGAGAAGGTAATGACGTTATTAATTTTAATGGCAATACATTTAAAAACCCTAATTACGATGCGTCAAGGGCCAATACTCGTAATTCGGCCCACCAATTAGCAAGTTATCTTCAAATTAGTGCTTATCCTACCATTGTTTTTTTTGATGAAAAAGGGAATGTTATAGCGCCGATACGAGGTTATCAAACACCGCCCCAATTGGAACTATACTTAAAAATGTTTAAACAAGATGACCATAAAAGCATTGATACCCAAGATAAATTCAATGCATATTACAAAGCATTTACACCTCAATTCGTTGTGAGCCAATAACACTTAATAATCTATAATGAAAGCTCCCTTTTTGCTGGTTTGGTGAAAAGGGAGTTTTCTTTTTTTGCATACAGCTTCCCATTGTTCTAAATACGATTTATAGTTGCTGCCATCGGCAATAATATATTTTGGTTTTATTGAATCTATCAACCTGTTCAAATTTAATTGTGGTGATTGCCTTAACAATACATAATCTGGTTGAAATGTTTTAATATTATAAACGCCTAAGCTATCAATGACCAAAAGTGTTTTGTTATTTAATAGGTAGATGGGGTTGATAGTGTTAGTTTGAATGGTTTTAATATGGTTGCCGACAACAAAATCTTTGATTATTCTATCTTTTGACAGCGTTAAACTATCAAAATCGGTAGCAACATGAATAGTATTAGTAGTTACATTCCCAACCAAGGTAAATTTACTTTTATGAAATATTACAAATTGGTTTTCTTGACTATTGTATTTTGTATATATGAAAACACATTGTATCGCCAAAATGGCAATCAGTAATAAGCTGTAATTTTTATAATGTTTCTTTTTCCAAAATTGTATTAGTGCAATAATCAAGAAGTAAGAGGCAAAAACATATAAAAGACTAAATGCGATATCTTTAAATAAAAATGACTCTTGTTCAGAAATCCAACCTACAAAACGGTTCATTAAGCTTATTGTGTATCCATAAATTTTCGCTATAAAAACAGGCAATATATTTAATAAAGCTAAGAGAATTATAAGAATTCCAAAACCTAAAATAATCCCTAGAACTGGTATAATGACTAGATTGGAAATAAAAAACAAACCAGGTAGTTGATGGAAATAATATAAACTTATTGGTATAATCCCAAATTGGGCAGAAACAGTAACCGTTAACGTATGCCAATAAAAATCTATAATTTTATTTTTTGGCTTCCATAAATGATACAGTAAAGGGTCGATAATTACGATGGATAAAACAGCTAAATAACTTAATTGAAAACCAACATCGAACAAAAACATGGGTTTTATAAGAAGCAATACAAACATGGATATTGCCAGAGTGTTGAAAATGCTCGTGGGTCTTTTTAAATTCATGGCGATTGCCACAATACTAAACATGGTAACGGCTCTAGTTACGGAGGCAGAGAGACCAGCAATGATGGCAAACCCCCATAACATGACAATAAGCAACATGATTTTTATAAGTTTACCATGTTTAAATGTTTCTAGTGGCTTTAATATAAAACTTAAGATTAATAGAATAATACCAATATGTAATCCGGAAACAGCTAAAATATGTATGGCGCCCGCGTTGGTATAGTTGGAATAAACTTCTTCGCTGATGTCTTGCCGTTGTCCCAATAAAAGAGCATTGATAATGGCAAGTTCATCTGGATCAAATGGATAGGTTTTTAGCTTAATATTGATATGGTTTCTAATGTTATTCGCTATGCCAAGAAGGGTGTTTTTTTCAGATGCAACTTTTAAAAGCGATTTCTTGTTGGTAAAGAGTTGATGGTAAATGTATTTTTTCTCTAGAAATTTTTTATAGTCAAATTGATGGGGATTTAAGGGCGGAAGAATCTCCTTTAAAACAGTTTTTGTAATAAGAATGTCATCCACTTTTAATGGAGTTAGAGTGGAATCTTTTTGAATGTTGAGCAGTGAATTTCCGCAAACACTTAAATCATCAATTTTTAGAAGATCTACAATATATTTATCATAATACATATTCGATTTTAAAACCTCTTTAACCCTAAAAGTGATGGTTTTTAAAGAATCGTTTTCAGAAGTAAAATGCTTGTAATGATTTGAAAAATTCTTTTCATTATGCACATTTATGGTCAATATGCCTATAAAAATCATGGTCAAAAAAGCTAAAAGACCAAACCAAATGGTTTTTAAAAATTGCTTTTTCGAAATTATAAAAGACAGAAATAAAAATATTAAAAGCCCAATGATAATGTACGAAGTCCATATCAAAGGCCACTCAAAAAAGTAGCCAACAAGAATGCCTATAATAAGGCAAATTGTTAGTTTTATTATGGCGAAATTAAGTAGCTTCATGTCGCCGAAAGATATAAAATTTCTTATAAAATCCTTCGTGCTTCTACAAATGCCTTATTCCAGTAAGCTTCGGTAATTGAAGATACAATGACGCCTGCACTTGTGGTTGAGTGGATAAATTCTATATTTCCACTATCCATAGACGAGACAACCAATCCAACATGGCTAATATCATTTCGCCTGTTACCTGTTTTAAAGAATACTAAATCGCCGATGCCCACATTATTTAATGGGATTTTTTCACCATTTTTTGCCATATCCCTTGAAATTCTTGGAAGAATAATATCGTGGGCTCTAAAAGATTCAAATACGAGACCAGAACAATCCATTCCCGATTTTGTGGCGCCACCAAATCTGTATCGAACACCTTTAAATTGTTTGGCGTACTCTACAATACTAAAAGCTTTAGAACCTGAGAAATTGGAACCTGAATTGGAATTAATATCTTCTGTTGTAATGGTTTTATTGGCATAAATTTCATCATTGGGATTTGTTCCAATAATAATTTTCGAAGCCCTTGGGTTTTCGTTTTTGGTGTGTTTAGCAGATTTACAACTACTGAAACTAAAAAAAATAATACTTAAAAAAAACAGGAGTTTCTTCATACTAAAATTAGGCTTGTATAGATTTGAAAATTAAATGAGCTGTTTTTGCACTGGCCCCTTTTCCGCCAAGTTTTTTCTCTAAATCGTAATAATTAATAAAGAATTTAGTGCGTTCATTAGGGTCAAGAATGATGTCTAATTCCTTTTTAAGGTTTTCTGAATTAAATTCGTCTTGAATAAGTTCTTTTACCACTTCTTTATCCATTATCAAATTTACTAACGAAATATACTTAAGAGTTATTATTCTTTTTGCAATTTGATAAGAGATATTACTGCCTTTATAGCAAACTACTTGAGGCACTTTAAATAAGGCGGTTTCTAAGGTAGCCGTGCCAGACGTTACCAAAGCAGCCACTGATACACTTAATAAATCGTAGGTTTTATTAGCTATAAATTTCACATTTGAGGCCTTGATAAATGTTGTATAAAAATCGAAATCTTGGCTAGGTGCACCCGCAATAACAAATTGATAATTTGGGTATGCATCAGTCAAGCTTAGCATTACAGAAAGCATATTTTTTATTTCTTGTTTACGGCTTCCGGGTAAAAGAGCAATGATGGGTTTTTCGTTTAATTCATGTGTAGCCCTAAATTCATATTCGTCAACTTGAGTTCTATCAGCAATAGCATCAATTAATGGATGTCCAACAAAGGTTACATTGTAATTATGTTTTTTGTAGAAAGCTTCAACAAAAGGCAAAATAACGTACATGGCATCTATATCGCGTTTTATAGCTTTTACTCTACTGGCTCGAGACGCCCAAACTTGTGGGGAAATGTAATAATTGGTTCTATATTTTTGTTGTTTTGCCCATTTCGCAATGCGAAGATTAAATCCGGAATTATCAATAAAAATAATAACATCGGGATTGTAATTTTTTATATCTGTTTTACAGAACGATATATCTTTATATATTTTAGGAAGGTTTTTTATAACTTCGGCAAAACCCATAAAAGCACGTTCTTTGTAATGTTTAACCAAAGTGCCGCCAACGCGTTGCATAAGGTCGCCACCCCAAAACCTAAAATCAGCATTCACATCTTCTTTTAGTAATGCTTTCATAAGGTAAGAGCCATGTAAATCGCCCGACGCTTCTCCTGCAATAATATAATACTTCATTAACTAAATAATTATAGCATTTTAAAAAAAAAGGTAAAAATAGCAACTAAAATGGTTATTAATAAAACGCCCCTAGCCTTATAATCTTGTTTTTTTCTGATAAAAATAAAGAAAGCTACTAAATTTAAAATAGCGCCCAAGCTAATTAGTTTTCCTAAAAAACCTTCTTTAGCGGCATTTTTAATAACAGTTAAAAAATCATCGCCTTGTCCTAATAGTGTCGATACAATAATCAACCCAATGGCATTGGCAATCAAACCCACTAACACTCCAATAAAAATATTTTTTTTAATCATTTAATTCCCATGAGTTTAAATTTTGTATAAAATGATAAGCTGTTAAATCAAACTGGATAGGTACCACAGATACATAACCATTTTCTAAAGCCCATTCATCGGTATCTTCACCGCCATCCAAATTTACAAACTTTCCTGAAAGCCAATAGTAATCCTTTCCTTGAGGGTTTTTACGCTTATCAAATTCTTCTACCCAATTAGCCTTAGCTTGTCGGCAAACCTTAATGCCTTTAATTTGTTTCTCAGGAAGATTTGGTATATTTACATTTAACACCACCCCTTTAGGTAAACCATGTTTTAATGCATTTTTTGTTATGGTTTTCACATGGTTTTTGCAAGCCTCAAAATTGGCACTCCACGCATAATCCAATAATGAAAACCCAATGGCGGGAATCCCTTCTATGCCAGCTTCAATAGCCGCACTCATCGTACCAGAATATATCACATTGATAGAGGAATTGGAGCCATGGTTAATACCAGAAACACACAAATCGGGCCGTCTGTCTAAAATCTCTCTAATGGCTAGTTTTACACAATCAGCGGGTGTTCCAGAGCAACTGTATTCTTTTTGTGGGCCATCATCAAGGGTTACGCGCTCCGCATAAAGCATTGAATCCAATGTTATGGCATGCCCCATGCCACTTTGCGGACTGTCTGGAGCTACAACAACTACATCTCCTATCATATTCATAACCTTTATTAAAGTTCTTAGTCCAGGTGCGCTAATGCCATCATCATTTGTGACTAAAATAAGCGGTTTTTTTGCCATGAGGGGTATTTGTTTTTAGTGTTGCTAAAATACATAAAATCCGATTAACGTTTCAATTTGTTTAGTTTAACAAAAAATTAGTAGCGTATCAGTTTATTGGCATGGTTTTTTCTTTAATTTAGTGAAAAATATAATATGTATTTTTGTAAAAACTAAAATTAGATTCTTTACGTTTTAATCTAAATAATACGTTTTTTATAAAAAAAACATAGAATGAAAATTATGAAAAATATGTTGAAAAGGAATTATAAAGCCTTGGTATTGTTGTTATTGCTAGCATTTGCATCATGCAGTTTTACAACAAAAACGTTTAGTGATCCAGATAAAGATAAATTGCTTGTACAGGTAATTACGTTTGTATTGCAGCAGGGACATTTTGATCCTATTGCCATGGACGATGCGTTTTCTGAAGAATTGTTTTCAAATTTTTTAGAAAGTTTAGATCCTACTAAACGATACTTCTATGAGTCTGATTATAAGGATTTTGAAAAGTTTAAAACTACTATTGATGATCAATTAAAAGTATCAGATATTACTTTTTTCAATATTACCCATGAGCGTTTAATGCAACGTATTTCAGAAGCCAAAATAATGTATCGCGAAGTGTTATCGGAGCCATTTGACTATTCTGAGGAAGAAATATTTGATACAGATTATGAAAATATTCCATTCGCGAAGAATAAGAAAGAGTTGAAAGAGCGTTGGAGACAACAGCTTAAATTCTCTGCATTATCCTTTTATGATGATATTTATACAGAAGAAAAGCAGAAAAAAGAAAAGGATGCATCTTATGTCATGAAAACCGAAAGCCAAATTGAGCAAGACGCTCGTGAGGCAACATTAAAATCCATGGACATTTATTTTAATGACAATTTAGAAGATGTAAAACGAGAAGAGTGGTTTGCCATATACATTGATGCCATTGTTGGAGAGTTCGATCCTCATACCTATTATCTAGCGCCTAAGAACAAAGAAGATTTTGATGAACGTATGTCTGGTAAATTGGAAGGTATTGGAGCCCAATTACAAAAGCGTATGGACTATATTAAAATTACAGGTTTAATTTCTGGTGGCCCAGCTTGGCGAAGTAAAGAATTAGAAGTAGAGGATGTTATTTTAAAAGTAAAACAAGAAAATGAAGAATTCCCTGTAGATATAGTTGGTATGCGTATTAATGATGCTATTAAATATATTAAGGGGCCAAAAGATACCAAAGTAACATTAACTATCAAAAAAGTTGATGGCACCATTAAAGATGTTACTTTAGTTAGAGATGTGGTAGAAATAAACGAAACCTATGCCAAAGCTTCAGTAGTTAAAAAGGATGGCGTTAAGTTTGGTGTTATAAATCTGCCATCATTTTATGTTGATTTTGAAGATTACAAAAAATTAAATGCCGCTGCCGATGTAAAACGTGAAATCGAGAATTTAAAAGCAGAAGGCATGGAAGGACTCATATTGGATTTGCGCGATAACGGCGGAGGTTCATTGCCAACGGTGGTAGATATGGCAGGATTATTTATTAAAGATGGCCCTATTGTGCAGGTACGTTCCACAGGCGAACCCAAAGAGGTTTTAAGAGACAGAGATAAATCAATTACTTGGGATGGCCCTTTGGTGATTTTAGTAAATGAATTGTCGGCTTCTGCTTCGGAAATTTTGGCAGCTGCCATGCAAGATTACAAACGAGCCATTATTATTGGTAGTAAACAAACTTATGGAAAAGGCACTGTTCAAAATGTGCTTAACCTCAATAATTTGATAAGAAATAATACTAGTGGTGATTTAGGGGCTTTGGCATTGACTACTCAAAAATATTATAGAATTAGTGGTGGTTCGGTTCAGTTAGAAGGTGTTAAAAGTGATGTACAAGTTCCTGATAAATTCAGTTTTATTGAGGTTGGTGAAAAAGATAAATCAAATGCCTTACCTTGGGATGAAATAGATTCAGCTGAGTATACTACATGGGATAATCATTTTGATTACCAAGAAACCATTAAAAGAAGTAACGAGCGCATGGCTAAAAATACACAATTAAAACTTATTGAAGACAACGCTAGATGGGTGAAAAGTCAAATTGATGAAACCGTTTATCCTTTGAATTATACCAAGTATAAAGAGAAATTAACTTTAAGGGATGAGGAATCAAAACGTTTTGATGAGATGACCAAGTATCAAACTAATTTAACGTTTGAATCCCCAGCTTATGAAAAAGAATTATTTAATAATGATATAAATAGCCTAAAAGAATTACGTGACAGATGGCACGCTAATTTAAGTCAAGATGTGTATATTGAAGAGGCTTTAAACGTACTTCAAGACTTGAAAACATCATATAATATCAAAAAAGTAGCTAAAGTACAAGAATAGCTAAAACATGAGTCATACATCTCACTCATTAAAACAATTAGCGCTCCAAAAGTTTAAAAAAAACTTTTGGGGCGTTTTTAGTTTTTACTTTATTGTTTTGATTGGTCTGGTTTCTATATTTGCGTATGTGATGGCTCCAGATAATTCGCAATATGCCAATCAAATGCATTTGTCTATTCATTCCAAAAAACCTGGGTTCGCAGTCTCTATGCTCACGATTCCTTCTGGAATGGATTTGAACCAAAATATTTTTGATAAGATTTTTTTCGGAAAAAAAAATACAGATACAGAAATTCCTATTACAAGTTTTATAATTACTAAAGATACTTTAACTTATACTGAATATGCATCCGATGGTTTAGAAGGTGTTGAAAAAAACATGTCTTTAAGTGCTTTTTTAAACAATAATCCCCAAGATTTCATAAAACAAAAAACATTTCTTTTTGGTACAGACAAATATGGAAGAGACCTATTAAGTAGAGTACTTGTTGGTGCCAGGATTTCCTTTTTTATTGGGTTTGTAGCCGTATTTATATCTTTAGTAATCGGCATTTTTATGGGGAGTGTTGCTGGATATTTTGGTGGTAAAATTGATGCTTTTATTATGTGGATAATAAATGTTACTTGGTCCATCCCAACGTTGCTATTGGTTATTGCCATAACATTAGCATTGGGTAAAGGTTTTTGGCAAGTATTTATAGCTGTGGGGCTGACCATGTGGGTTGAAGTAGCAAGAGTGGTTAGAGGCCAAATAATTAGCGTCAAAGAAATGCAATATGTAACGGCTGCAAGGGCTTTAGGCTTTAACGATTTTAGAATTATAACCAAGCATATATTGCCTAATATCATGGCACCAGTCATCGTTATTTCAGCAGCTAATTTTGCCTCCGCTATTCTGGTGGAAAGCGGATTGAGTTTTTTAGGCATTGGGGCACAACCCCCAATGGCAAGTTGGGGCGCTATGATTAAAGATCATTATAATTATATCATTTTAGGAAAGCCTTTTTTGGCTATTATACCAGGACTATGCATTATGAGTTTGGTAATGGCATTTATGCTGATTGGTAATGCACTTCGTGATGCATTGGATGTGAAAGGGTAAGGCTCTAGTATTATTTACATGATGCCAAATAATTGGTATTCTTTTGTTTATTATTATATTTGATTGACCACAATTTTAAACTAATCTAACTATTATGAAAAAATCAGTGTTCCTTTTTTTAACAGTTTTATCATTGGCATTTGTTTCATGCAAGGAAAAAACTGATCCAAATCCTGTATTAACTATTGAAGGCGGTCAAATTCAAGGCGTGCCAACACCAACCGAAGGTATTGTTGCCTACAAGGGAATTCCGTTTGCTGCGCCCCCAGTAGGTGATTTGCGTTGGAAAGAACCTCAACCTATTCTTCCATGGGAGGGCGTGAAAGTAGCAGATGCTTATGGCGATGCCGCTTCACAACTCACATGGGATCCTGAAAGTTTTTATGGCAAAGAATGGCAAGCTAGCGGTTCTGTGCCATTTAGTGAGGATTGTCTTTATCTAAATGTTTGGACACCAGCTGCAGGTAAATTGGATGAGAAACTTCCGGTGGCGATGTGGATACATGGCGGTGGATACCGTGAAGGTTTTGCTTTTGAACCAGAAATGGATGGAGGCGAAGACTGGGCATCTCGTGGTGTAATTCTAGTAACTGTTACGTATCGTCTTGGTGTTATGGGATTTTTTTCGCATCCACTTTTATCGGCTGAAAGTCCGAATGGGGTATCTGGCAATTATGGACTTATGGATCAGGCTGCGGCATTAAAATGGATTAATAAAAATATTGCACAGTTTGGCGGCGATCCAAATAACATAACCATATTTGGTCAGAGTGCAGGTGCAGGAAGTGTACAGTCGTTATGTGCGTCACCTCAGTCTAAAAACTTAATAAGTAAAGCGATTAGTATGAGTGGTGGTGGTTTAGGTTCTAGACCAGGTACGCCTCTTGATACAGCTCAAGTGAATAACAAAAAATTAATGGACTTTTTTGAAAAAACAACGTTGGACGACATGCGTAAGTTGTCTTTTGATGAACTTATAGAAATGTCGCAAAAATATGCTGATACCACAAAAACCCGTGTTGGTTGGAGCCCCGTTATTGATGGCTATTTCTTAAATAATACATTTTCTGATGAAGCATTGGCTAAAAATATACCAGACATCCCTTATATGATTGGTTTTACTTCTAATGATTTAAGCGATATGACCAAGCCAGTAAATGATTTTGCTGCTTTAAGAGCAGAACAAAGTAGCAAACCTACTTATGCTTATTTATTTCAACGCCAATTACCGGGAGACGAAAGTGGCGCTTTCCACTCAGCCGATTTATGGTATGTATTCCATTCTTTAAAGCACAGTTGGAGACCTTTTACTGCAGGCGATGAGGCATTAAGTAATCAAATAGTAGATTACTGGACTAATTTTGCCAAGTTTGGAGACCCAAATGGTAAAGACAGTGGAGCATGGAAACCTTATACCAAAGAAAATCCTGAATTTATGATATTGGATGCAAATAGTGATAAAGCGGACTTAAAAATGTCAGCGACTCCAGAATTTAAAGGAAATAAGTTAAGAAGGTAATATAATTAATAAAAAAAAGAATGAAGGTTATACCCACAAAAAGTATCACCTTCATTTATTTTAAGTAATTCAAAATTTAATGGAGTTTCATATTTCCATTCAGCGAATCAATATAATTTAAAACAGCATCTTTGCCTATATCATTCGTTGCGGAGGTTATAAAGTAATTGGGCATGTCTTCCCAAGTTTCCAATAAAATCGTTTTATAGGCGACTACATGGTTTTCAATTGCTTGTGGTTTTAGTTTGTCGGCTTTAGTGAAAATAATAGAAAATGGAACACCGTTTTCGCCAAGCCATTGCATAAATTCTAAATCAATTGTTTGGGGCTCGTGCCTGATATCAACCAAGACAAAGGCAGATACCAATTGTTCCCGCAAACCAAAATATTGGGTAATAAATTTTTGAAATGTTTTTTTAGACGACTTGGAAACACGCGCATAACCATAGCCAGGTAAGTCAACCAAATGCCAGTTTTTATTAATTAAAAAGTGATTTATTAATTGTGTTTTTCCGGGTCTGCCAGACGTTTTTGCTAAACTCTTTTTGTTGGTAAGCATGTTTATTAGCGACGATTTGCCCACATTACTTCTGCCAATAAATGCGTATTCGGGCAGCAACGCCTTTGGGCATTTGGCAACATCAGAGTTGCTAATAACAAATTCAGCAGATTTAATATCCATGATTATATAATTTGTGTTTGGTAGTTGAGGTTATCTAAATTTTAGATTTTTTAATACCCTCTTTTTTGCAACCAACCATCAAGAATTTGGTTAAATTCATCAGGATGTTCCATCATGGCGGCATGCCCACATTTGTCTATCCAAAATAAGTCCGAATCTGGTAACAAACCGTGAAATTCTTCGGCAACTTCAGGAGGTGTTACATTATCATTTTTCCCCCAAATGATACAGGTGGGAATTGTCATTTTGGGTAAATCTTTAGCCATATTATGCCTTATGGCACTTTTGGCAATGGCTAAAGTTTTGATCAATTTATTTCTGTCATTTACGGTTTCGTAAACTTCATCAACAATTTCTTTTGTGGCTATAGCAGGATCATAAAAGACATTTTGGGCTTTCTTTTTTATAACCTCATAATCGCTTCTTTTAGTATAGCCACCACCCATTGCGCTTTCGTAAAGCCCTGAACTTCCTGTGATTATAAGAGCTTTTACTTTTTCTGGATATAATTTTGTATGATATAGTCCAATGTGGCCTCCTAATGAATTCCCTAATAAAATGACTTTGTTGAATCCTTTGAATTCAATAAAGTCATGTAAGTATTTGGCAAAGCTTTTTACATTGGTTTTTAGCAAAGATTGAGTATAAATAGGCAATTCGGGTATAATAACTTGATAGCCTTTTGTGCTAAAAAATTTTATAACAGAATCAAAATTACTTAAACCACCCATAAGGCCGTGTAAAACAATTATGGGAGTGCCTTCTCCAGCTTCAATATAGCTGTAATTTTTTTCTTTTTTTAAACGATGCGTCAAAATATTTAGTCCTTTTCGTTAAAAAACAAATATAGTTATTTCATTCATATTTCAACAAGTTTAATTGATTCTCAAAAAAATACTTCAAAGAGATATTAACAATTGATTTCAGTAAAAAAAATTAATAATCTAATAAATTGACACTAAAGAGCATAGTGGTGTTTTGGGCTTATTTATATCGGTAAAAAGAAGGTTAACATAAAAATTATTAACAAAGTGGGGTAAAGTGGTAAAATGTGGTAAAATTTTCGATATATTTGAAACTTAAACCCTAAAAAGGAAAAGAAACGGTTTGAATTCATTAATAGGTACATACGATTGTAAAGTAGATATCAAAGGGCGACTTATGTTGCCTTCTGGCATTAAAAAGCAATTGTCGTCTATTTTAGAAAACGGATTTGTACTTAGGCGGTCGGTTTTTCAGCCGTGTTTAGAGTTGTATCCCATGGAAGAATGGCAACTTTTAATGCAGAAAATGAACAAGCTGAACAAGTTTAAAAAAAAGAACAACGATTTTATCCGTCGATTCAGTGCTGGTGCTAAAATTGTTGAGATTGATGCGAATGGGCGTTTGCTCATCCCTAAAGACCTAACGGTTTTCGCTGGTATAACAAAAGATGTTGTGATTTCACCTTCAATAAACATTATTGAGATTTGGGATAAAGACAAGTATGAACAAGCTATTGACGATGCGACTGGAGATTTCGCTGATTTAGCTGAAGAAGTAATGGGACAAGATGATGACGATCATGGAATATCATAACCCTGTTTTACTTAAAGAAACCGTTGATGGGTTAAACATTAAAGAAGATGGTATCTATGTAGATGTCACTTTTGGTGGTGGCGGACATAGCAAGGAAATATTAAAACGGCTTGGCGAGCATGGACGATTATTTGCTTTTGATCAAGACGAAGACGCTCTTAAAAATACGATAGACGACAGTAGATTTAAACTGATACATGAAAATTTTAGATACATAAAACGGTTTCTGAAGTTTTATAGAGTCAATAAAGTGGATGGTATTTTAGCTGATTTTGGGGTTTCATCTCATCAATTTGATGTGGCGGAACGCGGATTTTCAACCCGTTTTGAAGCAGATTTAGATATGAGGATGAATCAAAAAAACACGTTGTCAGCTTATAATGTGATCAATGATTACGAAGAGCAGAAGCTGAAACAAGTTTTTTGGCAATATGGTGAGTTAAGAGCTGCGCCCGCTATGGCAAAACTTATTGTGGAACATAGAACTACGGAAAAAATAGTAACGAGTACCCAACTTAAAGACGTTCTTAAAAAGTTTTTACCGCCAAAAAATGAGAATAAAGTGTTGGCTCAAATTTATCAGGCGATTAGAATTGAGGTAAATCAGGAAATAGAGGCTTTAAAAGAGTTTTTAGAACAAACGCCAGACTTGTTAAATCCTGGAGGACGGTTAAGTCTTATTTCTTACCACTCTTTAGAAGATAGATTGGTAAAACGGTTTATAAGAAACGGCTTGTTTGAAGGAGAGCCAGATCGTGATGTATTTGGGAAATTTGAAGTGCCATTAAAAAAAATAAATTGCTTAATGGTGCCCTCAAAAGAAGAAATAAAAAATAATAACAGAGCTAGAAGTGCCAAACTTCGTATTGCTGAAAAATTATAATACGTCTAAGTTTTATAGTGCGAATGAAAAAAAACATCTATAGCATATTAAAAGGAACATTTCTAGTTAATGATGACTCTTTTAAGAATTGGCGTTTTATCATTTTTATTTCGGGTTTAGCACTAATTATGATTGCAAGTTCCCACAGTGCTGATAAAAAGGTGTATAAGATTGCTCGGTTGAACAATGAAGCAAAAGAAATGCGTTCGGCTTTTGTAGATGGCAGGTCGAAATTGATGCGGTTGAAAATGGAGTCAGAGATCGCTAATAAAATGAAAGAAAAAGGCCTATCTCAATCTGTGATTCCACCAAAAAAAATAAAAGTTAAATCCCAAAATTAAAGTTCAAAAGTTGGCAATAAACGAAAAGAACATATTAAACCGATTGTATTTTATAGCAGGATGTATGTTCATCTTCGGACTTGGTGTTGTTTTTAAATTAGTAAACATTCAATTTGTCGATGGTGATAAATATAGGGCATTGGCCAGTCAGCGCATCGTAAAGGATTTTGTGATTCCATCGAACAGAGGGAATTTATATTCAGTGGACGGGAATTTGCTGGCAACCTCAATTCCTAAGTACGACATCCGTTTTGATGCTATAACGCCATCTGCTAAAAATTTCGAAACCTATTTGAATCCATTAAGCGATTCGCTTTCTAAATATTCAGGCAAGCCTTCAGCATATTATAAAAATGAACTTAGAAAAGCTAGAGCCAATAAGAGTAGGTATTTTTTATTAGCTAGAAATATTAGTTATTCAGATTATATCCGTATCAGAAATTTTCCATTATTAAACCTTGGTGCGTTTAGAGGTGGTCTAGTTGTAGAGCAAACCACAAAACGAGAACATCCTATGGGTGGTATTGCACAGCGTTCTATTGGCTATGAACGGTTTGATGATGAAGGAAATGTAACTAGGGCAGGGATAGATGGTGCTTATGGCGTACAATATTTAAGAGGGAAAGATGGACGCAGAGCTAAACAACAAATTGGTAAAGGCCAATGGAAGCCTATTAGTGATGCTAACGAAATTGAGCCACAAGATGGCTATGATGTATATACTACCATAAACATAAACATACAAGACATTGCGCATCATGCACTTTTGGAACAATTAGAAAAGTATAAAGCAGATCATGGTTGCGTGGTGGTTATGGAAACCAAAACAGGGGAAATTCGGGCCATTTCAAATTTAGGGAGAAATAGTGATGGCTATTATTATGAACGGCGGAATTATGCCATAGGCGAAAGCCACGAATCGGGTTCTACATTCAAACTTATGGCACTTACGGCGGCTTTAGAAGATAAAGTAGTAGATACCAGTGATGTGGTTGATACCGAGAAAGGAACTGTTTATTATTATGGATATCCTGTTAATGATTCAAATAACCGTGGCTATGGTAAAATCACTCTCTCTGAAGCTTTCGAATTGTCATCCAACACAGGAATTGTAAAAGCCATTGATAAAGCATACCGAAATCAACCTGCAAAATTTGTTGACAGACTATATGCCATGAATTTAAATAATAGTTTAGGTATCCCTTTTATAGGAGAGCCTAAACCAATCATTCCAGATCCAAGGATTAAAAATGGACGTTGGAGTGGTATTGCACTGCAATGGATGGCTTATGGTTATGGAGTATCATTTACTCCTTTGCAAACATTAACCTTTTACAATGCCATTGCTAATGGAGGTGAAATGGTAAGGCCACAATTTTTAAAGGAAGTTAAGGAGTTCGATAAAACCATAGTGCCATTTAAAAAAGAGGTTATCAATAAACAAATTTGTTCTGAGGAAACTGTTGCAAAAGTGACACAATTACTTAAAAATGTCGTTGAAAAAGACCATGGAACAGGGCATCGATTGTATTCAGAGAATTTTTCTATGGCCGGTAAAACAGGAACTTGCCAAAAAGATTATGCGAAGAAGGATAAGTTAAGTTATATCTCATCTTTTGCTGGGTTCTTTCCTGCTGACAATCCCAAATATTCTTGCATTGTAGTCATTCATGAACCAGATAAAAGTATTGGCTATTATGGAGCTGATGTGTCTGGGCCCGTATTCAAAAAAATAGCTCAAAAAATATTTATAGATACGCCTATTGTTGATGAGGTGGAATCTTTGGAGGTGAAAAATGCCTCTGTGGAAGATGAATTTGAAAACTATTATGCAGCGGCACAAACATATAAAACCATCATGCCAAATGTGGTTGGTTTGCCAGCAATGGATGCCATTTCATTATTGGAAAACATGGGGCTTAAAGTACAGTTAACTGGTTCTGGAATTGTTAAAAAGCAGTCACTTACATCAGGGCAAAAAGTAAATAAAAATCAAACCGTTGTTTTAGAGGTATCATGATAGCACTAAAAGACATCTTATATAAAGTCACTCTAAACGCTGTGGTAGGTAACACAAGCGTTGAGATTCGTACTATTGATTTCAACTCAAAAAATATAGCTGAAAATGATGTGTTTGTTGCGATTAAAGGTAGTGTTGCTGACGGACATAAGTATATCGATTCAGCCATTAAGCAAGGTGCGGTAGCTGTGATCTGTGAAAACTTGCCAGACGAATTAGTAAATGGTGTTACCTATGTGGAAGTTGATAGTTCCAGTAAAGCTTTGGCTATTATGGCTTCAAATTTTTATGAAGAACCATCAGGGAATTTAAAATTGGTAGGTGTTACTGGTACGAATGGTAAAACAACCATAGCAACCTTGTTATACCAATTATTTAAAAATGCTGGATATAAAGTAGGCTTGCTTTCAACAGTAAAAATATTAGTAGATAACAAAGAATATAAAGCAACTCATACCACGCCAGATTCTTTAACGATTAATAAGTATTTACAGGAAATGAATGAGGCAGGTGTGGAATTTTGTTTTATGGAAGTCAGTTCACACGGTATCCATCAACACCGAACTGAAGGGTTGCATTTTGAAGGCGGCATTTTTACCAACTTAACCCACGATCATTTGGATTATCACAACACATTTGCTGAATACAGAGACGTTAAAAAATCGTTTTTTGATGTACTTCCTGCTAAAGCGTTTGCGCTTGTAAATATTGATGATAAAAATGGCTTGGTCATGCTTCAAAACACCAAAGCTAGAAAATACACCTATGCCTTAAAAAGCTATGCGGATTATAAAGCTCAAATTTTAGAGAATCAATTAGGCGGTTTATTGCTGAAGTTGAATGAAAGTGAAGTTTGGACTCGCCTTATCGGCAACTTTAATGCTTACAATGTGTTGGCTATATATGCGACAGCTGAATTATTGGGACTTGAAAAAGTTGAAATTCTTCGGTTAATAAGTGGTTTGGAAAGTGTTAGTGGGCGGTTTCAATATTTTATTTCAGGTGAAAAAATAACAGCTATTGTCGATTACGCCCATACGCCTGATGCCTTAAAAAATGTATTGGAAACGATTAACAGCATTCGCACGAATAACGAAGAATTAATAACGGTTGTTGGTTGTGGTGGCGATAGGGATAAAACCAAACGTCCTATTATGGGGCAAATAGCTTCGGCATTAAGCACCAAGGTCATTTTCACTAGTGATAATCCAAGAAGTGAAGAACCAGAGGCCATCATTAAAGAGATAGAACAAGGAGTAGAGCCACAACATTTTAAGAAAGCCCTTTCCATTACAGATAGAAGTCAGGCCATTAAAACAGCCTGTCAAATGGCGCAGCCTAACGATATTATATTAATTGCGGGCAAAGGCCATGAAACCTATCAAGAAATTAAAGGCGAGCGTTTCGATTTTGATGATTATAAAACCGTGCAAGAATTTTTAAAACAATTACAAAAATAAATGCTGTATTACTTATTTGATTATTTAGAAAAGCAATTCCAGGTACCTGGAGCAACGCTTTTTGGTTATTTAACCTTTAGGGCGGCGCTTGCTATGATTTTATCATTGCTTATTTCTACTATTTATGGTAAACGGATTATTAATTTTTTACAAAGAAAACAATTGGGTGAAACCATTAGGGATTTAGGTCTTGAAGGTCAAAAAGAAAAGGCGGGAACACCAACAATGGGTGGTATTATCATCATTTTATCCACGCTAATTCCTGTGTTTTTGTTAGCAAAATTAGACAACACGTATATCATTTTGTTGGTAGTTACAACGCTTTGGATGGGAACTATTGGTTTTATAGATGATTATATTAAAAAATTTAAAAACGATAAAGAAGGATTAAAAGGGAAGTTCAAAATATTAGGACAAGTAGGCTTGGGAATTATTGTGGGAGCAACCTTGTATTTTAATCCCAATGTCACCATTAAAGAGAAATTGCCTGTTGAGGTACAACGGCAAATACTTGCGGCAAACCCAAATGTCTCGGCTTCTGAATTCTTTGAAGTAGAAGAAAAGTCAACTAAAACAACCATTCCATTTGTTAAAGGAAATGAATTTGATTATGCCGATATCATCACTTGGATAAGCCCGAGATTAGATGATTATGGCTGGGTCATATTCATTATCATCTCCATTTTCATTATTACGGCTGTATCAAACGGAGCAAACCTAACAGATGGTATTGATGGCTTGGCCGCAGGAACATCAGCCATCATAGTGCTCACTTTGGGAATTTTTGCCTGGGTATCGGGTAACATTATTTTTTCCGATTATTTGAATATCATGTACATCCCAAGAGTAGAGGAAATAACCATTTACATAGCAGCTTTTGTGGGTGCACTTATTGGCTTTCTATGGTATAACGCTTATCCTGCGCAAGTGTTTATGGGAGATACAGGGAGTTTAACCATTGGTGGTATCATTGCAGTTATAGCTATTGCTGTTAGAAAAGAATGGCTGATTCCTGTACTGTGCGGTATTTTTTTAGCAGAAAATCTATCGGTGGTTATGCAAGTAAGCTATTTTAAATACACCAAAAGAAAATTTGGAGAAGGGCGACGCATTTTTAAAATGTCACCGTTGCACCATCACTATCAAAAATCAGGATATCATGAAAGTAAAATAGTCACTCGTTTTTGGATTGTCGGTATTTTACTAGCTATTATATCTATTGTGACATTGAAAATTAGATAAAGTTTTGTCGTTCCTGCGAAAGCAGGAATCTATAAAAGCAGATAAAAAAAAATTGGTGAATTCGTGGCAAAACAAAGATTAGTCATATTAGGAGGAGGCGAAAGCGGTGTTGGAACAGCACTTTTGGGAAAGGAAAAAGGCTTTGACGTTTTTGTGTCCGATAAGGGAAAAATTAAAGAAAAATATAAAGAAGTTCTTATACATAATGAGATTGAATGGGAAGAAGAAAAGCATTCTGAAGGAAAAATACTGAATGCAAACATCGTTATGAAAAGCCCAGGAATTCCTGATAAAGCACCTTTGGTAAAGACCATTCGTGAAAAAGGGATTCTTGTGGTTTCTGAAATTGAATTTGCAGCAAAATATACCAATGCAACAATTATAGGCATAACGGGAAGCAATGGTAAAACAACTACAGCAACCCTGACGCACCATATTTTAAAGCAAGAGTTGGAAGTAGGTTTGGCAGGTAATATTGGCGACAGTTTTGCAAAACAGATTCTGGAGAACGATTATCCAAACTATGTGTTGGAGATTAGCAGCTTTCAGTTAGATGATATTGTGGATTTTAAACCACACATCGCAGTAATAACTAATATAACACCCGATCATTTAGATAGATATGATTATAAGTTCGAGAATTATATAGCTTCTAAATTCAGGATAATCATGAATCAAACCAAAGATGATTACTTGATTTATGATGCTGATGATGAAATCATAAACAATCATTTAAAAGAACACCCAATTCAATCAAAATTATTGCCTTTTTCATTAACAAAGACTATTGAAAATGGCGCGTATTTAAAAGATAATAACATAATAATAACAATAGACAATAACCAAATAATTATGTCAACAACAAACCTAGCATTAGAGGGTAAGCACAATATTAAAAACGCCATGGCTGCATCAACAGCTGCACATTTATTGAAAATAAGAAAACAAACCATTCGGGAATGTTTGGAAAATTTTCAAGGTGTAGAGCATCGGTTGGAACATGTGTTGAAAATTAATAAAGTGCAATACATCAACGATTCTAAAGCTACCAATGTTAATTCTACTTACTATGCTTTAGAAAGTATGGATTCACCGACGGTTTGGATTGTTGGAGGTGTTGATAAAGGTAATAATTATGAAGAATTGTTCCCGTTTGTTAATGAAAAAGTAAAAGCCATCATTTGTTTGGGTGTTGATAATGAAAAGCTTTTTAACACTTTTGGCAATATGGTTGATATTATTGTGGAAACACAATTTATGAGTGAAGCTGTAAAAATAGCATACAAAATAGCCGAGGCTGGCGATACCGTTTTGTTATCGCCAGCTTGTGCCAGTTTCGATTTGTTTGAAAATTACGAAGATAGAGGACGTCAATTTAAAAACGCCGTTAGAAATTTATAAAAAATGTTAAAAGCACTATTTGAAAATATAAAAGGAGACAGGCTTATTTGGGCCATCGTTGCTTTGTTGGCAATTTTATCCTTTTTACCTGTTTACAGTGCTTCAAGTGACTTGGCTTACGATAGAGGGGAAGGCAATACGTTTGTCTTTTTTGTAAAACATTTTATGCATCTTTTTTTAGGATTCGGGATTATGTATGGTGTTCATAAAATTCCCTATCGATATTTTAGAGGGTTATCTTTGGTTATGATGCCAGTTGTGTTGGTTTTACTAGTTATTACAATGATGCAAGGAACTGTCATGGGGGGTGCGAGTGCCAGTAGATGGATTCAAATACCAATTGTTGGTATGTCGTTTCAAACATCCACGTTTGCATTGGTAGTTCTTATGGTGTATGTAGCGCGTTATATGTCTAAAATAAAGGACAAGGAAATAACTTTTAAGTCAACGATCATTCCGCTTTGGACTCCCGTTTTTTTAGTGTTAGCATTGATATTGCCATCTAACTTTTCTACAGCAGCTATTATATTTTTAATGGTATCAATATTGGTGTTTATTGGAGGCTACCCCATCCGTTATTTAGGAATTATTATAGGTTCTGGAATGGTTGCTTTAGTAATCTTTATTATGGCGGCTAAATTAACAACAGGGCCGCTAAACGTTAAAGTAACAACTTGGGAAAATAGGATTTTAAACTATGCTAATGATGAAGTCACCGAAGCCGATTATCAAATTGAAAAAGCAAAAATAGCCATTGCTTCAGGAGGTATTCAAGGGTTGGGGCCCGGGAAAAGTATTCAGAAGAATTTTTTGCCACAATCGTCATCCGATTTCATTTTCGCAATCATCATTGAAGAATATGGATTAATTGGGGGTGTTGGTTTAGTAGTGTTATATCTGTGGTTATTGTTCAGAATAGTTATTGTGGCACAAAAATCTGATACGGTATTTGGCAAACTTTTAGTTTTAGGGGTAGGCTTACCCATTATTTTTCAAGCATTAATAAATATGGGAGTTGCGGTAGAGTTATTTCCTGTAACAGGACAAACGCTTCCATTGATAAGTAGTGGAGGAACATCCATTTGGATGACTTGTTTGGCAATAGGCATCATTCTAAGTGTAAGTGCAAAAAGAGAAGAAATTAAGGAACAAGAATATATGGAAGAGAATCCGTTGGAAATTCTATCGGAAACAATTTAATAATACATGACAAAGAACAAAACATATAAAATTATTCTCTCAGGAGGCGGTACTGGTGGTCACATATACCCAGCCATTGCCATTGCTAACGAATTAAAATCTCGTTTTCCTAATGCAGAGTTTTTATTTGTTGGCGCCCAAGATAGAATGGAAATGGAAAAAGTGCCACACGCGGGTTATAACATTAAAGGGCTGTGGATATCGGGCATTCAGCGAAAGCTAACGATTAAAAATCTGATTTTTCCTTTCAAATTGATTAGTAGTTTAGTTAAAGCTAGAAGTATAATAAATGAGTTTAAGCCAGATGTGGTTATTGGAACAGGTGGTTTTGCTAGTGGACCATTATTAAATGTTGCAGCTTCCAAAAAAATACCAACGCTTATTCAAGAGCAAAATTCATACCCAGGAATCACCAATAAACTATTAGGAAAAAAAGTGAATAAAATATGTGTGGCATATGAAGGACTGGAGCGTTTTTTCCCGAAAGATAAAATCATAATAACTGGTAATCCTTTGCGTAAAGGATTATTGGATGTGGATTCTAAAACAGTGGAAGCTAAAAACTTTTTCAATTTAAAGCATGGTAAATATACCCTTTTGGTTCTAGGGGGAAGTTTAGGTGCCAGACGAATCAATCAATTGATAGAAAGTAAATTGGATTTTTTAAGCACGCAAAATGTTCAGGTTATTTGGCAATGTGGTAAGCTTTATTATCAACAATATAAAATTTATAGCCATACCAAAGATGTTCAGGTATATGAATTTTTAAATAATATGGATTTCGCTTATGCTGCGGCAGATATCGTGATTTCTAGAGCGGGAGCTATTTCGGTATCAGAATTATGTGTGGTGGGTAAGCCAGTCATATTCATACCATCCCCGAATGTTGCTGAAGACCATCAAACAAAAAATGCCATGGCCATTGTAGATAAGAATGCAGCCATGATTATTAAAGAAGAAGATTTAGATGCCGATTTTGAAAATAAATTTTCTCAGCTTATAGCATCTGCAGAGAAGCAAAAGCAATTAGGGGCCAATATAAAAAAGTTAGCATTGGTAAATTCAACAAATGAAATTGCAGATGAGGTTGTAAAGTTACTAGAAGGACAGAAATGAATTTAAACAACATACATAGCGTTTATTTTATAGGCATAGGCGGCATAGGCATGAGTGCGCTTGCTAGATATTTTAAAGCGAATAATAAACAAGTTGGTGGTTATGATAAAACACCAACGGATATTACAAATGATTTAACAGATTTAGGTATCCAAATTCATTTTGAAGATGCTGTTGAAGCTATTGAATTATCATTTTTAAATCCAGAGACCACTTTAGTGGTTTATACACCCGCCATTCCTAAAGGCCATTCAGAATTAAACTATTTTATAAATAACGGTTTTCATGTTTTAAAACGGTCCCAAATATTAGGGTTAATCACCGAAAACACATTTTGTTTAGCCGTTGCTGGCACACATGGTAAAACAACTACAACAAGTATTCTTGGGCATTTAATGAAGGAATGTAATGTGCCGCTAACTGCTTTTTTAGGAGGCATCAGTGAAAATTATAATTCCAATTTAATTTTGAATGGCACAGAGGTTTCGGTTGTTGAAGCAGATGAATTTGATCGTTCGTTTTTAACCTTGTCGCCCAATATGGCGTGCATCACATCGATGGATGCCGATCATTTGGATATTTATGGAAATGCTGAAGCCTTAAAGGAATCGTTCGTTGCTTTTTCAAAACGAGTTAAGGAACATGGAAAATTATTTGTTAAAAACGGATTGCCCATAAAAGGAATTACGTATGGTATTGAAGACGATTCAGATTATACCATTCAAAATATAAAAATAGAAAATGGCACGTATGTTTTTGATGTGAAGACACCAAAATCTGTGCTTGAAAATTTAAAATTTAACCTGCCCGGTAGGCATAATTTGTCGAATGCATTAATAGCCTTGGCGATGTCGTTAGAATATGGTTGCCCACACCAACAACTCATCAAAGCTTTAGTATCTTATAAAGGGGTTAAAAGACGATTTACATATCAAATAAAAACAGAAAATCTGGTTTATATTGATGATTATGCGCATCATCCAGAGGAAATTAATGCTGTACACCAAGCGGTTAGGGAAATGTATCCTAATAAAAAAGTTGTAGCCATTTTTCAACCACATTTATACAGTAGAACGAGGGATTTTATTGATGATTTTGCCAAAAGCCTATCCCAGTTTGATGAGGTCTTGTTATTGGATATTTATCCCGCTAGAGAACTTCCAATTGAAGGTGTAACCTCGGCATGGTTATTAAGCAAAATAGAAAATAAAAATAAAAAATTAGTAAGTAAAGCTGAACTAATTTCTAAAATAAAGGAAAGTAATGCCCAAGTGATTTTAACTATTGGAGCAGGTGATATCGGCGAAGAAGTAAAACAAATTAAAAAAGAATTAAGCGTTGCGAGTTAATTGGAATTACATAAAAATGATAGTGCTGCTAGGTTTAGTGGTTTTCTTGTATGCCTTTGCATCCAGTAGAAATGCCGTTAGAAAAGTATCACAACCTAACATACAATTTGTTGGGGATAACAATCTTTTTATCACCTACGAAACTGTTAGTAAATTGTTAATACAAAATTATGGCGATGTAAAAAATATGCCTAAAGAAACTTTAGATTTGAATGTATTAGAGCGCGCCCTGAATTCTAACCCAATGATTAAATCGGCTGAAGTGTATGTTGCTGTAAATGGTACACTTACCGCTGAAATCGAACAAAAAAGACCAATTGCTAGAGTGAGTACGAATGCGTCGTATTATATTGATGACGAAGGTTTTTATATGCCATTGTCATCAAATTATTCGTCCAGAGTGCCCCTTGTTACAGGATATGTTGAAAAAAATAATTTAAAAAATGTATTTACTGTTGCAAGTAAAATTGAAAGTGACGAGTTTTTAAAAAAGAATGTTGTTGAAATTCATCAAGATGAGAATAAAGTTATTTATTTAAAATTAAGGCAATGCCATTTTTTAGTTCAATTGGGCAGTGTTGATTTTCTGGATAAAAAAGTAAATAACCTAAAAGCATTTTACCAAAAGAGTTTAAAAGAAAAAACACTTAATAATTACAGTAAAGTTAATTTACAATTTGATAATCAGGTAGTATGTACCAAAACGTAGACTATGGATCATAATATAGCAGTAGGATTAGACATAGGAACCACAAAAATTGTGGCAATGATTGGTCGTAAGAATGAATACGGCAAGCTTGAAATTTTAGGTATAGGCAAATCTAAAAGTTTGGGTGTACACCGTGGCGTGGTTAATAACATTACTCAAACCATTCAATCCATACAGCAAGCTATTCAAGAAGCTGAAGCTTCTGCCGAAATGAAGATTGAAGGTGTTACAGTTGGTATTGCGGGACAACACATACGTAGTTTACAACATAGTGATTATATAACTAGGCCTAATTCAGATTTGGTTATTGATGAAGAGGATATTGACAGACTTATCAATCAGGTACATAAACTAGTGATGTTGCCTGGTGAAGAGATTATTCATGTATTGCCGCAAGAATATAAAATAGATGGACAGGCTGAAATTAAAGAGCCTATTGGCATGTATGGTGGTAGGTTGGAAGCTAATTTCCATGTAGTGGTTGGGCAGGTATCTTCCATCAGAAACGTTGGGCGTTGCGTGCAAAGTTCTGGATTGAATTTAGAAGGCATTACCTTAGAGCCACTGGCATCAGCAAATGCGGTGTTAAGTCAAGAAGAAAAAGAAGCCGGTGTAGCATTAATAGATATAGGAGGTGGAACCACCGATTTAGCCATTTTTCGAGATGGTATCATTCGGCATACAGCCGTGATTCCGTTTGGGGGAAATGTTATTACAGAAGACATTAAAGAAGGCTGCTCCATCATAGAAAAGCAAGCCGAATTATTAAAAATAAAATTTGGGTCTGCTTGGCCCGGAGAAAACAAAGAGAACGAGATTGTTTCCATTCCAGGACTCAGAGGAAGAGAACCAAAAGAAATTACCTTAAAAAATCTGTCCAAAATAATTCATGCACGTGTTGTAGAAATTATTGAACAAGTGTACGTGGAGATTAAAAATTATGGGCATGAAGAGCAAAAGAAAAAGCTAATAGCCGGTATTGTTTTAACAGGTGGAGGTGCTCAATTAAAGCATCTTAAACAATTAGTAGAGTATATTACCGGTATGGATACCAGAATAGGGTATCCTAACGAGCATTTGGCAGGTGATAGTGATGAGGAAATAACAAGTCCTTTATTTGCAACAGCTGTTGGTTTGGTTTTAGATGGTATCAAACGCAACGAAAGAAAGAAAATAGAATTAAAAGAAAAATTGGCCCCTAAAGCAGCTGAACAAGAAAAGCAAGAAGAAAAACCTGTTGAAAAACCAGCCAAAGAACGACGTTCGTTTCTAGATAAGTTAACCGAAAGAGTTAAAGATTTTTTAGATAACGCAGAATAATAAATCCATTGAATTAAAAAAATATAAAGTATCAAACCCCAGTAAAACAGAATTTATGAGCAGCAAAAAAGAATTCGAAAGTATCGCATTTGATTTACCAAAAAATCAATCAAATGTCATTAAAGTTATTGGTGTTGGCGGTGGCGGTAGCAATGCTATCAACCACATGTTCCAGCAAGGCATTAAAGGCGTAGACTTTTACATTTGTAATACAGATGCGCAAGCACTTCAAAACAGTGGTGTCCCAAATAAAATCCAATTAGGTCTTAACTTAACCGAAGGGTTAGGTGCAGGAGCAAATCCACATATAGGTGAGCAGTCTGCTGTTGAGAGTTATGAGGATATTTCTAATATGTTGGATTCAAACACCAAAATGGTTTTTATTACCGCAGGAATGGGGGGTGGTACAGGTACTGGAGCGGCGCCTATTATTGCTAAAATGGCTAAGGATTTAGATATTTTAACAGTAGGGATTGTTACGATGCCTTTTCAGTTTGAGGGTAAAATGCGTATTGAGCAATCTCAAATAGGCATTGAAAAATTAAGAAGTGTGGTAGATTCTTTAATTGTGATTAACAATAACAAACTTCGTGAAGTGTATGGGAATTTGGGCTTTAAGGCTGGATTCTCCAAGGCAGATGAAGTGCTATCTACTGCTGCTCGTGGTATAGCCGAAGTTATTACGCACCATTACACGCAAAATATCGATTTACGTGATGCTAAAACAGTATTAAGCAATAGTGGTACCGCTATTATGGGATCTGCATTAGCATCAGGTCAAAACCGTGCACAAGAAGCTATTAGAAAAGCACTTGATTCACCATTGTTAAATGACAACAAAATTACTGGAGCCAAAAATGTATTGCTGCTTATTGTTTCTGGTACTCATGAAATAACCATTGATGAAATTGGAGAAATTAACGACCATATTCAAAATGAAGCAGGTCATGGGGCTAATATTATTATGGGAGTTGGTGAAGACGAAAAGCTAGAAGAATCGATTGGTGTTACTATCATTGCCACAGGATTTAATGTAGAGCAACAAGATGAAATTTCTAATAGTGAAACCAAAAGAGTGATTCATTCTTTAGTTGATGAAAGGGAGTTAAGCCCAAAAGTAAAGGAACCTGTCATTATCGCGCCAGTAATAGAACTAGAAACCAAAAAAGAAACCCCTCAAGTTCGCCACACCTTGGATATTGAAGTTGACGAAGAGTTGGTTCAACCTGAAACTAAAAAACAAGAGATCAACCCAAAGCAAGAATATTTTTTAAAAGATATCAATTTAATTCCGACTACTGATATCATAAAAAATATCAAAGTTGTTTACGAAGAAATAAAGGCTACTATCAAAGAAGACGATGACTTCATCATTAAGCCAGTTACTAAAATGTCAAATAAAGTAAAGGAGGTTGAGGTTGAGGAAGAGCAACAAATTACATTGACGTTCGATTTGCCCCTTACTAATACTAGTACTGTTGCAGAGGATGATGTGATGTCTTATGATGCAAGTGAGGAAGTTAAAAAAATACCCGTTAATGACTATGTAGAACTTATCACGGTAACCGAATCTAATAAAGAAGGTGATATTCGCTATACTTTGGAAGATTGTATAGAGGTAGAATCTTCTATGAATAAAAAGCAAGTATCAATTAAAGATATTGCCGAAGAAGAAGATTATAATGTAGTTTTTGAAAAGAAGATTTTACAAAAAGAAGCTATTGAAGACATTTGTGAAGAGGTAGACCCTATGAATAGTCCTATTTCAGATATGCTAAAAGAACGTGCCCAAGAGCGAAGACGTAAAATGAAGGATTTTAATTATAAATTCAATAGTTCAAAAATTGATGATTTTGAAAAAGTGCCAGCTTATAAGCGTCAAGGTGTAAATCTTGAAGAAGCTAAACATTCATCAGAAACTGATATGTCTAGAACTAGTATTGGTGTAGATGATAATGATGATATTCAATTAAGAACAAACAATTCTTTTTTACACGATAACGTAGATTAAAATATATGCTAACCTAACTTAGTTATGAACCCGAAAAGAACCTCTCAGCTTTTCGGGTTTTTTATTTCCTCAATGACAAAAATCTCAATAATATTAATCAAAAGCCGTTGATAAAATTCTAATCAAATAAGATTCTATTTTTTATCTTCGCATTCTAAATACAATTTACAATGAGTTTACAAGAGGGTATCATGTCGGCATTAAAAGACGCCATGAAAGCAAAAGATCAAACAGCTTTAACTGCATTAAGAGCGGTAAAATCAGCTATTTTATTGGCTCAAACAGAAGAAGGCGCCCAAGCGGAATTAAGTGAAGATCAAGAACTTAAAATACTTCAAAAACAAGTTAAGCAACGTAAAGATAGTGCTGCCATTTATTTGGCGCAAGGTCGCGAGGATTTAGCAGCACCAGAATTGGCTGAAGCAGAGATCATCAGTCAATTTTTGCCGGTAGCATTAAGCGATGCGGATGTTGAAAAAGTAGTTGTAAATATTATTAATCAAGTTGGCGCCCAAGGCATGAAAGATATGGGGAAAGTTATGGGCCTTGTAAGTAAGGAATTGGCAGGTCAAGCAGATGGTAAAACCATTTCCAGCATAGTAAAAGCCAAGCTGTCGTAAAAATATAAAAAGATTCCCGCCTGCGCGGGAATTCGGCTGCGTAGTTCAATTGGATAGAATATCAGATTTCGGCTCTGAGGGTTGGGGGTTCGAACCCCTCCGCGGTCACTAAAAACCATGTAATTAGAAAATTACATGGTTTTTTGGTTTCTAGAAGTTTGCTAATTTGTATTCTAGGTTTAAATGGTCGTTATCAGTTTCTTTCTAAATTGTGTATATATAGCTATAATAAAACAAGGGTAAATATTGCCTACAAAAACTTTAATGGTCTTTTACAGACCCATCAGTATCCCACATTTCAGGAAATTCCCATTCTGGAACGTTTTTTTCGTTTTCAATAATGTTTTCGTCCAGAGAGATTCCTAATCCAGGGCCGTCAAAATTACCTGCTACCATGATTTCACTATTTTTCATGATCAAAGGTTTTGTTATATAACTTTTACCCAGATAACTTCGTTCCACACCGTCATTTGGGGCGGCTTGTAGACTAGGAAGTTCATGAGAAACAAAATTAGGGATAGTAGCGGCAACGTGCATGGAAGCCACAGCACCAATCATACCTTCTTTAGCATGTGGCAACATACCAGCATAATGGGCCTCAGCCAAATTAGCAATAGCTTTCATTTCGGTAATACCGCCACAATGTGTAATGTCAGGTTGCAATAATGATGCAGCTTTAAGTTCTAATAAATCACGAAATTGCCATTTCGTAACCATACGTTCTCCAGTAGCAAATGGGATATGTGTTTTTTTTGCCATTTCAGCCATTAGTGGTAAATTTTGAAATTGTATAGGTTCTTCGTAGAACCATGGTTGAAATTTTTCTAATGCCTTTATTAAAATCATTGATGTTTGTGGTTCATGATCACCATGAAGCTCGATACCCATATCTACTTTCGGACCTATAATGTCACGTATGGCTTGAACATTTTCAACAACTCCTTGAACAAAATCAGGGTTTTCCACATACCGGGATAAACGCCCACGACTTGAAGTTACGCCAACTTTCATTGATGTATAACCTTCTGCCATAATTTTTTTAGCTTCTTCGGGTGTTTGAGCTTGGCCGTAAACACGTATGCGGTCGCGGGTAAGTCCGCCCAACAATTCATAAATGGGAACACCCAAGGCTTTGCCTTTTATATCCCACATAGCTATATCAACAGCTGAAAGAGCCGAGGTTAGAACAATGCCACCTCGATAGAAAGCGTGGCGATAAATGGCCTGCCAATGATGAGCTACCAACCTTGGATCTTTGCCTATGAGATAATTTTCTAACTCTTTTATTGCAGCTATAGTCGTATTTATCCGGCCTTCTACAGTACCCTCTCCTAACCCTATAATACCAGCATTTGTATGCAGTTTTATAAAAATAGTACGAAGTGTATGTACAGGGATAATCTCTAGCTTTGTAATTTTTAAATCATCCTTTGGATTTATAAGAGCAGTTGTATAATTGATTTTTTCACCACTTTTGGCGGTTGCCCGTTCATGTACCATAAGGCCAGCAACACCCATGGAGATGCCTTTAAGCCAATGACGGCGAGTTAAGTTTTTCATATCCATACGATTAGTTTAGTGGTTCGTTTTTTTGATGTTTAAATTTATTTAGCCCAAGCTTCACCTTCTGGGGTTCGTCGCCATTCAAAATAATCATCCAATACCTCAAGGGACTCAGCACTTGGTACAGGTCCAAGATGTGGTGTTGGACCCAAATACATCACTTCGGGATTGGCATCGCTAAAAGCTGGCCATTCATGAACATTCTCGCCATTCGGATTCCCATATTTAGCGAAGTTTGTCCAATAGGTGCCTATTGCTTCAGAAAGTTCAAGATCGGTTTTAGTGGTTTCAGGATTAGAGGCATCTAAATTCATAAACACATAGGCAACATCTTGCCCGTGTGGCGAACCATAACCATAACGAGGAGAATCTTTAGGATAATGAGGATGTTGGTCGAAATAATAAAAATAGGCTTTATGTTGTCCCTTTTTGGCTTGTAACCTTGCCCAACTCCACGTATGCCATCCAAAGGCAGCGTCACGGGATAAGTCGCGTGCCGTTTTAGGAACCGTGCTGTCGGTAACAGGATACGCTTTTATCAAATCGTCTGCAAAGTCGCCATACCGTTCTTTCACGCTTGCAATGTATTCTTTTGGGTCTTTTGTACGGGTAAAACTGGCTCCTTCATCCGAATTATAGCCAACTAAAATAGGGGTATCATTAAACTTCCCAGCTTCATATAGGGTATATTGATCATCTGGAATCACGTGGCCATCAATTATAGGCCATCCTCTGCCACTTGGAAGGCTATCGGCTACAATCCCCCTTAGTTCAGCTATTGAAGAAACGCCTGCGGTTTCAGCATATAACACACCATCTTTTTCGGCATCTTGTAATGTTTTTTGATTTTCCCCCGGATATGTGGTTGGACGGGAAGGTCCAAACGACCCGCCACTTTGTGAAATAGCACCATGGAATAAGCCTTTCGCCAATGGAGAAGCGCTTAGCATGCTTACGGCAATACCTCCAGCCGATTCACCAAAAATGGTGACTTTGTTGGGGTCTCCTCCAAATGCAGCGATATTTTTTTGTATCCATTCCAGTCCAGCAATCATATCTAGCAGCCCATAATTTCCAGAAACCTTGTTTGGATTTTCGGCACTCAATTCTGGGTGAGCCATAAATCCAAGTATGCCAACCCGATATGCTATACTAACAAGCACAACGCCTTTTTTAGCTAGTTTTTCACCATTATAAACCGTTTCAGATGTGGCGCCGGCACCAAAGCCTCCACCATAAATCCATACAAGCACGGGAATTTTTTCATCAGCTTTTTGGGCAGGTGTCCAAATGTTTAGGTATAGACAATCTTCGCTTTTTCCTGAAGGCGGATTTCCGCCTTGCATTGGTCCAGGTGCAAATTCTGTTGTTTGTTTTATGCCTTCCCATTTTTCAACGGGTTGGGGAGCTTTCCAACGTAACTCCCCATTGGGTGGTGCAGCAAAAGGGATGCCTTTAAAAATGGTTAAACTGTCTTGAATGGTTCCTTGCACCCATCCATCTTCGGTTTTAACTTGTCCAGGTTCGGGTTTGGAACAAGACATAGTGGAAAACATCATAGATAGAGCCACTAAATAAGGTGTGATTTTTTTCATAATTAGTAAATTGTTTAGTTTTTGGTTTTTTATCAAGAATAATCTTTAGTTTTTTGTGGTAACAATAAAAGTTTAAACGAGTTCATTGTGAAATTACAAGGTATTGTGTTAACATCCTTTCCCATAAACAATAAATTTAATAATTCATAAAGATTATTTGCTTTTAAAGATACATTTTTAACATGAAAATGTTTTTATTTCACGGGTAAACGAATCAATTTAAGTAAGATGGTATTAGTAGAAGTTTATTGCTAATAAAATTAAAAAGAGGTTTTACGGTTATGTTTTTGTAATTTTAATTTTGGTAAATCGTTATTTAGGGTGTACAAAACATCTCAAGGCAGAATTTTATGGGGAGTAATACAATTATAGGAGTTTTTATTGCGGTATGTGTGTATTTGATTTTTCATTTTGCTATAAAAATGATTGAAGTCGCTTATGTGTTAAAATACAGAAGGCCCTTTTATATTCATTTTTATCCTTTTTTAAGAAAACTTAATCGGCAACAAAAGCATATCCTAACAAATAATTTTCACTTTTATAATAAACTCTCCACCAAACAAAAATCTTATTTTGAACATCGAGTAGCTTCATTTATTAAGGATAAAGACTTTATAGGTAGAGATAATCTTGTTATAACAGACGAAGTAAAGGTTTTAATATCTGCTACCGCGGCCATGCTCACTTTTGGTTTTAGGGATTTTTATATTGCCCTTATTTCAAAAATAGTGGTGTATCCAAATAAATTTTATTCAAATACTAACAAGACGTATCATAAAGGAGAATTTAATCCAAAATTTCAAACCTTAGTGTTATCCTGGGAAGATTTTAAACAGGGATTTGATAAAAAAAATGATAATTTAAATTTAGGCATACATGAATTTACACATGCCATACATTTAAACAGCATTAAAGAACGCGATATTAGTTCTACTATTTTTAGTGATTCGTTTAATGAACTTTCACAGTTATTGGCTGTGGAAGAAGATTTGAGAAATAGATTGATGGCATCAAAATACTTTAGAAAATATGCCTTTACCAACCAATTTGAGTTTTTGGCCGTCGCTATAGAAAATTTTATAGAAACACCTCAGGATTTTAAGTCCGAGTTCCCAGAAATCTATGGAAAGGTAAGGCAAATGCTCAACTTTAATATTTCTGGTTATTAATCTCTTTTTTAATGGTTTTTATTTTTTAGTACATGACTTAAGTCATGATTTATTCCCTTTGTTGGTATTAATTTTAATGTATAATTAAAATCTAATAATCATGATAGGGAAAACTCCAGTTTCAGAAATAATGTCAAAAAATATTATTGCTTTAACTAGGTCTGAAGACTTAACTAGAGCCGAAATGCTTTTTAAGAAGCATAAAATAAGACATATTCCAATAGTTAAAGGAGAATCTATCATAGGTATGCTAAGCTATGCGGATTTACTTAAAATTAGCTATGCTGATACGACAAATGATGAGCATGGTATAGAGACTGTTGTTTATAATTCTTTTACCATAGAACAAGTCATGACTAAGGATGTTTTGTGTATTGACAGTAATACAACCATACAAGAAGCTACCGAAATTTTAGCGAAACGCGAGTTTCACGCATTGCCTGTTGTAGATGAATCTATTCTGGTGGGAATTGTAACAAGTACAGACCTATTAAATTATTTTTTAAAGCAATTTTAAATTAGAAGTATTTTAGTAATGGTAGTGAGTATGATTTTTATCATACTTCCTCAAAGTTTATATGCTTATATTTATAGTCAGCATTAAACTAAAAAGCATCATGATACGCAAGGTTCCAGTTTCTACAATAATGACACATAGTGTTATTTGTCTGAAAAAAGAAGACAATCTTGAAGATGCAAAATACTTATTCAAGATTCACCATATAAGGCATATACCCATTGTATATGATAGATCCATTATAGGAATGCTTAGTAAAACGGATTTGCAACGTATTGGTTTGTGGGATGATGATGAATTTGATAATAATGATTCAATACACACAGTGGTTAGGTCTAAAACAACCATAGAGGAAGTAATGACCAAAAAATTAACATGTGTTTCATCATCAACTTCGGTTAAAAAAGTAGCTGAGATTTTAGCTAAGGAAGAATTTCATGCGTTACCCATTGTTGATAATAATATTTTGATAGGCATTGTAACAACAACCGATTTAATAAATTTCCTATTGAAACAATTTTAGTAATTCGTTATCGCTTTTAATTCCTTGATGGTTTCAAGAGGATGCTCGCTTTTAAAAACAAAACTACCGGCAACTAAGATATCTGCGCCGGCATCAACAAGCATTTTTGCATTAGTGGCACTTACGCCACCATCTATTTCAATAAGTGTTGAGGCGCCTTTACGTGTAATTAAAGCTTTAAGTGTTTTTATTTTATCATATGTATTTTCAATGAAAATCTGTCCTCCAAAACCAGGGTTAACACTCATGATAAGCACAATATCTATATCGTTAATAAGATCTTCTAAAAGGTTTATGTTCGTATGCGGATTTAATGCCACACCAGCTTTCATGCCTTCAGCTTTTATGGCTTGTAACGTTCTATGCAAATGCGTACATGCTTCGTAATGAACCGTTAAATTATCAGCTCCTAATTTTTTGAAAGTGCTTATGTATTTATCTGGTTCAACTATCATTAAATGAACATCAACCGTTTTTTTTGTATGCTTGGTAATCGACTCAAGAACTGGCATGCCATAAGAGATATTAGGCACAAATACACCGTCCATCACATCAATATGAAACCAATCGGCCTCACTTTGGTTTACCATTTCTATGTCGCGTTGAAGATTGGCAAAATCTGCTGCAAGTAATGAAGGTGCGATTAGTTTAGAGCCCATTATTTAGAATTATTGGATTGTTTCTGCAAATATAGAAACTCTTTTTTGAAGTCTCTCACCTTTGGGGAGGGATTTAGGGTGGGGCTAAAAAGCGAACCCACGGTAATCAGCCGTGGGTTCTTTCATCAATCAAAAAACGAACAGTTATGTTGTAACTGTTTGTAACTATAATTTAGTCGTAATTTATGAAATTACTAACCTAAATATGTTTTTAATATTTTACTTCTAGATGTATGTTTTAATCTGCGAATTGCTTTTTCTTTAATTTGACGTACGCGTTCACGAGTTAAATCAAATGTTTCACCAATTTCCTCTAAAGTCATTGGGTGCTGGTTTCCTAAACCAAAATATAAACGAATTACGTCAGCTTCACGAGGTGTTAAAGTTTCTAAAGCACGCTCAATTTCTGTGCGTAACGATTCATGTAATAATTCTCTATCTGGGTTTGGTGATTCACCACTATTTAATACATCATATAAGTTGGAATCTTCACCTTCTACCAAAGGGGCATCCATACTTACGTGGCGACCAGAGTTTTTCATAGACTCTTTAACATCGTTAATGGTCATATCCAACTCTTTTGCAATTTCTTCAGCACTTGGCGGACGCTCATGGCTTTGCTCTAAAAACGCAAATGTTTTATTGATTTTATTGATGGAACCAATTTTGTTTAAAGGTAAACGTACTATACGTGATTGTTCAGCCAGCGCTTGAAGAATCGATTGACGAATCCACCAAACAGCATACGATATAAATTTAAAACCACGAGTTTCATCAAAACGTTGGGCCGCCTTAATTAAACCTAAATTACCTTCATTAATTAAATCGGGTAATGTTAAACCTTGGTTTTGATATTGCTTAGCTACCGATACAACGAAACGTAAATTAGCCTTAGTCAACTTTTCTAAAGCCGCTTGATCGCCAGCTTTAATGCGTTGTGCCAATTCTACTTCTTCGTCTGCGGTAATTAAGTCAACTTTTCCAATTTCTTGAAGATATTTATCTAGCGATGCGGTTTCTCTATTAGTAACCTGTTTGGTAATTTTAAGTTGTCTCATCTAAAGTTCTCCTGTATTTTTAATGAATACTATTATTCAGTGGTTATACGTATAAATAACAGATAATGTTACAGGAAATTAAATATTAATTAATTTTTGCAAGTTACGTGCTTGAATCATTCAAAATCAAAAGCATCATTATCAATAATAATGCGTTCTCGCAATCTATTTATTTTTTGAATCATACGGTTAAAAAATAAAGATCTGTCTTTTTCCCCTGCATTTACCAAAAGCTTAGAAATGCTCATTTGTTTTTCAAAAAACTCATACATGAGCTCACAGGTGGGTTGATGTTCTATTTTGAAATAGCTTATTACTGTAAACGGTGTGAAAAACACTTTTTGAAAAGGTGTTTTCACCATGATAGTGTTGCTCATGGTATGAATATCGTTAATATATAAGTTGTAGATGGCTTTATTTTCAGAACCAACTAAAGATTGCTGAATGGCTTGTTTTTCAATAAGGCGAACCACATCTTCAATGTCATTACATATTGTTAAGGCTAATTCTTTAGAGAGTGATCCAGATTCAAAGTAATAAAGTACCTGCTGTAACGATCCATTAATGGTAGTGTTGTTCCAAATTTCAGTTATATTAATGTCTTTATAAACTTGACCTAATTTAAAAGCACTTTCAAGTAAAGATTGGGGAATGTTTTTTATAAAATCCTCAAAACTGATTTTGTCTCTAGTCATGTTAGAATCTACATCCTTTAACCAAACATACATTTTATACCGAGATAAAAAAGAATCCTTTAGCGTATGAAAAAGCGGGATGTCTTTAGCTGAATAAATTATAGAAGCGCTTTTTAGTTTAGTTAAAGGATAAACACTGTTGTAAGATTGATTTAACCATACTTCTAGACCTTTAATATCATGTATCGGGGGAGACAAATCAGCAACAATAGTATTTTGGTTACCAACTTCAAATAATTGATTCAATGACATCTTATAGTGTCTGGCAAGTTTAACCCCTTCTTCTAAAGTTAAACTTGTTTTCGAATTAATGCGCCTGTAAGCCGCGTCATTACCGATATCTAATATACCTGCAATTTCATCAACAAACGACGTGTTGTTAAGTGCTTTCGACTTCAAATATTGAATAAACTGCTCTTGCATTTTTTGAAAAATTACAAGTAGGTTTTGGAAGACTTTGTGAAATTTAAGAAAAATAATCCTGATTATTAGTGTTTTATATAAAAGGTTATTAAATATTGCAAATTACATTTACAACACTAACCTATAATAATTAAACATAAAATTATGAAAGCACTAATGAAAACAATTAAACAACAAATCAGAATAACGGCATTATTATTTTTTTTTATGTCAAATATCAGTGTCAGCGCTCAAAAAGAAATAAAAAAACACAATATCTTTATTAGAGTATATAATTTGGATGGTAAAATGATCAGTAAAGGACGTATTGCTTTTCTTAATGATTCTTTTATTGGACTCAAAAAAAATAAAAATATTGAAATAAGTATACATGATATAGGGTTTATAAAAACGAAACAATCCCCTGGTAATAATATTATTATTGGAGCTGCTACGGGTGCTGCTCTAGGAGCTGTTTTAATTGCTTCTTCATCCAGCCCAAACGACTGGATTTTTCCCTATACGCCAGCTGAAGGCGGTTTAATAGGTGGGTTTTCTGGCGCCTTGGTTGGGGGAGCGTTAGGTGGAATTACGATACTTTTTAAACATTCCTCTACCTATATAATAAATGGAGATTTAGAAAAATGGCAAGTTTTTAAATCAATGATTGAAAAGCAAATTTTCAAATAATTGGTTATTTAGTTTTTTTCTTTGATGTTATAACACATTAATAATCTGTAAATTAAATGTTAAAAATGTGTTATAATTTTTTTTTGATGTAACAGGTTTTAAATTTTGTCGTCTCTTAACTATATCAATAAACAATCACTAAAATCAATTTAAAATCATTCATCATGAAAAAAACAATCATTATTTCTGCATTGGCATTATGTTTTTCTGTAGTAACATTACATGCCGAAACATCCATTAAAGCTCCAAACAGTTATCAATCATCTTCAAAAGTAAAAGTTAGCCCTTTTTGTGTTTCAATAGCTAAAGGCGATTTTGAAACTGTAAAAAAATTGGTAGAACTTGGTACCGATGTTAATCAAAAATCTGAAGGTATGACACCAGTTATGTATGCTGCTAAATACAATAGAACAGATATTTTAAAACTTTTAATAGCCAATGGAGCGGATTTAAAAGCAAAATCGGATAAAGGTATGACAGCTATGAAATATGCCGAATTACACAAAGCTGACGATGCTAAAGCTATTTTAGAAGAAGCCATGAAAAAATAAATAATTTATAATACGCATATATAAATTATTTGAGTTAGTCACTCCTTACAAACCCTGAATTTCAGGGTTTTTTTTGTATTTATCAATAGCCTCTTTAATTTTTTCTATTCTATTCTCGGGGTCGGGATGTGTGCTTTTGAATTCTGGCAACCTATTAGGTCCCGCAGCGGCTTTTAGTATTTCCATAACATCAATCATTTCTTCAGGATTGTAGCCAGATTTCAACATAAACAAAACACCTAAATCATCACTCTCCAATTCATCATCCCTTCCGTTAGTGAGAAGCGTATTTTGTCCAATACCACCAATCACATTTCCTATATCAGCTCCAACATTGCCAGCGGTAATTAAACCTTGCCAATATTCACTTTCTGCAATACGTTCGGCACTATGGCGCCCAATAACATGTCCAATTTCATGGCCTAAAACACCAGCAAGTTGACCTTCATTTTCTAATTTAGAGAATAGGGCATAGGTTATGAAAATTTGTCCGCCAGGAAGTGCAAATGCGTTAATAGTGTTGGGATCTGATAATAAATGAAATTCGTATTTATAAGGGGTGTCTCTTGCAACACTATTATTAACTAATTTATTGCCTACATTATCAACGAAAGCTTGGTATTCATTGTTAGGATACAAACCGCCATATTCTTGAGCTATTTGAGGAGCACTTTGTAAACCAATGGCAATTTCTTTATCCGCAGTCATGGATATAGTTTGCGTTCTTCCTGTATATGGGTTCACTTCTTGTTGACTACATCTTTTAAACACAAAAAATAAAGCAATGGCAACGCCGATTAATAACCTGACTTTAAAATTTCTACTTCTCATTTAATAAAAGTACAATTTTTTATGATTGGTTTATAAAGTTTTACCCATAACATAATGAATCCCAATGTCAGGAATAATAAACGAGTCTCCTTTTATGGTATAATGGTTCCTTTGATAAAAATTAACAGCAATTTTTCTGGCATTGCACCAAATCATTTTTACGCCTTGTTTTATTAAAATGGATTCTCCAAATTTTAAAATATGGTGGCCATAGCCTTGACCTTGAAATTCCTTTAGTACAGCCATGCCGCGCAATTGAAACTGATTTTTTTCTAAAAACAGGACATTGGGATTCTTCATAAATGTGGCAACCGCAATTAAGGTTTTATCAACAAATAAACCGACATGAAATGTGGTTTCAAAATCGTCCCCATCAAAAATACAAGCTTCTATTGGCTTTCCTTCACGTAAAACAGGCTGTCTTATAGACCAAGCTTCTTTTGAGGTTATTAGCCCAATTCTATAATTTGAATTTTCTAGCATTTATAATAGATAAAATGATTTTTCAAACTTAAACAAAATAAGAATGAGGTGGTGTTTTTTATGTGTTTATAAAATACTGAACTATTTAAAAAATCATTTTTCAAGAAGTTATGTTTTTTTGTTGCAAATGAAAGTGTAGTTTATATATATTTGCGGTGGAATTGCGGGAGTAGCTCAGTTGGTAGAGCGTCAGCCTTCCAAGCTGAATGTCGCCGGTTCGAACCCGGTCTCCCGCTCTAAAAGCTTCACTCAAACAGTGGGGCTTTTTTTATGTTTAATTTTGACAGTCAATAAAATTTCAGAGGGAGAAGTTTATCTTGAGCATTACTGAAAAACAAAATATATTTTGTTTTGAAAGTAGCAAACGAAGTTTGTCGAAGTGAGCCCGGTCTCCCGCTGGAAGCTTCACTTAAATGGTGAGGTTTTTTTATTTTAAGGTATTCAATTCCGTTCCAGAGACCACTTCATATGCCGTTTTATTTTGTTCAAATATTCTTGCGGTTAAATCGCCTTTTAAAATGATGGACTTGTTTTTTACATGAAGCCAACTGCCTTCCCGCAAGCCTATGACAGGTTGTGTGTTAAAATGATGGAATTCCTGTATTCTTGTTTCTCTGGTTTCGCCCATGTGCTTGCTATTGGCATCGGGGTCTAAATAATGTGGGTTGATATTAAATGGAACTAAACCAATAGCATTAAAACTTGGAGGATATACAATAGGCATGTCGTTAGTGGTTTTTATAGTTAACCCACAAATATTGCTTCCGGCACTTGTGCCTAAATAAGGGATTCCGCTAACAACGGTTTCTTTTAAGACAGGTATTAAATTATTTTTATACAATTGATGAAGTAAAACAAAGGTATTCCCACCACCCACAAAAATAGCTTCAGCATTTTTAATAGCAGTTACAGGATTTTCAAACGTGTGGATGCCTTTCACTTGTTTCTTGATTTTAAAAAAAGCTTCCGAAACTTTTTCAGTATAATCATCATGAGATATACCACTTGGTCTTGCGTAAGGAATAAATATAATTTCAGAAGCATCTTTAAACAGGGATGCTAAATCATCCAAAAGATATTCTAAATAACCGCTTCCGTGTAAAGTAGAAGTGCTGGCAATGATCATGTTTTTCATATCAATATCATGTTTTATGTAAAACTAAACAAATGTTCACTTTAACAAAAATTTATAGACAAGTTACATTTTATTTAAGATTTGAAAAACGTTCTTTATCTTTAGGAATAAATCAAAAGCTTGAAACAAAAACTACTTCTTATTTTATGTTTATTATCATCTAAATTTTTAATTGGTCAAACAATTAACAGGGTAGAAGTTCATGGGTTTATGTATGCAAATGCTAATGATATTGAAGCTGTTGCCATTTATAATAAATCTTCCAATATAGGGACTATAACAAACGAAAAAGGAGAATTTCTTTTAGAAGTTGCAGAAAACGATGTTGTTGAAATTTCTGCATTACAGTTTGAGCCCCAAAAAGTTAGTATAACAAAAGACGTTATTGAGTCTCGTGTCTTAAAAATCTATTTAGTTGAATATGTCAATCAACTAAGCGCAGTTTTATTAAGGCATGGTTTATCAGGAAGCTTAGCGGTTGATGTAGAAAATGTTGAAATCCCTCCTAAAATTGATATTGATTTAAGAAACATGCATGATCTGGAAATGTATGACGAAATGGGTCATAATGATTTTAAGGTTAAAAAAGATTTAAATGCAGTAATGAATAATCATGAATTTTATAATGGGGTTGATTTTGTAAAAATAGCGAACATGCTTTTTAAACCTAAAAAAAACGCTCACATAGAAGATAAACCCAAATTTGAAAGGCCTAAATTATTGGTAGATGTGTATTCCCGGAAATTCATTAATGACACATTTAATATTCCCATAGAGAGGATAGAGGAGTTTATTGCTTTTGTTGAAAATAATGGCTTATCTCAAGAACTATTGAATGATAAACAAGAATTTGAAAGGATTGATTTTTTGGTAAAGCAAAGTGAATTGTTCTTAAAGCAACACCATGTTAAAGAATAAACATGCTGCACTGCTTTTAATATTGCTATCCCTTCAAATAGGAATGTCACAAACTGTAGAAATTAAGGGAACTGTAGAAAGTGCTATTGGAATCGAGAATATTAATATTATAAACAAAACCACTTATAATTATGCCATAACAAATGCCAATGGTGAGTTTACAATTATGGCAAAACTTAATGACACCTTGCAATTTTCTTCCATGCTACATAAAACTAAATATGTAGTTGTAGATAAAAATTTGCTACTATTAAAAACAGTTAAGGTTGCTTTAGATGAGCATATTAACGAACTTAGAGAAGTAACTGTAGGTAATAGGCTTAGCGGAGATTTACTTAAAGACATTAAAAATATTGAAGGGAATGCACCCATTAATTTTTATGATGTTGGTGTACCAGGTTATACAGGTAAAGTGGCGACTCAAAGTGAAAGACGATTAAGCGAAGCCTCAGAATTTAGTCCAAAAGCGGGGGGATCTTTAGGAGGCGTAGGTGGGTCAATATCTGCGACAGCTCTTATAAATGCTATTTCAGGAAGAACCAAAATGCTAAAAAACAGAGTAAAACTTGAAGAAAGGGAAGCGCTCATGCAAAGCATTAAAGGGCAATTTGCTAAAGATTTTTTTGCCTCAAATCCTTTGGAAGACGATTTAAAAATGGAATTTTTTTATTTCTGTGCCGATGATGAAAATTTTATTGAGAAGTGTAAAAATGAAACTGATTTTGAAATACTGGAATTTTTAAGTATGAAATATAAACAATACTTGGATAATCTTAGTGAAAGTAAAAACTAGCATATTGTAAATGTTGGTAAAATCAATCAAATTATTCTTAGGGAATTACAATGCCAAAAAGTAAACACATTGGACAACTTTTAATATTATTATCGTTCCAAATAGGAATGTCACAATCTGTTGAAATTAAAGGAACTGTAGAAAGCACTACTGGAATTGAGAATATTAATATTATAAACAAAACCACCTATAATTATGCCATAACAAATGCTAATGGTGAGTTTGCAATTATGGCAAAACTTAATGACACTTTACAATTTTCGTCCATGTTGCACAAAACAAAATATGTGGTTATAGATAATAATATGCTATTATTAAAAACAATTAAGGTTGTTTTAGATGAACATATTAATGAGCTTAGAGAAGTGACTTTAGGTAATAGACTTAGTGGTGATTTACTAAAGGATATTAATAATATTGAAGGCGAGCCACCTATTAATTTTTATGATTTGGGTATACCGGGTTATACAGGTAAAATAGCAACGCAAAGTGAACGTGTAATGAACGAGGCTACAACAGGTCCTGGTGGTCAAAAGTTAAAATGGTATTCACCTTTAACAGGAACAATACCTTTAAACCCAATAATAAATGGACTTTCTGGTAGAACCAAGATTCTAAAAAACAGAGTAAAACTTGAAGAGAGAGAAACCTTGATGCAAAATATAAAAGGGAGATTGGGTAAAGATTTTTTTGCATCTAATCCTTTGGATGAGCACTTAAGAATGGAGTTTTTTTATTTCTGTGCAGATGATGAAAATTTTATTGATGTATGTATAAATCAAAATGATTTTGAGATTTTAAAATTTTTAAAAATGAAATACAAACAGTATCTTGAGAATAAAAGTGGCACAGAAGATTAATAGTTTTGTATAATTTTTAGGAACGTTGAAAAGAAGTAAATTTGCAAATAATTTATAAAGATGAAGTTTGTAAAAATCTCAATTTTGCTGCTTATTTTATCCGTTTCTGCATTTACTACGATTCATAAATTTTATGTAAGTGTGACACAAATAGAATATATAAAAGAGAAACAATCGGTTCAGATAATCTCAAGGATTTTTATGGATGATTTTGAAAATCTGTTAAGACAACGCTATGATAAAACTATAGACTTAAATGATGCTGATAACGCTATGGTTAATGATGCTTACATTAAAAAATATTTAGCCGAAAAGATTAAAATTAAAATCAACGGAAAGGATGTAGATTTTAATTTCATTGGAAAAGAAACTGATTTAGATGTAGTAAAGGTTTATTTGGAAATAGAAGGAATAAAAGATATCCATTCTTTTCAAATTACCAATAAGGTTTTATTCGATTTATTTGATGAACAACAGAATATGGTTAAGCTAAAAATAAATGCGTTGTTTAAGAATTATCTATTAACCTCCCAAAATGATAATGCCATGTTAAATTTCAATTAATTGGTTGGAAGATTTTTTTAAAATTATTACTTTGCCTGACTTTTAACTAATAATAATTCAACCAATTTGCTTAAATGCAAATTATTCATCAATATTAAATTTAGACCATAATGAAAAAATTGCTGTATTATACTTCAATACTGTTCTTTATAGCGACTGGTATTTTTGCCCAAGAACAACGGAAAACCGAACGAAAACCCGGACATACAAATACAAATAAGTTTCGGCAGTTAGATGAAGAATTTGCGTCTCCAAATCAATTCAGAACGGCATCAGGGGCGCCAGGCCCTGCATATTACCAACAACAGGCCGACTATAAAATGGATATTGTTTTAGACGATAAAAATACTAAACTATCAGGTTTTGAAACTATTACCTATACAAATAATTCCCCCGACGAACTGAAATATCTTTGGGTTCAATTAGACCAAAATAAGAGGTCAAAAAACTCTCAAACCCCTTTAATTGAATCAACTGGCTTCGATCCTTATATTTTTCCAGACAAATTTGTTGAAAATTATTTGAAAGATCCGTTTGATGGCGGCTTTAATATTGAAGAGGTTAAAGATACTAATGGAACAGCTTTAAAATATATGGTAAATAATACCATGATGCGAGTTGAATTGCCCAAACCTATGAAAACCGGGGATAAATTTTCATTTAATGTGAAATGGTGGTATAACATAAATGATCATGTGCCTTTAAGAGACCGTTCGGGCTATGAATACTTTCCAAAAGATGGTAATAGGGTTTATGTAATAGGTCAGTTTTATCCAAGAATGGCAGTATATAACGATGTTGAAGGTTGGCAAAACATGCAGTTTTTTGGTAATGATGAATTTGCTTTGCCTTTTGGGAATTTTGAGGTAAACATTACGGTGCCTGCCGACCATATTTTGGACGGTACAGGGGTATTGATGAATAGAAAGGATGTCTTTTCTAAAACCATGATGGAGCGTTACGAGCAAGCTAAGAAATCTTATGATGAACCTATTTTAATTGTCACTCAAAAAGAAGCTGAAGCAGCTGAAAAAAGTTTTTCTACAGAAACAAAAACATGGAAATTATATGCAGAAAATGTTCGTGATTTTGCCTTTGCTACTTCTAGAAAATTTGTTTACGATATGATGGCCGTTAAAATAGGAGATAAAGATGTCATGGCGGTATCCATGTACCCGAAAGAAGGTAATCCTCTTTGGGGAGATTGGTCAACCAAGGTTGTGGCCAGTACTTTAAAGACTTATTCTAATATGACGTTTGATTACCCATACCACAAGGCGATATCGGTGCATGCCCATAACCAAGGCATGGAGTATCCCATGATTTGTTGGAACCATGGTAGACCAAATGAAGACGGTACCTATAGCGACCGTGTGAAGTATGGTATGTTTGGGGTCATTGTACATGAAATTGGCCATAATTTTTTCCCTATGATTGTTAATAGTGATGAGCGAAGATGGGCTTGGATGGATGAAGGACTTAATACCTTTCTTGAATATCTGGCCCAACAGGAGTTTGGGAAAAATTATCCTTCCGCCCTGTCGCCCCAACACAAAAATTTCCCTTCAGATGCTGGTCCGGCACCTTTAATTATTCCTTATATGTCTGGAGACCAAGATTTCATAAATCCAATTATGTCTAAGGGGCAGAATATAGCAACAAGAGAACTCGGTAATAATGCTTATTATAAGCCAGCAACCGCTCTTAACATTTTAAGGGAAACGGTTATGGGACACGAACTTTTTGATTATGCTTTTAAGGAATATGCCAATCGATGGAAATTTAAACACCCAACTCCAGAAGATTTTTTCCGTACTATGGAAGATGCTTCTGCCCTAGATTTAGATTGGTACTGGCGTGGTTGGTTCTACACAACCGATTGGGTAGATATTGGCATAAAAGATGTGAAAAAATATTATGTGTCCTCAAAACCTAATAAGTATATGAGGGATTATATGAAAGAAAGAGGTCTTTTAGAAAGTGATTTACGCCCTCTGGTCTATTTGGTTGAAGAAGGAAGCGAAGATTATACTGATGCTCTTAAAAATGGTTCTCTAACCGATAATTCAAAGGCACTTAATGATTATTTAACAAATAATTTTACTCGAGAAGAACTCAGCAAGTTAAAAGCACCTAAATATTTTTATAATGTAACTTTTGAGAAACCTGGAGGTTTGGTGATGCCTATTATTGTTGAGTATAAATATGTTGATGGAACTTCAAAAATGGAAACCTATCCTGCTGAAGTTTGGAGACTCAATGATAAAGAAGTTAATAAAGCAATAGCATCCGATAAAGAAATTATTAGCATTATTATAGATCCCAATTTAGAAACCGCTGATATTGATACGTCAAACAATTCATGGCCCAAACAGGTCCAAGAAAGTGATTTCGATGCATTTAAAGAGAAGGTAGGAAGTTAGTTTTGTATTACCTATTTATTTTATAAAATCTTGTTTGTTAATGTTTTTATTAATAAACAAGATTTTTTTTATTGTGTTGTTGCAACTTCATATATTTGTAACGTGATATTACAACCTACATTATTATTTATTAGCGGTGGCGAAATAGCATTTATACTATTTATCGCCATTATGGTTTTTGGTGCCGATAAGTTACCTGAAATCGCGCGAGGTCTTGGTAAAGGCATGCGTGTTCTTAAAGACGCTACCAACGACATTAAACATGAAATAACCAAAACCGCTGAAAGAAATGGTATTGATACCAATATCACTACCGATATCACCAAAGAGCTTAATGAAGCTAAAGAGAATCTAGATGATTTTACAGGTTCAGTAAAGCGAAAGCTTTAAATTAGTTTTATTTTTCTTCCCATTTATAGCGCCGTTCATCTATTAAACTTTTTTAAGGGACGTTTTAACGACTTTTTTTAAACCTGTTTGTAAAATAAAATACTTTGGTAATCCCAAATCTAATTTTGCAAATAAATGAAAACTAATCTACTAATCTGTTTTCTATCCATTACTTCGTTGACCTTTGGTCAAAGGGATAGAGAAATTATCAAACAAATTGATAGTATAAACTCCACTGCTTTAATTTATTACGATAATAATGATATTGTAAAATCTTTTAATGGTTTTAATAAAGCAAAAGCTTTATCAGAAACCATTAAGGATGATTATGGGAATGCCATTGCAAATTATAGTTTGGGCAATATTTATATTTTGATGCAAAATGATAATGCAGCAGAAAATTGCTATAAGGCTATGTTGAAATCTGCAAAGTATGCCAAGGATGATCATTTAATTGCTAATGCTTACATAAGTTTAGGGAAGCTGTATAAAAGTAATAACGCATTTGAAAATGCTATTTCATACTTTGAAAATGCATTAAAATATGGTTTAAATATTGTTAACGACAATGAAAAGCAACAAATACAAGCTTTTTTATTTGATGTTAGAATCAATTTAAGTGAGGCATATATAAATAATAATCAGTTAGCACAAGCATTGATTAGTTTGCTGAAGATTGAAGAGAATTTAAAAAGCAATACAGCAAGCACTTATTCTAATGGGTATTTCAATTACATATACGGACTTTATTTTGTTAAGCAAGATTTATATAATAATGCAAATTCAAGATTTAAAGAAGCCATAACGTTTTTGGAAGAAGACAATAAAAATCTAAAACTTTTAAGTAAAGCCTACGAGGAGTTGTCTTTGTCGTCAGCTAAATCGGGAAATAATGAAGATGCTTACATAGCTTTATTAAAACATAATAATTATAGAGATAGGTTTTTAAACGAAGAGGAATTAAAAAAAGATTTAGTTACTAAATCCAAATTTCTTATTGAAGATTATAAAAACAATGCGCATCTTGCTAATATTGAAAAATTAGAGCAACAACAAGCAAATAATAAGATTAAAATGGTAAACCTTATTATTTCCATAACATTATTATTGTTGTTCGCTTCATTAATTACATTATATGTAAGTTACACTTCCAAAAGAAAACTAAGCAAAACTCTGGAGATACGTAATATGGAGTTGGAAAGAACCAAAGAACAAGCTCTGAAATCCTCTGAATTGAAATCAAAATTTATTTCTAATGTATCACACGAATTAAGAACCCCTCTGTACGGTGTCGTGGGCATCACATCACTTTTGCTTAGCAATAATAATTTAAGTTATAGAGATACTAAATTGTTGAAATCTTTAAAATATTCGGGGGACTATCTTTTAAATCTAATAAACGATATTTTACAAGTAAGTAAAATGGAAAACCAAAAAGTAGAATTGAAAAATATATCCGTCAATGTAAAAGATCTGTTGGAAAGTATAGCGAATACGTTTGAATACAGGCTTCAAGAAACCAATAACAAAATTAAAATCTACATTGATAGCTATGTGCCAGAATATATTAAATGTGACAGTGTTAGGTTATCCCAGGTTTTAATTAATTTAATTGGTAACAGCGTAAAATTTACCGAAAGTGGCACTATTAATTTAAGAGCGAGATTAATGAGTTTGGATAATAACCAGGTTGGATTGCGTTTTGAAGTAGAAGATGATGGTATAGGCATACCTGAAGAAAAGTTTAAAACCATATTTAATAACTTCTCACAATTGGAAGACGAAAGCAATTTTAATTATCAAGGTACTGGTCTTGGGCTTTCCATAACGAAAAAATTAATTGAATTGTTTGAAAGTAAAATTGAACTTGAAAGTGAGGTGGGTAAAGGATCGAAATTTAGCTTTAACGTGAATTTTGAAATAGATAATAGTAGAACAAATGCTATTTCTGATTCTGATAATAAACAAAACAACATCATTTCTGGAAGTAAAAAGTACAGAATTTTAGTTGCAGAAGACAATAAAATAAACCAGATTGTAACAAAAAACTTGCTAAATAAAGAGGGCTATTTATGTACCATAGCTAATAATGGACTGGAAGCCATTGAGCAAATAAAAAATAATAATTTCGACCTTATTTTAATGGACATCAATATGCCTTTAATGAATGGAAATGAGGCTACTATGGCCATTAGAAAATTTAATGATACCATCCCTGTTATCGCGTTAACGGCCGCAGACATTGAAGAGGTGAAAGAAGATCATAAAAATATAGGTTATGATGATATAATTACCAAGCCATTTGATAATTATGAGTTTTATCAAATTATTTCAGCCAATATTAATAAACAGAGAGACATTACTAAATTTATCAAGGCTTCTTAAAAGGTGTTATAGCGTTACTTTCCTACTTATGGTTAAACCATCTCTTATAGGCAAAATAACCGTTTCTATACGTTTGTCTTCTTTTAAAAGTGTATTGTATTCTAATAACGCTTTGGTTGATGTGTCATCTTTTTTAATAGGTTCAATGACTTTGCCGCTCCATAAAACATTATCAGATAATAATATGCCTCCAATGTTCAGTTTGTCAATAATGACATTAAAATAGTTTGGGTAATTGTCCTTGTCGGCATCAATAAAAATCAAATCAAATGTTTTATTCAATTTTGGTATAATTTCCAAGGCGTTTCCTAAATGCTGAAAAATTTGTTTTCCGTAATTGGATTTATCAAAATATTTCCTTTGAAAATCAATTAACTCTTCATTAATATCTATAGTATGTAATTCTCCTGAAGTTTGTATGCCCTCAGCTAAACATAAAGCGGAATAACCCGTATAAGTGCCAATTTCTAAAATGTTTTTCGGATTTACCAATTTAGAAATGATACTAAGCAATCTCCCTTGATAATGCCCACTTAGCATGCGTGGTTGCAATATTTTTTGATAGGTTTCCCTACTAAGTTGTTGTAATAGTTCTGGTTCGTCTTCAGAATGTTTTACAACATAATCATCTAATGCTTCTGGGATGAAATACATATTTTAAAGACTTTTTGTTCTGCCGCCATCAACAGGCAAGTTAATACCGTTTATGTAATTGGCGGCTTCACTTGCTAAAAAAACAACAGCATTTGCAATTTCTTCAGGTGTTGCAAATCGTTTTGCTGGCGAGTAGTTTTTCATTGCTGTAGTCATTTCTTCAATGGAAATGCCTTCATTTTTTGCCTTTATTTTTATTATTTCAGCAATGCGTTCGGTATCGGTAAAACCAGGAAGCACATTGTTTACCGTAATTCCCAAAGCTCCAACTTCACTAGATAGGGTTTTACTCCAATTACCAACGGCTGCTCTTATAGTATTGCTAACACCAAGTCCGGGAATGGGTTCCTTAACAGAAGTTGAAATGATATTTATGATTCTGCCAAAGCCTTCCGTTTTCATAAAAGGTATAAGTGCTTGAGCCAATAAATGGTTGCACTTTATATGTTGAGTAAAGGCATTTTCAAATTCTGAAATCGAAGCATCCAAAATAGCACCACTTTTAGGGCCACCGGTATTATTGACTAAAATATGAAATCCATGGTTTTTTTGAATGAATGAAACCACTTTGGAATGTAAATCTTCCGGATTTGAAAAGTCTGCTACAATATAAGTATGATTTTCTGGATTCGGCAATTCCGATAAAACTTGCTTTAATTTTTCTTCATTTCGAGCTGCCAAAGTAACATGGACACCTTCAAAAGCTAATGCTATTGCTGTAGCTTTTCCGATGCCTTGTGTGCTTCCGCAAACTAAAGCATACTTATTTTTTAAGTTTAAATTCATAATTTTGTTTACAACAAAAATAAGAAATGGTCAGTAGAATTTACCTTTACTTCCATATTCATTTTTTGTATATTTATTTAAATTTTTAAAAATGGACAAAATCAAAGAATACTCAAACGGGGAAGTTACCATAACTTGGGAGCCAGAGAAATGTATACATTCTGCAATTTGTGCCAAAGGATTACCAATGGTATTTAAACCTAGGGAACGCCCTTGGATTACTATAGATGCTGCGTCAACCGAAGCCTTGGTGAATCAAATAAAGCTATGCCCTTCTGGTGCGTTGGGTTATTATATGAATGGAGAAGTTCATAAAGAAGCGGAGCATTTGTAATCAGATTAGAGTATTGGAAATGGTGCTTAAATGATTTAAAACAAGCTTTAGTGCGATATTTATAGGTTGAAAAAGAAAAGCTCTTTAACTATAGGTTAAAGAGCTTTTAAATATATATAGACGCTTAAAGCGGGATATTTTACTTCATATACGATTGAAGTTTAAATTTGGATTATTTTACTGTTACTTTTATATTAGTGAAGTTAATATTCATACCATTAGCCATTTTATGTTCAGTCGCTAATTTAAGGCCGTTATAAACTTGGTATGTTTCAAAGGTATTTGCTAATGATGGGTTTTCGTCATTCCCTCTTCTAAAAACCCATTCATTTATTAGGAAATCGTCTCCATAATATAAATCGTAAGCATCACCAGGAGTGTAGCCACCACCATCATTTGGATACGTTAATGTAATTTTATTCATTTGTGTTTTGCTTATAGGTGCTTCGGTTTTAATGGGCTCAGAAATGGTTGTGTTTTTGTCCCATACCAATTGGAATGGTATGAGCAGCCAAAACTTATCATTAATAAAGCTTTTATCTAGATTTATTTTTGTTGAATCTATTTTGGTTCTGTTATAATTGACAATGGAATCTTTATCTGCTAAAAAAGATATGTTATTCCTTTTTGGTTCCCAAATCCATGAGCGTTCGGTATGGCTACTGTCTTTATCTACATTAAAAGTAAACTCGATTTTTGAAACGTTTTTCCAATGTACGTAACCATGCGCATTAGCAATTTTTTCAGCTATGGTCAATTCTTTGGTTTCACTTACGTTTTTTTGGTTTTTGTTACAAGAAACGCATAGTATTGTTAAGATAATTAGAATAGCATTTTTCATTGATTTAGTGATTTTCTTTTAGTAATTCTTTTGGGAAATTAGCTTGAAAACGTTTCAATCTGGGAATAGACACGTTTCTTATATAACTATTATTTGGGTGAAGCTTTTCATAATTTTGATGGTAATCTTCAGCAATCCAAAACTTCTGGAAAGGGTAAACCTCGGCAGCAATTTTTGCATTTAATTTTTTAGCTAAGGCTTCTTTCTTTTTTAAAATGATTTGTTTTTGCTCCTCGTTTTGATAAAAAATAATAGAGCGATATTGCGAACCATTATCGGGGCCTTGTCCATTAACCTGTGTTGGGTTTTGAGAGGCAAAGTAGGCATCTACCAAGGTTTCAAAACTTACTATTTTTGGGTCGTAAATAACTTCTACGCTTTCTGCGTGTCCGGTTCTTCCTGTATTGCTGCTTTCATATGTTGGATTATTGGTATGGCCGCCGGAGTATCCGCTTATAGACTCTTCAACACCTTTTATACTTTCGTATACAGCTTCTACACACCAAAAACAGCCACTAGCAAAATAGGCTCGTGCTTTGCCATTTTGAATAGGCACTTGAACTGGTTTAGAGTCTGTAACTTTTTGACTTTGGGTGTTTTGGGCCTTGTTTTGGCAACTGAATAAAATAGTTAGCGCTATAGCTGAAATAATATTTTTCATAAATAAGTTTTATTATCTAGTCGTATAAAGTTAGAAAACCTTTTTATTTTTAATTGTGAAAGTTTTCACAAATAAAAAAGCCTTCATAATTTATGAAGGCTTTAAGTATATCGTTTTTAACGGATTAAAATTTTGAAAACAATTTTGCCATTTTTTCTTTTTGTTCTTCTGCTAATACAGCGTCAACCAAAATCCGACCACTATGCTCATCTGTAATTACTTTTTTACGAGAAGCAATTTCTACTTGTATTTGTGGTGGAATGGTAAAAAACGAACCTCCAGAAGCACCTCTTTCAATAGCTACTACTGCTAAACCGTTTTTTACATTTTTACGAATTCTATCGTAAGCAGCAACTAAACGCTCTTCAATTTGTTCTTTGTAATCTTGAGATTTTTCAATTAAAGCTTGTTCTTCTTTTTCGGTTTCAGCTAGAATAGCATCAAGCTCACTTTTTTTGTGTTTAAGGTGATTCTCACGCTCTTTTAGGCGTTCTTTCGTTTCGGAAATAACCTCTTTTTTCTGCTCGATTTGAGACTTATATTCTTTAATATGTTTTTCTGCTAATTGAATTTCCAATTCCTGAAACTCGATTTCTTTAGTAAGCGAGTTAAACTCTCTGTTATTTCTAACATTTTTCTGTTGCTCAGCATACTTTTTCATTAAAGATTTAGATTCTTCGATAAGGTTCTTTTTAGAAACAATATCATTATCTATAACTTGTAAACTAGATACAAGTTTTTCTAATCTTATATTTAGTCCAGCAACTTCATCTTCTAAATCACGAACTTCTAATGGAAGTTCTCCACGAACATTTCTTATTTCATCAATACGTGAATCGATGAGTTGTAAATCGTATAAAGCTCTTAGGCGCTCTTCAACAGTTTGTTCTTTTTTAGCCATACTTTAAAAATACTTAACAGGATTGGTAATTGTCTTTGATAAAACGACTGCAAAATTAGTGATTTTTTTTGTAAGATATGCAACTAATATATTTTTTGTGAATTGCTCACTTTCATAATGTCCAATATCCACTAAAAGAATCCTATTTTCAGCCATAAAAAAATCATGATATTTTAAATCTGCTGTTATAAATGCATCAACATCAGAGTCTTTAGCTGCTTCTATGGCAAAACTTCCCGAACCGCCCAAAACAGCTACTTTCTTAATCTTTTTATTTAAAAATTGGGAATGCCTAATATGTGTGGTATTCATTTTAACTTTTACATAGTTCAAGAAGTCTTTTTCGTCGATGGCTTCTTTTAAATCCCCAATCATGCCCATGCCGATATGCTGATTTTTGTTTTCTAAAGTTGTTATTTCATAGGAGACTTCTTCATAGGAATGTGTTTTAAAAAGTGTTTGAAGAATATGTGATTCTAAATGTTTGGCATAGGTAACGGTTATTTGAGTTTCTTTTTCAGAATGAACTTGTCCTTTTTTGCCTTTTGTTGGGTTGGAATTGTCATTGCCGTTAAATGTGCCAATCCCTTCTACATTAAAACTACAATCATTATAATTACCAATACTGCCTGCTCCCGCTTGAAATAAAGCATTTCGTAACTGTTCGGCTTCTTTAGTTGGAACAAAAGTGGTCAGTTTTTTTATGGTTTGGTTTTGTGGAATTAATATACGCTTATTTGTTAACTCCAACTGATTGCAAATCATATCATTTACACCTTGAAAAGCATTGTCTAAAGCAGTGTGCATGCTGTAAATAGCAATGTCATATTTTATGGCTTTCATTACCACACGTTCTACATAGGTTTTGCCAGTTAACTTTTTCAAACCTTTAAATATAATAGGGTGGAAGCTAACAATGAGATTGCATTTTGTTTCTATGGCTTCATCTATAACTGTTTCAAGCGTGTCTAGTGTTACAAGAATTCCTGTAATGGGCATATTTTTATGGCCTACCAAAAGCCCAACATTATCAAAATCTTCTGCATAGGCTAAAGGAGATAATGCTTCTAAATGTTTCATGACATCTTGAACAATCATAAAAATGCTATTTTTTATTATTAAACAAAGATAAAATATTTACTTTGTTGTAATGAAATTGATTAGAAAGATAACGTTTCCGTTTGTGCCTATTTATTATGTGGTTACAAGTTTGCGCAATACATTATACGATTTGGGTATTAAAAAATCGGTTTCTTATGATTTCCCAATAATATGTGTTGGAAACTTAAGTGTAGGTGGTACAGGTAAAACACCTATGATTGAGTATTTAACTAAACTGCTTAAGTATGATTATAGAGTAGCAACTTTAAGCCGTGGTTATAAACGTAAAACAAAAGGATTTCAATTAGGCAATGAAACATCATCAGTAGATACTTTAGGAGATGAGCCGTTTCAGTTTTATAGTAAATTTAAGAATGATGTTTTAGTTGCTGTTGATTCAGATAGAAATAATGGCATTAAAAAATTAGGATTACTTCAAAACAAACCCGAAGTCATCCTATTAGACGATGCCTTTCAGCACAGAAAAGTAAAAGCAGGATTTAATATTTTACTGACTGCCTATAATAATTTGTATACAGAGGATTTTATTTTGCCAACGGGTAATTTGAGAGAGCCCAAAATTGGTGCGAAAAGGGCTAATGTAATTGTTGTAACTAAATGCCCAATGAATTTGGCCGAAAATGATAAAACAAGCATCATTAAAAAATTAAGTATAGAGCCTTACCAACATGTTTTTTTTAGTTTTATAAATTATGCTGAAAACGTGATCTCTGTTGAAAGAAATATAAAACTGAATGATTTAAAACATTTTACTTTAGTAACGGGTATTGCGAATGCAAGCACGTTAGTTCAGTTTTTAGAAGAGAAAGATTTGAGATTTGAGCATTTAAATTATAACGATCACCATGATTTCTCTGCAACCGACATTAAGGAACTCGAAACAAAACAATTGATTATTACTACCGAAAAAGATTTTATGAGGTTAAAACAATTTGCATCTTTAAAAAGCAAATTGTTTTATTTGCCTATAAACATTGTTTTAGATAATGAACCAAAATTCAATGCCTTAATAAAGGATTTTTGTGAAAAGTTTAAGCGGTAGCTGATTTATCTTTATTTGCTGCCAATGCGTTGTAGAGTTTTTTCTCAAACTCTTCTTGTTTAAAGGGTTTTGGTATAATATCCGTAAAACCTGCTTCTTCAAACTCATGCATTTTGTCTTCAATAGTAACAGCAGTAAGTGCAAAAATGGTCAGTTCCTTATCAAAAGTCCTCACAATTTTAGTGGCTTCGATACCGCTAATTCCAGGCATGTGGATATCCATTAAAATAATATCAAATTTATTTGCTTTAATCATTTCTACGGCAGCTTCGCCATTATCGACAATATCACATTTAAGATTCATTTTTGTTAGAATCTTTTTAGTAATCATCTGATTGATTTTGTTGTCCTCAACCACTAAAATTCTAACACTTGTTAAGTCCAAATCTTCTGCATTTTCAAATAGATTAGATTTAACTTCCTGTGTGTTTTTCTCTTTTTGAATGGTATATTCAAGCGGAATTTCAAAATAAAATGTAGTGCCTTTTCCAAGTTCACTTTTAACGAATATTTTTCCTTTTAAAATATCTATCAACCCTTTTACAATAGAAAGGCCAAGTCCGGTACCACCATATTTTCTGTTTATTTGAATGGATCCTTGAGAGAAACTTTCAAACATGTTTTGTTGTTTTTCTTCGCTTATACCAATACCGTTATCTTCAATTTCAAAACGTAAGGTGTACATGTTGTCATTTTGCTCCGTTTTGTAAACTCTAATCCAAATATCACCATCTTTAGTAAACTTAATGGAGTTGCCAATTAAGTTTATTAGTATTTGCGAGATTTTTAATTGATCAGCAATGAAGTTTTCTGGTAAATGCTTATCGTATTCAAAATGTATTTTAACATTATTGTCTTGCGCCGAGTTATTTAATGCTAAAACGATATTGTTTATTTTCTTTTTCAGGTTAAACGATTCTGGATCTATGTCAACTTTATTAGCTTCAATTTTATTTATTTGAAGGATGTCGTTTATAAATGTTAAAAGATAATCGCCCGAGAATTTCAATGATTTTAAATGTTGTACTTGCTCTGGCCTTGGATTTTCTTCTAATAACATATTACTTAAACCTGTAACAGCATACAATGGTGTTCGGAGCTCGTGTGTTACTGTTGATAAGAAATTAGCTTTGGTTTTGGATGCTAATTCAGCTTTTTCCTTGGCTATAATAAGTTCTGCATTTTTTTTATGCAGCATGTTATTTGTTTTTAGCCTGATGTTATTGTTTTTGTAAAGTGAAAGCGTTAATAATGATAAGATTGTTATAAGTGCAACACTTAAAATAGAAATTAAAGTGCCCAAGTCATTTCTACTATTAGCTACAACTAATTCTTCTTCTGTTTTTTTGTTTTTTTCAATTTGATCGTTCATTAAGGATTGATATCTCTTTTCAGGCGATAAATTGGCTTTTTTAACCAACCCAATAGAATCGGATAAATTTATATAGGCTTTTAAATAAAAATTTGAAGCTTTATAGTTTTCAATATTTTGATTGATGTCACTTAAAGTAGAGTAAGCATCACTAAGAACATCTGGGAAATTATTGTTCTTAGCTAATTGTAAACCTTCATTGGCTATTGTTAATGCTCTTTCATTATCTCCTAAAGCGGCATAAATCTTACCTTGGTTTACTAAGGCTGTACTTTCAATTTTTGCTAGATTTTCTTTTTTTGCTAGGGCAATAGATTGTTCAAACAAAACTCTGGCTTGTTTGTAATTTTCTAGATTAAGATATGTTTTCCCTTCCAAAAAAAGTGTTTCAGACAAATTTTTGTTTAATCCTTCTTGTTCAAAGAGACTCTTAGACGAAATGAAATAGTCTAAAGCTTGGGTGTAATTTTTTTTGCCTAAATATACTTCTCCTAATGTTTTATAGGAACTTGCGAGGTTGATATTGTCTTTTGAAAAACGTTGTACTTCAATAGCTTTGTTTAGGGACTTTAATGCTTCGTCTAGTTCTTCTATAATAAGTTGTAATTTACCTTTTTTGGAGTAAATAATGCCGAGGCTTTTATTGTTTTCAGCTTTAATAGCTAATCCTAAAGCATCATCTAGTTTTTTCTGAGCTTCAAAGTAATTGTAATTTTCAATATCAATTTCAGCTTGCGAAATACGATAATCTATATTGTTTTGTAATATTTCAGGATCGTCGTCAATCGTTTTTTGCGACCACATACTGATGCTCGATAGCATGATTACAATATATAAGTATCTTTTAATTTGAGGCATATCAATCAACTATAATGAACAAATATAATTATTTTACCGATAAAGAATCATTTTTTTCCGATAAATTGCACAATAAATCAATAATTCTTTTAGAGTACCCAGTTTCATTATCATACCAACCAATTATCTTAACCATGCTCCCTATTACAGATGTCATTTGAGAATCAAAAATGCAGGAGTGTGTATTTCCAACGATATCTATGGAAACAATTGGGTCTTCTGTATATTCCAATATGTTTTTATATTGATGTAAGGATGCTTCTTTAAAAGCATTGTTTATATCTTCAATGGTAACGGTTTTTTTTACATTAAAAGTAATATCGGTTAAAGATCCGTTTGCAACTGGGACTCTAATGCCGCAGCCTCCAATAACATTTGAAAGTTCTGGAAATATTTTTGTCAGTGCTTTTGCCGCGCCAGTTGTTGTTGGAACTATGGATTGTCCAGCAGCTCTAGCTCTCCGTAAATCGCTATGCGGTTGATCGTGCAGGCTTTGGTCTGTTGTGTAGGAGTGAATCGTTGTTATGTAAGCCTGATTGATGCCGCATAGCTTGTTGATAATATCAATCATGGGAGCGGCATTGTTAGTGGTGCAAGAAGCATTTGAAACAATGGCTTCGCTACCATTCAAAGTATCATCGTTAACGCCCATTATAATGGTTTTGATGTTATCGTCTGTTGGAGGCACACTTAAAATAACTTTTTTAGCGCCATTGTTTATATGAAATTGTAAATCTTTTGAAGTTTTAAATTTACCAGTTGATTCAATAACAAAATCTATCTCATAGGGTTTCCAATCGATATTTTTTGGATGATTGGCATTTATCAAAGTAACTTTTTTATGGTTTGCAATGATATGTTGATCATCATGTGAAATGGTTCCATTAAAAATACCATGGATACTGTCATACTTGAGTAAATGGCTAAGGGTTTTGGAATCCGCTAAATCATTTATTGCAATAACCTCAATGTTATTGTAATCTTGAAGTAACCTAAAAACACGTCTGCCAATTCGTCCAAAGCCGTTAATAGCTACACGTACCATAGTTATTCTATATGCTTTTGGGCTCTGTAAGATGAGCGTACAAGGGCACTACTTTCTACATGGCGAAATCCCAAGCTTAAACCAATGGTTTCGTATTCCTTAAATTGGTCTGGATTTATAAATTCTTTTACAGGCAAGTGTTTTTTACTTGGTTGTAAATATTGGCCAATAGTTACTACATCAACATCATTTTCTTTCAAATCATGAAGGGTTTCAATAACTTCTTCCCTGGTTTCACCCAATCCAAGCATAATGCCCGATTTTGTTCTTCGTTGTCCTTGTTGTTTTAAATATTTTAAAACCCCTAAGCTTCTTTCATATTTTGCTTGAATGCGAACTTCTCTTGTTAAACGCTTCACAGTTTCAATGTTATGAGAAACCACTTCGGGCGCAACATCAATGATTCTATCTATATGCTGTTCTATACCTTGAAAATCAGGAATAAGGGTTTCAAGGGTGGTTTCAGGATTCATACGTCTAACCGCTTTAATCGTTTCTGCCCACATAATACTTCCCATATCCTTTAAATCATCTCTATCAACACTTGTTAAAACAGCGTGCTTAATTTTCATAATTTTTATGGAACGAGCTACTTTTTCGGGTTCGTCCCAATCTACGGTTTCGGGACGTCCAGTTTTTACACCACAAAATCCACAAGAGCGTGTGCAAATATTGCCTAAAATCATGAATGTAGCGGTGCCTTCACCCCAACATTCTCCCATATTCGGACAACTTCCTGAGGTGCAAATAGTGTTTAATTTGTATTTATCAACTAAGCCTCTTAACTCCGTATATTTTTTTCCTGTCGGAAGTTTTACGCGCAACCATTTAGGTTTTGGTAACCTTTCCTCAGGTAAAATGCTTGAAATAGTTTCGGTATTCATACTTTAAAATAAAGTCACAAAGATACGAAGTATTCTATTAAAAAGAGACTATAAAGTGCTAAGATACCAAAGACTAAAACCTATTAAAAAGAGGATTCCTAACCAACTTAAAATGTGCAGTTTTACAGATGGATGCCATTCTTTTGGTGTGTGCTTGCTTGATATTAAAACGTAATTTATAATGGCAAAAAAAGGAGCTGTCATGAAAGAGAGTATGGTTGCAATTTTTATTAATAAACCCATACCAGATGCTAAAAACAGTAAAATAATAATGGTTCCTATGGCTAATAAAATAATCCAAAAAGTATAACTAAAAATAGAGGTTTTTTTGAAGAGTAATTCTGTAGTTCTTGCCATTGCTCTGGGAGATGCATCCAAAGTAGTTAATGTAGTGCTGAACATGGTTGTAAAAGCGGCAATGCCAATAATTACATAAGCCCAACTTCCTAAATTAATGGTGTACATATTTATCAGCTGATTGGCAAACTTTCCAGCAGAATCGCTAAACGTTTCTCCACTATGAAACATAACATAAGCTCCTAGTAATACAAATCCAATACCAATGAAAATGGTGCTTATGTAGCCTATATTGAAATCAAATAAAGCAGACTTAGGTGTATATTTTTTGGTGTCGTTGTTTTTTTCAATACACCATAAAGATTGCCAAACAGACACATCTAAAGGGGCGGGCATCCAACCCATAAAGGCAATTAAAAAAGCGATGTCAATAGTGTTTTTTGGAAGTATTTGTGTTAAAGATAATTTCCCAGAATGATTGATATACGCTATAATGACAGCTATGATGGTGCTTATTGTTAGAGTAACAACAATAATTTTCATTAATCTATCAAGGAGTTTATATTTTCCTAAAATCAATAAACAAAAACAAATCGTGAGAATAACGATGGACCATGTTTCTACACTAATAAAATTTCCAAATAGACTTGATGCTAAGCCCGCAGTTACAATTGTTACGGCCGTTTGAATAGTAAACATCGTAGCAAAGGCTATAATGTAATAGCTAATTAAAACCCATGTGCCTAATTTTTTGTAACCATCCAATAAGCTTTCATTTGTAGCAGTTGAATATCTAGGGCCAAACTGAAAAAAAGGATATTTACATATGTTTACTAAAAGCAATGCCCAAATTAAACCCAAGCCAAAATCGGCTCCCGCACGTGTAGATTGTACTAAATGAGAGACGCCAATTGCTGCGCCAGCAAATAATAAGCCGGGTCCAAGGTTTTTAAACTTGGTTATCATTGATTATCTTGAATAACATCAGCCAATAATTTTTTAGCTCTCAAGAGTTTTACTTTCACATTATTTATGGGTTCTTTAAGCTGTTCTGATATTTCTTTATAGCTTAACTCTTGAAAATAGCGCAAGTTAATAATTTCCTGATAATGAGGCTTTAGCTTTTTAATGTCGCGAAGTAATTTTGCTAAATGCTGCTCGGTAATGAGTTCATCTTCGGGTGAAGGCGATTCATCTAAAATTTGATAAACCGATTTATCATCATTGGAAGTGAATTGCGAAATGGAATTTTTTTCCTTCCGAAGCAAATCAATATGGATGTTTTTTGAAATGGTTATTAGCCATGTCTTAAACTTATATGAATCATCAAACGTATTAATTTTATCAAAAGCGCGAGAAAATGTTTGGATGGTTATATCCTCGGCGTCATTTTCGTTTTCAATACGTTTTAACTGAAACCCATAAACGTCATCCCAAAAAGTATCAAGCAGAAAATTAAATGCTTTCTGGTCGTTTTTTTTAGCGCGAACAATGGCTTCTTCTATTTCCAATGGTTTGGTTTTGAAATAAGATTATTTATAAAGATAGCTAATTGAAATGCAATTAAAAAGATTTCTAAAAACGGAATTAACAATAAAAGATCGTTTTCATTTAGTTTTTTTGCCGAAGTTCCAATAATGGTATACTGAAATATAAGTTTTATTAAAAAGAACGCAAGAACAATTGGCCAATAGTGCAATGTAACTAAAAGCAAAAAAGCTAAAAACCAAAATAACAAGTTGGTCATATAAATAATTGCCAATGAAATTTTATGCTTTCGTTTATAGTAATTTGCCGTTGAAATGTGTCGTCTTTTTTGATTGAACCAATCTTTGAATGTGGTTTCCGGAACCGATTCCGTAAAGCTTTCGTTAGAAACACAAATAGCTGTATTGGTTTTTGATGCTATTTGATTGATAAATAAATCGTCATCTCCAGAACGTACTTTAATATGCGAAATAAATCCGTTTGCTTTAAAGAACTCATCTTTTGTATAAGCTAAATTTCTTCCAACACCCATATAAGGCAACCCTTGATTTGCAAACGAAAAATAATGAATAGCCGTAGTTAACGTTTCAAAACGAATGAGTTTGTTTAAAATGGATTTTTTGATTTTAGAATAAGCACCATACCCTAAAACAATGCTTTTTTCGTTGTTAAAATGAGCACTCATTTCTTTAATCCAGTTTTTAGAAACAGGCTTACAATCGGCATCGGTAAATAAAAGATAATTGTATTTTGATGCTTTTATGCCAAGGGTTAAGGCGTATTTTTTATTGCCCCAAAAGGCCTCAGTATTTTTTACATCAACAATTTTTATGTTTGAATGTTTTCCTGAAAAAGCTTCCATAACCTCCAAGGTATCGTCATATGAAGCATCATTGATGAGTACAATTTCAAAATTAGGATAATCTTGTGAAATGATTGAAGGTAGAAAGTTCTTTAAGTTTTCAGCTTCGTTTTTTGCACATATAATAACGGAGATTTCAATATCATTAGGTCTTTTCTTTATTGGTTTAAGAAAAGCAAATTTTCCAAAGAAGAATATGTAAAATATGACTTGAATAAAAACTACTACAGTAAATGCGTAGAATACAACATCAAGAAAAGCCATAAATTATTTGGAATGTTTAGGTTCGTTGCAATCGCTAAATTGGTCGGGTGTCTTCCCGCAAAACCCACAAGCTTCACCATTTTTATTTAGCATGGGATTTTGACTTGCGCAAGTACCAGAAAATTTTCCATCTTTCTTAGCCCAAATTTTTATTGCTATACCTGCTATTCCCAATCCTAACAATAGGAATGTTATCAAAAGAAGTTTCATTATATAAATTTTTGCAAAGATAATGCTTTTAATAATAAATCGATAAAGTGTTTTAATTATCATTATTGAGGCATCATTTTTTTGATGTACGACGCATAATTATTCGTACATTTATTATACTAACTACTAAACATTCATTCTATGAAAAAATTATTTGCAGAATTTTTTGGAACATTTTGGCTTGTTTTCGGTGGCTGTGGAAGTGCTATTTTTGCAGCTGGTTTTCCAGATCTTGGTATTGGATTTGCAGGCGTTGCCCTTGCTTTTGGTCTAACCGTATTAACAATGGCTTATGCTGTTGGACATATTTCAGGCGGACATTTTAACCCCGCTGTTTCGTTTGGTTTGTGGGCGGGTGGAAAATTTCCTGCTAAAGATTTATTAAGCTACATCATAGCCCAATTAATTGGAGCAATTGCTGCAGCCGGTTGCTTGTATTTAATTTTATCTGGTAAGTCAGATTTTGTTGATGTTGGAGGTTTTGCTGCCAACGGTTATGGCGATTTATCTCCCGATGGCTATTCTATGACGTCTGCATTAATAGCTGAGTTTGTATTGACGGCTTTTTTCTTATTGGTTATTTTAGGAAGTACTAACGAAAGAGCCCCTAAAGGTTTTGCGCCTATTGCCATTGGCTTGGCTTTGACATTAATTCATTTAATTAGCATTCCCATTACCAATACATCGGTTAACCCTGCACGTTCTACAAGTCAGGCATTGTTTGCCGGTGGAGATTTTACAGGACAACTTTGGTTGTTTTGGCTAGCGCCTATTGTTGGTGCTATTGTGGCAGGGTTTATACATAAAACCTTATTCGATAAAGAATAAAGAGAAAGTATATAGCATAAAAAAGCCTCATTTATTTAATTAAATGAGGCTTTTACTGAGGGATTTTAATACTAATTTATTGTAAAGTAATTTCGGCTACCGAGTTTTGTAAAGAAGCAACGGTGTTTCCTCCTTTAGGTTCAATGGTAATATTTAATCCAAGCGCATTTTCAGTATAAGGAATGGTTTTCAATTGTCTATCTGTTTCGCTTAAAATACCCAAACTTACCATTTTACCTTGTAATTCTGCCCATATTTGGTAACATTGTTCCTCAGGTAATTTAGGAAGTGACACCACGTCAATCATTGACGTTTTATCTTTAGCATTAATATATGCCACGGTTTTTAAGTTTTTTGCACGACTGTTTCCTTCAATAATATACTTGTAAGTCTCAGGATCATTAAGCTGTTTGAATTGGCGCATGATTTCGTCCAGCTTTTTGTTGTTCATTTCTATGTCGCTTCTTAAATCAAAAATTTCATCAACAACTACCTGATTTTCTTCAGATAATTTTTCTTTTTGATCGTAAAGAGAAAAGGACCACCCAGCAAAAATTAGAGCGGCAATACTCGCTGCAACACCAAGTTTGTGCCAAGTTTTGTACTTTTTGTAAGTATTCAAATTGATAACAGGTGTTTCGTCAATTTCATCTAAAATAGCATCTAAGATGTGTTTGGGGGCATCAACAGCATTACTTTTAGCAACCACTTCTAGGTTAAATTGTAATGTATTGTAGGCATTCTGTACCTCAGGATATTTTGAAAGATAGGTTTCTACTGTTTGAGTTTCGGCAGAAGTAGTCTCTCCCAATAGATATTTATCTAATAGGCCAGAATTTAAAAAAGTAGTTATTTTTGCATTCATGACATTTTAAGTTAATGGCTGTAAATTTTTTTCAGTTCACGTAAGCCGATTTTTAATCTCGATTTTATAGTACCCAGCGGAATATCAAGTTCTTCACTGGCTTCTTGCTGTGTCATGCCCTCAAAAAAGAGCGCATGAAGCACAATTTGGTATTTTTCATCAAGCGTATCTAAATGTTTCTTAATATCTAGAACATCTTGATTTAACTCGTTCGACGTTATCTTATATACGGATGAAGTTTCAATTTGGACTTCGTTATCGATTTTGGTTTTTAGAGATCTAACTTTGTCAATAGCTGTGTTGTATGCAATTCTATAAAGCCAAGTAAATAATTTAGCTTTTGTGGCATCATATTTTTTAGAGTATCGCCATATTTTAACAAAGCTTTCTTGAAGTACATCCTGGGCCGTATCGTCATCAGTTATTATTTTTTTAATAACACCATACAAAGCATCTGCGTAGTTTTCATACAACAAATGAATGGCCTTTTTGTCCCCGCGTTCTAGTAAACTAACTATTTCTTTTTCAATGGTTGATATCAAGATACATGTATTTTATGGATAATTCAAAACGATGCAAATTAAGTAAATTTAGAATTTTTTTTGAATTATAAAATATTTACTTCAGCTTCAATTGAAATATCAAAAAGGCCTTTAATGGTTTTTTGAATTAATTCTGCCAATTTTAATATGTCTTCGCCTTTGGCATTTCCATAGTTAACCAGAACTAAGGCTTGGTGTTTATGCACACCATAATCTCCAAAACGCTTTCCTTTAAAACCTGCTTTTTCAATAAGCCAACCAGCGGGCACTTTAACTTCATCATTAGAAACTGCATAACTTGGCATATCTTCAAAATTCTCTAATAACGATATATAATGTGATTTTGTTATAATTGGGTTCTTAAAAAAACTTCCACTGTTGCCAATGTCTTTTGGATTAGGAAGTTTTTGTGTTCTTATAGAAATGACGGCTTTTGAAATATCCTGTATAGTAGGGTTGCTAATGTTCATATCTTCAAGCTGAGTCGAAATAGTCCCATAATTTATGTGAAGCTTATGATTGTTCTTGCTAAGTTTAAAAGTAACACTGCTAATAATATATTTACCTTTTGCGTGTTGCTTGAAAATTGAGTTTCTGTAATCGAAATGACAATCTTCTTTTGTAAAAGTTTCAATCTTTTTGGTTTCTAAAGAGATGGCTTCACAAGAAAAAAAAGTGTCTTTTAATTCCACACCATAAGCCCCGATATTTTGAATGGGAGCCGAACCAACATTGCCTGGTATTAATGACAGGTTTTCAATGCCTCCAAAGTCTTTGTTTATACACCACAAAACAAACTCGTGCCAATTTTCGCCGGCGTTTGCTTTAACCAAAACAGTGTCACTATCTTCCGAAACTACAGAAATACCTTTTATATTGATGTGAACAACAAGTAAGTCTTGATTTTTAGTAAGTAACATATTGCTACCTCCACCCAAAATTAATTTTTCAGGGTATTCAGTAAGTTCTAAAACCTTTATTAATTCATCCATAGTTGACACAGAAACAAAGTGTTTTGCTTTGGCGTCAATACCAAATGTGTTGTATGGTTTTAAAGATATGTTGTGGGTTATTTGCACTAATCGTTATATACTTTTAAGGCCTCTTTTATAATATTTACAGCTTTTATTAAGCTTTCTTTGTTCAATACGTAAGCAATTCTTATTTGGTTCAAGCCAAGACCAGGAGTGGAATAAAAACCACCTGCAGGCGCCACCATAACTGTTTCGCCATTCACATCAAAATGCTCCAAAAGCCATTGGGCAAAATGGTCGGAGTTTTTTATTGGTAATTCTGCTACACAATAAAAAGCACCTTTAGGTTTGGTTACTTTAATACCTTCTATTTTTTGCAATTCTGCAATCAACGTGTCTCTGCGTTCAATATATTCGGCAATCACATCATCAAAGTAACTTTGTGGCGTGTCTAGTGCCGCTTCACTAGCGATTTGTGCATATGTTGGTGGACTTAAACGCGCCTGCGCAAATTTTATAACGGTTTGTATGACGCTTTTATTTTTAGAAACTAAGCAGCCCACACGAGCGCCACACATGCTGTAGCGTTTAGAAACAGAATCAATCATAATGGCATGCTCGTCTAATCCTTCTTCATGCATGATGGAATAATGTTCGTTGCCATCATATATAAATTCACGATACACTTCATCTGCAATTAAAAACAAATCATGTTTTTTAACAATCGCTGTCAATTTTTGTATCTCTTCTTTTGAATACAAATAACCTGTCGGGTTGCCCGGATTACAAATTAAAATGGCCTTTGTTTTTGGAGTAATAAGTTTTTCAAATGCTTCAATGGAAGGTAATGCGAAATTATCCTCAATTTTTGAAACTATAGGAACGACATGAACACCAGAGGCCACTGAAAATGCTATATAATTCGCATAAAAAGGTTCGCAAACTATCACTTCATCATCAGGATCCATAATGCTTCCAAATACAAATAGCAATGCTTCGCTGGCGCCAGTGGTAACTACAATATCTTTTTCTGACACATATATGTCATGTTTTTCATAATACGCCGCGATTTTTTGTCTGTATACTTCAGAGCCTTCAGATTTTGAATATGATAAAATTTCAACTGTATTTTCTCTAACGGCTTTTAGGGCAACTTCAGGGGTTTTAATATCTGGTTGTCCAATATTTAAATAGTAAATAGATTTCCCATCCTTTACTGCTTGTTCTGCATAAGGCACCAATTTTCGGATAGGTGATTGGGGCATAAGCTCCCCTTTTCTGGATATAGTTGGCATTAAAAAAATTTTAGGGTGCAAAGTTGAGAAAATTATCTTAAAGTTTTTTTAAAAATTAATTCTAAATCAACAACGCAAAGTAAAGATTTGTAAATTGATAGATTAAAATCTGTATTCTTGTTTTATGAAGAAATTCCTGTGCATTATTGTGGGTTTTTTATGCTTTGTTAACTATTCGCAAAACACGTTTAGTGTTCAAAATAAACATAGGTCTGATAAAATAGAATTCAGTTTAATAAATAACGTTATTATAATTCCAGTTGAAATTAATGGGGTAACTCTGTCATTTTTATTGGATAGTGGTGTAAGCAAACCCATCATTTTTAATTTTTTAAATGTTTCCGATACTTTAAAAATAAAGAATACCGAAACCATTTTTTTAAAGGGGTTGGGAGGGGGAGATTCCGTTGAGGCCCTAAAATCCACAAATAATGTTTTAAGAATCGGTGATGCTATCAAGCTCAATCAAGATTTGTATGCTGTTTTTAATGATAACTTGAATTTTACACCAAAGCTAGGGATTCCAGTTCATGGTATTATTGGTTACGATATTTTTAAAGACCTTATTGTAGAAATAAATTATTCAAATAAATTTTTAAAATTAACCGAACCAAGTGCTTATAAATATAAAATTTGTAATAAGTGTGAAACATTTGATCTTGAATTTTATAACAATAAACCCTATTTAAATGCTAAAGTGACCATAAATACTAAAACCATTCCTGTAAAACTTCTTATAGATTCAGGAGGGAGCGATTCGCTGTGGCTATTTGAAAATGATTCATTAGGAATTGTAACAACTGGAAAATATTTTGAGGATTTTTTAGGACATGGACTTAGTGGAAGTGTTTATGGAAAGCGATCAAAAATAGAAGCGTTTTCTTTGAATCGTTTTGAATTTAAACACGCAAATGTGGCGTTTCCAGATGCTGCCTCCATTTCTATAGCTACACAATTTAAAGATAGGAATGGAAGTGTTTCTGGTAATATTTTGAAACGATTTAATTTAATTATGGATTATAGGAACAGTAAAATAACCCTTAAAAAGAATGCTAATTATAATGCTAAATTTACTTACAATAGAAGTGGTATTGAATTGGTTCACGATGGTGTCAGGTTTGTAAAAGAAATTGATGATAATTATTTAAAAGACAATAAAATTGGAAATGACGCATCCAACGAGAACCGGTTGATATTCGATCCCGAATATAAAATATCATTAAAGCCATCATATTCCATTGTAGAGTTAAGAAAAGGGTCTCCAGCTGATCGAGCGGGACTAATGGTTGGCGATATTATTTTAAATATTAATGGCAAACCTACCCATAATTTTTCATTACAGGATTTAACCCATATGTTTTATGATGCCATTGGTAAACGTATAAAATTAAAAATTGATAGAAATGGTATGGAAAAGCTGTATGAATTTAATTTGGAAGACGTATTCAAATAAAAAAAGCCTAAACATGTGTTTAGGCTTTTCTGTTTTATAAAAATAAGCGATTATTGTTGTACAACGCTTTTATCTTTTTTCTCTAGAACACTACTATCTTTAGCATCTACTACATCTCCTTTAATTTTTAATGCTACAGTAGGGGTATCTGCATTAGAGATAACAGTTATTGTTTTTCTAATTGGGTTTACTCTATTAGTATCGTATTTAACCTCAATTTTCCCTGTTTCTTTTGGCATGATAGGTACTTTGGTCCAACTTGGCACAGTACATCCGCAGGTAGATGTCACATTAGAAATAATTAATGGCGCATTACCTGTATTTGTGAATTCAAAAACGCGAACACCGTTAGAGCCTTTTTCAATGGTTCCGTAGTCGATGGTATCTGTTTTAAATTCGATTTTTGCTACTTTATCTTGAGCGTTTACGGATAAACTGATTAATCCGATAAATAAAATTGTAATTAATTGTTTCATGGGTTTAGTTTTATAATTTTTTTATTTGCATCGTCAAAAAATCTTTTTTTAATCAATCTTTTGAGCGTAATTATGTTCTTTCATTTATTTAATACAATGTAAACATACTTTGTTTTTCTGCAAAACGCAAAAAAAATAGATGAAATACATTTTAATCGTTCACTTGTACAATTCAGAAATCAAACTTTCATTAAAAGTATAATTTCAATTCAATACCAATCATCTGCTTTCACAAGAAAGTAAATATAAGTATTTTTGCAAATCAATATTCAAAAACTGTTCCAAAGTATGCAAATGCCTTCAAAATATGATGCAAATCAGGTAGAAACCAAATGGTATAACTACTGGATGAAACATAATTATTTTCATTCAGAACCAGACGAAAGAGAACCTTATACTATTGTTATTCCGCCACCAAACGTCACGGGAGTTTTGCACATGGGACATATGCTAAATAATACCATTCAAGATGTTTTGATTCGTCGTGCACGTTTACAAGGTAAAAATGCGTGTTGGGTTCCTGGAACAGACCATGCTTCGATAGCAACCGAAGCTAAAGTTGTAGCCAAGCTTAAAGAACAGGGTATCGATAAAAACGATTTATCTCGCGAAGAATTTTTAAAACACGCTTGGGAATGGACCCATGAATACGGCGGCGTTATTCTAGAACAACTTAAAAAATTAGGATGTTCTTGTGATTGGGATAGAACCAAATTCACGATGGATGACGATATGAGTGAAGCGGTTATTAAAGTATTTGTTGATTTATTTAATAAAGGATTGATTTACAGAGGTTACCGTATGGTTAATTGGGACCCAGAAGCGAAAACCACGTTGTCTGATGAAGAAGTCATCTATGAAGAACGCCAAGGGAATTTATATTATCTAAAATATAAGATTGAAGGTAGCAGTGAATCGCTGACCATTGCCACCACAAGACCTGAAACCATCTTTGGTGATACCGCCATTTGTATCAACCCCAATGATGAACGATTTATACATTTAAAAGGTAAAAAAGCCATTGTGCCCATTTGTAATCGTGTCATCCCCATTATTGAAGACGATTATGTAGATATGGAATTTGGTACGGGATGTCTAAAAGTAACTCCAGCGCATGATGAAAATGATAAAAACCTAGGAGATAAGCATAATCTAGACGTTGTTGATATTTTTAATGATGATGCGTCTCTTAATAGTTTCGGATTGCATTACCAAGGGAAGGACCGATTTGTAGTTAGAAAAGAGATTACCAAAGAATTGGAAGATAAAGGCTTTTTGGTTAAAACGGAAAGTCATATTAATAAAGTAGGAACTTCTGAAAGAACAAAAGCAGTCATAGAACCGAGATTGTCAGATCAGTGGTTTTTGAAAATGGAAGATTTGGTAAAACCTGCCATAAAAGCAGTTTTAGGTGAAGAGGCTGAAATTAAATTATTTCCTAAGAAATTTGAAAATACTTACCGTCATTGGATGGAAAATATCCGCGATTGGAATATTTCTCGTCAGTTATTGTGGGGACAACAAATTCCAGCCTATTATTATGGCGATGGAAAAGAAGATTTTGTAGTAGCCGAAACTATAGAGGACGCTTTAAAATTAGCAAAACAAAAAACAAAAAACCAACAACTAACAACAAACAACTTAACACAGGATACCGATGCCTTAGATACTTGGTTTAGTTCATGGCTATGGCCGATTAGTGTGTTTGATGGCATTAGACATCCAGAAAATAAAGACATAAAATATTACTATCCCACTAACGATTTAGTGACTGGTCCCGATATTTTATTCTTTTGGGTCGCTCGTATGATAATTGCTGGCTACGAATATAAAGGTGAAAAACCTTTTGAAAACGTCTATTTAACAGGATTGGTTCGTGATAAGCAACGTCGGAAAATGAGTAAATCGCTTGGCAATTCGCCTGATGCTTTAAAACTCATTGAAGAATACAGTGCCGATGGCGTTCGTGTGGGATTGCTATTAAGTTCTGCTGCGGGTAACGATTTATTGTTTGACGAATCGCTTTGCCAGCAAGGTAAAGGCTTTGGAAATAAAGTATGGAACGCCTACCGTTTGGTTGATGGTTGGGAAATTGATGACGCCATTCCGCAACCAAATTCCAGCAAGATAGCGATTGATTGGTACGAATCTAAGTTCCAAAAAGCATTATTAGAGATAGAAGACCACTTTAGTAAATACAGATTGAGCGATGCGTTAATGGCCATTTACAAATTGATTTTTGATGATTTTTGTGGTTGGTTTTTAGAAATGATAAAACCAGAATACCAAAAGCCAATAGATGCCAAAACATTTAAAAGTGCCATTGCTATTTTTGAAAACAACTTAAAATTAATGCATCCATTTATGCCATTTTTAACGGAAGATATTTGGCATTATATTTCTGAAAGAACCCCAGAAGAGGCTTTGATTATTTCAAAATGGCCAGCGCCAAAATCGATAAATGAGACCATTATTGCCGAATTTGAATTTTCTTCGGAAGTGATATCAGGCATTCGAAATATTAGAAAACAAAAAAACATAGCTTTCAAAGATGCTATCGCTTTTTCAGTCATTAATAATGAAAAAGCCCATACAACTTTTGACGATGTTATTATTAAGCTCGGAAATCTAGAAGCTATAAACTATGTTTCAGAAGCTGTTGATGGCGCTTTAACCTTTAGGGTGAAATCCAATGAATATTTTGTGCCTATGGGTTCTGTAAATGTGGAAGAAGAAATTAAAAAACTAACGGACGAGTTAAATTACACCGAAGGTTTTTTAAAATCGGTGCAAAATAAACTATCGAACGAGCGTTTTGTTGCAGGCGCACCAGAACAGGTTATTGCCAACGAACGCAAAAAAGAAGCTGATGCCTTAGCTAAAATTGAAACTTTGAAAACAAGCTTGGCAAGTTTAGAATAAGTTTTTCAGATACTAAGTGTTTTAAATTCTAGTTCTAGAAACTTCTGTTCCAGTAGGATATTTTAAATCACCTTGGTTTTCAACAGTTATGAATAATTCTTTAAAGTCGAATGGTGTTACCGTTTTTAAAGTTGATTTCTCAGCATTATCAATTATTAACTGACCAACGTTTTTAATACCGTGTTCCTCTGTAACAATCCAAACACTGTAATTATTTCCAGATGGCTTTAATCTGTCTGGACTTGCTAAGTTTTTAGCTGTTATTTCAAGTGTGATATTTTTATTGCTATCCGTTTTTTTCTTCGCAGAAATATCGGCAGCTGGTACTAAGTTTGAGATTGGGAATGTTGCACTTGTAGCACAAGAATTGAGAACTAAAATAGATACTACTATTAGTAAAGTTTTTATTGTATTCATGTTTTCTTAATTTTTAAAATTTCTTACTCTTAATGTTTTTCAGATGACACACCTTTAAAATGCCAGGTCATTTTTTACTATTTGCTACAACTATAATGATATGAAATCGGTTGAATGATTTATGCGGAGAGAAATGATTCCGATAGTTATTGGAACAACAAATGTAAACCAAATTATTAGTCTTTTAGGATAAAGGCAAACAATTAAAAAATAATCAACAATTGATGGTTTAATCTTTGTGAAAAACAAATTTTTAACGAGCTTTTATCAACTAACTCTAATCCATTTTTTTTTATTATCGCGCTGTTTTTCTATAGCGTTTTAATCAAATCTATTAACTTATCCTTAGTAATAGGTTTAATGATATAATCAGAAACTTCATTAATTGATTTTGCTCGTGTAATGTCATCGTGGGAAATAGATGAAGAGCAGATGTAAATAGTAATCTTTTTTCCTATTAAAGGGTTAAGTTTTGTGAATTCCTCAAGAAACTGCCAACCGTTCATAATGGGCATGCTAAGGTCTAAAAGAATAATTTCAGGTAATGCATCAACATTATCTTTGTTTTCCTTTATAAAATTTATAGCATCCAAACCATTCCCAAAAACCTTTATAAGGTCAACTAGGTTAGTTTGCTCGACAACTTTTTTTGTTAAAAAGACGAAAATGTTATCATCATCAATGAGTGTTAGGGTCTTTATTGGGTTCATGTGTTTTGGGGTTTAAATTCTACAAAAAAAGTACTGCCTTGTTCGGGTTGGCTCTCCGCCCAAATTTTTCCATTCATAGCTTCAACTTGGGTTTTTGTCATAAACAAACCAAATCCTTTGGCATCTGGATGTCTGTGAAATGTTTTACGGATTTTAAAAATTTGATCTTTGTGTAATACCAAATCAATCCCCAATCCATTATCGGCTACCGATAAAATAACAGCATTATTTGCTTCCTTTTTAGTTGCTATTTTAATTATCGGTTTCCTGTCTGGGGATTTATACTTAAGCGCGTTACTGATTAAATTTGTTAAAATGCTTTCCATATATTTTTGAGGAAAATAAATTGTAGAAGCTTGATTTAAGTCAATTTGAATATCGGCATCATATTCTTGGATTTGTGTTTCGAAGCCAATCAAAACCTTTTCTAAACAATCTTTCAAAATTATATGGTCTGATTTCATTTCAGTGTCTTGTTTCACTTGTATCGACTCTACCAATTCATTGAAAACATCCATTAAATGATTTACAACTGGTTTTATTTTGCCTAACACTTCATTGCGTTCATCCTCATCCTGGCTTTGTTCTACATAATCAACTAACATGGATATATTTACCAATGGCGCTCTTAAATTATGGGAAACAATATTGCAGAAATCAACAAGTTGTGTATTTTTTAATTCCAATATATGGGCGTGTTCAATCGCTTTTTCGTTACTCTTCTTGATTTGTTCCTCGCCTTTTTTTCTTTCTGTAATATCCGATCTAATTGCAACATATTGGTAAGGTTTGCCAGCATGATTTAAAAAAGGGACTATGGTAGTATCTACCCAATAGGTAGAACCGTCTTTCGCTCTGTTTTTAAGTTCGCCCTTCCACACACGGCCCTTCGCTATGGTTGTCCAAAGTTCCTTTATAAATTCTTTCGAGTGATATCCCGAATTTATAATACGATGGTCTTGTCCAATTAATTCTTTGGTGGAATATTTTGAGATTTTGCAAAAGTTATCATTTACGTGCGTAATAATGCCTTTTTGGTCGGTAATCGCAACAATAGCTGATTCGTCAAGCGCATACTTATAATCCGAAATTTCCTTTAATATCTTTTTAAGTTCTTCTTCTCCTTTTTTTCTATCTGTTATGTCAGAACGAATGGCAACGTATTGGTATGGTTTATTATTCTCATTTAAAAACGGTACAATCGTGGTGTCCACCCAATAAACAGTACCATCTTTTGCCTTATTTTTCAGTTCGCCTTTCCATACTTTACCGTTGGCAATCGTCGTCCAAAGTTCCTTAATAAACGCTTTGGAATGATATCCGGAATTTATAATTCGATGGTCTTGCCCTATTAACTCTTCGGCAGTGTACTTTGATATATTACAGAAATTATCATTTACATAGTTGATGATTCCTTTTTGATCCGTAATTGCTACGATAGATGATTCATCGAGAGCATATTTGTAATCTGTTATTTTCTCCATGATCCATTAAATTTAGTGTTGGTTTGTTTTAGGTAAGGCAAAATAGATCTAAAGTATCAACTAAGCGTCAGCTAATATTATAATTAGACATAAAACGAAGTTATGATTTTTTTCTGACAAATTCAACAATAAAAGAAAACAGACGGGTTAAATTTCACCGAAAGGTTTTTAAAATTGGTGCAAAATAAACAGATGAAATAAGGATGAATAATTTATAACTAACCTAAAATGAATACGATAACTTCATTAAAATTGCTATGGTTAAATTGTAATTTGACTGGTATTTATTAAGGTTTTGGAAGGTTTATTTAACGTGTTTTTTGTAAAAAATGTAACTTTTACAAAACTTTTACTCATAAGATTAACGCTTAGCTCTACATAGTGGGATTGTGGAGTTAAATCAAATATTTGGTTTTGGAGTTTTAGAAATTGAAAGATTTCATTGCTAAAGCATTTAATGTCTTATTTTAATTATCAATAATTTGAGTTTAGATAGGGTATAAATTACTATAAAATAAAACTTTCCAGAAGAAACAATTAAATTAAAATGTCTTCAACAATCTTACTTTCAAGCGTATTGAAATCATAAAGATTACGATCTAGCAAATGAGACGGATACACGTTTTGCAACGCATGCATCATAATGGTGCTTCGGTCTGGGAATTCGGTTTCCCAATCGGCTATCATTTGCTTTACTTTTTTACGTTGTAAATTTTCTTGTGAACCACACAAATTACATGGTATTATAGGGAAATTCATGACATTGGCATACGCTTCAATATCACTTTCGTTACAAAATGCCAAAGGCCTAAGAATGATTAAATCGCCTGCATCATTCTTAAATTTAGGCGGCATGGTTTCCATTTTTCCAGCAAAGAAGAAGTTGAGGAAAAAGGTTTCCAATATATCATTTTTGTGATGTCCAAGTGCCAACTTATTGCATTTCAAATCCCGAGCGGCTTCATAAAGTGTACCGCGACGTAATCTGGAACATAAACTGCAAGTGGTTTTGCCTTCTGGCGTTTTCTCCATCACAATTTTATAGGTATTTTTCTCTATAATTTTATAGTTTACACCTAAGGCATTCAGGTAACTTGGTAATACTTCTACAGGAAATCCAGGTTGCTTTTGATCTAAATTAACAGCTATAATGTCAAAAGAAATAGGAGCGACCTTTTGGAAATAAAGCATCATGTGCAATAACGTATAGCTGTCTTTTCCTCCAGAAAGGCATACCATAATGCGGTCGCCTTCTTCAATCATCGAGAATTGCGCAATGGCTTCAGCGGTGGCACGTTGTATTTTTTTTGTAACCTGTTTTGTAGCTTCCATGGTTGCAAAAATAATATTTAGATGGTTAAGTTTATTATTTTAACCCTATATAATCAATTTCAAGTTTAAAAGATTCTTCTTTTTTGTTGCCAATTAAAAAAGCAATAAGGGCCATTTGTTTTCCCGGATAATTTTCTATGTCTAATTTTTTACCACGAAAGGCAGGACGCATCATTGAAAAAGGAATGGTTATATTTTCCCAATCTCCAGAAGTTTTAAAGGGAAAGATGTAAGCATGTTTATCGTTTAAATGTGTTTTAATCCGGAATTGATATGTTTTACCATCACCCCTTAATTTTATAGTTGTTTCAGTAAAAGCCTCCACCATAATAGTGTCAAATTTATACTGAACCATGGCAAAACCACCATTATTTTTCAAGGACACATCACCTTTAAAAACGCCTGTTTCAGAATCACTTTTGTTGATACTGGCATTAGAAACGCCACCCATAACCATATCGTTTACAATCTTCCAATTAGAAATATCACTTTCAGAATTAAAATTAAATAAAGTCATAACTGTTTTGATATTTTAATCGAAGGTGAAAAATATATTAATGACTACCAAAAGCCGTTTTAAGCCTATTGGTAAATTGTTTTAATAATGATATTCCAGAATCATTATAAGTATCAACCAAGGTAATTACTTTTATTTTTGCATCAAACGCTTCCAAAGTTTCTGATTCTGTTTTTTTAATGCTGACTGTTTTTTCGGTATTTGGTAACATATCAAAATAATTATCAGAAAAATTATGACTTGAACCAGAAGCTAAAAAAACATTTTTGGCCAGTTTTTTGGTTTTTAAGGTAACTATAAAGTAATCGTTAGCTTCTGTTGTAGAATATGTTAATTCGGGTTTTGGCAGGTTTAGGTTTTTAAATGCCGATAAATACACTATGTTTTCTGTAATTATCGTATTGTCCTCAGTATTCAATAATTCCGCTTTCAGCAACACCTTGGTAGAATCTACAGCGGTTAAAAAATTGTTCTTTAATAAGCTGATATATTTTTTCGATTGATTTTCTTTAACTTCAATAGTTTCTTGCTGTTGCTTCAAAAGATTGCCTTCAAAATCAATGGCACTGATTTTTAATGTAGCGCTAATGGGCTTTAGCGAATCTGAAACTACGAATACATCAAGATGTTCCCCTTTATCTTCAAAACTGATTAAAAAGTTTTCAAAGGATTTTTTTGCGGTGTAATGCAAGGCTTTCCATTTGCCATAATAATCGATGCTAGACCATGATGCCACAGGCCAGCAGTCGTTAATCTGCCAGTACAAACTGCCCATGCAACGGTCTCTGTTCCTTCTGTGCGCTTCAATACCAACTTGTACACCGTAGGATTGCAACAACTGACTTACATACAGAAAACTCGCAAAATCCTTAGGGCTTTTGTAGTAACGAAGCATATAATCTTCAATAGTTTCATTGCCAATGCTTGAGCGTTGGTGCGATTTCATAACATCGGAATAAATATTGTGGTCTTCTGGAATGGTATATTTTTCTACCGACGAAAATTCAGGAAACGACTGAAAACCGTATTCAGACATAAAACGGGGTATGGCCGTGTTGTATTTTTCAAAAGGTTCTTTGCCCCACCAAACCATCCAATAATGTGCGTCTCCTTTGTCATGCGATTCTTTTCCACCAATATCACTGCCCGGCGACGATGGCCAATAAGGACGCGCCGAATCATAATCAGTAACTACTTCTGACAATATTTTGTGGAAAATAGTTTCGTACGTATTCCAAATGGTATTAGCGATGTCTTTGGATTGTTCTCTGGTTATTTTATCTTTCCAACCCCAACTTTCCCAAGCGATGAGTGCTTCATTATTCCCGCACCAAAGCGCAATAGACGTGTGGTTTCTTAGCCTTTTAACATTATCTATGGCCTCTTTTTTTACATTTTCTAAAAATTGTGAGTCGTCAGGGTACATAGAACAAGCGAACATGAAATCTTGCCAAACCAAGAGTCCCATCTCGTCGCAGAGTTCGTAAAACGCATCATTCTCATAAATACCACCGCCCCAAACGCGTATCATATTCATATTGGCAGCTTTCGCAGAAGATAGGATATGTTCGTAATTCTCTTTTTTGGCTCGGGTTAGAAATACATCTTGAGGAATATAATTGGCACCTTTCATAAACACAGGATGACCATTGACTTTAAAGTAAAACGAGGTGCCAAATGCATCGGGTTCCCTAATTAATTCGATGGTTCTTAATCCTATTTTATGCGATTTGGAATCTTCATAGTCGTTGGAAGTCAGTTTTACTTCAACAGTGTATAAATTTTGCTCGCCCATGCCGTTGGGCCACCATAATTGCGGGTTTTCAATCTCAAAAGGAATGCTGAGATTATTTTTGCCATTGGTTAATTCTAAATTAACCGTTTTTATGGACTCGCCATTTATGAATATTTCCGCTTTTGCCTTATTGCTCTTGCCTGTAGCATCGACTTCAACAACAGCGGTCATGTTGGCTTTTTCAGCAATATTATTTTGTTGGATAAAAACGTCTTCAATTTTAAGATGGTTCCAACTTCTTAATGTTATGGGTTTCCAAATACCCGATGTCACCAGTCGAGGGCCCCAATCCCATCCAAAATGATAGCCTGCTTTTCTGGTAAACGGACTGACATGTTTTTCGCCTTGCACTTGTCCTATTTTAGCAAGGTCGTTATCAGATAAAGGAAGTTTATAACCCAAAGCATCATGTTTTTCAACACCTTTATTGATTGGAGATTCAAAATGGATTTGTAATAGATTGTCTCCTTCCTTTAGAAATGGCTTGGCATCAACGCTGTAATGGAGAAACATATTATCTGTTTCAAGGAATAAAGAATCATTTAAATATATTTTGCTATACGTGTCGAGTCCCGAAAAATCTAATTCAATATGTTGTTTTGAAATATCTTTTTTACTTAGATTGAACGTGGTTTGGTAATGCCAATCGGTTTTATCTATCCATTGTAAATCATGCTCATTTAGGCGATAGTATGGGTCTTCTATTTTTTCGAGAGAAAGTAAATCTGTATGAACCGTGCCGGGAACGTTTGCTTGATTCCATAAGGTATCTTGGGAATTTTTAAAACTCCAATCCTTATCTAATTTAATCTCTGAAACCGAAGAAACTTTACAACTCAATATGCATAGGATGATTAAAAGTGAAAGTAGTCCATAATTTATGAATTTATGCATTGCATAATTTTTTAATGCCCATGTGGTTAGTTTTAGATGGTTTTATATAAGCAGGCAAACGAAAGTAATTGAAAATTTGTTCAAATTCAAATAAACAAAAAAGACTGCGTATTATGGCAGTCTTAATTACATTTTTAAAAGTTGTTTTTATAAACCAAAAGCGGCTTTTACTTTATCTACATAATCTAATTTTTCCCAGGTGAACAATTCTACCTCTAAAGTTATAGATTCGCCAGTAGGTTGTGTGAATGTTTTGGTAACAGTTTCATTTTTACGTCCCATGTGTCCGTAAGCAGCGGTTTCACTATATATTGGAGAACGTAGTTTTAAACGTTCTTCAATAGCAAATGGACGCATATCAAATATTTTGGAAACGATTTTCGCAATTTCCCCATCGGTCATGTTAAATGGACAAGTGCCGTATGTATTAATAAAAATTCCCATAGGCTCTACCACGCCAATGGCATAACTTACTTGCACTAAAATTTCATCGGCAACACCAGCGGCAACCAAGTTTTTAGCAATATGACGAGTGGCATACGCTGCACTTCTATCCACTTTACTTGGGTCTTTTCCAGAAAACGCACCTCCGCCATGAGCACCTTTTCCACCATAAGTATCCACAATAATTTTACGACCAGTTAAACCTGTATCGCCATGAGGCCCACCAATCACAAACTTTCCGGTTGGGTTTATGTGATAAGTTATGTGGTCATTAAATAAGTCTTGGAGATTTTGCGGTAATTTAGTTTTTACCCGTGGAATTAAAATACCAACAATATCTTTTCTAATTTTTGCAAGCATGGTATCATCATCTGCAAAATCGTCGTGTTGTGTTGATAAAACAATCGCATCTATACGTTGCGGAATATTATCATCACTGTATTCAATAGTTACCTGACTTTTGGAATCCGGTCTTAAATAAGTAATCTCTTTATTTTCTCTGCGCAATGCGGCAAGTTCAATCAATATTCTGTGTGATAGATCCAATGCCAAAGGCATATAGTTTTCAGTTTCGCTGGTGGCATAACCAAACATCATTCCTTGATCTCCCGCACCTTGTTGCTCTTTAGTAGCTCTATCAACACCACGATTGATATCGTCAGATTGCTCATGTATTGCTGAAAACACACCACAAGAATTACCATCAAACATGTATTCGCCTTTTGTATAACCAATCTTGTTAATGGTATCTCTAGCGATTTTTTGAACATCTAAATAGGTATGGGATTTTACCTCGCCAGCAAGCACTACTTGCCCAGTGGTTACTAAAGTTTCGCAAGCTACTTTTGAGTCTTTGTCGAACGCCAAAAAATTATCGATTAAAGCATCACTAATCTGATCTGCTACCTTATCTGGATGTCCTTCAGATACACTTTCCGAAGTAAATAAATATGCCATTTATTATATATTATAAGGAGATTTGACGATAACGTCGAAGGGAGTTTTCACTGCCTTTAGCATTTTTGATTGTGCTGAACTTGTTTCAGTATCTCTGGAATTAAATTCAGATCAAAAGAGGTTGCAATCAGTCAAATCTTTCCTCTGTGATTTATGTTTGCAAAAGTAAAAAAATAAAAGGAAAAGCAAATTGATTTTGATTTTTTATAAAAAAGATTAGGTTATTTATTTTTAAATTGAAATCTTTGTTCAACAAAATGAAAAAACAAATTTTAAATATAGTTTATGTCATCGTCATTGTGATTATTTCACAACGATAGGGAGCGTATTTAATAAAGATATAAATTAACGGCCTTCCCTAAAACGGAAGGTTTTTTTATGAAGAATTTTTTAAGATTGGACATCATAAAAAAATTGAACTAAAAACTTGATTGTAAATGTTTTAAATGGTTTTTAATAGCTGTGAATTTAACCGAGTATCGTTGTGAATCATTATATTGCAGCTGTAAAGATTTAATTTTGGAACTCATTTTAAATGATTATTGAATTTTTAAATAAATTCTTAAAAAATTAGCATATTAGTAATTAACCAATTATAGAGCTTAAATGTCTATAAATTATATGAAAGAACTTAATAAACATAGTAAAAGATTAACACAAGATGAGTCTCAACCAGCATCCCAAGCCATGTTATATGCTGTGGGTTTGTCAGATGAGGATATGCATAAAGCTCAAGTGGGCATTGCCAGTACGGGATATGATGGAAATCCGTGCAATATGCACTTAAATGGTTTGGCAGCTGAAGTCAAAATCGAGTGTAAAATAGCTGGTTTAGTTGGGTTAGGATTTAATACTATTGGTGTTAGTGATGGCATTTCTATGGGAACTTCTGGGATGAATTATTCTTTAGTTTCTAGAGATATTATTGCAGACTCCATTGAAACAGTTATGAATGCCCAAAGTTATGATGCGTTAATATCTGTGGTAGGTTGCGATAAAAATATGCCAGGAGCAGTTATGGCTATGTTGCGTTTAAATCGACCTTCCATAATGATGTACGGTGGCACCATCGCTTCAGGTAAATATAAAGGGAGAAAATTAAATATCGTTTCAGCTTTTGAGGCTTTAGGACAAAAAGTAGCAGGTGAAATTGGTGAAGAAGAGTATAAAGAAATTATAAAAAGTGCCATTCCTGGTGCGGGAGCATGCGGCGGTATGTACACGGCTAATACCATGGCATCTGCGATAGAATGTATGGGTTTTGCATTGCCATATAATTCGTCTATTCCTGCTGAAAATCCGAATAAACTATCAGAAAGCGAAAGAACGGCCATCGCTATTAAAAATCTTTTGGAATTGGATTTAAAACCATTGGATATCATTTCTAAAAAATCCATTGAAAATGCCATAGCACTTGTAAACGCTCTTGGTGGATCTACAAATGCCGTGTTGCATTTCTTAGCGATTGCTCATGCTGCGGATATTGAGTTTACATTAGAGGATTTTCAACGTGTTAGCGATAGAACGCCTTTGATAGCGGATTTAAAACCTAGCGGAAAATATTTAATGGAAGATGTTCACGGTATTGGTGGAACACCTGCCGTCATGAAATATTTACTGGACAATGGTTATTTACATAGTGATTGTATGACCGTGACAGGAAAAACATTGGCTGAAAACTTAAAAGACGTGGAGCCGCTGAAGTTTGAAAATGATCAAGATGTTATTTACCCAAAAGATAGAGCCTTAAAATCCTCAGGAAACTTACAAATTCTTTACGGTAATTTAGCGACTGAAGGTGCGGTTGCAAAAATATCAGGAAACGAAGGATTGGTGTTTGAAGGAAAAGCGGTTGTTTATGATGGAGAACAAGCTGCCAATACAGGGATTTCAAATGGTGAAGTGGAAAAAGGAGATGTCGTCGTCATTAGATATGTTGGACCAAAAGGTGGTCCTGGGATGCCAGAAATGTTAAAACCAACGTCACTCATTATGGGTGCAGGTTTAGGAAAGTCGGTTGCCTTAATAACTGATGGCCGTTTTTCTGGTGGTACACACGGTTTTGTAGTGGGGCATATCACTCCTGAAGCACAGTCTGGTGGAGCCATAGCATTGCTAAAAACGGGCGATAAAATTAAAATTAGCGCAGAAGATAATTCAATCAACGTATTGATTTCTGAAGAGGAATTAGCTGAAAGAAAAGCTAAATGGGTGGAGCCAGCGTTAAAGCATAATAAAGGGATATTGTATAAGTATGCAAAATCAGTAGCATCCGCTTCAAAAGGTTGTGTAACTGATGCATTCTAAATAGAAATTTTTTCATTTCCGCAAAGGTGGAAATCTCAATATAATGAGTATGAAAACAGAAACAGCAAATAAAACACAAAACGTGACTGAAAAAACAGAACGAATCACAGGTAGTGAAGCTATTATTAGATGTTTAATAGCAGAAGGTGTTGATATCCTTTATGGGTATCCCGGCGGTGCTATCATGCCAGTGTATGATGAACTATACAAGTTCAAAGATCAAATAAGCCATATTTTAACACGTCACGAGCAAGGTGCGGCACATGCCGCGCAAGGTTATGCACGTATTTCTGGTAGAGTAGGTGTTGCTATGGCGACATCGGGTCCTGGGGCTACCAATTTAGTAACGGGCATTGCCGATGCGCAGATAGATTCCACGCCTTTGGTTTGTATTACAGGTCAAGTAGCGTCCCATTTACTAGGAAGTGATGCTTTTCAGGAAACGGATATTGTGGGTATTTCTACGCCAGTTACAAAATGGAACTGTCAAGTCACTAAGGCTTCAGAAATACCGGAAGTTATAGCTAAAGCTTTCTACATCGCAAAAAGCGGAAGACCAGGGCCTGTTTTGATAGATATTACTAAAGATGCCCAATTTGGGGAACTGGATTTTAAATATGAAAAATGCAAAGGTGTAAGAAGTTATAAGCCGGTTCCAGATACAGATTTAGAGGCCGTCGCTAAAGCAGCAGAGTTAATTAACAATGCAAAAAAACCATTTATTGTTTGGGGTCAAGGTATTATATTAGGTAAAGCTGAAGAGCAATTAAAAGCTGTTGTCGAAAAAACGGGTATTCCATCTGCATGGACAATTCTTGGTGCTTCGGCAATACCAACATCACATCCTTTAAATGTAGGAATGGTTGGTATGCATGGTAATTATGCGCCAAATGTATTAACTAATGAATGTGATGTGCTCATTGCTATTGGTATGCGTTTTGACGACCGTGTTACTGGGAATTTAAATACCTACGCAAAACAAGCTAAGGTTATCCATTTTGAAATTGATCCAGCAGAGGTTGATAAAAATGTAAAAACGGATGTGGCTGTTTTGGGTGATGCTAAATTAAGTCTTACAGCATTGTTGCCTTTGTTGAATACAAATACACATAGTGAATGGCATCAAAAATTTAAGGATTTATACGCCATTGAATTTGAAAAAATCATAAAAGATGATATTTCTCCAACAAAAGATGGTCTAACCATGGGAGAAGTATTAAAAGAGATAAATATAAATACGAAAGGAAATGCCGCTATTGTGTCTGATGTTGGTCAACATCAAATGATTGCGTGCCGTTATTCGGAATTCAATATCACTAAAAGTAATATCACTTCTGGCGGATTAGGAACCATGGGATTTGCGCTTCCTGCGGCAATTGGTGCTAAAATGGCTGCACCAGATAGGGAAGTGGTTGCCATAATAGGAGACGGTGGTTATCAAATGACCATTCAAGAACTTGGAACCATTTTCCAGAATAAAGTACCGGTAAAAATCGTAGTTTTGAACAATGAATTTTTAGGGATGGTACGTCAATGGCAACAGTTGTTTTTTGATAAAAGATATGCGTCGACAGAAATGACAAATCCAGATTTTGTGACCATTGCTAAAGGCTATTATATTGAAGGTAAACGCGTCACAAAAAGAGACGAATTGGCTGCTGCCGTAAAAGAAATGATTGCATCAAAAGATGCATATTTCCTAGAGGTTTGTGTAGAGAAGGAAGACAATGTGTTTCCAATGATACCATCGGGAGCCTCTGTTTCAGACATCCGTTTAAGCTAAATGAAGAAACAAGAGTAGAGATAAAAGAATATAGTAAAACGAGAATGTATAAGTATTAAAATAAGATTATAAAAGTCTTTTTTCTTGTATCTATTCTCTAACATCTTTTCAAAATGAACGAAGAAATTAAATCATTCACCATTTCGGTTTATACCGAAAACAATATTGGGTTGCTTAATCGCATATCTGCTATTTTTCAACGTAGACATATCAATATTGAAAGCTTAACAACGTCCCAATCTGAAATCGAAAGCGTCAATAGATTTGTTATCGTTGTAAATATCACAGAAAGTCAAGCGATAAAAGTGGTTAAGCAAATAGAGAAGCAAGTGGAAGCCTTGAAAGCTTATTATCATACAGATGAAGATACTATTTATACCGAATCGTGTATGTTTAAAATAAAATCCGATTTATTGTTTGAAGAACCACAAATTCAGAACATTATAAAAGACAGTAACGCCAGAATCGTAACGGTTAACAAAAAGTTTTTTGTACTTGAAAAATCGGGCAGACGTCATGAAATTGAATTATTACGAAGAGAACTTAATGTTTTTGGAATCATGCAATTTGTGCGTTCAGGACGTATTGCCGTGACTAAAGAAGAAATGAAAATAAGTGAAATGCTATCAGCATTCAACAACCAATTATAACATAAAAACAACATTTAAGAATGGGAAATTATTTTAATACATTGTCGTTAAGAGATAAATTAAATCAATTGTCGAAGTGTAGATTTATGGAAACTGCAGAATTTGCAGATGGCGTAGAAGTTTTAAAAGGTAAAAAAATTGTCATCGTAGGATGTGGTGCGCAAGGCTTAAACCAAGGATTGAATATGAGGGATTCTGGATTGGATATTTCTTACACCTTACGTGCCGAAGCTATCAAAGAAAAACGCAAATCTTATTTGAATGCTACTGAAAACGGGTTTAAAGTTGGGACTTATGAAGAATTGATTCCGACTGCCGATTTAGTTTTAAACTTAACTCCAGATAAGCAACATACAAGTGTTATTAAAGCGGTTATGCCCTTAATGAAAAAAGGCGCAACTTTATCATATTCCCACGGGTTTAACATTGTTGAAGAAGGCACGCAAATCCGTAAAGACTTAACCGTTATTATGGTGGCTCCTAAATGTCCTGGTACAGAAGTAAGGGAAGAATATAAAAGAGGTTTTGGTGTACCAACGTTAATCGCTGTACACGAAGAAAACGATCCAGAAGGTAAAGGTTGGGCGCAAGCAAAAGCTTATGCAGCTGCTACTGGTGGTGATAGAGCAGGTGTTTTGGCATCGTCCTTTGTGGCTGAGGTAAAATCAGATTTAATGGGCGAACAAACGATTCTTTGTGGATTGTTACAAACAGGTTCTATCCTTTGTTTTGATAAAATGATTGAGAAAGGAATTGATGCTGGCTATGCTTCAAAATTAATTCAATATGGTTGGGAAACTGTAACAGAAGGTCTTAAATATGGCGGTATTACCAATATGATGGACAGACTTTCAAATCCTGCTAAAATAAAAGCGTTTGAATTATCGGAAGAATTAAAAGATATCATGCGTCCGTTATTCCAAAAACACATGGACGATATTATGGAGGGTCGTTTCTCAAGTGGTATGATGGCAGATTGGGCTAATAATGATAAAGATTTATTAGGATGGAGAGCTGCTACAGCAGAAACAGCATTTGAAAAAACACCAGCTGGAAATGTTACCATTACAGAACAAGAATATTATGATAATGGTGTGTTAATGGTGGCGATGGTTAGAGCAGGAGTAGAATTAGCTTTTGAAGCTATGACCGATTCTGGAATTATTGATGCCTCTGCATACTACGAATCTTTACACGAAACACCACTTATTGCAAATACCATTGCAAGACGTAAATTGTATGAAATGAACAGCGTTATATCTGACACAGCAGAATATGGTTGTTATTTATTTGATCATGCTTGTAAACCTTTATTGGCTGATTTCATGAAGAAAATCGATACAGACGTTATTGGAAAACCTTATGCTAAAGATAATGGTAAAGGGGTAGATAATGCTAAATTAATAGAGGTAAATGCCGCTTTAAGAAACCATCCAGTTGAGAAAATAGGAACCTTCTTAAGAGCTTCCATGAAAGCTATGAAACCAATAGTTTAATACATCATTTATGAATAAGGAAAAAACCGTATATTTTCCTAGCATTAAAAAGATTAAAGTAGCTGCCGATACCATTAAGAAGGTATCGGCAGTTACGCCTTTAAGCCCTAGCGAAAGATATTCAAAAGAGTTTGGAGCAAACATTTTGTTGAAACGCGAAGATCTTCAGCAAGTACGTTCCTATAAAATCAGAGGGGCTTACAACAAAATAAGTTCACTAACAGCAGCTGAATCTAAAAACGGTGTCGTTTGTGCAAGTGCAGGCAATCATGCTCAAGGTGTTGCTTTATCTTGTAAATTATTGAAGATTAAAGGAACCATTTACATGCCCACACCAACGCCAAATCAAAAAATCGAACAGGTTAAAATGTTTGGTGAGGATTTTATAGACATCAAGATGGTTGGCGATACCTATGATGATGCTTATCATGCATCTATGTTAGAATGTAAAGAACTTAATAAAACATTCATTCATCCTTTTGATGATGAAAAAGTTATTGAAGGCCAAGCAACCATTGGTCTAGAAATTCTAGAACAAACTAAAGAACCTATTGATTATGTTTTTATAGCTGTTGGTGGCGGTGGTTTAGCGGCAGGATTATCATCTGTTTTCAAAGAATTATCACCTAGCACAAAAATCATAGGATGTGAGCCTGAAGGCGCACCTTCGATGTCTTTATCCATAAAAAACAATAAAAATACAGAACTTCAGCATATTGAAAGATTTGTTGATGGCGCTGCTGTAAAACGTGTTGGCGACTTAACATTTCCTATTTGTAAAGAGAATTTACATGATATGATAACCGTGCCGGAAGGCAAAGTGTGCCAAACTATTTTAGAACTTTATAATAAAGATGCTATTGTTGTGGAGCCAGCAGGTGCTTTAAGTATTTCCGCATTAGATTTTTACGCTGAAGTTATAAAAGGCAAGAATGTAGTTTGTGTGATCAGTGGCGGCAATAATGACATTACCAGAACAGCCGAAATAAAGGAACGTGCTTTATTGTTCGCCAATTTAAAACATTATTTTATTGTGAAATTCCCGCAGCGTGCTGGAGCTTTGAAAGAATTTGTGGTTGATATTCTTGGGCCAACGGATGACATCACGCATTTCGAATACACAAAAAAAACAAACCGCGAAAATGGCGCAGCATTGGTTGGGATTGAATTAAAATCCGCCAACGATTTAGAGCCATTAATCACAAAAATGAAACAGCATAACTTTTTTGGAGACTATCTTAACGATAAACCAGACTTATTTCAGTTTTTAGTCTGATTTTAGTCATCAAAATATTCGCGAAATCGATTTCGGTTTATACATTTTATATACAATTAAGCTAAGTGCTAAGAATATGCTATTTTTTAATAGATGTCCTTTTTTAGAAGGCTCATAATTAAAAATATAGGTATCTTAGCAATACCTTTTTATATATAAAATTTCGTCATGACTACAACATTTTCAGAAATACCAGAAGCATATAAAATCAATTCTCTTTTGCATCAAAAATCATATTTGGTTGCAGGTGAGCTTAAACAATGGAATGGAACTACTTCCGAAGTATATTCTACTATTTCTTCAACCGAAGACTATAAACCAACTTTATTGGGTACTGTTCCAGAACTCGGTGCCAAAGAGGCTTTAGATGCTCTAAATGCGGCACAGGAAGCTTATGAAAATGGACAAGGTTTGTGGCCAACCATGAAGGTTGTAGACCGCATTGCTTGTATGGAGACTTTTGTGAAGCTAATGAAAACCAAAAGAGCAGAAGTTGTTAAACTTTTAATGTGGGAAATAGGGAAAAATCTGCCTGATTCCGAAAAGGAATTTGATAGAACGGTTGATTATATATATGATACTATTGAAGCTTACAAACAAATAGATAGGGATTCTGCTAAGTTTGAAAAGAATGATGGCGTATATGCCCACATCCGTAGAGGGCCACTTGGTGTTGTTTTATGTTTAGGGCCTTATAATTACCCGCTTAACGAAACCTTTACCTTGCTTATTCCTGCATTGATTATGGGGAATACGGTTATTTTTAAACCAGCTAAATTGGGAGTGCTTTTAATTTATCCATTACTTGAGGCATTTCAAAAAAGTTTCCCAAAAGGTGTTGTAAACATTATTTATGGTCGAGGTCGCGTCTTGGCTGCCCCCATTATGGAATCTGGGAAAGTTGATGTGTTGGCATTGATTGGGAACAGCAAATCTGCCAATATACTTCAAGAGAAGCATCCAAAAAAGAACAGATTGCGTCTGGTATTGGGCTTAGAGGCTAAAAATCCTGCCATTGTATTGCCCGATGCCGATTTAGATTTAGCTGTAGATGAATGTATTACGGGAACCTTATCTTTTAATGGTCAGCGTTGTACGGCACTGAAGATCTTATATGTTCATGAATCTGTTGTTGAGGAATTTAACAGGCGTTTTTCATATAAAGTGGATTCGTTGAAATTTGGAAACCCGTGGGAGCCTGGAGTAAAGTTAACACCGCTTCCAGAAGTTGATAAACCAGCTTACATACAAGGATTAATTGATGATGCTATCAGTAAAGGAGCCAAAATTATTAACAAAAAAGGAGGCGAAACATCTGAGAACTTTATTTATCCTGCTGTGTTATATCCTGTTAAAAAAGATATGAGAGTGTTCAATGAAGAACAGTTTGGGCCAGTAATTCCAGTGGTTTCTTTCTCAGATATAGATGAGCCTTTGGATGATATGGCAGAATCAAATTATGGTCAGCAAGTTAGTTTGTTCGGAAAAAATGTTAATACACTATCACCATTAATAGATACTTTAGTAAATTTGGTGTGTCGAGTAAATTTGAACAGTTCTTGTCAACGTGGACCAGATGTATATCCATTCACAGGTAGAAAAGATTCAGCAGTCAGTACCTTGAGTGTGCATGATGCGTTAAGGTCTTTCTCTATCAGAACATTTGTAGCATCAAAAGATAATGAGTATAATAATGCTATTTTGAATGAGTTGTTAAACAAGAAAACGTCAAATTTTATAAGCACAGATTATATTTTATAAAACAAAAACTAAATTTAAAGCATGAACAAGAGACACATTAATTATGTATTGGTAACTATTTTTTCACTAGTCATTTTCACAAGCTGCGGTGGAGAAAAGAAAGAAGAACAACAAAAAGAAACTATTAAATTAGGGGTTCAAAAAGAAGAGGAAGAACCAAAAGCTGATGTTAATAGTAACGTTACTGAGATTGTTATAACCGGCGATGATATGATGAAATTTGATTTATCTGAAATCAAAGTGAAAGCAGGTCAGAAAGTAAAAATAACATTAAGGCACAAAGGCAAAATGGATGTTAATGTTATGGGACACAATTTTGTAATACTTAAACAAGGTGTTGATGTGGCTGAATTTGGAGCAAAAGCCGCAGTTGCTAGAGATACCAAATACATTCCTGCAGGTTCAGAAAAGGATATTGTAGCACATACCGATTTAATTGGAGGAGGACAAACATCATCTATTGAGTTTGATGCTCCTGAAGCTGGAACTTATGATTTCTTATGTAGCTTCCCAGGACATTACGCTCTGATGAAAGGTAAGTTTATTGTTGAATAACGATTTTGATTAAGTAATTTTTACTTTTAGAAAAAGCCCATTTAGGGCTTTTTTTATCTCTATTATTTCCTTTGTTTTATTATAACCAAATTTTAAAAAATATGTTAAAAAAGGTGTTTTGAATTTATTTAATACTACGAGTTTAATAAATATATTTATTTTTATTGAAGAAATTGCTATTTTACATGGCGATTACCAAACCAACTAAACCAAATAATTATGAATGAAGTAAATAAAAACAAAATTTTCTTAGCTGCTTGTGTTTCACTTGTAGTAACCTCTATGACATTTGCTATTAGAGCAGGAATCTTAACCCAATTGGGGACTGATTTTGAAATTTCAAATGAAAAATTAGGATGGATTAATAGTATGGCATTTTTAGGGTTTCCTCTAGCAATGATTATTGGAGGTCTGTTGTATAATTCTATAGGTGCAAAAAAATTGATGACCGTTGCTTTTGTATGTCATATTTTAGGGCTAATCCTAACTATTTATGCCGGCGGATTTTGGATGCTAATTATTTCAACGTTCTTCATCGGTTTTGCTAATGGCTCCGTTGAAGCAGCTTGTAACCCAATGATTGCTGATATGTATACAAATAACAGAACAGCCATGCTAAACAAATTCCATGTTTGGTTTCCTGGAGGTCTTGTTATAGGTGCCTTGGTATCACAATTCATGTCAAGTAACGGCATGGGTTGGCAAATGCAAATTGCGGTCATGTTAATTCCAACATTGATTTATGGATATTTGGTGTTTTCCCAGAAATTCCCAGAAGGAGACAATATTGAATCCAACACCTCACAAAATATAAAAGCATTAGCAAATCCTTTATATATTTTTATTTTATTATGCATGTCATTAACAGCTGTATCAGAATTCATTCCGCAACAATGGGTAGAAAAAATATTAGGTAGTTCTGGTGCAAGTCCTATGCTGGTATTGGCTTTAGTAACAGGAATTATGGCTTTGGGACGTTTCTTCGCAGGGCCGATTGTGCATAAATTAAATCCCATAGGCGTATTATGGATGTCTGCCATTACGACAACGGTAGCCATTTATTTAATGAGTATTGCTGATGGTGCTTTGATTTACGCCGCGGCAGCTTTATTTGCACTTGGGGTTTGTTATTTCTGGCCAACAATGATTGGTTTTATTTCTGAATACACTTCAAAAACGGGTGCTTTAGGAATGTCGTTAGTAGGCGGTATGGGTATGTTTGCGACCTCCATTTGGAATCCCATTATTGGTTCTATGCTAGATACAGAAAAACAAAATGCTATGGCATCAGGATTAGTAGGTGCAGCCGCTGATATTGTAGCAGGTAAATCCATATTAGGATTTATGGTTTACTTCCCTTTAACATTAGTGGTATTATTTGGAATATTATTTTTCATGCGTAAAAAAATCGAGGAAAAAAGAATTCCACAAACAGGACATTAAATTATTTTAAGATTTAAAAAAAATGAGTAAAAAATTAAGAATGGGAATGATTGGTGGTGGCACAGGGTCATTCATTGGTGATGTACACAGAAAAGCGGCTTCCATTGATGGATTAATTGAATTGGTATGTGGGGCTTTCAGTAGTAATTCAGAAAAATCAATTCAATCAGGTAAAAATTTATTTCTTCCAGAAAACAGATGTTACGGAAGTTATGAAGAAATGATTTTGAAAGAAAAAGAATTGCCAGAAGATGTTAGAATGGATTTTGTTGCCATCGTAACACCTAATCACATGCATTTTCCACCAGCAAAGTTCGCTTTGGAACATGGATTCCACGTGGTTTGCGATAAACCCGTTACGCTTACTTTAGATGAAGCTACAGAACTTCAAAAAGTAATTGAAAAAAGCAACAAATTATTTGCATTAACGCACAACTATACTGGAAATGCTATGGTTAAGCAGGCTAAGGCAATGGTTGATAGTGGTGATTTAGGAAACATCAGAAAAATACAAGTGCAGTATTTACAAGGATGGTTATCTACCGCTGTTGAAAGTACAGATAATAAACAAGCGTCGTGGCGCGTGGACCCAAAACGTTCTGGCATTGGCGGTGCATTGGGCGATATTGGAACGCATGCTGAAAATTTAGTTGAATATATTACTGGTTTAAAAATTAAAGAATTAGCGGCCGATCTTGGAAGATTTGGTAAAGGTAGAACTTTGGATGACGATGGAAATTTATTGCTTCGTATGGAAAACGGTGCTAAAGGAACCATGTCGATTTCCCAAATAGCTTTAGGTGAGGAAAATAACTTGGCTATTAGAGTGTATGGTGAAAAGGGAAGTATTGAGTGGCATCAAGAAAATCCGAACGAATTAATCACCCGTTGGTTAGACAAGCCAAAACAAATTTTCACGCCTAACGGCAATGGTTTGTATCCAGAATCAACGTCTGTTACTAGAATTCCGGCAGGACATCCTGAGGGTTATTTAGAGGCCTTTGCAACCATTTATAAAAACTTTGCAATGCATTTGATGGCTCTTAAAGATGGAAAAAACATTAAAAAACCAGATTATCCAACCGTAGAAGATGGTATAAGAGGCATGAAGTTCATTTACGCTTCTGTAGAAAGTGATAAAAATAATGCCGCTTGGGTAAAACTAAATTAAAATAATAAAGAGATGAAGACATTAAAAGGACCTGCTGTTTTCTTAGCGCAATTCGCAGGAAGTGAAGCACCATTCAACAGTTTGGATGGCATGTGCCAATGGGCAGCAGATTTAGGATATAAAGGCATACAAATCCCAACTTGGGAAACAAATTTAATAGATGTTGAAAAGGCGGCTGAAAGCCAAACCTATTGCGACGAGTTAAAAGGAAAAATCAATTCGTATGGTTTGGAAATCACCGAATTATCGACACATTTACAAGGGCAATTGGTAGCTGTTCATCCAGCTTATGATACTATGTTCGATGGTTTTGCACCAGAGAAATTCAGAAACAATCCAAAAGCCAGAACGGAATGGGCGATTGATTTTGTGAAAAAATCTGGAACTGCTAGTGGACGATTAGGTTTAAAAGCGCATGCGACGTTTTCTGGCGGATTTTTATGGCATACCGTTTATCCTTGGCCACAACGTCCAAAAGGATTGGTTGACATGGGATTTGAAGAATTGGCTAAACGTTGGCTACCCATTTTAAATCATTTTGATGAACATGGGGTTGATGTTTGTTATGAAATCCATCCCGGTGAAGATTTACATGATGGGATTTCTTTTGAGCGTTTCTTAAAAGCAACGGGTAATCATAAACGCGCCAATATTCTTTATGATCCAAGTCATTACATCCTTCAGCAATTGGATTATTTAACGTTTATTGATTATTACCACGAACGTATTAAAGCATTCCATGTAAAGGATGCCGAATTTAACCCTACAGGAAAGCAAGGTGTTTATGGTGGGTATTCTGATTGGGCAGACCGTGCGGGACGCTTTCGTTCTTTAGGGGATGGGCAAGTGGATTTTAAAAGTATTTTTTCAAAATTAACTAAGTACAAATGTGATGTTTGGGCCGTCATGGAATGGGAATGTTGTATCAAATCTTCTGAGCAAGGTGCGAGGGAAGGAGCTCCTTTCATTCAAAGTCATATTATTGAAGCTGCGGAAAGAAGTTTTGACGATTTTGCCGGAGGTGAAGTAGATAAAGATCATTTAAAGAAAATTCTAGGATTATGATTAGAAGAATAAGTTTATCACTTTTAATCACGGTACTATATGCGACAAGCTGGTCGCAAGAAAAAAGTAATGAAAATTACATCGAACCCACCAAACCAGAAGCCACCGAAATTTGGGAGCCTAAGCCGCCAACAGTAACTCCAGGAAAAAATGGTGCACCTCCAAGTGATGCCATCGTCTTATTTGATGGAACTAATTTTAGTGAATGGACAAGCCCTAGAGATTCTTCTGAGGTTAAATGGACACTCAATAAAGATGGTAGTATGACGGTAAAATTGGGTAGAGGCATAGGCGACATACAAACCAAACGTAACTTTGGAGATATACAACTTCATTTAGAATGGAAATCACCAGAAAAAATTGTGGGTGACGGACAAAATAGAGGTAATAGTGGTGTTATCATTCAAAAATTATATGAAGTACAGGTTTTAGACAATAATGATAACGAAACCTATGTAAACGGACAAGTGGGGTCTGTTTACAAACAATCCATTCCTTTAGCCAAAGCATCCGTTCCAACAGGGGAGTGGAATACGTATGACATCATATATCATGCGCCAGTGTTCGGCTTGTATGGAGACGTTGTTAAAAAGGCAACGATGACCGTGTTGCATAATGGAGTGCTTATTCAAGATCATTTTGAATTAATTGGTCCCATGACCTTCATTGGGTGGCCTAAATATAAACCGCATGGAAAAGCGCCCATACTATTACAAAATCACAATAGTGAAGTAAGTTATCGAAACATTTGGGTTAGAGAGCTTTAATATAAAAGAATTTACAAATACTAAACAACAAGAGCGCATACAATTGGTACGCGCTTTTTGTTTTTATAACCATTATAAAATGGGTTTAATGTTGAATAATTAAAAACAAAACCCAGAAAAAGGAGAGATATTAATAATTTTTATAAAAAAAAAGATAATTTTAACAGACGTAATAAATAAAATCATAATTTTACACTATGAATACATTAAAAAATAAAATACGTCCTTCATCCCCCGGTTTCCGCGCGAGTATTTCTCGTCGCAGCTTCTAGTCATTCAATGACCCAAAACCGAAACGTAATTTTAATTTTTTTTTATAGTGTATAAAATTTCATCCATAACATTTCAAAGTTTATTTAATATAGTAATTAACCCATATTTTATGTGCGTTATTTATCCGCGCCGCCCTTAGGTTATTTGCCGTTTTTGAATTAGGTGAGTCCAGTTCAGTACATTGAAAAATTAGCCTTAATCTTTAACTCTTATTATAAATTATTAATGGAAGTTATAATTGCCAATGAATCACATTCTAAATACGCAGAAATTATTTGCGAAACTATTGCAGAGTCTGCTGCGGTTAGAGGCACGGGTATTGCGAGGCGTACACCCGAATACATCACAAAGAAAATGGTTAATGGAAATGCTGTTATTGCTTTAGATGGTGATAAATTTGCTGGATTTTGTTATATAGAACTTTGGGGTCATGGTAAGTTTGTAGCCAATTCAGGATTAATAGTGCATCCAGACTATCGAGGAGCAGGGTTAGCAAAAAAAATAAAACACAAGGTATTTAAACATTCTAGAACTAAGTTTCCAGATGCTAAAGTATTTAGTATTACAACGGGTTTAGCGGTTATGAAGATGAACACGGATTTAGGTTATAAACCTGTGCCATTTTCAGAATTAACCGATGATCCAACGTTTTGGGATGGCTGCCAAACATGTAAAAATTATGATGTTTTAACGCGTACCAATAGAAAAATGTGCTTGTGTACTGGGATGTTATATGATCCAAATGACAAAAGCAAAGAGCCAATTAAAATTAAAGAAAAAGTTTTCAATAGATTGAAACAAATCAAAGAGACCATGTTTTTAAAAAAAGATAAAAAATAATGTCAATAAAAATTAGTAAGGCATGTGGTGGCAGTATTGAGGCATCTAAATGCGCCATAGGATTATCAAATGAATTTAAGACACATACATTAATATGAATACAATATTGGATATAGAAATTAATAGTGCTATAGAAAGTGCTGAACGTTTTTGTGAAGAATCAGGCATGGAAATACAGCTCGTTTATAGGCTTTCAAATAAAGCATTAGAAGTGATTTCTGAAAGATCGAAAGTACTTCCTACGTTGTATTACGTCAGTGTCGACATGTTAAGAAAACGTGCTGAAAATGGTTGCTTTATATTAAAAAAAGACGGTGAAATTTATGGGCATATTTTTGTTCACGAACATGTTGTTAAAGGCCATTTTGTATACGAACGTTCGTCATTGTGGGTGGATGATCAATTTCGTAATTATAATCTTGGTTTGTTATTAATGGCTAAAATGACAGAATTATTTAGTGATACATTTCTTATTTCGATTGCGCAAACGCCTAAAGTTCATCATTATAACGAAATACTGGGGATGACTCATGTGACACTATCTAAAATGTCTGTCGTATTAGTTCAAGAACTTGAGAAATTAGGAAAGCTTCGTGATGAACTTAATTTTAAGTATTATGTTAATGCATGTTTCGAGTCTGAAATTAGAGAATTAAAATAAAAAATAAGTTATATAAAAATAATAGCATGAAACGAGCTTGTTCAAAATTTTTATTCCTTCGGAGAATGATTAATAGCGAAAAGCATGTGACCATTGAAAACAATTAATATAAACACATGAAAAAATTAGTGATAGCATACAGTGGCGGTTTAGATACGTCCTACTGTGCGGTAAGTTTGTCGAAAGAATTTGATGTGCATGCGGTTAGCGTCAATACAGGTGGATTTACCAAAGCCGAAATCGATCATATTGAAAGTAATGCCTATAAAATGGGTGTTACTACGTATAAAAATATCGATGCCGTAGCCACATTTTACCAAAAGGTGGTTAAGTATTTGATTTTTGGAAATGTATTAAAAAATAATACGTATCCCTTATCTGTAAGTGCAGAGCGAATCATACAAGCTATTGAAATTGTTGAGTATGCTAAGAGTATAGATGCAGAATATATAGCTCACGGAAGCACAGGCGCTGGAAATGATCAAGTACGTTTCGATATGATTTTCCAAACATTGGCGCCAGAAATTCAAATCGTTACACCTATTAGGGATAAAAAGCTAAGCAGACAAGAGGAAATAGATTATTTAAAAGCTAATGGTATTGACATGTCTTGGGAAAAAGCGAAGTATTCAGTAAACAAAGGACTTTGGGGAACTAGTGTTGGTGGTTCGGAAACCTTGACATCTGATAAGCCTTTACCTGAAGAAGCATATCCATCACAGTTAAAACACGCAGAGCCTGAAAAAGTAAAACTGACTTTTATGAAAGGGGAGTTAATAGCTATAAATGGCATAGAAAATGACCCAGAAATCAATATTGAAGTATTAAACAATCTGGCGAAAGCTTATGCTATTGGTAGAGATATTCATGTGGGAGATACGATTGTGGGTATAAAAGGTAGGGTTGGTTTTGAAGCCGCGGCGGCATTGATAACTATTAAAGCCCATCATTTATTGGAAAAACATACACTTACCAAATGGCAATTACAACATAAAGAATATTTAGCTAGTTTTTATGGCATGCATTTGCACGAAGGTCAGTATTTAGATCCCGTTATGAGAAATATTGAAGCATTTTTAGAAAGCAGTCAAGATAAAGTCAGTGGCGATGTGGTAGTCACTTTAAAACCATATCATTTTACGTTGGATGGGATTTCATCTAAACACGATTTAATGAATGCGAAGTTTGGAAGTTATGGCGAAGAAAATAAAGGATGGACTCCAGAAGAAGCAAAAGGTTTTATTAAAATTTTCGGCAATCAGAACAAAATATATCAACAAGTAAATTCCGGATCATGATTCAAGTAGGCATTATAGGTGGCGCAGGTTACACGGCAGGAGAATTGATACGATTACTTATCAATCATCCTGAAACCGAGATTAATTTTGTGTATAGCACATCTAATGCTGGCAATAAAATTAGTAGTGTTCACCAAGATTTGTTGGGCGATTTAGACCTTAAGTTTACAGATACTATCAATCCGAATGTAGATGTATTATTTTTATGTTTGGGACATGGGAATTCTGTGAAGTTTTTATCAGCTAATGCGTTTTCAGATACTACTAAAATTATTGACTTAGGAAACGATTTCAGATTAGAAAAAGATAAACAATTCCATGGAAAATCGTTTGTCTATGGTTTACCAGAATTACAAAAAGAAACCATTAAAAAAGCGGATTATATAGCCAATCCAGGATGTTTTGCAACAGCAATCCAATTGGCATTATTACCATTGGCACAGCAAAATGTGTTAAGTGATGATGTGCATGTGAATGCGGTTACAGGTGCTACGGGAGCGGGAACATCGTTATCGGAAACCTCCCATTTTCCGTGGAGGGATAACAACTTTTCGTATTATAAACCCTTTACGCACCAACATTTAGGGGAGATTAATCAGTCGGTTAAGCTATTGCAAAACAGCTTTTCTTCTGAAATTCTTTTTATGCCAAACAGAGGAAATTTTTCAAGAGGTATTTTTGCAACGGTTTACACCAACTTTGAAGGTACATTAGAAGATGCTAAAGATTTGTTCAAAGCGTTTTATAAAGATGCTAAGTTTACGTTCGTTTCAGATGACGTGTTGCATTTAAAGCAAGTGGTAAACACCAATAAATGTTTGATTCATTTGCATAAACACAATAATAAATTATTGGTGACGAGTATTATAGATAACCTTTTAAAGGGAGCATCCGGACAAGCAATTCAGAATATGAATTTAATGTTTGGTTTAGAAGAAACAACAGGATTGCAATTAAAAGCAACGTATTTTTAAAGCCCCACCTAACCTCCCCAAAGGGGAGGAATGATTTGTGGTAATTTTAAAAATTATAAATAAACAGGAATGATTAAAAACAAGCCATTAATAAACAAATAATTAGACAACTTAATTAGTGAATTGGTGGCAATTAAAGGGTTAAAAATGAAAATAGCTATCATCGGAACAGGAAATTTAGGAAGCTCCATAGCCAAAGGACTTATTAAAAACAAAACGTTTACGTCGTTATACTTAAGTGATAAGAATACGACGGCTGTAAATAGTTTTAATTCGGTTGAAAACGTCACTATTACCAATGACAATATGTTGGCAGTAGAGCAATCGGATATGGTTATTTTCGCTTTGCAACCGAAACATATCAATGCTGTTTTGGAAAGTGTTGCTTCTAAGATTACCGCTAACCATGTGGTTATTTCTGTTGCTGCTGGTGTTGACATTGCCAGGATTGAAGGTATTATTGGGAAGGATAAAAATATCATTCGTGTGATGCCCAATACAGCTATTTCCATTGGAAAATCCATGACTTGCATTGCCGCCAACGAAAAAGCCCAAGATAAAGTGGCTTTAGCGCAAAATATATTTAACCAATTAGGAACAACCATGGTCATTCCTGAGGATTTGGTACAAGCCGCCACCGTTATTTGTGCGAGCGGTATCGCGTTTTGGATGCGCCTTGTGCGTGCTACAACGCAAGGTGCCATACAATTAGGTTTTGAAGCAGAACAGGCACATGAATTAGCTACGCAAACGTGTTTTGGAGCAGCCAGTTTGTTACTGGAATCCGGGAGACATCCTGAGCAGGAAATAGACCGCGTTACAACCCCAAGTGGTTGTACCATTGAAGGTTTAAATGCGATGGAACACCAAGGGTTGAGTTCGGCTTTAATACAAGGTATCGTGGCGTCGTTTGAGAAAATTAACCAAATTAAAAAGAATTAAAATGCCATTATTTGACGTTTATCCATTATATAATGTCACTCCAATATCTGGAAAAGATATGTACGTTTACGACGAAAAAGGAGTTGAATACTTAGACCTCTACGGAGGTCATGCCGTGATTTCTATTGGGCATTCGCATCCCAAATATGTAGAAGCTGTTATCAATCAAGTATCTAAACTTGGATTCTATTCCAATGCGATTCAAAATCCGTTACAGGTTGAATTAGCTGATAAAATAGAAACATTATCAGGTTGTAAAGGTTACGAATTGTTTTTATGCAATTCTGGTGCCGAAGCCAACGAAAATGCACTAAAATTAGCATCATTTAAAACAGGAAAAGCACGTGTTATTGCTTTTGATAATGCCTTTCACGGACGTACATCAGCAGCAGTCGCGGTAACCGATAATAAAAATATTGTAGCACCCATCAATGCGCAACAACAAGTCACTTTTTTAGCGTTAAATGATATTGAAGGCGTTAAAAGAGAATTGGAAAAAGGGGATGTTTGTGCCGTTATTGTTGAGTTTATTCAAGGTGTTGGCGGATTAGACCAAGGAACTGCCGAGTTTTTCGAACAAGTGGATGCCCTTTGTAAAGCCAATAATACCTATTTTATTGCTGATGAGGTGCAATCGGGTTACGGACGTTCAGGTAAATTCTTTGCGTTTCAGTATTACAACGTGACACCAGAAGTTATTTCCATTGCGAAAGGTATGGGGAACGGATTTCCAATCGGTGGTATTTTAATCCACCCAAGTATTGAAGCCAAGCATGGAATGTTGGGTACTACGTTTGGCGGCAATCATTTGGCGTGTGCTGCTGGATTGGCTGTTTTGAATACCATTGAAGAAGAGAAATTGATGGATAATGTTAATGTTGTTTCAGATTATTTTATTTCTGTAGCTAAATCAATTCCGCAAATAAAAACGATTAAAGGTAGAGGATTAATGATTGGTTTGGAATTCGACTTTGAAGTCGGCGACCTCAGAAAAAAGCTTATTTATGAGCATCATATTTTTACTGGTGGCGCTTCCAATAAAAAGTTAATTAGAATTTTACCACCATTAACCATTCAGACAAACCATGTTGATGATTTTTTTAATGCCCTAAAAAAGGCATTGGTCAACGTTGAAAATAAAGAACTAGAAGTTCAAGGTTAGTATAAAGTTTGTTGAAATTCAGAAGCCTAAAACTTCAAAAATTAAAAACAAAAAAAATGAATACATTATTAAACATAGAAACAAGAAATGCCGTATTACTTAAAATGGCTGAACTTTTGGAAAAAGAAAGAGCTGCTATCATTAAGATTAACAAAGCCGATTTAGAGGCTTATAAAGGTGAAGATATTTCTATGTACGATCGTTTAAAAGTAGATGATTCCAAAGTAGATGATATGATGGCCTCGGTAACGCATTTAGCATCCCAAGACGATCCTGTGGGTGTTGAGCGTTTCGCTTTCAAACATGAGAATGGTATGCAGGTTTATAATAAAACAGCCTCATTTGGAACGGTGTTGATTATTTATGAATCACGTCCGGATGTGACGGTGGAAGCTGCCGGCATTGCTTTTAAATCCGGAAATAAAATATTACTTAAAGGCGGAAAAGAGTCATTGAAATCGAATTTAAAGATTGTTGAACTGTGGCATCAGGCTTTAAAAGCAAACGATGCTTCAACCGATTGGGTAGAATATTTACAATTCGATAGAACGGAAACCCAAGCGTTTTTAGAAAAGCCGACTCAAAAAGTGGATTTAATTGTCCCTCGTGGAGGCGAAAAACTGATTGCTTTTGTGAAAGAACATGCAACCTGTCCTGTGATTATTAGTGGTCGTGGTAACAATTTTGTGTATGTGCACAAGGAAGCCGATTTACAAATAGCCATGGATGTGATTATCAATGCGAAAACCACAAAAATTTCAGCGTGTAACGCTTTGGATAAAGTGTTGATTGATAAAAATTTACCAAATAAAGAAGTGTTTGTAAAAGACCTGATTTCAAAATTAAAAGAGTCTAAAGTCGCCATTTTGGGTGATGAAATCATGTCTGAATATGACCATGTTGAAGCTATTCCTTCAAACGATATTTGGTCTGAAGAATTTTTAGATTATAAAATTGTGATTGGTGAAATTGAGTCGACTCAAGATGCTGTTGCTATGATTAATGCCTATTCTGGCGGACATTCTTCTTCCATAATTACGAAGAATGAGATTGAAGCCCAAACATTCATGGCAAATGTTGATAATGCAGCTGTATATCATAATGTGTCAACAAGGTTTACCGATGGTTTTCAATTAGGTTTAGGTGGCGAATTAGCTATCAGTACCGATAAATTACACCAAAGAGGGCCGATAGGTTTACAACATTTAGTAACCAATAAATGGTATGTTCATGGGAATGGACAAATAAGATAATGCAGAAAAAGAAAAGAATATTACTTAAAGTAGGTTCTAATACACTTACCAAAGAAACCAATAATATTTCTAGAGGTAAGATTGAGGATATGGCGAATCAAATCGCTTATTTAAAAGATAGTTGCGAATTTATTATTGTGAGTTCTGGTGCTATTGCCGCAGCAAAGCAACTTGTAAAGCTAGAGAGTAAAGGCAAGGAAATTACAGTAAAACAGGCGTTAGCATCTATCGGACAGCCCCACTTGATTCATATTTATCAAGAAATTTTTAGGGAAGCAGGGTTATTAACATCGCAGTGTTTGTTGTCTTATTCCGATTTTGAAAGAGAGCAAAGTCGGACGAACATCATGAATACCATCAATGTTTTGGTAGATAATAATTACATCCCCATTATCAATGAAAATGATACTGTGGCAACGGATGAGATTAAGTTCGGGGACAACGATAAATTAGGAGCCCTAACAGCGTCGCTTTTAGAAGTGGATTTATTTATCATTGCAACCAACACAAACGGTATTTATACCAAAGAATCTATGGAAAATGGGTCGCCAAAAACCATAGAGTTAGTGGAAGATTTTGAGGAGTTATTAAAACAAGTGGTGAGTTCGAAATCGTCTCATGGAAGTGGTGGTATGCAATCGAAGATTGAAGCGGCTGCCGTAACTAAAAAAGCAAATATAGAAACTTGGATTGTAAACGGATTGGAAGATAATTTCATGATTAATGCTTTCAATAATAAAGTACCGTTTACCAAAATAAAATAATTTACAATGAAGCATTATACCTCTATAAACGACATTGATAACATCCAATCATGGATTGAGGAAGCGAAAGCTTTAAAGGCTAATCCGTTAAAACATATAACGCTTGGTCAGCATAAAACCATTGGCTTGTTGTTTTTTAATTCCAGTTTACGCACCCGTTTAAGCACTCAAAAAGCTGCTTTAAATTTGGGCATGGATCCTATTGTGATGAATGTTTCCGGTGATGCTTGGGGCATCGAGTTTGGAGATGGTACCATCATGAACGGCAACACGGCTGAACACATCAAAGAAGCCGCAGCTGTTGTGTCCCAATATTGCAATATCATTGCGGTTAGAGCATTTCCAACGTTGACTGATAAAGCTTTGGATGAAAGTGAACAAGTTATCAATGCATTTATGAAATATGCTTCGGTGCCTATTGTGAATATGGAAAGTGCTACGGGTCACCCGCTTCAAGGTTTGACGGATGCTATTACCATTTCAGAATATGCCAATAAACCAAGACCGAAAGTCGTTTTAAGTTGGGCACCTCATGTAAAAGCCTTACCACACGCAGTCGCCAATAGTTTTGTGCAAGCGATGCAAAAAATGGACGTTGAGTTTGTGATCACCAATCCGGAAGGGTATAATTTAAATCCAGAAATAACTGCTAATACGCCAATAACCCATAATCAAAATGAAGCCTTTAAAAACGCCGATTTTATATATGTGAAAAACTGGAGTAGTTACAACGATTATGGAAAAATAATGAACACCGACCCTCATTGGATGATTACAAAAGAAAAATTAGGTGATGCAAAATTCATGCATTGTTTGCCAGTGAGACGTAACGTTATTGTTGAAGATGCCGTTTTAGATAGTGACAGTTCTATTGTAATTCAACAAGCCAATAACAGAACGTATGCCGCGCAATTGGTATTGAAAAAATTGCTTGAAAATTTATAAACGAATTGTCAGGTTGAGCGCAGTCGAAACCTATTCAAAGTTGATATAATGGAAACATTAAAAATTGTAAAAATAGGAGGAAATATTATTGAGGACGATGGCTCTTTAAAAGCATTTCTAAAGCTATTTGCTAACTTAAAAGGAAAGAAAATCTTAGTGCATGGCGGTGGAAAGCGTGCAACAAATATAGCATCGAAATTAGGTATTGAATCTAAAATGGTCAATGGCAGGCGTATTACCGATGCTGAAACTTTGGAAGTGATTACCATGGTTTATGGCGGATTGGTGAATAAGAATATCGTAGCGCAATTGCAAGCCTTGCAAGTGGATGCGATTGGTTTAACGGGTGCCGATGTGAATAGTATTTCATCAGAAAAAAGACCGGTGAAGGAAGTTGATTTTGGTTTTGTGGGCGATGTTAAAAAAGTGGCCCACAAATCCATAGATAAATTAATCCAAGCGGATTTCACTCCTGTATTTTGCGCGATTACGCATGACGGTAAAGGACAACTATTAAACACGAATGCCGATACCATTACATCGCAATTGGCTGTTGGCATGAGCGAACTTTACGAAACATCCATTTATTATTGCTTTGAGTTGAATGGTGTTTTAAAAGATATTAATGATAAAACCTCCGTCATAAAACACATCGATTCTAATACATACAATGAATTATTAGAACAAGGAATCATAGCCGATGGGATGTTGCCAAAACTTGAAAACTGTTTCGATGCTTTAAAAAATGGTGTAAAAACCATAAATATGGGAAACACCCATATGTTAACCCAAGAAAATGATAATTTTACAAGAATAACTTTATAATATGCCTATTCAACAATTAACAAACGATGCCATATCATTATTAAAACAGTTGATAGAAACGCCGTCTTTTTCATCAGAAGAAGACCAAACCGCATCGCACATTGAAGCTTGGATGCAACGCCATAACATTGATTATAAAAGAACCCAAAACAACATTTGGGCGGTCAATAAATACTTTGATGCCAGTAAGCCAAATATGTTATTGAATTCACATCACGATACCGTAAAACCCAATACGGCCTATACAAAAGACCCATTTAAAGCCATTGTTGAAGATGGGAAATTATACGGTTTGGGCAGTAATGATGCCGGTGGTTGTTTGGTGTCATTAATAGCAACATTCACCCATTTTTACAATCATACAGATTTAAAATATAATTTGATTTTGGTCGCTTCCGCGGAAGAAGAAAGCAGCGGGCCGAACGGATTAAACAGCATGTTGAAAATTATTCCAAGGATTGATGTTGCCATTGTAGGCGAACCAACCTTAATGAATTTAGCAGTTGCCGAAAAAGGTTTGGTGGTTTTTGATGCGAAAGTAAAGGGAACGGCAAGTCATGCAGCACATCCAAATGATGATAATCCCATTTATAAAATGATAGAAACCTTGCAATGGTTTAAGGATTTAAAATTTGAAAAAAGCACGAAAGCTTTGGGCGATGTGAAATTAACCGTAACACAAATTAATGCTGGAAAGCAACACAATGTCGTGCCAGCTGAAGTGGATTTGGTTATTGACGTTCGAGTAAACGATGCCTATACCAATACGGAAATTGCTGAGTTTTTACAAAAAAATGCACCATGCACCAGTATAGTTCCGCGTAGTTTACACTTAAATTCATCATCCATTCCTGTAGAACACCCATTGGTGCAAGCAGGCATTGCGTTGGGTAGAACAACTTACGGCTCACCAACATTATCAGATCAAGCGTGGTTATCATGTAAATCATTGAAATTAGGGCCTGGTGATAGTCCGCGCTCCCATTCAGCAGACGAATATATTTATCTGCATGAAATAGAAGAAGGCATTAAAATTTATGTTGAATTGTTGAATAGGGTAATTGTGTAACGTCATAACGAGGAGCAAAGCGACGTAGTTATCTCTTGATTTGAAATACTAATAAACAGATTGCTTCACTTTGTTCGCAATGACGAAATCAGAATTAACGACTAAACAAATCAACGCATAAACAAATAAACATCAAGAAATGAAACTCTGGGACAAAGGCATATCAATCGATAAAAAAATAGAGCAATTCACTGTTGGAAACGACCGGGAAATTGATGTTCATATAGCAAAGTACGATGTGATTGCATCAAGAGCTCATGCTAAAATGCTTCAAAAAATAGGCATTCTTACGACTAATGAGTTGATTGAATTATTAGGTGGTTTAAAAAAGATTGAAACGCAGATTGATAACGGCACGTTTGTTATCGAGCCACAATTTGAAGATGTACATTCTAAAATCGAGTTTGAATTAACAAAAACACTAGGTGAGGTTGGTAAAAAAATCCACACGGCACGTTCCAGAAACGATCAGGTTTTAGTGGCATTGCAGTTATATTACAAAGAAAATTTAGGTATTGTAAAACAAAAGACAGAAATCCTTTTCGAAACCCTTTTAGGTTTAGCAGATACATATAAAAATAAAGTGCTCCCAGGCTATACCCATTTGCAAGTGGCTATGCCATCATCGTTTGGGTTATGGTTTTCTGCCTATGCAGAGGTCTTAATTGACGATGTCTATTTACTAAACGCCGCCTTAAAAACCGTCGACCAAAATCCGTTGGGTTCTGCTGCTGGTTATGGTAGTTCATTTCCAATAGATAGAGAATTCACAACTAAAGAAATGGATTTTGCCACCCTTAAATACAACGTCGTTGCGGCTCAAATGAGCAGAGGAAAAAGTGAACGTACCATTGCGGCCAGTTTAGGCAGTTTGTGTAATACGATGGGTCGTTTCGCCATGGATGTGTGTTTGTATATGAGTCAGAATTTCGGATTTATTTCTTTTCCAGACGCATTAACAACGGGTAGTAGCATCATGCCACATAAAAAAAATCCAGATGTGTTTGAATTAATCAGGGGAAAATGCAATAAAATACAGGCTTTACAAACCGAAATGCTTTTAATAACCAATAATTTACCAAGTGGTTATCATAGGGATTTTCAGTTGCTAAAAGAAAACATGATTGCCGCTTTTGAAGACGTCAAAGATATTTTGGATATATTCAATTACTCCATTCAACAGATTATCGTGAAAGATATTAATGTTCACAGCGATTTGTATAAATATTTATTCACAGTCGACAATATCAATACCTTAGTTGTTGAAGGACAAAGTTTTAGGGAAGCTTATCAAAAAATTGGCGGTCAAGTACAAGATGGCACCTATAAACCAGACACTTCTAAAAAACATACACATGTTGGGAGTATTCACAATTTGTGTTTAGATAAGATTCGGGCAAAGTTTCCTAAATAGGTTTTTACTATTGATTTATGAAAATGAAGATTGATAAGTTCGTCATTGCCATTATCATAGTAATAGGCATTGCTTATCTTTTTCCGCAATGGGGCGTGGCAGGAAGTCCAGTGCCTCTTGATACGATTAGCAGTATCGGAATTTCATTAATTTTCTTTTTTTACGGACTTAAACTAAGTCCGGAGAAATTAAAAGCAGGACTTAAAAACTGGAAATTGCATATTTTGGTTCAAGTCTCTACCTTTTTAATTTTTCCACTGCTCGTTTTGGTTTTTCATTCATTTTTACAAACCGAAGAGCAACACACCATGTGGTTGGGGTTCTTTTTTTTAGCCGCATTGCCATCAACGGTATCTTCCTCAGTGGTTATGGTGTCTATGGCTAAAGGAAACATACCAGCCGCCATTTTTAATGCCAGTATTTCTGGAATTATTGGTATTGCTCTAACGCCGTTATGGATGGGATTGTTTGTAAATCAGGCACAAACGGATTTCGATTTTACCGAAATATACACAAAACTCATTTTACAAATTATTTTGCCCGTTGTTTTAGGAATCATGTTGCAACGTTTTCTAGGAGCTTTTGCTCTGAAAAACAGTGCTAAACTGACCTTGTTTGATAAGACCATCATCTTACTAATCATTTACAAGAGTTTTGCCGAATCGTTTGAAGAGAACATATTTAGTTCAGTTTCTATTTTAGATTTGTTATCAATCTTTATAGGTGTCATATTATTATTTCTCATAGCCTTTTTCTTGACTGGTTTTGTGGCCAAAAAGTTAGATTTCAATAAAGAAGACCAAATCACTGCGCAGTTTTGTGGCACCAAAAAATCCTTGGTACACGGCACCGTTTTTTCTAAAATATTGTTTGGAAATATGGCTTTCATTGGAATCATTCTGTTACCACTTATGCTATTTCATGCTATTCAAATATTGATTATTAGTGTGATTGCTTCAAAATTGGCGAGACGACAATATCCATAAAGCAAACTTCAATGGAATTTATCCAAGATTTCTTATCTTGAACACGTTTAAAACAGAATATCATTCTTTTTTAGACTCCAACTACTAAAATAATTATATGTATAAATTGATTTCCTCTCGAGTTTTTGGTTTGATTCTATTGTTATGTTTTACCATTCAAATATCTTGTAAATCATCAACAACTCAAGATGAAACTCCAAGGGAACGCATTTCCATAAATGACGGTTGGAAGTTTATGAAATACGCCTCTTTACAAGACGCAGATGATCTGTTTTATGATGTTCGTCCAGAAGTGGGGAATGCAAATGATGCAAAAGATGCCGATACTCCTGCAACAGAAGCTGAAAAATTGGAGGCTTCTAAAAAAGCATTAAAGCCATATATTTTACCAACGGCTAATCCGTTTATAAAGGATGTATCTAAGCATCATAAACGTCCAGAAGGACATCCGGGAAACGATTTCCCATTTGTTCAAACAGCATTTGATGATACTACTTGGGAGGAAGTAAACTTACCACACGATTGGGCGATAAAAGGGCCGTTTCAGGAAGGTTCGAATGCTGAAGTCGGTGGTGGCATGGGACGTTTGCCTAGTAATGGTATTGCTTGGTACAGAAGAAAAATTGATGTTACGGAAGCAGATAAAAACAAATCCATTTATTTGGATATTGACGGCGCCATGTCGTATGCCATCGTTTGGTTAAATGGGAACTTGGTAGGCGGATGGCCTTACGGATATAATTCATTCCAATTGGATTTAACGCCCTACATTAATTTTGAAGGCGAGAATCAATTGGCGATACGATTGGACAACCCCAATCACTCCGCACGTTGGTATCCCGGTGGTGGCATCTATCGTAATGTGTGGTTGACCAAAACCAATAAAGTGCATGTGTCCCATTGGGGAACGACGGTTATAACTTCAAATGTTTCCAAAGAATCTGCACATGTTGATTTTGATGTTACGGTTGAAAATAATTCTGATTCAGATTCAGAGATTGAAACCATCACAAAAATTTACACATTCGGGAACGATAATGTCGGAGCAAATGTCGCCACGATTGAAAAGACTACAACTAAAATTTCAGCAGGAAATAGTGAAACCATAAAGGGTTCGGTAACTATAGAAAATCCGCAACTTTGGGGGCCTCCACCAACACAAACGCCAAACCTATATAAAGCAATCAGTTCTATTTTTATTAAAGACGTTTTAATAGATGAATATGAAACAATATTTGGTATTAAGGATATTCAGCTAGACCCAAATCAAGGCATATTGGTAAATGGCGAATTAATAAAAATACAAGGTGTTAATGAGCATCACGATTTGGGTGCTATTGGCGCGGCATTTAATGTGCGAGCAGCTGAGCGTAAATTAGAAATTTTACGGAAAATGGGCGTGAATGCTATTAGAATGTCACATAATCCGCCTGCTCCAGAATTATTAGAACTCACCGATAAAATGGGTTTTTTGGTCATTGATGAAGTGTTCGATTCTTGGGAACGGAAGAAAACACCCCATGATTTTCATTTGATTTTTCCAGATTGGCATGAAGCTGACATTAGAGCGATGGTACGCAGGGATAAAAACCATCCTTCCATTATAATGTGGAGTTACGGCAATGAAGTTGGTGAGCAATATACTGACGAGGAAGGGGCAGCGATAGGGAAAAGGTTGTCTGATATCGTGAAAGAAGAAGACCCAACCAGACCTACTACCAGTGCGATGAATTGGGCAAAATCTGATATGCCTTTTTCAAACGCCATGGATGTGATAAGCTTTAACTATCAAGGAGAAGGCATTCGTCAAGACCCTATTTTTGATAACGTTACCGATAGAATTAAAACAATACCACAATACGAACCGTATCACAAAAAGTTTCCAAACAAAGTGATTCTTAGTAGCGAAACGGCCTCGGCTGCCAGTAGTCGTGGTGTGTATTTGTTCCCAGTATCAGATTTAATAAGTTCACCCATTCGCGATGGCATGGGCGGTGATTCTAAAATAAAACAAGTGAGTGCTTATGAGCTGTATGCTGTTGATTTTGGATCTAGTGCCGATAAGGTTTTTGCGTCGTTAGACAAGCATCCCTATTCCGCTGGAGAGTTTGTGTGGACGGGGTTTGATTACCTAGGCGAACCAACGCCTTATTATGATGCCAGAAGTTCTTATAACGGCATTATTGATTTAGCTGGATTCCCCAAAGACCGTTTTTATTTGTACCAATCGAGATGGCGACCAGATTTACCAATGGTTCATATATTGCCCCATTGGAATTGGCCAGAACGTATTGGCAAAATCACTCCCGTGCATGTATTTACATCGGGTGATGAAGTTGAATTGTTTCTTAACGGAAAATCGCTAGGAAAAAAGAAAAAGGGTGCCTATGAATACCGTTTGCGTTGGGATGATGTGATGTATCAACCTGGAGAATTAAAAGCTGTTGCTTATAAAAACGGAAAAGTTTGGGCAGAGAAAACCGTAAAAACGACTGAGGAAGCTTCTAAATTAATGGCAAAGGCAGATAGAACTACGATTGATGCCGATGGTAAAGATCTATCGTTTATAACCATTGAAGTAAATGATAAAAATGGATTGATAGTTCCAACCGCTAATAATTCAATAGAATTTGAAATAGAAGGACCTGGAGATATTTTAGCGACAGATAACGGCGATGCATCTGACTTAACAGCATTTGGTTCAAAAAAGCGTAACGCTTTTAACGGACTGGCTTTGGTTATTGTGCGGTCTAAAAAAGGAGAAACGGGTAACATAAAAATCACCGCCAAATCTAATGGTTTAGAAACAGCTATTGTTGAAATTAAAGCATTTACGCCATAAGTGTAAAATCACCAGAAAAAAATGAGTACTCTATTAAAAATAAAACAATCGCCATTACACGGAAAAGGTGTTTTTGCAACGCGAAACATTACAAGAGGTGAACTATTAGTTACGAGTCACATGGTATTGGTTCACGTAAATGAAAACTTGCCGGAGGTTTTGGCAACCCTTCAATTTCCCTGGACAGAGGAATATGACGCCATTTGCATAAGTGATGCGGGGAGTTTTTTTAATCATAGTAGTCAGCCAAATGCCAAAGTTGACGAGCGTGATTTTGAAAACCTAATTCAAACATTTGTGGCTAAAACGGATATTGTAAAGGGAACTGAAATTACAATTTACTATAATGATGCTTTTGAAGATTTTGTTAATAATTTCTAAACTCTTGGTTAAACTTTAAGGCTTGTAAAATCTGATTCTTCATTGAGATGGCAAAACTGTTTTTTAAAGGAATAAGCCATTATTTATAATATTTGTAAAATAAAAAAAGCGCACTTCTAAAAGTGCGCTTCAAAGATCCCAATAATTATAATTTGGTGACTAACTCAAATAATTAAATAATTGTGGATTGTCCTAAATGAATGTTGGTAAAGTTAAGATTGGTTTCGTCAGGATTATTAATAAAATCCTCTATGAAGTCCCCAACCTTGATTGTGGTGATATGTTGGTATTTAGTATTTAAATCTGGTGTGGTAATATGAAGCTTTAATGATTTATCAACGCCTTCCCTTACTATAGAAGCTTCATCATATAATTCAAAATGATCTAATAACATGGCTGCCGATAAAATAGCTGCAATGGGGTTTGCAATGCCTTGGTTAGAGGCTTTGTTGTAAGCACCGTGAATGGGTTGGAACATGGCTTTTTTGTCGCTAAAAGATGCCGAAGCCAATAAACCAATAGAGCCTACAATGACGCCAGCAAGTTCCGATAGAATATCACCAAACATGTTTTCGGTTAAAATAACATCAAACTGTCTGGGGTTAATGGCCAATTCCATAGCCGCTTTATCGATATACATATAACTAACCGCAACATCTGGATAGTGAGGTGCCATCTCTTGAATGACTTTACGCCATAATTTGGAGCTTGCCAAAACATTGGCTTTGTCAACCAAGGTTAATTTGCGTTTTCTTTTTTGTGCGGCTATAAATGCTAAATGTGCAATGCGTTCTATTTGAAAACGCGTATACTGACAAGTGTCTGTAGCCGTGTTGCCATCGTCACTAAAAATTTTATCACCAAAATAAATACCGCCAGTAAGTTCTCGGTAAATAAGAATATCGGTGTCCTTAATTTGTTTCTTTTTTAAAGACGACTTGTCTAAAATATCTTCATAAGCGATGACGGGTCTCACATCCGCATATAAATCGAATGTTTTGCGCAAACCCAACAGACCTTGTTCAGGTCTTATTTTCGCCATAGGATCCATATCGTATACCGCATTCCCAATGGCACCAAATAGAATGGCATCTGCTTTTTCGCAAAGCGCAATCGTTTCTTGTGGTAAGGCAACGCCTGTTTTTTCTATGGCAGAGGCACCAACCACTCCGTAATCAAAAGTAAAAATATGATTGAATTCCATAGCAATAGCTTTCAAGACCTTAACGGCTTGTGCTGTAACTTCTGGACCAATACCATCGCCTGGTAAAACGGCAATATTTAACTTCATATACTAAACTTTTTTTTCATTCTCGCGAAATCGAATGATTCATGAATTCATTATTATAAAATATTAAATAATGAATAAGGCGAGAATCTCTAAGACGAAATCTCGTTGTAAACTTTACTTTTTTCTATAATTTGATGAATGTCATCATCATCCACTTGTTTCTTAGTATCGGCAAAGTCTAAAAAGCTAGTATAGATTTCATCTAACTGTAGCTTAGTTAATTCGTAGCCTATATTTTTTGCTCTGTATGCCAAAGCCGCTCTACCGCTCCTAGCAGTAAGTACAATAGCCGATTCAGTTACGCCTACATCTTTAGGGTCTATAATTTCGTAAGTTTCACGTTGTTTTATAACCCCATCTTGATGAATACCAGAACTGTGCGCAAAGGCATTAGCACCTACTATCGCTTTGTTTGGCTGCGTGTAAATACCCATGCTGTCAGATACTAATTGACTGATGCCATAAAGCATTTCTGTTTTAATTCTAGTATCTAAATTAAGGTATGGATGTTGTTTTAAAATCATCACCACTTCTTCTAAAGCCGTATTTCCAGCACGTTCACCAATACCATTAATGGTACATTCAATTTGTCTGGCACCGTTAATAACGCCTTCAATGGAATTGGCCGTAGCCAAACCTAAATCATTATGGCAATGGCAAGACAAAATAGCTTTATCTATACCTTTTACATTTTCCTTTAGGTATTTAATTTTGGCACCGTATTCACTTGGTAAACAATATCCTGTGGTATCTGGAATGTTTAAAACGGTAGCGCCAGCTTTAATAACAGCTTCACACACACGAGCTAAATAGTCGTTATCAGTTCTACCAGCATCTTCCGCATAAAACTCTACATCCTCAACAAAAGATTTGGCATAACTAACGGCTCTTACGGCACGTTCAATAATGTCTTCTCTATTAGAGTTGAATTTGAATTTTATGTGAGAGTCCGATGTACCAATACCCGTATGTATTCTTGCGCGTTTAGCATATTTTAATGCTTCGGCAGCTACTTTTATATCATTTTCAACAGCACGCGTTAATCCGCAAACTGTAGCATTTTTTATTATTTTTGAAATGGCTTCAACCGATTTAAAATCGCCTGGGCTAGACACAGGGAAACCAGCTTCAATAACATCTACTCCTAAAATATCAAGTTGTTCTGCAATAATAAGTTTCTGTTCTGTGTTTAATTTACAGCCAGGAACTTGCTCACCATCACGAAGGGTAGTATCAAAAATTTGAACGTTGTTATTCGACATTTATTAAAATATATTTTCGTATTCTTACTACGAATTTATATTTTGGTTTGTCAAAATCAGTATTCATCAGCTAACTTTTACGATGTTTAACACTTGTATAATTGATTTAACTATTTGTATATCATATATTTAATATTGTTTTTACAACTATGACAAAGGAGCAAAAAGATAATTTGTTTGTACTAATAAAATCGTTATCTAAATCAGAGAAGAGGCAGTTTAAGCTATATGTGGGGCGTTTAGGCGTCAATGAAGACTCCAAATTTTTAACACTTTTCGACATTCTTGAAAAACTATCGGTTTATGATGAATTGGCCATATTAAAGAAAGGGATTGTAAAAAAGCAACAATTATCAAATCTTAAGGCGCATTTATACAAACAGATTTTAATAAGTTTGAGGTTGAATCCGTCGCATCAAGATATCAGGATTCAAATTCGTGAGCAATTGGATTTTGCTACGATTCTATATCATAAAGGGTTATATAAGCAAAGTCTAAAAATTTTAGAAAAAGCCAAATCAATGGCAATTTCACATGAAGAAAAAAATGTGGCTTACGAAATTGTTGAACTTGAAAAAGTTATAGAATCCCAATACATTACCAGAAGTTTAAGCACTCGAGCCGATGAGCTTTCCATACAAGCCAAAGAATTAAGTCAGCAAAATGTGCTGGCAAGTAAATTATCTAATTTATCCCTTCAATTATATGGTCTTTTCTTAAAAACAGGCTATGTTAAAAATGATAAGGAAACAAAGCGTATCGTAAAATATTTTGAAGCTAGAATGCCAAAATATGATATTAACGAACTTGGTTTTAGGGAAAAACTATGGCTTTACAAAGCCTATTTATGGTATAGTTTTTTAACACACGATTTTTTGGCATGTTATAAATATGCCACCAAATGGGTCAATCTGTTTTATGAAAATAAGGACATGATTATTTTAAATCCCGTATTCTTTTTACGGGGGAATCATTATTTGCTTGAAGCCTTATTTTATTTAAGACATTATGAAAAGTTTAAAGAATCCCTTATCAGGTTGGAAACTATCACTAAAGAAACGTGGTTTCCGGTAGATGATAATTTGGAAGGTTTAGGATTTTTATACATTTATAATAATAGGTTTAACCTACATTTTATGGAAGGTACTTTTGAAGAAGGATTACCTTTAATTGATGAGGTTGTATTTAAATTAAAAGATTTTCACGACCGAATAGACGAGCACCATATTATGGTATTTTATTATAAAATTGCCAGTATGTACTTTGGTGCGGGAGAAAACAAAAAATGCATCTATTATTTAGAAAAAATAATTGCCAACAAGTCATTGCAAATGCGGGAGGATTTATTGTGTTTTACTCGAATATTGAATTTGGTAGCACATTATGAATCTGGCTTAGATTACCATTTAGACGTACTTATAAAAAGCACTTATAAATTCTTAATTAAAATGGAAGATTTATATGAAGTGCAAAAGGAGTTTATTAAATTTTTAAGAGGTTTGGGCGATATTTATCCGCATGAAGTTAGAAACGAATTCATCAAGCTCCATAAAAAACTAAAAGAATTTGAGGATGACCCATATCAAAGCAGAGCGTTTCTATATTTGGATATTATCTCGTGGTTGGAATCCAAAATACAGAATAGACCAATAGGACTTGTTATTAGAAATAAATTCCATGATAATTTGGGAAAACATAAAAGTCATTAAAAAAATTTATTGAAAAAATTAGGATTTTAAATTTTTCTGACTGAATATTTGCATTCACAAAGTTCAAAAACGTATTGAAATGTTATCAAGAAAGGCGGAGGGATTAGACCCTGTGAAGCCTTAGCAACCCTTTACCTGTAAAGAAGGTGCTAAATTCTACCCACTTCTGAATCATTTTTCGGAATTAATGGATAGATAACCAAACGAAATTGCTCACTGTAATTTCCTATTTCTTTTTAACATTTTTCTATTAAGTACATCAAATTTGATGCATTTGACTTTTGGTTCGTTTAATTATTAACTAAAAAATTAGAAAAATGAGTACATTAAAATTAGCAACTAACGCATTACATGCTGGGCATGATGTAAAGGCAAACGCAGGAACTAGAGCGGTTCCAATCTATCAAACAACATCGTATGTTTTTAATAATTCCGATCATGCGGCGAATCTGTTTTCGTTAAAGGAATTAGGATTTATTTACACCAGACTTAACAACCCAACAAACCAAATTCTGCAAGAGCGTTTAGCGGCTGTGGAAGGTGGTATTGGAGCTGTGGTTTTTGCTTCGGGAACGGCAGCGATTTCAACAGGTTTGTTAACCTTGTTAAAAGCGGGCGACCATATTGTAGCGTCAAGCAGTTTATATGGTGGTACGTATAATTTATTAAAAGTAACCTTACCACGATTGGGCATTACTACCACGTTTGTTGATGCTGACAATCCAGATAATTTTAAACATGCAGTTCAGGATAATACCAGAGCTTTTTTTGTGGAATCATTAGGAAATCCGAAATTAGATGTATTGGATTTAGAAGCGATTGCTGTACATTCAAAAGCAGCAGGCGTACCGTTTATTGTAGATAATACAGTAGCATCTCCAGTTTTATTGAATCCTATAAAACATGGAGCAAACATTGTAATTCATTCATTAACCAAGTACATTGGCGGCCAGGGAACATCTTTAGGCGGTGCTATCATTGATGCTGGGACTTTTGATTGGTCTAACGGAAAATTCCCGGAATTCACGCAACCTTCAGCTGGGTATCATGGTTTGGTATATCATGAAGCCTTGGGTGCTGCGGCATATACGTTCAAATTGATTTTGGAAGGCTTACGGGATTTTGGTGGTGCTTTAAGTCCGTTTAATGCCTTTCAAATCATTCAAGGCTTGGAAACATTACCAGTTAGAATAAAACAACACAGCGAAAATGCTTTGGAGCTAGCCAAATGGTTAGAACAGCAAGATGAAGTCGCTTGGGTAAATTATCCGGGATTGGCTTCGAGTAAATATAAAGCGTTGTCAGATAAATATTTACCAAAAGGACAAAGTGGAATTGTTACCTTTGGGGCAAAAGGGGGCTATGAGGCTGCTAAAGCCATTGTAGATAATTCGAAATTATTTTCATTATTGGCTAATATCGGTGATACAAAATCATTAATCATCCATCCAGCAAGTACAACGCATCAACAATTAACCGAAGCTGAGCAAGCATCGGCTGGAGCTCCAGGAGATTTAATCCGTTTGTCTGTTGGTCTTGAAGATATAGACGATTTAAAAGCGGATTTAACAGAAGCTTTTAAAACCATTAAATAATTTTTCAGTTGAAAGAATCATTGCAACATATCATCATCACAGATTATATTACAGAAAACAACGTGCCTATTTCTGAAATCAAATTAAGCTATCAGCTATTTGGTAAAGATTTAGGTACGGCACCTGTGGTATTGGTCAATCATGCCTTAACAGGAAATAGTAACGTTGCTGGAGAAAATGGGTGGTGGACCGATTTGGTGGGCGATGATAAAGTCATCGATACCAAACTCTACACCGTTCTGGCATTTAATATTCCAGGCAATGGGTTTGATGGTTTTGTGATTGAAAACTATAAGGATTTTGTAGCTAGGGATATCGCCAAATTATTTTTAATTGGTTTAAAAGAACTCAAAGTAGATAAACTTTTTGCATTAATTGGCGGCTCATTAGGTGGTGGTATTGCTTGGGAAATGGCTGTTTTAAATCCAGATATTACCGAGAATTTAATACCTGTGGCAACCGACTGGAAATCGACCGATTGGTTAATTGCCAATTGCCAGATTCAAGAGCAGTTTTTATTGAATTCCAGAAATCCTGTGCACGATGCCAGAATGCACGCCATGTTATGTTACAGAACACCAGAATCTTTTAACGCACGTTTCCACCGTTCTAAAAATGAGGAGTTGGAAATTTTTAATGTAGAAAGTTGGTTGTTGCACCACGGGAAAAAATTGCAGGAACGTTTTCAGTTGTCTGCATATAAATTAATGAACCAGCTTTTAAAAACCATTGATGTTACTAAAAACAGACCAAACGATTTTAATGTTTTGGAAAGCATTCATGGGAATATTTACATTATAGGCGTGGATTCCGATTTGTTTTTTACGGCTGAAGAAAACAGGCAAACCCACAAACAATTGGCGTTGACAAACCCCAATGTCACTTATAATGAGATTAATTCAGTGCACGGACATGATGCATTTTTAATGGAATACGAGCAATTAGAAAAAATAATAGAAGGCATATTTGTGCCAAATTCTAAAAAGAGACGCATGAAAGTATTAAAGTTTGGAGGCAAATCGTTGGCAAATGGCGAAGGGTTAAATACCGTTATTTCAATCATTGAAAATAAAGTGAAAGAAGGCGAAAAAATAACGGTGGTAGTTTCTGCCAGAAGTTCTGCTACAGATGATTTAGAAAACTTATTAAATAAGGCATCTAAAGGCCATCCGTATAAAGAAGTGTTGCAGGTTTTTAAAGATTATCAAACGGAACCTTTAAAGGATATTGATTTTTCTAAAGAATTCTCCATTTTAGATAAATTGTTTGAAGGCGTCAGCTTATTAGGTGACTACAGTAATAAAACCAAAGATGAAATTTTAGCGCAAGGCGAATTGCTTTCCGTGAAACTTATTTCCGCTTTGCTTAATAAAAAAGGTATCAAAGCGTCGGCAGTTGATTCAAGAGAACTCATTAAAACCGATGGATCTTTTGGGAATGCGCAACCAATTGTGCAATTATCGAAAGAGAACGTTAAGACCTTTTATAAAAACAGCGGTAAAGATGTTGTGAATATTGTGACAGGATTCATTGCTTCAAACGCTAAAAACGAAACCACAACCTTGGGTAGAAACGGCAGTAATTATACGGCTGCTTTGTTGGCTAATTATTTAGATGCAGAAGAATTGCAAAATTACACGCATGTCAATGGTATTTATACGGCTAACCCAGATTTAGTTGAAGATGCTAAAAAAATCAGGGAATTATCATTTAGTGAAGCCAATGAATTAGCCAACTTTGGAACTACTGTTTTACACGCCAAAACCATCATTCCGTTGGTTGAAAAAAACATCAACCTTCGTATTTTAAATACCTTTAATCCAGATGATGAAGGGACGTTGATTACAGCGAAACCAAATTCTAAAGAAGTCACCTCATTATCGGTTTTAGATAATGTATCTTTATTGAATTTAGAAGGACGCGGCTTATTAGGAAAAAGTGGTGTAGATGCCCGGATTTTTGGAGCATTGGCAAATCATAATATTAGTGTCAGTATCATTTCACAAGGATCATCAGAAAGAGGAATTGGTTTGGTTATTAATTCTGACCAAGCAACCCAAGCGGTTATCGCTTTAGAGCGTGAGTTTGAAAACGATTTTTATTCCCAAGATGTCAATAAAATTGGTGTGGTTGATGATGTGTCGGTGCTTTCTATTATTGGTATTGAATTAAGTTCATTCCATAAACCGTTCAATGCGCTTATAAAAAACCAAATAACACCGTTGTTATTCAATAATACGGTGACTGGTAAAAATGTGAGTTTGGTTGTTAAAAAGGACCAACTTCATAAAGCTATGAACGTCATTCATGGTGAGATTTTCGGAATTTCAAAGAAAATAAATATCGCCATTTTTGGACATGGTGGCGTTGGTGGGGCTCTAATAAATCAGATTTTAAAATCTAAGGATGATATTGAAAAACGAAAAGTCATCAACTTGAATGTATTTGCTATTGCGAATTCCAAGAAACTGCTTTTAAATAAAAGAGGGGTGGATTTGAATTGGAAAGATGTGATTAAATCCGCATCGTTAGAAAATTCCATTCAAGATATCATTGCGTTTGCAAACACGCATCATTTGGAAAATTTAATCGCCGTAGATAATACAGCAAGTCCTCATTTTTATAAAAATTACATCCCGTTGATTGAAGCTGGTTTCGACTTGGTGTCATCAAACAAAATTGCCAATACCATTTCACATCAGTTTTACACAGATTTACGTGTAAAATTAAAAGAAAACAATAAGCAGTATTTATACGAAACCACCGTTGGCGCTGGTTTACCATTGATAGATACCATTAAATTATTACACGAATCCGGTGAAAATATTACCAGAATACGAGGTGTGTTCTCAGGGACTTTAAGTTATTTATTCAATAATTTCTCGGTGCAGGACAAACCGTTTAGTGTGATTGTTCAAGAAACGATTGATAAAGGATTTACCGAACCAGATCCAAGGGAAGATTTCTCTGGAAATGATGTCGCTAGAAAATTATTGATTTTAGCAAGGGAGTTGGATTTGCAAAACGAGTTTGAAGATGTATCAGTTCAAAATTTAATTCCAGAAGCATACAGAGATATTTCGGTACCCGAATTTTTAAAGCAGTTGCATGTGTTGGATGATGAATTTCAGAAGATAAAAGAAAATCAAAAACCAGGTTATGTATTGCGATATGTAGGTGATTTGTCGGGCGATTTATCAAAAGATAAAGGCAATTTAGAAGTCAAATTAGTGTCCATTCCAGGAGATAGCACGCTTGGACAAATTAAAGGAAGTGATGCCATTTTTGAAATATTTACAGAATCGTATGGCGAACAACCCATCGTTATCCAAGGCGCAGGTGCAGGGGCTCAAGTGACTGCCAGAGGCGTTTTCGGAGATATTTTAAGATTATCAAAACATATAAACTAGTTTGTCATTCCTGCGAAGGCAGGAATCCATAAAAATATAAACTGTCAGGTTGAGCGCAGTCGAAACCCAAAAAGAAAAGAAACATGAGTGAAGAAAGAAAGCAATTTGAAACAGAAGCCATTCGCACGCAAATAGAACGTAGCGAATTTTTAGAACATACAAGCCCCATATACTTAACATCCAGTTTTGTGTTTGAAGATGCCGAAGATATGCGCGCCTCTTTTACAGAAGAAAAAGAACGTAATATTTACAGTCGTTTTTCAAATCCGAATACCACCGAGTTTGTAGATAAAATATGTAAGATGGAAGAAGCCGAAAGTGGGTACGCTTTTGCAACGGGTATGGCTGCTGTGTTTTCAACGTTTGCGGCTTTATTGAAAAGTGGTGATCATATTGTATCGGCACGTTCGGTATTTGGTTCTACGCATGCGTTGTTCATGAATTACTTTCCAAAATGGAACATTACAACCAGTTATTTCGATGTCAACAAACCTGAAACTATTGAAAGTTTCATTACGCCAAATACGAAGATTCTGTATGCTGAAACACCGACCAATCCCGCAGTCGATATCATCGATTTGGAATTGCTTGGAAACATTGCCAAAAAACATAATTTAATTTTAGTTATTGATAATTGTTTTGCCACGCCTTATTTGCAACAGCCTATAAAGTTTGGTGCACATTTGGTGATCCATTCTGCTACAAAATTAATCGACGGACAAGGGCGTGTATTGGGTGGTATTACGGTTGGAAATGCCGATTTAATTCGGGAAATCTATCTATTTTCCAGAAATACAGGGCCCGCTTTATCGCCGTTTAACGCGTGGATATTGTCAAAAAGTTTAGAAACATTAGCGGTTAGAGTCGATAAACATTGTGACAATGCTTTAAAAGTCGCTGAGTTTTTAGAAAGTCATTCCAACGTGAATTGGGTAAAATACCCATTTTTAAAATCGCATCCGCAATACGAAGTTGCTAAAAAACAAATGAAATTAGGCGGAAACATTGTGGCTTTTGAAGTGAAAGGCGGTATTGATGGTGGTCGTAAATTTTTGAATGCCATTAAAATGTGTTCTTTGGCGGCAAACTTGGGTGACACGAGAACCATAGTCACACATCCATCTTCTACAACGCATAGTAAACTATCCGAAGCGGATAGATTGCAAGTGAGTATTACCGATGGTTTGGTTAGAATTTCTGTTGGTTTGGAACATATAGATGATATTATTGCAGATTTAAAACAAGCTTTAGAACATTGATATGAGATTATTTACCGTTGATGCTTTTACAAACGTCCCTTTTAAAGGAAATCCTGCGGCCGTTTGTGTTTTAGATAAACCACTTACTGAAGCCGCTTATATTGATATCGCACAGGAGATGAATCTTTCTGAAACGGCTTTTTTGTATGAAGAAGATGGGCGTTACCGACTTAGGTGGTTCACGCCAACCCTAGAAATAGATCTTTGTGGACATGCGACATTGGCAACGGCTAAAATTCTTTTTGAGAAATTTAATGTCACTAAAGACATTCTGGAATTCAACACCCGAAGTGGACTTTTAACCGTGAAAAAGAAGGGCAATCAATTGGAAATGGATTTTCCAATTGGTAAAACACAACCAGAAAATCCGAACGATGCCATATTAGAAGCATTTTTAGGCGAAAAGCCCATAAACGTTCATAGTGATAAGGATTGGTGTTTGGTGGAAGTCAGCCACAGTGATTTGATTAGGCATTTAAAACCTCAATTTGAATTGTTAAAGAAGCATTCTAAAAAGAAATTCATCATCACAGCGAAATCTTCTGATAAAGACTATGATTTTGTTTCTAGAATGTTCGCACCCGATTTTGGCATTGACGAAGATCCAGTAACCGGTTCAGCGCATTGTTATTTGGCTAATTATTGGAGTGAAAAACTGTCTAAAAATTCACTTATTGGTTATCAAGCTTCAAAACGTGGCGGCGTGGTAGTCTGCGAAGTCTTAAATAATGGCAGGGTACTTTTAAGTGGTGATTGTGTTATTATGGCTGAACTTTTGGTGGAGTGGGATTGGAATTAGGTTTGATATATATTTGAAAGCTTTATTTATTATTGCAAAGTAAAAAACGTATATTTGGTTTATATTCATTGTATTATGGGAGCATTAGAATTAAGAGAAAAATGGAAAAAGTCAATAACTAAGGTTGATGAACGCTTCCTGCGTATGGTAGATGCCTTATATGAAAGTTACACCCAAGATAAGTTGAATGACTACGATAATTTACCAGAAACCGCCAAAAAGTTAATTAATCAAGGTTTAGAAGATATTAACGAAGGACGTGTTCATTCTCATGAAGACGTGATGTCTGAATTCAGAAAGAAATACAATCTTGGTTAAAACTTCATGGATGTTTTTTGGACTGAAACTGCTAAACTGAGTTTTTCTGAGGAATTAGATTTTATTCATAGAAAATGGGGTAACAAAGAAGTAGAAAAATTCATTTTACTTTCCGAAGAATTTATTGAAATATTAAAGTCGGGACATCTTGAGGGCAAACCAACCGATAAAAAAGATGTGAAACTTTATGTAATATCCAAACAAACGACGCTCGTTTACAAACTAAATAACTCACAAAAACGTATTGAATTGATTCTTTTTTGGAACAATCTTAAAAACCCAAAAGAGTTTGAAAAGTTGGTTAATAGGTAGGGTTGTATAATTTAAGGGGTTTATAATTCATTGTTTAGTTCCAATTTCATTTTATAAGTTTTCAGTCCAATTATATCAGTTGTTTTAATTGCGTTTCTTAAACTTTTGTCAATTTCTCCTGCGATAATAAAACCTCTGATTTTTCTTTCTGGAAATTTATCTATGAGTAAACCAATATACATTGAAATTTGTCCAAAAACTTTATAGTCAGCAATTCCAGATTTTAATTCAATTACTAGTAAATCTCCATTTTGTTTCTCTAGGAGTATGTCTATTCTTTTTCCTCCAATTAGATATTCAACACCTTCATTATTTTCTCCGATAATTTTATATTCAGGGAATAGCTCATTTATTTGTAAAACCATTGAATTTTTTAAATCTCTTTCATAACTGAAGTTAGTCCATGTTTCTAAGTTGTCTATTTCCTCTTCAAGGGATTGCTTGATATCAAAAGATTTAGTTGAATTCTCACCAGGTTCAAAATTCGAACTTCTGTAAGACATATATAATTTCACTGCTTGTTTTAGAGTCGCAGAACCAGTTCTTACATTTCCGTTTATTGGAATTTTATGACTAGCTGGTAAATCATTCCTTTGGTCTTCTGTAGAATAAGTTAATCTTTCTAAAAGTGAATACCCATTGTCTTTAGCATAATGTTCGTCTAAATCACCTTCGTAATTTTCGACGGTTCTACAATTAGAAATTCGACTTTGGATAGTTCTAAAATCACTTCCATTTTCTTCATCCAACCAAATTTTAAATCTTTCTAAATTCATTTTTCATATTGATTAATTTATTATGACCCACTCATAAAATTTTAACTAAAATACTCATTATCCATTTATCTTTTCAGCATACGAATAACATTTTGTTAAAATACTTATATTCGCAGCATGCTATCTAAAAAAACAAAATACGGTTTAAAGGCACTCACTTACATCGCCAGAAAAGGTAATAACGAGCCTGTTCAAATTGGTGAGATTGCCAAAAACGAACATATTTCCCAAAAATTTTTAGAGAGTATTTTGCTTACGTTAAGAAAATCTGGGTTTTTGGGCTCAAAAAAAGGGAAACACGGTGGTTATTATTTGATTAAAAAACCGTCTGAGATTTTAATGACCGATGTGATGCGTGTTTTAGAAGGGCCCATTGCGTTGGTATCTTGCGTGAGTTTAAATTTTTATGAAAAATGCGATGATTGCCCAGACGAAGCCAGTTGCAGTGTCCATAAATTAATGATTCAAGTGCGTGATAGTACGCTAAATGTGTTTAAAAATAATACACTAGAGGATATATCTAAATAGCCTAAAAAAAGTATAAATTTATTTTGTGGTATAGCAAAAAGTGTTATTTTTGCAATCTCTATTAAATCGATAGGAATAATATAATACGAATAAAATGATTGATCAAGTGCTAACAAATCCAAGTCAAACTGAGAAAGCGACCTATAAAACGGATGTGGCAAAAGAGAAGCCGATTAGAAGTATAGCAAAATCTATTAGTTGGAGAATAGTAGGAACGATAGATACCATGATCATTTCTTGGATTGTTACTGGTCACTTAAATACAGCACTTTTAATTGGGGGTGTTGAAGTAGTCACAAAAATGGTATTGTACTTTTTTCACGAACGTATATGGAACTCAGTTAAATGGGGTAAATAAGAGATTACAATGATAACGGAAAATCAAATAAAAGAATTGAACGACGCTTATAAAAGTGCAAAGCCCTCTGAAATCATACAGAAGGCTTTTGAGCTTAGTAAAGAAGCGGTAGTAACAACAAATTTCAGGCCGTATGAAGCAGCTATTTTACATGCTGTAAATACTGTTGAGGCCAATGTGCCAGTGGTTTGGTGCGATACAGGTTACAATACACCACAAACCTATAGGCACGCTGAAAAAGTCATTAAAGATTTAAATCTAAACGTGTTTTTGTATGTGCCTAAACAAACATCGGCACACAGAGATGTGGTTATGGGTATTCCAAGTGTGGATGCGCCAGAACATGCTCTTTTTACGGAACAAGTAAAGTTAGAACCTTTCAGACGTGCTATGGAAGAACACAAACCAAAAGTTTGGTTCACCAATTTGCGTCAAGGCCAAACAGCATTTAGGGATAGTATTGGTATTTTCAGCGTTAGCAAAGATGGTGTTTTAAAGGTAAGTCCGTTCTATTATTGGTCTGATGCCGATTTAGATACATACTTAGCAGAACACCATTTACCAAATGAATTTAAATATTTCGACCCAACAAAAGCATTAGAAAATAGAGAGTGTGGTTTACATGCTTGAAATAGTGAAAAGTGGATAGTTAAAAGTAAAAAGGAGTAAAATTAAAATAACAAATATTCTTATTTCACCCGAGTAAGAATTCCTCCCCTTCGGGGAGGTTAGGAGGGGCTCATTATGAATAAAGACACATCACATATAAATTCGCTAGAAAACGAAGCTATTTACATTTTAAGGGAAGTAGCGGCACAGTTTGAAAAACCTGTATTGTTGTTTTCTGGTGGAAAAGATTCCATTACCTTGGTAAGATTGGCCGTAAAAGCATTTTATCCAGCAAAAATTCCGTTTCCTTTAATGCATATCGACACGGGGCATAATTTCCCGGAAACCATAGAATTTAGAGATAAATTGGTTAAGGAATTAGGATTGGAACTGATTGTTAGAAACGTTCAAGATTCCATTGATGAAGGAAAAGTAAAAGAGGAATCTGGAAGGTATGCTAGTAGAAATCAATTGCAAACTACCACACTTTTAGACGCCATTGAAGAATTTAAATTTGATGCGTGTATCGGTGGTGCACGTCGTGATGAAGAAAAAGCACGAGCTAAAGAGCGTATTTTTTCGGTTCGTGACGATTTTGGTCAGTGGGACGAAAAAAACCAACGTCCGGAGTTGTTCGATATGTTAAACGGACAAATTAATTTAGGTCAAAATGTACGCGTGTTCCCAATTTCAAACTGGACAGAATTGGATGTTTGGTCCTATATTGAACAAGAGAATATTGAAATTCCATCCATTTATTTTGCACACAAACGTAAAGTATTTTTAAGGGATGGCATGATTTGGTCAGCCGAAGATGAAGTGGTTTATAGAGATGATCATGAGGAAGTGATTGAAGAATTGGTACGTTTTAGAACCGTAGGCGATATGAGTTGCACGGCAGCTGTGTTGTCTGATGCGACGACCATTTCAAAAGTGGTTGCTGAAATCAGGGAATCAACCATTTCAGAACGTGGTGCGCGTATAGACGATAAACGCTCTGAAGCTGCGATGGAAAAACGTAAACAACAGGGGTATTTTTAAAGGCCCCCTAACCCCCAAAGGGGGAACTCGCACGTTTGCGAATATAAAGCCTGCATTATTTTATATTCTTGTAGGTATAGAAAAAGTAAATGAATAAAAAATAAATTTAAAATATAACCCGAACAAACACCCTCTCCTTTGGAGAGGGCTGGGGAGAGGCTATGGAAGTAATAAAAATTGCAACAGCAGGAAGTGTAGATGACGGAAAAAGTACCTTGATAGGGCGCATACTTTACGATACAAAATCATTAACGACTGATAAGTTAGAAGCTATAGAAAAAACCAGTAAACAAAGAGGATACGATTATCTGGATTTTTCTTTGGCTACAGATGGTTTGGTTGCTGAAAGAGAGCAAGGTATCACCATTGATGTGGCCCATATCTATTTTTCAACAGCGAAAAAAAGTTACATCATTGCCGATACTCCTGGGCATGTGGAATATACTAGAAACATGGTTACTGGCGCTTCTACATCACAAGCCTCTATCATTTTAATTGATGCTAGAAAAGGTGTGATTGAGCAAACCAATAGACACTTCTTCATCAATAATTTATTAAGAATTAAAGATGTGGTAGTTGCTATTAATAAAATGGATTTGGTGGATTATTCTGAAGACATCTATAATAAAATCAAAGCTGATTTTTCAGAATTGATGAGTAAAAGGGATTATCAGGATCAAAAAATAACATTCATTCCAGTAAGTGCTTTAAAAGGTGATAATGTGGTGAATAGATCACAAAGAATGCCTTGGTATACTGGTCAGTCGTTGTTAGAGCATTTTGAGAAATTAGATAAAGCTGATATTTTTAATGTAGGTACGCCACGTTTTCCTGTGCAATATGTCATCCGACCAAAAACTGAAGATTTTCATGATTTCAGAGGGTATGCAGGTAAAGTATATGGTGGCGAGTTAAGTGTTGGTGATGATATTTTGGTGTTGCCTTCAAAAACAAGATCAAAAATTAAGGACATTTATTTTTACGATCAAAAATACCAAACGGCTTCCAGACGTTCTTCGGTAACGATCACTTTGGAAAACGACATTAATGTAAGTCGTGGTGATATGATTGTTAAAGATGGTGATTTACCAACTATTGATAAAGAATTCACGGCCAACGTATGTTGGATGGATTCAAAACAATTGGTGCCGGGCGCTAAATACGTTGTGCAGCACGGTATTAATAAAGTTTTAGGTAAGGTTGAGAGAATCAACCATAAGATACATCCAGATTATTCTGGTATAGAAAAAAATGTTACGGAATTAGGGGTAAACGATATCGCTTCGGTAACATTTAAATTAAATAAGCCTATTTTTTATGATCAATTTAAAAACCATAGAACCAACGGTTCGTTCATTTTAATTGATACACAATCCAACAATACGGTCGGAGCTGGCTTCATTCAATAAAAAAAAAGATTATGCAAACTTTTAGAACAGAAATAGAAAATCAAGTTGTCGAAAAGGATATTATCGATTTAGCTAAAAGAATTGAACTTTTTCAAACTGGAAAGTTAGACGAAGAAAAATTTAGAAGTCTTCGTTTAGCTCGTGGTATCTACGGTCAACGTCAAGAAGGCGTACAAATGATTCGTATTAAATTGCCTTACGGAAAGGTAAAGAGCAATCAATTACGTCGGATTTCTGATGTGTCAGATGAATATTCTCGTGGACGATTACATATCACCACGCGTCAAGATATTCAGATTCATTATGTTGATATCAACAGAACACCAGAACTTTGGTCGCAATTGGATAAAGACGACGTGACCATTAGGGAAGCTTGTGGTAACACTGTTCGAAATATCACCGCTTCTGAACTTGCAGGCATTGATGTTAACGAACCATTTGATGTGTCGCCTTATGCCGATGCCATGTTTCGTTTCTTTTTAAGAAACCCGATTTGTCAAGAAATGGGACGAAAATTCAAGGTGTCATTTTCATCTTCTGATGAAGATACGGGATTATCATACATGCATGATTTAGGTTTTATAGCCAAGATTGAAAATGGTGAGCGTGGATTTAAGGTAATGATTGGTGGCGGATTAGGATCTCAACCTCGTGAAGCCGATGTGCTTTATGAATTTTTGCCAACAGACAAAATCATTCCAACCATGGAAGGTGTTGTACGTGTGTTTGACCGTTACGGCGAACGTAAAAGTCGTGCCAAAGCGCGTATGAAATTCTTAATTAAAGATATTGGGTTGGATGCTTTCATTAAATTGGTTGAAGAAGAGCAAGAAGCTATTGAGCATAAATCTGTTGTGATTGATGCCAGTGCTTACCCAGTTTTGAGGCCAGTGTCTGTTGAAGCACCTCAAGTAGCCATTAACGACCAAAAAGCCTTCGATTTATGGAAATCTACGAACCTCATTCCTCAAAAACAGGAAGGTTATGTAGCCATCGGAATCAAAGTGTTATTAGGTGATTTTTATACAGATAAAGCCCGTTTATTAGCGGATTTAGTTGAAAAATATGCTGCTGGAGAAATACGTTTGTCATTACGTCAAAATATCGTGATTCCTTTTGTTAAGGAAGATTTAGTGCCGTTTTTCTACACCGAATTGGAAAAATTAGGTTTTGTGGAGGCAGGTTATAATAAAGCAGTCGATATTACCGCTTGTCCTGGAACGGATACCTGTAATTTAGGAATTGCAAGTAGTACAGGAATCGCAGATGAGTTGGAACGTGTTATAAAAACCGAATATCCACAATACTTAACTAAAGACGATTTAGTAATAAAAATTAGTGGTTGTATGAATGCGTGTGGACAGCACAATATGGCGAATATTGGTTTCCAAGGGATGTCTGTTCGTACACCAGATAAATTGGTGGCACCTGCTTTACAAGTGTTATTAGGTGGTGAAAATTTAAAAAATGGTAAAGGAGCTTTTGCAGATAAAGTAGTAAAAGTGCCAAGTAAAAGGGGCCCTGAAGCGTTGCGTAGAATATTAAATGATTTTGAAGCCAATGCCAACGGAAAAACATTTTATGAGTATTACCAAGTAACAGGGGAGCGTTATTTTTATGATTTATTGAATGACCTTCAAGATGTTACCAATTTAACGCAAGACGATTTTATTGATTGGGGAACCAACGAAGATTACGTTAAGGAAATTGGTATTGGCGAATGTGCTGGCGTGGTCATTGATTTAATTGCAACCTTGTTTTTTGAAAGTGAAGAGAAAATAGAAAATGCTAAAATATCATTTGATAACAAAGTGTATTCTAGCGCTATTTACCATGCCTATAGTTCTATGGTAAATTCTGCGAAAGCATTGCTTATAGCAGAAAATAAAAGCACAAACACCCATGCGGGCATCATCAGTCAGTTTGATGAAATGTTTGTGGAAAGTGGGAAAATAAATTTAGGTGTTTCATTTTCTGAATTGATTTATCAAATTAATAAAAATGCACCAACCGAAGCTTTTGCATCGAAATACATTGAAAGTGCCAATCTGTTTTTAGATAAGGTAAGGACGTATAGAGAAGAAGAAAACAAGCTTGAGAAAGCGGCTGTTTAAAAGATAGAAATGAACATAAAAACTCCAAAATTAACAGTTGTAGGCGCAGGGCCTGGGGATGTAGATTTAATTACCATTAAAGCAATTAAAGCGATTGAATCTGCCGATGTGATACTGTATGATGCGCTTATTAATGAGGAGTTGCTAAAATATGCTTCAAAAGACGCTGAGATTATTTTTGTGGGCAAACGCAAAGGATGTTATGCCTTTCAGCAAGAACAAATTAATGAACTCATCGTTGCCAAAGCTCATGAAAAAGGGCATGTTGTGAGATTAAAGGGAGGCGACCCATTCATTTTTGGAAGAGGCGCGGAGGAGATTGATTATGTACAACCTTTTGGGTTGGAAACCTATGTGGTGCCTGGGATATCCTCTATAAGTGCTGTACCAGGGTATCAAGGAATTCCTTTAACGAAAAGACATGCTGCCGAAAGTTTTTGGGTGATTACGGGAACAACGAAAAATCATCAGTTATCTGAAGATGTTGCTATTGCAGCAAAATCGACTGCAACCATTGTCATTCTCATGGGAATGGCTAAGTTGGAAGAGATTGTAAAGGTTTTTTCAGCTGAAAACAAACAAGATACGGCTGTAGCGATTATTCAAGAAGGCACAACGATTAATGAAAAAGTAGGGATTGGAACAATTAGCACCATCCAGCAAGTTGTTGAAGAAAAACAATTGTCTTCTCCTGCAATTATTGTTATCGGCGATGTGGTGAAAGAGCGTGTTCAACTTTCATCTTTAGTTGAGAATTTGAATGAGAATTTAGGTTAACATGGAAGAAAGAAACAATCTATATCCCATTTTTTTAAAACTAAGTAACCTTAAAGTGCTCATCGTTGGTGGTGGAAATGTTGCTGAAGAAAAATTGTCATTTATATTGAAGTCCAGTCCAGATGCTTGTGTAACAATGGTGTCACCTATGTTTCGGGAAGGTACTTTATCTTTGGCGGAACAAGGCAATGTCAAGTTAATAAAGAATAGATACAGCAAACGTTTCTTAAAAGGGAAACATATTGTGATTGCAACTACCGATGTGCCCGCTATAAATGTAAAAGTTTACAAGCATTGCAGAAAACGTAGCATTTTGGTCAATGTCGCCGATAATCCACCGTATTGCGATTTTTATATGGGTGGTATCGTAACTAAAGGCAATGTGAAAGTGGCGATTTCCACGAATGGAAAATCACCTACAACAGCCAAACGTTTACGTCAGTTTTTCGAGGATGTTATTCCAGAAAATGTAGATGACTTGGTTAAAAATTTGAATGAATATAGAAAAACAATAAAAGGTGATTTTCAAGAAAAAGTGGAAACACTCAACGAATTTACCAAAGGATTAATTGAAAAAAAAGTGCAAAATGATTAAAACAGATATACTCATTATAGGTGCAGGGCCAACAGGATTATTCACGGTTTTTGAGGCAGGATTATTGAAATTAAAATGTCATTTAATTGATGCATTGCCACAACCAGGTGGTCAATGTTCAGAAATATATCCTAAAAAACCTATTTATGATATTCCAGGTTTCCCTGAAATATTGGCGGGCGATTTAACCAGAAACCTATTAGAACAAGGTAAACAGTTTGAGCCTGGTTTTACATTAGGTGAACGTGCAGAAACTATAGAAAAACAAGATGATGGGTCGTTTATTGTGACTACCAATAAAGGCACAAAACACCAAGCGCCCGTAGTTGCTATTGCAGGTGGTTTAGGGTCTTTCGAACCTAGAAAACCAGCGTTGGATAATCTGGAAATTTATGAAGATAATGGGTTGGAATATTTCATCAAAGACCCAGAAGTATATAGAAATAAAAGAGTGGTTATTTCTGGAGGTGGTGATTCTGCTTTAGATTGGAGTATCTTTTTGGCCGATGTAGCCTCAGAAGTGACATTAATACACAGAAGAAACGAATTCAGAGGTGCTCTTGATTCCGTTGAAAAAGTAAGTGAATTAAAAGAGCTAGGGAAAATCAATTTAGTAACGCCTGCCGAAGTTGTTGAGCTCCATGGTAACGGTAAAATTGAAGCGGTTACAGTAAATATAGATGGAGAGTTGAGCCAAATTGAAACCGATCATTTTATTCCATTATTCGGGTTGTCTCCTAAATTAGGACCTATTGCAGATTGGGGATTGGAAATTGAAAAAAATGCTATAAAAGTTGATAATTCCCTAAACTATCAAACTAATATTCCTGGTATTTTCGCTATTGGCGACGTCAACACTTATCCAGAAAAATTAAAATTAATTCTTTGTGGATTCCATGAAGCAACTTTAATGTGTCAGGCAGCCTACAGAATTATCAATCCAGGTAAAAAGTATGTGTTAAAATATACAACTGTTAGTGGTATTGATGGTTTTGATGGTACACGTAAAGAAGCCCCAAAAGCAGTTGTGCAATCCATTCAATAAAAAGATTTTTTATCTAAATCTATATTGTTGTAAATTTCAGGATTGAATAACGACAACAAGTTAGATAATTAAAAATAGTTTATATGATGGATCCGTGCGAAGAATTGAACGAGAAGTTGATTCAAAAAAAATATAATGTGCGTTTAAAAGATGTTGTGAAAACATTTACGAAACGATTATTCTATTATATTTTTGATGAACATAACAATGAACTTCAATCTTTAAAAAAGACCTTTTTAGATATTACCGATAATTTAAACATCGAAAATAACGAGGCTGTTTGGGATGAATTTAAAGGTGAGTTCTCTGCTATTAGAGCAAAACTGGATTTAGATGCCATTGCGGTTGTAAATTTCGACCCAGCCACCAAAAGCTTAGAGGAAGTTTACATGGCATGTCCAGGATTTTATGCTATTTCCATTTATCGATTAAGTCATCAATTATATGTGCAAAAAGTGCCCATTCTACCAAGAATGATGAGCGAATATGTGCATGGTATTACGGGTATTGATATTCATCCGGGAGCAACCATTGGCGAATCGTTTTTTGTTGACCACGGCACAGGAATCGTTATTGGGGAAACATCTATCATCAAAAATAATGTCAAGATTTTTCAAGGTGTTACTTTAGGAGGTATTCAAGTGAAGAAAAGCATGGAATCTACGAAGCGTCATCCAACTATAGAAGATAATGTGACTATTTATGCCAATGCAACTATTTTAGGTGGTGATATTGTCATAGGAGCAAACAGCACTATTGGTGCAAACGTTTGGATAACTCAATCGGTTCCAGAAAACTCATTGGTGACGTATCAAACGGAAATTAAAATCAGACCAAAGAAAAATGGCATACGCTAGTATTACAGACCGAATAGGCAATACACCGCTGGTAGAAGCCAGTTATTTAATTCAAAATAAAAAAGTGACCCTTTTATTGAAGCTTGAAGGCGATAATCCCGGGGGAAGTGTTAAAGATCGTGCTGCTTTTAACATGATTTCTGAAGCTCTAAAGCGTGGAGAGATAAAGCAAGGTGGTACTTTAGTGGAAGCTACAAGCGGAAATACAGGCATTGCATTGGCATTTATTGCTAACTTATTAGGTTTGAAGATGGTGTTGGTGATGCCCGACAACTCAACCGAGGAACGTGTTAAAACCATGCGGGCTTATGGTGCTGAGGTTATCTTAACACCTGCAGATATAGGCATCGAAGGCTCCAGAGATGTTGCTTTTCAATTGCGTGACGAAAAAGGCTACATGCTTTTAAATCAGTTTGAGAACGATGACAACTGGAAAGCACATTATAAAACCACGGGGCCTGAAATTTGGAGAGACACACAAGGTGAAGTGACACACTTTGTGTCGGCCATGGGAACCACGGGGACTATTATGGGTGTGTCAACCTATTTAAAAGAGAAAAATAAAAACATCACCATCGTTGGTGCACAACCAGCAGATGGGGCTAAAATTCCGGGTATTAGAAAATGGTCACCAGAATATGTGCCTAAATTTTTTGATAGGTCGAAAGTGGATGTAGTGATTGATGTCAGTGAAGAAGATGCCAAAGCGATGACTCAAAGATTGGCTAAAGAAGAAGGAGTTTTTGCAGGCATGAGTAGCGGCGGTTCTGTTTTTACGGCTTTGAAATTAGCGGACACTTTAGAAAGTGGTGTCATTGTTGCCATTATTTGTGATAGGGGAGACCGGTATTTGTCTTCAACATTATTTGAATAAAAGCAGCCAATATTTATGAATTTAGTATGAATTTAAAAAAATGTGTGGTACTTTTACCCATTAGTTCATAAACGTATTAATTATGTTATCAAGAAAGGTAGAGGGAATAGACCCGTTGAAGCCTTGGCAACCCTTTTTTCGATGGCTATCGGGATAAAGAAGGTGCTACGTTCTACTGCTGGTCCGGAATTTATTTCAGGAACTATGCGGAAAGATAACGAAAAGTGTTTCTTTTACTTTTCTTGATGACATGCAGATATAAATTATCATAATGTCAAACATACAACAAGCTTTACAACAACGTATTTTAGTGCTCGATGGCGCTATGGGAACCATGCTTCAGCAATATAAATTTACTGAAGACGACTTTAGGGGTGAGCGCTTTAAGGATTATCCCACACCATTGCAGGGCAATAACGATTTGCTTTCCATTACACAGCCAGAAGCGATTAAAACCATTCATGCCAAATATTTTGAGGCAGGGGCAGATATTGTTGAAACCAATACATTTTCTGGTACAACCATCGCTATGGCCGATTATCAAATGGAAGATTTGGTGTATGAACTCAATTATCAATCGGCTAAAATAGCCAGAGAAGTAGCGGATGAATTTACAGCTAAAGAACCAAACAAACCCCGTTTTGTGGCAGGTTCTATCGGACCAACAAACCGAACCGCTAGTATGTCGCCCGACGTTAATGATCCTGGTTACAGAGCCGTGACTTTTGATGAATTACGCATTGCCTATAAACAGCAAGTGGAAGCGTTAATTGATGGTGGTGTTGATTTGCTTTTGGTTGAAACGGTATTTGATACCCTAAATGCCAAAGCAGCACTATTTGCTATTGAAGAAGTTAAGGAAGAACGCAACATTGATATTCCAATCATGTTAAGCGGTACCATTACCGATGCATCTGGTAGAACCTTATCTGGACAAACAGCAGAAGCTTTTTTAATTTCGGTATCGCATATTCCATTATTATCCATTGGATTTAATTGTGCTTTAGGAGCTAATTTATTACAGCCACATTTAGAGGCGATTGCCAATAAAACAGATTTTGCTATTTCTGCGCATCCTAATGCAGGATTACCAAATGCTTTTGGTGAATACGATGAATCTCCAGAAGAAATGGGTGAACAAATAGAAGAATATTTAAAGAAGAATTTAATTAATATTATTGGTGGTTGTTGTGGAACAACGCCCGAGCATATAAAAGTGATTTCCAATATTGCCGCAAAATATAAACCAAGAGAGTTTATCATTCCTGCTGAGGCTGGAATCCAATAAAAGAACAAATTATGATTCTAGAAGTTGCTGTTTTAAATATAAAAAAGGGACTTTCAAAAGACTTTGAAAAAAGTTTTCATGAAGCACAAAAAATAATTTCATCAATGAAAGGATATATATCCCATGAATTGAAGAAATCATTGGAACATGAAGATAAATATATATTATTAGTGAGTTGGGAAACCATTGAAGACCATGAAGAAGGATTTCGAAAATCGGAAGCATATCAAGAGTGGAAAAAATTATTGCATCATTTTTATGAACCCTTTCCCATTGTAGAGCATTATAGATAATGAAAATTAAACAAACAAAATACATGCGTTTATCAGGATTAGAACCACTAATCCTAAACGAAGACAGCAATTTTATAAACGTTGGTGAACGTACTAACGTTGCGGGGTCGCGTATGTTTTTACGATTAATCAAAGAAGAAAAATTTGATGAAGCTTTAGCAGTTGCGCGACATCAAGTAGATGGTGGTGCACAGATTATTGATATTAATATGGACGATGGTCTTATTGATGGCAAAGAATCGATGGTGCGTTTCCTAAATTTGATTGCTTCAGAACCTGATATTTCCAGAGTACCTATCATGATAGATAGTTCGAAATGGGAAATCATTGAAGCTGGTTTAAAAGTGGTACAAGGTAAATGCGTGGTCAATTCCATTTCTTTAAAAGAGGGTGAAGATAAATTTATTTGGGAAGCGAAACAGATAAAACGTTACGGTGCTGCGGTTGTGGTTATGGCCTTTGATGAGGTGGGACAAGCCGATAATTATGAACGTCGATTGGAAATATCAAAACGGTCTTATGATATTTTAGTAAATAAAGTAGGCTTTCCTTCCGAAGATATTATTTTCGACTTAAACATATTTCCCGTAGCAACAGGAATGGATGAGCACAAAAGAAATGCCATCGATTTTATTGAAGCCACACGATGGGTACGTCAAAATTTACCAAATGTCAGTGTGAGTGGTGGTGTGAGTAACGTATCGTTTTCATTCAGAGGAAATGATGGTGTGCGTGAAGCGATGCACTCCGTGTTTTTATACCATGCCATTCAAGCGGGTATGAATATGGGAATTGTAAATCCGTCACTTTTAGAAGTCTATGATGATATTCCAAAAGATTTATTAGAACGTGTTGAAGATGTTATTTTAGACAGAAGGGACGATGCTACCGAGCGTTTGTTGGATTTTGCTGAAACGGTTAAAGGCTCTAAAAAAGAAGCGGGCGTTGATTTATCCTGGCGGGAAAATCCTGTTCAAGATAGAATTACCCATGCGCTTGTAAAAGGAATTGACGCCTTTATTATTGAGGATGTGGAGACTGCTAGATTGGAAGCCGAAAAACCTATTGATGTTATTGAAGGTCATTTGATGATAGGCATGAACGTTGTAGGCGATTTATTTGGCGCTGGAAAAATGTTCTTGCCGCAGGTTGTTAAGTCGGCCAGGGTTATGAAAAAAGCGGTGGGGTATTTAAATCCGTTTATAGAAGCTGAAAAAGGCGATTTGCAAGAACCAGTTGGGAAAGTATTGATGGCAACCGTAAAAGGCGATGTACATGATATTGGTAAAAATATTGTGAGTGTGGTGTTGGCTTGTAATAATTACGAAATAGTCGATTTGGGTGTGATGGTGCCACCAGAACGCATTATTTCTGAAGCCAAATTACATAATGTCGATGCTATTGGATTATCTGGACTCATCACGCCATCACTTGATGAAATGGTGTATTTAGCCAAAGAAATGGAACGTCAGAATTTCAGTATTCCATTACTTATTGGTGGCGCAACGACTTCAAAAGCACATACAGCGGTAAAAATTGATCCTCAATATAAAAATGCCGTGGTTCATGTCAACGATGCATCTAGAGCCGTTACGGTTGTGGGCGATTTGTTGAACAAAAAAACAGTCAATGAATATGTAGCCAATTTAAAAAAGGATTATGATGAGTTTCGTACCAAGTTTTTAAAGCGAGGCAAAGAGAAATCATATATTTCCATTAATGAATCTAGGAAAAGAAAGTTTAAAATTGATTGGGAAACTTCTGAAATTGTAAAGCCTAAGGAACTCGGAATTCAAGTTTTAAAGCAGTTAAGTCTAAAAGAATTAGTGCCATTTATAGATTGGAGTCCGTTTTTTAGAAGTTGGGATTTACATGGTAAATATCCAGATATTTTAACTGATGAGATGGTTGGTGAGCAAGCAACAATTATGTTTAAGGAAGCTCAAAAAATGATTGAAGAAATCATTGCAAAGCAGTTATTAAAGCCAAGAGCAGTTTTCGGATTGTTTGAAGCGAATACCATTCATCATGATGATATTTCTGTTCAGAAAAAAGGAAAAGAAATCGTGGTTTTTAGAACCTTACGTCAGCAATTAAGCAAGCGTGAAGGCATTCCAAACATTGCTTTAGCCGATTTTATTGCGCCAAAGGAAACCGGGAAAACCGATTATATGGGAGCCTTTTGTGTCGCTATTTTTGGAGCACAAGAATTGGCAGATAGTTATAGAAAAAAAGAGGACGATTATAACGCTATTATGGCGCAAGCGATTGCTGATAGGTTTGCAGAAGCTTTAGCGGAATATTTACATAAGCAAGTTCGAACCAAACATTGGGGTTATGCTGAAAATGAGGATTTAACCAACGATGATTTAATACAGGAAAGTTATAAGGGCATTCGTCCAGCACCCGGTTATCCAGCGTGTCCAGACCATTTGGAAAAAGAAACTATTTGGGAGTTATTAGAAGTCGAAAAAATTATTGGTGTGACCTTAACTGAAAGTTTAGCCATGTGGCCAGCAGCAGCCGTTTCTGGATATTATTTTGGAAATCCTGAAGCCAAGTATTTTGGTTTGGGAAAAATTACCGATGATCAAGTAACCGATTACGCTGTTAGAAAAGGTATCACAAAGGAAAAAGCTAGAAAATGGTTGCATCCAACGATTGCAGATGAATAGGCCCCACCCAGTCTCCCCGAAGGGGAGGAAAAATATATAAAATGAAAGACAAATTTATAGAATTAACATTAGGCAGTTACATCATTTCCCATGGATATAATTCCAAAAATAAAGAAATGATGGAGCCCATTTCTTCAGATAATTTCTCGAAGAAAATCATTCCAGTTTTCAGAATAAAATCTGTTAGTGAAAAATATATCTTGACCGATTATGTAGATGGACGATGGATTTATTGGGAATATCAAGAAGACTATGAAGCCGTTAAAAAGTTATTGCTTTAATTTGCGTTAATAAAAAATTAATAAATTAAGACCACGTAATCCCCCTCCTTTGGAGGGGTTAGGGGAGGCCTATGAAAGTAACAGATCACATAAAAAAAGCTAACGGAAAAACATTGTTTTCTTTTGAAGTGATTCCACCTCAAAAAGGAAAAAACATTCAGGAATTATATGATAATATAGACCCGTTAATGGAGTTTAAACCACCTTTTATTGATGTAACGACATCAAGGGAAGAATATGTTTATATAGACAAAGGCAACGGACTTTTAGATAAGCGCATTACCCGTATGCGCCCCGGAACCGTTGGTATTTGTGCGTCCATTATGCACAAGTATGGAGCTGATGCGATACCGCATTTGCTTTGTGGTGGCTTCACCAAAGAAGAAACCGAATATGTATTGGTCGATTGCCATTATTTAGGCATTGATAATGTGATGGCATTACGTGGCGATTCCATGAAAGATGAACCCTATTTTAAACCTATAGAAGGAGGGAATGCATATGCTAGTGAGTTGGTTGAACAAATAGCCAATTTAAATCGTGGTAAGTATTTGCATGATGATGTTATTGTTGAACATAATGCTGATTTTTGTATTGGTGTTGCTGGTTACCCAGAAAAACATATGGAAGCACCTTCTTTGGTAACCGATTTAAAGCGCTTGAAAGCCAAAGTGGATGCTGGTGCCGATTATGTGGTAACACAAATGTTTTTTGATAATAATAAGTTTTTTGAGTTTGTTGAAAAAGCAAAAGCAGCAGGTATTACCGTGCCTATTATTCCGGGTATTAAACCCATTGCCGTAAAACGTCATTTACAATTATTGCCACAGGTTTTTAAAATTGATATACCTCAAGATTTAATTGATGCTGTTGAAGCTTGTAAAGATAATCATGCGGTAAGGCAAGTGGGCATTGAGTTCGCCATACAGCAATCTAAAGAGTTAAGGGATTTTGGTGTGCCTGTATTACATTATTATTCTATGGGCAAAAGTGACAATATAAAAGCGATAGCCTCTGCTTTGTTTTAAATATGGTACATTTACCAAATAAGCAGATGCTTTAATGAAACCATTTTTAACCTACACCTTTATTCTAATTTCAATCTTTGGTTTTTCACAAGACAAAGAACATACCTCTTATTTTGATGTCAATTATTTTAAGGGAAACATAGCACTTCATAATAATGATATTCTTCATTTAATAAAAGGACATCCTGAAGGTGTTATTTTAAGTTGGAATAAAAAATCCTACGGATTTAACGATTGGGAACAACGCTACAACTATCCAGATTATGGAGCTTCGTTTATTTATCAGAATTTAAAGAATGATGTTTTAGGAGATAATTATGCACTATACGCACATTATAATTTTTATTTTCTCAAACGGAATGTAATGATGCGTATCGGTCAAGGTTTGGCTTTAACCACAAATCCCTACGACAAAGAAACAAACTATAGAAATAATGCTTTCGGCTCTAAATTGTTAAGCAGTACGTATGTGATGCTTAATTATAAAACAGAACGTATTGTAGATAATTTTGGTTTGCAAGTGGGCTTGTCTTTAATTCATTATTCCAATGCAAACCTGAAAGCACCCAACACAAGTATTAATTCCATTACCTTAAACTTAGGGGTTACTTATAATTTAGATGCAGAAGAACCAGAATATGTTACAACATTATCCCAACAAGGAAAGGAAAAATTCACCCAACCATTAAAGTACAATCTGGTTTTTAGAACAGGGATTAATGAAAGTGATGTTGTTGATAGCGGACAATTTCCATTTTATATTTTTTCTGGTTATGTAGATAAACGTATCAATGTAAAAAGCGCTTTTCAATTAGGAGCTGATGTGTTTTTTTCTAATTTTTTAAAAGAATATATTTATTATAGATCGGTGTCTTATCCAGAAGAGCCTGCCACTGGGAATGAAGATCATAAACGTGTTGGTGTTTTTGTTGGCCACGAGTTGTTTGTAAACAGAACATCATTGATAACACAATTAGGATATTATGCTTATTATCCGTTTGATTTTGAAGGAAGAACCTATTTTAGGGTTGGATTAAAACGTTATATTAATGACAAATGGTTTGGGGCTTTAACCTTAAAATCGCATGGGGCAAAAGCAGAAGCCGTTGAATTTGGAGTAGGAGTTAGATTATGATTTCAAACATAAGTTTCAGATTAAAATAATTTTAATTTGAATATATTTCTTGTCTTAACTTGTAATTATTTGCACGCAAAGGCGCAAAGTTTTTATAATTGGGTTTTTGATCTAGCGTCTTGGCGACTTTGCGAGAGATTCAAAGCCAAGTGAGATTTTTTTTTGAAAAATTTTGGATAATTTGAATTGAATGAAAAAAACATTATACATACTAGTTTCTATATTATTGATGGCTTGCAATAGCGAAGATGCGGGAGATTGCTTTCAAACAACGGGAGCCATTATTCAGGAAGAAATAATACTTTCTGATTTTGATAAAATATTAGTCAATCGTGATATTGAATTAGTTGTAAAAGAAGGTCCAGAGCAAAAAGTAATCATTGAAACTGGTAAGAATTTATTAAATGATGTTGAAGCGGTTGTAGCCGATGGGAGACTTACTCTAACCGATAACAACAGTTGTAATTATGTTCGGGATTATGGCATTACAAAGGTGTATATAACGTCTCCAAACATTACTGAAATTAGAAGTTCAACACAGTATAACATAAGTTCGGATGGCGTATTAACCTATCCTATTTTAACCATTTTATCCGAAGATTTTAGTGCACCAGATAGTTTTACTATTGGGAATTTTTATTTGCAATTAAATAATGATGCATTTACTATCGTATTTAATAATATATCGAATTGTTTTGTTTCGGGTACTACCAATAACTTAAATATTACTTTTGCATCTGGAGGATCAAGGTTTGAAGGCGAAAATCTTATCGCTCAAAACGTGACCTTTTGGAATAGAAGTTCAAACGATATGATTTTAAATCCGCAACAATCTATAATAGGAAAAATCTCGGGAACAGGAGACGTGATTTGCTTAAACCAACCACCTATTGTTGATGTTGTTGAACAATATAAAGGGCGATTAATTTTTAAATAAATTTACCGACTGTTTAGCGATTTCCAATTCTTCATTAGTTGGAACCACCAAGATTTTTGCTTTTGAATCTTCTTTGTTGATAGCGCGAATGGTTCTTAAATCAGAATTATTTCTCTTAGTATCCAAATTAATGCCCAAAAATTCTAAATCTTCACAAATTAGTTGGCGCATATATTTTGAATTTTCACCAATACCACCTGTAAATACAATAGCATCAAGTCCGTTTAGTGCTACAGCATAACTACCTATATATTTTTTTATCCGATAAGCGTTCATCTGTAAAGCCAATAAACAATCGGTATTACCTTTTGAAGCCATGGCTTCAATATCTCTTAAATCGCTATAACCTGTAAGGCCAAGCATACCACTCTTTTTATTCAATAAGGCATTTATGTCCTTTAAATTGAATTTTAGTTTGTCTTTTAAATGAAAAATGATGGAAGGGTCAATGTCGCCCGATCTTGTTCCCATAATTAAACCGCCCAGAGGCGAAAAGCCTAAAGAATGATCGATGCTTTTGCCATTTTTTACAGCTGTCATACTGCAACCATTTCCTAAATGAATAGTAATTATTTTAGACTCTTTTTTGCCTAAAAACAAAATAGCTTTTTCTGAAACATATTTATGGCTTGTTCCATGGAAACCATATAAACGGATATTATGTTCGGTTAAAAATTCATTAGGAATCGCATATTTATAAGCATATTCGGGTATACTTTGATGAAAAGCGGTATCGAAAACAGCCACTTGTTTAGCATTGGGAAAAATATCTTCTGCCACTTCTATGCCTTCTAAATTTGGAGGATTATGAAGCGGTGCTAAAGAGGATAAAAACCTTATTTTTTCTTTTACAGCTTTTGTTATTTCAGTAGTGTCGCTAAAATAACTTCCGCCATGAACGACCCTATGACCTACAATAGAAATATCTTCTGGGGCCTGTATAACTCCTGAATCATTATCTAATAAATATTGGGATACTAATTTTAAAGCGGCTTTATGACTTAATATTTGAGTTTCAAAATCAATGGTTTCCTTTTGGGTTTTGAATTTAAAATTAGCATCATTAAAACCAATACGATCAATTAATCCAGAGCAAAGAATAGTTTCATCTGGCATGGAGAATAATTGAAATTTTAAAGAGGAGCTTCCTGAGTTTAAAACGAGTACCTGCATATATTTATTAAAGTTCTTGAGCTTGAATAGCGGTTATAATGACGGTGCTGTAAATATCATCTACTGTACACCCTCTACTTAGGTCGTTAACGGGTTTGTTTAGTCCTTGTAAAACGGGACCAATGGCCAACGCGCCTGTTTCACGTTGCACGGCTTTGTACGTATTGTTGCCAGTATTTAAATCTGGAAAAATGAGTACACTGGCATGTCCCGCTACTTCAGAATCTGGCATTTTGCTTTTTCCAATACGCATATCTACAGCGGCATCATATTGAATAGGGCCTTCTATTTTTATGTCTGGGGCTTGTATCTTAACAATTTCTGTGGCTTCCCTTACTTTTTCAACATCAGCGCCCTTTCCTGAAGCACCGGAAGAATAAGATAACATGGCCACTTTGGGTTCAATACCAAAATCCTTAGCTGTTTGGGCAGATGAAATAGCAATTTCTGCTAACTCAGCAGCATTTGGATTTGGATTTATGGCGCAGTCACCAAAAACAGAAATCCTGTCTTCTAAACACATAAAGAATATAGACGATACAATATTAACGCCAGGTTTGGTTTTGATGAATTGCAAAGCTGGTAACAAGGTATGCTGGGTGGTGTGCACTGCTCCAGAAACCATGCCATCGGCGTGGCCTTTGTAAATCATCATGGTTCCAAAATAAGATACATCTGCCATCGCATCTCTAGCCATGGCTAAATTAACGTTTTTGTGTTTTCTTAATTCATAAAGGGTGTTAACATAGTCTTCAAAATAAGGTGATTTTGTAGGATATACAATGTTTACCTTTTTTAAATCCAACGGAATATCAAATTTTTCAACAAGTTCTTTAATCTTGTCTTCGTTACCTATAAGCGTTAATTTTACAACTTGTGCATTTATCAAACGAGCGGCTGCACGTAGTACGCGTTCATCATAACCTTCAGGCAATACAATATGTTTTTTATTTTTTAAGGCACGTTGCAATAAATTATATTGAAACATTCTTGGGGTAAATATATCGGATTCGAAGGTTATTAATTTATCGGCTAGTTTATCAGTATCCACATGCTTTTCAAATGTGGCGATGGCTGTTGTGATTTTTTCGGTATTATCGGCGTATATTCTTGGTTTAATAGTACCAATACTATTGGTGACGGAATAGGTTCCTCCCTTAACACTAATGATAGGAACAATACTTGAAAGGCCTTCAATAAGTTTTAGTATGGATTCTTCAGGAATAAGTCCGCCTGTTAATATAATACCAGAAATTTTGGGATAGTTTTTCGAGATATTGGCTTGTAACGCACCAAGAATAATATCGGCGCGATCTCCTGGAGTAATTACCAAAGCATTGTCTTTTAAATGCGTTAAATAATTACGTAATTGCATGGCGCCAACACTAAAATTTTCAGAAAGATTGTGTAACATATCGTCTCCAAAAAGAACCGTTCCGTGTAATGATTTTACTATTTCTTTAATGGTAGGGCTTGATAAACTATGGATTAACGGGATAACGGTAATATCGGTATCATTGGTTATACGTTCTTTTAATAAATGCTTTAATTCCTTAAGATTATTTGGATGCACTTTATTGGTCATGATGGAAAGTACATCCGCTTCTTTTTTAAAGATGTCATAAGCCAATTGCACATTATCAACAATGTCCTTTAAATCATTTTTATCACCTCTGGTGACGATGATTACGGGAAGTCCCAAATTTTTTGAAATTAGCATATTGATATCTAATTCCAGATTTGAGTTTTCATGCGAAAAATCAGTTCCCTCTACTAAAACAATATCAAATTGGTCTTCAAGATGTTTGTATTTCGTAATAATGACATCAATAACATCTCCAGATTTTCCTTGATTATACAGGTTAAGAACTTCGTTTCTAGTAAAAGCGAAGCATTTTTTGTAATCAATATTAATTTCAAAATATGTCAATACCGTGTTGATATGGTTGTCCATGTCACCTTCATCAATGTCATCAATAATGGGTCTAAAATAGCCTACTCTTGCGGTTTTACCCAGCAGCATACGCATAAGCCCCAACACAACAACCGATTTGCCACTACTTGGTTCAATGGCTGCAACATAAATTCCTTTACTCATAATTAGCTTGTTTTTAAAATATATGCAAAATTAATGTCTTCATATATTTGTAAAACTGATTTATATCATACCTCTCCAAAATTACGGAAGAAAGTATGCTGTTATTTTGAAGTCAAATCTCTAAAAAGAGATTCTAAACTGGCATTTTTTTGGTTAAGCTGTAAAATTTTCAATTGATTATCATGTGCAAAATCAAACACATAAGCGCGCATATCTTCTGAAGTTGAAAAGGTTATCTCATATACAAAATCGTGTGTATTTATAACGTTTTTTGCTTTTGGTAATTTTAATAAAAAAGCATCTTCAACTCTATAGTCAAATTCCACTACAACAACTTGTTCTTTACTATCACGAAGTTCCTGCAGTTTTTTATCAGCAACAATTTGTCCTTTATTTATAATGATAACACGGTCGCACATTGCTTCAACTTCTTGCATAATGTGTGTCGAGAGAAACACCGTTTTTTTCTTGCCAATGGTTTTAATCAAATATCTAATATCAACTAATTGGTTGGGGTCTAAACCTGTTGTAGGTTCATCAAGAATCAATACCTCAGGGTCATGCAATAAAGCATTGGCCAAACCTACACGTTGGCGATAGCCTTTGGAAAGTTGCCCTATTTTTTTATGCGATTCTGGAGTTAAACCCGTTTGTTCAATAACCTCATTAATTCTGTCCTTCGAAACATGATAGATATCCGCATTAAAGGACAGATATTCTTTAACGTACATATCTAAATACAGCGGATTATTTTCAGGTAAATACCCAACACTTTTTTGAACGCCTTCAACATTACCATTAATATCATGTCCGTTAACCTTGGCATTGCCACCATCACTTTTAATAAACGTGGTTAAAATTTTCATCATAGTCGATTTTCCGGCGCCATTAGGCCCCAAAAAACCAACTATTTCTGGGTTGTTTATTTTAAACGATACATTATTTAAAGCTTTTTGGTTTCCGTAAAGTTTAGAAACACCTTCAACCTCTATTGACATATTTAAATAGTTTGTTCAAAAATAATGATTATATCGTGTAATGTAAGATTTGATGTTAAATCTTTAAAACTTTTGATAAAAATGAAAAAAAATAAATATTCGATTTTGATATATTAAAATATTAATTACTTTAGCGGCGTAATTGGGAAAATAATAAACTCCCCCATATGAAAAGAACATATTATACATATTTTAGCAACTTTTATTTCTTTTTTAGCAAAAGGATCGAGGCGTTGTATGTATAATTTATAAACTATAAATTTAATATAAGTCTCGATGAAAATCGGGACTTTTTTTATGTATGATAAAAACGGTTGCCATACAAGGAATTAGAGGATCTTTTCACCATATTGTTTCATTACAATATTTTGAAAAACCGGTTCGCGTTATAGAATGTATGACGTTTGATGGGGTTGTGGAATCCTTAGTGACCAATGAAAGTGATGCTGTTATTATGGCGTTAGAAAATTCCATTGCAGGATCCATTTTGCCTAATTATGCTTTGATAAATAAACATGATTTGCATATTGTAGGCGAACATTATTTGGATATTCAGCATAATTTGATGGCGTTGCCTAATCAAACTATTGAGGATATTAAGGAAGTGTATTCTCATCCCATGGCGTTGTTGCAATGTAAAGAGTTTTTTAAAAACTATCCGCATATTAAACTTGTTGAAGATAAAGACACTGCTGAGGTTTCAGAGCGCATTCACATACATCAACTTAAAAATGTAGGTGCTATTGCAAGTGTTATGGCTGCTGACATTTTTGAATTGGATATTTTGGCACATAGCATTCAAACCATAAAGCATAATGAAACCAGATTTGCCATTGTTAAAAGAGTGAATTCGGAAGTGCCTGAAAATGAAATAAATAAGGCTTCCTTAAGATTTGAAGCTGATCATAAACGTGGAAGTTTAGCAACCATATTAAATGTGATGAGCGATTGCAAATTGAATTTAACTAAGATTCAATCCATGCCCATTATAGAAACACCTTGGAAATATGCTTTTTTTGTTGATGTTACTTTTGAAACGTATGCCGATTTTAAAAAAGCAAAATCCATTATAGACATTATGGCCATTAATTTTAGAGTATTGGGCGAATATAAAAATGCTAAATTATGATAGAAGTAGCAGATAGATTAAATACCGTTGAAGAATACTACTTCTCAAAAAAATTAAGAGAGGTAAATTTGCTTATCGCTAATGGAAAACCTGTTATTAATTTAGGTATTGGGAGCCCAGATATGCGACCGCCACAAAAAGTTATAGACGCCATAGTGGAAAGTTTACAAGACGCTAATGCACATAAATACCAGAGTTACCAGGGGCTTCCAGCGTTAAGGGAAGGGATGGCCGGATTTTATAAAGAACATTTTAATGTGTCTTTAAATCCGAATACCGAGATATTGCCTTTAATGGGAAGCAAGGAAGGCATCATGCACATTTCTATGGCTTTTTTGAATGAAGGTGATGGTGTTTTAATTCCGAATCCGGGATATCCAACGTATCAATCGGTGTCAAATTTAGTCGGAGCCAAAACGGTTCTTTATGAACTTGATGAAGCGAACCATTGGTTTCCGGATTTTAAAGCCATTGAAAAAAACGATTTAAGTAAGGTGAAGTTAATGTGGGTAAATTATCCACACATGCCAACAGGAGCAGGCGCCACAGATGAGCTATTTAAAGATTTAATCGCTTTTGCTAAAAAACATAATATATTGATTATTAATGATAATCCGTATAGTTTTGTGCTGAATGATTCGCCTAAAAGTATTATGAGCATTGCTGGAGCAAAAGAGGTTTGCTTAGAACTTAATTCGCTTAGTAAAACCTTTAACATGGCAGGCTGGCGTGTCGGTATGGTTGTGGGCGATAGCAATTATATTAACCATATTTTAAAGGTTAAAAGCAATATGGATTCTGGTATGTTTTATGGTATTCAAAAAGGCGCTATTGAGGCTTTAAAATGTTCGAGCATGTGGTTTGTTACATTAAATAGTGTTTACAGAAAACGGAGAGAGTTGGTATGGAAATTAGCAAAAGCATTAAACTGTAAATATGATGAAAATGCAACTGGACTTTTTGTTTGGGCAAAATTACCTCCAAACGTAAAATCGGAGGCATTTATAGATACAATATTAAATAACAATTATATATTCATAACGCCAGGAACCATTTTTGGTAGTAAAGGTGAAGGATATATACGGTTTTCTTTATGTGCTTCGGAAGAAGAATTGGTGGAAGCCATTTCAAGAGTAATATAAGTTTAAATTTTAAAAGCTCTTTCTTTAGAGAGGGTTGAAAGAGGAATGAAAAATATATACATCATAGGTGTCGGATTAATAGGCGGGAGTTTAGCTTTAGAAATAAAAAGGCTCGACCCTACCGTAACCATTTATGGCATCAGTAGAAAGGAAGCTACGCTTGATGAAGCTATGTCATTAAATTTAATTGATAGAAAAGCAACTATAGACGATATTGTCAATGCCGATTTGGTAATTCTATCCATTCCAGTTGATGCCTCGGTTGCCTTATTGCCAACTCTTTTAGATAAAATTTCAGAAACTGGATTGGTCATTGATGTAGGATCAACCAAAGAGGCTATCTGCAAAGTGGTTGAAAATCATCCAAAAAGAAAGCAATTTTTGGCCATGCATCCTATAGCAGGAACTGAGTATTCTGGCCCTAAAGCCGCGATATATGATTTGTTTCAAAATAAAACGAATATTATTTGTGAAGAGGATAAAACCGATGAGGCTCTTAAGAATAAAGTGTTGGATTTTTTTATCGCCATTGGTATGAAGCTAAGACGTATGAATCCAGAGTCACATGACAAACACATTGCGTATGTTTCACATTTATCGCATATCAGTTCATTCATGTTGGGTAAGACCGTTATTGAAAAGGAAAAAAATGAACGTGATATTTTTGATATGGCGGGGAGTGGATTTGCTTCAACGGTACGACTAGCAAAAAGTTCGCCTGAAATGTGGACTCCCATTTTCAAGCAGAATAAAGTTAATGTTATTGAAACATTAGAAGAATATATTACAAACCTCACTCATTTTAGGGATATGATGAAAGAAGATGACTTTGAAGCCATTTATAATGAGATGAAAAATACCAATCATATAAAAGACATTTTAAAAGGAATTATTTAAAAACAAACACCAAAAACAAAATTTTCAAAATCCAATTTAGAAAAAACACAATGATTTGGAATTTGGAATTTAATTTTTGAAATTTTATTAAAGATTATGGAAAACAAGAAGGAATTAAGAGGCTGGTTAGATGATTTAAAATTAGATCATCCTTTGGTTATCGCAGGACCATGCAGTGCAGAAACAGAAGAACAAGTATTAAGAATAGCTCACGAGCTAAAAGATACAGATGTCAACTATTACAGGGCAGGTATTTGGAAACCAAGAACACGACCAGGCATGTTTGAAGGTGTTGGTGCTTTAGGTTTAAAATGGTTACAAAAAGTAAAAGCTGAAACTGGTATGAAAACAGCAACTGAAGTTGCTAATGCAGCCCATGTAAAATTAGCTTTAGAACATGATATCGATTTGTTATGGATTGGCGCACGCTCCACGGTGAGTCCATTTATTGTTCAGGAAATTGCTGATGCCTTACATGGGACCGATAAAATTATATTGGTAAAAAACCCAGTAAATCCAGATTTACCTTTGTGGTTAGGTGCTATTGAGCGTTTAGCAACGGCGAATATTAAAAAATTAGGGGTTATCCATAGAGGGTTTTCAACATACGAAAAAACAAAATATAGAAATAATCCAGAATGGCAATTGGCGATTGAGTTACAAACCAAATTTCCAGATTTACCAATAATTAATGATCCATCACATATTACTGGAAAACGTGATATGATTTTTGATGTGTCTCAAACAGCTTTGGATTTGAATTTTGATGGATTAATGATTGAAACGCATTTTGATCCTGATAATGCTTGGAGTGATGCATCTCAGCAAGTAACCCCAAAAGTGTTGATTCAGATTATGAAAGATTTGAAAATAAAAAAAGAGACCGATCCTGAAGCGGACTACAATAAGAATCTTGATAATTTAAGAGCTCAAATTGATATTGTAGATAATCAAATTATAGAATTATTAGGAAAGAGAATGAAAGCGGCCGATAGCATTGGAGCACTTAAAAAGCAAAAGAATGTTGCCGTTTTGCAGTCTAAACGTTGGAACGAAATTTTAGGTAAAATGGTTCTTGAAGGCGAATCTAAAGGATTAAGCGAAGAGTTTGTTTTAAAAATGTTTAAAGCGATTCATCAAGAGTCTATTAACCATCAAGAGAAGATTATAAATGGTTAAAAAAAAGCCTCACGATTGTGAGGCTTTTTTTATTCTCATAATTTATGGTTTTATCCCACGGCATATTATTTCTAAATGTTGTTAATTTGTATAAGTATTATTCAATCTTTAATGACAGGACTTGTTTATAAATCTACAGGTAGTTGGTACACCGTTAAAACCGATTTAGGCGACACTTATGAGTGCCGTATTAAAGGTAAATTCCGAATGAAAGGCATTAAAAGTACCAATCCCATTTCAGTAGGCGATGTTGTGGATTTCGAATTGGAGACGGATAATAATCAAGTTTCTGGAATTATCAATAATATTCACGACAGGAAAAATTACATCATCAGAAAATCGGTCAATTTATCAAAGCAAACCCATATTATTGCAGCTAACATCGATCAGGTTTTTTTGTTGATTACTATTAACAATCCTCCCACATTAACCAGTTTTATCGATAGGTTTTTGGTCACTGCCAATGCCTACCAAATAAAAACCATTTTGCTTTTCAATAAAATAGACGCCTACGATGAGGAGACCTTAAATGAAGTAAAATTTCTGGCTCATGTGTACAGAAAGATTGGCTATGAATGTATTGGGGTTTCGGCCAAAACTGGTAAAAATGTTGAAAAAGTCAAATCCATCATGCAGGGTAAAGTCAATATGTTTTCCGGTCATTCAGGGGTAGGAAAATCGACGCTTGTTAATACCATTGAGCCAACTTTAGATATTAAAACCAAGGAAATTTCAACCTTACACATGCAAGGCCAACATACAACAACCTTTGCAGAAATGTTCGATTTAAGTTTTAATGCCAAGATTATTGATACGCCCGGAATTAAAGGTTTTGGAGTTGTAGATATGGATAAAGAAGAGGTTGGCGATTATTTCCCCGAATTTTTCGCTCTTAAGCAAAACTGTAAATTCCATAATTGTTTGCACGTGCAAGAACCTAAATGTGCTGTTAAAGCAGCTTTAGAAGCTGATGAGATTGCCTATTCACGCTACCGTAGTTATCTGCAAATACTCGAAGGCGATGATGAACATTACCGAACAGAAGATTGGGAACGCGAGTAATTAGTTTACAGTCCCATTAATCAAACTTTTAAAATTTAAATAGTTTAATAAATATAGTGAAAGTCCTCTTTGAGGATTTATGGGTATATGAAAGTAGTTATTCAAAGAGTATCAAAAGCAAGTGTAATAATTGAAGATAAAATAGTAGCTTCCATTGAAAATGGCCTTTTAATCCTTTTGGGAATCGTTGATGAAGATACCCAAGAAGATATAGAATGGCTTACTAATAAAACTGCCAACCTCCGGATTTTTGGTGATGAAAACGGCGTGATGAATAAATCCATTTTAGAAATACATGGCGATGTTATTGTTGTTAGCCAGTTTACGTTACATGCTTTAACCAAAAAAGGCAATCGCCCAAGTTATATAAAAGCAGCAAAGCCAGATGTCGCCATTCCGTTGTATGAAGCCTTTGTAAAGCAATTGGAAATAGATTTAAATAGAAAAATTCAGATAGGAGAATTTGGCGCCGATATGAAAGTGGAGCTTATAAACGATGGTCCTGTAACTATTATAATTGATTCAAAAAATAAAGAGTAAACACAATTATAATTTATTAAACTTCACAGGTCCTTCCTTGTTTGATTATTTAAAATGTAAGTTTTAGCTTATTAACCAAAAGGTGTGTATTACAACGAAATATGATTTTTCTCATGTTATTGTTAGCTTAAAAATAATATATTTAAAGCTTTAATCATATTTAGCACAATAAATGAATGTAAAAAGCATAGCGATTATTTTTATTTTATTCTCATCAACATATCTTTTTTCACAAGAAAATTTATATTCTTCAGCTTCAATTCCAGAAAATCTTACACAAAATGCTAATGCTGTCGTTAGGCTGCATCAAGTAAATGTTTCGTTGAATGCTATTAACAATATGGATGTTTCTGAAAAACGGATTATAACCGTTTTAAACAAACAAGGGAACGAGAATATTAATGCGTATCTGCATTATGATAACAACGTAAAAATAAAAGAATTAGAAGTTAGGGTTTTTAATCAGTTGGGTAATGAAATAATAAAAGTCAAAAAGAGCGATTTTAAAGATGTCAGTGCGGTAGACGGAGGCACATTATATTCTGATTCCAGAGTTAAATACTTAGAATATACACCCATTTCCTATCCTTATACGGTTGAATTTAATTACTCGTTAAATACTAGCAATACGGCATTTATTGTTCCATTCATGCCTATTGATGGTTATTTTTTAAGTGTTCAAAATAGTTCATATACTATAAATTTTCTCAGTGATCTAACCATAAGAACCAAGGAAATTAATTTAGAAGGTATCGATGTTACAAAAGAAGAACTCTCAAATAAAATTAGCTATAGTGTTAAAAACTTAGAGGCTATGAAGCCAGAAGATTATAGTCCTACTTTGGTAGATATGTCCCCCAAAGTATTATTTGCTTCAAAAAAATTTACATTGGAGGGTGTGCCTGGCGAAGTGGAAAACTGGTATGATTTTGGAAAATGGATTTACGATGATTTACTGAAAGGAACAAACGATTTATCAGCCGAAACGGTGTCTTACATTCAAAATTTGGTTAAAGACGAGAAAAATAATATTGATAAGGCAAAAAAAATATATCAATATGTACAGGACAAATCCAGATATATTAGTGTGCAAGTTGGTATTGGCGGATGGAAACCTTTTAATGCTTCAGAAGTTGATAGGTTAAGCTATGGGGATTGCAAAGGCTTAACAAATTACACCATGTCTTTACTTAAGGTTGCTAATATTGAATCGAATTACACTGTTTTGTACGCGGGTGAGAATCAAAGAAATATGGATCCATATTTTGCTTCCATGCAGGGTAACCATGCTATTTTATCTATACCCACAGAAAATGATACACTTTGGCTGGAATGCACCAATCAAAAAGTGCCTTTTGCTTTTATTGGCGATTTTACCGATGATAGAGATGTACTGGTTGTAACACCAGAAGGAGGTAAAATACAACGCACCAAAAAATATACAACAGAAGAAAATAGCCAAGATTTAAAAGGACATTATACCGTATCAAGTACTGGTGATATTCATGTAAAGGTAAATGTGAGTTCTAAAGGGATTCAGTACGATAATAAATATGTATATGAAACCCAAACCAAAAGAGATTTGGATACCTATTACAAAAACAGATGGGATTATGTAAACGGTATTACCATTAATAACATGCAAATTACCAACGATAAAGATCGTGTAGCATTTATTGAAGATATTAGTTTTGTTGCCAGTAATTACTCCAAGATAGCTGGAGATAGAATGTTAATTACATTGAATGCATTAAACAGGCAGACAGAAATTCCGAACCGTTATCGAGATAGAAAATTCCCGCTTAAAATTAAAAGAGGTTTTAAAGATGTAGATGAAGTCGAAATTGTATTGCCATCAGATTATAAAATTGAAGCCATGCCTAATAATGTTTCCATAGTAAATAAATTTGGAAGCTATCATATTGAAATTGAGAAAAAAGATGATTACACACTCCTTTACAAACGTCAGTTTATTGTAAATGATGGGGAGTTTCCTAAAGAAGACTATGAAGCTTTCAGGGAATTTAACATGGAAGTATCAAAACAAGACAATACAAAAGTAGTACTAATTAAAAACCAACCATAAATGAAATGAGTATAACCTAAAATTGGTCACAGATACTGATTACGGTATACAAATAACATATGACAAATAAAAAACAATAAATATCTACATATGAAAACCACCACACTATTGCTAAGCTTGTGTTTTTCAATATCAGCATTAGCTCAAAATTATGATTTTGGAAAAGTTTCAAAAGAAGAACTGGAGGAGAAATTCAATCCATTAGACACTTCGGCAAATGCAACCTATTTATATAAAAATCGAAGAGCATACCTCAAGTATGATCAGAATTTAGGATTTCAATTAATAACCGATATCCACGAACGTATAAAAATATACAATCAAGACGGGTTTGATTATGCTACTAGTCAAGTAGAACTATATAAGAGCGGAAGTGATCAAGAAAAATTATCAAGCCTAAAGGCCAATACCTATAATTTGATTGATGGTAAGATAGAAGAAACAAAACTAGATAAAAATGGCATTTTTAAAACAGAGCTCTCTAAATATTATAATGAAACTAAATTTACAATGCCAAATATAAAAGAGGGAAGTGTTATTGAATATAAGTATACTATTGCATCTCCTTTTTACTGGAATGTTGATGATTTTGTGTTTCAACATGCCATTCCAGTAAGAAAACTAGAAGCTTCCTTTGAAACACCGGAATATTTTAATTTTAAATTAAACACGAAAGGGTATTTAATGGTAACCCCAAAAGTAGAAGCTAAAAGTGATAAAATCACTTTTACTAGCACTGGATATGGTGGTATTGGAGGAGCTAAAACCAGTAGTACATCTAATTTAGACTATATTAAAACGATAACATCTTATAATCTTTCAGATATTCCAGCATTAAAAGATGAACCTTATGTAAATAATATTGGTAATTACCGTTCGGCAATTCAATACGAATTATCATATACAAAGTTTCCTGATTCCCCCATAAAATATTATTCAACACAATGGGAAGATGTGGTTAAAACAATATATGAAAGTTCCAGTTTTGGAACAGAATTAGATAAAACAGGTTATTTTGAAAGTGATATAGATGCTTTGATAAGTAGTGTTTCCGAACCTATAACAAGGGCATCGCTCATCTTCAACTTTGTGAAAACCAAGGTTAAATGGAATAACTATATTGGAAAATATACAGATGGAGGTGTAAGAAAGGCTTATAAAGACCAAGTAGGGAATGTAGCTGAAATAAACCTCATGCTAACAGCAATGTTGCGATATGCTGGCTTGAATGCGAATCCTGTTTTGGTTAGTACAAGACAAAATGGTATTCCATTATTCCCAACATTAGATGGATATAATTATGTAATATCTGGTATAGAAACAGAACAAGGAGTCGTTTTATTGGATGCTAGTAACAAGTATTCCTTGCCAAATATTTTACCATCCAGGGTTTTAAATTGGGAAGGGCGAATCATAAGGAAGGATAAAAGTTCTTCCACAATCAGTTTATATCCCAACCAACCTTCCAAAAATACCATAGCGATGATGGCTAATTTAGACGGGAATGGTAATTTAGAAGGTAATTATAGGTCTGTAAAAACGAATCATGATGCCATGATATACCGAGAAAATTACTTGGAAATTGATAAAACCCAATTTTTGGAAAACCTTGAAAACAAATATAAAGGCATGGAAATTTCAGATTATGAAGTTAAAAATGACTATGATTTATCAGAACCTATAACAGAAACCTATAAATTTTCATTAGAAAGTCAAGCGGATGTCATAGGGGATAAGCTGTACTTTTCACCCATGCTCTTTTTAAAAACAAATGAAAATCCTTTTAAACTAGAAAAGAGAGAGTTCCCTGTAGATTTTGGGTCTCCACATGAAACATCATATAGAATAATAATTAATTTGCCAGAAGGATATAAAATTGAGAGTATGCCAGAAGCCAGTGCATTAATGATGCCCGATAATTTAGCGGAATTTAAATATTATCTTTCTGGAAATGAAAAAAGTATTCAAGTTATAGTTTCAACCAAAATAAATGAGTCTATTATTTCTCCTATGTATTATGATAGTTTAAAGGAATATTTTAATAAATTTATTGAAAAAGAAGCAGAGCAAATTATTCTTACCAAAATATAATGGACATTAAAAACGCACAAATAACTGTAGACAACTGGATAAAAGATCATGGTGTTCGTTATTTTAACGAACTAACAAATATGGCACAACTTACCGAAGAAGTAGGCGAGGTAGCAAGAATTATTGCACGGCGCTATGGTGAACAAAGTGAAAAAGAAAGTGATAAGGATAAAGATTTGGGAGAGGAATTAGCCGATGTTTTATTTGTGGTATTATGTTTGGCAAACCAAACGGGTGTCAATTTGCAAGAAGCTTTTAATAAGCGTATGGACAAGAAAGCAAAACGAGACCATGATAGACATCATAATAATGAAAAATTAAAATAATTTATAAGTATCTTTGAACGCTTCAATCTCGATAGCTATCGGGAGAAGCGTTTTTTAATACATTATAATGGATATTACACTTCATAAATCACAAATAGAAAATAAAAATCACAAAATCACTATAACGGGCTCTAAAAGTGAATCTAATAGGTTACTCTTATTAAAAGCTTTGTATCCAGAATTTACTTTGGATAACATTTCAAATTCTGATGATAGTAATTTAATGACCCAGGCATTAATCTCAGATTCTGATATCATCGATATTCATCATGCAGGGACTGCCATGCGTTTTTTAACAGCTTTTTTGTCTATGCAAGAAGGAAAAGAAGTCATTATTACAGGCTCTCAACGCATGAAAGAACGTCCGATTAAAATTTTGGTTGATGCATTAAATGAACTTGGTGCAGAGATTAGTTATACTGAAAATGAAGGCTTTCCACCCTTAAGGATAAAAGGAAAAAAGCTAACAAATAATAGAGTGTCGCTTCAAGCAAACGTAAGCAGTCAATATATTTCGGCATTATTATTAATAGCATCAAGACTTGAAAACGGACTGGAATTAACACTCGAAGGCGCCATTACATCCATTCCCTACATAAAAATGACATTGGCACTTTTGGATGAAATCGGAGTTGCAACATCATTCGTTGGAAATACTATCAATGTTAAACCTAGTGCCCTGAACCCAAAACCCAAAACCTTAACAGTAGAATCCGATTGGTCTTCAGCATCTTATTACTTTAGCATTGTTGCGTTATGTGATGTTGGTACAGAAATCACATTATCTTCATATAAAGAGCATTCATTGCAAGGAGATTCTGTGTTGGTAGATATTTACAAACATTTTGGAGTTGTTTCAACTTTTAAAAACAACGAAGTTATTTTAAGAAAAGAAACTTTTAACGTTCAACCTTTGACTTTAAATCTTCAGAATGCGCCAGATATTGCTCAAACCATTGCCGTAACATGTTTTGGATTGGGAATAGCGTGCGATTTAACAGGACTTCATACCTTAAAGATTAAAGAAACGGACAGATTGGTAGCTTTAAAAACTGAAATAGAAAAGTTGGGCGGGGAGGTTGAAATAACCGACGAATCTTTACATCTATCACCTTCTGAAAAAATAAATAAAAATATTCCCATTGCCACGTATCACGACCATAGAATGGCGATGTCATTTGCACCCTTAGCTTTAAAAACAGATATAATAATTGAAGATGCCAATGTGGTTTCAAAATCATATCCAACCTTTTGGGAAGACCTAGAATCTATCGGTTTTAAAATAACAAAATAATAATCACTCATTTACTTGACAAGGCCTATCTCACAATTGTATATTTGCAGCCTGATTTTTAAAAGCTGAAGCAAAAACTTTAAACTTTTAAACTCTTAAACTTTTAAACATTATTTTAAATGAACCATTCAATAATTCTATAGTTTGTTTTTCTCTTGATTAAACTATTGAATGCGCCATTTGACAATTAAAAAAACAATAAAAACGAACAAATGAAATTATCACACTTCGGATTCAATTTACCAGACGAATTATTAGCAGAATATCCAGCAGAGAACAGAGATGAATCTCGTTTAATGGTTTTAAACAGAAAAACGCAAACTATAGAGCATAAGTTGTTTAAAGACATTATGGATTATTTTGATGAAGGAGATGTCATGATTATAAACAACACCAAGGTATTTCCAGCAAGATTGTATGGGAACAAAGAAAAAACAGGCGCTAGAATTGAAGTGTTTTTGTTAAGGGAATTAAATGAAGAACAACGCCTTTGGGATGTTTTGGTAGATCCTGCTAGGAAAATAAGAATAGGTAATAAATTATATTTTGGCGATGATGATACACTTGTTGCAGAGGTTATAGACAATACAACATCACGTGGACGTACTTTACGTTTTTTATATGATGGTTCTTACAGGGAATTCAGGAGTAAACTTACGGAATTGGGAGAGACACCACTTCCTAAATATATAAAAAGAGAAGTACAACCGGAAGATGAAGAACGTTATCAAACGATTTTCGCCAAAAATGAAGGTGCTGTTGCGGCACCTACGGCTGGACTTCACTTCTCAAAGCATCTTTTAAAAAGATTAGAAATTAAAGGTGTTAATTTTGCTGAAGTCACTTTGCATGTTGGTTTAGGAACTTTCAACCCAGTTGAGGTAGAAGATTTATCTAAACATAAAATGGATAGTGAAGAATTAATTATTGATTCTAAAGCAGTCGACATCGTTAATAAAGGTATTAAAAACAAAAAACGTATTTGCGCCGTTGGTACCACAGCAATGCGCGCTATAGAAAGCTCGGTATCCTCAAACGGCATGCTAAACGAAATGGAAGGTTGGACCAACAAGTTCATTTTCCCTCCATACGATTTTAGTATTGCAAATTGCATGATTACTAATTTCCATACACCAAAATCAACATTGTTAATGATGGCATCAGCATTTGGTGGTGTAGATTTCGTTAAAAAAGCATACCAAGAAGCCATTAAAGAAAAATACAAATTCTATAGCTATGGTGATGCCATGTTAATCATATAAATTTTAGAAGCCTTGTTTAACAAGGCTTTTTTTTGCATTCATCTATTTTTAAAACAGTAGTTTTCAGATATGAGTTTCTCTCCTTTGGAGGGATTAAGGGAGGCTATTTTTCATTATTTTTGCATCTTATGACAGTAACTAAAAAAGACATTCGAGCATTATCAAAAGAAGACCTAAGGGATTTCTTTGTAAAACAAGGTGATAAAGCATTTAGAGGTAATCAGGTTTACGAATGGCTTTGGCAAAAAGCGGCTCATTCTTTTGATGGGATGACCAACCTTTCAAAAGAAACCAGGGATCTTTTAGAGCATCATTTTGTTATCAATCACATTCAGGTCGATACCATGCAACGTAGTAAAGATGGTACGGTAAAAAATGCCGTAAAATTGCATGATGGTTTGATTGTAGAATCTGTTTTAATACCTACCGCTACCAGAACAACCGCCTGTGTGTCTAGTCAGGTAGGTTGTAGTTTGGACTGTAAATTTTGTGCTACCGCAAGATTAAAACGCATGCGTAATTTAAATCCTGACGAAATTTACGATCAAGTAGTTGCCATAGACCAAGAAAGCAAATTATATTTTAACAGACCGCTTAGTAATATTGTTTTTATGGGCATGGGCGAACCGCTTATGAACTATAATAATGTGATAAAAGCCATTGATAAAATAACGTCTCCAGAAGGCTTGGGAATGTCTCCAAAACGGATTACGGTGTCGACCTCTGGTGTCCCAAAAATGATTAAGAAAATGGCAGATGATGATGTTAAATTTAATCTAGCGGTGTCGTTACATTCCGCTATTGATGAGGTAAGAACATCCATTATGCCATTTAATGAAACCTTTCCGTTAGCAGATTTAAAAGAGGCTTTGGAATATTGGTACATGAAAACCAATCGGAAAATCAGTTACGAATATGTGGTTTGGAAAGGTATTAATGATACCCAAAAAGATATTGATGCATTTGTGAAATTCTGTAAATATGTGCCTTGTAAAGTCAATATCATAGAATATAATCCCATTGATGATGGTGACTTCCAGCAAGCAAGCAGTGAAGCTATAGATAATTATATTTATCATCTTGAGAAACATAGAATTGTAGTGAATGTTCGCCGAAGCCGAGGAAAAGATATTGATGCTGCTTGCGGACAATTAGCTAATAAATCTTAAAATGTATTTTTATCATTTGAAATAGTATATTTAAAACTTAAATGAAAATAGTAGAGCAAATAAAACAACCTATAGTCTATGAAATGGAACTTTTCGAGCAAAAGTTCCTGTTATCCATGTCTAGTAAAGTGGCTTTGCTCAATAGGATTACGACCTACATTGTAAATAGGAAAGGCAAACAAATGCGCCCCATGTTTGTGTTTTTGGTTGCTAAAATGGTATCTAATGGTGAAGTTAGTGAGCGAACCTATCGAGGCGCTTCGGTTATCGAATTGATTCATACCGCCACATTGGTGCACGATGATGTGGTAGATGATAGTAATCGTAGACGCGGTTTTTTTTCAGTCAATGCACTTTGGAAAAACAAAATAGCTGTTTTAATAGGGGATTATTTATTATCAAAAGGCTTATTGCTTTCCATTGATAATAATGATTTTGATTTGCTTAAAATCATTTCCATTGCCGTTCGCGAAATGAGTGAGGGCGAATTGCTTCAGATAGAAAAAGCTAGGAAACTAGATATTACCGAAGACATTTATTATGAAATCATTCGTCAAAAAACCGCTACGCTTATTGCGGCTTGCTGTAGTTTGGGCGCGGCTTCGGTAAAACCTGAATCAGAGCATGTGGAAACCATGCGCAAGTTTGGTGAATTGATAGGCATGGCATTTCAAATTAAAGATGATTTGTTCGATTATGGGGATGCACAAATTGGTAAACCAACGGGCATCGACATTAAGGAACAAAAAATGACCTTGCCATTAATTTATGTACTTAATCAAGCATCTGAAAAAGATAAGAATTGGTTAATTAATTCCATCAAAAATCATAATAAAGATAGTAAGCGCGTTAAAGAAGTCATTGCTTTTGTGAAAGACAATGGAGGTCTGGATTATGCTATTAATAAAATGAATTTATTTCAGGAAGACGCTTTAAAACTGCTTGAAATCTATCCAGAATCAGACTATAAAAAATCACTGGAGTTAATGGTGAATTATGTTATTGATAGAAAAAAATAAATAGTTTATTTTAACCTTTCCAAGATTCCTTTTCGCTTTACTACGTTTTTATAATCCCATTGAATATCTTGTGCTTTTTGAATCCAACGTTCTAAATCCATACTATTTATTTGTTCTACAGATGTGTAAAGTATGGAAGCATCTTTAAATTTTCCAGAGCCTAATTTTAATGTATCTTCGTCAAAACTGGCGCCACTCCAAAACATCAAGCGAATGCCACTTTTTAATTTGCTATAACCCACAATAGGATTTCCATCTAAAAACCAAACGGGATGTCTGTGCCAAATTTTGCTTTCCACTTCTGGTAAGTGCCTGTATATAAAAACAGCTAAAAAATCGCATATTTGCCGTTCCTCAAATTCCAGTTGGTCATTGTAAGCAGCGATGTCTTGATTCATCTCAGGGTTTTGTGTTTTCGTTTACTCTAAAAACAACCATATCAGCGATTAAGCTAATAGGAAGTTCGTCATTTAAAGGAAACTGCACCGAGCCTTTTCCTTGTTTATATTTTGAAAGTTGGAATTCGAACTTTTGGTGTCCGGTAGGCGTTGCATAAAACCCAATATGTTTAGTAAATCCGCCAAAATAGACAAGCGGTTTTTTATTCAATTTATAGGCGGGCATGCCATAAGAAATACTTTCTATAGCATTTGGAGCATTCTTTAAAATAGTATTACGAACTAATTTCAATTTATTCTGTACGTCTGTAGGAAATTCAGCTATATAGTCTTCAACAGTATTTATTTCTTTTTTCATGATCAATAAAAAAACAATAACTAAAGTAATAAAATTTCACAAAGGGTGATAGGCTCTTTATTGTTGCTGCTGTTGCTGTTGATGCTGAATCATTTCTAAATTTTGAAAATAGCGATTGTTTGTAGATAACGGCACAAAATTTTTTGTATTGCCATGATCTAGATGATTATTTTTTGTTGTACTAACATCTACTTTAACAAGCAACTTGGCTTCAATATTTCCTTTAAAAACACCTTTAACAGGAGAACAGTCATCATAATGTCTTCCAACAGCTAAACGCACATGGTTTTCGTTGGCAATGGCATTATTTGTTGGGTCTACACCAAACCAACCATAAAAGGGGATGTACGCTTCAATCCATGCATGGGTGGCGCCTTCGCCTCTTGTAATAGTTTCATTAGGGCATATATAACCACTCACATAGCGTGCAGGAATTCCAATCATTCTAACGAGTTGTAATAATACATTGGTGAAATCTTGACAAACCCCTGCTTTTAAATTCCATACTTCCTCTGGGGTTGAGTTTACAGTAGTGATTCCTTGTATGTAATTAAAATTTTTATAAACATATTCGCAAAGTTGTAAAACAACTTTATATGGTGAATAGGTATTTATATCAATACTTTCAATTAAACTTAAAACACCTGGGGTGTTTGCAAAGACTTTGCTATAGGATGTGAAATCTATATAATCTATATTTTTTTGAAGGGATTTTATCTCCGCCCACTGTTCGTTATTTGCAACGCTATCATCGGGAAAAATTTTATCAAAAGTAATGACTTCGACTACAGATTCTATGGATAACTCTTTATGGGGTTCTGTAATCATAAAGGTACCAAATGTGTTATTGTAGAAATCCTTAAACGTTTGAATATAGGCATTGTTAGTAACAGCAATGGTATGGGATAACACTTTTTGGTGATCGTCATTTATAGGATGTAGCCTAATTAAATTAGCAGCATCAATCACTGTATTGCTATAGGTGTATTTTGTAAGATGTTTAATGTAGAATTTTGCCATGATTTTTTGAATCAATTATTTTGTGAAAAGTACACCGCATTAATAGTTAATGATATATTACGAATGTCGGTTTTAATATCATTAATAAAGTTTTGTAGACCTTGTTTGTTGATATTTTCAATAGTAGTGTATTTAATGGTGCTTTCCAATTTTCCAAGTAAAAATTCAATATTGTTTTTTTCCAGCTCACCACTATCAATAAGTTGGTTAATATGTCGGTTTAATTTATTCACACAATAATATACCGATCTTGGAAACAATTTATCTTGAAAGACCATTCTTATAACGTGGTCTTCGTTAAAAGTGGATTTGTGGGTTTTTAAATATAATTGATAACCACCAATGGATAATAATAAATTCTTCCAATAAAAACTCTGTTCTAGATTATCGGAAGTTTTTCCGATTTCTACAAGCTTAATGGCGGTAAAATCTGAAATTTGAATGACACGTTCTAAATATTTACCGACATTCATAAAATAGTAAGAAGCCCCTCGCTCTTGGGTAATGTCAGCAGTTCCATTAAATATTAAATGATAATTTCTAAGATCTTCCAAAAATTGTATGGGATCATCTTCCCGAAGTCTTTTTGGCAAATCCCTATTGGTAAGATACAGGTAGTAATTATTTACACAAAGCCATAATTCCCTAGAAATATGTTCTTGTACACTTCTTGCATTTTCTCTGGCCTTGGTAACAATGTTTATAATGGAATTTGAGTTTTCGTAACTAAACACCATGAATTCAATACATTCTATGGCATCTTCGGTATAAAATTTATTGTCTGAGGTTGTAAAATTTTTAATGATTGGTGTCCAAGGAAAGAGTTCAGGAGAATCTTGATTGGCAGAAAAATTTACTTTAAGTAAATTTAAAATTCCGCTTCCACGTTCCATATACCTATCTAACCAAATGAGATTATTTGCTACTCTACTTAACATACGTCTGTTCTTCTATTTTTTATTGTATTACCCATGTATCTTTACTTCCTCCCCCTTGAGAACTGTTTACTACCAAAGAGCCTTTTTTTAAGGCGACTCTGGTAAGGCCACCCGGACAAATATCTATGCCATCACGACCTGAAAGCGCAAAAGGTCTTAAATCAATACAGCGAGGGGATAATTGACCGTTTATATAGCATGGTGCTGTGGATAATCTTAAAATAGGTTGCGCTATAAAATTTTCGGGTTTTTTCTTGACGTTATCTATATAGTCCTTTATTTCTTCATCAGTCGCTTCGTGACCCATTAGCATGCCATAACCACCACTACCATCAGTTTTTTTAATAACCATCTCTCTAATGTTTTTTACAACATATTCAAGTTCGTCGGGTCTTCCTAATTGATAAGTTTTAATATTTTTTAAAATGGGTTCTTCACCTAAATAATACTTAATCATGTCGGGCACGTAAATATAGATGGCTTTATCATCTGCTATTCCCGTTCCAGGAGCGTTCACAATATTTACGTTTCCTTTCCTATAAACATCCATAATGCCCGCAACCCCTAACACACTTTTAGCGTTAAACTCTAAAGGATCTAAAAAATCATCATCCACACGCCGGTAAATAACATCTACTTGTTTTAAACCATTCGTGGTTTTCATATAAACAAAATGATTTTTAACAACCAAATCACTGCCTTCTACCAATTCAATACCCATAAGCCGTGCTAGTGTAGTATGTTCATAATAAGCAGAATTATAGATGCCTGGAGTTAAAAGAACTATATTCGGATTTAAATTATTAGACAGCTCCTTTAATTTTTTGTAGAGCATGTTTGGATAGTTCGATACCGAGCGTACACCGCTTTTAGGTAAAATTCCGGGAAACAAACGTTTGGATATTTCCCGGTTTTCCAGCATATAACTTACTCCAGAAGGTGTGCGCAAATTATCTTCGAGCACATAAAATTCGCCATCATTGTTGCGTATTAAATCTACTCCCGAAATATGTACATAAATATCATAAGGGACTTTAACCCCTTTCATTTCCCGTAAAAAATTGGGGCAAGAATATATTAATTCGCCTGGGACGATACCATCTTTAATAATAAATTGTTCGTTGTAGATATCCTTGATAAACAGGTTTAAAGCTTTTAATCGTTGTTTAATACCCCGCTCTATTTTTTCCCATTCAACAGCCGTTATAATTCTCGGAACAATATCAAAAGGGAATATTTTCTCTATGCCTTCATTGTCGCTGTACACCGTGAAAGTGACCCCTTGACTCATGAATAATTGCTTAGAAAGTTCTTCTTTTTTTGTTAGTTTTTCGGGAGATGTATTTTTTAAATATTCTATAAATCCCTCATACTGAGTTCTTATCTTTGAATCGTTACAGTACATCTCATCCCAAGTGCTTGGTAATTGGTCGTAGGATGAAAAAAGATTATTGTTTTCCATAGGTTTTAATGTCTCTAACAAATGTAAAAAATTGTTGAAAAATATTCAATGAATTTACGTTTTAAGTAAATAAAAATCAGTGTTTATTCATTTTTGTTAAAAATATCATCATTAAAAAATTAAAAATAGAGATTTAACATAGCTTAATTGATTTCTTCACAACAAGGTGATAAGTTAAGAAAAGAAATTTTGTTTTACTTAATATTCTGCATGTTATTATTTAATGATTTGAGTTTTTTAATTATTTTTTAACCTTTAGGCAACCTTTTAATCAAAATTAGCGTCTTTATAAATAGATCAACCAATGAAGCCATTTTTGAAAGTCATTCAACTTTATAAAAACGAAGCCACGCTTGTAAAAAAAGCTGCGGAAAATAATCGTGAAGCACAAAAGGTGTTATTCGAAATGCATGCGCCTAAAATGCTAAGTGTTTGCAGATATTATATTACTGATTTGCAATATGCAGAAGATGTGATGCTGAATGGATTTTTTAAAGTGTTCACCCATTTAAAAAGTTTTAAGAACGAGGGTAGTTTTGAAGGGTGGATAAGACGGATTATGATTAGGGAAAGTATTTCGTTTTTAAGAAAGCAAAAGCAAGTGGAGTTTTTAATGGAAGACCTCAATTATGAAAATGATTACGACGATAGTATAAATACAAATATTGAAGTAGCTGATATACAAAAACTTATAGACGACCTCCCGGAAGGCTATAAAATAGTATTTGTGATGTATGCGATAGAAGGGTACAAGCATCAAGAAATTGCAAGCATGCTAAATATTACCGAAAGCACATCAAAATCGCAATTATTTAAAGCTAGAAAATTATTGCAAGAAAAAATAAAAGAAATAAATACCACTAGTTATGGCACCAAATAAATTTGAACAACATATAAAGGACAAGTTAACCAACCGAACACTACAACCTTCGCCCGATGCTTGGAATACATTATCTAAACGCTTAGATCACCAAACAGAAACACGTAAAAACAAACCTTACTGGTGGTTGGGTTTGGCAGCAAGTATTGTGGGTGTTTTATTGGTCACCACTTTATTTAATAATAGGGATGCAGATATAGAAAGCAATCCTATAATAGTTGATAATCCTCAACCCATTAAAGACGTGCTGCAAGAAAACGTTGAACCGCAAGATTTAATTAAAAAGAAGAAACCAATTATAACTGAACAAATAAATAAGAAGGAAGTTCTTATAGTTAATAATACCGACAACCAAACCACAGCCTTAACGAAAGAAACAGTTAAATCAGCAGAATTGGCAGTAAAGGAATTAACGTTTGAAGAACAGAAAATTCAAGATGTTGCTGCCCAAATACAACTATTAAAGGATAACAAAGGGGACGTATCCGATTCAGAAATTGATGCACTTTTATTAAAAGCGCAGAAAGAAATTAATTTAAATCAATTATATAGCAACAAAGGGTTGGTTGATGCCAAATCACTGCTTCAAGATGTGGAGGCAGATATAGATCAATCCTTTAGAAGCAAAGTTTTTGAAGCTTTAAAAGACAGTTTTGGCACAGTAAAATCGGCCGTTGCCAATCGAAATAATTAAAATCATCATCAATCATTAATCAAATCAAAAAACGAACAGTTATGCAAACTATTACAAAACATTTAGTGCTATTAGCGCTGCTACTCAGCATGCAATTAATCCATGCCCAAGATACCATTCCCACAACCCATAATCAAAAAAATATTGAATTGTTGGAAAAAACTAAAGTAGATATTCAAGAAGAAGAAAAGCAGCGTTTAAAAATTGAAGTGGAAGCAATTAACATGAGACTTGATAATAAGGATATTACAATGCAAGAAGCTGAAAAACTGAAAATGGATGCAGCAAAAAAAGCGGCTTTAAACATTGAAAATAGAATTGCCATTGTTGATAATAAAATAGCGCTTTTAGAAAGAAATCAAGAAATTTATGATGATGTTAGTGAAGATAAATTAACATTTAGAATAGGAGGAAGCGAAGGCGGTGAAAATAGCTTTTTTTACTTAGGAAAAGAAGAAAATGATAAACCTAGAATCAGAAAATATGATAGACGTACTGCAAGCGACTTCGTATTGGCATTTGGTTTTAATAATGCCATTGTAGAGGGGGAGAGCTTAAATGATTCGCCTTATAAATTTGGAGGGTCCCGTTTCTTTGAAATGGGCTGGGCTTGGAAAACACGTGTATTTGATCACGGCAATTTTATAAGGTTAAAATATGGCGTATCGCTTCAAATAAACGGATTAAAGCCAACCGATAACCAGTATTTTGTTCAACAAGGCAATCAAACCGTTCTTGAAAATTTTCCTTATGAATTAAGGAAAGCAAAATTATCTGTTTCTAACTTGGTATTTCCTGTTCATTTGGAATTTGGTCCTTCCAAAAGAATAGAAAAGGATAATTATATGAGATATTCAACCGACAATAAGTTTAAAATAGGTTTGGGGGGCTATGGCGGATTTAATATAGGCACGCGACAAAAATTAAAATATGAAATAGATGGCGAGCGCACCAAGGAAAAGCAAAAAAGAGGCTTCAACACAACCAATTTAGTGTACGGTCTTAGTGGTTATATTGCTTTTGACGATACGGCATTATATGTTAAATACGATTTGTCACCTATTTTTAATGACCAAGCTATAAAGCAAAATAATATTTCTATTGGCGTAAGGTTTGATATGGATTAAACCAAGAGGTGATTAAGGAACAAAAAAGCGTTGAAATAATATTTCAACGCTTTTTTTTACTAAAAATAAATACCCTCCAAATTTTATGAAAAAAGAGGTTTGTACTTTTTGCTGTTGTTAATTAATAAGAAAATGTTTAAAAAGGCAACCACTATGGCTGGCCAAAATTTGCTAATGTCATTATTGGTCATGTTGAAAATCAAGAACGACACACTTAAAGGAAATAAAACAATAACTATAAAAGGGGTCCATTTATTTATAACTAGAAGCAAGCCAATGATGATTTCAAAAATGTACAAGTAAGGTAAATATATGGCAACGGCATCAATAAAATACATGGAATCTTCGGGCATCTGCCCATAAGATGTTGGTAAAAAATGTAAAAATTGGTTTAAGGCATATACAATTAGAAATAAACCTAAAACAATTCGTGCCCATTTAAAAACATTAGAATTCATAATATCATGATTAGTTGGTTAATCATTCGAAGATATTAGGATTCCGTAAAATAAAATATGACGAATGTCATATACCCAAAAAAGCCAATTAAATTTTAGTTCTTAAACATAAACTTGACCTCTATGTGGTTTTAAAGTATCTCTAACAGGCTTCATTTGATCTTCATTTACAACTAAAAAAGCAATGGTATGCATATCACTTAAGGTTTCTATGCCGGTAATGGTTATGTCTAATTTTTCAATAATAATATAGTCTTTTAAATGGATTTCATGATGCTGTGCAATTTTGTAGGCATCTGGCCCATGAAAATCCCAAATAAGTTTTAGTTTGCGCATTATTTTATTGTTTATTGAACAAATATACGGCTTCATTTTTATTGGGTATTTTATAATACTAGAAAAGCTTTTTAAACGTTTGTTAATGCAACTTGCATTATAGGTTAATATTAGTATTTTTGTTGCTACTATAAAATTTAAAAGATTACATGAAGTTGAAGTGTTTTTCTGTTTTTTTATTGACATTTTTTTTGTTAGATGGTCAAGCGCAATCAAAAAGCAAAGACGTTCTCTTTACAGTTGACGGAGATTCTATTTACACATCAGAATTTATTAGGGTTTATAATAAGAATTTGGATTTGGTTCAAGATGAATCGCAAAAAGATGTTGATGAATATTTAAATATGTTCATTAATTATAAGTTGAAACTTAAGGAAGCCAAATCGTTAGGCTTTGATAGAAAGCCATCTTACATTAGAGAATTAGGTACTTATAAAAAACAACTTGCTCAAAATTTTATTACCGATAGTGAAGTAACAGAAGCGCTGGTTGAAGAAGCTTACGATAGGGTTTTAAATGAAGTGAAGGCATCACATATATTGGTAAGAGTAGACCAAAATGCCAATGCGCAGGATACTTTGGATGCCTATAACACCATTTTGAAATTTCGGGATCGTGCAGTAAAGCAAGGGTTCGAAACCGTTAGATTAGAAACGCATAATGGACAAACTGTTTTCGGGGAAGATTTGGGGTATTTTTCAGGGTTTAAAATGGTTTATCCGTTTGAAACAGCTGCATACAATACTAAAATGGGCGAGATATCACAACCATTTAGAACCCAATTTGGATACCATATTGTTTATGTGAAAGACAAACGAAAATCTAGAGGAGAACGCACGGTAGCACATATTATGGTAGTTGATAAAAAAGCAGATTCCATAGCGAGTAGTTCAGAAATGAGAATTCAGGATATTTATAAAAAATTGAATCAAGGAGAGAATTTTGAAGCATTGGCAAAACAATTTTCCAATGATACAAATTCTGCTTCAAAAGGCGGATTGTTGTCGCCTTTCACTTCAGGTCAATTAAGTTCTCAAGAATTTGAAGATGTCGCTTTTGCACTGGAAAATATAGGGGATGTATCTAAACCATTTAAAAGTAATTTTGGTTGGCACATTGTCAAGCTTTATGGTAAAAAACCCGTAGAGCCTTTTCAAAATTTAAAAGCTCAATTAGAAGACCAAGTAAAGCGTGACGACCGTTCTAAAATTATTGATAAAGCCTTGTATGACAAACTAAAGGCCAAATATGGTGTTAACAATCATCAGCCCGCTTTAGCTTATTTTGCATCACTTTTAAATGAAAACTATTTTAAGCGTTCATGGCAATTGCCCATTGAATTTGAAAGTGATAAAACGCTTTTCAAAATTAATGATAAACGCTTTTTGTATAAAGATTTTGGAAATTATTTGGTTAATAACCAGAGTAATGTGTCAGTAAAAGAAACCTATACCGATATAGTTACAAAAGCCTATGATTCTTTTTTAAATACTAGTTTGACACAATACCAAGAAGCCAATTTGGAAAATGAAAGTGTAGACTTTGCGAATATTGTTAACGAATATCGAGATGGTTTACTATTGTTTGATTTGATGGAAAATGTCATTTGGAATAACACAACGTCTGATTCATTAGAGATTCAAAAATATTATGGAAACCATAAAGAAAATTATTTTTTCCCTGAGCGCATAGATGCCATTGTCGCCTCATCAGCTAAACAAAACACCATAAAAAGAGTGTCTAAATTATTGGCTACAAATATGGGTTTAGACGAGATAAAAAAACTTGTAAATAACAATGAGGAAGTTCAAGTGCTTTTTACATCAGATGTTATGGACGCTAACCATCAGGTTCTTCCAGATAATTTTGACTTTAAAAAAGGCGTTTCCAAAGTATACAAGCATCATGATGCTTTTGTGGTAGTGCAGGTAAAAGATGTTATGCCTAAAAAATTAAAAACATTTGAAGAGGCTAGAGGTGAAGTTATTTCAGATTATCAGGTTGTTAAAGAAAACAAATGGCTTGAAGGTCTAAAAACAAAATATAAAGTGGAAGTGAATCAAGAATCACTAACTAAAGTAAAAACTCAAATTAAGAACCAGTAAGTGCGTTTTAGAATAGTCATCATATTTATATTAGTTACATCATGTCATTTTTTTAAAAAAGTAGATGATAGAGTCGCTGTTGCGCGGGTTAATGACACATATCTATATTACGATGACATAAAAGATTTAGTGTCTGAAGGTACCAATAAAGAAGATAGCATTCTTTTAGTTCAAAATTTTATTAATAGATGGGCTACACAGCAATTGTTTGTAGATGGTGCCTTGCGCAATTTAAGCGAAGAAAAACAAGTGGCGTTTGATAAACTGGTAGTACAATATAAACACGATTTATATACTAAAGCCTATATTGAAGCATTGGTAAAAAGAAGCATCGATACCAGTGTAACAACTGCAGAAGCCGAAGTATATTATAATTTAAATAAGGAGGTTTTTAAATTAAATGAAGAGCTTCTTAAATTGAGATATATTCATGTGCATGAAAATATTATTAATTATAAAAATATTGAACAAAAGTTTAAACGTTTTAATACAGCAGATAGAAAAGAACTGGATTCCTTATCCATTCAATTTAAATCCTATTCATTAAAGGATTCTATTTGGGTTAAAGCAAGTCAGGTAGTTGATAAAATTCCAGTAATTACATCCGAAAACAGAGATGAATTGTTAAAAAAATCTAATTTTATAGAGCTCAAAGATTCATTAGGAGTATATTTGGTGCAAATAAATGATGTATTATTACGTAATGATACAGCTCCTTTAGAATACGTAAAACCTACTATCGACCAAATCGTTATTAATAAAAGGAAACTGGAAATAATTAGGGAATTAGAAAAGGACATAACCAAAGATGCCATTAAAAATAAACAATTTGAAATTTATAATTAATTTGAAACATATAGTCACATTAAGTTTAACATTGTTATTGATAAATGTTATAACTGCCCAGGAAATTATTGAAGATGAAAAGGTTGAAACGCCTACTGAAGTAAAAGTAGATTCTATAGAAGCATTCAAACCTCGTAAAGTAGATGGTGTTGCAGCCGTGGTGGGCGATTTTATTGTATTAGAATCTGATATCCCAAAAGAAAGACAGCAGTTAATTGCCTCGGGAGCTAATTTAGATGATGTAACAGATTGCCAGCTATTTGGGCGAATGCTAGAATCAAAACTATACGCACACCATGCCATTCAGGATAGTATTATTGTTTCTGATGCTGAGGTGAAAGGGGAGGCAGATTATGTGATAGACCAATTTCTTCAAGAGATGAACGGTTCTATGGAACGTCTAGTAGCATTTTATAGAAAAGAGAATGAAAAAAGTCTTAGGGACGAAATGTTTGAATCAATAAAAAACAACAAGCTTTCTGCGAGAATGCAGGAGAAGATTGTTGAAGAGGTTGAAATAACCCCTGAGGAAGTAAGACAGTTTTTTAATAAAATCCCAAAAGAACAACGACCAACATTTGGAACGGAGTTGAAAGTTGCCGAAATAGTTGTAGACCCTAAAGTGTCTGTAGAAGACAAACAAAAAATAATAGACCGTTTAAACGAGTTTAAGAGAGATGTTATTGAAAATGGGGCTAGTTTCCGTACTAAAGCAGTACTATATTCTGATGATAAAGAGTCTGGTCGGGCGGGCGGTAGTGTTGGCACAATGCACAGGGATAAGCCAAAAATGGTTAAAGAATTTAGAGATGTTGCTTTTTCTATGCGAGAGGGAGATATTTCAGATCCTTTTGAAACAGATTTCGGTTTCCACATCATTAAAGTGGAGAAAATAAGAGGGAAAGAGTATGACGTGAGCCATATTTTGCTGATTCCAAAGGTGTCTGATGAAGCTCTAAAAGAAGCTAAAGAACGCATTGATAAAATAAGGCAGAAAATTGTTGCTGGAGAGCTTACGTTTGCTGAAGCTGCAAAAGAATCTAGCGATAGAAAAGAAACTAGGGGAGATGGCGGACAAATGATTAATCCGAAAACCCAAGATTATAAATTTGAATTGACCAAAATGGATACTGAATTGTACACACAAATTCAAAATTTAAAAGATAATGAGGTCAGTCCTGTTGTGACAGAAACGGAAAGAACAGGTAAAGTAAAGTTTAAAATTTTAACGGTTACAGGTAGAATTGATGATCATGAAGCAGATTATGCAACTGATTATTTAAAAATTAAAGAATTGGCTCTTAATGAAAAGCAGATAAAAACGATTGAAGAGTGGCAAGAAGAAAAAATAATGGATACCTATATTAAGATTGGTGAAGCCTATAAAGACTGTGATTTTTCTAGTAATTGGTTAAAAAAATAAATATATGTCCGACGTCGCTGCCGTAAAGCAATTTGTAGAAAAATATAAAGAACTTAAGAAGGAGATAGCCAAAGTTATCATTGGTCAAGACGACGTAGTAAACCAAATTTTAATTTCTGTTTTTTCTGGTGGTCACTCATTGCTTATAGGTGTTCCGGGATTGGCTAAAACTTTAATGGTTAACACTATAGCCCAAGCATTGGGATTGGATTTTAAACGCATTCAATTCACGCCCGATTTAATGCCCAGTGATATTTTAGGGAGTGAAATACTTGATGAAGACAGGCATTTCAAATTTATTAAAGGTCCTATTTTCGCCAACATTATATTGGCAGACGAGATCAATAGAACGCCTCCAAAAACCCAAGCAGCTCTACTGGAAGCCATGCAAGAGCGCTCCGTTACCGTAGCTGGACATAATTACAAATTGAGTTTGCCTTATTTTGTATTGGCAACGCAAAATCCCATAGAGCAAGAAGGAACCTATCCGTTGCCAGAAGCTCAGTTAGATCGTTTTATGTTTGCTATTAATTTAGATTACCCTTCTTTTGAAGAAGAAGTTCAAGTGGTAAAAACAACCACAAACGATGAGCCATCAAAAGTAAACGCCTTATTTTCGGCAGATGAGATCGTAGAGTATCAGCATTTAATGCGTCGTATTCCTGTGCCAGACAATGTGATTGAATATGCCGTAACGATGGTTGGAAAAACAAGACCCAATACGAACGCTGCCACCGCTTTAGTAAAAACGTATGTTGATTGGGGCGCGGGTCCAAGAGCATCTCAAAACCTTATTTTAGCAGCCAAAACCCATGCGGCCATTCATGGTAAATTTTCACCAGATATGGAGAATGTGCAAGCTGTTGCTCATAGTATTCTAAGACACAGAATCATTAAAAACTACAAAGCTGAAGCAGAAGGTATTTCTGAAGAACAAATTATAAAGAGTTTGTTTTAAACTATCATCATTTTTCATCAAAAAAAATGTTAAAAATTTAATCATATTAATTTATTATGTGACTATAGTAAATTAATATGATAGCTGTTTGTATTGATGGGTTTATTTTTAAAACTTTACATTAATTTTGTAATTTGCAACATTAAAAACTGAAATAAATTATATAGAATTATGGCATTTGACATAGACATGATTAAGGGTGTTTACACCAGAATGGCAGAGCGCGTTGATAAAGCCCGTGAAGTAGTTGGAAAACCGTTAACGCTTTCCGAAAAAATATTATACAATCACCTTTGGGATGGAACTCCAACGAAGGCTTTTACAAGAGGAAAGGATTATGTTGATTTCGCTCCAGACCGTATTGCTTGTCAAGATGCCACCGCGCAAATGGCTTTATTGCAATTTATGCAAGCTGGTAAAAGTAAAGCAGCCGTTCCAACAACGGTGCATTGCGATCACTTAATTCAAGCTAAAGATGGTGCTGCGGTAGATTTAAAACACGCCAACAGTGTCAGTAGTGAGGTTTTTGATTTCTTAGAGTCCGTTTCAAATAAATATGGTATTGGTTTCTGGAAACCAGGTGCAGGTATTATTCACCAAGTGGTTTTAGAAAATTATGCATTCCCAGGTGGTATGATGATTGGTACAGATTCACACACAGTAAACGCTGGTGGTTTAGGAATGGTTGCCATTGGAGTTGGTGGAGCCGATGCTGTGGATGTGATGGCAGGTATGGCTTGGGAATTAAAATTCCCAAAATTGATAGGTGTGAGGTTAACAGGGAAGTTATCTGGATGGACTGCACCAAAAGATGTGATTTTAAAAGTGGCTGAAATCCTAACCGTAAAAGGTGGAACAGGCGCGATTGTTGAATATTTTGGACCTGGAGCGCTTTCCATGTCTTGTACTGGTAAAGGAACGATTTGTAATATGGGTGCTGAAATAGGAGCTACCACTTCTACATTTGGTTATGACGAATCTATGGAACGTTATTTACGTTCTACTGATAGAGCCGATGTTGCTGATGCCGCCAATAAAGTGAAATCGTATTTAACGGCTGATCCAGAGGTTTATGCAAATCCTGAGCAGTTTTTCGATCAAGTTATAGACATTAATTTGTCTGAATTAGGACCATTATTAAACGGACCATTTACACCAGACTTATCATCGACTGTAGGTAAAGAAATAGGTGAAAAAGCCAAAGCTAACGATTGGCCAATCGCTGTAGAATGGGGATTGATTGGTTCTTGTACCAATTCATCTTATGAAGATTTATCTCGTGCAGCGTCTATTGCACAACAAGCTTTGGATAAAGGTGTGAAGATGAAATCGGAATTAGGGATTAATCCAGGTTCTGAACAAGTAAGATACACAGCCGAAAGAGACGGGATCCTTCAAGTATTTGAAAAATTAGACGCTAAAATCTTCACCAATGCTTGCGGACCATGTATTGGACAATGGGCACGTTATAGCGACCCAAAAAATGCGCCTAAAAACAGTATCGTGCATTCATTCAATAGAAACTTTGCTAAACGTGCTGATGGAAATCCGAATACCCATGCCTTTGTAGCGTCTCCTGAAATTACAGCAGCTATTGCTATTGCCGGACGTTTGGATTTTAATCCGATGACAGATTCGTTAATCAATGAGAACGGAGAAGAAGTGATGTTTGATGAACCAACAGGATGGGAATTGCCACCAAAAGGTTTTGAAGTGAAAGATAATGGGTATTTAGCTCCTGAAGCAGATGGAAGCCATGTGCAAGTTAAAGTTGCTGAAGATTCAGAGCGTCTACAATTATTAGCACCTTTTGAGCCTATTGGAAATACGATTACGGGTGCTAAATTGCTAATTAAAGCCTTTGGAAAATGTACAACCGACCATATTTCTATGGCAGGACCTTGGTTACGTTTTAGAGGGCATTTAGATAATATTGCAAACAACACCTTAATTGGAGCAGTAAATGCCTTTAACCAACAAACAAATTTTGTCAAAAATCAATTGAATGGCGAATATGGTGGTGTGCCAAATGTACAACGTGAATACAAAGCGAAAGGCATTAAAACCATTGTTGTGGGCGACCATAATTACGGTGAAGGGTCTTCGCGAGAGCATGCTGCTATGCAACCACGGTTTTTAGGTGTTGCGGCGGTGATTGTAAAATCGTTTGCACGTATCCACGAAACAAACCTTAAAAAACAAGGGATGTTAGGTTTAACATTTGCTAATGAAGCTGATTACGATTTGATACAAGAAGATGATACATTCAACTTTGTGGATTTAAACGCATTTGCACCAGGTAAGCAATTAACCCTTGAGGCTGTTCATGCCGATGGCAGTAAAGATTTAATTAAATTAAACCACACTTACAATCAATCTCAAATTGAATGGTATAATGCAGGTTCTGCTTTAAACTTAATTAAAATTCAAAATGCATCTTAATTTTTAAGATGTTATAAATTTGAAAATCCAGCTTTTAGCTGGATTTTTTTATGGATAATGTTGGGGATTATTTCAGTTGTTTTTTAACATCCATTCGTTGATGAAGAATTCTAACAATCTCAACGATTTCATTTTCGATTTTCCTGTAAAATATAAGATGCGATTTAATTTTGGTTACCCTATAATTTTTTCGAGTTTGTTCTGCGGATTTTCCAATGAGGTAATTATCAGCAATAAATTCAATCTCTTCAATAATCAAATCGTAATATCTATCGGCTTGTTCTTTAGACCATTTATTAAAAGTGTAAATCCAAATAGCATTTAAATCGTCAATCGCTTGTTTGCTTATTCGATAGCTGCTTTTGTTCATAAATGTTGACTATGTAAATCAGACAGATTTTGTTTTGGGTCGAAACTTTCAATAAATCCGCTTTTTTCGCCTATCTCAAGAGCCTTAATCAGTTCTTGTTCTTTTTTCTCTTCACGTTCCAATAATCGCAATGCTGAACGAATAACCTCACTAGCAGAAATGTATCTGCCTGACTTTACTTCGTCGTTGATAAATTCTTCAAAATGATCTCCGAGTGATATGGACGTGTTTTTTCCCATTTAATAAAAAAATTTTAAATCGAAGATACCAAATCTTGGTAATATTGACAAATAATTTGTTTTGAGATCTTTTAGAAGTGATAGATGGTTAGTTTAAACGTGTTTGTGTTGAAAATCATTTTTTTAATTAATAAAGTCGGTTAATATTTTTTCTAGATTAATTTTGAATTCAGTCGCATTTTTAAAAAGACCTATGTCTTTAAATTTTTCATCATTTTCAGGGTTGCCAGTTTTTAAAATTGGACCTATATCTTTAATGCCTAGTCCAAAATTATAGATATAAATAAAACCAGATTTTTCAGGATGTTCCAAAAGAATGTTTCTAATATTTCTGATGCCTATACATTCAAAATTTTTTCCCAAGCCGCCAGAATATCTAATTATGTTTCGTAATCGAAATGCTTTATAATAAAACATTTCAGTGTAAAGTTTTGCTTCAAATAAAACTTTCATTGATTCATAGTGATTATAAATTTTTGAAAGTTCATCACGTTTTTCTAATCTATAAGGCAGGTAATCTATATTATTTTCAATACAGTACAGTGTCCAAGTTTCAATCCTTTTTGTTAATTCTTCGTTTTGTTCGGCAAAATAATTATTGGCTATTGTTACCTTTTCATAGAGGAAATCCAACTGTTCTAAAATTTCTAATCCATCTATTGTATAACCTATTTGAAATCCCACAACTGGTTTCTGAATGTTTATTTTTTTATATTGCTCATATAGATGATAAGTGCTATCAAAATAGTACATATTATTTTTCCTTAAGTTCATGAGTCAACTATCTAAAAAGTTCATCAGTAATGAAACGAATCTAGCTGTTTTTTCTGATAAAATCAAGTTGTTTTTACTTTAAGTAATTTTAAAAATAATCTCAATAGAAAACTAATAGTATTTTATATTAACGCTATTACAAAAATCATTTATAATTGTATTTTTACTAAAACACTTTTAATGAATACCAGAGACCATCAGCTAAAAGCCTTCGACCGTTTGTTAACTATTATGGATGAGTTGCGTACTCAATGTCCGTGGGACAAAAAGCAAACCATGGAAACCTTACGTCATTTAACCATTGAGGAAACCTACGAATTGGGGGATGCCATTTTAGATAATGATTTGGAAGAAGTCAAAAAAGAATTGGGTGATGTTTTGCTGCATATTGTTTTTTACGCTAAAATAGGCAGTGAAACCAACAGTTTTGATATTGCCGATGTGTGTAATAGCATTTGCGAAAAATTAATAAGCAGGCATCCACATATTTATGGCGATGTAAAAGTGGAGAATGAAGAGGATGTGAAGCGTAATTGGGAAAATTTAAAATTGAAGGAAGGGAAGAAAAGCGTTTTGGAAGGTGTGCCTAACAGTCTTCCTGCCTTGGTAAAAGCCAACAGAATACAAGAAAAAGTAGCAGGCGTTGGTTTTGATTGGGAAAAACCGGAACAAGTTTGGGAAAAAGTTCAAGAAGAACTGAATGAATTTAAAGTTGAGGTGGAATCAGGTGATAAAAACGCCATGGAAAGTGAATTTGGTGATGTTTTGTTTTCAATGGTCAACTATGCACGGTTTTTAAAAATCAATCCAGAAAATGCTTTAGAACGCACCAATAAAAAGTTTTCAAAACGTTTTCAGTATCTTGAGCAAAAAGCCAAAGCCATCAATAAGCCACTTAAAGATATGACCTTAGCTGAAATGGATGTATTTTGGGAAGAAGCGAAGCGATTGCCAAATTAAGGAATTAGAAAATCTCTGATTTTCAAATTTAAAAAAGGGAAGAAGCTAAAAAATCAGATATTTAATTATGGAAAAAGGCCAAATAAGTAAAATTATTTTTTTGATAATTGTTGCTGCTTTAATCATTCCGCAGACGCGAAAACCGATACAGGTGTTGTTGCAAAAAGGCGTCATGCTGATAAACAAACCATCCATAGAGAAAAATGAAACGTCAACCAAATTAACTGAATATAACTGGAACTTAATAGATGGAACTAATGCTGGGTATAATCTTCAAGAAGCAAAAGGCAAAGTGATTTTAATCAATTTTTGGGCGACTTGGTGTCCGCCCTGCATTGCCGAAATGCCCAGTTTACAAAAACTTTATAATGATTATAACGACAAAGTCGTATTTCTTTTTGTCACTAATGAAGAACTAAGCGACATCACACCTTTTTTAGAAAAGAAGCAATATACGTTTGAAGTTTATAGACCAGTCAGTAATTATCCGGCTATTTTTGATGTGACTTCCATTCCAAGGACTTTTTTAATTGATAAAGAAGGAAACATTATCATTGATGAAAGTGGTGCTACGAATTGGAATAGTGAAACGGTAAGAAGCACTATTGATGGTTTGTTGAAATAGTTTCTACTGTAATCATTTTTCATTAATTTAATCATATTAAAAAAGACACAAATGAACATGGTAGTTTTAGATGGGTACACTTTAAACCCTGGTGATTTAACATGGGAAGGCCTCAAACAATTTGGTGATTTAAAAGTTTACGATCGTACCGATTTTAGTCCTAAAGCGGTCATTAAAACTATTGGAGATGCCGAAGTAGTATTCACCAATAAAGTTCCCTTTCCCAAAGAGGTGCTCACACAAGTTCCTAACCTTAAATACATCGGAGTTTTGGCAACTGGCTATAACATTATAGATATAGAAACAGCCCATAAATTAAATATTTTGGTGACCAATGTACCTGATTATAGCACCAATTCTGTAGCACAGTTTACAATGGGTCTGTTGTTAGAAATGTGCCATCATATTGGTGGTCATAACCAAGCTGTAAAGGACGGTGAATGGACGAAGTCATTGGATTTTTGTTTTTGGAATACACCGCTTATGGAGCTTGCGGGAAAAACCATGGGCATTATTGGTTTTGGACGTATAGGTCAGACCACGGCAAAAATGGCTCAAGCTTTTGGTTTGAACATTTTGGCATATAATAGAAGCAAGGATTTTTCGTTGGAATCTGATACCTGTCGGTATGTGGCATTGGAAGAATTGTTGATGAAATCTGATATTATAAGTTTGCATTGCCCCTTGACTGAAACCACAAAAGGCATTATTAATAAAAAACATATTTCCAAAATGAAGGATGGCGTGATGCTGATTAACACTTCCAGAGGCGGTTTAATTGTTGAAGACCATTTAAAGGAAGCGCTTAATTCGGGAAAAGTAGCTGGCGCCGCGGTTGATGTGATTTCATCTGAACCCATGCAAGAAAACAATCCGTTATTAAAAGCAAAAAACTGTATCATAACACCTCATATTGCTTGGGCTACCAAAGAATCAAGAACACGAATGATGGGAATTGTTAGCGACAATTTAAAAGCTTACATAAGCGGAAAGCCAATAAACGTTATACGCTAAAGTGTTTTAAAAAAGGCTTTTATAAATGTCCAAGAAAATAATGACCACATAATTTTAAGTTCTTCAAGAAAAGTCGATTCTTCATCTAAAAAACGAAACATTGTTTGTATGGAATTTTTATCATAAAATTGTTGAAAAATCCATTCACCTTTATCATTTTCATCTTTCAAAACTTTTAGAAAAACGGTGTCGTAAAATTTAAACTTTCCTTTAAAGAGTTGATGTGAAGGATTTTTGTTTGCTTTTAAATTCGCTAAAATTAAGGCTACTTTTTTTTCGGTATGTTTAAACGAATAGCCAGTAGAACCCTTTACCCAACCCCCGCCAGTGCCAATTTTTGTGGTGTGTTTGGTGTTGAAATCTTTAAATGGGAAATTCGTCATCGGAATCATTCCTTTTTCGGTTTCCGTAATCGTGTAAGTGTCAATTTTAAGGAAATTTTCAATGTATTTTTTTATGAAATGGTCGTAAACAGTGTCATTCACCATGTTTTCCGTGAAATAAGTGAACTCTACCAAAGCTTCTGTTTCAGAAAAAGGCAATACATAAGTAAAGGTAGTTTGTTCGCCATCTTTCAACCTATAATCCATCATAACGATAGCGTCTATATTAAAAGTGGGTACATCCGTTTTAATGATCCAGCCCTTAAAATGTTGTTTAATGGTAGTATAAGTTGAGACTGTTTTTAAGAAGGCCTCGGGAATTCGACTATCAAAAACATGCAACGCTGTGTAAATATGTTTATCGGTTTTCACAAGAACCTGGGAGGAGGTTTCTTCTGCGAATTCAACTTCTTCTATAATAAAATGAATGTTCTTGTGTTGATTTAGTTGGGTTTTAGCATGGTTATAAAAATCGATAGCGCGTATGGTTTTATAAGTATAAGGTTCAAGATTTAATGCTATTGTTTTTTTTGAGGTTTTTATGGTGGCGTGTTGCCATGATTTGTGGACAATAGCATCCCATGGCGACGGATGTGTTTCCCAAAAACTCCATGTTTTGTCGTTGCTGTTTTTTTCGGAGGGATCAATTAAAGCGATTTGTTTGTCATTAAAAAATGAATCGGAAGCAAATTTCAGCGCTAATTGTAAACCTGATAAACCATTTCCAATAATGATATAATCGAAATGGGTGTCGTTCGTCATTCTAAAGTTAAAAATCTATTTCTTGAAATATTTAAAAGGGACAAAGAGCATACCGAAGCATTCGCCATCTTCTTTCCCAATATGTTTGTGGTGCATTTTGTGGGCGCGTCTCACACCTTTTGCATACCAATTATTGGCATCTCTAAAGATTTTAAAACGCTGATGGATAAAAATATCGTGTACCATAAAATAGGACAATCCATAAGCAAATATGCCTAAACCAATGGGTAAGCCAGGCCAAAAACTGGTGTATTTCCAAAGTAAAAAGAAACCAATGCTCACCACCGCATAGAAAATAAAGAAAGCGTCGTTGCGTTCAAACCAACTATCATGATCTTTTTTGTGGTGATCTTTATGCAAACTCCATAAAAAACCGTGCATGATGTATTTATGTGTAAACCACGCCATAAACTCCATAAAGCAGTAAGTTCCTAAAAAAATAAGTATCCAGAATATGGTTTGCATTTTTGATTTTTAATTTACATTAAATTTAATTGATATTTTACATAACTCCGCATTAAAAGCTCGACTTTTTTTGGGTCTGACACCCGAATTCTGGTATTTTTAATTTGTAGTGCGGGTGTTTTTTTTAATTTTTTCAATAATTGGCTATAATATCTGTAGGCCATGAAAACGCCAAAACGAGCTTCGATAGGAAGTTTTTTAATGCCGCTTAAACCCTTTTCAAAATCAGCTTCAATATCGTTTATAATGTCTTGTTTGGAAGTTTCATCTAAGTTATTCAAATCCGTTTTCGGGAAATAACTTCTGTTCAAATCATCGAAATCTGCTTTCAAATCGCGTAAAAAATTAACCTTTTGAAATGCTGAACCTAAAGCCATAGCGGAATCTTTCAACTCATCATATTTGTCTTCATCACCATTTACGAAGACTTTTAAACACATCAAGCCAACAACATCGGCAGAGCCATAAATGTACATTTTAAATTCTTCTTCTGTTAGGTATTTCGATTTATGTAAATCCAATCGCATGCTGGCCATAAATGCATCAACCAAGGCTTTGTCAATATTATATTTATGAAAACTGTCTTGAAATGAATTCAAAATCGGATTTAAACTAATCTTGTATTTAAGAGCTAGTTCTAAATCGTTAGAAAAGTGTTCGAAGAGTTCTTTTTTATCATAATCATGAAAAGAATCAACGATTTCATCTGCAAACCGCACGAACCCATAAATGTTGTATATGTCACTTCTGATGGGTTTATACAACATTTTAGTAGCCAATGAAAACGAGGTACTGTAGGTTTTTGTTACCAACTTGCTACAGTCATAAGAAACGGTGTCGAATAATGCTTTCATTTGTTTATTGGATTGGTTTAGAGGTCATATGGAACTTAACTATTGTGTTTTAAAACTAAATCAGCTACTAATTTTCCAGAAATCAACGATGGAGGAACTCCTGGTCCTGGTACGGTTAACTGACCAGTAAAATAGAGATTTTCAACTTTTTTGCTTTTTAATTTTGGTCTCAAAAAAGCTGTTTGGGTCAATGTATTCGCCATTCCGTAGGCATTTCCTTTGTATGAATTATAATCTTTAATAAAGTCATTAATACAAAAGGACTCTTTAAATATAATATGATTTTTTATTTTTTGCGATGTTAAAGCCTCAAAACGTGTCATGATTTTTTCAAAATAGGTGTCCCTAAGTTCTGGTGTGTCTTCTATACCTGGAGCCAACGGAATTAAAAAAATACCAGCTTCTTTGCCTTCGGGTGCAACATCCTCGTCTGTTTTGCTTGGAAAGCTTGCATAAAATAATGGGTTTTCAGGCCACTTTGGATTGTCATAAATAGCTTCGGCATGAACATCAAAATCGACGTCGAAAAATAGTGTATGATGATTGACGTTGATTAATTTTTTATCAAACCCAACATAAAAAAGGAGGGAAGAAGGCGCGAATGTTTTTTTCGCCCAATAGTTTTCAGAATATTGTCTGTGATTTTTATCTAAAAGTGTTTCGGTATGATGATAATCGGCCCCGCTTACAACAATATCTGACTTGAAAGTTTCTCCGTTAGAAATAATGCCTGTCGACTTACCATTTTCAACAATGATTTTTTCGACAGAAACATTTGTTTTGATGGTTACGCCCAATTCTTTCGCTAAACTTTCTAAAGCTAGAATGACTTGATACATCCCTTTTTTTGGATGAAATGTGCCTAGTCCGAAATCGGCATAATTCATAAAACTATAAAAAGAAGGCGTGTCGCTTGGCTTGGCTCCTAAAAACAGGACAGGAAACTCTAGGATTTTAACGAGTTTGTCATTTTTAAATTCTTTTCGAACATCTTTTTTGATGTTGCTAAAAAATTGATTTAATTTTTTAATGGTAGCTGGCGTCACCAATTCTAAAGGAGAAACGCCGGGATTATAAACTAAATCTTTAATGGCGATATCATAATTGCTTTTAGCTTTCTCAATAAACGTATTCAGTTTTTTTGAGCTTCCTTTTTCTTCTTTTTCAAAGGCCAATGCTATTTTTTCTAAAGTATCTTCAATGGTAATGTAATCATCTTTTCCAAAGTAAACGCTATAGGCAGGGTTTAGTTTTTCTAAAGTATAATAGAGGGATGGTGATTTATCGAAATCAGAAAAAAAACGTTCAAAAACATCGGGCATCCAATACCAAGTAGGGCCAATATCAAAAGTAAATCCATCTTTAATCAGTTGTCGCGCACGACCACCAATAGTTTGGTTTTTCTCGAATATGGTGACATTGTAGCCATATTTGGCCAGATAACATGAGGCTGCTAAAGAAGAAAATCCGGAGCCAATAATAATAACTGATTTTTTCATATTGTTCAACAAATATACAAAAAAGTTAAACAAATATTACTTGTTTACAAATCTTTAACTAAGTTTTCTATAGAATTAAATATACTAACTTTTTTTGGAAGTAAGGTAATGTCAAAATTAGATAGTTTGGTGCCTAAAAGTAATAGCCTAGTATTGTCTTTTTTTAGAAGCAGTTCGTTAAATTTATTTATATAAATAGGGATGTCCTGAGTTTCTGGATATACCGTAAAGTAAGATATGAAGGTGACATCATCAAAAAATTCCAGTAAGTCTTTTAAGCTTTCCATGGGGACGCTTTCTCCCAAGAAGATAGTATGATACCCCTTGCTTCTCAATTTGTAATTTATAAAAAGCAATCCGATATCATGAATTTCATTGTCGGGTAAAAAAAGCACAAAAGTTTTAGAAATTGGCTTAGGTTCAAGACTTTGAAGTCTTTCAATGTTTATTAATATTTTTTGTTTTATATGAACAGATAAAAAGTGTTCATGCGCTGGTGTTATAGTGTTGGTTTGCCATAACAAGCCGATCTCATTTAATAAAGGAAGAAACACATTGTAAAATATATCACTAAAGGATTTTTTTTCAATAAGCGTATTGTATGTGTTATAAAACAGTACCTGGTCAAAATTAATCATAGCCATTTTGAAGGCGTTGATGGCGTGATTTTCTATTTTTGCCCGAGACGCAATTTCTCTAACTTTTACAGGAATTTCATCTTCTGTTAGATTTGCAATCTTGGAAATTTTTATACCATTATTGTTTAAGTACGAAATGTTTAATAGTTTTTGAAAACTGGCTAAACTGTAATTTCTAATATTTGTATCGGTTCTGTTAGGGCTCAGTAAATTATAGCGTTTTTCCCAAATTCTGATGGTATGTGCTTTGATGCCTGTTAAGTTTTCTAAATCTTTTATGCTAAAATTTATCTGTATATTGTTCATTGATACTTTGTAAAAGTTGAACAATATTACTTAAAATATAATTAAGATAAAAATTTTGATATTTGAATTTTGAATGTGCGCACGAGAAGACTCGAACTTCCACATCCTAAACGGATACTAGCCCCTCAAGCTAGCGCGTCTACCAATTCCGCCACGTGCGCATTAAGAATGTGGCAAAAATAGAAAAAGTTAATTAATTAGGCTTGGTTTTTTATTATTACCTCAAAGACTATGATTAACTACTATAAATATGACTTTTCTCAAAAGTTAAAATGGGGTAAATTATCTATATTTATGGTATATTGCAACATTAAAAAACATCATTTTAATGTGTGCTATTTGGACATCCTTAATAATAGGAAAAAGGTCCACCTAATCCCGTTAAAAGTTAGGATTACAATAACAATATGATTTCAAAATTTAATATAAGGTTCTTAGTATTCAAATTGGGAATGTTGGCTTTCATGTTTTCTTGGCCACCTGTCCAATCACAATCCCAGCTTACATCATTTATGCCTGTTGCACCAGAAGAATTGTCGAATTCCTTCGTTAGATGTTTCCTTAAAGACAGCAAGGGGTATATGTGGTTTGGTACAAACGATGGATTAATACGTTACGATGGAATCAATACCTATCGTTATGTGCATAACCCTATAGACAATAAAACCATAACCAATAATAGTATAAATGCCATTATAGAGGATTCTAATCATAAACTGTGGATAGGAACGGGTCAAGGGCTCAGTAATTATAACAGAGAAACTGATAATTTCACAAATGTTGATTCAATCCCTGGTAACAAAAACCACTTAAATAACGTTTATATTACAGCGTTGTCATTTGATGATCAAGGCAAGCTGTGGATAGGTACGCATGGAGGTGGAGTTAATATTTACGATATATCCAGTTTAACCTTTTCTTATCTCAGCGGAATCAATACGCATAGTAGTCCCTTGGCTAAAGATTATATTTCTAAATTACTACTTATTGATAATAACATGTGGTGTGGCACTAAGGGAGGTCTTAAAGTTTTTAATACAACTACTACAAAGCCCGCATCCTTAAAATTTACAGGTGAAGGCTTGCCAATGGACGAAATTTCCGAATTGATTATAGATGATTTTGATACCATTTTATTTTCAACTTCAAATGGTGAAATAACTAAAGTAATATATAAAGATGGCTATTATTCATTTAAAAACATCGTTTCGAAGTATTCTAAAAATGGTTTAGGTGTAAGTGGTATTTTAGCATTAGCAGCTGATAGTAAAGGTAACCTCTGGATAGGAGGAGAAAATTCTAAACTAATTTATTTTGATATCAAAAATAACAAATTAACCTATTTTGGTAATGAAAGTGGAAATCCTAAAAAATTGCCTACCAACTCGATACGATCTGTTTATATAGACGATGATGGACTAACTTGGATTGGAACGTTTAACAAAGGCGTTTATTTAATTGATAACAATGCTGGTAAATTTGATTCTTATCAATTAGGAGATTTTAAGGCAAGTGAGCTTGAAGGTAAGGACATTAGGGAATTTGTTGAGGATAAAAAAGGAGATATATGGATTGCATGTGATGGTATCGGGCTTATTAGATTGGATTCAGAAACTAATGAGTTAAAACGCTGTGATGAGATTAATAGGCAGCTCGATACTAAATTTATTACTGCAATGACTTTTGACCGCCAAGGTAATATTTGGGTAGCCTCATGGGCTGATGGTGTTTATAAAATTAATCTAAGCACTAATAGAGCTGTTAAGTATATGTTGCAGTCGGGAGGGTTTGGTGACAATAAGGCCTTTTTTTTATATCTAGATAAAAAGGGGACCATTTGGGCTGGAAGTAATGGAAGTGGGTTGTTTTATTTTGATGAAAAAAGACAACGCTTTGTTATTCTTTACGAAGAAAATAAGCCTAATTACATTTCAAAAACCTCATATGTGAGTTCCATGGTAGAGGATTATGAGGGAGGTTTATGGATAGGTACCATGTATGGTTTGTACAAGCTAACAAGAAATGAGGATGGGTTGTTTAACTACCAATTGTATAGACAAGATATAGCGCATGGTGGTTTTAGTAGTAATAATATTCAGGATATTTATCAAGATGCTCATGAGAATTTATGGTTTGGAACTACCGATAATGGTATCGTTTTAAAGCCAAGGCAAAGCAATGAATTCAAAACCTTTCAAAAAAAAGACGGGTTATCAAGTAACACCATCAGATCGATTTTGATGGATTCCGTTGGTAATATTTGGATTAGTGGAAATAAAGGCTTGTCTAAATTGGATCTTAGCACTAATACGTTTACAAATTATGATAAATTAGATGGTTTAGCATCAAACAATTTTAATAATAGTGCAAGTATTACCACTAGTAAAGGTAAATTGTTCTTTGGAAGCAATAACGGGTTCAATACTTTTTATCCCGATAGTATTCAAAGTCATTCTGGAACGCCAATAGTATATTTAACGGATTTAAAAATTAACAATCAGTCCATGGCGATTTCTGGCTCTGGATCACCTTTAAATAAGCATATAAGTCTTACTTCCAATATAGAGCTAAGTTATGATCAACGGTCCTTTACTATCGATTTTGTTGCTATTAATTATGGTAAAAAAGCTCCTTATGAATACTGCTATATGTTGGAAGGTTTCGATAAAAGTTGGAATTGTATAGGCTCTGGCCATTCAGCTACTTACACAAATATAGATCCAGGTGACTATGTGTTTTTGGTTAACGCATCTAATTCCGATGGAACTTGGGCCAATACTTCTGAGCGATTACATATTACCATAAAGCAAATATGGTGGAAAACTTGGTGGGCCATCCTTATATATGTCATTTTTATTGCGTCTGTTGTTTATTTCCTGTCAAGGATTCGTATGGAGCGCATCCGTATGAAAAACCAATTGGTTATGGAGCGTTTAGCTCGCGAACAAGAGCATCAGCTAAGTGAATCTAAAACGCAATTTTTTACCAATATTTCCCATGAATTTAGAACCCCTTTAAGTCTTATTGCCATGCCTTTGGAAAGCTTAAGCGCCATGGAGGAATTGCCGTTTAGTGTGAAGGAAAGAATAGGAGCCATTCAAGCTAGTTCAAACAAAATGTTACGTTTGGTCAATGAATTGATGGATTTTAATAAGCTAGAAAATACCAAATTAAAACTTCAGGTGCAACAAGGCGAGTTGGTTAGGTTTATTACGGATATTGCAGATTCTTTTAATGACATTTCCAAAAAAAGAAATATCCATTTTGGTATCCACAGTATGGTTGGGGCGCTTCATGGGTGGTTCGATCATGACAAATTAGACAAGATACTGGTAAACATACTTTCAAATGCTTTTAAGTTTACTTCAGACAAGGGTCAAATTAACATCATCATCAATTCCAAAGAAGCCATCGTTGGCGACCAACAGGTAAAGTCACGTTGCCTAGAGCTTAGTATTCTGGACAATGGTATAGGTATACCAGAAAATGAATTGCCTTTTATTTTTGATAAATTTTACCAGGCTACATCTTCACCGTCAATAGCTAATTCTGGCACTGGTATTGGTCTTTCTTTAACAAAAGGACTTGTAGAGTTGCATCATGGACATATAAAAGTAGAAAGTAAACCTAATCACGAAACGTTATTTGTAATAGTGATTCCTATTGATAAAGAAATTTATTCTGATGATAATGTTTGTGAAATTTCAGAGTGCATAGATACTGTTCCAGAATCCATGAATCATATAGAAACCATTAATTATGATTTAGATGACGAAGAAAGCAATGACAAACCTCAAATACTTATTGTTGAGGACAACGATGAGTTGAGAAAATATTTAGCACTAGAGTTAAGGCATCAGTTCCATGTTATGGAGGCTAAAAATGGACAGGAAGGATTAGAAGTGGCTTTAGAAACAAGTCCCGATTTAATAATTAGTGATATTTTAATGCCCATTAAAAACGGCATTGATCTTTGTAAAGACATAAAAACAAACTTAAAAACCAGTCACATCCCTTTTATTCTTTTAACAGCAAGAACAACAGTTGATGATCAGATTACAGGAATCGAGACAGGGGCCGATGTTTATATAACCAAGCCTTTTAGTATTCGTTTTTTAATTGTGCAAGTAAACCAAATTATTGAATCCCGTCAAAAATTGTATTCCCAGTTTAGTAAGGATGTTTATTTGCTGCCAAATAAAGTGGCACAGAACGAAATTGATCAAGAATTTCTTCAAAGAGCTATTGACTACATTATAGAGAATATACAAAATCCCCAATTAGGAGTTAATTCTATCGCAGAACTTTTTAATTTAAGTCGTATGCAAGTCTACAGAAAGATTAAGGCTCTTACCGGTAAATCTGTTGTCAATTTTATAAGAATGGTGAGGATTAAACAAGCCTTGAAACTTATGGATACCCAAAAATATGCATTGGCGGAAATAGCATATCTAACAGGCTTCAATTCCGCTTCCTATTTCACTACTTCTTTTAAAGAGGAATATGGAAAAGCACCCTCAGAATATTTGGAGCAAAATATTTAAACAAAACGCTTCCTTAACGGTTTGTTTTAATTTACTTAACTGAGTGATTATTTAAAATAAACAATCATTTTCTCAATGGATTTTACTGCCAAAATCCAACGCCATCTTGTTTTTAATAAAAAGGATATATTATTAATCGTAATAATGTATTAATAAATAGCTTATTATATTAAATCATCATCAGTGTTTTAAATTTTAAAGAGAATGTTCATTTATTGATAACCCAAATCAATGTTAAATGTGATATTTGGTAGTCTGTGTTTCAGAATTTATTTTTCTTGTAAAGACTGTCACAGTAACGGGTTATTAAGGGAGTTTGTTAAAAACAATTGTATTAAAAAGTGCTTCTAAATTCTTAATACTACAATTTTTTCTGGCTTTCAAGATGCTCACAATAGAATATTAAATTTTAACTAAACTTTATTAACATTAACTAATTTTAATTTTATGCAAAATGTAATTTTACTATTTTACTCAAGGAGAAGTCGTCCATGGTTTCTCAAAATTATTTGTTCAACAATCCTATTTTTCTCTATGGTTGTTAACGCCAATGCACAAAAAACCGTTAGTGGTACGGTAACCGATGAGGCAGGTGTGCCTATGCTTGGTGTAAATGTGGTTCTGAAGGGTACCAGTACTGGTACCAATACAGATTTTGATGGGAACTATTCCCTAAGTGTTTCTGGCAGTAATGCTGTATTAGTGTTTTCTTACTTAGGTTATGTAACCAAAGAAATTACTGTAGGAGCACAATCTGTTATTAGTGTTACCTTAGATCCAGATGTGTCAGCGCTTAGCGAAGTAGTTGTTATTGGTTATGGTACTCAAAGAAGAGAGTCTGTAACAGGTTCTGTGGTGTCCATTAAAGGGGAAACTTTAAACGAAGTACAGTCATCTAACTTTGCGCAAGCTTTACAAGGTCGTGCTGCTGGTGTTGATATTTCAACAACTGGAACAAGACCGGGTGCAAATCCAGTGATTAGAATTCGTGGTGTTCGTTCTTTATCAGGAAGTAACGACCCATTAATTGTATTGAACGGTATTCCGTTTTTTGGAGGCTTGAATGATATCAATCCTAATGATATTGAAAGTTTGGAGATTTTGAAGGATGCTTCTGCTACAGCTATTTATGGTTCTAGAGGTGCCAATGGGGTTATATTAATCTCAACCAAAAGCGGTAAAAAAGGACAAAAAGCGAAATTCAGTTATAACACGTATTACATGACTAAAGAGGTGTTTGCTAAGTTTCCTATGATGAATGGGCCAGAATTTGTGGCACTTAGAGCAGCTGCTGGTATTTATACAAATGGTGTAGACGAGTTTGATAACGTCGATACAGATTGGCAAGATTTAATTTATGGAACTGGGCTTCAAACAAGTCATGATATTAGTGTAACTGGTGGTGGAGAGAATGGCTCATACAATATAGGTTTGGGTTATTTTAAAGATACGTCTATTACACCTGGTGAAGATTTGCAAAGGTTTTCTTTGCGCGCACAAGTAGATCAACAATTAGGTGCCTTTCGTTTTGGTTTAAACTCGGTGAATAACTTTAATTTACAAAATGCTGCAGGTGTTGGCCTATATGGTAGCTTAAGTGCAACACCAATTTTAGACCCATACAATGCAGATGGCTCATTAAAGCGAGTGGTTAGTATGCCATTGGATAATTTTGTGTCAATGACAAGAGATGTTGTAAATGGTCTTGGTGATTCTAGGATAGACTTGCAAAAAGATTTTGGTACCTATAATAACCTTTATGGTGAGGTAAGTATTCCAGGGGTTGAAGGTCTGAAGTACCGTATGAACCTAGGTTTAAATATGCGTATGAGTAGAGATGGAAATTTTACTGGTAGAGGTGTATTGAATGAAAACTTAGCTAATCCATCAACTGCAAGAGTTAGCAGTGGTATTACAACAGATTATGTTATTGAGAACTTATTAACCTATGATAGAACCTTTGCAGATAAACACACAGTAAATTTTGTAGGGTTGTTCTCTGCTCAAGAGGGTAGATGGGACGATACCTTTTTACAGGTTAGAAATCTGCCTAATGAACAATTCCAATTCTATAACCTAGGGTCAGTACTTCAAGAAGATATTACTGGTTACGGAGGTGGCTATGGAGCAGCTGGTTTATTATCCTATATGGGTAGAGCCATGTACCAATATGATAACCGTTATATGATTACTGCTACTTTACGTTCTGATGCATCTTCTAGATTGGCGCCAGGCAAACAGTGGGTAACTTATCCTGCCATATCGTTAGGTTGGAATATCCATAACGAATCATTTATGGAAAATGTTGGATTTGTTGACCAATTGAAATTACGTGCAGGTTATGGTGAGACATCTAACCAAGCCATAGGGACATATGCTACACTAGGACGATTGGGAACAAGAGACTATAATTTTGGTAATACGTTTGCAACTGGTTTCTTTGTAACAGAACTCCCTAATCCCGTTCTTGGATGGGAATTCTCTGAAACGTATAACTACGCTTTAGAATTTGGTTTATTTAATAATCGTTTATCTGGTACCGTTGAATACTACATTACAAAAACCAACGATTTATTATACCGTTTAGGCTTACCACCAACATCTGGGGTAGGTTCTTATGTTGCCAATATTGGTAAAACAGAAAATAAAGGTTTAGAACTTGCCTTAAATGCTACCATTATAGATAATCCAGATGGTTTCACTTGGGACATGGGTATCAACCTTTATACAAATCAAAATAAAATTACAGCATTAGCTTCGGGTGAAACTGAGAATGTAGGTAATTTATGGTTTGTAGGTCAGCCAATTAATGTTATTTTTGACTATGAGAAAGTAGGGCTTTGGAACCAAACAGATGCAGATTACCAATATTTAAATCAATATGAGCCAGGAGGTAATGAAGGGATGATTAAAGTGAGATATACTGGTGATTTTAACCCTGATGGATCTCCAACAAGACAAATTAATGCTGAAGATAGGATCGTACAGGATCCAACGCCAGATTTTCAAGGTGGTTTTAATACCCGTTTAGCTTACAAAAATTTCGATTTAAGTATGGTGGGTACATTTAAAAGCGGTGGTACTGTTATCAGTACATTATATGGAGCTCAAGGGTATCTTAACTTGATGACTGGAAGAAGAAATAATGTACAAGTTGATTATTGGACACCAACCAACACAGATGCTAAATATCCTAAACCAGGTGGTATCCAAAGTGGTGATAATCCAAAATATGGAACTACTTTAGGCTATTTTGATGGGTCTTTTCTAAAAGTGCGTACCATTACTTTAGGTTACAATTTTGACCGAAACGTTCTTGGAAACATTGGTGTTGAAAGACTTCGCCTTTATGCAACTGTTCAAAATCCATTTGTACTATTTTCTCCTTTCTATGATGAATCTGGTATGGATCCAGAAACCAATTCATTAGGGGGTCAAAATTCTGCTACAGGTTCAGGAGGTGCTTTTTCTGGTGGAATTGCTACCATCGGCGCTAACCTACCTACCACACGTAACTACATGATAGGGTTAAACTTAACATTCTAAAAAAATTATTATGAAAAGATTTAAAATTAAACTAATAACAATAACAATGCTCGCTTTGACATTGCTTATTGGTTCTTGTACGAAAGACATCCTGGTGGAAAATCCTAGGAGTGTTTATACACCCGAATTTTTTAAGACGGAATTAGGTGTACAGGGAGGATTAACAGCATTGTATTCCAATTTGAGGTATATTTATGGACAAGCATACTATTATAATTCTCTAGAAACTGGAACAGATGAGTACACATGGGGACAAAGTGCCGATGGTAACTTTAGGGACATGGACATGTCTGGAGTAGGATCCATTATTTCAACAAGTTTCCCTACCAGTATTCCATGGAATAGCAGTTTTCCTTTCATTAATACAGCAAGTGGTATTATTGAAAATGCCGCTGAGGTGGGTCTTTCAGATGCTCTAATTTCTGAAGCAAAGTTTTTCAGAGGTTTTTATTACTTCTTATTGGTGCAAACCTATGGTGGTGTGCCATTAGATTTGGGAGCAGGTGAATTAAAATTTAATACATCAACTTCTAGAACCTCAGTACGTAATACAGTGCCTGAAGTGTATACAAAGGCTATTTTTCCAGATTTGTTGGCTGCAGTAAACGATTTGCCAGATAATCCTCGTTTAACAGGTACCTTAACTAAATCAGCTGCTCGTTTATATTTGTCTAAAGCTTATTTAACGTACGCATGGTGGTTGCAAAACCCAAATAACATTCCAACCTATCCTGAGACGCCTAGAACAGATCCTGATGGACATGATGCCGCTTGGTATTTTCAGCAAGCGTATGATGTTGCAGCGGCAGGTATAGACAATCCTGGCCCTTTTGGTTTGGAAAGTACATTTTACAATGCACATGTTGGATCAAATGATAGGAATAAAGAAATGGTATTGTTTGCAGACCATACTGAATTCAGTGAAAAATACAATGGGGCTAGCTTAACGTTTAGTGGTGCAGGTGGTGCAGACAATGCTGCTGTTTGGATGGTAACTTGGAACTATACTGAGATTAGAAGTTCAGGTGCAAGTACAGTTCAACGTGAAGCGTCCCAAGATTTAGGACGCCCTTGGACTCGTATGGCGCCAACTATTAATGTGTTTGAAGAAACATTTGCTGATAAGGAATTGGATTCTCGTTATGATGGGACTTTCGTAACAGTTTACCGTGGTAACTGGGATAAAGCAAATAATTCTACACCAACCTATAACAATGCCAATGGACTTCCTGTAGCACCTGGTGATGCTATATTAACATTCTTAGATGTAGAGAATCCTGCGGTTGTGTATCCTAGTGGTTCTGGGCCTAGCAATGTTGGTGGTGGTACCCTACCAGGAAGAGCAGATTGGGTTATCAATCCAAGTGGCATTAGCCGAGTAGTATATCCTGGTTTCTGGAAATTAGGTACTTATCGTACCGATAATGCAGGTGGATTGGGACAACCTAATGCGGCTACTACACGTCCATATAATATTGGTAAGTTCTCGGAATTTTATTTTATAGCTGCTGAAGCCGCTGTAAAAGGCGCCACACCACAAGGTGGTAAAAGTGCAAGGGAGTTAATCAATGTGATTCGTGCACGTGCAGGAAAATGGAGTTTTGACCGTGGTGCTAATACTGTTAGAATTGAGGATAACAGCGCTCTTTTAACTGCTGCTACACCAGCTGTGATTGATATTGACTATATTTTAGCTGAACGTTCTCGCGAATATTTTGGTGAAGGTTATAGATGGTTGGATTTAGTTCGTACCCAAAAATGGGGTGAATATGCTGCATCATATAAAATTGCAGGAACGACTAAAGGTGATCACAATGCTGTAACGGTTAATCGTACCATTTTACCTTATCACTATTTGCGCCCTATTCCACAAGGACAGATAGATTCAATGGAAGGAACTGCGGCTGAAAAAGAGGAATACCAAAATCCTGGTTATAGGCCATAATTAGAAATTAACATTGTATATTAAATATAATTGGGGCTACACTTTTGGGTAGCTCCAATTTTTTTTAATCTATCTGAAAGTTAAATATTAAAAAGATTAGGAATGCAACATGAATTTTATACTTTTTGTTAAATATTAATAAATATTAATCTTATTATTTCAATATTTATCATTAAATATTAAATGGAGGTAATATTTACTATTGGATATTTTAACTATGTTTTTGTTTAACCAAAGATAACTGTATTATAAATATGTCATGTTTTATATCACGGGCCCCACTTGGACAAAACAACAAGTGGAGTATCAAGAAGAATAATCTTAGTATAAATAATTCCATAAAAAAATGCCTTGACACACTGTCAAGGCATTTTTTTTATACTAAAATCTATCATCTATTTTCTAATATCTACTTAAACAAGAGCTGACTAAACATAAATATATCATGTCGCCATACAGGCCAAGCATGACCTCCGGGATATTCACTGTATTTATAATGAATGCCCATCTCATCAAACTTTTTTATCATGATTTCACAATTATCATGAGCGATGTCTTCTTCGCCTCCCATAGAAATCCAGAATTCCTTTAAATTGTTATTAATTGTAGATACATTGGTTTTCATAAATTCATATTGCGGAGCAGACAATTCGGTATTATTAGCCCACCAACCGGAACTAAAAACACCTAAATAAGCAAACATATCGGTGTTTTGAATACCAGCGTATAATGTTTGTAAACCACCCATGGAAAGTCCCGCTAACGCTCTATTTTGAACATCGGTTTTTACTCGGTAATTGCTTTCAATAAAAGGAATGGCTCCTCTTTTTAGTTCATTCTCAAATGCTTTCAAAGAATTTTCACCAAACCCAGCCATACCGCCGCCGCCAACATTGCCATCAATCATGGCGATTACCATAGAATTCGCTTTTCCTTCAGCAATCAAATTATCTAAAATGAGATTGGTCTTCCCTTGTGTAGCCCAGCCGCGTTGGTCTTCACCACCACCATGTAATAAATATAAAACAGGATATTTTTCGGTCGATGTATCATATCCGGGCGGTGTATAAATGTACATTTCACGCCAAGAATTGGTGCCTCTAGAAAAATATTTTTTAATACGGATATCTCCATGAGGTATATTGTTAAGGGCATAAATATCTTGGTCTTTGTGTGGTATTTCAATGCCACTAGCCATACGGCTCATCCCGTAGAATGTTTCACTAGCAGGATCGGCAACAGCAACACCATCAATGATTAAGGAGTAATAATTGAAACCAGGATTCACGACATCTGTGGTGACATTCCAAAAGCCTTCAGCATCTTTAACCATATCGTATTTTTTCCCTAAATCAATCTGTACTTTTTGAGCATCAGCCGCTTTTAATTTAAAAATCACGCGGTTATCAGGTAATACTTGGGGGTATTCAGCATTACGCATGTTAGTTTCTGGCTTAGTTCCCAAAACGGTATATTGAGTAAATGTAGATGGATCTACTTGTTTGAACAGAAATTGAGAAAACATATAAAGCCCATTCTTCCAAACTTTAAAATCGTGTACACCAGGTTCTATGTAGTAGATATGCGGTACATCATTTTTGAACAAATAGTCATGGGTACGTTTGCTATTGGTAATCAGACCGTCTTTATCCCCACATGAAATCCATAACACTTTTAGTTTTTTAATGGCTTCTTCGGGATTTGGCAACAATTCTTGAGGTTGTTTGGTATTTGGTGCCGATGAAAATCCCCCTACATAAGCAAAGGTGTCTAAATTACCCAAACCAAAATTTAAAGATTGTCCCCCACCCATAGATAAACCTGCAATGGCACGGTTTTCTCTATCGGTAAGTGCTGGATAATTTTTTTCGATATACGGTATTAAATCATGCAACAAATCTCTTTCAAAAGTAGCAAATGCTTGTACTTTATCTGGAGCCATAATATTGCCTTTATTGCTATCGTCTTTCATCGCTCTACCGTTTGGCATCACCACAATCATAGGTTCTATTTTGCCTTGAGCATATAAATTATCTAAAATAACTTGTGGTGTGCCACCATTTAGCCATTCGTTTTCATCGCCTCCAATGCCATGTAGCAGATACAAAACGGGATATTTTTTGGATTTTGTATATCCTGGAGGTGTATACACTAATGCCTTTCGGGTAGTTCCAACGGTTTTAGATTTGTAATTTATATACTTTAATTTCCCTTTAGCAATATTGGGGTTTACGACATCAAAACCTTTTGGGGCTTCCTTTTCAATATTTTGAGCCATTAAAGAGGTGTTTATAACAACCAAGCTAATGACCGATAAGATGATTTTTTTCATTTTTATAGGTATTTTCTAACTATGATAAACCCATTGCACAGAATGTGTACAATGGGTTTTTATAATTGGTGTAGTTAAATAGTATTATTTAAAAAGAAGTGGTGCTAATTCGCGTAAGCTTCTTCTCCATGTTTGAAATTCATGGGCTGTACCTTCAGAAACATAAGAAACGGCATTAAATCCTGCTTCTTTAAGTGCAACAACTGCAGCTTTAACAGGATCAGGGCGCTCTTTACTTCCTGTGCTAATAAATAAAAGTTTAATTTTATCTTTATTAGCTTTAACATCATCAACAGAATAGGTGCCCCCACTTAAAAGTGCATAATGTGAGAACACATCAGGATTTCCTAAAGTAATCGTTTTGGTTTCCATCGCCCCCATCGAAAGTCCGCCCATAGCACGGTTAGGTTGATCTGCAAGGGTTCGGAATTTTGAATCTACATAAGGAATCAATTCATTGATTAAAACTGTTTGGAAAGGTTCAATTTTGAAATCTCTCATACCGCCCATTCTAACTTCATTTGTCATTCCGTATGTCATAACAATAATGAAAGGTTTTGTTTTTCCTTCTGCTATTAGATTATCCATGATTAAGTTAGCATGGCCCTGATTGCTCCAAGCAGTTTCATCTTCACCCCATCCATGTTGTAAATAAAGTACAGGATAACGTTGTGTATTGGTTTCATACCCTGGAGGTGTGTAAACGAAAGCGCGTCTTGAAGTTTTAGTACTTGGTGAAGGGAATAGGATTTGATGAACATGACCATGAGGCACATCTTTTAAAGCATAAAAATCTTGATCGTGGGCTGGAATTTCAATACCACTTTCCCAACGGATAGATCCATAATAATTTAAAGCACCTGGATCGTTAAATTTGCCTCCATCGATATTAAGGTTATAATAGTGGAAACCTTCATCCATGGGGCCAGCGGTTGTACCCATCCATGAACCATCTGCTGCTTTTTGTAATTTGGTTCCACCTTGACCGCCTAAGCCCAGACTCACTCTAACGCTATCAGCAGCTGGAGCTATAATTTTAAAACGGGCATAACCTTGGGAATTAACCATTGGATATTCTTGTCCGGGTTGATTCTTCGTCGAGGGTTTAAAATCTTCTTTAATTTCTTGTGCTTGTACTAAAAATAGCGAACAAGACAAAAAGAGTGATAATACTAAGTGTTTCATAATGTTTGTTTTAATTGTTTTTATTTGAATATTAATTGTGCAAATTCTTTAAGGCTGCGTCTCCAACTTTGCCATTCATGGGCAGTTTGTGGAGATACATAAAAATGTGTATTCATGCCTGCTTTTTTAAGGTCTTCGGTAGTTGTTTTAGGGTTGGCGCTACCTTCTCTTGGGTTTTCAAGTTCACGACTGCCATAACTGATAAATAGTAATTTGACTTTATCTTTAAAATTAGGGGATTTGCTAATATCTTCTGTACTGATGCTTCCTCCACTAAACATACCTACATGTGAGAATACCTCTGGATTAGCTAAGGTAATGATGCGCGTTTGCATACCACCCATAGATAATCCTGCCATGGCTCTGTTTTGTTGATTTGCTAACGTGCGATAGTTTGCATCAATCATAGGAACAATATCATTTAAGAGCGTATTTTTGAATCCATCAGCCCAACCTTCAGGAAGACCTGGTCGACCACCTTGAGCGCCTTGAGGAGCGCTTTGAGCAGGTCTCGCCCAAGTGCCATTGTCCATCACAATGATAAAAGGATTGGCTTTCCCTTCAGCAATTAAGTTATCCATGATAAGGTTAGCATGACCTTGGCTTGACCAACCAGTTTCGTTTTCACCGCCACCATGTTGTAAGTATAAAACAGGATATTTTTTGTCATTAGTATTGTATCCGGGTGGTGTATATACAAAACAACGGCGCATACTATTTGAGGTTTTAGAGAAATAAGTAACCTCACGCACTTCGCCATGTGGTACATTTTTTAATGCATAGAAATCTTGGTCTTTTGCTGGGACTTCAATACCGCTGCTCCAACGGCTTGCACCATAAAAGTATAAACTACCTGGATCTGGCACGGAAGCACCATCAATGTTTAATTGGTAATAATGAAAGCCTTCATCTTGTGGTGCCGATTCACCAGTCCATACGCCTTTGTCATCTTTTACCAGATCATATTTAACGGCGCCAATGTCCAATTGTACTTTTTTAGCTTCAGGAGCTGAAATTTGTACACGCACACGTCCTTCAGAATTTACTTGTGGATATTCCTTCCCTTGTTGGGTGGTTTCGGTTTTTTTGAAATCTTCTACTACAGTGGTTTGCGCAAAGCAAATACTGCTTGTTAATACAGTAGAAAAAATAATTGCTAAAGATTTGTACTTCATTTTTATTATGTTTTAGTTTAGTTTAGAAATTTTAATTAATCTTGAAAAAGCAGTTGTGCAAAGCCATACAAACTTTTTCTCCAAGTTTGGAATTCGTGAGCCGTACCCGGAGCTTCATAATAAACATGTTTTACACCTGCTTTTTCTAATTCTTCATGAGTGCTTCTGCCAGCACGAGCGCCTTCTTTAGAACCCATGGTTACATAGAATAACTTTACTTGTTTTTCAAATTCACTTGGGGTTTTAAGCAATCCGTTATAGCCCGTTTCAACACCTGGAAAACCAAATGGCGCACTAAAAATGCCTATTGAAGAGAATTTATCAAGGTTAGCTTGGGAAATTTGATACGTTTGAGTGCCTCCTAAAGATAAACCAGCAATAGCACGATTTAATCGATCGCTTTTTGTACGGTAATTGGCATCAATATTAGGGATAAGATCTTTAATCATGATATCTTCAAAACCATCCCAGAAATTTTTATCCTGAGGTCTTTTCGGACTATTAAAAGCTTGTGCGATGCCACCATCTTCCATAACAATAATCATGGGTTTGGCTTTGCCTTCAGCAATAAGATTGTCTAGAATAAAATTGGTAAGACCTTGATTAGCCCATGCGCGACGGTCTTCACCCATACCATGTTGCAAGTATAAAACAGGATAACGTTCAGTTGAATTTTTATCATATCCCGGTGGTGTGTAAACATAAGCAAGACGTGTTTCTCCAGTAGAATTGGCCACATACCAATGAGATTCTATCTTGCCATGAGGTACATTTTTAATGTTGTAAAAATCAACACCTTCTTCTGGTACTTCAATACCGCTTGCCATACGACTCATACCATAGAAGGTTTCACTAAAAGGATCGTTCACATTAACACCATTGATTTTCAAAGTGTAATAATGAAATCCTGGGTCAAGTGGTTTTGTAACGCCTGTCCAAACACCCTTCGCATCTTTAGTTAAATTAACATTTCCTAAGCTGACAGAAATACTATCGGCTGCAGGTGCTTCAATTCTAAAATAGGCTTTTCTTTCGCTATCAATTCTTGGGTATTGTGCACCAGCAATATTGCTTGAAGCTGGTTTTGTGCCTTCTGGAAATGTGTTTTCTTGTGCATAAGAATTTATGAGCGCAAAAAAAGATAATATAAGTAATGCTGTTTTTTTCATTTAGTTGTTTATGTTTTATTGTTATTTAAAGAGTAATTGAGCAAATTGATGCAATGATCTACGCCAAGTCAGCCACTCGTGAGCCGTGCCAGGAGATTCATAGTAAATGTGTTTTATGCCTGCTTTTTCAAATTCCTTATGAACACTGTTTACGTTTTGATACATACCAGCTGGTTCATCTGTTCCTATACTGATGTAAACCAATTTAGCTTTTTCATTGAACGTTTTTGCATCTGCATATACACCATTGTATAAATTTTCGATAGTGCTTCCCGGAGCTCTCATTAATGCTGAACCACTAAAACCCCCTATGTAAGCAAATTTGTCTAGGTTATGCATGGTTGTGTGAAAGGTCTGGAAACCACCTAAAGAAAGTCCAGCCATAGCTCTGTGGTCTCTATCTGCAATAATCCTAAAGTCTTTTTCAACCATAGGTATGATTTCATCAATAAATACCTTTTCAAGTGTTTCAAAATTAAAACCACCTCCAGGTCTTTGGCCTTCTACAGGTTGTGCATTTGGGTCGGTTGCAGCACCTTTATCCATAACAATGATCATCGGGTCTGCTTTACCTTCAGCAATTAAATTATCTAAAATAAAATTAACGTTGCCTTGTTGTGTCCATCCTGTTTCATCTTCACCCCCTCCATGCAATAAGTATAGCACAGGATATTTTTTACTTAAATTGGTATCGTAGCCAGGCGGTGTGTAAACAAAAGCCCTTCTCCAATCTTGGGTAATTTTTGAATAATAATATTTTATTCTAATATCACCGTGAGGCACATCTTTTGGAAGGTAATAATCCACATTCTTTTCTGGAATTTCAATACCACTTGCCCAACGGCTCATTCCAAAATAGGTGTTGCTATTTGGGTCGGTTGTTGCAACACCATCGGCAATTAATGAATAATAATGAAAACCTTCAACAATGGGATCGGTTGTTACCGTCCAAATGCCTTTATCATTTTTCACCATGTCATATTTTTTACCCAAGTCTATCTGCAAACTTTTAGCATCTGGCGCATTCACTTGAAAAATGACTCTGTTATCTGGTAAAATTTTCGGGTATTCTCTTCCATCAACATTCGTTGAAGCAGGCATGCCATTATCTTGTGCGTTGCTTTCAAAAAAGGTTATAAAAATTATGAATATTAAAAGGAATTTCTTCATTTGATATTTAATTAGGTGTAATAATTTGATAGTTACCACTTAAATGCATTAAGCTAAAAAGATATAATATGCCATCATAATAAGGATCGAAATAACCATCTTCATAAGGCTCAAGTTTAGCATCCCAAATCGCATGAACAAAATCCATACTGCCTTTTTCCTTGTTCATAAATGCGGTTGTGGCGGCTGTAGAAACCAAACCAATGGAATGCCTTAATGTAGCAACATCACCAGCCTTAAGTATAAATTCTGGACGAGAGCCATCTAAATTAAATTGGTCTTCGTAAGTATCCATTCCTTTAGATCTTAGGAAATTTTGAAAGCGTTTCGCATAGCCTTCTTGCCATTCTTTGTCTTTGCCAAACCACACATAATCCATGGCGATATTCATGGGAACACGCCAAGAATCGTAACGAAATCCTGCAGGCATCCAACGAGTAGGGTGGGGTTCGCCGCTAAACTCAGTATAATCGGAATTTAGACCAGTGACTGGATGTGTGGCTCTGTGTAAAAAGACACGGGATGTATCCGCACAAGCTTTATAAAACTCTTCGTGCCCATCTTTGGCATATACAGTCCATATTTCGTAAAATGCTGGTAAATGATAGGAAGGGTCTGTCCAATTATAATTATTGCCCTCTGGAACGAAGGTTATTTGTTTGTGTTCAGTATTAATAAGGTTGTAAATATTTCCCGTTCCATCTTTTTCCCACATAGAATCCAATATGAATCTAGCTTCTTTATAGTAATCAATACCTGTATTATTTCCCCATTTGTTGGCTGCAAATAATAAGCTGGTGATGTAATATAGTTCACCATCAGATGCTGAGCCTGGCGAATTATGTTTCATCGTTACTGGGTTAAGGCTCCATGCGAAATAGCCTTTTCTAGGACCCGTTTGGTGCTGTAAATATGTTTTTGAAAATCTCCAAATTTTATCAAAAACTTCTTTTTTATCCAACTGAACAGCGATCATCATGCCATAAGACATGCCTTCTGTTCTGGCATCTTTGTTTTTGACATCGGATACATACGCCATGGAATCGCCAACTTCAAAGTAAACACGATTAGGACCTTCAAAAATATCGTAATATGCTTTTGAAAGTTTTTTATCAATGTCAGCTTTTTTGTAACCAGCTTCTTTGAATAAGTTTCGGTATTTCACATTTTTAAAACTTTCATTGTTTTGACCTGTAACTAGATAAGAACTGAATGTTACTAGTAAAACTATTAATAAACTACTTTTTTTAAATATGCTGATGTTATTAGATATGTATTTCATGATCCTAATTATTTAAAAACTTGTTGTAATGAATTTGCTAAAAAGAGTTTACAGTTCATCCAAGTATGGCCACCAGAAACTATTATAGGTTCTACTTCGATTTTTTTTTCCTTAAACATGGCTAGGTTTCCTTTCACACTTTCATATAGAAAATCTTCTGTGCCTACGCTGATGGTAAATAATTTTAGTTGTTCATTTATTTTTTTTGCATCTGGATTCCAATTAGTGAAATTCTTAGAAAACTCTTCTGTAGCTGTATAAGGCGCATAAGAAAAAATATAAGAGAATTTATCGGTGTTGGTTAAACCAATGTTTAATGTTTGACCCCCGCCAACTGAAAACCCAGCGACAGCTCTATTTGCTGTGTCCGTGTAAACTGGATAGTTGCTTTCAATAAAAGGAATGACATCATTCATAACATCTTTTGTGAAATCTGGCATGGGTGACGGACGCACATTTCCGTAAGGCATAACAATAATCATGGGTACGGCTTTTCCATCGGCAATTAAATTATCGGCAATTAAATTAGCTTTCCCAACTTTAGTCCACGTTTCTTCAGTATCCGAGCCACCGTGGATTAAGTAAAGAACAGGATATTTTTTTCCGTCCTGCATATTAAATCCCGGAGGTGTGTAAACCAATAATCGTCTTGTGGTATTTAATGATTCAGACTTGTAATAACGATAACTAATTTTTCCATGAGGCACATTTCTTAAGGAATGCACTAGTGGTTTGTTGCCCGGAACATCCACAATACTTCTTTTGAAACGTTCGTTGGCAAATACATAGGTATTGTTGGGGTCTTCTGTCTCTACACCGTCCACTTTAAAGCTGTATGGATAAATATCTGGTTTTACTTTTGAAAGAGTCGCTGTCCATACACCTTTATCGTCTTTTTTCATAGCAAGCTCTTTAGAAAGAATTTCGGTACTTAACAACACTTCTTTGGCGTTTGGTGCAAAATATCTGAAAGTAACATTATTATTTTTATCAACATCAGGAGAACTCAACCTAGGTGCTCTCTGGGCACTAACCAATTGAATTGACGTGAAAAGTATAAAAGCTGTATATATAAATTTTTTCATGATGCTTATTTTTTAAATAGTAATTGGGCTGTTTCGGTGACATATTTTTTAACATTCATCCAAGTATGTCCACCCGCAGTAATTAAGCTTTGAAACTTAATTTTATGTTCATCAAGATATTTAATGTACTCCATTGTTGAAGGGTACATAAAATCGGAATTACCTACACTTACCCAATTTAATTTTAGCATTTTATTGGTTTGTTCTGGATTACTACTAACGGAAATAAAATCGGTATCCATGTCTTTTGGAGACGCCGAAGCCGCATAAGAACACACCCAGGCAAACGTATCCATATTGCCATAAGCAACTCTTAAAGTTTGTCCGCCACCTCTTGAAAATCCAGCAATAGCTCTACTTTCTCTGTCTTTTATGGCTCTGTAGTTAGACTCTACATAAGGGATTATTTGTTTTATTAAATCATCTTCTAATTGTTTCATTCTTTCAAATGCAGCCTCAGTATCTCTTGCGGGATCATCTGGTTTAGCACCACCATTTTGTTCCGCTATTCTAGCGGCCGTATTGCCATTTGGCATCACTACAATCATGGGTTCTGCAAGTCCTTCAGCAATCAGATTATCTAAAATCCAATTGGTTCTTCCCACTTTAAAAAAAGTTTCTTCGGTATCTGTGGTTCCGCTAATAAGATAGAAAACAGGATACGATTTATCTGGAGAAGCATCATATCCGGGAGGTGTATAAACTACTAATGAACCCGTAGAACCTTCAATGGAAGGATAATATTCGTAATTTACGGAGCCATGGGGCACATCTCTTAATTCATACATGCGCGGTTCATCTCCTGGCACCAATAATATACTTCCTTTAAAACGTTCATTAGGGAAATAATCAACATTCCCAGGGTCCATCACGGAAGTACCATCAACCACAAAATTATAAGGATAGATATCTGGTTGAACTGGACCAACCGTTACACGCCAAATGCCTTGTTCACCTTTGGTCATTTCAACAGCACTATTTAAAAATTGCCCACTTAGCATGACCTTTTGTGCATTGGGAGCTAAATATTCAAAAGTGACGGTTTTATCGTTGTGTACTTGAGGAGAACGAACAAAAGGGCCTCTTGGGGGTTGGGCAAATGTGCTAAATTGTAGCATAAACACAACTGCGAAAAGCCATAAGTAAATACTTTTTCTCATTTTTATATTTAATTTAAAATTCATATGTATCATTTAAAAAGTTTTTCTGCTAAGATGGATAAATAGAGTTTACAATTCATCCAAGTATGTCCACCACCAGATATAAAACGCTCGTATTTAATCCCTTTACTATCCAATAATTCAAAATACTCTTTTACAACTCGGTAGGTGAAATCATCTTCACCAACTCCAATCCAAAAAAGGTCTAAATTTTTATTGGTTTGAGCAGGATTCTCAAAAGCAACAGCGTTATTACGCTCAAATTCATTAGGCAGCATGCCAGGTGCAAAACCAGCTACCCAACTAAACATATCTGGATTATTTAAGCCCATAAATAGACTTGTACCACCACCGCCAGAAAAACCAGCAATGGCATGGGAATTTCGGTCTTCTTTAACTCTGTAGTTTTCGTTTATGAATGGAAAAAGATAATTTAAAAAATCTTTTTTTATTTCCTGAAGATTGTCCCAATTTCTTAAACTTCCAGCTGATTTACTTATCGAAGGATAAGCTCTTCCATATGGCATGACGATAATCATTGGCTTCGCTTTTCCTTGAGCTATAAGATTGTCTAAAATAATATTTGCGCGACCCACTTTTGTCCAAGTTTCTTCGGTATCAGAACTTCCATGGAGTAAATAAAGTATTGGATATGTTTTGTCTGTGCTCGTTTCATACCCTGGTGGAGTATAAATAACAACAGGTCTTTCACCTAATTCTGGAGAGGTGTAATATCTATAAGATACTGTACCATGAGGCACATCTTTAATTGTATGTACCAATGGATTATTTCCAGTTATTTCTACGATGCTATTCTGAAATCCTTCATTAGGGAAAATATTTGTGTTTTTTGGATCTGCTACTTGAATGCCATCAACATTAAAAGCATAAGGGTACATATCTGGTTTTACCGGACCAATAGTTGCGCTCCATATACCTGATTCATCTTTAACCATATCAACCGAACCATTTTCTATTTGTGTATTGAGCTTTACTGAATTGGCATTAGGGGCCAAGAATTTAAACGTTACGGTATTATCTGAATTAACTTGTGGTGAATCAAACTCAGGTCTTCTTGCTGGTTGAGAAATTGCAATGGCACTGATAAAAAGAAGAAGTATGGTGTTAAATAATTTTTGGTTCATTTTTAATGTCATATATAAAGTTATTATTTTAGTAATTCATTTCTTTTCATCCACTCAAATAATGGGTTCATCCAACCTGGGTGTCTAAAAATAAATCCGTGGTCTCCCTTCGGATAAATATGCATTTCTGCATCTACTTTATTATGTCTTAGTTTTTGGAAATAGACAATACTGTTATCTACATCCACTGTTTTATCATCCGCCGTGTGGGTTAGATATGCTGGTGGGGTATTGGCGTTAATCTGCATTTCATTTGAAAAAAGGTGGATATCTTCCTTACTCGGATTTTTACCTATTAAAGCATCGCGAGAGCCAGTATGTGTTAAACTATCGGTCATGCTAATAACGGGATATACCAAAATTTGAAAATCTGGACGTAAACTGGTATTATTTGAATTTTCAATATAAGATTTTTCGAAATGAGTGGCAGCGGTTGAAGCTAAATGACCTCCCGCTGAAAAGCCCATAATGCCTATTTTGTTTTTATCCAATCCCCATTTTTCAGCGTTTTCCCTAACTAATTTGATAGCTTGTTGCGCATCTTGTAATGGACCAATTTTCTTGTCTTGCATAATCGCGTCATTAGGTAAACGGTATTTTAATACAAATACAGCGATGCCTTGTTCTGCCAGTGCTTTAGCGTTTGTAACACCTTCACCTTGATAAACCACCACACTGTAACCACCACCGGGAACAATAATAATAGCGGCTCCAGAAGCTTTGTCAGGATTAGGTTTAAAGTATTCTAGGGTAGGAGTGGTAACATTTCTGTACATACCTTCTCCAGATTCTTTGATATCTGATACTTTAGAGTTTGGAATATTAGAAGTGTATAATTGAATTATTTCTTGGGCATAAGTGAATTTACATGTCAGAAATAATAAAAAAATAATTACTAAAACAACCGATTGCTTAATGATGGAAATGTTAGCTGATTTTTGCATTAAAGTTTTATTTAGTTTAGTTGGTTTTTTAGTTGGGTAGGTTATATATCTTGTTATCAGTCGGTTTTAATATTATTGTAACCTAATAAAGATAACATTTTTGTTGCATATCTCTTACCAAAAGTTCTATAACCTTCAGCGTTAAAATGGAGATTATCAGGGCCGTCGGTACAACCTTGAGATGAAATAACGTATGAATTAGGAATTGTTTCTGGTAATGTTGCTATGATTTTGTTCATGCTCGCACAAACACCACCTTGGTCTTCATGAACGGTTTCTCCAGCTAAAAGAGGAACATCTGCTGGATTAAGGTTTAAATCTTTCATTAAATTGTCATAAACAATTTTCACTTTTTTAGTCCAAAGTGTATCATTAGTGTTTGATTCGCCTTGATGCAACAGAATCCCTTTTATAACACCATCTTTTTGGGCTAATTTCGCCATTTCAACAAGGCGTCCATAAGGATTCCCATCATACTCTTTTACCATATTGGTCATCCAACCAGGTACATTTGTTAAATATTCTTGGTATTTGTCTTTATCAAACAATTCAATTTTACAGCCTCCAATAGAAACATTTATAACACCAACTTTAACATTTTCTGGAAGATTGTCTACCATCGTTCTTCCAAAGTAATCAGTGGGGGAAAGTCCTGTTCTGCAACGGCATAATGGAGGAACGGCTGTGTACCATTTACCTTTTTCCCGATCTAAATTAGGACAATCAACAGCTTCCAAAACTTGAAAGCGATCATTCACATTTATGGTGTCCTGTGCTTCAATTCGTGCACTTCCTTCCATATTAGATTGTCCAAAATTTAAATAAATATGGAAATTAGGGTCTTGGGAATAAGAACAATTTACAACCATTAATAAAGTTGCGAATAATATAATGTTGAAATATTTTTTCATGATATAAGTGTGTTTGATATGGTTATTTATAGTCTAGTGGTCTTTTCATGGTGCTTATTTTTAAATCTTCTAAATCGTGCATAGGGCGTTCTATATCATAAGGTATAGGCATGTTGCTAAATTCTTGGAAATAAAGTAAGCAGGCATCTTTCCAAACTTGGGCATTTCTACTTTGGTTACGTAGTTTGCTTTGAACTTCGACAAATCTTTGATTATCTACATAAGGTTTTGCCATGTCCCATATTTTTTGGAATTCCCTAACTTTTTTTACACCAGCATCATAACGATAGGCAAGATTATCCCATAGACTTTTACCATTCTTCATTTTATAATCCCATGGCACATGATGGAACCATAATAATACGTTTTCCGGGCATGTTTCTATGTTATTCAATTGCGAACGAAGGGGCTCTTCATATTGGATGGTAGCATTACTTCCTGTAGGTGTTCTATCAAAACCAATTCCTAAACTATCTGCTTTATGATAGTAAAGCGATGTCCAATCTTTTCGAGCTCTAGCAGGACCATACCAAGGCCCAGGGCCATAATGTTCGTTTGCAGAAAAAATATGGTGCAGACCTAAAGGCATCATATAATCTACTATGGCTTCACGGCTATCCAGCATCATTTGTTTTACTGGTTTAAGGAAATTATTTGACCAATCACTTTTAGAGAAATCAGTTTTATTTTCACTGTTTGAAAGGTCAAAAGGAGAGAAGGTTAGCTTCACCCATTCGTCTGCTATTTGCTCGTTTGACAGTTCATGGTTCCATGCCAAACGTCCAAAAGCATACCAATTGGATTGCGCAAATGTATGTCCGGTCCAATTGTTATCTAATCCAGTATTCGCTACCCCTGCAATAGCCGATATTTTTTGATCAAAAAGGCTACCATCAGTAGTTTTTGCTACAGTACTGCCTTTCCCTTCTTGGTAAGTGTCACTGTCTAAAAACTCTTTCCACATAGGAGCCAGATAGGCTAAATGGATGGAATGGCCTAAGTATTCTTGTGTAATCTGTAATTCTGGCATGATAGCCGTTTTTTTAAGGGCACCAAATAGTGGGCTAAACGGTTCTCTAGGTTGAAAATCAATAGGGCCGTTTTTAACTTGAATAATAACATTATCCCTAAATTTACCATCAAGATGAACAAATTCATTATAAGCTTGTTTAGCTCTATCTTCATCATTGGCAATGTAAACGAAGGCTCGCCACATAACTATACCATTAAATGGCTTAAAGGCATCAGCCAACATGTTAGCCCCATCGGCATGTGTACGACCATAATCTTGTGGTCCTGGTTGCCCTTCACTGCTGGCTTTTACCAAAAAGCCACCAAAGTCGGGTATGAGTTTATAAATGTCTTTTACTTTATTGTTCCACCATTTTATGACTTCAGCATCCAAAGGATCTGAGGTTTTTAAACCTCCAATCAATGAAGGGGAAGAAAATTTAATGGAAAGGTATGTTTTAACACCATAGGGACGCAACACATCGGCAATGGCTTTCACTTTTTCTAAATACCCTTGTGTTAGCATCATGGGCGATGCATTGACATTGTTAAGAACAGCGCCATTAATGCCCACAGACGCATTTGCTCTGGCATATTCTTTCCAAAGTTTTATATCACTTTCTGTAACGTCTAAAGAATCTTTGCCAAAATGCCAAAATAAGGACTTACCGGCATATCCGCGTTCTATACTTCCATTAGGATTGTCCCAATGGTTTAGAACGCGTCTATCGTAAGATGGATTAATGCTTTCATCTTTAATTGTGCTTTCTGTTTGTTGTTTTCTTAAAAGCTCGTAAACGCCGTATAGAATTCCTAAATCAGTGTTTGCTTGTATACTGGTCGGTGTTATCTTAAATCCATCCGTATGTAAGGATTTGTCTTTTTTTATGGTTAAAGTTATGGTAGATCCTTCTGCGCCTTGCCAACCATTTATTAATTCATTTTTTGCGATATCAATAGTAGGGGATTGTTTTGTAGTTGTGACATTAACGGGTTTTGCCTTTTTATTTTGAAGCCATATATCATGACCATTTTGTGCGTTTAGAGTTAAGGCGAAGATTAGAAAAAGGACGAGACTTACACGACGTTTAAAATAATTCATTTGATACTTTAAATTTATTAATTCAGATATGGAATTATTCCATCATCATCTTTCATTATTTGATATTTTAATTCTAAAACCCAATGGTTTCATGATACTGATTTTCAGATAATGAATTATCAGGTTAAAGTAGGAAGATTGGTATTGGGTTATATTAGACTCTTGATTTCAGTAAAAGTCAATTCTAATTCTTAAATTTTAATACTTTATTTTTATAAAACTAATAATCAATTTATAATTCTCTAATTATGGATGTAGGTTTTGCTTTGAAAATGAAAATTCAAAACAAATTATTTCGAAAATTTCCAATAATCGAAATTGAATAAAACATGCGGTTCTCTTCCTTTGAAAACAAAATATAGGTCATGAACGCCTTTAATATTTTTAATATCAGTACTTAACAATTCCCAATCATCCCAATCTCCAATATAAGGTATTTTTAATGTCCCAACTAATTCACCAAATAAGCTGTCAACATGAATTTCAATCTCCCCGCCAAAATATCGACTTGAGACACTTGCCTCAAATTTGGATACTCCATTGCTGCCAAAATCCACATCACGCACTTTGATATAATCGTTATTATGAATAGACGTTACATATACACCAACTTCGTTGTTTTCGTCAAGTTTTAGGCCTTCAGACCATGCGATGGTTTCTGCTTCTGTTCTTTTAAAAGGGTTTAATGTTCCAACACCTTTTGTGATACCATCTGTCATGGTCATCTCAGGAATGGAACCATCAGGATTATATTTAAATTCCTCAACACAAACCGAACGATTAAAATCACCGCCATCAGGTAGTGCTGCATTGTGGTAGAAAAAATATGAATGTCCTTTGTAGTCTATGATTCCTGGATGATTTGATCCGCTTTTGCCCATGTGTGGCATTATTAATCCGCCATAGTTCCATGGTCCCTCAGGACTTTTGCTCGTGGTGTAATGAATGGACTCAACCACATTTGAAGCATATATCATGTAGTAAGTTTTATTTTTTTTGTAAACCCACGGCGCTTCTTCAAAGTCAGGCCCAAAAGCCGATTTATCAAAAATATCCAAGGCGGTAATTGGACTTGCTAAAGAAGTCATGTCTTCATTCAATTTAGCCCAATAACACGCATTATTTCCCCAGTAAAGGTAAGCTTGTCCATCATCGTTAATCATCACCGTGGGATCCAGATCATCCCATGAATGTTTGCCAAACGTAGTCATGTTATTGGTTATTAAAGCCTTGCCTAATGCGTCTTTAAATGGTCCATAAGGGCTATCTGATACTGCTACACCAACACTAACACCTGGAGATGTTTTATTTAGAGAAGAAATGTACCAATAATATTTGCCATTTCGTTCAATACATTGCGCTGCACTGGCATCTCCTGCAGACCATTTAAAATCACTGGTTTTTAATGGTGTTTTATGAGCTGTCCAATTCACCATATCTGTTGTTGTGAAAAGTGAATATTCCCTCATTAAAAATGAGTTGAGAGGATTTTTGTCTTCATCATGACCAACATACAGAAATAATGTATCGTTATAAACCACGGGAGCAGGATCACCCGTGTACATGGTTTGTATAATTGGGTTTTGACCTACACTTATTTCAGTAATAAGGATTAATAAACCTATTATGGTAATATTAAATTTTTTCATAATTGTAATTCTACCATATCACCTTTATAATTAATGGATTTAGAGATTGGTTCATTTTTTCCATCAACAAAAACAATATTAAAAGAACGGTTTTCCAACATACCATCAAAAGAGCCTTCCCTTTTTGCAATGGTTAGTTTTTTATTGGCATCATCCCATGTGAATTTGATTAAGGAAAATGCACCTTTTTCATAATTATAATTGTCGTTTTCGTCTTCATATAGGTTGAACTCACCATTTGCACCAGCGTATACACGTATTTCGAGATTCGACCAATCTTTCTCTTCTGCATATTGTACTTGAGGTCCAAAAGGAATGATGCTTCCAGCTTTCACATATAGTGGCATGATATCTATGGGTGTTTCTTTACTTATGGTTTTTCCTCCATCATGTTTTTCATTCGTCCAGAAATCATACCAAGCGGAGTTGGCAGGTAAATAAACTTCTGAAGATTTTACCGTACTGAAGTCTTCAATTTTATTTGATTTTCCACCTACAGTAACATCTTTAGTGTACATGGAGGTTGTTACTGGTGCTACTAATATAGATTTACCAAACATGTACTGATTGTTAATGTCATGTGTGTTTTTATCTGAAGTAAAATCCATTACCAAAGCACGTGTCATACTTGACTGGTTTGCGGTAACATCATGAGAAGTAGAATAAATGTATGGTAATAAACTATAACGTAAATGGATGAATTTTTCAATGGCATCATAAATGGCATCGCCTTTTTTACCGAATTGAAATATTTCCCTTGGGGCATCGGCGCCATGGGAACGCATCATGGTAGAAAAGGTTCCGAATTGTAACCATCGTGCATAAAGTTCTTTATAGTCTGGGTCGTCTAATTTCTTTGGATATTTAGTTAAAAAGAAACCGCCTATATCCGTATTCCAATAAGGGATACCAGTCATAGAGAAATTAAGTCCGGCAGGAATTTGATTTTTAAGAGCTTCCCAAGAAGACGTTACATCGCCGGTCCAGGTATTTGCTCCATAACGTTGTTGACCAGCAAAAGCCGAACGTGTTAAAATAAAGACACGTTTGTCTGATGTTACGTCCCTTTGATGATCATACACGCCACCAACCGTCATTAAAGGAAATGCATTGCGTACTTTTCTGAAAGAACCCAGATAGGTTTTGGTATCTAAATCTTCAGGTTTGGCATTCAGGTGGTCTGGTTCTGTAGAATCCATCCACCAGCCATCCATTCCCAAAGAGAAAAGGCCGTTATTAAGATACTTCCAATAAATGTCTCTTGCTTCTGGGTTGTAGGGATCGTAAACAACCACACCAGAAGGATAATCCATATCTGGAGGCCAAACATCTTTTCCTGATAAAGGCCACGTTGCAAAATTCATCAACATGTCCTTGCCTTTCAATTCTTTGTATACCTTAGTTTCAGGACCAAAAGAAGACCAGATGGAAATAATCATGTGTGCGTTTAAGTTGTGCACATCATCCACAAATTTTTGTGGATTTGGAAATTGCGGATTTAAAAATTCCATAGCATTCCAATGGTAATTGTCTCCCCAATATTGCCAATCCTGAATAATACCATCAATAGGAACCCCTAATTCACGGTGTTTTTCTACAACGCCAACAGTTTCTTCCTGACTTTTGTAGCGTTCTTTGCTTTGCCAAAAACCGAATGTCCATAATGGGAACATCGGTGCTTGTCCTGTAAGATCTCTCATTTCAGCAATAACGCCATCGGCATTACCACCCAACATAAAATAATAATCGATAGAAGTGCCAACTTCGGAACTGAACTGTGTTCCATCAGCATCATCTTTAAATGTGGTAGGCGAGTAGTTGTCCCAAAAAAGACCGTACCCTTTTACCGATTGGAAAAAGGGTACATAGTCTTGTGTGTTGCCTTGAACCATATAAACTTCTTGGTTTCTTTGGGACATCTTGCCTTGTTGCAGAATGCCTAACCCATAAATAGCTTCATCTGGCTCCAATTGGAATGATTGGCTTACTTTAAAGGTGCTTTCTCCAGCATCATTGTTAGGTGTAAAATCAGAACCTGGTGCCGCTTCCGTAAATAACGAATTGCCGTTTGAATCAGCATACGCAATCTCTCCAGACTTTCGGTTTAACTTTACTGATAAACTATTGCTACTTATTGTGAAATAATTTTCATCTTCCGAAATGTTTAAATTCATCTTTTCAGGTGTTTTAACCACCGAAAGGCTTTTTTTATCAATTACGGAATCTTGTGGATACTTTAAAATTCTAACAATTCTAGGCGAAAAAAACTGAATGTCCACTGTTGTGGAATCAATAGATGTCTTTAATCCTAAAGCTGTTTTTTCATAATTTTTTGTGCCACAGCCAACAATAAATAATGACAATAAACCTATCCAATAAATGCACTTCATGTTTGTTTAGTTTATTTGTATCTTATATCTCTATTGAGGCACAGCATCATTAGCAGTAGTTGCATAAAGACCTAATAAAGCACCAGTAAAACCTCCAGCAACATCTGTAGATAGAATGTCTCCTGAAACAGTTCCACCCACATTTACGAAATCAGTTCCATTTGTTGAATAACCAAAATCGTATTTATCACCATTTGCTTTTATTTGAAGAGTAACAGGGTTTTTAACATCAATTTTAGTGCTGCCAACAATAGTAGATTCTGTTTCACGACTTCTCTGTTTACGTTGGTTTTTTTGTAACAACAAGAAATAATCTTCACCTTTTTTGGTGATACCAAACACGTAATTTGAGTTTTCATTTTGTAATGCAACAACGCCCGCCAAATCTTTTTCTGAGTTTGGTTTATATGCTAAAGTTGTAGTTAATGAAAACGTATTATGCATTTGACGATGGAAAAGCGTAGATGTAGGCTTCATTTCCTTGATATTGGTGTCAAACGGATTAATTTGTAACCCATTTTTTGTTTTTGATATAAATGCTTCACGTGGGCCTCTTAAACCTATCCAACGGTTATCCAATTTTTCTGAAGTAAAGTTATCAGAAAATGTAAAATTTCCGTTAGGAAAAAATCCCTCTTTGCCAGTTTTGTTTTGTGCACCTTCAGGCATTTTTAATTTTGGCTCTAAAGGAACTAATCCGTTTTCAAAAATAGGAAATTCTCCTGACCAATCTACTGGTAAAATAAAGGTTTCACGACCTGTGTTTACTCTATGTTCTTCGTTAGGACGAACCGCTAAAAACACACCATAATATTGATCGTTTGGACCTTTTACCAAATCGGCATGTCCTGCCCAATCCACTTTATTCTTACGGTCTTTAGGAAAATGTCTTTGGGTAAGGATTGGGTTGCTAGGTGCTGGGATATATGGGCCTCTAGGACTATCACTTTTAAAGATAACTTCACTGTGCCAATCACCTGTACCACCTTCAGCACACATTAAATAATAGCTACCATCCTTCTTGTAAATATGAGGTGCTTCAATCCAAATAGGTTTTTTGGTGATATCCACACCACCGTCAACTATAATCTTATCAGTTCCAGGTATTACCTTGTCATTTTCAACATCATAGTCCCAAACTTTTATAACACGATGACCACTATATTGTTCTTTATCTTTATCGGGTGCATCATTATGAACGATGTAGCCTTTACCATCATCATCAAAGAAAATAGAAGGATCAATACCGCCAAATCCAAGTTTAATTGGGCTTCCCCAACCTTTCATTGGGTCTTTTGTTTTCACGATAATGTTTCCTAATCCACCTGAAAAAGCCGTCACAATCATGTAAAACGTATCGTTGTGAGGATTATAGGTAATACCTGGGGCGTAAACACCTTGGCTAATACCCGTATCATGAGGATTGAATTCTGCTACATTATTTAAAACACCTCCTAAGTCAGTCCAGTTAACCAAATCTTTTGAGTGAAAAATAGGCACACCCGGAAACATGGCAAATGATGAACAAACCATATAATAATCATCGCCTTTTCTAGTGATAGCTGGGTCAGGATAGCAGCCTTGTAAAACAGGTGTGTAAAACTCATCTGGTTTCAAGGGATTGTCTATGTATACTTGGTCGTTGCCTTGGTAAACAAAGTTTGAAAATACAGGTGGATTTTTAACTTTGCTTTTTTTAGTCTGTCCATTAACTCCGCTGAGTGAGGCCAAAGCCATGATGGATGATAGGAGTATTAATTGCGTCTTTTTCATTGTTTAATATATTTGTTATTTAATTGTGTTTATATTTTATTTATCATTTTTATATTCCATGATGAAAGCATAAGTATAAGGTTTGTTTCCATCATTGGTATATTTGTCTAAAGTACGGGCGCCCCAAGAATCGACTCCACCAACACCATGAATATTCAAATCAATATTCAAATTTATGAAATCGCGGTCTTTTAGTTCATAGGGGTGTTTTGCTTTTTCTAGATCTTCTTCAGTATAGGGCCAAGCTCTAAAATTTAATGGTTGGAGACCATAAATCATGATGCTTTCATTTTGGTTTGAAAGCGAAAACCAACGAACATCGCCACGATTGGCGTTATCTTGTGGGTAAATATAATGGGTTATAAAGTTATTCAATTTTAACTGATTTAGTCCTATAAAACTGGCAGTTTTTCGATCGGGGTAATTTTCATAAGGACCCCGACCGTACCAATTTATCTGATTCAAATTTGATGGAATTCTCATTCTCATGCCAAATTTTGGTATTAATGGAATGTTTTCCGAAACAGGAATATATGACGCTTCTACTTGTACTTTCCCATCTCCATTAATAATATATATTAACTTGTAGGACGCACCAATTTCTGGCAACTCCATATCAAACGTTATAACAGTCAAACCCGCTTGCTTTTCAACATTAATTTTAGTCACTTTTCTGGACGCATCGGCATGTTTCCATTTTCCGAGACGTTGTTCGTATCTGTTATTTATTTGATTATTATTTGGTGGTTTCCAGAAATAAGGTTCTAAGCTGCCTTTTAATAATTCGATATCATTGGTTGTCCATGAGGTTAAAGCACCATTCAATTTATCAAAATTATATTTAAAATGATTTGTCTCAACATTGACAGCGTTTGGAGTTTCTTTAATAATAATATCTCCTCCAATACTTATTTTTTGTAGCTCTATAGTTTTTAGAATAAACTGTTCTTTGGCTACTGTAAAACCTGGATTGGCCCATAACGTTGCCTTTTTTAATTTGGCATAAATATTTAGGATTATTTCACTTTTGAAGGTATTTAAATCCGATTTTAAGTTAAAAGGAATGTCTTCAGATTTCCCTGGTAAAATAGTTGGACATGGCACTAAGCCAGTTTCTATAATTTTTCCATCTGAAAGAAGGTCATAAACAAAATCAAAATTATCTGTAGTTGTGAAATCATAAAGATTACTTATTTTAATTTTTTGACTCTTTATGTCATCTAATTTAAAAGTAATATTCTGATAAACTTTTTGAACTTCGTAATAGTGTGGATGAGGTATTCTGTCTGGGCCAATCAAGCCATTATTACAGAAAGGGCCATCATTTGGTACATCACCAAAATCACCTCCATAAGCCCAATACTCATCGTCTTCTAAAGTTAATTGGGCAGGATTGTTGGGATATTTTAGCTTAGAACCATCTATTTTTTTTGCTATTCCTTGATCAACCCAATCCCATATAGCAGCTCCCGTCATACTAGGGTCATCATAAAAAACATCCCAATACTCTTGAAGATTGCCTCCTGAATTACCCATGGCATGCATGTACTCGCGCATAAAGAATGGTTTGTCATTTATTTCTTTTGCAAGTTTCTTTGCGTTTTCAGGGGTTAAATAACTTTCATCATATAAAGCTGAAATATCTCTTTGTGAGTCTGAAAAAATAAGTCTTGTAGGGTCTATGTCTTTTATGGCATCTGCCATCGCTATGAGGTTTTGCCCTTGTCCACCTTCATTTCCTAACGACCAAATAATAATACTTGTATAATTTTTATCCCTTTCAACCATGGACACGGCCCTATCTACATGCGCTTTTTTCCATAAAGGGTCATCACCAAGAATTTTATTGCCAATTCCATAACCATGCGATTCTTGATTGGCTTCATCCATGACATACATACCATATTCATCACATAGTTCATAGAAAAGCAAATCGTTTGGATAATGACTGGTTCGAACCATATTGATATTGGCTTGTTTCATGAGCTCAATGTCTTTGATGACGGTTTGTCTATCAACATATTTTCCCGTTCTGGGATGGTGTTCGTGCCTGTTCACGCCTTTTAGTTTAATAGGCTTGCCATTCATATAAAAAATTTCACCAATAACTTCTGCTTTTCTAACGCCGAATTTCCAATGAAGGGTTTCTACAATTTCCTTTTTATTGTTTATTAATTTTAAATTTAGTTTGTATAGGTTGGGTGTTTCGGCCGACCATAAAAGTGGATTAATTAGGGTGGAACTTATTTCTACAACATTTTCTGAAAGTTTATTTAAAGTTCCCACCTTTTTGGATATTTTAATATCCCCCAGATTTCCTAATGTAGAATATCCTGATATCGTTCCTTCCACAGAAAACCCGTCAAGATTTTTATCCAATTTATTATCAATATTTAACTTGATATTTACAGTGGCACTATTGAAAGTTTCATTAGGTTCTGCCAACACAGTAAAGTCGCGAATACATGTTTTCGGACGCATTATAAGCTCTACATCTCTGAAAATACCACTTAAACGCCACATGTCCTGATCTTCAAGATAACTGCCGTCGCTTAACCTGTAAACTTCTACGGCTAATTTGTTTTCTCCAAGTTGGATATAGTCTGTAATATCAAATTCAGCGGGCAGAAAAGAATTTTGACTATAGCCCACTTTTTTGCCATTAACCCAAACATACATAGCAGAACTAACACCACCAAAATTGATAAATATTTGTTCGTTTTTTAATTCCTTAATATCGAAGTGGGTAACATAGCTTCCCACAGGATTTCTACTTTTATAAAACGTGAAATTCGGTGGAGGTTCTGTAGTTACTCTTGGTTGGTCTTTTTGAAAATGATAAGGTATATTTGAATATATGGGAGTATCATAACCTTGTAACTCCCAATTACCTGGAACAACTATAGTATTCCAAGATTCTGTATTATATTCCAATGAATAAAAATTCTCTGGTCTAGATTGGGGGTCTGGTGCCCAATTAAATTTCCATATGCCATTTAAAGAAATGATAGTGGGATTATTTGCCTTTTCATTTGTAAGGAAAAGTGAAGCATGTGGTTTCTCTTTGTTTATACCAATAATTTCAGGATTTTCCCAATCATTTTGAACTTGGGAAAATAGGTTTCCTGATAAAAAAGGAAACACAAAAAGAGCATACAAAAATAATCGCTTTGTCATTTATTTGAGTTATTCAAACTTTATCCAATCCGTTTCAACAACAGTATTGGTTTTTGATATGGTGAACAGATTTTGATTATTAGATTCAAACTTTTTTAATGAAACTTTTATTTCTGTCCAATCGCTACTTTTTGGAATTTTAACTTCAGCAATGACAGGGCCATTTGCTGAATTACTTCTAATTTCCAGAATGGCATCAGTTTCAGACTTAGCTTTTACAATAATAGATTTTAAACGCTTTTTACCAAAATCTACATTATCATATTGTATCCAAGCATTGGGTTGACTGAATACCGTTTTCCAACCTTTAAAAGTATTTAAAGTATCTAAAAAAGCAATGGATGCACCTTGCTCACTTATCGCACTATATCTATCTATTTCAATTTGTTTGGTAGCATTTGCAACACCAACACCTCTTAAAGTAGGAATGACTTTTTGAATGGTGCCATCTGCATTAAAGTTTAAGTAATCTGCTCTGATGGAACGTGCTTTATCAAAATTGGGAGAATAATCGTTGTGGTGATAAAACAAATACCATTGGTTTTTAAATTCTATAATGGATTGATGATTGGTCCAACAACCCGTAGGCGATTCATCCATAATAACGCCAGTCACTTTAAAAGGCCCTAAAGGATTATCTGAAATGGCATATTCTAGACGTTCAATTTTATCTTCAACATGCGGATAGGTTAGATAATAAATGCCGTTTCTTTCAAAAAGATAGGGACCTTCTTTCAAGCCTTTTGTTGGTAAATCTCCAAGTGTTTTTACTTCAGAATCCAGTTCAAGCATGTTGTCTTTTAGTTTTGCGCCAAAGATGTTTCCTTGCGACCAGTACATGTATGCTTGTCCGTCTTTATCAATAAACACATTCGGGTCGATGCCTCTCACATTTGGAATAGGCAGAGGTTCTGTAACATAAGGACCTTCGGGTTTATCGGCAATAGCAACTCCAATAGTGAAGCCTCTAACATTTGTCAGAGAGTCTTTAATGGTCGATGGAAAATAGAAATAATATTTACCATCTTTTTCAATACAATCTGGAGCCCACATACTGTAACTATCTGGTTTTACCCAAGCTACTTTGTTTTGTTCCACGATGGTACCATGGTCTGTCCAATCGGTTAAATTTTCAGAAGAAAACACATGATAATCTTCCATGCAAAACCAATCCTTGCGTCCTTTGCCTTCGGTGGCTAAAATGTCATGCGAAGGAAATACATAAACTTTGTCACCAAAAACCCTAGCGGATGGATCGGCAGAAAACTGATCCCTAATGAGGGGATTTTGACCAAAAGAATAGCTGATTGCGAAAATCAGTAATATTCCGTTTTTTAGATGTTGATTAATAATTTTCATTTTTATTTATAATTACAAAACTTTCGTTATTAGCTGTTTTTATTCAATTGATTCATTTTGCTTGCCTTCACATATATTTTGGGGCATGTTTTTCAATTAGAAAACATCCAATAATCAAAATACATAATCTGACTAGCTGCCTTTCCTTTGAAAACAAAATATAAATCGTGAATTCCCGTTACTTTGTTAATATCAATTGTTTGTAGCGACCAGCGGTCATTACCTCCAGTCATTGGTACTTTTATCGTCCCAAGTAGCTCGCCTTCTTTACTGTCCAATCTTATTTCCATAGATACATTTCCATTATGGGTTGTGCCAACTCTTGCCGTAAATTTTGAGGCTCCTTCTTTACGGAAATCTACTTCTTTGACTTTGGTGTAAGCATCATTATATTTTGCCGTAATAAAATTACCAACAACATTATTTTCCATGGACTTTACGCCTTCCGACCAAGCTATAGTTTCTGCTTCATTTATAGCATAGGGATTTAACGGGCTTAAACTCTGTTTGATGCCTTCTGTCATATTCATCTGTGCGATGGTGCCGTCTTTATTAAATTTAAGTTCTTCTACACATACGGAACGGGTAAAACCACCACCTCCAGGCAATGCGCCATTATGATAGAAAAAATAGCTTTTTCCTTTAAAATCGATAACACCAGGATGATTGGTAAATGCGCTACCTTGGGTAGGCATGACAACACCTTGGTATTTCCAAGGTCCTGTTATATTTTTACTGGTTGAATAACCGATATGTTCTGATATGGGACCTGCAGCAAAAAACAAATAATAGAGATTATCACGTTTATATAGCCAAGGTCCTTCTTCATAAGTTGTTGGTCTTTCTTCGTTTACCTTTCCTTCACGCTTGCCAAATGCTTCTATGGTATTAGCGATTTGTTTGATTTCGCCTTCATAGGAAATCATATTTTCATTCAATTTCACATAGTAACAAACAGGATTTCCCCAGAATAAATAGGCTTGTCCATCATCATCAATAAAAACGCTTGGATCGATATCGGCATTGCTATTGGAAATTAAAGGTTTTCCTAATGGATCAATGAATGGGCCATAAGGACTATTAGAAACGGCAACACCAATACCGTTCTTTCCTTGGCGATCCGTGATGGGTACATACATATAAAATTTCCCTTTTCGCTCGATACATTGAGGAGCCCACGCATTCATTTTAGCCCAACTAAATTCTTTATAGGACAATACAGCTCCATGATCAGTCCAATTGACCATATCTTCTGTAGTATATAATCGCCAGTCATTCATAGTAAACCAAGTAGATTCATCTTCGTCGTGACTTGTGTATAAATATACCTTACCGTTGTAGACCATCGGAGCTGGATCTGCTGTATAATTTGTTTGCACAATAGGATTTTGTGCAGCTACCATAAAATAACTTAAAAGAATTTTAAGCGTAATTATTGTTTTTTTCATTACTCTTAGTTAGTTAATACAAATCCTCCATTAGGTTGCATTGTTATTGAAATTTCTCCTTTTTTAGAAATTTTAATATCCTCTAAAGATGCGTTTTTATTTTTGTCGTCGTTATAAATTGTTGCTTTACCATCTGCAAGCATAGGGAGTTTTAGTTTTAAATTTTTTGCGGTTTTTTCTGCATTAACACCTGCTATATACCACTTATCTCCATGGCGACGGGCCAATACCACATATTTACCAGGATAACCATCAAGAAACACAGTTTCATCCCAAGTAGTTGGCACATTTCTTAAGAAATCCAATTGATATGCTGGTGTATCTTCAAGATTGTTAGGAGCTAAAGCAAACATTTGCAACGGATTTTGAAAAAGTACACTGGTAGCCAATTGAAAAATATTGGTTGTTAAACGTTCTTGTCCTTTTGCATTTCCTTTGTTTAAATACTTGTTTAAAAAAACACCACCATATTCCATACTCGCTACAGAATTACGAATAAAAGGATGCAACGATGCATAAAAAGATTCTTTATTGCGAGCATCTTGAGTAAAGATAAGCATTTCAGAAGCTATCACCGCTTCACTGCCTACGAAATTAGGGTACATGCGTTCCCAACCACGAGGAAGGGTAGCACCATGGAAAATAATCATAAGCCCATAATCGTTGGCGTCAGAAAGAATGTCTTCGTACAAACGCATGGTTTCTTGTTTATCACCACCAAAAAAGTCGACTTTCAAGCCTTTTACACCCATTTCTTTAAGCCATTTCATTTCTTTTTTTCTGGCTATAGAGGTGTTCATTTTATCCTTTGGGGTTTGGAAAGCATCATTCACAATACCATTGGAATTGTACCAAAGAAACACATCAACACCTTTAGATTTGGCATATTGAATGAGCTCTTTCATTCTATCATACCCAATATTTTTATCCCACCAAGCATCAATTAATATGTATTCAAAATTCATGGCAGCAGCCAAATCAATATATTTAACTTGGTCTTCATAATTCATGCTTTCATCTTGCCATACTATCCAACTCCAACTGCCGCGACCATATTCAAATTTTTGGGAAGCTTCGTAAAGTGGTTCCACAACATCATAAGGGATAGTAGTTTCTACTATAGGTTTTAATGTTTCACCAACGGTGATGGTACGCCATGGTGTCATTCCGGGAAGTCCCACTTGAGCGCCTACACTGCCAAAACCATTGTTTGTTTTCACGTCAGGGTATTCTACAGTATACATCCCATTATTATAGTTGCTTAAATGAGAAGCAGTATATAGACTGGATACACCAGTTTCTGATAACAATACCCAACCATCATCGCCTACATGGAATAATCCTGGAAACACATAACCATTTTTATCGGTATTGGTGTTCATGGCAACATCTGCAGTATAAGTGCTTTCGTAACTGGGGGCTGTGCGCGCAAAACCGGTCATAGGGGACATCATAGATGAAAGAAATGTTGTTGTATTACTTGGGAATTTATATCCCGTAACTTCTTTTTCAACCACGCAAGACATGGTTTCTCCCCAACTTGGGATTTCGTATCTAAATGCAATATCATTATTACTTACTTGGAATGCAACCGATAGCTGTTTTTTATCCTTATTTGCAACCGTAAATTTTAAAGTATTGGCCTCATAATTAATTGAAGATTTTTTGATTTTTTCTTGACTATAATTTTTTGTGACTTTGTCTGGAGTAGATTCTACAAAGCTCATGTTTTCAGTAAAATCACCTTCATTGGTTATCAAACCTAAAGGGGAATTTTCAATCATCACTTTGCCATTATAAGCTACCGAATATAATGCTTTTCCATTTTCCACAGAAACATTTACTTTTAGTTTGCCATCGGGACTTACCACTTCCGCATTCTGCGAGATCATTGCTGATGATATTAATAAGCAGCATAAAACAATTAATTTTTTCATTTTTTAGATTTTAAATTTCCTTTTAGTTATTCCTTTAGTTTTAATTTGTTTTTATTTAATCGGACTCAAATAGGCCGCAAAACCACCACGACGAAGCATGGTTACGTCAATCGAAGTAGATTTATCAACCACCATGTATTTTGTTGAAAATAAGGTGTCATGTGCGCCATCTGCAATCAATGTTAGTTTATAGGATTGTCCTTCAGGTAAGAAATCAAATTTTAAATTTTGAACTTTTTCCCTTCTTCCATCGGAATTAATGGCGCCAATATACCAATCCAATCCTTTTCTCCGAGCCATAACCGTGAATTTTCCGGGATAGCCATCTACTAATTTGGTGTCATCCCACGTGCTAGGCACGTGCTTAAGAAATGTTTTAGGGGCGTCTGGTAAGTTTCTGTAGCCTTCGGGACGATCTGCCATGTGTTGTATAGCGGATTCAAATACCACACTTAAAGCCAGTTCATGTCCATATGATGTAATATGAGCGTATTGTGAATTGGTGAAAGTCACTGGTGTATAATCCATAGAACCTACAATGTTTCTTGTAAAAGGCAAAACATTATTATGTTCTGGGGCAGAGGTTGTTAATTCCGGACCATTGTTGTACCATTCAGCACCTCTGGCAGCTTCAAAAGTCATTGCATGCGGATAGGTGCGTTGCCAACCTCTAGGGACGACACAGCCATGAAAGTAAACCATGATTTTAAACTTGGCGGCATCATCAAGGATGTCAAGGTAATATTTAATCATATCTTGTTTTTCACTCAAGAAAAAATCGACTTTAACACCATAAACGCCTAGTTTATTTAGCTTGGCAAATTCTTCCATACGGTTTTCGTGGGTTTTCATACGGTCTACAGGCGTAGAAGTCACCCATTTAAACATTCCTGAATTGTACCACATCAAAGGTTTTACACCTATGGAATGGATGTATTTTAAAGCATCTTCTAAATTGCCACCATTTTCCATTTGATCCCATTCCCAATCCAAAAGGGTATATGGCCAACCCATTTCGGCAGCTAAATCGGCAAATTCGGTTACCACTTTATAATCTTTGGTACCGTGATTATTCGACCAATAATTCCATGAGGCAACACCGGGTTGAATCCAATCGGTATCAGTTAAAACGGAAGGGGAGGAAACATCATCTACCAAAGTGGACTCTACAACTTCGGCTAGATTTCCCATAATGATAACACGCCATGGAGATTTCCATGGGAGGTTGATGGTTGGTAATGGCTCACCAACACCTTCATCTGCACCGGGAAGTGTTACTTTGTAATCAGAATTTGTGATGGTATTAGCAAGCTTTGTTGCAGCATACTGTCTATCAACATCTGCTTCATGGATAAGATACCAGTTGTTGGTATCATCTTTTGTATTAAAAAGAGCTGGATAGCACCAATCCTGTTGCACACTGGCATCTTTCATATTGGTATAAAGCCCTTCATTGGAAAGATCAAATTTTTCCAACCATCTACTGGTACTATCTGGAATCTTGTAAGCGGTCAACTCATCTTTTATTTTAAAAGTTCCCGTTTTTTCTGGAAATTCATATCTGAAAGTCACACCATCGTTATAAGCTCTTACAATGACATTTAATTTGGCTTTTGAAGGGTTCTCAAAATATAAAACTATTTCATTGCCAGAATTGCTACGTTGTGAGCTTTTACCGTGTATTGAGGTGTATTGCTCCGTTATTAATTTAGGTTTGTCCGCTTTAATAAATTTCAATTGATTAGAGAAATCTTGGTCACTACGTAATAATCCCAAATCTATTTTCGGAATAATCTCTGAACTTGCATTTTCTTTTAAGGCATTGATTTTTAAAAACCATGTCCCAGTAGAAGCAGAGTGCTCATTTTTCAATTCAACTTTCCATTTGTTGTTTGGTGATACGACACTTACATTTTGAGCAAAATTGGTTATTGAGATTAAAAAAGATATAAAAAAGATGAGTCTTTGTTTCATTAGGATTGGATTTATTAATTTAAAAATTGTTAGTGTATAATGTTTCAACTATTCAAGGTTTTTCCATAGGTTTGGTAGAAACTGGTAGTAGAGTAGATGTCTCCAAGTTGTTAAATCATGAGCCCCTTTACTACCTATATAATAGTGATGTTTTACATTTAATTTTTCTAAATCATTATGAAAAACCTCATGTCTTGCTCCAGGACGGGTTTCATGGGTTCCTGCGCCGACAAATAAATAATCCAATTTTGAATTGATATCAGCATCCTTTAAAGCAGGTGTTTCTTCAATAGCAATAGCCGCACTTAAAATACCAACCGAACTAAATAGGTCTAAGTTGCGAAGTCCCACATATTGTGCATGTCTTCCACCCATTGATAATCCGCTAATAGCTCTGGCACGACGATCTTTGATCACGCTATAATTGCTTTCAACAAAAGGAATGATACTTTTTTTGAATTCTTCATTAACCAATTCAAATGTTTTTGCAGTATGGTCTGGATGCATACGATGGATTAACTGATTGTTGGGCATCACAATAATCATAGGTTTGGCTTTGCCTTCAGCAATTAAATTATCCATAATGAAATTGGCTTGTCCGTGCAAGTACCACGTTTCTGCTAAATCGCCCGAACCTCCCATTAAATATAATACAGGATATTTTTTTGAAGCGTCATATCCAGGTGGTGTGTAAACCAATATCTTTCTTTCACCGTTTGTTACATCAGAATGGTAATACTGCCAATGAATGGTTCCATGAGGCACCTTTTTGGCATCATAAAAATTAGGTTCATCACCGTGAACCCAAAGCATACTAAAAGCGGGCATATTAGCATGACCCGTATAGGTGTTATTTGGGTCTGCCATACCGACGCCATCAACATTTAACCAATATAAATAAATTTCAGGGTCTAATGGCCCAATTTTACATGTCCAAATACCATCTTCTCCCTTTACAAATGGCACTTGTTTACGAGCTTCTTCGCCTACAAACATTGAACCACCTACAGTAACACTTTTAAGTTCAGGACCTTTAATACGGAAGATAACAGTGCGGTCATCCAAAACCTCAGGCGATATAACGTTTGCAGATAAAGGAATAAGGTTTTCCGTGTTTCTCATAGGATCCCAATCTTCATTAATATGGGCTTGTTGGGCTATTAGTTGAAAAGGAAGTGCTAGCGTGGTTAGGGCTATGATAATTATTGAGTTTAGTGTTTTCATGTTTATTGGTTTAATTAATCGTTCATTTAGTTTAATAGTTTCTAATAGTAGCGTAAACGCTATACATATCTTCATCAATATTGTATAAAGGCTTTAATATATATGTGCTATCTGCATTATCAAGACTAAATACATTATCATTTTTTGATAACTGGCTTAATATGGTTTCATGTTTTCCTTTTAATATAATTTCAGAATCATTTTGAAAAGCCATAAGTATGGGGCCGTAAAAAATGGCAATAACATTTTTGTCGTCTGGCATTGTCTTTATGCAAAAATCGTAATGGAACACCAATTTTACTGTATCACTATTTTTCCATTCCCTGTTGATATGCACGTATGAATTAGGAGTAATTTCAATTTCCTGCTTTATGTTATTAACATACACCTCTACTTTTTTGCCCCAAGAAGGTACAAAAAGATTTAAATTAAATGCTGTTTTCTTTTTTGCTGAAACTGAAAAGGAAACTTCTGAAGACGTTGGAAAGTTCCCGGTTTGTTCGATACTTATATTTTTTTCATCCCAATTTACTTTTGAAGGCACATATAAATTGACCCATAAATTAGAATCATCATGGTAATAAATGCCGGAATTTAGTTGCGAGAACGCTTCAATAGAAGATCCATTACAGCAACGGAAATCGTTATCTTTCAAGAATATTTTTTTCCGTGGAGACCCTAAAGGCAAATGATAAACCACAGCTCCAGTATTAGCACTTTGTAATGCCATGACTGAATTGTGAAAGGTATTCATATAAGTCTCGGCGTACATAGGATTAGCTGTCCAACTAAAAAGTGTAGCAGTTAGTTTTTGGGTATTGTGTGATACACATGACTCCGCTATTTCTTTAGTCATAGTATTACTTAATTGATCTGGGACACCCCAGTGTTCTGCTGTTAATGAGGTTTTGGTTGTTACATTCGGTCGCGGACCACTACTCGAGCCATTAGCATACGCATGGTGATTTATGAGCATATCCCAAAAATTATATACGGCGTTTTTGTATAATGCTTCGCCAGTTACAGCATATCTTTCAGCAAAACCATTAACCAATACCAAGTGCGTGTTGGAATGCAAGCCAGACAAAATATCGTCGTTGTTTGCCAATGGAGTTACAAACCAATCGCGGTCAAATATTTTGGCTAGTTTTAAATGATTAGGATTTTTTGATACTCTATAAAGTTTATATAAAACTTCATTCATGGCACCCGCTTCATTTGATGGATTTGCAGCAGCTGTGTAAAGTAGCTTTTCTATAGTTGCATCATCTAGTTTAGACATTCGCTTTTCAACATAGGATGCCATATCCACAACCATCTTGTAAGCTTTTTGGTTATTGGTTTTTGTATAGGCATCCAGCAAACCTTGCATGATTTTGTTATAAGTATAATATGGCGCCCAAACACCTCCAAAGGTCGCTTCTAAAGTATCAAAATCCTTTTCCGGAAACGCACTTAAATAGCCATTGCCTAAAGCCTGCTGACATTTATATAATTCTTCAATCATATAATTAAGGTGTTGTGTCAATAATGGTTCTTTGTTTCTTTCAACAAGTGTTGAAACCGCAGAAATATAATGTCCTACGAAATGTCCGCGAAGCCCTAAAGAAGGAGATTCCCAACCATCCAAAGGTTTTGCGTTGGATGGGAAACCAGCGTTAACCCTAAAATTATGCAACAAACGTTCAGCATCAAGGGATTCTAAATAATTGGTATTTAAATCTTCACGATGTTTTATCCATGAAGGACTCAATATTACAGAAGTACTTGAAAAAGGTTTTGCTTTTTCTATATCATGATTAGCCAATGGGTTCTGAGCAAACGAACTTAGTTGAGTAAAAACAAATAATATAGATGCAATTTTTATAAACATATTTAATTCTTAATAGCGCTTCAATAGTCTTTAAATGCTCGTTTTTTGTATGGTGACTTTAGTCATTTTTAAATCTTTGGAATTGGAGCTGTTACCATAATAAACTTCATAGTCGCCCGGAGTTACATGCATTCCCATAGTATTCCAATCGTAAAACTCAAATGACGACGGCGGTAAATCAATGGTAACATTTTCTGCTTTACCGGCTTTAATATCCACGCGTTTGAAACCTTTTAATGTTTTTATTGGGCCATCAGTGTCATTTACTTTGCGTACATACACTTGAACGATTTCTGTGCCATCACGTGTACTTGAATTCGTTACAGGAATGGTTAATTGGATAGACTCATCCGATTTTATAGTGGTTTTATTTAAACTAGCAGAACCTATGTTGAATTTTGAATAATTTAGTCCGAATCCGAAAGGAAATAAGGCATCATTCATATAACGGTAGGTGCGTCCTTTCATGGAGTAATCTTCAAAATCGCCTAAAGCATCCGAATTTTTATAAAAAGTTACAGGAAGTTTTCCTGACGGATTATAATCCCCAAACAGTACATCAGCAACCGCTTGTCCGCCAGATTCACCACCATACCAAGCTTGCAGTATGGCATCACAACTTTCAGTTTCTGGAGTTAAAGCAATGGCAGAACCAGAGCAGTTAACAAAAATCACTTTTTTACCAGCGTCTTTTAAGGCTTTTAAACACATCCTTTGAACGGCAGGAAGGTCGATATTGGTGCGGTCTCCACCTTTAAAACCAGGGTAGGATACAGGCATTTCTTCACCTTCAAGCAAGGTTGAAAGTCCACCAACAAACACCACGGTGTCGATTCCTTTTAATTTTTCAATCAATCCTGTAAAATCAATATCATATTCTTTCCCAAAATCAAATTCTAGATTTGCTTGCCAGTTGTTTGACTGTGCAAAAAGAATTTCAATTTTATAGGTTTTTCCAGCTTCAACTTGGAATGGAAGGCGAGCAGGAATGGTACGCCAGTTGGTATATTTGCTGATAGATTCACCATTCACGAGTAATTCAAATTCTCCGGTAGCTCCCGTTTTAAAAACCAATTCATCATTTTCTTCAGCAATAAATTCGGTTTCATATTTTGCCGAAAAGCCTTCAAGTTTTACGCCCGTTGCAAATTCATGTTGACCAGCAGTCGTTAATTTTAAAGGATTTACTATTTGAGTGGTTGCTATGATATTTCCTGTTCTATCTGGAGTGTTCCAATAAGTCGCTTTAAACCCTTTTTTTCCTTCAAATATGGTTTTTGGAAAATAGGTGGTTGTAACTTTATCTTCAACTAAATCAGCAGCTTTGTCATAAAAAATCTTATTTTCTGCAACTTTTGATTTTATACCATTCAGAATGGTAATGGTTTGATTAGGCGTTCCATTATAATTTCCCCAAAGCATAGGCTCATTATCGGCATTAGGACCAATCACCGCAATTTTGCTGATGGACTTATTTAGAGGAAGCACATTATTTTTATTTTGAAGTAGGGTCATGGATTTTCTAGCCATTTCAAGAGCTAAGTCTTGGTGTTTCTTACTGTTTAAAACTGATACCGGTATTTGAGCCCAAGGTACAATGGCATCATCATCCATCTCGCCCAAATCAAAGCGACCGATTAAAACACGAGCTAAACTTTTATCAACATCGGCTTCTTTTATTAAATCTTTTGCAACAGCTTCAGGTAATGTTTTAAACGGATAATTTTCCCAAACGCATTCCACATCAGTTCCTGCTAAAACGGCTTTTGCTGCGGCATGTGTAGCTGTGGAAGATACGTTGTGAGTGGTGAAAAAATCGGTCACAGCTCCACAATCCGACACTACCAAATATTTATATCCCCATTCATCCCGCAGAATGCGTTGAAGCAATTTGGTATTGCCACAACAAGGTTCATCATCTAGTCTTTGGTAGGCACACATGACCTGACGCACATCGGCGTCTTGTACCAAAGATTTAAAAGCAGGTAGATAGGTTTCGTATAATTCACGTGGATTAACATCATTAAGATTGAGTTCATGTCGGCTCCATTCTGGGCCAGAGTGTACCGCGTAATGTTTAGCGCAAGCCAACAATTTACGGTATTTTGAATCTTCCGGGCCTTGTAAACCTTTAACAACGGACACTCCCATTAAGGAAGTCAGATATGGATCTTCGCCATAGGTTTCTTGACCACGACCCCAACGTGGATCACGAAAAATATTCACGTTTGGTGTCCAAACAGACAGACTCAAAAAGCGTTTGTTTTCATTACCATCTTGAATCCATTGATTATACTTAGCACGAGCTTCATCTGAAACCGCATCAAAAACACGATATACCAATTGATGGTCGAAAGATGCTGCCATGCCAATGGGTTCTGGAAATACAGTCACATTATCATTATTGGCATAGCCATGCAAGGCTTCACTCCACCAATTGAATTTTTTAATGCCCAATCGTGGTATGGGGTCTGATTGATCGCACATCAAAGCTGCTTTTTCTTCAATGGTTAAGCGGGAAATTAAATCTTTAGCGCGTTCCTCAGAACTTAATTCAGGATTTTTAAAAGGGAATTGTTGGGCATTTAATTGCCACATTCCCAAAACACATAAGGATAAAAACCATAGGCATTTTGTCGTTTTTTTAGTTGTTAAAGCGTTCATAATTAATGCTATTATTCATATTTTATATTAAAATTCTACAGCATAACTAATCACTATTAGAGATACGATCGCTTATGTGGAAATAATCAAAATCCACAGAGCCACCTATATGTTTTGTAGCATAATTGAACAGACCAAATCTGTATCCCATAAAATGCGGGAGTGTGTAAGGCATGTTTATAGTGTCCCCAATACGTGTCCAAGATGTTCCATCCAAGCTATAAAAGAAATTAGCTTTGTCGGTTTTATCTTTAAAATTACATTCCGCTTTAAAATAGATTTTGTTTTGGTTTAGTGGGACACTTTCCAATTCCTTAACAACATCACCAGCAGCACTAACCATAATAATTTTTTTAGCTCCATTATCAATTTTCACACCAACCAGTCCAAATTCTTTTTGTAATAAACATAAGCCAGCAAAATCCCCTTCTTTCATATTTAATAAATCAAGCGACGTAGAACCCGTGCTTTCTGGACCAATGGTACGTTGTGTCAATGTGTTTTTTGCTTGAACAAAACTGGTATCAATTCTACCGGTTTTTAATCTTAAATAGCCTTTTCGTTCTTTAAGGGACCAAAGTGAATTATCTGGATTGTGGTTCCATTGCCAAACTAAAGGAAGTGCCCTGTCTTTTTTCTTGCGTTTAAAATCATCTGATGCTACCAAAGCCGGTATTAAACCTTTGCTAGCAGGTAGGTCAAGAGTTTCAGGTACTTTGCCTTCTTCACCTAAAATAGGCCAACCGTCTTCCCATTTTACAGGTACGATATATGGAATACGTCCAACACCACCATAATCCCTAAATAAATAAGAGAACCATCTGCCATCAGGTGTGTCAATAAGTCCGCCTTGCGCCACACCTAAATCTTGTAGACCAACTTTGCCTTCCCACGGACCATTGATGTTGTCCGCTCGGTGAATAACCACAGTACGCATGCCACCCCTAGGCCAAGTAATATTAAATAGGTAATATTTGCCATTGACTTTAAAAAGCTGAGAACCTTCAGCACCAAGCATGATATTAGTTCCTGCTGGAGCACTAGCATTTTCTATTAAAACGCGCTCTGTGCCTTCCTTAACACCTGAAAGGTCATCCTTTAATTCCGCTATATTAAGTTTGCCTGCAGCCCAAATCATGTATATTTTGCCATCATCATCAAAAAAGATGGTATTGTCATGATAAGAAGGTTTGAATTCTATTTTATTCAAAGGACCTTTTTCAAGATCTTTGGTAGTGAAAATATAGGTTTTTCCTGTTGTTGCAGAAAACGTGCTCACGTAAAAAGTCCCATTATGATAGCGTATGCAACTGGCCCATGAGCCTCTTCCATACATATTCTTACCATTTTCTAAATCAAGTTCGTCATTATTGCCAAGCGTTTCGTAGCCATAATTGATGAGTTCCCAATTCACTAAATCCTTCGATTTCATGATTGGCAATCCTGGACTCATGTGCATGGTTGTACTACTCATATAGTAGGTGTCTCCTACACGGACCATGGATGCGTCTGGTACATCGGCAAAAATTATTGGGTTTTCAGCTTTGTTATTTTGAGCATTAGCAGTACAAACAATTAATAAGCTTAAAATTAGTGTGAATTTGAAAAGTAATTTCATTGATTTTTTGATGTTTTATTATGATTTTATTTTTATTCCTTTAAAATTCTTAATTCATAAAACCTGGGAGTTGGTTTGCCATCCTTAGAAGTTATTTTTACATCAATGACTTCTATATTACTTATATCTATTCTAATGGTTTTATCTTTTGTTGAAATAATGTTGGCAGGTTTTTCATTAATGGAAATACCCACATTATCTAATTTTAATTCATCCAATACTGTAATATCTAAAAATTTCCCTTGTAGATTTTTGTTTGAAAGTTGGTAAGAGATATAGCCACGCGTGCTTCTCCAAAATTTATCATCACTAAATCCAGAGTTGCTTTTTTCGCCTTTATATAAATGGCCTACTTCGGGTTGTTGTTCGCCACAGTTTACTTTGTCCACTGTTTTGGCTTCAAGAGCCGCTGCTTCGATTTCCTGCTGTTTCAGTAAGGCTTGTTTTTCTTTGTATTCTTCTTGACTATAAGTTTGAAAATACATTTGGTAGCGCGCATCGTGTAGTTCAAAAAAAGGTTGCAGTTCTAAAGAATCTAAACTGAAACGACGATTTCCAATATCTTTGATTTTAGAAAGATAGGTGTCTTTATTACCTACTAAAGCATAAGCTTGATCCAATGGGATATATTTACCATGTGTAGCATGCCCCATACGGCTATCGTCTGCAAATAAACCATCCAAATCTTCAGTTGAGGTTTTGGCGGCTAAAACGATAGGCCCATCAACAAACGCCACCCAATTGGAGCCGTCTGGTAAATTTTCTAAATGGGTTGCCGTTTTAAATTTAACGGTGATGTTGTCTCCAGATTTCCATGTTCTATTGATATTGATGTAACCAGATGGATTCTCTTGTATTTTTTGAACCTTTCCATTTATTAAAACTTCAAAATTTTCAGCCCATTTAGGTCGACGAATGTTTAGCGCAAATGTTTGTTTCTTTTTGAGTTTTAAGATTATTTCCGACTGATTTTCATAAGGGAATTTGGTGTTTTGAGTCAACTCAATCCCTTTTTCTTTCCAATTCAAAGTTGACGGAATAAAAAGATTTACAAACACATTGGTATTATTATGACTGTAAACAAGTTCACCGTATTTAGTATGATTTTCTAAACCAGAACCCACACAACACCACATACTGGTTTCTGGTTGGGAATACACTCGGTAGTGGTTAGGACGTATGGGTGTAAAATATACAAAACCGCCTTTTTCTGGATGTTGACTAGACAAAATATGGTTGTAAAGGGTGCGTTCGTAAAAATCTAAATACGACACATCATTATTATTAAAAAAGAGGGCTTTGCTTAAACGCAGCATGTTGTAAGAATTACATGTTTCTGGGCCTTCGTTCGATTTTACCATACCGCTAAAATCATCAATAGGATTAAAATGTTCCCCAACACTATTTCCACCAAAGGCTACACTACGAGTGTGAGTCACATTATTCCAGAAATACTTCACAGCCTCATGTAATTCCTCATCATTAGTTAGGGAAGCCACCTTTTCATAACCAAGAACTTTTGGTATTTGGGTGTTGGCATGCATCCCCGTTAACTTATCTTCTTTCTGTAATAATGGATTTAAGAAATTTTTATGCGTTAGTTTTTTAGCTGTGTTTAAGTATTTTTCATCTTTTGTAATAATGTATAAATCGGCAAAAGATTCATTGATGCCACCATGTTCGGTTCTTAAAATGTTTTGTATTTGCTCATCGGAAAGCGGTTCAATCAAATCTATAAACCAATCCCCTAATTTTATAACAATGGTTTTGGCTTTTTCGCTATTGGTAAAGTGATACGTATCAATTAAGCCAGCGAACAATTTATGGATATTATAAAGGGGCACCCAGGTATTATTTAAACCGAAACCGCTTCCATCTATATCACCTTTATGAATACGTTCCCAGAATATTTTTCCTTGCGGAATGCCGCCAACATAGCCATTGCCATTTTTAATTTGACAACGTTCCAATTCAGAGAGCATATAATCCAAACGGGTTTTTAATTCGGTATTATCAGTGGAAGCGTAAAGCATAGCTAGAGCCGATAAATAATGCCCAGCAATATGACCATCTAGACCGATACTTTCCCAGTTGCCATAGCGTTCATCTTTTGTTGGTAAACCCGCATCTATTAAATAAGGGGCTAAAAGCCTATCGGGTTCCATATCAAGGATGTATTTTAAATCAACGTCTTGGGCATTTTTAAAAGGACCATCTGTGATCCTAACATCTTGGAATTTAAAAGACTGCATTTGGGCCAGCCCAACAAAAGTTATAAAAAATAAAAAAGTAGCATGAGCAATATTCTTTTTTAATGACATGGTTCTATTAAGATTCTTAGTACACATTTTAATTATATTTTGTAAACACGTTTTGCTATTTGCAAAAAGTGCTTTAATCATTTCAATCAATTATCTATTTTACAACAAACGTGTATGACTCCCCTTTTTTAGTTTGTAAATCATATAGAAATGTTGGTTTTATTTGTAATGGTTCAATGTTAGATGCTTCTGATATAATTGGAGTAGCAATATCATTAACCACAAAAAAGCCATTTGGATTTTTACCTGAAGCGTTTTTTAATTTTTTACCGGCTTTTGATTTTATTTCATTAGGCGTTCTTAAACGAAGATTGCCACCTAGGTTTGATTTAATTTCAACTGAAACCAATTTGTGGTTTTCCCAAACCATATTGGAAATTTCAAAGCCTCCTCTTGCAAGTATACCCGCAATGGTACCCTTATCAAAATTATCTGGCAGGGCAGGTAATAAATGAACGGCGCCATCAGAACTTTGCATGATCATTTCTGTAATGCCCGAAGTACAACCAAAATTACCATCTATTTGAAAAGGTGGATGTGCATCAAACAAATTATTATACGTTCCGCCACCACCACGTACAGTTCCCAATGGCATTAATTGGTTTTGAATTAATTTATAAGCATGGTTGCCATCTTGCATTTTTGCCCACCAATTAACTTTCCAACCCATACTCCAGCCTGTAGAGACATCACCTCTATGTAAAAGTGTGTTTTTTGCTGCAGCAAAAAGTTTCGGATTGCTGTAAGGTGATATTTGATTGGATGGATACAAACCATATAAATGTGAAATATGTCGGTGGTTATCATTAGGGTCATCAACATCATCCAACCACTCTTGAATTTGATTGTGCTTCCCAATATGCATTGGAGGTAATCTTTTCTTCATGGTTTTTAACTTTTCAACAAATGCTTTGTCTTTGCCAAGTATTTCTGCTGCGTTAATGGTGGAGCTAAAGACATCAAAAACAATTTGATTATCCATAGTAGAACCAGCAGTAATGGATGCCCCTTGATGTTCTTTTGGTGCATTTTCAGGAGAATTCCCAGGAGCTACCACGAGCCATTTATATGTAGGGTGCTCCACAAGGAAATCGGCATAAAACTCCGCAGCACCTTTAATGGCAGTATAGGCCGATTCTAAATACGTTTTATCACCTGTGTACAAATAACGTTCCCATAAGTGTTGACTCAACCAACCGCCACCACCGTTCCAAATACCCCAAAAAGACCCATCTAAAGGACCAGTGATTCTCCAAATATCAGTATTATGATGGGCCATCCATCCACCAGCACCATACATAACTCTTGCGGTTTCTTTACCAGTTTCAGAAAGTTCCATGATTAACTTTAAAAGCGGCTCATGCATTTCAGAAAGATTGGTTTTCTCAGCAGGCCAATAATTCATTTCGGTATTGATGTTGATGGTGTATTTACTGTCCCATGCCGGCTTCATATTCCCGTTCCAAATACCTTGAAGATTTGCTGGTTGCCCTCCTGGTTGCGAAGAAGAAATTAAAAGGTATCTTCCAAATTGGTAATATAAAGTTACAAAGGAAGGATCAGAGGTATTTCTGAAATTATTAAGTCTTTCGTTGGTTGGTAATTTGCTAGCTTCAGTAGAACCCAAATCCAATTTCACCCTATTGAAATATTTTTGATATGCTTTTATGTGCGCAACTTTCATGTCATCAAAATTCTTATTGAATGCTTTGTCCATGTAGTCTTTTGCACGTTGATTTTCATCACCACTGATGTCATTATAATTATTGAAGTTGGATGCAATGGAAACAAATATGGTAACGGAGTTTGCATTCTTAATCTCTACGGAATTATCATTAGGTGTGATGGTTCCGCCATCAGTTTTTATCCTTCCCAAAGCATTAAACTCTACTTTTCCTTCCACACCTTCATGGTCGCTAGTAGTGCCCCAAAGCGATAATTCGTTGTTGCCATTAATTTTAATGTCGTTTTTAGTATGTTGGGTAGTTAGAGCCGCTGAAAAAGATAATTTTCCTGGCTTATCGGCAGAAAGACGTATCACCATCACTCGGTCTGGAAAAGACGTGAAAGCTTCTCTGGTATAGGTTACACCATCAACTGTATATGAAGTTTTGGTAGTAGCATTTTCAATATCCAATTCACGATAATAATTAGAAAAATTTTCATGACCTGTAAAAGTCAGTTCTAAATTTCCAACTGGCTGGAACATTTGTCCATGCGATTTTTTCGTGATAATTCTTTGGTTAGCCATATTCTCTGCGGCTTTGTATTCGCCTTCAAAAATGAGTTTTCTAACACTGTCAAGAGCTCCTAAGGCATTAGGGTTATCGTTTCTATTCGGACTACCGCTCCATACGGTATGTTCATTAAGTTGGAAAATTTCTTTTTCCACATTGCCGTAAACCATGGCCGCTTGGAAACCATTGCCAATGGGCAGTGCGTTTTCCCAAACACTACCAGATGGGGTGTTGTACCATAATTTTAAATCGTTCGTGTTTTGTCCGAATCCCGAAATGGAAATTCCGATAAAAAATAAAAAGATAATTAGTTTTTTTCTCACTTTAGTTTGCTTTTTTAGGTAAGGTTTAAGTGCTTTTAAATAGAAAAATAAATATAAGACATAAAAGTGTAAAAATTACACTTTTAAATATAAAAATATTCAATCCTCTATAAATTTACAGAAAGAGCTTAAAATTTAATAATTGTGACAGGCTCTTTCATTGTCAACCTTTACGAAATCAGAAAAGGAATACCGTAATTTATTTTGCAATTTTTTTCAACTGATATATATCATTGAAAAAGCAGATTTCTAAATATATTTTTAAACAAAACAAAGAAACGATGTAACTATTTTAAGGTATTGTGATGCTTTATATTCTGCTAAGTGAAATGTCTTATTCGGGTGACAGGTTCTTATCGGGTTATCATTGTCATCATTTTTTACCTTGCCTCCTAATTTCCTTTATCATTTTTGAACTTAAAATTATAGAAAAAAACTATTGAATTATGTAATGCCTTGTATCTATACTGTAATATCTTTGAATATCCGTTTTAAGATGAATAGTTGAAGAAAGCCGCCAAACTTATATTAAAAGTTGTCTTGCTAATTGTAGCACTATTTTTAATACTGGTTATTTCAATACAGTTGCCTTTTGTTCAGAATATTGCAAAAAATAAAGCCGTAAACTATTTAGAAACTAAAATTAAGACCAAAGTTGAAATCGGTTCCCTAGAAATAAGTTTCCCTAAAGACATTATTTTAAATGATTTTTATTTTGAAGACCAGTCAAGCGATACACTTTTAGCAGGAAAGTCATTAAAAGTTGATATTGGTCTTTTTGCTTTGTTAAGTAATAAAGTAGAGATTAACTCCATAGACTTAGAAGAAACTACCATAAACATTAAGATTGATAAAGATTCCATTTCCAATTTCGATTATATTATCAAAGCTTTTGAAACTCCAACTAAACCGGAAAGTGATGAGCCAATTGAATTATCAGTAGATAAAGTTAATCTCAATAACATCAGGTTTAGTTATAACGATCAAGTGTCAAATATTAATACCGCCGTTAAATTTTTAGAATTTAAAGCGCGATTAAAAGCCATCGATTTAGAAAAGCGAATCCTAACTATAAACAGTTTGGAGTTAAATAATACAAATGGTTATGTCACCTTAAGTGCCTCAGAAAAAGTAAAGGAACCTGAATTAACAGTTGAAGAAAATAGCTCAAGCACATCATGGAACATAACATCCGATGCCGTTAGCATCAACGGTTTTAATTTTGTATTCGATAATAATAATGCCGAAAGAGTATCGAAAGGTGTGGATTATAACCATCTTAAAATAAATGATTTGAATCTGAATATGGAATCGCTAACGCTAAATAGCGATGGATATTCTGGCACAATAAATACCTTTAATTTTAATGAAAAAAGCGGTTTTGTTTTAAGCGCATTAACAACCGAATTCAATTACACCACAACGAGCGCTTATTTAAAAAACCTGTACTTAGAAACGCCTCAAACTGTTTTAAAAGACCATATTTCAGTCACGTATCCTTCAATTGCATCCTTGAGTGAAAATCCACAAAATCTGTATGTCGATGCCAATCTTGAAAATAGCAATATTGCATTTAAGGATGTTTTGTTATTTGTTCCAAGTTTGGATACGAATGATGTTTTTAAGAATAATCCAAATGCCATTGTAAACTTCAATGCGATTATACAAGGAAATTTAGATGATTTAAAAATTGACAAATTTAATGCCAAAGGTATCGGGAATACCATAGCTGACTTTAACGGAACCATAACAGGTCTACCAAATGTTGATAAAAGTGTTTTTGACATTACTATCCTAAACTTTGAAAGTTCCTCGGAAGATATCTATGCTTTTATACCAAAAAACACGATTCCCAATACCATTCAACTTCCTGATAATTTTAACATTAAAGGACATTTTAAAGGAAGTATCCATAATTTTGAAACGCTTCTGGATTTAAAAAGTTCCTTAGGAAATGCCGTTGTAGATGCCACTTTCGATCAGTCACGAAAAAATAACGAAACATATATTGCCGATGCTAGCTTGGATAATTTCGATTTAGGCAGATTCATCAAAAATAATCAGTTTGGGAAAGTGACCGCAAATGCGACTATAAATGGAAGAAGTCTGGATCCGTCAACAGCAACTGCCAAACTCACATCAAAAATCGTAAAATTAAATTTCAATAATTACGAGTATCAAAACTTAAGCCTTGATGGCACGATTGATAATGGCAAGTATGTTGTCAATGTCAATTTATCGGATCCTAATTTGAATTTTGTTTTAGATGCAAATGGCTCTTCAGATTCGGAAAAGCCGACATTAGATTTAAAGTTGAACATCGAGCTTGTTGATTTAAACAAATTAAATCTGCACGCGGGACCTTTAAAAATGAAAGGGGATATTGCTGCAAATTTCACTGATTTAAATCCTGACAATTTAAATGGTAGCCTGAATTTTAACAACTTTTTAGTGGCTTTGGAAACGGAACAATTTCCGTTAGATACCATAAGTATTAGGGCGGTTTCAACAAAAGAAAAAGATTCTATTGTGTTGAAATCCCAATTTGCAAGCGGATTAATTATAGGTAATTATCAGTTGTCTACCATAAGCAACCAACTTATGAATTCCGTTTCAAAATACTATCAATTAGATAAAAAATACTTTGCTAATAGCACAGAGCAAGATTTGCAATTTGATGTTATTATTAAGGATAATCCCATTCTTAAAAAAATAGTGCCTCAAATTACAGAGTTATCAGAAATCAATATCAGCGGGAAATACAATTCTATTAATGATACCATTGTAATGAACGCATCCATTCCTAGATTACACTATGGAACTATTGAGATTTCCAACGGTATTATAAATGCAAACACAAAAGAAAATGCCTTGATGTATGATGTGTCCATTGCAAATATTAAAAACAATGATATCATTGTTCCTAAAACTCAAATTATAGGAAAAATAGAAGACAATGCCGTTGATTATGAGCTGAACATAAAAGATCTAGAGGATACAGACCGCTATCATATTTCGGGAAATTTTAAAGACACTAATGGAGCTTCAGAAATTTATTTCAATCCACAGGAATTCTTATTGAATTATGAGAATTGGACCATTAAGGATGACAATCTCATAAGAATTGAAAAAAGCGGTATTCTAGTCAATAATTTCGAGATTCAAAATAACCAACAAGTGTTTTCAATTCAATCTGAAACTGCTTTGGTACAATCACCAATTGCTGTCAATTTTGAAAATTTCAAGCTCGAAACCTTAACAAACATCGTGTCTTCCAATTTTGAAATGGGAGGTCAAGTAAATGGAAAAGCCACTGTAAAAAATATAACCTCCAGTCCGTTGTTTGTGGCAGATTTAAATATAGGCGATTTTACGTTTAAAAAAGACACCATCGGGACGCTGACTGTAAAAGTAGACAACGAAACCACTAATTTGTATAGTGCAAATGTGAGTTTGACCGATAATGACAATCAATTAGATATTGATGGGAATTATAATATTAGCAGTAAAAACCTCGACTTTATTGTAGATATTCAAAAATTGAACATGGCATCCCTAGATGCTTTTACCTTAAATAATCTTGAGGAAGGTGACGGCTATTTAAATGGAAAACTAACCGTAACAGGCCAAGCTTCCAACCCCAATGTAAATGGAAATATTAAATTTAATGAGGTTGGTTTTACGGTAGTTAAATTAAATTCCAGATTTCAATTACTTAATGATAATGTCGTATTCAATACCAATAAAATCATTTTTGAGAATTTCAAATTACAAGATGAAGATGATAATCCATTAACAGTAAACGGTTTTATAGATAGTAAGGATTATACCAATTTAGTATTTGATTTGAAAGTGGTAGCCAGAAACTTTAGAGCGGTAAATTCTGGTCCACAGGACAATGATTTATTTTATGGCGAATTGTATTTGGATAATGACTTAGGAATTAAAGGCACTTTGGAAAATCCGATTATTGATGGTACAGTCAAAATTAATCCCGACACCAAATTCACTATTGTATTGCCGCAAAATGATCCGTCCATTGTAGATAGGGAAGGCATTGTTGAATTTATAGATCAAGATCAGCCGGTTTTAATTACCTTGGAAGATCCAACAAAACAAATTACCCAAACAGACGTCACAGGTATTAATGCCTCGGTAAATATTTCCATAGATAAGGAAGCAGAAATATCAGTTATCATTGACGAAGCTAATGGCGATTATTTAAAATTACAAGGGGAAGCGGAATTATCTGGAGGTATAGATCCTTCAGGAAAAACGACCTTAACTGGGAAATATGAGTTTACTGGCGGTGCTTATGAAATGAATTTCAATTTAATAAGAAGACGGTTTGAAATCCAATCAGGAAGTTATATTCTCTGGACGGGCGAACCAACAACCGCAAACATCCATATTACAGCCGTTTATAATGTTGAAGCGTCTCCAATAGATTTGATAAGCGATCAATTAACTGGAATAACCGCAGAAGCCAGAAACACATACAAACAAAAAATTCCTTTTGAAACCAATTTGATAATGAAAGGGGAATTAATGCAACCAGAAATTACGTTTGACATTGTTTTACCAGAGGGGAATAATGATGTGTCTACCGAAATAATTAATGCCACCCAAGCCAAATTGGAACAAATTAGAAATGATGGAGATTTGCTAAACAAACAGGTTTTTGCCTTGTTGTTATTGAATCGTTTTATTGGTGAAAATCCGTTTCAAAGTGAAGCGGGCGGGGTGAGTGGTGCCTTTATAGCCAAACAAAGTGCTAGTAAAATTTTATCGCAACAGTTAAATAATTTGGCTGGCGATTTAATACAAGGATTTGAATTGGATTTTGATTTGGAAGCTACGGAAGATTATTCAACTGGACAAAAACAAGAGAGAACCGATTTGAATGTGGCACTTTCAAAACAATTGTTAAACGACCGATTAAAAGTGACTGTGGGAAGTAGTATTGGTCTGGAAGGGGCGCAACAAGAAAATGAACAAGCGTCCACCATAGCAGGGGATGTCTCAGCCGATTATTTAATTACAAAAGATGGTCGTTATAAGTTGAGAGCGTATAGAAAAAATAACTATCAAGTGGCTTTACAAGGTCAGGTTATTGAAACAGGCGTAGCATTCATCATTACCATGAACTACAATAAGTTTAGAGAGTTATTTCAAAAAAACAGAAGAGGCAATAGAAAAGATAGAGACAGAAATGAGATTTAATACCTACATACTTTTATTTTTTTCAGTTACCATGTTGTTGAACTGTAGTGGGACACGGCATATTCCTGAAAGGGATTTATTGTACATAGGTCATACTATTGATATTGAAAAAGGTGAGGAATCAAAAAAAACCAGGAAAAATATAAAGGCCGAATTGGATGGATTGATTCGTCCAAAACCCAATAAATCCATTTTGGGAATGCGTCCTAGTATCATTTTTTACAACATATTTCCTGAGGTAAAAAAGGATTCGGGTTTTAAATATTGGGTAAAATATAAATTAGGGAAAGAACCTGTTTTAATGAGCAAAGTAGACTTGGAATACAACCGGAAAGTGATTCAAAATTATGTTGAAAATAAAGGTTTTTTTAATGCCGAATCCAAAGCCGATTCTACAAGATATGGTAAAAAAGCAAAAGCCAATTATACGGTTAAATTACACAATCAGTACCACATTAAATCGGTTGTTTTCCCAACAGACTCCATGCTATTAAGTAAGGAAATCAATAAACTACAAGAAGAAAGCTTTTTAAAAGTAGGTAAACCCTATGATTTGGATATTATTAAAAATGAAAGAGCTAGGATTGATGCCCATTTAAAGGAGCGTGGTTTTTATTATTTCAATGAAAATTATCTATTAGTGCAAGTGGATAGTACGGTTGCAAACCATGAAGTAGATTTAATTGTAAATATTAAAAATGATATTCCGGAAAAAGCGAAAATTCAATATAGCATCAATAACATTTTTGTATATCCCAGTTTTAATCTAGGAAGAGATACCATTGCTACCCGAAAAATGGATACTTTAAAATATAGAGATCTTGCTATTATTGATAATAAAACAGTTTTTAAACCTCTTATTTTCGAAAAAACCTTATTGTTTAAAAAGGGGGATTTATACAATAGAACAACGCACAATCTCTCATTAAATAGATTGATTACCTTGGGAACATTCAAATTTGTGAAAAATGAATTTAAGGAAACAGATTCCGTAAACAATCAATTGGATGTGTATTATTATTTAACGCCCTTGCCTAAAAAGTCAATTCAAGTTGAAACCTTAGCTAAAACCAATTCCGCAAACTATTCTGGAACGGAGTTAAACATCAATTGGAGCAACAGAAACACCTTTATGGGAGCAGAATTGCTTAAAATTTCTGCGTTTGCTGGGCTGGAAGTTCAAATTTCCGGACTCAATAAAGGGTTCAATGTGTATCGTTTTGGAGGGGAAGCCAGTTTAATTTGGCCACGATTTATTTCGCCATTTAATATGAGTTCAGGAAGCGCGTATGTGCCAAACACAAAAGCCTCGATTGGTTATGAATATCAATTACGAACCCAACTATATTCGTTAAAGACACTAAATAGTTCGTTTGGATATATATGGAAAGAAAACGAACGAAAAGAGCATAATCTTAACATCGTCAATATCGCCTATACATCATCCAATAATGTATCTGATTTATACAAAGAACAAATTGCCGTTAATCCTTCTTTACAAAGAGTGATTGATAGACAGTTTATTTTAGGTACAACCTATTCGTATGCCTATACCAACACGATGATAAAGAATAAAACAAATAATATCTATTTTAGGGGTGCTATAGATTTATCGGGCAATTCTACCAGCTTACTGTTAGGTGCTAATGATAGTGACAATCCGAAAGCCATTTTAGGGGTTCCATTCAGTCAATATTCGAAATTAGAATTTGAATTTCGTCATTATTATAATTTTGGTAACGAAACCACACTTGCTAGTAGGTTTATTGTTGGGGCGGGAATGCCATATGGAAATTCAGATGAATTACCATTTATAAAACAATTTTTTATTGGAGGTACCAATAGCATTAGAGCTTTTAGGGCAAGGTCTATTGGTCCTGGAACATTTAATAGTGCCGAATTAACCAATACATTTTTGCCAGACCAGTCGGGTGATTTGAAGTTGGAATTCAGTACGGAATTAAGAGCTAAAATATACAAAATGGTAAAAGGAGCCGTGTTTCTCGATGCTGGTAATATATGGCTATTAAATGAGGACGCAGATAAACCTGGAGCTAAGTTTTCTGGACAATTTTTAGATGAATTAGCCGTAGGAACGGGTGTTGGATTGCGATTTGATTTTAACTTCTTGATTTTAAGAACCGATATAGCATTCCCTTTAAGAAAACCCTATTTGCCAAAAGGTGACAGATGGGTTCTTGACGATATTAATTTTGGTAGTGGTACATGGAGAAAAGAAAATTTGATTTTCAATCTCGCCATAGGTTATCCATTTTAGATTAAACGAGTTTGCTAAAACTTTAACTTGCCTTCTCTTCCAATATTCATTTTTAAACCTGTTACAGCTTGGGCGGCTATTTTTAAAAGTGAAATAACCTTCCCGCTTTCAGAATCCCAATAGTAAGCATCATTGGGTTTTACACAAATTACTGAAACATCTGGATCATCCTTACCTTGATTAAACCATGCTTTTGCAATGGGAGTCCACAATTTTTCGATGATGGATGTATCCGTATAAATTTTTGCTTCTCCATAAAGAGATAAAAATTCATTGTCTTTAGTGTTGGTAAAGAAAAGTTGGACTTTATTATCCTTAAATATTTCAAAATTTTTATTGCTCTGTTTGGAACTGATAAACCATATATCACCATTATCATCAATCTCTGAAACGGACATAGGCCTGGCATTTATAGGTAATACAGATAAATCGGTACAGAAAAGACACGTTTTGCTGCTTTCTGTAATTTTTTTAAGTTTTTCAATCGCTTTATCATCGAATAAGTTTTTTACGTTACTCATAACTTTCATTTTTTTGGTTACATCACAAATTTACAGTATAGGAACAGTAATAATATTACAGTATTCAGTTTCAGATTTATAGAATATTCAGATGTTCAAATTTATTGTGTAAGAGATTGATAAAATTATATAAAGCTCTATGAACAGTTTATGGTTAATTTCGCTGGTTAATAAAAATGATATGATAAAACATCAAAAAAGCGATTTATCAGAAAGTATGGATTATGTAATCAAGTACATAAAAGACGTTATGCTGAAATTTTTCCTTGATGTTGCCACGGTGATCTATTATTTAAAAAGTGTGATTAAAAATCTAGTTTCCTCTAAATTTGAAACTAGTGAATTTTTAAAGCAATGTTATCAAATCGGGAATAAATCAGTTGGTTTAATTTCTATAACAGGTCTCATTGTTGGACTCGTTTTAACAATCCAATCAAGACCTCCTTTGGTTGAATTTGGGGCAGTTGGCATGTTGCCTGGCATGGTTGCTGTATCCATCATTCGCGAAATGGGGCCAGTTATAACGGCTTTATTGTGTGCAGGCAAAATTGGCTCTGGTATGGGGGCTGAATTAGGTTCTATGCGTGTTTCGGAACAGATTGATGCCATGGAAGTTTCCAATACAAATCCAATGAATTTTTTAATAGTTCCAAGAGTGATTGCCGCCACTATCATGATACCTATATTAACGCTGTATGCAGATGCTATAGGTATTTTTGGAAGTTGGTTAGGGGCTAATATTAAAGATGATATCAGTCTATACTTATTCTTTAACCAAGCTTTTGGGCAAGTTGAATTTATAGATATCATTCCAGCGGTTATAAAATCGTTCTTTTTTGGTGCTGTTATAGGCCTTGTTGGATGTTACAAAGGGTTCAATGCGGGAAGAGGAACCGAAAGTGTTGGAATTGCTGCTAATTCAGCGGTGGTAACAGCTTCATTATTATTGATCATTGTAGACTTAATAGCCGTACAAATTACTGATTTATTATAATGGGAGCACATTCAAAAAATATAGTTATAGAGATACAGGGACTAACAAAAAGTTTCAAGGATTTATCTGTTTTAGAGGGTATTGATTTGAAATTATACGAAAAGGAGAATTTAGTAGTGTTAGGAAAATCAGGTTCAGGAAAATCAGTTTTGATTAAGTGTATAGTAAGTCTTATAAAACATGATGAAGGCAGTATTAAAGTTGAAGACATTGAGCTAACAAATATTAATGAAGATGATTTAATGGAAGTTCGTAAAAATATAGGGTTTCTATTTCAAGGTGGCGCCCTTTATGATTCCATGACAGTTAGAGAGAATTTAGCGTTTCCATTAACACGATTGAAAGAAAAATTAACGGTTGATGACATTAACCAAAAAATTGAAAGCATTTTAGAGGATGTTGGCTTGCCTGATGCGATTGACAAAAGGCCATCTGAACTTTCAGGCGGAATGAAAAAGAGAATTGGATTAGCAAGAACATTAATTGTAAACCCTAAAATTCTTTTATATGACGAACCCACGACGGGATTAGATCCTATTACGTCCAATGAAATAAGTGATTTAATTAATGAAACAAAAGATAAATTCAAAACAACATCTATAATTATTACCCACGACATTAATTGTGTTAAAATTGTGGCCGACAGAATTGTAATGATTAAAGATGGAAAAATATATAAAGAAGGAATATTAGAAGAATTCATGAATGATAAAGATCCTTACATAAAATCATTTTTTAAATAAATAGTTATGGGAAATCAAAATAATAGTTATAAGATAAAATTAGGAATCTTCGTTTCCTTGGGGCTTGTGCTTCTTTTCGGAATGATATTTTTAATTGGTAGCCAACAAAACTTATTTAAGTCTACAACCACAGTAATTACTCATTTTAATAATGCCAGTGGTTTAAAAATCGGAAATCAAGTTCGTTTTTCGGGTATTTCTATTGGCACCGTAGATAATATTGAAATGTTAAATGATACGACGGTAAAAGTTGTTGTCATGATTGATACTGATATTAAAAAGTTTATCAAGAAAGATAGTAAAGCATCTATCGCATCTGATGGTGTTGTTGGTGATAAAATTTTAATGATTTCTCAAGGAAGCCAAACTTCCAAAGAAATTGTGGATGGCGATGCCATTAAATCGTTTGAGCCTGTAGAGTTTGACCAGATAATGACATCCATTCAAATAACTGCAGAAAACGCAGAAGTAATAACAGATGAATTAGCCACCCTTTTATGGCAGATTAACAATGGTGAAGGTACTTTAGGGAGGTTATTAGGTGATGAAGGTATGGCTGAAAACCTGGATAAGACCATGGAAAATTTAAAGAATAGCTCCCAAGGATTAGAAGAGAATATGGAAGCTGCCAAGAGTAATTTTCTCTTGAGAGGATATTTTAAAAGGAAAGAAAGAGAAAAAGAAAAAGCCCAAAAAGAGGCTGAAGAAGCTGCTAAAGAAGCGGCAGAAAAATTACAAGAGGAGAAGAAATAATTCATGCCTTAAATTGAAAGTCTCTTTTGATCATATTCATTTTTTGAGCTAATAATCAAAGTAATAGAGTCACATGTGCAACTATCATTGCCATACATTTGAATTATTAACTTAATAAAAAAATGATATTTATGAAAACATTAGAAAAAATGATATTGGTTTGTTTGCTATTTATTGGCACTGGTGCAATGGCTCAAACTGATAAAGACAATGAAATATTAAAAGATGCAGAGCGAGCCAAAAGCGCGCTTATGGCTAAAGATGCAGGATTGGAGAAATTCTTCAATAATGCTTCTGGGTATGCCATTTTCCCCAATGTTGGAAAAGGCGGATTAATAGTTGGAGGTGCCAGTGGGAATGGTATCCTTTATGAAAAAGGAAGCCCTGTGGGAATGACGGCCTTAAAAAAAGTGAATATTGGGCTTCAAGCAGGCGGACAAGCAGTTAGTCAAGTTATCTTTTTTGAAACCGATGCTGCTCTGGCTAAATTTAAGGAAGGAAATTTTGAATTTTCTGCGGAGGCTTCTGCTGTAATTGCAGACGAAGGAAAAGCTGAAGAAGCCAATTATGATGATGGTGTAGTGATTTTTGCAATGCCTAAAGCAGGACTTATGGCCGATGCTTCTGTAGGTGGTCAGAAGTTTGAATACCACCCTTTTAAATAATAATAAGTGATTACATAGAAAAAGTTGGCAAGTTGTCAGCTTTTTTTTGTTTATGGGGGTTTCCAAGTAAATTTGTCAATTCCCCTTCGCATAAAAAATACCCTTAAGATTTAAATCTTAAGGGTATCCTACCAACCAACTAATAAAAGCTGTTACCAACTTTAAATAAACCAATTTTTCTTTTAATTCATATCTTCTCTTATCACAAATTCTACTTGAAATTATATTTAATAAAATTACCCATTATCAAGAATGAGAATTGACCCAAAACAATTATTTCTTGATACAATAGATAATAATTCAACATACGCTTTTTTTTGAAGTTAATATTTTATCCAATTAGATTAAATGCCCTTGTTTTTTATATTAAAATTTGAAACATAAATATATAAGCAATGGAAATTTCAAGTATAAAAAACGAAGCCCAGTATGAGGCTTTAAGAGATAAGGGTTATAGTAAACAAAAAGCAGCACGTATAGCTAATACACCCAATGCAGGTATAAAAGGCGGTAAGGCAAAACCTTATGAAGAATGGACCAAAACGGAGTTGTATAAACAAGCTAAGCACGTAGGAATTAAGGGGCGCTCCAAAATGAACAAAAAGGAACTTATATATAGTTTAAGAAACAATTAAAATCAACTCAAATTTTTAAGTAATAATAAAATTAATGAACATTATAAGTCCTAAAATAGTACAACAAATATTTACGCTTCTATTAATTCTTTTACTCGGAGCTTTGATTTTTAGGGAAATGATCCCCTACTTGTCAGGAGTACTAGGGGCTATCACTATTTATGTGCTTTTGCGAAATTTTATGGCTAAATTAGTAAATAAAGGTTGGCGTCCCGATTTAGCAGCAGCATTTCTCATGTTCCTATCTTTCATAACGATTTTAGTTCCAGTAGCTGGGGCCATACTCATGCTGAGTAATAAATTAGATAAAGCGTCAGACAACGCCAAAGAAGTCTTTAAGGTTATTAAAATACGACTTGAAGATTGGGAAAACTATTTAGGATTTCAATTTACTGATAACATGGATGCTTCAGGGATCTCCAGTAAATTAACCGAAAACGTATCCATGATTGCAGGGAGTGCGTTTAATACGTTTATTGCTATATCCATCATGTATTTTTTGCTGTTCTATATGTTTACAAACCGTAAGCTATTTCGGGAGACTTTAATAGAATATATTCCCATAAGCAAAGAGAACCTAAAATTATTGGGTGAGGAAGTTCAAGAAATGGTGCGTTCCAATGCCTTGGGTATTCCTTTGGTAGCTATTGCACAAGGTTTTGTTGCATTAATAGGATTTTTAATATTTGGTATTGAAAGTCCATTTTTTTGGGCTGTTGTTGTAACTATAGGGTCTATGATTCCGTTTGTAGGTAATTTTTTGGGAACCATTCCTGTTTTTATATTAACACTATCTAGTGGAGATACAGCACAAGCCTGGGGTGTTTTAATATATGGTATTGTAATAGTAGGTACTACTGATAATATTATTCGTTTATACGTTTTACGACGGTTAGATAATGTTCATCCTTTAATTACCCTCATTGGGGTTATTATTGGCCTCCCTTTATTTGGTTTTATAGGTTTAATTTTCGGGCCTTTACTAATTAGTTTATTCTTGTCAATCGTTCGTATTTACAGAAAAGAATACGTTCTGAAAACCAATCTTTAAGTTTAGTATTCTCCTTTATAAATAGATCAAGCGAAAGAAATCATTCGAAGCATATTTATGATAACGCGTATATAATAATGAATCTTCTTACTTTAAAAGAGTGATTGCGTTAAAATAGAATTTTATAGGGTCATTTTTAATTTTCTTTTTGCCCCATTTTTGTTAAACAGACAACGAAATTTATTATATATAAAAGCATAAAATGATGAAAAAAGAATATGCACAACACGAAATGGATTATATTAAAATTTATCAAGATAAAGGTTATACATCTAATTTTCATTTTAAAAACAATAAGTTAATTAATAGCGAAACAAAGAATGGCTATTTCCCACAAGATATTCTCATTGTCGCAGAACACAGGTATGAAGGCATGAGCGATCCTTCCGACATGTCAATTTTATTTATTATTGAAACAAGTAAGGGCGAAAAAGGCACCTTTTTAATGGCTTATGGGCCTAATGCCAGTCTAGAAATTTCGGAATTCTTCAATAAAATACCAAAGATGAATGTTTCTGACGAAGAAAATATTAATCTTAATGACTCTTTGCCTTAAATTAATTTCTCCTGATTCTGTATTCATCAGCATTCATTTATTGCTAAAAATTCAAATTAAATTTTTTCTGACATTTTGTTTATATTTAAAAGAGATAATTATATATTCGATTTATAAATTGAATAAACACGTATAATGGATTTTGCATGCTATCTTAAAATCTATGGTGTCTTTTTCAAGCCCTAAACCGATTTATTGGTTTTTATTACAAATTAAGCCCTTTAATATGTTTTTTATCTTAAAAACAGAATATAAATAATACATTAGCAATAATAAAATACTACAAAATATGAGGAATAACTTTTTTAATATTGCTTTGGCAGATGATGATGAAGATGATAGGATGTTATTTCTTGAAGCATTAGATGAAATATCCGTACAAACAAAATTATTACTCTTTAAACATGGCCAAGAATTATTGGATTACCTTTTTCAGCCTCATGTAGAACTTCCTAGTTTAATATTTTTGGATCTTAATATGCCCATAAAAAATGGGATGCAATGTTTATGTGAAATTCGGAGGCATCCTAAATTGAAAGATTTACGCATAGCCATCTATTCCACATCCTCCTCAGACAAGGATATTAGCGATACTTTTTTAAATGGTGCTGATATGTATATAAATAAACCCAATAGCTTTAGAACATTACGGGAAGTCGTAGAAAAGGTTCTTAATATCAATTGGCAGGACCATATTTCTACTTTAAATAAGGATACTTTTTTATTTCGTATTTAAGTCAAGATGGAATTTAAGCGTGTTTATACTTCTTCTCAAACCTATGTCATATTATTGATTATTGCTATTGCATTGCTTTTGTTTACTACAAGCATGGCATATAGACAGATTATGCTTACACAGAAATCTGCAGAAATGGTGGTAAATACATTGCAAGTATATAATACGATTGGAGACTTAACCAATCATTATTCCAAAGCTGAATCTAATGAATTTAGGGAAGAATTATTAAACAATACATCTTCTAATAAGGTTTTTGAAACTTACAAATCCCATGGTATAAAAATACTAGACACCTTAAAATTGCTTAGTGAAGATAATGATTTACATAAAGCGCGTTTAAAGCCATTGCAAGGGTTGTTGGATACCATGTACGATCAATTATTAGACCTAAACTCGGTTAATTATCAAGACTTTCAAGAAGGTTTACAGGAATATGAATTACGCAAATTAAAAATCAAAAAAACCATAAGCAGCATACGAAGCCTTATAAACAGGATGTTAGCAGATGAAGAGCGTTTGATGAATTCAAGGAAAGCCGAATATTCTTTTCATAAATCTTTAACGCCTACCATGTTATTGGTAATGGCCTTTTGTGCACTAACTGTATTTGTTATTTCTTTTTTTAGGATTTATAATAACAAGCTAAAGATTCGGAAATCTGAAGCCTTTTTAAAAAGCGTACTGGCAACTACCGATAATATAGTAACTTATTATGAGCCCATATACATCAATAATGACCTCATAGATTTTAAAATTGTATATGCTAACGATTGTGTCCGTGATTATCTAAACCTTGAGCCAGACGACATTAAGGATAAAACGGTCTCTAGCGTACATCCTTTTCATAAGTCTAAGGGAGAACTAGAAGAATTAATTCAATCTTACAAAGAAAGGAGTAAGATCATTTTTGATAGACAAATTATAGTTGACAATAAAAAAATGTGGTTTCATTCAGTCGTTATGCCCCTGGATGAAGGACTTTTGGTAACATCCCGTAATTCCACAGCTGAAGAAGAAGCTAAAGAGGTTGAGTTATTATTTAAAAAACAATTAGAAAATCAGAATATAGAATTACTGGATAACAGGGCATTTTTAACAAACATCTTTAAAAGCATATTGCATTTAGTTATGCATTTTAAAAGCATTAGGGGAGAAGATGGCAACATCATAGATTTTGAGATTTTATTTATAAATGATAGGGTAAACAAAATTATTCCAGGGCTTCCAGAAGACATCAAAAACAAAAAAATATCTGAAGTCTATCCTGACATTTTCAAATCGGAAGTGTTTGCACATTTAGTCAATGCAGTGGAAAGTGATAAACCTGGTCGTTATGAAATATCTTACCATAATAATGGTGCCATAAAATGGTACCGTTATACAGCCATTAAATTGGGAGATGGTGTTACAGTAACCACTAGAGATATTACAGAAGAAAAGGAAAAAGCGAATGAAGTGATAAAGTTAAATGAAGAACTCATTATTCAAAATTCAATTTTAAGAGATGCCGAACGCATTGCAAAAACCGGTAGTTTTTTATGGCATTTGGTTAATGATGTTTCTGAGTTTTCAGATAATTTTTATAGAATGTTAGATTATGAACCAAGAGAAATTAAACTTACGTATGAGAAATATAGGGAGTTTATACATGAACAGGATAGAGAGGATTATGATAATAATATAACAAAAGCGATAAACGAATTACATGTTAAGGAACATATTTTTAGGATTATTACTAAACATGGTTTAGTAAAACACTTTAAAACTACAGTACAATTTGTAACAAAGGATGTTGTAATGGGTGTTGTACAGGATGTTTCATTGGCTATAGATGCAGAAGAAAAATTATTAAAAAGCAATATAGAACTTAAAAACAGTAATGCCGAACTAGAATCTTTTAACCGTGTGGCAAGCCATGATTTGCAAGAGCCCTTGCGTAAAATACAGCTGTTCGTTCAAAGAATAAATGATACTGAAAATGATAATCTTTCTACTAAAAGCCAAGAATATTTTAGTAAAGTAATTAATGCCGTAAACCGCATGCAATCACTCATACAAAATTTACTGGCCTATTCCAGAATAGATAGCAGTAAAAGAGATTTTGAAGAAGTGGATTTAAATCAGGTTTTGGATAAAATTAAGGAAGATTTGGCCACAAGTATCAATGATTCCAATGCTGAAATAATTTCAGTTAGACTGCCTAAAATAAATGGGGTTTTATTTCAAATGGAGCAATTGTTTACAAATCTATTATCGAATGCCCTAAAATACCGCAGTATTAATGAAACCCCGATAATACAAATACGTTGCGAAAAAATTCCGGCTTCTCAGATATCAGAGCATGTGGAGAAATCAATAATGCAGTATTATAAAATTTCTTTCATCGATAATGGTATTGGTTTTGATTCACAACATACCAGTAAGATATTTGAAGTTTTTCAGCGCTTGCATCAAAAAACAGAATATACGGGCAATGGGATTGGTTTGGCAATTTGTAAGAAAATTGTAGAAAACCATAATGGCCATTTGTACGCTAAAGGGTCGGTTGGAATTGGTGCAGAATTTATTATTTACCTTCCCGTATAACCCACTTTAATCTGCTCTTTCAAGTTCTTGCATTTTAGATTGATGCTATGGTATACTTTTCATAGCGTCAAAAATTATTGGTTTTGAGCAAAAGTGATAGGGGCTATCCTGTTAATTTTAAAGTAAATATAAAATAACAGAGATGAAAATTAATTATGAAAACTGTATAAAGGCTTGCTACCAATGCATGATCGATTGTCAAAATTGTCTTGTTCAAATGCTCGGTAAAGAAAGTATGAATGATTGTCCTAAATGTTGTTTGTTGTGTGTAGATGCCTGTTTAATTTGTATTAAATTTATGGTTGCCGGTGGGCCTTTAACAAAAGAGTATTGCAGAGTATGTGCCGATATATGTGAATGGTGTGCCGAACAATGCCAACAACATGACCACGAACATTGTAAAGTTTGTGCCGCTTCATGTTTAGCCTGTGCACAAGAATGTCGTAATATGGCTTAAAAAATATAAGGATATGAACTACTCTATACTTTATTAGTTTTTTCTGTGATTACAAACTCCGAAAAATCGCTAGTATCTCGTGAAAGATGAATGTATTCCAAACTTCTACTTAATAAATTTTTGAGCATCTTAAACGAATTGGGCTTTACCAGATATAAATTAGCACCCTTTTTTTGTAATTCATCAGAAATGGACTTGTCAGCATAGTTAGAGTAAATGACTATGGGAATGTGTGAAAGCCTAGGTTCGTTTCTAATATCATTTAAACATTCCTCTCCATTCATTAAGGGCATATTTAAATCTAAATAGATCATATCAGGCAATGGTTTATTTACATCTAAAAGATTAACCATAAGGGTTACTCCATTGTCAAAATCTTCAATGGATACATTCATATCTATATCATCCAGTGCCTCTTTAAATAGCATACGATCTTCATTATCATCATCAGCTAGGTAAATTAAGAGCGGTTTTAAAAGCATAATTTTATTTTTAAAAATATTTATGTAAGATTGGAACAGGAATGTTTAGAATAATTAATCAAGGGGTCTTCTCCCTGAAATTATGTTATATAAAATAGCAATTATAGCAATTACTAAAAGAACATATATCAAACTGCCAGTAGCGATACCTTCTACCACTCCGAAAAATCCTAAAATCCAAATTATTATACAAATAACGGCGATTAACCAAAGAATACTTCTCATAATATATAATTTTAAATAGTTGTTATCCAATTATTTAGTCAAAAATACTGTAAGATTATTAATTAAAATCTTTAAATTATCGGGATAAATCTAGGTTTTGTGGGTAATAATAATTAACTCATTTAGACTAAATTTTAACGCTATCTGATATATGACGTATACAATGAAGATGATAGCTATTAAGAAATATTCATTAAATACTTATCGGAATAGACTTTTGTAAACTGGGCACCAAAGAAGAGAATTAAGCTGGTATATGAGGTCCAAAGCATGACTATAATTATAGATCCTGCAGCCCCATATGTGGAGCCAGGTTCTGTTTTTCCAAAGTAGAAGGCTAAAATATATTTACCTATAATAAACAAAAGTGCTGTTAAACCCGCTCCTATTTTTACGGCTTTCCATTTTACAGGCGTACTTGGTAAATATTTAAACATGGCTGCAAATAAGAAATAGATAAATACCATAGACAATATGATATCTATAATATATGCAAAATCTAAAATGTCGCTTGAAAGGAGATGAGTTATTCTATTGGCAAATGTGGTAAGTAAAGCTGTTAAGATGAAACTTATAAGTAATAAAAATCCAAAAATCAAGATGAATCCAAAACTTTTCAGTCTCCCCAATAAAGTAGCTATTATTTCATTTGAAAAGGTTTGTTTTTTCTCCCAAATATCATCTAGTGCATTTTGTAATTGATAGAAAACGCCCGTAGCACCATATAATAAAATGCCAATTCCTAAGATAGTAGCGAATATAGAAGTAGATTCATCACCTCTTTTAGTAACCATATTTAAAATAGAGGTAGCGGTATCAGGTCCTAAAGCCGTTGATATTTCAGAATTTAATTCACCTTTAACCAATTCTTCTCCCCATAAGGTGCCAACCAAATTCAATATTATTATTAGTAAAGCCGGCAGAGACAATATAGCGTAGTAGGCAACGATGGCACCTAATTTAAAGGGTTCTTTTTCAATCCAAGCTTTATAGGTTGTAATTAGTAAACTTGGCATATGCTTAAGTTTAAATGTGTCAGATTTTTTTAAATCTTTATTCTGATAGTCCATAAAATTATTTTTTTAAAATAAAATAATATAAGTAAAAATATTTAATGGAATTAGAGAAATAATTATCACTAATGATTCATATTCTTTAGCCTAAATCAAAAAAACAATCCTGCCAAACACTTTTGTTTAAAATAGCACATAAAGGCTCTCCGGTATTTTATAATTCATTAAGAATGGCTTGGGGACTAATGTTTTAAGAAAATTCAAGATAACAAAAATTATATAAAGTAATTATAAAATGATGTAACAAAACATGTAGCCTCTTATTGCAATTTTGTTAAAACAATATAAATAAATATTAACCTTATTGAAAATTTAAGATTTAAAGCATGCGCCTTTATTCATTAAGGGCAATCGAGCTTTTGAATTTATTGTGAGGTATTTAACCAAAATATGAAATTAAATCGGTCTTATTAAACACTGTAAAATTTGATTTTCTATTAATAAAAAGCAACCCACTTTTAATAATTTAAAAAAAAGAATAAGTATGAAAACGGTATCAATAACTTCAAATTCCCTCTCTGTTATTTTTGATCAACTTCAAGCGGAATTGGGTGGAAAACTAGATATAAAGTCTAAAGAATACAAATTGGAACTTAACAATGATATTGTTAAAGGATTTATCTCAGGAGTTTCCATAGAAAAAGCAATTATTTATATGGAATATAGCATTGTATTTAAAGAAGATGTATCTTTTTTAAATAGACTGAGCGATACGAGTTCGATTTATTTTGGATACTGTTCCAAAGGACATGTTAAGCAAAGTTTTGAAGGCCACGCTAAAGAAAATAAACTAGGTCAATTTCAAACGGGCATTTTTTCAAACTCTTCAGAAAACAACATTTTTTTCAGTTTTGAAAAAAATAAAAAGGTAGAATTCTCTATGGTTACTGTGGATGTATTATCGGTTTCAGATAAAGAATTAAGAGATCAATTAAAAACCACATTCATTCTCGATCAGAAGCATAGTGTTTTTTCATATATAGGCTCTTTCAACTTGAAGATTGTAGAAAAAATAAATCATCTTAACTCTTTGAGCCAAAAAGGATTGGTTAGGAATTTATTGATTAATAGTGTTGTTTATTTAATTCTAGCTCTTGAAATTGAACAGCATAAAAATGACCTAAGTAATGCCATGACCAATTATTATTCCCTTACCCAAACAGATATGGAGGCTGTAAAAGATATAACCGAACATATAAGAAGTTGTCCGGAAATTCAATACAGTTTAAAGTATTTAAGCAGAAAATCAGGTTTATCACCCTTTAAATTACAAGAGGGGTTTAAAATATTGCACAATCGAACAGTTGCCGATTTTATTAGAAATATAAGAATTGAAGTAGCAGAAAATTTAATAAGAACAACAGAACTCAATATCTCAGAAATTGTTTACTCAGTAGGGCTTACAAGTAGAAGTTATTTTTCCAAAATTTTCAAAGAAAAATATAATTGTAGCCCCAAGCATTACCAAAATCATCAAAATCTTTTGTCTATTAAAAGCTTAAATATGAATGCCGTTTAAATGAGTCAATTTTTCATTTAAAAGCATCAATAGCTGGAGATTTTCATCTCTAAATTACACAAATAAATTATAATCATTAATTAAACTTAAATTATTATGAATACGTACACAGAAACAATAGGTAATAAATTGAATGATCTTTTAGAGAAAACATATGATGCTGAAAAAGGTTTTAGAAAAGCAGCAGAAAATACAGAGCATACATATTTAAAAAATTATTTTCAAAGAAAAGCGCAGCAGCGTTATGCGTTTGGACAGGAGTTAAAAGCGGAAATTGTTTCTTTTGGTGAAGATGTTCAAAAAGAAGGAAGTTTTGCTGGTGCAGCCCACCGAACATGGATGGATGTAAAGGCATTGTTTTCTTCGGATAATGATGAATCGATGCTGGAAGAAGCTATTAGAGGTGAAAAGGCCGCTCTAGAAGAGTATAATGACATTCTTAACGAAACGTCGTTGCCATTTAGCACACAAGGCGTAATACTTAAACAGAGAGAAGCTATTGCCAATGACCTTAATACCATTAAAAAATTAGAGGATATACATTAATTAATAGGTCAACGTCAATTGAAAAGAGAAGTGTTAAACTTCTCTTTTTATATTATTGGCATTAACAATTTCATTCTGGTTTTTCAATACATATCATACCAAGAATATTGTGATGCATTAAATGTTAAGGTGCCAAAGCGATATATCAAATGGGTCAATAATTTTATTTTTAAGATTAGTCGCCCGCAACTTTTCAAAATATCTTTAAACAAACAATTAAAAAACTTAAAACATGAAAACATTAAAAGATTTATTCGAACATCAATTAAAAGATTTATATAGTGCAGAAAAGCAATTAATCGATGCACTTCCTAAGGTTGTTAGTAATGCCGGAGACAGCAAATTAAAGAAAGCGTTTGAAGTCCATTTAGAGGAAACTAAAGCACAAAAAAAGCGACTTCAAGACATTTGTGAAGAACTAGATATATCTCCAACTGGAGAAACCTGTAAGGCTATGAAAGGTTTAATCAGTGAAACTGAGAGTTTCATAGAGGAAGTAAAGGATGCTGAGGTTATGGATGCTGGCCTTGTTGCAGGAGCTCAACGTATAGAGCATTATGAGATTTCGGGGTATGGCACTGCTGTTAGATATGCTAAGGAATTGGGCTATAATAATATAGCAAGTAAATTACAGGAAAGTTTGGATGAAGAATATGATGCAAATCACAATTTAAATAAATTAGCAGAAAGCAGACTTAATAGAAAAGCTGTTAATTAAGAAACATAATGCAATTATTTTACTGCCTATAAATTAATTCGGTTAAAACAATCTCCAATTAATTTATAGGCAGTTTATGTTATTATACCAGTTTAATAGTAACAGATTTTAAAATGAAAATGAAACAATAATTTAAAAATTAGATAATACCATGTCAATTACAGTAGTTCGTAAAAATCTATATTTTAAACCAGATTCTAGTAGGGTAGTGGCCAGGTTTTTTAATAATGGTGATGCTAGAACCATTAATCTCGTGCACCGTATCATGAGTTTAAGCGAGATAGAGGTTAAACATGAATTAGAAATAACCCTTAAAGAGTTTCTGGGCAGGCACAGAAATATTTCAAATATTTTTTTAAAACACTTTTATAATTACGTGAATCTCATAGAATCCATGGGGATGGATCATAAAAAATTATCTTTGGAACGTAAACTTTTAATAGGCTCTTACAGTACCATGGAATATTCTGTAGAGGCCTCCGCGTTGTTTAATCCCTCTATTGTTGAAGATTTCGATCAGTCTTTTTTGTCTGAAGGAGAAAAACGGGTCATAATATCGTTTAGGGCTACAGGAGAGGGACATTTGTCCTCTATCGTTTTCAGGAAAGGCATTTTGGATGCCTCCAATAATTTACATATGGAGAATCTTCATAAACATATCGACCTTCCTAATATTAAAAATAAAAAAACGTATAATAAAAAACGATTTATGAAGAAAATGGAGGAAATGAATATTCCAAAGGAATATTCTTCAACCATTATGAATTCATTATCAAGCAGATTCGAATATTTTGCTTTAAAAGATGCCGTTGGGGACGTATTGAAACAGGACATAGATGAACAAAGAAAAAAGGCGCTTAACGAAATGACCTGGCTGATTGATTCTTATTACGATATTGAATTTCATGAAGATTCCAATATTTCAGAACGTGCTATTTTCCCTATTTCACCATCAGAGAGTAAAGGAATTGAGGATGCCAGATTTGTGCGTTTTACGGAAGATGATGGCACTGAAACCATATATGCCACTTATACGGCCTATGATGGTTACACCATACTCCCTAAATTACTTTCAACAAACGATTTTAGGAATTTCAGAATCATGCCCATGCACGGCGATGGCGCACAAAATAAAAATTTCGCTCTTTTTCCCCGTAAGATTAAAGGTAAGTATGCTATGTTGGCAAGAATTGATGGCGTTAATAATTACCTTTTTTATTCCAAAAGAATCACATTATGGAATAATCCCATAAAAATTCAAGAGCCTAAATTCCCATGGGAGTTTACGCAAATAGGAAATTGTGGCTCACCCATATACACAGATCAAGGTTGGTTATTAATTACCCACGGTGTGGGAGCCATGAGACGTTATTGTATTGGTGCTTCATTATTGGATTTAGAAGACCCAACTAAAGAAATTGGCAGGTTAAAAGAACCTCTTCTTTCTCCTTTGGAAGAAGAAAGAGAAGGTTATGTTCCAAATGTTGTATATTCATGCGGAAGTATTATTCATAACAACCATTTGATTTTACCTTATGCCGTATCAGATTATTCATCCTCTTACATTACTATTAATTTGGATGATCTCTTAACGGCTCTCAAAGCATAAGGTTAATATAATTGTGTATGAGGAAATGCAAGTTTTAATCCATTTCCTCAAAAGCTAGCCGGGCCAGTAAATAACTAACAGTAGATTCTGCTCCTTGGTTCAAATTGACATTGTTCGCTTCAAGACCATCATGGCAGCCTCCTGTACAAGAATTATAAATAATTTGTTCTAATTGGTTGTTGCCAAGAAACCAGCTGAAAGCTATTTTCATTTTGGTATCGTAATCTTCTAATGGGAAAATTAGATTAAATTGTTTTAAAGCCAAAATGGTGTATGTAACATCAATGGGTTGTTCTCCTCCTATATATGCTAATTTTTCATCAGATCCCTTTATCAGCCAGTTTTGATTACATATTATTTTAATTGAATTTTCGTCAAACGTTTTCGAAAGTAAAAAATCAAAAGACTCTTTAGCTATAAGCTTGAATTTTGTTTTCCCAGTAGCTTTCCATGCACATAATAATGCTTCCGGTAATACGCTATTGGCATAGGTTAGATAAGGTTCATACCAATTCCAATCGTCTTCAGAATGGAACTTATATAAATCAACAAGTTTGTTACCCATATCTTCAATAGATATGGTTATTTCCCTACTGTTAAGCTTCATATTAAAAAAGAATAAACCTTTTATAATAAAGGCTAGGGCTCTAGGGGATTTGAAATGTTGCATTTGTAATTGAAATTCATTGATTGCCCATTTCATGTTTTGAAGGAGAGTTATATCTAGATCAATTGCTTCTTCCATTAATGAATACGCATAGCCTAAAGACCATATGGCCCTTCCATTGGCATCTTCTAAATTCTCTTTATCATTTTGCTTGGTGAATTTTTTATCCTTGTCCACATAATTCAAAAATAAACCATTGCAACGTTGACACTTTAAAATAAAATTGATGTATGTCTTTATCAATTTTAAATCGGATGGATTATGCGTTAATTTGTAATGTTGGCACATAGCTATTAGTGCTCTGGCATTATCATCTACTGTATAGCCAGATTTTAAATCTGGAGTGTTAATTATTGAAAATTGAATGATTCCAACATCTGTCGTCATCGCTTTTAGATGGTCAAGGTTGATCTGTGGTTTTTTATAGGTTAGTTTTAATGGTTTTTTTACTTCTTTAGAAAAAATATGGGCATGTGCTATCGATGCATTTTCCCAAGAGGTAGCAGATGAAGCATGCAATCCTTTCAATTTCATGTCATTTCTAAGATTTTTATTATTTAATAATGTATTTACTTCCTTGGCCAATTGTTCGGAGTTACCAAAATCAAAAAGAACGCCACTACCATTTCGTAAAACTTCATTGGCATGGGGAATGGGCGTAGAGATAATGGGACAACCACAGCTTACTGCATAAGAAAAGGTGCCACTTACAGCCTGATTTGGGTCTTTTGAAGTAAACACATAACAGTCAGATAATTGCAGGTATTCAAGTAATTCGGGAAGTGGAACAAATTTAGTTATAAACTTAACATGGTCGTTTAATTTTAATTCTTCTACCTTTCTCTGTAGGAAATCCATATAAGTATTGCCTTCTCTATTAAAAAGTGTTGGGTGTGTTTTACCTATAACTAAAAAAATAATATTCTTGTGTTCTTTTATAATGTTGGGTAAAGCATCTAAAGTGGTTTCAATACTTTTTCCGGGTCCCAATAAACCAAAGGTAGATATCACTTTTCTTCCCGATAAGTTATATTTTTCTTTAAGAATCGATTTTTTCTTGTGTTTTACTAAATGGGTTCCATGCGGTATGATTTCTATTTTTCTTGGATTTATACCATAGGTGTTTATTAGTAATTCAGATGAGGATTTTGTCATAACCGTAATTATTTTAGCCGTCGATGCCAAAGCTTTAACATGTACTTCTAAAGCCAAAGTCGGGTTGGGCAGTACGGTATGAAAGGCTAGAATTATTGGTTTGTTGAGTATCTTTAAAAAATTTATAAATATGTCTTCATTATTTTTAAATAATCCAAACTCATGTTGAACCATGACTAGTTCAATATTTTCATCGGCATTAATCATTTTGGATATTAATATAAATGATTGTAAATCGTCCGTATTTAACACCAAATCGACATCATCTTTTTCATAAGTATGCCTCTCTACGTTTGATTCAACTGCACATATTGTTGTGTCAAAACTGTTTTCGTATGTATTGTCAAGCGCATTTTTTAAATCTTGAGTATAGGTTGCTATACCACATTGTCTTGGAGGATATGTTGATAGTATTAAAACCTTTGGTAAGTTCTTAGGTTTATTAACTTTGAAATTAAGTCTATCTTTATAGTCTACATGTTTGTTGATAGCCGACTTACTGCTAGTAGCTGGATTTTTAATTTTTATAGCACTTCTCATAATTTAAAGGGTTATTATAGTTCATATCATAGTGGTGGTGGTTTATTTGATATCATTACTGGAAATCTTTTTTGATTAAAATTCACAATTAATTTAGCTAAGTTATATTTTGAATGAGAGCATCATTGCCCTTAAAAAGATATTTCTTAACCCAATCAGTTTAGCTGTATGACTAAAATAAATGAATACTCACTTAAATATTTATTAAAAACCATGGGTTGAAACAAGGAATGAACCCTTGTTATTTGATGAAAATGAACAGTATTTTTTAGAACAATTCCACAAAGGAATTAAGAATTATTTCTTTGTTTTCAGTTACAGTCTTTAGGAATAGATTAATTATAAAGGTATTTATTGGATTAATTTTTAGTTTAATAGAGTTTATGGTTTTCTATCAATAGTTTTTAATTTGCTAAAATGTGAAATGAGAATTATTATGAAAAAGCCAAGCAAATTCCCGGCACAAAAGCTATCCCAGCCAGGAGAAGAACATAAAATGAATCCTCAACCAGAGTTAATACGCGCAAATTATAAGGGCTCTGAAAAATTAAAAAATAAAATTGCTTTAGTTACAGGGGGCGATAGCGGTATTGGAGGTAGCACTGTCTTACATTTTGCTAAAGAAGGAGCAGACATTGCACTGGTTTATTTAAAAGAGACCACTGATGCCAAAAATATAAAAAAACTAGTGGAAAAAGAAGGTAGAAAATGCCTTCTTATCAAAATGGATTTAAAGCAAGAGGCGAATTGCAATGCAAGTATTGAAGCTTGTGTTAAGGAATATGGACACATAAATATTTTAGTTAACAATGCCGCTATGCAGTTTCCAAAAGATTCCCTTACAGAGATCAATAAACAACAACTGCACAAAACTTTTGAGACTAACATATATCCGTTTTTTTATTTGACCAGAGCGGCTTTAAAATATTTTAAGAAGGGTGATGTTGTAATAAATACAAGTTCGGTTACTGCTTACAGAGGAAGCGAACATCTCATTGATTATGCTAGCACAAAAGGAGCGATTGTAAGTTTTACAAGATCGTTATCTGCACAATTGGCTAAAAAAGGAATCCGTGTTAATGGTGTTGCTCCGGGGCCTATTTGGACACCGCTTATTCCAGCTAGTTTTGATGATGTAACCGACTTTGGTCAAGATACCCCAATGGGCAGAGCTGGGCAACCCAGTGAGGTTGGGCCTGCTTATGTTTTTTTGGCATGTGAAGATAGTAGTTATATTACAGGTCAATTTATCCATATTAATGGGGGCGAAATTATTGGTGGTTAATTTGGATCCAAGCCGTTTTATTTTTTGAGAAAATATAATTTAAGAAATCTTAATAAATTTCCTTTTGAAATTTGCATGTTGTTAAGTGCTAGTAGTTTTTTATATTGTCAATTTGTAACCGGTAAGCTTAAGAAGAGAACTTTAGATTATACATAAATCAAAATTGATTATTTTTTGAATACTAAACATATATATCCCAAATCTATTGCTAATGAAGTTAAAATGGCGTTGTCATATTATCCTGAACTAAAGGATGTGGCTATAGAGTTTAAATTCAAAAAAAATATTAGGAAATCCACCATGCAAGCTCAACCAACTATTGGTACTGTATTCTTGGCTAAAAAAAAGCGAAAATATGTAGTATTAATAAGTAAAACCTTTAGAATTTCGGATAACATTTACCAAACTAAAGATATTCCTCCCATGGTATTGATAGGATGGTTTGGACACGAATTGGGTCATATAATGGATTATCATCAACGGAGTGGTTTTAATTTGATAGGCTTTGGTTTAGGGTATTTGTTCTCTGAAAGGTTTATGAAAAAAGCTGAACGTGATGCTGATACCTTTGCGGTTATGCATGGTATGGAAGATTATATTTTGGCTACCAAAAACTTTATTTTAAATGAGGCTGGCTTTCTTGAAAAATATAAAAATAGGATAAAACGGTTTTATCTATCTCCAGAAGAAATTATGATGATTGTTCAAGAAAGAGAGGATAATCCAAAGTTATTTAAAGAAAATGAGAATTAGATATTCCATTTGGCAACAAATGTTTCCCACTCAGAAAATGTATCTTCATTCATAACGCGTTGCATTTTAACTTGTCCGCCTTTCTTATTATTAACAGCGTTCCATTCATAAAAAATCGATGATGGAATGGTTTTTGCCTTCACACCTTTTAATGCTTTAGTACGGGCCACATCGTAATTTTTATTAGCTTTTAAATAATCATCTATTGATTGGGCTAGTACATCACTTTCAATATTATCTACTGTGCCTAAATACCAACTATGATAGAATTCGCCCTCATAACGTTTTGCACATATAGTATATTCCCTTATTTCAATATTAAAGCTTTCTTCAAGGTGTTTAATGGCATCATCCAGTTTGTTCACGGAAAGCTGAGACCCTACAGTGTTTAAGAAAAATTTAGTACGCCCGGTTATTTTAATCTCTGCTCTTTCAATATCCTTAAATTCAATAGTATCACCAATAATATATCTCCAAGCGCCAGCAACGGTGCTTATAATTAATACATACTCTTTGTTGAGTTCTACGCTATCAAGGGTATGGGCTGGAGCCTTAGGTTTTATTGAGCCATCTTCATTTATATATTCTGGGAGAAAAGGGACAAATTCAAAATAAATACCCTGATTTGTAGCTAATTGCATAGCGTCTGTTTCCGGTCTGGTTTGAAATGCCATAAATCCTTCAGATGCTAAGTATGTATCAATAACGGTAATGGGTCTACCCATAAGGGTGTTAAAGGTTTTTTCATAGGGACCAAATGCAACACCACCAGATGTATATACTTCTAAATTTGGCCAAATTTCATGAATATTTTTTACTTTGTTATGAGAAATAACCTCAATCAACATGAGCTCAATCCAGGAAGGGATACCGCTTATGGCACCTATGTCCCAATCTGTAGCATGTTCGGCAATTTGGCGAATACGGGTGTCCCAATCTTTAATCTGAGCAATATCTTCACCCGGTTTATAATAACCTCTAAACCAGGCAGGAATATTGCTCGCGCTTATACCGCTAATTTCGCCTTCTAAATGTCCTTCTTTTTCGAGTAAATCAGTTGAACTTCCTAGCATTAAGATGCCTTTTTCAAAAAAAGCAGCAGGCAAATCAAAATTACTTAATGCCAAAATTTGTGCAATTCCAGTAGATTTGATGTTATCAATCATGGCTTGAGTTACAGGAATGCGTTTACTGGCTTTTCCAGTAGTACCGGCACTGAGTGCATAATAATCTGGATTATCTGGCCATGTTACATTGGTTTGTCCTTCATGTAGTTTAGACCACCAGGCTTCATTTATGTTATTATAATCAAAATAGGGAATCGTATCAGCGAAGCGTGTTTGCATGTCTTCACTTTCCAAGATGTCATCAAAATTATAGAATTTACCAAAAGCAGTATCCTTAGCTGTTTCAAGTAAATATTGTAATACCTCCTTCTGATTTTTGATAGGGTTGGATGAGGGCGTTAATTTTTCCGTTAACTCTATGGCCCCTTTAATAATGTTTCCTATAATATTCATATAACTATTTCTTTTTAAAACTAATTAAGAGAAGCTCATCGAGCTTCTCTTAATATATAGTTGAGATTGAGGCGAAAATTTCTAAGCTTTTAAAACTTCTTTTTCATATTTACCTTCAGCTACTTCTTCAATAATCTTATTTATAAAAGCAGGCAAATCTTGTGGATCTCGACTTGTAATTAATCCAGAATCTACAACCACTTCTTGATTTTTCCAACGTGCACCAGCATTGATAAGATCATCTTTTATGCTGAAGTAAGACGTTACCGTTCTATTTTCTATGACTTTGGCACTAATTAGCAACCATGGCGCATGACAAATGGCGGCAACAGGTTTTCGTTGTGAAAAAAAATTCCTGATAAATGATAAAGCGTCTTCATTAACCCGCAATAAATCTGGATTAATAACACCTCCCGGTAGTATTAATGCACTATAGTCAGATGGATTGGCATTCTTAGCTAATTTATCTACTTTAATAGTTTCTCCCCAATTTTTATCATCCCAGCTTTTAATGTTACCTTCTTTTATTGAAATGATCTCTACAGTCGCGCCTTGTTCTTTCAAAGCTTTTAAGGGGTCGAATAATTCTGATTTTTCAAATCCATCAGTAGCTAATATGGCGATTCTTTTGTTTTGTAGTTTCATATTTATGATTTTAAAAATTAAATGTGTCTTGTTTTGATTTTAGACAGATTAAAGATATTGACAGTAATATTATCGAATGTGCTCTATTACAATTTTGATTGACTTAATAGCTTGTCTATTTATAAATTGAAAAGGAGGAATAGAACTTAATTCCTAAAAAAAGTATTAATAATGGTACTTTGAACTAACCGTTGGTTGTAAGAGTGATATATTCTTACAGTATTATGTTGTTGGTTATAATGGCAATTATGTAAAAAGGATATAATATTTTATAATAGATAAGACGTTGCGGTATTGCACCTTTGTTGAGTATAATTTAAACATAAAAATTATTAGTATGAAAAACAGAATTTATTCAGCTCTAATTTTAATTTTTGGAGCCTCATTGATAACGGCACAAGCTCAAACAAACGATCCATTACAAGTTCAATTTGGTGTTAAAGGAGGGGTTAATTTTTCAAATATGTATACTGAAGATGTTGATGACGACAATATGTTAACAAGCTTTAATGCGGGTTTGTATGTAAACATTCCAGTATCAAGTTCTTTATCCATTCAGCCTGAATTTTTATATAGTAGAAAAGGATCTGAATTAAGTTATGATAATTTATTTGCAACAGGTACAGCTAAATTTAAATTGAATTATATAGAAGTTCCTGTTTTATTGAAAATGAATGTAACGGATAATTTTAATATCCATGTGGGTCCTTACGTTGCTTATTTAATTGATTCACAAGTAACAAATGAGTCAAGTGAGGGAACTTATGATTTTGAAAGTAATTTTGATAACGACGATTTCAATAAGTTTGATGCGGGTCTATCAGCTGGTATTGGTTTTGATTTTGATTCATTTGGAATTGGAGCCCGTTACAATTATGGCCTCATAGCTGTAGGAAAAGAAAGAGATTTCGGTGGAACAACCTACACGGTGCCAGATGGCAAAAATAGTAACATAAGCATTTATTTCGCTTTAAAATTAAATTAAGAACGGTAGCAAAAAAAAACACTGATTTTACAGTGTTTTTTTTTGCTATTACTACACATCAATTATAATAAAACAATTATTCAATCCATAAATTAAAACCATGAAAAACACCATAAAAATCCTAGTAATTATTTGTGTTTCTATCTGCACAAATTTTTCTTACTCACAAGACAATGCTGATACTTATGAAAGAAGTCTTAAACTAGGTGTTGGTCTTAGTGGAGGTTTACCTTTTAATGATCCTTATAGCTTTAATGTAGGGGGAGACGTAAGGCTGCAATACAATATTTCGAAAACATATTCTTTAACCTTCACTACAGGTTATAATAATTTATTTGTTGATGATGATGGTGTAAATTTTGGTTACATTCCAATAAAAGTTGGTTATAAAACATTTCTCTTTAGTAATGAATTTTATGTAATGGGTGAAATGGGAGGTGTGTTTTCCGTGACTAAGGAATATAACAACAATTCTATGCTTTTTGGACCAAGTATTGGATATGCAACCAAATATGTAGATATAAGTATAAGATATGAATTTTTAAAAGACTTTCCTATTATTAAAGATGGTATAGCAGATAATGGCTTAGGCCAGGTATTGGTTCGTCTTGCTTATGGTTTTGATTTGTAACAAGAATTCAGGGCTAGTTGAACCCAACTAATCGTTAGTTAGAGAAAGTCAATTATTAAAATTAAAATTTCTTGCTTCCTAACTTTGGGAGTTTAAGCTACATTCATCATTTTCAAAACGTTGTCAATATGTGATTTGCTGGCTAGATTGGTTCCTTCATTCATCGTTGTTGCGACACCACAAACAACGCCCCATTTTAAAATATCCTTTACCAAAAAATCGTTCTTAATTCCATAGATTAACCCTGCCACCATACTATCGCCAGCACCAATAGTGCTTTTTACCGATACTGAAGGAGTGGACTGATAAACAATACCATCCTTAGATGCCATAAAGGCGCCTCTTGCACCTAAAGAAACTACAACATACGTAGCATTACCAGATTTAACCCTGTCTAAAGCAAAGGCTTCTTGTTCCATGCTTGATAAAAATTCTTTACCAGCCCATTGTGCCAACTCTTTTTGATTGGGTTTTACCAGAAAAACCTTTTCTTTAAGTGCCTCTGCGAGTGCGGGGCCCGAAGTATCAATAACAATCCTAATGTTTTTGTTGGATACATATTGGATTAATGTCGCATAATAATCTGTTGCTACGTTTGGTGGAAGGCTTCCGCTTAAAACAAGCATATCACCATTACTAAGGCATTTATCTAGCACCGACTTTAGCTCAACGAGTTCCACATCTTGTAATCCATGACTTGGCATCCCAAAACGATATTGAAAATTGGTTTTTGTATCCACAATGGACAGGTTTTCCCTTGTCCATGCTTTTACAGACATAGTTTCCGGATTAATGCCTTCTTTTAAAAGTAATTCATTAAGATTTTTCCCAGTATCACCACCGGAAGTAAATATACAACGTGTTTGTTCATTAAGCCTATTGAGCACTCTAGAGACGTTAATACCACCGCCGCCAGGTTGATAACCTATGGAATGGCATTGGAGCTTTTGGTCAGGCACCAAGCCATCTACTTTGGCACTTTTATCTAAAGCAGGATTTATGGTAAGTGTTATGATATTCAAAAGTTATTATTTTTAAGATTAGGAGTATTTTAAACACTTCTAATATAGTTATAAACTTTTAATTTGTATTTAAAAAGTTGATTCTTAATCATCATTAATGAAGATCCTTTCAAACTAAAGTGGGCCAATAATCACCTAAAAAAATAAAGCCTTGAAAATATTATAATTTTCAAGGCTTCGTAACTACTTGTTGAAAGTTAATTAAAGTGACCGGGCTGGGATTCGAACCCAGGACCCTTTCATTAAAAGTGAAATGCTCTACCGACTGAGCTACCAGGTCTAGTCTCTTTAATGAGGGTGCAAATATAAAATGTTTAATTAATAAAACAATGCTTTTTTTGTATAATTTTTTGTTTTTTTGCCTGACGAATATCTATGTTTTTAAGAATCAATTTAAAAGCCAAATAATGAATGTAATATTAATTGGGTATATGGCTTCTGGAAAGTCAACTATAGGGAAGATTTTAGCAAATAAATTGAATTATGATTTTATTGATTTAGATGATTATATCGAAAAAGAGGAGCAAACCTCTATTGTAAATATTTTTAAATCTAAAGGAGAAATTTATTTTAGAAAGTTGGAAACAGCACATTTAAAAACAATTTTAACGAATAAAAACAACGTGGTTTTATCCCTTGGAGGTGGTACCCCTTGCTACGGAAACAATATGGATGTTATTTTAAACGACAACAATTCTAAAAGTATTTACTTAAAAACTGGGATTCCTGAATTGGTTAGTAGATTAAAAAATGAAAAATCCAAACGCCCTTTAATAGCTCATATAAAAACTGACGATTTGCTTACTGAGTTTATTGGTAAACATTTATTTGAACGTTCTCAATTTTATAATCTGGCAGAAGTAAAAATTACAACCGACAATAAAACAGAAACTGATATTGTAGAAGAATTGCTTTTAAATTTATTCTAAAAAGGCTTCAAAAGATTTTCCATCTAAATTGATATGCACATGTTCGTGTAACGACGTTGATAAGGAAATACCTTTAAAATCGGCTTTAACGGGATACTTTTTATGGTTTCTATTTACCAAAACAGCCGTTTTAAATTGTTTTAATGGCACATTCAAAAAATGTTTTACACCATAAATTAGTGTCGTTCCAGAATTCAATACATCATCCACCAACACCAAGGATTTGTTTTTATAATCCTCCGGAGAAAGAGAGGTTTTAATATCTAACCAAGGATTTTTTTTATCGATGGTTACTTTGCAAAGTATCACATTTATGTCTGATATTTTTTGAAGAACCGTTTTCAATTTTTTAGCAAAAATATAGCCATTACTATCTATGCCAGCTAAAACAACTTCCTTTTCATTCACATTTGCTTCATAAATTTGAAACGCAATACGTCTAATTTTATGATTGATTTCGTCGTGGTTTAGTATTATATTGTTTTTAACTTCCATAAGTTTTGGTTAAAAAATTAAAAGTATAAAATTACTCATTTTTATTTGTTTACTTTACTTTTTTTCAAATGACAGATTGAACATGTCGCATTCACTTTCTACGGAATTAAATGTTATTCATTAGATGCTTCATCATTATAATCGTCTATATCCCTTCTATCTTTTTTAGTTGGTCTTCCTACACCTTTTTCTCTATAATAATCCTTCGCGTATTTTAAGAGTTCTTGTGCTTCAAATTGTTCCTTCGGGGTTTTGTCAATTCTATATATATCAACCAATTTGGCGCCAACTCTGCTTTCGGGGAGGTCATTGACGGTAATTTGATATTTTATTTGATTTAATCTTATCTCAATGTTATCCTGTGCATAAACTTCCCTACTAGGTTTTACAATATCATTGTTTACCCTAATATGTCCTTTTTTACAAGCGGTAGTAGCTAAAGTTCTGGTTTTATAGTACCTAACACACCATAAATACTTATCAATTCGCATATAATATTTATAAAAACTACGTTAATGTTCTTGTGCAAGATTACTTTAAAATTGTATCTTGCGACCTCAAAAATAAACAATAATGATACATTTACTATTTAAATCTGTAAATGTTGAATGGTTATATATTGTATTATATGAAAGTAGAGAAAAACAATAAAAAATTGCAAATGAATTTAGGAAAAATTGGGTTACTTATGTTGTTTTTAACATTAGGTCTATTGTCTTGTAAAAAGGATGATGATGATACTACACCTCCAATACCTCCTAGAGATCGAGGCGAGCAACAACTAATTGATAATGATTCTTTGATTGAGTATTTAGAAAGCCATTATTATAATTCAGCAGATTTTGTATCAAATCCAAACCCCAGTCTTTCAGATATTATCATCACTAAATTGGAGGAGGGAGAAGTAGTGCCTGATGGTAGCACATTGTTAATGACTGCCGTGGGAGATCCTAAAGAAGTAACTTACGCAGGTACACCATACGAATTTTATGTTCTTAAATTAAATCAAGGAGGTGGAGAAGATAAACCTACTTTTGCTGATAATATATTTTTTACTTATGAAGGATTTACTTTAGATAATAAAATATTTGATAATGTTGTATCACCAATAACATGGAGTTTAACCGAATTAATCCCCGGTTGGAGAAAAGTGTTGCCAGATTTTAATACTGCAGAATCCTTTGTTGATACTGAAGATGGCACAGTGAATTTTGTAAATAAAGGAGTGGGTGTTATGTTTTTGCCATCTGGATTAGGGTATTTTGCTAATGCACAACGTAATATTCCAGCTTATTCTCCCATAATATTTAAGTTTGAATTATTAAGAATGTTTCAAAACGATTTTGATGGAGATGGTATTCCTTCTTATCTAGAAGATTTGAATGGAGATGGTGAATTTACGGTTAATTTTGAAAATCCTAATGACCCAGATGATGATGATACCGATGGTGATTTTAACCCTGATTACGCAGATACAGATGATGATGGTGATGGCATTTTAACTAGAGACGAAATCGAAATTACAACGGTTAATAAACCAACTAGGCAAGAGGTTCTTGATACGCCTTTACAAACGGATCAAGTGCTTTTAAATAAAATAAGAAAAGAGCAAGATGGCACTTATACAGGAACTATTCTAACCTTAAAAGATACGGATGGGGATGGTATTCCAGATTACTTAGATGCTAAAAATTAAAAGTTCTTGAAAAGAAACATATAAAAAAAGCTCACTAAAATTAATTTAGTGAGCTTTTTGTTTGGATTAATATATGTTTTACAATAGTAACGATAAACTTAAAATAAGCTGATTTGGCCTAGTATCTAATCTACTGGTCCCAACACCATTATTACCTATAAAAGTGGCTTCGTTTTCACTAAAACCTCGTTCATATCTGACGTCGATTCCAAGCTTGTTTATGTTAAGGCCAATACCAAAATTTAGTCCAACACTAAAATCATTTTTTACATCTTCAATGGCTATGCCATTAAAATCAGAATCCAAAATATATTGAAACGATGGTCCAGCAAAAACACTAACGGGTCCTAATATTTTAATACCAACTAACATAGGGGCATCCAGTTTTTGCATTTCAAAGCTTTCATTGTCATAATCACTCTTAGTGCTAGTGTAAACAAGTTCTGGTTTAAAGTATATTTGGTCGCCTATTTTTCCAAATAAACCAACATGGTAACCCACATTTCTGTCAGGATTCTTGGCATTACTACCAATAGACTCAAAATAATCGCCGTTAGCATTGTAGTTTAAACCGCCTTTAATACCAAATCCAGTAGCTGTTTGAGCATAGGTAAATGATGATATTGATACTAAAAATAATGCTAGTAAAATAGTTTTTTTACTAGCATGTAATTTGCTTTTTAAATTTTTCATAAGTTTCGTTTTTAATTTGACTTGAGTTTTTCTTTTCCAAAAGTATATAGTCTCATTTGTTATCCGTTATATAATTTTTTTTGTTTGTTATATAATTAGATAAATGAATTTTACATACAATATTATATGTAAATTATATACTGAAAGAACGAGTTATTGTACTAAATCAAAAACGTTGCCAAATGAATATTATTACTTTCTTTTTATAACTGATAACGATTTTTCAACAATGGCGGCACTATTTAGTCCGTATTTGTCCATAAGCTGCGCGGGGGTTCCAGATTCACCAAATGTATCATTGGTCGCCACAAATTCTTGAGGTGTAGGATTGTTTAATGCCAAAACTCTAGCGACACTTTCACCTAATCCACCCAGATAATTGTGTTCTTCAGCAGTTACCACACATCCTGTTTTTGCAACCGATTTAAGAATGGCTTCTTCATCTAAAGGTTTGATGGTGTGAATATTGATAACTTCAGCAGAAATGCCTTTTTCAAACAAAACCTTTGAAGCTTCTAAAGCTTCCCAAACCAAATGTCCGGTAGCCACAATAGTAACATCGGTACCTTCTGTAAGCATCACAGCTTTGCCAATCTCAAATTTTTGGTCTTCTGGAGTGAATATAGGCACTACTGGTCTTCCAAAACGTAAATAAACAGGACCATGGTGGTCTGCAATTGCGATAGTTGCCGCTTTGGTTTGGTTGTAATCACATGTATTGATAACCGTCATACCTGGTAGCATTTTCATCAGACCAATGTCTTCAAGGATTTGATGCGTTGCGCCATCTTCACCTAATGTCAAACCAGCGTGCGATGCACATATTTTTACATTTTTATCTGAATAGGCTATCGATTGACGAATTTGATCATAAACACGACCCGTTGAAAAATTGGCGAACGTACCTGTAAAAGGTATTTTACCTCCAATAGTTAAACCTGCTGCAATGCCCATCATGTTAGCTTCTGCGATACCAATTTGAAAAAAACGTTCAGGGTTTTCTTCAATAAATTTTTCCATTTTTAAAGATCCAATTAAATCGGCGCAAAGAGCTACAACATTAGGGTTCGTTCTTCCTAGTTCGGCTAAACCAGCTCCAAAACCGCTCCTTGTATCTTTTTTTTCTGTATATGTATATGTTTTCATGTTCTTAATTGGTCTTATTATTAGTAATCTCCTAAAGTTTCAGGGTTTTGTGCTAAACCTTTTGCTAATTGTTCATCATTAGGTGCTTTACCATGCCAAGCGTGTGTATACATCATAAAGTCTACACCATGTCCCATAATGGTTTTTAACAACACACAAACAGGCTTACCTTTCCCAGTATGGGATTTAGCTTCAGCCATGCCTTTTAAAATAGCTTCAATATTGTTGCCTTGTTCTATCTCAATCACAACCCAGCCAAAAGCTTCAAATTTAGCTTTGATGCTTCCCATTGGTAAAACTTCATCTGTAGAACCATCAATTTGTTGTCCATTTAAATCGACTGTACAAATAATATTATCCACTTTTTTGGCGGCAGCATACATAATGGCTTCCCAATTTTGTCCTTCTTGAAGTTCGCCATCACCATGTAATGTATATACTAAATGTTTATCTCTATTAAGTTTTTTTGCTTGGGCAGCACCTAAAGCAACAGACATCCCTTGGCCTAAAGAACCAGAAGCGATTCTTACACCAGGCAAACCTTCGTGAGTTGTTGGATGACCTTGTAAGCGAGAATTTAGTAATCGGAATGTATTTAATTCTTCAACAGGAAAATAGCCTGCTCTTGATGTAACACTATAAAAAACAGGTGAGATATGGCCGTTAGATAAAAAGAAAAGGTCTTCGCCAATACCATCCATATCAAAACCTTCCTTTCTTTCCATGATTTCATTATATAATGAAACCAAGAATTCTGTACAACCTAATGAGCCTCCTGGATGACCAGAGTTTACTTTATGAACCATGCGTAAGATGTCTCTTCGAACTTGTATGGTTAAATCTTCTAAATGTTTAGTGTTTAGCATATCTAATTTGTTAATTTTGCTTGACAAAAATAGGCTATTAAGATAGTTTTACAAAGTATTAACTGTCTATTTTTAAGTAAAAAAGCGAGTTTGAAAAAAAAATTAAAAGTCTTGGGCTGTTTTAAAAAATTAATGGGAGGGCTTCTTCTTGGTTACTTTTGCATCTCCGCAATTTATTTTGATAAATTGTAATTAGTGGACCTAGTTAAATGGCATAAAGTCATTTTAAAATTAAAAAAATATGTAGGTTTGCCGACTTATTATTTCTGAATATGATATTTGAATTAAAAGCCAAGGATACACAAAGTAAAGCAAGAGCAGGAGTCATCACAACCGATCATGGTGTTATTGAAACACCTATTTTTATGCCTGTTGGAACCGTTGCTACTGTAAAAGGGGTGCATCAACGCGAACTTAAAAATGATATCAATCCTGATATTATTCTTGGAAATACCTATCACCTGTATTTGCGTCCACAAACCCACGTTATTGAAAAAGCTGGCGGATTGCATAAATTTATGAATTGGGATAGAAATATTTTAACCGACTCCGGCGGTTATCAAGTATATTCCTTATCAGCTAATAGAAAAATCAAGGAAGAAGGCGTCAAGTTTAAGTCGCATATAGATGGGAGTTACCATATTTTTACACCTGAAAATGTGATGGAAATTCAACGAAGCATTGGTGCAGATATTATTATGGCTTTTGACGAATGTACACCCTACCCATGCGAATATAATTATGCAAAACGATCCATGCACATGACGCATCGTTGGTTAGATAGATGCATTAATCATTTAGAGAAAGTACCCTTTAAATATGATTACAGTCAGGCTTTTTTTCCCATAGTCCAAGGAAGTACTTATAAGGATTTAAGAATACAGTCTGCTGAATATATTGCCAATGCTGGTGCGGTTGGAAATGCCATAGGTGGTTTGTCTGTGGGTGAACCTGCCGAGGAAATGTATGCGATGACAGAAGTTGTTTGTAATATTTTACCAGAAGACAAGCCTCGATATTTAATGGGAGTTGGTACGCCAATTAATATTTTGGAAAATATTGCGTTAGGTATAGATATGTTTGATTGTGTCATGCCAACAAGAAATGCAAGAAATGGGATGTTGTTTACAGCTCATGGAACCATAAATATTAAAAATAAGAAGTGGGAAGAAGATTTCTTGCCTATTGATAATATGGGAATTACCTTTGTAGATACAGATTATACAAAAGCGTATTTAAGACATTTATTTATAGTTAATGAGTTATTGGGAAAACAAATTGCAACCATTCATAATTTAGGATTCTATTTATGGTTGGTTCGTGAAGCCAGAAAACATATATTAGCGGGAGATTTTAATGATTGGAAAAATAAAATGGTTAAACAAATGGACAATCGTTTATAAAGTTAAAAGTTACTTCAATTTATAAATCAACAACATATCTAATACAGCATACTGAAATTGAAAATACTAGACTGGTACATATTAAAACGTTATCTTTTTACATTTTCCGCCATGTTATTGCTATTCATTCCTATTGGAATTACCGTGCATTTAGCCGAAAAAATAGGAAAGATTTTAGATAACAACGTACCAATAAGTGAAGTTCTTGTTTATTTTTTAAATTTCACTATCTATTTTGCAAATCTATTATTCCCGTTATTTTTATTTTTATCCGTTATATGGTTTACTTCTAAACTTGCCAATAATACAGAAATTGTAGCATTTTTAAGTTCTGGCGTGTCTTTTTCCAGATTTTTAAGACCGTATATTTACGGGGCAATTATTGCCGCTATTTTAGCTTTGGTATTGGGCTTATACTTAGCACCCATTGCAAGTAAAGGATTTAATGAATTTGATTTTAAATATTTCCATCCCACTAGAAAAGATACTCAAGACACTAATGTCTTTCGGCAAATAAATGAAAATGAACTTATTTATGTGAGCAGTTTTGATCCTAAAAATAAACAAGGGACAAATTTTATTTTAGAACATTTTAATGATAATGTGATGACCCATAAAATAACGGCAGATATTATTAGATACAGTGAAGAAGATACCCTATACACATTAACTAATTATACCAAACGGACTATTGGAGATATTACAGATAAGTTAGAAAGAGAAACTAAAAAAGATACCGTATTGGCTTTTGATGCTGAAGATTTGACACCATTAATATATCAAGCTGAAATACTTTCATATAAAGATTTGTCAAACTTTATTGAAAAGGAAGAATTAAGAGGGTCTTCCAATGTGGGGCGTTATCAATTAGTGCTTTATAGAAAATGGAGTTTGCCGGTGTCCGTTTTCATTTTAACTATTATTGCGGTTGCAGTATCGTCCATAAAACGACGGGGCGGCATGGGAATAAATTTAGCAGTGGGTATTTGTATTGCTATGGTTTTTATTTTCTTTGATAAGATTTTTGGTGTCATGGCGGAGCAATCTGATTTTCCAGCAATCATTGCGGCATGGTTCCCCAATGTCATTTTTGGCATCATCGCTTTATTTCTTCTTCGGAATGCTAAACGATAGATTTAAAAATTATCTGCATTTACATTTTTTAGTTTTCATAGCAGGTTTTACGGCCATATTAGGGCAACTTATTACTATAACGGCGGTACCATTGGTTTGGTTTAGAATGTCGATTGCATCTGTTTTAATTTTCATCTATATAAAAGTTGCAAAAATCCAGATTAAAATACCATTAAAATCGGTTTTTAAACTGTCTATTGCAGGCATTGTAATTGCGTTACATTGGATAACATTTTTTGGAGCTATAGATGCCTCAAACGTATCCATTACATTAGGAGTGTTTTCTTCAGGGACTTTTTTTGCCTCTATATTAGAGCCTATTATTCATAAACGGCGTATTATTTGGTATGAAATTTTATTTGGAATCTTGGTGATTCTTGGTGTTTTTGTAATAACACAAAGTGAAGTCAACTACATTAAAGGTGTCTTGCTTGGTATTGCTGCTGCATTTTTTTCATCATTGTTTGCAGTGCTTAATGGTAGTTTTTTAAAACAACATACAGCAACGGTTATTTCATTTTATGAATTTATTAGTGGTGTCGTTTTCATCACATTTTTTATACTCCTTTTTGAAGGTGGTTTTTCATCACATTTTTTCAATATAAGTACGATCGATTTTTGGTATTTATTCATTTTAGGGTCTATCTGTACCGCATATGCATTTATAGCGGCTATTTATGTTATGAGGCATATTAGTCCTTATACTGTGGTTCTTACTTATAATTTAGAGCCTATTTATGGTATTATCATTGCCATCATCCTTTTTCCTGAAAAGGAAAAAATGAGTCCTACATTTTATTATGGAGCCTCCATTATTATTGTTACGGTGCTATTGAATGCAGTGTTAAAAAACATGAGAAGGCTAAAAAGAAAAGCTTCTTAGCCTTCAAACAGAATTAAAGTTTTCATATTTTCTTAGATAATTATTACTTTTGTAATTCGGGCTAAGAGAACCTACATTTAATGATTTTACTTAAGTTAAATTGAAAAAAATATGTAGGTTTGTAAGCTAATTAAAAATAGAGTCATAAATTTTTATGGAATATTTAGATTTTGAACTTCCCATTAAAGAGTTAGAAGAGCAGCTTCAAAAATGTCAAGTAATTGGTAAGGAAAGTGAGGTAGATGTTTCTGGAACTTGTTCGCAAATTGAAAAGAAACTTATTGACGCTAAAACCAAGATTTATAAAGATCTTACTGCTTGGCAACGTGTTCAATTGTCGCGACACCCAGATAGACCTTATACCTTAGATCATATTCGTGCCATTTGCGGGGAATCGTTTTTAGAACTCCATGGAGACAGAAGTTTTAAAGATGATAAAGCTATGATTGGTGGTTTGGGGAAAATTGGAGATCAAAGCTTTATGTTTATTGGTCAACAAAAAGGGTATAATACCAAGACCCGCCAATATAGAAATTTTGGAATGGCAAATCCAGAAGGTTACCGTAAGGCATTGCGTTTAATGAAATCTGCTGAAAAATTTGGTATTCCCGTCGTAACACTTATAGACACCCCAGGTGCATATCCTGGTTTAGAAGCAGAAGAGCGAGGACAAGGAGAAGCTATTGCCAGGAATATTTTTGAAATGACACGTTTAAAAGTGCCAATTATAACGGTTATTGTTGGAGAAGGCGCTTCGGGTGGCGCTCTTGGAATAGGGGTTGGTGATGTGGTATTGATGTTGGAAAATACCTGGTATTCTGTTATCTCACCTGAGTCATGTTCTTCAATACTTTGGCACAGTTGGGAGTATAAGGAGCAAGCTGCCGAGGCATTAAAATTGACATCGGCTGATATGAAAAAGCAAAAGTTGATTGATGAAATAATTAAAGAGCCTTTAGGTGGTGCCCACAGAGATAGAGAAAAAACATTTAAATCTGTTAGCAATGCTATTGTAAGGTATTATGATATTCTTAAAAACTTATCAGCAAAAGAATTAGTAGATCAGCGTATGGAAAAATATGCTAATATGGGAGTCTTCAAAGGATAATCCTTTTAAAATCATAGCATAAAAAAATCTGAAGTCTTTGGCTTCAGATTTTTTTATGCTTATCCACAATATTTGGAAGTTGTTAACAGTTCAATTGTTAATGGCTAGTTAACAATCATAATTTAAATAATGTTTAAAAACTCTCGTAATTAGTTATTTTCGTTACATGAAACAACCTGAACAAATAAAATCCTATAAAGTAGATAAAAGCACGCTCATTAGTCTTGAAAAAGGCAAAATACCTCCACAAGCACTTGATTTAGAAGAGGTTGTATTGGGCGCTATGATGATTGATAAAAAAGGTGTTGATGAGGTTATTGATATTTTAAGTCCAGATGCATTCTACAAAGAAGCCCATCAACATATATTTCAGGCTATTTATCAGTTATTCGAAAATAGTGAACCAGTCGACTTATTAACCGTTTCAACACAGCTTAAAAAAAACTCAAAGTTAGAATTGGCTGGAGGTGATTTTTATCTTATTTCACTAACCCAAAAAGTGTCGTCCTCGGCTCATATTGAGTTTCATGCGCGTATCATTTTACAGAAATATATTCAGCGCAGTTTAATAAAAATTTCCAGTGAAATTATTGAAGATGCGTATGATGAAACTAAAGATGTATTCGATTTATTGGATAATGCTGAATCTAAACTTTACGAAGTAACACAAGGAAATATTAAAAAATCCAGTGAAACGGCTCAAGATTTAGTCATTCAGGCCAAGAAAAAAATTGAGGAAATATCCAATAAAGAAGGCTTAAGTGGAATCCCTACAGGATTTACTAAATTAGATAAGCTAACCTCTGGATGGCAACCATCTGATTTAATTATTGTGGCGGCCCGTCCGGGTATGGGGAAAACAGCCTTAACGCTGTCTATGGCAAGAAATATTGCTGTCGATTTAAATATTCCAGTGGCATTTTTCTCTTTAGAGATGGCGTCTGTGCAATTAATTACACGTTTGATTTCTAGTGAAACTGGTCTGTCTTCAGAAAAATTAAGGACAGGAAAACTTGAAAAACACGAGTGGGAACAACTAAACGTTAAAGTAAAAGGCCTCGAGAAAGCCCCTTTGTATATTGATGATACACCCTCGCTGTCTATTTTCGATTTAAGAGCAAAAGCACGCCGTTTATCATCGCAACATGGTATCAAATTGATCATGATTGATTATTTGCAATTAATGACTGGGGGTAGTAGCCATGGCGGAAACCGTGAGCAAGAAATCTCTATGATTTCTAGAAACTTAAAAGCTTTAGCTAAAGAATTAAATGTGCCCGTTATAGCATTATCACAATTATCACGTGCCGTAGAAACCCGAGGAGGCAGTAAAAGACCCTTGCTTTCAGATTTACGTGAATCTGGCGCCATTGAGCAAGATGCCGATATTGTGAGCTTTATTTACAGACCCGAATATTATAAAATTGATGAATGGGATGACGAAGAACGTTCACCTACCGAAGGACAAGCAGAGTTTATTGTGGCCAAACACCGTAATGGAGGTTTAGAAAACATTCGTTTAAAATTTATTGGGCATTTAGGAAAGTTTGATAATTTGGATAATTTTGATTCACCTTTCGAATTTCATTCTAAAATGAATGCCGCTGCCAACGATGATACTTTTAAAACTGATAATTTTAAAGCAAGTCCAGGCCAAGCTTTTGGTAGTTCGTTTAATGAAGACGATGATAGTGATGTGCCTTTTTAGTAATAAAACTTAATATTTCCCTAAAGCATTCTAAGTCAATATAATTTTTCATTACCTTTCGGTCTATGAAGAAAACCCTATCTGTCATATTATTTTTATTCTTTTCCATAAATACGTTCGCTTCTTACGTGTTAATTCCCATGGATACCGATAGTCAAAAAAATCATCTAAAGGCTTATGGCATTACCTATTGGGTACTGAATAAGGAACTTAAAGTAAAGTGGCTCCTTAATTACAGAGGTGGTTCCTTTTTGTTGCCAGATACTCCAGAAATTCAAAAAGAATGTCAAATTAGAGGTATATCATTTGAAATACTTTCAGATACTAAAACAGAAAATATTTTAGAAGACATTAGTAGCCCAAGCCAAAACATGGAAGCCGTTGTGTTAGAAAAAGCACCTAAAATTGCTGTCTATACACCTAACGGAAAACAACCTTGGGATGATGCCGTAACAATGGTATTACAGTATGCCGAAATTCCTTATGAAACAGTGTATGATGAGGAGGTATTAAATGATGGATTGTTGGCATTTGATTGGTTGCATCTGCATCATGAGGATTTTACAGGACAATATGGCAAGTTTTATGGAGCCTATAGAGCTACTTCTTGGTACATAGAAGAAAAGAAGGCAGCAGAAGCATTAGCTGAAAAATTAGGCTACAATAAAGTGTCTGAAGAGAAATTGGCAGTAGCTTTAAAAATTAGGGACTTTGTTATTGGTGGGGGCTTTATGTTTGCCATGTGTAGTGCTGCCGATAGCTTTGATATTGCTTTAGCTGCTGAAGGATTGGATATTTGCGAACCCATGTTTGATGGCGATGGCAGTGATCCAGGGTATCAAAACAAAATAGATTACAATAAAACCTTTGCTTTTACCAATTTTACCTTAGAACAAAACCCTATGGTTTATGAGTTTTCTTCTATCGATATGACTCAAAAAAGAATGATTACTGCAACGAGTGATTATTTTTCATTAATGGAGTTTTCTGCAAAATGGGATCCCATTCCAACTATGTTATGTCAAAATCATACGGCTTTGGTAAAGGGTTTTATGGGACAAACAACTTCGTTTACCAGAGATGAAATAAAATCGAATGTACTAGTAATGGGCGAGAGTAAAATTAACGGGGAAGCAAAATACATTCATGGCATAAAAGGTAAAGGCTTTTTTACGTTTTACGGTGGTCATGACCCAGAAGATTATCAACACAGGGTAGGAGATGCAAAAACTGAACTAGATTTGCATCCGACTTCTCCTGGGTACAGACTCATATTAAATAATGTATTGTTTCCTGCCGCAAGAAAAAAGAAACAAAAAACGTAATTTAGTTTTCAACAATCACGCTTTTGGTGAATGTATAAATGTAACCATCGTTACCAGTTCCAGTGGAAGTTTCATTCTGGTTGATGATTAATACGGTATCGTTTGTAGTAAACGTCAAACTACCAAATTCACTTGAATTGATAGTAAGGTATTCTACATTGCCTATTTTATTAACAGAAAAAGAATATGTCCCAGAATTCAAACCATCTTCAATGGCAGCATTATTATTTGTATTGGAAACAGTCAACGTTGAAGTTCCATTCTTAAATTCCCAAACAATAACACCGGAAGCGAAATCGTTGTCAACGCCGTCAATACCTCCACTAACATTATTTAAATTCCAGAGTACTCTCGTTACTTGAGGGATGTCGTTGTTAATGTCGCCAATAGAACAATTCGTTAAAGTAAAAAAGCTAACGCAAGCGATTATTAAGTAATATTTCATATGTAAATGTTTAATTGTTTCTTAATGGTCATATGTTATCGCACTATTTTCATTGGTGTTTGTTTCAACAAACTTGTTATTAATGGCGATTTCATGTTGTTTTTATTTAGATTTTATTATACTTGTCTTTTATATAGATGTAATAAAGCAAAAAGGTTGCGTAATTATAATAGTAAAAATATAGATTCTATTAAAATAGAAAATGAAATTTTAAATTTTTATTCTAAATATTCAAATGAAATTTTATCAAAAACAACTAAAACTAAAATCATATCCAAGAGGGTTTCATTTAATTACCAACGATATCATTGAGGGAATACATGAAATAAAGGAAATAAGTATAGGGCAGCTACAGGTGTTTATTAAACATACATCCGCCAGTTTAACCATCAATGAAAATGCCGACTATACCGTAAGAGGTGATTTTGAAAGTCATTTTAATATGATGGTTCCTGAAAACGCTTCCTATTATAAACATACTTATGAAGGAAGTGATGATATGCCTGCCCATATTAAAGCGTCCTTGCTTGGATTTGCTCTACAAATACCCATAACTAATGGTAAATTAAATTTAGGTATTTGGCAAGGTATTTATTTGTGCGAGCATAGAAATGATGCTAATGGTAGGCAATTAGTTCTAACAGCTTTTGGTAACTGATTACAATTTTTTAGCGTCAATTAATTTTTCTAAAATAAGTTCAACACCATAATGATTGTTGCTTTTGGTGCAGTAATTGGCAATTTCTTTAACATTTTCGTGTGCGTTTTCCATAGCAAAACTATAGGTGGCAAGTTTTAGCATTTCAATATCATTATTGTAGTCTCCAAAAACTAAGGTTTCTTTGGGTGATATGTTGTAGGTTTTTTGAAGCAACTCGATGGCATGTCCTTTATTTGCTAAATCATCTGAAAGATCCACCCAATGTTTACCTGAAATCTTTACTTTATAGTCTGGTTCCAAATGTTTAAAATGTGGATAGATATATTTTTCAGAATCAATATCATGGTATAGTGCAATCTTTATGATGTCCTCTTCCACATCATCAATGCTATCAATAACTGTAAAGGTTGGATAATACTCAGATAATAGTTTGATATATCCATTTGAAGCACTTTTGAAATAGGCTTTTAACTTGGTGCAAAATACAGGATGAATATGATTATTGGAGTTTATTAATAATTCAACCTGAGATAAATGTTCTTTTCTTATTGGTGTAGATAGCAAGAGTTCTTGTTGCTTAATGACTATACCACCATTTTCTGCCACTATGATGATATCATCTTTAATAGAATTTAGCTTCTCGGTAATGCTATAATAAGGTCTTCCGCTGGCAGCGACAAAAATGATGTTGTGTTTTTTTAATTCTTTAAATAGTTCAAAGAATAAACCACTGACTTCGTGGTTGGAATTTAGTAATGTACCATCCATATCCGACACGACTAATTTGATTCCAGCTAAATTCATAAATGTAGAAAAGGGCATTAATTAAAAGCGCAAAGGTAAAAGATTATTGCATATTTTACTTTTGTAAGTATATTAACTTTATGATAATTCACATCAAAGAATCGCTAAGTCTAATAGGGACTTTTCTAGGCTAATAATCATAATATTTTTTAATATTTTTTTGGATGAAATTTAATAATATCTTTAGAGGGACTAAAACAGACTTATTTTTTATATGAAATTTTCAATTTTAATTCCAGATGGAGAAGTCCCTCTTTTACCTAGTGTAATAAATTGTTTATCCCAAGTAAAGGACATTAAGATTTATGTGATTTCAAATAAAAAGAGATATCCTATGAGGTATTCTCGACACATTCACCATTACGCCTATTACCCTGAGACTAATGTTGAGCTTGAATGGATTGATAACATAAATGAAGAATTAAAAAAACATGATATTGATCTGGTGATGCCTATTTTCGAAAATGGCATTAAAATCATTGCCAAATATAAAAACCAAGTTTCATTTAAAGATAAACTTTGTTTATTGCCTTCCTTTGATAATTTCAAATTGGCTAATGATAAAGGATCATTGTTGTATTTTTTAGACAACCACCATTTGCCTCATCCAAAAGGAATTGTAGCTAAGGTTGGGGAAATCCCCAAAGTTGAATCATTACAATATCCGGTTTTGGTTAAACCAGTAAGTGGGCTGGGTGGTGGTACAGGAATTTATTCGTTCGACAATCAAAGTAGTCTAGAGGATTATTTTATAAAAAACAGATTAGAATGTGATACTATTGTTCAAGAGCGTATTGAAGGGTATGATATTGATTGCAGTGTTTTATGCAAAGATGGGGTCATTTTAGCTCATACCATACAAAAGGCAACATTAAAGGATGGCAATCCATTTGCTCCAACAACTGGATTGATTTTTGTAGAAGAGGAGGAATTATATTTAACTATTGAAAGGTTAATGAAATTACTCAATTGGTCTGGCGTGGCCCATGTGGATTTATTATTTGATAAAAAGGATGAGAAGTTTAAAATTCTTGAAGTCAATACAAGATTTTGGACTTCAATAGATGCATCACTGATAGCAGGAGTTAATTTCCCTTATTTATATATATTAGCAAGTTTAGGCATTGATTTTAATAAACCAAATTATAAATATTTGGAATATTTAAATATAAAAGGGCTTTTAAAAACTTTACAATTAAACATAAAATTCCTGTTTGAGACTCGTTTTATCTTAAACAACACTCCTGTAAAATTTGCTGTTAAGGATCCGATACCATTTATACTAAAGTATGTTATCTTTTCCAAGAACATGCTAGTTTCCAAATTGAAGAAAAGTTAAATATTTATATTATATAAATACTTCAATAAATAAAAAAATCCGGTTCAATTAAGAACCGGATTTTATATTAAGCGAATAATATGTTTTACAATAGGCGAAACGCCTTATTTTATTTTCTCTACTACGGCTTTAAAAGCCTCTGGGTTATTCATAGCTAAATCGGCTAAAACCTTGCGGTTTAATTCAATATCATTAGCTTTTAATTTCCCCATAAATTGAGAATACGATAATCCGTAAGCTCTGGCTCCAGCGTTAATACGCGTAATCCACAAAGCACGGAATGATCTCTTTTTGTTTCTACGGTCTCTGTACGAGTATAACATCGCTTTATCAACCGCATTTTTTGCTACTGTCCAAACGTTTTTACGACGTCCGAAAAAGCCTTTTGCTTGTTTAAGAACCTTTTTTCTTCTGGCTCTTTTTGCTACAGAATTTACTGATCTTGGCATATTTTTTTAATTGTTTTTTTTTGTAGTAGGCGGTTAGTTTTGTTATAGGTTTTGGTTATTAGTTTTGAAACTTTTAACTTTTAACTTTTAACTTTTAACTCTTTTAGTGGCCTAACTCCAGGGTTTATAATTTATTTAACCGGTTAAAATAATGTTACTTTAAACGTAACATCAATTTAACATTGCTCTCGTCTGACTTATGTACCAAAGTATCATGAGTTAGAGCAAGTTTACGCTTTTTAGACTTCTTTGTTAAGATGTGACTTTTAAAAGCGTGTTTCCTTTTAATCTTACCAGTGCCTGTTAGTTTAAAACGTTTTTTGGCACTAGATTTTGTTTTCATTTTAGGCATCTTGTTCTCCTAGTTTTAATTATTTCGCTTAATTATTTTTAGTGCTGTCCCGATAGCTATCGGGATGTTTCAGCATCTTATCCTTTTCTGAATCTGTTGTTCTTTAAAGTCGAAGAGTTAGTTCAGTTTCTTTCTTTATTTTTTTGGAGCTAAAAACATGGTCATACGTTTACCTTCTAATTTAGGCATTTGTTCAACCTTTCCAAACTCTTCTAAATCTTGGGCAAGTTTTAATAATAATATTTGTCCTTGCTCTTTAAATATGATAGAACGTCCTTTAAAGAATACAAATGCTTTTAATTTAGCACCTTCTTTTAAGAACTTCTCTGCATGTTTCTTTTTAAATTCGTAATCATGGTCATCTGTTTGAGGACCAAAGCGAATTTCTTTAATAATAACTTTTGTTGCCTTAGCCTTTATAACCTTATCTCGTTTCTTTTGTTCGTAAAGAAACTTCTTATAATCCATAACCTTACATACAGGAGGATCGGCGTTAGGCGAAATCTCAACAAGATCCAATCCTTGCTCATCTGCTATTTTTAAAGCATCTCGGGTAGAATAAACCCCTATTTCAACATTCTCACCAACTAAACGAATGTTTGGCGACGTAATTCTAGAGTTAATTCTGTGCTTGTCCTCTTGTGAAGCCCTTGCACCGGGCTGACTTTTTCTTCTAATTGCTATGGCTTTATCTTTTTAAGTTAAACTTTTTTAAAACTGTTTTAATGTTTTGCTTATTTCGGTTTCAATAATTTTAGAAAATTCTTCTATGGTTATCATTCCTAAATCTTCTCCACCATGCTTACGCACTGTTATTTTTCCTTGCTCTTGTTCTTGTTCTCCAATAATCAGCATGAAAGGGTACTTTCGCATCTCGGATTCCCGAATTTTCTTACCTATTGTTTCATTCCTATTATCAACAAGGGCGCGAATTTCGTCATTTTCTAGCAAATTTAAAACTTTTTCAGCGTATTTTTCATATTTCTCGCTAAGAGATAATATAGCTACCTGTATTGGCATAAGCCAAATGGGGAAATTACCACCTGTATGTTCCAGTAATAATGCCACAAAACGCTCCATACTTCCAAAGGGTGCTCTATGGATCATCACCGGTCTGTGAAGCTCATTATCACTGCCTTTATAAGTTAAATCAAATCGTTCAGGTAGGTTATAGTCAACCTGAATTGTACCTAGTTGCCAACGTCTTCCTAAAGCATCCTTAACCATAAAGTCTAATTTAGGACCATAAAAAGCAGCTTCACCTTCTACAATAACAAAGTCTAAGCCTTTATCTGTAGCGGCATTAATAATAGCTTGTTCGGCTTTCTCCCAGTTTTTTACATCTCCTATGTATTTATCTGGATTTTCAGGATCTCTTACTGAAACTTGGGCAGTGAAATTTTCAAATCCTAGAGAACCAAAAACATAAAGGACCAAATCAATAACATCTTTAAACTCTTTATCTAATTGATCTGGAGTACAAAATAAATGCGCGTCATCTTGAGTAAAACCTCTAACACGGGTTAATCCATGCAATTCGCCACTTTGTTCATACCTATATACAGTACCGAATTCGGCATACCGTTTTGGTAAATCTTTATAAGACCATTGACTGCTGTTGTAGATCTCACAGTGGTGAGGGCAGTTCATGGGTTTTAATAAAAACTCCTCATCTTCCTTAGGGGTACGAATAGGTTGAAAGCTATCTGCGCCATATTTAGCATAATGTCCAGAAGTAACGTAAAGTTCTTTTTGTCCAATATGTGGTGTTACCACCATTTCATAACCTGCTTTCTTTTGTGCTTTCTTCAAAAAGTTCTCGAGACGTTCACGTAAAGCAGCACCTTTAGGTAACCATAAAGGTAGCCCTTGTCCCACTTTCTTAGAAAAAGTAAAAAGCTCAAGCTCCTTTCCTAATTTTCTATGGTCACGTTTTTTTGCTTCTTCTAAAAAGGTTAAATATTCGGTAAGGTCTTTTTGTTTCGGAAAAGAAATTGCATAAACTCTTGTAAGTTGTTTGTTTTTTTCATCGCCTCTCCAATAAGCTCCAGCAACGGATAAAATTTTCGCTGCTTTTATGATTTCTGTATTAGGTATGTGTCCTCCACGGCATAAATCAGTAAACGTTGCATGGTCACAAAAAGTAATTGTGCCGTCTTCAAGGTTTTCTATAAGCTCTGTTTTAAACTCATTACCTTTATATATATATAACGCTTCTGCTTTTGTAACCGAACGCATTTTAAAATCATGTTTGCCACGGGCAATATCTATCATCTTATCCTCAATAGCCTTGAAATCTTTATCAGATATGGAATGATCTCCAAAATCTACATCATAATAAAAACCATTTTCAATAGCAGGCCCAATAGTAAGCTTAACCCCTGGATATAATTCTTCAATAGCTTGTGCCATGACGTGTGCAGAAGAGTGCCAAAATGCTTTTTTGCCTTCATCATTATTCCATGTATATAAAACCAAAGAGCCATCCGTCGTTAAAGGTGTAACCGTTTCAATGGTTGTGCCATTAAAGTTGGCCGAAATAACGTTTCTGGCAAATCCTTCACTAATGCTTTTAGCGACATCCATGGGAGTAACGTTTTGTTGAAACTCCTTTACACTTCCATCGGGCAATGTTATATGTATCATTAATATAAATTAAATTCAGGGTGCAAAGATAATAGTATAACAAATACACACAATATATATATAGGTATTATTATTTTGAATTTTTTTATTGGCGTTACAGCACTTCCGGTGCTGTCGGGCTGTCCATTATATCTTTTGCCCCAAAAGCAAAGGATGCCATTACCATCCCTAACGCTAGTTTTATATAAACTTTAAGCTCAAAGTGAAAATGTCAAGTTTGTATATTAAGTGATAAACGCATGTGTTTTTGATTAATTTTAGGATGCTTAATTGCTTTTTGGTTATGAAAACAGAAAATTAAATTAAGATTTAATGGTTTTATAGAAACATTTTTACGGTTTTAAAGTAAAATTAGAAACATAACCAATTGATAATAATGCCCTTAAAACCCATCAAAAAAAACCTTAAAAAAAGGGGATAAAAAGTTTGCAAATAAGAGGGAAAGGGTCGTATGTTTGCAGCCGCTAAAAAAGGGAACATCCTTTGGGGCGTCGTTCGGCAGGAAAAGTTAGTGTTCAAGGGAGAGGGTTCGGAAAAAAAACTTTTTTCAAAAAACATTTAAAAAGTATTGCGGGATAAGAAAAAGGGTTTTATATTTGCACCCGCTTAGCAAGGAAACGAGCTGGGATAAGATAAAAAGAAGTTCATAGACA
>NZ_NIXN01000010.1 GCF_002807055.1 Confluentibacter citreus
AAAACCGACAATTGGAAAACTTGAAAACGGAACTTGGTATAAATTTTCAAACCTGTTAATGAATACGAAATATTATAAATATGTGTATGTTGACAGTATTGGAAAAACACACGTTTTTAATGTAAATAAAGCGAATTATTAATAAAAAAAGCCAGCGTACAACACCGTGTATAAAAAATTGCTAGTTTTAGTTAACACAAAGTTAGTTGCGTGTTTGCTGGCTTCCGATTTTCCTTCGGAAAATCCTAGCCCCCAAACACGCAACTTTCCATACACAAACACGTTGTGAGCAAGCTGAATAAACCAAAATGAGCGAAAGATTAAAATGGAATATCGACAAAGATAAACTGATTGGCTACAAAATAGAACCTTGGACAGAAGACTATTTTATTTCTTCGCCAAATAATGATTATGGAATTATTGTCTATAACATTAAAGAATCAAGTATGCTTTCTTATGCAGGAATTATTGGAATTTACTCTAACTATGAAAATCCTAAAAAAGAACTAAATTCAAGTCGAACTTGGATTTGGTTTGATGACGACAAAACATTCTATTTTCTTGAAAAATCTGACTGTATTGCTTGTCGAAAACCAGCTTACAATCCCGATACTACAAAAGGGGATTTCCCCTTTATAATAATAAATCTAAAAAAACAAAAGTTTGCATTTATCGAGTTTGATGGAACTTCTATTTATTACGGACTCGAAGAAACAGAAAAAAATAAAGCAAGATTAATTGAAGTTCACCCTAAAGATTTGGAATATCTGAACAGAGAAAAACGGACAAACGAAATTGTGGATTTTGAAAAATTAAAATGGTTCGACCTAATTGAATTTGACCGAGCATTAGAAAAATATAACGAATAAAAAGCCAGCTCACAACACCGTGTATAAAAAATTGCTAGTTTTAGCTAGCACAAAGTTGGTTGCCTGTTTGCCGGCTTCCGATTTTCCTTCGGAAAATCCTCGCCCTCAAACACGCAACTTTCCATACACGAACACGTTGGGCATAATTATGAGAATCGTAACTTTAATAATACTTTTTGCTTCATTTAATCTTTATTCTCAGGAGATTGAATACCAGTTGTATTTGAAAAACTCTTGCAATGACTCAATTGAAAAAGCAGTATTTTATTTTTTAAAAAAAGGAGAGCAAACTTATGAAACTTTAAATCTTGATAATCCAATTATCAGAATTCCAGCGAGTGGAAATTACCAACTGATTTCTGAAGAAACAAATGAAAAACTAACAATTGAAATTTCTAGAAATAATTCAAAGGACACTTTACTTCTTCCGTCGATTTATAAACTTGAAGGGGTTTTACCAGCATCATATAAAAAAGATATCAGCGAATCTGAATTAAAGAAGTTGAGAAAAAAATCTCGCTCAGTATTTAGAAAATGTGAGTCCAATCTAAACGGAGAACAAAAGGAATATTTTACGAATGGAATTATGAGATTTTACGGGAATTTTAAAAATGGCTTTGCGGTTGGAGAAATTAAAGAGTATTATCAAAACGGAAACATAAAAAAACTTTTGATTTACGACAACGATGGTTATTTTAAAAAAAAAGTGGATTATGACAGGAGTGGAATTGAAATTAAAAAATAACTATGCCCAACACCGTGTATAAAAAATTGCTAGTTTTAGCTGGCACAAAGTTGGTTGCTTGTTTGCTGGCTTCCGATTTTCCTTCGGAAAATCCTCGCCACCAAACACGCAACTTTCCATACACGAACACGTTCTACACCATTTGAAAAAAACTCTGTACATAGCATTAACATTTCTTCTACTTTCAGCGATAGGTTGTAAAACCAACGATGAAATTAAAAACATTGCTGATTTTTTTAAAAATAGTTCTGGAAAATATGAGCCAGTCGCAAAAATTGATTTTTCATTATCCGACTCTTTATTATTGAAAAGTATAGAAATACAAACAAAAACTGACTTGTGCAAAAACTCGAGATTTACAGCAATTATAAATTACCACGACATAAACATTGAGTTTCCAGCATTTGCCAACAAAAATTGCAATTGGAATACAATCCCACATAATCTTATTCCGATAATGATTAATAAAGAAAACCAAGTTCTTGTAGATTATGAATTGGTCGAATCAAATGAAAGTTTGGAAAATAAATTAGTCAAAGCTACTAAAGAAATGATAATTGGAACTGAAAGAAAAAATCTTCTTTATCTGTTGCAATGGGATACAGAATTAAAACCTGAATTGGCAAAAAGAAGGATTTTTGAAATTTTAATAGGAATCAAAAATTACAGCAATGAAATATCTATGAGTATTTTTAAAAAAAATATTTCGGAGTTGTCAGGAACCGAGAGAGATTTATTAAAAGCGGAATTTAGTGGAATCATAGGTATAAATGGTTATTTTCCACCGCCACCGCCACCACCGCCGAAAATGGAAAACGAAACAAAAGAGGAATAAAAACGGTGTAGAACAACGTGTATAATTAATGGCTAGTTCTCGCCTACTTACGAAAATCCTCGCGGATTTTCTATTCTGTTTTTATTTGCTAAATTAGGTGCTTAAACACGCCACTAATCATACACATAAACGTTGGCATTAATATGAAAAACCTAACAATCACAATAATATTTCTGATTTCAATTAAAGTCCTTTGTCAAGATTTTAATGAAAAAACAAGATATTTATTTGGAACTTTTCATACACAAAATACAACTATTAATGGAATCTCTGTCGGAGCATTTCCAGAGTTTAATGAAAAAAAGAGATTTGTTAGAACCAACGGCATTAGACTTGAAATTCCTGGACTTGGACTTGTCGGGTTATTGGCAAATGGAAGTTTAATTAGAAAAGAAGAAACTGATGAAATAATAAATGGTTTGAATATTTCAGGTGGCACCATGGGAAACGTTTCTTTTAATGGAATCACGTTGGCTTTATTGGTTCAAAGTGGAACTGAAAATAACGGAATTGCAATTGCTGGGTTATGGAATGGAATCGACAAATCAAATGGAATTCAAATCGCTGTATTACTTAACGAAGCGACCTATAGTAATGGAATTCAGATTGCTCTATCAAACTCGACCGAATATATGACAGGAATTCAAATCGGACTTTTGAATAAAAGTAAAAAAACAAAAGGAATTCAATTAGGACTTTGGAATATTAACGAAAAACGTAAACTACCAATAATTAATTGGAATTAAAAAATACTAATGCCAACACCGTGTATAATTAATTGCTTGGTTCTGGCTTGCTTACGAAAATCCTCGCGGATTTTCTATTCAGTTTTTATTTGCTAAATTTAGTGCTTAACCACGCAACTAATCATACACGAACACGTTGGGCTTCATTATGATAACCGTCCAGATTTAAAAATTACGAATGGAATTAAGAGCAGATAAAATAGAAAGAGACATCGAAATTCTGAAAAACGGACCAATATGTAAATATTTTAAAAACGGAGTTCTGAATGATGATTTAATTTGGTTCAGCAATAACAATTTTGAGATAATAGAAATGAACACTCGGACTTGGAATCGCAAAAATGCGCATCCGAATTTAAAAACTGCGTTGAATTTTCCTGATTATTATGGGGAAAACTTAAATGCATTTGTCGACTGTTTAAGAGATTTATATAATAAAAAATACAAAGGACTGATTTTAGCATTTAGAAATTATGACAACTTTGTAAATGAGGACAAAAATCTTGCAACAGGAATTTTAGACATCATTGCAAAAGAATCACGAATTTGGCTTTTAACTGGACAAAAGCTAATCGGACTTGTTCAATCCGACAATCCTGACTTGGATTTTCCTGAATTGGGTGGAATTAGTCCAGATTGGAATTCATCAGAATGGTTTAATGACAACCGAAAAAAATAACGAAAGCCCAACACCGTGTATAAAAAATTGCTAGTTTTAGCTAGCACAAAGTTGGTTGCCTGTTTGCCGGCTTCCGATTTTCCTTCGGAAAATCCTCGCACGCAAGCACGCAACTTTCCATACACGAACACGTTAGCCACAAGTTGAAAATGAACAGAATAACCAACAAACCACATCTAATTTTTTGGCTTTCGATTCCCTTAATAATGTTAAGCAGATTTGTAAGTTCAACAGAAAATTTGGTTGTTAATAAATACGACACTTATTACGTTTTTTCGCTGACTGAATTAAACATTCTGATTTCAATTCTTTTTGCAATAATCGGACTTGGATATTGGATTATGCTAAAAACAAACAGAAAGCTATCCAAATGGCTGAATTTGACTCACATTGCGCTGACTTTCGGCGGAATTTTGCTAATCTGGGTTTTGTCGCAGCTTTACCGAGAATCGATAGTGGAATTTGATTTTAATGAAAATCTGACTTTAGCAATTTATTCAATAGCGTTCATTGCTGTTGTCGGACAAATTATATTTCCGATTAATATTATTAGCGGATTAATAAAAAATAAAACCAGTGGCTAACACCGTGTATAAAAAATTGCTAGTTTTAGCTAACACAAAGTTGGTTGCTTGTTTGCCGGCTTCCGATTTTCCTTCGGAAAATCCTCGCCCTCAAACACGCAACTTTCCATACACGAACACGTTGTAAACAATTTAAAAACGAACTTTTGAGGAAAGCATTAAAATATGGAATTCTGATTTTCGGAGTATTAATTCTAATTGGATTTACCCTTAAAGGACAAATTACTCATGAACAATTCGACTCTGAAAAATGGAAAAACTGGACGGAATCTGAATCTGAATTGTCATTGCGTTGGGATATGATGAACAGCTTACGAAATAATCACGAACTGAATGGCAAAACAGAAACGGAAATAATTGAGTTATTAGGTAATCCAGAAACAAAATCCGACTCTGAATTTGGTTACTATTTGGGAATGGCCAAACAAGGAATTAGCACAGGACATTTGACAATTTATTTTGACCAAAATAAAAAAGTAAAAAGTCTTAAAGTTCATAGAAGTTAATTTTAATGCTGTATTTTAGAATCATATTTTTCGTTTTGTTCATAATGGAATTAAGATTTCTAAATTTTAAATAAAAGCGAGACAAATATATTTGGATTGGAATAATTTTAATATTCAGTTACATTGGATATTCTTTCTTTTTAGCTTTTAAAAGAAAGTTATTAATTAAAAGAGAATTTGAACCAAAGTTTAATAAGAATAAATTAGAATCTGAATAAAAAAACTGTTTACAACACCGTGTATAAAAAATTGCTAGTTTTAGCTGGCACAAAGGTTGTTGCTTGTTTGCTGGCTTCCGATTTTCCTTCGGAAAATCCTCGCCTTCAAACACGCAACTTTACATACACGAACACGTTAGCTGTAATTAAAAACCAACTATGAGAATAAAAATATTATTAATTGCTCTTACATTAACATTTAGTGCTTGTGGACAAACTGAAAACAAAAAGCAGATTCCCGTTAAAACCTCAATTCCAGGAACTCATATTTATATGGAAAAACCAAAAGATTTCCAACTCTCTACAGATTTTATAGGATTAGAAAGTGGAGAAACCGCACTTATCCAGTTTTATGACTTATTTGGAGGAAACTATAATTCAAATGCAAAAAACTTTACTAAAGAAAACTTCGAAAAAAAAGGAGTGACTGTTTTTGACTTTAAAGAATTAAATATTAGTGGCTATCCAGCAAAACTTGCTTTACTTCAAGGAGACCCTAATCAAAAAAGCTTACAATTGGTATTTGGCGATGATGAATTTTCAGTAATGGCAATTGCTATTTTTAATAATTTGGAAAAAGAAAAAATTAAAATCGTTGAAAAAGCTTTTTTGACAATCGAGTATGATAAAAAAAGAATTGTAGACCCTTTTGAAATTGCCTTTTTTGAGATAGATGACTCAAAAAGTAATTTTAAATATTCAAAAACGGTATCAAATATGTTTTTATATACTAAAGATGGAATTAAAAAAGATAATTTTATGGGAGAATCCGCATATTTGGTTTCACAATTGCCAACGGACAGACCAAATATGAACCCAAAACTTGTTCTTGAAACTAATTTAAATTCATTAGTTCAAAATGGGTTACAAATTACTAAAAGAACGGCTACTGACAGAACAACTGTAAATGGTTTTAAATGTTATGAAGAAATTATCATTGGCGTGCTAAACAATCAAGAAACACATATAATCATGACTGGTGTAGTAAATAAAAGCAGGTGTGTTATTGTTGCCGGTTTAGCTAAAGATGATTTCAAGACAACAATAAATGAATTTGGGTTACTTACGGATAAATTAAAAATGAAATAACTACAGCTAACACCGTGTATAAAAAATTGCTAGTTTTAGCTAATACAAAGTTGGTTGCTCGTTTGCTGGCTTCCGATTTTCCTTCGGAAAATCCTCGCCCACAAACACGCAACTTTCCATACACGAACACGTTGTAGGTAATGCCAAAGAAACATCCGAACTACAAACAAAATTCATTAATTTGATAAATGTTCCTTTTCCAATTTCTCTCGGATTTGGGAAATAAGATAATCTCGATTTTTAGTTGCTTGAGCCAAAAAAACTTTTCCAGCTTCCGTTTTATCGTCATAAAATCCACCCCAAATAATCATTTCGACCAAAACAGGGAGCATTTTAATTCCTTTTTCGGTAAGACTGTATTTAATACGTGACTTTTTAACATCGTCCTCGCCTTTCGTAATTATTTCATTTTCTTCCAACATTTTCAGTCTATCTCCAAGGACACTTGTAGAAACTTTTTCATCAGATTCTAAGAACTCATTATAGTGTCGTTTTTCCTTGAACATTAAATCTCTTAATATTAATAAAGACCACTTATCTCCAAAGTGTTCCAACGTGTAATTTATAGGACAATGTGAGCGTACTTTCATAAGACAAAGATAAAAAATATTTTCATTTAACTTGGTTTTTCAAAGTTAATTTGTAACTTCGCTTCGGATTTACAAGTTAAATTATTAATTTAAAAAATTAAACAATGGAAAAATCACCAATGGAAGTATTTCAAGCCTTCGGACAAGGTTTGATGTCGGGAACTGATTCTTGGAAAGACATAGTAGCAAAAAACGTAACGTTTACAGGACCAGTTGACCAAGTAAAAGGTTTGGAAGACTTTGCCAAACTCAATGAAAACTTTATGCCAATGATACGAGGTAACGAAATGAAACAGGTTTTGGAAGCTGGAAATTTTGTAATAACCCAAGTTTTGATGGACTTGGCAATGCCTTCAGGAAAAACTATTCAATTAGATATAAACGAATGGTACGAAATCAAAGATGGTAAAATTCAGAACATCAAAATTTACTATGATGCAGAAGAATTTAGAAAAGAAATGAATTAAAATAAATGTTATGGGAACAATAATAAATCAAATAACCATAAATGCACCAATCGATAAAATTTGGGAGGCACTATCGAATGTCGAAGAATTGGAAAAATACGACCCAACCGTAGAAAAATGTGCTGTCTTATCCGAATCCAAAAATGGTATAGGTGCAAAACGAAAAGTTACAATGAAAGACGGCAAAAATTGGTTCGAGGAAAAATGTACGGTTTCAAAACCTAACGAGGCATTGACCTACGAATTAACTAACTGCTCGTTTCCTGTTCAAAACTTAAACCATTCATACACATTTGAACAAAATGGAAATCGGACAACAGTAAAACAGATTATGGACTACAAAGTGAAATTTGGTTTTTTCGGAAAAATCCTTGACAGCCTTGTAATCCGAAAACAATCGGACAAGGGAATCAAGCTATTTCTAAGCGGACTAAAATCCTATACCGAAAATTAGTATCTTTTACCTATGGCATATGACGAACATTTAGGCGATAGAATTCGACAAATACTACAATCAAAACAAGTCCAGTTTTACGACAAGAAAATGATGGGTGGATTGATTTTTATGGTCAACGAAAAAATGTGTTGCGGAATCCATATTGACAAAAAATATGGCGACAGTCTTTTAATGGCGAAAATCGGAACAGAATCTTACGAAACGGAAATAAAAAAAGATATTTGCTTGCCAATGGACTTTACAGGCAGACCAATGAAAGGCTATATTTTCATCATTCCAAAAGGATTTGATATGGATATAGATTTGGAATATTGGATTGAAAAAGCGTTGGACTTCAACAGAAGTGCGGAATAAGCACTACCTACAACACCGTGTATAATTAATTGCTTGGTTCTGGCTTGCTTACGAAAATCCTCGCGGATTTTCTATTCTGTTTTTATTTGCTAAATTTAGTGCTTAACCACGCAACTAATCATACACGAACACGTTAGCTGTCAGGCAAAAAACATTCGAACATAAATGAACATTAGGAAGAAAATATTTTCTGGAATAATTTTAACAACGATATTATTTATAAGTATGGGATTTTTTAGCTTTTTTAAAAACACAACAAAAACACAGACTCCAATTGAACCTTATAAAGAAAGTTCTGCGAATCTAATTTACAACTTGCTCTTTTGTGACAATGTAGACTTATATAAGAAAAATACTGAAGAACCATATACTTATCCTTTTGATATATTATTTTCAGATAACAGTTCTGAAAATGAATTACAAAAAATAATTGACGACAAAAATTCTGACCCAAGAATTAAAACGCTTGCTTACAATAAGCTAATTATTAAAGGTATTAAACCGACAAAGAAAGAACTATTAGCTGTTATTGTCGAAGTTGGTCTTGAAAATGGACTTGATGTTTTAGCCTCTTTTTCTGATGGAACAGCAAGATATATAAATCAAACTGGGAAAATATTGGTTTGGGAAAAAAGAGATGATATTAAAGCAAATGAAATTACCGACAAATTATTTGAGAACAGCCAAAAAATAGTTCAACAGATTGGTGCTTGGGATAAACCGAGAAGACCAAACCCAACAAAAGGCAATGTTCGAATTACTTTTTTAGTTTCTGACGGATTATATTTTGGAGAAGGACCAATTGATGTTCTATTTAATGACCAAATGGCTAATCCTGCTTTAACTAATGCTACTGAACTTATGAAATACTTAACGGAAAAATCATTAGATGACGGAAAATAAACTGAAAGTAAAGCCCGAACAGCTAACACCGTGTATAAAAAATTGCTAGTTTTAGCTGGCACAAAGGTTGTTGCGTGTTTGCCGGCTTCCGATTTTCCTTCGGAAAATCCTCGCCCTCAAACACGCAACTTTCCATACACGAACACGTTACCTGCAAGCTGAAAAAACATCGCGAATGAATGAAAATCTAGAACTAATATTTGAATTTGAGAGTGCCGAAAAATATAACGAAGCATATTCTCTATATCAAAAATTGATTTCGGAAAATAATGCGGATTTTGAAACATGGAAATACTATTTCTTCTTTTTATGGTCTATGATAGAAAATGTAAATGGACAATTTACAAAAGTAACTGACCTGCGGACTGAATTAGAAACGGAACTAAAAAACGGACTGAATAAATACTCTGAATTTGCGGAGTTTAATTTCATTGCAGGTTATGCCATTTCTATCTTTCCTTACGAATTTGGAGAATATGAAAAATTGGATATAAAAGGAAAACAAATGCTAAAAAAAGCGTCTGAAATGGAACCTTCTAATCCGATTTACAAAATGGTTTATTTGGGTTCGCAAGTTCTCAATGAAAAAGAACAGAAATTATATAAAAAGGCTTGTGCGGAATCAAAGCCGATTTTAAAAACAAAATATAGCGGAAAAGGATTATTGAACGGATATTTTAATCAAGTATTTAATCGTGATGAAAAAAAAGCCAGCAGGTAACACCGTGTATAAAAAATTGCTAGTTTAAGTTAACACAAAGTTGGTTGCTTGTTTGCCGGCTTCCGATTTTCCTTCGGAAAATCCTCGCCCACAAACACGCAACTTTCCATACACGAACACGTTGTAAGCAATTTAAAAATGATATTCTGGAACACTGAAAATAGCATCGAACCAAAGAAAAATTTCCACGCAGAAATTCAAGAATATTATTTCGGAATATCTAACAACAGAATTCCGACTGAATTGCTGACGGAAATAATCGAAAAAGTAACGGACAAAATTTACGCCGATTACAAACGATTTTGGAAACAATATCCGAAATCCAGAAAACGATACTCAAAATTGAAATTAGAGGATTTAGAACACGATTTTGTTTACTTTTTGATTACGGAATTTATCCAAAAATCTGAACTGAATGAATATAGGAAATTTTCAAAAGTATTGCTGAAAATGAACGATGAGGAATTTGACAAATATGAGGAAAGAAAATATTGGTATGAAAACAAATAAAAACTGCTTACAACACCGTGTATAAAAAATTGCTAGTTTTAGCTGGCACAAAGTTGGTTGCTTGTTTGCCGGCTTCCGATTTTCCTTCGGAAAATCCTCGCCCACAAACACGCAACTTTCCATACACGAACACGTTGCCCACAATTTGACCGAACAGAACTCCAATGGAATGGTATAGAAAAAAATCTTGGACTGAGAATGATAAAGAACATTTCTTTACCAAGCTCAAACGTGCTCGAAAAGATAATAGAGCAGAATATTTAAGAATACAAGCAGTTGAATTAATTGAGACCGATAACCCAAAATTACTTGAAGTCGCTGAATCACTTCTGACCCAAATGCTGACTGAATATCCAGACGAAAATTTTAGTATAAGCTCTGCATTAAATTCACTTGGAGATATTTATTATAAACAGAATAAATTAGAAAAAGCTATTGATTTTTATAAAAAGTCCGTTGATTTTGAGAAAAAATATCCTAATCTAAAAACTCAATCGTACTTAGGATATTCAGAACTAATTATAAAGACTAATAAAATTGACCAATTTGATTTCGTGAAAAGAATTATTCTTGAACGATTTAATAATATATTTTTTCCTGTAGAGAAATATAAAACAGCTTCAATTCTTTCGATTATTTACCAACGAGAAAATCAAACTGACTTGGCTGAAAAGTATGCTAATATAGCGGAACATAATGCTAATAAAGAAACTTCGGGATTAAGATATCACAAAAACTTAGGAATTGTAAGCAACCGAAAAAGTTGGCTTGATAAACTTGTAAATCGGAAATAAAAACTGTGGGCAACACCGTGTATAAAAAATTGCTAGTTTTAGCTAAACCAAAGTTTGTTGCTCGTTTGCCGGCTTCCGATTTTCCTTCGGAAAATCCTCACCCCCAAACACGCAACTTTCCATACACGAACACGTTGGCTACAATTTGAGAAATGAGAACTCAAGAGAAAATATCGAACGAAAACGGAAATTGGTATATCGTTGAAATTATAGAAAAATGCGAACCAGTTGACCGAAATGAAAAACAAGATTTACGTAGAGTAACTACTTGGGGAAATCATCATTTGATTAAAGCTAACTCACCAGAAAAAGCATTTGACAAAGCTGTAAAACTTGGTAAAGAATCCGAGTTTAAATTTATCAATACGAACAAAATAGAAATGGAATGGATTTTTGTCGGAATTGGCGAATTATTGCCAATCTATGACGACAACATTGAGGACGGAACTGAATTAATGTGGAGAGATTACGGATTTATCTCTGACCGCCGAACTAAACGGTTAGTTTTTGACAAAAAAGAGTTTTTAAAAGACTTTAAACCCAAACCAAAATTGCCGAAAAATGGGAAATAAACGTAAAGGACAATTAACAACCGATATTGAATGGTACAATCATTTGAGGAAAATTGGCAAAAGGTTTTTCTGGAAAGGCGAGCGTATTGCTGAAAAGAAAATGATTAATGAAAATTTGACTGAAATTGAAACTGAAGAAAATAAAAAACTGTAGCCAACACCGTGTATAAAAAATTGCTAGTTTTAGCTAAATCAAAGTTGGTTGCTTGTTTGCCGGCTTCCGATTTTCCTTCGGAAAATCCTCGCCCACAAACACGCAACTTTCCATACACGAACACGTTAGCTTTAATTTGAGAAATATCGTCCAAACAATATTTTTAAAATATCAATTATACTATACGCTATTGAAAAATAAATTAGAAAATTAAATAATATGGATAAAATTGTCACTGGACTAATAGTTGGAATTATAATATTAATATTGAATATATTAGTTAGAAAATATATTGACCCAATAATGCCTGATAAAAAGAAAGCTGTTTCATATATGAAAAAGTTTCTGCTTTTTAACATGAAGTATACTTTAACCATTTTTTTATTAATATATTTTTTCATTTCACTTGAATTTAATAAGTTATTTGTTTTAATTATATCTCTTTATTTATCCATAATTTTTTTCAATATAATAATTGATTTTACATCCAAAATTTCGGAACTAAATGCACAAATTCGTCAATTACATTTAGAAATGATTGAAAAAATTGCGAAAGAGGTTGACAAAATAAATGGAATAAAAAACTAAAGCTAACACCGTGTATAAAAAATTGCTAGTTTTAGCTAAATCAAAGTTGGTTGCTTGTTTGCCGGCTTCCGATTTTCCTTCGGAAAATCCTCGCCCCCAAACACGCAACTTTCCATACACGAACACGTTGTAAGCAATTTGACTAACCAAAAAACATTACATAAATTAGGATGAAATTCTCTGACAAAATAATGCTTGAAAACGATAGAATATCTACTATAGCAGATTATACTTCAAAATATTATTTTGAAAAAGATTTAAAAATAAAAATAACCGTATTTGATTTATTGATTTTTTTCCAATTTGATAAACACAAACGAGTGATTTATGGAAACTCAATTTTAACTTTAAATGTTTTAAATAAAGTCTTTAGAAATAATGGATATAAAATAACATTGACTTATAACAATGTTATTGATTATAAAACATTATGCATAATTAAAGAAATTGAATTCGATTTTATAGACGAATGTAAAAAAGAAATAATTAAAATAAAACAGTTAAAACGCACGGAATTTGACCGATTAAATTATAAAAAAATACATAGCTATTGTAATAGAATTATTTTCGAATTAAAAGAGTATCATACCGAAATCAAAAAATTGAAAAAACAGGAAATAACAGGATTCCATGAAAATTTTTCAAAAATTAATCAAAAATATTTTTGTCTTTTTCAATTTTCAGATTATAAGAGATTTGGACTTGACTTGAACCTAATTAATAATGATACATTAAAGTTTATTAATTCCTTGGATATTTATTTAGAAAACATATCTGAAATCATTGACGTTATGGAGAATGGAAATTATAATTTATTACATGAAACTTATTTTAGTGATATAATTAACTTTATCGATTTCGAATATGAAGATACTGATGAAACTGATTATGAAAAAAGTATTATGACAGCATTAAGAAATGGTATGAGGGACAATATAGGCTATTGACAGAAAATTAAAAACTGCTTACAACACCGTGTATAAAAAATTGCTAATTTTAGCTAGCACAAAGTTGGTTGCCTGTTTGCTGGCTTCCGATTTTCCTTCGGAAAATCCTCGCCCACAAACACGCAACTTTCCATACACGAACACGTTGCCAGTAATTTAAGAACAACATACATTTTGAAAAAAATATTTATTAAATGCCTTATATCTTTAGTTTTGGTTTTGATTTCTTGCAAAGAATCGAAATCAAATTCGAAATCAAATGAATCGACTAAAACAAATATTGTTGAATTAATTAAAACAAAAACCGATCTGGAATTATCAGAGAATTTCGAAATTATTAAAGATACTGTTGAACATACAGAAGAAGCTTTTGATTCGGATTACTCGTATGAACTGACAATTGAATATAAAGAATCTGATTCAAAAAATATTAAGGAACAAATATTAAATTCCAAATTTTTTGACACCATCAATTCAACTAATTATGCTGACCCAATATGGGAAATAATTGATTCCAAAACTAACAAAGGAATTTGGACATATGACAAAAATGGATTTGAATTCCTGCATTGCGACAATAAAAAAAATCGACCAGAACCTTTTTATTTGACTGTGGACACTATTACAAAGAGAATTGAACTGATTTTAATACATTTATAAAAACTACTGGCAACACCGTGTATAAAAAATTGCTAGTTTTAGCTAATATAAAGTTGGTTGCTTGTTTGCTGGCTTCTGATTTTCCTTCGGAAAATCCTCGCACACAAACACGCAACTTTCCATACACGAACACGTTGTGTGTAAGCTAGAAAACAATACGGTAAATGATTTTCAGAAAAGGAAATATAGACGATTTGGAACAACTTAAAGAGTTGGGATTAAAATCTTGGGTACAATTCAAAGATGAGTTAACTAATGATAATTGGAATAAATTATATAAAACTCTCGATGACCATCAGACCTACTCTGAATTGCTAAAAAAATCTGAATGCTTAATTTGTGAAAATGACAAAAAAATAATTGGTATGGCTTTTCTAATTCCAAAAGGAAACCCGACCGAATTATATGATGAGAAATGGTGTTATTTAAGATTTGTTTCAGTCGACCCAAAATACAGAGGCAATGGAATTGGAGAAAAACTGACCAAAATGAGTATAGAAATTGCTCAAAAAAATAACGAACAAATTATGGCACTTCACACTTCTGAAATAATGGGAAGTGCAAGGCGGATTTATGAAAAGATTGGATTTAAAATTTTGAAAGAACTTGAACCAAGACTTGGAGTTAAATATTGGTTATATACAATTGAACTGAATAAAATAAAAGCCAACACACAACACCGTGTATAAAAAATTGCTAGTTTTAGCTAACACAAAGTTGGTTGCCTGTTTGCTGGCTTCCGATTTTCCTTCGGAAAATCCTCGCCCGCTAACACGCAACTTTCCATACACGAA
>NZ_NIXN01000011.1 GCF_002807055.1 Confluentibacter citreus
CGCAGCAGTACGGACCTGAACTTCAAGTTCAGGAAGTTCAACAGGAACGAGGATTACTATTGGGCAGGGGTATCCTACCGTTTCCTGAACGACCAATTTTTCAAGCCCTTGAACCTGGGCCCGATGCTGGGCTTTAAGAAGGACATCTTCTATTTCGGGTATGCCTACCAGGTGACCATGAACGACCTCTCGGGGTACAATTCAGGGACCCATGTCATTACGATCGGGCTGGAATTCCTGCAAGGGATCAGTAACTGTCCCTGTACTCAGAGTCCGGTGCATTGATTGTGAAGCGCAATTTGAATTATTAATATGATCGAATACCAAATGTGTTCAATAATAATAGTAGCCATATTAAGTATAAAAAATAATATAATGAATATCTGAGTTATTTAATATTATAATTTAAAATTGATATTATTGAATGAAACATGAAGTAAATGGTTTTTAAATATCTATAAAAAGAAACATTGAATAACTCTCAATTTAGAAGCCCTTGATAAGTCAAGGGCTTTTATGTATTTTTAAATAGGGCTCATTTAATCAAGTTGTTTTTTTTATTAATATTTTTTGTCTGTATATACATCATCTTCTGAAATATAAATACATTACCTACCAACAAATTGACTATTAATATTCTGAATACCATTCCTACATATTAATAATACTTCAATAATTAATCATTATATATCTTAAAAATTATTGAAAAAAACTACAAATAATCGATTATATTCTTTTAAAGTAGTAATTCATCGATAAACAGTTTAAATTGTCAGGTTATCTTTGTAATTCTTCCAAAAATTTTACGATATTTATACGGTTTAAAAGTACTTAAATTATGATGAAATAAATTTAATGTAGTAATAAAACTACTTATTTTAATTTTGTAAACTAACGACTATTTTTCCTAAGTCCCCAATTAGGGAAAAAACAAAAACGCCTGCTTATGGAAAAAACTACTACACTAAACAAAGCATTTATATTATTTTCTTTGCTTTTGAGTTTTCAATCTTTTTCACAAAACCTTGTTCCTTTTGTGCCAAGGTATGATGAGGCCATTAAAGGTGACATGCTTTTAATAGGGAATAGTAATTTAAGTGTACACCCAACAGACCCATATAATTATAGTGGAACCAATAGTCGCTATAACAATGAAGGGTCGGAGAATAGACATAGGATGGTATATGTTGACATCGATAGCGACAATACTACATTTAACTCTAGTAGTGCCAATTTAGATGTGCCAAACGATGCTACTTGTTATCAAATTGTGTATGCTGGTTTGTATTGGAGTTCTGTGGTAGAGGATGCCAATTCACCAAGAGAAAATATTAAATTCAGAACCCCAGAAAGTGGTAGTTATATAGATATTACTGGGACACAAATTTATTATCAAAATTCTTCAAATAATCAAGATTCCAACACCTATGTTTATTATAGAGATGTTACGGATATATTGGCAGATTTAAGCAATCCAGAGGGAACGTATACTGTTGCTAATATATCATCGATGACATCAGCAATGATGGCGAATGATGATGGTTATAATACAGAAGGCTTGTCGGCAGGATGGTCACTGTTTGTAATCTATGAAGACCCACTTTTACCAAGTAAATATATCACCTCTTTTGATGGATTTACAAAAATAGATAATCAAGCTCCTAATAATCAGCAAACCTTTCCGATAAGTGGCTTTCAGACCATACCAACAGGACCAGTTCGTGCGAAATATGCTTTTAGCGCCTTAGAAGGTGATAGAGCATGGGCTGGAGATTACTTACAAATTAATGGTACAAATATTAGTGCAACTAATGCAAGTGGAACAATAATACGTCCCAGTACTAACTTTTTTAATAGTTCCGTATCTATTATAGATCCCAATACGAACGCACCGACACTTTTTAACGATAGAAATCCCAACAGTTCCAATACGTTAGGATTTGATGCAGGTATTATAAATATACCTAATCCAGGTAATGGTCTCATAGCAAATGGAGATACGTCTGCTACCATTAGGTTAGGTACCAATACAGATATTTATTATTTCTATTTTAGTGCATTTGCTATTGAAATTATAGCACCAAATATTGTATTGACTAAAATTGTTGAAGATGTTTTAGGAAACAATATTGGAGGACAAGTTGTAGATTTAGGGGATGAATTATATTATACCATAGGTTTTCAAAATACTGGTAATGATGATGCCACCGATATGATTATTAGAGATGTTTTACCAACCAATGTGGTGTTTAATTATCCTTCAGATATCGATTTGTTGCCTGCGGGTGTTACCGTACAAAGTTACAACGCAGCAACAAGAGAGCTTATATTTGCCATAGACGAATCAGTTGTAGAAGAAAATGATCCTATATCTGAAATTCGATTTAAAGTTACAGTGGTGTCTACTTGTAGTTTACTTAGTGATGCTTGTTCTAATAATATTGACAATCAAGCATATGCGACTTATAAAGGTACTGTAAATCCAGATTTTACAATTTCAGATGACCCAAGTTATGCAAGCAACACAGGATGTTTGTTAACACCAGGGGCGACAAATTTTCTAGCAGATTTGAATGACTGTGTTTTTGAAGAAAACATCATATTGTGCGGTGCCAGTGCTGTTTTAACGGCTGGTGATGGATATGATGCGTATTCATGGACAAATTCTTCTGGAACGGTTATTGGGACTACACAATCCATTACGGTTACCACTCCAGGAACTTATTATGTCCATAATACGGCAGTAGCTCCTTGTCAATCCATAGATCAAGTATTTAATGTAATTACATACGGTGCTGGTGTAACGAATCCAGTTATTCCTTTTGCAGATGAAGTCGTTATTTGTCCGAATGACGGAAAAGAATTACCAAATATATTTTTATGTGGGGCCAATGATTCCAGATTTATCCAAACTAATATCACAGATACGTCTTCTATGATATGGGAAAGACTAGATGAAACCAGTTGTACTGCTGTTGCCAATGAAGATTGTGCCAATGAAGATGTTAGCTGTACTTGGCATCAGGTAGCAACTGGACCTGATTTTACGGCAGATACTGCAGGTCAATATCGATTAACATTGAATTATACAGGAGGTTGTTTCAATCGATTTTACTTTAATGTTTACGAAAATCTTTTAGTTCCTACCGTAACCTCAAGAGATATTTTTTGTACAACTCCGGGAGAAATCACCGTTGGAGGTGTTCCTAGCGGTTATGAGTACAGTATCGATGGCGTAAACTATCAGCCTAGCAATGTGTTTTCAATTAATACACCAAATGTATATTCGGTGTATATAAGACAAATTGGTGTGACACCGAACCCATGTATTTTTTCCGTTCCGGATGTTCAAATAAGACAACGGGATTTTACGGTTTCAACCATTATTACACAACCCTTATGTAATGGTGAACAAGGAAGCGTTGTATTGGCAGCAAATGATGTGCGTCCACAATATTTCTTTTCGATTTACCAAGGTGCAACCTTAATAAATAGTGTAGGGCCGATTATGGAAAGTGATTACACTTTTGCTAATCTAAATCCAGGTACCTATACCGTAAATGTGTCGACTGAAGATGGTTGTATTTTTACAGATGATATTGAAATTATCAATCCGCCATTGTTAACAGCTACTTCGGCACTTACCCAACCATTAACATGTACCGATGGTGAAATTACAGTATATCCTAATGGGGGTACGGCACCGTATTATTATTTTGTAAATAGCACTACTGAATTTCAATCTACACCTCAAATAATAGTAACTGCACCGGGTGTATATAATATTACTGTAATCGATTCTAATAACTGTTCCGCAGAAACTTCTATAACGGTAAATGCAGCTCCAGCACCAGATTTTAATGTTACAAAAACAGATATTTTATGTTTTGAAGCGGGAGATTCAGGGGTTATTAATGTGAATGTTACCAATGCTAATGGGAATAGTTTACTGTACAGTATTGACAACGGTATTACGTTTTTCAACTCGCCAATATTTACAGGACTTGCTGCAGGTGATTACGATGTCGTAGTTCAATATACATACGGAACCGATGTGTGTGTATCTACCCCACAACTCATAACAATTACAACAGTAACCGCCATTAGTGGTGTTGCCACCTTAACTACGCCATATACCTGTACCACTAATGGTGTTATAACCGTTTCTGGGGTTTCTGGAGGAACAGCTCCTTACACCTATAGCATTGATGGTGTAAATTATCAAACAGGACTTACATTTACGGGGCTAACAAATGGAACTTACACCGTAACAATAAGAGATGCCAACGATTGTACATTTGTAACGGCACCTATAACAATAGACCCTTTAAATCCACCAACCGATTTAGCTTTCACCAGTTCACCTTTAACATGTCCTACAAACGTTTCTACGGTAACGTTATCGGCAATAGGGGGAATTGGCACTTTGGAATATCAAATTATAGCACCAGCAGCTTCGGCAACAGCTTATCAAACATCTAATGTGTTTGCTGGTTTAGCGCCTGGAACCTATACGTTCCAAGTCATTGATGAATATGATTGTACCTATAGCGAATCTTATACTATTGCACCATTAAACCCAATCACGGTTATAGGGCAAGCTATGAATGACGTGACATGTTTTGGAGCTACTGATGGTTCTGCACAGTTTACAGTTTCAGGTTCTACAGCCTTTACTTACACTATAAATGGTGGTTCATCAACTGCAGGAACGTCTCCAATTGTATTAACAGGATTGGCAGCAGGAACTTATACTATTGTTATTACCGATAATATAACAAATTGTGATGCTACAGCGTCAGTAACTATAAACCAACCAACATCAGCATTGGACATTACTGCAACTGTGAGTCCAATTACATGTTTGAATAATGGTAGTGTAGTCATTAATACAACTGGAGGTTGGGGAGGAAATTCCTTTACTTTAACATTACCAGATACCACTGTTTTACCAGCGCAAAGCAGTAACACTTTTACAAACTTAACACAAGCAGGAACCTATACAGCTACAGTTACAGATACTAATGGGTGTTCGGATTCAACGACATTCAATTTGGTTTTATCCACAAATCCTTCGGCTACTATAAGTGTCAGTTCAGATTACTGTTATGATACAACGAACGGAGCATCACTTGAAGTCACTGCATCTGGAGGTCAAGCACCTTATCAATATAGTATGAATGGCGCGCCATTTACTTCAAGCAATATTTTCAACAATTTAGTTCCTGGCACTTATACTATTACAGTAAGAGATGCTTATGGCTGTACTTTTACTTTACCAGCAGAAACCATTGCTTCACAAATAACGATAAGCACTGTTTTAACCAAAGATTTAGACTGTACTGTATTACCTGATGCAGTAATTACAGGTACTATTTCTGGAGGAACGGCGCCATTTACGTATGCCGTATCTATAAATGGTGGTGCTTACAGTCCTTTGGGAACCACAGGATCGCCATTCACTTATGCTACAGCAGCAAATGGGACATATAGATTCCAAATAACTGATGCTAATGGTTGTATAGCAGAATCTGGAATACAAACAGTTGATGCAATAATACCGGTTACAGCGTCGGCTGCATCAAATGATCCAACCTGTAATGGCTTTTCAGATGGAACAATAACATTAAACGCTTTAACTGGAGCAGCACCGTATACCTATAGTATTGATGGGGGAACTACTTTTGTAGCTTCCAATATATTTGGTGGCTTACTAGCAGGGGGGTATAATTATGTTGTAAGGGATAGTAAAGGTTGTGATGCCCTTGGAACAGTTAATTTAGTTGATCCGTCACCTATAGATGTTACAATAGTTAGGAATGCCATACAATGTAATTCAAATGTACCAGGTAGTTTAGATGTGACAATCAATTCTGGTGGTGTAGCACCATTTACTTATACCCTATATGATAATACTTATACTCAAATTGGAGTTAATGTGACTACAGGATCTACAACGCATACTTTTGGAGGGTTATCATTCGGTGATTATTATGTAACCATTGTTGATTCTAGAGGGTGTGAATTTGGAAGTGATAGACAACGCATTGAAACACCACCAAACATTCAATTGGATGGAAATGTTTCTAGTGGTTCCTGTGCCACAGGAGCTAACGTTGAAATTTCTGTTATTACAGGAGCTGGACCATTTACTTACTCAATTTATGGACAACCAGCAACTTCTGTTGGACCTACCGCTGCAACAAGCCACACTTTTATGGGATTAGATCATGGAGTGACCTATCAGTTTCAAGTAATTGACGCTGGAGGTTGTTTCTCAATAATAGAAGTTACAACACCTATTTTATCAGCTATAGATGTTAATCCTATTACAACAACTAATGTTAATTGTAACGGTGGAAATGATGGTACTGTAAGTTTTACTGTTTTTGATTATGATGCTTCTGTAACATCTGTTTATTATGAGGTAAGAGACGAATTAACCAATGTAGCTATTATACCAGCTCAAAACGGAACATTAATAGGCCTAACAGGTTTGCCAGCAAATGGCACTATAACTGGTTTGCCAGCAGGTAATTATACATTGTTTGTTAGGGAAGACAATGGTACGCTGTGTACAGTGTCAAAACCATTTAGAATTACACAACCTATACAACCATTGCTTTCTGTGATTTCTACAGAAGAAAATGCCAATTGTAACCTAGGGGCACAAGTCACTTTAAATACAACAGGTGGAACTGGACCATATCAATATGCCGCTGGTGCTGCTGGATTTATACCTTCAATAAGTGATTTTGGAACTAGTAATGTCATTAATTTAGACTATAATATTAGAACAAATTGGGATATTGTAGTTAGGGATGCTAATGGATGTGAAGTTAGACTTAATGAAACAATAGATATAGATCCCGAGCCAGTAATTACAGCAACATTAAACACTCAATGTGATATATCAGAAGGCAATTTTGCAATAGATGTAGCCTTAACAACTTCAGGGATATCACCATATGCCTTTAGTATTAACGGAGGGTCTTTTCAAACAAGAACGGCACCATTTACCATATCAAATTTATCATCTGGAACCCATACAATTGAAGTTAGGGATGCAAATGGTTGTGGAAATTTAGTGTCAGTAGATATTGAACCTCCTTTAGGAATTACAACATCACTTACAGGCATTGTCAGTTGTTCGAATGATGATGGTGAAATTACGGTAACAGCAATTGGAGGAACAGGAACTTATACGTATAGTATTAGTCCTAATCCAGCTTCAGTCACTTTAACAGGGAACGTGTTTTCTGGAGTACCTTCAGGAACCTATACTGTCACTATTGAAGATACTACAACAGGATGTACTGAAGATGCGGCCATAACTTTAGAAGCTGCAACTCCAGTAATCTTTACAACAACGCCATCAGATGTGAGCTGTAATGGTGGAAATGATGGGGTGATTACAGTGAACCTACCTCCAAGTAATGATAACCCAGTTTATACTTACGAAATTATTGCGCCAATAATTATACCTGCGCAAAACTCTAATGTGTTTACAGGATTATCCGCAGGGACTTATACCGTTCAAGTTACTTCTGGTAGAGATTGTATTGCAACACAAGATGTGACCATTGGTGAGCCTACGCTTTTGACCGTTACGGGAACAGCAACGGATTTTGCATGTACACCAGATAATTCCGTAAACGCCTCAGTGCTTACGATTACTGAAGCGGGAGGTCTGGCCCCATATACGTATAGCATCAACGGAGCAAATTATTTCAGTTCGAACGTGTTCCAGGTCATCGATACTGGAAGCACGCAGAACATTCCCGTTTATGTTAGGGATGCCAATGGATGTATTGCCACAAATAGCGTTGTTATATTGCCATTGCCTGAGTTATCAGCTGTGGCAGTTGTAGAGGTGACTCCGATTGATTGCAACAATACAGGTTCAATAAGTATAACCGTCACGGGAGGTTCGGGCGACTTTAGTTACCAAATGTTGCCAGAAGGAACAATTCAAACGTCGAATACATTCAGTATAGTCAA
>NZ_NIXN01000012.1 GCF_002807055.1 Confluentibacter citreus
CAATATGATTTTGAACAAGGTCCCACAATAACCCAACATTCATTTTTCTCATTACAAAATGAAATCGGTAGTTCGTCTAAATCTTTTTGTGTAAATGGCATATTGTGGTTTTCTTAAATGTCTCGTCCTGAAATATGGCTACAGGTTAATAATTAAAATTAAGCTGCATTTTGATGCACATAATTAGGTGTTTTAAAATCTAAAGATAAGTGTAATCTTATTTCGTTGTATAGATTAATTGCATTTTTTGTAGCTCTTTTCGCGTGGGCTATATTTGTAAAGGTCTGGTCGAGATAAAATTCATCTTTAAGGATCCCGTTGACCCTTTCTGCGAGGGCATTTTCATAACAATGGTTTTCCTCTGTCATACTGATATCTATCTTATTTCTTTTTAATATTTGTGTGTATACATTACTGCAATACTGTATGCCCCTGTCCGAATGGTGAATGAGCCCATCAATATTTTTAGATTGATATAGGGCCTTATGCAAAGCTCTCACGCATCCGTTCAGTTCCAGGCTGTCACTAAGGTCATAGCCCACGATTTTTCTTGAATACATATCTGTTATTAACGCCAGGTAACAAAATCCTTTTATGGTCCTGATATAAGTAATGTCAGAGGCCCAAACTTGGTTAGGTCTAGTAACCTCTACATCTTTAATGATGTTCTTATACTTGTGGAACCTGTGCAAGGAGTTGGTTGTTCTGGAACTATATTTCTTTCTGAGTGTTAGCATATTGTGTTTTCTAAGGAGATTGAACAAGGTATCCCTGCCGACTTTAAGGTTGGCCTTGGTAAACTCATCATCTAAGGATCTGACAAGTTTACGCACGCCTTCCCTGGGAAGGGACTTGCGCCTTTTCTTTATTATCCCAATAATCTGCTGTTCCAGTTTTGAACGCTTATCAGCTCTGTTTTTATACTTATAGTAGGCATTGCGTTTATGTCCAAAACAATTGGTTATGGTAGTTAAAGAAGCAAATCCCTTAGCTTTTTCCTTGGCCTTGATCAAGGCTTTATACTTAGCTTTTTTTTTAGTTCAGCCACAGATTTGTAGCCCAGGTCTTCTGCTGCGACCTCCAAGTATGAATCTAATACCATGGCATCCAGATCCTTTTTTAAGAGTAGTTTTTTAAGCTGTTCAATCTCTTTTTGCAGTTCCTTGATTCGTGTTATCTCGTCTTTTGTTTCCACTTTTACCCTTGTGTTCATTAGGTCCTTACGGTTGTACTTCCTGATCCATTCGTTAATGGTAGTAGGGGCAATGCCATAGAGTTTGCCCAGTTGGTTCTTGTTTAGTTTTCCGGTCGTGATCTCGTCCAGAATTTTCAGTTTAAAAGGTTCTGAATACCGTCTGATTACTTTGTCATTTTTGTACATAATGTTTAAAATTATGTAGCCTTATTTCAGGACGGGTCAAAATTGCATACAACGTGTTTGTGTAAGGAACGTTGCGTGTTTGAGTGCGAGGATTTTCCGAAGGAAAATCAGATGCATGCAAACAAAGCAACGACCAAACGGTTGAACTAAAATAAGCAATGTTTTTTACACGGTGTTGGGTTTTAGTGCTTTTTTGTCAGATTAATTGTCGGTTTTTTTTGGTCAGTTCTTAAATCCGCAAACTTGCTAAAGTCCGACGTTTTTTTTCTCCGATTTAGCTTTTTTCTGCAAACAAGCTCAAAGTCCGCCGAAAACATTTGTCTGCGTTTCGATTCCGCAAACTTTGATAAAATCCGCAGTTTTGGTATTTTTCCGCAATTGGCGTAAAAATCCGCGAAATATTTGTCAAAAATCCGATTTCACAAAGTTGAATTTCAGCCGAAACATTGGATTTGGAACGGACTTTTCCGCATTAAACCCAACGTTTTTGTATATGAGCTGTGGCGTGTCTCGGCACAGACCTTTCCTGATAAGAACCGGCTTTGGGAAATCCGCAGGATTTTCCAAGTGTGGACTGACCAAGCCATAGCTTATATACGGTGTTGTACCACGTTTTTTATTTGTTAATACTTTTTAAAAATTCAATATCCTCTTCGGTCAAATCACTCCATTCTTTAGTGTAATAATTTTTTGAATAAAATCCATTGTCAATTTTATCAGAGTAATTTTCTATAAATAATGATATTAATTCTTCATAGTTATTTACATCAATTTCACTTGTTGAGAAATAAATAGAATTAATTTGTTTATAGTAATTTTTTGGAGCATCTTCTCTTTTAAAAGTTCCGAAAACGAATTCTTCTAAATCTCCACAAGAACTAATTTTTATATCTATTTCAACATTTGGAAGTTCATTAAAAAAATCAATTATAGAATAATTTTCCTTTTCTGTCATTAACCTTACAGCACCTATTATATTTGGTAAAGTCAATCCATATCTGTCTTCCTCAATGCACCAACTATAAATCAGATTTTTAATAAATTCTGCACTTTCAATCATTTGCTTACAGGATAAATACTACAATTTGAAATGTCTGGATTATTTATGTCTTCAGAACAGTCTATTTTGTTTTTAAACTGTATCCATTCATATTCAGCATTACTATTAGCAAATTCTCCTTGAAGATATTTTTGATTTATGCTATTTTTAAATTCCTCGTAATATTCTTTATCAAAGAATAAATTACCACCTCCATTATAAGATTCAAATAATAAATATCCTTTCTCTGGTCTTGTAAACAAATTTTTCATCAACGCTTGATAAAGAAGTGCTAATTCTTGTCCATCTAAAAATTGTTTTTTGGTGAAAGTCGGATTAAAACTTGGGGTCAGTTAATGATTCATCATTATATTCTGAATCTGCATTAAAACTGATTTTAAATCCTTCTGAATAAAAACCTCTCAAGTCAAATTTATTTTGATTCTCTTTGTGTTTATTTAAAAGTACTTGAAGTCCACCGCCAAATTTTAAATTAACACGATATGTTATAAATTCAGGTGTATTTGCATAAATGTACTCTTTATTGATTTCAATGATATTATCAGCAATTTCTGTGTTATCTGTTTTGATAATAATATATTCCGAATTCTCGGTTAAATTACCTTCGACAATTGTATTCAGGTACTCCCAAGTTTTATCTGTTGATACATAAATTCCTTGTCCTCTTTCTTTTGAATTTATTTTTATTCTTCCCATTTTTCGGTTTTTCTTAAATGTGGTACAACGTGTTCGTGTATGATTAGTTGCGTGGTTAAGCACTAAATTTAGCAAATAAAAACTGAATAGAAAATCCGCGAGGATTTTCGTAAGCAAGCCAGAACCAAGCAATTAATTATACACGGTGTTGTGGGTAGTTTTTTATTCCACTGTTAATCTTTTAATTTGCATTTCGATAAACCTTTCACTTTCTCGATAGGTTTTAGTTTTTCTTCCAACCAATAATCTGTTCGCAAGGTTATTTGCTCTGTTTATTCCAATCACGGAAAATTCTTTTGCAATTTCTCTACGTCCAAGTAATATGTTTATATCTTTAAGAAGGTTTGCTAACTCAATATGATTTCCCACATAGTATTTTCCATGAATTCTGTAGTTATCGCTATTGATTAAATCAATCGGTTTTATTTTGTCGAAAGGATGCGGAAAGTCAGCAAAATCCTCATAGAATTTAATTCCGTGTTGTTCAAATGCTTTCCATATTGATTTTACTGATTCAATATTCTTTTCAAGGTCATTACTAAAATTCCAATGATAATCACCTTCACCTTTTGGCGATAGTCTTTTTCTAATTAAACAACTGGCGTACGTACTTTTTTCAAAGCTCAATCCTGCCAAGTCAGGCATAAAGTCAAAATAGATTGCTGTTTCACAGCAAACCGAACCACCATACCAGCTACCTTGAAGACCGAAAATATTCCCGATATGGTTTTCATTCATTTTTCTGAAGTGAAATCCAGAACCTTTCCAGCCTAATTCACGAATTTTCGGCGAAAAATGTTCAGTAACTAATTTTCTAAATTCGGTTGCATTCATTGTCATTATACGAATTGTTTAAATTACCCACAACGTGTTCGTGTATGGAAAGTTGCGTGTTTGTGGGCGAGGATTTTCCGAAGGAAAATCGGAAGCCAGCAAACGAGCTACAAACTTTGTGTTAGCTAAAACTAGCAATTTTTTATACACGGTGTTACCCAACGTTTTTTTCTTTCAGAATTTCCTCCGCTACTTTAATTGCTTCTTTTTGATATTTACTTTTATTTTCAATAATGTATTTCAGTTCCTCGTTTGTTTTTCCTTTGTAACTTTCTTTCAGTTTTTCAGTTGTGCTTTTTGGTTTATATTCTATTGGTTTTAATTCAATTCCTTTTTCCGTCTCTGATTTGTCAATATATGGAATAAGTCTAAATCGGTATTTTGTGTCATTCACTTTATCTTCCTCTAACAAAAAGTCATGAAGTAAAGTCGTAAGATAATATCTGTCTCCATTTTCAAAAGTCAAATCCCAATATCCAAAATCCGAAAAAATTGTCGGAATTCGATAGTTTTTGTCAATTGCGTTCTGCCAATATTTTCCAAGATTATAAATAGAATACTTTATGTCGTTTAGTGAATACTTTTTAGTTATTCCGTTTTCAGTTATTGAAATTTTATTTGAATTCTCATCGATAGAAAATTCCGTTTTTTTATTGTTCCTATAATAGTTTATTAAAAGATAAATTGCGGGACCGTTAAAAAGAACGAAAAAATGTCCAATTGAAATGAGAATTACAGTCGGATTATAAACTTTAAGAAAGTAATGATTTAAAATATATAACAGAAATAGAATAATAAGATTGGTTCTTATTAATCTAAATATAGACTTTAAATTTAATTTGTAAGTTCCTGTTTTCAAATGTTGGGTAACGTGTTCGTGTATGGAAAGTTGCGTGTTTGGAGGCGAGGATTTTCCGAAGGAAAATCGGAAGCCGGCAAACAAGCAACCAACTTTGTGCTAGCTAAAACTAGCAATTTTTTATACACGGTGTTGGCAGCTGCCTTTTTTATTATTCAACGGGTTCATTTTTTTTCCTTCTTTTGGTCAATATATTTGAAAATTCTGTTGAATAAATAATTGCTATTAGTCCAATTCCAATTTTTATTCCTGAAGTCATCAAGAATGCTTTGTCATAATCTGTTGTTGGTAAATTAGCTTGAACAAAATTAATATGATTTTTTAATTTATAGATGAAGTCAGGCAAAGTCAGAACAATCGTTACCAGACCTAACAGCACTAGACTTATTTCATAAATGGTTTTTCGTTCAGCAAATAATGTTATGTCATCTTCAAAGTCATTTTTTCTGCAAATTAGTTTTGCAATTTGCTTTGTCTTAAAAATTAAAATGCTTGATAAAATTGTTAATGCTACGAATCCCAATCCAGTTGCAATGAGTGTCGGAGATTGGTCGAAATTGCCAAATAATTCAGGATTATCTTTTTGTTGTGTCCAAACGGTAAAGTAAACAATTAAATCCCGAAGTTGGCTTAATATTATAACGATTAAGTAGAGTCCTAATATTTTTATTGCAATTTCATAAAGGTCAATTTTTTTCATTCAATTATCAATTTATGTTGTGTGTTTAGGTTGCTGCCAACGTGTTCGTGTATGGAAAGTTGCGTGTTTGGTGGCGAGGATTTTCCGAAGGAAAATCGGAAGCCGGCAAACAAGCAACAGACTTTGTGACAGCTAAAACTAGCAATTTTTTATACACGGTGTTGGGCATTGGCTTTTTTAATTTTCAGTTGATATATTATTCCGTAAATCAGTCCGATAATTCCACCTAGATAGCTGAAATTATGCATTGTTCCAGCAGTCAAAAAGCTTTTTTGGTTAGTTAAATCCGCTGGGATATTCCAAGTAGTATTTAAGTTTGAGATTATGAACTTGCCAACCAAAATTCCAATAATTCCAAATCCGATTGCGATTATAAAAGTCCGAATTATTGCTCCGAAAGCACTTTTCCACATCATTTTAGTAGTCGGCAGTAAAAATCCAACAATTCCAATTATAAGTCCGATTAAAAGTCCAAACCACCAAGTCGAAGCAACTCCGACAATTCCAGCGCAATATCGAGGAAAGTCTATCGAAAATTTGATTATTCCGAATTGCTCAAATTTGAATTTCGTAAAATATTCCGTCGAGATTGAATAAGAAATTTGATTGTGCAAAAATCCGTAAATCGAAGCGAGAATTATCGATAAAAATACAATTAAGATTAAAAGTCCAATTTTTTTCGCCATTCGATTTTTTCAGCTTGTGCCCAACGTGTTCGTGTATGATTTCGTTGCGTGAATTTAGCGAATACCATTACAAATACAAGCTAAATTTCGGGAAATCGAGGTTTTTCCGAAAAGAAACGGAACTAGCAATGAATTATACA
>NZ_NIXN01000013.1 GCF_002807055.1 Confluentibacter citreus
TAAAAAATTGCTAGTTTTAGTTAACACAAAGTTGGTTGCTCGTTTGCTGGCTTCCGATTTTCCTTCGGAAAATCCTCGCCCTCAAACACGCAACTTTCCATACACGAACACGTTGTACACAATACCCAAACAATGAAAATCGGAACTAAAATATTAATACTTTTTTTGACTTTAAATTTGCTTTCTTGCAAAGGAACTGCTCAAGAAACTGATACTATAAAACCGACTACTGAATTTGATTTCTCAACTGTTGAAAAATTTAGAGAATCAAAACTTAAAGGTCTAATAGTAAATGATTATGACAGTATTTTCAATCCTTCACAAAGGAAAGAACTATCGGATATTATTTATGATTACAATATTGAAACAACTCGTCAAATAGTTGTTGTAACAATTGACAGTATCAACCCATATTCTGACATTCAAAAAATGGCAACGGATTTGGGGAAATATTGGGGAGTTGGGACAGCGGAAAAAGATAATGGACTGATAATTCTACTCTGTAAACCTTGTCAAAAAATCGGAATTGCAACTGGATTAGGAACTGAACTTGTCTTGACTGACCAAATTTGTAAAGAAGTGATTGACAAAACAATTATACCTGAATTTAAAAATGGAGAATTTTATAGCGGAATTAAAAATGGTGTGACTGAATTAATAGCAAAATGGAAATAAAGTACTGTGTACAACACCGTGTATAAAAAATTGCTAGTTTTAGCTAATACAAAGTTAGTTGCCCGTTTGCTGGCTTCCGATTTTCCTTCGGAAAATCCTCGCCCACAAACACGCAACTTTCCATACACGAACACGTTAGCAAACATATAAACGAAATGCAGAAATCCTATTTAATACTTTTTCTGATTTTAACTTTAAGTTGTTTCCAAAAACAAACTGACGACCGAATTTCTGAATTTGAAAAAGTATTGGGAGAAAGACAAACCAATGCATTGAATTTGCTTGTATCGGACTTTGAAAAAAACTTAACCAAAATATATCCGAATTTAACAATCGAAAAAGGTTATCGACAATATCTTATCGATATAAAATCTGACTCAATAACTGACTTGAAAAAATTTGAATTTCAATCTAAAAAGACACATTCTGAATATTTTGAAAGTGGATTAAGAAATGAAATTTATGATAAAGATACTATTTCGCTAAAAGCCAATAATATCGGAAAATATATGACCGCATTGTATCAAATAAAGGATTCGGACTCTCTAACAAAAGAATATTGGAGAATTCGCGAAGCTGCTGGCATTTTGCCAAATACAATGTTTGTCGACGGAATTTTGAACTTAAGACCTGATTTTAATGACTATTTTCACAAACGGATTGTTGTTGTTGAATTTAGCTTTTGAGAAAAATAATACGTTTGCTAACACAGTGTATAAAAAATTGCTAGTTTTAGCTAACAAAAAGGTTGTTGCTTGTTTGCCGGCTTCCGATTTTCCTTCGGAAAATCCTCGCCCCCAAACACGCAACTTTCCATACACGAACACGTTGTAAAACATTTGAAGAAAGTCCTGAACATATTATTAATTATTCTCGGAATTGGGAGTTTGATATTAATCGGAATTATGATTTTTATAGGAACTTCTATGGGAAAAAGAGCTGATAATTATGACTTTCCTGAAAAACAAAATCTGAAAAATGATTTAAAAACTGACACTATTCCTCAAGGAAAAATGACTTATGAATTATACTTTGCGGAATTTGATGGACGAATGGAGAATCTAACAGTTGAGATAGCAATAACTGGAAATAAAATCATTGTTTATAATAACGAAAAAAAACCGCTGACTGGTGGAAAAATAATAATAGAAGGAATTTTAATAAAACATAAGTCTGGTAAATGGATTATCGGAGAAACGGAAACTGACCGAAATGCGGAGGATATTGGAGGTTGTTCTGGTGGACCAACTCCAATCGATTTTCAAACAAAAATTATAGAATGGTGTTAAAAATATTAATATGAAAGTCAAACCTGGAATCGGAATTAATGACATAAAATTTGGAATGTCTGAAAATCAAATTTTGAGCTTGATTGGTAAACCGAGCAAAATAATAATAGATGAGGATGACGAAGACAAAAATCAAGTTTACCAATACAATGAGCTAAAGTTGAGATTGACATTCTACAATGAGTTTAACGGAAAATTAGGTTACATAAGAGTCGCAAACCCAAAAATTGAAATTAACGGGAATCCAATTATCGGAATTCAAATCGAAGACGTTTTCAAATCATATGGATTGAGTAAAGAAAATTGGAATGAAGAAAAATATTTCACTTTCAACTCATACTTTAATGAAAAGAAATGGACAACTCTGAATGTGGAATATGATGTAGTAACTGATATTGAATTTGGATATTTATTTGACAAAAGCGGAGAAAACCCTATTTGGCCGAAATAAAAAAAACGTTTTACAACACCGTGTATAAAAAATTGCTAGTTTTAGCTAGCACAAAGTTGGTTGCCCGTTTGCTGGCTTCCGATTTTCCTTCGGAAAATCCTCGCCCTCAAACACGCAACTTTCCATACACGAACACGTTGTAAGCAATTTTGAGAATGAATACGTTAAAATACACTTTTAGTTTTAAAAAAGGAACATTTGTCGGTAATGACATTGAATGGATGTTAAATGCCGGACTTGGGTTTCAACCGACAAATTATCGGATAGCTGGAATGAAATCCAGAAATGGCTATAAAAAATACAGCCCGAAAATATTAAATGATATTAAAAAACTATCATCTGATTTAAGCCTTGTTCTTAAAAAAAATGATTCATTCAGATTTTCTGTAATTGAACCAGCTAATCTATTAACGCATCAAAGTATTTATTGGACTTTACCATATGGACAAGAATTTAATGATACTCTTTTAACTAAATTGCTTTCAAATAAAAATCTTGTAGTTGCTTATTGCTGTGACGAAGAAGACCAATTGTTGCAATCTGCTGATTATCCAAGTGATTATTCAGTAAAAGGAATTGAACTCCCGACAGAAAAGTTATATACTGACAAAAACGGCTTTTTAAGAGTAGATATTTCTAACAATCCTGGCAGAATTGAACTTCTACCTTATATGTGGTTAATGTCCTGTCACAAAATGTGGTTTGGTTTAGAATTTTTCGAATTTGTGACTAAAAAAACCCTATTAGGATTTAAAAATGCCTTCTCAATAAATGAGTTAAATAATGGAATTATCGAAATCGTTCTATATGAAAATCCAGAAGATGCCTCTTTTCCAGAAAACAGAGTTAAACAAAAGGAATTTCGTGAATGGATAAAAATGGATGAAATATCAAAATTATTAAAAGATAAAATAAAAACTGCTTACAACACCGTGTAAAAATAATTGCTTGGTTCTAGCCTACTCGGAAAATCCTGCGGATTTTCCTCTGGTTCGTTCCATTTTTGCTAAATTAGTTGCTTGCACACGCAACTATCCTTACACGAACACGTTGGCAATAATTAAAACAAGAAATGAATTTAAATACAAACACAGGACAAGTAAGTATTACAGGTTTACCAGACAAATGCCCTTTTTGTCATAAATCAATCAGACCAAATCCACTATTCGGATATAAAAACGGGAGGGATTTGGATGTTTTAATGTATTGTCCTGATTCTGCTTGCGAATCAGCATTTATTGCTTATTATTATCTTAATTCAAATAATGGGGTTTACAGTTTTTTTGATAAAGTAAGTCAAGGAAAATTAATTGGAAGGGATTTTACAAATACTATATCGGAAATATCACCAATGTTTGTTGAAATTTATAATCAATCTTATACAGCGGAACAACAGAATTTGACAGAGATATGTGGTGTTGGATACCGAAAAGCTTTGGAATTTTTAATAAAAGATTATAGTATATTGAACCATCCCAGCGAAAAAGAAAAAATTGAAAAGAAATTATTAGGAGCTTGTATAAATGATTATGTTACAGATAGTCGTATTAAATCTGTTGCAAAAAGAGCCGTGTGGATTGGGAATGATGAAACCCATTACATAAGAAAATGGGAAGGAAAAAATTTGAACGACCTAAAAAAATTAATTGATCTGACATTGCACTGGGTAGAAATGGAAAAGCTAACGGAAAGTTTTGAAACCGAAATGCCTGACTAAAAAACTATTGCCAACACCGTATAAAAAAAATTGCTAGTTTTAGCTAAACCAAAGTTAGTTGCTCGTTTGCTAGCTTCTGATTTTCCTTCGGAAAATCCTCGCACACAAACACGCAACTTTCCTTATACATAAACGTTGTAGCACATTTGACCAAACAATGAAAATCGGAATAATATTAATAATCGGACTTTTAATTTCAACAAATATTCAAGCCCAAGAATTTGAAAAAAAGTCGGACGATTTAAAACACGCGCAGCAATTACTCGAACATGCTCTGAAAAATAAATCTGACCGAACCGAACTGAAATTTAAATTGATTCCTAAAAAGGAAAATGCAGTTAAATACGCCGAAATTATTTTGTTTGAACTTTATGGAAAAGAAAAAATCGAGGCGGAAAAACCATATAAAATTAACCTAATTAATGACTATTGGGTCATTACTGGAACTCTTTCGGCCGAAATGATTGGCGGAGTTTTTGAAATCGTATTTGACTCGTGGAATGGAAAAGTATTAACTTTAGAACACGGAAAATAAAAACGTGCTACAACACCGTGTATAAAAAATTGCTAGTTTTAGCTAATACAAAGTTGGTTGCGTGTTTGCCGGCTTCCGATTTTCCTTCGGAAAATCCCCGCCCTCAAACACGCAACTTTCCATACACGAACACGTTGTGTGCAAGCTGAAAAACGAGAATAATTGAGAAAAAAGATTTACATAATAACTCTGATTTTACTATTAATCGGAATTCCATTTTTTGAATTTATGGTTTTGAATACGATGGTAAGTCTGAAGTATGAAACTAAAAACTTGAATGATTGTATTTCTATAATTTCTGGAATTGACTTATGCAACTCAATTAAAACTTTTCACATTTTAGCAATTCTTTGCGGACTGACCTTTATCGGACTTTTAATTTATAAAAAAAGGATTTTAAAAAGTTGAGATTTTTAAACATAATATTGACATTAACAACATTTCTCTTGCTACTAAATTGCGGTAAAAAAGAAATTGAATTTGACCAAGAAAAATGGAGTGAAAATTTTGACGGAATTTATAAGCATCGTGAAAATATGGTCAAGGATTTAATGCAAAACCATCTAAAAAAGGGAATCGAATATAAAAAAATAATTGAGTTATTAGGCGAACCTGAAAATTATCACAACAAAAAGGCAAACGAAATAATTTATGAAATAATGGTTGACTATGGCTGGAATATTGACCCAGTGAAAGGAAAAAAATTACACTTGGAATTTGACAAAGATTCAATAATTACAAGTATAGAATTGGAACATTGGAAATATTAATAAAAAGCCAGCACACAACACCGGCTATAGTTCATTGCGGCGGAATTTCCTACTCGGAAATTCCTGCGTATTTACTAACTTTGGGTTATGGCGGAAAATCCTCGCGGATTTATCCGCAACGAAACCATAGCCAAACACGTTGGCTACAATTTGAGAAATGACAAAGTGCATCTTTAATAATTTAGAAATTGATATTAACTCGGAACTTGAATTGACCGATTTAATTAAAAGCGGAGCGAAAAACGATTTTAA
>NZ_NIXN01000014.1 GCF_002807055.1 Confluentibacter citreus
TGTCTAGTCAAAAGAAAAAATGATAAAATAAGTCCGATAACCATAAACACAATTACGATATAATATGATTTCCATTTTATCATTTAGCAGGAGTTTTGTCTAAATTATGCACAACGTTTTCGTGTATGGAAAGTTGCGTGTTTGTGGGCGAGGATTTTCCGAAGGAAAATCGGAAGCCGGCAAACAAGCAACCAACTTTGTATTAGCTAAAACTAGCAATTTTTTATACACGGTGTTGTAGTGCGTTTTATTCTTTTTGTTCTTCGTGTTCTCTGTCTAATTCGACAATCATACTTTCAAAATCAGAGTATTGAAATTGAAATTCATCATAAGTTTCGTGATCCCAAAGAACAATCGGATAATTATTGTTTTCTGATTTCGTTGTTGTGTCAAAACACAAAAGCCCCCAATCACTCCAATTAGCAAAAGGAATACGTCCAGTTTCTATCAAGTCCTCACTTGGATAACCATCAAATATCATTTCCATTATTTTCGCCCGCCAAGTTTTTATCGGATGCGCACAAAACGAACATTCCGAGATGTATAATTCGTAAAAGTGCTTGTATTTTAGAAAATTCTTGTAGCTCAAAGGTAGTTTGTGTCCAATTTCTTTTTCTAATTCTTCCAGTTCTAAATCCGTTACAGTACTTTTAATCGGAAACCATTTATTCCACTCCTGATTTTTGTTGGCATTTTTTTCCGCCATTTCAGGTTCAATTTTAGTCGGTCTTGAATTCAAATCGAGAGCGATTATTTCGGTTAGATATTTGTCAATTATTTTCTCCAATGTGTTTTTTTTAATGCACTACAACGTGTTCGTGTATGGAAAGTTGCGTGTTTGGGGGCGAGGATTTTCCGAAGAAAAATCGGAAGCCGGCAAACAAGCAACTAACTTTGTATTAGCTAAAACTAGCAATTTTTTATACACGGTGTTAGCCCACGTTTTTTATTTTCTGATTAATTATCTCAAAAACTCTTCATTTTTATTTTTAACTAATCCAATATTCAATAAATATCGAGAACCATGCATATCAAATCCAATGATTTCAATTTTAACTCCGTTATTTTGCCATTTATAACTTCCCTCAAAGAATTTTTCATTTTTAAATTCGATGTCTATTAATGTTGGTTTTCCTAGTATTAGTTCTAAATGGTTTATTAATGTTTGGGATTTTTTATATCCGTCAATTCCAAATCCAAGAAGTTCAGTAACTCTTTCAAAAGGATTTGTCCATGGCAAAAATATCCACATACTGATTCCCAAGTTACTTTCATATCCGTCTAATATTTTGTGTTTTCCAAGATACCATTCGGTTCGGTCTCCTTTATCCTCTCTTATTTCCTTGTAATTATCAAGTTGATTAAAGGGTGTATTCCATGGAATGAGAATTTTTTTATCTTCAAGAAATATTCCTTTTTGAAGATTCATCCATATTTGATTTTCTTTTTCTAATTTATTAGCTGAATATGGAAATGAAAATGTATTATCAAGTTCAGATGTTGAACTAAATTTCGATTTGAATTCCTTTATTTTTCTTAGTATCCTCAATGTTTTTTAATGTGGGCTAACGTGTTCGTGTATGGAAAGTTGCGTGTTTGTGGGCGAGGATTTTCCGAAGGAAAATCGGAAGCCGGCAAACAAGCAACCAACTTTATGTTAGCTAAAACTAGCAATTTTTTATACACGGTGTTAGCAAACGTTTTTTAATATTTTTTCAATCCGTTTAATGTCTTCTATACTTGTCAGCTTTAATGTTTTGACAAATATATTGTCATTATTAATCTCAATTTCCAAACCTTTCTGATTCTCAAATTTTTCAAGAAGTCTGTTAATTTGAATTAAGTCAAAACTTTTTTTAAAAGTAAAGCATTCATAGTCTAAAAGCTTAATGTCATCATCATTTCTAAATTTGTCAAATATTTTTTCTGCCATTGATTTTTCTCTTAAATAATAATGTCCATTTACATTTTTAATTTTTTTCCAGAACATTAGATGGGATTCTTTATAGTCGTCTTGATAATAAGTCATTCCGTGTAGTTCAGGTGCAGGTAATATTACAATTCCATTTTCAAAAGAGAATGAGTTTGAGTAAGACCAATCATCATAATTATTTAAAGTTTTAGACTTGGCAAAAACATCAAATTGTTCATCAGTTAGTTCAGTTTTTCTATAATCTCTACTTTCTCTTAAATAGTTGAGTGCGACTTCAATTTGTTTTTCGTCTTCGGTAAGTAGCTTTTCCAAGTCAGTTTCAGGTACTGTTCTGTATTCGTTGTCGTGAGCAATCCAATGTCCAGATTCTGCCTCTTCCAATGTGATTTTTGTTCCAGTTTCAGGGTCGATAATGAATTCATCTTCCAAACTTTCCTTGAGTTTCTTTTCATATTCTTTTTCCCTTTTAGTTTTATGATTAAATAGAAAATAAAATCCAATAATTAAAAGTCCAAAAAATAGAATTTCGAAAAATATATTCATTGTTGTTTTTCAAATGTTTGCTAACGTGTTCGTGTATGGAAAGTTGCGTGTTTGGGGGCGAGGATTTTCCGAAGGAAAATCGGAAGCCGGCAAACACGCAACAAACTTTGTGCTAGCTAAAACTAGCAATTTTTTATACACGGTGTTGGCGTGTCGTTTTTATTTTTCGTTATAAATGTCACAATCTATTGTTCCACTTATGTCATTCATAAATTTTATTGTCCTTATTACTGAAGTGAAGTCCAGGACTTTCATCTCCGAGAAAAATAACCACTTCTAAAACATAAGCAAATTCAGGGTTTTCGTTTTTCAGTCCGATTAATTCACTTTTATGTTTTTCAAGTTTGTCAATCAGTTTTTCAATTTCTTTAAAATAGTATGGATTTGTTAATTTTCCAGAAGAAAACTCCCAAATCGTACTAGCAGGCGTTTTTCCGTTCTCAAATTTCCTTTTAAAATCAGTCGGCTTTATAGTCAAAAAAGAGTCAAAATCCGAGAGTCCGAAATTTTCATTTTCGGTTTTGATTGCAAAGTATGTATAACCTTTAGTATTTGTCATTTATAATCATCCGTTTGCATATTTGTCAATCAATTCATAAAATTTGTCTTCTATAAATTCTTTTTTATTTGATTCAAACACTTCTTTTGGTTTTTCCCAATCATTGTCATAAATGACATAGATTTTATAATTCTCTCTGTAAAATCCAACGTCTAAAATCGGTCCTTCTTCATAGATATGACTTAACTGTAAAATATCTTCCGTTTTTTCAGCGGTAACTAACCAATTTTCGTTTAACATAAATCCATTTTGGTCATATTCAATATTCCATTGGTTTATATTACTCGATATTTTACTATTCTTAATCATTTTCTTGATGTTTCTCAAATGCACGCCAACGTGTTCGTGTATAAGCCGTTGTGACTCGTTAAAAATTGTGTTTGCAAATTAATGCTGTTTTTATTCTTTTTTTGCCGACTTTCCAAAAGTGTACAGACCTAAACAATGGCTTATACACGGTGTTGCCCACAGTTATTTTTATTTCTCCGTTTCCGTTGTCGGTCAGCCGTCTAATTTAATTCTTTTTAATATCTTCCGCTCGGATTATTTAATGCTCGGATTTCAAGATTTATTAGTTTTAAGAAAAACAACATAAAGATTATGCAATTCGAAATAAAAAATGGCAGATGTCACGAACTAATCTTCCGACGATGGAAGCTGGCTAAGGATGGGATTACCAAAATCTTCCCTAAATTGGCTAAAGCTTTTCCATTTTGGATAGAAGTGGACTGTCATTTCTGCGACTGTTGCGGGTCGTAGTTTTCCGATTAGAGCCGAGTTAGTTCCTTGGCTCTTTAATCTTTATGTCGTTTTTATTTTTAACTTTCTTTTTGTTTTGCGTTCCTAGGCTGTCTTTCGTAATCCCTTTCAAATTCCTCTTTTGTCTCTACTATTTCCGATCCGCCCTCTGGCTTCATTATAAGATAACGGCCTTTATGCTCTATTACCGCTGCATATTGTTTTTTCATTTACGGATATTTTTATTTGTCCGTAATTTAGGAATTTTCTTTATATTGGTCAAAAATTAACTATATGTTTCTGTCAATCCTTAATTTTATTTTGTTTCTCCAAATCGGCGGTGCGGATAAGGATATGTACAATAACGCTGCGGAAGATAATTCCTTTATTGGTACTATCGGTGCCATTATAGTCGGCGGCATTATCTGGTGGTTAATTATCTCTACTTCCAATAATAAAAAACGATAGTTATGAACGAACAAGAATTTATCACTTTATACACAAACAGATTGCAAAATATAATTCAAAGTTATTTTTCGAAGTTGGAAATTACTCAAAGAGATTATCCTGAACATTTGCAAAGTCAAATAGATAACTATGAAGCCGAAATAAAATCGATTGCCAATATACTTGTGACAGATATAGTTTTGGAAAATAATATTAATTTACAAGACATGTTTAAATCCAACTCACATCCTTATTATCTTTTAAGTAAATTGATATTAAAATCTTGGTCATTACAACCAAGCGTTATGCAATCATATACGGATTTTTGTAATACTCTTAAATAATAGGTAATTCAAATTTTTCTCCGTCAACTTCAAATTTTAATCCTAAAGAAGAACCTAAATTCTTTGCCTTTTCTGATTGTAAGCTCATGGAGTGAAAAATGGAAAACAATATAGCTTCGTATCCTATTGCTCTTTTTTCTGATTCTATAAACATTTTTTCCATCTCCTCATAAGTATATTTTGGATTATTGGAAAGTTCTAATATCTTTTTATCTTTTTCGTCCATAAGTTGCTTTTATTTTCCACAACCTATACACTTTCAATGTTACCTGTCTAATTGTGGGCAACGTGTTCGTGTATGGAAAGTTGCGTGTTTGTGGGCGAGGATTTTCCGAAGGAAAATCGGAAGCCGGCAAACAAGCACCCAACTTTGTGTTAACTAAAACTAGCAATTTTTTATACAC
>NZ_NIXN01000015.1 GCF_002807055.1 Confluentibacter citreus
AAAAAAACTTTTTTCAAAAAACATTTAAAAAGTATTGCGGGATAAGAAAAAGGGTTTTATATTTGCACCCGCTTAGCAAGGAAACGAGCTGGGATAAGATAAAAAGAAGTTCATAGACATATTGAATTGACAGCGTAAGATCTAGCTGGAAACGGCGAAGATCGACAAAGAGAATAGATTATTTTGAGTATTTGGAATTCCGATTGGTTGTTAAGAACATTAGCGTGATGAGCGCTTAAAAATTAACGATGAAGAGTTTGATCCTGGCTCAGGATGAACGCTAGCGGCAGGCCTAACACATGCAAGTCGAGCGGGATTTGGTAGCTTGCTACCGATGAGAGCGGCGCACGGGTGCGTAACGCGTATACAACCTACCTTTTGCTACGGGATAGCCCAGAGAAATTTGGATTAACACCGTATAGCATATGGACCCTGCATGGGGCCCATATTAAAGGCTACGGCAAAAGATGGGTATGCGTCCTATTAGCTAGATGGTGTGGTAACGGCACACCATGGCAACGATAGGTAGGGGCCCTGAGAGGGGGATCCCCCACACTGGTACTGAGACACGGACCAGACTCCTACGGGAGGCAGCAGTGAGGAATATTGGACAATGGGCGCAAGCCTGATCCAGCCATGCCGCGTGCAGGAAGACTGCCCTATGGGTTGTAAACTGCTTTTATACGGGAAGAAACACCCCCTCGTGAGGGGGCTTGACGGTACCGTAGGAATAAGGATCGGCTAACTCCGTGCCAGCAGCCGCGGTAATACGGAGGATCCAAGCGTTATCCGGAATCATTGGGTTTAAAGGGTCCGTAGGTGGACGGTTAAGTCAGGGGTGAAAGTCTGCAGCTCAACTGTAGAATTGCCCTTGATACTGGTCGTCTTGAATCATTGTGAAGTGGTTAGAATATGTAGTGTAGCGGTGAAATGCATAGATATTACATAGAATACCGATTGCGAAGGCAGATCACTAACAATGTATTGACACTGATGGACGAAAGCGTGGGTAGCGAACAGGATTAGATACCCTGGTAGTCCACGCCGTAAACGATGGATACTAGCTGTTCGGGTTTACCTGAGTGGCTAAGCGAAAGTGATAAGTATCCCACCTGGGGAGTACGGGCGCAAGCCTGAAACTCAAAGGAATTGACGGGGGCCCGCACAAGCGGTGGAGCATGTGGTTTAATTCGATGATACGCGAGGAACCTTACCAGGGCTTAAATGTAAGTTGCATTAGGTGGAGACACTTATTTCTTCGGACCACTTACAAGGTGCTGCATGGTTGTCGTCAGCTCGTGCCGTGAGGTGTCAGGTTAAGTCCTATAACGAGCGCAACCCCTGTTGTTAGTTGCCAGCGAGTCATGTCGGGAACTCTAGCAAGACTGCCAGTGCAAACTGTGAGGAAGGTGGGGATGACGTCAAATCATCACGGCCCTTACGTCCTGGGCTACACACGTGCTACAATGGTAGGGACAGAGAGCAGCCACTGGGCGACCAGGAGCGAATCTATAAACCCTATCACAGTTCGGATCGGAGTCTGCAACTCGACTCCGTGAAGCTGGAATCGCTAGTAATCGCATATCAGCCATGATGCGGTGAATACGTTCCCGGGCCTTGTACACACCGCCCGTCAAGCCATGGAAGCTGGGAGTGCCTGAAGTCCGTCACCGCAAGGAGCGGCCTAGGGTAAAATCGGTAACTAGGGCTAAGTCGTAACAAGGTAGCCGTACCGGAAGGTGCGGCTGGAACACCTCCTTTCTAGAGAAAGACGACCAAAACGAAATACAAAACCTGAGAAAGGGATAGTTTATTCTCATTGCTGTTAATTTAAGATATAATATAGAAACAAGAGACAAGAAGCAAGAAACAAGACTTTTTAGTCCTGAATCTTGAATCTAAAGGTCTTGAGCCTATTAAAACAGTCTCATAGCTCAGCTGGTTAGAGCGCTACACTGATAATGTAGAGGTCGGCAGTTCGAGTCTGCCTGAGACTACAAAGAGAAGTTAAGGGTTAAGAGTGGAAAGTTAAGAGTTCACTTGAAACCATTAGGACGTTCATTAAAAAAGGAAATTTTAGAAGTTGAGTCAAAGGGGTTGTTAAACTTAATAACTCAAAACTAATAACTCATAACTAAGACATGGGGGATTAGCTCAGCTGGCTAGAGCGCCTGCCTTGCACGCAGGAGGTCAAGGGTTCGACTCCCTTATTCTCCACAGGGCCAAGCGTTAAGAAAATGTCTGGTAGACATTTTTAGCGTAGGAGCCAGATGGCGCGTTGGCGTTATCGTAAAGTTCATTGACATATTGAAAAAAGATACATGAAAACAAACTGGATAAGATCCGGTTTGAACAATAATTGGATTGGTTGGTATCACATCGAGCGATATCCAATCGATCAAAAAGTTTGGTTTATGGGGTGTAGGGAACATGATTTGGCATTAAATTGCCGAAGGCTGGGACCGAAAACCGTAGACTGGACAGTAACTCATTAAAAAAGCAAAAAGTACAATAAGCTAAATAAGGGCGTATGGGGAATGCCTAGGCTCTCAGAGGCGAAGAAGGACGTGATAAGCTGCGAAAAGCTGCGGGGACGGGCACACACCGATTGATCCGCAGGTATCCGAATGGGGCAACCCAGCATATTGAAGATATGTTACCCGCAAGGGGGCGAACCCGGGGAACTGAAACATCTAAGTACCCGGAGGAAGAGAAAACAAAAGTGATTCCGTTAGTAGTGGCGAGCGAACGCGGATTAGCCCAAACCGGTGCTGTTACGGCAGCACCGGGGTTGTAGGACCACGACATTCGAAACACAATGAACTAGAACGCCCTGGAAAGGGCGGCCATAGACGGTGATAGCCCGGTATAGGCAAGGCGTGCGTAGATAGTGGTATCCTGAGTAGTGCGGGACACGAGTAATCCTGTATGAATCAAGCGGGACCATCCGCTAAGGCTAAATACTCCTGAGAGACCGATAGTGAACTAGTACCGTGAGGGAAAGGTGAAAAGAACCCTGAATAAGGGAGTGAAATAGAACCTGAAACCATACGCTTACAAGCGGTCGGAGCCCTTCTGGGGTGACGGCGTGCCTTTTGCATAATGAGCCTACGAGTTACCGTTGCTGGCAAGGTTAAGCGATTAAGTCGCGGATCCGTAGCGAAAGCGAGTCTGAATAGGGCGCTTTAGTCAGTAGCGGTAGACGCGAAACCGTGTGATCTACCCATGGGCAGGCTGAAGCTGTAGTAACATACAGTGGAGGGCCGAACCGGTTGACGTTGAAAAGTCTTCGGATGACCTGTGGGTAGGGGTGAAAGGCCAATCAAACTCGGAAATAGCTCGTACTCCCCGAAATGCATTTAGGTGCAGCGTTGATCCATAGTTTTATAGAGGTAGAGCTACTGATTGGATGCGGGGGCTTCACCGCCTACCAATTCCTGACAAACTCCGAATGCTATGAAATGTTAATCAGCAGTGAGGGCATGGGTGCTAAGGTCCATGTCCGAGAGGGAAAGAACCCAGACCATCAGCTAAGGTCCCAAAATATATGTTAAGTTGAAATAACGAGGTTGGACTGCCCAGACAGCTAGGATGTTGGCTTGGAAGCAGCCATTCATTTAAAGAGTGCGTAACAGCTCACTAGTCGAGCGGTCCGGCATGGATAATAATCGGGCATAAACATATTACCGAAGCTATGGCATCGAAAGATGGGTAGGGGAGCATTGTAGTGTCGTCGAAGGTGTGTCGTGAGGCATGCTGGAGAAGCTACAAAAGAAAATGTAGGCATAAGTAACGATAATGCGGGCGAGAAACCCGCACTCCGAAAAACCAAGGTTTCCTCAGCTATGCTAATCAGCTGAGGGTCAGTCGGGGCCTAAGGCGAACCCGAAAGGGACAGTCGATGGACAACGGGTTAATATTCCCGTACCTGCCCACGCTAAAAGTGACGGAGGCGTAAATTTGGTGCGCACTGACGGAATAGTGCGTTGAAGCCAGTGGCAACACGGCGATAGTACACTGAGGCCTCGGCCAAGGTGATAATCCAGAGTAGCGACTTCCAAGAAAAACGAGTGAGGCAGCCCGTACCCCAAACCGACACAGGTGGTTGGGATGAGAATTCTAAGGAGCTCGAGAGATTCATGGCTAAGGAATTAGGCAAAATAGACCCGTAACTTCGGGAGAAGGGTCGCCCATCCTCGGATGGGCCGCAGTGAAAAGGTCCAGGCGACTGTTTATCAAAAACACAGGGCTATGCTAAATCGAAAGATGACGTATATGGCCTGACACCTGCCCGGTGCTGGAAGGTTAAGTGGAGGGCTTAGGGGCAACCCGAAGGTCTTAAATGAAGCCCCAGTAAACGGCGGCCGTAACTATAACGGTCCTAAGGTAGCGAAATTCCTTGTCGGGTAAGTTCCGACCTGCACGAATGGTGCAACGATCTGGACACTGTCTCAGCCATGAGCTCGGTGAAATTGTAGTATCGGTGAAGATGCCGATTACCCGCTGTGGGACGAAAAGACCCCGTGCACCTTTACTATAGCTTAGTATTGGTTTTGGATAAGTAATGTGTAGGATAGGTGGGAGACTTCGATCGTGCGTCGCCAGGCGTACGTTAGTCATTGTTGAAATACCACCCTTTGCTTATCTAGAGTCTAACCCTTG
>NZ_NIXN01000016.1 GCF_002807055.1 Confluentibacter citreus
TAAAAAATTGCTAGTTTTAGCTAGCACAAAGTTGGTTGCCTGTTTGCTGGCTTCCGATTTTCCTTCGGAAAATCCTCGCCCGCTAACACGCAACTTTCCATACACGAACACGTTGTGTGCAAGCTGAAAACATGAACTACGAAAGGAACAAAATAGAACTTGAAGAAAATGGATTTTCCGTTTTATCTAACTTGTATTCGGACAATGAAATAAGTCAAATTTTGTCTTGCATTGAAAATACCGAACAAGACGGAAATTCATTTATGAAAACAAAAGACTTATTTGCTATTCGGCAATTAATCAAAAATGTTCCTGAATTAAGAGAATTGCTATTTAATAAAAAACTGACTGAATTAATAACTGACCTTTCAGAATCCGAATATTTCCTGACAAAAGCAATCTATTTTGACAAACCGAGCGAATCAAATTGGTTTGTTGCATATCATCAAGATTTGAGCATTTCAGTCGACAAAAAAGCGGACTTGGAAAGTTACTCGAATTGGACTTTTAAAAAAGAACAATATGGAGTTCAACCACCAATTGAGATTTTGCAAGACACAATAACAATCCGAATTCACTTGGACAAAACCGACAAGAATAACGGAGCGTTAAAAGTTATCCCGAAATCTCACCTAAAAGGAATAGTTCGTGCCGACTCAAAAGATTGGAATATTGAAAGCGAATATATTTGCGAAGTAGAAAAAGGAGGAGCAATGTTAATGAAGCCTCTGACTTTACATGCTTCGAATAGAACGACAAACGGAAAGAAAAGACGAGTAATACATTTAGAGTTTAATAAACATAATCTGACTAAACCGCTGGCTTGGTTAGAACATTATGAAATAAAAAGCCAGCACACAACACCGTGTATAAAAAATTGCTAGTTTTAGCTGGCACAAAGTTGGTTGCACGTTTGCTGGCTTCCGATTTTCCTTCGGAAAATCCTCGCCCTCAAACACGCAACTTTCCATACACGAACACGTTGTAAAACATTTAAGAGAAACCTAAAGATTAATGAATAACTTCTATCCATTCTATTTTATTTCAGACTTCTTTTATGAGTGTGATGAGGAAAATATCAAGACAAAGAAACCTACATTTAATCTTCAATTCCCGAAGGAACCTAAAATTGAAAATACTTGGGAATTCTTTTTTGGTATAAGCAAATGGAAATTAATAAAATACGAAAACGATAAAACAGAATTTAAAAATCAGAGAAATGTTTATGAAAAAAATCTAATCAAATATGAAACTGATGTAAGAAAAGAAATTATTCAATTCCACAAAAACACAACAGAGGAAGTCAAGAAAAAGTATGAATCTTTTTTTGAAAAAAATTTAGACTTAAAATTTATCGATGATGACCTGAAAACTGGAGTTGGTGAAAGAATCTTTAGAAACGAATTAATAAATGAATTTGGAGATAAAGTTTTAGTAAACAAGAAGATTGTTAAAGTTCTCACTCAAGAACCTCTTTATTTTGATGAACACTTGGTCATTCCGCAAGAAGATGAAGAGTATGAAATTGGTAATCCAGATTTTTTATTAGTTCTAAACCACTCAAATTTAAGAATAGTAATTAATATTGAAATAGATGAACCTTACATAGCCGAAAGTGGAGAAATTATTCATTACATAAATGATGAGGATGATAAAAACAAAGACTCTTACGTAAATTTTAGAAGAGACTTAAGGTTTAATGAAAATGGAATTATTGTTTTACGTTATTCAGAAGAACAAGTAGTAAAATATCCAAAAAATGTTGTCGAGGATATAAAATCATTTACTTCCAATATTTTAAATTTTAAATATCCGTATTATACTTTTGAATCTGAAATCACAAAATCAAAAAGATGGACAAAAAATGAAGCGATTGACTTATCAAATAATAACTTTAGAAATTCATATTTAATAAATAATGAAATTCCGTCTGCCAAAGAAAGAGGATTAGCGTATAAAATTGAAAGTCTAAACGGAGCTTGGTATGAAGACGAAGATGGAAGTAAATTATACTTTTACAAAGACCATTTAATAACTGAATTTGATATTCAACTTAAAAATTTTGTAAGACTTACAAAGATTGATAACAAATCAAAAGAAGAAGTAAATTATTTAGGCTTTGTTTCTCTAAAAAAAGATAGATTAAAACTATCATTTACAAAACGAAATGGCAGATTTCTAGGAAAAACTTACGGTTTTACTTGGGATTTGCAAATACTCAAATTGACAAACGAGATTTTCGATTATAAAGAAATTGAAAAAGATAAAATTTACAAAACAAGAAGAATTTAATAAAAACGTTTTACAACACCGTGTATAAAAAATTGCTAGTTTTAGCTAAACCAAAGTTTGTTGCGTGTTTGCCGGCTTCCGATTTTCCTTCGGAAAATCCTCGCCCTCAAACACGCAACTTTCCATACACGAACACGTTGCCACACATTTGAAAAACCAAACTATGAACAAAAAATTACATCTGATTTTATTATTTATTTTACCAATAGCAGTTTTCGGACAATTATCGGAATCGCTTAACGAAATGAAAGCGGACGAAAATCCAGAATATAAAAATTATGAACCTTTGTTATTTAAAGCAACGGAATACATCTTTGATAATCCAGTAAACAGAAAATCAAAGGAATTCATTTCTGCAACACAAATTGTCGGATTTTGGATGAATAGAGATACTGGAATGGGAACACCAACCTTTGGAGAATTTTTCACTTCTCTGACCAATGAAAATCAACAACAATTTCTTTATACAGTTGCGATGATTAATTACGGATTAGACCAAAAAATAAATCACGACCGACTTTTAAAATGTGCAAAAATAGACGGACAGAAATACAGTGAACAAGACGATGTTAGAGAAGTTCAACTTGGTGGAGCGAAAATTTTACTTGAATATATTGGAGAAAAACAGAATAATGTACCGATTAACTCAAAGACCGAAAAATATTTAAAAGCGTATAAAAAAGGAAAGTTGGACGAAATATTTTTTAATTAATAAATTGAAATAAAAAACGTGTGGCAACACCGTGTATAAAAAATTGCTAGTTTTAGCTGGCACAAAGGTCGTTGCCCGTTTGCCGGCTTCCGATTTTCCTTCGGAAAATCCTCGCCCCCAAACACGCAACTTTCCATACACGAACACGTTGGCAACAAGCTGAAAAAACCGAGAAAACCGAGAATGAATAACGAAAAATGGAATGAAATCTGCTTTTTACTATCCGACAATATTCGGACTGATATTAGCGAAAATGATTTTGAACAAAACGTAGTCCAAGCTTTAAGAGTTTTGGACTGGAAAGAATATTCTGGAGATATTGAAATTCGACCTTCTTTTCAAGTTGGTGCTGCAAATAGAATTACGCCCGATTTTGTGATAAAATCTTCCGACAATAAAAAACTCTTTGTAATTGAAATTAAACAACCAATTATTCCCCTAAATTCAAAATTTCAGCAACAACTATTTTCCTATATGCGTCAATTAAGACTCGAATACGGAATCTTAATTGGACAAGGAATCCAAATTTTTTATGATGGAGATTTAGCAAACCAAGATGACCCAATTTTGTTGGAGACAATTAAGTTCATAAAAGACGATGAAAAAGGATTAAAATTTGTCGAACTATTTGCAAAGGAAAGTTTCAACCAAGAATCATTAAAAGCATTTACGCTAAACGGACTTAAAAAAATAAACCGTATAGAAGAACATAAAAGTTTAACTAAAAAAATACTTTCGGAAAGTTATCAAGAAAAAATTTCGGAATTAATAAAACAAGACTTCTTAAACGAATATGACGGAGAGCTAATAGAATCTGTTCTTAAAGAATTGAAAATTGAGATAAAAAATAAAAATCCAGAAATGACTCAAACGGAATTCCCAAAAAGTCAGTTCAAAGAACAAAGAATTATTGATTACTCGAATGGCATTTTACCAATCGAAATAAATCCATCGTCTGAATCAGATTTTAAACACAGACTTTTATTGACAAAAACAGCTTACATAACGACTTTTTTCAAAAACGGGACTTCTAAACAAAGAGTTTGGAATGCTCAAAGATTTAGTGAAAGTTCGGGTGTTTTAGGAAACTTAAGGTCAAGACCTGAATTTAGAAATGGTGAATGGCAAAAACTCGGAATTGAAAAAGTTTATGTTTCGATTGACAAATAAAAAGCCAGTTGCCAACACCGTGTATAAAAAATTGCTAGTTTTAGCTAATACAAAGTTTGTTGCTTGTTTGCCAGCTTCCGATTTTCCTTCGGAAAATCCTCGCCCACAAACACGCAACTTTCCATACACGAACACGTTGTATGCAATTTGAGAAATGAACAGAAAAACGATAATATTTAGTGGAATAATATTAATTCTAATCGGAATTGGATTGTGGAATTACGG
>NZ_NIXN01000017.1 GCF_002807055.1 Confluentibacter citreus
TTGACTGATTTTATATTTAAAATTGACACTTTGACCAAAATCACTGTTGACGAAACTGATTTCTACAAAATAAACTTGACTTCTTATGACTCAATTTATATTGGAAAAAGTAATGACACACTTTTTTCTTTTGACCAAAGTTTGGAATTTAAAGAAATCTTTTTGATTTTAAATAAAGCAAATACCAAATATTTAGGACGGCTAGGAACTGATTACAGAGTTATTTTAGATAGTTTTAAAGATTCTATATATAATTATTCTTTCGAAAAAATAACAAACGGAACTTTTGGCGACCAAGTAATAATGGGTTACGAATATCCTGAACTAAGAATATCTAATATAAGCGTAACTGACAAAGGAAAAATAATTGACCTGAAAATTGAACAATTAAATAAATAAAAACTACACACAACACCGTGTATAAAAAATTGCTAGTTTTAGCTAACACAAAGTTGGTTGCTTGTTTGCCGGCTTCCGATTTTCCTTCGGAAAATCCTCGCCACCAAACACGCAACTTTCCATACACGAACACGTTGTGTGTAATTTGAAAAACAGAATGCAAAAGACAATTTACTTACTGATTTTCATAATTCTGAGTTCTTGTAAAACAACATCGGAATCCAAGAAAACGGAATTAACTCAATCAGATTTTTTAAAAAGCAAAAAATTTAATCAAGCTAAAAACCAATTTGGAACGTTGACTGATTTTATATTTAAAATTGACACTTTGACCAAAATCACTGTTGACGAAACTGATTTCTACAAAATAAACTTGACTTCTTATGACTCAATTTATATTGGAAAAAGTAATGACACTATTTTTTCTTTTGACCAAAGTGTGGAATTTAAAGAAATCTTTTTGATTTTAAATAAAGTAAATACCAAATATTTAGGACGGCTAGGAACTGATTACAGAGTTATTTTAGATAGTTTTAAAGATTCTATATATAATTATTCTTTCGAAAAAATAACAAACGGAACTTTTGGCGACCAAGTAATAATGGGTTACGAATATCCTGAACTAAGAATATCTAATATAAGCGTAACTGACAAAGGAAAAATAATTGACCTGAAAATTGAACAATTAAATAAATAAAAACTACACACAACACCGTGTATAAAAAATTGCTAGTTTTAGCTAATACAAAGTTGATTGCGCGTTTGCCGGCTTCCGATTTTCCTTCGGAAAATCCGCGCCCACAAACACGCAACTTTCCATACACGAACACGTTGTGTTTAATTATATGAATGAACCATCTGAACATACAATAAAATTATTTCTGAAATTCGGGGAATTGAAATATGTCAACGATTTGTATGAAAACGGAACGGTCTTTCTTAATTCAATTCAACATTTTAGAAAATTAGAAGATAATGGACTTCGTGGAGACAATTACGAGGGAATAATTAAACTACGTAATTTCCCATCAGGCGATTTTGAAATTAAAAGCCTCAATTATAAAGGTAAATATATTTCAATGCAAATAAGAGAAAGTTATGATGAAGTCGTTGGTAATATTTATAGCCTATATGCGGTTTCATCACAAGGATTTCCAAATCCATTACAATTCAAAATTGACAATAGAAATTCTGAATTTGGTTCTCATTGCTTAATGATTAAAAACCTACCAATTTTCTTTAAAAGAATTGAACAGGAACTGAATAACTCAAAATTAAAATTCAGACACGGATTTGTTAAATATTACGATGCGAGGAAAACAAATGGAAAAATAACTCTTTTTCAAAAACCTCTAGAATATGAACATCAAAAAGAGTTTAGATTTTATGTTGAACGAGACAGTATAGAACCTCTAATTTTAAAAATCGGTAGTTTAAAAGATATTGCCGAAATTTATGAATCAAACGAATTAATAAAGGGATTAGAATTAACATTGAAATAATTATGGAAATAGGAATTGAAAAAGATAACGGAAAAGTAATTGGATATAAAATTGATGGAGAAATAATCAACGGACTTTATATTACTCTTGAATTTGATAAAGTAACTGAAAATTGTACAAATTTTGGTATTCAAGTAGAGATACCAAAAGACGGTATTATTGCTCAAAAATTATCAAAAAGAAACAATTTATGTATAGTAACTTTAATAATAGATAAGGAAAATCAAGTGCAATATTTAGTTGGAAATGACATGAATTTAACTGAATTAAATTCTATGCCTGAAAACCATATGCCTTCAGAATTTAGAAATATCATTGCTCAAGCATACGAAATGACACAAAATAATAAATTATCGGACTTTTTAAAGTAATAGAACAATAACTAAACACAACACCGTGTATAAAAAATTGCTACTTTTAGCTAATACAAAGTTGGTTGCCTGTTTGCTGGCTTCCGATTTTCCTTCGGAAAATCCTCGCCCTCAGACACGCAACTTTCCATACACGAAAACGTTGGCAACAAGCTGTGAAATCCGTCAATTCAAGAAAAATTAATAACCAAATTGATAATTTTGTATCTTTGATAAAAAGCAAATAAAATGGATTTACAAACAAGAAAACTGGAACTTATTCAAGAGTTTTTAAAGATTCAAAGTGAAGATGTAATTTCACGACTTGAAAAAATCCTTAGAAAAGAAAACAAAAATTCTGATAATGGAGATTTTAAACCAATGTCAATTGAGGAATTTAATTCCCGAATTGACAAATCTATGGAAGACTCAATAAATGGTCGACTAATAGAATCTAGCGAATTAAAAGCCAAAATTGATAAATGGAATTAAAATTATTTTGGACTGATTTTTCTCAAAAAGAACTAGAAAAAATTTATGAATATTATCGAGAAAAAGCAGGATTCCGAATTGCAAAAAAACTCGTTAACGGAATTTATAATGAGACTTTAAAACTAAAAAGACAACCAAAAATAGGGCAAGCTGAAGAACTTCTAAAGAATAGAAAACAAGAATTTAGATATTTAGTCTATAAAAATTATAAAGTCATTTATTGGATTAACAATGAAGAGAACAGAATTGAAATAAATGATGTTTTTGATACTCGACAAAACCCAATAAAAATAGAACGGAAAAAATAAAAGCCAGTTGCCAACACCGTATATAATTTATTGCTAGTCCTCGCCTACTTACGAAAATCCTCTCGGATTTTCTATTCGTTTTCTATTTGCTAAATTAGGTACCTAAACACGCAACAAATCATATACGAACACGTTGCCAGTAATTTGAAAAAACATTGGAAATCATAAAAAAAGACATAGAAAAATTGATTGAATTGAGAAAAGAAGACACTTTTCTTAATCATTTAATGAATGTTTTTTCTCGTGATTTTCGTCCAAAAGGAGAAATCGGTCGGAATGAAATAAAAGTTTGGAGACAAAGTATTTGGAATGTGGCTTTCTATCCGATTTTCACATTTGAACTAAACGCAAATAATCAACTGACGAGAATAACGGATAAATTAAATCCAATAGGAAAAACAATCGTTGGATTAATTTTAATCGGAATTATATACTTTGTCGTTACCAATCTCTCAACCGATTTTGGCTTTTTGGAAAATTGGTTGCAAATTCTAATTTTGTCGGTTTTCTTGCTAGTTTTTATAACAGTTTTTCGTAAACTTTATCTTTTCGAAAAACAAAATCAACTTGACGAAATATTTGAGATTTTAGACATAGAAATTGAGAAAAAGAATCCTGAAAAAGAATGGTCTTTAAAAAATACATTAATTAGGTTATTTACATATCCATTTTGTATTTTTTTAATCGGACTGAATTTCTTTCTAATAATCCCGAATGAACAATATATTCTGGCTTTGGGAACTTTTGGATTTGTTGGATTCTACTTAATTGCGGATTTAAAAATGATATTTAAAAAATAAAAACTACTGGCAACACCGTGTATAAAAAATTGCTAGTTTTAGCTGGCACAAAGTTGGTTGCTTGTTTGCCGGCTTCCGATTTTCCTTCGGAAAATCCGAGCCCCCAAACACGCAACTTTCCATACACGAACACGTTGTATGCAATTTGAGAAATGAACAGAAAAACGATAATATTTAGTGGAATAATATTAATTCTAATCGGAATTGGATTGTGGAATTACGG
>NZ_NIXN01000018.1 GCF_002807055.1 Confluentibacter citreus
CAAATCCGAATATTGCTAAAATTCCAATTACTAATAATATTTTTTTCAGGATTTTCAATTCGTGACGGTTTTTCTCAAATGTGTGGCAACGTGTTCGTGTATGGAAAGTTGCGTGTTTGGGGGCGAGGATTTTCCGAAGGAAAATCGGAAGCCGGCAAACGCGCAACCAACTTTGTGCCAGCTAAAACTAGCAATTTTTTATACACGGTGTTGTGTGCTGTTTTATCTATTCGTTTTTAATCTATCTATTACACTTTTAGATATAGAAATCCAATTTTCAAAGTCTTCTTCGGTTATTGATAATTCACTTTTATGAACTGCAATATTCCTTAATTCTCTTAAATCAAGTATCATATTCGCCAAGTATTTCTGAATCAAATTATTTTTTGAAAGGTAATTTAGTGAATCTGAAAAACTTCCCATTTTTTCACGTTCATCTAGTTTTCTAATTAAGAGTTCAATCTCTTTCCAAGTTTCAATAATTACGTAACTTTTTGGGAGTTGTTTTGTTGGGTTGAATTCATTTTCCAACGTTTCACGAGAATAAGCCATTGTAACTCCATTATTTATCGCTACTTTTTTAATATCTTCAATTTTATCTTCTAGTTCAATCTTGAAGTCTTTTATTTCCGCTGATTTAAGTCTTTTAATTAATGATTTGATGTCTTTTTTGAAAATCAAAAAAATTACTAGAAGACAAATAGGCCAGATTATATGTCCAATAACTTCAACTAAAAGTTTTAAATATTCTACCATTTTTATTATTTTAATTCAGTTGCCCACATTATTACATCTCGAAAGTCGATTTTAGCACTTTTAGTTAAGTTTATTACTTCTTTTAAATTTCCTTTCGCTAATTTCAGAATTGACATTCTAGTATTGTTTAAATTAAATTCCGATTCAGCCATTACGTGTTTAAGTGTAATTGATTTAAGTTCGTTTATTACTAATTCAATTTCTGAATCCCCGAACTCTTGATTTATAATTTTAAGTATGTTATCGTTCATTTCTGTAATTGCACACAACGTGTTCGTGTATGGAAAGTTGCGTGTTTGTGGGCGAGGATTTTCCGAAGGAAAATCGGAAGCCAGCAAACAGGCAACCAACTTTATGTTAGCTAAAACTAGCAATTTTTTATACACGGTGTTGTAAGCAGTTTTTATTCTTTTATTGGTTCCTTATATTCAGCTTTAACTTCAGTCGGCAAATCCATAAATTCAATAGCGTTTAAGTCCGTTTTTAAACTCAAAAGTGTTTCTACCATAAACTTATCCAAGTCTGATGGGATGTCCATTTTGCTATCTCTAAATTGGTTAATTAGAACACTCAAATATTCCGAAATTGTTTTTTGTCCGTCAGCATCTAAAAACATTTCCTGATGCCAATAATCCATTGTTGTCATTTTAACTTTTCCGTCAGAGTCTTTTTCCAAAAAAGTTATTTGTTCGGGATTTAGCCAATTCCATTTCTTTGTTCTTACAAAATATTTTTCCTTTTCAGAGTATGACTTTATAAAATCAAATTCAGGTAAATCTTTTTTCTTTTTTAAAAAACTAAACATATTAAATTCAGATAGATTTCGGTTTTCTCAAATTGCTTACAACGTGTTCGTGTATGGAAAGTTGCGTGTTTGGGGGCGAGGATTTTCCGAAGGAAAATCGGAAGCCAGCAAACGGGCAACAAACTTTGGTTTAGCTAAAACTAGCAATTTTTTATACACGGTGTTGTAGGTAGTTTTTTATTTTTAGAGTTCCAATATTTTATTTTCCGCTTTTGTTTTTTTCTGTTTTATATAACCAATAATTAAAAAAATCAGCATAAAGATTGGTATATAAAAATAATGTTTCGCAATTCCACTAACAGATAGTACAATGTCAATTAAAATTCCAATCAGAGCGTATGAATGGATTATGTTATTCCGAACTGAAAATCCGTTTTTAATATTCACAAAATGAGTGATTGAATTCAGTTTGTCCCTTTTAAGAATTAGAAAGTCAATTTCCGTTGCATTTTTATTTTCAGAGAGTGATTTTAAGTCAGTTAAATATTCGAGAAGAGAAAATTTATGATTTCTCATATGTGATTGCGGTTTTGCTGTGTTCAAATATTTCGCAACTTTAGTCAAATCATTAAAATTTATCATCGCTTTTTCTTCTATTCCGTTTTTTTGTTCAAATCCAGAAATCAAAGTTTTATACTCTTTCATAAAGTATGTTTTGTCATTTTCTAAATCTTGAACTGAAGACATTATTTTAAATGAAGTTCGATTTTCTTAAATTACCTACAACGTGTTCGTGTATGGAAAGTTGCGTGTTAGCGGGCGCGGATTTTCCGAAGGAAAATCGGAAGCCAGCAAACAAGCAACCAACTTTGTGCTAGCTAAAACTAGCAATTTTTTATACACGGTGTTGGCATTAGTTTTTTATTCCGTTTATAAATTTTTCCAATTCCGCTTGATTGAATGGATTTTTTTCATCGTCCACAATGTAAAAAGTAAGAACGTAATCTTTAATTTCAATTGTCAATATTCTTAAATTCGAAAGTTTGTTTTCCGAACCATTTTTTGTTTTGTATTCAAATCGATAAACTTCAGAAATTGCTCCATTCAGTTCGTTCGCTACAATGCGTTTCGCATTCAGTCTTCGGTCATTTTTGGATTCCGCTAAATATGAAGTCCACATTAATTCAAACTTATTGATGCTTCTTATATTCAGATTATTTTTTCCTTTCAATGCTCGAACATCGAAAAGGTAACAAGCGATAATCGGTCTTTTCTTTTCGCTATTCTCAAGAATAAAAATCGGTTGAAAAATTGCGTTCACAAAACTATCTCTGTCCTTTTTATTCAATTCAGGATTTTCAGGAAATTGGTATTCAGTTTTAAATTTCTCGAAAGTTTCTTTTTCGGCAATCACAAAGTTTTCGATTAGGTCAACCGAAATTCCAATATCTTTTATTTTTATTGATTCATTTGAAATTTCGACTTGCGGTTCAAAATTCAATTTTCGACTTGTGATTTCTTTTGTTAAGTTCATTCGCTTAAATTAATGCCAACGGGTTCGTGTATGAAAAGTTGCGTGTTTGCGTGCGAGGATTTTCCGCAGGAAAATCGGAAGCCGGCAAACGTGCAACCAACTTTGTGCCAGCTAAAACTAGCAATTTTTTATACACGGTGTTGGCAATAGTTTTTTATTTCCGAGTTGAGTTTTCGTTTAAAAAAGTCAAATCATCTTTTATTATTTCCTTCTCTTTTTGATTAGCTCTTGTCATATTTTGTGTTCGAGTGCATAAGTCAGTCGAAAATTCATAATCATTCCCATTGGCATAAATCAACCACTTTTCTCCGACTTTTGGAAAAATTCCGCACATTCCTGATTGACTGCTTGTAGACAAAACAATTGTCATTTTTTTTATTTTTCCTTTAAATACTCTATGTATTCCGACTTCAATTTTTTGCGTAAACTCACCGAAGTCAACGCTCAATATTTTTCCAGTCGCAATTAAGTCATATTGATTGAATTGTTCTTTGTCAATTTTACCTAAACTTTCACAAGTACAAGAAAATCCGATATTGAAAGTCAATAGTAAAATAATTGTCGAAATTAATTTCATATGCGTTTTTCTCAAATTATTGCCAACGTGTTCGTGTATGGAAAGTTGCGTGTTTGTGGGCGAGGATTTTCCGAAGGAAAATCGGAAGCCAGCAAACAAGCAACTAACTTTGTTTTAGCTAAAACTAGCAATTTTTTATACACGGTGTTAGCCACTGGTTTTATTTTTTATTAATCCGCTTATTATATTAATCGGAAATATTATTTGTCCGATAACAGCAATTAACGCTATTG
>NZ_NIXN01000019.1 GCF_002807055.1 Confluentibacter citreus
TTCAAATCCGTTCTTATTCAGAATTCCGATATAATATTTGTCCAGACTATTATCTAAATATTCTTTTATTCCCATTTTTTCATTCGGTTACGTTTTTTCAAACTGTTTGCCAACGTGTTCGTGTATGGAAAGTTGCGTGTTTGGGGGCGAGGATTTTCCGAAGGAAAATCGGAAGCCGGCAAACGAGCAACCAACTTTGTATTAGCTAAAACTAGCAATTTTTTATACACGGTGTTGTAGCCAGTTATATTTTTATAAAATCAGAAATATCAAAGTCCCCGTTTTTCCAATATTCAATAGTTCCGCGATGGATTTTAAGATTCTTTTTTTAAACGCAAAAGAGCAGAATCCAAATATTTTTCAAAATCATTATTTTCATTTTTTCTTCCCATATCATTCAGACTGTCAAGAATAATTTCCATTAAAGATTCTTTTTCCTTTATTGAAGAATTCACATTATCATATTCCGCTATGAATTCAGCAATTCGGTTTGGGTCGGATATTTCATATTCCCAATCTTGCATATTTTCGTCAAATTCCAAATTCAATTTTTCGGCTAATTTTTTCCGAGTTTTTTGATTTGGAATAAAATTTTCGTTTTCAGTACTCATTTCTCTAATTGGCTACAACGTGTTCGTGTATGGAAAGTTGCGTGTTTGAGGGCGAGGATTTTCCGAAGGAAAATCGGAAGCCTGCAAACGGGCAACTAACTTTGTGCTAGCTAAATTTAGCAATTTTTTATACACGGTGTTATGTGCTGGCTTTTCCTAGTTCCAAATTTTGGTTAACTACTTTTATTACTTTTCCAAATCCTATTATACGTGAACCTTCTCTAAAGTCGAATGCTGTTCCTTCTTCAAGTTTGTTTTTTAAAAAGTCAGTCGAGGCAACCCTGATTTCTGCAACAACTGTCTGTCCTGGAATAGCAAAATTACGATTCATGAATCTCTGGCTTCCTGATGTTTGAATATCTGAAAAATCAAATTTAATCGTTGGTCTATATCCGGATTTCGCGTTTGTAGTTCTTCCACCTTCTTCTGTTGTTCTATATTTTAATTCAGCGATAAAGTCAGCTTTTCTAGAAAATACAAACGTGTATTTGTCGACTATTTCCTTATAGTCATTCAATAATTTTTTCGGAATGCTATTATGAATCTGATTAGTTAAATTTTCAATTTCGGAAGGATTTAATTTTAATTGAAGCAAAGGAGCTAACCTAATCCTATTGAGCAACTCCTGAACTATTGGTTCTAAATTTTGAACAAAGCTATGGTCAATTAAAGTTTTTAGGAATTCATTCTGAAGTTCGTGAAGTTCGTCAAAGTTCCAATTGAAACTAGATACATTTCTAACAATTGCTAAATTGCTAAAGTCTAAATGTCCATCGAAATTGTTTCCAAAGCCAAAACAACTTTTGAAATGTTTTTTTTCAACTATCGATTGAAAAGTACAACCAGAAATTACTTCGATAAACCAAGCAACTGTTCTCGGAATATTTTCAGTTTCTTTTTTTATTCTGTCTTGTTCTTTTAATAAATCAAGTTCAATATGGTAAAATGATTTAGTAGGGACAACAATATTTTTTGGAAAACCAATTTCAAATGATTTAACATTACCTAAATCAGTTTCTTCGTATTTACTCGCTAAACAATATCCAGTTAAGTGTCCAAGCTCGTGAAATACAGTGCTCTTTATATATTCTAATTTTTGTTCGATGTTCATTTTTTTAGCTTGCACATAACGTGTTCGTATAAGATTAGTTGCGTGGTTTAAGCACCTAATTTAGCAAATACAAACCGAATAGAAAATCCGCGAGGATTTTCGTAAGTAGGCTTGCACTAGCAATTAATTTTATACGGTGTTGGCAACTGGCTTTTATTTTGTCCGTTTCAATTTTGGTGGATTTTGTCGAGTATCAAAAACATCAGCAATTTTTATAAATCCATTTTCGGCATCCACTGAATAAATTAGTTTGTAGTTTTTGAAAACTAAATATCTATATTCAAAATCTCTGTGTTTGAGTAATTCCTCTTCTTGTCCGATGTACGGTGTCTTTATCAACTTTTTTGGTTCGTTGATAATTCCTTTCAGAAGTTTTTTGGCAATTCTTGGGCTAGCTTTCTCCTTGTAATATTCGTAAATTTCGTCAAGTTGAGTTTCAGCGAATTCAGACCAAATAATTTTCAAGGTCATTATTTGTATTTGGCTAAAAGTTCAGAACTGTTTTTAAATCGATTGTTTCGGAAATCAGATTCCGATTGGTCAATTCGTGCGTTCAGCTCATCCTGAGTCATAGGTTCAAATATTCGCTCGTCAGAAGCATTTTTTTCTTTTCTCAATATTTTTTCTAAACGAGAAACTGCTTCTTCACTTTGAAGTTTTAAAAATTCTTTTACAAATTCTATTTTTCGAGCTTCTAAATTCATTTTATTCAGCTTTTTATCAAAGATACAAAATTATCAATTTAATCATCTATTTTTCTTGAATTGACGGATTTCATAGCTTGTTGCCAACGTGTTCGTGTATGGAAAGTTGCGTGTTAGGTGGCGAGGATTTTCCGAAGGAAAATCGGAAGCCAGCAAACGGGCAACAAACTTTGTGCTAGCTAAAACTAGCAATTTTTTATACA
>NZ_NIXN01000002.1 GCF_002807055.1 Confluentibacter citreus
TTGACTATACTGAATGTATTCGACGTTTGAATTGTTCCTTCTGGCAACATTTGGTAACTAAAGTCGCCCGAACCTCCCGTGACGGTTATACTTATTGAACCTGTATTGTTGCAATCAATTGGCGTAACAATAACTGCTACCGCCTCTGTTAATGCAGGTAGAGGTGTGATTGAAACCGTATTGGAAGCAATACATCCATTGGCGTCTTTTACAAAAATATTTATTGTTTGGGGGATACCTATATCAATAATATCAAACGTATTTGTTGATAAGTAATTGGTCCCATTAATGCTATATACATATGGAGCTGTTCCCCCTACCTCTGAAATGGTAAGAGAAGATGTGTTTACAGAATTATCGGGAGCACAAGCAAAATCCGTTGCTGTTCCCGTAACGGTCAAAAGCGTAGGCTCACCAATGGTTTCTTGTAGTGTTAAACTACAATCTCTACTTGAGGTTACCGTAATATCATAAATTCCAGCTGGTAAGCCTGTAAAAATATTTGAATATTGTGGCCCAACTGAAACTGGTCCCGAAATACTATAGGTATAAGGCGGATTATTATTACCTGCAGCTAAGGTTACTATTATTACACCATCACTTCCACCATTACAACTTACATCATTTGCAGAAGTTGTAAAGGTTACAGGTGTTGGCGTTTCCAAACTAATAGGTGTTTGTGATGAACAGTTCGTAGTGGTATCTGTAATTTCTACAATGTAATCTCCATCTGGAATATCTGTAAAGTCTGCCCCAGAAATTGTATAGGTTGTTGGGTTTCCTAGGCTATCCAAAACAGCAAAGCTATAATTGCCACTGCCTCCATTACCTGTAACTGTAATAATACCGCCTACAGTACATGATGGTTGTGCACCAACAACTGCATTTACCTGTATTGGTGGATAAATTGTAATAGTGTCTGTTGCTGTACAGCCATTTCCATCCCTAATAGTCATTGTATAGGTTCCTGGAGTAGATACCGTAAAGGTTGGGTTGGGTTGGAAATTAACACCATCAATACTATAACTAACCGGTGTTATTTCGCTTCCTCCAGGTGTGGCCGTGAGGGTATATGAATTACCAGTAGATGAACATTGATCTATTGCCAAAGTTGGCAAAGTTACAGAAGGCAATGGATCGGCAGCAATCACAACATCCAGAGGCGTTGCAACGGCACATCCATTTGCATCCCTTACATATACATCCCAATTGGTATTTACGGTATAATCTAAAACCGCCAAATTGTTTGTTGTCCAATCGCCCACAGAAGGTAACGCACCATCCTGAACAAAAGCGTATTCATAAGGAAGTACTCCTCCACTACCATTCACAACAACTTGTGCATCTTGGTTACAGTTTGCATTGGTGTTAACCACTTCGGCCAATAATAGCTCGGTAGGTTCTATAATTCTGAAATTGATAAATGCCGTACATTGTGTTGAACTTAGGTCTGTTTCAGTAACCAATAAATAATAATCACCAGGTCCTAAACCAATAACTGTGTCACTATAATCTGCACCTGACAACCCTGCTGCGTTACCTGTTATTCCTGTTGTTATATTTGTTAAATCATTAAAAACCTCCCAAGACAAAGCGTCTCCCGTATAAGCAGATATGGTAAAATCAAACGTACCATTAGTATCCCCTAAACAGGCTACGCTATTGGCTGTACCAGATAAGGCCATTGGGGATGGACTATCCACTGCCGGAACTTGCTCTATATAAGTACATCCTGTACTGGTGTCCAATACTTCAAAAACATAGCTCACTCCAAATTGTAAACCAGAAAACTGATGGTTTCTCTCGTTTGGTGAAACATCCGATGTTGGCATTCCGTTAGGATCTACACCATCAGTAGGGTCAAAAGTTGGAGTTCCATCATAAATACGTACCCTAAAAGGACCAACCCCATTTACGATTTCTATGTTATAGTCAACCCCTGTTAAACAACTACCAGAAGCATCAGTATCAATATAAAGCGCATCAACATCTGAAGCAACTTGATATGGCCCAAAATTGTATTCACAACCATTGGCATCAACCACTCTTAAATAATAATTTCCAAAAGCCAAACCGTTAAATGTAACACTTGCACTTGCTGTTGGCCCTACTGGATTTGTAGACGATGTTGTGGCAAGATTTCCAGAACCATCCAATAAAGTATACGTATAATTTCCTGTACCACCAGCAACGCCTGAAATTGTAATAGCCCCCAAAACATTACCACTACCACTACACGTAATAGGTGTTATAACCGCAGAACCTAAAGTAACAGCACTAGGCTCGTTAACCGTAGCAACGCCATTAAATTCGCAAGCATTGCTGTCCCTGACTATATAATTATACGTTCCAGCAGATAACCCACTGTAAACTGTTTGAGAAGAGAATGGAGCACCATTAAAACTTATTTGGTAAGGAGGTGCTCCAACGGTTTCGTCAACATCTATAGTTACAACACCACTGTTATCACTACTACAAAATACATCCAATACATTTGCTGTTGCCGAAGGATTTGTAATTGGCTGTATTATAACAACATTAGTTTCTGCCGTACAACCTAGCGCATCTGTAATCCTATATTGGTAATTTCCTACTTGGGTGTTGTTGTATGTATAGGCTGGAGTTCCAATAGATGTAAATGTTCCACCGTTAAATGATACTTCGTAAGTGAAAGGTGGCGTACCTCCCAATACCGTAACATCAACTTCTGCATCAGGGGTAGCCGTACAATCCAATCCTTTGGTTAAAACTGCGGTTGCCGTTAATTGATTAGCAATAGTTTGGGTAGGTACATTAAATGTACATCCATAAGCATCCCTAACGGTTATATCGTAGTTTCCTGGAATCAAATTGGCAAATGTATTATTGGAAACAAACGCACTGCTATTAATACTATATTCGTAAGGTGCTTGTCCATCGGAAGCATTTACTATAATGGTGGCACCACTTCCACTATAACATAAATCGGATGTAGCATCTATGGTTGCCGTTGGTGTGCTTGGAGCATTTAATGTAAATGATGTTGTGGTTTCACATCCTTTTGAATCGGTAACTGTAGCCGTATAAGTTCCTATTTGGGACAAGCCTGCAAAAATATTACTGCCTTGAGGACCTAAAACCGTGTTATCGGGCTGTAAAAGTTGGTATGTATAGCCACCCCAGCCACCAGTAGCACTAATAACCACACTACCATCGGCATTACATGTTATGAGTGACGTGTTTGATGTAGCACTTAATACCGTAGTTGGTTCGTTTATTGTTACTAAAGCTGTAGCCGTGCAATTGGTTGTTGCATCAGTTACCAATATAGTATAACTTCCAGCTAATAAGCCTGTTAAATCAATAGGAAATATTCCAGCTATTGATGCCCCTCCATTAATGGTATATGTAAAGTTTGTAGTACCAGAAACTGTAAATCTGGCAGATCCATCAGATGCGCCTAAACAAGAAACATCACTTATGGCTTGCCCCACTACACTTATTGTTGGTAATGGTGGGATATTATAGGTTTCCGAATAGGTACAATTATTAGCATCCCTTACTTGAAACGTATAGGTTCCTGGTGCTAACCCCGAAAAAACATTGGATGTCTGATAAGCTGTAGCCGATCCCGATGGCGCTATTATTTGGTATTCCAATGGTCCCGTACCTCCCGTTACACTTGTTATGGTAACATCCGTTGTGTTGGATGGACAGCTCAATGGCGTATTGCTGAATGACATGTCTGTTGGGGGGTCTAATGGATCAATGGTCACTGGTGCTGTTATAAATGTACAGCCGCTAGCATCTATTATGGTGACGTTATACGTACCATTTGTTAATCCTGAAAATGTTAATCCAGACTGAAAATTAACCCCATCAATACTGTACGTATATGGTGCCGTTCCTCCAGAAACCCCAGAGATGGTTATAACACCATTAATTGTACATGTATAAGGAGTTGTTAATGTTGCTGTTCCAGTAATTGCAGGTGGTATGTCTATAGTGACCGTTTGTGGTGCAGTGTTACATACGCTGCCACCCAATGAATATTGAACCACTACATCATAGGTTCCCACAGCTAAATTGGTAAATACCGATGAACTATAGAAAGTGGTTCCATTATCAATACTGTACATTAAACTGTTTCCGTTCGCATTAGTAACGTTAATGTTTATGGTACCTGTATCGCCAGAATCCGAACAAGCAATATCTGTGGCGGTTAAGGTAAATTCTGGTGCTGGTACACCTTCAACTATAATCGAAGTTTCGGCAGAACAGTTATTGGAATCTACAACTGTAATTGTGTAGATGCCAGGAGTACTTATAGGTATTACGGGCGAATCCAGAGAATCAGCTGCTCCATTCACATAATATATGTAGGGCGGTGTTCCTCCGTTTGGATATACTGTTATCTCACCATCGGTACAAGTTAAAGGCTGTGTTAATGCCGCCGTAGCCGTTAATAATGGGGGCTCTATTATCTCAATATCTTCAGAATAAGTACAGCCATCATCTGTTGAAACGTTCACCGTATAGGTGCCCGGGTTTAAAGAGGTAAATGTATGGTCGCTTTCCATAACAGGACCTACACTATTTACCAAAGTTCCACCTAAATAAATACTATAATAATATTGAGGGAGCGCATTATTTGCGGCTATGATAATACTCCCTTTTTCCCCATAGCAATAAGGTTGAATTACAGTTGTTGATACGGTAAAATCCCTTTCCCTAACATATACACTGGGCGTTTGGAATATACAAGGATTTGTATTTACGCCAATTTGTCTGATATAAACCGTGTAATATCCCGCTGAATTAATAGGAAACACATTGCTTGTTTGATAATCGGTTCCATTGATGCTGTATTCGTATCCACTTGGTACCCCACCTACTGTTACTTCTCCTGGGGTAGTACACAAAATATCCGTTGCCGTAATTGTAGGGTTTAATAAGTTTTGGTATACATTAAAATAAAAAATATTGAAACAACCTCCAGGATAATTTATAACTAACCTAAATTGCCCAGATGTATTTGCAACATAATTAGACCCGGTAGCTACCTGATTCCAATTACAAGTATCATTTTCATTGGCACAATTGTCCACTGCCATTGCTGGACAGCTGGTTTCATCCAATTGTTCCCAAATAATTGAAACAGCATCACTAATACCTGTATTAATTGCCCTCGAATCGTTTGCGCCACATAAGAAAATGTTGGGCAATTCCTTTCCATCATTGGGACAAATAACCACTTCATCTGCAAAAGGGATAACAGGATTGGTTACGCCTGCACCGTAAGTAATAACATTTATTTGTTCATCTATAGACAAACAATTAGCTGGTGCTGTATTTCTCACATAATATGTCCCCGATTCTGTTGCGGTATATGTTTGCCCTGTACCAATAACTGGAGTTCCTGTTGGACTTGTGGACCACGAATAGCTTTCATAACCGTCAGAGGCCGTTAAAAGTATGCTGGTACCACACAAAACTTCAGTTCTTTCAAAAATACAATCAGAAATATCCACTAAAAAGTTGGTAGCCATAGGTGTTCCCAAACATTCTGTAGAGGCAAAACTTCCTTCATCTTGAATTATTTCAGGATTAATAACCCCTCTATACGTGGCAAAGGCCTGATTAAGGATTTCATTAGAACAAGCCTGGCTTAAATCGTAACAGTTAGGCACAATCTGAACGGCCAAACGTATTGTAAACTTTGGGTCGTTTATTTCTACCGATGTATCGGGAATATTAAAAATAAGGGTTCTTGTTACCGGATCGTATGATTGTAAAGTGGCGCCTCCTGCGTTGGTTAAATCGATGTCTGTTGCCGGATTAAAAATAACATTTTCTGGAAGTACGTCTTTTATTGTAAATTGTGTTACATTATCATTGCCCGTACTTTGGTAAGTGATTTCATAAAATAATCTTTGGCCTAAATCAACCTCTTCGCCTCCAATGTCATTTCCAGAAGCATCAAGCACAGTTTTAGTTAAATCTATATCTGGTGCAATAATATCTACGGCAAAAGCACTAAAAAAGGCATACACAGGATCTGCTTGTCCCCTAGCCACCTGCAAACGAAAGTCAGCAGAGTCAACATTATTCTTAATGTATGCAGGATTGGCATTTTTAAGCTCTAAAAAACCTGTATCATATCCCAAGGTGTTTTCGTTAAAAGGATTTCTAGGATAAGTAACCGCATTAACAGGTTCTAAATTCGTGTTCTCTATAACAGAACCAAAAAATCTATTTGCAGGACCTCTTAGAGGGGTTGTTACTTCCTTACCGTTGATTTCCAATTTATTTGCTCGTCTAGTCCTATCACCATCTAATGCACCATAGGCAAATTGCAAATCGATACTACCAGCTTGAGGCGTTCTAAATCCTGTAACGGGAATTATTAACTGTTGTCCATCATAAATGTGGCTAAAACCATCATAGGTGGTAAAAGATTTTGTTTGGAGTTCTGGATCTTCATAAATTACCAAAAGGGTCCAGCCTGCACTTAACCCTGTAGAATTATTGAAACCTTGACTTGATAGAATATCTGCTATTGTATATGTCCCTTCAATATTCGTTAAGCCAGAGATAATATCGGTAACATTAGCATAACAGGCATATGGAGTATTACCTGGCTCGTTGGGTACAGAAATTATTGGATTTGCTATGGCATCATAAACAATTTCACCCGTAATATTGGTATATGTAGAACTTCCTGGTGTTTTTAACTTGATTTGATTAATATTTTCCCTGCTGCCAGATTGCAAAAATGACCCCCAATACAATGCGGCATAGGCCACACGATAACAATCTGTGGAACTGCCGTCTGCATGATTTGGTAAAATAAGATCTGCACTACTGGAATTAAAAGTAGCCGCATCATTATCAATATCAATATACCGCATATTGATATCCTGATTATCGGCATTATTGTTATTAAATGGCTGGTTACTTTCGCTGAGAATATTGTTTCCTATAACCAACATACTACCCCTTACATCAACTTTTTCCCTTACCACAAAAGGTTTGTAGGTTTGGGCTATGCTATTAAAACAAGTTAATATAAATAAAACAACAAACGTTGATTTAAAATAAGTAGGTTTCTTCATGGTGTTAATTTTCGTGATTTCTTTCCTTTAATTGGGGTTTAAGGAAAAAAGATCTATACATGCTGTTTCATATACTAATTTTCTATTTTGATCATAGACATTTTACTGTTATATGGTTTATTATCCTTTGTTTTTAAAGCATTATTTGCAGCTTCTATGGTTTCAAATTTTTGATAGTAAATAAAATATTTACTGGTGTTAACATCATAAAAGAAGTTAATATCATTTTGTCCAGATGCTACCACTTTAGTTAAAAATTCATCACGTTTTGCAACGTCACTATGTACCGCAAGTACGGCATAATAGCCACTTTCCACATTGCTAACTCCTTTTAATATTTGTATGTTATCACTTCGTTCTTCTCCAAAATCAAAATCATTTTCTTCAATTGGAACAGTACTTAAAGTCGTATTTTGTTTTATAACATTTAATGCCGCTCTATCTTTTAAATATCTATCTTGCTCACTATCAAAAGCAGCTCGCTTAATTCTTCGTTTTCTTTCAATCTCTGTAGCTTCTTTAATGCCTTCTAATGTTGTTAGCAAATTATCTTTAGTAATCACTGCTTGTAATTGTTCTGCTTTCAGTGCGTTTATTCTACTTAAATATGAAGCTTTCATGGAATCATCTGCATTTGCATTTTTATTATACAAATCTTCCATCTGTCTTATTTTAGCATTCTGCGCTTTTATAACATTTTCAATATCAATTTTTAAAGATTCTAGGGCAGCATTTTCTGCTGAAACACTTTTAAAAGGTTTAGGTTCTGAGTAAATGCCTTGTTCGCTTAAATCGTTTTCTTCTTTTAAATCTTTAAGATCTTGTTCTTTACGTGCTACAGTTTCTCGTAGTTTTATTAATAATTCATGCTGCTCTATACTAGAGTCTGCTGTTAATGGACTAACCTTTTCAGTTTCATTAGTTTTATTTTTCCCTTGGGCTTCCACAACAACATCGTCTAAGTCCACTTGGCCTATAGAATCGTTTACTTCTTCCTTAACTTCATTTTGAAGCGCTTCTTGCTCTAATTTTATCCTAGCTTCTTCGTCCGCTTTGACTTGAGCCTGTTCTTGCTCTAACTTAATTCTGGCTTCTTCATCTGCTTTAGCCTGAGCTTGTTCTTGTTCTAATTTTAGTCTAGCTTCTTCGGCTGATTTAGCTTGTGCCTGTTGTTGCTCTAACTTAATTTGGGCTTCTTCGGCTGCTTTAGCCTGAGTTTGTTCTTGTTCTAATTTTAGTCTAGCTTCTTCGTCTACCTTGGCTTGAGTCTGTTGCTGTTCTAACTTAATTTGGGCTTCTTCGGCTGCTTTGGCTTGAGCTTGCTCCTCCTCTAACTTAATTCTGGTTTCTTCGTCTGCCCTAGCTTGTGCCTGTTGTTGCTCCAACTTAATTTGGGCTTCTTCGGCCGCTTTGGCTTGAGCTTGTTCCTGCTCTAACTTAATTCTGGTTTCTTCTGTTGATTCAGATTGAACTTCAGGAACAGCATTAACATTTGTATTTCTAACCGTTCTTGTGGTTGGTGTTCTTTTTGCAGCAACAGTTCTTGATTTTTTTACAGGCGTAATTAAAGCGCCTTCATCATCATCTCCGCTGTAATTATATCTATATCGGTTTTTAAATTTATATGCTAAAGTGATTTCATGAGAACTACCAAACATTGATAAATCGCCTATAGCCTTTTCGTAATTATATTCTAAAGCAATCTGGGAACTAACATTAAATCCAACACCTCCAGATAAACCAAATAATGTATTGTACCCGGCTTGTGCCCAGAAACCTTTTGGGACCGTAAACATGGCGATACCAGAAATAACTGTTTGATCTTTTTTGAATTCCGACCTAACTAAACCAGAGAATTTTGTTTCATCAAAAAAACCACGACTGTTTACATACCCAGTATACATAACATGAGCCTGAACACTTTGCTCTGGGTTGTCTTCAATGAGCCTTGAGGTCGTAAAATTGTATGATGCCAAATTGTTTAGCGACACGCCTACATCAAAAAATGCCATTCCATAATTAATACCAGGATTTACAGTAATCACTGTATTGGACGGTATATTCTGTAATGATGGATCTGGAAAATTTGTTACAACGTTTCCTTCATTAATGCCACTTTTATAGGCACCTAAATTCATACCAAAAGTTAAATTACTGTCTCTATCAAGTACCACGTTGTAAGCATAATTAAATACACCTCCAAATGTGGTTAATACCCCATAATTTTGCTGAAACAATCCAACGCCAATACCAGAATTTTCACTAAATCTTCCAGAATAACTAAATAAATACGTTTGTGGTGCATTATCAAATTGCATCCATTCTCTTTTATTTGTAAAAGTGACATGTTTATTCTGTTCCCTTACAAAACTAAATGTAGGGTTGATAACGTATTTATTAAACTTTAATGAATTTCTAACAGGTAAAGCCAATGCCACAACACCGTCTTCTTGAGAATTGGATTGTTGCACTATGGACAAAAATAAAATCATATATATAAAATATTTTACCATGTTACTTCACTACCGTTATTGATCCTTTTTTGGTTTGGTTATTTTGCGTTGTTATTATATAGTAATAAACAGGATTGATATCTTTAAAATCTATTTGGTTCTGTGGCCAGTTGTTTTGATAATCCGTTGTTTTCAAAACAATTTTGCCCTGAGAGCTTATTATGATAACTTCTGTATTTGTTCCAGCTACGTACTGTTGGGGAATGACCCAAGTATCGTTGATGCCATCTCCATTCGGACTAATTAAATTGGGAATATTCGTCACATTTGGAAATGCTTCGGTTACAGTAAAAACATGTTCATTTGAAGCTATGCAACCACTTGTTTGATTTATTACAACCCTATAGTTGCCTGTTTGAGTCACTTCAAAACTACTTCCCGTTGCACTTGGAATAATAGCATCATTCAAATACCATTCGAATTCAGGATTTGTAGCATCAGTCGTTACATTAGCCATTAAGGTATTACCTTCATTCAACACATTCGTATCAGAAACATCAATGCTGCTTGTAAAGCCATTGTTTTCAAGGTCTATGGATGCATTTGTAACACAATTACCTAAATCTATGGTAACGGAATAAGTACCAGATTCATTGGTTACATAGGTTTGATTCGTTGCGCCTGAAATGGCGACACCATCTTTAAACCATTGGTAACTATTACCATTTATCGTACTTAGTGTTGTAGAACCTTCGTTTAAACAATAAGGATTTCCTAGACTGGAATTAATCGACGAAGAGGCTCCCGAAGACGCTTGACTGATAGTAACCCTATTTGAAAACGAGTTGGATGTACAAGTGCCATAATTTGTTTCGGCAAAATAGGTTCCTGCTTCGGTAACAGCTAAAGTGTTTCCAGATGCTACAAAAACAGATGTTGTGGGGCTCGTTTCTCTATACCAATTGAATGTAAGCGAAGGATATTGCAATGGCGAATCATTTGACCCAGTTCCAGGATTATCTATGGTTAATAGATAACTTCCCCCTGCACAATATGCACCTGTTTCTATCAAATTATTAATAGTGAATGGCGTATCTTGGATTTTATAATATGCCGCAAATTCGTTTGATGGCGTACTAGTTGCCACTGGCGCAGTACTTTTAATCCTAACCCTATAGGCTTCACCACTAGTTGTGGTTGGTAAAGAAAAACTTAAAGTAGCTGGTGATACTGTCACTGCGCCTTGTGCCGATGTAAAAACCGTTGTTGGGTTTGTGAAACTACCTGAAGCATCTGAAAGTTCTACTACAAATTGATTTGTGGCGGACAGTCCAGACTCCGGTGAAAAGGAAAAAGTTACGTTATAAGTATTAAATGTAGGGCTCGCACAAGCTTGGGTAAAACCTAAATTAGGCTTCGCTATAACTATTTGGGCATTAATAGTTTTAGTAAAAGAAAAAATTAAAATAATAATAGTAAAATTCTTCATTCCATATTTTTTTCTTTATCAGATAAATTTTAAAAAAATTACCGTTCTATGATATTTAGCCCATTGTTATGATAACCAAACATGGCTACCTTAATCAAAAAAATTCTTGCTTTTGGTTTGTTAGGGATTAAACTAGAAAACATGTGAAGCCAAGATTTTATCGATTAATATTACTTTGTATTAATCGTTAATACCTGTATCTTCTGCCGCAAAATGATCTTTAGATGCAATTATTTTATTAATCCTTAATCTAAAATCAGGCTTTTTATCATTCTTTAAATCAATAAAGGTTTCTGCATTATTACTTTTAGCGTACACATTAAAAAAGGCACTATTACCATACCAGTTCTCTAGGTCTTCATTATTGGAATTGTTTTCTACAAAAATATTGCCGTTGCAATTGTTAAAATACATATTAGAAAACTTGATTTTTTCTAAATTTTCTTGATTAATGAAAATGGTATCTTGGAACAATACAGCTGGATTAAAACCAGAGATTACACTTGTACTCATATTAAGTGATGAATTCTGACCAACGTATACAGCCTCTTTTACTAAACCTTTATCTATATCAGCTTTTATGTTATCACTATCGGTTACCAATGTTATATTTTCAGCAACTACCATAGTTCCATTTTTACTAAAATCCACTTCTTCCTTTTTATTATATGAAGAAATCTGTATACATCTGGAACCATAACTACTTGACACATAAGGTGATCTTACCGCTAGTGAATTATGTAATTTTGAATTCGCTCCATAATTAAATTTAAAATCATTACCGCTAGATCTATAAGAAACTAATTTGTTTAAATTAACTTGTCCTCCATATATTTCAAAAGAATTCCCTGCCGAATAACTAACCATAATATTCTCAATGACGGTTTTACTACCTGTGCAAGCCAATAGCAGACCATTAAAATAGTCATTATTGCTTATTCTTTTACCAGCGAATTCTATTCTAACATATTTCAATATCCCAGAGTTACTTTCTGGATCTGATCCTCCAAAATTTGTATTAGCATAAGCCGATGGTGTTAAATCTGTATGATATGATGCCACAGATCCATTGCCAAATTTGTTAGTAGGCGCATCTCCAAGTATAATTAGACCACCCCAATCTCCTGCTCTTTTCACACTTCTATTTGACGTGAAAATAATGGGATCCGTTTCTAAACCCTCTGCAATTATTTTAGATCCTTTGGAAATGGTAAGAGACGCTTTGGATGCAAAATCCCCTATGATTACGGTTCCAGGTTCTATGGTTAGTGTTGCTCCATTTGTTACAAAAACACTACCCAATAGCAAATAGGTATCCCTTTTAACCAATTTTGTATCTTTATCTATATTACCGGCTATTATTTGAGTGGGCTCATCGTAACTGTTTTGGTTCGGTTTAAATTCGGCCCAATTGTACAACCAATTATTGGCGCCTATTATTCCTTTTTCCTGCTGAGCAAAGACATTTCCAATTACAAAAAGAAATATCAACAATAATTGAGTAAAATTTTTCATGACTAAATAAATTTGTGTTAAAAAACTAAACAAGAATTTTCAACGAATTAATGCTCAAAAATAAAATAAAATCCTATGAAATACCAAATATTTCGTTAAAATACACAAAATAAGTGAATTCACTGTCAAATATATTCGATGAACGACACAAAATTGTTGATAAAAAAATCACTTTTCATTAAAATCAACAATTTACGTTTTCCTTCAACTATGACTTTAAATAATAAAACTTAATTTTTTATGTGATTAATATATAAGTTTCGCAAATTATACTTCTTAAAAAATAGCTTAAATGTTAAGTTCATTACAATAAAAAGCCTTGAGTGTTGTTCTCAAGGCTTTTATATAATTTTAAGTGTGTCTTTTAATAATATTCTTAATGAAACTCACTGTATTCATGCAATGATTTCAATATTTCTTCATAAAATAAAATTCCCGAAATTAACTTGTTTGTATCGGAATAAGGTAAAATTTTACTTTGAAACCCTCTATTAGCCTGTAAGAAAGTGCTAGTAGCCTCAAATTTACTGTCCAATATTTTTTTATTATCATTATCATTTGGAATACCCAGTGTAGCCATTGTTACGCCTGGCTTTGTAGCAAATGCTATATAAGGTAATGTTTCCACTAAAGCTTCAATACGTTCTGTGTAAAGTGTCAATAGCTCGCCCTTTTGCAAGCGTTCCAATTCCTCCTTATTATAATATTTCTTAATCGATATTTTACCATTAATTATGCTTTTAGGTTCATCCTTTTTTTGAGCAAATCCAATGCTTGCCACTAAAAACAGACTGACACTTAATAAAATAATTTTTGTATTCATGTCTAAGATTTAAGGGTTTGTTTGGCAAATCTATGCAATTAATCGTTAAAAACAATCGTTTTATCGAATTTTTTATCAATAAAATTTATTTTTATAAAATTTAAAATGCATTCGAAAGATAGTATTTAATATAAACACACTGTGTTTACTGATAAAATTCTTCAAAAAATCACTTTAAGATTACTATCACATATAAAATTTTTGATATAAATATATAAAGCAATAAACAACATTCATGGCATGCATTTTAAAACAAATAAGCGCAGTAAAAATCTAATTAAATTTGTCAGGGTTGGTAAATGATTTATATTTGCAATCTTAAAAAAATGAAGAATATTACATCTATATATCAACTTGTATTGCCAATGGCAACACCGCATTGAATCCTTCATAGATTCTAAAATCTAACACTCAATTATTTTCAAACCAATATCCTTAATTATTCAATTGACCAATTGGTCATAAAAATTCATTTTGTTCATATTATGAAACCATATTTACGATTATTTGATTTTAAACAAAAAGTAGATTATAAAATTGAAGTTCTTTCAGGTTTAACTGTTGCATTTGCTTTGGTTCCAGAGGCTGTTGCCTTTGCGCTTATTGCTGGCCTAGCCCCATTAGTTGGGTTATACGCTGCCTTTGTTATGGGCTTTGTGACTTCTATTTTCGGAGGGAGACCTGGCATGATTTCAGGTGCTACAGGAGCTGTTGCCGTGGTAATCGTAACTTTAGCTCAAAGTCATGGTGTAGAATATGTGTTTGCAACCGTGGTACTAGCAGGTATCATACAAATACTTGCTGGTGTTTTAAAACTAGGAAAATTAATGCGTCTCGTTCCATTACCCGTGGTTTATGGGTTTGTTAATGGGCTGGCCATCATTATATTTATGTCCCAATTAAACCAGTTTAAGGATGCATCAGGGAATTGGTTAACAGGCAACACTTTGTATATTATTTTAGGCTTGGTATTACTCACCATGTTTATCATTTGGGGATTACCAAAACTTACCAAGGCATTTCCTGCTTCTCTGGCAGCTATTTTGGTCGTGTTTGGTATTGTGGCCTTTTTGGGAATAGATACCAAAACCGTGGGAGATATGGCCTCCATACAAGGTGGTTTTCCTCCATTTCACATTCCAGAAATTCCCTTTACATTAGAAACCTTAATACTTATTTTTCCCTATGCTGCTATCATAGCTGGTGTTGGTTTAATAGAGAGCTTATTAACATTGGAACTTATAGATGAAATTACAGAAACCAGAGGACGTACCAATAAAGAAGCCGCTGCACAAGGTATTGCTAATATTGCATCAGGTTTCTTATCAGGGATGGGTGGCTGTGCCATGATAGGACAAAGTTTAATTAATATTTCCAATGGTGCGCGGGCAAGATTATCGGGTGTTGTTGCATCTGTAGCCTTACTTCTTTTTATTATGTTTGGTGCAGGAATTATTGAGCAAGTACCTATGGCAGCTTTAACAGGTCTAATGATCATGGTATCTATTGGAACTTTTGAATGGGTAAGTGTGAAAATTTTAAATAAGTATCCTAAATCTGATATTATTGTCATGTTACTGGTTATGTTGGTAACAGTGTTCTTGCACAACCTTGCCCTTGCCGTATTAATAGGTGTTATTGTTTCGGCATTAGTGTTTTCTTGGGACAATGCTAAGCGCATTAGAGCCAGAAAATATACTGATGAAAAAGGCGTCAAGCATTATGAAATTTTCGGACCTTTATTTTTTGGATCGATAAAAATGTTCAATGACAAGTTTGATGTGCTTAACGACCCAGCTGAAATTATGATTGATTTTAAAGAAAGTCGTATTGCAGACATGTCTGCCATAGAAGCCCTAAACAAGCTCACGGAACGCTATCATAAAGTGGGAAAAAAGGTGTATATCACCAATTTATCAGGTAGTAGCCATAAATTACTGATTAAAGCTGATAAAATGATTAATATCAATTTAGTTGAATAGTTTAGTGGTTTTTCAATCATCTAGATAAAAATAAAGGGATAGTATGGTTGAGAACAAGTAAATGTAAAATTATAAGATGTTCCCGTCCATAAATTTGGTGCAATCACAAAATCACTAAAATTCTAAAGTGAAAGTAGTTGTCTTATTAGCTAATGATTTTACATGAATGGCACCTCCGTGTAATCTCATAATGTGCTTAGATAAACTCAAACCTATTCCTGTTCCTTTTTCTTTAGTTGTAAAAAAGGGTATAAATATTTGGTCTAATAAATTGGGTGGAATGCCTCCCCCATTATCGGTGACTTGTAAACTGGTTTTACCTAAATTATTTTTCACACCCGATAGTTTTATCGTACCGCTCGGATTTTGATTTAATGATTCTAAAGAATTCTTTACAAGATTTACCAATACTTGAATAATTTGTTTTTCATCGGCAAATACCTCTAAATTTTCTGGTTCAACGTGTATTAAAAACTTAGTTTGGTTAAACCCAGTTTCTTGGCTTACTAATATTCTAATCTTTTCAAAAAGCAATGTTACTTTAACAATGTCTTTCTTCGGACTTGGAATTTTAGTAAGTGTTCTATAAGATTCTACAAAATTTGTTAAATCCTTTCCTTGGGTCTGTATGATATCCAATCCTTTAACAACATCAACTATATCATTTTCATTTATTTCAGAAGGGGAAATCAAACCCTTCTCCGTTTTATAAAAACCAGATAATGTTTCAGAAATGGACGTGATTGGAGCAATGGCATTCATTATTTCGTGCGTTAAAACCCTAAACAGTTTTACCCAAGAATCTACTTCATTATCATTTAATTCGTTGCTTATATTCTGAATGATCACCAGAAGCAAATTGTCATTATCAATTTTTATTGGAGTTGCTTTTATAGTCAGTTTTATTATTTCCCTTTCATTAAGTAATTCAATTAATTTTTGATCAAACGGTTTTAATTGGGATATAAGCGTGAACAATTTTTCATCAATACGCTTAAGTTGCTGAATATGGGTTAGCGACTCATAATTAAGCAATTTTTTAGCCGTTTTATTGGCCAAAATAATATGGCCTTTTTCGTTTAAAGTAAGGATGCCAATCGTTGCATGTTCTAATATGGTGTGATAATATTTTTCTTGCGTTTTATTTTCAATCTTTACTTTTTGAATTAAATGATTCACACGATTTAAACTTTTATGTAATTCTTTTAAGGATTTGTCTTTAGTGTGTACCGGAAAATGAATGGATGAATCGTCATTCTCAACAGCATCAAAAAAGAAAGCAATTTTACGATTGGTGGTATTGAGAAACTTAATAAGTCCCATGACTTGAAATAGAATAACAATTCCTAGATAAGTTGAGAAATCATACTGTTTTTCTAAAAGAAAATAAGAAAAACAAAAAATGGCTATGACTAATAATAGCACTCTTACTATAATTTTAAAATACATATTTTTACTTGCCATATCTGTAAATTATAGTCCGTATCGTTTCATTTTATTATAAAGTGTTTGTCGAGTAACACCTAATTGATTGGAGGCTGCACTAAAATTACCATGATGCATTTTTAATGCATTGGCAATCATGTCTTTTTCCATCTCATCCAAGGTGGTATTTAATTCTTTTTGATATACTTGGGGACGTTGTTTGAAAAGAAAATCATCAGCAACCAAAACATGACCTTCACTTAATATAACACTACGCTCTATGGTATGTTGTAGCTCCCTAACATTACCGGGCCAATTATAATTCAGCAATTTTTTCTCAGCAGATTTCTGAATTTTAAGGCCTTTTTTACCGTATTTGTTACCATATAGGTTCAAATAATATTCAATAAGCAACAGAATGTCATTGTCGCGTTCCCTAAGCGGAGGGACTTCTATGTTTATGGTATTTATTCTGTATAACAAATCTTCCCTGAATAAACCTTGTTCCACCATTAAATCAAGGTTACAATTAGTGGCACAAACTAATCGAATATCAACAGGAATTGCTTTATTGGAACCAATCTTAACAATTTCCTTATTTTGGATAACTGCTAGTAATTTTGCTTGCAATGATAAGGGTAAATTTCCAATTTCATCTAAAAACAATGTGCCTTTATGTGCCGCTTCAAATTTGCCCATGCGTTCTTCGTGGGCATCTGTAAAAGCCCCTTTGGTATGTCCGAACAGTTCACTTTCAAAAAGAGATTCACTAATGGACCCCATATCAATACTCACGAGAACTTCTTCGCTACGCTTAGAACATTTATGGATCTCCCTGGCTATAAGTTCCTTCCCTGTGCCATTTTCACCAGTAATTAATACGGTTGCATTGGTTTTAGCAACTTTTCTTGTTACTGTTAAAACCTCTTGTAAAGCCTTTGAATTACCAATTATATAATTGTCGTTTTTGTTGATAATGCTTTTTAAGTGTTTTTCTTTTTCCTTTAATCCAAATACTTCACGTCGCGATTGCCTTAATTGGTATGCAGATTGTAAAGTGCCTATCAATTTTTTATTATCCCAGGGTTTTAAAATAAAATCGGTTGCACCTTCTTTCAACGCTCTAACGGCAAGTTCTACATCACCATAAGCTGTAATCATAATAACCGAAATATCTGGAGCTATCTCCTTTATATATCGCAACCAATAAAACCCTTCATTTCCATTATTAACACCCGAAGAAAAATTCATATCCAACAACACAACATCATAATCTTTTAAATCGGCAATCGACGTAATTTGATTTGGGTTAAAAATGGTAACCACATGACTGTATAACTTTTGAAGTAATAATTCCAAAGCGCTTAAAACACTTTTATTATCATCTACAACAAGGATTTTTCCATCCAACATATTAATACTTTTAAGGTCTGTAACCAAAGCTAGCAATTCAAGTTAAATATTAACAATAAGTGTAAAATATTTTTACACTTATTGTTAATATTTTTTACATTATATATAACTACACACCATATAAAAATCATTAAACATCACATTATCAATTATTTAATTTTTATGGCATACCATTCGCTAAATATGTAACATATCATATATGAAAATAATGGGCCGACCCTTAAAAACCTTTCTCTTTTTATGTTTTGTATTGCACAATTCTTTCGGTTTTTCACAAAAATCGTGGACGTTAGATGAATGTATAGCTTACGCTTTAGAACATAATTTAGGCCAACAAAACCAAACTTACAATGAAGCTATAGGTAAAGAAAACTGGAGGCAATCCAAAAGGGATTTAATTCCACAAATCGGTGTTGGCTCACCAAGTTATGCCGTTAATTATGGTAGAACTATAGACCCTATTACTAATACCATTGTAGATACCAAATATGGTTCTGGCAATGGATCTTTATCTTCTTCCATAGTTCTTTTTGAAACTTTTAAAAAATGGAATACGCTCGCTTTTCAAAAAATACAATTTGAAACAAGTAAGCAAGCGACCGAACAATATAAGTACGATTTGGCATTTAAAATCATGAATTTGTTTAATGATGTGCTTTTTAATGAAGGCGCATTATCCATTGTAACAGAACAACAGGCCATTAACTTATTGTACTTAAAATTAATCGACTCGCAAGTAAAATTAGGCATGAAAGCTAAAGCGGATTTATATGACATTGAAGCCACTGTTAGCACAGACGAATTAAATGTTTTGCAAGCTAATAACAGGTTAAAGGAATCGAAGCTAGCATTAACACAGGAAATGAATTTACCCCAAAATGATATTGAGCTTTTAGCTCCTTTAGAAAATCAATCAATCAACGAATCGTTATTAGGCACCAATGCCGAAAGCTTGTTCAACAATGCCCAAAAGTTCTTGCCAGCGCTTCAAATAGGAGCGCTGGATTTGATGGCGGCTAAAAAAAACTTAGCGATTACTAGATCTTCATTTTTTCCAAAATTAACTTTTAACACCGGCATTAATACAGGATACTCGCCTAACAGATTGGATGCTTCAGGTAATGAAATGGAGTTTTGGGAACAAATTAAAACCAATACAAATAAATATATTGTGCTGTCTTTATACATCCCCATATTTGGCAATGGAAGAAATTGGAGTAATACTAAAATCGCAAAAATCAACATCCAGAAAGCAGATGTCGATTTAAAACAAAAAGAGCAACTTGTTTATAAAGAAATTCAGAAGTTAATTCAGAAAAACGAAGCCTTATTTGCCGAAGAAAAGTTAAACTCAAAGAAAGTAGAACTTAAAGAATTAGCACTGACCATCGCACAAAAAAAATTTAAAAATGGATTGATTAGTATCTACGATTTGCAAGTCGCAAATAATGAATTTATAGGTGCTAAGATTGATCAGTTACAAATGAGAATTCAATTTAATATCCAAAAAAAGACCCTGGATTTTTATAATGGGGATTTCATATTACCAAGCACTATACAGATAACCAATAACTAAGATGGATACTAAAATAGAAAAGAAAAAAGGCATTCGCCCCAAACATATAGGCATCGCTGCCATTGTTGGATTGATGCTATTTTTTGTAATATATCTCGCTTTTGGCAATACCAATTCCTCTTTAAAAGTAGAAAAAGAAAAAATCACCATTTCAGAAGTTATTAATGATAAATTTAATGATTACATAAGCATTAGTGGCTTGGTGAATCCCATTTCAACCGTGTATTTAGATGCTTATGAAGGAGGTCGTGTGTTGGAAATTTTTATTGAAGAAGGTAGCATGGTAAAAGAAGGCGATGTTATTTTGAAATTAGAAAATAGAGATTTGTATGGTCAGATTTTGAGTAGTGAAAACATTTTAGCTACCAAACAAAATGATTTGCGGCAGACACAAATTAATTTTGACTCTAAACGAATTGCTGGTCAAAGAAGTCTACTTGAATCGGAATATCAATTGAAAAAAGCCAAACGTAATTATGAACAAAATGAATCTCTTTATAATGAAGAATTAATTGCAAAAGAAGATTATTTACAAGCAAAAGAAAGCTATGAGCTTTCCAAAAAGAGTTACGAAGTAAACAAATTTCAAACCGAGCAAGATTCTCTATTAAGTGTCACAAGTATTATAGAACTAAGTAGAGACCTCCAAAGGATGCAACAAACATTAAGTATGGAATACGAACGTATTGACAACTTAAATGTAAAAGCTAGCACCAATGGACAATTAGGAACTTTAAATGCTGAAATTGGAAAACAAATAGCCAGAGGCCAAAACATTGGGCAAATTAATGTGTTAACCGACTTTAAAATAGAATCAACAATCGATGAACATTATATTGATAGAATCAAAAAAGGATTATCCTGCACATTTGAGAGAGATGGCAACACTTACCATTTAAGTATTAAAAAAGTATATCCAGACGTCAAGGAAGGCAAGTTTAAAATAGATATGGTGTTTGTCGATAGTACCCCAAAAAATATAAGAACCGGACAAAGTTATTATATAAAATTACAATTAGGTGAGCCAACTGAAGCGCTTTTGTTACCAAGGGGCGCCTTTTTTCAAAGTACGGGAGGGCAATGGGTTTATGTGATTAATAACTCCGGAGATTTTGCTATAAAACGTCAGGTAAAGATAGGGAAACAAAATCCGCAATACTATGAAATTATTGAAGGATTGGAACCTGGGGAACAGGTTATTACATCCAGTTACGACAATTTTGGAGAGACTGATAAATTGTTATTGAACTAACGCGTTGTGCTTTTTGAAAAATATGTCGCACGTAGTGTCAGTTCGAGTGAAATTCTTGTAAAGAATTTTGTATCGAGAACTATTCTGAAATTAAAAATTTGATTCTCGATACTAATTTCAAACATAAAAATGTCTGAAATTCACTCGAATTGACAAATTTTCATCAAAAAGAGCAACGAGTTAAAAACTAAATAAAAAAAAATAGAATATTATTATGAAGGCGTGTTGAACCTATGTTAAAGCGGTAGTTTGTTTTTTGTTTTGCTATTGCATTAAACAAACATAAAAATAGCAATAATTTTCTAGTTGAGAGAGTCTGGAGGTTATAAGCATGGTTCTCGCGCCTCATAATAATTTTATAATAAACCAACTAAGATGCTAAAACACTATTTCAAATTTGCCATTAGAAACTTCCGTTCCAACAAAACCATATTTGCGGGTAGTCTTGCCACACTCTGTTTAGGAGCGTTATGTATTTCGTTATTGTTTTCGCATGTGTACAATGAACTTACAATGGATGAGTTTCATGAAAATGTAGAAGACATACATATGGTTTTAATGAAAACATCCCCTCAAACTGAGTGGCAGTCACCATATAGATTCAATGCCTTGGATTATCCTGAAATAGAACATTCTACAGGAATAATACCTTTTACTGAAGATGAACTTAAATTTAAATATGACGATAAAACATATACTCCACTTTCAATTGTTGTGGATAGCAGCTTTTTCAAAGTATTTGACTTTAATTTAAAGATTGGAAATAAGAATACCATACTTAAAGATTTCCAGTCCGTTATTCTAACGGAAGCTTTTAGTAAAAAAGTTTTTGGTGATGAAAACCCCATAGGAAAAGAGGTTGTAGTAAAAGGCAGAATGGGAGAAGATATTCATATTGTTAAAGGTATTGTAGAAGTCCCTTCTAACAGTTCTATGAAATTCGACTTTATATTGCCAAGTAATTACGATGTTGTAAAATATAGCCGTAGTTTAACCCATTATTTTCTAGCAAAAAAAGATTTTAATAAAAATGCCTTTAATAAAAAGATTGACACCATAAACAATGGCGTTCCTAATGTTTACCCACAGCTTACAGAAAGTAAAACGATGGCAATGCCATTTAAAGATATTTATTTTGATTCAGACTTAGAAAAACTCAAGGATCGTCTTTTGCTTAAATATGGCAATAAAAAGCATATTGATACACTCATTATTGTCATGTTGGTTATTTTATTAATTTCCGTATTAAACTTTACCAATCTTCAAATAGTCAATGTCAATTCCATTGTAAAAAACATAGCCATATCTAAAGTTAATGGTGCTTTTAAAAGGCAAATAATTTATCAAAGAATTATTGAAAATATCATTTTAATTTTACTCTCTGCCCTTCTAATTACACTATTGTATAATCTTATTTTACCCTATTTCAATGCCTTTACAAAAGTGCCCCTGTCTCCCCCAACATGGCAAATATTTGTAATGAATGCATCCATACTCTTTTTAATAACCAGCATCGGACTTATTTATCCCATGTTTGCTATTTCTAGAATATTAATAACAGAAAGTCTAAAGGGAATTAGTGACAATCATAAACTGAAGGGTAAGAAATCCATTATTGTTTTACAGTATGCGTTAACCTTTGTTTTGGTTATTTCATCCATTGTTGTTACAAACCAACTTAATTTAATGTTAAGCAAAGACCTTGGTTTTAACAGCGAGCATGTCATGCAAGTGAAACTTTATTATGCGCCTCCATTTAATAGGGACATGATGAATTGGAGTCGAGAAGAAATAGATACATATAGAAAAAAAGCACAGGAAAAGCCCGAGTATATTAATACACAACTTGCTTCTTTTTCTGGTATTAAAAACATAGGACAAGGAAACTCTCCGTTAAATATTTTTAATATTGATTGGAAAACCAAAGCAGAATCCGCCCAATATGAGTCTTTAAATACATTAACCATATCAACAACATGCCAAGAGGTTTTTGGCTTTGAGCTATTAGAGGGGCGCTTTTTTGATAAAGATATTGACCAAGAACGAGGACATAAAATGATAATAAATGAAGCTGCAAAAAAATACTGGGGCATAAAAAACATAGAACATGTAAAAATAGACAATAGATTTTGGGGTGAAAATTATGAGATTGTTGGCGTAGTAAAAGATTTTAATTATGAACATTTATCATCAACACCAAAACCGCTTATTATACTCTATTGGGAAGATGCTGATGCTGATTATTTTATTCAGTTCTATAATAATCAAAATCAGGAAAGCATCACTCAAATCCAACAGCTATTTAATGAAATAAACCCCAACCAAACATTTACGTATTCCTTTTTAAGCGATGAAATTGCCGCTCTTTATGATAAGGAAAAACGCTTAAGCACCATTTATATCATTTTTACCATCATCGCCTTATTAATTTCAGCTATTGGTTTATTTACCATTGCACTATATGATACCCAACGCCGTATTAAGGAAATTGGTGTTCGCAAAGTAAATGGTGCTACCATCAAAGACATATTAGTCATGCTCAACAAAGATTTTATTAAATGGGTATTTGTGGCGTTTGTAATCGCCTGCCCAATCGCCTATTACGCCATGAGCAAATGGTTAGAGAATTTTGCCTATAAAACCAATTTGAGTTGGTGGGTATTTGCATTGGCGGGTGTTTTCACACTAATCATTGCCTTGTTAACGGTAAGCTGGCAAAGTTATCAAGCTGCCACGCAAAATCCTGTGGATAGTTTGAGGGATGAGTAAAAGGCCCCCTCTAACTCCCCCAAAAAGGGGAGAATTATAAACGTGAAAAATAAAAAACAATATCATCTGTAAATAATTAATGAATTGTCGTTCTGAGAGAAGCGAAGAATCTCATAAAACAACAACCATAAACCAAAATGCTAAGACACTATATAAAATTCGCCATTAGAAACTTCCGCTCCAACAAAACCATATTTGCTGGTAGTCTTGCAACGCTTTGCTTAGGAGCATTGTGTATCTCATTATTGTTTTCATATGTATATAACGAACTTACAATGGATGAGTTTCATGGCAATGTTTATATGATAACCATGAAAATTGCTCCCGGCGGTGAATGGAGAATGCCCTTTAAGAGAAGTTATCATGAATATCCAGAAGTTAAAAATAGTACCTCGTTGTTATATTTCGAAAAAAATGAAGTTAAGTTAAAACATAATGACAATACATACATACCAACAAGTGTGGTTGCTGACAGTAGTTTTTTTAAAGTATTAAATTTTAAATTAACCATTGGAGATGAAAATACCATTTTAGATGATTATGAGGCCATTATATTAAGTGAGGAATTCAGTAAAAAGTTATTTGGAGATGCTGACCCGATAGGTAAAGAAGTGGACTTTGAGGCGACAATTTACCAAGGTCTCCATGTTGTAAAAGGCATTATTAAGATACCATCAAATAGTTCCCTTAAATTTGATGTTTTGATACCCAATGCAGGTGTTCCGTATAGTGCTCAACACGGAGAATTCGTGAAATTAAACGAAAGAGTCCAGCAACAAAATTTTGATAAAAAGATTAAACATTCTAATAATAATGTTCCAAATGTTTACCCTCAATTAACAGAATCTTTCACGAAAACAGTAAAATTAAATGACCTATATTTTAGCAAGGATTTCAATCGAATAAAGGAATTACCAATATTTATTTCTGGAAACAGGGATAATATAGACATCTTGATAATATACATTTTAGCAATACTATTAGTTTCTATTCTTAATTTCTCCAACCTTCAAATAGTTAATGTTAATACCATTATCAAGAATATAGTCATATCCAAAATCAATGGAGCCTTCAAAAAGAATATCTATTATCAAAAGTTAGTTGAATACATTTTAATAATTATTATTTCAGCTATTATAATAACGGTAATTTACAATTTGGTTATCCCATATTTTAACGGTTTTATGAATACTGGCTTAAAGCCACCTGTTTTAAAGATTGTATTAGTTAATATGTTGTTTTTAACACTGATTACAGGAATTGGTTTAATATATCCAGTGATTTGTATCAATCGGCTTTCGGCAGTATTAAATATAAATAAGCAACAACAACTAAAAGGAAAACAGTTTATTGTTGTAGTTCAATACACTCTAGCGGTTATTCTTATTATAGCGTCCATAATAGTTTCTAAACAACTCCAATTAATGCTAAACAAAGATTTAGGGTTTAATACCGAAAACATTATGAAAGTAAAACGATATTCGGAAACCATTAATGTACCAGTTGTTGAAAGTGGAAATGAAAAGCAACAGATTGCTGATAGAGAAAAAATACTTGATAAATCGGAGTACGTTAAAAACCAATTAGCCTCTTTCCCTGGCGTTAAAGCAGTTGGCTTAGGAAGGTCTCCTCTAGAGATATATCAAATTGAATGGAAAGTCAAACAAGAAACCTCTGTTTTTGAAACTTTTAACACCTTCATGATATCAGCGGAATTCCAAGATATTTTTGGTTTTGAATTATTAGAAGGTCGCCTTTTTGATAAAGAAATAGACCACGAAAGAGATACAAAGATTTTAATAAATGAGGCTGCTAAAAAATATTGGGGCATTAAGGATTTTCGTACTACAATCCTCGACAACATATCTTGGGGGGAAAATTTTGAAATTATCGGTGTCATTAAAGATTTTAATTATGAACATTTAGCATCAAAACCAAAACCACTTATTATAATTTATACTAGAGCTGGCGGATCTTATTATTTCATTCAATTTCATAACAATCAAAATCAAGAAGCAATTGCTCATATACATCAGTTATTTAAAGATATAAACCCCAATCAACCCTTTAAATACAGTTTTTTAAGCGATGATATAGCGGCTCTTTACGATAAAGAAAAACGGTTGAGTATTATTTATATCCTATTTGCCATCATTGCCTTATTAATTTCAGCTATTGGTTTATTTACCATCGCCTTATACGATACACAACGCCGCATTAAGGAAATTGGCGTGCGTAAAGTAAACGGCGCCAACATAAAAGACATTTTAATCATGCTCAACAAAGATTTTATTAAATGGGTATTCGTGGCATTTATAATCGCCTGCCCTATTGCTTATTACGCCATGAGCAAATGGTTAGAGAATTTTGCCTATAAAACAAATTTAAGCTGGTGGGTGTTTGCACTCGCTGGCATATTTACCTTAATAATTGCCTTATTAACGGTAAGCTGGCAAAGTTATCAGGCAGCGACCCAAAACCCTGTGGATAGTTTAAGGGATGAGTAAAAGCCCCCTCTAACTCCCCCAAAGGAGGAGAATTAAAATACAGAAAATGAAAATCGATTTAGACCTAGAAATAAATAATGAATTGTCATTGCGAGTACAGCGAAGCATATGCTTCTTAAATAGCTTCATTAAAAAAATAATTCTGTAAGTATGAAAATGATAAGAAAAAATTTAAAAATAGCTATTAGGGATTTAAGGAGAAATCGCCTGTTTAGTTTGTTGGGGATTGTTGGCTTTTCGGCAGGATTCTCCATTTGTCTTATCATTGGTTTGTTTGTTTATAAGGAACTGACTATTGACACGTACCATGAAAATTATGATAGAATATACAGACTGATCGATACCAAAACCAAAAATGCCAGTATAGATTACAGGCTAAATGAAACGCTTAAAAACAAGTATCCTGCAATAGAAAAAGCATGTCCAATATATATAAACACGAATAATCAATCTATTGTCTATACAGACTCGTCCTCAGTTTACATAGAGGGTTTAATTGCGACGAATAATTCGGTGTTTGATATGCTGAACATTAAGGTTCTTAAAAGTATATCTAACAACCCATTTGCTGATAAAAATTCTTCTATCATAACAGAATCTGCTGCAAATAAAATATTTGGAACGACTGATCCGCTTGGAAAAAAACTAAAAGTTGATTCTTACGCGAAAACCGTTATAAGTGCAGTCATTTCAGATTTCCCTCCTGGTTCAAGTATTAGTGGAAAAATCTTGCTCAACTCTGAAAATCCAGATTTCAGACTCAATTCAATATATGCTTTTGAAGAAATATTCAATACCTCCAATCATTACATCCTTCTAAAAGAAAATGAAGCTAAGGAATCAATGGAAAAAACAATCAATGAGTCTGTTGGCAACTACCATAAAACAGTAAAAGAAATTACTCTACAACCTTTAAAGGATATTTATTTTGATTCTGATGTTATAGATGGCAATAAACACGGTAACTATAACTTGGTTAAAATTATTTCTATTATAGGCATATTCATTTTGTTATTATCTATTATTAATTACATCAATTATATATTGTCCTTACAATATAAACGCATCAAGGAAATTGGTATCAAAAAAGTAAATGGGGCAAGCAATAAGGATATTGTTTTCCAATACCTTTCGGATGTTTTTTTATGGGTAGTTATCGCATTCATACTGTCACTTATAACGGTTCAGTTTACTCTACCTTATTTCAACCAGCTATTTGAAGAAGCATTAACCATACAAACATTGTTTTCATTACCGCTTGTAACAGCAATTGTATTATCACTCGGTACTGTGGTTTTCTTATCTAGCATACCTTTGTTTGTGCTACTATCAAAATTCAGCTATCAGAATTTTTTAAACAACAGTGTTTTTAAAACAAAAAGCGCCTTGAGAAGCAGTTTGCTGCCCATTTTTCAATTATCTACATGTATTCTTTTAATTATCGGGGTTTTAACCATACAAAAACAAATATTTTACGCTAAGCACAAAGATTTAGGGTTTAACAAAAACCAACTACTCTATATAAATGTTCCTTATAAAGCTTTAGATCCTGAATCATTCAAAACAGAACTTCTAAAAAATCCTTCCATTAAAAAAGTGGCATTAAGTGGAGGTACTTTAGGTGATATATCTATGAAAATATCTAACCCTAAATGGGATTTTGAAGCTTATCAAATTGATGTGGACGATGATTTTTTGGAAACCATGGGAATTACACTTTTAAAAGGGCGAAATGTATTGCCAAATGATAAAAACCAATGTATCGTCAATGAAGCGACCATAAAAGCCTTTGAATTAAAAGATTCCATAGGTGAAAAAATTAAACCGTTTCAAGAAGAAATGGAAATTATTGGCATCGTGAAAGATTTCAATTTTGGTCCCATCCATAAAAAAATAGAACCACTAATCATCAAATATGGCATCAATAGAAATGTTAGTGTTAGAATGTCTGCAAGTAATATCGCAGAAACTATGCAATACATAAATAAAGTTTGGGGCGACATGACGGCAAACGAGCCACTAGAATATGAATTTTACGATTCAAAATTTAATGCCATGTACAAAAAGGAAGAAAAACTTGCCAATGCTTGTTCCTTATTTGCACTAATTGCAGTCATTATTACGTGTTTGGGGCTTTGGGGACAAATCATATTTATCTCCAATAACAAAAGCAAAGAAATAGGTATCCGCAAAGTTAATGGCGCGAGCATTAAAGACATTTTAGTCATGCTCAACAAAGACTTTATAAAATGGGTATTAATAGCATTTCTGATTGCAACCCCAATCGCCTATTATGCCATGCATAAATGGTTGGAAAATTTTGCTTATAAAACCAATTTAAGCTGGTGGGTATTTGCACTCGCTGGTATATTTACGTTAATAATAGCCTTGCTAACGGTAAGCTGGCAAAGTTACCAAGCAGCAACACAAAATCCTGTGAATAGTTTGAGGGATGAGTAAAAGCCCCCTCTAACTCCCCCAAAGGGGGAGAATTAAAACCTAAAAAATGAAAAGCACCATATAGACCTAGAAATAAATAATGAATTGTCATTGCGAGAGCAACGAAGCAATCTGCTTCTTGAATATTTTAAGCAGATTAATTTTGAAAATAATGAAAAGAATAGAAGATATAAACCAATAAAAACGAATAATTATGATTAAAACAGAACATCTATCAAAAATCTTCAGAACCGAAGAAGTTGAAACAAAAGCATTAAACGACGTCAATCTACACATAGAAAAAGGAGAATTTGCCGCCATTATGGGACCATCCGGTTGTGGTAAATCGACCCTCTTAAATATTATAGGATTATTGGATAATCCATCCGAAGGGACTTATTTATTTAATGGTGAAAAAGTTGGCGGATTAAAAGAAAGTAAACGTACACAACAAAGAAAAGGCAACATTGGGTTTGTCTTCCAAAGCTTTAACTTAATTGATGAGTTAACGGTTTTTGAAAACGTAGAATTGCCTCTTATCTATTTAAAAATTAGCGCTAGTGAACGAAAACGCATGGTTTTAGAGGTTTTAGAGCGTATGAAAATCGGCCATAGAGTGAAACATTTTCCACAGCAATTATCGGGCGGACAACAGCAACGTGTTGCCATCGCTCGTGCCGTAGTTGCCAACCCTAAACTTATCCTCGCAGATGAACCTACAGGAAATTTGGATTCTAAAAATGGTATTGAAGTCATGAATTTATTAACCGAATTAAACCGTGAAGGCACCACGATTGTGATGGTAACGCACTCGGACAGAGATGCTAATTACGCCCACCGAATTATAAATTTATTTGATGGTAAAATAGTAGCCGAAAACATCAATGAAATGTCCGCACAATTGTAGATAAAAACTTTGAGGCTTTAACTTGGTTATCAATAATCGTAATCGGTCAGTTTACCAATAAACCATGACATGCTATTTAAAATACTAAGGGAATACATTCGTAGAATTACGCGCAATTATAAAATATATGCTGTTTCCATTTTAGGAATGAGCATAGCCATCATTGCATCTTTTCATATATATCATTTTGTATATAAAGAGTTGAGTGTTGATGCGTTTCATACTAAGCGTGAGGATATATATAGATTGGTAACTAAATATCCCAATAGCAATACTAGAAGCGTACAGACGTATCCTTCTTTAGGAGGATTATTGAAGGACAATTTACCAGAAGTCAATGATTTTACCCGTATTGTGCCCAACTCTATTATCTATCTAATAATTAATGATAATAAGCAAGATGAGGAAGTATTGTTTGCTGACCCTTCCTTCTTCGACATATTCGATTTTAAGTTAAAACAAGGTGATGTAGGTAAGTTTAAAGAGAATATAAATGGTGTTGTAATTTCCGAAAAGAAAGCCAAAGAGCTTTTTGGCAACAAAAATCCTATAGGAGACTTTATTGAAATCAATAGGAACGGAAACCCAGAAAATGAAAAGTTGGAAATTATTGCCGTTATGGAGAATATTCCAGAAAATTCAACAATTCAAACGGATTTTGTTTTAAATATCTCCAAAGACAATATTGTACATTATACTACCATTAATGAAAAGGCCAAATGGTCTGTAGCGTTCACCCATTTATATGTTTATGCCCCAACCATAACAGATACTAAAAACTTTACCAACAGAGTAACAGATGTTTTATTTGAAGAGTTCAAAAAGTCCAGAGGTGGTGGAGCTAATTTAAACAAGGCAAATTTTCAATACGACGCACAACGGTTAGACACCATTTATTTTGATTCAGCTGATGTTACCAACCAAACAAAAATAGGGTCACGGCAATTTGTTAATATTTTGATTCTGGTAGGGTTCCTAACGCTCTTATTGGCAGTATTTAATTATATCCTCATGAATTTAGGTCTTAATTTAAACCGTGTTAAAGAATTCAAAACCAAACGGTATTTAGGGGCTTCAAAATTTAACATTTATGTACAGTTACTATTAGAGTCCTTAATCAATGTCTTGATTTGTTTTGTCTTAACACTGCTTACATATCCTATACTAAATGAATTTATTAAAAATCTTATTGGATTTGAATATAATTTATCAGTGTGGCATGACAAAACGCTACTTCTATCCTATTTAACAATCATAATCTGCATTGGTTTTATCACTGGAACACTAGAATTTATACTATCACATAGAGCAATTTTTACAGCAGATAAAGAAAAAGGTGTTAATTGGACCCATTCATGGATTTCCAAAAAAGTGATGATTGGTTTCCAGTTGTTTTTATTTATAGGTTTAACTATGTGTATTTTATTTGTTAAAAAACAAATTAATTATATAGAAACAAAAGATTTAGGATTTGATAGTGAAAATGTTGCTACCATTAGTCCTTATGGTTTTAATGAGGTTGTAATAAATGAATTAAAATCCAAAAGTTATGTGAATGCTATTTCCATTGGTGATATATTATACCAATACAGCTCCTTTATTTTAGAAGATGTAAAAATTAAAGACTCTCAAAACGAATTACAAGCCATGGTCATTCGAGGGGATACCAACTATTTAAAAACTTATAACTTAAAATTACTGCAAGGTAGAAATATAAAATCTTCAAAACCGGCAAAATACGCTCCCTATATCCAAGTTGGAGGTTCTATAGAAAAAACAAATGATTTAATTGAAGTTTTGGTAAGTGAAACGTTTGTAAATAAAGCAAATTTAAAAAGTCCATTAGGAACTGTTTTCGAATCAAACAATATTAACAATGCTGTCATTGTTGGTGTTTTTAAAGATATACACAATACATCATTATATACACCTATAAAACCAGTTGTAATAGGTTTTGGTTTTAATAGTTTACCCATAGGTATGTTTCAGATTTCGTATGATAAGACTTATGAAAAAGATTTAAAATCATTTTTAAAAGACCTTTATCTAAAAAATGGGATGACTTATTTTGACAGAATAGAGGATAATTTACTGTCTAAAGTTGACTTTAAGGATATTTACAAAAAAGAACTCCAGCTAAAACGCCTTTTGGAAGCATTCACGGTCATTGTATTATTTATATCCTTGTTGGGCATGATAGCCATTAGCCTATTCATTACCGAAAGTAAAACCAAAGAAATAGGCATCCGTAAAGTTAACGGTGCCACCATAAATGAGATTATGCTCATGCTTAATAAAGACTTTATGAAATGGGTAATCATTGCCTTTATAATCGCGGTTCCCATCACCTACTACATCATGAGCAAATGGCTGGAAAACTTTGCCTATAAAACTAGTTTAAGTTGGTGGGTTTTTGCTTTGGCTGGTGGATTTACTTTGGTGGTGGCTCTGCTGACTGTGAGTTGGCAAACCTATAAGGCAGCAAGTAAAAATCCGGTGGAGAGTTTAAGGGATGAGTAATACTTGGCAGAAATAAAAATATGAAAAGATATGCTATTCAAAATATTAAGAGAATACATCCGAAGAATTACGCGCAATTATAAAATATATGCGGTTTCCATTTTAGGAATGAGCATCGCCATCATAGCGTCTTTTCATATTTATCATTTTGTATATAAGGAAGTGAGTACCGATGCCTTTCATACAAAACGGAAGGATATTTATAGATTGGTTCAAAAGAACACTAATACAAATACTATTAAAAGAAGTGTTTTACCTAAACCTTTGGGAGCTTTATTAAAAGAGACTATGCCTGAGGTTGAAGATTACACAAGAATCTTGCCTGATAGAATAATGAAATTAACGTTTGATGATATTTCTTTAAAAGACAATGTCTCTTATATAGATGCTTCTTTTTTCAATCTGTTTGATTTTAGTTTAAAACTCGGCTCTGTTACACAGTTTGATAACACCCCTAACGGATTAATAATTTCAGAGAAAATTGCAGATAATTTCTTTAAAGAAGAAAATCCAATAGGTAAACTCATCACCGTTAACGAAGAATATAACACTGAAAAAATAGAACTGCAAATTGTTGGTGTTTTAAATGAAATTCCACAAACATCTACTATCCAAGGAGATTTTTTTATCAACTTTAAAAACATTGATAAAAACCCAAATACCGATGGCAGTAATGAGACATGGGTTACAACAGTGGGTGGCGCACTATATGTTTACGCACCAAAATTAACAGATGGTTTAAGCTTTTCTGAAAAAGCAGGTAATCTTCTTTATCAAAGAATGGAATCCTCATATCGAATTGTTGTGGGAGAAGAAACGAATTTTAATGCTCATTATTCGTTAGATCTTCAAAGATTGGATGTCATTTATTTTGATTCCACAGATATTGTCGACCAAAAAAGAAAAGGCGATTTGCAGTTTTTATACATTATCATTTTAGTTGGTTTGTTAACGCTCTTTTTAGCGACTTCAAACTACATCATTATGAATCTTGGCTTGAATTTAAATCGTGCCAAAGAATTCAAATTAAAACGTTATTTAGGAGCTTCTAAAGCAACTATTTATACCCAACTCATTGTAGAATCTTTATTGAATGCTGGTATTTGTTTTGTATTGACACTGCTAAGTTATCCTATTATAGGAAAACTTATTTCTGATCTTATTGGTTTTGATTATCGACTATCTTTAATAGATGATGGCCTATTATTAATCACTTATTTTTCAATCATTCTACTTATTGGTTTTATAACTGGGAGTTTAGAGTATCTTCTATCATATAAAGCAATTTTTATTGATGATGAAAAAGGAGAAATCAATAAAGTGAATTCATGGTTTTCAAAAAAAGTCATGATTGTTTTTCAGTTGTTCCTGTTTATAGGCTTGGCTATATGCATATTGTTTTTAGGAAAGCAGGTAAATTTTATGCAAACAAAAGATTTAGGTTTCGATACGGAAAACGCCGTGAGTTTTTCAACTTTTAATCATAAAAGTTTGAAATCTTTTTTGGATTCTAAAAGTTATATAAAAGCAACGTCTTATTCAGATGGCCCGTTTACACCCATCTTGAATCTTGCCAAGCTAAATAATGCTAGAACTAATGAAACAATAGAAACAACATCAATGTATGGGGATTCTGAATTTTTGGAGGTTTACGGCATGGAACTCATGTATGGTGAAAACTTTGCATATGTAAATCCTGAAACCAGAGAACCATCAAAAAGACCTGAATCGGGTTTTGGCAAGACCGTTTTTGATGTTTTGGTTAATGAGGAGTTTGTAAAAAAATCAAATTTAGAAAACCCCATAGGGGAAATTTATAAATCTGGCTCTAACGAATATATTATCAAGGGCGTTTTTAAAAATATTTACAACTTACCTATGTATTATCCTATCCAGCCCTTAATGGTATTGGAAAGGGATTTTGATGGGTGGTATTATGGTTCTTTGTCGGCCTCGTTTGTTAAGGGCAATAAAAAGCAATTGGAAAGTGACTTGAAAACCTTTTTTGTAGAAAAAGGCAAAGATTTATTGCTGTTGGATGATATTATTTGGGATTATGACTATAACGACATTTATAAAAAAGAACTCCAGCTAAAGCGACTTTTAGAAGCGTTTACGGTTATTGTATTGTTCATTTCCTTATTAGGTATTGTGGCGATTAGCCTATTTATAACCGAAAGTAAAACCAAAGAAATTGGCATCCGTAAAGTCAATGGAGCTACCATCAAAGAAATTCTAATCATGCTTAATAAAGAATTTGTTAAGTGGGTGCTAATTGCCTTTGTAATTGCAGTTCCCATTACTTATTACATCATGAGTAAGTGGCTGGAAAATTTTGCCTATAAAACCAATTTAAGTTGGTGGGTTTTCGCTCTCGCTGGTGTGTTTACTTTAATAATTTCTTTGCTAACTGTGAGTTGGCAAACCTATAAAGCTGCAAGTAAAAACCCTGTGGAGAGTTTGAGGGATGAATGAGGCTTATCAATAATTCATATTGGAATTTTTTTAATAATTTTAAGAATCACTTTTTTATTCATTATTTTAGTGCCACAAGCGATACATAATACATGGCAAATTTCAACATTGACGCAAAAAAAAACATGGTCTATGACGCCATCGTTATCGGATCTGGTATCAGCGGCGGCTGGGCTGCAAAGGAACTTTGTGAAAAAGGCCTTAAAACCTTAGTCCTCGAACGGGGAAGAATCGTTGAACATGTGGTTGATTATCCAACCATGAACCTTGATCCATGGGATACAGAACTACGAGGTGGACTCACCCCAGAGGAAAAAGAGAAGCATTACAAAAACATCCGGTCAGGCTGGGTGGACAGGGAAACCGAACATTTCTGGGCAGATGATGCTGCAAATCCATATACCGAAACAAAACCTTTTTTATGGCTGAGAGGTCATCAAATGGGAGGCAAATCCCTGCTATGGGGAAAGCAAACCTACCGATGGAGCGATCTTGACTTTGAGGCTAACCTCAAAGATGGCAATGGTGTAGATTGGCCCATAAGATATAAAGACATGGAGCCTTGGTACACCTATGTTGAAAAATTTGCAGGTATCAGTGGTGAAGCTTTGGGACTCCCACAATTACCTGATAGTCATTTTCTACCGCCTATGGAATTGAATTGTGTGGAAAAACATGTAAAAGAAAGGATAGAAAAAGAATTTAAAGGCAGGCATATGATTATTGGTAGAGTGGCGCACCTCACTCAGCCTCATAATGGCAGAGGACAATGCCAGAATAGAAATAGGTGTAGCAGAGGCTGCCCATATGGTGCCTATTTTAGTAGTAACGCAGTCACCTTACCACCGGCGAATGCCACGGGCAATCTGACCATTAGGCCGTATTCCATCGTACAGTCGTTGATTTATGATGATAAGAAAGAAAAGGTAACTGGAGTAAGAATCATTGATTCCGAGACGAACGAGGCCATAGAATACCATTCAAAGATTGTTTTTGTAAATGCCTCTACATTGAGTACAACACAGATTTTAATGAATTCAAAGTCGACCAGATTCGAAAACGGATTAGGAAATGATAGTGGTGAACTAGGACACAATTTGATGGATCATACCTATAGGGTTGGAGCTATGGGCAAGGTAGATGGTTTTGATGATATGTACTATAAAGGGAGAAGACCCAATGGCATCTACATTCCTAGGTATGTGAATATTGATAAAGACAGTAAATCGGATAAATTTCTGCGTGGTTTCGGTTTTCAAGGTGGTGGTTTCCGTGGTGGCAATCCTGCTAATATAGAATCGTTTGGTGCTGATTTCAAGGAAAGTATCTTAAAGCCAGGTCCTTGGGAATTTTTCATTACCGGTTTCGCAGAGTGTTTGCCATATCATGATAACCAAGTAACCTTAAATAACAATGTTTTAGATAAATGGGGTCAGCCTACGTTATCTATTGATGCCGAGTTCAAGGCAAACGAAAAAGCGTTAAACAAGCAAATACAAGAAGATGCCCTAGAAATGCTTCAAAAAGTAGGCCTAAAGGATGTCCTCGGTTTCGATAACGAACATCCACCTGGTTATGGCGTACATGAAATGGGTACAGCACGTATGGGTCGGGATCCAAAAACATCCGTATTAAATGGGTTTAATCAGGTACATGCTGCCAAGAACGTATTTGTAACCGACGGTGCTTGCATGACCTCATCGTCATGTGTGAACCCTTCATTAACGTATATGGCACTTACCGCTAGAGCGGCAAACCATGCCGTTTCCGAATTAAAAAAATTAAATCTTTAAGCATGGACAGAAGAAAAGCAATACAACGAACGGGCCAATTGGCGGTAACTACCCTGTTAATGCCATCTATGCTATCACTACTCCAATCGTGCAAAAAGGAAAACAGATTAGATTGGCAGCCTGAATTTTTAAAGGAGGAAGAAGCCAAAACCATATCCACTTTAGTAGATATAATACTTCCTCGTACTGAAACACCAGGGGCATTAGACGTAAAAGTGGATATATTTATTGATAAGGTAATAGCACAAACCTATGATGCTACTGAGCAAGAAATTATCAGAGCAGAAATTGCCGCCTTTAATGCAGATTGCGAAAAGACATTCGGAAATATATTTATAGATTTGAACAAAACAGATCAGATCAAAGTATTACAGGAAGCCGAGACCAATTCTGGAAAAATCAACCCTGGGGTTTGGGGAGCTTCCGTTGGTGAACAAAAGCCAATCGGTTTTTACAGAACTATGAAATCGATGGCCATATGGGCTTATTTTACTTCTGAGGAAATAGGTAAAAACGTATTGAGCTACGACCCAGTTCCAGGTAACTATGAGCCGTGTAAACCACTCTCTGAAATAGGCAATCGCTGGAGTTTATAGTCGTCTGAAATAAGTCCAAACATTTTAAATCTTATAAAATTGGATTTGGGTTTATAAAACACCCTAATCCGTTTATGGATGTTTCAATAAAAATGGAACAATTGTGAAAAACCTTAATCTATTTGCCGATGCAAAAATTAGCAAAAATGTTACCCAGTAAATCATCATTGGAAATTTCACCAGTAATTTCACCAAAATAATACAATGCCTGTCGAATATCAATAGCTAATAAGTCGCCAGATAAACCGGATTCCAGTCCATGTTTAACTTTTTCAATTTCATCCAATGCTTTTAATAAAGAATCGTAATGTCTTGAATTTGTTATAATTGTGTCATTATTTCTTAAAGCCCCTGTATTGACAAAACTTAATAGTTTATCTTTTAATTCATCAACCCCAGTGCCTTCTTTCGCAGATAATAATTCAAGATTTGAGATTTGAGATTTGAGATTTGAGATGTCATCTTCTGATAATTTATCTATTTTATTGGCAAGTATAATAAGTGGTTTTTGTGGATATTTATTTTTAATCTTTTCTAATTCAATCTTAAATTGCGACCCCAATGTTTTAAATTGTGTACTATCAAACAAATAAACAACAACGTGGGCCTGATCAATTTTTTCGAAGGTTTTTTTGATACCAATGCTTTCTACCACGTCTTTCGTTTCCCGAATGCCTGCGGTATCAATAAATCGGAATCCCATCCCTCCTATGGAGATTTCATCTTCGACAGTGTCTCTTGTAGTTCCTGCAATTTCAGAAACGATAGCTCTTTCTTCATTTAAAAGCGCATTTAAAAGTGTTGATTTACCAACATTTGGTTCGCCCACAATCGCTACCGGAATGCCATTTTTAATGACATTTCCAACAGCAAAGGAATCTATCAATCGTTTTAAAACAAAGCTGATGCGTTCCAGTAACTCTTTAAATTTAGTTCTGTCCGCAAACTCAACATCTTCTTCTGCAAAATCTAATTCCAATTCAATTAAGGATGCGAAATTTAATAGTTCTTCCCTTAATTTAGCGATTTCAGATGAAAAACCGCCACGCATTTGCTGCATGGCTATTTGATGTGATGCTTCATTATCACTTGTTATTAAATCGGCTACCGCTTCCGCTTGGCTTAAATCCAATTTTCCATTTAAAAAAGCGCGTAAGGTAAACTCCCCAGCCGTAGCCATTCGGCAACCATTTCGCAAAAATAATTGAATGATTTCTTGTTGAATATACTTAGAACCATGACATGAAATTTCAACCACATCTTCACCTGTATAGGAATTCGGATTTTTAAAAACAGACACCAGAACTTCATCAATAGTTTTATTGCAATCCATAATATGCCCTAAATGGATGGTATGGGTTTTTTGTTTAGCCAAAATCTTTTCTGAAACCGATCTAAATTGTTTATCAGCAAAATGGATGGCATCTGCACCCGATAATCTTATAATGGCAATGGCGCCTGCGCCAGAAGGTGTTGCTAAAGCTACTATGGTATCTTGAAGTATCATGGGGCAAAAGTAAATATAATTAGCTTAAATGATATGGGCTTTTTGTAAAACCTAAACCTTAAAAATAGATGGATATTTTATCATAACTTATTAAAAAATAAATACTTAAGTAAGTATTTAGCGTTTTTACGAAATATTTTTCTTTCTTTTAAACTTATTTAACAAATTGGTAACATTAAAAAAAATGATGTAAATAGCTTATTTTTATGTATTTATGATTGTTTTATTATATTATTTATACATTTTTTCAAATGATTTTAATAAAATAATGATTAATCAATAATAATTTGACGTCTCTTTATAATACTTCATTTGGGTGGTATATTTGCACTCCCTTTTAAAAAATGAAACTTATGTCTATAACAGAGACCCCTCTATATCAGAATGTTAAAAGTCATGAAAAAACAAGTTTAGGTAATCTTTTCTTTTTTGAAAATTACATAGTTGCAGAGTTTTTTGAAGGTGTGGAAATTAATTATAACAATTTTGAAACTGTTAGAGAATTAATTAAAGAACATTTTGGAAATGACAGTTTCGGACTTATTAGCAACAGAATAAACTCATATTCCATCGTTATTACTGATGCGCCATTATTTAATCAATGTGAAAGTCTGAAAGCGTATGCTACGGTAACCTACAGCCTATTTGCTGAACGCGTATTTAACGTTGAAAATTATTTTTTTAAATTCAATAAGCAGAATTTTAATTCATTAACAGATGCTAAAGTTTGGGTTGAAGACACTTTAACCATACATACCCGGCAATCACTTAACTAAATAAATACCGTCTGGTTTTATATCAACTAAATGTTGTTTATATAAAGTGCCGACCGCCTTTTTGAAGTTTTTCTTACTCATTTGAAGTGTATTTTTAATAACTTCTGGGTCAGTTTTATCTGTTAAATTTAAATACCCACTATTATCTTGTAACTCATTCATGATTATTTGGGCATTGGGTTCTATATTTCTATAACCTACTTGACCTAGTGAAATATCCAACTTATTGCCCGGTCTTATTTTTTTAACCACACCTTTAAGGCGGTCACCAATACTTAAATCCGTAAAAATATTGTCTTTGTAAATCAAGCCTAAATGCTTTTTGTTGACAATCACGTTCATGCCAATATCAGAGGGATGGGAAACGATTAAATCGACTTCTTCAAATTCTTTTACCGTAAGTTCTTTATTGTCCAAAAACTGATTGGTTTTACTGGAAGCTACCAGCCTATCTGATTTTTCATCTAAATAACAATGTACCAAATACCAACCACCTTTCTTCATAGGAAAGGCTTGTTCTTTAAAAGGACAAAACAATTCCTTTACCAATCCCCAATCCAAAAAAGCACCATAATCAGTAACTTGGCTGCATCGCAATAAGGCATAATCATCCCGCTTTACATAAGGGAAGTCTGTAGAAGCAACTGGACGCTCTTCGTTATCCAAATAAACAAAAACATCAATTTTATCCCAAATTTTAAATGATTCTGGAACATATCTATTTGGTAAAAGCACTTCATTATTTTCATCATCCACTAAATAGACGCCGTGATCTGTTTCTCGAAGTATTTCTAAGGTGTTTATTTGTCCTAAATGTATCATGCCGCAAAGGTATAATATTAGATTGAGTTTTATTTACCTCAATAAAATTTTAAAAAAACTAAAAAATCCAACAAAAAAGCATTACCAAACTTTAGTAATGCTTTCAATATATCTTGTTAAGATTGGGTTTAGTAAACCGATTCTTTTTTAAAGTGTTTCACTAATAAATAGTACACAACAACTCTGTATTTATTACGATTGGATTTTCCATATGTTTCCATAATAGCATCAATGCCTTTATCTAAATCCGGACTATCTTTTAATCCCAATTTTTTGATTAAAAAATTACTTTTAATCGTTTGAAGTTCAGAAGCATCAGAACCTGACACAGTTGATGAATCTGCATTATATATGGAAGGTCCACAACCAATTGTTACTTTGGTTAGTAAATCCATGTCTGCCATTACACCACATTTTTCCTTTAAATCTGCTGCGTACTTAGCGATAAGTTCATCTCTTTTACTCATAATAAATATTTTAAGGTTAATGAATTAGTTGGCTAAATATAAGGCTTTTAAAACAAAAAATATTATGTTCTAAGTTATGAAATTGAAATATTCCAAAAGGATTTCGTCATTAAGCGTACGTGGGGTGAAAATTTCTAACAGTCGTGGATTTTCTGAATCTGAATAAAACGTTTGCATTTTACTTTTTATTTGTAATTCTGTTTTTGCAGTTACGTATTCAATGCCATACATTTTACATAAATGTTTAGCTGATAAATTATGTGTTGTTTCAAAAAAACTATCAAAATTTTCGCTGTTTTTATGACCTGGTAATATTCTAAAAATACCACCGCCTTGATTATTAACAACAATAATCCTGAAATTTTTAGGGATGTAATTATTCCATAGTGCATTGCTATCATAAATAAAACTCAAATCGCCCGTTATAAAAACGGTTGGCTTTTTACTAACTACGGCACATCCAACAGCTGTACTAGTACTGCCATCAATACCACTTGTACCTCTATTGCAATACACTTCTAAGGTTTTATCAATGTTGAATAACTGTGTGTAGCGAATGGCAGAACTATTACCTATCTGCAAAATATAGTTTTTTGGCACGGACTTTAATACAACCTCAAACACTTTTAAATCACTAAACGGAATTTGCGCTAAATATTGTTTGTGCTTTTGCAACCGTTTTTGTTTTACTACTGCCCAAATATCTCGATAATTGCTTTTTACATAATGTGTTATTTTAGGCAACAACGCTTCAAAAAACTGATTTGGTGTTGCTTCTATATGGTTTGTCAAACAAAAAAAAGTGTCGTTTGCTAACTTTTTATCAATATGCCAATGTTGTTTGGGTTGGTGTTTTCTCAAAAATGTCTTTATTTTTTTTGATACTATTAACCCGCCAAATGTTATTAATATATCTGGCTTTAACTGTTTTTGCTCTTCTTTTGTAAGTGGCGCAATCAGCTGGTCTATGGAAGGGAAAAAACTCTCATGGTGCAAGTTGGATGTGGTTTCTGTAAATACAATAACACTATTGTCTTCAGCCAATTCATTTAACCATTTTTGTTCCACTTCATTTGGATTACAAACACCTACCAAAACCATTTTTTTAGCAGCCGAGTTCCAATCCTCTAAACAACTTTGGATAATATAAGAATCAATAGGCTTGTTTTTTAAAACAATGTTCTCTGATTTTGGAGATACAGTTAACTTTCCAACCGTTTCATACAAAGGTTCGTCGAACGGAATGTTGATATGAACAGGGCCCTTGTTAATGATGGCATAGTTTATAGCTTCATTAATTTCAATTTCGTTGTGTGTTTGAATATCCTTTTGAAAACCTAGGAAACGTTCCAGCTTATCTTCTATATTTTTCATCATAGGTAATTCCTCATGCTCAGGGATGTTGTTTTCATCCTTAACATCCAATTTTAAATTGGAAGAAAATAGAATATGGTTTTCAAATACATTTTTCTGGTTTATGGTTTGTCCATCTCCAATGCCAATTAAATGTTTAGGCCTATCGGCAGATAGTACCACCAAAGGAATATCACTGTAGAACGCCTCAGAGATCGCTGGATAATAATTCAACAGAGCACTTCCAGAGGTACAAAGGACAGCGGTAGGTTCTTGTAATTTTTGGGCTATTCCTAAAGCAAAAAAAGCAGCACTGCGTTCATCTACAATACTATAACATGAAAAGTAAGGATCATTTGTAAAGCCAATTGTTAAAGGGGCATTTCTGCTGCCCGGTGAGATAACAATATGCTTAATTTTCTTTGCTTTACAAAGTTGAATAACCGTTTGCGCGAGAGGAATTTTTGGGTAAATCATGTTACAACTAATCTAAGCTACAAAAGTAAGAAATAGCAAGTTAAGAAAACCTATTGCAAAATATTTTTAATAATCTTTGATTTTGAAACGGTTTCCTCCCACTCTGCTTCGGCATTGGAGGTTTCGGTAATACCACCTCCAATATAAATATTGGCATTTTGCCCTTGAATTTGCATGCACCTTAAATTTACATAGAGCTGTGTACTCTTTTTTGTCATGGCATAAGCGCGGTTTTCTATGTTTTTTTTAGAAGCTCTTGGAGCCATAATCATCTCAAAATTTAGCTCACCTAAAAATCCCGTATAAAAATCTCGGTTATACTGTTCGTTTCCTAGAATAAACGTTTTGGCGGCCGACTTGGGTAAACCACAAACTGCAGGCGTTGGATGTAAATCGAAAATAAGTTGTTTCAAATTAGATGCCTCTGGTTTTAACTGCGCAGAAATCATGGTTCTTAAATGGAGTAAATTACCCGCTTTAACCGTTTCGGTTTCAGAAACCTTTAAATTTTCGACAGATGGTTTTAAATGCTCAAGAATAAAATCGGTTACTATTTGTTGCTCATTAATTTCCTTGTCCTTCCAAACCACTTCTGTCGTACCATTATAATCTTGAGTTCCAGCCAATGACATGATGGAAAAACGATTACCTTCTATTTTCAGTAATGTTTCTGGTGTGGCACCTAGCCATAACCCTATTTTTGGGTGGTACCAGCAATAAACAAATGCCGATGGATACGTATTTAAAAGCCTTTTGAAAATAGAAATTGGATCGCTTACCGAAAGTGGAACGGTTTCTTTTCTTGATAAAACAACCTTGGTAAATTGATTGTTCTTTACCGCTTGAACACCTTTGTTGATAAGATTGATATGATTTAATTTCTCCTCAGCTGAAGCGTCTCTTGCTATATATTCCGATTTATTTTCAGCTACAGTATTAATGGTTACTTCTAATTGCTCAGAATTATTTAAAGGCATTAAAACCGTTCTTTCATTATCATTGAATGGGGAAAACACAAAACCTATTTCAGAAAAAGTTTCAGCATTACATAGGGTGTCATCATACTGAAATATGCCTTTAACGAGTGCGCTATTGGGTTTTCGGTAGGCAACAAATGGCAATGCGTTTTGATATTGGGTTTCAATACGCTCAAAAAAATCTTCCAAAACCATTAACTAATTATTTTTTGGTAATGAAATGGTCGATAATTTACAAACGGCAATTAAATTATCGGCTTCATCCGTCACACGGATGTCCAATAATTGTGTGGTTCTTCCTTTATGGATAAATGTAGCTTTGGCATATACAAACCCTTCTTTAATACTTTTAATATGATTTGCTGTAATTTCTATTCCACGCACAAAAAATTTCTCGGTATCAATAAAAATATGCGATGCAAAACTCCCCACACTTTCTGCCAAGGCTGCTGTAGCGCCACCATGCAATACCCCATCGGGTTGGTGCACTCTAGAATTTACAGGCATTTTTGCCACCAAAAAATCAACGCCATAATCAATCACCTCAATTTGCAGGGTTTCCATCAAGGTGTTTTTACTGGCTGCATTTGCTTTTGCAATAACAATTTCTTTAGTTAATGACATAAAATATTGTATTTTTAATCATGTTTGCAAAAGTACAAAATGACGAGTGAACCTAGTAAAAAATCAGTGTAAATAATAACAGATTCCTGCCTACGCAGGAAATCAAAGATTCGACGAAGTCAATGACAACCATGAAAGTACCAACTCTAGAAAACCACCGTGTAAAATTGTCGCTTTTAGATTTAAGCAACTATAAACACTTAAGCCACATTGCCCAAGAACCTCATTTATTACAATACTCGCCCAGCAAAATTGATACGCCCGAAGATTTAAAAGAGTACGTACAAACAGCCGTTGATGATTATTACCATAGAACCGCCATTCCTTTTATTGTGTTTGATAAAGACGCCAACGCTTATGCTGGTTGTACCCGTTTCGGATTTATAAATTGGCAAAACAAAGTGATGCATATTGGTTGGACATGGATTGGCAACCAATTTCAAGGAACTGGTTTAAATATGCACATGAAGTTTTTAATGCTGCAATATGCATTTGAAACATTGGAATTTGATAAAGTAGAATTTCGGGTTGATGAACGTAATATACGCTCCAGAAAAGCGGTTGAAAAACTAGGCGCTACATTAGAAGGCATTTTACGAAAAGACATCTTACTAATAGATGGTTTTAAACGAAGTAGTTGTTGTTATGGTATCTTAAAAGAGGAATGGCCCGCTATTAAAACGACTGTTTTTAAAGAGTTTTATTCTTAATAGAGGTCAAAATTCAATTTGAAACCATTTTTAATCCAACTATGGAAAGTATTAAAGTGGTTATGAAAAATAGTCTTAAAAACGTGGCAGGTTCTTTAAATACCAAAATTCCGACCAAAACGGTCCCGACGGCTCCAATGCCTGTCCATACGGCATACGCTGTCCCTATTGGCAACGTTTGAGTGGCCTTCATTAAAAGTGCCATACTGATAGCGAGGGTTACAATAAAGCCTACATACCATAAATACATGTCGTTTCCAGTGGTTTCCTTGGTTTTCCCTAAACAGAAAGCAAATGCGACTTCAAATAATCCTGCAACAATTAAAATAATCCAATTCATTTTATAGTGGTCTTGAGGTTGCTTTTCTCTTAATTATAAGAGGATTTAATATTATTTGTCAGTTCGATCCATTATTACTTCGTAGTATCATAAAAATAAACCGAACTGACTTTAGTGTAAACAATTAATACCCACCACGAATATGAGTGTGTACCTGTGTTTTGTACAACTCTATCAAAGCGCTATGCACTTCTGGAGACAAAGCCTGTAAACTAGACACCTCGGCATTCGAAATCACTTGCTTTGGCGAGCTTGCTCCTGGAATGATGGTGCTAACAGCTTTGTGGTCTAATATCCAACGTAACGCCAGTTGTACCATAGTTAAGTTATTGGGCAATACATTGTTTTTTATTTGCTCTACCAATTCCAAACCTTTTTCAAAAGGCAAACCTGCAAAGGTTTCACCGACGTTAAAAGCGTCACCATTTCTATTAAAATTTCTGTGGTCATCTTCTGCAAACCTTGTGTTGTCATCAAACTTACCTGATAACAATCCGCTTGCCAATGGCAATCGTACTATAATGCCCACGCCTTTTGCTTCCGCTTGCGGAAATAATTCGGTCACCAACTTTTGCCTGAAAATATTAAAAATAACCTGTAACGATAATAAGCCTTCTTGTTCCATACACACCAGACCTTCTTCAACAGTTTCCACACTCGCACCAAAATGTTTGATGAGTCCTTCCTTTTGTAAATCGCGAAGCCAATTAAAGACGGCACCGTCTTTTAAATAGTGTGGTGGTATGCAATGTAATTGCAATAAGTCTAAAGAGTCCACACCCAAACGCTTCAAAGAACCTTCAACCGTTTGACGCAGAACATCTTTTGTGTATTTATCTGGAAACGCATTTCCTGCCCTACCAAATTTGGTGGCGACACGTATTGGGGCATCACAGGTTTTTAAAAACTCGCCTATCAAGGTTTCACTTTTTCCGTCTCCATACACATCGGCCGTATCAAAAAACGTGATGTCATTTTTAACGGCTTCATTTAAAATATCAAAAGCGGCATCCTTTGAGATATCGATACCCCAATTGCCACCTAATTGCCAACAGCCTAAACCCACTTCACTAACATTAAAACCGTTAGTTCCCAATTTTCTTGTTTTCATAAATAATTTAATATGTGTATTAATAATAATTAACAACTTTTAATCGTACAAAAAGCTTATCAAAACGAAATTATAAAGCTTTCAAAATTAAAAATTATAGTTTTAACTTCTTAATCAGACCTAAATATATAAACTATGAAACCATTAATGGTACTTTTATTAATATTCTTTGGTGGCACTAAAATCTGTAATGCGCAATTTATTTCAGGAGATGATAAATTGCATTTTGGTGCTGGCGCATTGATTTCTGCTACCACTTATGCGATGACTTACAGCATTACTAAAAATAAGAAAAAGGCTTTTTGGTATAGTTTAGGAACATCAACCCTTGCCGGTTTTGCCAAAGAAGCTTATGATGGCACCCAAGAGAATAATAAATTCGACACAGGCGAAATGATAGCGACCTCTTTAGGTGGACTAACAGCTGCTGTTACAATAAATTTATTTGTTGGAAACCGAAAAAACAAGCACGTATCGTTTGTTCCTGTTGAATAGCCAAAGTTGTATCTTTGGAATATGGAACTGAATCTCCCACACAACAAAAAACTAATCCTTTTTGATGGTGTTTGCAACCTATGCAATGCGTCGGTACAATATATTATAAAGCATGACAAAAAAAACGTGTTTCTTTTTGCGGCTTTGCAAAGTGACCTTGGGAAACAAATTATTGAAGCTTATGGTATTGATACCAATAAAACAGATTCCATTTTACTTTATACGCCAGAAAATGGCATCTATTACAAATCGACTGCCGCTTTAAAAATAGCTCGCCATTTAGGATTCCCAATAAATGTAATGGGTACTTTTATCATTATACCAGCGTTTATTAGAAATTGTGTCTATGATTATATTGCCAAAAACAGATACAAATGGTACGGCAAAAAAGAGAGTTGCATGATCCCTACACCAGAACTTAAAAATAAGTTTTTAGGATAGAACTAATCCTTGACCAAGCTACCCCATTCTGTCCACGAACCATCATAAACCGAGATATTTTCATATCCTAAAATAGTAGCTCCTAAAGCTAAAACGCAGGCCGTAATACCCGACCCACACGAAAAAATAAGTTTATCTTCTTTGTTCGCTAACATGTGAAATTTAGATTCCATAGTTTGCTTTGGTATCAATAGATTATCATTTAGCAAATCCTCGTAAGGTAAGTTCATGGAATTTGGTATGGTCCCCATTCGTAATCCAGCTCTTGGTTCTGGTTCCAAACTTTTGAATCGGGCTTCCGATCGGGCATCAATAATAGTATGGCTTTTTGTTTTTGATGCTATTTTAACATCATCAAAAAATGTCATCAATTCAGGTTTGCACTTCCCTACAAAATCTCCTTTTTTTATCGGTTTACTGGTTTTTATTTCTGTTTTATAGCCTGACTTAATCCATTCGGGCAGTCCGCCATCTAAAACGGCTACATTGTCATGACCCATGGCCTTAAAAAGCCACCAAACTCGTGCACTGGAATAAATCCCTTTATCATCGTAAACTACAATAGCACTATCTTTATTTATTCCTAATTTTTGTGCTTCCTTTGTGAATTGCTCTTCGGACGGAAAGGTTGTTGGAAATGGTGCCGATGTATCACTAAAAGCATCTTTTAAATCAAAAAAACGCGCATTTGGTATTTGGACTTCTGAAACAGCCAAAGATGGATTAACGACTTTTTTTATTGAACCATCCAGAATAACTAAATTATCAGCATTTAAATGGCTAAAAAGCCATTCAACTGAAACAGTGGGGTTTTTAATTAAAAGTTTCGACATTGCATTATTTTTAAGATTCTAAATCAAATGTTTCTGATGGGTTTTCAGTAGTTTCATAATGAAGCATATTTTCACCATCAGCAATGATGGAACACACAATAGAATCTCCCGTAACATTAACAACCGTTCTAAACATATCTAAAATCCGATCCACTGGAAAAATAATGGCTATCCAAGCTGGATTTAACCCCACGGAATTTAAAACAACAATAAGCATAACCAATCCCGCACTTGGAACAGCTGCCGATCCAATAGATGCTAAGGTCGTGGTTAGCACAATGGTTAATTGTTGACTAAATGTTAAATCTATCATGTGCAATTGCGCCAGAAAAATAACAGCCACAGCTTGATACAAGCTCGTGCCATCCATATTTACGGTGGCCCCAATCGGCAATACAAAACTACTGACTTTTTTATCCACACCTAAATTCTGTTCTACACATTCCATAGTTACGGGAAGTGTTGCTGCACTACTGGACGTTGAAAACGCTAAGGTTTGTGCTGGTCCCATGGCTTTAAAAAACCCTAAATACGGTATTTTTTTTACGAATAACTTTAAAATTCCTGGATATACCACAAAAATCATGAGCAATAAACCAATTAAAACAGTTAAGGAATACCAGCTCAATCCTTTAAAAATCTCTATAACTTTCCCTATATCATTTCCTGCCATTTTACTAACCACACCAGCTAGCAGTGCAAACACAAAAAATGGTGCTGCTTGCATCACTAAATCGACCATTTTTAAGAACACTTCATTAATGCCATCAACTAAATTTAAAACTGGTTGTGATTTGTCTTTGTCTATAAAAAGTAAGCAAACTCCAAAAAACAAGGCGAAAAATATGATTTGGAGCATGAGTCCATTATTGGATAACGCAGCGACAAAGTTCTCTGGAACTATATCAACCAATGGTTGTAATGGTGATACTTGCTCCTGTTTTTTAGCATTTTCAATTTTATCGGAAACCGAAACTTCGCTCAGTTGTGAGTTTGATAGTTTAGAAATGTCTTGAACTCTATCTTTTAAATTGGGGTCTTTTAGATAATTGATACCATCCTTAATCTCATGCCCTTGGGAAGTTGCCCAAATTTCATAATGTATTCTGTTATCAATTCTACTGTTGTCATCTATAAGTTTGCCTGGTTTTAAGGTATTAACCAGCAACAACCCTAAAGAAATTGCCATAATGGTCGTAAGAAGATATATAAGCAAGGTTTTTCCTCCCATGCGTCCTAAACTAGCAGGATCGCCAATATTAGCGACACCTCCTATGATAGAAAACAACACTAACGGAACAGCAATTAATTTTAAAAGGTTTATGAAAATAGTACCAAATGGGTCTATCCAGTTAATGGTAAAAGCACTCCATCCTAAAGAACTGGAAAGCAAGGCCCAAATAATCCCCAGAACCATTCCTATTAATATTTTCCAGTGTAGTGCCAATTTTTTCATATCCTGAGTCTTGAGGTTAGTAGTATGCTGACTAAGATATTAATAAATACTGAAATCTATTTTTTCAACGGCTCAATATTTTTATGAAAAATACCATCCTTTAAGTAGATTCCTGCCTGCGCAGGAAATCGAAGATTCGGCGAAGTCAATGAAAAAAAAGAAATAACTATTAGTGATATAGCTTATTGATTAAATAAAAATCCGCCAAAACCAAAGCTGCCATAGCTTCTACAATAGGCACCGCTCTTGGCACAACGCATGGATCGTGACGACCTTTACCGTGCATATCCACCACATTTCCTTGATTATCTATAGTTTCTTGACTTTGCATAATGGTTGCTACAGGCTTAAAGGCTACATTAAAATATATATCCATACCGTTACTAATGCCTCCTTGAATACCACCTGATAGGTTGGTTTTAGTAGTTCCATCTGCATTAAAAATATCGTTGTGCTCGCTACCTTTCATTTTAGAACCCTCAAAGCCACTACCATATTCAAATCCTTTAACAGCATTTATGGATAGCATGGCTTTGCCAAGTTCTGCATGCAGTTTATCAAAAACAGGTTCGCCCAAACCAACTGGTACATTTTTAATAACACATCCTACAGTACCTCCAATGGTATCGCCTTCTTTACGGATTTGCTTAATTCTTTCAATCATTCTTTCTGCGGTTTCCGCATCAGGACAACGCACAATGTTTGATTCGGTAAGAGAAAAATCGAGTTCGTTAAGTGGTTTATTCAGAGTAATATCACCTACTGATGATACGTAAGCGTAAATTTCAACCTCTTTTAGAAGTTGTTTAGCAATGGCACCCGCCACAACACGGCAAACGGTTTCCCGTGCAGAACTACGTCCACCACCACGATAATCACGCACGCCATATTTTTTATCATAGGTGTAATCGGCATGACTGGGACGATACACATCTTTTATGTGTGAGTAGTCATGGGATTTCTGATTGGCATTTTCAATAATAAAACCAATGGGCGTTCCTGTTGTTTTACCTTCAAAAATTCCGGATAAAAAAGTAACTGTATCTGGCTCTTTACGTTGGGTCACAATTTCTGATTGTCCCGGTTTTCTTCTGTCCAATTCATTTTGTATGGCATCCACATCAATATCCAATCCAGATGGACATCCATCAATAACACCTCCTAAAGCAGCACCATGAGACTCACCAAATGTGGTGAGATTAAACAGTTTTCCAAAAGAATTTCCAGCCATAAATTATTTTTTTTGCTAAAGTAAATCTAATATTAGAGATACAAAAATGAAATTAAAAAAAGACCCATAATTAAAACCCAAAAAGTAAGGCATAACAATTATATAACCATATACATATAAACAGTTAATTTAAAATTAAAGATTAAGTAATGTTATTATGCTTACTTTGAAAAGAACGATAAAACATACACTTGATAATTAAACGTAAGCTTGAGATTGTTGTTATTTCCGATGTACATCTGGGAACGAATGCATGCCACGCCAAAAAGTTGCTCAATTACCTAAATTGCATTACTCCAAAAAAACTAATTTTAAACGGTGATATTATTGATGCTTGGCAATTTAACAAACAGTATTTTCCTAAGCAACATCTTAAAATCATCAAGAAAATTATGGATATGGCAGCGGACGGTGTTGAAGTTATTTACATAACTGGAAACCACGACGACATACTACGGAAATTTACAGGCACTACCATAGGCAACGTCTCTATTGTCGATAAAAAAGTCTTAGACATTGATGGCAAACAAGCTTGGTTTTTTCATGGGGATGTTTTTGATATTTCCATTAAAAACGCGAAATGGCTAACCAAATTGGGAAGTTATGGATACAATATGCTCTTGTGGTTAAATAGATTGTCTAACTTAGTTTTAGAAAAGCTAGGAAAAGAAAAATACTCGAAATCAAAAAAAATAAAGAATAGTAAATCTAACTCTTCCAAGGTTATCTATACATTTGAAAAAGTGATTTCTAACCTTGCTATTGAAAACGGTTACGATTATGTGATTTGTGGACACATACACCATCCCAAAATGGAGATAAAGGAAACTAAAAAAGGACAAACCTTATATATGAATTCTGGTGATTGGATGGAACATTTCACTGCATTGGAATACCAGTTTAAGCGTTGGAAACTTTATCATTACAATAAAGACAAGCTAGCACCTTTTTTTGTTGATGAAGATGTGAGTGACTTACAAATAAAAGATTTAATAGCTGCCATTACTATCTTTAAACAAACGAAACAAATATAAATTCATTTTCAATTAATATATTTCTTTTCCCAATTGACACTTTACTATTTTGTTAATCAAATCGTTAAACAGTCATAATGTGTCACGCTTTCATAATTATATACATTTACGATGTTTAATCTGAATTTTAGCATTATTTTTGTAGTTGTATAACGAATAATAAAATCAAGTCCTTTTTATTATTTCAAACGTATATACTCAAAAACATAAAAACTTAAATTATGAAGAAATTACTTTTATTATCCATTACACTATTAGGTTTTGCATTTTCATCAAATGCGCAAGAAATTTCAAAAAATGCTCTTGGTCTAAGATTAGGTGATAGTGATGGCTTTGGTGCCGAAATATCATATCAACGCGGACTAGGGGACAATAACCGATTGGAATTAGATCTTGGATGGAGAGATGGTAAAAACTATGATGGTTTTAAGCTTGCTGGTTTGTATCAATGGGTATTTCCTTTAGAAGGAAATTTTAACTGGTATGTTGGTGCAGGTGGTGGATTAGGCTCTTTTAGTGTTAATAATCCTAATGGAAATGATGATTTTAGTGATACCTTTTTCTTCCTTGCTGGAGATATTGGTATAGAGTACAATTTTGACATCCCATTATTACTATCATTGGATTTTAGACCAGAATTAGGTTTTGGAGATGATCGATACAATAACAACGATTTAGATTTTGATATTGCTTTAGGTATTCGTTATCAATTCTAAAATTTGAACTTATAAATTAAAAAGCGCCCTACACGGCGCTTTTTTTATGCTTAAATTTGATTTATAAGAGTGAAATATCTAAAATAGGCATTCTGGTACGTATTAAAAAACCACAAACAAGTTTACTAATCAGTAGTTATCTTATAACGCCAAACACTTTTTTAAAGTGTCTTCATAAATAGCTTCATATAGCGGTACTATCTTGTGCAAGTCGAAGTTTAAAGCTTGTTTTCTGGCATTATTCTTAAACATTTTTAATCGTGTAGGTTCACTTAAAATATACAGAGCATTCTTGGTCATCTCATCCACATCACCCACATTGCTTAAAAAACCAGAAAAACCTTGTTCGTTTACTTCGGATAGCCCACCAGTATTGGTGGAAATTACGGGTACACTTGATGCCATTGCTTCTAAGGCGGCCAAACCAAAACTTTCGGTTTCCGATGGTAATAAAAATAAATCACTAAAGCATAAAATCTTATCAATTTCGTTACTTTTTCCAAAGAAAATTACCTTATCAAAAATACCTAATTGTTTGCATTGGCTTTCAACTTTTTCCCTTTCTGGACCTTCTCCTACTAACATTAATTTAGCTGGCATTTGCTTTTGAATATTATAAAAAATAGTAATAACATCCTGAACACGTTTTACTTTTCTAAGGTTGCTAATATGTGTAATTATTTTTTCATCATCCTTTGCCATCATACCGCGTTGACAATCTGTAAACATGTGACTATATTTATCTAAATCAATAAAATTCGGCACGACATGAATGTCTTTTTTTATATCGAATAATCTTAACGTATCATCTTTTAAACTTTGCGAAACGGTCGTTACGGCATCCGATTTATTGATACTGAACGTTACTGCCGGCTTATAAAACGGATGACTGCCAACAAGTGTAATATCTGTACCATGTAATGTGGTAACGATTGGGACATAAATACCTTCTTCTTGGAGCATTTTTTTTGCCATATATCCAGCATAGGCATGAGGAATGGCATAATGTACATGCAATATTTCTATACCATGAAGCTTTACCATATCTACCAACTTACTCGACAAAGCTAGTTCATAAGGTTGGTAATGAAACAAAGGATATTCCGGTACATTTACCTCATGGTAGTGTACATTATTACTTAACAACTCGAGCCTTACTGGTTGGTTATAGGTAATAAAATGAATTTCATGTCCTCGTTTAGAAAGCTCTAGACCAAGCTCTGTAGCTACAACGCCACTACCTCCAAAAGTTGGATAACAAACAATACCTATTTTCATCTGCTTATAATTATTTGTTTTTTAGTAGTTAGAGGTAACATCATTTTAATTATTTTACTATATGATTGGGAAATAATCATGATTGTCTTTTTTATTATTTAGTCTTCTATCGCTTGGTAAATAAGGCTCTGAATATCGGTTCTAATGTTTCTCTTTAATAATAAATTATCCCCTTCTATGGGATAGGTTCTATTTGCTAAAAACACATATACAATTTCTTTTTCGGGGTCTGCCCAAGCATACGTTCCCGTAAATCCTGAATGTCCAAAACTACTCATGGAAACACATCCACAAGTGGATCCTTCACCACTTAGCTGTGGTTTATCAAATCCCACCCCACGTCTATTCTTCTTGTCTATATAGTAGGTGGTATTAAATTTATCTACGGTTTCTGGTTTTAAATAGCGCTTACCCCCATAAAAACCTTTCTGCAAATACATTTGCATAATTTTAGCAACATCATTGGCATTACTAAAAATACCTGCGTGTCCACCAATGCCATTCTGCATAGCTGCCCCTGCATCATGTACATACCCTTGTACTTTTTGGTATCTATAATAATTGTCCTCTTCAGTGGGTACAATATTTGTATTACTTATTTTGTGATACGGATTATACATGGTATAATTGGCTCCTAAAGAATGATAAAAATGGTCTTGAGTTAACTGTTCTAAAGTTCTGTCGTAATAGTTCTCAATATATTTCTTCAAAATAAAATAAGGGAAGTCGCTATAGCGGTATTCCAATTTATCCAAAAGCTTTGAATCTTTAATAATTTCTTGTATAGAATCCTGATAATCACTACGTAAAAACAAATTATTTGCCACTTCAATATTGAAATCCTTACTTAAAGTATCCCTATAATATTTCGGACTTGGCTTCTTATCGGAATCTAAAGTACGATAATAAAAAGGTTCCCATGGGCGTAATCTAGCATAATGTGACAGCATGCTTTTAATGGTAATATTATTTTTATTTGAGTTTTTATATTCAGGCAAAATTTCAGATAATTTAGTATCCAATGTAATACGCCCTTGTTCTTCAAGTTCCATAACTAGAGGTAATGTTGCCAAAATTTTTGTTAAGGAAGCAACATCATAAATATCATCAAATCCAACCTTTTCAATACCATCATAAGTATGTTTACCAAAATTTTTATTGTAAATCACTTTTCCTTTTCTAGCGATTAAAAGTTGGATACCTGGGGTCATTTTCATATCCACCGCCATTTGAGCTAGGGAATCTACTTTCTTCAGCTTTTCAGAACTCATCCCAACCCTTTCAGGAATGGTATAGCTTAAACGTTGAATAGCATTGTTGATGATACCATCACCAACTTTAAAATGATTTCCAATGGAAACAGGCAAAGTCCCTTTTGAAGCAATGGCCCCAAAAAGCAATTGAGCTGATTTTTGTTGGGCTATCACACTATTTTGGTAACTTACTACTATACTTTTAATATTTTCGATGGAATCTAAATCCAAAAGCGCATAGGGTTTTGTAAAAACGTCCAAAACAACCGTATGCGATTTGGCGATTTCTTTTAACCAATTTAATTCTTCGGGCGTAAACTTATGATCTTTCCAAGGCGTACTGTTCGATTTATGAAATCCAACAATAACCGTATTATAACTACTTAATTTAATAAGTAAACTATCGATGGTTGTAGATTCAATTTGGTGAATCTTTGCATATTTTTTTAATTCATTAAAAAAAACAGAACCATCATCGTCTCCCAATTTCACATAAGCTATGGTTTTACTTTCTAACTGACGGAAAGGCAATATTTCAGCATCATCTTTAACAACGGTAATGGCATTTTCTAGAAGTTCTTCGTAAAGAACATTATCTTTAATTCTGTTTAAATCTTCATTTAAATTATGAATTCCCACAGGCTCATATTGGTTCAATCCTACTTTGTATTTTGCTTGCAATATTTTCTTGACCGAATGTTCTAGTCGCAATTCCGTAATATCTCCATTAGTGTAGGCTTCAACAAGTTTTGAAATACCAACAGGAACATTTTCAGACATGAGCATGACATCATTGCCGGCTTTAAAAGCTGCTAAATCAACCTCGCCAGATTCATTGAAATTTGAAACACCTTTCATGTCAAGCGCATCTGTAAAAATAAGTCCTTTAAAACCCAATCTATTCTTTAATATATTAGTGACAATGTGTTCCGACAAAGAGGACGGATAGCCTTCCCTCGGCTCTAGACTTGGTACGTTTAAATGAGCCACCATAACACTTGAAAGCCCTTCTGCAATGAGTTTTCTGTATGGATACAGTTCTATTGAATCAATACGTTTCTCATCAAAATTTACAGTGGGCAAAGTTTTATGGGAATCTTGATCGGTGTCACCATGACCCGGAAAATGTTTGGCATTTGCCAATACACCTGCACTTTGCATCCCTTTCATAAAGGCTAAGGCTTTTTCGGTGACATTGTCTTTATCTTCCCCAAACGAGCGATTGCCTATAATTGGATTTTTAGGATTTGTATTAATATCCACAACGGGTGCAAAATTAAAATGCACACCTATACGCTTGTTATGTTCTCCAATTTGCCTGCCTGTTTGCTCTATAAGTTTGTTGTCTTTTATAGCGCCCAATGTCATATTCCAAGGAAACGCATATGTAGAATCTAAACGCATTTTTAAACCCCACTCGGCATCCATGCCAATTAGCATGGGTAATTTAGATATGGATTGTAATTCGTTATTTAATTTGGCCTGTCTTACGGGGCCACCTAAGGAATAGATAATACCTCCTATATGATGATCCCGAATCAAATCAATGATTTTTTTCTTCGTTTTGTCATCTTGATTGGACATGACCTGAACCATGAACAACTGCCCTACTTTTTCATTAAGCGACATGGATGCATAAACACTATCAACCCATTTTTGTTGTGCTATAAAATCAACTGCTAATAATGGATTTTCAACTTTTTGGGCTGATATAGAATAGGTTATAAAAAGAAAAATTAAACCGAAAATGATTTGACGCATACATGGATTTGTTAAGCAGATTACTAGTGAGTATTATACACTAATAATCATGCCAAAATAAGACTTTTAAAAGAAGATAAAAAGACTTTAAGATAGATTTATAACAAGTTTGTAAACAAAACTACTGATTGTAATAATCTATTCTATTAAATCTATATGCCTGTCGTGATACCCTAACAAATACAGCACACCATCTAAGCCAATGCTAGAGATGGAACTTTGCGCATTATCCTTTACCGTTGGTTTGGCGTGGAATGCAATTCCTAAGCCAGCAAGATTCAACATTGGCAAATCGTTAGCACCATCACCTACAGCGATGGTCTGGTTAATGTGCAGACCTTCTTTTTGTGCGATTTCTTTAAGATATTCTGCTTTTTTATCGCCATCAACAATATCGCCAACGTAACCGCCAGTTAGCACACCGTCCTTAATTTCCAATTCGTTGGCATATACATAGTCTATACCCAATTCCTTTTGTAAATAATGACCGAAGTATGTAAACCCCCCTGATAAAATGGCTGTTTTAAATCCGTAGGCTTTCAAGGTATCAATAAGCCTTCTAGCGCCTTTTGTTATAGGCAAATTGATAGCCACATCTTGAAGCACCTCTTCGCTCAACCCTTTTAAGAGTTTCATACGCCTAATAAAACTTTCCTTGAAATCTATTTCCCCTTGCATGGCGGATTCCGTGATGGCTTTGACTTCATCACCAACGCCTGCCAATTCAGCCAATCTATCAATCACTTCGGCCTGAATTAAAGTGGAATCCATATCGAAACAAACCAAGCGCCTATTCCGTCTGTAAATATTATCCTCTTGAAACGCAATATCCACATCTAACTCCCTAGAAATTTGCATAAATTTGGCAGTAAACTCTGTTTTATCCGTAATTTCACCTCGAATGGATAATTGTATACAAGCTCTTGGATAATCTTCTTTTTTTAATAGAGATATACGTCCTGTAAGTCGGATTATAGAATCTATATTTAAGTTTTTCTCTGAAATGACTTTTGTGACTTCCGATATTTGCTTGGCCGCCAATTTTTCACCTAAGATGGTAATGATATATCGGTTTTTACCTTGCAAGCCAACCCAATTTTCATAGTCTTCAAGTGAAATGGGTGTAAACTTAGCAGTGATACCAAGTTCATAAGATTTAAAAAGCAAGTCTTTTAAAACTGCTGCTGAATCTGCTCCTGCTTGAATCTCAAATAACATCCCTAAAGATAAGGTGTCATGAATGTTTGCTTGTCCGATATCTAATATTTTGGCCCCATATTCTGCCAAAACACCAGTTAAAGCAGAGGTTAAGCCCGGTTTATCTTGTCCTGAAATATTTAATAAAATAATTTCATTCGCCATAATTCTATATTTTCGATTTTTTGCAAGCCGTAAAATTCATTATTCTATTTGATATATGAAAGTTTTTTTTAGGTTAAAAAAACAAGATAAATATAACCTATTTAATAAATCTACTGTGCCAACTTTCGCTTGCTGGTACCTCCCAGTTTTCGTTGAATTCTGCTATACTGGTCACTAAATTATTAAAAACAATGGTGTTTTTTGAAATGGCTTTTTCTTTAGCCATTTTTTTAAAATCAAGAAGTGTTTTGTATGCTATAAAATCGCCTTGTTTATAAGATACATTCATTTTATCCATCAAATCCACTTGATATTCTTTTTCCAATTGTTGAATAAAATGAACAGAGGCGTCGATGGAACATCCTGAAGCTTTATTTAAGTTCTGATTTAATCCTATTACAATAAAACGCTTATATTTAATAAGATAACCTGCCTGTAAATCACTGCCATGCACCGTCCAGTTTTCTATAAAAACATCTAGCTTAGATTGAATTTCTTCAAGTTCTTGTTCTGTAAAAGAACGGTTAGCTTGGTAAATCCAAACACGTGATTCTTCTGGTAATGTATTGAAATCTACTAACATGAATATGATTTACGGTTTTTGATTTTTGATTTACGACTTTTGATTAACACGGAGAGCAATTAATGAACTTACAAGTCTTGAGCATTAGCAATAAGTTCAGCAATATCCATAATGGCAACATCGCCTTCCTTATCTTTAGATTTCACCCCATCGGTCATCATGGTGTTACAAAATGGACACCCTGCCGCTATGATTTCCGGTTTTACTTCCAAAGCCTGTTCGGTACGCTCAATATTAACCTCCTTATTACCTTTTTCGGCTTCCTTAAACATTTGCGCACCTCCCGCTCCACAACATAAACCCGTACGTTTGCAATTTTTCATTTCCACCAATTCGGCTTCCAACTTTCTAATTAAATTGCGAGGTGCTTCATATACATTGTTGGCACGACCTAGATAACATGGGTCATGAAAGGTAATCCTTTTTCCTTTAAATTGCCCACCTTCAATTGTTAAACGTCCCTCGTCTAACAAGGCTTTTAAAAATTGGGTGTGATGCATTACTTCATAATTGCCACCCAATCCAGGGTATTCATTCTTTATGGTGTTGAAGCAATGCGGACAAGCAGTTACTATTTTCTTAATTTCATAAGCATTAAGCACTTCAATATTGGTTACAGCTTGCATTTGAAATAAAAATTCGTTGCCAGCTCGTTTTGCTGGGTCTCCGGTACAGCTTTCCTCAGTTCCCAACACGGCAAATTCAACCTTCGCTTTATTCAATAATTTAACAAAGGCTTTCGTTATTTTTTTGGCCCTATCATCAAAACTACCAGCGCAACCGACCCAAAATAATACTTCGGGCTGTTTGCCTTGAGCCATAAATTCTGCCATAGTAGGCACGTTTAGTAATTCGCTCATGAGTTAAATTATTCGTTTTTCCAATTTAGCCTGTCCATTTGATTGTATGGCCAAGGCGCACCATTATTTTCTATATTGTTCATCATGTTGTTTAGCTCTGCTGGAGCAGCTGACTGTTCCATGACTAAATAACGACGCATATCCATAATAATTGACAACGGATTGATACTTACCGGACAAGCTTCCACGCAGGCGTTGCAAGACGTGCACGCCCACAATTCTTCCCTAGTTATATAATTGTCCAACAATTGCTTACCGTCGTCTTTAAAAATGCCTTTGTTTAAATCTATATTTTTACCCACTTCCTCTAAACGGTCTCGGGTATCCATCATGATTTTTCTTGGAGACAATTTTTTACCTGTTTGATTTGCTGGACACTCACTGGTACAACGTCCACATTCGGTACATGTATAAGCATTCAATAATTGCACCCAATTTAAGTCTTGCACATCACTGGCACCAAACTTGGCTGGAACGTTCGTTTCCGAACCTTCAGCAGGTACAGCAAATGGATCTACATTAGGATCCATCATCAACCGTACTTCTTTGGTAACAGCTTCTAAATTATTGAATTGCCCTTGTGGTTTTAAACTACCATAATACGTATTAGGAAATGCCAATAAAATATGAAGATGTTTTGAAAAGTATAAATAATTTAAGAAAGCCAAAATGCCTAAAATGTGCAGCCACCATGCTGTTCTTTCAATAACATGAAGCGTGCTTTCTGATAGTGAACCAAACCAAGGCGCTATAAATTGACTGATGACGTTTCCCGAATTCATGTCTTGAAAATGAACATCGGTAGCGTTCATGACCAAAAACAAGGTCATTAAAACCATTTCGAAATATAAAATGATATTGGCATCGCTTTTTGGCCAAGTGGTCATTTCTGATTTCCAGAAACGTTTCAATTTTATAACATTCCTTCTAATCCAAAAAATAATGACGGAAGCAAATACTAAAAGTGCTAAAATCTCAAAAGCACCAATTAAAACTCCATAGGGTTTTCCTATTGCCGAGAATATGCGATGTGTACCAAAAATGCCATCAATGATTATTTCTAAGACTTCAATATTGATAATTACAAATCCCACATAAACAACAATGTGCAAAAATCCAGAAATGGGTCTATGCATCATTTTAGTTTGCCCGAGTGCAATCATCGCCATGTTTTTCCATCGCTGAGATGTATTATCACTGACATCAACATCATGACCCAGCTTTATATTCCGAACTAGTTTTTTTACGTTTTTCGCAAAATAACCTATACCAATAATGAGTGCAATGACAAATACTATGTTGGGTAAATAATGCATAAATGCTTAGTTAGCTAACTCCTCTTCTGAATAAGGTATTTCCTTTTTTGATAGAATTCTAAAATAGCGTTTAGGGTGAAGCTTAATATCCCTTAACAACTCTTCCATTTCTTTTGAAGCGCCTTTTAAATTGTTATATAAGGCGTCGTCTTTTAACAGTTTTCCCATTGAGCCTTCGCCCTTTTCAATCGTCGCTAAAACGGTATTTAAACTTGTAATTGTTTTATTTAAAGTCTCTACGGTGCTGCCTAGTTTGGCATCTTTTAATTCTGTTGTTAAAAGCGATAAATTCGCGCTAGTGGTTTTAAAGTTTTCAAGTATGACAGCTATGTTCTCATCATTTTTAGAAATCAGACCATTTGCTGAGGAAGATAATTGCTTAAATCCTTTTAATGTTGAATTTAATTCGGCAATCGTTCTTTTTAATCCTTCTTCAGAATCATCTATAACTATTTTGTTTAGATTGTTGATAAGCGAATCTGTTGATCTTAAAGTAATATCCAAGTTATCACTGATTCCTGAAAAGTTTTTTGTCAGACTCGTAATGAGTCCTGGCTCTACTTCCGATTGAAGCATATCTCCATATTTAGCGACTTCACCTTCATAACTATTGATAATAGCTAAACCATTGCCCCCCATTAAACCGGTTTCATACATGCGTACCGTACTGCTTTTTGAAAACTTAAGTTTATCGTTTACAGTAAACGATACGATGGTTTTCCCACTTTCGTAATCGTATTTTATATCCTGAATTTTACCTACAACATTCCCGTTTACGGTAACGGTAGAGGCTTTCGTTAAGGCATTGTAATCAAACTGGGTATAATATACATCTGTTGATTCAAATAAGTTTTTGCCTTTTAAATAATTGAATCCAAAAATAAATAGGGCAATTCCTAAAATAACTAGTATAGCGGTTTTTACTTCTTTTGATATTTTCAAAATCATAGGGGTTTAGATGCACAAATTTAAAATAAATTTAAAAAGAATGCCTTTAATTAGCTGTTGTTTTTAATGCATCGGATAATGGAATTTTTTTTCCCTGTTTAAAGGCCACAATAAAACAGGAGGTGTAACCTTTGCTTTTGGCTTCATCTTCAAGCTTTCTAATAACATCATAATCCGAAGTAAGCCCATAAAAATATTTATACAACCCATCTTCCTTAACTTTAGAGACAGCTTCCAATCCTTTAAAATTATAAGGTTTTGTGATTAAATCCTTAGAACTGGCAGCAATTTGGACTTTAAATTCTATATCAGGACTAATGGCATTGGTTGATGTTATTTCGGGTGTTTCTGCATCTTCTAGATGTTCGTCTATGAGTCCACTACCCTCTACATTTAAATCTAAAGACTTTTTATATTTTAATATGGCATCGGCAATCGATAATGACATATCATTTTGACCTTTTTTTGAATTTAGATAAGCACCTTCAGCAGTATTTGTTAAAAATCCAAGTTCAACCAAAACACTAGGCATAACGGTTTGGTGTAACACTATCAAACCTGCCTGTTTTACTTTTCTGTTAGTTCGTTTTAGTTTATTAGTAAAATTATCTTGAATCAGGCTAGCCAATAATATACTTTGGTCTAAATATTCTTCTTGCCCTAATATGATACTTATGGCAGATTCTGGTGAATTAGGGTCAAAACCAGCATATTTACTTTCATGGTCACTCTCCATGAAAATTACGGCATTCTCTTTTTTTGCAACTTCAAAATTTGTTTGGTTCTTATGGATACCCAAAACAAAAGTCTCAGTACCATAAGCTTGAGATTTATGTGCATTACAATGAACAGAAACAAACAAATCTGCATTCGCTTTATTGGCTATTTTTCCCCTTTCAAATAAATCAACAAACACATCTGTTTTACGCGTATAGACAACTTTGATGTTTGGATTCTTCTCCAGTTCTTCTCCAATTCTAAGCACAACATTTAAAGCAATGTCTTTTTCCCTATAGCCATTGCCCAAGTTTCCAGGGTCTCTTCCACCATGACCTGCATCCAGAACAACAACAAACTTGTCGGATTTATTTTGTTCATTATCATCATCAACAAATGACGATAATGTTAATACGGCTATAAAGAATACTAAAATGGATAAACTTTTCGTTCTCATATGGATTTTAACGACTAAAAATGCAACTTATTACTCAATGGATTTAAGCTTAAATTTAATTTAATTTTTTGTTCAATAATTAAATTAATCACAGAAAAATATATGTAATTTTGGCTTTTCAAAAACCGAGCCATACTTTTACAAAAATACATTTAAAAGCGTTGCATACAAACAACTTTAAAATACTTTTTGCATTAAGTTTTACAGTGTTTATCAACATGTATAGCTTCGCCCAAGACTTCCCAAAAAAGCAAAATCCTATTGAGCCAAGTACCCAAGATAGTGTGGTGGTAAGTGTAGATAGTTTGTTGATTCCAGAAATTTCAGAAAAGGCTCAAGATACCATTGTAAAGGATTCCATAAAACCAAAAAAAGAAACTTTAACGGATATTGTTACGTATAAGGCAACTGATTACACATCGTTCAACCAAAAAAAGAAACAACTTTATTTATACAACGAAGCCGAAATAACGTATGGCGATATCAATATAAGAGCAGGGAGCATTACAGTAGATTATAGCAAAAACACCGTTTACGCCAAAGGTATTATAGACTCAACTAATACATATATACAAGCACCTGTTTTTACCCAAGGCCAGAATGTGGTTGAACCAGATTCCATAATTTATAATACCAAAACAGAAAAAGCACTCATCTATAATAGTGTAACCGAACAATCTGGAGGCACCGTCATTGCCTCTATGACAAAAAAAGAAAACGATTCGGTTTACTTTATAAACAGAGGAAAGTATACCACAGCCGAAAACCTTGACGACCCAGAATATTATATTTTATTAAGAAAAGCCAAGGTAGTGCCCGGAAAAAAAATAGTAACCGGGTTGGCCAACTTATTCATTTATGATGTACCAACACCTATAGGTTTACCGTTCGGTTTTTTTCCGCAGACTGAGACACAAACATCAGGTATTATTATCCCTACATTTGGTGAACAGAACGAAAGAGGTTACTTTTTACAAAATGGCGGGTATTATTTTGCCATAAGTGATTATGTGGATTTAGCTGTTTTAGGAGATTATTATACCAACGGAAGTTATGGATTGCGTTTGGAAAGCAACTATGCCTTGCGATATAAATTTAGAGGTAACTTCGCATTTAGGTATGAAAACTTGATAAGTAGCGAACGTGGTTTTCCGGATTATTCAAGGGCTACGGTTTATAATTTACGTTGGTCGCATAGTCAAGATGGGAAATCGAGTCCGAATTCACGTTTTTCCGCTTCCGTAAACTTAGGTAGTAGCGCTTATTATAGAACCACGCTTAATCAAGCAAATATTGGAAGTACTTTAAATAATACGCTATCATCATCGGTATCCTATTCCAAAACATTTCAGGGAGAACCGCAAACAAATATAAGCCTTACAGCCACACATACCCAAAACACCAATACCCAAGAAATTAATATGACACTGCCTACTTTTCAAGGTAGTGTTGGAAGGATTTTTCCTTTTGCACCAAAAATTGGGACAAAGAAAGGCATGATTCATAATGTGAGCTTACAATATAATGTTAGAGGAGAAAATAGAATTAGAACAACCGATTCACTTTTCTTTACAAAGCAAATGTTTAAAGAAGCCGAAGCCGGATTTCAACACAATATTCCGTTAAGTACAAACTTTAAATTATTTAAACACTTCAGCTTAAGTGCTAGCACCAATTATAATGAAGTTTGGACCTTCAAAACCATAAAAAAATCGTTTGATGAAATTAATAGAACCGTTGTAATTGATACTGTTAATAACTTTGACACTTTTAGAACGTATAATTTTAGTGCCAGCTTGGGAACCACTATTTATGGCATGTTCAATTTTGAAAAAGAAGGCAAAGACACCAAAATTAAAGCTATAAGGCATATTGTAAGGCCTTCTGTGAGTTATAATGTCAATCCTTCCTTTGATAGGTATTATGATACTTATGAGGTTGTAAGTGCAGACGGACTAACCACTAGTGACGTAGAGTATACCCGTTTTGAGAGGTCAATTTTTGGAATTCCGAATCAAACGTTTTCAAGTTCGGTAGGGCTTTCAGTATCAAATAATTTTGAAGCCAAAGTAAGAGATAAAGATACTACGGCTACAGAATTAAAAAAAATTATCCTCCTAAACAATTTAAATTTCTCAACCGCTTATAACCTTGCTGGTGACTCATTGCAATGGAGCCCCGTGAGAATGACTGGAGGTACCCAATTATTTGATAATAAATTAAGTATTAATTTTGGAGCTACTTTAGATCCTTATGCACTAGATAACAATAACAATAAAATTGATAGATTCAATATCGCTAACGGTGGGAGTCTATTTAGGCTTACAAGTGCCAATTTTACCGCGAGTACCTCATTTTCTAGCAAAGACAATAAAAAAGGCGCTAATAATAGAGGTATTGAAGAGAATATGAGAAACGGTGGTAGGGATGATGATTTATTTGGACTACCCCAAGATTATGTCAATCCTAACTTGGATGAGGAAGAAGATACTGATGAAGAAGAAACACCTTCTGAATTTTATAACAATAAAATTCCATGGAGTTTGCGTTTGGCCTATGCCGTAAACTATTCCAATGCCAGAAGGGAAAATTTAATATCGTCGCACTCCCTCATGTTTTCTGGAGATATAGAATTATCTCCCAAATGGTCGGTTGGGGCTTCTTCTGGTTATGATTTAAAAAGCAACGGTTTTACGTTTACGCAATTACGATTTGAACGCGATTTGTTAAGTTGGCGTATGAATTTTAGCTGGGTTCCCTTTAGTACCATAAGTTCATGGAACTTTTTTATTGGTATAAAATCCAACATCTTAAAAGACCTTAAATACGAAAAACGTAGGCAGCCCGATCAACGACTTTAATTAACTAATATATAAGTAGATGAAAAAAGTTATTAATACACCCAATGCCCCAACGCCTATTGGCCCATACAATCAAGCTATTTTAAGCGGAGATACATTATACCTATCTGGTCAAATTGCTGTAAATGTAGAAACCGGGAAATTGGTTTTAGATAATGTGAAAGCCGAAACCAAACAAGTTATGGAAAACCTGAAAGCGATTCTTAATGCTGCTGATATGAGTTTTGAGAATGTGGTAAAATCTACAATTTTTATTAGTGATATGAATGATTTCTCTCTAATAAACGAAGTGTATGGAAGTTATTTTGAAGACGCTAATGCACCTGCTAGAGAGACGGTGCAAGTTGCTAGATTGCCTAAAGATGTACATGTTGAAATCAGTATGATAGCCGTTAAACTATAACCTTTATTTAGACGGATTTTTGTGGCGAATATTTAACCAATAGTTCTTTTAGCCTATCAGTTTCAATAGGTTTGGCCAAAAAATCATCAACACCAGATAGTTTGGCTTTCTCAATATCAGCCTCAAAAGCACTTGCCGAAACAGCTATAATTGGTGTTAGGGTTCTAGCATATTTATCTGTTGCCTTAATGGTTCTAGTAGCTTCATAACCATCCATTTCTGGCATATAAATATCCATAAAAATCAAATCGAAATCTAGAACACTATACAATTTTACGGCTTCAAGTCCATTTCTCACCAAGGTACAATCTGCTCCTTGTTGCTCTAGCAAAAATTTAATAACCTTTTGGTTTATTTTATTATCCTCGGCTACAAGCACACTAAATTTATAGTCAAATTTATTCAATAAATCAACTGCGGGATCTTTAGTATCGGTTTTTAGGTTCAACGTCTTTTTCAATTGTAAACTGAAATAAAATATGGAACCTTCATTCTCCTTACTTTCAACTTCTAACTCACCTCCCATTAATTTCACCAATTTGTATGAAATGGAAAGCCCCATGCCTCCACCTCTATAATGTTGCATGGTTGAGACGTCATCACTTTTAGAGGTCTTAAAAATTTTTTTAACTTCAAAAGGAGATAACCCAACACCTGTATCTTTAATGTAAAAGGTAACAATTTGGTTGTCGTCATTGCTAACCGTTTGGTGTATGGTAATGGATATTTTACCTGAATGCGTAAACTTAATGGCATTATTAACTAAATTAATAAGCACTTGCTGTATTCGGGATAAATCACCCAATAATAAGAATTTAGGTTTCTTTTCTGATAAAAATTTAAATTCAAACTCTAAGTTTTTGTCCCAAGCTTGATATTCTAAAACTTTGAAAAGCTTAGATAGATCTGACTCTAAATCTATAACAACTAAATTTAAATTTGTATTGTCCTGCTCAAACTTAGCATTATCTAAAATCATATTCACCAACTGTAATAAATGTTCTGATGAATATTGGGCAATTTCAACTTCTGCCATTTGATCACTATCCAAATTCGTTTTCTTCAACATATTAAGCATTCCCAATACAGCATTAAGGGGTATCCTAATTTCATGGCTCATATTTGCCAGATAAACTGATTTATGATCGACAAGTAAATTAGCTTTTTCTAAGCTTTTCTCTAGTTTATTGATCTCATCAATCAATTCAGATTTAATATACCCATCATGGGCTTTGTTCCATAAAAGATATACTACTGCGATAAGCAATATGCATACAACAACTAATAAGAAAGTAGCAATAACATACAAATCCCTATTTTCATCCATGTAACTGTACAACAAATAAAAAATAACGCAAATGGCAACCAACGCCAAAAAAAATAGGCCAATAATACGTTTTGAAAACTTGCTGGATGGAGATAAAAACATCATTTAATTATTATTTTAACAAACATAATCCATAATTAATTAAATACATAAAACAATGATGGTTTTTGAGTGCCATTTAATATATGTCGCATTTTATAATACTAAATATTAAAAAAGACATATTTTTGATATTGGATTAATTTCAGATACTTATGCGCATAGAATATGATATAAAACTAGGATTTAAGGATGTTATGATCCGTCCGAAACGTTCCACTCTAAAAAGCAGATCGGAAGTTAATTTAGACAGGGAATTCAAATTTATGCACAGCCCTGTAACTTGGGAAGGCATTCCCATTATGGCGGCAAATATGGATACCGTGGGCACGTTTGAAATGGCTCATGCCCTTTCTAGTAAAAAATTGATTACGGCTATACACAAACATTACACCATTAATGATTGGAATCTGTTTTTTGAAAATACTCAGGATACCATGTCTGATTATGTAGCCATTAGCACAGGGATTAGCAAACATGATTCCGACAAATTAGCGACCATTATTAGTCGAAATCCACAACTTAAATTCATTTGTATTGATGTTGCCAACGGTTATTCTGAACACTTTGCAAACTTTGTAAAAAAAATGAGGGGTTTATATCCAGACAAAGTCATTATAGCAGGAAATGTGGTTACGGGCGAAATGGTTGAAGAACTATTATTGTCTGGTGCGGATGTTGTAAAAGTTGGTATTGGCCCTGGTTCTGTATGTACCACCAGAATAAAAACGGGGGTCGGCTATCCACAATTATCTGCTATTATTGAATGTGCTGATGCTGCACATGGTTTGGGCGGACAAATCATAAGCGATGGTGGTTGCACAACGCCCGGTGATGTCGCGAAAGCATTTGGTGCTGGTGCCGACTTTGTCATGCTGGGTGGTATGTTTGCTGGCCATGATGAAAGTGGCGGGGAGATTATAGAAAAAAATGGAAAGCCCTATCGGAAATTTTATGGGATGAGCTCATCTACCGCTATGGAAAAACATGTTGGTGGTGTTGCCGAATACAGAGCCAGTGAAGGAAAAACAGTTGAAATCCCATATAGAGGTAAAGTGGATAACACCTTGCAGGATATTTTGGGAGGCTTAAGAAGCACTTGTACCTATGTTGGTGCTCGACGGTTAAAAGAACTCACCAAACGTACTACTTTTATTAGGGTGGCAGAACAGGAAAATCAAATTTATACGGAATAACGGAAACTTTCCAAGGTTATTCAATGCATAAATAGCTCATTTTTTAAGGCTAAATTTACAGATTCAAAAATCTTTGTTTTAAAATTGATAAAATCATAATTTATCAGCATAAATTATATCACTATTTTGGAGGTGTTTTTAAAATTAAAAAATAAAAATAACTTACATTGTAGTTGATTTTAAATTAAGTTAATAGATGGCATTAAAAATTGTAATTTCACATAAAACATTATACAAATACGATAGACCGGTATCACTTTCTCCACATATATTTAGACTTCGGCCTGCGCCACATAGCAGAACACCCATAGAAGCCTATTCTATAAAAATAAAACCTGAAAATCAATTCTTTAATTGGCAACAAGACCCTTTCGGGAATTACTTGGCACGATTGATTTTTCCAGAAAAAACCACGGAATTATCTATTGATGTTGAAATTATTGCGGATTTAAAAACCATCAATCCTTTTGATTTCTTTGTTGAGGAATCTGCCGAAGAATATCCATTTGAGTATAACGAGACTATAAAAAAAGAGCTTCTTCCCTATTTGGAAGTTACTGAAAGAGGTGAATTATTAATGGACTTTTTAAAAACCATTGATAAAACGCCAAGAAAAACCATTTACTTTTTAATCGACATCAACAGAAAAATATACGAATTCCTTAATTACAACATTCGTATGGATCCCGGCGTACAAACTTGTGAAGAAACCCTAAGTCAGAAAAATGGCTCTTGCAGGGATTATGCATGGTTGTTTGTTCAAACGCTGCGTCATTTAGGATTTGGAGCACGCTTTGTGTCTGGGTATTTGGTACAATTAAAATCGGATGAGAAATCATTGGATGGGCCATCGGGTCCTGAAGAGGATTTTACCGATTTACACGCTTGGGCAGAGGTGTATTTGCCTGGTGCTGGCTGGATTGGTTTTGATGCTACGTCTGGATTGCTAGCTGGCGAAGGCCATATTCCTCTGGCTTGCACACCTTCGTTTGAAAGTGCTGCCCCAGTTTCGGGAATGACCGATATTTGTGAAACGGAATTCTTTTTTGAGAACTCCGTAAAACGCATTTTTGAATCGCCTCGTGTTACAAAACCCTATACGGAAGAACAGTGGAAAGCCATTTATAAACTGGGTTACCAAGTTGAAAAACAATTGCAAAAAGGTGATGTTAGACTGACTATGGGAGGCGAACCTACCTTTGTGTCTATTGACGATATGGAATCACCAGAATGGAACACCGATGCAGACGGTCCGCACAAAAGGGAATTAGCAAAAAACCTTTCGGTTAGGTTGTATGATACCTTTGCTAAAGGTGGTGTCCTACACCAAGCTCAAGGGAAATGGTATCCTGGGGAACCTTTACCAAGATGGACTATCGAACTATGCTGGAGAAAAGATGGAAAGAACATTTGGAACAATAAAAAGCTGTTTTCGTTATTTTCCGATAATCCTAAAGTTCCGAAAGACGCTGATAAATTATTCCTGAAGTCGTTAACAAAATATTTAGGCATTACCGATACCACGATAAAACCAACTTTTGAAGATTCTTTTTATTTTCTGTGGCAAGAAGGTAAAATGCCTATAGATATCGACCCAACCAAAGAAGATGGTAATATGCTTGTTAAAAATAAGCTTAAGGAAATTCTAAAAGAAGGCACCTCAAAAGCCATAGGCTACGTATTGCCGCTGAATAATACCATGAACAGTTGGTATACCTGCCATTGGGAGTTTAGAAGACAGCATTTATTTTTAATTCCGGGAAATTCGCCCGTGGGCTTACGCTTACCTCTGGATTCTTTAGTGGAGACACCAGAGCATGAGGAATTTCCAATACATCAACCAGACCTCTTTTCAAAAAAGAAAAAACTACCCAATTACAAAAGAGTTGTAAACAAAAGGGTGGACGATATTAAGACCAACGGTATTCCATCAAAGAAAACCAATTATTTTATAAGAACGGCTTTATGTGCTGAAGTTAGGGACGAAAAACTTCACTTGTTTTTACCACCTTTAGACAGTGCCGAAATATTTTTGGATTTAATGGCTTCCATTGAAGCAACGGCCAAGGAACTATCCATTCCTGTAATTATTGAAGGCTACGACCCACCAAAAGATAACCGATTGGAATCCATGAAAGTGACTCCAGACCCCGGTGTTATTGAGGTGAATGTACATCCTGCTAAAAACTGGGAAGAACTTACTTATAATACTTTGACCCTTTATGACCAAGCAAAGAAATCACGTTTGGGTACAGAAAAATTCATGCTTGATGGTAAACATACGGGTACTGGTGGTGGTAACCACGTGACATTGGGTGGTATTACCCCTGCCGATAGTCCACTTTTAAGAAAACCAAGTTTATTACGAAGTTTATTGACGTTTTGGCAACACCACCCCGGCCTTTCTTATTTGTTTTCTGGAGCTTTTATTGGGGCTACCAGTCAAGCACCTCGGATTGATGAAGCCAGAATGGAAAACCTGTATGAACTTGAAATCGCATTTAATCAAATTCCGAAAAACGGTAAAGTCCCTTTTTGGTTGACCGATAGGTTGTTCAGACATTTGTTAACAGATCTTACAGGCAATACGCACCGCGCTGAGTTTTGTATCGATAAATTATATTCCCCAGACTCGTCTTCGGGCAGATTGGGTATTTTAGAACTACGTGCTTTTGATATGCCACCGCACCCACAAATGAGTTTGATGCAAAACTTATTGGTAAGAACCTTGGTGGCTTGGTTTTGGAATAAACCTTACGAACATAAATTAGTCCGCTGGGGTACCGAATTGCATGATAAATTTTTAATTGAACATTTTGTAAGAGAAGATATTAAAGACATTGTTGCCCAACTAAACAAGGCAGGTTATAAATTTAGGGAAGATTGGTTCAATCCGTTTTTTGAATTTAGGTTTCCGCTTCATGGTATGGTTGAAATCAATAATATCCATTTGGAATTACGCGCCGGTATCGAACCTTGGAATGTTCTTGGAGAAGAAGTTACAGGTGGTGGCACAGCAAGGTATGTCGATTCTTCTGTAGAACGCCTTCAGGTGAAGGTGGCTAATTTCAACAATGACCGCTATGTACTGACATGCAATGGCATAAAAGTAGACTTAAAAAGTACATCAGTAAAAGAAGAATTTGTTGCTGGCGTGCGTTACAAAGCTTGGAATCCGTATTCGGCCATGCACCCAACCATCGATGTAGATACACCTTTGGTTTTTGATATTGTGGATACATGGAACCGACGTTCCATTGGTGGATGCACCTATTTTGTGGCGCATCCGGGAGGACGTTCCTACGAAACCTACCCTGTTAATAGCTATGAAGCAGAATCCAGAAGGATCAGTCGTTTTTGGGAATTTGGTCATACACAAGGTGATGTGGAAAATATTTCCCAAGACACTGATAAATCCAATAAAAGTGTCAAACAAAAAGCTGGGGAGAAAAAATTCAGATATAAAGTGCTTCCAATCAATTTTGAGTTTCCAAATACCTTAGATTTGCGAAAAAAATAAAAGCCCCATTTAATGATTTTAGATTCCAACATATTATTTCAAAATTATTTTTCTGATAATAGAAATTATGATGAGGTATTGAAATCTAATATGACCATAAACCCCAATTGGGAAACCTTACTTGAAAACATCAATCACATAGGATTAAAAGAATTAATCAATAAACAGAATGAAGTTGATTGGTTGATGGATGAAAATGGGGTGACCTATAATGTGTATAACGACCCCAAAGGGATGCGTCGCCCTTGGAATTTAAATGTAGTGCCTTTTGTTATCCATGAAAATGAATGGAAAACCATTGAAAAAGGGATTATTCAACGTGCTGAACTATTAAACCTTATTTTAAAGGATATTTATGGTAAACGCGACTTAATAAAAAAAGGCGTTATTCCACACGATGTTGTTTTTGCACATCGAGGGTTTCTTAGGCAATGCGACCAAATAGACTATAAAACTTCCAAAAATCTTTTAATTTATTCTGCTGATTTATCCAGAGGTCCCGATGGCCGCATGTGGGTTGTTAACGACCGCACCCAAGCGCCTTCTGGTATGGGTTACGCCCTAGAAAACAGATATGCCATCAATAGAGCCGTTCCTACCATTTTTAAAAATATTCATGTACAGCATTCGTCTAGCTTCTTTTATAGTTTCAATCAAATGCTTATCGATGCTGCCCATAATAATAAGGACAACCCGAATATTGTTATCCTCACCCCTGGACCATTAAACGAGACGTATTTTGAACATTCCTATTTATCCTCATTTTTGGGATATCCTTTGGTAACAGGAAACGATTTGGTGGTGCGCAACGGTAAGGTATGGATGAAAACCTTAAAAGCACTCAAGCAAGTGGACGTTATTTTAAGGCGTGTTGATGATGTATATATGGATCCGTTGGAATTACGTGAAGATTCCTATTTAGGAGTTGCCGGTTTATTGGATGTTGTTCGGAATCAAAATGTGACTATCATCAATCCTATTGGCAGTGGTGTATTGGAAAATTCAGGTCTCATTCCATTTATGAATGCCATTTCCAGATATTTCCTAAATGAAGATTTAATATTGCCACAAATAGCCTCTTGGTGGTGCGGACAAGAAAAAGAACGCCAATATGTTTTAAGCAACCTCTCTAATTTTGTCGTGAAGCGCATTGACCGTTCTAACAGGGAAAGCTTATTTTTCTGTGAATTTTTAGATGCCAACCAATTAGAAAAACTTAAAAGGGAAATTCAGTCCAGCCCCTACCGTTTTGTGGCCCAAGAAAAAATATCGTTTTCAACAGCACCCGATTTTGTGAATGGGCGTTTAGAACCCAGAAAAGTGATGTGTCGTACGTTTGCCATCGCTAGAAAAGATACTTACAATGTGATGCCCGGTGGCTTGGTTCGTGTGGCACCCGAACGGGAAGATTTACATGTATCCAATCAACGTGGTGGCGTTAGTAAGGATTTTTGGATTACTACGGATAAATCCCAAACAAGCATGCATCAATATGCTTGGGATAATACCTGTAAAATCTCTATTTCAGATATTAATGACTTACCCAGCAACACCGCCGAAAACCTATTTTGGTCTGGCAGGTACCTAGGCAGAGCTGTTGTAACGGCGCGGTTTATAAGAATGGTTTTGAACCAAATGAGCAACGCTCAGTTTAATGTTCAAAAAGTAGAGTCCGAAAAATTACAATATCTTTTTCAATCGCTTACAAGCATCACCTATACCTATCCGGGGTTTGTTGGTGAGGACAATGAAGAAGCCTTAAAAAATCCGTTAAAAGAAATTCTTTCAGTCATCATAGACGACAAACGACTTGGCTCATTTGCACAAACGCTACAAAGTTTTAATAATTCATACTATTCGTTACGAAACTTATGGTCTAAGGATATGTGGCGCGTTTTTGATGGGATCCAAAAAATTTGGAGCCGATTTATAGACGAAAAAAAATATGCGATTTCCGATTTAATAAAGCTTTTAGATCGTATCATTACTCGATTGATCGCTTTTATGGGACTTATTGAGGAAAGCATTTTGGTAGATCAAGGTTTGTTATTGTATTTCATTGGTTTACAAACTGAACAAGCTATGATGAACGTGGCGAAATGCCGATCGCTTTTGGTTTTTAATTTAGAAGACCAATTACAATACGAAATATTGGAATCGCTTTTAACCAGTCATGAAAGTTTAACCATTTACCGATACAGTTACAAGTCGTATTTAAGCTTAGAGAATGTTTTAAACCTTATTTTATTGCATAAAGAGTATCCTAAATCATTGACCTATCAACTTAAAAGAATCCAAAAAGATATTGACAGGTTGCCACATTCTAAAAACGCAGCAGCTATTAGTGAATGCCAACGTTTAATAAAAGAGGCCAATACTAAAATGGAGAACTTGAATATCAATTCACTATTGGAATTGAATGACGATAACACCTTAAGGGAACGACTGGACACAGAACTTTCCGAACTTGGAGATGTATTGCACGATATGTCTATGGCGATATCAAACACGTATTTTAATCATACCTACCAACAAACCCAATTGGTTAATCAAAACTTCCCTCTATAATCATGGTCTTCCAAGTATCACATACTACGAGTTATTTTTACGAAAGTGGCGTGACGTTTTGCCATAACATTGCCACGTTAAAACCAAAAGACATGATTGGGCAAACTGTATTGGATTACAACATAGACATCAGCCCCACCCCCACCGAAATTTCCGAGAAATTGGATTTCTTCGGTAATACCGTTACCCGATTTTCCATTCAACAATACCATAAAGAATTAAAAGTCACCACCAATAGCAAAATACGTCGCGATTACAGTTTACAACCCAACATTTACGACTCTATAGAAGGCAAAAGCATCACCTTACAGCAAGCCTTAATGGCATTAAAAAGCTATGAAGAACCAATTTTAGCTGTGCGCCAATTTGCATTGGAATCCATCCTTATTGCTAAAATCACGCCTGAAATAAAAGCGTATGCCGAGGTTTCCTTTAAACCCAACCGACCCGTTTTTGAAGCCGCTTTTGAGTTAATGCAACGTATTTACACCGACTTTGAATTCAACCGGGAATTCACCAACGTAGCAACGCCCATACACGATGTGATGAAAGAAAAAAAAGGGGTTTGCCAAGATTTTGCACAAATCGCCATTGCTTGTGTACGGTCTGCTGGCTTGCCTGCACGCTACGTGAGTGGTTATATTGAAACCTTACCACCACCCGGAAAAGTAAAATTAGTGGGTGCCGATGCTTCCCATGCCTGGTTTTCTGTGTACATCCCTAAATTTGGTTGGGTAGATTTTGACCCTACCAACAACCAAATACCCAAAAACCAACATATCGTCGTGTCTTGGGGACGTGATTATTACGATGTCCCACCGTTAAAAGGTGTTATTTATAGCACCGGTAAAAACAAAATGAAAGTAGCGGTTGATATTCGGCCTGCGGTTTAATTTAAAAACACTCCTATTTCCTTCAATAACTCCAAAAAGAAAAGAGCTGTTTTTACAAGTATGCTCAAAAAAATTATAGTGAAAAGATTGTGAATAAAAAATCAGAAACCAATTAATAACAAAATCAAACTTTATTAACTTGTGTGGTTAAACAAGAGATAATGATTAAGGAAAGAATTGACATAGAAAATATTGACGGACAACTATTTCAAATTAAAATAGTTGATACAGACAATTCTAAATCAGCTTCTTTTACCCACTATTTACACAATCACAAAAATGGAGTTTCTCAATTTTAAAAAAAAGATGCACTTTCATATGTGAAAGAAATTCTTGAAAGAGAATATCCCAAAGAAAATGTAACCAATAAAGTGTCATAAAATGGAAAATTATCAAAAAATATCAAGAGAAGATTTTATGAAGTTCTTTAGAGATACAGATAAATTAAATGAACTCACACCTGATGATAGAGCTGAAATATTCAGAACAATTTTATTGGGAAGTTCAGACTTAACTGTGGATTTATTAAATGAAATTTTAGGAGACTACTCTGTTGACAACCTTGAAGTAATAGAATTAATAAATGGCAAAAAGTAATAATTGGACTAGAGAAGAAACCATTGTTGCTTTCAATGTGTATTGTAAAATACCATTTCAAAAAAGTAGTAAAACAAACCCTACAATAATAAAATACGCTAATATTATTGGTCGTAGTCCCTCTGCCCTTAATATGAAAGTTGGGAACTTCGGAAGACTTGACCCAGAATTAAAAAAGCAAGGAATTACAGGCTTAGGAAATGGAAGTAAACTCGATGAAATTATTTGGAATGAGTTTAATGGAAATTGGGAGAAATTAGCTTATGAAAGTGAATTGTTAATTGCTACATTTCAGAACAAAAAAATTGAAGAAATAATTAATGTTGACGTTTTTGAATTTCCAATTGGCACTGAAATAGAAACAATAGTAAAACAAAGAGTAAATCAAACCTTTTTTCGTTCAACAATACTTTCTTCATACAATGTAAAATGTTGTATTACAGGATTATCTATTTCTGATTTTTTGGTGGCAAGTCATATAAAACCTTGGAAATCTGACGAATTAAACCGTTTAAATCCTCACAACGGTTTATGCCTAAATTCAATTCACGACAAAGCATTTGATAAAGGTTTTATATCTATCACACCTGACTATAAAATAAAAGTTTCTAAATATTTTTATGATTTCAAAAAGGATGAAGCTGTACACGATTTTTTTTTAAAATACGAAAATCAATCAATTACTCTACCTGATAGATTTCTACCGTCTAAAGAATTTTTAGATTGGCACTTTACAAATCTCTTCAAGAAATAGTGTGTTTTTGTGTGAGGGCCACTTCTTCAAATTCCCAATTCAAATCTTAACTTTGAAATAATGAATCAACTTTTCAAAATATTTAAAGTGAATGAGGAAGAAGCAACTAAAATAAGTGCTTCGCCTGATGAACCGCACCAGCACGATTTTGAGGAGCTGATTATCGGCATTGAAGGCCAAATTGAACATTTTATAGATTTTAAGACCACAACCATAACCGCACCGCTTGTAAGTTTTGTGACCAAAGGAAAGGTGCACCGCATCATTCCCAAATTGAACAACAATACATGCGACATGTGGGTGCTTCGTTTTAAAAGTGAATTTATTCCTGAAACCACCTTTCAGCTTTATAACTATTATCACGACCATGCTACCATGAAATTACAAAGTGGTGCCTGCTTCAATCGTTTGGTTACTCTATGTGAGATTATTGATGGAGAAATGAAACAGAAAAATCCTGATTTTAGTGTCGTGAGGCATTTACTGAGTGCGTTGTTTATCATGATTGAATCTGAACGCCATAAAATTGCTCCTAGTCAAAATGGAGCGGAACTAACACAAAATACCACCCTACAAAACTTTCTAAAAATCCTCGAAGAAAATTACCAACGACCTTTGGGCGTGGAGTTTTATGCTGAAAAGTTATTCATGTCTGCAAGAAATTTGAATTTGATTTGCAAAGGCATTCTACACCAAACGGTAAGCGAGATTATTGAAACCCGAAAGCTTATTGAAGCCAAAAACCAATTGACACATACTGATAAGAACATTTCAGAAATAGGTTTTGATTTAGGTTATAATGAAAGAGCCTACTTTACCAACGTATTTAAAAAACGAACGGGACAAACACCTACCGAGTTCCGTGAGGAGATGAAAAATCTCTTTTCCTAATTTTACAACACTTCTTCCAAAAACTGTAACTCCTAGCCTTTTTAATGATGGTATCTTTGTAATATCAAGATTATTAATCATTTAAAAAATAAAAACATGGAAACAGTAAAAAAAACAACATGGGTTTTAGACCCTGGACACAGCGAACTTACTTTTAAAGTAAAACATATGATGATTTCGAATGTAAAAGGTGAATTCAAGGATTTTTCTATTGATGTTATAGGAGAAGATATTTTAAAGTCTAAGATCCATGCTACGGTAGAAGCTTCATCCATCAATACCAACAATGAGGATAGGGATAACCATCTTAAAGCAGCAGATTTCTTTGATGTTGAAAAACATAAAAATTTGTCGTTCACAAGTACTTCAATAAAACAAACAGACGATGACGAATACGAATTAAAAGGCGTACTTACCATTAAAGGCATTAGTAAAGAAGTAACACTTGAAATGGAATTTGGCGGTATAAATAAAGACCCTTGGGGTAATGAGAAAGCAGGTCTCTCCATTAGTGGAAAAATAAACCGTAAAGATTGGGGCTTGAACTGGAACACCGCTTTAGAAACCGGTGGTGTATTGGTGAGCGATGAAGTAAAGATTTATGGTGACATTCAATTTGTAAAACAATCTTAATGCCTAGGAAAATGAAAAATAAAGTAATTATTATCACAGGTGCCGGAATGGGACTTGGATATGCAGCAGCAAAAGAATTAGCATCAAAAGGTGCCAACCTTGTATTGGTTGACTATAACGAAAAAGGATTGGCAGACTCAAAGGCCGACATCAGTAAAGCATTCCCCGAGGTGAAAATCATCACCGTTGTGGCGGATGTGTCGAATGAAGATGCCGTAAAAAACTATGTAGATGAAGCGGTGAAAGCCTTTGGCAGAATTGATGGCCTTTATAACAATGCCGGTATAGAAGGAAAACAGGCAAGCATTACCGAGTATGATGTAAACATTTTCAAAAAGGTGATAGACATTAACCTCATGGGCGTGTATTACGGGATGCGTTATGTCATTCCTATCATGCAGAAGCAAAAATTTGGTCGTATTGTAAACGTAGCTTCAGTTGGTGGTATTCGTGGTGTGCTTAACCAAACGCCTTATGTGGCAAGTAAGCACGCTGTTTCTGGAATGACAAAAAATGCGGCTTTGGAATACGGAAAAGATGGCATACTTACAAACGCCATTGCACCGGGAGCCATCCTGACGCCAATGGTTGAAGAAGCATTTAAACAGGTAAATCCTACTGACCCAAAAGCAGCGGAAACAGAGTATGCTCAGCGTAACCCAACAAAACGATTGGGACAACCGCATGAAGTAGCCAAATTAGTGGCATTTTTATTGAGTGAGGACAACGGTTATGTAAGTGGACAAACCATCGCAATTGACGGTGGTGAATCAAATATATATGGAAATTCATAATCTTTAAATCGAGAATCCATATGTCAAGCATCAATTTGATAATAGAAAGAGTAGCTGATATAAACTAACATCTTATCGGTCGGCTACTCTATTTTTATCAAAATTGAATATTATTTATATTTACCCAACTAGAAATATACCCTAAAATTAACTATGAAAAAACTAATTACATTTTTAGCAAACAGTCAATCACATTTTATCAACTTGGGAAGAATCTCCATCTTTATTGTGATGGTTTGGATTGGCGGATTGAAAGCCTTTCAATATGAAGCCGACGGCATAGTTCCCTTTGTTGCCAACAGTCCGTTGATGTCATTCTTTTATGCTAAAGAAACACCAGAATATAACAACTATAAAAATCCTGAAGGCAAGACGGTTCAGAAAAACATCGATTGGCACAAGGAAAATAGAACGTATATATTCTCTTATGGCCTTGGAACTGTGATTGTAATCATTGGCGTACTGACCCTGTTGGGAATTTGGTATGCAAAAATAGGACTCATAGGTGGGTTGCTAACCTTCGGCATGTCGTTAGTCACCTTAACCTTTTTAATTACCACACCAGAAGTGTATGTTCCAAATCTGGGTGGCGATTTCCCAACGCCTCAATATGGGTTTCCCTATTTATCAGGCGCAGGCAGATTGGTAATAAAAGATGTCATCATGCTGGCCTTAGGATTAATCTGTGCTTCGGAGAGTGCAAAACGCCTATTGAAAACCTAAGGCACAGAAAACATTTATAAAAAACACTGGCAATAATGAAACTGAATGAATTAAAGAAAATGACAGAACCCTTGAGCAATACGGTAAAAATGCCTGTTTTGTTTTTAGGGCATGGCAGTCCGATGAATGCTATAGAAGAAAATGAATTTGTAGCGGGATTTAGAAATGTGGCAAAGGAAATTCCTAAGCCAAATGCTATTTTATGTGTATCGGCACATTGGGAAACAAAAGGCACGTTTGTAACGGCCATGCAGAACCCACCAACCATTCATGATTTTGGTGGATTTCCAAAAGAATTATTTGAAGTGCAATATCCTGCACCGGGAGATCTTTTTTTGGCAAAAGAAACAAAAGCACTCATTACTAAAACGGAAGTTGGTTTAGATGATAAATGGGGATTGGATCATGGGGCATGGAGCGTCATTAAACATTTATACCCAAACGCAGATGTTCCCGTAATTCAGTTGAGTCTAGACTATAATCAAACGCCTCAATATCATTACGAGTTGGCGCAGGAAATAAAATCACTTCGTGAAAAAGGAGTGCTTATTATTGGAAGTGGAAACATAGTCCATAACCTTCGGATGTTGGCGTGGGACAAACTGAACGCCCCTGAATATGGCTTTGATTGGGCGATTGATGCCAACGAAAACATGAAAAAATACATACTGGATGGCGACCACAAACCGCTTATCAATTTTCGTTCGCATGGAAAATCTTTTGATTTAGCGATCCCAACACCGGAACACTTCTTACCTTTGCTATATGCATTGGCATTACAAGAAGAAAATGAAGAAATAAGTTTGTTCAATGACAAAGCGGTGGCAGGTTCATTAACCATGACCTCAGTAAAAATTGGATAACCAAACATAAACAAAAAAAGTGTGGAACTAAATTTCACTACAATCATAGAACTCTTAGGCACCTTTGCGTTTGCTATAAGCGGTATTAGGTTGGCATCGGGCAAACAAATTGACTGGTTTGGGGCTTATATTATTGGTTTGGTTACTGCTATTGGCGGAGGCACCATGAGAGATTTATTACTTGACGTCACGCCATTTTGGATATTGGATGCTAAATATTTTCTAACCACAGGCGTTGCCCTTATCGCCACATTACTGTTTAAAGACAAACTTTTCAAATTGGGAAGCACCTTGTTTTTATTTGACACCATTGGACTTGGACTTTTTACCATTGTGGGCATTACCTTAAGTATTAACGCTGGACTGCCTTTATGGGTGTGCATTGTTATGGGAACCATTACAGGTACCGTTGGCGGTATAATAAGGGATGTATTATTAAACGAAGTGCCTTTAATTTTTAGAAAGGATATTTATGCGCTTGCCTGTGTCGCCGGTGGTGGTGTCTATTTTGGTTGTAGTTATTTTAACCTCCCAACAGATATTACTGAAATAATAGCAGCATCAACCGTCATTATCTTGCGATTGATTGCAGTAAAGTTTCATCTTCACGTACCCCAATTGCAACCACTAAACGATAAAACGAAAGACCATTAAAAGCGATACCACAAGCTAATTATTCTTATCTTTGGTTTTAACGTATGTCCAGATTTTTATGCATAGTAGGTTTGACACTACTTGGGTTTATGCTAACACCAATAGAAAGTTATACCTGTGGAACATATCACAAGATAGAGGCCTGTCTTGTTGAAAGCAACTAATGGCTTCAATTCAATTATTTTTAAAAACCTTAAATTTTCAAAAGATGAACTCAATAAAAATATGGATGGCAATGATAGTATTGCTATCGCTTACATCATGTAACGCTCAAATTAAGAATGCTAAGACCGAAAACGTAAAAATTTACGGGAACTGTGAGATGTGCGAGAGCACCATCGAAAACGCAGGAAACATTAAAAAAGTAGCTAGTGTAGATTGGAACAAGGATACCAAAATGGCAACGCTTATTTACGATTCCAGTAAAACCAACTCAGATGAAATTTTGAAGCGCATTGCATTGGCGGGTTATGATAGTGATAACTTTCTGGCACCAGACGACGTGTATGCCAAACTTGCTGAATGTTGCCAATACGACCGTGTGAACAAAACGGCCATAGTAAAAACGGAAGCGATAGAAGACCATACCATGCACCAATCTGAAATGGTTGATGAAAAGGTAGAAATTAAGCAGGATGAACATCCACTAAAAGCCGTTTTTGACACCTATTTTATTTTAAAAGATGCATTGGTTGCCTCAAATGGTACTTTGGCATCAGCAAAAGCTAAAGACTTACTTACCGCTATAGATGCCGTAAAAATGGAAAAACTAACAAGCGACGCCCATACCGTTTGGATGAAGGTCATGAAAGGTTTGGCGTTAAACGCAGGACACATTGAAGGAACCAAAGATATCAGTCTTCAAAGAACTCATTTCATCACCTTGTCCGACCCTATGTACCAATTACTGAAAGCTTCTAAACAGGAAACACCCATATATTACCAACACTGCCCCATGGCAAATAATGGTAAAGGTGCCAATTGGTTGAGCAAGGAAAGTAATATTAAAAACCCATATTATGGAGCGCAAATGTTAACCTGTGGCAGTACCTTAGAAACGATAGAATAATGAAGCTCTACATCAAAAACATGGTGTGTAGCCGTTGCAAAATGGTAGTGAAGTCTGAGTTGGAAAAACTCGGACTTCAACTGCTTTCTGTTGATTTGGGAGTCATTGAAACGCTGGAACCTGTTACCGAGCAGCAAAAACATAACATAGCAGTCACACTAAAAATATTTGGATTTGAATTAATAGATGATAAAAAAAGTAAGTCCATTGATAAAATAAAAACCTTAATCATTGATTTGGTACATCACAAAAACAACGACCTTAACGTGAACCTGTCGGAATATATTTCGAATCATCTATTACAAGACTATGCCATGTTGAGCAATCTGTTTTCTGAGGTTGAAGGTATCACCATTGAGAAGTATTTCATCCTTCAAAAAATTGAACGGGTCAAAGAACTTTTGATGTACGATGAAATGAGCCTAAGTGAAATTGCTTTTTTGCTGCATTATAGTAGTGTGGCGTATTTGAGCAATCAGTTTAAAAAGATTACGGGCTTTTCACCATCGCATTACAAACAATTAAAAGACAAAAAGCGCATGCAGATTGAGGATTTATAAATGTTACAACTCATAACCAAAATTCTACAACAAAGATACACGACCAACCACCGAACTTTGTAACATAGTTTTTAACCTTAAAAATTCAAGATTATGGTACATACATATCACATAACAGGAATGACCTGTAACGGATGTCGCAGTCACGTTGAACAAACCCTTTCAAAAGTTAACGGTGTTTCTAAAGCAACGGTTAATTTAGAGGTCGCAGAAGCAACAATTGAAATGACATCCCATATTCCTTTGGAAACGTTTCAAGAAGCACTTAAAAATGATGGTGGTAGATATGGTATTCATTTACCAGGTGAAAAGCCTCTCCCAACCTCTCCAAAGGAGAGGAGCAATAAAAAACTTCCTCATAATGGCTCTGGTAGTTTCTACTGTCCGATGCATTGTGAAGGCGATAAAACATATGACAAACCGGGCGACTGCCCTGTTTGTGGGATGGATTTAGTTGAAGAACAAAATTTATCCTCCATGTCGACCCAACAATATACTTGCCCAATGCACCCAGAAATCGTAAAAGACGAGGCGGGTTCTTGTCCCATTTGCGGCATGGAATTAGTCCCAAAGGAACCAGACCTTTCTGCGGAAGAACGAACTTATAAAACGCTTTTAAAGAAATTATGGATTGCTACGGCATTCACTTTACCCATTTTTTTAATCGCCATGAGCGAGATGGTTTCCAACAATCCGTTATACGACGTTATGGAACAAAGCTATTGGAATTGGGTACAGTTTGCATTGTCAATTCCAGTTGTGTTTTATGCCACTTGGATGTTTTTTGAACGTGCCTACAGAAGCATCAAAACTTGGAACCTAAATATGTTTACCCTCATTGGTATTGGTGCGGGTGTGGCTTGGTTATTTAGTGTCATCGGGATGCTTTTTCCTGATATGTTTCCTTCCCAGTTTAAAACCGAATCTGGCGCCGTACATGTGTACTTTGAAGCGGCGACAGTTATTTTAACATTGGTCTTGTTAGGTCAGTTTTTAGAAGCCCGTGCACATAGTAAAACAAACTCGGCAGTAAAAGAACTATTGAAATTAGCCCCTAGCAAGGCCATAAAAATGGTTCATGGTGAAGAAATAGTCGTGAGTATAGACAACATAGAGTTAAACGATATTCTAAAAGTAAAACCGGGTGATAAAATTCCAGTTGATGGTGTCATTACACAAGGCGATACAACGATTGACGAATCCATGATTACAGGAGAACCTATTCCCGTTAACAAAACAAACGGTGATAAAGTAAGTAGCGGTACCATTAATGGGAACCAAGTGTTTTTAATGAAAGCTGAAAAAGTGGGTAGTGATACCTTACTTTCTCAAATCATCCATATGGTTAATGAGGCCAGTAGAAGTCGTGCACCCATTCAAAATTTAGCAGATAAAGTATCTAGTTATTTCGTTCCTGTGGTAGTCATTATTTCAATCATAACCTTTGCCGTTTGGGCTATCTGGGGACCCGAACCAGCGTATGTATATGCGTTGGTAAATGCTATTGCGGTATTGATCATTGCATGCCCTTGTGCCTTGGGATTGGCAACGCCCATGTCCGTTATGGTTGGTGTGGGCAAAGGTGCCCAAAATGGCGTCTTGATTAAAAGTGCCGAAGCCCTTGAGAAAATGGATAAAGTGGATACCTTGATTATTGATAAAACAGGAACAATCACAGAAGGCAAACCAGCTGTCGAAAAAGTAGGCTCATTTCATAAAGATTACAGTGAAAAAGACGTTTTACAATACATTGTATCATTAAACAACAACAGTGAACACCCATTAGCCGAAGCGACTGTGGCGTATGGTAAAGAACATCATGCCGAGATGTTACCTGTTGAAGGTTTTAGCGCGGTGACTGGAAAAGGCGTTGAGGGTAAAGTTAATGGTAAAAATCTTGGATTAGGAAACCCAAAAATGATGGCATATGCCAAAGCAGAGCTGACTCTGGAAATGCAAGAAGAAGCGAAAAACCATCAGAAAAAAGGAAAAACCGTGTCCTTTTTAGCTGTGGATAATGCCGTTATTGGTTACGTGGTTATAGGCGATAAAATAAAGGCCACCAGTAGCGAAGCCATTAAAGCACTTCAAGCCAAAGGTATTAAGGTCATCATGCTGACAGGTGATAATCACGAAACAGCTCAAGCCGTTGCTCCTGAACTTAACTTAACAGATTTTAAAGCAAGTATGTTGCCCGAAGATAAACTGAAAGAAGTAGAAAAATTGCAAAAACAGGGTAAGATCGTCGCAATGGCGGGCGATGGTATTAATGATGCACCAGCATTGGCAAAAAGCGATGTCGGTATTGCCATGGGCACGGGAACAGATGTGGCCATTGAAAGCGCCATGATAAGTTTGGTAAAAGGCGATTTAAATGGTATTGTAAAAGCAAGAAATTTAAGTCATACCGTCATGAGAAATATTAAACAAAACCTGTTTTTCGCGCTTATTTATAATACCTTAGGGATTCCCATCGCTGCAGGTGTTTTATTTCCGGTATTCGGAATTTTATTGTCCCCAATGATTGCTGCTTTGGCAATGAGTTTTAGTTCGGTGTCGGTTATAGCGAATGCATTACGACTAAAAACGGCTAAGATTTAAAGCTACCAAATTAAATATGCGATGAAAAAATCAAACAATACATTTTACAAAACATTTTTTCTGATAGGGGCTTTTCTGTTGATGACATCTACACTATTCGCCCAAAAAGTAGTACGATATGACTTGTATGTAAAAGACACCATCGTCAATTTTACCGGAAAAGAAAAACGGGCCATTGCCGTAAACGGACAAATTCCTATGCCGACACTTACTTTTACCGAAGGTGACACAGCTGAAATCCATGTTCATAACCAACTCAAAGAAAGTACCTCTTTGCATTGGCACGGTTTGTATTTGCCAAATAAAGAAGATGGCGTTCCTTTTTTAACACAAATGCCCATTGAACCAAATACCACTCACATATATCGGTTTCCAATCATTCAAAATGGAACACATTGGTACCATAGTCATAGCGGATTACAAGAGCAAATCGGCATGTATGGCTCGATGATTTTGAAAAAAAGAGAAGACGATCCTTCTTATAGAAAAGGGATAGATGATTTGCCATCCGTTCCCATTATTTTGAGCGAATGGACAGATTACAATCCCGAAAATGTACACCGCATGTTGCATAATGCTACCGATTGGTTCGCCATAAAAAAGGGAACCACTCAAAGTTATGCTGAAGCGATAAAAGCAGGTCATTTTAAAACCAAACTCACCAATGAATGGAAACGCATGTTGGCGATGGATGTCAGTGATGTGTATTATGACAAATTCCTAATAAATGGCACATCAGAAAGTCAACTGTCCCAATTTAAAGCAGGTGATAAAGTGCGTTTACAGATTTCCAATGGTGGAGCATCCTCCTATTTTTGGTTGACGTATGCCGGAGGGAAATTAACGGTCGTTGCCAATGATGGAAATGATGTAGAACCTGTGGAAGTAGATCGATTGATTATAGGCGTTTCAGAAACGTATGATGTCATCGTTACAATTCCAGCGGAAAACACGTCCTACGAATTTTTAGCAACACCCGAAGACCGCACCAAATCGGCTTCCATTTATATTGGTGAGGGCATCAAACAATTGGTAAGTCCGTTACCCAAATTGAAATACTTTGAAGGCATGAAGATGATGAATGGTATGATGAACATGGACGGTACCATGAATGATATGGGCATGAATATGTCGTTGCAAAAAATGGATATGAACACGGTCATGTATCCTGAGATTACTGGTAGCCCCCTAACCCCCAAAGGGGGAACAACAAAAGGCACAATGGACCATTCCGACAACAGTCCGGGCAATACGGAGATGGTCACATTGAATTACACCATGCTGAAATCACCCACCAAAACAACCTTACCAGAAGATGCTCCAATTAGGGAATTAAAATTTGACTTAACAGGAAATATGAACCGCTATGTGTGGAGTATGGACAACAAAGTGCTGTCTGAATCAGACAAAATCCTGATTAAAAAGGGTGAAATCGTGCGAATAACTCTGTTCAACAATTCCATGATGCGTCATCCTATGCACTTACACGGTCACGATTTTAGGGTCATCAATGGTCAAGGCGATTATGCACCACTTAAAAACGTATTGGACATCATGCCGATGGAAACCAATGTCATAGAATTTGAAGCCAATTTGGAAGGTGATTGGTTTTTTCATTGTCATATTCTCTACCATATGATGGCTGGTATGAACCGTGTTTTTAGTTATGAAAACCAAGCACCAAATCCTTTATTGCCCAATAAAGCTTGGGCTTATAAAAAGTTACAAAGCGAAAGTAACCAATGGCATTTTATGGTACAAAATGACTTTGCCTCCAATGGAAACGATGGGGAGTTGATGTTGCAAAATACCCGTTGGAGTTTTGGAACCGAATGGCGATTGGGTTATAACGATATGCACGGTTATGAAGCAGAAACCCATATAGGGCGATACATTGGCAGAAACCAATGGTTCATGCCATTTGTTGGCTTTGATTGGCGTTATAGAAGCATGGGGATGGATGAACAGGAGATTAACTTATTCGGACAAACAAACAAAAAAGACCTTAGGAGTGCATTGAGTTTAGGGTTTATGTACACACTTCCTATGTTGGTTAATTTTCAAGCAGAAATGTATCACGATGGTATTGTTCGCTTGTCTTTAATGCGGGAAGACATTCCAATCTCTAAAAGGGTACGAGCCGCATTTATGGTGAATACAGACAAAGAATATATGGTTGGACTGAACTATATTGCCGGAAAAAATTTCGGATTAAGGACACATTACGATAGCGATATGGGATTTGGGGTTGGATTGACGCTTATGTATTGACACCCATTCATGAGCATAAAAAGTGTCATTAGTTAAAAAGTTGGAAATCCTTTTTTAAGTAAAAAAAATTTTTCACTTGTTTTGTAAGATAATTTAACATATATTAGTATGTGTATTTAGGTCAATTTGAAAAAAATGAAAAAACTACTCCTAATATTAGTTTTAATGCTCTTAAATCATATTTCGGCTCAAGAAATCAAGGAAGTAGAAATGTGTGATTTAAAATTTGAAACAAACTCTGATTCAACACAAATGACTGTTTATAAAAATGAGAAATTATTATCTGGAAAATATAAAATTTCAGGTGTTTTTCCAGGACAATATAGTATAACCGAATTCATAAATGGTAAAGCTGAAGGTAAAGCTGAGACTTTTTATGAAGGTGCTAGAATTAGAGAAAAATATTTCATAAATGGCCTTCCTAATGGATTATGGATTGAATACGATGATACTGGAAAAACCATAATGAGAAAAATTCCTTATTCAAATGGAATATTTCATGGAATAGCTTGGTCTTATGGAAATAATAGTGAAACTTATTACTGGCATGGAAGAATAGTATCAAGAGAAGAATATGAAAAAAATCAAAAAAACTAAAATTCAATCATATAAAACACTTCCTCGCTACCGCTATGCTCTGCTTAATGGTAGTAATTATAAAAATATAACTTCACCTTGCTCATTGGTATAAATGATCTGAAAAAACAAGCGTAATCTAAGCTTCTATTTCTCTACCAATAGAACCACTTTCACTAGGCACCAACTCATAAATCAAATTTGGTTTAAGCCCCACTTCCTGTCTGTGAGAGACATATAAAATAGCTGTATCACTTTCTAAAGCTATTTTATTTACGAGTTGCGTGAATAATTGAGCATCTACATCATCGAGTCCGTTGGTAGGTTCATCTAAAATTAATAAAGGTGGTTGTTTTACCATGGCTCTGGCTATTAATACTAATCGTTGGTGACCATTGGATAAGGATAAAAAATTTCTTTTTTTAATATCAAACATATTCAAAATACGTAACCATTGATGCGCTATGAGGGTTTGTCGTTCCAAAGGAAATTTATAAAGCCCTATGGAATCAAAAAAACCTGAAATAATCATATTCTCAATGGAATCAGACCGCATAAAGCCTCTTAGCATGTCGGATGAAAAATAACCAATGTGTTTTTTAATGTCCCAAACTGTTTCGCCACTCCCCTTTTTCATACCGAACAGCGTAATATCTTGTAAAAAAGCTTTTGGATTATCGCCTGTAATCATAGACAGTATCGTGCTTTTACCTGAACCATTAGGCCCAATAAGTTGCCAAAACTCCCCCGCTTTAATCTCCCAATTAACAGCATTTAAAATAGATCTGTCACCATATTTAACCGAGACATTTTTAAATGTCACTAACGGATTAATTTTCTTTAAAGTTGAATGGTGATTTTTTGGCAATGATTCTACAAACAAAGTGTGGGTTTCCGCTTTTAAAAAATTTATATCATTAATAGGCACCAAAGTGTTTTCTTGTAATCGATAAATCTTATCAATAAAAGAAAGTATATCTCCCACTCTATTTGTAATCTGTATAATTGGGATTTTCAGACTCAATTGCTTTAAAGTCTGTTTTATATCAGCTTGTGCAGCGCTATCTAGATTCCCAAAAACATTATCCGCAATAAGGTATTCTGGGTTTTGTAAAATGAGGTGATTTAATAAGGCTTTTTTTCGTTCCCCTTCAGAAGATTTTTGAAGACTATTTTTAGTATTTGTAACCACATCAAAATGCTCATGGATGATTTCTTCCTGAATCAATTGGTTTAGAGTAATTTCAGAGAAAAGGGCCCCTTTTAAATTTAAAAAACCATCAAAAAGTTGACCATCTATTATGCGCTCAATTAAGTGATTCTTATCATCTTTATTGGAAATATAAAGCGCAATGTGAGTATTCAAAAAATGGTTATTAAGAAATATGATTATAAATTTTTAGTGTGAAAAGCTACCAAGCCATCAATAGGTCTACGTTCAAAATTACCTACTTTAAAACCCATTTCTTGTGCGACTTCTTTAATTTCTTCTTTTGAAAAATAAGCAATAGAGCCAGCAAAATGAACGGGAACGGTTTTAATTTCTTCCTTGTACTGCATGATCATGTTTTTTACAAACAAGCGAATGCCTTTTTTTATAAGCTCCACAATGTATTCGGAATCTTTATTTAAAAACATGAATTCCGCAAAGTTTGCCAAATAGGCATTTGGATTGGATTGCTTATAAATATTATACTTAATATAATCTGGTTCCAAATTATACTTGCTACCAAAGGCTACTTTAATAGCTTCGGGCATATGGTTAAAATAGTAATCCCTAATAAGTTCTTTCCCATAATAATTCCCGGCGGCATCATCCATTAAAATATAACCTAATGACTGTACTCGTTGGTGCAATTTTTGTCCATCAAAATAGCTACAGTTCGAACCTGTTCCTAAAATACAAACCACGGCTGCTTCGGTGTCATGACTTATAGTACCATAAACCGCAGCCAAAGTATCTTCTTCCACTTTTACAACCGCATTCAAAAAAATCTCTTTCAGGGCATTACGCACTATTTCTTTCCCTCTATCCGTTCCACAACCAGCACCATAAAAAAAAACATGGGTAACGGATGCTTTATGGGCTTTTAAATCTGGATTTTTTTTAATTATTTTTTTTAGTTTATCTTCTGTTAAAATTTCCGGATTAAGTCCTTTTGTTCTTAACTTCTCTAAAAGCTTTTTACCAGTATTATCTACAGCAATCCAATCGCTTTTTGTAGAGCCACTATCAACAATTAAAATCATGGGGTTTTAAATAAAAAACTCCACAGATTCTTGTAACTTGTAATACAATAAACCTGCGGAGTTGTTAACACTATTTTTTTGAATTATATTTTGCTAATATGTTGCGCTAAGTCAACTAATTTGGTTGAATATCCAAATTCATTATCGTACCAAGATACCAGTTTAAAGAAATTGTCATTTAAAGCAATACTTGCATCAGCATCAAAAATACTTGTCATAGGTTCTGACACGAAATCCTGTGATACCACAGCCTCTTCAGTATAGCCTAAAATACCTTTTAAATCACCTTCAGAAGCTTTCCTTAAAGCTGCTTTCACTTCAGCCCAAGTAGCTGACTTTTCAGTTCTTACGGTTAAATCTACCACAGAAACATCTGCTGTAGGAACCCTAAACGCCATACCAGTTAATTTACCATTAAGTTCTGGAATTACTTTTCCAACAGCTTTAGCTGCCCCTGTTGAAGAAGGAATGATGTTTATTAATGCACTTCTTCCACCTCTCCAATCTTTTCTTGACGGACCGTCAACAGTTAATTGTGTTGCAGTAGTGGCGTGAACCGTTGTCATTAAACCTTCTACAATACCGAAGTTATCATTGATAACTTTAGCTAAAGGTGCTAAACAGTTTGTAGTACAAGATGCATTTGAAACGATGGTATGCTCAGCAGTAATTTGTTTATGGTTTACACCCATTACAAACATCGGAGCATCTGCCGACGGAGCAGAAATTGCTACTTTTTTAGCACCTGCAGTGATGTGCTTTTGCGCACCTTCCAAAGTTGTGAAAATACCTGTACAATCCAATACAACGGTTGCTCCAATGGCATCCCATTTTAAATCTTCTGGATTACGCTCGGCAGTAATTCTTATTTCTTTGCCATTAACTACTAAGTGGCCATTTTTTACTTCCACAGTGCCGTTAAAACGACCGTGAGTAGAATCGTATTTTAATAGGTATGCTAAATGTTCAACATCTAACAAATCGTTAATTCCAACTACTTCAACATCTGGTCTGCTAACTGCTACTCTAAAAGCAATTCTACCTATTCTACCAAATCCGTTAATTCCTAATTTTAATTTTGACATAATTTTGTTTATAAATGTTAAGTGCTCATGATATCTGAGACACGCAATAATTCTAAATTTATTTTTGTTTTTCCTTTAATGGCCATTTCTAAAGGTGTTAATTCCATAACACCATTTAAAAGTCCGACCATATAATTGGTTTTTCCTTCCAATAAAGACTCCACGGCTTTAACTCCCATTCTGCTGGCCAAAACACGATCAAAACAAGATGGTGGCCCTCCACGTTGCATATGGCCTAAAACGGACACTCGAACATCGTAACCTTCCATATTTTGGTCAACATAATCTTTAAGTTCAAAAATATTCTTTCCTATTTTATCGCCTTCAGCAACAACAACGATACTCGATGTTTTTCCAGATTTTCTACTTCTGTTTAAGGATTCCACAAGTCTATCCAATCCTAAATCCTCTTCAGGAATTAAAATTTCTTCGGCACCACCTGCAATTCCTACATTTAAAGCAATGTGACCAACATCTCTACCCATTACTTCCACAAAAAACAATCTATTGTGTGAACTCGCTGTATCCCTAATTTTATCAATGGCGTCTACAACGGTATTTAGCGCTGTATCAAAACCTAAGGTATGAGATGTACCTACAATGTCATTATCTATCGTTCCTGGAATGCCTATAACTGGAAAATCAAACTCCTCATTAAAAATCATACCCCCAGTAAACGACCCATCACCCCCAATGATTACAAGGGCATCTATGCCAGCCTCTGATAATTTTTGAAAAGCTATTTGTCTTCCTGCTGTAGTTCTAAATTCTTTGGATCTTGCCGACTTTAACATGGTGCCTCCTTTGTTGATAATACCTCTAACGCTTCTAGCGTCCATTATCTGAAAATCACCTTCAATAAGTCCTTCATAACCACGGTAAATACCAATACATTCCACATTATGATATGCACATGTTCTAACTACCGAACGTATAGCTGCATTCATCCCTGGAGAATCACCACCAGATGTTAAAACCCCTATCTTTTTTATTGCTTTTGGCATGTAAATTTTTTAATTATAGGTAAAATTACTAAAGAAAAATTAGATAGCGATAGCATTTACCCTATTTTAATGGGAGTTGCAAAACTATAACGTTTTAGTTAATAAAAAACATGAAATTTTAATTTTTATAAAAAAAATGGCTTTTTTTATAAAATTATTCATCTTTTTTCTTTGTAGACTTTTGTGTAATAAAACCAGGAAATGCATTTGCTTCATCATCTTCTTCATAGCCATCTTCATCTACTTCGGGGTCTTGCTGAGGTATAATTTCTTGAGGACTTTCTTCTTCCTGAGGTAGAATTTCTGGAGTTTCTTCCTTTCTGAATAAACTTCTTATTAATTCCCTAAACGTATCAAAATCCACACTGTAAGTAAGTCCTACGCCTTGCGTATAACCAATTTGTTCTCCAAAATTTTGGATACTGTTTTCCCTATTAAATACATTGGCTGTGAGCGTACCATCTTCATTCAAAAGAAAATTAATTTCAACATTTCCAGCTACCACTGTTTCATTGGCTCCAGAACCTCCAACAGGCACCCCTACTTTACCATTTATAAGTACGCGATCGCTAATTTTTGTTTGCAACTTTAAATCGACTCTACTATCAGTTCTGTAATCGGGTCTGTTGGTGCCTACTTCATAATTTATACCTACATTTAAGTTCCCGTCTCCATTTGTAAAAAAGCTATTAATAATGCCATTAAGCCTTTCGGCAATAGTACCAGAAAAATTAAGTTCGCTAATGCCTCTGGAAAAAGAACCTGTTGATAATAAATAAAGTGCTTGGTTTTGTTTATCCTCTTCAGATTCCAATCGGTATTGTAACTCTGATTTTATAGCCGAGTTCACATTTGGGAATTCAAACTGGTAAACCGGCACAGGTTGCTCCAATTGTCCTGTTAAATTAATATTTAAATCTACTGGTATGGTTCTGTTAATTGGATTGTCTAGTAAAGGAGATGGATTGGTTTCCGTTCTATAAACAGCCGATATATTAATATTCGCTTTTAATGGGTCACCATTCCATGCAATAGTTCCACCTGGTTTTACTATAAATTCCTTTCTTATTAAGCCGCCATAAGCAAAATTATACACCCCTCTAAACACTGAAAAATCCCCCCACATATTAAACTTCCCATTGGTGTTAATTTCTAAAAGTATGTTACCATTACCTTTTCCTCTTAAAGCATGCCCAGTTTCTTGGTTAATTATGAGTTCCACTTCTGCATCTTCAGTGATATCCAAATCGAAATCTAACTCAAGTCCATAAACATCATTTAAAACCAAATTGATGCCTTTCTGTTTCGCTACTTTTTCTTCTTTTGTTATAAAATGTATGAACGAATTATCTCCAAAGGATTCTGTATTATTTAAAGGAATTTTAAATACGGTTCCTGCTTTGGTTTCTCCTACTACTTCTATGGACAGTTGGTCTGTTGGCCCCTTAATGGTCGCTGTACCCCCAATAAAGCCCGTGCCATAATAAGCGGATTCATCTGTTAATTCAGTATCCAATACCAACAACCTAGGTGTACTAAGTTTCAAATCGAGAGCCCATTTTGAAAAATTTGTATGGCTCAAACTTCCATTTAATTGCCCTTTTGAGTTAAACTTAGTATCGGTTAATGGAATGTTGTTAAAAATGAAGCTTTGGTTTTTTAAGGTTACAGTAGATTTATCTGCAAAACTGTAATCTACATTCAGATATGGTATGGCAAAACCAGATTTGTTTAATATCAGATTTCCATTAATATCCGGTTGCTTTAAATTTCCATTAAGATTAACATCTCCTGTAACACTTCCCCTGATATTGCTCAATACATCTTGGAGCAAGGGATTTAATGGTTTGAGTGCAAAATCATTTAAAGTAATACTTACATCTATATCAGGTTCTCGCCCCATAACACTTATATCCCCTTGGGCCCTAAACGATTTTTTGATATCGTCTTTAATAGTTACATCAACAATATAATTTGTAAGGTTTTCATTTCCGGTAATACTAGCATCAAACGATCCCAATTCAAAATCATTAACCTTAAAATCATCTATAACAATAGTGGAGTTTGGTAGATAATTGCCATTTTTTTGTAACAGATCCAACTTACCATTGACATTTCCTGCTAGGGACAAACTATCTATGTCTGGAGTAATTTTAGAAAGATCTACATTTTTAAAATCAAGTTTTAAATCTTTTTGGGTAGAGTCTTTTATGAATCCAGAAAGGCTTAATTCTTGATTTTCATGGTTTATAAATAATCTATCTATGTTAAAGTAGGTAAAGCTCTTATTAAATGTGACTTTGTTAAATCTATCTTGCTTTTCGTTTATAGCCCATTTTGTATCCTTTATGGTAATATCAGACGTTTTAAAACCCACAACAGATTGTTTTTCTTCGTTAATGGTGTGATAAAAACTTAAATTGTAACTATCATTATTTTGTTTACCGCCTTTGAATTCAGCTCGCATAAACAACGTGTCACGAAGCGTTACATTAATTAAATTGAGTTTAGAGACATTGTAGTATTTAGTATTTATACTATCAACTTCTATGTATGTATTAAAAAGCGGATTACTATTATCGATTTGTAGCTCAATATTATTTGCAAAATAATCGTACACCTTTATTTCAGGAGATTTAAAGGTTACCCTAAATTTTTCTTCGTCTGTTTCAACCCTTCCTCTTATGTATGTGTTCTTACCAACTTCAATTTCTGGATAAAACACCTCTATAATTTTATTATAAATTTTAAAATTGAAATCAACATGTTGGTTATTTTCAACTTTAAAAGGAATAAAGTTTGTGTATATATGACCTAACGAATTTTGTATTAATTTAGGTAAATCCTTAAACACAAAATTACCATTCAAATTACCTTCAATAATATCGGGTGAGTTAATTTCAACAAAATGAACCGTATTTTCAAATCGTGATGTGATATCAAATTTATCAAAAAAATAGGTGTCGTTTTGGTTTTTATAAGAGGTATTACTGAATGAAATTTTGCCATAGGCATTATCTAAAGTGCTGCCATTTACATTCATTTTAACATCACTTCTTAAAACGGATATACTGTCCTGCTTCATGAAGTTTAATACATATAAATTGGCATAGGCAATGTTGGCCTCAAAATCATATTTGTTTTCTTTTTCAGAAAAATCTACAAGTCCGTTAAAATTTAGTTTTAAATTTTCATCATTTGAAACAAGATTCCCATCAAATATTTTGTTTCTAACATTTCCTTCTACTTTTATGGATGTATAATTGTAATCGTTATATTCTATTTCAAAAACATTACCAATAACTTGCGTATTAATTGTTTCAGTAACAAATCCTTTTCCTTTAACATCTACATTTAAAGACGCTAACCCAATTTTTGGGTCATTTAAAAATAATCCAAAATCAAAATTCTCAAAAGCTACATTGCCTTTATAAATGGCATTATCGATATCATCTATTTTATTTATTTCTAATTTAGAATCAAGAAAACCTAAATCGGTATCTATTTGAATATTGGCATTAACGGTTGAAGATGTTACCTCTGTTTGGCCTGCTATGGTAAATTTTCCAAGGTTATCAAAAGAACTAGGAATGGAAGACCCTAAAACATTAGGCAATAATGCCTTGAGGTCTTTATATGTTGAAGTAAGATTTATAAAATCCCCTTTCATGTAAAAATTATCTGTTTCTTTATTAAACAGGTTCTTAAAGTTTATATTTCCATAAACCTTACTGTTATTGTTTGTATTTAGTTCTAAATTACTTATCTGTAAGTCATTTAAAGTCCCAGTTAAATCAACATCAAAAGTTGCATATTGATTTTTTCCAAATTCGTTGTAAAAAATATTTAGCTCGTCAAATAAAATGGTAGAATCCTTAAAATCTGCTATGATATTTACTTTGTCCGTAAACTCTTTAAAGTCTTTCCTATCATAAGCAAATTGTAAATACCCTTTTAAAACAGAATGAGGCGTTTTAATATCTAAATTGGAAAAAATCATATCGGTTAAGGAGTATGAAAAATTTGTCATCATATTTTTCATTTCAAAACCTCTACTATCTTTAAATGCCAATGTATTTATTCTAGTGCTAACCTCACTTCCATTAATTAAAAAATTGGTTGCATTGATATTTAAATTTTTAAATTCCAGTAATTTGGGAGATTCCTTGTTTTCATCTGTCATTCTAAAAACCCCGTTGTTTATGGTAACATCACTAGAAGACATTAAAAAAGTATTCTCTTGAACTTTTGGGTTATCATCCTCAAACTTGGCGACAAAAACATCTAAATTGGTTTCATTTTCGCCAATGTAGGTTGTAATATTAAATACTAAATCCACAATATCTATGTCGCCAAAAGCCAATTTGCCATTAATCAAATTCCTTACGCTTAAAATAGATGTGTTTAATTCGGCGATACTAATAAGCGTGCCTTCTTTATAATCTTGAACATAAACTTGCTTAAGCTCTACATCGCCATTAAATTGCAATCCTACCCTTCCAATATTGATATTGGTGCCCAACTCATCGTTTAGACGGTTTGTGGCATATCTACCAAGTTTGGTTTGAACAGCGGGAATAGATAATATTAACACCAAAATGATGAATATAAGCAGTACAACACCTACTATTTTTGATGCTATTTTTAAAACTTTTTTGATACGTTGAGAGGTTTTTATTTTATTAAGAATGAACTACATTTCCTTAGCAAACACTCATTTAATATAATCGTCTAAGGTAAACTACTTAAACAATTTTTACACATTCATTAAAAAAATAAATGAGTAGTTTTGCATTTACGAACAATTGAAAGCATCAGACTTTTAATTATTTTTCAAAATTAACAATTATTGTGCCTAATTTTAACTATGGCTTCACAAAATATTTATATACTGGGAATTGAGTCTTCTTGTGATGATACAGCGGCTTCTGTTATACATAACGGACATATCTTAAGTAATGTTATTGCCAACCAAAAAATACATGAAGAGTTTGGTGGTGTAGTGCCAGAATTGGCATCTAGAGCGCATCAACAGAATATTGTTCCTGTAGTAGCTCAGGCTCTTAAAAAAGCAAATATTACTAAAGACCAACTTAATGCCATTGCGTTTACAAGGGGTCCCGGACTTATGGGCTCGCTCTTGGTAGGAACCTCTTTTGCCAAATCGTTAGCATACGGGTTGGATATTCCACTTATTGATGTGAATCACATGCAGGGTCATATTTTGGCGCATTTTATAGATGAAGATGGTTATAATAAACCGCCATTTCCGTTTTTGGCGATGACAATCTCTGGTGGCCATACGCAAATCGTGAAAGTGAACCATTATTTTGACATGGAAGTGATTGGCGAAACCATTGATGATGCCGTGGGTGAAGCGTTTGATAAAAGTGGAAAAATACTGGGCTTGGGTTATCCTGCCGGACCTGAAATTGATAAAAAAGCGCAATTGGGCAATCCGAAAGCATTTTCTTTTACCAAACCAAAAGTAGATGGTTTAAATTTTAGTTTTTCGGGCTTAAAAACAGGGATTCTGTATTTTATCCAAAATGAAACCAAAACCAATCCTAATTTTATAACTGAAAACATCAATGATATTTGTGCCTCCATACAATACACCATTATTGGTATTTTAATTGACAAATTAAAACTTGCCGTTAAGGAAACAGGCATTACCCATATCGCCATTGGCGGTGGTGTGTCGGCCAACTCAGGCATTAGAAAAGCGTTGAAAGATGGTGAACAAAAATTCGGGTGGACAACTTATATACCTAAATTTGAATTCACGACCGATAATGCTGCCATGATTGCCATTGTTGGATATTTAAAATATTTGGATAATGATTTTGCAGAACAGAATGTAGCAGCTTCGGCAAGGTTGAAGATTTGAAGCCCTGCCCAACCCTCCCTTGGGGAAGGAGTTTTTCATCAAATAACTTTTAATTTTTAACTCAGCAACATGCAGCTTTTTTATAATCCAGATATTACTGAAAATACAAGTGGATTTTCTTTTTCTAAAGAAGAGAGCGGTCATATTGTAAAAGTGTTGCGTAAAAACATGGGAGATACGCTGCACATTACGAATGGTGATGGTTGGCTATTTACTGCCGAAATTACACTTGCCGATATAAAAAAATGTTTGGTTAAAATAGTTGATAAATCGGTTCAGCCTAAAAAAAATTATCAGTTGCATTTAGCAGTTGCACCAACTAAAATGAACGATCGCTACGAATGGTTTTTGGAAAAAGCGACCGAAATCGGCATTGATACCATTACCCCTATTATTTGTGATCACAGCGAACGGAAAATCATAAAAACAGAACGTTTTGAAAAAATCGTACAATCTGCCATGAAACAATCCTTAAGCTGTTATTTGCCAAAACTTAATGAACCCATTTTATTTAAAGACTTTATCCATCAGGATTTTACGGGCGACTTATTCATTGCCCATTGTGAGGAAACTGATAAAAAATCTTTGAAAAATGAAATAAAACCGAATTCGAATACCACTATTTTAATCGGACCCGAAGGCGATTTTAGCGTTAAAGAAATTAAAATGGCAACGGAGAATAAATTTATTCCCTTAACTTTGGGAGACACCAGATTACGTACAGAAACCGCAGCCATTGTTGCTTGTCATTCTGTTGCTTTTATAAATGGGTAATATAAAACACCAATGATAAAAACATTAATACACACGAGGATGATTATTGAGGGTGTTGCTCCCGATAGCTATCGGGATGACCGAAATTTAAATAATATAAACAGATGAAAAAAACGTCATTACTTTTGTCTTTTATCTTTTGTCTATTATCTTTCATCTCCTTTTCACAAGACATTGCGGTCCTCAAATACAAAGGTGGCGGAGATTGGTATTCTAACCCAACCGCTTTAAAAAATTTAATTGCTTATTGCAACTCGAACATCAATACTAAAATAGACCCCAAACCACAAGAAGTGGAAGTGGGTAGCCAAGATATTTTTCAATATCCTTTTTTGCATATGACGGGGCACGGCAACGTCTTTTTTAGTGAAACCGATGCCGAAAATTTACATAATTATTTAGTCTCTGGAGGGTTTTTACATATTGATGACAATTATGGGATGGAGCCCTACATCACCAAGGAACTTAAAAAAGTGTTTCCTGATAAAGATTTAGTGGAGCTACCTTCCAATCACGGTGTTTTTAATACAGTTTACAAATTTCCTGAAGGCTTACCAAAAATCCATGAACATGATGGTAAACGTCCGCAAGCATTTGGTATGTTTCATGAAGACCGATTGGTATTATTGTTCACTTTAGAAAGCGATTTAGGCGATGGCTGGGAAGACCCCGATGTACATAACGACCCCGCCGATGTTAGAGAAAAAGCCCTTAAAATGGGTGCCAATATTGTGAAATATGCGTTTGAAAATTGAATTGATTACGATTTTAGATTTACGCACAAATCATCAACCGGTCTAGGAACAAAGCAATCTGCCTACTTTTAGTTCATGATATGACTTCACTACGTTCGCAATGACAACAAATTATTATATTTACTAAATGAATTCAAAAATAATAGCAAGCGGTATTTTAAGGGCACTGTCCATTATTATTGGAGTTGCTATATTGCTTTTTTTCCTTTACGAAATACGCTCCGTTTTGGCTTATTTGGCTATTGCCGCCGTTATTTCCCTAATAGGAAGACCCATTGTATTGTTTTTAAGAAGACGCTTCAAGTTTAAAAATACGATTGCCGTTATCGTAACCATGGCATTGTTAATCGCTGTTTTTCTAGGCATCATGAGCTTGTTTATACCCTTGGTTATTGAACAAATTCATAACTTATCATTATTAAATATCGAGGAACTTCAAAGGAATCTAGAGGATTTATACATACAAATCATTAATTATTTCCAATTGAATGATTTAGATGTTAAACAATCTTTTAATGACTATGATCTATTTTCGAAAATTGATTATTCAATAATTCCTGCTTTTTTTAATTCCATTATTAATGGCTTTGGTAATTTTACCGTTGGTTTTTTCTCTGTATTATTCATCTCCTTTTTCTTTTTAAAAGACAGCCAGCTTTTTGAAAATGGTATTCTTATGTTCATTCCAGATAGCAAAGAAAGTCGGTGGAAAAACTCATCAACCAAAATAAAGGATTTGCTATCCAGATATTTTAACGGCCTTATTTTACAGATGGTCATTCTGTTTATTCTTTATATGATTGTTTTGGTTGTTTTCGGGATTAAGAACGCCATCATCATTGCTTTTTTATGTGCCTTGCTTAATTTAATTCCGTATGTGGGGCCATTAATAAGTCTTGTTTTAATTATCATTTTAACTATGACCAGCAATTTGGGAGCAAGTTTTAGTGAGGTTATTTTCCCAAAGACCATGTATGTTGTCATTGGCTGTTTAATAGCACAATTTATAGACAATAATTTCAGCCAACCCATTATTTTTTCAAAAAGCGTTAAATCGCATCCGTTGGAAATATTTCTAATCATAATCATTGCAGGTATTCTTTTTGGTATTATTGGTATGATGGTAGCGGTACCAGGTTACACGGCGATTAAAGTGATTTTAAAAGAGTTTTTATCAGAAAATAAAATTGTAAAAAAACTCACTAAAGACCTTTAGCTTTACTTTGAATTCATCTATTTTAAATACTGAAATACAGAATTTTATAAATAATAATTTACATTCTAATATTTCAGAAATAGTATTGAAAGGAACTGCTTTTGATGCTGTTACTACAAAAGAACTTATCGAACAAATTGAAGCAAAAGTTAAGTGTGAAAAGAAGATCCCGACTTGGTTCAACACCCTACATATTTATTACCCCAATAAATTAAATATCGAACAAACTTCCTCTGAAACAACAGCCGCCTATAAAGCTAGTTTGATGGGTGGAAAAACCATCTTAGATTTAACTGGCGGTTTTGGTGTGGATTGTTATTATTTCTCAAAACGATTTGATTCGGTGACACATTGTGAGATTGATAAAAACCTATCGGAAATCGTTGCCTATAATTACAAACAACTTCAAATTTCGAATATTAAAATCGTAAATGATGATGGTTTAGAATATTTGAAGACCGATGAAACATTTGATTGGATTTACATAGACCCATCCAGACGGCACGACAGCAAAGGCAAAGTGTTCTTTTTAAATGATTGTTTACCAAATATTCCAATGCATTTGAATTTGCTTTTCAAACAATCAAAAAACATCATGATTAAAACATCACCGTTGCTTGATCTATCGATCGGTATTGGTGAATTGCAGCATGTTAAAACCATTCATGTTGTTGCTGTTAATAATGAAGTAAAAGAATTGCTTTGGATTTTAGAGCGTGGTTTTCAAGATGAAGTAAGCATTAAAACTGTCAATCTCAAACAAGAGCAAGACGACTATTTTGAATTCCAACTAAAAAATGAAAAGTCTGTAGAATCCACATACGGCAAACCACTCACCTATTTATACGAACCCAACGCCGCTATATTAAAAGCTGGGGCTTTCAACACTATTTCAGACCAATTAACAGTTTTTAAACTTCATAAGCATTCGCATTTATATACCAGTGAATTGCTGATTCCGTTTCCGGGAAGATGTTTTAGAGTCGAAAACATAATCCCTTATAACAAAAAAGAACTAAAACAATTGGCAATCACCAAAGCCAACATCACCATCAGAAATTTTCCTGAAACAGTAGAGCAAATAAGGAAAAAACTAAACATAAAAGATGGTGGCGAAGTTTATTTGTTTTTTACGACAGATGTTGAAAACAACAAAATTGTTATTATCTGTAACAAACTGTAAATAAATCATATTACTAACTCTTATACAATTTGAAACTTTTAATGTCTTTTAATGTCAGTTCGAGTGATTCCCCATAAGCGAATTGTATCGAGAACTTTCTATAATTAAAAATTTGATTCTCGATACAAATTTAACACATGAAAAATGTGTGAAATTCACTCGAATTGACAAATTTTTATCAAAAGAGCCTTATCTTATCACAAAGCATTATCAATAATCTCCTGAACAACTTCTGGATTTAACAACGTGCTCGTATCCCCTAAATTAGAGAGGTCCTTGCAAGCTATTTTACGCAAAATACGACGCATGATTTTTCCCGAACGTGTTTTTGGTAACCCGCTTGTAAACTGAATTTTATCCAATTTGGCAATCGGTCCAATGTGTTCTGATATGATTTGGTTGATTTCTTTGCGAACATTTTCATGCACGCGTGATTCACCGGTGTCCTTTAAAATAACAAAACCATACAAGGCGTAGCCTTTAATATCATGTGGAAAACCAACAATAGCAGATTCCGAAACGGCAGGATGTTCGTTAATAGCATCCTCGATGGGCGCGGTTCCTAAATTATGGCCAGAAACTATAATCACATCATCTACTCGACCGGTAATTCTATAATAGCCTACTTCATCACGCAGGGCACCGTCACCAGTAAAATATTTGTTTTCAAAAGCAGAAAAATAGGTATCCCTATAACGCTCATGATCGCCCCAAATGGTACGAGCCATACTTGGCCATGGAAACTTAATACACAATCGGCCCTCAACCTGATTCCCCTTCAACTCCACTCCTTTATCATCCATCAATGCAGGTTGAATTCCCGGAAAGGGCAATGTCGCGTACGTTGGTTTGGTTGGTGTAACGAACGGTATGGGAGATATCATAATACCACCCGTTTCGGTTTGCCACCACGTATCAACAATCGGACTGTTTTTTTTGCCAATATTGTCATTATACCAATGCCAAGCTTCTTCGTTAATGGGCTCACCCACAGATCCTAATACTTTAAGCGAGGTTAAATCGTAAGTATCAACTAAATCCGTTCCTTGTTTTGCTAAAGCACGAATCGCTGTAGGCGCGGTATAAAATTGGGTCACTTTATGCTTTTCTATCACTTTCCAAAAGCGTCCGAAATCCGGATAATGTGGCACCCCTTCAAACATAATGGTTGTGGCGCCGTTGGCTAAAGGCCCATAAACAATATAGCTGTGACCAGTAATCCAACCAATATCCGCCGTACACCAATAAATATCACCATCCCTATATTGAAACACATTCTTAAAAGTATAAGCGGTGAACACCATGTAACCCGCCGTGGTATGCACCATGCCTTTTGGTTTCCCCGTAGAACCTGAGGTGTACAAAATAAACAACGGATCTTCAGCATCCATGATTTCTGCTTTACAAACGGCAGAGGCATCATTCAACAAAGGCTGTAGCCATTTGTCACGGCCCGCTTTCATGTTTATGCTGGAATGGATTCTTTTGGCGACCAATACGGTTTTAACGGATGGGCAATTTTCCAAAGCATCATCCACAATACCTTTTAAATCAATGGATTTTTCGCCACGGTAGGAACCATCGCTCGTTATGACCATGTTACAGTCAGAATCATTGATTCTGGTTGATAACGCTGTCGCGGAAAACCCTGCGAATACCACAGAGTGAATAGCCCCAATTCTAGCGCAAGCCAAAACCGAAATCGCCAATTCTGGAATCATTGGTAAATAAATACAGATCCTATCCCCTTTTTTGATGCCTTCAGCCTTTAATACATTGGCAAATTTATTGACACGTTCATGTAACTGATTATAAGTGATGTGTTCTGCTGGCTCATCAGGACTATTAGGTTCAAAAATAATGGCCGTTTTATCACCACGAGTGGCTAAATGCCTGTCGATGCAATTTTCTGTAATATTTAATTTAGCACCTTCAAACCATTTGACTTCAGGTTTACTGAAATCCCAACTTAGCACATGATCCCATTTTTTTTGCCACATAAAATGTTCTTCAGCAACTTCTTCCCAAAAATTTTCAGGTTCCCTTACAGACTTTCTATAAACTTGATAATATTCTTCTAAGTGTTTTATATGGTAATTACTCATTTTAATTACTGTTGATTCGTTTATTCGTTTATTCGTTGATTTGTTTAAGTGATGTATTGTTTAATGTCCCGTAGCCTTTGTCGCGCCACTTGGAATCCTGATTTTTTCAACCATTGCCTGTACATTCTTAGGCGGTTCTGGTGTAAATTTCATAATGGTAATAGACACGATAAAATTTAAAATCATGGCAATGGTTCCAAAACCTTCAGGCGATATGCCAAACCACCATTCGCTTTTATCTGGAAGTACCTCGTCAAACCATCCTAATTTATATTTCATCATATAAAATAGCATGGAAACGATACCAACCACCATACCTGCAATAGCGCCTTCTTTATTCATTCTTTTATAAAAAATACCTAAAATAATGGCTGGAAAAAATGATGCCGCAGCCAAACCAAAAGCTAAAGCTACTACTGCTGCTACAAATCCGGGCGGATTAATACCAAAATAACCTGCCACACAAACAGCACCTACAGCTGATAAACGTGCTGCTACTAATTCTCCTTTTTCAGAAATTTTAGGGTTGATTATTTTTTTGATTAAATCGTGTGATACCGAAGATGAAATTACCAATAACAACCCTGCAGCTGTTGAAAGTGCTGCTGCCAAACCACCTGCCGCCACCAAGGCAATCACCCAATTAGGTAATTTAGCAATTTCTGGATTGGCAAGCACCATAATATCATTATCAACTGTTAATTCGTTTTGGTCTTTATTGGCAACATATTGAATAAGACCATCACTATTTTTATCATCAAATATTATCAAACCTGTTTTTTCCCATTTTTTGAACCATTCTGGCACATTAGCGTATTCTTTATTGGAAACCGTTTCAATCAAATTGGTTCTCGCAAAAACAGATACAGCTGGAGCCGTTGTGTACAAAATAACAATCAGTAATAAAGCAATACCAGCCGATTTACGCGCATCTTTAACATTCTTCACTGTAAAAAAGCGCACAATAACGTGTGGTAAACCTGCTGTACCGACCATCAAAGCTAAGGTGATGGCAAACACATCGATGACCGATTTTGAACCTTGTGTGTATTCAGCAAACCCAAGTTCTGTACTCAATCCGTCTAATTTATCAAGTAAATAGGTACCAGACCCATCAGACAAGGTACTTCCAAAGCCTAATTGCGGAATTGGGTTGCCAGTCATTTGAAGGGAAATGAAAATCGCAGGCACCATAAAGGCAAAAATCAATACACAATATTGTGCCACTTGAGTATAAGTAATCCCCTTCATTCCTCCTAAAACTGCATAAAACAATACGATGAGCATTCCTAAAATAACCCCTGTATTGATATCGACTTCCAAAAAGCGAGAAAAAACGATACCTACACCACGCATCTGCCCCGCAACATACGTGAACGATACGATAAGTGCACAAAAAACAGCCACAATACGTGCGGTATTGGAATAATAGCGATCGCCAATAAAATCTGGCACTGTAAATTTTCCAAACTTCCTTAAATATGGTGCTAACAATAAGGCTAAAAGCACATAACCTCCTGTCCATCCCATCAAATAAACGGCACCATCATAGCCTGCAAAACTAATAATACCTGCCATCGATATAAAAGATGCGGCACTCATCCAATCCGCCGCCGTTGCCATGCCATTAGCTAATGGTGATACACCGCCACCAGCTACATAAAACTCTCTGGTAGAGCCTGCTCTGGACCAAATAGCGATTCCTATATATAATGCAAATGTTAGTCCAACTAAAATATAAGTCCAATTCTGAACGCTTATGGCTTCTAATAAAAGTAAACTAATCTTCATATCCGTATTTTTTATCAAGTTTATTCATAATACGAACATACACGAAAATTAAAACTACAAACACATACATGGAACCTTGTTGCGCAAACCAAAATCCGAGCTTGAAACCTCCTATTTTTATAGAGTCCAAGGCTTCTTTAAATAAAATTCCGGCACCATAAGACACCAGAAACCATATGGTTAGTAAAATAAAAAGATACTTAATGTTTTCCTTCCAATAGGCGGTTGCCTTTTCTTGTTTAGTCATATTCTAGTTTAGTTTAGCCCACTAATATATAAATTAAATTGGTTACAGAGAACGTGATGTTCTTTAGTTAAAAACAATCAATTATTTATAAAGTATGATACTTGCTAAAAATCAGTAAATTATAATTTTGCTACAAATAATTTTTAAAACTATCTTTATACCAGTAAAACTATAACCGAAACCTATTGCATTCCAGCCGTCTTTATTTTATTGATGCCGTAAGAGCTTTTGCCATATTAATGATGCTACAAGGGCATTTTATTGATACGCTTTTAGACCCCATTTATAGAGACACTACTAATGTGCTTTTTAATATTTGGTCGTATTTTAGAGGTGTAACCGCTCCTACTTTTTTCACTATTTCGGGACTTGTTTTTATGTATCTATTGTTAAAGGCCAAAGAAAAAGGCAGTGATAAAGCGCGAATCCGTAAAGGTCTTTACAGAGGTTTGTTGCTTTTGTTCATTGGATATACATTGCGTGTTGATTTTTATGGATGGTTTCAAGGACGTTTTTATACTTACTTTTTGGTTATAGATGTTTTGCAGTGCATAGGTTTATCCCTCATTCTCATGGTAGGTCTGTATTATGTTTTTAAGGCAAATACCTATATTTTATCAGTTGTTTTGGTCATTATCGGTTGCGTTATTTTTGTAACAGAACCTTTATACAGAACGATATTATTGCCTGATACTCCCTTAATTCTTGCAAACTACATTACTAAAGAAAACGGCTCTGTATTTACCATTATACCTTGGTTTGGCTATACAGCTTTTGGTGCTTTTTTTGCAACAGTTTTTTTTAGACATGTACATAGACGTGCCTTTAAGGCCTTAACCATTTTTACGTTTTTTGTAGTTGGGCTTTTACTTATATTCTCATCATCGTGGTTGCTTCATAAATTAGGGAGGTTTACGGGTGAAACGCTTTTTGATGCTGCTGCAGATTATAACTATCTGTTCTCTCGTTTAGGCGATGTGCTTGTTCTTTTTGGTTTATTTTATGCCTTTGAACATTTCTTTAAGCGATCCATCATCACAAGAATTGGCGAAAAAACATTGTCCATTTACACCTTTCACTTCATTATTATTTTTGGAAGTTATACAGGCATCGGTCTTAAGCATTTTTACTACAAAGCTTTAGATCCCTATCAAGCTGTGCTTGGAGCCTTGGCTTTTATTCTTGTGGTGGTCGTTATTTCATTTTATTATGCCAAAACCAATACGTTTCTTTATAATCTATTCTTAAAAGTAGTTGATAGGATTAAACAATAACCTTATAAACTGTGTTTTTTATAATTTCATTAAAACAGTTATATTATAAAAGCATTATTTTTGCGACATGTTTCATCATATAAGACATAGCATGGTCGTTAGATTCCTTTGGGGATTTATGGGATTGTACTTTCTTAATATTAGTGTTGATACTGTTGATGTTTACCCAAATTACATCCCTGAAGACTTATCATTCAATGATCAAGAAAGTATTGTGGAAATTATTGTGGAACAAGTACTAGGTTTTGAAAATGCCATTGAAGAACATGATGACCCCGATACCGAAGACCATACAAAAAAAAGCAATTTTAAAATAGATTTTATTCCCTTAAACGCTTCAGAGGGAAAGCCTAGAGAATCTATTACAACTTCTCTAAAACAAGTATGCTATCATCCAGATAGCCATTTGTCTATTGGTCATCATCAGCTTAACAATCCACCACCCGAAGTTTGATTTACTAGTTTGTCTAAAATACAGAAGCTGTCTAAAAAGTAACCTTTAATGTCAGTTTGAGCTCTGTCGAAAACCTTATTAATCAAATTATCAATGCATTTCGACTGAGCTCAATGTGACAATTTATTTCTAAATAGACCTTTTAGAAAGCTTCCTAACTATTAATTCAAAAAAATAAACCTACAAATGAATTTTAAAAATAAATGGGTGTTAATGCTATTATTGACACCAGTAACCTATGCGTTTGCTCAAGATAGCGACATAACAAAAGATAGTTTATATATCCAAGAAGTTGAAAGTTCAAAAGAACCTGTTAAAGTATTACATGCCGAACCTTTGTATATAGACCTGATTAGGGATTTAGGTGCCAGAAAAGGCGAAAAGGAATGGAACCTAGGTTTTGGATTAACGGACAACCAAACATTCGATTCGTATGAGGCCCTTATTGAATACGAATGGGCGCCTGCCGATCGATTGGGTTTGGAAGTGGAATTGCCATTTACATTTTATTCGCCAATTAATGGCACACCAAGGACTGCCATTCCATCCAATCAATTAAACAGTATAAAAATTGCTGCCCAATGGTCGTTTTTTGTCAACGAAAAAATGGCTACATCTATGGCAATTGGCTATATTAATGAGTTTGAATTGTCCAGTTTCAGGGACTTTGGAAAACCCTTAATTACAGGGAATGTATACAATCCGTTTTTGGTAGTTGCCAAACGATGGGGTAACAATTTTCATTCGCTCATTTACACAGGCCCTATGATAGAACAAAATTTTTTAACAAATTCCTTCCATACGACGTATGATATTAATAGCAATATCCATTACATGATTCCGGGCACAAGAAATTTTATCGGTATTGAGTTTAATAAAACCTTGGATGAAGGCGACTTTGATATGACCATGCGGCCACAAATGCGCGTGGGAATTGCAGATAATCTGCTGGTAGGTATTGTAACAGGCATACCCGTGGCAAGAGAAAACGAACGTTTTAGTACGTTTTTAAGGCTTATTTGGGAACCTTCACATCACAAACATTAATTTAAAAAGACCTTGCCACCAAGCAGGGTCTTATTTTTTTGTTAATAAATAGGTGGGCAAATTATTCTACATGGCTCGTCTACTTTTTAATATTTAAAAACTAAATTAGCTGTACCCAATAATCCTTCAAATCAAAGCATATGAAACAGCTAAAAATCAGTTCCCTTTTAATTATAATGGTATGCTTAAGTGCTTGCCAATCGACCAAAACAACGACTGATGCATTATACAATACTTCTTGGGAGTTAGATTATATTTCAGGAATACGAATTGCATTCAGCGGATTGTACCCAGATAGAAAACCGCAAATTAGCTTTAATAAAACTACCAATAATGTAGAAGGCAGCGCAAGCTGTAACGGCTATCGAGCGGAATATAACCTAGATGGCAACAACATCTCTTTTGGCGACCCCGGCCCAACCACCATGATGTATTGTGGCGAAGGTGAACAAACGTTTTTAAGCACTATGAAAAAAATAAATAAATATGGTTTTGATGAAGAAGGTAAATTAATTTTAATGCTCGACGATGTTACGATGATGAGATTTAAAAAAGTAAATGAAAACTAAAATCATAAAAATGAAAAAGTCAATCATTCTTTTCGCCCTAATCCTTGCTTTTATAAATTGTAAAAACAAATCGGAAACCAATGAAACCAGCGAACCCGTGAAAAGTAACATGTCTTCTGGATTGTTGGAAGTAGGTTGTTATTCATACAATGGCAATAACAGTTCCATAACCTTTGAAATAACTAAAATAAACACCACCATTACAGGAAACCTGAATTACCATTTAGCCGAAAAAGATGCGAATATGGGCACGTTTGAAGGTCTTTTAATAGATGATATCATTTTGGGCGATTATACCTTTGAGTCGGAAGGTGTTAGCAGCAGACGTGAAGTCATTTTTAAGATTACTAACGGTCAACTTTTCGAAGGCTATGGCGAGATGGACGACGAAGGCATTTGTTTTGCCAATACAGATCATGTGACGTTTACCTCTACCATGCCATTAACAAAAACAGATTGCACTAAATAAACCCAGTTTTAAATTTCGAACTTTTATCATTTGTCAGTTCGAGTGAAATTCTTTTTCAGAATTTTGTATCGAGAACAATTACATAATAAATTTGATTCTTGATACTAATTTCATACATAAAATAATGTATGAAAATCACTCGACACGAGGCAAAGCCGAATTGAGCGAAGTTAATTGACAAATTTTTAAAACACATAACAATTAAGAAAACACATGAAAGCCATACGAATACACGAAAAAGGAGCAATAGATAACGTCAAGATTGAAGACCTTCCAAAGCCAGACATTCAATCAAATCAGGTTTTAATAAAAGTAAAAGCCTGTGGCATCAATCCCGTGGATTGGAAAAGTACCGTTTATGGGTATTTTGAAATGCCTTATACCATAGGTACCGATATCTCTGGTACGATTGAAGCTATTGGAACTGACGTGACCGATTTTAAAGTGGGCGATAACGTGATTGGTTCTTTGGAATGGGCAAAACAAGGTGCCTGTGCCGAATATGTGGCTACCGAAATTAAATTTCTGGCTTTAAAACCAAAAAATCTAAGTTTTGAAGAAGCCGCAGCCGTACCCTTGGCAGCATTAACGGCATGGCAGGGCTTGTTCGATAAATTACATGTACAAACAGGTCAGAAGGTATTAATTCAAGCAGCCGCTGGGGGTGTTGGATTATTTGCGGTGCAATTCGCTAAATGGAAAGGCGCACAGGTTGTGGGGATTGCCTCGGCAAAGAATGAAGCCTTCTTAAAATCTGTTGGGGTGGATTCCATCATTGATTATAAAACGGCGGACTTCTCTAAAATTACCCCCGACTTTGATGCCGTGTTCGATAGTATGGCGAGTTCAGAACACACCATTCCCCTACTTAAAAAAGGCGGTAAATATGTCACTATAACCGCGAAACCTTCCGAAGATTTGGTGCAAAAGCATGATGTTACGGCAACTCATTTTCTATTCCATTCCAATGCCGAACAGTTAAAAACCATTGTGAACTTAATTGAACAAAACCATGTTAAGGTATTTATAGACAAACAATTTAAACTCACCGAAGCCAAAGACGCTTTAAAATACCAGCATGAAGGACGTTCTAGGGGGAAGAATGTGTTGGTGGTTAGTTAATAAAAATTTCATTTAAAAGTTATGAACGAAGAAAATCAAATATTAATATATCAGGCAAAAGATGGTAGAAGTCAATTGCAAATTACAATGCAAGCTGATACTATTTGGTTATCTCAATTTCAAATGGCAACTCTTTTTGATAAAGATATACGAACCATTAATGAGCATATTCAAAACATTTACAACACTGGCGAATTAAGTATGGATGCAACTATCCGGAAATTCCGGATAGTTCGTCAAGAAGGTAACCGTATGGTAAATAGAAATATAGACCACTATAACTTAGATATGATTATCTCTGTTGGGTATCGTGTTAATTCTAAACAAGGTACACAATTTAGAATATGGGCAAATAGCATTTTAAAAGAATATTTAGTTAAAGGTTACGCCATTAATGAAAATCGTTTAGCCCAAAAAGAACAAGAATTGGTGGTGCTTAGAAATGGCCTTCAAATTTTAAGTAGAGCCATTGAAGAAAAAACAGCAGACAACCAATGGCTCACTACTTTTGCCAAAGGTTTGAGCCTATTAGACGATTACGACCATGAGCAATTAGACACCAAAGGTTTAACAAAAAGAGACGCTATTTATCCAAGTTTAGACGATTATAAAAAACTCATTAACCAAATGCTCAAGGAATTTGATTCCTCTGTGTTTGGAAAAGAAAAAGACCAAAGCTTTCAAAGTTCGATAGCTCAAATAGAAAAAGGGTTTGATGCTACCGATTTTTACGAATCATTAGAAGAAAAAGCAACCATGTTGTTATATTTAATAGTAAAAAACCATTCATTTGTAGATGGTAATAAACGCATTGCTGCTGCCTGTTTTCTAAAGTTTTTACAACAAAATAACTTGTTGTTTAACCAAGAACTGCAACCCATTATTAGTAACAATACGTTAGCCAGTTTAACCCTTTTAATTGCCGCTAGCAAACCAGAAGAAATGGAAACTGTAAAACGATTGGTTATAAGTGTATTGAATCGAAATAAATAAATAGATTATCTCAACTCAAACATCCTCTTAATTATTCCCCAATTCAACATTCCCAAAACTCCACGCTTCTGGCCACCACCAAACAATCAATAACCCAATAATAATAGACATTAAAAACGCACCAATAACGTATTTTCCTAGTTGTTTGGTGCCTAAAAACGCCGCCATACCTGCTTTAAAAGCTAAGTTGGATAATGAAGCAATCAAGATGAGTTTCCAAGCTAGGTGAACATCCAATTCTCCGCTATTAAGGGAATGGGATAAGGATAGGGTAATGGCATCTACATCGGTTAATCCACTTATTATAGAGACGATATATAAACCACTTTCACCAAAAAAATCTTTTGCAACGGCTACTGCTAATAAAATAATGGCATATAGGCCTCCAAAAACCAAAGCCGTTTTAAGTTGGGCAGGATTTTCTGGTTCTGGAAGTTCTTCCATCTCTTTTGTTTGATTGTGCCAATATAAAAGTCCACAAAGAATAACCATAAACACCAGCTCTACAATAATAGGTGGCGCAATCACTCCTAAATTTTTAGGGGTTACTATGGCTACTTCTACCAACACCCTAACCAAAGCAACCGCAGATGCCGTTAAAATAATAAAGGCTGCCAAACGCGCCGTTTTGGGAGCATTTACAACACGTCGTGCAAACGTAACCGTGGTTGCCGTACTGGAAACTAGTCCGCCCAAAATACCATTAAGAACCGTTCCTGCATTTTTACCAACTGCTTTATAGATAAAATAACCACCTAAGCCTAAGCCTACAATAAGAATGACCATCATCCAAATCTCCCGTGGATTAAAGACATCATAAGGACCATAATTTTCATCAGGTAGGATGGGCAAAATGACCAATGAAAGTGCTGCAAATTGCATAATGGCTGCCACTTCTTTCTTTTGCAGCCTGCCCACCCATTCACCAAGTGTATTTTTTAAGTGTAACAATACTGCTGTGACGGCACCTAACGCCACGGCGACTTTCAAATCACCAAAAACCAAATAGGTTCCCAGTCCATACATCAGCAACATAGCCACTTCAGTTGTTTGCCCAATACTGGGTGCATCCGCTTTTTGCTTAAAAAAATTAACAATAGCAAGGAGTATTCCCAGAGTTATGAGTCCGGTGGCAATAATAATATCCGATTGGAAATGTTGGGCTATTAATCCGGTAACACTACCTAATAAGGTTACCAAACTAAACGTGCGGATGCCTGCCATTTTATGGTCGTCATACTCCCGTTGAAGTCCGACAAGAAGCCCTAAGCCTAAAGAAGTTCCTAAGATTTTAAATATCTCATAATCCATAACCAATAAAATTAGAAATTTCTTTTGAAACGAAAAAAATTTTAATGAATAGGATTAAAAATAATGTAGAGAACAATAACCTTTATAAAGATTATTGTTTTAGATACGCCAACACATTCGCTTCAATACGTGCTTGTATGTTGCTTACATCGGCTTTTACAAACGTGTCGCCAGTAATATTCTCATACAGTTCTATATAGCGATCGCTAACGGTAGTAATATATTCGTCGCTCATAACTGGCACGGTCTGCCCTTTCAGCCCTTGAAAGTTATTGGCAATAAGCCATTGGCGCACAAACTCTTTACTTAATTGTTTTTGGGGTTCGTCTTTGGCTTGTAGGGCTTCATAACCATCCGCATAAAAATAGCGAGACGAATCGGGTGTGTGTATTTCATCAATCAACACAATTTTGCCTTCTTTGGTTTTTCCAAATTCGTATTTGGTATCCACTAAAATAAGGCCTCGGCTTGCTGCGATTTCGCTACCACGTTGAAACAATTTTCGGGTATAATCTTCCAACACCACATAATCGGCTTCGCTTACAATACCACGTTTTAAAATATCTTCTCGGGAAATATCCTCATCGTGGTCGCCCATTTGGGCTTTGGTTGCTGGTGTAATGATAGGCTGTGGAAATTTATCGTTTTCTTTCATGCCTTCAGGCATCGCTACGCCACAAAGTGAGCGTTTGCCAACTTTATACTCGCGTGCCGCGTGACCACTCATATACCCACGAATCACCATTTCTACCTTAAACGGTTCACATAAGTGCCCGACGGCTACATTGGGGTCTGGCGTTGCCATGAGCCAATTTGGCACCAAATCTTCTGTGGCTTTCATCATTTTGGTGGCAATCTGGTTTAGGATTTGCCCCTTATACGGAATGCCTTTGGGCATCACCACATCGAACGCGGATAATCTATCGGTAGCCACCATAACTAACACATCGCCATTGATGTTATAAACCTCTCTAACTTTGCCTTTATAAACACTTTTTTGTCCTGGAAAATTGAAATTTGTAGTGGTAATCGTGTTCATATAATTAGCGGTTTTATGTGATATGCAAATGTAATTTGTTTCATAATGCCAAACAAAAAAAGGAGAAATAAACTTTCTCCTTTTCTAATTCAAATATGTATTTTAAATGAAATTTGTTAGTTTGTTTTTATAGAATAACTAACGAAAGTTCTCGATATAAAATATCTCATTCCTCTATATTTTACTTGAACTGACAGGCAGACTAAAATTAATATCCTAACCTTAAATATCCGTTCGAGTAATTCGCCCGAAGAGAATTGTATCAAGAAGTCTTATTTAAATTTAATTAAATCTAATATTGTATGTTACACCAACACCAACCGTTTGCAAATCAACATCGTTTTCTGCAAAGGTATTTTGGTAAAACGCATACAAATTCCAATCTCTGTTATGGTAACCAATTTGAGGGTTAACATACAATCCACCAGAGTTGTTATCAACATTCGTTAAAAAACCATACCCTAAATCGGCTCCTAAAAATAAGCCTTCAGGTGCAAAATAATAACGTGCAAATCCAGCTAAAGGAATGATACCAAAATCATCAAAACCATCTTTACCAAAAAAATGGGTATAACCAGAAGCTACACCAATGCCGAAATTTGGATTGAACAAGTATTGCCCTCTTAGGTCTAAACCTAAATTAAATGATGCAAAATCGCTAGCATCACCTACTGGAATACCAGCGGTTACTCCTGCTTTAAACCATGAGTTGTCTGGCGTAATGTTTATCTCAGTTTCTTGAGCAAAAATTGGACTAAATCCTAATAATCCGATAATAAAAAATAATTTTTTCATGTTGTTTTCTTAATATTTTATAGTGCAAATCTAGATGATTTATAGCTACCCTTTTTACATTATTTTTGTTAAAGTTTATAGAATTTTAAGAGACATCATGGTATAAAACCCCTAATCATTTGACTGCCTGATAAAAGCATGCACTAAATAAAAAAGCCAGTTAGATTAATAACTGGCTTTTTAATGCTATTCGTCATTACAAGGAATGCAAAATCGAAATAATCTGTAAGTTTTTACATTAAATTTAAGAGATTGCTTCGTCCTATGTCCTCAAAATGACGGTTCATTTTATGGATTAATGTTTTACAGGAATGAAAAACGACTACTCCACGTTTTCAATATGCTTATAAGCATCAATAATCTTTTTAACCAATCGGTGACGAAGCACATCTTTATCATCTAAAAAGATCATACCCACGCCTTCCACATTTTTTAAAATCAATAAAGCTTCCTTCAACCCCGAAATGGTACGTCTTGGTAAATCGATTTGCCCTGGGTCGCCCGTCAATAAAAACTTTGCATTTTTTCCCATACGGGTCAAAAACATCTTCATTTGGTTATGGGTCGTGTTTTGTCCTTCATCCAAAATCACAAACGCATTATCTAAGGTGCGTCCACGCATAAACGCCAAAGGTGCAATTTGTATGGTACCATTTTCAATATAAAGTGCCAATTTTTCAGCAGGAATCATATCCCTTAAGGCATCATATAAGGGTTGCATGTATGGGTCTAGTTTTTCCTTTAAATCACCTGGTAAAAAGCCTAAATTCTCCCCTGCTTCCACCGCTGGCCTTGTTAAGATAATACGCTTGACCTCTTTATTTTTTAGTGCCTGAACCGCTAGCGCAACACCCGTATAGGTTTTACCTGTACCAGCTGGGCCAATAGCGAAAACCATGTCATTAGTACGCATAAGCTCAACCATTTTACGCTGATTGGCTGTTTCCGCTTTTATAAGTTTCCCTCCTACACCATGCACCAAAACCTCGCCACTTTTTTGCGATGTTGTATAATCATCACTGGTTTGGCTTGTTAAAACACGCTCAATAACATTTTCGTCAAGCTTGTTATATTTTGTGAAATGTTTGATGAGCATATTGACACGACGATCAAATTCTTCCAGTAATTCATCATCGCCAAATGCTTTGACTTTATTACCTCGTGCTACAATTTTAAGTTTAGGAAAATACTTTTTAAGAAGTTCAATATTGATGTTTTCTGGTCCAAAAAACTCTTTTGGAGTGATTTCTTCAAGTTCAATAACAATTTCGTTCAAGGGCGGTTCTTTTTGTTTTATTTTCAACTAAGATTAACGAAAATAATGTTTACTCAGATGAAATGATTTATTATTTATTCAGTATTTTTTATTTTGTTAAATAAGACTTTATGACCTTTATTTTTCGTTCGAATTATAAAAACCAAAACGAAAATTTATGTAGGTTTGTAAAACAATCTCGTAAAACTCAAAAATACTAATTTTGAGTAACCAAACGTTAAAAACATATCAACAATTTGCCGATGGCGATTATCACATTAACTTCCGATTTTGGTGAAAAAGATCACTTTGTAGGTGCTATAAAAGGCGCTATCTATTGTGAACTCCCCGATGTGAAAATTGTTGATATCTCACACTTTGTATCGCCTTTCAACATTCCGCAGGCCGCTTACATCATTCAGAATGCCTATAAAAGTTTTCCTAAAGGAAGTGTTCATATTATTGGGGTGGATTCTGAGTTAAATCCCGAAAACAAGCACCTTGCCGTACAACTGGACGAGCATTATTTTATTTGTGCCGATAATGGTATTATGAGCATGCTGTGCAGTGAGATTGCGCCTGAAAAAATTGTTGAAATTAATATCCATGATAAAATTCTAGATAGTTTCCCAGGGTTGGATGTGTTTGTAAAAGTGGCTTGCCATATTGCAAGAGGTGGTACGTTGGAGGTTATTGGAAAAACCATTGATACCATAAAACCTACAAAGAGTCTTGTGCCGTTTATAAATGAAGATAAAACCCAAATTATTGGTAGTATCATTTATATTGACAATTATGGAAACGTTGTAACCAATATAAAACAAGGCTTTTTTGAAACCATTCAAAAAGGACGTGATTTTGAAATTTCGGCGAGAAATAATAAATTTAAAACGGTTTATTCAAAATACAGTGATGTAGTTAATTTTGATATTCCAGAAGATAAACGCCATGATGAAGGCCGAGGTTTGGTGGTATTTAATTCGGGTGGTTATTTAGAAATTGCTGTTTATAGAAGCAACCCAAACACCGTAGGTACAGCCTCTAGTTTAATGGGCTTGGATTTAATGGACACCGTAAGTGTTAATTTTACCGCAACACCCTTAGTGACTAAAGTCAAAGAACCTGTTGCTAAACTGCAAGAATATAAATAATGAAGACACTTTTAACTTTTAACTTTTAACTTTTAACTTTTAACTTTTAACTTAATAAATGTTTGCCATTTTAAAGAAAGAAATCAATTCATTTTTTGCATCGCCCATAGGGTATTTGGTCATTGCTATTTTTTTGATTTTAAACGGCTTGTTTTTATGGATTTTTAAAGGGGAGTTTAATGTGTTGGATTATGGTTTTGCTGATTTATCATCCTTTTTTTTATTGGCACCATGGATATTGATTTTCTTGATTCCCGCAGTCACCATGCGAAGTTTTTCAGATGAAAAAAAACAGGGTACTTTGGAATTATTGCTCACCAAACCCATTTCGCATTTAAAAATTGTTCTTGGTAAATATTTTGGGGCGCTCATTCTTATTATTATCGCTATTTTGCCAACCTTGCTATATGTTTATACAGTATATCAATTGGGAAATCCTATCGGTAATTTAGATATGGGTAGTACCTTGGGTTCTTATTTCGGACTTCTATTCTTAATGGCATCCTATACCGCTATTGGTATTTTTACATCGACCTTATCAGATAATCAAATCGTGGCTTTTATACTTTCGGTGTTTTTATGCTTTTTGTTTTATATCGGATTTGAAGGTATTTCAGAATTTACCTCAAGTACTTTTATGGAACAATTAGGCATGAGTTACCACTTTAAAAGTATGGGCCGTGGCGTTCTTGATACCAGGGATATTATCTATTTTCTCAGTGTTTCCTTCTTCTTTTTAACCATTACTAAACTCAATTTAAACAGAGAGACCAAATGATTGTTACACCGCTTTTTGTTATTTTTATTGTTACCGTTTTTATCCTGACATGGATATTTGCCAACACCATCGACAAGCGCAAATGGGTAAGCTTATTAATAAGTATTATAGCAACACCTATTGTCTATTTTTATGTTTTTTACCCGTTTATAAACATCTTTTTTAGTTATCATCACCAAAAGCATTTCGATTCGGAAGCTTGGAAAGAAAAACCTGCCTTAAGGTACGAAATGAGTACCCAAGTGGTTAATCAAAACTTGTTTCTGGGTAAAACCAAAGATGAAGTTAAGGCGATTTTAGGCACTAGTGAATGGTATGGGTGGGACGATTCCATAAAAGCCAATTCTCAAGACAAATGGAACTATAACCTTGGTTTTAAACCCGGTGCTTTTAATATGACCCAGGAATGTTTGGAACTTGTTTTTAAAAATGATGAAGTAACGAGCATTTCGCAATACCAAATGGAAAAAGAGTTTGACTAGACATATAAAATACATTGGCATTCTTTTAGTAGCTTTAATAGGTGTTAACTATCTAAGCAGCATCGCTTTTAAACGCTTTGATTTAACAAAAGATAAACGTTATACCTTGAGCGACGCTTCTATTAATATTATTAACAGCGTAGAATCACCTATCATCATTGATGTATTCTTAGAAGGTGACCATTTTCCTTCGGAATTTAGACGGCTTCAAAATGAAACCCGACAATTACTAGAAGAATTTTCAGCAAAAAATAGCAATATCGTTTTCAACTTCATGAATCCGCTGGAAGATGAAGCTACACGCGATAGTAATATGCAGCAATTGGTACAGCGCGGATTAACCCCCATGCAATTAAGCGTGCAGGAAAGCGGAAAATCTACCCAAGAAGTTATTTTTCCGTGGGCATTGGCAAGCTATAATGACGAAACCGTAATTATTCCACTGGTAAAGAATAAAATCGGTGCCTCACAACAAGAATTGGTCACAAACTCCGTGCAACATTTGGAATACGCTTTTGCCGATGGTTTTAGTAAACTAACAAAACCTAAGAGTAGAAAAATAGCTGTTTTAAAAGGTAATGGTGAATTACCAGATCGCTACATTGCTGACTTTGCCAAAAAATTAGGCGAATACTATTATTTAGCACCGTTTACGTTGGATAGCGTTGCTGTAAATCCGCAAAAAACATTAAAGGATTTACAGGTTTTCGATTTAATCATTGCTGCCAAACCAACCGAAGCTTTTAGTGAAGAAGAAAAATTAGTGCTAGATCAATACACCATGAACGGCGGAAAAAGTCTGTGGCTTATTGATGCCGTTGCCATGGAAAAAGATAGTTTGTATAATGAATCTGGAAGCAATTTTGCGGTGATTCGGGATTTAAATTTAACGGATTTCTTTTTTAAATATGGCGTTAGAATAAATCCGGTGCTGGTCAGTACCCTCTACTCTGCCCCCATTACTTTGGCTATGGGCGACGGTAGCGAGTCGCAATTTCAACACTTAAGATGGCCTTATTCTCCTTTGGCATCTTCAAACGACAATCATCCCATCGTTAACAATTTAAACTTGGTTCGGTTCGATTTTGCCAATCAAATCGATACGCTTAAAAATAACATTAAGAAAACCATTCTATTAGAAACTGCACCGCTTACAAAACTGGAAGGTACACCAAGGCAAATAAGCCTTGAAATGGTTACACAAGAACCTAATCCAGCCTTGTTCAATAATGGTAATCAAATACTGGCCGTGCTTTTGGAAGGTGAATTCACATCGGTGTACCAAAACAGAATCAAACCATTTAAACTATCCGAAGAAAAGGATAAAAGCGAACCAACCAAAATGATTGTGATTGCAGATGGTGATGTGATTAAAAATGATGTCACCAGAGGTGAACCCCAAGAATTGGGCTTTGATAAGTGGACCGGACAATTGTACGGAAACAAGGAATTTTTATTGAATGCCGTTAATTATTTATTGGACGATGACGGACTTATAAACATTCGTTCCAAAGAAATAACGGTAGCCTTCTTAAATCAGGAAAAAATTGCCGACCAAAAAACGACGTGGCAACTCGTAAATATCGCATTGCCACTGGCATTATTAGGCTTCTTCGGTTTTGGGTTTAACTACTTTAGAAAGAAAAAATACACTGCCTAAATGTTAATAAGTTTGTTTCCTATTTTAGGATGTATGGGATATATTTGTAAGTAATATATATTCAATCAAAACACATTAGTTTTCATGAAACAACCTTGTGTTTCGCTTTTTTAAAAAGCAAACCAATTAGTTATGTTTTATGTTGCCAACAAATAAAAACAACAACTTTCAAATGAAATTTATAGTATCGAGCACATATTTATTAAAACAATTACAGGTTTTGGGTGGTGTTATCAACAGTTCAAACACCTTACCTATTTTAGATAATTTCTTATTTGAATTAGACAAATCTAAATTAACGGTGTCTGCCAGCGATTTGGAAACCACCATGTTGTCTTCTTTAGAAGTTGAGAGCGATAGCAAAGGTAGTGTTGCCATTCCAGCACGCTTGTTATTGGAGACTTTAAAAACGTTTCCTGAACAACCTTTGACCTTTGTTGTAGGAGATAATAATACGGTTGAGATAAGCTCCAATCACGGTAAATATGCCTTGGCGTACGCTAATGGAAATGAGTTCCCAAAAGCGGTGGCTCTTGAAGATCCAAGCACTACTGTAGTTACTGGAGATATTTTGGCTACTGCCATTAGTAAAACCATTTTTGCAGCTGGTAATGATGATTTAAGACCTGTTATGAGCGGTGTGTTTTTTCAATTTTCTACCGAAGGATTAACTTTTGTTGCTACCGATGCTCATAAATTGGTGCGTTACAAACGTGAAGATGTAAAAGCCAATCAAGTAGCGGAATTCATCATGCCTAAAAAACCGTTGAATCTTTTAAAAGGTATTTTGGCTGCTAGTGAAGATGATGTGAAAATAGAATACAACGACTCGAACGCTAAATTTACTTTTGGTAATTCAGAATTAATCTGCCGTTTAATTGATGGCAAATACCCTAATTACGAAGCTGTTATACCAAAGGAAAATCCGAATAAATTAACCATCGACAGAACACAATTTTTAAATTCGGTGCGTCGTGTGAGCATCTTTTCAAATAAAACAACCCATCAGATCCGACTTAAAATTGCAGGAGCCGAATTAAATATTTCTGCGGAAGATATTGATTACAGCAACAAAGCCGAAGAGCGTTTGACTTGTGATTACCAGGGAGATGATATGCAAATAGGCTTTAACTCCCGTTTTTTAACGGAGATGCTGAGCAATCTAAATGCAGACGAGGTGCAGTTGGAAATGAGTTTACCTAACAGGGCTGGTATTTTAACCCCAGTTGATGGCCTTGATGAGGGCGAACAAATTACCATGTTGGTGATGCCTGTGATGTTAAATAGTTAATCCAATTCCTGCGTAGGCAGGAATCTTTTTAAATCAAAACCTAATAATAGATAGATTCCTGCCTTCGCAGGAAATCGAAGATTCGACAAAGTCAATATAAAAAAAGCTCACCAAATGGTGAGCTTTTTGTTTATCCCATACTAAAACTAAACTAACTAATAAATTTAAAAGAAAATGGGTATGTTGGGGTTTCACCATTACTGGCTTTTATTGCATTAATAACAGGAAAAATGATGGATATGATTCCTAAAACTATAAAGCCTAAAAGACCAAGTCCGAGTAATAAAATTAAAGGAATGCATATAATAAAATAGACAATTAGACTTAACTGAAAGTTTACAATATTCTTTCCGTGTGTATCCATGTTATATACCTTTTCCTTTTGTGTCGCCCAAAGAATTAATGGAATGATTAAACTTCCAAAACCAGTAACCAAAGTTACCAATTGGCTTAAATGGGTAATGACTATAAGTTGATTATCTTCTCTCATGGCTGTTGTGTTTTTGATTGATACCAATAAGACGCAACAGCCTGAAAAATGTTACAAACTAATAGCAATAATTAGTCTTTTATCCCCAATTTTTCTAAAATAGTATCCATTAAGCACCATTTTGTGATGGATGACTGTAATAAATTGGCACCCACAAAAGCGGTAAACCATAACCAGTTTTGGTTGACATAAATGGCAAGCAATAAGCTTATTAGTATAAAGGTTCCTGCAACGGCCCTGACGATTCTGTTTTTCATGTTAAATAATTTTTAATTTGATTTTTCTATGTTTACAACGGCTAGATGAATGTGCGACAAGCTTTGTTGTTGCTGGTTAAAATCACTGATGAGTCCAAACAATAAATCAACATGTTCTTCCTTAACAAAGGCATAAAAAAGAATGGATTCCGTTTGGTTCATCTCACTGGAAAACCAATTAGATTCAACAGCATCTTCAGTGCTATCCCTATAACCTGTTACATCTCGAAATGAGAATGTTTTTACATTGGCTTTTTTTAATTGAAGCTTGATGTCTTTTTCAAACTCTTTAATGGCGGTAATAATAACTAGCTTCATGGCTTATAGTTTTGATTCTTTAGCATTTACATCGATATCTTCTTGAGTCTCCACTTCAATATTGTTAGTCTCCCATTTTTTGCGTTCAGTGATATAATAAATTAAAGGCACCACAAGCAAGGTTAGAATGGTAGAAACAATGGCTCCTGCCACCAATGAAATCGCTAATCCTTGAAAAATAGGATCAAATAATATTATGGAAGCACCAATAACAACGGCGCCAGTTGTTAACAAAATGGGCGTTGTTCTCACGGCACCCGCATCAATAATGGCTTGCTTTATAGGAATACCATCATTCAATCTGATTTCAATAAAATCGATTAATAAAACCGAATTCCGAACCATAACACCCGCAAGGGCAATCATCCCAATAAAGGATGTCGCTGTAAAGAAAGCTCCTAATAGCCAGTGACCTAATACGATTCCGACCAACGATAACGGAATGGCAACCATCATCACCAACGGTGTTTTAAAGTTTTGGAACCAGCCAACAATCAGCATGTAAATAATCACAATGACTATTAAAAACGCAGCACCTAAATCGCGGAAGACTTCCAAAGTAATTTGCCATTCGCCATCCCATTTTACCGTGAAATCCGTTTCTTCGGTGGGTGCATCCATATACAATTCATTAATTTTATAACCTTTAGGAAGTTGAATTTTTTGAAGCTTTTCTTCCATACCTAAAATGGCGTATACCGGACTTTCCAAATCGCCAGCCATATCTGCCAATACATACACCACGCGTTTTTGGTCTTTTCGGTAAATGGTCTTTTCTAAAGTTTCTTTTTTAACAGTTACCAAATCGCTTACAGGAATCATATTGCCTTGGCTACTTTTTATTTTTAGATTCTGAATATCTTGTAGTGAGGTTTTATCCTTATCATCCAATGAAAGCACCATACTCACATTATCATTTGATGTTTCATCATATAAATTGGAAATAGGATATTCCTGAAGCAAATAGGTTAAATTACCAACCACTTGTTGTGGCGCAACACCGTAAAGCATGGCTTTTTCTTTATCTACTTCCAAACGGTATTCAATTTGGTTGTCTTCTACCATCCAATCGGCATCAACCACATCCGTAGTGTTTTCCAAAATAGTTTTAACTTGTTGGGCGACTTTAATCTGCTCATCGTAATTAGGCCCATAAACCTCAGCAACCAAGGTTGAAAGCACTGGCGGTCCTGGTGGCACTTCAACAATTTTTACATTGGCTCCGAATTTTTTAGCTATTTTTTGAATATGCGGACGTACTACTTTTGCAATATCATGACTTTGCAAATCCCGATCTTCCTTATGCAACAGATTTACTTGGATATCGGCCATATTACTGCCTCCTCGTAAATCGTAATGACGCACCAATCCGTTAAAAGTTATGGGAGCCGAAGCACCAATATAATTTTGATAATCTACCACTTCTGGAACGGTTTTTAAATATTGTGCAATTTCTTGGGCAACAACAGCCGTTCTTTCTAAGGTCGTACCTTCTGGCATATCAATCACCACCTGAAATTCATTTTTGTTATCAAAAGGCAACATTTTTACGGCAACCGATTTGGTAAAAAACATGAGTACTGAACCTAAAAGCAACACGCCCGTAAGCACGAACATGACGTTACGCTTTTTAGAACTATCTAAAAAAGGCTGTTCTACTTTTTTGTAGATTTTATAAATACGACTGGTTTCTAAACCTGCATCTTCTTTATGGGCTTGCCCCTCTTTTTCTTGTAATAAATGATAACCTAAATAGGGTGTCACCGTTAATGCCACAAATAATGATAATATCATGGCTATAGAGGCACCAATGGGCATCGGACTCATATATGGCCCCATCATACCGGACACAAACGCCATGGGTAAAATAGCAGCAATCACGGTGAACGTTGCTAAAATGGTGGGGTTACCTACTTCGTTAATGGCATAAATAGCTGCTTGCTTAAACGGTAAGCGCTTCATTTTAAAATGCCTGTGCATATTTTCGGCAATGATAATACTATCATCAACCACAATCCCAACCACAAAAACCAATGCAAAAAGCGTGATTCGGTTTAAGGTATAACCCAACATATAATAAGCAAACAAGGTCAAGGCAAATGTTAATGGCACCGAAAAGAATACCACCAAACCACCACGCCAACCCATAGCCAACATCACCAAAATAGTTACGGCTAATATGGCAACACCCAAGTGCAATAACAATTCACCAACTTTATCGGATGCTGTTTCTCCGTAATTTCTGGTGACGTCCACATGAACATCATTTGGAATTAACGTTTCCTTTAACGTATCGATGTGCTCTAAAATCTTATCTGATATTTTCATGGCATCGGCTCCTTTTACTTTAGACACCGAAATGGTCACTGCTGGATATTCAGACTTGTTATTTTTAAATGCGTCGTTGGCTTGTCCGAATCCAAAAGATACATACGAACTTGGTGATTCTGGGCCGTCTTTAATGGTTGCCACTTGTTTTAAATATACCGGCATATTTTTGTTGACACCCACCACCAAATTTTCAACGTCTTCAGTTGTTTCTAAAAATTTCCCAGTAGTGATTAAATATTCCGTATCATTCGTTACAAAACTTCCTGACTGAGAACTACTGTTATTCGCTTGAACCATTTGCATAATACCCATAGCATCCACCCCGTTGCCAGCCATTTTATCCTTATCCAAAACCACTTTCAATTGCCTATTTCTTCCGCCTATGACTTTGGTGATGGATACATCCTTCACTTTTTCAATTTCCGAAGTTAATTCTTCAGCCAATTGGCGCAGTTCATAATCATCGTAATTTTCACTCCATAGCGTTAGTCCCAGCATAGGCACATCATCAATAGAACGTGTTTTTACAACAGGCTTGTAAATTCCTTCCGGAAACATGTTTTCATGTTTCATCAACTCGTCATATAATTTCACATACGAACGTTCTGTATCTTCACCAACATAAAATTGAACAACGATCATGGCCTGTCCATTCATTGCCATACTGTGCACATGTTCAACTCCTTTAATATTAGAAATTATTTTTTCCAAAGGTTTTATAACCCTACTTTCAACCTCCGTTGGGCTAGCTCCAGGATAACCTACCATGACATCGGCCATAGGCACGCTTATTTGAGGTTCTTCTTCCCTTGGGATTAGAAATGAACTGTATGTACCAATAATCATCAAACCAATCATCAACAAAATGGTTAGTTTTGAGTTGATGAAAAAATGGGCAATTTTACCCGAAATTCCTTCTTGCATGTTTATTATTTTTTGGGTGTTTTAACAGGCTATTCGTTGCAATCTTTTTATTTGTCTAAAACATTTCGACTGCGCTCAATGTGACAAATAAAAAGGATTTTCACTCCAAATACATCGTATTCATGAGTTCATTAATTTAAAATAACAAACAACGAATAATCCTTAACGCATTAATTTTATTGAATACTTACTTTTACGCCATTATACAACTTACCATCAGCCGAAATAATAAAGGCTTCATTAGATGATAAACCCGATAACACTTCCACTTGGTTTCCAAACGTTCTTCCCAATCGCAACCATCGTAATAATGCCGTATTACTTTCACTTACCGTGTACACCCCAGATAATTGACCGTTAGTTACAATGGCTTCTTGGGGTACTAAAACCATATCCGTTTTTTCTTGAGCTTCCACAGGAAATTGAACGGTGACAAACATGCCTGATAAAATAGGTACATCCGTTTTATCTAAATTGACTTTTACCATATATTGTCCGCCTGTATTCTTTGCAGAACTACTCACCTCAGTTACTTTTCCCTTTAACTCTTTATTTAAGGATTTAACTAAAACAGTTACCGCAGCACCTAATGTTATTTTAGAAATGTCACTCTCTGGAACACTCGCCGTCACTTCAAAACCTGCTGGCATTTCCATAGCAACTAAAGGCATCCCAGGGTTGGCCATATCACCATTCTTAATAAATTTACCTGTAATAATTCCATCAAAAGGGGCACGAATATTAACATAGGCAAATTGGGCATCCACCTCGTTTTTCATTTGTTTGGCTCCTTCTAATCTGGCTTTTGCCATGTTATAATTTGCGGTGATGTCATCCAATTCCTTTTGCGAAGCACTCGCATCGGCAAATAGGTTTTTGAATCTGTTATAATCTTTTTCAGCATTTGTGAAAGCAGCTGTAGCTTCCATGATGCCAGCATTTACCTGTGAGCGTTTTGCTTGTAAATCGGAATTATTAATAGCAACCAGTAATTGTCCCTTTTTTACTTTATCACCTACGTTTACGGGGATATTAGTAACATATCCCATCATGCGCGTACTTAAATTGGCACTGTTAACGGCCTGAATGGTGCCACTAGCAGTTAAGAAAGGATTATTATTATTTTCATTTATGGAGCTCACTTTTACCGGAACAGTAGTTGTGTCTGCGATTAATTTTTTCTCGTCGCTTCCACAACTTGTTGCTAAAATGGCTAATGCCAATAAGGTTGTTGTATATATAGTCTTCATGTGTTTTTATGCTTTGGTTAAAAATTGTAAATATGCTTGTGCATAATTGTATTCAAAAATGGTTTGGTAATATTCTAATTGTTTTTGTGCGAATTGTGTTTCTGTCATTAACAAATCGGATGTTTTCTCTAAGCCTTCTTCAAAACGATTGGTTCGTATCCTCAATGATTCTTGGGATTGCTCCATAGCTAGTTTTGAAAGCTGCAATTTATTTTCGGCATCTATGAACATCCGTTTAGCTTTATTAAGTTCTAACTGACTTTGTGATACATATTGCTCGTATTGGAGTTTCGATTTTTCATACTCAGCTCTACTTTTTTGAGCTTTTCCAAAACGTTTGGTACCATCTAAAACCGTCCAACTTAACTGTGCCCCTACCACATACCCATTGGCACCACCTTGAAAAATGGCATCATCATATAATTCATAACTTCCAAAGGCATTTAGGGTTGGTAAAAAAGTCATGTTATCTGCTTTATGCATACTTTCATAGGCATTTGAAGCTAATTGCATGGCTTTAATATCAGAGCGTTCTACGGAAACTTGTGAAGGTACTTCTGAATAAGAATTATTGATAGCCAAACTATCTGATGGTTTGTAAATGATATTGTTGTTATCATTCATTAAAAAAGATAGATAATTGGAAGCGTTCGCCAGATTGCTTTTTGCCGATTGCAATTGGTTTTTTATTTCAGTGACTCTAACCTCTACAGCAAGTACATCGGCACGCTGTAAATAGCCTTGCTTAAAACTATTATCTGCCAACTGTTTATTGGATTCGGCTGCTTCAAGGGCTTTTTCCATAACATCTACCAATCTGTAAGCCAATTGTAATTGCATATACGCTTTATCTACTTCAAAAATCAAATAATCGCTAGTACGTTCGGTTTGGAGCGTCATAGCCTGCATTTTAGTTTTGGCTGCTTTACGTTGCAAAAATCCATCGACATTAATTATGGGTTGCTTTACTTCGATAAGAGTGGCGAAATTTTGCGTTTGATTTGGATTGTTTAATAAGGTGGGATCAAAATCGGCAGTCGTCAATATCCCCTGATTTAATTTAGAACCAAATGCCATTAACGGATTGGTAGTCGAAATACCAGTGTGCGATACGCTAATATTTGGCAAAAAAATAGCATTGGTTTGCCTGTAATCCCCTTTTGCAACATTAAAATCTTCTTGGGATATTTTTATGGTTTGGTTGTCTTCAACAACTCTGTTCAAAACATCCGCTTTTGAAATTTGAATGATTTCCTGAGCATGAAGCAGTGATGCCAAACTTAGAAAACCAACCGTTAAACTGTATAATCTTTTCATATGTAAATATTTATTGTTTTTAAATTTTACAGTACAAATGTAGGTTAGGTAAAAAGTCTAGTCCGTAACTTTTGTTACCCAAGAAAAAAGCATCCTTAAAGGATGCTTTTATGTTAAGACATTATTTATGGGAGTCTTGATGTACTTTTCTAGTACCTCCATGACCACCAGCAACAATAGTTAAAACTTTAAGACTTAAATAAATAAATCTGAAAAACTGAATGATGGGGTTCATCATTTTGAATCGTTGGTATGTTGATATTCTTTGTATCATGGTTTTATAATTTTATTCTGGAATCAACCACCAAAATGGATTCATCTTTGCTTTGTAAATAAAGGCATAGTGCAAGGCAAGTTTTAGCCAATGTCCTGCCAATCCTATTTCACCGAATGTTTTGCCAAGCTGTCTTCCTTGCGTTTTAGGATATTTGTTATAATCTGGCACTATAGGATAAGTTGTTATACTAATGCCGCTTCCTTGCGTTAAGCCAAACCCTGCCGATGCGATACAGGCTGCTCCCATATTACCCATAGAACCCTTATGCGCTAATGACTCCCGACCAGTTTTTATGGAATCAATGATATTATCGGCCACCAGTTTTGCCGTTATTCCCGAGGGCATGCCAGTTCTTGGTGGTGATGGAAAAATCTCCGTGCCGTTTTTACTTTTTCGTGGTTTTGAAATACTATGCGGTGGTGCAAAAGCAATTCCTGGGGCAAAAATGTTTTTATAACTCGGATTTTGATAAGTCTCTGGCCAATCTTGAACCGACCATTCTTCATAAGGTTTTGGTGTGTAATTGGCATCTACAATCATGAAGCCTTTAAAAAGCTTATCGGTAATGTCTTCATGATGCTTATTAAAAGCTTTAAAACCATGACCGGAAAAAGATGGGATAAGCATGGCGAAGTCATAAGTCACTGTTTTGGTTTCACCTTCCAAATTCTCATAATGTGCCATGCCGTCTTCAATTTTATGAACGCCTGCCCCAAGTATCCATTTAATATCTCTGTCTTCAAAAATCATTTCAACCATTTCTTTGGATTTCATGGTCAAGCTTCCATAGCTTAACAGCATGCCGTCCATTCCAAAATCACCCAACTCAAATTCATTGGAAATCCATGTAATGTCGGCCATATCACGCACTTTATTTCTTCTAAGTTCATGTTCAACATTCAGAATATATTCAAAAGCCGCTCCTTGACATGTTGCTTTAGCATGACCTGTACCTATAAGTATTTTAGCTTTTTTACCTTGCTTCATGTCATTTATCAATGCACTTAATGCCTGCCAAGCATGGTCTGCGTGGGTATATGTACAAACTGAATAGGTTTTATTTGTGCCAGGAACCAAACCTTCGGTAGCTTCAAAATTAAGTTTTGGTCCCGTAGCGTTTATAAGATAGTTGTATGTTACTTTTTCTTGCTGACCTTTTTTATTAGCATCCACATATTCTATGGTTACATAAGGTCTTGCTTCTTTTTCATCGCCTTCAGGATGAAAGGTTTTAACCATAGCTTGTTTAAAGCCGATACCTTTTCTTATATATAATGGTTCTAATGGAAAAAGTATTTTTTTATAAGGCATTCTTCCCACGCCAACCCAAATATTGGATGGAATCCATTGGTAATTACTATTAGGGGAAACAACCAGAACCTCATGTTCCTTTGATAGCTTTCTACGCAAGTGGGATGCCGCTACATGACCCGAAATACCAGCACCTAAAACAACAATTTTTGACATTATTTCTGATTTAGTATTTATAAAAATAGTCTAAAACCCCATGATAAACCATGATATATATCATCTTGGAAATCAATACAAAATCTCTTAAAACCGTATAAATATGGCTGTTAAAATAATATGGCTATAATTGATACTAACAAAGAAAAAAGCACCCATTGCGAGTGCTTTTAATCATCAACAAACCTTAAAACCACACAATCAAAAAAAGTCACTCCGGATTCGTATTTCATTATGTTAATAGCTTAAGAGAGCCATTAACTATTATAATCCTTTAATTCTTGATATATATCTTATGGAATAAAAGTAAACTATTGTTGTCCATAGAATGTAACTTTTGTTGCATAAGCAACAAGTAGTTAATTAATGCTCGCCATAACCTATATCATCCATTTTACCTTTAAATACTTTATACTGAATGGTAAAATAAACTACTACCAAAATAATAGCTACCACAAACCAATAAATACCAACTGATAAACCGTACTCATGGGCAGCCATATTATAAATGGTTAAATCTGGATTTGTTGAATTTGTTGAAGGCAATAGTTTAGGGAAAATAGAAGCCATTGTTGAAGCTAATCCACCAAATAAAAACATTGAAGAAAATAAAAATCCAGTTCCATCCTTTTTAAAGGATTTGATTTTAAACAATCCTAAATGTCCTATGAAAAAAATGATTGGAAATACCCATAGCCAAGGATATTGCAAAAAATTATAAAACGGTTGTGGTTTTATAAGATGCCAAACCAATAATGATAAAATTATAAGCGCTAGTAATACTATATTTAATTTGAATATGACATTTTTAAGTTTGCTGTTTAAATCAGAGTTGGTTTTAAAAATAATCCAATTGGCCCCATGAATGGTTAATGATACAACCCCAATAATACCCAGCATAAGTGTAAACCAATCAATGATTCCCAAATGTTCAGCTTGCGGACTAAACGTAGGATTCCAAAGCGGCAAAAAGAAATAATGCGCTTCGTGTGCGGAAACGCCATTAGTAACCATACCCAAATTAACCCCTCTAACCACATTTCCTAAAGCAATTCCGAAGAATAAAGCCAAGAACAAACTTGCCACCCCAAAAGCTTTATCCCAAACAGCTTCCCACATCTTATTATGTACTTGTCCACGTAACTCCAAACCAATGGCCCTAAAAATTAGCAACCATAAAATCATAATCAAAGGCAAATAAAAGCCGCTAAACGACGATGCATACAATGTTGGAAATGCAAAAAACAAGACACCGCCTGCCGCGATTAACCAAACTTCGTTGGCATCCCAAAATGGTCCGATGGCATTTGTTATGGCTTTTTTATCCTTTTCGGTTTTAGCAAAAAATAAATGTATGATACCTGCTCCAAAATCGTAGCCATCCAAGATAACATACACCGCTAACATGGTCATTAATACGATATACCAAAATAATTCCATAATTAATGTTTTATAAGTTCTGGTCCTTTATTGATTATTTTCCCAACAAGCATTAAAAATAAGAGTCCTAATAATAGGTAAAGTCCAATAAATCCTAGTAACGTGAATAGTGTGTTTCCCGCAGATACTGTTGGAGAAGCACCTTCTGAAGTTCTTAATAAATTATAAACCAACCACGGTTGCCTACCCAATTCTGCCGTATACCAACCTGTGGTATTAGCAATGTATGGAAAAGGCAGCATAAACAATAACGACCATAAAATCCATTTGGTTTTATAAAGCTTTTTTCTGAATAATTGAACTACGGCAACCAGCATTAAACCAATAAAAATGGTACCTAAACCAACCATGATGTGATAAGCATAATACAACCCTGGAATATTTGTCGGATACACACTTTCATCAAATTCATTCAATCCTTTAATTTCTGCATCCCATTTCTGATAGGTTAAAAAACTTAAAATATTAGGAACGGCAATTTTATTATCAAGTGTTTTATCTATCATATTAGGTTGCCCAATAAGTACGATTTCAGAACCGCCATCTACCGTTTCAAAAAGTCCTTCCATAGCCGCAAAAGTGACAGGCTGATGCTTCACCACGTTTTTTGCTGTCATATCCCCTGTGGGAAATGCAACTAGTATACTAGATATAAATCCGAATATAACACCGGTTTTTACAAACAATTTTCCAAATTCATGGTGTTTATTATTCAAAATATAAAACGCCCCAATAGCTGCAACCACAAAAGATGCTGTTACCAACGATGCTGCCTGATTGTGTAAATACGATGGCCATAGCCACTCGTTAGTGAACAATGCTCCAAAATTATTCAGCACAAATTTTCCGTTTTCTAAAATCTCATAACCAACTGGATGTTGCATCCAAGAATGTGTCGCAATGATTAAAAAGCCACTTGCCCAAGAGCCTAAAAACACTAAAAAACCCGTAACAAAATGAAGTTTATGTCCTAATAATTTTTCTCCGAAAATAAACAGCCCTAAAAATGAAGATTCCAAAAAGAATGAAAACATACCTTCCATAGCGAGTGTCTGACCAATAATACCACCTGTAAGCTCTGAAAATTTAGCCCAATTGGTGCCAAATTGAAATTCCATAGGAATTCCGGTAACAACACCCATCGCAAAATTGAGTGCGAAAATTTTCATCCAGAATTTTGCTGCTTGATTATATGTTTCGGCATGGGTTCTTAGGAATTTCCATTTAAAATAGACGATCATTAAAGATAATCCCATGGTTAATTGCGGAAATAAATAATGGAATGTAATGGTAAATGCGAACTGCATTCTATCATAAAAGAGCATGTCTTCCATGTCGTGATTTTTAGTTTCCCAAAAATACAACACAGCAGATTAATTATAGGTAACTTTTATTACTTATTACGCTCTATTAAGCTAATTAAATCCTTTTTTTGAACGACACCAGACTGTCTCCAAAGTTGTTTACCGTTTTTAAAAAGAATAAGTGTTGGCACGCCCCTTACTTGATACTGAGAAGCTAGGGTTTGATTTTTATCCACATCAATTTTTATAATAGAAACCGTTTCGCCCAAACTATCTTTGACTTCTTTTAATATAGGCGCCATAAGTTTACATGGTCCACACCATTCAGCAAAAAAATCAACCAAAACGGGTCTATCTTGGCTTATTATGTCCAAAAAACGACTCATTAATTTATCATTTAGTTTAGACGCATACCGCCTTTATTTTGGTTATAATGTTCTTCAAACCATTCTGGTTGTTCAATATCATTATCAAACATATAATCCGCTATTTGTTCAATAACGCTTTCAGGATAAGGTAAATTTCCCATGATGCCAAAACGTTTTACCGCACCGTACATTTTAACATTGCTTTCAACAGGATTTTTTATCCAATTTTGCATATCGTCAATAAACTCCTTTTTAGTTGTGGAGCTATTAGTATAACGCATTTTTATCGCTATCATAGGAGGTGCGAGTCTATTTTCTTCACTAGCTGTGGGATGGTGACAAGAGTAGCAATGTACTTCCATCATTTTTTTGCCTGGATGCACTTGCTATTTAGTAATTTCAGTTTTTCTGATATTACTTTTTGGTTTGTGATTGTCACAATTAACAAACAGTAAAACAAACATCAGTCCCATTAAAATAGGTTTCATTTTTTATATAAATTTAATTAAAATTTTCTTTTTTATTGAGAACCAAAAAAGGAATATCTATTTTAAAACCAAAGGTTTCTATAGGTTGTCTAGTAAACAAGCGTTCTAAAAACGAATGCTTTGCACTCAACATAGCAAACATGGCGATGTGGTTTTCAATGATGTGCTTTTTAATAATGTCGAAAACATCTTTGCTGTTTATATGAATGTAATTATGGTTGGCATGGGGAAAATGATTTTTAAAAATAACTTCATTATTAAAAACCTCATATGTTGTATGATTCTCATCCTTTATGTGCAATATTTCTAATTCTGAATTATAAAGTGAATTAAAATCCTTCAACCATTTTAATTCTTCAACGCCATACAACTCTAAATGATTGGTGGTAAATAGTACCTTATGTAATCCGTTAAATTTACAGTTATCGGGAATGGCCAAGATTGGCACATGACACCGTTGCATCACATGGACGGTGTTACTACCAAATATGACTTTTTCCAATCCAGATGCCCCTTTGGTTCCCATAACTATCAAATCCACATGATGAATCTTGGAGACTTGATTTATCGAATCAATTAAATTGTCATAATCTACGATAGAATGAAATTGATGTTTGTCATTAAGGTGCTTAGCTTTAATTTTTAATATAATATTATCAATCGACTTTTTTGCGGCCGATATTAATGTTTGATAGATGGTCGTGGAAGAAGACATAACCATGATATCATCTGAAATAAAGGATGATGCCTTTTGCACATTAAGTAAGTAAAAATCACAGTTTGTATTTTGAAACATGTCTATTGCATACTGAATGGCATTGATTGAATTTTTAGAAAAATCGGTAGGAAGCAGTATTGTTTTCATTTCAAAAAAATAAGGATTATAAGTAAATATATATTACTACATTAAATAAAACTATGATATATGTCAGTTAGCTAAAACTCCTTTTCAACCACTAAAAAAAATTAGCATAATAGCGTAAAGGTTTGTAATTTCGGCACGATAAATGCTTGGTCAAGCTGTAACCCAAACCTAATATTTACATGATGCGTACCTTATTCTTTCTTGCATTTTTAGTAACCATTTCCATCAATGCTCAAAACAATGCCATTGGCCATGCAGAGAAACTGGTATTTACGGCTTCTTATAACATGTCGGGCGTACTTAATAACATCGCTGAAGTTACTATGGAAACCAGTGAAGCCAAAACTTCTAAAGCAACCTTATTACGGTTAAAATGTACTGCGGCGACTTATAGTAAATGGGACAGTTTTTTTAAAATCAGGGATTTATACGAAAGTTATGTTAACCCTAGTAATTTAACCCCTTATTTACACAATAGGGATGTTAATGAGGGAAGCTACAACAAAGCAATGAAGTACACATTTGATACAAAAACCAACAAGGTTAAATCTGTACAAAGCAAAAAAAATAAGCCAGACGAAAATAGAAATCTTACCATACATGGCGGAACTAAAGATATTGTATCTACTATTTATAGTTTAAGGTTGATTGACTTTAAAAATATGGCAGTGGGAACAAAAAAAACCTTTACGATACTTTTTGATTGGGAAGAAATGAAAGGTCAGGTTACCTATTTGGGCAAAGAAACCATTAATACAGCCATTGGGAAAAAAGAATGCTACAAATTAGCAATCGGCTCCAACCAACCAGATGTGCTTAAAGGCACCAATAGTAATTTCTTATGGCTGACGGCAGACGGAAATAAAATCCCTGTCTATGGAAAATTCAAAATTCCTGTAGGCAATGGGGAACTAAAAATAAAATCCGTTGCTGGTTTAAAAAACTAAATGCATTTTATCTGACTACTGAGAAAAATAAATTTAATAGATGAAACAAGTATTCATAACTTTAGGTCTTATATCAGCCATCTTAGCCACGATTTTATCGGTGCTACCGCTTTCAAATTTGGCCATTTTCCCTGCAATAGCAGCGCTTATATTTGGTTTGATTGCCTTTTATTTATCAAAAAAAGCTGGATATGTGAAAAAAATTATTCAATTCACTTTTTTATTGACCATCGTAGCACTTTCAATAACCATATATAAAGCCGTGTTTACAACTGTTGAAGTAACCAATACAGAAGATTTAATTATAAAGGAAGAAGAATCCAAACAAGAAGCTCTTGAAGAGCTTGAAGGATTGGATTTAGAAGATATAAATATTGAATAGTAGTAGTTTTATTACATAGTTTTTATATATTTGCCGAAATTTTATGAAACTAGCATAGTTAACGTTTTTTATGCCCCTAAAAAATTGATTATTGGCGAGTTACATGTGAAAAACCCTCAAAACCACATGAAAACATTTTGCATTCTCTCAGCATTCGCACTAGTTGGTACTTGTGCCACTACAAAATACACCACAAAAATCCAGAATTTAAAGGATAGTATTTACATTGTTGATAGCACCTTGGTTGTCAATTATGCCCATAGCATAACAGCAGAAGAGTTAAGCAAAACTCTCCATGCATTTGCTTCTAATAACTTTGAAGGACGAAAAACTGGAGAAGAAGGGCAAAAATTAGCAGCACAGTTTCTTACGGATTATTACATCAAAGAAAAAATAGCGTCCCCTTTTAGAGATTCCATGTATTTCCAAAACATTCCAGAAACTTTCTTCTCCAATAATATCAAAGCTTCAGAAAATGTATTGGCTTATATTGAAGGTTCAGAAAAACCCAACGAATTGATTATCATCTCCGCGCATTTAGACCATCTTGGAGTAGATGATAGCGGTGATATATACTTTGGTGCTGATGATAATGGCTCTGGAACCTCTGCCGTTATGGAAATAGCACAAGCCTTCCAACAAGCAAAAAACGACGGCCATGGCCCTAAAAGAAGTATCTTATTTTTACATCTTACTGCGGAAGAAATTGGAACACAAGGCTCTTTATATTATACCCAAAATCCCGTATTTCCATTGGAAAACACGATTGCCAATCTAAATATTGACATGATTGGTCGCATAGATAACATTCATAAAGAAGATAAAAATTACATCTATTTAATAGGCTCTGATAGACTTAGCAAGGAACTTCATTACCTTTCAGAAAAAGTAAATAACACCTATTTCAACATCAATTTGGACTACAGGTTTAATGCTGAAAATGATGAGAATCGTTATTATTTCAGATCGGATCATTATAATTTTGCAGCGCACGGCATTCCCGTTATTTTTTATTTTAATGGAGAACACGCCGATTATCATAAAACCACCGATACGCCCGATAAAATAGATTATCAATTATTGCAAAATCGTACCCGGCTTATTTTTGCAACCGCATGGCAACTGGCCAATCAGCCTAACAAACTAGTAGTCGATACCAAAAACCAGCTTCTTTTAAATTAAAATATTCCTTATATTTACTGCACTTACTTATATAAAAAATTCAGATGAAAAAAATAGTATTGCTATTAAGCATCACGATTATGGTTTGTAATTGTGGTACGTCCCAAAGTGTTAGTTCAAATTCAAAAAAGGCCATTCCTGATGTTTCAGATTTTGCCAATACCATATCTTCCGAGCATTTAAAAGATATGTTATATACCTTTGCGTCCAATGAATTTGAAGGCCGCAGAACCGGAGAACCCGGTCAAAAAAAAGCCATCAATTTTATTAAAGATCACTACGTAACTATGGGAATCCCTTCTCCCATTGCCGATGGTGACTATTTTCAAGAAATCCCTGAAGCCTTTTTTGGAGGAAAAGCCAAAGCCTCGGAAAACGTACTTGCTTATATAAAAGGCTCTGAAAAACCAGACGAAGTGCTTATTATTTCTGCGCATTTAGACCATGAAGGGGTAAAAAAAGGAGAAGTTTATAATGGTGCCGATGACGATGGCTCTGGTACAGTAGCCATTTTAGAAATCGCCAAAGCATTTAAAGCCGCTGTAGATAAAGGATTAAGACCAAAGCGTAGCATTTTGTTTTTACATGTAACAGGCGAAGAATTGGGACTTTATGGCTCTAAATATTATGCCGATGTAGACCCTGTTTTTCCATTGGAAAATACAGTAGCCAATTTAAATATAGATATGATTGGCCGTATAGATGCCAAACACGAAACTACTCCAAATTATGTGTATTTAATAGGATCCAACAAATTAAGTACCGAACTCCATGACATATCGGAAGCTGTAAACAAAAAGTATTCTAATATGGAATTGGATTATACTTATAACGAGGATAACGACCCAAACCGTTTTTATTACAGATCGGACCATTACAATTTTGCTAAAAACAATATTCCTGTTATCTTTTACTTTAACGGCACACATGCCGATTACCATAAACCCACAGATACCCCTGATAAAATTGAATATGATTTGTTGGCAAAACGTGCCCAATTAATTTTTTACACGGCTTGGGAAATAGTTAATAGGGATGAGCGGATTAAGTTGGATTAAGAAATAATTTTTCACTCTTAGATAGTGTGAGCATCATTTACTCGTCTGATAAAAAGAATATCTCCTTAAACAAAAAAAGCCTTTCAATAAAATTGAAAGGCTTTACTTTTTGGGTGGAAGACCGGGCTCGAACCGGCGACCCTTGGTACCACAAACCAATGCTCTAACCAACTGAGCTACAACCACCATGTAGCACGCATCTTAAATGCGAGTGCAAATGTAACTGATTTCTGTTTTTCTACAAAGCCTTTTTATAATATTTTAACGAAGAAATTTTAAATACGCAAAGCTTTAAACTAACTACTTCAAATTAAACAAACTATCAACTGCCACATAACGCTCAACCGTAAACCCTTCGCCATACTCTACCCCTACCAATCGTCCCAAATCCCTAGCTCTATAAGAAATACTATCTGCAAAATTCTTGCTGGAAATAGGTGTTTCTGGCTCATTATTGCTACTGTCGTGAAACTGTGTTTTATAAGTAAACACCGCTTTTAATTTGGTGTCTATAAAACCTGTAACATCCACAACAACATCGGGTTGCAGGTTTTTCCACTGTATGTAGTGGTACACGTATTTTGGTCGCCATGCCTCTTGTGGTTGGTCATGTCCTTCCAAAAAGGTTTCCACTTTAATCAATCCGCTTAAAAAACACGCATCGCTCACCAACTTACTGCCTTTGGCATGGTCTATATGCCGATCCTCAACGGCATTGCAAATCACCATCTCCGGTTGGTATTTACGAATCATTTTTATAAGGGCTATCTGGTGCTCTTTATCATTTACAAAAAAACCATCAGCAAACTGCATATTATGCCTCACAGAAGCTCCAAGTATTTTTGCAGCATTCAAAGCTTCTTCATCTCTAATATCTGCACTACCCCTTGTTCCTAATTCTCCACGGGTTAAATCTATAATGCCTACTTTTTTGCCTTTGGCTATTTCTTTAGCTATGGTAGCCCCACAACCTAATTCGACATCATCTGGATGCGAACCAATAGCAAGTATATCTAATTTCATTTTAGTTATTTTTTTAAAAAACTTAGCTTTTAGACACTTTTATTGTGAAATTCTCAAAATTTCAACGTTTGAACATTATTAAAAAATCAAAACTAACAAAAAAAGCATCTAAAAAATCATTACTCAATATTACGAAAACGTATTCGCTCTTACTTTCTTTATATAAACCTACAAAAAAATATGAATAGTTGAAAAGTGCTGTGCTTCAACAAAGTATGACATTAATCATAAAACCTGAAGCTCTTCCACAGTAAATTTAATATGTAATAAAAGCAGTCACGTGACCTGCATGCAAATGTAAAATTAAATAACTATTCATAAACATATACATTAATAAATCAATTAATGGAATCCTTAAAATTAATAAAATGAAAGATTCAGCAACACTTAAACAAAAATCAGGATTAGAACCGTATGGTTTGAAGGATGTCACAGCACATTGGAATTTATCTCCTAAAAAACTTCAACAAATTACTGTCGAAAAAAACATGGGTAAAGAAACCCTAAACGGCACCTTAGCTATTAATACAGGTAAATTTACAGGTAGATCTCCCCAAGATCGTTTTCTTGTAAAAGATGATTATACAAAAGATAAAGTGTGGTGGGGAAATGTTAACAAACCTGTATCTCCCGAAAACTTTGATCGATTAGAAAACGATATTAAAAAATACCTTTCTGGAAAAGAAGTTTATGTGAGAGACGGATATGCCTGTGCAGAACCAGAATACAGAACCAATATTAGAGTCGTTACCGAGTTACCTTGGTCTAGCTTATTTGTTTATAATATGTTCATCAGACCTAGCGAAAGAGACTTACAAAACTTTAAAGAAGATTGGTTGGTGCTTTGTGCTCCCGGTTATGTATGCCCAGACCCTGCCGGTTATGGCATTCGTCAAGGTAATTTCTCTATTATAAATTTCACTAAAAAAATAGCTTTGGTTGGTGGATCTGCTTATACTGGAGAAATTAAAAAAGGGATTTTCTCTGCTTTAAATTTAATTTTACCAGTAGAAAAAAACGTGTTGCCAATGCACTGTTCTGCTAATGTTGGAAAATATGGTGACACAGCTATTTTCTTCGGATTATCTGGAACTGGAAAAACAACCCTGTCTGCCGACCCAGACAGAAAATTGATTGGTGATGATGAACATGGATGGACTGCCGATAACACGATTTTCAATTTTGAAGGCGGTTGTTATGCAAAAGTAATTGACCTTACCGAAGAAAAAGAACCAGACATTTATAGAGCCATACGTCCAGGAGCTTTATTGGAAAACGTGGTATTTAAAGCAAATGGCGAAGTGGATTATTTAGATGGCAGCATCACACAAAACACTCGTGTGAGCTACCCCATTTATCATATTGACAACATACAAGAAACATTGTATGCCAACAACCCAAAAAATATATTTTTCTTAACATGTGATGCTTTTGGTGTATTGCCTCCAGTATCTAAATTAACCCCAGGACAAGCTGCTTACCATTTTATTTCTGGTTACACAGCTAAAGTAGCAGGAACAGAAGCTGGTATTACAGAACCTGTACCATCATTCTCTGCTTGTTTTGGCGCCCCTTTTATGCCATTACACCCAACAGTTTATGGCGAAATGTTAAGTAAAAAAATGAGAGATGCGGGTGTTAGTGTATGGTTAATAAATACTGGTTGGAGTGCTGGCCCTTACGGTGTTGGTTCTCGAATCAAATTAAAATATACCAGAGCCATGATTACTGCCATATTAAATGGCGAATTAGACCATGTGGATTACGAACAAAACCCAATATTTGGTTTATTCATGCCTAAATATTGTCCAGGGGTTCCAACAGAAATGTTAGACCCTATGAATACTTGGTTACAGAAAGGAGCTTATATTGGTAAAGCTATACAGTTAGCACATTCATTCCATCTAAACTTTGAAAAATTTGCTAATGAAGCTTCTAAACAAATTATGGAAGGTGGCCCTTTAATTGATGAGCATCATCACTTAGAAGAACACATTTAATAATAAGTGCTTTCAAGAAAAAAAGGAGCTCCGTTTGGAGCTCCTTTTATATAAAATCAGCATATTTCCTTTACCTACTGTCAAACCCCATTACATATTTCTATGAAGGTCATATCAATTTTTATAGTTTTCATTTTATCTATACAAATATATCTTTCTCAAAATTCTTTAGAAAACGAATTTCCCGCATGGCATACTATAGATGGGACACATGCAATATCAGAAAATTTAAGTACCATAACAGGCGTACAATTACGTACATATAAAACTCTTGATAATATTAATCTTATATTTTATTACACAGGAATCAACTACAACTTAAGCAAAAAATTATTAGTTTCTACTGGATATTATTACATAGATATCGATAGATCCTTTGATGATACTAACACACCCCACATATTTGAGAACACTATTTTTGAACAAATTGCGTATTATCATACTATTGGCAAATTGTCTATCTACCATAAATTGAGGATGGAAAATAGATTTTTACGCTATATGGGCACAACAACAACAAGCAATAGATTTCGTTATTGTTTAGGCACAAAAATTAAAATTAACAATTTATTGTATGTAAACGCCAATAACGAGTTTTTTGCGAATCTAAAAGGTACTTTCTGCAATGAAAACAGATTATATGGTGCATTAGGAATCAATATTTCTAAAGCCAATAGCATTCAATTAGGATATATGAATCACAAAATAAATGGTTTAAATTTGCATACATTACAGACTATACTTTTAATTAAAACCGATTTAAGTAAAAAATATTAAGTTATTTATTCATATTTTCTTTAACAAGCGCCTTTTCAATTCTCCTATCCGGAATTATCCAAATAATGGCAACCAAAATAAATATAGCTCCTGAAATAAACACATTAAAAAACGCACTTATAATCCCCGCGGTATACAAAACTAGAGATAATTTTCCTTTTAAATCTCTACCTAAAGCCTTAGATAAAATGGAATTTTCTCCATGACTTTTAATAATAAAATTTTGCAATATAAAATAAGCAATAGCAGAACCTAAAAGCACGATGCCGTATAAAAATAAAGTGGCATTGGTAAAATGGTTTTCGCCCATCCAGCCAGTTACAAAAGGAATTAAAGATAACCAAAACAACAAATGCATATTGGCCCATAATATAGTACCTGTAACATGTTTAACGGTTTGCATCATATGGTGATGGTTATTCCAGTAAATGGCTAAATAAATAAAACTCAATACATAGCTTAAAAAAACTGGTAACAGGGATTTTAAATCCTCAAAACTGCCTCCATGTGGTACTTTTAATTCCAATACCATAATCGTAATTATGATTGCCAAAACACCATCGGTAAAGGCTTCAAGTCGTCCTTTTGTCATATTGATATATTTATTTAAGTTTCTAAAATACTAATTTTCAAGTTAAACTTTAATAGTTTTCCAAGTGCCTTTTTTAAACCAAATAATGGCTACTATGGCAATTAAGACTTCAGCTATTGTAATCGCCCAAAAAACGCCTGTCGGTCCAAAATTCAAAGTCACAGCCATTAAATAAGCAAACGGTAATTGCAATAACCAAAAGCAAACAAAATTTATGTAGGTAGGTGTTTTAGTATCACCTGCGCCATTAAATGCATTGATAACCACCATGCCGTAGCCATAAAAAATATAACCAGATGCTAAAATCCGTAGACATAAACTACCATATTTTACTACATCGGGTGTTGTATTGAATAACGCAATAATTTGTGGCGCAAATATTAAATAAATCACAGAGACCAATCCCATAAAAATAGCACTATAACCCCCTGTTTTCCAAACAGAAAGTTCAGCTCTATCTGGTTTGTTGGCACCCAAGTTTTGTCCGACCAACGTTGCCGCCGCATTGCTCAATCCCCAAGCAGGCATCATGGTAAACATCATGACCCGAATAGCAATAGTATAACCCGCCAATACTTCACTACCAAAATCGCTCATAATTCGCATTAAAAATACCCAACTAGATGTTGCTATTAAAAACTGACCAATCCCACCTAATGACACTCTAATTAAATTGAACATAATCTTAACTCGGAACACCAAATCTTTAAGTCCTATTTTAATTTTACTATGGCCCTTAAATAAAATAACCAATTGAAATATGACGGCTGTTCCTCTGCCAATTGTGGTTGCAATAGCAGCTCCTTCAACTCCATATGCTTTTATGGGTCCGAATCCGAAAATAAAAATAGGATCTAAAATAATATTCAGCGTATTCGATAAAACAAGTGCCCACATGGCCACGGATGCGTTCCCAGCACCACGAAAAATAGCATTGATTAAAAACAACAACATAATGGTAATATTGCCTCCTAATAACACTCGGGTATAACCATACCCTTCGGCAATTAAATCGGGTTCCGCACCCATAAGGCTTAGAATTTCCTTTGGGTATATAATTCCTATCACACTGATTATGGATGCTACAAAAATTCCAAGGAAAATAACTTGAACCGCGGCATTCGATGCACCTTCAATATCATTTTCACCGACTCGCCTAGCAACAACGGCTGTTGCCGCCATACTTAAGCCGATTGCCAAGGCATACACCAATGTAATAACAGACTCGGTTAAACCAATAGTGGCTACGGCATTTACACTGACTTTTGATACATATAAAATATCCACTAACGCAAAAATGGATTCCATGAGCATTTCCAAAATCATGGGAATGGCCAGCATGAAAACGGCACGGCGAATGCTGCCTGAGGTAAATTCTTGTTCTTTGCCCGTAAAGGCTATTTTAAAGTATTGGAAAAATTGTTTTAAGGATATTTTATTTGATTGCATTTTGAAATATATTAAAAGATAAACATAACCAAGTTCAGGGGACTTAGTTCTTATTGCGAGAGTGTCTCGACTGATTCCGTGGAGTTTACTTAAACAATCATAATAACAAATATGTAAATTTTATTTAAAACTGCAAATAGGTTTTAGGGTATTATTTTCTATTCATATATCTTCGCAAAAAAAATAAAAAATGTTAAAAGCTGTTATATTCGATATGGATGGGGTTATTATTGAAAGTGAACCTTTGCACTATATTGCCTACCATAAAATGTTTGATGATGTTAATATTAAAGTTCCTGCTGCGCTTTATGAATCATTTACTGGAAAATCGACCTTGAATATTTGTAAACAACTCTGTGATATCTATAACCTAGAAGCATCACCTGAAACCTTAGTAAATCTAAAAAGAAAGCATTTTGATTATATTTTTGAAAATGATACCAATTTTGATCTCATGGAAGGTGTTTTGGATTTGATAAAGGATTATCATAATAACGGACTTACTTTGGTTTTAGGATCATCGGCTACTATGCCAAGTATTGAACGCATTTTTAAGCGATTTGATTTAAACCCCTATTTTAAAGCAAAATTGAGTGGCGCCGATTTAAAAGAATCGAAGCCTCACCCTGAAATTTTTATAAAAGCTTCTGAAGCCACAGGTTTTTCAAAAGGAGAATGTATGGTTATTGAAGATGCAACAAACGGTATTACTGCCGCAAAAGCTGCTGGGATATTTTGTGTGGCTTTTGATAGTTTTCACTCAAAAAACCAAGATTATAGCCAAGCGGATTTGGTTATTAAAAAGTTTGATGAGATACGTTATGACAAGATTAAGCAGTTATTTTAATAACTTATTAAATGATTAAAACACGATTAAAAAAAACACTTCTTTCTAAAAATTGAAAGTCAGAACCAAACTAAATATCATTCTTATCTTGGTTTGCTTTATTAATAATAGCTTTTAAGCGTTCTTTTCTTAGTTCCGCTTCTGTTTTTTTCTTGCTAATTTTTTGAGCCATTAGCTTAGAATGCTTCGCTTTATTTTTTGTGTTTTTATCTCGACCTGTTTTAGCCATAAAAAATATTACTTCTTATAATACTTGGCATACCCACGATACGCAAAAAAACCTAGTAAAGCTATCAGCCCAACTGCAATGGCAATGGCATTAAAACTTGCTATTTGCTGACCAGATTGATAAGAATGCAATCCCGATAGATAAAAATTAACCCCAAAATAGGTAAATATAATAAACCCAAAGGCAATGATGGAAGACAGGTTATACAACCAACTACCACGAAGTCCAGGAATGAGTCTCATATGTATGACAAAGGCATACATCATAATACTTATCAGCGCCCAAGTTTCTTTTGGATCCCAGCCCCAATAACGTCCCCAACTTTCGTTCGCCCACATACCTCCTAAAAAGTTTCCAATGGTTAACATGACCAAACCAACGGTTAATGACATTTCATTTATGATCGTAAGTTCTTTAATATTCAAATCCATTTTAACCTTATTCTTTTCCGTAGTGAAAATCATAAGCAGTAAGGACACAATGCCTAAAATCATTCCCAATGTGAAAGGTCCGTAACTCGCCACAATAACAGCTACGTGAATCATGAGCCAATAACTATTTAAAACCGGTTGTAAATTAGCAATGGCAGGATCCATCCAACTCCAATGGGCTATCATTAAAAGCATAGCGGTTACAAATGCTGTAGCAGCAATGGTTAATTCACTTTTTCTACCAAATGCTAAACCAAAAAACATGGTCGCCCAAGCCACATAAATCATAGATTCGTAGGCATCACTCCAAGGCGCATGTCCGGAAATATACCATCTTACAATTAACCCGGCAGTATGCAGCAAAAACAATCCAATTATAATAACCTTAAATATGGTCGCTACTATTTTTAAAGTCTTGCTTTTGTCTTTAAAAATTTGAATAATCAAGACAATAAAAAGAATAGAACCGGCATATAAATACCAACTAAATAACTTTTTAAAAATATCGTATTTATTATATAATACCTCTGTGTTTATCTTTTCATCAGAAAGCATGACGGAAGCTCCGTAACGTTGTTGTGTTTTCTTAAATGCCTCTAAAAACTTATCAGCCTCGGAAAAATTTCCTGACTGCTTAGCTGTATTCAGCATATACAAGTAAGCGTTGAGCCCATTATTTATAAAGTTGGCATATAATGAATCTGTTATTTTAATATTTTCATCCCGCTTAAAATCGTAATTTGAAATCCATTTATTATTCTCATCATTGGGCACAGGAAATATTTTTAATGGCATACCTTCAAGCGTATTATAAAGCAACGTCACCCGTTGATCTGTTTCTTTAAATTGCGTTTGGTAAGCATTAGGCTGATTTGTTTTGTATGCATCATCGAGATAAGGCGCTAATTTATATTCCCCTTTTTCCGTAAAGAAATCTGACAAAGTAACATATTTTTCACTTTCGTCCACGCCAACAATATGTCTAATAGAGTCTCCTTTTTTTAAGGCTAAATAAATGACAGGAACGTTGTACCAAAGCATGGGGCTTTCTTGCATAGATAAAAAGATTTGATTCGCATCAAATTCCTCATAAGTATCATTCTTGCTTAATTTACGAAGCATTTCTGATGCATAGGTATTTACGGGCATCATACGCCCACCAAGATCTTGAATCACCATGTGTCCGAAATTTTCCGCATGTTCCTTAGGTGCTATATTTGCCTTCAAAATCGAGTCCACCAATGTTTTTTGGGCTTTGATATCATTGCGAACACCGTGCTGGGAATGGTCTTGAGAAAACCCATTCAAACCAAAACATAACAATAAAATAGCAAGTAATTTTGTCTTTTTTGATTTAACATTTTCCAATTGCCTTTTTAAATCACCAAAACGGGAGTGCTTACTAAATAGAATGGCCATTAACCCAAAATACAACAAGAAATATCCAATATATGTAATCAAAGAGCCCCAATAATCGTGATTTACAGATAAAATCGTTCCTTTTTCATCAGGGTCGAAACCCGATTGAAAAAACCTATAACCACCATGATCCAAAATATTATTCATGAAAATCTTATAGTCATAACTACCTTCCTTCTCATCAATTATGGTGACTTCGCTGGAATAGGCCGAATAGCCTCTTTCCGTACCTGGATAACGTTCAGCCTCAAAATCGTTTAGCTTAATTTGAAATGGTAATTCCATTACTTTAGATCCATACTTTAAGGCAAAATCCAAGCCGCCAACTTGTACTTGTTTGAAGGCTCTATCCATACCCTTTCCTCCAAGTACACCAATACGTTTAGTTTCTCCATTGGTAGTTATTTTAATTACGGCACCATCTTCATCGTTTTTCAATATTTGTGATTTTTGAACCACATCAAAAAAGCCTTTTACAACAGGGTTTGGAAATACCATTTGCATATCGCCTATTATATAGCGCGAACGCAACATTAATGGTTGCACACTGTCTTTTACAAGAGTGCCTTGAGCCATGGTTGCCATGGTTAAATACTCACCTTCAAACGGCGAATTTATGGTAAGTCCCTCATCATTATAAGTGATATTGATGGCACCATCGGTGGGTTTGTTTAGTGCAAATAAAACATTATGGATACTTGCCACTTCTCCCATTTTTAGAAAGTGATTGTGTGGCCCGTCACCACCAGACTCCACAACTTTTAAATAAGATTCCCCGCTTTCATCTGGCACAATATCTTCTTCTGCGCCTTTGATGAATTTTTCAAGTTCTATGGTTACCGGTTGCTGGTTGTATTTGGTTTCAATTTTAAAATTGTTATCCATGCGATGTGAAAAATCCACTTCCTTTTCTATAGGTAAGCGTTGTGCCACACCGTCAATTTCATAATCACCATCTATATAAGCCGTAACATAGGTCTTTTGTGACAAAAATGTGTTTTCAGTAGCACCCTCACGAATCGCCATCATCCCTTCAAAACTCACGTATCTGGTTATAAAAGCGCCTATTAAGATAAAAATGAATGCCAAGTGCAAAATTAAAGTCGACCATTTTTCTTTTTTGTATAGCCTAAATCTCACAATATTTCCTAAAAAATTGATAACAAAAATCCCCATAATGGCTTCAAACCACCAAGCGTTGTAAATTAAGTTTCTTGTATAAGCAGTTGGAGACGTATCTTGTCCAGCATCTAAAAAAGTACCTGTTACCATAGCGGCAGCAAAAACTATAAATAAAACGGCTGTGAGACGGGTAGAAAAAAGAATTTTGGCTAGTTTATTTTGCATAAGATGAACCCTTTTTAGGTGGGGCAAATTTAAGTATTAATGTTGATTTTGAAGTGTTAAAGTTTGTGAAAAAGAGTTTCGAAGTTTCAGGGTTTCAAAGTTTCTAAGTTGCAAAGATTTTGGGTTTCTGAGTTTCTGAAAAAACTGTGATTTCTAGTAAAAACTGATTACTGAGACTGTCTTGCCTCAAAAATTTTTAAATACAGAAACGTTCCCATTTTTCGAGCACGTTGTTTCGCATTTTCGGCATAATCACCTTCAAAAAGTTCGTCAATGGTTTGAAACCAAAGGTTTATCCAGAGTCCGAAATGCAATTCCGTTATTGTATTGTTGTTTTCTTGGTCAACTTTTACATGCGCTTCCAACGGATTTCCCAAATATTTTGTTTTTAAAAACAAACTGGATTCCCAAAAGGTCGTGAGTCGGTCTAAATGGGCGTCCCAATCCGTAATCACATCATTAAAAAAAGGCCCTAAAACAGCATCCTTTCTCACTTTTACATAGAAAGTAGACACTAATAAAAATACATCTTCCCTGGTTTTAATATCATTCTTCATATAAACAAATTTACGCTATTTTCTTGCGAAGTTGTTAAGTTACAAAGCAACAAAGCTTCTAGTTGATAAAATCTTCCTGGAAGTTTAACAATTCATATGAGTAACTTTATCACTTTGCTACTTTGAAACTTTTAATTTTCAATTTATCTTCTGTATTTTAGCAACATGATTTCTGTAATAATTCTAGGCGCTGGTAATGTCGCCACACATTTATTCAAAGCTTTCCAAAAAACAGAACTAATATCTGTTAAACAATGGTATAACAGACATTTAAACCTAATTAGTCCATATAAAAATGATGTAGATATTATTGATGATTTGTCTCAACTTAAAGAAGCCGATGTCTATATTTTGGCCGTGAGCGATGATGCTATTAAAGAATTATCATCAAAACTGCCATTTGAAAATCGATTGGTAGTTCATACCTCGGGAAGTGTTAGCCTTTATGATATTGACAAAAAACATAGACGTGGTGTTTTTTATCCATTACAAACATTTAGCAAAAATGCTTATATGGATTTTGAAAATGTGCCTATTTGTATAGAAGCTATTAAAAGTGCCGATTATCATCTTTTAAAATCCATGGCAATTAGTTTAGGAAGTTCCACTAAGAGAGTGAATAGCGACCAAAGACGCGTGTTACATCTAGCTGCTGTTTTTGTGAACAATTTTACAAATCAATTATACAGAGTGGCTCATGAAATCACGGAAAGTGAAGGTGCTGATTTTGATATTTTAAAACCGCTAATACTTGAAACCGCTAATAAAGTTCAGGAATTTTCACCTTATATGGCACAAACGGGGCCTGCCAAACGCAATGATAAAAAAACCATCAGAAAACATTTGAAAATTTTAAATAACAACCCACATCATAAAGCCATTTATGAATTACTAACCGAATCTATACAAAAGACACATGGAAGAAAAAAGCTATAAAGAATATTTAAACCACATTACCACTTTTATTTTTGACGTCGATGGCGTTTTAACCAATGGTGATTTGCACGTTACCAACACGGGAGAACTTTTAAGAATTATGAATGTAAGGGATGGTTTCGCCCTTAAATTCGCGGTAAATTCGGGTTATAATGTTGCCATCATTTCGGCAGGCACTAACGATGGTGTTAAAATTCGGTTAGAAGCACTCGGTATTAAAACAGTCTATCTAGGAGCCCACAAAAAACTAGAGAAATTTTATGAATACATAGAAACCAACAATATTAAAACAGAAAACATACTTTATATGGGTGACGATATGCCAGACTACCCTGTTTTAAAAGTTGTTGGGTTACCTTGTTGCCCACAAGATGCCGTTGCAGAGATAAAAGGGGTTGCCAAATACATATCCCATAAAAAAGGTGGAAAAGGTGCCGTTCGCGATGTTATAGAACAAGTTTTAAAAGTTCAGGATAAATGGGTTTTTTAAAGTTATGTGTTTGTTGTTGAGGATTATCGTTACCCATACACTATTCACTTTTCATTATTAACTATTAACTTTGATTAGCATCTTAAACCTCATTCGCTGGAAAAATTTAGTAATGATTGCCATAGTGCAGTTACTAATTAAATATGCTTTTCTGGAACCTTATGGAGTAACAACTACCTTAGATACTTTAGGTATCATTCTTCTAATTGTTGCGACCATTTTTATTGCGGCGGCTGGAAATATTATTAACGATATTAATGATATTGAAACCGATGTCATTAATAAACCTGATAAAATCATTGTAGGTAAAAGCATTTCAGAAAAGATAGCTTATAATTTATTTATTATTTTAAATGTGGTTGGTGTTGGAATTGGATATTATTTATCCAATTCCGTTGGAAGAAGCGGATTTTTTTCTTTGTTCGTAATCATTTCAGTATTACTTTATGTGTATTCAACCTATTTAAAACAACTCTTCTTAATAGGTAATCTAATCATTTCAGTAATAGTGGCTTTAAGCATTCTTATTGTTGGTATTTTTGAATTGATTCCTAATATTACCGAGCAAAACCAAACCATCCAATTCCTGTATTTTAAAACCATATTAAATTACGCTTATATGGCTTTCATTTTAAACTTCATAAGGGAAATAGCCAAAGACGTTGAAGATATAGAAGGGGATGCTAAAGCGGGCATGCATACGCTACCAATTATTATTGGAAAGGAAAAAACAAAGTATATAATTTTGGGGCTTTCACTATTGACGTTATTTGTTATAGGATATTATGTGGTGGATTCTTTATACAACAACCAAATCGCTGTCATTTATTTCTTGATTTTCATCCTAGCGCCTCTACTCTATTTGAATATTAAAATTTTGAGTGCCCAAATAAAAACCGACTACACCCATATTAGTAACATCCTTAAATGGATTATGCTTTTTGGAATGCTTTCCTTACTTTTATACACCTATAATGTAACAAGGTAATGCTAAGCGAAACATTAAAAAACCATAACATCATTTTAGCTTCGGGTTCCCCTCGACGGCAACAGTTTTTTAAAGAATTGGGATTGGATTTTGAGGTTCGTTTAAAACCCATAAAGGAAGACTATCCTTCTCGATTGAAGCATTTTGAAATCAGTGATTATTTAGCACAGTTAAAGGCACTTCCGTTTAAAAATGAATTAAATGATGACGATATTCTAATCACAAGCGATACCATTGTTTGGCACAACGGAAAAGCACTAGGTAAACCATTAGATGAATTTGATGCTTTTGCGATGCTAAAATCTTTAAGCAATGCTACTCATGAAGTGATTACATCAATCTGTTTTACAACAACTAAATTTGAAAAAACACTTAACGACATTACAAAAGTCACTTTTAAAAATTTAACCGACGAAGAAATAAATTATTACATTAAAACCTGTGAGCCCTTTGATAAAGCCGGTGCTTATGGCATACAAGAATGGATTGGGCAAATTGGTGTTACCAATATACAAGGCTCTTACTTTAATGTTATGGGCATGCCAACGCATCTTGTTTACAAATCGTTATATGATATTGTTAATGATTTGTAAAAACAATAAATTAAACAACCCTTTTCTATTTTCTAGCGTATCTTTGTTAATCATTGAATTAAAACAAAATTAACATGTTTTTCGAAACTCATAAAAGCGCCTTAATAGCCACTGGCTTTCTTCTTATTTTTTTACTAATCGTCCGATTTATTTTAACCACACTTATCACAAAAATATCCCGAAGAAACGGTATTAATTTGGCCAGAATCCATTTAATTAATAGATATGTTTCAGTTACGTTATTTCTAATAGCGCTCCTTATAATTCCATTTATTTTCGGTACTGAGGCAAAGGATTTAGCAGTTATATTCTCCTCTGTTTTTGCGGTTTTAGGTATTGGATTGTTTGCCATTTGGTCTATTTTAAGCAACATCACCTCTGGTATCATCATGTTTTTCTCGTTTCCTTATAAAGTTGGAGACAAAATTCAAATACACGATAAAGATTTCCCTATTGAAGGTATTATAGAAGACATTAGAGCGTTTCAGCTACATCTTCGATTGCAGAATGGTGATCTAGTAACCTATCCCAACAATTTAATGCTACAAAAAGCAGTGACCCTTATTGAAAAAGACGCTATTGTTGATGACGGCATGGATGCCATATAAATACGTTATACATTTATAAAAATGGGTAAAATCAAAGGTAAAAAACGGTATAAAAAAATAGGACTGGCACCTGGCAGTGTTATTTATACTGGGGAAAAATCATCAAAAAAATTATTCATTGAAGCTTTTGATTATAATAACGAACAATGTATCGATAAAGAATTAAATAATGTTGAAGACATTTTTGAATTCAAGTATACAGATACCATTACATGGATTAATCTTAATGGTCTGAACCATGTTAATGAAATTGAAAAAATAGGCAAGCACTTCAATTTACACCCTTTGGTTTTAGAAGATATTGTAAGCATTTCGCAACGTCCTAAAATTGATGAATATGATGATTATTTATTTGTCGTCTTGAAAATGCTTTATCAGCACGAAAACGAAACCATAGTTTCAGAACAAGTCAGCTTTGTTCTTGGCAAAAACTATGTGCTTTCTTTCCAAGAATCTGATGGTGATGTATTTGATACCGTAAGAAACCGTATCAGGCATGGAAAAGGTAGGGTTCGCACTATGCAAGCCGATTATTTGTTGTACATTTTGATGGATGCTATTGTCGATCACTATTTTAGTATTATAGAGGATTTAGGCGAAAAAATTGAAGATTATGAAAGTCGTATCTTTTCAGGACATGTAGATAAATTAATCAATAGAGATATTCAAGATTTAAAAAGAGAAATATTAAGAGTTCGCCGTGCTATTTTTCCGCTGCGTGAAGTCATTAGCAGAATTGAAAAACATGAGAGTCCACTCATTCTAGAGAAAACAAAAACCTATTACCGCGATATTTACGACCACTTAATTCAGGTTTCAGAAAATATTGATATCTACAGGGAAATGATTTGGAGTTTAATGGATATGTACATGACTACCATTAGCAATAAAATGAACGAAGTCATGAAAGTATTAACCATTATGGCTTCGATATTCATTCCTCTAACATTTATTGCGGGTATTTATGGAATGAACTTCGATTACATGCCTGAACTTCATTATAAATATTCTTATTTTATTCTTTGGGGCGTTATGATTGTCCTTTTTATAGGAATGCTTATTTACTTCAAACGGAAGAAGTGGCTTTAGGGTTGCTTTTGGTCTTGGGCCTTTGGTCTTAGGGAGACAAACCATCCTGAACACAATTTGCCAACAATCATAACTACCAACCAACAACTTGTAACCAACAACCATTCTAACGTTAAAGAAACATTAAAAGAAACCTACACGCTTGTTTAGTTTTATATATTTGGCTATCAGCTAACAAAAACTTTATGAGAAAACATTTACTCATTCCTTTTCTATGTGCCCTATTTTGTGGCATTCTTCAAGCACAACAACCAGTAAAACCTTCAACATCCGACATTTATCTATCCATTCAAAAACTAAATTTTTTAGGGTCTGTTTTATATGTAGCGGCGCATCCCGATGATGAAAACACGTCGCTTATCTCCTATATGTCCAACCATGTAAAAGCCAGAACTGGATATTTATCCATAACACGAGGTGATGGTGGACAAAACCTGATTGGCCCTGAAATTAGGGATTTATTGGGTGTTATAAGAACCCAAGAATTATTGGCAGCTAGAAGTATTGATGGCGGGGAACAGTTTTTTACAAGAGCCAATGATTTTGGTTTTTCAAAAGACCCAGAAGAAACCTTATCTATTTGGGATAAAAATGGTGTATTAAGTGATGTGGTTTTAGCCATTAGAAAATTTAAACCAGATGTGATCATTAACCGTTTTGACCATAGAACCCCAGGTACAACACACGGACATCATACCAGTTCTGCCATGTTAAGTTTTGAAGCTTTTGATTTGGCGAATGACAAATCTGCTTTTCCTGATATACAAAAAATCGCTGATGTTTGGCAACCAAAACGCATATTTTATAACACCAGTCCTTGGGCTTTTGGAAGTCCGGAAGAGTTCGAAAAAGCCGATAAAACTAACCTAATAACTTTTGATATTGGCGAATACTATCCACTTAAAGGCTTATCAAACAATGAAGTGTCTTCGTTGGCAAGTAGTCAACATTTAAGTCAGGGTTTTGGAAGACAAACCAATAGAGGATCACAAAATGAATATATTGAATTTTTAAAAGGTGATGCTTTAGTAAATAATAAATCTGTTTTTTCGGGCATTGATACGTCCTGGAACCGTGTAAAAGGTGGAAAAGCCATTGGTGATATTTTATATAAAGTTGAACAGGAATTCAATTTTAAAGACCCATCGGTACATCTTACGGATTTAATGAAAGCCTACCAATTACTGCAAGCTATTGAAGATACGCATTGGAAAACCATCAAAACCAAAGAATTAAAATTCATCATAGAAGCCTGTGCTGGATTATATTTGGAAGCATCCGCTGAAACCAGTTCAAGTACCCCAAACAGTAAAATCAAAATAAATATTGAAGCTGTAAATAGAAGTAATGCAACTATTGAATTGGTTAGCCTTTCACAAAAAGATGGTTCTACCAGTCAACAAAATACCGTTTTAAAACCAAACATCAAACAAAATATTAAAACCGACTATACCATCTCAAATGACGAAACCTATACAACACCTTATTGGTTGGCTGAAAAAGGTTCGTTGGGCATGTATAAAGTAGATGATATAAATTTAATTGGATTGCCGGAAACACCGAGACATGTTTCTGTTGACATCAATTTAAAAATAAATGACACGCCTATTACCATTACAAAACACGTTGTCTATCGTTTTGGAAAACCAGAAAAAGGTGAGTTGTACCGTCCGTTCGAAATTATTCCAGAAGCTTCAGCAAAAATTCCTGAAAAGGTCATCATTTTTGAAAATGACAAACAAAAAAATGTGGAAATCATTGTAAAAGCAGGTCGGGATAATTTAGAAGGTTTTGTTGAAATCAATCATCCCAAAGATTGGAGTGTATCTCCAGAAAAACAAACTGTTTCTATCGCCAATAAAGATGAGGAGCAACGATTCATATTTACTATCATGCCGCCTAAAAACCAAAGCGAAGGGCATATCAAACCAATCATCCATATTAACAATAAAACATATACCAAAGAACGCATTGAAATGGATTACGACCATATTCCATATCAAACTGTTTTAGAACCAAGTGAAAGCAAAGTTGTAAGGTTAGATATTAAGAAAAAAGGCGACAATATTGCTTATATTGCTGGAGCTGGCGATGTCGTTCCAGAAAGTTTACAACAAATTGGTTACCAAGTACAAACCTTAAATCCAGAAAGCATTAATGCCGACATATTAAGTGCATTTGATGCCGTTGTGGTTGGTGTTAGAGCTTACAATATCATTGACGAATTAAAATTTAAGCAACAATTATTATTCGATTTTGTTGAAAAAGGCGGTAATATGATTGTCCAGTATAATACGAATACCAGATTGAAGGTGGATAAATTGGCGCCTTATGATTTAAAATTGTCTAGAGATCGTGTCACTGATGAAAATGCTGAAGTCCGTTTTTTACATCCGAATCACCCCATTTTAAATTATCCCAATAAAATAACCCAAGAAGATTTTGAAGGATGGACACAAGAACGTGGTTTATATTATCCAGGTGAATGGGCAAGCGAGTTTACACCCATTCTTTCTATGAACGACAAAGGTGAAACACCAAAAGATGGTAGCTTATTAGTTGCTAAATACGGTAAAGGCCATTATATTTATACAGGGTTAAGCTTTTTTAGGGAATTCCCAGAAGGGGTTTCTGGAGCTTATAGACTATTTGCCAATATGTTATCGATAGGTAAAGAAGACATCAAACAAGCTGAAAATCTTAAAAAATAACGGATGAAAGATTATAAATGGAATAAGATGTACACGCTGGTGCTGGTTGCGAATGCTGTTTATATCATCTTATTTTATTTTTTAACGCAATCCATTTAAAACAATGCAAGAACTCTATTGGATAGATTGGATTGTTTTAGTAGTTACTCTGTTAGGTATTGTTGTATATGGAACGTGGCAAACTCGAGGCAGCAAAAATGTACAGGACTATATAAAAGGGGGTAACACCTCTAAATGGTGGACCATTGGTTTATCGGTTATGGCGACACAGGCCAGTGCCATAACCTTCCTTTCAACTCCTGGACAAGCCTTTAATGACGGGATGGGCTTTGTACAATTCTATTTTGGTTTACCCATAGCCATGATTGTTATTTGCATGGTTTTTATCCCTTTGTACCATCGGCTTAATGTGTATACGGCTTATGAATTTCTTGAAAATCGTTTCGATTTAAAAACCAGAACCCTTACAGCCATTTTATTTTTAATTCAGCGCGGTTTAGCGGCAGGGATAACCATTTTTGCGCCTGCTATTATTTTATCCGTTGTACTGGGTTGGAATTTATTGATTCTGAATATCATCATCGGTATTTTAGTCATTATTTATACCGTTTCCGGTGGCACAAAGGCGGTTAACGTGACCCAAAAACATCAAATGGTCATTATTTTCATTGGGATGCTTGTAGCATTTTTTATCATCATAAGTAAACTTCCGCAGGATATTACATTTACCAAAGCCCTTCATATAGCAAGCGCCAGTGGAAAGATGAATATTTTAGATTTTTCATTTGATTTTAATAATAGATACACCTTTTGGAGCGGTATTATTGGTGGAACGTTTTTAATGCTATCGTATTTTGGTACTGACCAAAGTCAAGTACAGCGCTATTTATCTGGGAAATCGGTTAAGGAAATGCAATTAGGTCTCCTCTTTAACGGTCTGCTAAAAGTACCTATGCAATTTTTTATCTTGTTGGTTGGTATCATGGTTTTTGTTTTTTATCAGTTCAATCAAGCACCTTTAAACTTTAATCCCAATGCGACGGAATTTATTCTGAATTCTGAATTTGCTGACGACTATAAATCCCTTCAACAAGAAGAAGACATTATTTTTAACAATAAAAGGGAACATATAAAATCATACGTAAGTTCTGAAAGCACTGATGCCGCTAAAGCCATTATATTGGCGAATGAAGCTAATAGCAACATAAGAAATAAAGCAAAGTCCCTAATCGATAAAGCTGCTGAAAAGCAAAAAATTAAAGTAGAAAAAAACGACGTGGATTATGTGTTTATCTATTTTATTTTAAACAATTTACCCAGAGGACTCATAGGTTTACTTTTAGCTGTTATTTTAAGTGCCGCTATGTCCAGTACCTCAAGTGAATTAAATGCGTTGGGTTCTACAACAACCATGGATTTGTACAAACGTAACACCAGTGAAAAAACCGAAGACCACATGGTAAAAGCCTCCAAATGGTTTACATTCGCTTGGGGCATAATAGCGATTGGCGTTGCCTGTATTGCCAATCTTGCCGAAAACTTAATACAATTGGTAAACATTATCGGCTCCATATTTTATGGTAATGTATTGGGCATATTTTTATTGGCATTTTTCTTTAAATTTGTTAGAGGTAATGCTGTTTTTATAAGCGCATTAATTACGCAAGCCATCGTCATTGCTCTTTATTTTTTAGACTTATACGAATATATTAACCTTCCTTTTTTATGGTTAAATTTTGTAGGGTGCACCATAGTTATTACTATTGCAAGTATAATACAACTAACAACAAGAAATGATAGAACAATCACAAACTAAAAAAATTAAATGGGGCATTATTGGTCTAGGCGGTATTGCCAATAAATTCGCAAACGACCTTTTAACCATTAAAGATGCCGAATTATACGCTGTTGCCTCTAGATCACAAGAAAAAGCAGATGAATTTGCAAAAAAATATGGGGCTACAAAAGCCTATGCCACCTATGAGGATTTAGCAAACGACCCGAATATTGATGCCGTTTATATAGCAACGCCTCATGCCCTTCACAAAGAAAACGCACTCATGTGTTTAGAAAAAGGCATCGCCGTTTTAGGTGAAAAACCTTTTGCCATGAACGCGAAGGATGTTGATATCATGATTGCAAAAGCCAAAGAAAAAAATGTGCTTTTAATGGAAGCACTTTGGACGTATTTTTTGCCGCATTATCAATATGTACTAAAGGAATTAGAAAATAAAACCTATGGAAATATTCTAAAAGTAGAAAGTGATTTCGGATTTAAAAAACCGTTCGACACTCAAGATAGATTATTTAATAAAGCTGTTGGCGGTGGTAGTTTATTGGATATTGGCATCTATCCTATTTTTGCAAGTTTATCAACCTTAGGAATGCCGAATAATATAGAGGCCAACGCTACTTTTTTTGAAAATGGCATTGATTCTTCATGCCACATGGTTTTTAATTACGGTGATAACGTAAATGCCTATTTAAAAAGTTCCATTTTGGAAGTATTTCCAACGGAAGCTATTTTTTATTGTGAAAAGGGAACCATAAAAATCAATCGCGAGTTTCATTGTCCAAGTACGGTTACTTTAATTTCAGATGGCAAAGAAGAAACCATTGATTTTGGTTACGACAGTAACATCTTTGGTTATAAATACGAAACTATGCACTTCAATAAGCTGCTTCAAGAAGGTAAAAAAGAAAGTAATATCATGACCTTTGATTTCAGCAGAAAACTTATCAAACTACTGGATGAGGTTAGGGAAATTATAAACCTGAAATACTAAAAACTAAAAAAACCTAACAAAAATAAATCTGTTAGGTTTTTTTAATTTATGTAAACAAATCTCAAAGGTCTAAAAATCTAAACCTCTAAAAGCTAAGCGTTCTATCATCCAAATTACATCGCTCCCCACTCCTTCAAAGAATCTTTGTTCAATTTTACATAATCTGCATTTCCTTCCTCTTCAGAAGCAGCCAAAGATTTTTTTGCAACTGCAATCGCTCCTGCTTTATCGCCAGCTTTTGCATAAATCAATGATTGCTGTCTTAGCTGCCAAAACGGAGCTTTGTCACCAGCCATGGTAATGGCTTTATCAATCCATGTCTTCGCTTGTTTAATATCTTTATTTTCTTGTAAATAATACACTGCAGCGTTAAAATAATCATTAGCTGTTGGTGTAGCATTCATTACATTATTGATGCTAGTTAATACCATATCATCAGTAGGTACATCAATTTTTACACCCACATATATTTGTTCCCACATAATTCCTAAAACCCCACTATTACTTGTTAAATCATCAAATGATATGGTAAACGTTTCTATATTCATTGGCAAAGGATAAATTTCAGCATTTACTTTTGCTGCTACTTTTGCATCATCCCATTTAGCTGGCAAGCCACCGTTAGTGGCATCTGTATAAAATATAACATCCCATGCAGTAGCATTAGGGATGGCATAAACAGCATACGTTCCTGCTTTTAATGTCTTTTCACCCACTTTAACATCGGTGCTAAAGGTGATTTTTGTATTTTGATTAGCTCCTAAACGCCAAACTTGGCCATAGGGAACTAAATCTCCAAAAATTTTACGTCCTCGCATGTTGGGTCTGGAATATTCCAGAGTTACATCTGTTAATCCGACTTTCTGTTCTACTTTAGAGGACGGACTTGGTTGTGGTGTTACTATTTGTGCTTCAACAGCAAGCACCGTAGTAATGGTTAGCAATAATACTAATAGTTTTTTCATGTTATTTTTTTGATTTTATTTTAACTTTTAAAATTAAACATTCTTATTTTCTAATTTGTTAACAAAATCTTAAATTAAGTACGGATTATTCATCTAAATGCCTCTAATGGAAAACTTTAATTTAAGCTCATGGGTTTCTTGGTGCTTTATTATAACATTTTAGTTTTCAGTAAATTATTTATTTAAATGGTATCCATAAATATTTTCGTAGTTCCTTTTTTAGTCTTTACTTTGGCTATTATTTACTACCACATTATGACCCATAAAATAGCAACATGCATATTGTTGTTTTTTTCTTGTATTGCTATATCACAAACCAGATACATCGATCCTGTTTTCGATAGTATAAGCAGTAAAACATATACTTATTCCATTAAGGGCAAGGACACCTTGAAATTGGATCTTTATGAACCTGAAAACGATTCACTTGTCAAAAGACCTTTATTTGTTATTGTACATGGAGGTGGTTTTAATTCTGGTAGTAGAAATACTAATTCGTTAATTAATTTAGCCGAAAATGTCGCAAAAAAAGGGTATGTAGTAACGTCTATTGATTACAGGCTGTTAAAAAAAAATGAATACTTTAGTTGTAACTTACCCGTAAACAGAAAATTAAAAGTCTACAGCAATGCTGCTGATGATTTACTAAGTGCCTTAGAATATTTGTTGAATTATAAAACCAATTTTAGAATAGATGAGTCTAAAATTGTTATTATAGGCATAAGTGCTGGTGCAGAAACGGCGTTAAATGTTATTTATAATAGAGAATTGGTTATTAGAAATTTAGATAGGTATTCCCATATTAAACCTGCTGCCGTTATTTCTGTTTCTGGTGCTTTATTGAATGCGGATATCATAAATAATTCAGTCCCCGCCGTTTTTTATCATGGTGCCTTAGATAAAATTGTTCCTTATGGCAAGGGAGCTCACCATACCTGCGATTTAAAAAGTAAAGGATTTTTAATTATTGACGGGTCCCAACGAATTACCGAAAAATTAGAAGCTCTTAATTCTAGCTTTATGTTTTATAGTTACTTAAAACAAGGACATAAAGAATTCGACATCCCCAACGAGGATATTAAGGAAGCCTTTCTTTTTATTAACGATATCGTCTTCGAAAAAAAATTCTATCAAGCGAGAATTACACAATAAATTACGCGACTAAACTCAAGCACTACTTTAGTTTGAACGATTAAACCTCTGTTAAAACCCTCTTATCATTAATTTTAGACATCCTTTTTCATGGTGTCTTAATCCTTCATACTGTTAATATTTGTTTAACTTTTTATTTATATCGTTAAACATTTTGTATCTTTACGCTATATCTACAAAGTCATGGCAAAAAAGAAAACAATTACTGAAAATGACATCATCACATGGTATATGGATTATGTTTTAGAACATAACCAACATCCTAAATCGGTGTATGCGTTCGCAAAAGCAAATAATATTGATGAATCATTGTTTTATACTCATTTCGGGTCCTTTGAAGCGATTGAAAAGCACGTTTTCAAAGCGTTTTTTCACAATACCATCACTGTGTTGGAAAAGAATGAGGATTACAACACATATGACTCTCGAAACAAGTTATTGGCATTTTATTTTACCTTTTTTGAAAACTTAACTGCCAATAGAAGTTACGTGGTTTATGCTTTGAACAAGCACAAAAACAGTCTTAAAAATCTAGCTGTATTATCGGAATTAAAACGTCATTTTTCAAAATACATTGACCAATTAGGTATTGAAATACTTGATATCAAACAGGCTCAGATAGAAAAATTTCAAAACAAGGCCATTAGCGAATCTGGTTGGATTCAATTGTTGGTTACCATGAAATTCTGGTTGGATGACACATCTGCCAGTTTTGAGAAAACGGACATTTTCATAGAAAAATCGGTAAACACTAGTTTTGATATTTTAAATGTTACCCCCATTAAAAGTGTCATTGACTTTGGAAAATTTCTTTTCAAAGAAAAAATGAACATGAATTAAAAAAGAAAATGAAAACCATAGACAGTATACCTACTTCAAAAATGCAACGCGCCAGTAAATTAGTATCCACTGGTGCCAAAGTCGGCGTTAATTACCTCAAGTATTATGGGGATAAAATGATTAATCCAGAAACAGAGGCTAAAGATCGCTTAAACAAAAATAATGCTGAAGATATTTATGATGGGCTGAAACAGCTAAAAGGAAGTGCTTTAAAAGTCGCGCAAATGTTAAGCATGGAAAAAAGCATTTTACCTCAAGCGTATGTTGATAAATTTTCGCTTTCACAATTTTCGGTTCCGCCATTATCTCCGCCATTAGTTTTAAAAACATTCAAAACATATTTCGGGAAATCTCCCAATGACATATACGATACTTTTAATGCAACTTCTGTAAATGCCGCAAGCATCGGACAAGTCCATGTTGCGGAAAAAGACGGGAAAAAACTTGCTGTGAAAATCCAATACCCAGGAGTTGCAAAAAGTATCGCGTCCGATTTGGCTATGGTAAAACCCATTGCCATGAGTATGTTTAATATTAAGGGAAAAGATTCCGATAAATATTTTAAGGAAGTAGAAAATAAACTTATTGAGGAAACGGATTATTTGTTGGAAATGAAGCAAAGTAAGGAAATTGCTTTGGCTTGCTCTCACATTTCCAACCTCTTGTTTCCGAATTATTATGAAGCCTTGTCCTGTGAACGCATCATTACGATGGATTATATGGAAGGCGAACATATTTCGGAATTTACAGCTTACAATAATGATGTTGAAAAGTCTAACAAACTCGGACAATCACTTTGGGATTTCTATATGTATCAAATTCATGTACTGAAAAAAGTACATGCAGACCCACATCCGGGTAATTTTTTAATTTCTAAAAATGCGGAACTTATCGCATTGGATTTTGGTTGTATGAAAGCCATCCCCAATGATTTTTATGTGCCTTATTTTGAACTGGCAAAGCCTGAAAGCATAAATGATAAAGCCTATTTTACATCTAAGTTGTTTGAATTGGAAATATTAAAAGTAGACGATAATAAAGAAGAATTGGAATTTTTCACCACTATGTTCCACGAGATGCTGAGTTTATTTACACAGCCATTTCACAAGGAGCATTTTGATTTTTCAGATAAAAATTTCTTCGGAAAAATTGCAGAACTGGGTGAACGCTACTCTAAAAGTACAGATTTAAAGAAAATGAATGGTAATAGAGGTTCGAAGCATTTCATCTATATCAATCGAACCTTTTTCGGTTTGTATAATTTAATGTTCGATTTAAAAGCGAATAACATTAAAATAAATAATTACAAGCATTTATAATGGCTTATTTCAGCAACAAAGATATTTCAGAATTAAATCATTTTTACAAAATAAATCTCATCAACAGTTGTTCTGGTTATAAATCGGCTAACTTAATTGGCACAAAATCCGCAAGCGGTATTTCTAATGTGGCGATTTTTAGTTCGGTGATACATCTAGGCTCAGAACCCGCCTTGTTAGGATTTATTTTAAGGCCAAATACGGTGACTAGAAACACCTACGATAACATTAAAGAAACGGGCGTTTATACCATAAACCATGTACACCAAGCCATCATCGAAGAAGCGCATCATACTTCAGCTAAATACGATTCATCCATTTCAGAATTTGATATGACTACTTTGGAAGAAGATTATTTGAACCATTTTCACGCACCTTACGTCAAACATGCACCTGTTCAAATGGGTATGAAATATGTTGAAGAATACGCTATTAAAGAGAATGGCACTATTCTTTTAATTGGAGAAATCCAACATTTAAACATCAATGATCCTCTTTTAAAAGAAGATGGTTTTGTCAATTTATCCGAAGCACATGTTGTTGCCATCAATGGTTTGGATGGTTATGCTTTGCCGATATCACCAACACGCTTGGATTACCAAAGACCCAGAAAAATATCTTAAATGAAAATTCTCGTTACAGGAGCCACCGGTTACATTGGCAAGAGGCTTATCCCTTTATTAATCCAAGAAGGACATGACATTGTGTGCACTGTAAGAGATACGATGCGTGCTGATAAAGGGTATTTGAAAGAAGAACAAGTCTCTTTTGTTCAAGTAGATTTTTTAAATGAAGCTACCTTAAATAATATCCCAAAGGATATCGATGTTGCGTATTACTTGATACATTCTATGTCCAATGCTTCAGAAGATTTTAGCATTCTGGAAGCACGTTGCGCTGTGAATTTTAAAAACAGTTTGGAACAGACGGCTGTAAAACAAGTTATTTATTTAAGTGGCATCACCAACGAAAAAGAACTTTCCAAACATTTAAGTTCACGCAAGCATGTAGAAGACATTTTACAATCAAATACCTATGCATTAACCATTTTTAAAGCTGGTATTATTGTCGGTTCTGGCAGTTCTTCTTTTGAAATCATAAGGGATTTGGTTGAAAAACTACCTTTTATGATTGCACCAAAATGGCTAAATACAAAAACGCAGCCCATTGCGGTAAGGGATGTTTTAACCTTTTTAGTGAATAGTGCCGGAAACACAACATTATACAACAACTCTTACGATATTTTCGGACCAGAAATATTGACCTATAAAGAAATGTTACTCAAGTTTGCTGAAGTACGAAAACTTAAAAGATACATCATCACTGTTCCTGTAATGACGCCAAAATTATCATCGTATTGGTTGTATTTTGTCACGTCCACATCCTATAAATTGGCGACGACTTTGGTAGATAGCATGGGCGTTCAAATTATTGGGAAACCGAGTAATATCAATAGCATTTTAGGTGTCTTACCATTAACTTATAAGAAAGCTGTGGAGTTAGCTTTTGAGAAAATTGAACAAAATAGCATCATTTCCAGTTGGAAAGATTCGTTGGTTAGCAGCGGCAGATTGGGAAATGATTTGCATAAATACATTAACGTTCCAAAATTCGGATGTTTCAAAGATTACAAGGAAAGTAAGGTTAAAAACGAAGCCAATACTCTAGATAAAATTTGGTCCATAGGTGGTACGAATGGTTGGTATTATGGTAACTTTTTATGGAAAATCCGTGGATATATCGATAAACTTTTTGGAGGTATTGGATTAAGACGAGGCAGAACGAGTCCGACGGACTTGGATGCCGGCGATGCCCTAGACTTTTGGCGTGTTATTTTTGCGGATAAACAACAAAAAAAATTGCTTTTATATGCCGAAATGAAGCTTCCGGGTGAAGCTTGGCTGGAATTTAAAATCGAAGATGGTATTTTAAAACAAACTGCCACATTCAGACCTCGCGGATTAGCGGGCAGATTGTATTGGTATGCCGTTTTGCCGTTTCACGGCATTATTTTTAATGGATTGATTAAAGAATTAGCCCATTAAAACATGATTAAAAAACAACACCTACCTCAAAAAACATGTGTTGTTTGTCAATTGCCATTTACATGGCGAAAAAAATGGGAAAAGAATTGGGAATCTGTCAAATATTGTAGTGATCGATGCCGTAAACGCAAAGCCTTATAAAACAATAGGCTACGGATTTAAAAACCTAATATTATAGAACATCAAGATGCCTACTGATAAAGAACCTATTTCCGTTGTTTGGCTGAAACGTGACTTACGCTTGGATGATAATGAAGCCATCCAAAATGCGTTGGCTTCGGACAATCGTGTACTGGTATTATATGTGTTTGAAACCATGTTGCTAGACGACCCACATTACAGCGAGCGCCATTGGAATTTTATCAAACAATCATTAGAAGATATGAATGCTAGGCTAAGCCAATTCAATACCAAAGTTTTAGCCATACAAACAGATATTATTTCCGCATTTAATAGAATCCAAACCCACTTCAAAGTTGTGAATGTATTTTCACATCAAGAGACAGGTATTTTGGTAACATTCAATAGGGATAAAATTTTCAAACGATTTTGTAAAAACAATTTTATCGATTGGCAGGAAAACATTAATAATGGGATTTACAGGGGCTTGCAAAACAGAGAACAATGGGCAGAGAAATGGGAAACCTTTATGAATATGCCATTATGTGAATTTCACCCAAAAACAGAACAGTTCTTATCGACTGAAGACATTGCCATCCTAGAACAAGAATGCCAAACCGTATCTTTGTCAACTCCAAAAACAACCAATTTTCAAAAAGGCGGGACAACTACCGGGCTTAAATATTTAGAATCTTTTTTAAACAGTCGCTACAAAAATTACATGTTTTCCATCTCAAAACCATTGGACGCCAGAAAATCATGTAGCAGACTTTCTCCCTACTTAGCTTGGGGAAATCTTTCGGTGCGGCAAGTTTTTAAATCGGCTTTGGATTTGAATGTTTCCTCATCAAACAAAAAACAATTGGAAGCATTTTTGTCCAGGCTCAAATGGCAAGCCCATTTTATTCAAAAGTTCGAAATGGAGCACACCATGGAAACGGAAAGTATCAACAAAGGTTATCATGAACTCAGAAAAGACTTGTCTAAACAGTATCAAGAGGCTTGGAAAACGGGAAAAACTGGCGTACCGTTGGTAGATGCCTGCATGCGTTGTTTGAACGAAACGGGGTATTTAAATTTTAGAATGCGTGCTTTGGTGGTTTCGTTTTTCACACACAATTTATGGCAACCATGGCAAGAAGCCAGCAAACATTTATCACAACAGTTTTTGGATTTTGAACCCGGCATCCATTTTCCACAACTACAAATGCAAGCTGGTGAAACGGGCATCAATACCCTTAGAATTTACAATCCCATAAAAAATGGCTTAGAGCACGACCCAGAAGCGATATTCATAAAAAAATGGGTGCCTGAGCTGAAAGACTTAGACACACCTTTTGCTCATGAACCTTATTTAATGACCGAGATGGAACAACGTTTTTACAATGTGAGATTGGGAATCGATTACCCTTATCCCATTGTGGACATTCAAGCAAGTAGAAAAAGAGCGAGTACCACGCTTTGGAATCTTCAAAAAAACATGCTCGTAAAAAATGAAAGCCTTCGCATTTTAAAAAAGCATACCCTCAGTAAGCGTAAATGATATTATTATTTTTTCAAAAATTCATATATAAATGTTAATTTTTTGTTTAACATATATCAAAAAATATTAAACATTTAGTAAATTTGATGTATATTTGGATATGGTATTAGACACCACACATAAAAACAAAGAACACGAAAACCTAATCAACGATTTGGTTGGAAAACGCTATTCTTTTTTACAGTCGCTTAAAATGAAAGGCATTGGTTCTAAACGTATGATTATTGATGAAGTTAGTCCGAATATGAAAACATATACCAACATCATTTCCGATGTTAATTATGCCAATATTGAAATGCGTTCACGCGGCATTCTCATATACATCAACAAAGGGTTGAGTAATTTTACTTGGGTCATTCCTTACTATCAATTAGTGATTTATAAAACCAACGGAAGCAGTATTCATGCGCAAGGTCGTTTTATTAAATTCAGAAATAATAATATGTTTAAAGAAAATAAATCCTTTTTTGATAAGCTTTTGGATAAAAAAATAGAACATGAAGCCCAATACAATTTTCAAGGTTTATGATGGTTTTATCAGAAATGGATAGGGATAGAATCGTAGAAATGGCTTGGGAAGACCGAACCACTTTTGAAGCCATTAAATTTCAGTTTCAGATTAATGAACAAGAGGTTATTGAATTGATGCGAAACGAACTGAAACCGAATAGTTTTAAAAGATGGCGTAAGCGTGTACAAGGTCGTGCTACGAAACATGAAAAATTGAGAAGCTTTGAATTAGGAAGATTTAAATGTTCTAGGCAAAAACAGATTTCCAATAACAGGATATCAAAACGTTGTTGACAAAACTAAAATGCTAATATTTACTTAATATATCCTCTTAAAACAAAGGAAATATCCTATAATTTATTATATTGGTAAATTGTGGCAAAAAAGTCGCAAGCAGATAAAAAAATAAATAATATTTAGACAGAACATTATGGATATTGTTAACAAAGCTTTAGAATTTGAACAACGCAAACAAGTTTTTAAAACCACTAGCGAACGCATAGAGGCATCAAGAGAAGTAAAAGATCTTATTTTGGATTTGAATACGGTTTATAAAACCGAAAAAGACCCCAAATTAATGGATATTATGAAACGACTGACTGCCATCAAACAAAAAATAGAAAAGCGTCTTAAGGGACGACCATAAATTAAAATGAAAACGATATTAATAATTGGCGGTAGCAAAGGAATCGGAAATTCCATTGTAAATGCATTAGTAAACACTCATAAGATTATTAATATCAGCAGAAGTAGCCCGCAGCTGACTCACAATCATTTAATACATTACAGTTGTGATATTACAAAAGACGATCTTCCTGATATTGAAAAAGCGGATGGCTTGATTTATTGTCCGGGCAGCATCAATTTAAAACCCATATCCCGATTAAGCATCGATGAGTTTAAGGAAGATTTTGAAATCAATGTTTTAGGAGCCGTTAAAGCAATTCACAAGTATTTGCCGATTTTGAAAAATGGTGAGAAACCTGCCATCATTCTTTTTAGTACGGTGGCCGCAAAATTGGGAATGCCTTTTCATGCCTCTATTGCCACGGCCAAAGCGGGTGTGGAAGGATTGGTAAAATCTTTAGGAGCCGAATTAGCACCAACCATCAGGATAAACGCCATCGCACCAACTGTAACTGATACCGAATTGGCTTCCAAATTATTACGTAACGACAAAATGGTAGAGGCCATTACAGAACGCCACCCTCTTAAAAAAATCTTAAATCCCGACGAAGTTGCAGAAATGGCAGTATTTTTATTATCAGAAAAGGCAGCTTCCATATCCGGACAAATATTCCAAATGGATTGTGGCATTGTTTCATTCAAAATCTAATCCTATAAAATCAATCTTATGCAAAAATTAATCTTCTTAAGTTTAATCCTTTTAGTCTCTACAAAATCCATGGCACAAGCACCTAAAACATCTATCTACGACATCAAACTTACAGGTCTGGATGGCAGTCAAATAGACTTAAATAAATTTAAAGGGAAACATATTCTGTTTGTCAATGTCGCTTCAAAATGCGGGTTTACGGGGCAATATGCTGAATTACAAAAACTATACGATACGCACAAAGGTAATTTAATGGTTATTGGAGCACCTTGCAACCAATTTGCCAATCAAGAATCTGGAACTGCTAAAGAGATACAAGAATTCTGTCAAGCTAATTATGGCGTCACGTTTTTAATGGCCGAGAAATTAGATGTGAAAGGTGAGAAACAACATCCATTATACCAATGGTTAACAAAAGCATCGAAAAATGGGAAAGTGGATTCTGAAGTAAAATGGAATTTCCAAAAATATTTGGTGGATGGCAAAGGTAATTTAGTGGATTATTATTTATCAGCCGTAACCCCTATGGATGCTAAAATTGTTAAAAACCTACAATGAAAATTTTAAAACCCATTGCTGTATTTTTAATCATCAATTTTGGCGCCCTTGCCATTGGCTCATGGTTAATGAATGGCGGATCAACTTCCGCTTGGTACACCAATTTAAATCAAGCGCCTTGGACACCACCCGGATGGGCTTTTGGGGCGGCTTGGTCGTTTATAATGGTTTGTTTTTCAGTATATATGGCATATCTGTATACGGAATCACCAACCACCAAAGTGAAAACATTATTTCTCATTCAGTTTGTACTGAATGTCTCTTGGAATTTTATATTTTTCAATCAACACTTGATTAGTTTAGGACTTCTGGACATTATTTTGCTCACCATTGTAGTAGCCGTGTTTTTGTTTACCTATATGAAACAGCTCAAAACAAAATCCCTTTTAATACTCCCTTACTTTGTTTGGTTGTGTATTGCGACATCTCTTAACGCCTACATTCTTTTTAATAATTAATGAAAGTATATACCCTTTATAAAAAACAGCTCTTACCTATTTCAAAAAAGGAAGCTTGGGCATTTTTATCAGACCCAAAAAACTTAAAAACCATCACACCCGATTATATGGGTTTCGATATTTTATCTGGGGCAGATAGACCCATGTTTGCTGGTCAGATTATTCAATACATTGTGACTCCCATATTAGGCATTAAAACCAAATGGGTGACCGAAATCACTCATGTGGTTGATGGCCACTATTTTGTTGATGAACAACGTTTTGGACCTTATGCTTTGTGGCACCACAAACATTTTATAAAAGAGATTGATGGCGGTGTGGAAATGGAAGACATTATTGATTATAAAGTGCCGTTCGGAATTTTAGGGCAACTCGTTCAGCCTATTTTGGTCAAGCCGAAATTGGAGGAAATCTTCAATTACCGAACTAAAAAACTGGAAGAACTGTTTGGTACATTATAAATTATGAATTCTTCTATTAGCATTTTTTGGTTTCGTCGTGATCTGCGTTTAGATGATAATAAAGGTTTTTTTGAAGCTTTAAAAAATGAAGAAAACGTATTGCCGATTTTCATTTTTGATAAACAGATTTTAGAACTCCTTCCCGAAGATGATGCACGTGTTTCTTTTATATTTGAAACGCTCCAAACGATGCGTGAAACACTTCAAAATAAGCTTGACAGCACTTTAGCATTATTTCATGGAAACCCTTTCGATATTTACAAAAAATTAATAGAAACCTATACTATTAAAGCGGTTTACACCAATCATGATTATGAACCGTATGCCAAACAACGGGATGCTGAAATCAAGTCCTTGTTAGAAAAACATCAGATTTCATTTAAAACATATAAAGACCAAGTCATTTTTGAAAAAGATGAGCTTGTAAAAAGTGATGGCAAGCCTTATGTGGTTTACACGCCATACATGAAATTATGGAAACAAACGTTTAAATCCGTAACCCTTGAAACCTATAAAACGGAGGCTTATTTTAAACATTTAATTAAGAATGTTGACGCGCCTAACCTCACTTTAAACGCTATTGGTTTTATAAAATCATCGCAAAATATTGCAGATTATAAGGTCAATTCGCAACTCATTCAAAATTACGAAGCCACTCGGAATTTCCCTGACCAAGATTCGACCTCCAAATTAGGACCGCATTTACGTTTTGGAACGGTGAGTGTTCGCGACATGGTTAGAAAAGCGACTTCGGAAAACAATGAAATTTTTTGGCAAGAACTCATTTGGCGCGAATTTTTTATGCAAATATTGTGGCACTTTCCGCAAACGGCGACACAAAGTTTTAAACCGCAGTACGACCGCATTGTTTGGCGAAATAATGAAGCCGAATTCAAATTATGGTGCCAAGGCGCAACGGGTTATCCATTGGTGGATGCTGGGATGCGACAACTTAATGAAACGGGATTCATGCACAACCGGGTGCGTATGCTCGTTGGGAGTTTTTTATGCAAACATTTATTAATCGATTGGCGTTGGGGCGAAGCGTATTTTGCCGAAAAATTGCATGATTACGACATGGCAAGCAATGTGGGCAATTGGCAGTGGGTCGCTGGTTGTGGCGTGGATGCAGCCCCCTATTTTAGAATATTCAATCCCACGACGCAAATTGAAAAGTTCGATAAGGATTTAAAATACATCCATAAATGGGTGCCAGAATTTCAAGAACTCACCTATCCACAACCTATGGTAGACCATACTTTTGCAAGGGAACGCTGCTTAAAAACTTATAAAGAGGCATTGAATTAATCTTTATATTTAAATTGTAATCAAAAATAATTTAGATTAGCAATTCATTTACTAAACAACTTGTTATGAAATTATTTTATACAACCATCCTTTTGGCAACAGTTACAATTAATTCATTTTCTCAAAATTTCTCAACTAAAAATGCAGGAAATTGTTACACGTTAGATATACCAAACTATATGGTTAAAACATTCGATTTAAATGATGTTGCAACCTTGCAATATAAAAATGCTTTAAAAGAAGCGTACACCATTGTTATTGAAGACAACAAAGACGAACTAACTTCTTTAGCAATGGTTTTTCAAAACCCGCATGAATTCTTAGAAAATTTTATTAAAGATTATCGAGCTACTAACGATAGGGTTTTATCTGAAATTGTTGAATTTGAATCTAATGGATATCCACATGCCCAAGTGGAAATGACCTGGAATGATGAAGATGGCGATTTTTACATGCTTGTTACTTCTGTTGAAACAGAAGGTCACTTTTATAAAATTTTATGTTGGACATTTCTTGAGTATAAAGACGTTCTAAAAAATGATTTCTTGGTAATTTCGAAATCATTAAAAGAATAAATATTCCTATTGATAGTTAACAGCTTATTTATTTTACACGAATTACACAAATTAGCACTAATTAATTTGTGAAAATTTGTGCAATTCGTGTCTAAATTTTTAGAAAAAATATTTGTTCATTAAATCTATTAATCGTAATATTGCAATGAAACAATATAAACGATTATGGGTTTAACTAAAACAGACATGTTCACCGATGAACAAAACGACATTGCCCTCATAGCAAAAGTGTTCGGTCATCCCGCAAGAGTCGCCATTTTACAGCACTTATTCAAAACAAATGCTTGTGTTTGTGGTGATTTAGTCACTGAAATCGGACTCGCCCAACCCACCATTTCCCAACACCTAAAAGAACTAAAACACTTAGGTCTTATTAAAGGAAACGTCGAAGGCACCAGTGTGTGTTATTGTATTGACACCGATAATTGGGCCAAAATGAAAAACATCATGTTTCAATTTTTAGATCAAGATATCGCAAAAGGAACGTGCTGTTAAAAAAATTTAATATCATTCATCGTATCATCGCAATAAACAAATATAATAAAATCACCATTTAATATTCACATTATGAAACTATCAGAAATTAAATCCGTTCTAAATCAATCAAGCAACATAGCTTTTCAATTACCAAATGGCGACTTAGTGCCTAACCATTTTCATGTGACCGAAGTTGGCAAAATAACAAAACACTTTATCGATTGTGGTGGCACAGTCCGTAACGAAGAAATCGTGAACTTCCAACTGTGGAATGCCAATGATTACGACCATAGGTTACATCCAGAAAAGTTATTAAAAATTATCGAACTTTCAGAAAAGGTTCTTGGAATAACAGACTTAGAAATAGAAGTTGAATATCAAGGAGACACCATTGGAAAATTCGGATTGGATTATGACGGCACCAACTTTTTATTGACCACCAAACAAACCGATTGCTTGGCAAAAGATAATTGCGGCGTGCCTTCACAAAAACCAAAAGTAAAGCTTTCGGACATCAAGGCAGAAGCGTGTTGTGCACCAAACAGTGGATGTTGCTAAGAAACCCTCATATAAAAAAATTAACAAAGCATGAAAGTATTCCAAAAAATAGACCACATCATTTCCACATTAAACGTTGAAACCATTTCCGAAGAACGCAAAGAAACCTTGCAACCATTAATCGATTTTGTTCAAACAAAAGTCAATGACAACAAGGAGATTCGTATCAATTTCATTTGTACGCACAATTCCCGTAGAAGTCATTTATCACAAGTTTGGGCACAAACCTTAGCCTTTCATTTTAATATAAAAAATGTATTTTGCTATTCCGGTGGCACGGAAGCTACTGCCCTATTTCCTATGGCGGCAAAAACATTGAAGAATTCAGGTTTTCAAATTAAAACCATGTCGGAAGGAAACAATCCCATTTACAGCATTAAATATGCGGATAATGAGCATCCTATTATGGGGTTTTCAAAAAAGCTGGATGATGATTTTAATCCGAAATCGGAATTTGCAGCCATCATGACCTGCGATTCGGCAAACGAAGCCTGCCCCTTTGTTGTGGGTGCAGAAAAGCGCATCCCCATCACGTTTGAAGATCCTAAAGCATTTGACGGCACACCGCAACAAGCTGAAAAATATAATGAGCGTAGTTTACAAATCGCCACCGAATTGTTTTATGTATTCTCTAAAATCAATCTTTAAACATGGCGACACATAAAAAATTAAGTTTTTTAGATAGTTATTTAACCTTATGGATTTTTATCGCCATGGCATTGGGCGTTGGTATTGGTTATTTTGCGCCATCATTTCCCGAGATCATTAACTCCTTTAATAGTGGCACAACTAACATTCCCATAGCCATCGGGCTTATTTTAATGATGTATCCACCATTGGCAAAAGTGAACTATGCACTGCTGCCAAAGGTATTTCGCAACACAAAAATTTTATCAATATCATTAATCCTCAATTGGATCATTGGTCCGGTGTTGATGTTTATTTTGGCCATCACGTTTTTGCGGGATTACCCAGAATATATGGTGGGGCTTATTTTAATTGGCTTGGCGCGTTGCATTGCCATGGTGCTGGTCTGGAACGACCTAGCCGATGGCAGTAGCGAGTATGGAGCTGGGTTAGTCGCATTAAACAGTATTTTTCAAGTGTTTGCCTATAGTTTTTATGCGTGGATTTTTATAACGGTACTTCCTCCCTATTTCGGATTTGAAGGAGCCATTGTAGATATTTCCATTGCCACCATTGCAGAAAGTGTGGCTATTTATTTGGGAATTCCATTTGCCTTGGGCATATTAAGTCGACTGATATTGGTAAAACTAAAAGGTGAAACATGGTACACTGAAAAATTCATTCCCACCATTTCCCCATTAACCTTAATAGCGCTTTTGTTTACCATTATAGTGATGTTCTCATTAAAAGGCGAATTGATTGTTGAAATCCCGATGGATGTTTTAATCATTGCTGTCCCCTTGCTTATTTACTTTACGGTCATGTTCATCATTGGGTTCTTTGTCACGAAAGCCATGGGTGCCGAGTATGATAAAACAGCAGCAGTCGCATTTACGGCAGCAGGTAATAATTTTGAATTGGCCATCGCGGTAGCCATTGCGGTATTCGGACTCAATTCTGGGCAAGCATTTGCAGGCGTTATTGGCCCGTTGGTGGAAGTGCCTGCCTTAATTCTATTGGTGAAGGTGTCGTTTTGGCTGAGGAAGAAGTATTATTTAAAAACGGTTTAAGGAAGTAAAACTAAATCTATAAAATGAATCGGAAGCTTATTCAACAAAGGTTCTCGATACAAAATACTCCGTGCCTCCGTATTTCACTCGAACTGACAGGCTAACTAACTAAAAACACAATTATTACCCTAGATGTCACTTCGAGTGATTTTCGAAGGATGAGAAAATTGTATCGAGAAGCTTTATTAATTAAAGTTCTCGATACATTTTTTTTGAAAAATAACGAACTCACATTTTGTTCAAATTTAGATTGTCTTTATGTGAAGAAATGCCGAACTTAGTATAACGGTTACTATAGATAAATCATAGGATGATGTCTGCAAGTATTTACACTGAAAAATTGGTGGAACCTAATGATAAGATGTTGACTTATGATTTGGCAGAGACCAAAAGCCATCTTGATAAAATCGCGGAATTCATTGAGAGCGCGTATGGTGATTTTATGCCTGAATGGAAATTTTACAATCAAAAATCAGGTTGGATTCTTAAAATGTTTACTAAAAAACGAAATGTGTTGTTTATTGTGCCTTGTGATAACTATTTCCGAGTCGCATTCACCTTAGGAGATAAAGCATCTGATTTGGTTTTTAATAGCCAATTGCCTGATGCTATAAAAAAGGATTTATTCGAGGCGAAAAAATATGCAGAAGGTCGGACGATTCAGATTGAGGTAAAAACTGAAAATGATTTGGATACCATATTGGATATGATAAAAATAAAACTCACGAATTAAATTAATACTGGCCATAAAAGTTTAACTCGTAATGGTTCTCGATACAAAATACTTCGTGCCTCAGTATTTCACTCGAACTGACAGGCTAACTAAAAACATAATCATTATCCTAGATGTCACTTCGAGTGGATTTGTGAAGTGCAACGGAACAAATTTGTATCGAGAAGCTTTACAACTAATAGCGGTTCTCGATACAAAATTCTGAAAAAGAATTTCACTCGAACTGACAGGCTAACTAAAAACACAATTAATAACCTAGATGTCACTTCGAGTGGATTTGTGAAGTGCAACGGAACAAATTTGTATCGAGAAGCTTTATAACTCTTAACGGTTCTCGATACAAAATACTCACAAGTACGTATTTCATATGAAGATTCACAATGATATATTTGATGATAATTTATTATAAATCAACAACCTATGATACCAATACATATAAAGCCTTCTATTTTGAAAAGCTTGAATTTTAATGAAGAAAATAAATCTTTAGAAATAGAATTTAAAAAAGACGTTAAAACTCCAAAATATATTGAAATCCCAATAGCCACCATTAAAGAATTTATAAATTCCCTAAATGCAAACATTCTGCAGGAGAATCTACAAGAACATCCTTCCCATTTAAAAATTGTGCATTCTAATTTTAATGATTCATTGAATTAACGAATAAAGAAGCATTAACAACAATTGTTTAAAACTACTCATAACTGTATATTGATTTCTTACAATTGAAAGGTTACATTAGCTTAAAATCTGTTTTTCTATTTTTAGAACAAGATCAACCAAAATAGCAAATGAAAATTAAGAAAATTAAATTAGAGAATTTTAGAGGATACACGAGTGAAACCATAATTGAATTAGGAAATCTGAGTGTCTTTGTTGGAAAAAATGATGTTGGAAAATCTTCAATTTTAGAAGCTTTAGACATATTCTTTAATGAAAACAAAGGTGTTATTAAAATTGACAAAGATGACATAAATAAACAATGTTTTAAAAATGGAAATTCTGAAATAAAAATCAGTGTCGTTTTTGAAGAACTTCCTGACACACTAACAATTGACGCTACTAATCCAACTACTCTTGCAGATGAATACCTACTTCAAACAGATGGAACTCTTGAAATCGTAAAATACTACCCCAATGCAGGGAAAGAAAAAGTATTCATTAAAGCAAACCATCCAACTAATCCAAATTGTTCTGAATTGTTATTAAAAAAGAATGCTGACCTAAAAAAGTTGCTTACAGAAGAAATTGAATGTGCTGATAAAACTAAAAATGCTGTAATTAGAAAATCTATTTGGAATCATTTTTCAGCTGATTTACAACTCCAAGAAATAGAAATCGAACTAGCAAAGTTAGATGCTAAAAATACTTGGGAACAGTTAAAGAATTACATGCCATTATATTCTCTTTTTCAATCTGATAGAAAAAATAGTGATGGAGATAATGAAGTTCAGAATCCAATGAAATTAGCAGTCCAAGAAATTCTAAAAGACAATGAACTTAAAGCAAGTTTAGATAAGGTAGCGAAAGAAGTTGAGAAGAAGTTAAATGAAGTTGCAACAAAGACTTTAGAAAAGCTTAATGAAATGAATCCAGAAATAGCGGAAAGTTTAACACCTATTATTCCAAGCCCTGATAGTTTAAAATGGATTGATGTCTTTAAAAGTGTTTCTATAGCTTGTGATGAAGATATTCCAATTAATAAAAGAGGAAGTGGTGTTAAACGATTAATACTATTAAATTTCTTCAGAGCGGAAGCTGAAAGAAGAAAAACAGCAGAAAATATTCCAAGCATTATTTATGGCATTGAAGAACCCGAAACTTCTCAACATCCAAGTCATCAAAGGAAACTAATAGCCGCCTTTATTGAATTATCTAATGCACCTAATACACAAGTAATTATGACAACGCATAGTCCTGCAATTGTAAAATTATTGGATTTTGAACATCTTCAGCTTGTAAAAAACGGAAATGGTAAAGAAGTAATAAATGTGGAAAAAGGAAATCTTCCTTATCCATCTTTAAATGAAGTAAATTATTTAGCCTTTGGAGAATCAAATGATGAGTATCATAATGAACTTTATGGCTACATAGAAAGTGAACAAACTTTGGCCGATTATAAAATTGGAAAATCAACTATGATATATAAAAGACAAAGGAGTGGAAATATAATTGAAGAACAAAAAATACTTAGTGAATATATACGACATCAAATTCATCATCCTGAGAATGTTGAAAATGTTCGATTTACAAATGAGCAATTACAGGAATCAATTGAAGAAATGCGACAATTTATACTTTGAGCTATGCTTAATAAGAATATAAGCTATATTCAAGACTAATAATCTATATTAAAATTTATCAATTCAAATCTATGCCCATAAAAACTACAACCTACTCCAACCTCTCAATCCTAGCACCAATAGCACGTAAACGTTCATCGATATTTTCGTAACCTCTATCAATCTGCTCGATATTTTGTATGATTGATGTGCCTTTGGCGGACAAAGCTGCAATCAATAACGACACACCAGCACGAATATCGGGCGAGGTCATGGTCATCGCTTTTAAAGTCGATTTAAAATCGTGTCCAATCACAGTGGCTCTATGCGGGTCACACAAAATAATTTTGGCACCCATATCAATCAATTTATCCACGAAGAACAAACGGCTCTCAAACATTTTTTGGTGAATAAGCACACTACCTCTAGCTTGTGTCGCCACAACCAAAATAATACTCAATAAATCAGGGGTAAATCCTGGCCAAGGGGCATCGGCAATGGTTAAAATAGAACCATCAATAAAACTTTGTATTTCGTAGCCATCGGTATGCGCTGGAATATGAATATCGTCACCACGTCTTTCAACGGTGATGCCTAACTTTCTAAACACGGTTGGAATGATACCTAAATCGTCCCATGACACATTGGTAATAGTCAGTTCACTTTTGGTCATCGCCGCCAAACCAATCCAGCTACCAATTTCAATCATATCGGGCAACATGGTATGATGCGTCCCAGTTAATTTTTCAACACCATCAATAATCAACATATTAGAACCTACACCGCTAATTTGTGCGCCCATACGGTTAAGCATTTTGCATAATTGCTGTAAATACGGTTCGCAAGCAGCGTTATAAATGGTGGTTCTGCCTTCGGCAAGCACAGCAGCCATCACAATATTGGCTGTTCCTGTTACTGAAGCTTCTTCAAGGAGCATGTACGCACCTTTTAATCTATCGGCTTCAACACCGTAAAATTGGTCTTCTTTATTATATCTAAACTTGGCTCCTAAATTAATAAGGCCTTCAAAATGGGTATCTAAACGACGGCGACCGATTTTATCACCGCCCGGTTTCGGAATGTAACCTTTACCGAATCTGGCAAGCATCGGGCCGACAATCATAATGGAACCACGTAATCCACGGCCATCTTCTTTAAATTCGTCGGATTCCAAAAACTTTAAATTAACGTCATCCGCTTGAAACGTATACGTTCCTTTGCTGATTTTTTCAACTTTAACGCCCAGCTTTTTAAGTAGGCTTATCAGTTTATTGACATCAACAATATCTGGAATGTTATTAATGGTGACAAGGTCTGGAGTAAGAAGTACGGCACATAAAATTTGTAACGCTTCATTTTTGGCTCCTTGAGGCTGAATGCTTCCTTTTAGTTGGTGGCCTCCTTCAATTTTAAATGTTCCCATAGGTGGTGGTTAGTAACGTTTTCTTGGGCGATTGCTTAAATTACTCTTTTTATGATGGCCTCCTTTTTTGTTGTTATTGGTGGTGGCAAATTTGGTTTTACTACGCATTAAACTGGTGGCATCGGACAAATCTTCTTCGGAATTCTGTAAATTTATTTTTCCGCCAGAAAGCTCGTATAAATGACCATAAATCACATCATCTTCCACGGTGTCTTTATTCCAATTCAAGAAACACTTTTTCATGTGGTTGGCAATGGTAAAAATGAGCGCTTCCTTAAGGTCGCCGTCGTCCCAAGTATTGGCAACGTCTATCATCGTTTTAATATTGTTTCCGTAAAAACGATATTTAGGAAAGTTTTGTGGATATTTTAACGGATCAGGACGTTCTGCCAATAATTCCCGTGATGGTTTTGGATATGGAGAATCGACATCCAATTCAAAATCGGCCATAATAAACAGCTGATCCCAAAGTTTATGTTGGAAATCGGGGACATCGCGTAAATGTGGTTGCATGTTTCCCATAACTGCAATAATGGCTTTTGCCACTTTATCGCGTTCTTCTTTGGTCTCACGGGTTTTAGCGTAATGAATCATTTTCTGCATATGGCGACCATATTCTGGAATGATTAAATGTTCACGCTCGGTATTGTATTCTAAATCGTCTATCGTCAAAATTAAAGTGTGTGTAGAGTTAAATGTTTCTGCATGTAGTCGTTATGCATGCGCAAAATACAAAAAAAAATTAAAGACTTATGACGCCTTCCACTTTTTCTGCAACTTCCAAGTATTTTTCTATGACAGCATCCGGATTTCTCATTAAAATATTAATGGAAACACTGGTGTACTTGCCGTTTTTAGATTCAGTCGTATTGATAACGGCGCCCATATTATCGAAAATAGCTTCTAAAACGGCTATTTTATGCACATCTGTGGGGATAATGAATTTGTATAGATATTCTGCTGGCCAATTGGCGCTTTGTCGTAATTGCTCTCTTAATTTATTGTAAAATTCATCCGAATTTTGCGGTGTACTCATAATATAATTCTAAGCTACAAATATACAGTTTCCATTTAATTTATAGAGGCAGCCATAGGATTTGATATAATTTTAATTCGAAATTGGTAGTCTTCATTTTAATTCCGATTTTTACAGCTAAAATCTTACCCATTTGAATACGAAAAGAATTGTTATTACAGGTGGCCCTGGTACAGGAAAATCATCTATTATAAACGACTTGATGCAACGCGGTTTTACCTGTCTTGAAGAAATTTCTAGGGATATTATATTGGAAGCCCAAAAACAAGGCATTGAACAATTGTTTTTAACGAATCCGTTGCTATTTAGCGAACGTCTTTTAGATGGACGAAAACAACAATATGCAGATGCCCTGAATGAAACGGCTAATCCTGTTTTTTTTGACAGAGGTGTGCCTGATATTGTTGCTTACATGGATTTTAAAAGGGAAGATTATCCAAACCATTTTACAGACGCTTGTAAAGATTGTGTATACGATTATGTGTTTATTTTAAAACCTTGGCAAGATATTTATACCAGTGATAATGAACGTTACGAGGATTTCGGACAAGCCATGCAAATCCATGAACATTTATTGAATACCTATCAAAAATACGATTACAAGTTGTTGGATGTGCCTTTTGATACCGTTGAAAACAGAACCAATTATATTTTAAAAACCCTAAACATCATATAGTGGACCATCCTGTAAACATATTAGAACGCTACTGGAAGTTTACAGAATTCAGGCCTTTTCAAGAAGAAGCCATCAATGCCGTATTGAAAGGTGAAGATACGTTTGTATTATTACCCACAGGTGGCGGAAAATCACTATGTTTTCAAGTACCTGCGTTGATTAAAGAGGGTATTTGTATTGTTATTTCGCCCTTAATTGCCTTGATGAAAGAGCAAGTACAAACCTTACAAGATAAAGGCATTAAAGCGATGGCGTTGACTAGCGGCATTAGTTATGCGCAATTAGACACACTCTTGGATAATTGCATTTACGGAAATTATAAATTCTTGTACCTCTCTCCCGAAAGGTTACAACAAGAATTGGTGCAAGAACGTATCAAGCAAATGAACGTGAGTTTGATTGCAGTGGATGAAGCGCATTGTATTTCGCAATGGGGAAACGATTTTAGACCAGCATATAAAAATATTGCCTTATTACGGCAGATTCAGCCAACCGTGAATATGATTGCGTTGACGGCATCGGCAACACCGAATGTGGTTGAGGATATTATTAAGGAGCTTGATTTCATCAATCCGAAAGTCTTTAAACAATCGTTTTACAGACCCAATTTGGCTTACATGGTATGTCATGAAGATGATAAATATTATCGGATTGAAACCATTTTAAAGAAATATAAATCGCCTTCCATTATTTATGTCAGGAATCGGAAATTGACTTTGGAATTGAGTGGATTTTTGGAATCGAAAGGGATTTTGGCGACGTATTATCATGGCGGACTTTCCAACGCGGAAAAAGACTTGCACATGAATTTATGGTTGAACGACCAAAAACAAGTCATGGTTGCTACCAATGCGTTCGGGATGGGCATTGATAAACCCGATGTAAAAACGGTCATCCATTTAAATCTGCCTGAAAGTATGGAAAGCTATTTTCAGGAAGCTGGTAGGGCTGGCAGAAATGGCGAAAAAGCCTTTGCCGTTATTTTAAAGAATAATAGTGATGAAGGCATGGTGAAAAGTCAGTTTTTAAATGTGCTTCCCACGGTCGATTTCATCAAGCAAGTCTATAGAAAACTGTGTAATTATTTTCAAATCCCTTATGGTGAAGGAGAATATTCAACGTTTGATTTCGACTTTAATACGTTTTGTAAAACCTATGATTTTAATAGTGTTCTTTCTTATAATGCGTTGCTGGCATTGGATAGAAATAGCGTCATAGGGTTATCCAAACAATTTAAAAATAACATATCGGTTCAATTTATCATAGCCAGTAATGCACTTTTTAGTTATTTGGAAAGGCATCAAAATTTAAATATTATTGTGAAATCCATGCTCCGTATTTATGGTGGTATTTTTGACCACGACACTAAAATAAATACGTCCATTGTTTCGGAAAAAGCATCCGTTACCGAACCTGAATTGATTTCGGCTTTGCTACAATTAGAAAAAGATGGTATTATTAAGCTAAATTTAGCGAAAACAGATGCACAAGTAACGTTTATTGAACCTCGGGAAGATGATAAAACCATCAACCGGATTGCTTATATTATCAATCAGCAAAACGAGCTAAAACAGCAACAAGTGAAAGCGATGTTGGATTATGTTGAAAATGATTCGGTTTGTAAAAGCATGCAGCTACTCGCCTATTTTGGTGAAAAAAAGATAGAACCTTGTGGCATTTGTTCGGTGTGCGCGAATACTAAAAAAGTAAGTCCGCCACAAGACACCAAAACCATAAAAAACCGTATTATTGAATTACTTGAAACGGGAGACCAGTCGTCTCGGATGATTGAAACTACTTTAGGGATTTCGGATAAAGACCTAAAACCCGTATTACTCTTAATGTTGGAACATAACATCATATCGATAACAAAAACAAATACTTACAAATTAAGTCATTTATGAAATGAGCATTCCAAAACATTTGTCTTTTTTGGGATTATAATATGCGAATTGCATCTGACAATTAAAAAAACAATAAAATACCAACAGATGAAAAATTTAAGGATTGTATTTATGGGCACACCCGATTTCGCCGTGGCTACATTAAAAACCCTAGTTGAAAACAACTATCATGTGGTTGGCGTTATAACGGCTCCAGATAAACCAGCAGGCCGCGGACAAAAACTGAGTGAAAGTGCCGTAAAACAATATGCAACATTGCAAAATCTAACAATTTTACAACCGACCAATTTAAAAAATGAGGCTTTTTTACAGGAATTGAAATCCTTAAACGCCAATCTGCAAATTGTAGTCGCTTTTAGAATGTTACCAGAAGCCGTTTGGAAGATGCCCGAATATGGTACTTTTAATTTGCACGCTTCGTTATTACCAAACTACCGAGGAGCTGCTCCTATTAATTGGGCGATTATTAATGGTGAAACAAAAACAGGGGTTTCTACCTTTTTTATAGACGACAAAATTGATACAGGCGATATGATTCTTCAAGAAGAAATACAAATAGATTCCGAAGAAAATGCAGGAAGTTTACATGATAAATTGATGGAGATTGGTAGCCAATTGGTTTTAAAAACAGTGGTATTAATTGAAAAAGGACAGCCTAAAACCGTTCCGCAAAAAGATCCTGCAAACATAAAAACTGCTTATAAACTGGACAGGGATAACTGTAAAATAGATTGGAATGGGTCACTAGACACTATTTACAACCACATTCGTGGATTGAGTCCATATCCCGCCGCTTGGTGCACCTTAATTAATGGAACTGATGAACTGGATGTGAAAATTTATAAAGCCGAAAAAGAAATCTCACATCATTCCAAAAGCATAGGGAGTATTGTTTCAACCAAAAATGAATTAAAAGTAGCTGTTGAAAATGGATACATCATTATTAAAGAGATTAAACTTCCTGGAAAACGCACGATGGACATCAAATCACTTTTAAATGGTTATAAATTTGAAGAGGATGCCAAAATGCTCTAAACCCTTAGTATCATTGATGTTTTCAATTAATCGATGAAATGCCCTACCTTTATTAACAAATGAGTTAAGTTATCAACAATAATGCGGATTTCCCACGTTATTACTTGCACGATTGCATAATCCGTATAAATTTGTAATAGGATTTAACAAAAACGTTTAACCTTTTATTAATAATTAAACTTTATATTTATGAACAAAACAGATTTAATCGACGGAATGGCAGAAAATGCTGGAATCACTAAAGCAGCTGCAAAAAAAGCTTTAGATTCTTTATTAATCGATATCGAAGGTGCTTTACAAAAAGGCAAAAGAGTATCTTTAGTTGGATTTGGATCTTGGTCAGTTTCTAAAAGAGCTGCAAGAGAAGGAAGAAACCCTCAAACTGGTGCTACTATCAAAATTAAAGCTAAAAACGTTGTTAAGTTTAAAGCTGGTGCAGATTTATCAAACGCTGTAAACTAATTGTTTACTTATTTAATATTTAAAAAAGCTTTCTAAAATTTAGAAGGCTTTTTCATTTTAAATACACCCTTTATTGTTTTTTAAATAAATAAATATTAGATTTAATTAAAATTTCATTGGCATGATAACTATAAAACCTAAAAGAGGTGACTTATTAATAGCCGAACCTACCATTATAGGTGATTCTTCTTTTAATCGTTCCATCATCCTTTTAGCAGACCATAATGAAGAAGGTTCTATTGGCTTTATACTTAATAAGCCTTTAGAATATACCATTAACGATTTAGTACCTGAAATTGAAGTGCCTTTTAAAGTTTATAATGGAGGCCCTGTGGAACAAGACAATTTATATTTTATTCATAAAGTTCCAGAATTAATCCCTAATAGTGTTGAAATTTCATTAGGTGTATTTTGGGGAGGCGATTTTAATAATGTAGCAGAACTTATTGCCAACAATGAAATCAAAGAAACGGATATTCGATTCTTTTTAGGATATTCTGGTTGGGAGGTGAATCAATTAGAAAATGAATTGAAAACAAACTCTTGGCTAGTCACCGAAAACATTTACAAAAAAGACATTATTGCCAAGGATTATGAATCTTTTTGGAAAGAAAAAATGCTTGAATTTGGTGGTGAATACAGTATTTGGTCCAATGCTCCAGAAAATCCGAATTACAATTAATTCAACTTATTTTTTCATTTAAGACATTTAAAAGCAATGTTGACACGTCGTTTTTGAATACTTTTTTCCTGTACTTCGTTATGGGTTGAATGCCTACAATCACATTGGTTATAAATAATTCATCAGCCTGTTGAAGTTCAAAAGGCGACAGGGACGTTTCTTCTAAAGTATATTCAGGCATACTTTTTATAATCTCCATAAGTTGCTTGCGCAAAATTCCTTTTAAACAGCCGTCTAAAATAGGTGGGGTTTTTATCGTGCTGCCCTTTACAAGAAATACATTGCCGTTTAAAGCTTCTACAACCTGTTTGTCAGTATTTAAGAGCAAGCAGTTTTGCAAATTGTTTTCCTTGGCATAGATACTAGCAATGACATTTAAAGCCTTATTGTTTGTTTTTAAAGTAGATAATAAACCAGGGGCTATAAAATAGTCTTTAAATAAATCCACTTCATACGCATTCTCTTTAATCGAGTAGAATCGATTTTCAAGTTGCTTGGCTGTAATTACAAAACTAATGGTATTGGTATTTGGCAAATACAATCCACCTTCATTTCTATGAACCAATAATTTAATTCTTGCTGATGTATCTTGTAGTTCATTAGCCTCTAAAGTTTTAAGCATTTGGTCTTCAAGAAATTCCATAGTAAAGTTCATGGGAATCTCCATACGCATGATACGCATGGAAGCCATCAATCGAAAGTAATGATCTTCCCAAAACAATATGCGACCATTAGAAACCTTGATAGTTTCAAAAAGGGCATCACCGTAAGCATAACCTCTATTGTTTATCGATAATATGTTACTGTTTTCTAAAATAGTGCCGTTAAAATTTGTCATAAAAAATACCCTATTCCTTCGTTTTTGGAATAGGGCAAAGATATCATTTATATTGTTTTGGATGGAATTAAGTCGACCCTAAAACCTGTTTTAAACTAGAGATTTGATTTTCCCAAAGCATTTTAGCTTGATCAACTTCATCTTCTTCTGCAAAATCGGTTACTATAATGGATACATCTTTTGTGATTTCATCCACTTGGATTTTAATCTCAAAAAAGACGGCTTTATCATCTTCATCTGCAATCCATCTAAATTTAACGCGTTCATCACTTTTTTTACTTAGCAATTTTGCTTGTTCTTCGCTATCATCCCAAATAAAGGTAAATAACTCACCTCTAGAGTTTACGTTGTCTGAAAACCATTCAGACAATCCCGAAGGCGTAGATATGTATTGGTATAACAGTTGAGGAGAAGCATGAATTGGGAACTCAATATCAAATCTAATTTTTTCGTCCATAAGTAATTTAAATGTTTAAGGTGTTCAATATATACATTAATTGGTAAGATTAACAATTATTTTTAAAAATATTTTACATGAGTAAAGTTTGTAAGCATCAATATTGTTTTTATATTTGCAGCCTTAAATTAGGCGAGGTAGCTCAGCTGGTTAGAGCGTCGGATTCATAACCCGGAGGTCGGGGGATCGTGCCCCCCTCTCGCTACAAATCAGAATCATTTCAAAACAAACGGTTTAGTTCACTCTAAACCGTTTTTTTATGTTTAATAGGATACAAACAAAAAGACCTTTCAAAAAATTGAAAGGTCTTTTCTTATCTATTCTTTAATTCTATAAAGAATATTTATTCATATCAAGGATTATCCCAGAATACTCTTACAGTCATGTCATTGCTATTATCCTCAGTTATTCCCATGGCAGCTCGAGCTGCGAAATAACTATCTGGATTTGAACCACTCTCTTGAGTTGGATAAGGTACCCTCCTTACAAATCCACCGTTTAAGTTATTATTATAAAGGTTAGGACTTAACGCAGGCCAACCCGATCTTCTAAAGTTTGACCAGCCTTCTAATGGATTATTAACATTAGATACCCAATACTCTGTATTGATTAATCTAAGAGCATCGGTTGCGTTGTAAGCAACATTAGGATCTGCTATGTAAGCATCTTGATCTGCAACAGAGATAGCACCATAACCGCCAGGATACAGAGTGTATTGCCCCATGCTTGCTCTAATACCTTCTTCATACAATGCTTGGGCATTACCACCAGGAATCCAACCTCTAAAAGCGGCTTCAGCTAAAAGTAATTTGGTTTGTGAATTGGTAATAAAAAATCTAGGTGCCAATAAAGCAAACATAGCAAAATAATTTGGTTGTGAGTAATCTACGCCACCACCTTTAGTATGTGGAACTGGCGCACCTGGTAAAGCCGCAGCCGTCACATTATTATATCCAACAGGGAAACCTTGCTGATTTGCTAGAGTAACGTCCGGTGGTGTATTCAATACATTATTTGGATCAGGATATTTTCCTGTAATGTATTTTGAACGTGGGTCATTTTTTAATTTGAGTTGATCAATCAAAGGCTTTTCCATGTAATAGAAACGAGGGTTATTACCACTGATGCCGTTCATACCATTAGTATATAACGCATTATAGAATAACACACAATCGTCTGCATTTGTTTGCATAACCCCTGCATTAAATGCTTCAGAAACTATACTAGCAGCTCTTGTTGGGTTTAACTTGGAATAACGCATGCCCAATCTCACTAAGAGGGAGTTAGCCATTCTTTGCCATTTGGTGATATTGCCATCGTAGATAAGATCGGCAGTCACAACATCCCCAGAAGGATTTAAAGCCAATGATGCTTCTCTTATTTCTGTATACAGACTTTCATAAATGGCAGCATCGTCATCATATTTTGGTGTAAAAATTTGATCTAAGTAGGCTCTGCCTGCTTCACTGTAAGGGACATCACCATGCGTATCCACCAAATTCATAAAAATAAGTGCTTTCCAAATACGCATCATACTTCTTAGGTTGTTTCTGGTTGGGTCTCCTTCTATATTATGCAATCCTTGCACGAGGTTTTTAATAGGTCCCCCATAATTACCCCAACGTATTTGATTGAAGTTATTATTGTTTTCATTAAATTGAAATCCAGATGTAGCACCCTGATCATAAGCATTTTGAAAATACTGGGCAATCGTGGCTTCACCTTCCCATGATCCAAAACTCAACGCTTGTTGCGAGTTGGCAAATATAAATGATGCATCAAGGTCATTTATGGCATAAGGGTTTATGTTCATTTCTTCAAAGCCCTTATCACACCCTGTTAATCCCATAAAGACACAACAGGTAATAATAATATTTCTTATTGTTTTCATAAAAATGTTTTTTTTTAAAATTTAACATTTACGGTAAAAGTAAAGTCTCTTGTGGTAGGCAATGTTGTTTGTTCGTAACCTACCCTTGTATCCCCAGTTGAAGCAAAAGCCTCAGGATCTAAATCAGGTATAAAACTATGAAGCACTGCTACGTTACGGCAAGCTGCAGACAAGGTAAGTCCTTTTACAAAGCTGTTTTGGTCTCTTAAAATTCCACTCATATCATAGGTTAATGCAATGGTTCGTAATTTGATGAAATCTGACTTGAAAATAAATGGGTCACCAATTTGATCATTTCTAAAACCTGCATAATAATTTTGTAAACTAGCTGGTGCTGGTGCTGGTGTATCTGTTCCTTGGATAACCGCATCTGGAATTGGCGCTGTACCATCACGACCCACTAAAGATGCTTGCGTAAGACCTTGTCTTAACCCGTTTAAAGCTGTTGAAGAAATTACTTTTCCTCCAGCTTTGAAATCTGCATGGATCAAAAGACTCAAGTTTTTGTAAGTGAAATTATTGGTCCAACCACCTGTCCATGTAGGAAGCGCGCTTCCAAAATATCTATAATCACTAGGAGGTGTGGCGACTACGGTTCCATTTGCCCTTACTTGAATTCTACCTTGATCATCTCTTAAATAGGTTCTGGCCGCTATTTGGTTTAATGGCATACCTACTTGATGGTAAAGCCTTCCTAAAAATTCATTACCACCATATTCAGCAATTAAAAACTGATCGGATGTTGGAGATAATTTTAACACCTCAGTTTCATTGAAAGCCGCATTAAAAGCACTGTTCCAAGTAAAATTTTCTGTTTGTATTGGCGTTATATCTAACAACATCTCAACACCACGGTTACTTAAAGACGCTAGGTTTTGTTGAACACTTGAATAGCCAGATGTTTGAGATAATTGAACGGGTAAAATCTGGTCTGTAGTTATTTTTTCGTAAACAGCAACATCCAAGTTTACCCTACTTTTAAACATTCTTAACTCCATACCAATTTCCTTTTCTGATACGCTAAAAGGTCTTAGGAGCGCATTTGGCGCTCCAGCACCTGCAATAGACCCCAATTTTTGTCCGTCAAAGGCATTATTGGCAACATTATAATTTAAAACCCCTGCAAAATTCCCTACACTATTTACAGAACCTACATCCGCATAGGAAGCTCTTAATTTACCATAGGTTAACCATTCAGCATCCATCACTTCGGAGAAAATAAAACTACCACCTACTGATGGGTAAAAGTAGCTATTAAGGTCTGGATTTAATACAGAAAACCAATCATTTCTACCTGTTGCATTTAAAAACAAAATGCCTTTATAACCAAAATCAGCAAATGCATATAAAGAGTTCACTTGGCTTCTACCAAAATTAGAAAATTGCGTATTGGCAACTCCATTTCCAATAGAATAAACATCTCTAACAATAAAATCCGTTGCACCGGCACCTACATTTCTATTTTTCACTTTAAAAATGTTACCACCAACACTCACATCTACTGAAAAATCTCCAATGACTTGATTTGTACCCAATAAGAAATCCGCATTTAAATCAGTTCCGTAACCATTCTCAACATTATAAGAGCCAGCAAATGCCCCATTAGCCTGATTTATAGGGGTACTAGTACCCACGCCTGTAGGATTGTTTCTCTCATTGAAAGAAGTCGAGAAATCGTAATTGATCCTACCTTGCGCATATAACCAATCATTAAATTCATATCTCAATGTGGCGGTTCCTAACAAACGGTTTCTGGTATCAAGATAAAATATACGCTCATTTATATAATAAGGATTGATTAATGTCCCTTGGAAACCAGAAGTCACTCGTTCTGTAGTGGTAACAGGATCATAATTACTTTCTATAAAAGCACTTGTTGGGATGGTATGTGACATTCTGTGCAAGAAGTTAGCTGCACCCTGTCCTTGTAAGCCTATTTGTGGGGGGTTATTATTCTTTTCGTTCGTGTAGTTTATATTTAAAGATAAACTAAGCTTGTCAGTAACTTGTTGATTCAACCCTAAATTAACAACCTTTCTAGAATAAGTATTTATAGGATCAACACCATCTGCATCAGTATGGGCGAATGATGTTCTAAAACTTCCTTTTTCGCCGCCACCAGATAAAGCAACAGAGTTAGTCATGGCATTTCCATTTCTATAATACTCTTTAATCCTGTTTATACCCAAAGGAGAATAAGGTCTTAAAATACCATCAAAAGACACTGTTGGTACACCATCATGTCTTTCTCCCCATGAAAACTGACCGTTACCAGCCGCTTGTCCTTGAGTTGCAGGTCTTACACCATTAGAACCAATTCCATATTCAGTTTGATAATTAGTGAAATCCAAAATCGTGTTGGACGTAAAACTGGAACTTACCTCCACACCAATACCTTGATTTTTGGCCCCCGATTTAGTTGTAATGATAATCGCACCATTAGAGGCTCTAGAGCCATAAAGCGCTGCCGCAGTAGCACCTTTTAATACGGTCATACTTTCAATATCATCCGGGTTGATGTTCGACATATTATCACCACGGTCACGACTAGAATTCGGACCATCAGCACCTCGGTTTGATTGGTCTATTGGAAGACCATTTATTACGATAAGCGGTGAGTTATTTGCTCCAGCAAATCCAGATTGACCACGCATACGGATTTTTGTACTAGATCCAGCACCAGCAGCTGGTGGTGAAATGTCCAAACCGGCAACCTTACCAACAAGACTGGTACCAATGTTATTGGTTCTGTTAGCTTGAAGATCTGCTACTTCAACATTTTCAACGGAATACGATAATCGCTTTGCTTCTTTCTTAATACCCAAAGCGGTTACAACAACCTCATCTAGCGCAGATGCACTCTCATTTAAAGTTACATTGAGAACTGTTTTACCTGCAATTGCTACATCTTTGGTTTCATACCCAATGTATGAAAATGTTAAAGTTCCACTGCTTTGTCCTCCAACTTGCAGTTGGTATTGACCATCAAAATCTGTTACAGTACCGGTACTAGTGTTTTTTAACAACACATTCACACCTAATAATGGTACTCCGTTAGCATCTGTTACTTTTCCCGTAACTGTTTGAGCTTGGGCAAAACCAAATGCGCCAAGCATCATAATACTTAACATAATTGTTCGAAGCGTGATTGCGTTTCGCATCAATCGCCTCGGACTACAATAAATTGTAAATTTACTCTCCATTGATTTAATTGTTTTAAATTAGTTAATAAAAATTTAGTTAATAAAGTTGATTCTAAATGATAATAAGAATTTACTAAAACAGAAAAGGTTAAAATCAACAAACAATATTTAAACAACAAGATTGTTAATTTAAACCATATTGATTATTTTGATGAATAGGTGAAAAAAAGATTTTAAATAACTTGGATATTATACAATGAAAAAACTTTACATTTACTTTTAAGCCCTATGCTTTGATAAAAAAAAACACTTAATTTTATTTAATTAAGCGATTCATTTTATAGTAATTTTTTAACCATTTTTTGCTTTTTTAAAATTTTCAAGACCATTTATTTGTCGAACATACAATTTTTTTTTCTTTAAAAAAAAATTTAAAGTGTTTTTTTAACACATAAGCAAAATTGCGGTTTTAATGAATAATATAATATTATGCGGTTTTTTTGTTTATTATGATTTTTTTCTTACGCTTTTTTATAGATTTCAAATTGTGCTTGAAAAAAAAATTTGTACTTCAATGTATCATTCTTTGTTATGGTACATAATGATTAATATGCACATCATGGCCATATGAGGAGGCTGTCTAGTACTATATTTAAAAAGGAGATTTAGTTAATTTGGATATAAGGAGTCATATCCTAATTAAATTATAAAGAATACCATACTGTAAGACCATGGCTTTAAATAAATTTTATCAAATGTTTACAGTCTTATTTATTGACAAAACAATTATAAATAATTTGATTTATTATGAATGCTCTATAATTTGGGAATTATGCATAAAGGAATCTTTCCAACGCTCAAAACGCTCATCAAATTTGGTTGAAAAAATAAGATATTGACATTTTGCTATACTTTCTGGAGTTCTTGTTACTTCAGCAAAATGGTTGTTTCTAAACAAAAATTCGGCATCCTCAACAATACATAGTTGTAACTCATTCAAATTAATACCGTTTAAATAGAATATTCTATTCAACCTTTTGGGTGTTGCTATGACGATGTCTGTCCCCAAATAAAGTTCCTCACGCTGCAATTCCATGTTATGTTCTTCATAAGCACAATAAATACGCAAATCGGTTCCTTTAGTATATGCCTTAAATTCAGCTTCCAGGTTTAGCGCAGCTTGCTTATCTTTTACAAAAATCAATGCTCTAGGTGCGTCTTCAAAAGCTTCACCTTTTAGTTTATTGATAACACTTATAATCAAACTTGTGGTTTTACCACTTCCTGGAGGTGCTATAACAAATAAATTACCCCCTCCTTTTATTTTTGAAAGTGTTAATTGCTGTAATGGCAACATTTCTATAAATCCTTTTTGCTTTAAGGTGTCCTGTAGAGGCTCTATTAATTTTTTGAATGACATTGAGGTATTCTATATTTAATATGGTGCAAATATAACTTTTTAAAACTCTAATCCATTTTACAAATGCACGTACTGGCGTAGATTCGTAATTATTTTAGAATGTGTTAAAAACAAAAAAAGCGCTCATAAATGAACGCTTTGGAATTTTAAATATAAATATGGTTTTTAGAACTGTAAATCTGCTACTAAATCGAACTCATCATAAATAACTTGATCTTGTAAGTTTTCGAAGTAACTTCCAGATCTAAATTTAATATCATATAACGTTCTATCTACTTTTAAATTCGCTGTTGCTTTACTTCCGTAAACGGATATTTTAAACGTATTAGGTTTTGTAATACCTTTAATAGTTAAATCACCAGTTACCGTATAAGTGTTTTTTCCAGTGGACTCGATTGATTTAAAAACTAAAGTTGAAGTTGGGTGTTTATCTACTCCAAAGAAATCATCAGCTTTTAAATGACCTTCCAATCTATCCTTCATAGCACCTTGAGCATCTAAACTGATTAAAGATGTCATATCTACCACAAATTCACCACCTGTTAATTTAGCGCCATCGAAAGTTAATGAACCAGATTTAATGTTAATGGTACCATCATGCGACCCTGTGAATTTATAACCTTTCCAAACTAATTTACTTTGATCGGTTTTAATTTCTTTTTTTTCAGCAGTAATAGCCATAAAAGATAATGTTGTAAAAGCTACTAAAGCCACAATTGCTAAATTTTTAATTGTTTTTCTCATGTTTTTATTGTTTTGTTGTTTTTGGTTTTAATGATATCTGTTTGTATCGTTTTAAATATTGTAAACATCGTTATCAAAAACTATGCTAATTTTATAATGCAAAGTTCTAATAGCGTACGAATATAGAAAATAATCTAAATTATTAAATTATGTTAACTTAGTTTAACATTTTAATCCTCAGTAAGTAACTGACTTTTTATTTTACTAAGAAATTCTTTAGTGATGCCCAAATAAGAAGCTACCATATATTGAGGAATACGTTGCTCTATTTGAGGATATTGGTCTCTAAAATAAATATATCTATCCTTGGCAGTCATACTTAAATTTCTAACGAGTCTTTTTTGCGAGGCGATAAAAGCTTTTTCAATGATTTGTCTAAAAAAACGTTCCAGTTTGGGAATTTGTAGATATAAATCTTCAATAACATCATACGGGAACATAATCAATTCAGTGTTTTCCAAAAATTGAATATTGAAATCGGCCGGGGTTTGGTTAATAAAACTGCTCATGTCTGATGTCCACCAATCTTCTATCGAAAACATCATAATATGTTCTTGACCTTCCTCATCCATATAAAATGTTTTTGTACAGCCCGAAATAACAAAACAAGAATATTTGCAAACATCGCCTTGCTGAGCTAAATATTGTCCTTTTAAATACTTTCTGTAAATAACTTTGGAAACAAGAAAATCCGTTTCCTCTTGTGTTAAGGAAACATACTTATTAATATACTTTAAAAGGGGTTCTATTTTCATTCAATCTATAAATAACGCTCCATGATGATATCAATATGCCACTTATTATGCCCAATAATATTGAAAGCAGCCGCTCTGGCGGAAATGGGATTTCCATTGACTATACCTATGAATTTTAAATCGTTGTCATTCAAACTTTTCAATAATATTATGGAATGTTGTCTGACTGCTTTAAACTCTTCCATTAAATCTTCAATACTTTTTTTATCTGCTTCTGAAGGCAAGATGTAATCGTCTTGCTCAAATCCTGTCAACGGTGTTTTATCGTGTCTCGCTATTCTGAAACAACGGTAGATAAAAATGCGTTCTGTATCTATGATATGCTGAAAAACCTCTTTAAGATTCCATTTACCTTCCGCATATCTGTAATCCCATTTATCTGATGGTATGTATTGAAATAAGTTCAAAATAACATCAAAATCGTCTTTAAAACTTTTAATAAGTTCCAAATCTTTAGGAAGTATGCCTATATATCTTCCATTATTTTGGCTGTATTCTTCTGGTTGTAAATCTGATACTTGCATAAAAAATTAAATTTTAGCTTGGTAAGTATATAAATCGTAATAACGTCCTTGCAAAGCAATCAACTCATCATGTGTGCCACGCTCTGCAATTTTACCCGCTTCAATAACCAAAATCTGGTCGGCTTTTCTAATCGTGCTTAATCTGTGCGCAATTACAATAGTAGTGCGGTCTTTCATTAATTCGGATAAACTTTTCTGAATCAATCCTTCACTTTCGGTATCTAAATTAGACGTTGCTTCATCTAAGATAATGATTTTCGGGTTTGCCAAAATGGCTCTAGCAATGGCCAAACGCTGACGTTGTCCTCCAGAAAGCTTCACACCTCGCTCGCCTATTAAGGTGTCTAAACCGTCATCAAATCTATCGGTGAATTCGTTAACATACGCCGCTTTTACGGCATTTTGTAAATCCGCTTCACTGGCATCGGGTCTTGGGAATAATATATTTTCTCGAATGGTGCCTTCAAATAAAAATTCATCTTGAAGTACCACGCCCAAATATTGACGGTAGCTGCTTAATTTCACTTTGGATAAATCTTGATTATCGATTGATACTACACCTGATTTAGGAGTCAAGAAGGTAGCCGATAATCCAGCAATAGTAGATTTTCCCGAACCCGAACTACCTACCAAAGCGGTCACTGAGCCTGCTGGCGCTTTAAAATTGATGTTATGCAACACTTCTTTTCCTGCTTCATAAGAAAAAGAGACGTCCTTAAATTCAATGTCGCCTTTTAGGGATTCTAATGTGATGGTTCTTTCTTCGTTATCTTCTTCGGCAGTCATATTCATGAGTTCTTCGGTTCTATCTAAACCTGCAAACGCTTCGGTTAGCTGACTTCCAATATTACTCATTTGTACAATGGGTGCAATCATAAATCCAAGTAACAAGGTGAACGACAGAAAATCACCTATGGTTAATTCATCAACCATAATTTTATAACCGCCAATACCCATAATACCTGTAGAAGCTATTCCTAATAAAAATGTGGAAGAACTCGTCATGAAAGCCGTCGCCGTTAAACTCTTTTTTACGTTTTGGAATAATCTATCGACGCCTAGTTCGAAGGTTTTGTTTTCTTGTTCTTCAGCATTAAACGCTTTAATGACACGAACGCCCGCTAAGGTTTCAGTCAATCTCCCAGTCACTTCTGCATTGATTTTACCTCGTGTTCTAAAAATAGGACGGATATAGCCAAAAGCTTTCAACGCTATAATCCCAAAAATGGCCACGGGAACTAATACGAATAAGGTCATAGACGGACTTATTCGTATCAGTAAAATTAAAGAAATAACCGCGGTGATTGTGCCACCTACCATTTGTACCAAACCCGTACCAATTAAATTGCGAACACCTTCAACATCACTCATAATACGTGATACCAAAGCGCCTGATTTTGTATTGTCAAAAAAACTGATGGGCAACGACAATACCTTTTTTTGGACTTGGGCACGTAATTCGGATATTAAATATTGTGCTTGAACACTTAAAATTTTTGTCAATAGAAAAGACGTCACAGACTGTACCAAAATAGCCAATCCTACGATGATTAACAAATTGCGAAGTTCAACATAATCTTTGTTTGGAATGACATCATCCAGCAATGCCTTACTTTTCCAAGGCAAAACCAAACTGGACAATCTACTTAAAACAATAAGAATTAATCCAATAAACACCAGATTTCGCCTTGGCCAAATAATGGTTTTAAAAGCGGTTGCAAGCGTTACTTTAGATTTTTCTTTAGATTTTGGGGTACTTTTATAGTGTTGCATGAATTGTTTTTATAGTTTGGAATAGTCTCCAAAAATAATCAATCTTTACAAGCAATCATATCTTAATTTCATTGAATAAAAAATCATTTTCCATATAAAAACACCATGGTTATTCTAACTGATTGACGCAACCAATTATAAAATTTCACATCTAATAAAAAAACAAAACATGAGCTACAGATCTTTAATAATAATTGTATTATATCTTGCCGTTTTGGGTTGTAATAAAGATGATGAAGACTATTCTATAGATTGTGAGTTTTCAACAATAATTAGTTCAGAAGAATATAAAAATGCGCCTTCGGATCTTATAACAATTAATAGTTTAAAGATAAACGGTGATTGTCTAAAAATTAATTTCAGTGCGGGCGGATGCAACGGTAATAGTTGGGAAGTCATATTAATTGATTCCGGAGAGACGTCAAAATTGTTACCTGCACAAAGGAATTTAAGATTATCATTAAAAAATGATGAATTATGTTATGCTTACATCACGAAAGAATTGACGTTTGACATTTCAAATTTAAGAGTCAGTAGCAATAAAGTGCAACTTAACATAACTAATTCGGGAGAAAGCATCCTCTATAGATATTAAATTTATAATAGCACTTTAAAAAAAATTATTAATCAACTACTTAAAAAACAGTTTCTGCTTTTTCATTTGGGCTAGTGGCAGCCACTTTTAATGTGTTTGATCTATAAATATCGTTTACAATTTTTTGCAAGTCCGGAATAACGGTTTGAGCGAGTTTTGAATTACTGTTTAAAAGGACACAAATCCCTAAATCATCTTCGGGAAAAAGGGCGATTTCGTTTCTATAATTATTAACACTTCCGCCATGGTGCAAAATGGTTTTTTCTTGACCACTAATATCTTCTAAATATTTGTGAATCCGCCACCCATAACCATAATAAGAGGTTAGATGACCAGACCATTTTTGGTAATACTTACCATGTTCCTTGATTTCAATAAATGGGTTAAAAGCGTCCTCGAAAGCAGACTTATCCATTATTTCAGGGTTATGTCCGAGTAAAAAACGCATCCATTTAGCCATGTCTAGGGCACTGGCATTGATACCACCAGCCGCAACGGCATTATAGTATTTGTCATTAAGTTTTAGGGTTCTAAATTTATATCGGCTTTGTGAATGTGGTAAAGCTACATTTTCTGTATGTATCAAGGTTTCATTATCCATCGAGGTATTTTGCATATCAAGTGGCTTAAAAAACTTCTCATTTAATAATGCTGTAATATCTTGGCCTGTTGCTTTATACATGACCTCACCACAAAGGGCAAACATAGCATTCTGATAACTATACGTTAACCCTGGTTTACTAATGGGGTTAACATTTTTAAATCGTTTAGCAATATCACTTAAAGAAAAACCAGCTTCCACAAGATCTGTGTAACTATGATACGGTGTCCCCGAAGTGTGCGACAATACATTAGCAAGTGTTATATTATCTATATTAGGTTTATCTCCTAAATGGAATTCAGGGATGTACTCGCTTATCCTATCATCCCAATGCAATTTTCCTTCATTATTTAAACTAGCGGCCAAAATACCCGCGAATCCTTTAGATAAAGATCCAAGTCTAAAAACGGTTTCCCCATTAACTTTTTTATTAAGCGTAATATTCTTTTTACCGTAACCTTCTGATATCACTATGGAATCTCTTTGTACAATACTCACACCCGCACCAACTATGTCACCAGATGCTATTGCCTTATTAAAATAGGATTCTATAGCTTCTTTTAGTGCTTGTTGATTCGATTTATATAATTGAATCTCTTTATGGTCAACTAAAGTTTCATCTAGCTTTGCGGTTGGAACGACCGTTTCTGCTTCCTTATTAAACATGGGTTTAAGGGCGCTTAAACATAGAACGAATAGCGCAAGTCCTATCAAAATTTTGAATCTCTGCATAGGTTAATTTATTGGTTAGATTGGTTTTAACAAGCCAAACATACGACAAAATACACAAATAAACGACAAAACACATACTTTATTTCATTTAAAATAAAAACATGAATTCTTAGGCATTCAAAAAAGATAAGCTGTCTAAAATAGACTTAAGGAAAATTAAGTTTTTTAGACAGCTTATTATCTTTCAAAAGAAATATAACTAAGTTCGTTTTGCCTTTTTAGCAATTTTTGCAGCTTTCTTTTCTTTTGGTGTTAAAAGAGGTTCCTTTTTAACATTTTTCTTCGTGTCGAGTGATTTTGCCATGATATAATAAATTTTTGAAAATTGAACTTACTAGGTAAATATCGCTAATCCATTTAAATAAATCATTAAAAAGAGTGCATTATTACTTTGCTAATTTATTACTTTTAACTATTCAAAAACAAAACATATATATTAAATATTTAATCATGAAAATTATAGGCATTGGTAAAAATTATGTGAGCGATAAAGCCGAAATTAACGCATTAAAAACAGGCTTTCAAACCATATTTTTAAAAGCAGATACCACGTTGGTAACGAACAACAAACATGTTGAATTTCCAGCAATTACGAAGGAACTGATTTACGAAGTTGAATTGGTCGCTAAAATAGGTAAACAAGGTAAGAATATTGCTTTAGAAGATGCCAATTCATACATATCAGACATTGGAGTGGGCATCGATTTTACAGCCAAAGATGTACTAACAGCTAGTAGAAACGACAAAGGACCGTGGGCATTGGCGAAAGGGTTTGATGGTGCTTCTCCTGTGTCGTCATTTAAATCAATTTCAAATTTCCCTGATTTAAATAACATAAATTTTGATTTACTGATTAATGGCGAGCAAAAGCAAGTCGGAAATACCAGTTTTATGATTTATAATTTTGGTGAGATTATCGCTTTTGTTTCTTCGTACATGACCTTAATACCGGGTGATCTTATTTTTACGGGAACACCAGCTGTTGGAGCGGGCTCCACTTTTAAAGGCGATCATATACAAGCAGCTATTGAGGGCGACTTATTACTGGATTTTAAAATGATATAAACATACCTTTAGTTTATATTTAAAAATATGAAAAATTCCATTGCAGAACGTATCAGCGATTTTTTAAAAGGCTTCCCTCCTTTCAATCTTTTAAAAGAAAAACACCTTCTTGAAATTGCGACGGACGTTAATATCATATACCTTGAAAAAGGCGACACGCTTTATAAGAAAGATGAGGCGTTTCATGAGTATTTTTATATTGTGAGGAATGGAGGCGTTAGTTTATACCATCATGATACTGATGGCAACAAACATATGGTCAATATTAATGATGCTGGAGATATTTTTGGTGTACGTCCATTAATAATTAAAGAAAATTACAAGCTTACAGCCATTGCTAATGAAGAATCTATTGTGTATGCCATTCCCATAGATCTCTTTCAATCGGTTACAAAAAATAACGTTAGCGTCTATAAGTATTTAATCACATCATTTGCTTCTAATGCATACGACCCTTATACCGCGGAAGAAAACACCAAAATATTTGTAGATTATCTGCCACACACCTCACAGGACATTGTCAATTTTCAAACAGCAAATTATACCAAAAACCCTGTTTGTTGTAAAGAAACCGCGACTCTAAAAGAGGCTGCAATAAAAATGAGTGAATTCAAAATTGGTTGTATCATTGTTGTGGACGATAAAAAACACCCCCTAGGCATCATAACAAGCAGCGATATAAAAAATAAAATTGCTACAGGATTATTCCCAATTACAACGGTTGTCACCAATATCATGTCTGCTCCTGTTATTTCAGAAAAAAACGACCTGACTGTTGCAGATGCCCAATTAAAAATGATAAAATACAATATTGGTCATTTGTGCATTACTGAAGACGGCACCCCAAATTCCAAACTTGTAGGTGTCTTAACAAACCACGATGTGATTGCCGCCTTAGGAAATAACCCAACTGCCATTCTTAAAGAAATAAAACGTGCTAGCAGAACCAAAACACTTAGAGCCGCCAGACGAAAAGCGAATGGTTTATTAATAAGCTACCTAGAACAAAATATTCCTTTAACACATATCATCAACATCATTTCCCAAATAAACGATGCTGTAACTATGAAAGCCATAGAGATTGCTTTGGAAAAAATGCCCACACCACCACCAGTCACATTTTCTTGGTTGGCTTTGGGAAGCCAAGGTAGAAAGGAACAATTACTGTTTTCAGACCAAGATAATGCCTTGGTCTTTGAAGATGTTGCGGTAGACAAATATGAAGAAACGCAAAATTATTTTTTAGAGTTATCCAGAATAGTCACTAAATCTTTAAATAAGATCGGATTTGAATATTGCGAAGCCGATATGATGGCAAGCAACCCAGCTTGGTGTAAATCCATTTCAGAATGGAAAGCCCAGTTTAAAAGCTGGATTCTGAATCCCGATGATAAAGCCATATTGTTATCTTCCATATTTTTTGATTACAACCACATTTATGGAAACCAAAACCTTGAAAAAGAACTAACGGACGCTATTTATGAAACACTTGAACATACCTCATTATTCTTTAGGTATTTAGGCAGAGATGCGCTTAAAAACCCATCACCTCTTGGATTCTTCAAACAGTTTTTGGTTGAACAAGATGGCGAACAAAAAGATCTTTTTAATATAAAATACAGGGCACTCATGCCACTTATTGATACCGCGCGTTTGCTCATTTTAAGCAAACAAGTAAGAGGTATTAATAATACTTACGAGCGTTTTGAAAAGATGGCTGAGCTGGAACCCAACAACAAAGAACTTTATGAATCTTGTGCCTATGCGTTTAAAGCCCTTTTAAAATTCAAGACCAAACAAGGGATCCTACATAACGATTCAGGAAAACTAATAGATTTAGAAGCGTTAACCAAGGAAGAAAAGCTGAAACTGAAACGTTGCTTTAAACCGCTTCACGATATTCAAGAATCCCTTAAATTACGTTTTGACCTCGCAAATTTTTAATACATGATGTGGAATTGGTTTCGTAAAAAGTACAACAACAATCATCCAGATTTCTGGAAGGCTTATGTGGACAGCTTTGATAAAAAAAACAAGAAATCCATTCAAGAAACTCGGTTTGTTGCTTTTGATACCGAAACCACTGGATTCGATAAAAAAGAAGACCGTATATTGTCCCTTGGCGCTGTTGAAATCATCAATAAGACCATCAAAGCAAATAATGCTTTCGAAATCTACATAAAACAAGATGTTTTCAAACCTGAAACCGTAAAAATCCATGGAATATTAAAAGATGGTGATTTAGATAAAGTTTCAGAAATAGAAGCCATTGAACGCTTTTTAGCATATATAAAAAATGATATTTTAATTGCCCATCATGCGGGTTTCGATTATGGTATGGTAAACGAGATGCTTTTAAGGCACGGCTTGGGAAAATTAAAAAACGATTTTATAGATACGGGCGTATTGTTTTCAAAATCGAAGCACATCATTTATCATGAGAATTTAAAAAAGCACTATACTTTGGACGATTTATGCAAAGAACTGAACGTCTCCATGGCAGATAGGCACACCTCCATTGGCGATGCGCTTATTACGGCTTTGGTGTTCTTAAAAACAATAGCCCGACTCGATAAAAGAAACGTATTAAAATGGGATTATTTATTAAAATAACCCTTCATAAAACCAGTTAAAATCAATGAATAATTTAATCAGCAGCGTAAAATCAACATTCATCAATACTTTTAAAACCGAACCTTTGCTTATTTTTTCTCCAGGGAGAATCAATATTATCGGCGAACACACCGATTATAATGATGGTTTTGTATTTCCTGCGGCAGTAAATAAAGGCATTGTTGCCGCTTTTCAAAAAAGTGATTCTGGAATATCAACAGCTTACGCTTTGGATATGGACAGTTCTATTGAATTTTCATTAGAACATTTAAAACCTTCCAAACAAGGAAACTGGGAAAATTATGTATTTGGCGTGATTGCCGAACTCCAAAATAGAAGTCATAAAATAGGTAATTTCAATGTGGTTTTTAAAGGAGATATTCCCGCTGGATCTGGTATGTCATCTTCAGCAGCACTCGAAAACAGTATTGTTTACGGTTTAAATGAACTTTTCAGTTTAGGACTTTCCAAACACGATATGATTCACATTTCCCAAAAAGCAGAGCATAATTATGTGGGCGTTAATTGTGGCATTATGGATCAATACGCCAGTATGTTTGGCATTGAAAACAATGCCTTGTTATTGGATTGCAGAACAGTGGCATCTAAACCATATGAAATAGACTTTAAAGACCACCAACTCATACTTATCAATACCAACGTAAAGCACAGTTTGTCGGATAGTGCTTATAATGACCGACGTTCTGTTTGCGAACATATTTCAGGATTGCTTGGCATCAAAGCATTACGTGATGCTACTGAAGCAGATTTAGAAAAAATAAAAAATCAAGTAACACCCGAAAATTATCAAAAAGCATTGTTTGTCATTCAAGAAAATGATAGAGCCATTAAAGCTTCAAAAGCAATTGAAAAAGGTGATTTAGTGACTTTAGGAAATCTTATTTATGGTTCGCATAACGGATTGCAACATCAGTATAAAGTCAGCTGCGAGGAATTGGATTTTCTGGTGGAACAAGCCAAATTAAACAAAGATGTTTTAGGAGCAAGAATGATGGGTGGTGGTTTTGGTGGCTGTACTATTAATCTGGTTGCAAAAAATACTATTGAAGATTTTGCGAAAAGCACTTCTAAAGCCTATAAAGAGAGATTTAATAAAGCCTGTTCCGTATATTTTGTAGAACTGTCTAACGGAACCCATATCATAAAATAAAGCATTTTTTAACATTAAGAGAACCCATATACTATCATATAAGTTCTCTTAAATACTTTTTTTATAAGATGATGATTAGCAATAAAATAAGAATAATCACACCAGTTGAAATGTAAAGACCATTTCCGGCAGCACGGAGGGTTGATTTAATTTCACGAACTTCGGCACGAAGTTCTTTTCTTTCAGAAGATTTTAAATCAGATTTATCCATCGCTTTAATCGCTTCTAAACGATCCAACATCACTTGAACTTCGGCTGGGATTTCTTCTACTTTATTAGTTGTTGCTGTACTGTTGGGTTTTGGATCTTTTTCAGAAGCCATTGCCGGACTTGTAAATGATACTAAGGATAACATCACTAAAAATAAAATAATTGATTTTCTCATTGGTTATGATTTTAATTATTAAACATTACGAATTTAAATGTTAAAGATTCTAGTCCCATTACATCATTTTCACCAAAATTTACATAATTCAACTAAATAATAAGCAATATACTTAAATATAGCGTTGAAGTATATAGATACATAAAATAAAAGTATTTTAGTGCCTTAAAAAATTGAAAATGCCAATATTCGAATCTGTTATCACTGTCGAAACAAAACATTTAGATGATTTATTACACGTAAACAACGTGCATTATGTACAATGGGTACAGGATGTCGCCAAGCTACACTGGGATAGAAATGCCACCGATGCTATTCTAAAAAGATACTTCTGGGTGTTAACGACACATTTTATAGAATATAAAAATTCTGCTTTTTTGGGAGATACCATTCATATAAAGACCTATGTGCCAAAATACAAAGGCGCTGTATGCCATCGCATTGTTGAAATAACCAACAAAACCACCAACACGCTTTTAGCAACCTCGGAAACCAAATGGTGCTTAATAGATGCTGAAACCAAACGGCCGACCCGAATCACCAAAGAAATTTCAGAATTATTTATATAATTAATGTATTTGGATAAGCGTTCACATTTTCAAAAGTTATATTTTTAGCCTAAAAACTTATCATTTTTAAATGAAACGGCATCTATACTTTACACTTACCCTACTCTTTTTAATGCTTTGGAGCTCTTGCAGAAAAGATTTTGAATTCTCCGCAAGCACGGGCAGTTTGGAATTTTCTAAAGATACCGTGTATTTAGATACTGTTTTTACCAACATTGGCTCAAGCACCTACAATTTAAAAGTTTATAATAGAAGTAATGAAAATATTGTCATTCCCGTTGTGAGATTAGGATTGGGTGAAGCATCCCAATATCGATTGAATGTAGATGGCATGGCTGGAAAAGTATTTGAAAATGTTGAAATATTGGCAAAAGACAGCATGTTCATTTTTGTTGAAACCACTATTGATATCAATAATTTTCCGAATCCAGAAGGCAAATATTTGTATACAGACCATATTGAATTTGATACCAGCGCCAACCTTCAAAAAGTAGCATTGGTAACCTTGATTCAAGATGCTGTGTTTATTTATCCTGATAGAGATAATACAACCAAAATTGTTGAAACGTTGACACTGAATGTGGGCGGACAAGCTATTGAAACCGACATACAAGGTCGGGAGTTATTACCCAGCGAACTCACGTTTACAAATGAGAAACCCTATGTTATTTATGGCTTTGCAGCCGTAGCCAATGGTGAAACACTGACCATTAATGCTGGTGCCAGATTGCATTTTCATGAAAATTCTGGTTTGATAGTTTCCGAAGGTGCGACAATTAACATCAATGGTGCATTGAGTACCGACCAAGTTGCTCTCGAAAATGAAGTTATTTTAGAAGGAGACCGTTTAGAACCACTGTTTTCTGATATTCCTGGGCAATGGGGAACGATTTGGCTTTTTGATGGCAGTATTAATAACACAATCAATTACACCACCATAAAAAATGCGTCCGTTGGTATTTTATCCGATGGCAATCCGAATGCGGCAACCAATAAATTAACCATCACCAATTCACAAATATACAACTCCAGTAATTTTGGCATTTTAGGCAGAAACACGTCTATTGCAGCCGAAAATGTGGTTATAAATAACAGCGGACAATCTTCATTTGCTGGCACTTTGGGTGGAAAATACAATGTTACACATTGCACCATTGCCAATTATTGGAATGCCAGTTCCAGACAATTCCCTACCGTGCTTTTAAATAATTTTGTGACGGACGAGAATAACAACGTCATTATTACAGATTTAACCGAAGCCAATTTTAACAACTGTATCATTTACGGAAACGACAATCCTGAAATTCTTTTGGATGAAGTGGAAGACCCTTCAGTGGATTTCAATTTTAAATTTACCAATTGCTTGATTCGTTTTCAAAACAACAATAACAATTTTACGGGACCGAATTACGATTTAACAAACACCTCCCATTACGAGGGAAACATTTTTAATCTGAATCCCAATTTTAAAGATGCTTCTAAAAACCTGCTTTTGATTGGCGACGATTCTCCTGCCAATAATCAAGGTTCTGCCCTATTTGCCAGCCAAGTGCCGACTGATATTTTAAATGTCAATAGAACGGCTTCACCAGATTTGGGAGCTTATCAGCATGTGACCTTTCCTCAAGAAAACTAATACCCTGAAATACATTTACGATTTAATTTAGTATTATTACATTGTCTGATTTTAGAGCAATAGTGATGTCAAAACCGAATGTCGTATAAATGTCGTCCATAAAACAGCTTTAATTTTTGGTCAGTACAATCATTGAGGATAGTTTTATTTAAAATTTCAATTTGAATGGAGAATTTGGATTTTGGGAAAAAATTAATTGAAGTAAGAAAACAAAAAGGTTTAACACAGGCAGACGTTGCAGAAAAATGTAATGTAACCATTCGCACCATTCAGCGAATAGAGTCTGGGTCTGTAAAACCAAGAAGTTCAACAATTAAAATAATTTCCAAAGCCTTAGAATTTGACTTTTTCGAAACATCAACCCAAAATTCAAAATTGAAATCCAATACCCTATTATGGTATGCAAAGGATTTATTTAATTTTAAAACAAACACAATGAAAAAAATCTCAATCTTAACGGCTTGTCTTCTACTTTTCGCTTTCACTTTTAGTAATTTATTTAGCAGCAAAGCACAATCTGCTAATCCTGAAAATGAACAAAAAACTGAAAATCAATCTTTTGACCGGCTTATATTCCGTGATGGTTTCTTAATTATAATGAAAAACGATAAATATGGATTGTATAATTCAAAAAGTAAAGTAATAATACCATGCGAGTACGACAAATTGGAAATTGAAGGAAATTATGCAATCACCTTTAAAGACAATAAACGAGGATTGATTGACAAAAATTTAAATACAATAATTCCTTGTGAATATGGTAAATTTCAAATTGAAGGACACCTAATTTTTACTTATAAAAATAACAAACAAGGATTAACGAATCTAGATGGGAAGGTAATTATTCCTTGTGAATATGATAGATTTCAAGTTACTGAAAATAATTTTGTGTTTACATCAAAAAACAATAAACATGGATTGATGAATTTAGATGGAGAAACAATCATTCCATGTGAATACCATAAATTCCAAGTAGAAAATAACTTTGTATTTGTTTCAAAATACAATAAGAATGGGTTGATGAATCTAGATGGAGAAACAATTATTCCTTGTGAATATGATTCTATTAAAATTAATGGATCTATTGCCATAGTCACAAAAAATGGAAAAACAGAAAACATACAAATTTAAAATTATTAATAAGTAGTTAAACCAAGACTTATGAGAAAAACAAATATCATTTTTTTTATCCTATCACTTCTAATCATTAACAGTTGCAAAAAGGAATTAACAACAGAACAAATAGTTGAAAAAGTTCAAGAAACAATAGAAAATAGTAAGTTCGGTTATTACAAACAAACTGAAATTACTAAAGAAGTATCTGTTGGAGAGGACTCAACAACAACTAAAAGTCAACGTGATTTTTATTATAAAAAAGAACCTAAAGATACACTTATTGGGTTTAAAATTGCTTCTCTTCAAAAGAATGGTCATCACCAGGTTTACAATACAGAAAATCTTTTTGGATTAACTACTGGGAACAAAACTCTAACTATAACAAATAAAAACCAATATCCAAAACAAGTATCTAGAATTAAACAATTTTACATTAGTTTTCCTTTTTTCTATTTGGTTAAAAACGCTTTTGATTATGCTGAGAAAGATGAGAAAACAGAAATCATAAATTTAGGTTCTGTAAAAATTAACAATCAAGACTGTTATAAATTAACAATTTCAACCCCTAAAAACAATGACCAAATGTCATCAGAACAAATTTATTATATTTCTAAAGATACATACTTACCAATAGGTTCTGATCTTTCTGTTAGTACTAAAATTGGAAATGCAACAGAAATCATATCTCTTGAGATCCGCATTTCTGATATTAACCTCGAAGACGAAATATCTGATAAAATCTTTACTCAAGAAGAGCTATCTGAGTATGTAAAAGTCATTAATTATACTCCTGAATTAGAACAAAGGGCAAATACACTTCTTGCTATTGGAGAAAAAGCCCCTGAATGGGAATTATCAAATTCACAAGGAAAAAAAATTAATCTAAATGATTTAAAAGGGAGAATAACTATAATGGATTTTTGGTACAAAGCGTGTGGGCCTTGTAACAAGCAAATGGTAAAACTTCAAGAATTACACAATAAATATCCTGAAAACAAAGTAAAATTTATCGGAATAAACACAATAGATGATCCAATTGAGGATAATATCGATTTGTTTTTAGAAAATCGGAATATCACAATGGAAACCGTATTTAACGGGAAAACTATTGAAAACGATTATCAGGTTACGGCTTCACCTGCATTATTTGTGATTGACCAAAACGGATTTATTGTTCATAATATAGATGGATATTCCTCAAACATTGTAACTGAACTAACCGAAGTAATTGAAAAACATCTGAAATAAAAAGAGGAAATAATTTGAGACCAAGTATGGAATCAACCGAAGTAAAAATAAAAGAACAAATATAATTTAGAATTTCTAATCAAAATAGATTTTATGTCATTTCAAAGTATAAAAAATCCCACTTAAAAAAGCGGGATTTTTTGTTTTTATATTATTTGTCATTGCGAGGAAGTATGACGAAGCAATCTCATGATGTAACTAAAATTAAACAGATGCTTCATCGCTGCTCTCTTCACAATGACGATATGATTAAGCTACAAACAAAGGTCTACCGGCCATCATCGCGTTTACTTTATCTTTTACGGCTTCTAAAACGGATTCATCTTGGTGGTTTATAATCACTTCATCAATCAAATCAACAATCGCAATCATATCATCTTCTTTTAAACCTCTGGTGGTGATCGCAGCCGTACCAACACGAATACCCGATGTTACAAACGGTGAACGTGTATCAAAAGGCACCATATTTTTATTAACCGTAATATCGGCTTTTACCAAAGCTTGTTCGGCATCCTTACCAGATACGTCTTTATTACGTAAATCGATAAGCATACAATGGTTATCTGTACCGCCAGAAATAATATTATAGCCTTTACCAACCAAAGCTTTTGCCATAGTAGCCGCATTTAGTTTTACCTGTAATTGATACTGTAAAAAATTATCGGTCAAAGCCTCACCAAAAGCAATCGCCTTCGCAGCAATAATATGCTCTAACGGCCCACCTTGATTTCCAGGAAACACTGCAGAATCCAATAACGAAGACATTTTACGTAAACTGCCATCTTTTAAGGTAATTCCAAACGGATTATCGAAATCCTTACCCATCATAATAATACCACCTCTTGGTCCTCTAAGAGTTTTATGGGTGGTGGTGGTTACAATATGGCAATGTGGGATGGGATCGTTTAAAATTCCTTTGGCAATCAATCCTGCAGGATGCGAAATGTCCGCCATCAAAATAGCACCCACGCTATCGGCTATCACTCTAAAACGTTTAAAATCAATATCACGGGAATAGGCTGATGCACCTGCAATGATTAATTTTGGTTGTTCCTTAGTCGCTATCTCTTGAATTTTATCATAGTTCAAAACACCTGTCTCCTGCTCTACCCCATAAAATACGGGATTATATAATTTACCTGAAAAATTGACTGGTGAGCCGTGCGTTAAATGGCCTCCGTGAGATAAATCGAATCCTAATATTTTATCGCCAGGGCTTAAACACGCATGGTAAACCGCTGAATTTGCCTGACTTCCAGAATGTGGTTGTACGTTCACATACTCAGCTCCAAACAATGTTTTTGCTCTATCAATCGCTATTTGCTCTACTTCATCAACCACCTCGCAACCGCCATAATAACGTTTGCCTGGGTAGCCTTCTGCATACTTATTGGTCAACACAGAGCCAGCAGCTTCCATTACTTGGTCGCTTACAAAATTCTCTGATGCAATAAGTTCAATACCATGTAGTTGGCGTTCTTTTTCAGCTTGTATAAGTTCAAAAATTTGTTCGTCGCGTTGCATAAAATTACGTTCTAGTTTAAATATTCGGCAAAAATAACAAATAGATTAGTTAAATACATGAAAAAACATATATTTACTTATAAGTTTTTAACGAGGTTATCAACCTTTAATTTAAATCATATTTTACATTTTTTTATCAATAGTAAAGAAAAAAATATGTAGGTTTGAATACAATTCAATAACACTAATCAAATAATAGTTATGCCTTTATCAGCTAACAATCCAGATAGAAAATCGTGGTTACACGTAGACAAGAATTCTGATTTCCCAATTCAGAATATTCCTTTTGGCGTATTCCTGACGCGTGATGACATCATTACCATTGGGACAAGAATTGGCGATACAGCCATAGACCTTGGTGCTTTGCATCAATTGGGCTATTTTGATGATATCCCGTTAACCGATGATATTTTCCTTCAAGACACCTTAAATGATTTTATTGCTGATGGCAGAAAAACATGGCGTGCAGTACGAAATAAGGTTGCAGAGATTTTTGATGTGAATAACAAGACCTTAAAAAATAACGTTAAACATAAAGAAATCGTTCTGTTTCGTTTGGATGAGATAGAAATGCAATTACCGGTTCAAATTGGCGATTACACCGATTTTCATTCCAGCATAGAACACGCTACCAATATTGGCTCCATGGTTCGGGATATTGACAATGCTTTATTGCCAAATTGGTTGCACATTCCAGTGGCATACCATGGCAGAAGTTCTTCTATTATTCCTTCGGGGATTTCGGTTTACAGACCACAAGGGCAATCATTTCCCGATGGTGCTACCGAGCCTATTTTTGGACCATCAAAAGCAGTAGATTTTGAATTGGAAATGGCTTTCATTACAACCGTTGCCAACGATTTGGGAGAACCCATTCCTGCAGATGAAACCGAAGAATATATTTTTGGATTGGTATTATTAAACGATTGGAGTGCGCGTGACATCCAAAAATGGGAGTATTTACCTTTAGGACCATTTTCATCCAAAAACTTTGCATCGTCTATTTCACCATGGATTGTGACCTTGGATGCCTTAGAACCTTTTAGGGTTGAAGGACCTAAACCTATAAAACCACAATTATCCTATTTGCATTTTACGGGCAAAAAAAGTTTCGACATCAATTTAGAGGTTGCCATACAGCCAAAAAATGCCAAAGAAACCATCGTGAGTAAAACCAATTTTAAGCACATGTACTGGAATATGTCGCAACAATTGGCACACCATACCATAAATGGTTGCCCTATCAATGCAGGCGATTTAATGGGTAGTGGTACCATTTCTGGACCAACTCCAGATTCTTACGGCTCTATGCTAGAACTGACTTGGGGTGGCGAAAAACCGATAAAAATGAAAGACGGTAGCGAGCGTACCTTCATCAATGATAATGATACGGTGATCATGCGAGGTCATTGCGAAAAAGATGGTACGCGTATTGGTTTTGGTGAAGTATCCTCTCAATTGCTTCCTGTTTTTGTTAAGAAATAAATACCGTCATTGCGAAGACAAAGGACGAAGCAATCTCATCATCGTCATTGCGAGGCACTAAGCAATCTCATGATGCATAATAAAAAGCAATCCCGTCATTAAACCATGTCATTACGAGGACATAGAACGAAGCAATCTCATTATCCCGTCATTGCGAGGGACGAAGCAATCTCATGATGTAAAAACTAAAAATAAACAGATTGCTTCGTCGTGCCTCCTCGCAATGACGTTAAGTAAGCATTTAAACGGATTTATTTGTATTTTATCTGCGTTTTTAATATTTTTGGCACTATATTTGGCAACCAAATCAAACAACCAAATTTATTAAGTGTATGAAAAAATCATTACTTTCTGCAATCATCATCATCCTTATCATTTCCTGTAGTTCCAGCAAACAAATTGAAAGAGCCGTGAGTTCTGGTAATTACGACCAGGCTATTAGTGATGCCATTGGTAAATTACGAACCAATAAAGATAAAAAAGGAAAAACTGAATTTATTGTGATGCTGGAAGATGCTTTCAATAAAGCTACTGAGCGTGACTTGAATAATATTGACTATTTAAATAAAGATAGCAATCCAGAAAATTACCTGAAAATTTATGACTTGTATGTAGGACTAGATAACCGTCAAGAACGTATTAAACCCTTGCTACCATTGTATATAAACAATAGAGAAGTAAGATTGAATATGAAGGATTATTCAAGTCAGATTATCGCCAATAAAGACAAAGCCTCACAACATCTTTATAATAACGCATCAGCCCTTTTAAAATCCAATAACAAAATGGATTTTAGATATGCCTATAATGATTTTCAAGAGATAGAAAATATCAATCCAAATTTTAAGGATGTGCGCCAGTTGATGGATGTGGCACATCAAAAGGGAACCGATTTCGTAATTGTTGATATGAGAAATGACACCCAAAAAGTGATTCCCAACCGATTAGAAACTGATTTATTGAATTTTAGCACCTACGGACTTAATAATCTTTGGACGGTTTACCACAATACGCCAACAAATGATGTGAAATACGATTATAACATGTTGGTGAATTTAAGGCAAATCAACATCTCGCCAGAACAGGTAAAAGAACGCCAAATCATTAAGGAAAAACAAATTGTGGATGGCAAAAAGAATTTATTGGACAATAAAGGCAATGTGGTTAAGGACAGTCTTGGCAAAAATATTCAAGTCGATAATTTAAAAACCATTCGCTGCGAATATTATGAGTTCAGACAATTCAAATCGGTGCAAGTAACCGGTAATGTGGAATATGTTAATCTAAATACCAAGCAATTGGAAGATGCCTTTCCTGTAACCAGCGAATTTGTGTTCGAACATATTTACGCCACTTATAGAGGTGATAAACGCGCTTTGGACACTGATTTATTACCATTTTTAGACCGCAGAGGTGTTCCCTTCCCTACGGAAGAACAGATGATTTATGATACTGGTGAAGATTTAAAAGCCCAATTAAAACGCATTATAAACAGTTATACGATTCGACGATAAACAAAAAAGCTCCCAAAATTGGGAGCTTTTTTGTTTTGTTTATCAATTATTCTATTGGAATATATAAATCTACAATGGCTTTTCCTTCTGGATGTTTCCTAAAATCGTTATGATATATTTCAAATGGATTTTCATTTGCCTTTTTATAACCATTATCAGCCATCCAAATAAATAAACTGCGCCAAGACGTTTCAAAATTATCGGGTGTCACTTCAAAATGGCCAACAATACATTTACTTTTATTTATGCTCATTTTATTTATTTCTCCCTCAGCAACAAAATCTTCATTAGTAAATAAACTAACGCTCATTCTAACTCTATCTGGCGACGTAATTTTAAAACTATCATAAAAAACCCTTCCTACTTTAGTTTCTGGCTTATCCAATAATCCTTTTGAATTTCCCCATTTAATAAGTTTATCAAAAGCATTTTCTAAACCCTCAATGCCCATATGTGTAATACTGGCAAAATTCATTTGCGGCATGTCTTTAATTTCAATTTTTGCATTCATTGTAATCCATTTTAAATGATTATTAATGTCGCAAATGTATTTTTCAAATATTAAATTCTTTTGACCATTCTTGCTTTCTACTTGACTTATCTTGCTAAACTTACTAGGGCTTTGTTTCTTGAATTCCGAAGGACTCACGCCATAAAACTTCTTAAACGCTCGTGTAAATGAAGAATTACTATTAAAACCATATTGAAGATAAAGACTTGAAATATTGATTTCTTTTTTATGCATTAATATAGAAGCTGCCTTTTCAATACGTCTTCTATTGATGTAGGTATTTAGGGTCTCACCAATGATGGCTTTAAAAATTCTGTGGAAGTGAAATGATGAATAACACGCCACTTGAGATACAGTTTCCAATGATAACTCTGAATCAAGATTATCATCAATAAATACCAAAGCGGTATTTATGCGTTTTAAATAGTCTTTTTCAATATCACTTTCTATGATTGGCATTCTGTAAAAAAAACTAGCGTTTTCGCAACTCAAAAATGTCTTTCCTTCTATCCTTTAAATTACGTACACTACCAAATTGGTTCAGTTCTCGCAACAAATCAATATCCACATCGGCAATTAAAATCATTTCGGTATTGGTGGTCGCTTCAGCTTTAATCCCATTTGCAGGAAACGAAAAATCGCAAGGTGTAAATACCATCGACTGTGCAAACTGTATATCCATATTGTTCACCTTTGGTAAATTCCCAACGCTACCTGCAATCGCCACATAACATTCATTTTCAATAGCTCTAGCTTGTGCACAATGGCGTACTCTAGAATAGCCATTTTGGGTATCCGTTAAAAATGGGATAAACAAAATATCCATGCCTTCGTCTGCCAACAGTCTGCTTAGCTCTGGAAATTCGGAATCATAACAAATTAATATACCAATTTTTCCACAGTCGGTGTCATATGTACGCAATTCCTTGCCCCCCTGCATCCCCCATACCCTAGCTTCATCGGGTGTGACGTGCAGCTTTTCGTAACGCTCCGTTGTTCCGTCCCGTTTACACAAGTACCCCACATTATACAGCAAACCGTCACGCATTTCAGGCATACTACCTGTAATAACATTGATATTATAGGCTATAGCCAATTTCGAGAATTGCAGAACAATCTCCGGCGTATGTTTTGCTAATTCCCTAATGGCCTCCGCTTCTGGCAAATGATTATTATCTGCCATGAGTGGCGCATTAAAAAACTCGGGAAACAAAGCAAAATCCGAACGATAGGCAGAAACCGCATCAATAAAATATTCCGCTTGCTCCATCAATTCCGCCATATCTTTATACAAACGCATTTGCCATTGAATCAACCCCAGTCGAATCACCTTTTTATTATTGACTGCTTTTTTGGACTGCTTTTCATAGTAAATATTGTCCCACTCCATTAACACGGCAAATTCATTGGAAGCCTCATCACCAGCCAAATAACCTTTTAAAATTTTGGTTGGGTGAAAATCATTAGAGATTTGAAAGTTTAAAACTGGATCATGAATTTCCTTTCTCTTTACTTTTTCAATATATTCCTTTGGCGATATTTTATCAGCATACAAATTAAAATTAGGCATCCTACCACCAAAAGCAATCCCTCTTAAATTTAGCTTTTCACATAAATCCTTTCTGTAATCGTATAATCTACGACCCAAACGCAAGCCTCTATATTCTGTTTTAATAAATATATCAATACCATATAGCACGTCGCCTTGTGGCCGGTGCGTATCGAAAGTATAATCACCTGTAATTTCCTTGTAGGTGTGGTGTTCGTCAAAATCGTCGTAATCAACAAGAATGGACAAGGCACATCCTGCCAATTCATTATTTACTTTAAGAACTATTTGGCCTTGTGGAAATTTATCGATTAATAGTTTTATATGCGCTTCGTCCCAATAAGAATCCGGCAAGTTTAACGAATACGCTTCCAACATGGCACTTTTAAGCTCTTGATAATCATTAAGCGTTAAAAATTCCAGTTCAATATTTTCAATACTATTTATCATGTGTTTGGTTTTCTATTAGCAATCATGCAAAGTTAGGGCTTTTAAAACAAAAAACTCCCGAAATGGCGTTCGGGAGTTTTTTGTGTCTATACTTTTTATATGGATGGTTTATTTATTTGGAACTAGCTTCAATAATAGCCTTGAATGCTGGTTTAGGTTGTAATTGTCCATCAAACACCAAGGCATCTTGCCCTCTACGCCACGATCTGGTATCGCTAATGCCCCAAAAAGTGACACGATCAATCACATCGGAATGACGCATGAAAATCTCAAACAGTTGTTTGTAAACCTCTGCTTGTTTTTCATAATTCTCTGCTGGTATGGTTCTGTCGCCTTGGTTCACACCAAAAGCACCGCTATTATTACCAGTCGCCGTAACATCTAATTCTGTGATAGCAACCCTTAAGCCAAGAGATTTATAGTTTTCTATGGCCTTTTCAACATCAGCAAGATTAGTATCTAAATGCCAGTGCCCTTGAATACCCACACCTGTAATGGGAGCTCCTTCTGCAATAAGACGTTTCAGCAACAACATAGAACTGGCATGTTTGCCTTTATTTTCAACAGCGCCTTGCTCAATATTGTAATCATTGTAGTAAAGCTGAGCGTTCGGGTCGGCTTCACGTGCCCATTTGAAAGCCCATGTCAACACCTCTGGTCCAACCACTTTATACCAACTAAAATCCCTAAGACTTTCAGTAGTTCCGTCGCCACCATCTTCAATCGATTCATTAACAACATCCCACCCAATAACGTCTCCTTTGTAACGTCCGGCTACGGTCATAATATGGTCTTTAAGACGTGCAAGAGCCACCTCTTTGCTCGCCATCTCACCTTGTATGCTATTACGCCACATTTCGGACATGGAAGGACGAGGTGCATTTGGGTCTCTAGGACCCCTAGGGCCTCTTACTGGTTCAGCACCTTCTTCGACCTTAGGGTTTACGGCCTGAAAAAACCAAGGTGCTGTTTGCGAATGCCAGACCAAAGTATGTCCCCAAGTCTGAAGCCCGTTCTCTTTACTCCATGCAATCATAGCATCGGGCGTTTCAAAATTGTACTTGTCCTCCGAAGGATGGATGGGTTGCGGTTTCATGCAATTCTCCGGTGTATTGATGTCGTATTGTGCTTTTACGTTTGCGAACTCCGCCTCAGAAAGCCCTCTCATATCGGTTGCAGTTCCTATTAGGAATTTACCGGCGTAAGCTTCTTTTAGTGTTTTTTGGGATGTGTTTTGACTGTAAACACTCGTACCTAGTGCCACAGTTAGGATAAAGCTTGTAATTAAATGTTTGTTAATCATGATGTTGTTTATTTAGTTTATGTTGTATGTTTTGCGACTTTAAATATAATTTTTTTCAATTATATAAGAGGAGCTTTTGTGGAGAATTTAACGAAACTTATAGGTTTGTTTGTTGGTGATTTGATGATTTTAATTGGTGATGCTCTTTTTATTGCTATTTGTTAAGTCATAGCGAGGATATACGACGAAGCAATCTGTTTAATTGTAGTTCTGCATTATGAGATTGCTTCGTACCTCGCATTGATGTGAGGCCTCGCAATGAGGGTTACAAATAACGCCCAGAAGCAATCAATCGCAATGCATCGGTTGGAAAGTTATAAGCATAAAACCAAGCAATCACTTCAGTACCATTTTCAAAATACACAGTGACTTTCGTGCGTAGATACTCATAATCGCTGGGTTTACCATCACCAATACCTTCATAATCATCCAACACTTTAAAAACAGCTTTGGTATCTTTAATCTTGAAAACATGGCCGTACACATGTTCGGAAGGATTGTTACTAACAACAGCTCCCGGATAACCTTTCAAATCGTAAAGCTTCCCGTAGATATAGGCATTCCCAATAAACTCGGAATTGGAATGTAAAAAGCGAGACATACCATTGCTTAGGGTTTTCATCAAAGTACCATAAACAAATAGATAGTCCATAGAATTCTATATAAAACGGTTTAAATCCAAATCGTTAATTCCTCCATGACTTTCATGCTTAACTACAATGCTATTTTTAATAACTAACAGTTGTGGCGATTCGTGCACAACATTAAAGGTATTCGCAACCGCATTTGAAACCTCTCGGTAAGCGATTAAATCCAGATAATATAAATCGAGTTGATTTTCAGAAAATACGAAATCTTCAGTAAATTGCTTTATCACCATTCTGCTAATCCCACAGCGTGTGGAGTGCTTAAAAATAACTTGTGTTTTGGCAGTCGATTTATCTTTAATGGTTTGTAACTGATTGATCGTGTTCAAATCTAACCAAGGCAATGATTTTTCTTCTTTTTGTTCAACTGAACTGCTAAATAATTTGCTAAATAATCCCATAATTTGTATCTTAAACATGATAAGTCTCATAATTTTAGAAATCTTACAAACTGACTAAAAGTCAGTGTTTTAAAAGTTTTTAACGTCATTTTGTCTTGTAAAATGAACTGGTAAGATTATTGACTAAATCAAGATGTAAAATTAAATCAATTAAAAAGATTTAAGGTTTATAAAAGATAAAATTAATGAGATTCCTCCCGACAGCTATCGGGATAGAGGGAATAAAAAAAACATATAAGCATTATGAACTTAAATAATTATACCATAAAATCGCAAGAAGCCATACAGCAAGCGCAACAGATTGCGCAAAGTTATGGTCATCAACAAATTGAAAATGAACACCTTTTTAAAGGTATTTTTGAAGTTGATGAAAACGTGTTGCCGTTCCTTTTGAAAAAATTGAATGTGAACATCGTTGTTTTAGAACAGGCTCTGGATAAGCAATTGGAAAGTTTCCCTAAAGTATCTGGTGGTGAACTCATGGTATCCCGTGAAGCTGGAAAAACGCTTAATGAAGCAGCTATTATTGCCAAAAAAATGAATGATGATTATGTCTCTGTGGAGCATCTAATCATTGCCATTTTTAAATCAAGCAGCAAAATAGCACAGATGCTAAAAGACCAAGGTGTTACGGAAAAAGCACTAAACGCTGGTATTAATGAATTACGCAAAGGCGATAGAGTGACGTCTCAAAGTCAGGAAGAAACCTATAATTCATTAAACAAATATGCTAAAAACTTAAATCAGTTAGCCAAAGATGGCAAGCTGGACCCCGTAATTGGGCGTGATGAGGAAATACGAAGAATTCTTCAAATCCTATCACGTAGAACCAAAAACAACCCGATTTTGGTTGGTGAACCCGGTACCGGTAAAACCGCCATTGCTGAAGGCTTGGCACATAGGATTATTGATGGCGACGTGCCCGATAACTTAAAAGAAAAACAAATCTTCGCCTTGGATATGGGTGCGCTTATTGCGGGTGCCAAATATAAAGGTGAGTTTGAGGAACGACTAAAAGCCGTGATTAAGGAAGTGACCGAAAGCGAAGGCGATATCGTCCTATTTATAGATGAAATCCATACGCTGGTCGGGGCTGGTGGCGGACAAGGTGCCATGGACGCAGCCAATATTTTAAAACCTGCTTTGGCTCGTGGTGAGTTACGTGCTATTGGAGCTACAACCCTAGATGAGTACCAAAAATACTTTGAAAAAGACAAAGCCCTAGAGCGTCGTTTTCAAAAAGTAATGGTGGATGAGCCTGATACAGAAAGTGCCATTTCCATACTTCGTGGTATTAAGGAAAAATACGAAACCCACCATAAAGTGCGCATTAAAGACGAAGCGATCATCGCTGCTGTGGAATTATCCCAACGCTATATCACAAACCGTTTCTTGCCTGATAAGGCGATTGACTTAATGGATGAAGCAGCTTCTAAATTACGTATGGAAATCAATTCCAAACCAGAAGAATTGGATGTGTTGGATAGAAAGATCATGCAGTTGGAAATCGAAATTGAAGCGATTAAACGCGAAATAGAATATTCGCCGAACACCTATAATAAAGAAAGTGACGTGAGGCAAAAGGATGAAAGTAAATTAAAGTCATTACGCTCCGATTTAGCCAATTTAAAGGAACAGCGCAACGAATTGAATGCAAAATGGAAAAGTGAAAAAGAAGTCGTTGACAACATTCAAACCATTAAATTAAATATCGAAAACTTTAAACTGGAAGCTGAGCGTGCCGAGCGTGATGGCGATTATGGTAAAGTAGCGGAATTGCGTTATGGAAAAATAAAAGAAGCTCAAGAACAATTAGAGACACTTCAAAAGGAATTACAGGAAAATCAATCAGAAAGCTCGCTTATAAAAGAAGAGGTGACTTATGAAGACATTGCAGAAGTGGTTGCTAAATGGACAGGCATTCCTGTTTCTAAAATGATTCAGAGTGAGCGTGAAAAGCTATTAAAACTGGAAGATCAATTGCACAAACGTGTTGTGGGGCAAGAAGAAGCCATTGTTGCCGTGAGTGATGCTGTGAGACGAAGTCGCTCTGGATTGCAAAATCCACAAAAACCAATCGGTACCTTCTTGTTTTTAGGAACTACTGGTGTTGGTAAAACGGAATTAGCCAAAGCATTGGCAGAATACCTGTTTGATGATGAAAATGCCATGACCAGAATAGATATGAGCGAATACCAAGAACGTCATGCCGTAAGCAGATTGGTTGGTGCGCCTCCAGGCTATGTTGGTTATGATGAGGGTGGTCAATTAACCGAAGCCGTGAGAAGAAAACCGTATTCAGTTGTTTTATTGGATGAAATTGAAAAAGCACATCCAGATACTTTTAATATTCTGTTGCAAGTACTGGACGAAGGGCATCTAACGGACAATAAGGGACGTGTGGCGGATTTCAAAAACACGATTATTATCATGACTTCAAACATTGGCAGCCAAATAATACAAGAGCGTTTTGAAGCCACTAAGGATATTGATGCCGCTATTGAGGTCGCGAAATTGGATGTGCTTGCTTTATTAAAGCAAAGTGTACGCCCCGAGTTTTTAAACAGAATTGACGATATTATTATGTTCACGCCTTTAACTAAGGAAAACATTATGGAGATTGTTGGCTTACAACTCAAAGGCATCACTAAAATGATTGCAAAACAAGGCATTACCTTTGATGCCACTCCAGAAGCTGTGGCCTATTTAGCCAATAAAGGCTATCATCCGGAATATGGAGCGCGCCCTGTAAAACGTGTCATTCAAAAAGAAGTTCTAAATGCATTGAGCAAAGAGATTTTATCGGGAAAAGTGACAACCGATAGCATCATTCTGTTGGACGCTTTTGATGATGAACTAGTGTTTAGAAACCAAAGCGACTTGATAACAAAAAATATTTAATCGAAAAGAATTCCTCGACGCTTTACGTCGGGGTTTCCGTTGAAATTGTCATTCCCGTGAAAACGGGAATCTAAATAGAGAATTTTGTTTTATAAAAATTCTTTATCATGTAACAAAAAAAATAAATTTAAGTCTTATCATTGGTTGGTTAGTGAAGCAACGAGCGTTGGATACAAAGCATTTTGTTGAAAACAATCGTTGCTTTTTTTATTAAATAAACCAATTGTCTGGTTGAGCGCAGTTGAAACCTACCAAAACCGGGAAATATCATACTATTTTAAATGAATTTTACTAAAATAGCCTGTTATAATTGTTTTCGGAAAAGCAATCCATTTGTTAAAAAACAACTAAATTTAATTCGCTACCCAATTTATTTAAAATGAATGCCTTATTATCAAATATTCATTTTTTTTAGTTAAATTCGATGAAATGCAAAAAATCATAATCCATTTTTTGCTTTTTTTCGTAAATTTGCCTGACTACTAGCCCCAACCTAAGTAATATTTAATTTTTAACTAGCTCATTATGTTCTTATTCGAAAGACCATAATAAGCCGCAAAACCCTACTTATAACAATGAGTATATCTAAGTATATAGAGCATACGCTTTTGAAATCCACAGCTACAGAACGAGAGATTATTAATCTTTGCCAAGAAGCCATCGAAAATAATTTTTATGCTGTTTGCGTAAACAGTTGCTATGTCGCATTAGCCAAACAATTATTGCATGATACAAATGTTAAAGTTTGTTCTGTTATTGGATTTCCCTTAGGAGGTATGTCTACTGACGCTAAAGTATTTGAAGCAAAAAAAGCCGTAGAAGATGGCGCCGATGAAATTGATATGGTGATTAATTTAGGCTTCCTTAAAAGCAAAAATTATGTACTGGTATTCAAAGATATCAGAGATGTAAAATTAGCCATTGGAAGAACACCTTTGAAAGTGATTATAGAGATTTCTGAATTAAATAAAAATGAGGTCATTAAGGCTTGCGAAATATGCATGGATGCTAAAGCCGAATTCATAAAAACATCCACAGGATATTCTAAAAGTGGTGCCACATTAACCGCTGTTAAAATCATCAAGAAAACCGTACGTGATAATGCTAAAATTAAAGCTTCTGGTGGTATTAAAGATTACGATACTGCTGTAAAGTATATTGAAGCCGGCGCGGATAGAATTGGAACATCTTCTGGTGTTGACATTCTAAATATGACCATGACAACAAGCATATATTAAACGAGTTTAAAACTTACTTTATTTCCCATAAATTTTTGTGCCATGATATTCATGGCACTTTCTTTTAATTGCAGCACCCTAGGATAACCACCTGTGGTTTGGCAATCGCGCATTAAAACAATAAGCTTCCCAGAAGGTGTTAATTGCACGGTTCCCGGAAGCACCAAAGAGGTAATTATGGCGTCCAAAGTATTTTCCAAAGGTTGCTCTAATTGGTACGCCATACGGTTGTTATCTTTAGAAATACTGAATTCTTGGGTCAATAATATATGCTGTTGGTTTTTTGAAAGTTTGTCGAACTCCGGACCTTTAAAAACCTCAATGTTTTTTGATTGCAAATACTTATAATTCATTTTAATAGAAGCATTTTTTTTAACTAATGCTTCAATATAATTATCGATCGGTATTTCATCACCTTTGGCAATAAAATACTGTTCGGTTACGCCTTTAAACATACTCCTACTTCCCATCACACTATCCGTTTTAAACCCACCTGAAACCGAGAGATAACCTCTGAAACCATTCTTCAGTTTTCCAAAAGATAAGACTGCATTTTTAGCAACGTGAATGGCTCTATTATTTTGAATAGGAACATTGTTGAGCATGGGCGACATATCCGCACCAGACAAGCAAATGATGGTCTCACAATCAAATTGCAAGGTTGGCCCTGTCATCGTCATTTCCATAACAGCAGCATTTTCATCATTCCCTAGCACCATATTAGCCATAGAAGCCGCATAAATGTCCATCACGCCAGAATATGGCACGCCATACGCTTGGAATCCGAAACGCCCAGCATCTTGAATGGTTGAATAAAACCCAGGCTTTAAAATTTTAATCATGAATAACCTCACTTTCCAATTGGTAAACACCTGCTACCGATAACATTTTAATGTCGTTATACTCATTCATTGATATAGAATGGAAACTAATTTTATCACCCGCATTGACAAAACACGGTGGATTGGTTTTAGGATTAAAAAACGCGACGGGCGAATTCCCAATGATGTTCCAACCACCAGGACTTTCTATGGGATACACTCCCGTTTGATAGCCACCAATGGCAACCGCTCCTTTTTCAATTTTTAATCTCGGTGTCGATTTTCTAGGAACATGAAGCGTTTCATCCAAGCCTCCCAAGTATAAAAATCCGGGTAAAAACCCAATAAAATAAACGGTATAAATCGTTTGGGAATGCCGTTTAATTATGTCGGCTTTTGAAAGCTTTTTTTCCATTGAAATGGCTTCCAAATCAATCCCAAAACTTGCATCATAGCACACTGGGATTTTCCATAATCTTGACAGAATGACAGGTTCAGAATCTGAAGAATTATACATGTTTTTCAACAGAATTATCTCATTTTCAAAATTCCTACAAACAGCATTGTAAATTATTAATAACGAGTTATATGCGGATTTTAATTCAACAATAGATTTAATATTATTCTCTTGAATAGTGGTTTTGAATCTTATGATATCCTTTAATATAAGCGCATCTATTTTTGCTGGCCATTCTACTAAAATAGCACGCTCTCCAAAGGCTTTATATGTTAGGTTAAATATCATTTATTTTATAAAATGTCTATGCGTTTTTCTTCCAAATATTGTCTCAAATTTTTAAGCAAATTTATAGCATCTGGATGGTCTCCATGCACGCAGCAGGTCTCCGCTTTAATGGTCACCTCTTCCCCTCTCAGGGTTTTTACTTTTTGGTTTACCACCATGTTGTAGACATGTTCAACCAACATCTTGGGGTCGTGGATTAAAGCATTTTTTTCTTTACGGGATACCAATGTTAAATCGGCGTTATAATGTCTATCCGCAAAAACTTCATACACTATGGGGATGTTATTTTGGATTGCTAAGTCGGCTATCACGGATTTATAAGGCACGTATAATTTAATGGGAAGCACAAACCGTTTCATAACTTCAATGACCACCATCGCTGTTTTTTCATCAATAGCAGCCATGTTATAAAGTGCGCCATGTGGCTTCACATGATTTAGATTTGCTTGTTCATCTCGTAGTATATGCTCTAAACTTTCAATCTGGTTTTTTATAGACACGAACAATGCCGCACAAGAAAGATCCATTTTTTCCCTTCCAAAGTTCTTGGTATCTGGAAAGGACGGATGTGCACCGATTTTAACGCCATACTGTTTTGCCAATGTCACCACAGTCCGCATGGTTTCAGGCGTGCCGGCATGACCGCCACAGGCAATGTTACACGACGATAAATAAGGCATTAATGCTGGCTCGTTACCAACTCCTTCACCAACATCGGCATTTATGTCAATTGTATATGGCATCTTGCCAATATAACTATTCTGAAATAGAATTCAAAGCATATAGCGCAAAACTACCTAACCAATGCCCACCTTCATAGTTTCCATCTACAATACTAGGTAAGGAATAATTGATATGCTGATTGGCTATATTTTTAAGATGTGCGTACTCCTGCAAGTCTTCTGCGATGGTATTTAAACTCCAAGCCCTAGAGAAATTCACACCATCTAAATGCACCAAATGACCATCGGTCCTGTCTGATACTATGCCTGGTTCTAAGGTAAAATGTTCCTCTTTTAACTGTGGTAAGAATGCCTCCAACCACGTTTTGAAATCTTCTTTAGCAAGCACACGTTTCATTAAAGCGGCTTCTTCTAAACACGGTGATAAAAAATCGGTGCCGCTGGGCTCCCATGTCATCGGACATTCTTTGTCATTCAAATAAAAATCTTTGGCGCGCTGTTCGATAGCAGATTTCAGAACCGTATTATTTAAAGTATTAGCATAATCCCAAGCAAAACTCAATCCGAATGCCGTATTGGTATGTTCGCCAACCCGAATGGGATAATTTAATTTTGGCAGAAACTCGATGTATTTACCAACGATTAAATCTGTTAAAGGTTGTAGGTTTTGTTCCAAAACTCTCGCCGTGTCGTTATCCCAAGTATGTAATTCCTCCGCTAGTTTTAGCAACCACGCCCAACCATACGTACGTTCGTATGATTTATTATGTTCCCCAAAAAAGTAAGCGACTTCGGTTTTAATATTTGCTTCGGACATATTTTGAAGTAATTTTTGTTTTATGTCCTCAGCATTATCTATGTCTGGAAACTGCTTTAACAGACTCACCAAGGTCCAATGGCCGTGTACGGACGAATGCCAATCGAAACACCCATAAAACGCGGGGTGCAACACTTTTGGTGATTTTAAATCGGCATCGCCTCCCAAGGTTTGCGATAACCTGTTTGGATATTCGGTATCCATACAATGCAAAGGCAATTGCGCTAACCTATTCGCTTCTTGCAGATTTAAAACGGGTGTTTTTTCTTGTTTGATGTCTGGCTTGATTGGCGGGGTTTCCTTTTGTGACTTATTGCAACCAAACATCAAAACACATAATAAAAGCGAGTAATATTTCATAAAAGATTAAAAATTTATCTGAAGTCTAAAAATCAACTCTCTAATTTATGCAAAAAATAACAGCCACGAATATTAAAACAAAAAGTCTTTAACAACACGCGTTAAAGACTTTGCTTATTACTTATAAAAACGTTAGTTATATTTTCTATTGAGAAGTTTGATTTTATGGCTTCTCGATACAATTTTTATTCCGTTTTACTGCACAAAAAACACTCGAGGCTACGACATTTAACGGCATATTATTTTGCGGTTGGTTTGTCAGTTCGAGTGAAATAGTGAGGCACGAGCTATTTTGTATCGAGAACTTTTGTTCAACGAGCTTCTCGATACAATTTTCTCATGCTTCGAAAATCACTCGAAGTGACATTTAGATTGTTAATTGTATTTTTAGTTAGTTAGTTAGTTAGCCTGTCAGTTCGAGTGAAATTCTTTTTCAGAATTTTGTATCGAGAACTTTTGTTCAACGAGCTTCTCGATACAATTTTTAATTACTCCAAGGTGGTGTAATGCCATTAGCCCGGGCATAAGCAATTAGTTGCCCTTTATGCTCACCAGTATGCTCTAAAACAACCATCATGGTCGCTACGGTAGTTAACTTGTTAAATCCTAAATCAATTTCTTTACTAAAATCATCCGATTTTGTTGCCCCTATCTTCTCAATTGCATATGCAAATGATTTATTTAAGGCATCTAAAATCTGCTGTTTCCCTTTTATTTTTTCCATACCTGCCATATCAACATCGCTCGGAATTGGAAACCCAAGTTTAGACACTAAAAAATAGTTTGCCGCTGCGGTATGTAAAATTACTTCACCTACCGAACGAACGCCTTCTGCTGGTCGCCAGTCGTACTGTTCTTCTGTAAACGCATTTGCCAACGTACTGATTTGATTTTGATTATGACTCAAAAGTCCGTTCACACTCGTTTGCACCACGTTGTCTTGCGCCGAAATTAAAAGGGTACTCATTAATAAAAAAAAGGATACTAGATGTTTCATATTATTGTGGATTAAGGTTATTGAATTATTATTGTCTCTAATACTCCAAATTGATTACATGCTTCTCGATAAAATTTTCTCATACTTCGAATCCCGATAGCTATCGGGAGCGCCACAAGCGAATTGTATCGAGAACCAGTTTAAAATAAAATTACTTTTCTCTAATGCTCCAAACCTCATGAATGGGATCACCAGCACTAGAAAGTCCCTTGTGATGCCATTTACCATTTACTAACTCATAATCGAATGGCAAACTCGCACCAACCCTAGAGTTATCCCTTGAAAAGAATTCAATGTTTTCGGTATATTTTCCATCTACAGTGGTGTATGTGCCACCACCAGTTCCAGAAAACTGCTTTGTTTCGGTGTTATAGGCAATCCATTGAAATCGGGTTCCAGATAGTATTTTCATGGTTTTTCTTGGGCCACTGGTATCTCGGGTTTCTTCTTTACCATCTCTCATGCGTCCAGACATGAGCCACGCGCCTTGTAACGCCCCAGGTGTGCCATCATCAATGCGTTTCATTTCCATATTTTCACCAACAATGGAAAACACTTTTCCATCATTAGTTACTTTAAAACTCACTTCACTCCCAACCCGCTCTGGGTTATCGGTATCAAACTCCACTTTTTCGGTCATGGTATCGCCTTCCAGTTTCCAAGTACCACCATTCGCAGCCATAAACCGACCTGTTTCTGCTTCATAGGTTGTTATTACTTGGTAGCCATCAGCAAATATCACAACGCTTTTTAGTTTTTCGCCCAACGGAGTGGTATGGTACATTTCCCAAGCCCCAATAAAACTTTGTGCTTTAACGGATACGGACAATAATGTACAAACCAGTAAAATAAATATCTTTTTCATGTGTAAATAGTTTATGATGAATTGTTTAGTGCTAAAATAGAGTTTTTTTTGGTTAGAGTAATTAAAAAATCCACTAAGCAGAGCTTAGCGGTAGCGGGGGATTAAAAGATAAAAAAAGCGAAGTCAAAGAGGAATATCAACATATAGATGTGAATAAATAAAATTATATATAGTAAAAAATATAAAAGAGAAATTGTAAATTTGAATATCGAATTAATACTTCAAATATTAGATTTGGCAAACTACCTAATAACAGGTGGCTTATTTTTATACCCTTTTTTAAAAAAATCTAATTTTCTCCTTAAGCTAAATTATACTAAAAAAAAAAATCTATTAATGTAGGAAATTTACAGTCGTAACGATTATTTAATACAGTATTTTCTTATATTTATAAATATATCACCACTGCGCAAAGTCTCCCGACTTTGAAGAGCTGGAAAATTTATTAGTTAGCCAATTTTTCAAAAACAATACTTAATATAGTCAATGCAGCTATTAAAATTATAAGTAAGCACCCTATTTTCTCACTTAAACTAGTTTTATTGTTATTAATTTGACTTGATTTCTCGTATTCTGGAACTAATTTTTTTCTGTCACCAGAAATACTGTTAGATATCAAATAAGCTAAACCAATTGTTATGAACTGAATAATCATTAATCTTGAGGTGAAAACCATTATCACAGTAAATATTAAAAATAACACGGTTGCTGTATTTCTTGCCGATTTCCCAAAAAAACCACAAATTATGATAATCAATAAAATCCCAATTTGAAAACTAAGCACTTCCATCTTATATTAAAAAAACAATAATGATTATTTGAACCGCCGCGCAAAGTACCTCGACTTTGAGCCCTCTATATCATACACAACCAATCCTTATCCTTTAATATTGATTGTATTTGGTTATCGATGAACTATTTAACACATCTACAATTGGATTATCCACAATTTCAACATCAATAATCCCTTCGTTGTTCACATAATTGCTCTCAGTTCCTTAATTTATATTCCTAATTTTTTTAATGTTTTTGAACTTCAGAATCACCATCTAATTCCAAGGTTTTAATATAATATTTCTTAGCTGACATTGTATCTTTTTGAGTTAAATAAAAGTCAGCTAAATCTTTATATGCACTCGAACTATTTGGATAGTATTCTATATTTAGTTTGAACGTTTCTATTGCTTGGTCTGGTTGTTTTTGAAAACTGTACAAGGAACCTGCATAGCCACTTAACCAATTTTGTTCAGGTTTGAAATCGTAGCCTAATTTTTCCGAAACATTTTCAAAGTGCTTTTTGGTCAGATTGGCAAATCTGTCTTCGTTAGTTTGAGGCACGAAATATTTACTGCGATAATTTTGTTCTTTCTTAAACTCAAACCACGAATAGAAAAACCGAAAACCATCGAGTTGTGATAGAAATGCTGTACTTCCGTGAGTATCATTTTCGTAATATTTCCATTGCATATTTAAATCTGTGTCCAAATTTTCTATTTGGTCAACGAGTTTAAGGGAATAACGAACATATTTATTTGCACCAATTGTGTCTTTTTTTATACTTTCTAAATCACTTCCGTAAGTTGCAGTATTTGCAATTCCGATATAAAGATTTTTGCCTTTTAAATCCTTTCCTTTTAGACTGTATTTTGGACTATTAAGGAATAATTCGTCGTCAAAATATAAACTACCGTCTATCAATAAATAATTAGTAAACATTTCTTGGTTTGTTGTAAGCGCATTCATAACCACCAAACCACCAAACGAATGTCCAACGATGGTTCTATTTTGTGAGCCTGAATAATATTGTTCAATGTATGGAAAAAGCTCCATTTTCATAAATTCCAAAAACTTGTTTCCTCCACCATATTGTTCCGGATTTCCTTCTGCTGTTGGTGAAAAATCCATCATTCTACTTTTAAAATCCACATTTGGAATTCCTACGACTATCATTTCCGGTAGAATTTTCGTGTCGTTCATTTCGCTGTATTGCTTTAACATTCCAACAAATGAGACGAAACTATAATCTCCATCTAATAAATAAACAACTGGATATTTGTCTCTTTTCCTGTTTGAGTCTTTAGCACTTTCAGGAATATAAATTACGAGTTCTCTTTCTTGGTTGAGGATTTTGGAATATAAAGTATCTATTAAACCAATTTGAATTCCTCTATCCGTCTTTGAAGTTGTCTTTTCTTCATTAATCTGTTTTTTATTTTGTCCACAGGAAACAATGCTCAATAATAAAATAGCAATTAGTAATTTTTCAAATTTTATCATTGAAGTACATTTTTTTAGTTTGTCTCCCGTAATTGCTCGTGGCTTTTATCTTAATCAAAAAAGACTCCTCTGCTCTAAGCTAAGCGGTAGCGAGGGTTGTGTGGCGTTTTATTTGTCGGTTTCATTATATCTATCTCCACGAGTTGTAGGTTCTGAAATCACAATAAATTCTAAATTTTCTGATTGGTCATTTCGAATTCTGTGTTTTGTTCTTGGGGGAATATGAATTCCGTTCCCTTTTTCAATTTCGACTATTTCATTTTCAATTTCAAAAGTCGCTTTTCCGCTTAATATTCTAAAAAATTGTTGAGATAAGTTATGGTAGTGTTTTGTCTCTTGAGTTTTCGGAGGCATTAATTCCTCTATCACACTTAAACTTTGAGATTTCACTAAGTGCCAACCACTACAATTATCTCCCCATATATAATGCTCGCTATTCTCTTTCGATTTTTTCATTTCCTTTTTGATTTGTAGTGTTTTTTTAAAAAGACACAATGATTTTCAAGTAATGTAAAGTTGTATGTTTAGATATAACTAACCATTTTTTACACAAGGTGTTAGCACAGTTATTTTTCTAAACGTTTAACTTTATCTCCATCTAAAAACCCATTTAATAGAACCACTTCATTAACCATTCCAGTGGAGTCTCTCAAAAATCTCACCGCGGAATCCGTCTGTTCCATATAAAATTGATTAGCAGATTGCGGGATTAAATGAACTTTATTTGGCCCCAATATTACAAATAAGCTGTCATTTTCATTCAGTACATTAAAATTCATATTCTGATTTAATGCGTAAGTGCCAGAATAATCTTTTAGCAACTTTTTATCTATATCAAAAGGTTTTCTCAACAAAGGAAGCCTGTATTCTTCGTCTTGAAAAATTTGGTTTATCGCTGTTGACATTTCCTTTGCAACTGGATGTCTACGATTACTCAATACAACAATGGTTGTTTGAGTTTTGGGATCATTTACTAATGAATAACTAAAACCGTCATTTTCTAAATAGCCATAAATGTCTAATTCTTTATTTTGATTTATAATCTTTATCAAATCTCTAGCAGTGGATTTAAGACCATTACTGCTAAATGTAATATCTAAATCAGCACTTGGTGATTTATGCAATTCATCACCATTTCCACGATAATTACTATAGAGATAACCCACAACAAGAGAGGTGTTTTTTTTTTGAAAATAAGTATTTTCTAATCCCAAATTTGCAGAATAATCTTGTATGTTTTTTTGAAAACTTGTTCCACTTATTCTTTCAATAAGCAATCCCAAAATATTATAATCTAAATCACTAATTTCTAATGTATCTGAAGATTTTGAACCTAAATTGGTATAAGCAATGGTTGAGTATTTAAGTTCTGGGGTTTTCTGCTGAATTTTTTGAATACTTGGTAAATGAGTGTTATGATTTAGTAAATCATTTATTGTAATATCTGCTTCTATTTCTGGAATATATTTAGATATGCTATCTGATAACTGAAAATCATCTTTATTTGCCATTTCCTGCACCATATTTTCAGTAATTAGTTCAGAAATTGTACCAATTTTAAAAGTACTTTTATCCGAAAAAGGCTTTTTGCTTTCATAATCAGCGAAACCAAAACTTTCATTGTAAAGGATATTATTATTTCTGGCCACTAAAATGACTCCGCTAAATCGATTTAATTCAAGATAACGATTTGCAAGAATATTTATATTTTCAACTTTTGATTTTTCAAGATATTCGATTTTTGATTCCTTATCCTTTTTACAGGAAACGAAGCAAAAGATTAAGATACAAAGGTAAAATAGCTTGTTCGTGATTTTTTTCATAATTATTGCCAAAAATTGAACTTAATCAATAGACTATATTCAATTTATATAATCACGAATATAATAAAAATTCACTTACAAAAAATAGGTTTTTAAATCCTATTTACCATTCATCGGTATTTTAAAAAGTAGTTTATCAAGGATTGTTCGAGTTTGAATTTTTTGGGAAAACCCTTATTTTACGAAAATAACTTACGCTAAAACAAAACAGTTTTGAATCCGCAGCAGATTCAAAACTGTTCAATGCAATTTATCTATTTACTAAATTTTTAAAAGCAGATCCAAAAATTAAATAACTGGTATTTCCGCCAATCGTGCCCTCGTTTTGTCCCCACAGAAATGGCCAATCGTCGTAGTTTTCAAAGTGGTCGGGTTTCCTGAATAAAATGCCTGGAGCCACATTACCCGGAATAAATGAGAAATCGGCCCTGTTATTACCATAAAAAACGGATTTGGGACGCGTAGCGCCCACTGTTGCCACTAACGAATAATTGTGGTACGGATGGCTACCAAACAGATAGTTAGAGGCCTTAAAGGCATGGCTAGCATCGATGATATCAGGAAAATGTTTACTAGCAAAGCATACGGTGGTACCAAAGTTTACCATGGCTCCGCCACCTGCCCAGTTACCAAGACCGATGGGAACTCCGTAGGGATTATTCTTTTCAAGATCATCGATATAGGCTTTGTATTTTACAACATACGGACGGAGCTTTTCTTGAAAGGATGCGTCCATGTGCGGTATGGCATTTAATGCCGTAAGAAGTCCGAAATTAACATTGCGATCAAGCGCAGGCCATAAAAGTTGCTGAAATTTATCGTTGTATTGTTGCTCACCAGTTGAGATGTACAACTGAAGATTGGTGGCCACATCTGCGGATCTGCCTCCCCTAAACGTGGTATCTTGCGCCTGTTTGGCAAGTAATTCCGTGGCTTCTTTTAACAGTCTTTTTGACTGTTGCAACGCCCTTGACGAAAGATCGTCGTTATATCCCTTCAATGCCCGGCTTGCTGCGGCAAACATGGTTGCAGCTTGAAGATCTAGACTAGGATTACGGCTTGTAAATGCCCACATATCATCCTTAACGCCGCTCGACAGGCCATCAGGCGCTATTTCGTAAGGGCCAAGGTTGGGATTGTAAGGAAGACCATCGGTCAGTGAAGCTGCATCCCCAAGATGATGGTAATTATGGAGCACGGAATTAGAAAGCGTTTGAGCCATGTGACCGATAATTTCTGCCTGAGCAACCAGATTCAAAGTTCCGTGCTCGATAAATTGTAATATGTCTGGTGTGCCGTCTGGACGATGAAGAACAACGTGACGTGTCTTCTGATCCACATAAGTCTGATCACGTAAGGGTTTGAAATATTCCCATGTGTGCACAAAGTTCTGCACCACGCTAATGTTAGAACCAGTCTCAATGTCAAAATCCCCTGCATCAAAAAAACCGCCAACGTTTAATCCAGGAATCAATTCGAGTGGTTTAAACTTGGTATCGGTTGTGGGCCCTTGATCATGAAGGTCGAAATGATCGGTATTAGGCGGCGCTTGGAGATAACCTTCCTTGAAAGGCTCACCATGCCAGACCCTGTAACCCTCCTTTACGAACATATGGTTCATATGTATGGGAATCCATATATCACTGGTGGCATCGGTAATCTGATCGTAAACAGTATTATCAATTATAAAATTATTGGTTTTAAAATCGCCATATTGAATATAGTATATACCGGGAGTGTCCACTGAAGTAAAATCGAATTTCACATAGTGGTATTTATAATAATCACCCCAAGGTTTGACATCGCCGTTGAATACTTCGGTTGCATGGCCGTCGTCGCCTATTTTATGGATGGATGCTTTTGCAAGCGGTTTGTCTTTCTTGTCGAGTTCAATAACAGATACTTTTTGTTGTGAAGGCAAGTAGCCCACTTGGGAGAAACCGATATTGGGCTCTCTTAACCAACCGTTGATGGCATTTGGTTCCACTGTCCAGGTTAGAACCTTACCGGTTTTTCCTGTCGGAAGTAAACTGCGAACGACATACCAGCCGTTTTGGGCCAGTACGCGACCGTCAAAAAGCATAAGGTCGGCATCTTGCGAGGTGACTTTTACCATACGTGAAGGTTCATCGGGTGCAAGGAGCAGCATACGTCCGGTTTCCAGAGGAAGCGGATCGATGAATTCGCCAGTCCCTCGGTCATCATAAGTTTCATACCCCTTAAATTGTTTGAGCTTATCACTGTTAGGTCTCGTAATGGTATTGCCTACCACATAGCGTGGGAACCGATTGAAACGTCCATCCATCAAATAGGTCTTTGCCCAATATTGCGAGGGAAGAAACTCAAGATTAAAACCTGCTTTCCCTTCTAGTACCTTGGGAACGGGTTTGTCAAGGTAGACAGATATCTCAACCCCCTTACCCTTGGCCGTGACAACCACTCGCGAATTAAAATCGTAATCTTCATACCTCAACGTAGCTTCAATGGTATTGGACGCCCTGTCGACCTTTCGGTTTGAGATGGCTGGAACAAGATCCCATTGCTCGGGAGTATTGGAAAGTCTCACAGCGCCGCCTTGCGATGTTCTGACGCCATGGTGAATCAATTCTATACCGGCATTCTTCTCATCGTTGAAACCTCCCGTAAAAAGATTATTGTAAATAAGGACATTGACGCCTTGGGTTTCGAAATACTCCAGATCGTTGAGTTTCAAATCCTGGCTCCAAGCATAATTGAATGCGGCTAGTGATAGCCCTAAAGCTGATAAAAATGTTAGTCTTTTCATATCGTTAAAAATTAAAAAATAATTCCCTATTTACCCTGACTGCTCACCTATAAAGATAAGCAAAATAGTCCCAAATGAGGTGGTAAAACCATTATTATAAGTAGTGAAAACTAAAAATTATCCACGTGTTCGAGTCACCAATTTTGTCAACCTGTCTTTAACCTTATTCTTTATTTTTACGCGTTCGAATAAAGTGGCAATTTGAGGTTTTATGGATTTTTTTGCACGTTGACAAATGAGATAGGAATATGGAGGCTTTGCCTTGGAATGGAAATATTTATCTTGTGGTGCTAAAGATTGGTTTTTTCTTAATCAATAAAGAAATTCCCATCCCAATAACAATCGGGAGTTATCATGGCAGGATTTCAGAAGTTTAAGATGAAGCAGAAAAAGAGTCAGCTTTAGTTAACATTTACTATTGTTTGTCTAATCTTTCGACAATCATGGACGAAAAATATGTTACGCCTGTTTTTATGCATGTTTCATCAACAACAAAATCAGGCGTGTGGGGCATGGAAATCATATTCGCCTCATAATTGGAACCTCCTAAAAAGTAATAAACGCCCGGAACTTGATGTTGAAAATATGCAAAATCATCATTGGAATTTGGAATAACACCATGGATTGGAATGATGCTTTGTTCACCATAAAGCTTAGTGATGATTTGTATGGTTTCATTGGTTAAATTAGGATCGTTAATTACTGATGGAAATTCCTTTGAGTAATTTACAGATATGAGTTTATCGGAGTATCTTGAATTGGATATTGCCTCTTTAATTAACTGAGGGATTGAATCGAGATGCTTTTTATCGCTACTCATTATAACGGTACTTAATTTAACTTGATTTTCGGATTGTTCAACATTAAAATTATTATTAACTGTTAAGTAATCTTTATATATGGTATTGGGATTATATATTCCAACATGTGTGTCGACTAAATTTCTACTATCCCAAAACTTACTATCTGGTTGAACGTTCTGAAAACCTGAAACAAGGTTTTTTGTATAATGAACTATTGAGTCCAAATCGCTTGTATTTTTTAATGAAATCTCAATGATGCTCTTGTAAGCATAAACTAATTCAGGATTAACCACCACAGAACCACTAGGCATAGGGGCAATATGCAATCCATATATTTCATCGGGTGAAATGATATCAAAAAGTCCGTCGTCTATCATTGATTTTGCCCCTTCAAAACTTTCTTCCGCAGGTTGGAAAATAAAATATACGACCCCTTCAAGTTTGTCTTTGTGATGCGAGAGAACGTTTGCAATACCAAGCCCTATAGTTGTATGGATATCGTGTCCACAAATATGACGAACACCCGGCGTTTGCGATTTAAAATCAACACTGTCAGGAAAATCCGTTTCTAATGCATCAATATCTGACCGCCAAGCGATGCGTTTTCCTGGTTTACCACCGTTTAATATCCCTACAACTCCATGACCGCCAATGTTTGCTCTAACTTCTAATCCGAGTGAACGCAAGTATTCTGCGATTTTTTCAGAAGTTCGTTTCTCTTCTCCTGACAACTCTGGGAACCTATGAAAATCCCTTCTCATTTTAATGAGATTATCATATATAGTATTAGTGTGCTGCTGAATCAGATCATGGATTGTATTTTCTGTCTTAAGTTCTTGTCCAAATACAGACATTCCACAAATCAATCCGAAAGTTAAACTTAAGATTTTGGTTTTCATATCTACTCAATTTTATAGGTATCGTGGTTTAAATAACAAATAACTGCTTCAATTATTATGATTGTTGTCAAAAAACTTGTAACAAAAATGGACAACTTGTTCTTCATGAGTCGGTTTAGTACTTCTGTAAAAGTCTATAGCATAGTCATCAACCTTGTCGGCCTGTACAAATACTTCTTCAAAACCCTGCTGTTTGCAATAATTGTTGGTAAACTCAATCAGTTTTTTCCCAATACCTTTTCTTTGGTATTCGGTCAATACTGCAAGGTCATAAATGTATGCCAATGGTTTCTGGGAGTAATATTGGTCCAGCACATAAACTGACAGTCCTCCTATTAACTTGTTGTTATTTTTAGCAATAACCGCAAAGAAAGTTTGTTTGTTTAATAGTTTTTGCAAATGTTCTTCGTGAGGTTGTTTGAAATTTTCCATTTCAAATACGTTCGCAAAAACTGAAATAAGTTCCTTTAGTTCCTCCAGATTATTTGAATGCAATATCTGTAATTCTATGTTCATTTTGTTTTTTATACGAAGTTAATCTCCTGTTAAATAACTTAATACACAAAGAGGTATGAGCGCTATCGAAACAGCCAAAAATATGCCAACTCTTATGTAATTAAGTGTCTGCCTAAGCGAAGTTCCCATCTACAACATTCTAAACATGAAGAAATTCCCGCCATCACCGGAATTAGCCTAACCAGCCTTCCCTATCCAAACCTTTATATTTTATCATTCTTTCAGGTTAATTTTATTATTCAAACTACCTTACTAAGCTAAAATGTCCTTTTAAAATCCTGCCATCTTTATAGGTTAATAAAAACCAATAGTCATTAGCTGACATGGGGCTGCCATTAAAGGTACCATCCCACCCTGATGAAATATCTACCATTTGTTTTAACAGCTTTCCGTAGCGATCATAAATAAATATACTTGATATGAGATTTAATGAGTTTGGAACTATCCAATAATCATTTACGTTATCGTTATTTGGTGTGAAAAACTTTGGAGGTAAATCTGAATTTATAACAATCGTTTCTGTACTGAAAATTTCTTCCACACAAGCTGTAGCATCTCCATCTAAATTATAGGGTATTATGCTAACATAAATAGTTGTGTTTTCGGGTAAATCTGAAGGTAAATTATAAGTGGTCACATTGCCAACATCATACGCATTCAATATATTGAAAGCACTTGAGCTCGTACCAACCGTTAATTTATAACCTATGGCATTAGTAACGGTATTCCATGTTAAATCTGTTCCTACAGGAACATTTGTTTCCCCAGCCAACAGTGAAGATAAAGTAGTACAGTTGGGCAATACCGTTATCGTTTCTGTAGTGAAAATTTCCTCAACACAAGCACTAGCATCCCCATCTAAGTTATATGGAGTTATGCTAACATAAATAGTTATGTTTTCGGGTAAATCTGAAGGTAAATTGTAAGTGGTCACATTGCCAACATCATAGGCATTCAAAATATTGAAAGCACCTGAACTCGTACCAACCGTTAATTTATAACCTATGGCATTAGTAACGGCATCCCATGTTAAATCTGTTCCTATAGGAACATTTGTTGCCCCAGCTAATGGTGAAGATAAAGTAGTGCAGTTGGGCAATACCGTTATCGTTTCTGTAGTGAAAATTTCCTCAACACAAGCACTAGCATCCCCATCTAAGTTATATGGAGTTATGCTAACATAAATAGTTATGTTTTCGGGTAAATCTGAAGGTAAATTGTAAGTGGTCACATTGCCAACATCATAGGCATTCAAAATATTGAAAGCACCTGAACTCGTACCAACCGTTAATTTATAACCAGTGGCATTAGTAACGGCATCCCATGTTAAATCTGTTCCTATAGGAACATTTGTTGCTCCAGCTAATGGTGAAGATAAAGTAGTGCACGATGGCAGAAGAGTGATTGTCAATAAAAAATCTTGTTCTGAACTACATCCCGAACTCAACCTATCATATACATATAACAAAACGGGATAAGAAGCAAAATCATTAAACCCAACTACATCTCCACCATTATAAACAGAACCTGTACCATTAGCACCTGTATAATACTTTTCATTACCCGTGAGATTTGTCCCTGTAATTATGGGCAAAGTATAACTTGTTGAAGCGATTTGATTAGGGATATCATTAATTTGTGGGGCTATTGATCCTCCATCAGTAATGGTCCAATTGTCGTTACCAATCATATTGGTTCTAGCTGCTTCACCTAAACAATATTGGCTTAATCCACCACTAAATGGTACATTTTGTTGTAAAATTTTTGAATTCCATCCCATAAGCAAAGAATCATAATTAGCAACGGAGAGTTTTACACCATTAAACATACTACTCATGTCTATAACATTTATGACATTCCAATTACCTAAATCTTGATCAAATGCTGTTGCCATTTCAAACATACTAATCATATTATCCGCACTAATAACATTCCAACGACTAATATCCTGATTAAATGATGTAGCTCCATAAAACATAAATGCCATTCTTATTACATTGCCAACATCCCAATCTCCAATATCTTGATTAAAAGAAGTCGCTTCATAGAACATAGCGCCCGTATCGTTAACACTACTGGTATTCCAACGTCCTATATCTTGATTAAATGCCGTGGCCCGAGCAAACATAGCTTCAAAAACCTCTACCTTAGATACATTCCAATTACCAATATCTTGATTGAATGAATGCGCTTCAAAAAACATAAATTCCATATTATCAACATTGCCAACATCCCAATTACCAATATCTTGATTAAATGAAATAGCCTCTCCAAATGTTGCACCCATATTAACAACTTGGCTAACATCCCATCCTCCAATATCCTGATTAAAAGCCTCAGCATCATGAAACAAAAATGCCATATCGGTAACATTGCTCACATCCCAATTACTTACATCTTGATTAAATAAAACAGCCTCTGAAAACATGGCTTGCATGTTCGTAACATTACTCATATCCCAATCATCAACATAATAATTAAATGACGATGCCGAAGCAAACATAAAACCTGTTGATGTTACTAATGATAAATCTGGACTATCGGTATAGTTGCCTTGCAAGTTGCTACAGCCCTGAAAAGCAACAAACATACTAAGCCACTTAATGTCGCCCCACTGCTCGATGGTTAAAATCTTATCTTTGTCCCCAACATCATTAAAGGCAATCATTAATTCATCTCCAAGAATACTAACCGTATAAATACCAGGAACAGCATAGGTGTGAGTAGCTTCATCCGCTTCAGTAGTTATTGTTCCATCTCCCCAATCAACCGTATAATTGTTGCCTCCGCTAAATATGGGTATAGTAATTTGGTTATTGTTTGAAACTCCTGGGTTATTCGTTTTCCATGTTGTGATAAAAGGAGCTGGATCATTACTAATTACCAATTTAAAATCTTGTTGAGAACTACAACTAATACTTGTTCCTCCATACATATAAAGCGAAACAGGATAACTGAGAAAATCTGAAAAATTAATAACATCTCCAACATTAAAGGCCGTACCCGTACCATTTGCCCCAGTATAATAAGCCTCGTTACCTACAAGATCCATACCCGTGATTGCTGGTAAAGTGAAACTTCCTGTACTATTTTGATCTACCAAATCATATATTGATGGCGCTGCAATTCCTCCATCCGTAATACTCCAATTATCACTGTTAATCATATTGGCTCTTGCTGAAGCTCCGGCACAATATTTACTATTACCTCCATGGAAATTAAGATTTGGACTTAAAATTTGTGAATCCCATCCAATTAGAAGGGCGTCATAATTAGCAATAGATAGAGTAGCCCCAAGAAACATATCGGTAGCCTGTGTAACATTCCTCACATTCCAATTACTTATATCTCGGTTAAAAGAACTAGCACTTAAAAACATCCATTGCATATTGGTAACATTACCCACATTCCAATTGCCTATATCTTGATTAAATGAGCTAGCTCTCATAAACATCCCAAGCATATTAGTAACATTACCAACATTCCAATTACTTATATCTTGATTAAACAAACTAGTTTCATGAAACAAAGCTTGCATATTTGTCACATTACTCACATTCCAATTCCCTATGTCTTGGTTAAACGAACTAGCACTTGAGAACATACTTGACATAGAAGTAACACTACTTACATCCCAATTACTTATATTTTGGTCAAAGGAACTAGCACTACCAAACATATCCATCATATTAGTAACATTGCTTACATCCCAATTACCTATGTCTTGGTTAAATAAACTAGCACTATTAAACATAGTTTGCATATTTGTAACATTACTAACGTCCCAATCCCCTATATCCTGATTAAACTTACTAGCAAGATAAAACATGAAACTCATATTGGTGACATTTGATAAATCTGGACTATCGGTAAAATTTCCTTGTAGATTACTACATCCACTAAAGGCTAATTGCATAGACAACCATTGGTTATTTCCCCATTGCTCTATGCTTAATATTTTATTCTTATCTCCTAAATTGTTAAAATGAATTCTCGGGAAAGTTCCAGTAATACTAACTGTATAAGTTCCTGGGGTAACATAGGTATGGGTAGCATTTCCTGTTTCGGTGGTTGGTGGAGTACTATCTCCCCAATCTACAATATAATTATAACCACCTCCGATAATTGGAATGGTTATTTGATTATTTGCGGAAATCCCAGGGTTATCTGTTTTCCATGTTGTAATAAAGGGTGTTGTTCCTAAGAAGTTGGAGCTATATGCTTTTGTAATAAACAAAAAGAGTATGAAAAAAAGTGGTATATAATACTTCATAGAATATTGCTTATTCATCTAGTGAACTTATTAATGGTTATAAATATTAAAAAACTTTAATTTAAAGCCATTTACTTACTACCAGTAAATAAAAAATAAAAATAGGATTTTATATGTATCACAACTATTCTTTTCGTTAAACAACCTTTTTTTAAGGAGTAGGTTTGATTTAAATCACTTAAAATAAAAACTGTAAAATTCCCGTCCCGATAGCTATTAGGATCGCGGGAATTACCCCAACCAGCCTTCCCTATCCAAACTTCTGTATTGAATGGCTTCACTAATATGAGAACCATCTACATCCTCCACACCTTCTAAATCGGCAATCGTTCTAGCTACTTTTAAAATGCGGTCGTAGGCTCTGGCAGATAAATTTAATCGTTCCATTGCGGTTTTTAATAGTTGCTTCGAGGCTTCATCTAAAACACAGTATTTACGGATTTGTTTTGTATTCATCTGCGCATTGTAATGAACGGCATCCGATTCCTTAAAACGTGCCGTTTGAATCTCCCTAGCTTTGGTAACACGCTTTCTAATATCTACCGAGGTTTCTCCTTTTCTATCTTCCGAGAGTTTTTCAAAAGGCACGGGCGTCACTTCAATATGAATATCGATTCTATCCAACAAAGGGCCGGAAATCTTACTTAAATAGCGTTGCATTTCCGCAGGACTGGAGGTTACTGGTGCATTGGGGTCGTTAAAATACCCGCCCGGACTGGGGTTCATGCTCGCCACCAGCATAAAACTACTTGGGTAAGTGACCGTAAATTTCGCTCTGGAAATGGTGACTTCCCTATCTTCCAAGGGCTGACGCAATACTTCCAATACACCACGCTTGAATTCGGGCAATTCATCTAAAAATAAGACGCCATTATGGGACAAGGAGATTTCCCCCGGTTGCGGAAACGCGCCGCCGCCAACCAAGGCTACGTCTGATATTGTATGGTGGGGACTCCGAAAAGGTCGTTGTGCCATGAGTCCGGTATGCGCTTGAACCCGACCAACTACCGAATGTATTTTGGTGGTTTCCAAGGCTTCATGCAAGGTCATAGGCGGTAAAATAGAGGGTAAACGTTTTGCCAACATCGTTTTACCTGCTCCCGGTGGGCCGATTAAAATAATGTTGTGACCGCCTGCGGCTGCAATTTCCATGCAACGCTTAATACCTTCTTGTCCTTTCACGTCGGAGAAATCATGCTCAGGAAAATCGAGGTTCTTTTCAAACTCTTCACGGGTATTGATGATGGTTTGTTCTAATGGTTCTCCTTTATCAAAACAATCAATGACTTGCTTGATAGTATCAACTCCAAAAACTTTTAAATCGTTAACAATTGCTGCCTCCTTAGCATTTTGACTCGGTAAAATAAAACCCTCAAAACCTTCTTCCCTAGCTTTTATGGCAATGGGCAACGCTCCTTTTATGGGTTGCAAACTACCGTCAAGAGAAAGTTCACCCATAATTAAATATTTTTCTAAATTCTCGGCTTGAATTTGATTGGACGCTGCTAGAATGCCAATGGCTAAGGTTAAGTCGTATGATGAGCCTTCCTTGCGTAAATCGGCCGGAGCCATATTAATCGTAATCTTTTTTCCAGGGATTTTATAACCATTATTCTGAAGCGCGGCAGCAATGCGGAAATTACTCTCTTTAATGGCATTATCTGGCAGACCAACCAAATGATAGCCAATACCAGCATCGACATTTACCTCAACGGTAATTGTGGTGGCTTCTACACCAAACACGGCACTTCCAAAAACTTTTTTAAGCATATATGAATTTTACCGCTTAAAAGTAAGAAAAGTATTTTAAATTGAAAACCATCATTGCGAAAGAGGTACGACTGAAGCAATCCGTTTGTTTTTTAGTTCTATTCTATATCATGAGATTGCTTCGTTCCTCACAATGACGGTAGTTTAGGACTGTCTGGTAGGTCATTACGAGGAGTGAGGCGCGAACGACGAAGCAATCTTACTATTATAGCTCTGTATATTCTTGATCAAACGATAAATAGATTGCTTCACTGCGTTCGCAATGACGTAAAAAAAATAATCTGCTTCGTTGATTGTTAAGTTTTTTTTCTAAAAATAAAATAATGTATTTTTATTTTTCCAGAAAACTGGACCAACTAAACTAAAAACCATGAATAAATCCATTGTGTTACTGCTTGCCATCCTTTTTTTAAATTATTCTTGCAAAAAAACAGAAAGCAATAATAACCAAAACAAAACTACTACCTTCATTACTGAAAACGTTAAAAAACGCATCGATTCAACCTTAAAAAGCTTTATAGATGAAGGCAAAGTCGTAGGCATATCGACCTTGATTTTTGAGAAAGACAAAGAGGTGCATTACGCCCAATTCGGCTATGCCGATCGGGAAGACAGCATTCCTATGGATAGAAATACCATTGTACGTATTTATTCCATGACAAAACCTATTGTCGGGGTGGCGCTCATGACTTTATATGAAAAAGGTGCATTCAAATTAGACGACCCACTTACTAAATATGCTCCAGAATTTGAAAATATGCAAGTATATGCGGGCTATGATAGTATTAATATAAAAGTCATTTTAGAACCACTTAAAAGACCCATAACCATTCGTGATATCACGCGCCACACAGCAGGATTCGACGGATTCATGCGAGGCGTGCCACGCTTACGCGGAAAAGACAATCCAACCGATAAAGAAAACACCTTACAAGAAATGGCTGAAAAACTAGGGAAACGTCCTTTAGCTTTTCAACCCGGTACACGATGGGCTTATGGGGTTTCTGTGGATGTTCAAGCGTTTTTGGTGGAGCGCATTTCTGGTGTGCCATTTGAACAATATTTAAGAGACAATGTACTAGACCCTTTAGGAATGGACGAAACTAGATATTTTATCCCTGAAGAAGACAGACATAGATTTGCTGCCACCTACAATTACAATCGTGAAACCACGGAGTTAACTAGAGTTCCTGATACCATAACACAAATTTTGAATTACCATAAATGGCCATTTACGCCCGGTGGCTTGGGATTGACTTCAACATTAGATGATTATCAGACCTTTGCGCAAATGCTAATAAATGATGGAACCATTAACGGTGTAACCATATTAAAACCTGAAACTGTAAAACTGATGAGAACCAATCATTTGGATCTTAATATTCCTATTTCGGATAGAGGATTCCTGCCCAACAGAGGCCAAATGGGCTTCGGGATTGATTTTGGTGTACGAGTAGCGCCTCCAGTTGATGCAGACGAAAACAATGGTGTTGTGGGTGAATTTTTCTGGGATGGGGCTTTTAGCACCTTGTTCATTGGTGACCCAGTAAATGACTTGACAATAGTGATGTTTGTACAATTATCACCATACGATCAAATCCAATTACATAAAAAATTCAGGGATGCTATTTATGGTAATTTTGTCCCTGAAGCTAAAAACTAATCAGAATAAAATCGTCATTGCGAAGAAGGAACGACTGAAGCAATCTTTTTATTTTGAGTTCTAATTAATGGGATTACTTCACTGCGTTCGTAATGACGTAATACCTGCGTTCGCAATGACGTAAAAAAGAATCCCGCTTGCGCGGGACCCTCAACATTTAAACACTTTGACCAATAAAATTATTTAACTATGACCCGATTAAAGAATTTTAATTTAAAAACTTAGGTTTTAAAACCAACATGGCCCATGCCCAGTTTTGGGTATCGGATGCATTAGCCTCTGAAACGCCTTTTAACTCATACATACCATCAGCCGCAAACATGTGCGAGTAACCTAGTATCATACTATATCCTTTGAATTTTTTAGTATATACTAAATCCACTTCCGTTCCCAATGATTTTTCGCCACTCGCAAGCTCTTGTTCTCCACTAAAATTAAGTGCTTTAACCATTAAACTAGATGTTTCACTGAACGTGAAGTTGGCACTCACATGAACATCCAATAACCCGACCGTATTGGCGTGGTTGCCCACATAGAAGTAATCCATGAATCCGTTAAACTTGTGGTTGGTTCCATATAATGGGAAGAAAGCACTTGTTTCACCAGCACCTTTATCATTTCCGCTTATAATTTCTATTCCAGCACCTAAACCAATCTTAGCGGTTGCTTTATAACTTAAATCCAATCCCAGTAAATAAGCTCCTTTCACGTCTATGTCACCCTCTCTTTTACCTGTTTGAATGAATGCGTTTGCAGCCAACCCAAAGCTTCCTTTTTTATATTCTAAATGCGTTCCCATTGTTTGAAGATTACTAGTGCCATCTGCCACACTTGGAGTCACCGTTGTATCAAAATTTTGGAAACCATTGTTCAACAACAACAAACTTCCTGAAAGATTTTCCCATGCTTGTTTTAAATACACATATTGCATTGTTTTATAAGTAAAATTTCCTGAAGTATTGTAAGCAGTTCCTGAATTCACAAATCCTGTTGGGTGGGAATAATCCTGACCAAACGCCAAGCCTAAATCGAGCATAAATTTTTCCTTTTTATACTGAATTAATGCGGCGTCATGGTTTCTACCTTGTTGCGCCCAATCCAATCCACCAAAAATACGCTCGTCGTCATAAGAAATAACTTGTCGTCCTAATTTTGTAGAAAATCCAGATCCTAAAGCCAATTCTCCCCAAGCTTCAAAAACCGCAAAGGAATTATTTTGATCGTATGGAAGTAGTTGCATGTTTTCACCCCAGACCATCACATCTTGAAAACTTACATAAAATTTGTAAGACTCGGTTGCATAACCAGCGTTTAATCGTATTCTGGTTGAAATACCAAAACCAGCATCTGCAGCATCTGGAATTAAGGTTCCAAAACCATGGCGATACTCTGTTCGTGGCCTGAATTCACCATCTAGTGAAAATTGTGCATTTGCAAATTGAACCGTCACTGCCAATATGCATACTAAAAGATATTGTTTTTTCATTTTCTTTGGTTTTTGAGTTAATTATTTGATTGTTTTTGAGTTAGTTTTTTAGCTAATTTATAAGTAGTGCATCCTTGATTTTATGATAATTATCATGTCATTTTTTTTAGTGTTCTAAAAAGTCTATAAGATGTTTTCTGTATTTATAATAATCGTCATGTTCCAAAACCGATTTTCGTGTTCTGGGCCGTTCAAATTCAATATTTAAAATATCTCCGATTTTGGCTTTTGGTCCGCTGGTCATCATTACCACCCTATCCGCTAAAAAGATGGCTTCATCAACGTCATGGGTAATCATAACGGCGGTGATTTTTTCTTTATTCCATATTTCAATAAGAATATCCTGAAGTTCGCCTCTGGTTAACGAATCCAACATTCCGAAAGGTTCGTCCAACAATAATACTTTTGGTTTAATGGCAAAGGCTCTAGCGATACCAACGCGCTGTTGCATACCTTGGGAAAGTTCTGTTGCTTTTTTATTGAACGCATCCTCTAGCCCTACTTTTTGTAAATAGTATTTGGCAATATCCCTACGTTGAGATTTTGAAACATGCGGAAACACTTGATTCACGCCAAGCAGTACATTTTCAAGTGCCGTCATCCAGGGCATTAAACTGGGCGATTGGAAAATAACGCCTCTATCGGGTCCTGGCCCTTTGATGTGTTTTCCCAATACGGAAATAGCACCTCCTGAAATATTATTAAGTCCAGCAATCATGGACAACATGGTTGTTTTACCACACCCAGAATGGCCAATGATGGTCACAAATTCTTCCTTCATGATTTGAAGGTTCAAATCTTCCAAAACAATGTAATCACCTTTTGGTGTTGGATATACTTTTTTAAGATGCACCAAATCCAACATCACGCCATTGGAAGGATATGCAATACCGTTCTCTGAATATATATTTGTTTGATTATTTTCTAATATAGTTGTGTTCATAATTCCTCTTTTTTTTTAGTTACCAAACAAAACTTTTGGGTGCTACCTCTGGCAAGACATATTCCTTTTTCGCTTCAGATTTTCGCTCATTGCCAATATCCATTAAATACTCAATGATGGTGTTTCGTGTCTTTTTAAAATTTGGGTTGTCGTTTAAAGCGGTTTTATCCCTTGGACGTTCAATGTCTATTTTGAATTCTGGTCCTAATGTGGCTCTTGGACCTGGACGCAATGGAATGATTCTGTCTGCCATATAAATACCTTCATCAACATCATTGGTAATCAATAAAGCTGTGCGCTTGTCTTTACCCCAGATTCTCAAGATTTCATCCTGTAAATTGCCGCGTGTTAACGCATCCAATGCACCTAAAGGTTCATCCATAATAATCATCTCGGGTTTCATCGCCAATGCCCTTGCAACCGACACTCTTTGGCGCATTCCTCCAGATAATTCCTTAGGACGTTTGTTTATGGCCGGCGTTAAGTTTACCATGTCCACGTATTCTGCGACAATAGCTTGTAACTCCGACTTACTTTTCTTAGGAAATGCTTCCTTCACAGCCATGTATACATTCTGACCAACCGTTAACCAAGGCAGCAATGAATAGTTTTGAAAAATAACACCGCGCTCATGACTGGTTCCAACAACAGGTTCACCTTTAAACAATACTTCGCCTTTAGTTGGCTCTAACAAGCCGTTTATAAGATTGACCAGTGTGGTCTTGCCGCTTCCTGTAAACCCTACAATAGCTACAAACTCTCCTTCCTCAATCGTTAGGTTGATATTGGAAAGCACCTCGGTAGTATTATCTCCTTGCCCGTAGGTTTTATAGATGTTTTTTAGTTCTAAATATGCCATTTCCTTTTCTGTTTATTCGTTGATTCGTTTATTTGTTGATTTGTTGATGACGTATACACGATTAAACAATTCCACAGTTAAACAAATTTTAAACTCAATCATTTTTATTAAACGAAACCATCTTTTGAATTGTTAACATGATTCTATCCAACATAAAACCAATCAGACCAATAACAAACATAGCTGCTATTATTTTTGAGTTGGAATCATTTGCTCCATTTTGAAATTCCTCCCAAACAAATAAGCCCAATCCCGGACTTTGAGCCAAGAGTTCGATAGCAATAAGTACCATCCATGCCACAGACAACGTGATACGAAGTCCCGTAAAGATTAATGGTAATGACGATGGCAAAATCACTTTGAATACTTTTTGAATGGGGCCAAGCTTTAACACTTTTGCCACATTGATATAATCTTTATCCACAGAAGACACACCCATAGCTGTGTTTACCAATGTTGCCCACATAGAACAGAGTCCAACACTTATAAAACAGATGATGAAAGCGCTATCTGAACTGGAGTTTTTAGTGAATGTTTTTACAATCATAAAAACCAATAAGAACCAAACCACGGGAGATACAGGCTTAAAAATTTGTATCAACCAATTAACGGAACTTCTTAAAGTTGGACTTAACCCTATAACGATTCCGATAGGAACAGCAATGAAAAGTGCCAATAAGAATCCTGCAAATACCGTGATGATGCTCGTGTAGATTTGGTCAACGAATGATGGTCTTCCCGTATAAGTGATAGGATTTTCACCATTAGCGATACGCTTTTCATTAATCGCAGCTGTTTTCTCTATAAATGCTTTCTTATCTGCACTGATAACATAATGATCTGCCAGTAATGTTTGATAAGCTCCCCATACTTGTACAGGTGATGGCAATGCGTTTGGCTGGCATGATTTATCGCCAGAAGCAATACATGCTCTTAGTTTTTCGGCTTCTGCTGGCCCTTGCTCAACCAACGCTTTGTTTATCAAATGATTTGCTTCAATCTCATGAAGTTTATTAGCGCCCAGATACCACACTACAAAGAATAATAAAACCGAAGCTAGAGGCATTATTACTTTTCTTAAAAAGTTTTTAAAGTCATCTTTATCAAGCTTCCCTGCAAACACATTTTTTAATGTTTCTATAAATCCTGCCAAACCTATAAACCTGGTCACGTTTCCTAATGTTATGCTCTGCTTCATTTTTTTTAAGTTTGAATTATTTAAAAGAATTATATATCCTTGTTTCCGATTTTAAAGCTATTGATGTAACCAATGGGATCTTTAGCATCGTATTTGGTACCATCTATAAAATCTGTTGTTGCCGGTTTGTAACCGTCTGTATCTGGCACATCAGCAGCAGGCATGTGTCCTTCTTTCACCAACATATCAGCGGCTTGTTTCCAGATGTCTGGACGGTAAATATTTTTAATGGTTTCTTCGTACCATGCAGCTGGTTTCGCGTCAGGAATTTGTCCCCAACGACGCATTTGGGTTAAAAACCAAATACCATCAGAATAGAAAGGATAGGTGGCGTTGTATTTGTAGAATACGTTAAAATCTGGTAAATCACGTTTATCACCTTTTTCAAATTCAAAGGTTCCTGTCATGGAGTTTGCCAAAACGGCTTCATCGGCCCCAACGTATTGTGACATCGATAATATTTTTACTGCCTCCGCCCTGTTACTTGGCTCATCCAACCATTTTCCTGCTCTTATCAATGCTTTTGTAATGGCAATGGCTGTATTCGGATTTTCCTCAACAAACTTTTTGGTCATAACAAACACCTTTTCTGGGTTGTTTTTCCAGATATCGTAATTAGTCACCACAGGCACACCAATACCTTTAAATACTGCTTGTTGGTTCCAAGGCTCGCCTACGCAATACCCATAAATAGTTCCTGCTTCCAAGGTTGCTGGCATTTGTGGCGGCGGTGTCACAGATAGTAACACATCGGCATCAATTTGTCCTTGTACATTATCTGCCGTGTACATGCCTGGATTAATTCCAGCTGCAGCTAACCAATATCTTATTTCATAATTATGTGTAGAAACAGGAAACACCATACCCATTTTAAATGGTTTTCCTGCATTTTTATATTGTGTAATGACCGGTTTTAAAGCATCTGCTTTGATGGGATGAATGGGTTTGCCATCAGAATCAATTGGTACATTTGGTTTCATTTTTGACCAAACATCATTTGAAACGGTAATGGCATTACCATTTAAGTCCATTGAAAAAGGCGTTACCAACTCGGCTTGTCTACCAAAACCAGCACCAGCCGCAATGGGTTGTCCCGCCAACATGTGCGACCCATCTAATTGTCCGTCAATGACACGATCTAATACGTTTTTCCAGTTTGATTGGGCTTCTACAGACACAAATAAGCCTTCGTCTTCAAAAAATCCTTTTTCTTTAGCGATGGCCAAAGGAGCCATATCTGTTAATTTGATGAACCCAAACGTTAATTGCGGTTTTTCAATTGTTAATTTACTTTCTTCCGTTTCAGTGGCCGCTTCTTTTTTTTCAGCTTTGCCTCCGCAAGAAAATAGCACTACCGAAAGAGAAAAAAGTAATGATGCTTTTGTAATTAGTGTTTTCATTTTTTGAATGTTTTAAGTTTACTAAGTATTTATACTTATTTTTGACAAATATATAAGTAGTTTAAAATAATTTATATGGTTATAACCATTTAAAAACAACTTTTTAAACCATTAAAATACCTGCAAAAAAATAGGTTTATTACATAAACATTTAATAAACAAATATTTAAACAAAATATATTTCTAAGTTTTAATGCTTATTTTTCTAAGTATTACCCTAATTAATTACTTAGTTTATTAAAATAAAAGAGAGCGTAAATTATTTTTGTAGGGACTTTAGCCATTCATCTTGGGACAAACCAATATATTTTTTATTGGTTCCATAAGGATCTTCGCTTCCTTTGAAATAATCCTGAATCGTTTTCATTGGAATCGTGTCCTTTAATTTGGTTGGCACTTTATAGGTGTGGTTGCCATGGAAATCATGACATTGGATACAGGTAAACCATTCTTCATTGGCTATTAACGTTTTATGATCTATATCTAGTGGATCATTCTCTACTTCTAATTTTTGATGGCAATTCATGCAATAATCAATGGAAGGTACTGTAACGCGTTCTGCATGATGTTCAGAATGGCAAGTAATACAAGTTCTGGCATCTATTTTCTTTACCGCTTCCTTAAATCGAGGTTCTGAAAATCGGTAATTTGGATGACGATCATTAGGTCTGTCATGGCATCCCAAACAATTGTTTAGAGTAACATCTTGTGTTCCAAAGTCAACACCTGTTTTTCTAGCACCAACAGCATGGGACATATTCGACTGGAGTTGTTGCCAAAGATTCCCTTTAGCATCTGCATGGCAAGTGAAACAAGACAGCTCCTCATGACCTGCATTCATCGGTCCAAGTGAGATATACGCTTCTGAGGATTCCCTGGTAAAGAAATAGAAAATCGAAACTCCCAAAACCAAACCAATTACACCTCCTAAAAATTGTCTTTTTCTTAACGGACTTACTTTAAACATAAAAATTGAATTTATACCATTAAAACTCCAGAACTATGGCTTCACTTTCCGGATAACTGATACAGGTTAAAACATAGCCTTTAGCAACGTCTTCCTCGCTTAAAAAGTGTCCGTCAATCATTTTAATGTCTCCAGAAACACATGTAGCTTTACATGTAGAACACATACCAGCCCTGCATGAATAGGGCAAAACAATGTTGTCAGACATCGCTTGTTGCAATATTGATTTATCGCCTCTTACTTTAATTTGATGTGTTTTACCACCTAACTTTATGCTTACATCACTCATCAAGTCTTTCCCGAACATTTTAACAATAGGGCTTTTAAAGACTTCAATCTTTATTTTTTCCCTTGAAATACCGTTATCATTTAAAATTTCCTTCACCTTTTCCATATAGCCAAACGGCCCACATATCATGTAAACATAATCACCATAAAAAAGACCATGTTTTAAGAAAATTCCATCAATAAGTTCTTTTGTTGCCAGTCCAGAATGATAATTGTTATCATTCATATTTAGGGATGATACAATATGCTCAACTTGAAAATTGTCAGGATATTTGTTTTCAAGAGCCGTTATTTCATTTTTAAAAATAATAGACCCAATGTCCCTATTTGCATAAACCAATAAAACCCTTGAACTTGCCTCGTTTACCAAAACCGATTCTGCAATGGAGTAGATTGGAGTAATGCCACTGCCTCCAGCAAATAGCACATATTGCTTTTGAGAATTTTTATTGGGTTCAATGTAAAAGGATCCCGCAGGTTTATCTATTTCCAGTGTATCACCTACTTTGATATGGTCATGTATATAATTGGAAACCAATCCTTTTTCTACACGCTTTATAGTGATCTTCAAATCCTTATCCGTATATGGATTGCTGCTGAACGAATAAGCCCTTTTATGCACTACATGATCTATAGGCACATGAATAGTTAAAAATTGCCCAGGTTTGTATGATACCTTATTAAAGAAATTTCCGTTTTTGAAACACAGGCTTAACGCATCATCTGTTTCCTTTATAATATTTTTTATCTGAAGTTTCATGGGCTAGAGTTTGAAGATTATTTATAATAAAACACCACGCCTATATGAAAGAACATGACTATGGTGACCATGATAGAAAATGCCACATGCATAATCATCCAGCCTTTAAATAACCAATCGCTATTATTTTTAATGACATCTAAATTGAGATAACCCAACAACGTATTTGAAAAAAACACATATGAAAAAAACAACAAATACCCATAACCAAAGCCCATGCTGTGGACGTAAAATAGTAACGGACTCAATGCGCCAGCCCATTTATGAATAAGTAACATGGTTTGGGCATTTTTTCTGAATTTTTTAATGATTCTGCTCAAGGTTAGAAACCACTGCAATGTTATAAATAACGCTAGTCCTAAACCAGACCAACGCTTATACATTTCGTCTTGTTGAAACGTTTTAAGCCATGTCCATTCCAATTTTAAAAAAAACTGTAAAAAAAATAGTGATAGCAGTATTAAGCCCAGTAGTGTAGATTTGTTGTTTTTTACCATATGAATGTCAATGCTTTAGCTTTAATTCAAGGATTTACAGATTTAAAAGACCTCTGTTTACTATTTTACTACGACTAATTTTTTCATGGTTTCATAGGCTGTTAATTTCCTAACACTATCCAAAAACACTTCAGCAGATGGCAAGTATTTACCCTCTTGTGGCCATTTATTGCCTATCTCAGGTTTCTCACTATTAATAAATGCTTCAACCTCACTTAAATATTCTTTGTAAGTATCTAAAGTACCTTTAGCATAAGAATCCAATATCGCTACGGTTTCTTTATAGCTCAACGAGTCTTTTGGATATTGCCACGTGGTTGCCCCCATAACATCCCCAAGTTTCCAATCCGTTTTAGGTGATTGTTTATGGTCGTTATGACAAGTAACACATGCAGCCGCACTTGCTAAATCGGCGAACATGGCAGTATGCAATTTGGTATCTTCTTCATAGAAAAATTCAGGCTTTTGGCTCAATTTTATTTTTTCGAATAACTCAGCTTGTTTACCAACAAACTTATTGGCAGCATTTACAGGAAAATCTGAGCCTAAATACAAACCAAGAGGCACAGGGCCTTTTTGAATACTTGTTGCTATCCCTCTTAAAAATAAAGCTGGTAATGGGCCAGCCTCTACATCATCTTTTCTCCAGTCTTCATCAAACTTCATTCCTTGTAATTTACCCTGGCCCACAATCGCAGACGTATATAAAGTTCTAGTAACATCATTTTCTTTTGCTACCATTTCCAATACTTCGTCTACCGAAAATACAGGCTCATCAATTAAAGCACTTGATTTCTCTTCCGGAACACCTCCACAAGAGGTTAAAAAGACATTAATAGCTAATGCAAAAACGCTTATAAACGAAAACTGTTTTTTATTTTTCATACATGTAAAATTTATTTGTTTATTTAAGGTCATGTGGTTGATTTTTAAGTTTATTAAATTAATTTTTGTATGAAGCATCTATCATAACTGAAGACATCGTTCCATACACCGTTGCCCAAGCGTCTTTAACCTCAGGCGTGAAATCATCACCTAAGCCTACTTTCAACGTATCTAACAATGCAGCACCAACAGTATTATAATGAGATGGTTCTACTTTATACTCTACATGTCTTTTCCCTAAATTTTGAAGTACGGGAACCAAAGCTTCTAGATTGCTCAAGCCAGCAACTGCTGCAGCTAGCATAGTCATCAACTTATTACCTTGAACTTTCATCGCCTCTTCGCTATTAGGAAACAATGCTTTTAGTGTGGGGTCTAATTCAAATAATTTTGAGTAAAATATGTCAGCTGCTGTTGCCGCAATTGGTTTTACTTTTTCAAATGAATCTTGTACGAGCGTGATTGTTTTTTGTTCCATTTTATTATTATTAGTGTTTGTTAAGTTTACTTACAAATACGTATTAATACTTATTTTGAACAAAAATAAAAGGAGTTTATTAGAATAATAATGAAATAAGGCAGTGTAAAAAAACTTTTTTTACATGCAAAAAACTACAAAAACGCAGTTTCTATATAAATATAAAGTTGTTTTTAAGTATTTTCTTGAAAAATAAAATGAATACGTAGTGAGAACGATTAGCTATCTAAGAAGTAGTTATGCTCGCTAATTTCTTTTTTAAGACCTTCAATGTTATTAATACCTATTCGCTTGCCTTTTGCAATAATCAGGTGTTCCTTTTTTAAGATTGAAAAGATACGAATGACTTGTTCTTCGGTAGTTCCTGCATAATCCGCATATTCCTTTCTACTTAGAACAACATTTAAAAAGCCTTTGTTTTCTCCAAACTTTCTATTAATATACAATAAGGTATCAATAACGCGTTCCCTAACGGTCATTTGGGAAAGTGACTTTACCTTTGATTCGCTCCTATTGAGTTCATTAGCATAAAAAAGCATCATATCATACGTAAACTCTGGAGTTTTATATAGTGCTTTTTGTAAACTGCTCTTAGAAAAATAACAAAGCATGGTATCTTCAAGCGCAATGGCACCAATGGAATAATACTCTTCTGTTCCAAAACCTCGGTGTCCAATAATTTCACCTTCCTTAGCAAATCTTACTATTTGCTCCCTCCCATTGATGCCTGTTCTAAAAACTTTCACCTTACCCTTTAAGACAAAGAAAAGTCCATTTACCGGCGCACCTTCCATAATGAATTGATGACCCTTTTTACATCGTATATTATTTTTTTCATAAGGTAAATCAGATTCGGAAAGTGCCACATAGTTTCGTTTTATCAAGCAAGTCCCATTGTCACAAACACTACAACCTAACCCTGAGAAAGGTCGTCTGGCTACATTAGATTGGTATGATTTTGCTACTTCAGAATCCATAATAATGTTAAAATGATCATGTGAACGAAACAAATATACGTATTAATACTTATATTTTATAAAAATACTTATTTTTTGTAAAAAATATTAAATTTTCGTTATGTTTGTATATATATAACGATTTGTATGATTTCCATTGATGAGGCCATAGACCTAGTTAAAAGCAAAAGCAAGCCCTTATTAAAAGAAGCGGTATTGCCTATTGAAAAATCTGGTGGTTATTTGCTGTTTAAAGATGTTTTATCTCCTATAAATATGCCGCCATTTAGGCAATCGGCCATGGATGGTTATGCGCTTCATCTACACAACGATTTAACATATACTTTAGTTGGGGAAGTAAAGGCTGGAGATGGCCATCAACCTATTTTAAATAAAGGCGAAGCTGTTAGGATTTTTACAGGCGCAGCCGTTCCAGATAGTGCCAATGCCGTTATTATGCAAGAAAAAGTCATAATCAATGGTTCTGAACTGGTGATAGAAAATCAATTATCCGAACACCATAACATTCGTGCCATCGGTGAACAAGTGAAGAAAGGCGACTTGGCACTTGCAAAAGACACCAAACTAACACCAGCAGCTATTGGTTATTTGGCTTCTTTAGGTATATCACAAGTATCCGTCTATAAAAAACCATCCATTGCTTTGCTTACTACTGGAAACGAACTTATGGAGGCTTGTCAGTCATTAAGTTACGGAAAAATATATGAGAGCAATTCCAAAATGCTTCAAAATGCACTCTACAATTTAAAGTTTTATGACCTCCATTTTCATAAGGTAGAGGACGATTACGGCAAAACATTATCAATCTTGCAGAAGGTTATCTCACAACATGACTTAGTTATTATTTCTGGCGGTATTTCCGTTGGGGATTACGATTTTGTTGGGAAAGCGCTCCAAGAATTACACGTTGAAGAACATTTTTATACCGTAAAACAAAAACCTGGAAAGCCATTGTTTTTCGGAACAAAAAACGACACACTTATTTTTGCTCTTCCCGGAAATCCAGCTGCTTCGCTTACCTGTTTCTACATATATGTTCACATCGCTTTACAAAAAATGATGAATAAAACGGATGTGGAATTACCAAGAGTAAAGGCTAAGGCCACGAATGAATTTACACGATTCGGGGATAGACCACAATTCCTAAAGGCAATATATAATAATGACGGCGTTACGATTTTAGAAGGCCAGAGTTCCGCGATGTTGCAAACATTTGCACTTTCAAATGCGTTGGTGTTTGTGCCGGAGCATGTATCGAAGATTGAAATAAATGATGACGTTGAAGTGATTCTATTACCAAATTAGCTGATTATGGATTATAAGATAAAAAGTCGGATATGGATAGAATCTGAGAACAATGTGCTTTTGGGTGAAGGACGTGTGCAATTATTGAAAGCCATCAACGAAACTGGTTCGCTATCCAAAGCAGCGAAATCCATTAATATATCCTATAAAAAGGCATGGGGACTTTTAGATTCCATCAATAAATCCGCTAAAAAACCTGTGACCATAAACAGTGTCGGCGGAAAAGGTGGCGGTGGCGCCGAATTAACGGATTATGGAAAGGCATTAATTCTAGCATTTGATGATATTAATAAAAATTGCTGGGAGTTTTTGGATACGCAGTTGGAGAAAATTGAGAGTTTATGACTAGGAGTGCCTAAAGTTGAAAATGAATAATGAATAATGAATAATGAATAATGAATAATGAATAGTGAATAATGAATAATGAATAGCCAAATGTTACATAACGAATACATATATCTATTTTTATTAATCTTGCCCATCGTGTCCTTTTTATACGCAAGTGTGGGTCACGGTGGGGCAAGCGGGTATTTAGCATTAATGGCATTGTTTTCGTTTGCACCAGAAACCATGAAACCCACTGCCCTACTACTTAATTTGTTTGTGGCAGGAATTTCGTTTTTCTATTATTATAAAGAAGGCCATTTTAACAAAAATCTATTTATTCCTTTTGCTATTGCTTCCATTCCTTTAGCTTTTTTAGGTGGCACTATTGAAATTGATGCTTCCATTTACAAAAAAATCCTTGCTATTTTATTAGTGTTTGCCATTTTAAAAATGCTGAATGTTTTTGGAAAGGAAAAAGAAGACATAAAAAAAGTCAGACTTTGGCAAGGTTTGGTTGTTGGTGGTATTATTGGTTTCTTTTCGGGACTCATTGGTATTGGTGGTGGCATTATTTTAACACCTATTATTTTATTGCTTCATTGGGGAAATATGAAAGAAGCCGCTGCAGTTTCGGCTTTATTTATTTGGGTAAACTCGGCTTCTGGATTGGTCGGGCAAATAAGTACTGGCGTGCATTTTGAAATTGAAACGTTTGTGTTGGTCGCCATTGCATTAATTGGTGGCGTTCTTGGCGGATATTATGGCAGCAAAAAAATAAACAATCAAAAACTGAGGTATATATTGTCTTTTGTACTCGCCATTGCGTGTTTAAAATTATTTTTCGCATAAATGACAGACAAAAAAAACATAACTGGCATCATTCTTTCTGGCGGAAAAAGTAGTCGTATGGGAACGGATAAAGGGTTTTTATTGTTTAATGGAAAGTCTTTTATGCAACATAGCATCGACGCTTTAAAACCTTTTGTTGAGAGTATTATGATTGTTTCAAATAATAAAGACTATGATATTTTTGGATTGAAACGTATTGACGATGCCATTGAAAATGCAGGCCCTCTAGCGGGTATTTATTCTGGATTGAAAGAGTCTAAAACCGACTATAATTTGGTGTTGAGTTGCGATATTCCATTAATTAATTCAAATATTTTACAAAAACTGATTGATGCTATTGATGACGATTCTGGTATCATTCAAATTGAAAGCCAAGGAAAAGCCATGCCATTAATCGCCCTATATAAAAAACAATGTGAACCTATATTTTTAAAGCTTTTGAATGAAGGCGAACTCCGATTGCAATATGCAGTTAATCAATGTAACGTAAAAAATGTGGTGTTAAATGAGGAAGAAACCTGTTTTACGCAAAATATCAATACACCAGAACAATTAAATGCCATTTTAAAATGATTATTACAATAAAATATTTCGGACTTATTGCTGAAGTCACAAATCAATCTGAGGAATCTATTGATTTCTCTGGAAGATTGATTTCAGACCTTTTGAATACTTTATATGCTAAATATCCCGATTTAAAAAACAAGGATTTTCAAGTAGCACAAAATCAGGAATTAGTTTCAGAAAGTACCGAAATTACAGGACAGGAATTAGCATTATTACCACCGTTTTCAGGCGGGTAGAAAAATGAGTAGACACAACAGACATATTATTTTATCTGAAATTGGTCAACTAGGACAAGACAAACTAACAAACGCAAAAGTGTTAGTGGTTGGTGCTGGTGGCTTGGGCTGTCCTATTTTACAATATTTAGCGGCTGCAGGCATTGGTACATTGGGAATTATCGATTTTGATGTGGTTGAAATATCCAATTTACAACGCCAAGTGTTGTTTGGAACCTCATCATTAGGAAAAAACAAAGCCGAAGCGGCTAAAACACGGTTGGAAGATTTAAATTCGGAAATTTCCGTAATCGCTTACGCAGAAAAACTCACTTACCAAAATGCTTTGGAACTATTTAATAACTATGATATTATTGTGGATGGCTCTGATAATTTTGAAACGCGTTATTTGGTAAATGATGCCTGTATCATCACCAACAAACCTTTGGTGTTTGGTGCGATTTATAAGTTTGAAGGTCAGGTTTCCGTATTTAATTATCAAAACGGCCCGAGTTACAGATGTCTGTTTCCAAATCCGCCACAAAAAGATGCGGTTCCGAATTGTTCCGAAATTGGTGTCTTAGGCGTTTTACCAGGAATTATCGGTAGCATGCAAGCTAACGAAGTTATAAAAATCATACTAGGTATTGGGAATGTATTGTCAGGTAAATTATTATGTTATAATGCATTAACTTCCCAACCATCAACCTTAAAAATCAATAAATCAGCAAAACAGATTGAATTGGTTTTAAAAGGAAAAGATAATTTCAACAAAAAACAATTAGAAATTGATTGTGAATTTCAATCTGATATTTCAATAAAAGACTTTTTATTTAAAGATAACGTTCAATTTATTGATGTTCGAGAAGCCCATGAACAACCAAAAGTTGAAGGTTTAGAAATTACACAAATTCCTTTAAATCAATTAGAAAATAATTTAGATTCCATTGATTTATCAAAACAAAAAATGATTTTTTGCCAATCGGGAATACGTAGCAAACAAGCTGTTTCTTTATTAAGAAACTCTGGAATATTGAATTGTTATAGCATCAAAGAAGGTGCTTTAGAAATAATAGATTTTATAAATAGTCGTCATTGCGAAGAGTCCCGATAATTATCGGGAGACTGAAGCAATCTGCTCCCAATAAAGAGATTGCTTTATTTCGACTGCGCTCAACACAAGCTCTCGCAATGACTAAAAAAATAAAAAAATGACAGATAAAAAACCAAAAAACGTGTTTAAGCAAGGAGCTATTTCTTCAGAATTTATAGGAGAATCGATTGCCAAACACCAAACTAAAACGAGTATCGGCGCCCACAATATTTTTTTGGGACAAGTCAGAGCCGATGTTATTGATGGCAAAACAGTTACAGCGATTGAATACACCGCTTATGAAGATATGGCAAACGCCAAATTTGATGAAATACGCGAAACCGCTTTTGAAAAGTTCGAACTGACTTGCATGCATATTTATCACAGCTTAGGAGTTGTGAAAGCTGGAGAGATTTGCTTATTCGTTTTCGTGTCATCACCTAAAAGAAAAGTGGTTTTTAAAGCGTTGGAATACATCGTTGAAGAAATAAAAGCACAGGTACCTGTTTTTGGTAAGGAGATTTTTGAGGATGATTCGCATCAATGGAAAAAAAACATGTAAGTGTTTTTTGTGGAATCGTTGATTCGTTTAACTGTTTAATCATAAATCGTAAAATAATGGAGTATATATTTTCATTTGAAAAATTGAATGTTTGGATTGATGCAAAAGAATTGGTAAAACTGATTTACTTGGTAACTAAAGATTTCCCAAGTGAAGAAAAATTCGGATTAACAAATCAATTAAGAAGGGCATCAATATCAGTGACTTCAAATTTAGCTGAAGGTACTTCAAGAAAAACAAGCAAGGACAAATCTCATTTCACAACACTGTCATTCAGCTCATTAATGGAAGTTTTAAATCAAGTTATCATAGCAAAAGAATTAAATTTTCTAAATGAAGACAATTATCAAATTATCAGAACAGAAATTGAAAAAATTTCAAATAAGCTGAATGCTTTGCGCAACGCACAATTAAACAGTTAAACAATTCAACGATTAAACACATAAAATGATTGACATTACACATAAAAACACAACCCTAAGAACCGCAACAGCACAAGCCATCGTCAAGGTGAGCAAACCTGAAACGATTGCGGCCATACAAAACGACATCGTTCCAAAAGGCAATGTATTTGCCATGAGTAAAGCTGCGGGTTTGTTGGGTGTAAAACGAACGCCTGATATTTTACCAGATTGCCATCCGTTACCAATCGAATTTACGGGGGTTGAATATGAAATAAATGGATTGGAAATCACCGTTCTTTTCACTGTTAAGACGATTTACAAAACGGGTGTTGAAGTCGAAGCCATGCATGGTGCTAGTGTGGTGGCATTAAACATGTATGATATGTTAAAACCAATTGATAAAGGCATCGAAATTCATTACATCAAATTATTGAATAAAAAAGGTGGTAAATCAGACTTTAAGAATAAGTTCAGAAAAGATTTAACCGCAGCTGTTATTGTGTGTTCAGATACTATTTCAGCAGGACAAAAAGAAGATAAAGCTGGAAAAGCCATCATAAATATACTAGAAGCATGCGAGGTCAAAATTGCCGATTATATCATCATTCCAGATGAAAAAGAGGTTATTCAAGAAAAAGCAAAAATATATCAAAAACAAGGTATCGATTTAATCATTTATACAGGTGGCACTGGACTTTCCGCAAGGGATGTGACACCAGAAGCCTTAATTCCGTTGTTAGACAGACGCATTCCCGGCATCGAAGAAGCTATTCGCAATTACGGACAAGATAGAACGCCGTATGCCATGCTATCAAGAAGTGTGGCTGGTACTATAAAAAATACCTTGGTTTTGGCTTTACCGGGTTCAACAAATGGCGCAAAGGAATCTATGGAGGCTATTTTTCCATCAGTGTTGCATATTTTTGGGATATTGAGAGGGGCGAGACATGACTAAAATGTTTATTCGTGGAATCGTTTAGTCGTTTAGCCGATTACACATTTCAACGATTCAACAATTAAACAGAGTGAAGAAATGAATGAAAACAAAAACATATTACAAGATTCCCACGGTAGAGACCATGCATATTTGCGTATTTCATTAATTGAACGTTGCAACTTGCGCTGCTCATATTGTATGCCTGAAGAAGGCGTTCAATTATCTCCGAAAAGCCATTTAATGACTTATGAGGAAATTTATGAGATTGCCAAAACCTTTGTAAAACATGGGGTTACAAAAATAAGATTAACTGGCGGCGAACCATTAATAAGAAAGGACATTCCCGTGATTTTAGAAAAATTGGCAACGCTTCCTGTGGAATTATCAATTACTTCAAATGCTATAATAATCGATTCATTTATTGATGTTTTAAAGGCAAATAAGGTAAATAAAATCAATGTCAGCTTAGATTCTTTAGATCGAGAAAAGTTTAAACACATCACACGTCGCGATCAATTTGAAAAAGTTTACAGCAATATTTTTCTTTTAATTAAGGAAGGTTTTAACGTTAAAGTCAATGCTGTTTTAATCAAGGGCTTTAATGACAATGAAATCATTGACTTTATTAATTTCACTAAAGACTTACCTATTTCAGTTCGATTCATTGAGTTCATGCCTTTTGATGGCAATAAATGGGATATGAGCAAAATGGTGTCTTACAAAGACGTGATGACTTATGTAAACACGTCTTTTACTGAAGATCACATTGAGCGTTTACAAGATGCGCCAAACGACACGTCTAAAAACTACAAAATAAAAGGGTATAAAGGCAGTTTTGCCATTATCAGTTCTGTTACCAATCCGTTTTGTGATTCCTGTAACAGATTGCGCTTAACGGCAAACGGACAATTAAAAAATTGTCTGTTTTCTGCAACAGAATCGGATTTATTAACGACACTTCGACAAGGAAATCCCATTGAACCCATCATTCAAAAAGCAGTTCAAGCTAAGTTTAAAATCCGTGGCGGTATGGATACCTTAGAGAAACTTCAAGAACCAAAATTGCACAATAATAATAGGAGTATGATTACTATTGGAGGTTGAAAATACGTTTATTCGTTAAGTTGTTTAGATGTTTAGATGTTTAGTTGTTTGGTGTTGAGATGCTTACATTATACCTTTTCATTTATTAAAAAATAAATTAAATTTTAATTAGGATAAATTTGTCCGTTATTATTTTGTACGTTACTTTTGCATCTTAAAGTTTAAATATATTAAAAATACTTACGAATTAAAATAGGACATTTTTATCCTATTTTAAAGAAAGCATCACAAATGATATACCACGTAAACATTATAAGCACCAACAACAAACGGATTGAAATTCCATTTAAGCGATTTCAATATCCAAATTTGATGGAATTGATTGTCGACACATATTACGAAGATATTGGTGAATGCCTGGGAAGAGGTTTATGCGGTACCTGCCATGTAAAAATCCAATCGGGTTCCATAAATGACAGCATAGAACCAGTTGAAAAAGAAACGCTTAATAATCTTTACAATTCAGATACAAACAGTCGATTGGCATGCCAAATCATGCTGGATGAAAAAATAAATAATATGACTTTTAAAATAATAACTGATAATAAAATAAATCCTAACCCATGAACACAGCATCATTAGTAGAACAGCTTGTCTACCAAGAAGACAAACCAGCAGTGACCCCATTACTTACAACAAAAACAACCAAAGAAATAAGAATTGTCATGAAAAAAGGACAAACCATGAAAGAGCATAAAGCCCCCTACCCCATAGTTATTGAACTATTTGAAGGCAGCATCGATTTTGGTGTAAATGGTATAAAACAACTGCTCAAAAAAGGCGATTTAATTGCTTTGGATGAAAACGTACCACATGATTTAACCTGTATTTCAGATAGCATCATTCGGTTATCACTTTCCATTTTTGATGATGTTGAACGCGTCAATAGTGTGAATAATTAAATATAAACCAACTAATTACATTTCAATGAAAAAAATATGGATTACATTTATTAGTGTTGTGTCAATTTCCTTCATAATACTAATTTGGATAGGAACAGAGGTATACCAAACACAACCTCCCATTCCAGAAATCGTTATCGTAAAAGAAACACAAGACATACTTTATACTAAAGAAGACATTCAAATCGGACAAAACGTTTGGGAATCTATTGGAGGTATGGAAGTCGGTTCCATTTGGGGACATGGTAGTTATGTGGCTCCGGATTGGACAGCCGATTGGATTCATAAAGAAGCTACATTTATGCTGGAAGCATGGGCTCAAAATGATTACAACACCAATTACGAGGCATTAGATGTAGAAAAAAAGGCATCATTAAAAGCACGTTTAATTAAAGACATTAAAACCAATACGTTTAATAATGCTGACAAGTCAATCACCATATCAGAAAGTAGATCAGCTGCTATTAAAGAAAATATTAAACATTACACTAATATTTTTTCTGAAGGAAAAGAAGAATATGCCATTCCCAAAGGTGCCTTGGTAGATCCCGAAAAATTAGAACAACTAAATGCCTTTTTGTTCTGGACCTCTTGGGCTGCAAGTACCAACAGACCCCATAAAGATTATACCTATACGTCCAATTGGCCTCACGAACCTTTAATCGATAATAACATAACAAGCGATTCATTAATCTGGTCTGGTTTATCTATTGTATTGCTATTATTGTTCATTGGTATTTTAACCTATTACTACTTATTAAATCACGAGAAAGGTGAATTACTTACTAAACCAGAAAGTGATCCGTTAACAAATTTAAAATTGTTTAAATCACAAAAAGCGATATTAAAATATTTTATAGTAATCTCATTGCTCATAGGATTGCAAGTTATTTTAGGCATCATAACCGTACATTACACGGTTGAAGGACAGGCCTTTTTTGGATTCGATTTATCTAGTTTCCTACCCTATTCCATTACTAGAACTTGGCATACCCAATTGGCCGTTTTTTGGATTGCCGCTACTTGGTTGGCTACGGGTTTATTTTTAGCGCCTATGATTTCTGGAAAAGAAATGAAATACCAACGTTTTGGTATTAACTTCTTATTTATCGCCTTAATTATTATTGTATTAGGCTCTATGATGGGTGAATGGTTGGGTGTACACCAATTCTTAGAATTAACAACTAATTTTTATTTCGGACATCAAGGCTATGAATACATGGATTTAGGTCGTTTCTGGCAAATATTCTTAGGCATTGGTTTGGTGCTTTGGGTAATTATGGTTAGTAGACACATTTTTTATGGCATTAGTAAAAAAGATGAATCTAAACACTTATTAATTATCTTGTTAATATCCGTCATGGCGATTGGCATGTTCTTTTTCTCTGGCTTAATGTATGGTGAAAACAGCACCTTACCAGTCATTAATTACTGGAGATGGTGGTTGGTGCATTTATGGGTCGAAGGCTTCTTTGAAGTATTTGCAACTGTGGTTATTGCCTACATCTTCTCAAGATTAAAAATCATATCCGTTAAAACCGCAGGGCGCGTATCTATCGCTTCAGCTTCTATATTTTTAGCTGGGGGAATAATAGGTACATTACACCATTTATACTACTCAGGAACCCCGGTTCAAGCGATTGCTTTAGGTGCGACTTTTAGTGCTTTGGAAGTGGTCCCATTAACACTTATGGGTTTTGAAATCAGGGAAAATTGGAATCTTTTAAAAAGCAAACAATGGATGCAAAAATATAAATGGCCCATCTTTTTCTTCATCGCCGTAGCTTTCTGGAATTTTGTAGGTGCAGGTGTATTCGGATTTTTAATCAACCCACCAATTGCACTATACTACATTCAAGGTTTAAATACCACCGCAGTACACGCGCACACCGCTTTATTTGGGGTATATGGCATGTTAGGCATGGGCTTTATTCTCATTTGCTTACGCTTTTATTCTGACAGAGTTTGGCAGAATAAAAAATTAACCCGTGCTTTTTGGCTGTTAAATATAGGTCTAGTTGCCATGGTGCTTTTAAGTTTATTACCCATAGGTATCATTCAAGCTTACACCTCGATTACAAAAGGTTATTCGTTTGCTAGGGATGCCGATTTATTATACTCACCAACAGTTCAAACCTTAAAATGGATGCGTATGATTGGAGATATTATATTTTCTGTGGGTATCTTTTATTTTTGTTGGTTTACGATTGATGAAACCATTTACAATTTCAAAAGGAAAAACATCAATTAATTTTTAAGTAGAAAAAACCCTTATAAAGTTCATTTATAAGGGTTTTTTTATTGGATTGTATGGTTAGTCGTTGAGTTGTTTGCGTAGAGTCGACAACTAAACAACAAACGACTAAACTGTTTTCAATAAAATTTTCTTTTCAAAATTACTTTTTGGTGCTTCACAAAGCGAACATTCGTAGTTTTCAGGAAGATCTTTAAATGGGGTATTTGGTTTTATATTTTGCGTGATGTCTCCGTAGCTTTCATTGTAAATCGTTAAACAATCCTTACACTGATAAACTTTGAGTTCTACTTTTTCCTTTGAAATTGATTTTAAGGTATCGTGATCTTTTTCCGTACCTAATTGTTCAAAATACAGCTTACTTAGTTCCATTAATAATTGAGGTAATTCCTCTTTATCAACATCTTGCACATGCATAACGTAATCACGCGTATTTGGGTCGAAATTTTTGGCATAAAGCAAATTATATGTAGCACGAATATTAAAATCTTCCAATTCTTTTGGAATGGTGTTTTTCTTAATGACTATCGACGTAAAATAATTTGATTTTTTTGAGTAATCGGTAATACCAAATGTCAATCCGTATGTGCTTATATCATTCTTATCAAAATTGGAAACTAAATATTTTTTTAAAGTAATCGCTTCTTTGTTATTTACTGGAAGATGCCAATTGAGTTCCAGCATGGAATGGCGCACATTAATACCATATCTTCCTAGAAACTTTTCCCATTGTAGTTTGGCGTTGATGGGGATACCTTTCACAATAAATGATTTCCAAGGCGTAATGGAGATTTTACCTATTTTACATTCATCACAAAGTTCGCACATGGCTTTTAAAAATGAAATATCGTATTTGTTATTTCTCCAATAGAGTCCCAACCAATATTTATCCATCCCAATTCTATTCATCCCTTCATAATATGGAAACGGATAAAAAGGGACATCCAACGGTTTATCAACCGTGCGGTTATTGGTATCTATAGCATCACTTACCAATTCAAAAACGGTATCAATGTCTTCAGGTTCTTCCTGTAAAATATTTTCAATAGCAGTTTCTATTTTATCCAGATCCCAACTGTAAATAAGTGCTGGATACATCTCGGTTTTATCCCATTCTGGCAATCTTACATATAAATACCAATAATCTTCATGTTCTGAAGCGATGAAGTTTAAATGACCCGTAAATAAAGGGACCAAGCGTTGTTTCGGGTCGGTTATATTGACTTTTAATTTTAGTTTGGACCGAAATTGTTCCAAAATGTACAAATACCGATCACTAGTAAGCCAAGCTGTGCTTGGAAAAATATCTGAACACACATAGGACGATACAATATTTTGAATTTGCTCATGGTCTTTACCAACGATTTGAAGTTTATCAAAAACTGCCAATTGTTCCTTTTCAGTCTCTTTGGGAAGCAAAATATCTTGTCTGGAACCAAATGAAATCGTTGTCAGTCCCAAACTTTCCACGCACTCGCAAATGTATTTTAGTTCGCCAGGCGATAACACACCTCCTTTAATTATTAATCTGTTTAACCGACCCATTATGAAAGTACTTTTACATTAGTTAATATCTCCCTGACCTCGGTTTTACAACTTCCACAACCCAAACCAGCACCCGTCTTGTTACAAAGTTCTGCAAAATTAGTACAACCCAATTCAATAGCTTCTCTAATATTCCCTTCACCCACCTGACTGCAGGAACAAACCAATTTTCCTAAAACAGGTTTTGTATTGGATGCGCCTCTTAAAAGCGTATCCCTTTTATCTGCCATTTCAATTTTACTTTCAATCATGGTTTTAAATTCGGCAAACTCATTTTTATCACCCATTAAAACCGCTCCAACCAACAAATCGTCTTTAACAATACATTTTTTATAATAGCGTTTGGAAATATCGGTGAATATGATTTCTTGGTAATTATCATCATTTTCAGGCACTTCAATATCGCCAATACTGCATAGGTTAAGGTCGTTAAACTTTAGGATATTCATGAGTACCGAACCATTGTAAGCACTGCTGATATCACCAGCTATAAAATTTGCTAGTATGCTTGCTTGTTCCTCAGCTGCGGAAGTAATTCCGAATAACTGGTTATTATATTCTGCTATTTCACCAATGGCAAAAATATCTGGATTTGATGTCTGCAAATGTTGATTGACCCTAACACCTCGACCACAAATAAGACCATTCTCTTTAGCCACTTCAATATTTGGTTGTGTTCCAATAGCATACACAATGGCGTGCGAGGTAATTAATTTACCACTTTTCAATGTAATATTCAGTTCGCCTGATTCATCATCTTCAAACACCGTACTCACTTCGTTATCAAAATAAATTTGAATGCCACGTTCTTGCACATCTAAAGCCAATAATTTACTGGACACTTTATCCAATTGACGTTCCATGAGTCTCGAAGAACGCTGAATGATGGTTATTTGTATGTTTTTATGTTTTAAAGCAGCGGCTAACTCTAAGCCCAACAAACCCCCGCCTACAATGGTAACATGCTGGCTTTCTGGTGGCAACTGTGTTTGTTCTAAATAAGCTTTAAATCTGTCGGCATCACTTTTATTTCGCATGGTAAACCTGCCCGGTAGATCTATTTGAACATCTTTAGGAATAAATGCACGACTTCCTGTTGCCAAGATTAGTTTATCAAAATTGTGTACGTCACCATTGCTATCTATAACTTCTTTATTTTCTTGATCTATCTTTGTGATGAATGTTTCTGGAAATGATTTTATATTGAGCTTGTTCAACTCTACTTGTTTAATCTTTAAAAGTTGTTCCCAAGTCAGTTCTTCCGTAACATATTCCGGAAGCAATACCCTATTATAAAATAAATTAGGCTCTTTAGAAAACACCAAAATTTCATCCTTTTCGTTGTTTTCCCTATAATTTTGGATAAACCTAAAAGCAGCAGCTCCCGCTCCAACTACAATGATTTTTTCAACTGGTTTTTTATATTTTGAAACCGATACGGTTGTGAACTTAAAATCGGGTTCTTTAGAAAAGGGGTCTACAACGGTATTAGTTAAGTTATTTACCCGATTTAGGTCGTTTTCGAGTTGCTTGCCCCAATGCATGGGCAAAAATACGACGCCTTTCCTTATGGAATCCGTTACCTTTGCTCGTACCCTAACAACACCATTTTTACTCTTAATTTCGGCGATACTACCATCTTTAATCTTATTTATAAAGGCATCAACAGGATTGATTTCTAAAACCGGCGTAGGATAATGGGTTTTTAAGCGAGACACTTTGCCCGTTTTGGTCATGGTGTGCCATTGGTCGCGAATACGTCCGTTTGTTAATATCAACGGAAACTCCTCATTGGGCATGACTGAGGTATTTACAATGCTTTGAGGTATATTGAAAATAGCTTTTTTTGATGGCGTGTAGAATTTTTTATCTTCAAAAAGTCTTGGAGTTCCTTGGTGCCTGTATTCTGGCACCGGCCATTGAAAAGTGCCTTCATTTTTTAGGCGGTCATAATTTAAAAATGAAATGTCCATATTGGTTCCTTTGGTCATGGAACAATATTCAGCATAAATTTCTTCAGCACTATTATAATTAAATCCCCTAAAACCCATACGTTGCGCAAAATCGCAAAGGATTTCAACATCTGGTCTAGCCTCTCCGGGCGGCTCTATTTCTTTAGGCAAATAAGAAATACGTCTTTCAGAATTTGTCATCGTGCCTTCCTTTTCCAACCAACCAGCAGCCGGTAACACCAAATCGGCAAAAGCCACTGTATCGGACTTATGGGATATTTCCTGAACCACCACAAATTTGGCATTCGCCATGGCCTTCTCTATTTTGTTGATATTTGGCAAACTGACTAACGGATTGGTACACATAATCCAAACAGCTTTTAATGTGCCTTTTTCAAGCGCATCAAACATTTCCGTAGCCGTTAAGCCCGGTTTGGGTGAAATTTTATCGACGCCCCAAAACTGTGCTACTTCCCTACGATGTTCTTCATTCGCTAAATCTTTATGGACAGCCAATAAATTAGCCATCCCTCCTACTTCTCGACCGCCCATAGCGTTTGGCTGACCCGTAAGTGAAAAGGGGCCAGAACCCGGTTTACCAACCTGACCTGTAATAAGCGATAAATTGATAAGGGATACATTTTTATCGGTTCCAACGGCACTTTGGTTAAGTCCCATAGCCCACATACTGATAAATCCTTTTGAGAGTCCGATGATATCGGCCGCTTTTCTAATATCTTTTTCAGGAACACCACATAATTTTGAGGCATCACTTAATGATGTTGAAAAAATTAAATCCTTATACGCTTTAAAACCTTCGGTATGGTTCTTTATAAAATCTTCATCAATCAAACCACGTTCGAATAAGCGTCTTCCAATGGCATTGTAAAGAATGACATCGGTTCCCGGAATCAGCTGCAGGTGTAAATCGGCAAAACTTGCAGAATCCGTTTTACGTGGATCTATAACAATAATTTGTACATGGGGATTTTTCTCTTTGTGCTTTTCAATCCTTCTGAAAATTATGGGATGGCACCATGCGGGATTTGCACCAGTGATTAGGAAACAGTCAGCCAATTCTATATCTGCATACGACACAGGCACAATATCTTCCCCAAACGTCTTTTTATAACCAACTACAGCCGAACTCATACATAATCTAGAATTAGTGTCTATGTTATTGGTTCCTAAAAATCCTTTAGTCAGTTTATTGGCTATGTAATATTCTTCAGTTAAACTTTGTCCGGACACATAGAAAGCGACACTATCTGGTCCGTACTTTTTGATCAAGGATTTAAAAACACTACTAGCCCTATCCAATGCAACGTCCCAACTGACGCGTTCACGAGGATGGGATCTGCTCCAACGCATTTCTGGGTATAAAATTCTATCAGACGTATCATTTACAACATAATGCAGGTTCATGCCTTTTGAACAAAGCATCCCTTGGCTGACTGGATGATTGGGGTCCGCTTCAACCAAAACCTTATTATCTATGTCTTTTTTTATGATAATACCACAGCCTACACCACAATATGAACACGTTGTTTTAGCTTCATTTTTTATCATGACACTACTGGATTTTACACTAATTAAAAGATTAAACTAACGCTAAACAAAAATAACCTACATTATTCTGAATACTTTAAAAACAATCAAAAAAGCTTGTATTTGATTGTTTTTAAGATTCATTTTTAACTTTTATTGGGATGAGGTTTTCTAAGGACATATCGGCGTTTTCAACAGATACTTCTTCATCTTCCCTAGAAAAACGAATCGCTAAAGCTAAAATTGCCGTAATGACTACCAAACATCCAATTAACAAATAACCACTTGAAACTGCCGCCGCGGATGCAGTAGATTGTGCGGCGCTTACAGCATCTGCAGCTAACCCTTCGGTGGAAGCAATGGCTGCTTTTTCAGCTACGGCCGATTTATATTTAAGTAATAGTGCCGCTAAAAAAGCGCCAACATTCCCACCAGCTCCTACGATTCCAGAAACGGATCCTATGGCCTTTTTATTAATAAAAGGTACTACGGAAAACGTGGCGCCTTCTGCCATTTGCACTGACAAACTAAATAAAATTAAGAATAAAATCCCTAGCACTATACTTGTAATTCCTGAAAAAGCAACTAACATAATCCCTTGAACGGCGAGTATACATGATAAAAACAAAACCCTTCCACGAAGCCCTTTTGATTTTCCGAATTTATCTCCAAAATAACCCCCTAATGTTCTTGCGAAAATATTCATCAAGGCAAATGACAAAACAATGTTACCGGCCGTAATACGACTTAATTGAAATGTATTTTGTAAATAATCGTCCATAGTACCATAAACTGTCAATTCAATTCCAAAACAAGCCGCATACACCAAAAATAGAATCCAAATTCTATAATCCTTTATGACTTTCATAAATCCTATTTGATCTTTTTTAGTGGGTATCATCGTTCCGGAAGCTCTTAATTCCTTAAAATTTCCTTCCGGTGTATCTTGGGTAAAAAAGAAGTAAACAAGTCCCATTAAAAAACAAATTAGACCAGCAAAAATCATGGAATACCGCCAAGCCTCTGCTTCAGCAACACCAAAACCAATAACCATCGCCGCTATCAAGGGCATACCCAAGCGGTTAGCTCCACCTCCTAAATTTCCCCAGCCAGCCGAGGTTGCATTGGCAGTTCCGACAATATTAGGAGCAAACATCAATGAGGTGTGTACTTGGGTAATAACGAAAGAAGCTCCAATAAAGCCTATAAAAAGTCTACAAATTAAAAACTGGAAAGGTGTTTGTGCCAAACCACATAAAATAACTGGTATAGCACCTAAAACCAAAAGCCACGTATAGCATAATCTTGGCCCGTATTTATCACATAATTTCCCTACTAACAATCTGGCGAACACCGTACCTGCAACTCCTAAAATAACGGAATTCCATTTTTGATCGGGGGTTAAACCCAAATCTTTAACCACATCTGGCATAAATGGCACAATACCAAACCATGCAAAAAAGCACATGAAGAATGATATAGAGGTAATCCAGAATGTTTGGGTTGGAATGCTTTTAAAATTGAAAAGTTCAAGTTTAGTTGCTTTAGCAGATTCAAAATTTTTCATATTAAACTGTTTTATACTTACAAAAATAAGTATAATTACTTAATTTTAAATGCTAAAAATACGTATTTTTAAATTAATATTAGATTATCAATAAAAAAATACGTTTCTGAGAATATTACAATATAATGACAGCAATTATTGATTTTTTTGAATTATAATGAGGATTTAGATAGCTAAACTAAATAAGTTGAAATTCATTTGCCTTATGATTCAATTCCATAATATTTTTAACATCCAATTTCTTCATTAAATTGAAACGATGTACTTCAGCTGTGCGTCTGCTGATATTAAGTTCTTCGGCGATATCCTTATTATTTTTTAATTGAAGCACCAGATTCAAAATTTGCTTTTCCCGTTTGGTAAGATTAAAAGGATCTTCAACAACTTCTTTTTTTGGAGTATGCTTCACTACGCCATTAACAAAATTATTCATGATGATAGAAGATACATCCCCTGTAAAATATTTTCCGCCAGCAGCAACAGTGTGTAAGGCCTTTAAAAACTCATCTTTACTGGCACCTTTTAGCAAATACCCATCCGCACCAGCCTGTATGGCTTGAATGACATATTCTTCGGAATCATGCATGGAAAGCACCAATGTTCTAACATCTTTATACTTGTTATTGTTATTGATAATCCTCACCACCTCAATACCATTCAGCTCTGGCATTCTTATATCTACAATCAATATATGTGGTTTGTTTTTTGTGATGACTTCTATGGCCTCTTTTCCATTAGAAGCTTCGTCAATAACTTTAATGCCTTGCTGATCTTCTAAAAGTGCTTTTATACCATCCCGAACCAGTACATGGTCATCTGCTAAAACGACATTAATAATATCCATTTTTTTAATCTTTTTATAAAAACAATTATCGCAAAGTTAGTAAAATTTACGTAGTTATACTTAATTCCTGTAAAGGTATGTTTAGTGTGACGCGCGTGCCTTTATTCAACTCGGAATTAAGAAATAAACGTCCGTTTATATATTTAATACGCTCCCTCATAAACGTCATGCCCATACCCCCATCACCATTTTTAACGTTCTTGATTTTATTGGGGTCAAAGCCCTTGCCATTATCATCAATCACGATACTAAGTATTTCATCACTATTGGAAATCGACACCAATATATGTGTGGAATCGGCATATTTTATGGCATTATTAATGGCTTCTTGGGTAATTCTATAAATGTTTATTTCCGCTAGAGAATCCAATCTTTGGTTAAAATCCGTCTTATTATAAAGCACAATGTTTTTCCCTGTTAGTTTGGTCAACTCCGTTGTCAATTTAGTAATTGCAGGAACAATGCCGTGATCAGCCAATTCTGGAGGTGTTAAATTAAAAGTCGCCGTTCTAACACCTTTTATTATGTTAGTTGTAAGTTCTTTTAAATGTTCAATTTTTTTAGCCGTTTTATTTATATCCGAAATATCAATACTTTCCAGATTATATTTTAAACCTGTTAACATTTGCCCAATCCCATCGTGCACATCTTTTGCAATGCGGTTTTGTTCCTTTTCTTGGTTTTCAATGATCTTACTGGAAATGACTTTTTGTTGGTTCATACGTTCTTCAAAACTTTCCTTTGTCAAACGTTCAATTTCCATTTGGCCTTCTTTACGTTTTGTTATTTCGGAAGCAATGATCAACAATTCGGTTTTATCATCTGTCGGACTAAAAGGAATGATTGCCATTTCCAACCAAACTGGCTGGTTATCTTTTGTGGTCGCCTTCACCTCTCCTTGCCAACCCGTTTTTTTATGGCTTTTAATCAAACTTTCAATGGCCATGCGCTCACTTTCCACAATTGACAAAACATCATAAAAATTCACATTAGCACTAAAATTATTGAATTTAAATAACCTTGAAAATTTATTCCCCATATGTACAATAACACCATTGGATGTGATACGAGCGAACAACAAGGTATCGTCCATGGCCTGACTTAATGCCCGTAATTCTTTAATGGATTTTTCTTTGGCGACACTTAACAAATCGGCATCATATGCCATTTTTTTTGCTTTTTTCTCAGCTTCGATCAATTCAGCAAGACTCTGTTTTACCGTTTTAGCAGTTGGCCAAAAAATAAACAGAAACTCAGCCAACAAAAGTGCTAATGTAATAAACATGATAAATAATTCCAGCTTTCGTAGCCAGGTTACTTTTCCATCCGCTTCAAAATCATATTGATTTACAATATCATCCATGATGGATAAAAATCCGCCTTCTGTTTGCTTTACCGTACTTATTTCATCTGTAAACATGTCAATAGGCAGTGGTGGAACGTTCTCTATTTTTTCAATAATAGATTTAGCAGCATCTCTAATGGCGTTGAATTTCGGATTTAATTCACGGAACATTTTTGAAATATCGGCACTATTGGTCCCCGGTAAACCTAAACTATCATTTCCCATTTGAAGTCCATTATGGGAAAGCTCCCAAAGTGCCAAGGTTTCCTTTAGACTGTTTTTTAATGCGATTCTTTTTTCTAAATCGTTTTCAGCAGCCATAGAAACGATTTCTTTTGTTAATTTCTGACTCAACATACGTTGTCTGCCAGCAACATTTATAATGGACGAATCACTTTCTTGATCGTGAAGATGTTTTCGCACAAGAATCTGACTAATTACTACCGATAGCGCAATCGCACTTAACGCAATAATGTACAAACGACTTAATCGCTCAAAAGTATGTTGGTCTAAGGAGGAAATACCTTTTTTAGTCATTTACTATTGTATTTTATGCTATTGCTTGCTTTATTAATGACAAACTTTTCTCGGAAAAACTAATTTTTAATGCGGCATCATGACCTTTATCTGACATCTTTACCCACGTTTTTTGAAGAATATCAATCACTTTGTCATCGTCATGTTTCTCTGCAAATTCCTCAAAATAATATTCTAAAAATACCAGACAAATCACATCTTCCAAGGTTTGGCTTCCATCATCTTTTTTAATGAGTTTTTTATTTATTAAAAAGGACACTCTATCAATAAATTCAGTATCATACCCAACTTCTTTTAAAATTTCCGAAGTCAGGTCAGCATGCATTTTCTTTAAAGTTTCCCGCCATTTTAAATAACCCACTCTATCCATAGGGTATTCATCCCTTGCTATTTTCCATCTACAAATATGTTGCGCTCGTGCAGCAATCTGTAATTCTTCTGAAGCTTGAGGTTCAAACTGTAATAATTTTTGGGACATGCGTTGGGAATATAATAACTCCTTAGAAATCTCTAAACCATGTACTTGATAGGTATTTATATCTTCTGAATTTTTGTTGTCAATCATAATAAGGGCACTCTCAAATCGTGTTGGCTTCATAATGTTTTGTGTTAATCTGAAAAGCCAATATACACATTTCCACCTTCAATTTTAACAGGATATACCGCAATTTTTAAGTCGTCACCACCAAGATTGGAGCCATCTTCCAACGAAAAATTCTTTTTATGCATGGGGCAAGCGACTTTTGGAATCCCTTCTTTATCGCCAATCATTCCAAAAGCCAATACCATTTCCATTTTATGTGGACATAGATTTTGGCAAGCGTACCATTTAGACAGCCTTGCAAAATTATAAACGGCTATTTGTTTGGTTTTGTATTTTATGCAGGCGCCGCTATTTTCTGGGAAATCGGATACTGTTCCAACTTCAAACCACATTTTAACCTCTGCTTCTGTAACCGATTTATATTGTTCAAGTATATTTTGCATATCTATTATTTTTATTCAATTCTTTATTTGTGTTATCGTGTAATCGTTAGCGACAATTCAACGATTAAACGATTCAACTTTTAAACATTTACCAAGCTTTCGGCATTTTCATTTCCCGCATCGGAACAAAAACCAAATTATCATCGGTATCATCCGAATTCACAAAATGTTTAAAACGTTTTGCTATATTAGGATCTTCTATAGCTTGTTTCCATTCACACTCATATTTATTGACTAGGCTTTGCATTTCTCTATCAAGTTCTTCTGCAATTCCTAAAGAATCTTCAATAACCACTTTCTTTAAATACTCAATACCACCATCCAATTTTTCTAACCATGGAGCTGTTCTTACCAACGGTCCAGCCGTACGGATATAGTACATTAAAAACCTATCTAAATATTTTATAGCGGTGGCATCGTCCAAATGTTCTGCAAAAAGAATAGCATGCTTTGGTGTAGCACCACCATTTCCGCATACATATAAGTTCCAACCACCATCTACCGCTATCAATCCGAAATCCTTACCTCGTGCTTCTGCACATTCACGAATACAACCCGACACACCGCCTTTTAACTTGTGTGGCGAACGCAAACCTTTATATCGGTTTTCAATTTCAATGGCAAACGTAACACTTTCATGCATACCGTATCGACACCACGTAGAACCCACGCAGCTTTTTACGGTTCGAAGTGATTTTCCATAAGCATGGCCACTTTCAAAACCCGCATCAATCAATTCCTTCCAAATAAGGGGCAACTCATGTAACTGTGCCCCAAACAAATCTATACGTTGGCCGCCCGTAATTTTCGTATATAAATCATACTTTTTAGCAACTTGACCAAGAACAATCAATTTCTCAGGTGTAATTTCTCCCCCTGCAACACGAGGCACCACGGAATAGGTTCCGTTTCTTTGAATGTTTGCTAAAAAGCGATCGTTTGTATCTTGAATCGCGTGTTGTTTATTAGGCGTTTCCATCGTGATGGTTGCAAATATGGATGCTAAAGCAGGTTTGCAAACTTCGCAACCATGACCTTCACCAAACAAATTAAGAGCCTCTTCATAATCTGCTACACGGTTGATTTTAACTAAATCATATAACTCTTGTCTATTGAAACTAAAATGCTCACAAATGGTTTCTTTAACTTCCTTGCCAAGCGATTTTAAGGTTTCATTTACCAAATCGACTACCATAGGTTTACAACCACCACAGCCTGTAGTTGCTTTGGTTTTTTTAATGACATCTGCCAGATTATTACATCCGTCTTCAGTAATCGAGCAACAAATAGCACCTTTGGTAACACTTTCACAAGAGCATACTTGAGCGGCATCTGGGATGTCTAGAACGCTTCCAAAAGAGGAACCTCCCTCTCCTCTAGCGCCTATAATTAATTCTTCGGCATCTTCAGGAATAGGTAAACTGTTCAAATATATTTGATGGAACATGTTATAATCGGAGGCATCTCCAATTAAAATACCGCCCATTAACTTTTTGCCATCATGACTGATATTGATACGCTTGTATAAATTTTTGGTTTTGTTTTCATAAATGATGGAATACCCTTTTTCTATTGGCATATAAGGCTCTCCATAGCTAGCCACATCAACACCTATCAACTTTAATTTTGTTGACATATCAATCTCACTTGGCATCACAATCTCTTTATTTCCTAATATTTGATTGACAGCGACTTCGGCCATATCATACCCAGGGGCTACCAAACCATAAATCATATTATTCAGCAATGCCACCTCTCCAATCGCATAAATTTCGGGATCGGATGTTTGCATTTTGTTATTCACAAGAATACCGCCTCTAACTCCCATTTTCAAATCGCACGTTTTTCCAAGTTCATCCCGAGGCCTAATACCTGCAGAAATAACCAACATTTCAACATCTATCTTATCATATTCGCCAAATTCCATGCCTGTTATACTATCATCACCCAAAATTTTGTTGGTGGCTTTAGATAAATGCACATGAATCCCCAATGATTCTATCTTTTCTTGAAGCACTTTACTTCCTCTAGTATCTAATTGCCTAGGCATCAACTTAGATGCAAATTCAACCACATGAGGCTCAAATCCCATGTCTTTAACTGCTTTTGCTGCCTCTAATCCTAAAAGTCCACCACCCAACACAGCTGCTTTAATGGTATCAGTTCTTTTGGCTTTAATTTTATCGGCATACGCCAGCATCCCTTCCAAATCCTCAATGGTTCTATATACAAAAACACCATTCTTTTCTACTCCGGGTATATTTGGGACAAAGGGAGCAGACCCAGTAGCTAAAACTAAGTAGTCGTATTTATAATGTAAATCTTTAGTTGTTGTGATTTTTTTTGAAGCACGATGGATATCTGTAACACGTTCGTTAGTAATCAATTCAATTCCGTGTTCTTCATACCAAGAGAGAGGTGCCATTTCTAAAGCTTTAGCATCTCTATTTTCAAAGAATTCACTCAAATGAACTCTGTCGTACGCTGGTCTGGGTTCGTCTCCAAACACCGTTATTTTAAATTGCTCTCTATTGGATTTCGATACAAACTTTTCGCAGAATTTATATCCGACCATACCATTGCCTACAACTATAATTTTTTTCATGACTACGTAATTTTAAACAAATATAAGTATTATTACTTAATTTTATATACGTAGTTATAAAAATTTATGTAAATAGATTATTATTACTGATTTCTCAAACAGACATCGCTTTCATTGATGTATACATAAATGGATTGCATCATATTATGGAACCTATTAATTAATCCTTTAAAAGACCTACAAACAAAACTACTTTTTACCTTTTAGCTTCCTTACGGTTTTTTTTAGAATTAGTATAAAACGGATGATAACGTTTTTCTTCATTCTACGAACCTCACTTTGATGTTTTGCTATTTCAGATTTTGCTAGTTGTAATTGATTTAATAGATACGCATGACGCCTATCATTAATAGGAAAATCATCCAGGTTTGCATAAAGATGGTTAAGTCGTTCGCTCATAATGGAGCCTACGGAATAAAGCGATAGTTTCTCTTTGACAAACCGTTGCGCATTCATAGCTTTTTCATTCCTTAATTCCATGTTTTCATAAACTTCCTTTAGCTTTTTAATGGCATGTTCCATTATCGGATTGGCCCATAAAGTCTTTGAAGAAAAATTAATGTCTGGATTCATTATAAAACCCAGTTCATAATCCACTAAAAAGCTATTGTTTTCATTCATAAATTCCGTATTACCAGAATAATTGGTCGCTACCGCTGGTTTGCCTAAGCACATGGCTTCTGCAAGCGTCAACCCAAATCCTTCAGAGTGATGCATCGACACATAACAGTCGCAATCGTTTATTAGGTGATTGACGCTGTTTTTGTTCATATCCGCATTAATAATTTTTATGTTTTTCTTATCAGAAATAAATCGATGCAGATGCCTTTCGGATTTTTTAAATTTTTCCGCTCCAACTGTTTTAATAATTAATTCGACATTGTCATTATTACCAAAGGCTTTTGAAAATGCTTCCATTAAAAAGAATGGATTTTTCCTTTCTATTGAACTGTGGTAACTGAAAATAAACAGAAAGCTAAATTTATTTTTATCAAAAAGAGTTAAAGCATTTTGATTTTGAACAGGTTTCAGATTTACTTCTACGGGATGGGGAACCGTTATAATAGGACCATTAAATACGTTTTGAAATAGGTCTTTGCAATAGGTAGAAGCAGTCCATATCTCATTAAAAAGATTGATGTTTTTTTTAAGATTTTGGGGAATATATTCCGATTCCCATATTAAAAAAAGAATGGTGTATCTATCATTGAAAAAACCAGGGTCAATGACACTAAAGAACCGATCAAGATCATTTAATGATATTTGCACTAGATTTATGGTATATGGAAAGCTATATTGATAACTGCTTTCATATTTAACCTTTTCATAATTGATGATGTTAAGCGGTATATCAAGTTTTTCTGCTGCCTGAATATTTAATCTCACAGCTTCTCCTAAACCAGACATCGCATCTGTATATCCAACAACATTGAGTCCTAGATTATGGGGGTTCATTTTTTGGGGATTTTAATTGACTTCTAACGATTGAAGTGATACTAATTTATTATAGGTTCCGTTCATTCTCAATAGCTCTTCGTGGGTACCTTGCTCTACAATCACACCTTTTTTCATGACAACAATGAGGTCTGCTTTTTGTATGGTTGAAAGCCTGTGGGCAATCACTATGGCGGTGCGGTTTTCCATCATGTTCTCAATCGCATCTTGGACCAGCTTTTCAGATTCGGTGTCCAACGCCGATGTGGCTTCATCAAGAATCATGATGGGAGGATTTTTCATCACCGCTCTTGCTATGGCAATACGCTGCCTTTGTCCGCCCGAAAGCAAGCTGCCACCATCCCCTACATTGTTGTTGTACTTATTAGGAAACTCCGAAATAAAGTTGTGTGCATTGGCTATTTTTGCTGCCGCTATAATTTTTTCTTCACTGGCATCATCAATTCCTAGGGATATGTTGTTGGCAATGGTATCATTAAACAAAATAGAATCTTGAGCTACGATGCCCATCTGTTCCCGTAAGGATTTTGAAGTCACATCCTTAATATCAACACCATCAAAAGTAATACTACCTTCGTTGACGTCGTAAAAACGCGTCACTAAGTTAGCTAAAGTCGACTTCCCACTTCCAGACTCCCCTACCAAGGCTACGGTTTTCCCTTTGGGAACGGTCAGGTTAAAATGCTTCAACACATAATCGTCCTTGTATTTAAAAGAGACATTCTGAAACTTTATTTCTTTATGGAAGCCTGTAATGACTTTGGCGTTTGGCTTATCCTTTAACGGGTTTTCGGCATCTAAAATGAATGCAATCCGTTCATAAGCGGCATTCCCACCCAGCAATGCGTGGTGTGCTTTGGTGATGGCCTTCGCTGGCGTTAAAATCTGATACGCCAAACCCATATACGCCATAAAAGCCCCGCCACTTAGCGACTGTTCCACAAGCACCAACATCCCCCCATAAACAAGCAACACCGAAATAACAAAAATTCCCAAAAACTCGCTTACCGGAGCTGATAAACTCATTTTCTTTCCAACGGAATTATTGAGTGTATTGATGTTTTCCGTAAAATCATTAAATTTTTTGGAAAAATAGGATTCGGACGTAAAGTTTTTAATGATTTTTATGCCTCCTAAAGTTTCCTCTATATTGGACAACAGACCGCCTTCCAAGGCAAAAATATCACCTGATTGGCTTTTAATGCTTTTTCCTGCTTTTGAAATAAAATATCCTGAAATGGGAATAAAGAACAGTACAAATACGGTTAATTTCCAACTTATGGCAAACATGCCTATGAGCGTAAAAAAGATTGTTAAAGGCTCCCTGACCATCATTAAAATACTCATAAAAGATACTTTTATGGTATTAATATCGGAAGTCATCCTGGCGATGAGGTCACCCTTACGTTCATTAGAAAAGAACCCTACGTTTAACGTGATTACTTTATTATAAACGTCTTGCCTAAGGTCTTTTAAGATGCCATTATTCAAATATGTCATATATAAAATAGACAGATAATTAAATAGGTTTTTTAACAAAAACGTACTCAATACCAAACCCACTATGGTTATCAACGTCATCAAGGGACCCTTAGAATCCCGGGTTGTGGTAATAAAATAATTAAGGTAGTTTTCAATATAGTTTAAATCAATATCCCTAATTCCATTAAAATCAGGTTTTACCCTTAATTTTTCGCCTTCATCAAAAAGCACTTTAACCATGGGCAATAAAGACAGCATGGATATGGAAGAAAAAAGGGCATATAGGATATTAAAAACAATGCTTAGGATTTGGATTTTTTTGTAGGGTATAAGGTATTTAAGGAATCTTTTAAAATTCTTCATTGATGTGAAATCTTCAATTTATTAAGGGAATTACTAACTATGAGGGGCGGGTTTATAAAATGCTTTTATAAACTTCAATATACTGCTTGGCGGCATTCTCCCATGTAAATTGTTGTGAACGTTGTATGTATTCGGCCGTAAACATGTCTTTATTGTTTTCAAACATAGTCATCCCTTCTACAAAAACACTTGCCATGTACTCCGCTTCAAAATTTTCCCAGTAGAAAGACTTTTCCCCTCCTATTTCCGGTAGTGAGGTGTTAATGGATAAAAACACGGGCTTACCAAAGGTCATGGCTTCCAAAACGGGCAAACCAAAACCTTCCCTTAAGGAAGGAAACGCAAATGCCAGACAATTTTTATAATAGAATATTTTCTCTGATTCCGTGATATTGCCAAGCAAAAAGACTCTTTTCTCTAACTTGTATTTTTGAATCATGCGTTTCAAAATTTCGGCATATCCAGTCTTCATTTCTCCGGCTATCACCAAATCTATATCCGTTAAAAACAGCAACATTTCAATGAGTGTGTGGAAGTTTTTCTTCTCCACCAATTTCCCAATTGAAAATATAAAAGGCTTGTTTGGAATAAAATTGGTAAATGTATCTGTCGATATGGTGGAATGATTATTAAACGTATTTCCGTTATAAATCACGTATTCTGGAATATTTGGAACTTTAAAATAATCGTGCGTACTTTTCTTGGCAAACTCTGAAATATAAACCACGGCACGACTCCTTTCTAATTTGCTTTTAAATTGATTGATTCTAAAATCCAATTTTTTTCCATGTTCTTCATTCAAAAAATTGACATCATGCACCGTTAACAAATAAGGTATCTTATTTGAAGAAGGTTCAATTTTAGTATTCTGATTTACAGAATGCCACAAACTAAATTTCTCCTTAATCCTAAATAGCGGATATCTTGTAATGGGCAAATATTTTTTGTACGATAGTTTTTCGCCCAATTCTTTTTTCGCTGTATCGTTATTGCAGTTAATAACGACTTCGTGTTCATTGAGAAACTCGTTCTCAGCGCTTAGGGCTTTTGCCAAATTAAAATTGAATTGTCCGAAACCTGTATATAAATTCCTAATGTTGTGTGTTTCTAAAAAAATACTTCTCATAGCAATCCTTTTTCTGTTTTATTTTTTCTTTTTCATTAACATTTAGTTAAAGCCTATTTCAACTAAACATCATAATCTAGATGTGGAAAACATAAATTGGTTGCTTCAAATACTATTTAATAATTGTGAAATAGTTTGAAGTAATATCAATTCAGAAGGAAGTAAATTATTAGGGAAAGAAAATACTAATTGCTTGTATCAACAATAACTCTAATAACCACACTTTTTGAAGCAGGTGTTTTAGCAGTATGTGCAAAACTATCAAGGGGCACTAACACATTGGTTTCAGGAAAATACGTCGCACAGCAGTTTTTCGGAATATCGTAACCCACGACTTTAAAATTATCAGCTTTTCTAAGAACGCCATTGAATTCAGATTGTAAATTGACGATTTGCTGGTCTTTTAAATTCCTGATTTTCATATCATCCCGATTCATGAAAATGATGCGTCGTTCATTAAAAACACCTCGGTATCGATCGTCCAATCCGTAAATGGTGGTATTAAATTGGTCGTGACTACGTATGGTCATCATAATCAATTCATCATCCTTCAATCTCCATTCTGGGAGTTTATTGATGGTAAAATGGGCTTTTCCTGTTTTAGTTTTAAAACGGCGTTCCCTTGCACCATTTGGTAAATAAAATCCTGAAGGTTGTTTTAGTCGGTTATTATAATCTTCAAATCCTTCTATAACCCCTTGAATATCATCACGCACCAAATTATAATCGTCTTTGTAATTTAGCCACTTAATCTTAGTTCTACTTTTTAAAGTAGCATTAGCAATGCCACAAACAACGGCGACTTCACTCATTAAATCAGATGAACAAGGTTCTAAAATCCCTTTGGTAGAAGACACCACACCCATAGAATTTTCGACACTTTGTACTTGAATGCCCGTTTTTTGATAATCTTTTTCCGTACGTCCCAAACAGGGTAAAATCAGGGCTTCTTTACCAGTTACTAGATGCGAGCGATTTAATTTCGTACTGACATGAACCGTTAAATCGCAATTAGCCATCCCTTTGGCGGAATAGGTGGTATCTGGCACAGCCGAAATAAAATTACCCCCCATGCCGAAAAAGACTTTGACTTTGCCTTCATTCATGGCTTTTATGGCATCAATGACTGAATAACCGTGTTGTGATTTTGGTTTAAATCCGTATTTATTTTCAATTTTATCCAGAAACGCTTGGGGAGCGGCTTCCCAAATACCAACCGTTCTATCTCCTTGCACGTTGGAATGTCCGCGTACCGGACAAGTGCCTGAGCCTTCTTTTCCAATACTACCTTTCAGCAATAATAAATTAACCAATTCCCGAATGTTATCAACCGCATTTTGGTGTTGTGTTAACCCCATTGCCCAACAGAAAATAATCCTATTTTTAGATAAAATCAACTCGAAAGCGTCATCAAATATCCCTTTTGAAATTCCTGCTGCTTGTAAGCATGCCTCAAAATCATAGGTTTTTAAATCCGAAATAAAAGCCTCAAATCCATGTGTATGATCTTTGATAAAATCCAAATCAAATACACCACCTTCAATCTCTTCTTTTTCTAATAATTTAATCAATAAAGCTTTAAAAAAAGCGACATCACCATTGATGGTAATTGGCACAAAAACATCGGTTAATGTAGTTCCACCAGAGAGCAATTTAATCGGACTCTGGGGGTTTGCAAAGCTTATCAAACCAACCTCAGGTAAAGGATTGACCGTTATAATCTTACCACCATTATTTTTACACTTTTCTAGAGCATTCAACATACGTGGATGGTTAGTTCCTGGATTTTGCCCCACAACCAGCACCAATTCCGCTTTATATAAATCGTCTAAGGTGACAGATCCTTTGCCAATTCCCAAGGTTTCAGATAAGGCACTCCCACTGGCTTCGTGGCACATATTGGAACAATCTGGTAAATTAGACGTTCCAAATTCACGCACAAATAACTGATACAAAAAAGCAGCTTCATTGGTGGTTCTTCCCGATGTATAAAACACAGCTTCATCAGGATTTTCCAAAGCATTTAAATGTGTTGCAACTTTATTAAAAGCGTCTTCCCATGAAATGGGTTGATAATGTGTGCCGCCTTTAGGTAAATACATGGGTTCAGAAAGCCTTCCTGATTTACCGATTTCAAAATCCGATAATTCAGCAAGTTCGTCAACAGCATGGGTTGCAAAAAAATCTCGATTGATAAGTTTGTTTTGCATTTCTTCCGTCATGGCTTTAATCCCGTTTTCGCAGTATTCGCCTATGGAGGAACGCTCGTCATCAGGATCTGGCCACGCACAACCAGGACAGTCAAAACCTCCTTTTTGGTTCATTTTAAGGGATGTTTTTATGGCATCCCATGGCTTCGTATATTTTAAAACATGGGTAACGGAAGACTTCAAAGCACCAAATCCCACACTATTTTGAGGCGGTGTTTTAATATTTAAATCGGTAAAAGTTTCTGGTGTTTGTGCTTTCTTTTCTGCGGAAGAACCCATGGTTACTTTTTAAAATTTGATTGATACAAATTAATGTAATCTTCATTGGTATCCAAATCCATATTTTTTTCAGGGGGCAACAAACCCAAAACTTGGTCCTGATATTTTATTAAAATGTCCTTAGCCCCTTGGTCGTCATGTAACATTGACAAGTCATCAAAATAAACTTTATCAAAAAACGCAGGAACGCCATATTTTCCACCACCATAAGATGTGGCTATGATTTTATTTTCATTAGGCTTAAATTTTGAAACTAATGACTTTAAAAAATCAGCCGTGATTAAGGGTTGGTCGCATAATATTATTAGAATGCCATCGACCTTCGATTTTGAATTTTGTAAATGTTTGATCGCAAAAGCAATAGAGGTACCCAAACCTTTTTCCCAATGCGTATTGTTTAATATGGTAATTTCTGAATTCTCAATATTTTGATTAATCAGTTCAAAATGAGCCCCCAAAACCACAATAAGTTTTTTAGGATTCACTTTTGAAGCGATTTTTATGGCGTGACCGATTAAAGTATCATCTCCCCATTTTAATAATTGCTTAGGTTTACCCATGCGTTTGGATGCACCAGCAGCTAATATAATGATGGCGATGTTTGATTGGGATGCAATCATTAAAAGCTATGAATTAGAATGGATTTTCCCTGATTTTTTGCTCAATGAGATGGTATCTCTGTTTCTAGTCACCGCCAAGATTTCAGCTATAATGGAAATGGCAATTTCCTGGGGTGTTTCTGAACCGATATCAATGCCTGCAGGACCATGAATCCGCTCTAAAAAAGCATCTTCAACATCCGGACAATATTCTATGAATTGTGCCAATAAATCCTCGCGCCTTTTGGTTGGCCCCAAGACACCAATGTAATTAGGATTTGTCTCTTTTAAAGCTACCAAAAAACGTAAATCGTTGGCAAAACTATGGGTCATTAAAACGATGGCCGTTTGGTTGTCTATTAAACTTATATCAATCGCTTCAGGAGTAATGGCATGAAATTCTGATGCTCCCGGAAAATTTTCAATGGTTTTAGCGTCTTTAGCTCCAGCGATGATAGTGACTTCCCAACCTGTTAAAGTGGCGTATTTACAAAGTTGTACGGCGTCATGCTCTGCCCCAACAATAACCAATTTGGAACAAGCTGATAATGTTTGTTTGAATACTGAAAGGTTTTCCCTTTGTGCTTCGAAAGGATTTCCTAAACTGAATGTGGTTTCCTTCAATTTTACAAAAGACCCTAATCCATCTAGACTTTCTTCGCTTTTTGTAAAATAAGAATGGATTTCGAAGGCATGTCTTTCTTTAATACATTTTGAAAAAGCGGTTTCAAAGGCTTCTACTGGTTGAAACAATTCTAATAAAATATACAAAACACCTTCACAACCCAAACGGTACCTGCCATCATAAGTCATTATTTTGGACTGTCCCGTTTTAAAAACAGTTTGTGATTGTAGCAATATTTCCTTTTCAACACAACCACCACTGACAGCGCCAACCATTTGGTTATTTTCAAGAATCAGCATTCGCACACCTGGCCTACGGTACGACGATCCATCTAAGGCTACCACAGATGCCAATACCGATTTTATTCCTTGTTTTTTGGCTGATAATCCTTGATGGACAATATCCTTAAATTCATGCGTCATAGTATTGTTTGATGTTGAGTTGTTTGGTGTTGAGTCGTTTTTGTTAAGTTGACTTTAGTGAACAGCTTAACAAAAAACGACTAAACGACTTCACTAATAATTACGAAACGACTTCAATAACCTCTTCCATATATTTAAGATACGGTTGAATTCTATAACGTTGCCCAGTTGCTGCTTTAATGGCATTAGAAATTGCTGCTCCTACAGGTGGTAACGACGGTTCTCCCAAACCAGTTGGGTCTTCATTGCTATCAACAAAATAGGTTTCAACCAGAGGAGTTTCCATCATTCGTATCAAACGATAACTATCATAATTTAAAGATTGTGGCTTCCCTTTCAGGAATCTCATTTCGCCATACATGGCATGTCCAATTCCATCAATGATACCGCCTTCAATCTGGTTTTTTGCCCCGAGTGGATTGACAACAATACCACAATCTACCGCACAATACACTTTAGTCACTACGGGTTTATTATCTTTTAGAACAACTTCAGCAACCTCAGCAACATATGAATTATGACTGTAATACACACTAAACCCTTGGTATACGCCTTCTTTGGATTTACCCCAATTGGCTTTTTCGGCAGCCAATTTAATGACACCAATCATACGTTCTGGGGACCATTCTAAATCAGCTTTATTTTTTTTAGCTTTTTCTAAAAGTTCCAAGCGCAATTTTACAGGATCTTGGTTTAATTCTTCGGCAATTTCATCGATAAACGTTTGCTCAGCTGTTGCTAAAAAGTTACAAACTGGCGCGCGCCAAGGCCCAGTAGTAATTTCGCTCGGCAATTGCGCTGCTTCCACTTTATAATTATCTATGCAGCCAGCTGGAAAATAACTGGCTCTGGATTTATTAATACTACTGCCAACAGCAGTTTCTTTTAAATGATAGCCAACCAACTTGGAATTCTTTATTGCTGCACTTATTTTATATTTTACTATGGGTCTGTAAAATCCGCCAGCCATATCATCTTCCCTTGTGTAAACCAACTTGACTGGTTTTTTTGAGATGTTGGAGATTTCAGCAGCCTCTACGGCATAATCACCTATCAATCTTCTACCAAAACCACCTCCGATTCTTGTCAATGCTAAATGCACCGTCTCAATATCCCTTTTCAACAATCCAGCCACTTGCCTTGCCGTGCCTTCTGGTGTTTGAATGGGTCCCGCCAATTCCACTTTAGCATCCGTAACATGTGCAAAAAAGTTCATGGGTTCCATACAGCTATGTGGTAAAAAAGGTGCTTCATAAGTGTATTCAATGACCTTATCTGCACTGTTTTTTGCTCTATCTATATTACCATCAGATCGCACTGCTTTTAGTTTATCGGAATCAAACAAGTTGGTAAGTTCTAGATCATGTTCTTCAGTACTCATCAGTTTTTCATCAGAACTCCACTCCGCTATCAATGCTTTTTTTCCATTAATAGCAGCCCAAGTGTTAGTTGCCAACACAGCCACTTTATCCCCAAACTGAAATACATCAGTTACACCATTAACATTTCTAGCCTCAGTATCATCAAAACTAACCAGTTTTTGACCAAAAGCGGGAGGTCTTAACGATACGGCATACACCATACCTTCTACCTTATAATCCAATCCGAATAATGGTTTTCCCGATATGATTTTATCGATATCCACATTCTTAATATCTTTTCCTATGATTTTAAAATCTTTAGGGTCTTTTAATTTGACATTTTCTGGAACTTCCAAAAGCGCTGCTTCTGAAACAACAGCACCATAACTTAATTTTTCGTTTCTTGAATTTTTTATAATACCTTCTTCTGTATAACATTCCGAAGGATCAACGCCCCATTTTATGGCAGCGGCATTGATAAGCATTTGCCGTGCGGTAGCGCCTGTTTGTCTTAATGGCATCCAAGACGATCGGATGGATTGGCTACCTCCCGCTACCTGTCCTTTATATTTAGTGGTATCCAAATCCGCTTGCTTTACTAAAACATGTTCCCAAGGCACATCCAATTCTTCAGCAATCAACATGGGCATGGATGTTTTTACACCTTGACCTATTTCTGGATTTTTGGAATAAATGGTCACCATCCCATTATCAGCAATTTTTATAAAAGCATTAAAGTCTTTGTAATTTAAGGTTTCAAGGTCTAACAAGACCTTACTGTCAGGTTTGCATGCTTCAAACAATGTAAATCCTATCATTAAACCGCCAGTGGATAAACCCACGGTTTTTATAAATGACCTTCTATTAAACGATATCGTATTATTAGTTGTTTCCATGGTTGTTTTTTAGTTGGTTACATTTTAGCGGCAAGATTCACGGCTTCTTCAATGCGATTGTAGGCACTACATCTGCAAATATTCCCATGCATGGCAGACCTTACTTCTTCTTTTGACGGACTAGGGTTATCTTCTAAAAACGCAGAAGCCGTCATAATTTGTCCAGCTTGACAATAACCACATTGTGGCACATCAACCTCTTTCCATGCTTTTTGAACAGGATGACTATTATCTTCGGAAAGTCCTTCAATGGTAGTGATTTTAGCATCTCCTACTGATGATATCGGCATCAAGCAGCTTCTTGAGGCAACCCCGTCAAGATGAATGGTACAGGCTCCACACTGACCAATACCACATCCAAATTTGGTTCCTACCAAATCTAAAAGATCTCTTAACACCCATAATAAAGGCATATTTTCATCTGCCTCAACAGTATGGTTTTTCTTGTTGACATTTAAGTTATACGTTGGCATTTTAGTTGGTTTTTTAAAGTTTTTAAATTAATGAATAATCCTAAAACGAAAGAAGTCATTCTCTCTAAAAATACAAAAAAGGAAACTAATTATAAAGTTTTAACTTTTTTTTATGAAACAAACTCAAGTGCCCGACGTTCGTTGTAATAAATGTTTTTTTTACCAATAAAGCCCACATGCCCCCCATACTGGGGCATTTCCAAATATAGATTCGGATTATTCTTGGCTTCTTTAATAGGGAAACATTCTGGCGATAAAAAAGAATCATTTAGCGCATTAATAATCAATGTTGGTATTTTAATATTGGGTAGAAATTGTTTGCAACTGCATTTCTCGTAATAGTCGGCGGCATCTTTAAATCCGTGAGCTTTGGATGTGTAAACATCATCAAAATCCCTTAATGACCTGATGGAACCATAATCTTCCGCTGTTAAATCATCTGGATAATGATTCATCTTGCTAATTAACTTTCTTTTTAAATGATTAAGAAAACGAATACTAAAAGCCTTGTTTTTTAATCTAAGAAGCTCTTTACAAGAACCATTTAAATCCGCTGGCACAGAAATAGCGATGGCGGATTTTATTTCAGTTGGAACAACTTCCCGTTCTCCTAAATATTTTAATATGAGGTTTGCCCCGAGACTCACACCATATAAGTAAATCTCTTTGTATTTATTAGAAGCCAACACATGTTTAATTATTTCTTCTAAATCTTCCGTAGAACCTGAATGGTAGGTTCTGTATTTTAAATTGTCTTCACCACTACAGCCTCTAAAATTCACACAGATGGCATCCATACCGTTATCGTTAAAAAGTTTGGCGACACCCGTGACATATGGACGCTGTCCGTGACCTTCCAATCCGTGAAAACATAAAATAATTTTATCGGTTTTATCTTTGGAATAGCTCCAATCCAAATCCATAAAATCACCATCGCTTAATAAAATGCGTTCACGTTCTTGTTTTAAACCGGACACTTTTCTGAATAACCCCGAATACACCGTGGCAATAAAGCCGTTCTTAAAAAAAAATAGTGGTTTGTATGTTGAGTCTATTATGGGCATTGTTGTTGGGTGTTAGGTGTTGGGTCTTTGGTCTTCGGTATTTGGTGTTGGGTACTGGGTCGTTGGTCTACATTTTTTTATCTATTGTCTTTCGTCTAACATCTAACATCTCACATCTCTAAAGCCACAAATTTAAAATCATTTCCATTGAAAAGGCCTTTATCACTTAATTTTAATGATGGAATCACCAACAAAGCCATAAAAGACAAAGTCATGAATGGTGCATTAAGGGTTGAGCCTAGTTGCTTAGCCATGTTATCAATTGCAGCATATTCTTGACCAACTGTTTTTCCGTCTTTATCGCTCATAATACCTGCAACTGGGAGTGGAAGGATTTTATTTTCTGAATCTGAAACTGCACAAATGCCTCCTTGATGTTCGATGATTACATTAACTGCTTTGCAAATGGCTTCATCAGAAACACCTACAGCAATAATATTATGTGAATCATGGGCAACCGAAGAAGCAATGACTCCTGATTTCAATCCGAAATTCTTTATAAACCCAATGGCTGGTTTTTCATCATGATACCGATTAACGACGGCTATTTTTAAAATGTCCGTTTCTATATTTGAAACTAAATGTCCATTTTTAATAGTTGCATTTCCAATAAGTTCGTTGGTGACCAATTGGCCTTCCAATGCTTCAATGACCCTTATTCTTTTTGCTGATGATTCCACTCTAAAATCAGACACCTGCTTTTTATTGGTTTTAAAATTATTTGGACGCTCAAACGGCACCGATTTTATTAATGTCTTTCCTTTATCAAAAACCAATTCGCCAGCTATATAAGTCTGCATAGTTTTAAAATTCACCAAATCTTCAACCACAATAAAATCGGCTGAATCACCTTGCTGTAATAACCCAACATCCAATTTATAATGTTTTATTGGATTTATACAAGCCACTTGAAGCACTTTAAAAACATCCATTCCTTTAGCAACAGCTCTGGCACATAACGCATTGATGTGGCTAAGCATTAAATCGTCTGGATGTTTATCATCGCTACAAAACATCATGCTTTCAAAATGTTCTGGAAGCAAACCAATCAAGGCTTCAAAATTTTTGGCGGCACTGCCTTCACGAATCAACACCTTCATGCCTTTTTGAAGTTTTTCAAAGGCTTCTTCATAGGTAAAAGACTCATGGTCGGTTGAAATTCCTGCAATGATATATTTTGTCAGGTTGTCTCCTCTTAACCCCGGCGCATGGCCATCAATGGGTTTGTTGTAGTGCTTCGCCCAAGCTAACTTTTTCATTACTTCAACATCATCAAACAGAACGCCAGGATAGTTCATCATTTCGGTTAAATACTTGATGTCCGAATTTTCAAGGAGCGTTTTAATGCCTTCGGAATCTATCACCGCTCCAGCAGATTCAAAAGTAGTGGCAGGCACACACGATGGCGCACCAAAATTAAATTTAAAAGGTGTTTTTTTACCGTTTTCTATCATGAAATGGACGCCTTCTACACCAAGTACATTAGCAATTTCATGTGGGTCTGATACCGTGGCAACCGTACCATGTGTCACAGCCAACTTTGCAAATTCACTAGGCACCAACATAGAACTTTCTATATGGATGTGGGCATCTACAAAACCGGGAAGTATATAGTGATTGACATTGTGTTCCTTTTCAATTAGGGAAACAATCTGGCCATTCTCAAAGGTTATTTCGCCTTTAAAAATGCGTTTGTTTGGTATGTCAACGATGTTGCCTTGTAGTTTCATAAAATACTCGCCACTAATTGCACAAATTCAATTTGAAAATTTAATTAATAACTTAAAAATATCCTTCGTGAAAATTTGTGCAATTCGTGTCTCCTTTATTTAAATACTAAATTAATTTGTTGTGGTTGAATCTCGCCACTAATTTCACTAATTCACACAAATAGCGGTGAAAAGTTATTATAATCTCACAAAAAACAAATTCAAAATACAGTTTGTGAAAATTAGTGTCATTCGTGTCTGTTTTTATTTAAAATATTGGTTGAATAGTTATAGTTATTTTAATTCAATGCTTGGACTGCGCTCAGCATGACAAAATCTATTTTAATTCAATCTTTACAATTTGTTTGGTATTTTCAATGACTTTAAAACGCTCATCTGCACGTTTTCCAATAACCCAAACAATATCATCTCCAGAACACAATAACCATGTCTTTTCTTTATCCAACAACGATAATTTCTCGTCCTTAAAATATTTGCTGAGTTTCTTTTTACCAGACATGCCTAACGGATAAAACACATCGCCTACTTCCCATATCCTTAGAGTTAATGGAAAATGAAGTATACTTTTATCAACATATATGATGTTTTTTGCGGTTTCTGAAATCGAATCCACATCATTAAAAAACAAGGTTCCATTAGGTGTTTCTACTTTTTTATCAGTTTCTGAAATGGTTATTTGTTGGAATTCTTCAGCATTAATATCACTCAGCAATAAATAATCCCGGTCTTTAATCAGTCGCCACTGTTCTGAAAAGACTTGTTTTCCAGATTGGGCATCCAATAAATTCAGTACATCGTTCCATTCGGTAAAGCCATAACCATTTAAAAACCGATATAAATATGCTTTGGGGTTGTTAAACTTCTTAATTTCTGAAATATCTAGTTTAAATCCCGTATTTGTTAATTTAATAATACCTGCTTTAATTAAGTCTTGTACCCTATCGTTTAAAATATCGGCCGAATCCTGTAAATTATTTATGGTATTTTGGAAACTTTGCAGCAAACTCGGATTTAGTTCCTTTAAAATAGGAATCACATCGTGTCTCAATTTATTCCGTAAATATTTTGTTGCTGCATTACTGCTATCATCCCGCCATTCAATATCATTTTCATTAGCAAACATTTCAATAGCTTCTCTCGAAAATGGTAAAAGTGGCCTCACAAATTTTCCATTGATTTCTGGAATTCCCGTTAAGCCTTCCAAACCCGTGCCTCGCGTAAAATTGATTAAAAACGTTTCTAAATTATCATCCGCATGGTGCGCTGTCAAAATATAATCAAAACCCAATTGCTCTACCAATTCCTCAAACCAATCGTAACGCAATTTGCGTGCTGCCATTTGAATGGATTTCTTGTTGTCTTCGGCATACTGTTCCGTATCAAAACTTTCAACAAAAACTTCCAACTCCAAATCTTCGGCCATTTGCAAAACAAAGTCTTCATCCCCATCACTTTCTTCCCCTCTTAGGTTAAAATTACAATGCGCCAAAGCGATGTTTAATCGCAATTCATGGCATAAATAGGTTAGCACCACGCTATCCATACCACCCGAAATGGCAATGAGCAGTTTTTTATCCTTTAAAAAAGGAAACTTGGCGTTTATATGGCTTTGAAACTGGTTTAACATCCTTCAAATATACAATAATTGCCTTTTTAAAAAGAAGTCGTTTTTATCTTAAAAAATCTTAATTCGTAGTTTTTAATCTTAAAATTCAGTATCTTTTATCAGTAAATTTTAATACACGACGTTATGAGCTCTTTTGAAAAAATAACCGACAAGAAAACACAATTGGCTTTCGACAAAAAAGTGCTTTCCGCAAGCCAACAATTACATCCTTATGTAAAACACAGACTTTATATTGCCGAATCTACGGGCGTGCTTCCTAAAAACATGTTTACTTCCAATGGTATTATTGACGAAAGCATTGCCACGTTTTATGAAAATGGCTATGATATTGACTGCGACACACATGCCATTAAGTTGAAACTTTTTAAGATTGTTGACAAGGATTTAGACACCCTTTTTAAAAAAGAAGCGTTTCATAAAAACACGATAAGCACCAACGCTATTTTGGAAGAAGAATTGGATGGCTTGGACGAACAATATACCATTGATGATGACTGGGATTTTATTATGGGCGAAGAGCTAAACGATATTTCGTATCATCAGCCCGATAAACACAACCATGTGTTTTTATATGATGACAATAACAGCTCCATTTTAAATGCATTCGATATGGAAGATGTTTCGGCTGGAAAATCACAACAAGCATTAGGAAACCTATATAGTTGGCTGCCTTTAAACGTATCGAATATTGTGGATTTATATATTTTTGGAAAACTGAGTTTTGAAGATATTTCGAAAGTTAAAAACATAGAACCAAGTCGTGTAGAACTTATTTTTGATGAAATCATCAAGAAATTTAAAAATCACATTGAGTAATTCTCCAAAACCTCTCGCATGGCTTTGGCTTTCAATAAACACTCCTCGTATTCCTTTAAAGGGTCGCTTTTAGCTGTGATGGCACCACCAACGGAATAGGATACGTAACGCTTGGTTTCGTTGTAGAGAATACTACGAATTACCACATTAAAATCGAAATCGCCCGCTGGTGTAAAATAACCAACGGCTCCAGAATAGAGTCCGCGTTTGGTTTCTTCCAAGGCTTCAATGATTTTCATTGCCGAAATCTTTGGTGCGCCCGTCATACTTCCCATAGGAAATGTGCTTTTAATAATATCAACGGGATGGGTGTTTAATTCCACTTTTGAGGTAACCGTAGAAATCATTTGATGCACTTGCTTAAAGGAATAAACGCGGCATAATTCCTCTACTTTTACGCTGCCTTTAATAGCGGTTTTTGATAAATCGTTACGGATTAAATCGACAATCATAGTATTTTCACTGCGCTCTTTGTCACTGGCCGCTAATTCCGATTTTAATTGGGCGTCTTCTTCCAAATTACTGGAACGCTTTGCCGTGCCTTTTATGGGTTGGGACACCACATGCTGACCTTCCTTTTTTAAATAACGTTCGGGTGAGGCTGACAACACATATTTATCATAACACTTTAAAAACGTGGCAAAAGGCGGTTTGGAAATGGTATTGAGTTTTAAATAAGTTTCCAACGGATTGATGGATGTATCTTCGGCATAAAACTCTTGGCAAAAATTAGCTTCGTAAATATCGCCTCGGTGTATGTGGGCTAGTAACGATTTTACTTTTTCGAAATATTGGTCTTTATGGATTCTTAGTTTGATTTTGATATCATTGGGCAGATTGCTTCGTCGTTCCTCCTCGCAATGACGGATGGATTCTAAATCATCTTCCAACTCATCTGCAACGGCATTTAAGTATTGTATGTCGACTTGATTGCCTTTGAATAGAAACAGTTTTTTTGGTTGAAAAAAATAAAGATCGGGAAACTGCAAGCCATCAAAATTTTGGGACGTTAAATCTTCGACATCGTTTTTTAAATCGTAGGTTAAATATCCGAAAATCCAATCTTTGGTGATGGATTGATACTCTTTTAATTTTTCAAACCCATGATGGACATCCGTTTGGATACTTGTAAAGGCATCCACCGCCAACACAGCATCAAAATTGGAATAGGTTTGTTCGTAATTATTGGAATCCAACCAAACCACATCATCAAACTGTTGGCTCCATAACAACAATTTATGTTTAAAATCTTCGGGGTCTGTAATGGTATGGGTGTACGAGGTTCTCAATCAAAAAATTTAAGCAACAAAGTTAGTTAGAATCCTTAAAAAATTAAGAATTTTACGTTTTAGTTTGAACGGATTTTTGATTGTAATGTCAGTTCGAGTGAAATACCGAGGCACGAGGTATTTTGTATCGAGAACTTCATTTAACTAAGGTTCTCGATACAAATTTCAGTCATTGCTTGACTGAAATTCACTCGAACTGACAGGCTAACTAAAAATACAATTAATAACCTAAATGTCACTTCGAGTGATTTTTGAAGGATGAGAAAATTGTATCGAGAAGCTCGTTAAACTAAGGTTCTCGATACAATTCGCTTTTGGCGAATCACTCGAACTGACAGGCTAACTAAAAAACAAAAGGATTCCTGCCTACGCAGGAAATCGAAGATTCGACGAAGTCAATGACAGAAAGAACAATAATCATGCAATACACCCTACAAAACAACACACTTAAAATAGGAATTAAAAAAACCGGCGCGGAGCTTTGCAGCATCCAATCTGTGAAAAATAATACGCAGTTTATGTGGGATGCTAACCCCGCTATTTGGGCAAATCATGCGCCCAATCTATTCCCGATTATTGGAGCCTTAAAAGACGATACCTATATTTTTGAAGGTAAAACATACACCTTACCAAAGCATGGTTTTTTAAGGGGCAATACCGATTTTGAAGTTGACGAACACACTCAAACCAGCCTCACGCTTAAATTACGTTACAACGACGCCTTACTAAAAGTATATCCTTTTAAGTTTGATTTTTACATGACTTACAAGCTGACCGATAACAAACTTGATATCATCCACACCGTTAAAAATCTGGATGATAAAACGATGTATTTCTCGATTGGTGGACATCCAGCTTTTAAATGCCCCGTGTTTGAAGATGAAAACTATGATGATTATGTTTTGGAATTTGAACACCCAGAAAACTCCGAAACACATTTAATTAATACGGCAAACGGACTCATTTCCAATAAAACAAAACCTATTTTTAATAACATCAACCTATTGCCACTTACCCACGACTTGTTTAACGACGATGCTCTTATTTTTAAGGATTTAAAGTCCAAAAAAGTGAATTTGAAAAGCAAAAAACATGGCAACATCCTTACGGTAAGTTACCCCGATTTTGAGTATTTAGGCATTTGGGCAAAACCCACAGGCAATTATTTGTGTATTGAACCTTGGTTAGGTATTGCCGATAACGAGGATACTGACCAAGATTTTAAAACCAAGGAAGGAATTTTGAGTTTGGAAGCTGGAGAGACTTTTGAGGTGGGGTATTGGGTTGAGGTTGATGAGAAACTTCTTGGTTAAAATGTTATCTATGTACTCAAAAAAACCAGAATTTAAAAAAAGCTAGTTTAATGAACAGTATTTATTGTTCAACAAAAAAGTCTTCGTCTAAATGTTTTACTTCATAAATTGACTTAATCTGTATTCCCACATTGTATTCATGCATTAAATCTACTAACTTAAAACCGTCAATTAAAATAATTTTATGATGTGCATTTTTGGCTTTTTCTTCTGCTCCTTTATCAAAAATTGACGTCGTAACAAAAACCCCTTTATTAGTATCACCACTCATTGCACCAATGAAATTTCTAATGTCTTTTTCCCTAACTTTATTTTCCGTAAATCTTTTCGCCTGGATATATATTCGATCTAGTCCAAGTTTATCTTCATTAATAATTCCATCAATTCCACCGTCAGAGGATTTGGAAGTTTCAATAAAGTCTCCGTAACCCATCTTCTTTAATAAAATTAGAATTACTTTTTCAAAATAATATGGATCGATTGTTTTCAACTTTTCTAAAAGTTCATTTTTAACTTCTCTTTCGATTTCTAAAAAACCTTGGTCTATTAAATCTTCTGGAGATGAAGTTTGGTTCTCTTGTTGAGGAACATTTTTGGCGTCATATACATTTAATTTACTTATTTCAAGTTGTACATCTTTTAATAAAAGGACACCAGCATGCTTAATCCCTTTAGGGGCTATTTGAACAAAACCTCTTTTAGGATATTCAACAAACTCTGACTGCTTTAAATAAGAAATACCCCATGCAATTCTATTATGAATTAAAATATCACCTGATTTGATTCGTTGTTCAAGAAGCTCTGTTGGCAAATGGGAATAATGATTATCAACTACCTTTCTAATTAATTCCCGTCTGTGTATTACACCTTCTTCTTTTAATATTTCCAATATAGGATTAAACGTCTCATTATATTTTGGTATATCAACTTTCATTATCTGTTTTAATTTATTCAACAAGATTTGAGTTAAATATAAAACATTTACAGTAAGAATATACACGAAACCTATAAACAAATTTAATTAAGAAATACACCTAACTTAACCAAAGATTTTAAAATCAAAGAGGAAATTTTAAAAATCTATCCTTCCCAGTCAAACCTTCCTATGCATTCATTTTGTTAAAAATTTAAGAATAAAAAAAATTAGGTAATATAAATACCCTATCTTGCTAGAACCCAAATATTTTAATACCTACTAAAATGATGCGCTTACTCCCTCAATTTGACCATATTTTCCAATTTTTACCGCGCCCTAGCTTAATTTTACTTCCCGATGCTCCAAAATTTACCATTGTAGGAGTTAATGATTCTTATTTGGATGTTGTTAATAGTGCTAAAAAAGATTTAATAGGTAAAGGAGTCTTTGAAGCATTCCCGGAAAATCCAGAAGATAAAATTTCTAATGGTGTTGGAAATTTAAGAAACTCCCTAAATTTGGTCATTTCACAAAATGAATTGCATAAGATGTCGCTTCAAAAATACGACATACCAATTCGTGGGACATCAAAATTTAAGGTCAAGTATTTCAATCCCCAAAACATTCCCATAAAAGATGATAATGGCAACATCACCCATATTTTGCATTCGGTTGAAGATGTAACAGATAAAAAAAAACTGGAACTATCGCTTGCCATTGAAAGACAGCGCTTCAATGATTTATATTTTCAAGCGCCTTCGTGCATGGGCATATTAAAAGGCCCCAATTATGTGTATGAATTGGCAAACCCACTATATTTAGAGTTAATAGGCGCCAAAGACATTATTGGAAAGACCGTCAAAGAGGTATTGCCAGAGCTGGAGACCCAAGGCATTTTTGAAATCTTAGATAATGTTTATAAAACAGGAGAGACTTTTTTAGCCAATGAAATGCTCGTTAAATTTGACCACCATAAAAACGGTGAACTTGTAGATAGGTACTTGGACTTTAATTATCAAGCAAATAGGGATGAGAATGGTACTATAAATGGCATCCTTTTTTTTGCTTCGGATGTGACGGAGTTGGTATTGGCACGTAAAAAAGTTGAAGAAAGCAAAAAACGCTATAAGGAACTCATTGAAAATTTGCCTGTTGCCACCTATTCCTGTGACCTGGAGGGACGTATCTTATTATACAACAAAGCGGCAGTAGAATTATGGGGCAGAGAACCAGATACAGAAAAGGATAAATGGGGCGGATCTGTGAAGGTATACAGCGAAAATGGCAACCCGATCCCTATAGACTTGTACCCAATGGTGAGAGCCGTGAAGGAAGGTCGGAAAATTAACGATCAAGAAATAATTATAGAGAATTCCAATGGTGATAAACGCAATATATTGCCCAACCCCGTTCCTTTCTTTGATTCGTCGGGACGGGTAACTGGAGCGGTGAATGTACTGGTTGATATTACTAATAGAAAAAGAGCTGAACTCAAATTAATAAAAAGTGAAAAAAGATTAAATCAGGCGCAGGAAACAGCTCATCTGGGCAATTGGGAATTGAACTTTGAAACAGGCACATGCTTATGGTCCAGCGAAACCTGTAAAATATTTGGACTTTCACCCACAGAACATACACAATCCTATGCTTCTTGGTTATCCTATATACACGAAAAAGATAAGGATACCGTATTGAACTCAATCACTGAATCCCATAAAACTTTAAACGATCTTATTTTAAACTACCGTATCACTTTAAAAGATGGAACGGTAAAGTTTATACATGGAATATGTAAGTTTGAATTCGACACTAACCAAAAGCCCATTGGATTATACGGAACTACACAGGATGTTACCGAGAGAAAAAAAACAGAAAAGATTCTCAGGGAAAGTGAAAAAAAATACCGTCAAATCGTAGAAACTGCTCAAGAAGGTATTTGGGTGATTGATGAACATAACATAACCACCTTTGTAAATAATAAACTTTGTGACATTCTAGGATTTTCCAAAGACGAAATGATGGGAAAGGATATATATTTTTTTATGGACGATGACACCAAGCCAGTTGCCGCCCAATTAATGCAAAATAAAAAAAATGGATATGCCGACCAAAAAGAATTTAAATACATCTCTAAATCGGGTAAAGACGTCTGGACCCATCTTTCTTCAAATCCACTTTTTAATGAGGCAGGTATTTATAAAGGACGCTTGGCTATGGTGACTGATATTACCGAGCGAAAAAATACAGATGAAAAACTCGGAAACTTAATCAAAGAACTCGCCCATCAAAACCAAGAAAATGAAAGAAAGGCGGCAGAATTATGCCAATCCAATAAAGAACTGGTTAAAACAAATAAAGAATTGGATAGCTTTGTGTATAGTGTTTCACACGATTTACGTTCCCCGCTAACCTCTATTCTAGGCCTGGTTTCTTTTATTGAAGAAGACAGTAAGGAGCCCGACACTATTGAACAGGTAAAAATGATTCGGACCAGCATAAACCGCTTGGACGGATTTATAAAAAATATCCTGAATTATTCACAAAACAACCGTACCGAACTAGAAATCCAAAACATACACCTCAAGAAAACCATCCATGACGTTGTAGAGTCGGTACACAACATGAAAGAGGCCGATGGTATTTCTTTTAAGATTGATATTAAGGAACAACATCCCTTTTATTCCGATTGGCAGCGTTTTAATACCGTTGTTGAAAATCTTGTTTCCAATGCCATTAAATACCATAGTGAAGCGATATCTGGAAGGTATATTAAACTTACGGGCACATCAAATAAGGAGGAATTAAAGCTTAGTATATCCGATAATGGTATGGGCATCGCTCCTGAATTTCACGATAAAATTTTTGAAATGTTTTATCGCTTACCCGGCAACACCATCGGTTCTGGTATCGGGCTCTATATAGTTAAGGAAACAGTTGATAAAATGCATGGCACCATTGAAATTGAGTCCAAAAAAGGTGTAGGCACAACCTTTAACATTACACTAAAAAATTTAAAAGAATGATGATGGAAACACAATCACCCAGATTTGAAAATGTCATGATTATTGATGATAATCTCATAGACCTCTATATAGTATCCCGCTTGATCACGAAGAACCATTTCGGAAAAAAAGTGCTACAGTATTCTTCTGCTATCGAGGCATTAAAATACCTTCATGAAAACAAAGAAGCCATTAATCAGTTACCCGAAATTATTTTTATGGATATATACATGCCTGGTATGTCTGGATTTGAATTTATGTTAGAATACGATAAATTACCATCCGCCTTAAAATCCAATTGCAAGGTGTTTCTTCTATCCTCATCAATTGACGAACGGGATGTGGCTAGAGCAAAAAATGATAAAAACATCGTGGCCATGAAGGAAAAACCAATTACAAAAGAATTTCTAAACGAATTGAAGATATAGAGATAAATGAAAACGAACCACAACCAACCAATTTGTGATAAAACGCCATTTGATATGGATAAACATTATAGCATTGAACCTTTTTTTGAATCATCACCCGATTTTCTTTGCATTGCGGGCTATGATGGATTTTTCAGAAGAGTAAATCCTGCATTTATTAAGTTAATGGGATATACCCGGGAAGAATTATTTGCCAGTCCCATAAGCCATTTTGTACATCCCGAGCATAAGCGGAATACAGCTGAAACGCGGGCCCTGATTTTGGAAGGAGTTCCATTGTTAAACTTTCAAAACCGTTATATCACAAAAAATGGTGAAATTGTATGGCTCACTTGGACATCTATTCCCGAACCATCGAAAAATTTAATTTATGCCATTGCAAAAAATATCACCCATATTAAAAAATTGGAGGAAGAGCGAAATTTGCTCCTTGCTAATCTTACAAAAGTCAATGCCGAATTCAAACAATTAACCTATACAACGTCTCACGACCTAAGGACTCCCGTAAATAATTTAATTTCACTAGTAAGTTTAATAGACACCTCAACCATCCAAAATGAAGAGACATTGCTTTATATAGAAATGTTGGAAACATCGGCTATTCAATTGAAGAATACTTTAAATGAGCATATTGATCATTTAAATAAAGAAGATAAACTGAATGTAAAAGTTGAAAATCTCAGCCTACAAAGTATCCTTGACACTACCATAGAACCATTGAGAGCTTTGATTTCAGATTCAAAAGCGATTTTTAATATCGATTTTTCAGAAGTACAACATATAAATTCCAATGCTTTCTATCTGCAAAGTATATTTCTCAATTTAATTTCCAATTCCATAAAATATTCCAGACCCGGAATGACCCCAATAATTACTATTATATCTAAAAAAGTGGATAATTATGTGCGTATTATTTTTTCGGATAATGGACTTGGTTTTGATATGGAAAAGGTAGGCGGAAAAATTTTTGGTCTTCACCAGAGTTTTCATGATCACCCAGACAGTAAAGGTATAGGTTTATACTTGGTAAATAGTTATATGAATAGTTTAGGAGGCTATATAAGTTTAGAAAGTGAAGTGAATGTTGGGACAACTTTTATTTTAAATTTCAGAACTTAAGCTTTAAATTCCCTTTAGCAAACTATTTAAACGAGCTTTATCAACTAAAAAATAAATAAGCGTAACTTTGCCAATTAAATAATCATTTGTGAATTTTAGAGATTTAAATTTAAACACCCCATTATATAACGCCTTAGACGATTTAGGGTTTACCACACCCACACCCATACAAGAAGAAGCCTTTAACGTGGTGAGTTCTGGTAAAGATGTGGTTGGTATTGCACAAACTGGTACTGGTAAAACCTTTGCCTATATGCTGCCCATTCTTAAAAACCTGCCTTTTTCCACTCAAGAAAATCCGCGTATTTTAGTGCTCGTTCCCACGCGCGAACTGGTGGTGCAAGTGGTTGAGGAAATAGAAAAATTATCTAAATACATGAACACCCGAGTGTTGGGTGTGTATGGTGGCACGAACATCAATACCCAAAAACAAGCGATTGCTGAAGGTTTGGATATTTTGGTGGCGACGCCGGGACGATTTTACGATTTAGCTTTGAGTAGGGTTTTACAGGTAAAATCAATTCAAAAGTTAGTGATTGATGAAGTGGATGTGATGCTGGACTTGGGATTTAGACATCAGCTTATTAATATTTTTGACATTCTGCCTGAGCGCCGACAAAACATCATGTTTTCGGCAACCATGACTGAGGATGTGGATGATTTGATTAACGATTTTTTTAAAAGTCCGGAACGCGTGTCTATTGCCGTTTCTGGAACACCACTTGAGAATATTACACAGTTACGCTATCATGTCCCTAATTTTTATACAAAAGTCAATCTGTTATTTGAATTACTGCAAGACAAGGAACGCTTTAATAAAACCTTGATTTTTGTTGCTAATAAAAAAATGGCGGACCGTTTATTTGAAAAACTGGACGAGCGTTTTCATGACGAATTATGCATCATCCATTCCAATAAAACACAAAATTACCGTTTAAGAAGTATTGAGCAATTCAGAACGGGCATGAATCGTATTTTAGTCGCCACCGATATCATGGCGCGTGGATTGGATATTGATAACGTGTCGCATGTCATTAATTTTGACACACCCAATTATCCTGAAAATTATATGCACCGTATTGGTAGAACGGGGCGTGCCGAACGTGAAGGTGAAGCGCTTGTTTTTTCTACGGAAAACGAAACGGAAGCCATTAAAAACATTGAACGGTTGATGAATATGGAAATTCCTGTATTGGAGTTGCCTGAGGATGTTGAGGTATCAGATCAGTTGATTGAGGAGGAACGTCCGCAAATAAAAGAGCGTAACAATCCCGATAGGAAACCCGAAGATGTGGGGCCTGCATTTCATGAAAAATCCGAAAAAAACAAAAAAGAAAATTTAGGTGGTTCGTATAAATTTAAAATTGCCGAGAAGTATAAGAAACCTCTAACGAGAGGGGATAAGAATTATAATAGGCGAAATAAGAAAAAATAATTACAGTCGCAGTGTTCAGTCACAGTCTCAGTTTGCAGTGTTCAGTCTCGGTTTGCAGTAAAAATATTCAAATCAATTATACAACCACTTCTTAATCAATTTGGTGTAGTTTGGCATGACTAAATAAACCATCAACCACACGATAACGCCTGTAACCACTAAAGTGTCTATTAGAGGATACTTCGGAAAGGAAGCCATTCTTAAAATGGGCAGAATGATCAATGGAATTCCGAACGCCAATGGAAATATGGCAGACCAGGTAACCAGATATTGTTTCCAACGTACTGGAGGATTTGATTTTTCGGTTTCAGATACAAACAAAAAGTCCAAGCCACTATTGATGTAATAATGATCATCTTTAGCAAAAAGCGGCCTTGCTTTTTCAATGAATTGCTTTCTGTCTTGAGATTCCATCCAATTTTTGAGATTTTCGATGGTATTAAATCTGATGATAACCGTATATATGAACGTTAAATTCGGGATAGGCCGAATAATTTGCCAATCTATATGCCCAGGATAACTTTTACAAATGGGTGCAATCTCGTTTAACCATGCTTCGTATTGTTGGTGTTTACCATCTAAAATGTGATGGGATATAACCACTGAAGCCCCTTGCTTTTCCATAAATTTAAACATTGATTTGGTAAAATTCATTCCATTAAGTCAAATCTAAATTAAGAAATTAAATGAATTGGTTTAAAGAGAATGAAAATATATAACCCAGAAGAGCTTGCAATCGTTTGCGTACAAAAACTTAAAAAATTAAATTTATTTTACCCAAAATAAAATCCCTAAAAGTTATAAAAACACTAAATTTACAAACCGTTTACTGATTTAATTAAATCAATGGATTCTTCAAAGGAACTTATAAAAACCGTGGATTTGCTTTTAGATATTTCATCGCTTTTGATGGTTTCTGGGGCTAATACCAACCGAGTGAATTTGAGTATCGACAGATTTGCATCTGCATTACATTGTAATACGTCCTGCTTTATAAGTCATAAAACTATTGTTATGACGGTATATGAAGACAACTCTACCTTAAGTTGCACCCGCGTTAAAAATATCCCACCGTATGCCATTAACTTTTCAACAATTTCTGCTGTAAGCAAAGCCAGTTGGAATGCCGTTGAAGAACATTGGACTTTAGACCAAATTGCCAAAGAAATTGAAACTATTAAAAACCAGAAAAGATACCCTAAGCTAGTCGTTCTCATCGCAGTTAGTTTAGCAGGTGCTGGATTTTGTAATATTTTTAATGGTGATTATATAAACATGGGCGTTGCTTTTTTTAGCACGTTTATCGGGTTACTTATTTTTCAATTGACACATAGAGAAGGATACAATGTGTATCTCCGTATTTTTTTAGCATCGCTTATCGCTTCTATTCTGGCGTCGTTAGGCATTGTTTTTGAAATGGGCGCCAACCCTGAAACGGCCTTGGCGACATCCATTCTATTTTTGGTGCCAGGGGTTGCTTTGATTAATTCGTTTACGGACTTTTTAGATAATAACATCATTAATGGCTTGGTGCGTTACACAACAGGGCTAATGACCGTGCTTGCTATTGCATTAGGACTTTTTATTGCCATGATACTATTTCAATTAAATTAATATGCTAACAATAATTTTAAACTTACTGGAAGTTGCTGCTTGGTCGGGCATAGCAGCTTTGGGTTTTGGCATCTTATTTAATATCCCAAAAGGTGTTATTCCTACTGTTTTTATATTAGGTTTTACGGCAGGCTTAATAAAATTCAGCTTAATACATTTTAATGTCCATATTGTATTAGCGACTTTTATAGCTGTTTTTTTTGTTGGCATTATTTGTATGCCAGTTGCCCATAAAATACACCATCCGCCAGTTGTATTTTGCATCCCTCCTACCATTCCCATGATACCCGGTTATTTCGCTTATGAAACGGTGTTATCTGTCATGAATTTTATTTTTATGGAAGATAATCAAGCCAAACGAGTGGAACTGATAGACGCCATCTTCACCAACGGATTTACTATGATTTTTATATTGATTTCCATAGCTGCGGGCATCTCATTACCTATGCTTTTATTACGAAAAAATACCGTCAAGAAAATTGAAAACTAAATATGTTGTACATTTTGATAAAAATTTGATTCTCGATACAAATTTCAAACATGAAAAATGTTTGAAATTCACTCGAATTGACAGGCTAATTAAAAACACAACTAACAACCTAGATGTCATTTCGAGTGGGTTTGCGCAGCTTACGGAGCAAAGCTGTATCGAGAAGCATATCTAACTAAAGTTCTCGATGTGAAATAGTTAGCAACTAACTATTACGACTGACATCAAATAATAAAAAGTTCCAAAATGTACTACGTCTAATTATATTGTTTAAATACTAATTTTAAAAATGCAAAAATCACTTTCAATATTACTAACTTTCTTGTTTATGTTTTCATTCCAACTTCATGCTGTAGATGATTGGGGTGCCACAGGACATCGTACCGTTGGGGAAATTGCCAGTCATTATCTCACATCCAAAACAAAACGTAAATTGAAAAAACTTCTCAACAAACAATCATTAGCTTTCGTGTCTACCCATGCCGATGAGATTAAGTCTGATAAGCGTTATGATAAATTCAATACCTGGCATTACATCAATATGCCCATGGAAGCTGATTATGATGTTTCCAAACAACATCCTGAAGGGGATTTGGTTTCGGCAATCGCTTTATGCAAATCAGTCATTCTAGACAAAAATGCTTCTGATAATGACAAAGCTTTTTATTTGAAACTCCTCATACATTTTATAGGCGATTTACACCAGCCGTTACATGTAGCTCTTGAAGAAGACAGAGGCGGAAACGACTTTAAATTACAATGGTTTTATAATGACACCAATTTACACAGTGTTTGGGACAGTAAAATGATTGATGATTATGGTATGGGCTATTTGGAATTGGCAAAAAACGAAGATTATCTAACGAAAGACGCTATTAAGGAACTCCAAAAAGGAACGGTGATTGATTGGGTAAATGATACCCATAAACTGACGAGAGACATCTATACTAACGTAAAACCAGATGACAATTTACGTTATGAGTACTCTTATAAATATATGAACGTGGCTCGTAAACAATTACAAATTGCTGGTGTAAGATTGGCTAAAACTTTAAATGAGTTGTTTTAAAAAGAGGTTGAAAATTAAGTCAACCTCTTTTTATATATTTTATATTTCTTTATCCGAATAAAATTTTCCTTCCATAAAAACAACTAATTAACTCTTTTGAAGACCTTTTAAAATAACCATTCCAATTCTAGAAATAATAAAGGTAAACGCACCAAATAGCATGGTTAATAAGGTCACTTTCAAACCGCCTCCCATATTAGAAATATCACCTGTGAATTCTAATTTATCAAAAGCTTCAATCATACCCATTACCGATGCTAAAATTCCCAAAACCAGTCCTAGCAAACTCATCTCTGACACCAAAGAAATCATTTTATTAAATTTCACTTCATTCTTGTTTAAACTTATAGTGGCCCTAATTAAAAAGAAAATGGACAGCATTAAGGAAATTAAAATAAGGGACATAAAAAATGGCCCACCTTCATGAAACCTTTTGGCAAATTCACCACCGATTGAAGCATTTTGGGTACTGATTACTAACATATTCATAATTTTTGATTTAAATTAAACATGCTACAAACTTAAAATGCAAATGTGTTAATTAAATTAAAATGCGACAGATGACCAATTTAGCGATTTAAATAACATCATGTTAAAACAATTGCTAAATTGGTTATTCGTCTACAAAAAATAAAATAGCTTTAAAAATGTGCTATCATTGTATGGATATTTGGTTAAGATGCTAACAAGAAAATTCATAATAAAAAAAATAGGACAGCTACTGTTACACACGCTTTTTTGGTGTGGCGTGCTTTTATTTTACACCTATTTTTTTGGTTTCGATAGTACCAATTTTAATTACATATTAGCATTCTCTTTATTTTTAATGCCTATTACTATTATTACAACCTATGTTTTTATTTACAAAATAATACCTGAGTATCTCATTCAAAAACGCTATTTCTTTTTTGGGCTATATAGCTTGTACACGCTCATTATTTCTGCCTACCTTATAGTTGTTTCTGTTTTTTATGGATTGATTTATCTATCAGATTTTCAATATGCAAATATGGCACCAATAAGCAGAAACTTATTGTTTGTTGGTACTGCCGTGTATCTTGTTGTTATAATTGTTAGTGCTTTTAAATTATTGAAATTGAACTTAAATCATGCTGAAAAAACCAAAAAATTAGAAACCAAAATTTTAGAAACCCAACTTAAATTAAAAGAGCAAGAGCTGAACTATTTGAAAATGCAAATTCATCCCCATTTTTTATTCAATACATTAAACACCATGTATGGTTTTGCTTTAAAAAAAGCAGATGAAACACCTGAAATGATATTAAAACTATCAAATTTATTAGACTACTTGTTATACAAGATTGATAAACCTTTTGTGCTTTTAACAGATGAAATAAATTACATAAAGGATTATATTGAGCTTGAAAAAATGCGATTTAATGATACTTTGGATATTAGTTTTAACTGCGATAATATTCCAGAATCCATTAAAATTGCACCCATGATGTTATTGACGTTTGTTGAAAATAGCTTTAAACATGGCAGATTGAAAAATGGTCTGCTAACTATTAAAATGGATGTATCTTGTACTACCGAAAGTATTTTTTTTTCAATAGAAAATTCAAGTTCAAAAAGTGAAAGGACAAATAAGGGCATCGGTTTGCTGAATATACAAAAGCGACTTGACATGCTTTACAAAGACAAATACCATTTAAAAATTGATGATTCTGAAACTGTTTTTAAAGTGAATCTTGAACTAAAACATATCTGATTGCAAATTCAAAAAAACATAGCGTGTTTAATTGTAGATGACGAAGCCATAGCAAGGGACATCATTACTACACATATTTCAAAAATTGAAAACATAAGCATTGTTGCCAGTTGTAGCCATGCTATGGAAGCTTTCAACATCATTAGTAGCCACAATATAGATTTATTGTTTTTAGATATAAATATGCCTGAAATTTCAGGAATTTCATTTGCTAAATCCATCAACAAAAACATAAAAATAATTTTCACAACCGCTTATCGTGATTATGCCGTTGAGGGCTTTGAGCTTCAAGCTGTTGATTATTTGTTGAAACCTATTTCTTTCGAACGTATATTGAAAAGCATCAACACCTATTTTGAAGTCTATGGACAATTTAAAATAACTGAAGAAAAACCTTTAGAAACCAGTAGCTTTATGTTTGTCCGTTCAGACAGGCGTATGATAAAAATTGATTTTGAAGCTATTATTTACATTGAAAGTTTTAGTGATTACATTAAAATTCACTTAAAAAACGAGGTTATAGTAACACGAGAAACCATTAGTGCCATTGAAGCGAAGCTACCAAATAATCAATTTTTAAGAATCCATCGTTCTTATATTATTGCCATTTCACATATTAATTCTTTCACCAACGAACATGTTGTTATTAATAATAAAGCCTTAACGATTAGCAGAAGTTACAAAAAGGACGTTTTGGAAAGGTTGGAGCAGTATTGAGTAAACAAAAAAATAAACCAACTTTGTTCAAGCTAAAACCAGAGAAGTTTATACACGGCTTATTATCAATAAGTTTTTATTCTCAAACTCCTAATATCTCAGAAATCAATGCCTTGTATTCTTGAATATTTCTTTTATATTTTTTCTGCACACTAATCCATAATAAAATGCCCAATGCTAATATTATTGCACCAATTAAATACAAATAAGCACTGCTATTTTTTTCTGAAACTACAGCTATTAGAAAACCCAATCCCAAAAACATATGAGTAAATATTATTAATTTCCACAAAAAATGCTGTTGAAAAGAAATTTCTACATCGGTTTCATTTTCAGTATCTGTTTTTGATAATTTTCCATTCACAACTATGCTGTTTAGAAATAGTAAATACCATGGATATAGAATCCGTTTACGCATTTTAAATGTTGTTGAATTATTTTTATCGTGATTCATATTAAATACAAATCCGTCAACAGATTCCAGTGCTGGCTTCATATTCTTTATAATCTCTTTGGGATTGCTTCCTATTTTAAAATTCCATTTTTTCATAATATCGTTTTAAATATCTGGTAACTAGTTTTATAGCTTCCTTTAATATATCTAATTAATATCAACCGAATGGACCAAACCCGTTTTCATATCTGGCAATAATAAACGTCCTTTATCTTCTTCCAAATAAAAGTCGGCTGCAGATTCCAAGCCCTCAATTAATACTGTAGATTCCTCTGTTTCTCCATCAATTTTCCAAACCTTCCCTTGTTGCCAGCTACTCACATAATAATTACCTTTACTATCTTGCTCCACAGCATCTGCACCACGAAACTGACCTTTAAGAGGGGTTAATTGTCCGTTTCGTGTTACCAAAAAATTACCCTTAAAAAATTCGCCTACCATCATGTTGCCATCATTATCAATACCCACACCGTTCGGATTCAACAATAAAGGTGAGGTATCTTGAGCAATGGTAACGTTACCTTCTAAATCAATGTGGTAAATTCGTCCTAATTCTGGCACCAACTTGGCTTCTTCACTATCTAAAGGCCAGAGATTGCTGTTTTCATCACGCATATATTTAGTTGCACCCATGTCAACCACATAAATACCTTTACCTTCGCCATCTACTGACACATCATTTAAATATAAAACGTCTTCTGGAAAATCTTCTTTATCAGCAAAAACCTGTGTTTTGCCATCTTTATCGACTTTCCAAACACGCGTCACATCCGAAAAATACAAGTGACCTCCAACATAAGCAATGCCTTTAGGTTCATTAAATCCTTTCGCAAAAACCTTTAATGTGCCATCCTTGGAAATTTCAACCAACTCCGCATCGCCTTCTACACTGCCATTCATAACGGTCACATAATAATTATCATCAAAACCTTTTGTAATACTTTCAGGATTTTCACCGACTTTAATCGGAAACTGAATATCGGAGCCGCATCCCGTAAAAGATACTACAAGCGCAGTTAAAATAATACCCATTAGAATGTGTTGAAAGGAGCCTCTGGTAAACGTTGATAATGTCTTCATTTTTTTAGTTTTGATTGGTTTTAAGATGCGGAATAATAAAATCATTAAACCCACAAATACTGAAAATTCAGTATAAGTAAGCTAATTTAGTTTTTTAAAAGTTTAAAGTCAATTTTTCACTTGGAAAAGAAAACATAAAAACGTTTCTACTAAATAATTTTGAATTAAAATAACGAGGTAATGACTACTCAAACAATTTTAAGTCGATGGATTCTGCCATTAACACATAACCTAATTCATTAGGATGCAGAAAATCGCCCGTATGGGCATTTGGCAATATGACCGATGGATTTTCAGGATCGCTCATGGCTTTATCGAAATCGATAACCGCATCAAATTTTCCACTGTTACGAATCCAATCATTTACTTTTTGCCTTGCCGTTTCCCTGTAATCTTGATAATAAAATGACTTATCTATGGGTAAAATAGTTGCACCATACACAATGATATTTTGTGAATGTGCTTCATCTATCATTTTACCATACGCAGCAATTAAGCCATCGGCAACCATATTGGCGGCTTCACTACTTCGTGTACCACCAAGATCGTTAACGCCTTCAAGGATTATCAACCATTTTACACCATGTTGTTTCATGACATCTCTATCAAATCTATTTAATGCCGTAGGCCCTAAACCGCCTCTAAGCACACAATTACCCCCAATTCCCATATTAAGAACACCTATTTGTCGGGTTGCTGGATTTTTAAGAAACCGTTCCGACAACATATCTGGCCACCTATTCTGTTTGTCGGTTCCAGAGCCACGGCCATCCGTAATGGAATTACCCAAAATCACCAAAGCATTAGCTTCTTCTGTTGCCTTCACATCTATGCCGTTGATAATATACCAATGCTCGGTTTTAACGGCACTATTAAAATGTTCTTCTGAAATTTTATTTCCTTCATATATATATGATGTGGTTCGAGACCCAGGATGCCCGGTCACATCTGGTGATGTTTCGCCAAAATAAATCGTAATAGCAATATCCATTCTTGGGCTTAACTTAAAGGCCATGGGGTCGGATGTTAGAACACCATTAGGTTGCATCGTAACTTCCGTTTTGCCATTAAATGTCAATTCTTTAATGGTGGCTACATCAATCACACTGCTGTCTTTTGATACAGCTATTTGAACCGCTTTCATGGTGACTGGCGACTTACTAAATTCATTGTTAAATCGTAACCTGATACTATCCCCGCCAATGGAAACTCGCACAATTTGGCGCAATGTATTGTTCGTTAAACCTGGTTCCGGCGGCATGTTATTAGGTTCTACAAGTTGTGGTGCCGTGCCCCAAGTACCTACCCATTGTGTTGGTAATTTTAATATATCATTTTGATTATTTGCAACATTGTCTTTAGTTGATTTAGAGCCTGAACAACCCAACAATGTAAAAACAAATATAAACGCGAAACAGAATAATATTCTTAAAAATGAAAATCGAAGAAATATAATTTTAGAGGAAAAGGTTTTATAAAAAGTCATTGATCTTAATTTAAGTTTTAGTGGTTCATAAAAGTAACTCTTAGAAATTATAATTTGTTCCAAAAAAGTGCCGATGACTTATAAAAAATGAACATTATAGTTTGACAAAACAAAAAGCAAACCTAATAGGTTTGCTTTTTTGTTATGATGAGATTCCCGCCTTCGCGGGAATGTTACATATGCAAAGCTCTGTCCCCTGTAGCGGCTAAAGCAGCTTCTTTAATAGCTTCCGTAAATGTTGGATGAGCATGCGACATTCTGGATACATCTTCGGCACTGGCTCTGAACTCCATAGCCACAACGGCTTCTGCAATCATGTCTGCGGCACGTGCACCAATCATGTGTACGCCTAAAATTTCATCTGTTTTTTTATCTGCTAAAATTTTTACAAAGCCATCTAAATCCATACTCGCTCTACTTCTACCTAATGCACGCATTGGGAAAGAACCCACTTTATATTCTACTTTTGCTTCTTGTAATTGCTCTTCGGTTTTTCCAACACTGGCGACTTCTGGCCATGTGTAAACCACGCCTGGAATTAAATTATAATCAATATGCGGTTTTTGTCCAGCAATCGTTTCAGCAACAAAAACACCTTCTTCTTCCGCTTTATGCGCTAACATGGCGCCTTTTACCACGTCGCCAATCGCATAAATATTTTTAGCCGATGTTTGTAAATGGTCGTTGACTTCTATTTGTCCTCTGTCTGTTACCTTCACACCAGCAGCAGCTGCATTTAGTCCGTCTGTATAAGGACGACGACCAACCGATACCAAGCAATAATCGCCTTTAAATTCTATTTCGTTACCTTTTTTATCATCTGCCTTTACAATAACTTCATTGCCTTTGCGCTCAACAGATTTTACTTTATGGGAAATATTGATATTGAATTTCTGTTTCTTCAATACTTTCGTTAATTCTTTAGACAAGCCAGCATCCATCGTTGGGATGATTCTATCTAAATACTCAATAACAGTCACTTCTGAACCCAAACGTTTGTAAACTTGTCCGAGTTCCAATCCAATCACACCACCGCCAATAACGATTAAATGTTTTGGTATTTCTTTAAGTTTCAACGCTTCGGTAGACGTAATAATACGTTCCTTATCTAAATGGATAAATGGCAAGTTGGATGGTTTACTACCTGTTGCAATGATGGTGTTCTTCGCTTCAATTTCAGTAGTTTCATCACCAGAAATAGTAATATGTGTAGCATCTTTAAAACTGCCTACACCACGATACACATCAATTTTATTTTTATTCATTAAAAAATCAATCCCTCCAACTGTCTGATCGACAACAGATTGTTTACGGGCTATCATTTTTTCTAAATTCACTTTAATATCGCCCGGAATATCAATACCATGTTCTTCAAAATGTTTTACGGCATCTTCATAATGGTGGGAAGAATCTAAAAGTGCTTTACTTGGTATACACCCTACATTTAAACAGGTACCGCCAAGGGTAGCATATTTTTCTATTATGGCCGTTTTCATGCCTAATTGAGCGCAACGTATGGCTGCAACATATCCTCCTGGACCCGAGCCTATTATGGCTACATCATATGAATTCATAGTATTATTTTGATATTCGTTGATTAAAAAATGAAACACAAAAATACAAATGTTTTATGTGAAGGCAATAAAAAACACCGATTTATAAAGTGAATTTATAATATTAATTAAGGCTTATTTTCTTTTTTCATTAATGTGATTTAACACCCATTCCAACTCTACATCCTTTTTTAAAAACACATCTTCCCAAGTCGGCAATATGGTTACATCAGGTTTTACCCCATAACCATCTGGCGTTTGTTTATAAGGGGCATCAACCTGCATTAAACCCATGCCTATTTTTAGTTTTGTGGTTGGCAGTTCATAAATTTTATAAATCCCAGACACAGTACCATTGTAAGCGCCGCCTGTTTCTTCACCAACAAAAACAGCTCGGTTGGTGGCTTGTAAATGTGTTGAAATTAAAGAAGAAGCCGAAAACGAATTCCCATTGATAAGCACATATATATCTCCCGTAAAATGATTTGGTCTTGGGCTTTTTGGTTTCGTATACTTGAATCTATAATATAATTTACCATCTCTCCTTTTTGTTTTAATGAGGTTATGAATAACGACAAATGGTGATACTATGCCCGACAACACTTTTAAACTATTAGGGGTTGTATTACTCATTGCTGCTGTTAAAAATGGGGTACGACTATTAACCTCACTATCTTCCAGAAATTTGTATTCTGTGTTGGCTAGATATGAATACAAATAATCGATTTCTGATATTCTACCACCACCATTATTCCTTAAATCTAAAACCAAATGTTTAGTTTTTGCAGAATCCAGTTTAAGAAAACTTTCTCTGTAGAATTTTTTATACTTACCGTTTGTAAAACTGCGAATGTTCATATACGCCACGGTACTATCTTCTTCCATAAAGCTGAAATTCCGAGTATAATTTTTTGTTTCAGCTATAAATCCATGCTTTCTGTTAAACTTTCTCTTTTGCTTTAACGCTAATCTGGAAGCCTCTTTTTCTGCCTTCGTTAACTTTTTAGGTTTTGAAAGGGCACTTGAATCGGCCTTTTTAGTTGGTTCTTCTTTTAGTATACGCCTGAATGTTTTTGTAAACATGGAATCTTTGTTCTTGAAAGAAATATGTAAACTATCCTTAAGCCCTTTATCCTTGAAATAAAAACTAGAAAAATATTTTCCAACTGATCGATCATGCAAGGTCACATTATAACCATCAGAAGAAAAACGATTTTTATAGGTCTTTATTAAATTGGGTATGGAGTCGTTTTCAATTTTAATCACCTCACTACCTACCAAAGCGGAGTCGTTTCCTTTAACACTCATAACCCAAAGTTTGTTCTGTAAATAGTCGAACTCTAAATCGTAAAACTCAAACTTCTGTTTTTTTAGTTTCTTAGACTCTTTTCTAGTATATCGCTTATTTGCAGAACCTACGGAAATATGACCTTGCCTAACATAACTAACCACCGGTGCTAATTTTTTGTAAAATTCACGGGAATCCATAGGTTGTGTTATAGAACTTTTCAAACTATCAAACTTAAAATCCAAAACCTCCTTACTTGTATATTGATACAATCTTGGATGGTGCTTTTGTAATTGTTTGTATAATTTATCTACATCATTTCGTAAATCGGTTACAGGATGTAAATTCGTTATTTGAGCATTGTAATTTTTAACGCTTCTACAAGACACCAACATCAATAAAAAAGATATAAATAGAATCGCTTTTTTCATAAATAACGCTAAAGACTTCTGCTAAAATAAATGTATTTTCTCTAACCCAACAGCATTATTACCTGCTTTAACGTCTAAATTATTTTTTCGGAAGCAACTCTCATTTAAAAACTCATAAATTTGTGTAATTTTGTGCCCCATGCAAAAAAATATTAACATACAAAATAAAAAGGCGCGTTTTCTATTTGAAATCATAGATACGTACACCGCTGGTATTGTTTTAACAGGCACCGAAATAAAATCCATACGAAGTAGCAAGGCCTCTATTGCCGAAAGTTTTTGTGAGTTTAATGAACAAGGTGAACTATTTGTAATTAATATGACTATTGAAGAATATGCCTTTGGAAATTATTACAATCACCGACCAAAGGCCGAAAGAAAGTTACTCTTAAGCAAAAAAGAACTTAAAAAGTTACTGAAAGAGGTGCAAACTAGCGGACTTACTATTATTCCTTTACGATTATTTATCAATGAGAAAGGCTTTGCAAAAGTCGATATTGCTTTAGCAAAAGGTAAAAAATTATACGATAAACGTGAAACCATCAAAGACCGAGATAATAAACGGGATTTAGATCGCGTTAAAAAAATATTTAAATAAATGAAATCGTTTATCTACTTCATATTAATTATTTTCTCGGTCACTTTAAATGCCCAAGAAAAAACAACCAAAAACCCAGTTGACATTACCTCTGTTGTAACTATGGATAATACCATAAAAACGCTTTACAATGTTATTTCTGGTGAAATAGGCAAAAAGCGGGATTGGAACCAGTTTAAATATTTATTTCACCCTGATGCCAAATTAATTGCTGCTGGCAAAGATGTGAATGGTGAAACCAAAATAAGCTATATGAAGCCAGATGACTACATTAAAAATTCTGGTAAGTGGTTGGAAACAAACGGTTTTTTTGAAAAGGAAATTCATAGAACCGTGAATACATTTGGTAACATGGCACACGTGTTTAGTACGTACGAATGTTTTTATAATGTTACCGACAAAAAACCATTTATGAGAGGCATTAATAGCATTCAGTTGTGGAATGATGGCAAACGTTGGTGGATAATCAATTTATATTGGACCCAAGAAACTAGGGATAACCCAATTCCTGAAGCATTTTTGACAAAATAATCCAACTTATTCTTCCAACATTTTTTTTAAATTTTCCAAACCTTTTTCAAAATCATCACCTACGGCTTTCTCCATATTAAAGAATAAGAAAAAAATATTGGATAACGGTTTGTTTCTTCCAGAAAAGCCCCATGTTACAATGGTTGAATTGTATTTATCCAAGCCTTTAATTTTTATATAAGCATCCGATTCTGAATGCCAAGGTTTATAAAACCTTAGCTTAGTTTCAATAACTTCATTTTCAACAATACGTGTAATTTCCTGTTCTCCAGAACCTACATCTTTGTTGCCTTCCCATTTAGCAATAAAACCGATTTTGCCATCGACCCCCTGAAAACTTTGTTTCATATTAGGGTCTTTCTTTTTCCAAGGCGACCAATCATCCTGGTTTTTAATGAACTTTAAATATTCAAAAACCTCGTTTGCGGGTTTACAAATGACAATATTTCTACTAATATTAAATTTTTTAGGAGCCGCTATAACCAATAAAAAGAATACTAAAGCTATAAATAAAATAGCGAACAGGAAAATCATATTAGAGAGAGTTATTTAACCCTTAAATATAATCATTTTTAAGACTCATAAAAATTTTTTACAATATCTTCATAACTTCTCATGCTCTTTTTAGCCCAATCAAAACGTTTTTCAAGAATTTCGTTTTCTGATAGTTGCCAATTAATATTTGACTGCCTTAATTTGGAAGTCACCTGTTGCAAAATAATAGCTGCAGATACTGAAATATTTAAACTTTCCGTAAACCCTACCATGGGGATTTTTAAAAAACAGTCGGCTACTTTCAATACTTCTTGAGAAAGTCCTTCTACTTCCCTTCCAAAGAAAAAACAGGACTTTTTAGAAATATCAAACTCATGCAGTTCACAATCATTGGTATGCGGCGTGGTGGCTACAATTTGATAGCCTTTTTGTTTCATGTTTGCAATACAATCGGCAACCGAATGAAACCGATTCACATCCACCCACTTTTGTGCGCCCATGGCAATTTCCCTATCAATACGTTTGGTATTGCGCTCTTCTATGATTTGTACTTCTTGAATGCCAAAGACATCACAAGTACGAATTACGGCACTGGTATTATGCAATTGATACACATCTTCTGTAGCTACCGTAAAATGATTGGTACGCTGTGAGAGCACTTTTTTAAATTTTTCCTTACGGGAATCGGTTAAATAGGTTTCTAAATGTTCTAAAAGTTTTATGTCAATCATATGTCAAAATTAATAAAGTTTTTGTCATTACACGGAATCCCGATAGTTATCGGGAGACCGAAGTAATCTCGTGAATGAAAAGAACAGAAAACAAACAGATTGCTTCGTCGTGCCTCCTCGCAATGACAGAATGTATTATATTTATATTATGAAAAAACATCTAGTCATACTAACTGGAGCTGGCATAAGTGCTGAAAGTGGTATTAAAACCTTTAGAGATGCTGATGGTTTATGGGAAGGGCACGATGTTATGGACGTGGCTACTCCCGAAGGTTTTGAAAGAAACCCAGAGTTGGTTTTAAATTTCTACAACCAACGCAGAAGGCAATTATTTGAAGTAAATCCTAATCAAGCCCACATCGATTTAGCTAATTTTGAAAGTGATTATAAAGTATCCATCATCACCCAAAATGTTGATGATTTGCATGAGCGTGCTGGAAGTACCCATGTGATTCATTTACACGGTGAACTACTTAAAGTACGAAGCACTTTTGATACCAATGATATTTTAGAATGGAAAAACGATGTGCTTTTAGGTGATGTTTGTAAAAAAGGGCATCAATTACGTCCGCATATTGTATGGTTTGGTGAAGACGTACCTATGATTGACCATGCCATGCGCATATGCGAAACAGCAGATATTTTAATTATAATTGGCACCTCCATGCAAGTATATCCTGCGGCAGGTTTGATGCATTATGTACCAGCAAATACACCCATTTTTTACATAGACCCAAAACCCGCCTTAAGTAGCAGACAAAACCTAACTGTTATTGCTGAAATAGCAACCATTGGCGTTTCAAAACTTAAGGATTTAATTAAAAAACGGGCTATCTAATCAAACTAAAATGGCCTCTATAGGTTTTTTTGTTTCCATTTACATCATACAAATCTACCATGAACCAATAGTCCGTCGCACTTAGCTGTTGTCCATTAAACGTGCCATTCCAACCCGCTCCCCTCGGATTTAATTCCTTGATTAACTTGCCGTAGCGGTCAAAAATTAAAATCTTGGAATCTTGGGTAAACAAATCACTCAAGCCTTCGAGGTTCCATGTATCATTATAGCCATCATCATTTGGTGTGAAATACTTGGGAAATCCTAGCACAAAAACTTCCAAGCTTGCAATACCACAACCTTTTTTATCCTGTACATAAATGGTATGTACCCCTGCTCCAACATTATTAAAAACAGGTTGGTCTTGGTAAGGGCCTGAACTATCATCTAACGAAAATTCGTAATCCCCTATACCAAGATTAGTGGTGTCAATGGTTATGGAATTATTATCCGAAACGTCCACAATGGTAACATCATCTAAAGTAATATTGGCGATAGCAGACTCAACAACAGGAAACACAACAGGAAAAGATTCACAACCAAAACTTGATGTGGCAATAACGGTATATGTACCTGGCTCACTTAATGTAACCGTTGGCATTTCACCCACAATGATACCATTGGCATCGGTCCACTCATAAGTGTAAGCCCCTTGTGGATTAAATGTGGATAAGGTTATGGGGGTATTATCAAAACAATAGACCTCGGACTGTTCTACCTCAAATTCTGGACGCGGATAAACCGTTAGGGTTAAATGCGGTCCAATACCAAAACAATCCCCATTATCTTCACTTTCTACCCTAACATATAATACTTGCGAAAAAGGTACTTCACTTACATAATTGGTTTGGTTTGTAATTTCATTGAGTTCCAATTGGGCATCGTTTAAATTTCTGTAATAATGCACCGTTAGATTTTGTACTCCCGGAAATTCATCTATAAAGCCTTGCGACGCCACTGTTAAATCAAATTCATGCAATCCGTCAATTACAGCATCATCATCACAGGAATCTAATTCCTGCATATAATCATCATCCAATGAAGTGGTAGAAACCTCTAAATTTATTGTAGAAACCCTGTAGCATCCATTAGCATTTTCTACACGGGCATAAACAATGTTTGCTGTTGCATTGTTAAAAGGTACTGGGCTTATGGCATTCTCTCCAGCTTCTGCTTCAAGATAAGTAAGATAATAGGTAAAATCCAAATTCACTGAGTTGCCATTGGTGATGATATCATTAGCTTCATTTAAATTAAAATCAGTGAAGCCATTTGGATTGTCATCTTCGTCACAGTTTCTAAATATGACTGACGATTGTATAACAGGCAATGCATCCACTGAAATCGAAAAAGACGTATCGGTATAACAAGTTGTATCTAGATTATTATTCATTCTCGCATAAATAACCTGATTGTTCTGAACCGTATTTACAAAAGTGCTTGGATTTAAGATTTGATTGGTATAAGCGGCATCTAAAAAGTAATTTACTTGAAAATCGGAAGCAGCATTCCCATTCAGTAAAATAGATTCATGTGATGTTAAATCAAATTCAGTAAAGCCATTCGTGTCATCGCCATCCAAATCGGTATCACAAGCCCTAAGTGTTGGTATCTCTGAACTTTGTAATGGGATCACTGTATCATAAATAATGACATCAACTGCCATTCTTGAATTACTTTCACAATCTAATTCGGTTTGGGTGGCGTAATAGGTTTTGGATGTCAACACTCCTGAAAGATTCAATGGTGCTCCTCCAGTTACAACATCATACCATAAAATATCGGTTCCTATGACTGCTAAACTATTCACGGTGGCATTGTCTTTATCACAAAACGTTTGCAACGAATTTCCTGTAGGAATTGCTGTTTTTTGAACCGTCACAGTAACAGCAGACCTATTAATTGTTGTACAGCCATTTAATGTAGCGTCTACATAAAATGTTGTTGTATTGGTGACCAAAGGCGTAGTAAATGCATTTCCTGAGCCCACCTCAGTTCCTCCTATTAATGAATCATACCAAGTTATAGTCCCCATATCTGCCGTAGCCCTTAAAATAGCTGTACCACTATCACATACTTGCTCATCTGTTGTAGAAGTAATGCTAGGAATTGGATTGATCCTGGCAGTTACCGGTACTCGAATTCCTTCTGTACAACCATTGTAAAAAGCCATAACATAGTATGTTGTCGTAGTATTGATATTAGGTTCAAATGTATTTCCTGAATGTATAGAAGAACCTCCACTTGCGGAATTGAACCATTCAACAGTACCTATGGATGCTTGCGCCTCTAAAGTTAATATCCCGGCTCCACATCTAGTGGCCCCAGTAGTTAGTGTGATGGAGGGTATTGTAATTTTTGTACTTGCCGATATATTAACCTCCGGATCACCAGCCATACCACCATACTCCACAATATAGCCTTGCGGAAAATAATTGCCTACACCTCCTATATTGGGCAAATCGTTCCAAGTACCTGGGGTACCAACACCAAAAGTGACATGTACATAATCTTCATCTCCACCAAATTGATTTGGTTCGTTATTATTCCAATTTGCATAATTTGGCGTGGTGCCATTTGCTAAACCGTTCCAAAAAATCGTTCCTGCTTCAGGCCCTGTGACCCATTTCCATACACCTTCCGTTTCTTCATCGGTTCCTCCTAACCAACCCGCTCCACCAGCCTGTTCTCCCGAGAGCTGAGCTTCTTCAGGACTTGAAATAGTTGCTAAGTAACCCTGTAAACCAAAATAAGTTCTATTAGCAGCAGCGATTCTTGCATCAGACCAGGTAATCCCTGGACTCGAAACATATTCGTAATAATGCCCCGTGGATGGCAAATAATTGGCGTCACCTATAGTAAAAGAAAAAAACTTTTCACCTGAAATATTCGAATTAAGACTTTCATATAAAACATCATTTACTGCCGCTATCAAATCTGTATAAAGCATTTCGGCACCTCCCACACCTGTAAATCTTAATTTGCCTTCGTTGGGATTCCAAGAAGTCACAATATTTGGATGGGACCCTATCAATGATAATCTATCTATTCCATTAATATATCCCGTTGAAATTTGAATACTAAATGTTTCAATCTCTAAATCATCTGGATCAATAATATCAAAATCCGTTACTATAGGTATTTGGGTTAAGGGACAATAATATTGGTCCCCCACAGCATTAATAGTTGGTGGTATATTTTGAGATATCCCGTATTGAAAACAAACAAAACAAAAAAGCAATACCGAAACACCAAATCTGCTCATCAGAATTATAACTTATTTAGAAGTTGAATTGCTAAAAATAGGAAAATAATTTAGTTATCAAACAGCTAATCGACTAAATAGACCTTAAGCTCGAGTAACGCTTTGTTATATCTACCAAAACTAAAAAATATCATATTTTAACGATTACTTTAAGCCAAAAAATCAATAAAAAACTCAAAGTCATATTTAATAATTTTATAGACTATTTTTTATTGCAACAGCAAATTTGAGTGACAATTAATAAATATAATTTAACATCTTTCATATTAAAATAAGCTACTTTTGATAAAACCTCTATTACTAACCCTCAGGTTTTATGACACTTTAGCATTATGTGGTTAAAAGTAAGTTGCGAATTGGTATTTGATATTGAAATACCCACCCCTTTTATCTTAATGTTACGCCCAAGAAGCGGTGCCCAGCAATGGGTAGCACGAGAAATTTACAAGATAGAACCTAATCTACAAGCCTATGAATATACGGACACCTTTGGCAATTTATGTCAACGGATTTTAGCTCCATCAGGAGAGTTTAAAATTTACACCGAAGCCGATGTAAAAACAGCTGAGTTTATTGACGTTGACCCCGGTGCACCTTTTGTAGATATTCAGAATTTGCCTGACGCGATGTTGAATTATTTATTACCAAGCCGCTATTGTGAATCAGATCGGTTTAGTGATTTGGCAAATAATATAACAGCCGACAAATTACCTGGTTATGACCAAGTAGCTGCCATAGAATCTTGGTTACGAGACACCATAAGCTATATACCTGGCAGTAGTGACTATCCCATTTCGGCCATAGAAGTTAATTATAGACAATCGGGCGTTTGCAGGGATTTAGCCCATTTGGGTATTGCCTTGTGCCGTAGTTTAAGTATCCCAGCGCGTTTGGTCGTGGGCTATTTGCACAATTTAAAACCGATGGACATGCACGCTTGGTTTGAAGCCTTTGTTGGCGGACGCTGGTATGTTTTTGATGCCACACAAACCGAACAAAAAGGCGGTTATGTATCAGTAGGTTATGGACGAGATGCTGCCGATGTACCTATGTTTAACCAATTTGGACCTTCCGTGTTTCCTATAAAACAAATCATATCTGTTGAAGAATTTGAAAATGGGAAGTAAATATTCATCTGCCACGAATTACACAAATTAGCTCGAATTAATTTAGGTGAAAATCGTCAATCTTTTAAGAATGAATTTCTTGTAAGAAAAACTTTGTATGCATTTTCCAAGGCATTCTCCGACACTACAAAATACTTGATGTAGGGTTTTAATGGGTCGGTTGGAAAATACGTGTCGAATTTCATTTTATTGGTTATTGGAAATGTGTACACATTTCTTTTTAATACCCACTAAAGTAGACATCAAAATAATTAAAAACAGTATTTCTATTTGTTAATATATTCTATTGCTTTTTCAAGGACTTCATCTTTTCCGTCAATAATTCCTTGAATTGTTGGTTTAATTTCAACATCAATTTTTACGCCTTTCCTTTGTGTTTCTGTATTGTCGGGATAAAATATTCCAATTCCGCTAATTGCCGTTTTATATCCGCCTACCATTTCTATCCTGCTCACATTTCCGTCTGCTCCTGAACTCTGACTTCCAATTGTTGTAACGTTGTCTCCAGTTTGCAAGCACATTGCTGTAAATTCAGCATGACTTTGAGATTTTTCATTAACTAATAAAACGACTTTGCCTCTATATTTTAATTCGCCATTTTTTCCACATTGGTTTCCATCTCTCCAAATGAATTTTCCTGGATAATCCAAATCAGGATATGTTACTTTATAAAAACCATTTCTTGTTGAAGTAATATGATTTGCTATTGAATACAGTGTTCCATTAGGATAATTCCTTATGTCAAATATTATGGCTTTAGTATCTTTAAGATTTTCCATAATATCGGGAACTTCTTTTATTTTTATTGTTCCCATATTTACATATCCAATATTACCATCGAGGATTTTATATTTTTCAGCTTTGGTTTCTAATTTGTAATTAAAATCTTTAAACAAATAGCGCTTTATTGATTTAACATAAGTTTTGTTATTTCTAATAAACTCAATTTCAACGGAGTCAGACGAGCCATTAAAAATTGAATAAAATGCACTCGCTTTTTTCCTAGAAATGTTCGATGCATTTATGTACTTTTCTTTTTGCTCAAATATGGTTCCAACTTCTTGATTGTTAACTTTTGTAATGACATCACCAATTTTTAAATCATCTATTTTTGCTAATGAATCGTTATAGAAACCAGTTATTATAGCTTTGCTATCTAATAAATTAAATTGTGCAGGAATCCAATAATATCCAAAAAATATATTTGTTTTATCAGTTGCAAAACCACCATGGCTGTCATCAATACTTACAACCAATTCAAGCATCGCAAGATGATAATCTATTTCGTCTTTCGGATGCAAAAATTTAGGGATCATTTCATTTAGCACTTCATTCCAACTAATGTCAGTTTGGTATTTGTAAGGAAAAAAGTATTCAACAATATTCCAATAGCGAAATATTGCAAGTAGTCTCAAATTTTCGTTATTCCAATCAAAATCCTTATATTCAATTTCATTTGTAATATCAACATTACCAACATTTTTGTGAAGTACTGAAACATAATATTTTTTACCTTGATGCCTGTTTTCTTCTATAAATTTTAGCTTTTCAGACAATTCTTGTGTAAATAAATTGTGATTATTTATCCAGCCTAAATCGAAGTTTTTGTTGAAAAATTCAAGTTTGTTAGTGTCATTACACTTTTTGCATTTTTCTATTTTCCCAAGTTTGTCAATCCATTCGATATAAATTTGAGAAAGTTGCTCTTTGTTCTCACTCTTTTTTATTTCTGGTAGAATTTTGAAAAGTTCTTCGTCCCAATTGTATTTTCCATGAGCAACTTCAGGATGATAATATTTTAAGAAGCCCCAAATTTTTGCTGTTGTTGCTAGTTTTTCAGTTTCGGTAAGTTTGTTTTGTGAAAATAAACTATTCCCACAAGTGAATATTACAAGAATCAATATTGCTTTTTTCATATTTGTTGCCAACTCTGATGATTTATATTTCATATCAATCCCGATAGTATAAGGACGAACGAATCTATCATTTTTTTCAGACAAATACAACTAAGAAAAAAACTTACTTCTTCAAATCAATCTGCTTTAAATTCTCGATGCGGTTTCTTACTAAAAAGTCGTCAATGGTTTCAAAATGCTCAATAACACGTTGGTCTTTAAACTCAAACACTTTTTGCGAGAGGCCTTGAAGAAAATCACGGTCGTGCGACACTAAAATAAGCGTGCCATCAAAGTTTTTTAATGCTTCTTTTAAAACATCTTTCGATTTTAAATCCAAGTGATTGGTTGGCTCATCCAGAATGAGTAAATTAACAGGTTCTAAAAGGAGTTTCACCATCGCCAATCGGGTTTTTTCCCCACCGGAAAGCACGCTCACCTTTTTATCTATATCGTCACCCCTAAACATAAAACCTCCTAAAATGGTTTTTATTTGGGTACGGATATCGCCTTCGGCAACTTCATCAACGGTTTGAAAAATGGTTAAGTTTTCATCCAATAAAGACGCTTGATTTTGTGCAAAATAGCCCACCTTTACATTATGTCCCAACGCACATTTACCTTCAAAATCAATTTCGCCCATAATGGCTTTAATCATGGTTGATTTCCCTTCTCCATTCCTACCTACAAACGACACTTTTTCGCCGCGGGAAATGGACATATTGGCATTTTTAAACACCACATGGCCATCGTACGATTTAGACAAATCTTTAACCGTCACCGGATAATCTCCCGAACGTGGTGCTGGCGGAAAACGTAATTTTAAGGCCGATGTATCGACTTCATCAATCTCAATAATTTCTAATTTTTCCAACATACGCTCACGCGAGCTCACTTGATTGGTCTTCGAATAGGTGCCTTTAAAACGTTCAATAAAAGCCATGTTATCGGCTATAAATTTTTGTTGTTCGTTGTAAGCTTTTATTTGATGGGTACGCCGATCTTCTCGCAACTGTATGTAATGCGAATAGTTGGCTTTATAGTCGTAAATACGCCCCATAGTGACCTCGATGGTTCTATTGGTAATGTTATCAATAAAGGCTTTATCGTGTGAAATTACCATCACGGCTTTGGCTTTATTCAGTAAAAAATCCTCCAACCAAATAACGGATTCTATATCGATGTGGTTTGTTGGCTCATCCAAAAGAATTAAATCGGGTTTTTGCAATAATATTTTAGCCAATTCAATCCGCATACGGTAACCTCCACTAAATTCACTGGTTAGGCGCGTAAAATCTACACGTTTAAAACCTAACCCACGCAAAGCTTTTTCTACTTCCGCATCATAATTAACATCCTCTAAAGCATAGAATTTTTCACCAACATCAGATACTTGTTGGATGATTTTCATATACTCATCAGAATCATAATCCGTTCTCGTTTCCAATTCTTTATTAAGACGTTCCATCTCATCACGCATCTTAAAAATATGGGTAAAGGCTTTAGACGCTTCTTCAAAAACGGTGCAATCATCTTCCGTTAATAAATGCTGTGGCAAATAAGCAATGATGACGTCTTTGGGGTAACGAACCCCACCGCGACTGGCTTTTTGTTCACCAGCAATAATCTTCATCATCGTCGATTTTCCTGCGCCATTTTTGCCCATAAGGGCAATTTTATCATTTTCATTAATAGTGAAAGACACCTCACTAAATAAGGCACTTCCACCAAACTCTACTGCTAAATTATCAACTGAAATCATAATTGTTTTTATCCTACTGTTATTGGGATGCAAATCTATAAAAAAGGTAGCATGCGTTAAGTTAAATTATCACTGCTTTTTTTATTGACTATTTATCCTAGTCTCAAATTCAAAAATCAACGCAGCGAACCCAGAGCGGGCATAACCCTTGTTAAATGTCTGTTAAATGACATATTTTAAAACTTTATAACGTCCATAAATCCTTTCCCAACGTATTTGCAGATAGTATTATTATTATAAAAACCCTCAATTATGGCAAAAACTATTTTACCACAAACTACATCTGTAGATATAAGCAAAGGAGAAGATGTTGGAAAAAATAAACTTTCATTTCGTAAAAAAAGAACATCCATTAAACAAAACATATTAAGATTTATTGGTAAGATTGCCTCAGACCCTACGGATTATGTGGTTTTTGCAAGCACATATCTCCTTATGTTTGGATCTGTATTTTTAGTTTTTGAATTGGAAGATGATTTTTATGAATTCCACACAAGTATGTTGAGCACGACGTTAGGAACCATTTTCTATATAATTACATTAATGTTACTTTTCTTTAAATTATCTTTTTTAGTATTTCTTTTTATTAAATACTTACAATACAAACCTATTGATTCGGTTTCGGACGAAGCACTACCAAAATGCACCGTTATTGTGCCTGCTTATAATGAAGGTAAATTGGTTTATGAAACCTTGGTAAGTTTGTACGAAAGTGACTTTCCTAAAGAAAAACTACAGATTATCTCTATTGATGATGGCAGCAAAGATGATACTTGGCAATGGATGATCAAAGCCAAAGAATTATTGGGTGATGTATTAACAATCTACCAACAACCACAAAACAAAGGAAAACGACATGCTCTTTACCGCGGTTTTAACTTAGCTACCGGAGATGTTTTTGTAACGGTAGATAGTGATTCTTTAGTGAAAAAGGATACACTAAGAAACTTGGTAAGTCCACTTCAGGTGAATAAATATTGTGGCGCTGTTGCAGGAAATGTACATGTTCTAAATACAAAAAAGGCACTGATACCTAAAATGCTAAACGTGAGTTTTGCTTTTAGCTTTGAATTTATACGTGCTGCACAAAGCACTATGGGTTCTGTACTTTGTACACCTGGTGCCTTAGCTGCATATCGTAAGGAAGCTGTAATGGCCTGCTTAAATGACTGGATGAATCAAACTTTTTTCGGGCAATTAACAGATATAGGAGAGGATAGAGCGATGACCAACATGATTTTAAAACAAGGATATCACGTGATGTTCCAACGAAATGCTTTGGTGCTTACCAAAATTCCTGAGAAATTTAGTGGGTTACGAAAAATGTTTACCCGTTGGGAAAGAAGTAATGTGCGTGAAAACATTATGATGTCACGTTTTGCTTTTACCAATTTTAGGGAAACTTCGAAAGTTGGTTTAAGAATACTTTTAATGAATCAGTGGTTGGGAATCTTAACCGCTTATCCATTAGTTATTTCCATGTTATATATGATTGCCGTACACCCGATTTTATTCTTAAGTTCGACGCTTATGGGGATCTTGATTTTTAACACTATTCCTGTAATTTTTTATGCACTCAAACATCATAAGTCCAAATCATTTTTAGCCCATACCTATGGTATTTTCTTCGCTTTTAGCTTGTTTTGGATTACACCATACGCGATAGCGACAGCAAGTAGAAGGGGTTGGTTAACCAGGGGATTAACACCGTAATGGTTTTAACTAACCACAAACTTTTAAGATACTGTTATGTAGCTCAATTCTTTTATCTATAGTCTAGCGTCTTGTGTCTTAAAAAAGAGTATCTTCGCGCCTTATTTTAAAAAACAACCGCATGAAACGTATTGGCGAGTACAAAAAATTGTTTAATGTTGAAAAAGACATTGATCTTAAAGAACTAAAATCTACTTATAGAAATTTAGTGAAAGAATGGCATCCTGATAAGTTTCAAAAAGGTGATGAAAAAGCTGTTGAGGCTGAATTAATGAGCAGACAAATCATTGATGGTTATCATTTTTTAGTGAGTATCGCTCCAGAAACCAAAGCGGCAAATTTAGATGAATACAACGAAACCATTAGTAGCGCTATTATAGACTGGCAACATAAAGGCATGGTTTTAGAATTAACCTTTTTAGACGGCAATACGTATGAGTTTTTCGGTGTTAACAAAGCCCTATTTACAAAATTTTACCAATCTGGCACATTAACACGATTTGCGAAACGTAACATTTTCAACACCTTTACTTACAGAAAAATTAAGAAAAGTGAAGTGGAAGCTTAGACTTTCTTAGATTTCTAGATTGTTGGACTTCTTAGATTGTTAGACTTTTGGAATTAGGTGTATTCTAAAATCTTATATCTCATATCTAAAATCTAGAGTCTTACCTCTGAAGTCTTATTTGTTCTTTTCCTCAATCCATTTACTCATATATTTAGTGCTTTGCAGGGTATGATACTGTAACATTTGACCTGTAAAATTATCCAAACGATGTACTTGAAGGTTATTTTGTATGGAGTTTAGCTTAAATATAAAATCTAAAACAAACAGTTGCTTATCAAAGCGAGCATTCATAATTTGAAAACCATTTTTCTGGTTACCTCTCCAAAAAATTTTACCTGTATATAACTCGATGGCTTTGTTTGCAAATTCTTCGGTATCATCGGCTATAAAACCGTTAGGTTCAAAATTTCCAAACATCCCTTCAGCAGCAATGGTGGTCATCACGCAAGGTGTTCCATGTACCATGGCATCAATTAGTTTCCCTTTCAATCCAGCACCAAAACGCAATGGTGCCAAACATACTTTTGCATGTTGCATAACGGTTTCAACATCATCAACAAATCCTTTAATGATAAATCCGTCTTTTTTATTATTAAGTTTAAGTACCTTCTCGGAAGCATATGCCCCATATATATGAACTTCTGTTTTAGGCAATCTTTTTCTAATTAAAGGCCAAATATCTTCTTTTAAAAACAAAACGGCATCGTAATTAGGAGCGTGTAAAAAATTGCCAATAGTGATAAAGTGTTCCCTTTCATTGAACTTTGGCAGATGACGCTTAGTTTCCATTGCTACTGCATCGGTTAAAAATGGCAAGTAATACAAAAGATGCGAATTAACTTTAAATTGGCTTTTTAATATCTCTATTTCTTCCTCTGAAATAACAAGCGTTAAATCGCATCTATAAACACTTGCTATTTCGCGTTTTGCAGTATCATTGAATAAATAAAATTTATCAAACAAAACCTTATGCTTTAGTGCCTCTTCTCTACCTTTTCTTAAACAATGCAAATCCTCGGTATCTAAAATCCGTAAAGCATCCGGGCATTGCTCAGTAACCCGCCAACCAAATTGTTCTTCGGTCATGAATCTATCAAAAACCACAATATCTGGATGTAACTTTTTTACAAACACATCAAAACTAGAACTGTTAAGTTCTATCGTAACTTGGTTTATTCCTATATCTTCAAGGTTGAATGCATTGTCGGTTTTGGCACATACACTGGCAAATGTAATTTGGTAGTTTTGAGATTGAAAGATGTCTATAAGTTGCATCATTCTGCTACCCGCAGCTGAACTTTTGGGTTCTGGCCAAACAAAACCAATGATCAAGAGTTTTTTTGATGCCACTAATTTCGGTATTTTATTATATAAATTGAACTCTAAAATTACAACTATAGTCTATCTATAGTTAGGAAAACATTATTCAGGTTGGGGCTCCAAACTGTATTTTAAACGGACTTTTTTAGCCCAATCTATAAGAGAGGCCATTTGTGCGTCGGTAAGTTTTGCATCCGTATGTGTCCATGTATAAGAATCCAAAGGCATTTCCTTTTTCTCTACCATTTCAATAAGTTCTTCGAACTTATGGTCTTTACGTTTAGTTGAAGTTCCCTCCCATTTTGAGATATTAAAATGCTTTTTTCCATCGTTTACATGATCTGCCAACCAATAATTTACAGGCGTAATATTATTATACCAAGGGTATCTAGTAACATCGCTATGACAGTCGTTACAACTAACTTCTAAGATACGTTTCACTTCGGCAGGTGGGTTGGTCTCTGCATAAAAGGCATCCATGGAAGTGATATTGCCTTCATTTTTTTCCGGTCTAAAAAACTGGGCAATAAGAAATATCACAAGTAAAGCAATTAGTACCTTTTTTAATATCTTCATGATTATTATATTTAAAGTTTAAAAATAGTAAAATAAATTGATGACTAAAGAAGAATTTTATAATGAATTGGCAAAAGTAAGCGCATCGCGGGAAAGCCGTCTAAACTGTGCCCAACTTGTTAAAAATGAAATGGAATTGTTTCCTTATCTTATTGAAATTTTATTTCATGTAGATGATAAAATATCTTGCCATGCTGCTTGGGTTTTTGAATTTGTTTGTGAAGATTATATTTACGCCATCATTCCACATTTGGATACGTTTACTATAAATATTCATAGAGTGCATTTAGAATCTGCCGTTCGCCCTATATCTAAAGTGTGTCAATTCTTAGCAAAAGCGTATTATTCCAAAGAAAATAACACTTTTAAAAGATTACTTTCTCCCAAACATAAAGAACGTATTGTAGAAACCTGTTTTGATTGGATGATTAACAGACATAAAGTAGCCTCAAAAGTATTTGCTATGGAAACACTATTTCTTTTCGGACAAGAAAGCACTTGGATTCATGATGATTTAAAGCAAATTTTAGAGCAGGAATTTCAAACACATAGTGCCGCATTTAAATCAAGGGCCAAGCATATTCTCCATAGAATGAAAAAAATACTCAAATGATAGATTTGAAAATCAAAAATTCGTAATTCGTAATTCGTAATTCGCAAATCAAATGTTTATCTTTGCAACTTGTAAAAAAATAACCCAACATGTCATTATCACAACTAAATGCCATCTCACCAATTGATGGAAGATATAGAAATAAAGTTAACGAATTAGCGCCTTATTTTTCGGAAGAAGCTTTAATAAAATATCGTGTTTTAGTTGAAATAGAATATTTTATTGCGCTTTGTGAAATTCCATTGCCTCAACTTAAAAACGTTGATTCAAGTGTATTTGAAAGTTTAAGAGGCATTTATAAAAACTTTTCAACTGAAGATGCACTAGCCATAAAAGACATAGAAAATGTTACAAACCATGATGTTAAGGCTGTTGAATATTTTATAAAAGATAAATTTGATGCATTAGGTCTGTCATCTTTTAAGGAATTCATTCATTTTGGATTAACTTCACAAGACATCAATAACACGGCTATTCCTTTAAGTATTAAAGACGCTGTGAATGACGTTTACATTCCAGAATACTTAAAAGTTGTATATAAACTTAAAACGTTAAGTGAGGATTGGGCAGCTATTTCCATGCTTGCTAGAACCCATGGACAACCAGCATCTCCAACCCGATTGGGAAAAGAAATAGCAGTTTTTGTGGTACGATTAGAGCAGCAGTTCAATTTATTGAAACACATTCCACATGCTGCTAAATTTGGCGGTGCCACAGGTAATTTTAACGCGCACCATGTTGCATTCCCCAATACAGATTGGAAAGCTTTTGGAGGGAAATTTGTTCAAGACACTTTAGGGTTGCACCATTCGTTTCCAACGACACAGATTGAGCATTACGACCATATAGCCGCTTTGTTTGATAACTTAAAACGCATCAATACCATTTTAATAGATTTAAATAAAGATATATGGACGTATGTGTCCATGGATTATTTTAAACAAAAAATCAAAGCTGGTGAAGTAGGTAGTTCTGCCATGCCACATAAAGTAAATCCTATTGATTTTGAAAATAGTGAAGGTAATTTAGGTATAGCCAACGCTGTTTTTGAACATTTGTCGGCTAAACTTCCTGTATCTAGATTACAGCGCGATTTAACCGATAGCACGGTATTACGAAATGTAGGTGTCCCATTTGGACATACATTGATTGGGTTCAAATCGACTTTAAAAGGATTGAATAAATTATTATTGAATGAAACCAAATTTGCAGAGGACTTAAATAATAACTGGGCAGTTGTTGCCGAAGCTATTCAAACCATTTTACGTCGGGAAGGTTATGCAAACCCTTATGAAGCCTTAAAAGGTTTGACCAGGACCAACGAAAAAATAAATCAAGATTCCATTTCAAATTTTATTGATACCTTGGAGGTTTCTAATGCAATAAAGGAAGAATTAAAACATATAACACCTAGTAATTATACTGGAATTTAAAATATAAAAACATGTTAACGGATAAACAATCATTACTACTTTGTGGCCTTATGGCTATGGGTATTTTTGTAGCAGGGATACTTAGTATTCTAGCTAATTTTGTTGTCTTAACTATGCTTACCATTATCTTTTTGGCAATAGTTGTAAATCTCTTTTTTTGGAAACATCCAACTAATGGAAGTAAGGACGAACCTACTGAATAAAAAAAAATATTCTTTTATTTAAAGAAAGTCATCATATTTTCAAATTGCGAGGTGTCAACATTCGAGTTTTCGAATAATTGTCCTAAAGTCATTATTTTTTCTGGACTCATATCATCCCCTAAAATACGAACAACACCAAAGCCCATGTCTTTAGAGCTACCAAAGATGATAAATTCATCTGCTTCATAATCATCACCCACGTACTTAACAGCTATTTTAGATCCTTGATAACTGAAATCGATAAGTTCATTATATTTTTTGTCCTTTAAAATGGTTTTAACTTTATCCAGCTCAGAATGGAATGCATTGACATTAGTTGAGTCTATTTTATATCCTAAAAAATTCAATCGTTTTATCGATTTGTAAGCGTCTCTTTGCTCTGCTGTTAATTTCGATTCGTCAATATTCAACATCGTTATTGGCACATCTTGCGCCAAAAAATTATTTGCTTCTTGATGTTCTACAAAATAGCGTTGCATAGATAAACCATTATTGCAGCCAACTAAAGAGAAGGCTGCAAAAATGGTTACTAATAGAAATTTGATTGATTGATGCATAATGTAATTATTTCTTTTTTTCTAAATGCTGACCCCCAGGAATGTTCATTTTATCTGTAAGTCTAGATATTTCGTTTAAATCGATGTCACCCGTAAGCGATACAACCACCGTTTCGATTTTTCGTTGTTGACCATTAATATCAACCCCATTACTTTGCATGACTTTATCAATACCGTTTACAAAAATCAAGAGTTCTTTAACGTGGTCGGAATCTTTACCCTCCTTAATATAGAATTTTACTTCTGCACCGTTATCTTTAACTTGCATTAATTCTTCTAAAGAACTTGAACGGGATTTAACCCATTTTGAAATATCGGCTGAAATGGTTTTATTATCCGTCACTATAGTTTTAAAACTGGTGATGCTTTTTACCATGTCCATATATGCTTTGGCTTCTGCATCATCTACATTAATACCCATTTTGGCTATCATTTGAAACATTTTAGGCTGAATGGATACATAGGTGACTTCTGAATTGCCATTGTATTTTTCAAAAATATCCTGAGCTATTCCTGATATTGGCAATAACATGATTGCCATTACTACTAATGCTATTATTTTTTTCATGAGAGTTGTTTTTAAATTATTCATTGTTTGAGTGTTCGTTTTTTATTGATTTTTTTTAAAAATAATACTTGTTGTGTTTTCAATTTCATTAAGATATCCTAATGTTGAAGCTCCTTTGTCATATTCTTCAAGGTAGCCAATTGTAGAAGTTCCTTTATTGAAACTTTTAGAAATCATTTCCAACGATTTCGATACCTCGTTGAAAGCTAGTTCCGGGTCTTGAATAGTACCTAAATCGTTATGTATGGTCGATTTTAAGTAAATTCCCAACATAATAACAACTACCGCAGCAACAGAAATCCATTTATAGTTAAATACTTTTTTAGTGCTTAATGGAACGTCCTTAGTAAATTGCTCTTGTTGGTTTACCAAAAAATACGCAAACATGGGTTTATATATCTCTAAATGCGGCTCGACGGTTTCTTGCGAAAAATAGTTTTTTAACTGTTGCTCTTCTTTTAGGGATGTTTCTCCGTTTTCGTACTTTTCAAGTAATTCTTCTATATTATTTAATACCATAACTGTGTGTATTAGTTAATTTTTCTCTTATTGTTTTTCTAGCTCTTGATAAGGTTACCCGTACTGCTGTGTTATTCATATCCAACATGTGGGCAATCTCATCTAAATCATATTCTTCAATATCCCTTAGTTGAATGACCATTCTTTGTTGTTCGGGCAACCCTTCTATAATCCGTGATACCCAACTAACACTATCATTTAATTCAACCTGTTTTTGTAATGAGGTGCTATTATCTTCATAATTGCTGTGTACAATTTTCAAATTTTGCGATTGTTTGGATTTCAACTTATCAAAACAAAAATTTTTGGTCATGGTCATTGAAAATGCCTCTACATTTTTGTACTCCTCAATCTTTTCTTTATTGTTCCATAATTTCATTAAAACCTCTTGTGTGGCATCTTCTGCTTCTTCAGTAGATATAAGTAATCGCTTTGCTAGGCGAAACACTTTATCCTTAAATGGCATCACAATATTTAAAAACTCTCTTTGAGTCATTATTTTGGTTTGATTAGTTCTGAAATAACTTAGTTATGGTTATTTGAGATTACGACGAACAACAATCTATTTTGTTACAAAATATTTATATTTACATAATAATGTAAGCTATTTTATAGTTTACATGACTAAGCTATGAAAAATGTTATGAAAAGAATCCATGTAATACTTAAGCCAATTGTCCTTTTACTTTTGTCATTTATGGCATTAGTTTTATTTAATTGTAGCAAAAATGATGAACCCACTCCTGATCCCGAGCCAGTTGTTGTTGTACCTATAACATTAAATAGTGAAATAAACGATTTTATATGGGAAGGTATGAATGAAATTTATTTGTGGCAAGGGCAAGTTCCCAATCTATCGGACACTAAATTTGCAAATCAAGATCAATATTATACTTTTTTAAATAACTACAACTCTCCAGAATCCTTATTTGATGACCTTTTATATCAGAAAGATGTGATTGATAAGTTTAGCTATTTGGTAAATGATTATGTGGCCTTAGAAAACTCTTTCCAAGGAATTTCTACAAGCAATGGCTTGGATTTTGGTTTAGTGAGACTTTCTGGTTCTAATGATATTTTTGGATATATTAGGTATGTGGCCAACAATTCAGATGCATCCGCAAAAGATATAGGTAGAGGTGAATTTTTCTTAACGGTTAATGGACAACAACTAACAGTAAGCAATTATCAAAACTTGCTATTTGGATCCAATAACACGTATACGCTTGGTATGGCAAATATTACCAACAATAGCATAGCCTTAAACGGCAAAACTGTGGAGTTAACTAAAACAGCATTTACTGAAAGCCCCATTCTTATTAATAAAGTAATTGATGCCAATGGAACCAAAGTGGGATACCTAATGTACAATCAATTTATTGCAAACTTCGATGAGGCATTAAACGATGCTTTTGGTGAATTAAAAACCGAAGGTATAACCGAATTGGTGTTAGACCTAAGATACAATCCCGGAGGAAGTGTCAACTCTGCTATTTTGTTGTCTAGCATGATTACTGGTCAATTTACAAATAATGTTTTCTCTAGGGAAATATGGAATAGTAAATACCAATCTTATATTGAGGCCAACGACCCGGTAAGCCTAATTAATCGCTTTGTAAACAAATTGAACAATAATACGCCGCTTAACTCACTTAACTTAAACAAAGTTTACATTTTAACAACTGAAGGATCTGCTTCTGCTAGCGAATTGGTTATAAATGGACTAGACCCTTATATAGATGTTGTACAAATTGGCACTACAACAACAGGAAAATACACAGCTTCGGTAACACTTTATGATTCAAGTAATTACGGAAGAACAAATGCTAATCCAAATCACAAATATGCCATTCAACCATTGGTCTTAAAATCAGCAAACTCGCTTGGTGTAACAGATTATTTCAATGGTTTAGTTCCCGATTATTTGATAACATATACTACATCTAGTGGTACAGAAGAAGGAGAAAATTTATTAGATTTAGGCACTTTGGGAGATGTTAACGAACCTTTTCTTGAAAAGGCTTTATCCTTAATTACTGGTACCATCTCAAAAAGCTCTAATCTTAAATCCGATAAGCTAGGTATCAAAGTTGAAGCAATTAGTGATTCTAAAGATTTTACACTTCTTGGAAAAGACATGTTTGTTGAATTTAAACCTACAAACAAACTGAAAAAACAATGAGAAACTACAAGTCCCTAATTCTATTAATAGTTGTTTCCTTTATAAGCATTAGCTGTTTTGAAGATAATGATGATAACCAAATCACAGGAAGTTCCATAAATGATTTTGTTTGGAAAGGCATGAATTTAGTATATCTGTACAAAGATAACGTTCCTAATCTAGCCAATGACGCATTTACTAGCAATGAAGCTTATGCCAACTATTTAAATGGTTTTTCAAGTCCTGAAGATTTATTTGAAAGTCTAATCTATCAAAGGGAAACTGTTGATAGATTCAGTTGGATTGTAGATGATTATATTGCTTTAGAACAGCAGTTATCAGGCATTACAGCCAGTAATGGCATGGAGTTTAAATTATTTCTTCAACCAAACAGCAACACGCAATTAATAGGTATTGTAACCATGGTTTTACCAAATAGCAGTGCCAGTGCCAACGGTTTAACAAGGGGTGATATTTTTAATGGCATTAATGGTACGCCGTTATCAATCGATAACTACATGAGCCTACTTAGCTCAAATGCTTATACTTTAAATTTAGCCACTTATAATGATAATGGCACTTCTACCACAACAGATGACACGGTAGTTTCTAGAAATGAAAACGTTAGTCTTACCAAAGCTCAATATACCGAAAATCCCATTTTTGCAACAAACATTTTCAATATTGGAGGCCAAAACGTGGGCTACTTAATGTACAATGGTTTTACGGCAAATTTTGACACACAACTTAACGATGCTTTTGCTACTTTTAAATCGAGTAATGTACAACATCTTGTATTGGATTTAAGATATAACTCTGGTGGCTCCGTAAATTCAGCTATATTATTATCAAGCATGATAACGGGTCAGTTTACAGGCGACGTTTTTAGTACAGAACAATGGAACAGTGAATTTCAAGCCGCTTTTGAAAATGAAGACCCAGAATTATTAATAAGTCGATTTGTAAACAACGATGATGGCTCCAATTTAAATAGTCTAAATCTTCAAAAAGTATATGTAATTGCTTTAGAGTCATCTGCATCTGCTAGCGAATTGGTAATAAACGCCTTAGACCCCTATATTAACGTGATCCATATTGGTGAGAATACTGCTGGGAAATATCAAGCCTCTACAACACTTTATGATTCCCCCGATTTTTCTCGTCAAGGAGCGAATCCGAGTCATAGTTACGCGATGCAGCCATTAATTTTTAAATCGTTGAATAAAGTTGGAAGAACTGATTATTCAGATGGTTTAACTCCTGATATTCAAATCTCTGAAAGTTATTTAGATTTAGGTGCTATTGGTGATGAAAATGAAACATTATTGGCTACTGCTTTAGCAGACATTCAAAATCCAACAGCAAAGTTATCTCCAATAAAATCTGAAAAGGAAGCTTCTTTAATATTGTTTAAAGATAGCAATAGTTTTAAACCATTCCGTGACGATATGTATGTTGACAAAAAACTTCCAATAAATTTATCAAATTAATTATTGGCACCGAAAATTAAAACCTATTTCAATTGGAGTTCGGGTAAAGACTCTGCACTAGCACTATATTATTTGCTACGGGACAACCATTATGCTGTTGATGAATTAATAACAACCGTAAACAGCCATTACAATCGTGTGTCTATGCATGGGCTTAGAAATGAACTTTTAATAGCCCAAACCAACGCACTTAATATTAAATCCAGTTTGATAGAATTACCCGAAATGCCAAGTATGGAAATCTACGAGCAAAAAATGCTAGAGACCGTATCAAGATTAAAAAATGAAGGTTTTACGCATAGTGGGTTTGGAGATATTTTTTTAGAAGATTTGAGAACTTACAGAGAAGAACAATTAGCAAAACAGAATTTAAAAGCGGTATTTCCTATCTGGAAACGGGATACTAAAGAACTTATTAATGAGTTTTTAGATTTAGGTTTCAAAACAATTATTGTTTGCGCTAATTCAAAATACTTTAGTGAAGACTTTGTTGGAACAATTATAGACAGAAACTTTATTGATAATTTACCTGATGGTGTTGATCCTTGTGGCGAAAATGGCGAATTCCATACCTATTGTTTTGATGGTCCTATTTTCAAAAATCCCATTCCGTTTACCATGGGCGAAAAAGTATATCGTGAATATGACAACCCAAACAAAGAAGACGATTCTATTTGTAAAAATGACAAATATGGTGTTTGGTATTGTGATTTAATTCCATAAAAAAGTCGTTCTATTAAATTAGAACGACTTTTTATTTAATCTATTTTTTTTAAAAATTCAAATTCATTCCTAAACTCACGTTTCTGCCTTTGGTTGTATAACCAATAATTTCTAAATAATCTTCATTAAACAGATTGTTTACAGTGACAAAAAGTTTTAATTTATTTTCTATTAATTTCTGACTGAAGTATAAATCAATTAAAGAAAACGACTTTAATTCCACGTTTTGGTAGGTTGAAAAATCCGTATCCGTTCTGTCACCAACAAATTGATAGGTCAAAGCTGCATAGGTGCTTTCAGAAAAATTATAACCAACATTAGCATTCACTTTATGTTTAGGCAAACGCAAACGTAAACCCTCTTGCAATTCCGTAAATGTATAGTTTGCAGAAATTGTTAAATCCTTAATTAAATTAATCGCTGCCTCAACTTCCACACCATGAACCGTGGCACTTTCGGTGGCATTTTGGTAACCAGTTGTATAAATAATAGTGTTGTCTTCTTTTCGGTTAAAATAAAGCCCATTCAAACGAAATCCTTTTCTATTTGAGAATTCCAAACCACCCTCCATAGTTCTGTTTTCTTCTGGTTCTAAATCTGGATTTGCTCCAAAAAATCCGAATAACTGTGATAAATTAGGTGCAATAAATGAAGTGGCATACGAACCCAAAACCTTAACATATCCGGAATTTACCTCTACAGTATAGGACGGATTAAAATTATAAACAAAATGGGAATCGTATTGACTGTGGTTATTCAATCGGGCTCCAGCATTCAAATTCAACCCGAAATCCGACACATAAACCGCATTTATATAGGGATCGGATGTTGTATAAGAACGTTCTTGATCAAACAATGTATTATAATCAGCATAGTTAAATCCAATTATGGTATAAAACGTGTCATCAAAAACATATTTATTAAACGCATCCAACACATAACTTTTCGCTTCATAACTTGTAACAAAGTCTGAAATACTTTCCCTATTTATTTCTGTATAAGCGGCATTCAGTTGAAAACTTCCGTTGGCATAGGTGAATTTTGGTGAAATTCCCACCCTTATTTGTTCGTTTTTATAAGCATCATCCGTATCTGCAATAGTATAGTTTGGTGGCGGAAAACCATCTGTATCTGTTCTTAACTTATCATAACTCGCAAAAGCAGATAATTCAAAAGCATCGCTGAAGTTATAACCTAATTTAAGATTGGTATTGAATCTGGAAAATGGATCTTTTTCAGCATTTTCAGATTTTGCAGCAGATAAACCATCCACATACCTGTTTGCAAAACTGGCTAAATAATTAAACTTATCTAAGCTGCCATTTACAGACACATTATTGTTGAAACTGGCACCATTGTAATTCTGGTCGTCTGCCGATTGGTTAGTTCCTATAACCGATAAAAAACTAGCGGATATGGGTTTAATAGCCCCTTTTTTTGTTGTAATGTTGATGACTGCCGTAGCTGCAGCATTCCCATATAAAGTACTGGCTGCACCCTTAATAATCTCAATAGATTCAACAGTATTCAAATCTATCAATCGTAAATCGAATTCATTGGCAACCAAGGATGGGTCATTTACTTGAACGCCATCAATAAGCACCAAAACTTGCCTATTGTTACCACCTCTAACAAAATACCCTAAATTAATCCCTTCAACACTTCGTGTTCCATTAATTTCAATACCACTTTTGGCATTAATTAATTCTGAAATGTTTCGCCCTTGGTTATTTTCAATTTCATTTTTCGAAATTTTAATAACCGTTTTACCTGAGTTTTCGCGTTTTAATTGGAAACGTGAATCTGAAACAACAATCTCATCAAGCTGTTGCACATTTGTTGAATCGACTTGCTGTTGCGCAAAGCCACATAATGATATACCAAAACACAGTACACCAAAAACATTTGTTTTTTTGTTCATTTTAATGAATAATTACTCGAGAATCGCATGGATTATCATACGCAAACTTTTATCCCGAAAGTTTAACTTTATTTGTTTTGAAAATGGCAGGTCTCCTGACTTGTTTTATGTTATTTTACCTTCCCAGCAATAAAGCCAGTGGTTTTAGAAGTAAATAACATCTCAAAATGAGGTGCTGAATACCGATAACTAACGGGACAGCAAAAACTTACAGTTGCGGGAACAGTTCAGGAATTGTTGAATTACGATTGACGAATTACGATTTCAACAATCGCAAATCTTAAATCTAAATTCGTAAATCAACGCACCTGATTCCCTTTTAATTCATCCACGTGAAGTGAATAAAACCAAATTTCGGTGCAAATGTAAATATTAACTTTAAAATAATATTCAACAGCTTACTTTTTCTTGGTCATTTTATGAATCAAATAAAAAAATCCAATTAAAAAATGAGCTATTAATACGACAGCTACTATATATATTGTTAAATTTGAGCCGTCTCTCATTGTTAATATTTTTACCAAAAATAACAAGCTTTAAAATGTTTAAAAATGACATTTGTCATCTTCCAGGAATGAAATACAAAACCTTTTTTTTAATTATTGTTTTAACGGTACTTAATTGTAAAAACGAGACAAAAAATCAATTACCCATTAGTATTGAAAACAAGCAATTACCCTTAAAATACGCTAAAGGTTTTTCAGTTGAAGATTATGGTACTTATAAAATTTTAGAAATAAAAAATCCTTGGCCTAAAGCTGAAAATGTTTTTAAATATGTTCTCATCAATAAAGAAAATGCTGCGAAAACGACTTTCCCAACGGATGCTTATGATGGAATCATTATAAAACCCATTCAAAAAATAGTGGTCACTTCTACCACACACATTCCTGCTTTAGAACTTTTAAATGTTGAGGAAACGTTAATTGGTTTTCCAGGCATCGATTATATTTCTTCTGAAAAAACCCGTCATAGAATTGAAAACGGATTGGTTAGAGAGCTTGGGAAAAACGAAGGTATTAATACCGAAGTGTTACTGGAATTAAAACCGGATGTCGTGATTGGTTTTGGAGTTGATGGCAAAAACCGGACTTTTGAAACGATAAAAAAATCGGGGATTCCAGTTATTTTTAATGGGGATTGGGTGGAAGAATCGCCCCTTGCAAAAGCAGAATGGATTAAGTTTTTTGGCGTATTATTCAATAAAGAAAAAGAAGCGGATTCTATTTTTAATACCATTGAAAACAATTATTTAGAAGCTAAAAAATTAGCTAAAAACACTAAAAACCAACCAACTATTTTAAGTGGCGCCATGCATAATGATGTTTGGTATTTACCAAATGGCACTAGCACTGAAGCACAACTTTTCAAGGATGCGAACACCCATTATTTATGGAAAGACTCCAAAGGAACCGGTAGCTTATCACTAAACTTTGAAACCGTTTTTTCAAAAGCTAAAAATGCTGATGTTTGGTTTAGTCCATCGAATTACGGCAGCAAAGAAGCTCTTAAAAATGGAAATACCCACCATTCTCTTTTTAAAGCTTTCCAAAATAATACGATTTATTCCTCTATCAATACAACTGGAACATCTGGTGGTATTCTATATTTTGAGTTGAGTACCACGAGACCCGATTTGATTTTAAAAGACATTATTAAAATTTGCCATCCAGAACTCTTAAAAAATTATGACCTTTACTTTTTTAAACCTTTAGACTAATTGCCGAATTCAAATTCATATAAACTGTCTTTTTTGGCATTGTCCATCTTACTTGTGGTTTGTTTTTTAGCGAACATCAGTTTGGGGTCTGTTTATATCCCACTTAATGACGTGTTCAACAGTCTTATGGGGAACGCCACCGAACAAGAAACTTGGCAACACATCATTCGAAATTACCGATTACCAAAAGCCATAACTGCTATATTGGTTGGCTCAGGTTTGGGCATTTCAGGCTTATTAATGCAAACTTTATTTAGAAATCCGTTAGCAGGACCTTTTGTTTTGGGAATTAGTTCCGGAGCTAGTTTAGGGGTTGCATTGGTCATTCTTGGCTCATCGGTTTTTGGTGGTGTTTTTGCTCTTTTTTTAATTTCTAAATGGAGTATTGTTATTGCCGCCAGTTTAGGTAGCTTTTTAGTGCTGTTAGCCGTTTTAATGGTATCGCTAAAAGTGCGTGATACCATGGCGATACTTATCATTGGACTTATGTTTGCAAGTATCACATCAGCCATTGTAAGTGTACTTTCATATTTTGGATCCGCGCAACAATTACAACAATATATCTTCTGGGGCTTTGGTAGCTTGGGAAATTTATCTTGGGATGAATTACTTATTTTTTTTATCATTTATAGCATTGGTCTCATGGTAAGTTTAGCTTCGGTAAAATCGTTAAATACTATGCTTTTGGGTGAAAATTATGCTAAAAGTTTAGGTTTGAATATTAAAAGAAGTCGGTTTGCTATTATTATGGCGACCAGTTTATTGGCAGGAACCATTACGGCTTTTGCTGGTCCCATTGCGTTTATAGGTCTCGCCATTCCGCATTTAACGCGTCAAGTTTTTAATTCCTCAAACCATAAAATATTATTGCCTGCCGTGTTTTTATTTGGAGGCATTGTGATGCTTATTTGTGATAGTATTGCTCAAGTTCCTAATAGCGATTATACCTTGCCGATTAATGCCATTACGTCTCTAGTTGGGGCACCGGTTGTGATTTGGTTGTTGGTTAGGAAACGGAAAATGGTGTTTTAAAATAGATTTAAGATATAAGATTTAAGACGATAGACAAGAAACTAGTGGAAAAGGACAGCCAACATATCATTTTAAAAACCAAGGATTTGGCGATTGGATATGCTTCTAAAAAAGAGCGTGTTGTTGTCGCATCCAATATTAACATTGAATTATGTAAAGGAGAATTAGTTGGTTTGGTTGGGGTGAATGGTGTTGGGAAATCGACGCTTTTAAGAACATTAACCAACGTTCAAAATGGTTTGGGTGGTGATATTTTTATTAATGACAAAAACATCAAGCACTATGCGGCACTCGATTTAGCTAAAGTATTAAGTCTGGTTTTGACCGAACAACTCATGTCTAAAAATTTGTCGGTTTTTGAAATTGTTGCGTTGGGCAGACAACCTTATACTAATTGGGTTGGTAATTTATCTGAAAACGATTTAACCATTATAAATACAGCTATCATACAAACCAATATATCCGACTTAAAACATAAAAGATGTTTTGAATTAAGCGATGGACAATTACAAAAAGTCATGATTGCTCGGGCATTGGCTCAAGATACCGATTTGATTATTTTAGATGAACCCACCACGCATTTAGATATTTACCACAAAGTATACACCTTAAAATTGCTGCAAAAATTAGCAAAGGAAACCAATAAAACCATCTTGTTTTCGTCGCACGAAATAGATTTAGCCATTCAATTATGTGACAAATTAATTGTTATGACGCCCAACCAAGTAGTATCTGATATGCCATGTAATTTAATTCTAAATGGTACTTTTAAATCTTTATTTCCAGAAGATTTAATTGCTTTTGATGAAAAAACGGGGAGTTTTCGGGTGAAGAAATGATTAAGTTTCAGTCGCAGTTTTCAGTTTTCTGTTAAAAACTTCAGGCTACTATATTCCTTCTTCAGCCTAAAAAATATATCTTTGGATAAACTCTTAATTTAAATGAACGACAACCTCATTCTTATTCTCTCCATTCTAATTTCTGGAGGCATTGGTGCTTATATTGGCATGACCATTACCAAACTTAAAAGCAAAAGCGAACAAAGCACTTTAGAGGAACGTCAAAACCAAATGACCAACATTATTAATGAGCTAAAACAAAATCTTAGTAAAATTGAAGACGAGCGTGAAATCATAAGAAAAGAAAAAGACTTTTTAAATGCGGAATTAACCAGAAAACAAGCTGATTTTGAAAATTTAAAGCTTAAAAATGAAGAGCAAAAAATAGAAGTTGAAAAGCTTCAAGAAAAATTCACAAAGGAATTTGAAAATCTCGCGAATAAGATTTTAGACGAAAATTCTAAAAAATTCACGGTTCAAAATAAAGATAATATAGATGCTATTTTAAAACCGCTGCAAGATAAAATCCAGAATTTCGAAAAAAGGGTTGAAGAAACCAATAAAGAAGACATTAATAGAAGTGCCGATTTACGAAGACAAATTATTGGTCTAAAAGAGCTTAATGAACAAATGACCAAAGAGACCACCAACCTTACAAAAGCATTAAAAGGCGATACAAAAATGCAAGGAAATTGGGGAGAGTTGGTGTTGGAAAGGGTTTTGGAACGAAGTGGTTTACGTAGGGATTTTGAGTATTTTGTTCAGCAAAGTTTTACAAATGATGATGGTAGAAGGGTGATGCCAGATATCATTGTGCATTTGCCAGGAGATAAAAAACTTGTTATAGATTCTAAAGTATCGCTTGTTTCCTATGAAAGATATATTAATGAAACGGATGATATTGAGCGTTTACCACATTTAAAAAGTCATGTATTATCTGTAAAAAAACGTGTGGTTGAACTTGGGGAAAAAAATTACCACCAACTGTATCAGATGGAAAGCCCAGATTTTGTGCTTCTCTTTATTCCCATAGAATCGGCATTTGCGATTGCTTCCATGGAATATCCTAGTTTATATGCAGATGCTTTTGAAAGAAACATCATCATTGTCACACCCACTACCTTATTGGCCGTATTAAAAACCATTGATACCATGTGGCAAAATGAAAAACAAAAAGCAAATGCCATTGAAATTGCCACACAAGCAGGGAAACTTTATGATTCTTTTGTGAATTTGACAGATGAGCTTATAAAAGTTGGAAACCAAATTGGTACCGTTCAAAAATCTTATGAAACGGCCATGATTAAATTAACCGGAAAAGGAAATCTAATCAAGCGTGTTGAAAATTTAAAAATTCTTGGCGCAAAAGCGAGCAAGGAACAAAACCAAAAACTTCTAAAACGTGCTGATGAAGATTCAGACTAAATTCAATAAATAAATGAAAATCATAACTAAAATCGGTATTGGCATTGGTATTATAATGATTCTATACGTCTGCTTTCTTTATTTTGCTAGCTATAGCAATGGCGTTAGAGCAGGTGAACTAATAAAATTCAGCCATAAAGGCGTCATGTTCAAAACTTGGGAAGGGGAAATAAGTCAAGGTGTTTCTGAATCCCAACGATTCGTATTTTCGGTTCAGGACAAAGAAAAACAAGTGATTGAAGATTTAAATAATTTTCAAGGCAAAATGGTGAAACTTCATTATTTTGAACGCTACAAAACATTATTTTGGCTGGGAGATACTAAATATTTTGTTACAAAGGTTGAAGTTCAACCTTAATATCAAAGTTATCATCTTAAAGTGTGATATATTTGTTTATCATGTAATTAAGTGATATATTTGTTTATCATGTAATTGAGTGATATTTTAATTTTAGTTAAATGACAAGCGTTATAACAGGAGATATTATAAATTCTAGAAAACAAAAAGAGCCTGAAGTGTGGATAAATAGCTTAAAAAAGGTATTATCTAAAATAAATGTTGAAACCAAATATTGGGAAATATACAGAGGTGACAGTTTTCAAATAGAAATAAAGGATTATTACACTAGCTTCATAGCTGCCATTTATATAAAAGCCGCTATTAAAATGATTAAAGGTTTAGATGTTCGGTTAGCAATTGGTGTAGGCAATAAAACGTATGACGGTAATGACGTTACAGAATCTAATGGTGATGCTTTTGTGTTTTCAGGAGAAATTATGGAAACCTTGAAAAAGGAAAAACAGAACTTACGAATTAAGACTAAGAATAGCGAAATTAATAGCGAGTTAAATTTATACTTTAAATTAGCATTGATTACCATGGATAATTGGAGCGTTAATTCAGCTGAAATTGTGAAATTAAGTATAGAAAACCCAAAGGCGTTACAAAGCGAATTAGGAAAACTAATAGGCATTAACCAAAATGCAATAAGCAATCGCCAAAAACGTGCCCATTTAGAAGAAATTTTAGAGTTGGACCTTATGTACAGACACAAAATAAGCTTATTATGATGATTTTAATAAAGCTATTGTTAGCTCATTTCATTGGCGATTTTTTTCTTCAACCTCAAAAATGGGTAGCGGAAAAAGAACAAAAAAAATTGAAATCGCCTAAACTTTATGTACATATATGCATTCATGTTTTAGTAACATTACTAATTCTTTGGGATATCTCTCTTTGGTCGATAGTTCTAATCATTGGTGTTTCTCATTTCATAATAGATGCCACCAAACTTATAATTCAAAAGGAAAGCACAAAACGTTTATGGTTTTTTATTGACCAGTTACTTCATATTATAGTGATTATTATTTGTTATTTTTCTTTTTCTGAAAACACCTTACATATTGAAAACATCATAACCGAAAATAATTTATTACTCGCAGTTTGCTTAGTGTTCCTAACCATTCCTGTGTCTATCATCATGAAAATTATTTTTGCGAAATGGAACATTGAAGAGTTAACAAAGGACAACCAATCCCTTGAAGATGCTGGGAAATATATTGGTATTTTAGAGCGTATTTTGGTTTTCATTTTCATCATATTTAACCATTGGGAAGCAGTAGGATTTTTAATAACGGCTAAATCCGTGTTTAGGTTTGGGGATTTAAAAGAGTCCAAACACAGAAAACTTACAGAATACATTTTAATAGGCACACTCATTAGTTTTGGTATTGCAATCATTACAGGAATTATTTATACTATTATTTATACACATGTTTAAAACCACCGAAGAATCTCAAGTTACCATAACCCAACTCATGTTGCCATCGCATTCCAATTTTAGCGGAAAAATCCATGGCGGTTTTATACTAAGTCTTATGGATCAAGTCGCATTTGCTTGTGCATCTAGACATTCCAGAAACTATTGCGTCACGGCATCTGTGAACAAAGTGGATTTTTTAAATCCCATTGAAGTTGGTGAATTGGTTACTCTTAAATCTTCTATAAATTATACTGGCAGAACCTCAATGGTTATAGGTGTGAGAGTAGAATCTGAAAACATTCAAACAGGAGAACGGAAACATTGCAACTCATCGTATTTTACCATGGTAGCTAAAGACGAAAATGGAAATAATGTCCCTGTTCCAGGTATTATTTTAGATACAAAAAATAAAGTTCGACGCTTTGCTAGAAGTATTGCCAGACAAGAGCAAGCCAAAAACAGGACTTCGGAATTTAGAACTTCAGATTTTAAAATGGAATTGTATTTAGATTCTTTAAAAGATCAAAATGCTAAAATTGAACTTATATGAAATTCTCCTTTGTGCATTTTGAAACTTTTATCGTAGTAATTAATGTCTGTTCGAGTGATTCGCCATAAGCGAATTGTATAGAGAACTATTCTAAAATTAAAATTTGATTCTCGATACAAATTTCACACATGAAAAATGTGTAATCCCGATAGCTATCGGGACACTCGAATTGACAAACTTTTACAATTTACAACGGGTTAAAATTTTTAATAGTTAATAAAAAAAATGCCGCAAAGAGCGGCATTTTTTTATTTATTAAGATACATTTTTCGTCTGGAGTATAACTCGTAAAACTCATCGTCTTTTAAGCTATCAATAAATAAGATGCTTTCACCTGTGCTTTTCATTTCTGGTCCCAATTTCTTATTGACATTATGAAATTTATCAAACGAAAATACAGGTTGCTTAATGGCATAACCTTGTAATTGTGGATTGAAATTAAAATCTTTTACTTTCTTTTCGCCTAACATGACTTTCGTAGCATAATTAACATAAGGCTCTCCATAAGCTTTTGCTATAAAAGGTACGGTACGGGATGCTCTTGGGTTGGCTTCAATAATATAAACCAAATCGTCTTTAATGGCAAACTGGATATTTATTAAACCAACGGTATTCAATGCTAAGGCAATTTTCTTAGTATGGTCTTTTATTTGTTGCATCACTAAATCACCTAAATTGAATGGTGGCAACATGGCATTACTATCACCAGAATGGATACCACATGGTTCAATATGTTCCATGATACCTATAATGTAAACATCTTCACCATCACAAATGGCATCAGCTTCTGCTTCAATCGCACCTTCTAAATAATGGTCTAATAGCAATTGATTTCCTGGCATTTGGCTCAACAAGTCCACCACATGCTTTTCAAGATCTTGTTTGTTAATGACAATCTTCATGCCTTGTCCGCCAAGAACATAAGAAGGTCTCACTAAAATCGGGAAATCCAACACATCAGCAATCGCTGCAGCCTCATCTGCTGTAGTCGCAATATCAAATTGAGGATATGGAATATCGTTTTCTTTCAATAAATTAGAAAAATGTCCTCTATCTTCAGCCAAATCTAAGGATTCATAACTGGTTCCTATGATTTTAACACCGTACTTGGTTAATTTTTCAGCCAGTTTTAAAGCGGTCTGTCCACCTAACTGAACAATAACACCTTCTGGTTTTTCATGTTTGATAATGTCATAGATATGTTCCCAAAACACCGGTTCGAAATATAGTTTATCGGCGATATCAAAATCCGTTGAAACCGTTTCAGGATTACAGTTAATCATGATGGTTTCGTAACCACACTCGGCTGCCGCTAAAACCCCGTGAACACAGCAATAATCAAATTCAATACCTTGCCCGATGCGATTTGGTCCCGAACCTAAAACAATAATTTTTTTCTTGTCAGTAACCACACTTTCATTATCAGCATAACGGTGTCCGTCAGCCGTTTCCATATCGCTTTCAAACGTTGAATAATAATATGGGGTATGTGCTTTAAATTCGGCTGCACAAGTATCAACTAATTTATAAACACGATTTACACCAAATTCTTCACGTTTGTTGTAAACCTGACTTTCCAAACATCCCAACATATGAGCAATTTGTCGGTCGCCATACCCTTTTTGTTTGGCTTCCAATAACAAATCTTTTTGAATGGTATCTATTTTATAAGTAGAAATTTCTTTTTGCAACAGGAACAATTCCTCATATTGCTTTAAAAACCACATATCTATTTTAGTGATTTCGTGAATTCTACTTAACGGAATTCCCATAGCAATGGCATCATAAATAATGAAAACGCGATCCCAAGATGCATTGGTAAGTTTTTCTATAATTTGATTATAATCTTTATTCTCTTTTCCATCAGCTCCTAATCCGTTTCGTTTAATTTCAAGAGATTGTGTTGCTTTATGAAGTGCTTCTTGGAAGGAACGTCCTATACCCATCACCTCACCAACGGATTTCATCTGAAGACCTAACGTTCTATCAGACCCTTCAAATTTATCGAAATTCCAACGTGGTATTTTTACAATGACATAATCCAAAGTCGGTTCAAATAATGCCGAAGTCGATTTTGTAATTTGGTTCTGAAGTTCATCTAAATGATAACCTAAGGCTAATTTTGCTGCAATTTTAGCAATAGGATATCCAGTAGCTTTACTCGCCAAGGCCGATGAACGTGATACACGAGGATTGATTTCAATAGCAATAATATCTTCCTTTTCATCTGGAGACACTGCAAACTGCACATTACAACCACCCGCAAAATCACCAATACTACGCATCATATGAATGGCCATATCACGCATTTTTTGATACGTTCTATCACTCAATGTCATAGCAGGAGCAACGGTAATGGAATCTCCTGTATGAATTCCAATGGGATCCATATTTTCAATAGAACAAATGATAACAACATTATCATTGGAGTCCCTAAGCAACTCCAATTCATATTCTTTCCAGCCAATTAAAGCCTTATCAATCATAACTTCATGAATTGGAGAAATCTCTAATCCACGCGTTAATAACTCATCAAAATCCTCCTCCTTATGAACAAAAGAAGCACCTGCGCCTCCTAGTGTAAAAGAAGCTCTAATTATTAAAGGGAACCCAAATTCTTGAGCAATTTCTTTACCTTTTAAGTAAGATGTTGCCGTGGCTTGTGGGGCCATTGGAATGCCTATTTTAAGCATCAATTCCCTAAATTTCTCTCTATCTTCCGTAATATTTATGGCATCTATATCAACACCAATAATAGCTACATTAAAATCTTTCCAGATACCTTTTTCATCAGCTTCAATACATAAATTTAAAGCTGTTTGTCCTCCCATGGTTGGTAAAACGGCATCAATTTGTGGATGTTCTTTTAGGATTTTAATAATTGATTTGGTTGTAAGTGGCAACAAATATACATGATCGGCCATCGTGGGATCGGTCATGATAGTTGCCGGATTGGAATTTATAAGTATGGTTTCAATTCCATCTTCCCTAAGTGATCTTAAAGCTTGGGTTCCAGAATAATCAAATTCGCATGCTTGTCCAATAACGATAGGGCCTGAACCAATAATTAAAATAGATTTAAGTTGTGAATTTTTTGGCATTTTTACTGTTTAAATAGTGTTTTTTAGTACGTTACAAAAATAGGCATTAGCAGATATAAAAAAAGGCGTTACACTTAAGTAACACCTTTTAAATATTAACACTTGTTAATCATTATTTTTTATGTCTAGACTCCGATGACACAGACAATTTTTTTCTGCCTTTAGCTCTTCTGCGAGCAAGCACTTTTCTTCCATTGGCAGATGCCATTCTTTCTCTAAAACCATGCTTGTTTCTTCTCTTTCTTTTTGATGGCTGAAATGTTCTTTTGCTCATTGTCTTATATCTTTAAAATCTGTATTGTATTTATCTACTTGGTGTTTCTCCAAAACTGGGGGCAAATATACAAAGAGTTTTTACTTTGACAAACCTTATTGAAAAATATTTTTTTATTGTTGAATTTTATAATTTCAACATGAAATACACCTATTTTATTTATGTTATTTGACTCATTTTTGTTAAAAAGCTATGTAGTTCTTTCCATAAAAATTTAGTTTCTTTGTACTCCTAAAGCAAAATCAAATCAATGTCTATTTTTTTTAGAGGAATAACGCTAATTACAGCCTTATTCTCTCAAGTTATATCTGCTCAAAATATCTTGGAATACCATTTAAAGGTTGGCGATAGCATGGCCGTCTTTCAAAAAGCGACCCAAGATATAATCCAAGAGTTGGATGGGACAAAACACGAACTGAAAAATGTCATTGAAGCTGATTACACCTTTATTGTTTCCCAAAAAACCGATAGCACATATACCATTAATTTTAATTTTGAACGATTTAAAATGGTAACGACCTCCAATCTATACGGGGAGGTTATTAATATTGACACCAAAAACAGTGTTTCTAAAGACGATATACAAGCTCAGGTATTTTTAGGAATGATTGGAGCAAAATTGAAAATGGAATTATTTAAAAACGGTAAAATAAAATCGGTTTCTGGTACGGATAAAATGATTGCTAGAATGATAGAGAAAGTTGGAATATCTGATGAATTAACAAAGCAAGTCATGATGGAAAGCATGAAAAAAGAATTTGGCAATAAAAGCTTGGCTCAGAGTTTTGAACAAATGACCTTTATATACCCCAATAAAAAAGTGAAGATGGGTGATACGTGGGTAAACAATTACAAAGGCCCTTTAAATGCTAAAAATACTTGGAAGCTAGATACTATAACTGAAAAAACGCTGGAATTGAGTGCCGATAGCCATATAACCATGGCCACCAAAGAAGATAATGTATCCATGACATTAACAGGTAAACAACAAACGAAATTAACCGCTAGCAAAACGTCTGGATTTATTAAAGATATGGTTGTAAAACAAACTGCCAAAGGTGTTTCCGTAATGGCGCAAATGGAAGATACAGACATACCAACAACCATAACATCAACCACAACTTATAAAACAATTAAACATGTACAATAAAATCATAAAGCTCATTATTGTAGCTGCTATTAATGCGTATGCAGTATATCAATTTACAGAAAACAATATTGGTAATGGCATCATGCTTATATTATTATCATTAATTTTTGTGTTTTTATATTTTAAAAATGAATTTATCCTTTTAGCATTTTTAAGATTGCGTAAACAAGATTTCCCAGGTGCCAAAAAATGGCTGGACAAGATTAAAAATCCAGAATCTGCACTTGTAAAAAAACAACAAGGCTACTATAATTATTTACATGGCATTATGGTATCCCAAACCAATATGAACGAAGCCGAAAAATATTTTAAGAAAGCTGTAGAATTGGGATTATCCATGAACCATGATTTAGCTATGGCAAAATTAAATTTAGCGGGCATTGCATTTTCTAAGCGCAGAAAAATGGAAGCTGAAAAATTGCTTTCGGAAGCTCAAAAACTGGATAAACAAGGCATGCTGACCGACCAGATAAAAATGATGAAAGATAATATGAAACGTGCTCAAATGCCAAACCAACATTTTGGTACTGGTGGTTCTATTAGAGCGCAAAAACGTAGAGTATAATAAACTTTTTCTTCTAATTTTTTAAAAATCATATTTTGTAAATATGATTTTTTTTATGCTCATAATATGTTATCATATAATTCACTCTTTGTAATACCCTTAACTCTATCTTTTTCATTTTAATTAGGAATAATAATTATTTATAATTAATCTAAATAAACTTTGTAAATTTAATTCTGAGTCATACATTTGCTGCCGTTATTTATATAAACACAAGATAACAAGTTATATAAAACCACATCATTTATATGAAGAAGAAAAACTATAGCATCAGAAAACTTATAAACGATATACATTTGTGGCTAGGCCTAGGTAGTGGCATCATCCTTTTTTTAGTGTGCCTAAGCGGTACCATATTGGCATTTGAAGAAGAAATTAAATCATTTTTTTCTAATGAAATAAGTGTGGAATCAACTTCACAAAAAACAACTGTTGCAAGTTTAACCCAAACATTACAAGAATCAAACAACGGTTTTGTAACTGGCTTCACTATCCCGTCAGATCTCCATGAACCTTATGTTTTTTCAGTTAAAAAAGATTTGAAGGAACGTCGAGGATCTCAAGTATTGGTCAATCCTTATACCTCAAGCATTCACAAAATCGAAAAAACAAGTGCCGACGATTTTATGCTTATAGTTTTTAGGCTTCACCGGTGGCTACTTTTAGACACCAATATTGGAAGACCCATTGTTGGAATTGCCACGATCATATTTTTACTATTGTCAATTTCTGGGTTTGTGCTGTGGTTTCCTAAAAAAGTTAAATGGAAAAATATAAAACAAGGATTTAAAATTAAAACCAATGCCAATTGGAAACGGATAAATCACGATTTACATAATACACTCGGTTTTTATGCATGTATTTTTCTGGTTATCATGTGCATAACAGGCTTGTGCTGGTCTTTTGAAGGCTATAAAAAAGGATTGGGCAATTTAATAGGTGCCGAAATTTTCAATAGGTCCGCACCAACATTTGAAGTGGGCACACCGCTGGAAGAAGAAATAGTTTCGATTGATGAAGCAATATCGATTGCCAATGAAGCATTAAACTATAACGGCAAACTTACCGTATCGTTCCCTAATGAAAATTCCAATTATTATGTATTCAGAAAGACCAATGACGCCAATTGGTCGCCCATAACAACTGATAATTTATACATGGATGCTTCAGGAAAAATTTTGGCTGTAGAATGGTTTCAAGAAAAACCTTTAAACGTACAGTTCGCTTCATTGATAAAACCACTTCATACGGGAGAAATCTTCGGTACATTCTCTAAAATCATATATTTTATAACTTGTTTAATTGCTACAAGCCTACCTATAACCGGTACTCTTATTTGGTGGAACAAACTAAAAAAGAAACGAAAAAAAGCTTTAAGCGTCAATTGAAATAATAAAATTCAAAGTCCCAACAAGACGATTCATTGCATCGTTTTATTGGGACTTTTATTTAAATTATACTTTAAGAAAGTTTAATTTGCTATTTGAAATTTCACTTGAATATTCAATTCGTAATTGGTCTATTTTTTCGTGGAAAAAAGAATAAATTCTTTTAGAATTTTTTTCAGCTTTGGCTACATCCGTAAAATCTTCTTTCATATATCTGGATATAGAAAACAATGTTCTGGGAAACTCATAAATAACAAGTTTGTTATCTTCAACATTGGCACGAATCCAAAATGGTTCGCTTGAGGTTTGTTCCCGAACATAGACAATATCCGAAGTCATTTCTACTTTTTCACTATAAGCGTTGAGTGATGCTAAACTGACTGGCATGCCAATTTCCACCCGTATGGCGTCAGATGTAAATGTTTTAATACTACCATCTGGAAATGAAAAATGAATGGGTGTTTTTGTTTTAAGCAACTTGCCTAGCCTTCCAGTAAAATTCATAAAATAGCCTGTTGCAAGAATTTCAGCTAAAGATTTTTTGTATGCTTTTACATTTTCGTAATAAAAAACCATCGCCAAAATGATGGATAAAATTATGCCTATAATAATGGCAATCCATATATTAGGAAAAAACTCTGGAGCAATGCCTTGTATATAACTACCGTAAGTTCCAGCTGTTGGAACCACCGAATAAAATAAGTCCTTAATTGGAAAAAATTTAAAACTTAATTTCATTAATAATTATTACCTGTTTCTCAAATCAGGATAACCATCTGTTCATTCAAAAAAAAATTAATTATAATATCCTTTTTCTGGAATATCAATAATATATGTTTTTCTGGTTTTATTGACAAGATGTCTATCCCTAAGCCAAGGATTATGTAGTTTTAACACTTTGTAATTGATACCATATTTTTCAGCAAACTTGGTAAAATCCGTTACGGTAGTATCTACTTTAACCTGATATGTTGGAATCGTGTTGTACAAATCTTTTTCCCTGAAATTAAAGCCATATTTATCTGGATTCGATAAAATTTCCTTGAGCGCAACAATCCTAAAAACATAGCGCCCTGTTTCTTCGCCTAAAAGCAAATCATAATAACTTTTCACATTTTGCTCTTTCATTCGTCTTGTAACTCCTGCGTTACCGGCATTATAAGCTGCGGCAGCTAAGGTCCATGAGCCCAAATCTTGTTTAGATTTTTTTAAATATTTACAAGCAACTTCGGTGGCCTTTTCAAGGTTGTAGCGTTCATCTACATTATCATTAACCTCTAATCCATTCTCTCTACCTGTAGCTGGCATGATTTGCCAAACGCCTGTAGCGCCTGCTGGGGACACCACATTTGTCAATCCACTTTCAATCACCGCCAAATATTTAAAATCTTCAGGAATACCATGTTTTTCTAAAATAGGCTCAATGATGGGAAAGTATTTTTTAGCCCGCTTAAACATTAACAATGCGTTAGACTGCCAATATGTGTTTACCAACAATTCTCTATCCATGCGCTCATACGTATCTGGATCTTTCAGTGGCATAGGCTCTCCAGCAAAATTTAATTCATCTGGAATTTGCAGTGCATATACGTTATAATCGTTGATGAGTTTTTTCTCGAAATTCTCATCGGTTGGTGCATCTTGTAGGGCATATATAAAGAGGGCTGACAAACTTAATAATCCCACCAAAGCCAACGTTCTTTCAATAATCTTCATAGCTAATAAGTTTTGTTTAAAGATAAAAAAAATAATTATAAGTTTTAATTCTAGTTTCCCAAAATTATGGATGGTAAATGTTCATTAAACCATTTGTATTTATTAAGAATCATGATATGCGATCCATTTTTAATGGTTATACAATCCCTGATATTCTTAATTGGAAATACCGTGTCATTCTCCCCATGTATATGAACAATATTAGGAATAGGTACTTCTTGATTCCAACAAATCATGTTTTTAATAGCCCAATTTAAATAATGGCTATCATTAACAGATAAATACATTTTATACAACTCCAAACGCTTTGTTACATTAGTTCCAAAGGCATATTTAGCAAACAAATCTATATTACTCACCAATTGGGTTGGTAATAATTTGTAAGCCATGGTCATTTTTGCAAGTTGCATGTGTTTTGGCAATTCATTTAATGATTTAACGCTAGAAATGATAATTAATTTTCTAACCTGTACATGTTTGCTCATTTCTTGAACGATAACACCCCCAAAAGACACCCCGATCAACACCACATTTTCATGTTTAATATTCTTTGACAAACGCAACGCATAGTCTGTAATAGTCTCGTTATCAATTGGTAACAACCACTCTAAATAATGAATTTGAAATTGGTTTTCTGGCAACTTAATATATTCAAAAATTTTAGGACTGGCAGCCAAACCTGGCATTAAATAGACATGTATTATAGGTTGATACATAAGGTTTTAACAGATGGAACCCTTTTTATTAAGGATTTTTTGTTGTATATTTGCATAGCAAAGCTACAAAATAGTCTTCCATTATTTAGATTCCATTTAATTAAAAACATATACCATGATTGATGTTGCTGAACTAATAGACAATGATTTCTTACGCCAATATGAAATCAAAATTGATGACCACCTCGCTAAAATTGAGTATTCTTTGCAAGACCGAAAGATTTTTTTAACAAAACTCATCATTCCAGACGCTATTAAAGACGACGAGTTTAAAAGAGAGTTTTTATGTGCTGTTTTTGAACAAATTGAAGAACGCAATTTAAGTGTTGTACCAACAAGTCCAGAAATTGCCAAGTTTGTAAGAAGCAATAGAAAGTACAAACGCATGCTTCCGGTGGGAGTTATTATTTAGAATCTCAAAAAAAACAAAACAAAACATCCAAAGTTAACTAACTTTGGATGTTTTGTTTTTATATGGCTAGCTCTTTCACGAAATCGAATCGAACCAAGCCGTCATCATCAATTTTAGTCAGTTCAATATCATGCAAGGTATTTACTAACTCTGGATTCCAAGGCGCTTTTACCTTTACATAATTTTCAGTAAAACCATGTATGTAGCCTTCTTTATTTTCGCCTTCAAACAATACTGTTCTTTTAGTTCCTAGCTGACTTTCGTAAAAAGCCCGTCGTTTTTTAACCGATAAACCTCGTAGCATTTTACTGCGTTTGTTTCTAACATCCATCGGCACCACACCCTCCATATCTGCAGCTTCAGTATTATCCCGTTCCGAATAGGTAAACACGTGTAAATAAGAAACATCCAAATCATTTAAAAAATGATAGGTTTCTAGAAAATGTTCGTCCGTTTCCCCAGGAAATCCTACTATGACATCCACACCAATACAGGCATGTGGCATCACATCTTTTATTTTAGACACTCTATCTATATACAATTCTCGCAGATAACGACGTTTCATTTTTTTAAGAATGTCGTTACTACCCGATTGCAATGGTATATGAAAATGAGGCACAAAAGCTCTAGATTTAGACACCAAATCAATCGTTTCGTTTTTTAAAAGATTGGGCTCAATGGATGAAATTCGTAGTCGCTCAATACCTTCAACTTTATCCAATTCTGTAACCAAATCCAAAAAAGTATGTTCATGCTTTTTATTAACGAATTCACCTTTCCCATAATCACCAATGTTAACACCTGTCAACACGATCTCTTTTATATTCTGTTTAGAAATCTCTCTGGCATTTTTAAGCACATTGGCCATCGTATCACTTCGTGAAATACCACGTGCCAACGGAATGGTACAATAGGTACATTTATAATCGCAGCCATCTTGAACCTTTAAAAATGCACGCGTTCTGTCTCCTATGGAATAACTCCCAACATAAAAATCGGCTTCTTCAATTTCGCAAGAATGCACTTCGCCAAAGTCGTTTTTGGACAAATCGTTTATATAATCGGTTATTTTAAACTTTTCGGTAGCGCCCAACACCAAATCAACACCATGAACATCGGCTAATTCCTGTGGTTTTAATTGAGCATAACAGCCAACGGCAGCAACAAAAGCTTTCGGATTGGCTTTTTGAGCTTGTTTTACGATGGTTTTAAAACGCTTATCTGCATTTTCGGTTACCGAACAGGTGTTAATCACATAAATATCGGCATGTTCTGAAAAATCAACACGGTCAAACTCCTCATCCGTAAAACTTCTGGCAATTGTCGAGGTTTCCGAAAAATTAAGTTTACAACCTAATGTATAAAATGCGACTTTTTTTCTCATTAATTCTTTAGTCATTTCCGCAAAGGCATAATCTCATTATATTTACCTTTGCTAAAAGAATGCAAATTTACAACTAATAAGTTATATGATAAAACTTCCATTAAAACAAATAACCAACTATTTATCAATTAGTTGTGTCGTTTTACTATTTTGTTCTTGTGGAGGCAATTCAAATTCAAATACAGACGCAGTCGTTTTTCGTTATAACGAACATAAAAATATTGGCTCGTTAGATCCTGCATTTTCAAAAGACATATCAGATATATGGGCAACTAATCAATTGTTTAACGGATTGGTTCAAATGGATGGAAATTTAAAAATCCAACCTAGTATAGCTAAAAGTTGGACGATTTCTGAAGATGCTTTAACATACACATTTTCATTGCGTGATGATGTGTTTTTCCATAAACATGAACTTTTCGGAAAAGATTCCACTAGAACAGTAAAAGCTTCGGATTTTGAGTATAGTTTAAATAGATTAATCGATAAAAAAGTAGCATCTCCTGGCGGTTGGGTATTGGGTAAAGTAGAACATTTTAAGGCTGTAAACGATACACTTTTTGAAATTAAGCTACAACAACCATTCCCTGCGTTTTTAGGATTGTTGACCATGAAATATTGCTCGGTGGTTCCAAAAGAAATTGTTGAATTTTATGGTAGCGATTTTAGATCACATCCTATTGGCACAGGACCTTTTAAATTTAAACGATGGGAGGAAAATCTGAAATTAGTGTTTAGAAAAAATCCGAATTACTTCGAAAAAGATAGTCTAGGCAATAATTTACCTTATTTAGAAGCCGTTGCCATCACGTTTTTACCTGATAAACAAAGTGAGTTTTTACAGTTTACGCAAGGAAACCTCGATTTTATGATCGCATTGGACGCTTCTTATAAAGATGAAATTTTAACCGCAAGTGGCAAGCTCCGCGATGAATATTCTGAAGATGTTGATATGGTTCGTGGTCCCTATTTAAACACCGAATATCTAGCGTTTTATATGGATTCAGACATTCCTGAGATACAATCTGAACTCATTAGAAAAGCCATTAATTATGGTTTTGATAGAAAAAAAATGATGATTTATTTGCGTAATGGTATCGGAATTCCTGCTGAAGGTGGTTTTATACCCAAAGGGCTACCAAGCTATCATGAGACGCTCGGATTTAGTTATAAACCCGACATCGCAAAACAATTGGTTGAACAATTTAAAAAAGACAGTGGTAATAAAAGCCCTGAAATTTCGATTACAACTACCGGCAATTATTTAAGTTTTTCTGAATACATTCAACGTGAACTTCAAAAAATCGGACTCATTGTAAACATTGACGTCATTCCGGGATCTGCTTTAAAAGATGCGAAAGCCAACGGTAAATTAGATATTTTTAGAGCCAGTTGGGTGGCCGATTATCCAGATGCCGAAAATTATTTGTCGCTTTTTTATAGTAAAAATTTTGCCCCTAACGGACCCAATTATACACATTTTAAAAGTGAGTTATTTGACACATGGTATGAAGAAGCCTTTACAGAAACCAATGATGAAAAAAGAAATTTGCTGTACACAAAAATGGATTCATTAATTATGAAACAAGCCCCTATAGTGCCTCTTTTTTATGATGAAATCGTGCGTTTTACCAGAAAAAACGTAAAAGGATTAGGAGTTAACCCTGTGTATGTTTTGGAATTGAAAAGGGTTAAAAAATATTAGTCTTTAAAAAATATCGGCATTGGTTAACCCTATTTGAAATTGAATTTATCAAAAGTTATCTATTCCTTGCTATATTTTTTGGTTTCTTCGAAGACGTGTTCTAAAATGGCTTCATCCTGTTCGGTAAATTCTACATGGCGTCTGTCCATAATTTTTTTGGCAACTTCAAAAGCCTTTTGGGTTAAATAGGTTGTAAATCCGCTACTTCCACCCCAACTGAAACTTGGCACAAAATTTCTAGGAAATCCACTTCCAAAAATATTGGCACTGACACCAACAACGGTTCCTGTATTAAACATGGTATTAATGCCGCATTTACTGTGATCTCCCATCATGAGCCCACAAAATTGCAGTCCAGTTTTAGCAAAACTTTCAGTTTGGTAATCCCACAGTTTTACTTCTTCATAATTATTTTTTAAATTAGAGGTGTTTGTATCAGCGCCCAAATTACACCACTCCCCTAAAACCGAATTTCCTAAAAATCCATCATGCCCTTTATTTGAATAGGCAAATAACACGGAATTATTAACCTCACCTCCTATTTTGCAGAAAGGTCCAATGGTGGTAGGCCCATAAATCTTGGCTCCCAATTTCACAACACTTCCCTCACACAAAGCAAAAGGACCACGAATAATAGAACCCTCCATAATTTCAGTATCCTTCCCAATATAGATAGGTCCCGTACTGGCGTTAAGTGTTACAAACTCCAATTTGGCACCGTCTTCAATAAAAATATTCTCTGGATCTATCACATTATTAGTTGGAGGTATGGGTCTAGACTTCCTGCCTTCTGTTAATAGATTAAAATCCTCTTGGAGCGCCTCCCCGTTTTTACAAAAAATATCCCAAGTATGTTCTATTTTTAGAATATCATCATGGTATTCTAAAGCTTCATAAGTTTCAAAATTAACATCTTCCTGAGTGTCTTTTGTGAAAAAAGCAATCACGTCTTCACCTTTAAAAATCGCTTGATTCTCTCTTAAATTCTTAATCATTTCAACCAACTCTAGATTTGGAAGATAAGACGCATGTATCATAATGTTTTCATCCATTTCAACCATAGGATATTTATCAGACAGATAATCTTCCGTTAATGTCGTCGTGGTCGAATCTAAATAAGTTTCCCATTTTTCCCTAATGGTTAAAATACCTGTTCTAATATCCGCAACAGGCCTTGTAAATGTAAATGGCAACAGATTATTACGCGAAGGGCCGTCAAAAAGAATGTAGTTCATAATTAAATTAGAGGTAAAAGTTAAGAGTTAAAAGTGGTTTCCTTGAAACTTAACCGTAGTTAACCATTCAAAAATAGGCTAATTACTTAAAATAAAAAAGCCTTTCAGAATTGAAAGGCTTAATAAATTTATAGTATGAAACTAGTTTATTTGCTAAACTTAGAATATTTGTTTTTAAACTTGTCAATACGACCAGCAGTATCTACCAATTTAGATTTACCAGTGTAAAAAGGATGAGATGTTCTAGAAATCTCCATTTTAATAACTGGATATTCAACACCGTCAACTTCAATGGTTTCATTTGTGTTAGCAGTAGATTTTGTTAAAAACACGTCATCATTAGACATATCTTTGAATGCTACTATTCTATAATTCTCTGGGTGTATACCTTTTCTCATCGCTAAATGCTTTTATTCTTTTCAATTTTGGAAGTGCAAATTTAGATAATTTTTATAAATTCACAATACTTTTTAGAAATTTTTATTATCTAACCTTTTGTAACGTTTTATTATATTTGAATACTAACTAAATATCTAACTTAAACCATCAATAAACTATGGACTCTGAAATTAAATCTCCCGGTAAATTTGCAGTTAATTACGGCATAATATTAGGACTTATTTTGGTTATTATTTACGCCTTGATGTATGCCACTAACATGCTGATAGAAGGCACACAATGGCCAATGGTTCTTTTTTATGTCATATTCCCAACGTTCTTGATTTATGCTATAAGTCAGTTCAAAAAAGCCAACAACAACCTATTAACCTTATCTGATGCTTTGAAAGTTGGTGTGGCTGCTGCTGTAATAAGTGGATTGGTTTATGCTATTTTTTCTATCATATTATTTTATGTAATCGATCCAGGGTTAATGGATAAAATGATGGAAGTTGCAAGAGAAAAACTTTATGAGAATCCGAATATGACCAGCGAAATGGTTGAAACAAGCATGGCAATGATGGAGCAATTTTCTGGCCCCTTATTTGGATCTGCTGTATGGATTGCCTTAAGTGCACTGTTTGGATTAATATATTCTCTCATTGGCGGGATGGTTATGAAAAAAGAATCAGAAGAATAGCATAGATAATTTCCGTATTTTTGAAAGATTAAATTATTGAAGATTTCAAAATGAATATATCTGTAGTTATTCCACTACTCAACGAACAAGATTCTTTAAATGAACTGCATGATTGGATTGCAAAAGTGATGCAAGCCAATCATTATTCATACGAAATTATTTTTATAGATGATGGCAGCACGGATGAATCATGGCGTGTTATTACGCAATTATCAGCTAATAACAAACATGTAAAAGGCATTCGCTTTTTTAAGAATTTTGGTAAATCACAAGCACTTCATGCTGGTTTTGAAATCGCTCAAGGAGACGTTATCATCACTATGGATGCCGATTTACAAGACAACCCTGAAGAAATTCCAGACCTTTACAATATGATTATGTCTGATGGTTTCGACTTGGTTTCTGGTTGGAAAAAGAAACGTTACGATTCCATACTTTCTAAAAATTTGCCTTCCAAATTATTTAATTGGGCCGCTAGACAAACATCTGGTGTTAAATTAAATGATTTTAATTGTGGCCTAAAAGCTTATAAAAATGACCTTGTAAAAAACATTGATGTTAACGGAGAAATGCACCGTTACATTCCTGTTTTGGCCAAAAATGCTGGCTTTATTAAGATTGCCGAAAAGGTAGTTGTACACCAAGCCAGAAAATATGGTGAAACTAAATTTGGCATGGATCGTTTTATCCATGGCTTTTTAGATTTAATAACCATTTGGTTTTTATCCCGCTTTGGCAAACGCCCCATGCATTTATTTGGTGCTTTAGGCGCTATCATGCTTATTATTGGTTTTGGTTTTTCATTATATCTGGGTATTGATAAAATATTTTTGAACCCAACGGGCAGATTAATAACACAAAGGCCGCAATTTTATATTGCTCTTTCAACTATGATTATTGGTACCCAATTTTTTGTAGCTGGTTTTTTAGGGGAAATCATCCTTCGCACCAAACAAGACAAAAAACGATATGCCATTAAAGAATACCTTAATTTGAATTAAGAATATTAAATTGTTATATTGTTTCTATAATTCAAATTATATATTAAGTCCCAAATATGCTTTATAAAAACCTAAAACTAACCTCTTAATTATATATTTTTGTAATGTTCCAAATCACTATAATCATTAATAATTTTAAACACCACAACCATGATTTACATTGAGCCAAAAATTCTAGATAGAATAAACAAATGGTTAACACCATCTTTTGATAAAGAAACTCAAGATTTCATTAAAGACAGCATTGCTCACAACCCTAAAGACATTCAAGAGAGTTTTTATAAAGATTTAGAGTTTGGAACTGGTGGCATGCGTGGTGTTATGGGCGTTGGAACAAACAGAATCAATAAATACACCCTTGGGAAAAGCACGCAAGGTTTAAGTGATTATTTACATACATGTTTCCCTAATGAAACCCCAAAAGCTGTCATTGCTTTTGATTGCAGACATAATAGTAAAACCTTGGCTAAAGTGGTTGCCGATGTGTTTTCGGCAAACAATATAGAAGTGTATTTATTTGAAGATTTACGGGCAACCCCAGAATTATCATTTGCCGTGAAACATTTAAACTGCCATTGCGGCATTGTTTTAACGGCGTCCCACAATCCTCCTGAATATAATGGTTATAAAGTATATTGGCAAGATGGTGGTCAATTAGTGCCACCACATGATGAAGCCGTAATTAGAGTTATTGATAAAGTTGAGTATTCAAATATAAAATTCCAACCTAATACTAGTTTAATTCATTATATAGGCAAAGATGTAGATAATGTTTTTATCGATGCTTCAGTAAAAAACGGTTGTGTTGGGGCTTCTCAAGAAGCTAAGGATAATTTAAAAATTGTGTTTACGTCACTTCACGGAACATCCATCACTGCCGTACCAGAAACCTTAAAACGTGCTGGTTATAAACATGTACATATAGTAAAGGAACAAGAAGTGCCTGATGGGGATTTCCCAACAGTGGCTTCGCCAAACCCAGAAGAACCAGCAGCCTTAAAAATGGCATTGGAACTTGCTGATAAAGTGGGTGCTGATATCGTTATTGGAACCGACCCAGATTGTGACAGATTAGGTGTTGCAGTCAGAAATTCTGAAAATAAATTACAATTATTGAATGGCAATCAAACCATGTTAATGATGACCGATTTTTTATTGAAAAAATGGAAATCGGAAGGTAAAATTAAAGGAAAGGAATTTATTGCATCTACCATCGTTTCTACGCCTATGTTGACTAATCTAGCAACTGCTTATGGTGTTGACAGTAAAATTGTTCTGACTGGTTTTAAATGGATTGCTAAATTAATCCATGATTTTCCAGAACTTGATTTTATTGGTGGTGGCGAAGAAAGTTTTGGCTACATGGTAGGCGATTTTGTTCGTGATAAAGATGCTGTAACGTCAACGCTTTTGGCTTGTGAAATTGCGGCCATATCAAAAGCAAATGGTAGTTCGTTTTACAATGAATTATTACAATTGTATGTAGAACATGGTTATTTCAAAGAAAAATTAGTGTCATTAACAAAAAAAGGAATTGAAGGGGCTCAAGAAATTAATCAAATGATGATTGATGCTCGTGAAAATCCATTTAAAATTGTTAATGGTTCTAAAGTAGTTAAAATTGATGACTATGAGTTATCCATATCAAAAAACATGATAACTGGTAAAGAAAACATCCTAGACATACCCAAATCAAACGTTTTAATTTATCATACCGAAGATGGTAGCCAAATAGCTTTGCGTCCTAGCGGTACAGAGCCGAAAATTAAATTTTATATCAGCGTCAATACAAAACTGGAGTCCGTTTCAAAATTCAAGGAAACTGAAGCTGCGCTTGACGCAAAAATTGATGCTATTTTAAAAGACATGAAGCTTAGTTAATGAATCACTTTAGGAATATATTACGGTACGCCATACCTTATAAACGATTTGCAATTGGACACATTATTTCTAATGTGTTTTTTGCTTTATTTGGCACCCTATCGTTTGTGGCTTTAAAACCCATGCTGGATGTCATTTTTGGAAAAGACAAAGAAGTCCCTTCCGTGAAACCTGTTTACGAAGGATTATTAAAAGTTGGTAATTTTATTGAAGATTATTTGTCTTTTTACATGAATCAATTTACTGGAGGAGACAAGTCTAAAGCATTAATATTTGTGATATGCTTAATCATTCTCATGTTTTTATTGAAAAATTTAGCAGGTTATTTAGCAAATTATTTTTTGGTTTTTTTAAGAAACGGAGTCATTAGAGATCTTAGAAATGCTGTCTATAAAAAAACCGTAGAATTACCACTTTCTTATTTTTCAGAACAAAGAAAAGGCGATATTATGGCTCGTGTTACAAATGATGTCTCCATGTTGGAATATTCTTTTTTACCTGTTCTAGAACTTATCATACGTGAGCCATTAACTATCATTTTCACAATAATTGCGATGCTTTATTTAAGTCCGCAATTAACCCTATTCGTTTTTATTTTTATTCCTATCTCTGGAATCATAATTTCTTATGTTGGCAAAAGCTTAAAAAGAAAATCTGATCGTGTTCAGAAAGAACAAGGAGTTATATTATCCACTTTGGAAGAAACACTTACTGGTCTTCGCATTATTAAAGGATTTAATGCCGAAGGAAAATTTAACGATAAATTTCAGGAATCCACAACTCGATTTTATCATTTCTCCAATAAATTATTGAACCGCCAAAATTTAGCATCACCTACCAGTGAATTATTAGGTATTATGGTTATATCCGTTCTTTTATGGTATGGAGGAAATTTAGTTTTAAGCGACTCAAACACGTCTGGGTTAGATGGAAGCTCATTCTTAATTTACATGGGCTTAGCTTACAATATATTAACTCCAGCAAAAGCTATTTCAAGAGGATTATACAATATAAAACAAGGTGGAGCTGCGGCAGAACGTATTCAAGAAATTATTGATACACCAAACCCATTAAAAGACAAAATAAATGCTGTTATAAAAACAGGATTTGATTCTGAAATAGTATTTGAAAATATCTCATTCAAATATCAAGACGAATACGTTTTAAAGAATTTTTCATTAACCATTCCCAAAGGAAAAACTGTTGCATTGGTTGGACAATCTGGTAGTGGTAAATCGACCATAGCCAATCTCATCACCCGGTTTTATGATGTGAATGAAGGTCGGATTTTAATTGATGGCATCGATATTCGAGATTTAACAACCATGTCTTTACGCAGCCAACTTGGCATCGTTACCCAAGACGCCATTCTTTTTAATGAAAGTATTAAAAACAATTTAAAAATCGGAAATGATAACGCATCCGATGAAGAGGTTATTGAAGCTTTAAAAATTGCCAATGCTTGGGAATTTGTTAAAGATTTACCCAATGGAATAGAAACAAATATTGGCGATTCAGGAAATAAGTTGTCTGGTGGTCAAAAACAACGATTGAGTATTGCTAGAGCCGTTCTTAAAAGTCCACCAATTATGGTTTTAGACGAAGCAACTTCTGCCTTGGATACCGAAAGTGAGCGTTTAGTTCAGATTGCGCTTGAAAATATGATGAAAAACAGAACATCCATTGTTATTGCACATAGATTATCTACCATACAAAATGCCGATGAAATTATTGTACTTAATAAAGGTGAGATTGTAGAAAAAGGCAAGCACAACCAACTCATAGCCAATAATGGTGTTTATAAAAAATTGGTAGATATGCAAAGTTTCGACTAACAAGGAGACTGTATAAAATAAAAAAGGATAGAGACTTGGGGGGTTCTATCCTTTTTTTTTTCGTTCATTGCTAGATTTGGGGACCACTAACAATATTAAGTAGGTTTCTGGAGCAAACTTAAAACAAAAAAAAATAGTTTACAAGAAAAATTGCATTTAATCGTGTTAAATAAGCATTTCGTCGATTATTTTATATGCAAATATTTGATTATCAATTAATTAATCTTTTGATAAAAAATTAGAAATTATCAGGTTAAACTTTTAGTATATTTATCGGTCTAACTTGAATACTATATTTTGTGACCGACGAAGCACAACTGCTTGAAGATTTAAAATCTGAAAAACATAAAGAACAGGCTTTTAGAACCTTAATGACACTTTATAAAGAGCGTTTATATTGGCATATTCGTAATATTGTGAAGTCTCATGATGATGCCGACGATGTACTTCAAAACACGTTCATCAAAATTTATAGTAACATACATAGCTTTAAAGGAGATAGTAAATTGTTTTCTTGGATATACCGTATTGCAACAAACGAATCCATAACCCTACTTAACAAAAACGCCAAACAACTTTTAATATCAAACGAAGAATTACAAGATTCAACAATAACCAATCTGGCAACAGATGTATATTTCGATGGCAATGAGATGCAATTAAAATTACAAGAAGCCATTTCAAAACTACCGCAAAAACAACAACTGGTATTTAATATGAAATACTTTCAAGATTTAAAATACAAGGACATGGCAGATATTTTAGAAACTAGTGAAGGTGCTTTAAAAGCCTCTTATCATTTAGCCGTAAAAAAAATTGAAGCATATTTAACTAAAAATTAAACCTTTATATAAAAACCAAGTCTAAGGGTTATGAGTGACAAATTAAAAAATATCAAAAACGCAGGATTTAAAGTACCTAACAATTATTTTGAAGGTATAGAAGATGCTGTTTTAAGTCAAATGAAACTTAAAAACATAGAGGGTTCTGGATTTAAAGTTCCTGATGGTTATTTCGAATCTTTGGGAGATACTGTATTAAATAAAATCTCTAAAAACGAGAATACCAAAGTCATCAACTTATTTACCAGAAGAAACTTACTTTATGTTTCCAGTATTGCTGCAACCATATTGTTGTTATTTAATTTATCTGTTTTTAACAAAAAAAGTGTCTCTTTTGAAACTTTAGAAACTGCATCTCTTGAAAGCTATATTATGAATGAATATATAGACTCCTACGATATGGCATCACTTTTGACTAATGAAGACATTGTGGAAGAAAACTTTATAGAGCATAATTTCTCTGAAGAAAACATGGAAAACTATATTTTAAACAATATTGATATTGAAGATTACTTTTCAGAATAAAAATAAATAAAAATGAAAACCATTATCATCACTTTAGCCTTGTGCTTTTCACTAAGCATATTTGCTCAAGAAAATAAAATTAAAAGCCTTAAAATTGCTTTTATAACCGAAAAACTGAATTTAACCGAAAAAGAAGCGCAACAATTTTGGCCTGTGTATAATGCTTATGACGACACCGTTAGCAACCTTAAATTTAACGAGTTTCGAAAAGTAGTTCATGAAATTAGACAAAATTATGCTTCCATTTCTGATGACAAAGCAAATGAACTTTTAAATAAAGCTGTAGAAATAGAAGGTAAAATCCATGCTGAAGACGTTAAATTAATAAAGAAACTCCGAAGCATCATTCCAGCAAAAAAGATTTTAGCTTTAAAAAATGCCGAAGAAGACTTTAACAGGAAAATGCTCGAAGAATTTAATAAACGACGCAGGGAAAATAGTAACAGATAAAAAAAAGGGAAGTTCAAGCTTCCCTTTTTTATTTGAACTTATTCTCTAAAAGCAACTTTAGAAATTCTTTTGGAACCTGCTGCATAACCCACACCATCGTTTAAAAACCGAAGCGCATGAAAAGGTTCGTCACTTAAATGTTTCCATGTTAATCCAGAATCGTTACTAAAATCAATGCCTTTTAATCCAACCGCCACCAATTCCTTTCCATTTGAGTTAGGAATAAATTGTACACAACTACTATATCCTGGATCTTTATTTTCAGCAACTAATTGCCATGTTTTTCCACCATCCGTTGTTAGCATTTTATTGGCAGTATTAGCATCTGGATTGGTATAATCACCACCAATAGCATATCCATTAAGTTCATCATAAAAATCAATAGAATATATGCCTTCAGTGTCTTTGGCCTTTACAATAGGTGTTTTTACAACATCCCAAGTTAATCCTTTGTCATCAGACATATAAATATTCCCAGCTGTTGTTCCTATCCATATTTTGTTACCTATAATTTTAATATTGGTATTACTAGCAGCAAAGGCACCTTCACCCTCTTCTGCCTTTGGAAGATTAGCACATGCTATTTTATTCCAAGTATTCCCACCATCTCTAGTAATAATAATGGATAAACATCCGTTCATGCTATCCCCAACTGCAATACCTTCGTTATCATTCCAAAATAACATGGCATCATAAAAAACACCCGTAGCATGTTCTTCATAAACCAATTCCATTTTTCCCTTATCTCCTGTTTTGTATAACAAGGCTGGATTCTCAATACTCAACATGAAAAAATCGGTTGCAGTATGTGCAATGGCTCTAAACTCTAAATTTAAAGTATCATAGGTTTGAACAGATGTTTGCCACATGTCTTTTCTAGGATTATACAATCCAAAGACACCTTCGTTGGCTGCAAAGGCCAAACTACCATCATTTAAAATATCAATGGCTCTAATACTTAACAAGGAGTCCGAATAAATCGTTTCAATGCTTACGTGATTAAAGTTTCGCGGTATAAATGTGTCCTTCCCTCCGCAGGAAAACAAAAACGCTAGACATAAACAAAAAACCCAAAGCTGTTTCATAAATTTCAATTGTGTATAAAAATATAAAAGCTAAACGAATAAAGACCCAAACGATTCAACAAATCAACATATTAATGTAACTTTGCAGCCTTATTTACAAACCATGCGATTACACAGAAATTTATGCTTTTCGGTTATTGACGGATTAACTTTGATATTCAATGAAGGTCATTATGCCGATAAAGTGATTCAACAATTATTAAAACGCGATAAACGTTGGGGTGCACGCGACCGTGCCTTTGTTGCAGAAACCACCTATGATATTGTACGTTGGAAACGTTTATATGCCGAAATTGCTGAAGTTAAAGAACCTTTTGATAGGGATAATCTATGGCGCATGTTTGCCGTTTGGGCAACCTTAAAAGGCATTAAATTACCCGATTGGAAATATTTTGAAGAGACACCAACACGCAAAATAAAAGGCCGTTTTGATGAACTTTCAAAAATTAGAAAATTCAAAGAATCCATTCCCGATTGGATAGATGAATTGGGGGCAAAAGAACTTGGTGACAAAGTTTGGAGCAAAGAAATGGAGGCCCTAAACGAACAAGCCGATGTTATTTTAAGAGTCAACACCCTAAAAACAACCAAAGAAAAATTACAGGAAGAATTATTTGACTTAGGATTTGAAACAGAAATCCTTCCAGACTATCCACACGCCTTAAAGCTAAAAGAACGCGCCAATGTATTTACTACGGATGCCTTTAGCAATGGCTTGTTTGAAGTACAGGATGCCTCTTCGCAATTAGTCGCTGAATTTCTAAACGTACAACCGGGTATGCGTGTGGTAGATGCTTGTGCAGGTGCAGGCGGGAAAACATTGCATATTGCGTCTTTAATGGAAAATAAAGGACAAATTATAGCTCTGGATATATATGAAAATAAACTCCACGAATTAAAACGTCGTGCCAAACGAAACAGTGCCCACAATATTGAAACCAGAGCCATTGATTCTACCAAGGTCATTAAAAAATTATATGATAAAGCTGACCGAGTGCTGATTGATGCCCCATGTTCTGGATTGGGAGTTTTACGCAGAAATCCGGATGCCAAATGGAAATTACAACCCGATTTTATTGAAAAAATAAAAACAACCCAGCAAGAGATTTTACAACAATATTCCAGAATAGTAAAAGTGGGCGGACAATTAGTGTACGCAACCTGTTCTATTTTACCTTCTGAAAACCAAGAACAAGTGAAGACCTTTTTAAAATCGGAAGCCGGAAAAAGCTTTACACTTTTAAAAGACAAAAAAGTATTATCACATCAATCGGGTTTTGATGGATTTTATATGGCTTTGTTGGAGAGGAAAGAATAATATTAAAACCAACTTAAAGTCGTTTTTTTAGTTGATAACAACGTGAATAACTCTAAATTTTCAATGGCATATTTACACCAAATTAGACTTAAAAAAAGTAAATTTGCACTTTGTTAAACGCAACACAAACTGATACATAATGATTCATTTCTTTGGAAACGTAACCGGCAATATATTTGCTGTTCAAACAACAAAAGAATTATCAACCGAAACCATAACGAAATTAGTGTGGTTATTTGGCAACCAGCCAAAAATAGAACAAGCATCTCTAGATGCTTTTTTTGTTGGCCCTAGAGCCGCTATGATAACTCCGTGGAGCACCAATGCTGTGGAAATTACCCAAAACATGGGGATTTCTGATATCATTCGTATTGAGGAATTTCAAGCCGTTTCCAAAGATTTTAAGGATTACGACCCCATGATTTCTGAGAAATTCAACGGATTAAACCAAGAATCATTTACTATAAATATTAAGCCTGAACCTATTCTAAATATTCAGGATATTGCGGCATACAACAAAAAAGAGGGCCTATCATTAAGCGATGAAGAAGTCAGTTATTTGGAAGGTGTGTCTAAGAAAATCGGTCGCCCATTAACGGATTCTGAAGTTTTTGGTTTTTCACAAGTGAACTCAGAACATTGCCGCCATAAAATTTTCAACGGCACCTTTGTGATTGATGGTGAAGAAAAACCAACATCACTTTTCAAATTAATCAGAAAAACATCTGAAACACACCCCAACTCCATTGTTTCAGCATATAAAGATAATGTGGCATTTATTGATGGACCAAAAGTGGAGCAATTTGCACCAAAGTCTGCCGACAAACCAGATTTTTATGAAGTAAAGGATTTTGAGTCTGTGATTTCCTTAAAAGCAGAAACCCATAACTTCCCAACAACGGTAGAGCCTTTTAATGGAGCAGCAACAGGTGCTGGCGGTGAAATCCGTGATAGATTGGCTGGTGGAAAAGGCTCCTTGCCTCTTGCAGGTACAGCGGTTTATATGACGTCATATTCTAGATTGGAAAAAAATCGCCCATGGGAAAAAGCCTTTCCTGAACGCAAATGGCTGTACCAAAACCCCATGGATATTTTAATAAAAGCTAGTAATGGCGCCTCGGATTTTGGTAACAAATTTGGACAACCACTCATTTGTGGTTCGGTTTTAACCTTTGAACATGAAGAGGAAGCAAGAAAACTTGGTTTCGATAAAGTGATTATGCAAGCCGGTGGTATCGGTTACGGTAAAAAAGACCAAGCTTTAAAAAGCGAACCACAAACGGGCGATAAAATAGTCATTCTAGGTGGCGAAAACTACCGCATTGGTATGGGCGGTGCTGCCGTTTCTAGTGCTGATACAGGGGCTTTTGCTTCTGGAATTGAGTTAAATGCGGTGCAACGTTCCAATCCAGAAATGCAAAAACGTGCTGCAAACGCTATTCGTGGGATGGTTGAAAGTGATGAAAATTTCATCGTTTCCATTCATGATCACGGTGCTGGAGGTCATTTAAATTGTTTAAGTGAATTGGTAGAAGCTACCGGTGGGAACATCGATTTAGATGCCTTGCCTGTTGGTGACCCGACACTTTCCGATAAAGAAATTATCGGTAACGAATCTCAAGAACGTATGGGCTTGGTGATTGATAAAGACCATATTGATATATTACAACGTATTGCCGATAGGGAACGTTCGCCTATGTACACTGTTGGTGATGTGACTGGTGATGATCGTTTTACATTTGAATCTAAGACCAATGGCCACAAGCCTATGGATTTAGCTATGGAAGATATGTTTGGTAGTTCGCCAAAAACCATCATGACCGATAAAACAGTTGAAAGAAACTACGATGAAGTTACCTATGATTCCAATAAGTTTCATGATTATTTAGAGCAAGTTTTACAATTGGAAGCTGTGGCATCTAAAGATTGGTTAACCAATAAAGTGGATCGTTGTGTTGGTGGCAAAGTGGCTAAACAACAATGTGCTGGGCCTTTACAATTACCTTTAAATAACGTGGGTGTTATGGCTCTTGACTATAAAGGGAAAGAAGGTATTGCGACTTCGATTGGACACTCGCCTATTTCGGGATTGATTGATCCAACAGCAGGCAGTAGAAATGCCATCACAGAAGCCTTAACCAATATTATTTGGGCACCGTTAAAAGACGAATTGAAATCCGTTTCCCTATCCGCAAACTGGATGTGGCCGTGTAAAAACGAAGGTGAAGATGCCCGTTTGTATGAAGCCGTTAAAGCCGTTTCGGAATTTGCAATTGATTTAGGCATTAATGTTCCGACAGGAAAAGATTCCTTATCCATGAAGCAAAAATATCCTAATGAGGATGTGATTGCTCCTGGAACAGTGATTATTTCCGCAGCTGGAAACTGTAACGATATTACTAAAGTGGTTGAGCCTGTTTTAAAAAGAAATGCAGGCAGTATTTATTATATTAATATTTCTCAAGACGATTTTAAATTAGGCGGAAGCTCGTTTGCTCAAATATTAAACAAAATAGGCAATGATGCGCCCACTGTAAAAAGTGCTGCTTATGTTAAAAATATATTCAATACCATTCAGAAATTAATAAAAGATAATCAAATTGTTGCAGGACATGACGTTGCTTCGGGTGGATTGATTACCACGCTTTTAGAATTATGCTTTGCGGATACTAAGCTTGGAGCTGAATTAAATCTTTCTGCTTTATCTGAAAAAGATTCCATTAAACTGTTATTTTCAGAAAATGCTGGTATTGTTATTCAATCTAAAGACGCTTCCATTGAATCCGTTTTAAAATCTGCTAAAATTGAGTTTTTAAACATTGGAAAAGTTACTGAAATCAACCAATTAAGTATCAAAAACAATGCTGATACTTTCAACTTAAACATTTCAGAATTACGTGATGTTTGGTATAAAACATCATTCCTTTTAGACCAAAAACAAACCGCTAATAATTTAGCTCAAGTGCGATTTGATAATTATAAAAATCAACCACTCCACTATACATTTCCTAAACATTTTACAGGCCTCACCCCCAACCCCTCTCCAAAGGAAAGGGGAGCGCGTCCCAAAGCCGCCATCCTCCGTGAAAAAGGAAGCAATTCTGAACGCGAAATGGCAAATGCCATGTATTTAGCTGGCTTTGATGTAAAAGACGTGCACATGACTGATTTAATTTCTGGTCGTGAAACCTTGGAAGACATTCAGTTTTTAGGAGCTGTTGGAGGCTTTTCAAATTCCGATGTTCTTGGTTCTGCCAAAGGTTGGGCAGGTGCTATTAAATACAACGACAAAGCAAATAAAGTCATTCAGGATTTCTTCAAAAGAGAAGATACGTTGTCTGTTGGTATTTGTAACGGTTGTCAGTTGTGGATGGAATTAGACTTGATTAATCCGGAACACGAGATTCACGGAAAAATGCATCATAACGAATCGCATAAACACGAAAGTGGGTTTACTTCTGTAAAAATCCAAGAAAATAATTCCGTGATGCTTTCAACGCTTGCAGGTTCTACTTTAGGGGTTTGGATTTCACATGGCGAAGGAAAGTTTAAATTACCTTATTCCGAAGACAAATACAATATTGTTGCCAAATATGGTTATGGCGAATATCCACATAACCCAAATGGCTCCGATTTTAATACGGCCATAATGTGTGATAAAACAGGCAGACATTTAGTAACCATGCCACATATTGAACGCTCCACATTTCAATGGAATTGGGCATATTACCCAGAAAACAGAAACGACGAGGTATCTCCTTGGCTAGAAGCTTTTGTGAATGCCAGAAAATGGATTGAAAACAAATAATAAATAATCTTGTTTTAAAAAAGCCCAGATAATTTATAATTACCTGGGCTTTTTAATTATGAAAAAAAATATTAATACTACCTGGTTTCTTTAATTACAGCCTGTGCTGAAACCAATCTCGCTATGGGAACTCTAAAAGGAGAACAACTCACATAATTCATACCTGTTTTATAGCAGAATTCAATGGAACTTGGTTCCCCGCCATGTTCCCCACAAATACCAACTTTTAAATTTGGCTTAACACGTCTTCCTCTTTCGGTTGACATTTTAATCAATTCACCAACACCTTCTTGATCCAAAACTTCAAAAGGATCTACTTTCAAAATGCCTTTTTCGATATAAATTGGCAGGAATTTACCAGCATCATCACGGGAATAACCGAAAGTCATCTGAGTTAAATCATTCGTGCCAAATGAAAAGAAATCAGCTTTTTGGGCAATCTTATCTGCCACCAATGCTGCTCGTGGGATTTCAATCATGGTTCCAATTAAATAATCTATGGTGTCATTTCTTTCTTCAAAAACAGTTTTTGCAGTGTTCCTGATTATTTGTTCTTGCATTTCAAATTCTTTAAGCGTACCTACTAATGGCACCATAATTTCTGGCTTACTAATAATCCCTTTGGCTTTTAGGTTTAACGTGGCTTCAATGATGGCACGTGTTTGCATTTCGGTAATCTCTGGATAGGTATTTCCTAACCTACAGCCTCGATGTCCTAGCATGGGATTAAACTCTTCCAGTTCAGCCACTTTATTCTTCACTGCCATTAATGAAATATGCATTTCATCTGCAAGTTCTTTTTGAGTTGCTAATTGATGAGGAACAAACTCATGTAAAGGGGGATCCAACAGACGAATAGTCACCGGAAAACCTTCCATCGCTTCAAAAATCCCTTCAAAGTCGGAGCGTTGCATAGGCAACAATCCATTCAATGCTTGTTTTCTACCTTTTACGGTATCTGCCAAAATCATTTCACGCATAGCTTTGATTCTATCAATTTCAAAGAACATATGCTCCGTTCTCGTTAAACCAATGCCTTGGGCACCAAAACCTCTGGCTATTCTAGCGTCATTAGGTGTATCTGCATTGGTTCTTACTTGCATTATGGCATATTTATCTGTCAACTTCATGATTTCAGCAAATTCACCCGTCAATTCTGGCTCAACGGTAGCTACTTTACCTTCAATAATATTGCCCGTAGAACCATTCAAGGAAATCCAGTCACCTTCATGGTATTCATGCTCACCGACAGTTAGTGTCCTGTCTTTATAATTTATTTTTAAAGCACCTGCACCAGAGATACAACATTTGCCCATCCCTCTTGCTACCACGGCTGCATGTGATGTCATACCTCCTCTAGCCGTTAAGATCCCTTTGGCAATATTCATTCCCTCAAGATCTTCAGGTGACGTTTCAATACGCACTAGTATGCTATTTTTGAACTTATTGGCTTCATCAGCAAAAAATACAATTTTACCAGTAGCTGCACCTGGAGATGCTGGCAAACCTTGAGCAATTACATGAGCGCTCTTTAAGGCTTCCGGATCAAAAATAGGATGTAATAACTCATCTAATTTGTTAGGTTCAATTCTCAACAAAGCTTCTTCCTCAGTTATCAAACCTTCTTGTAATAAGTCCACCGCAATTTTAACCATCGCAGCCCCAGTACGCTTACCATTTCTTGTTTGAAGAATCCAAAGTTTTCCATCTTGGATGGTAAACTCCATATCTTGCATATCCCGGTAATGCTTTTCCAATATGTGTTCGTAACCAACTAATTCATTATAATTCCCAGGCATCAATTCTTCAAGTGATGGATAATCTTTGGCTCTCACCTCTTCATCAATTCTAGCCAATTCTGCCCATCGTAAAGACCCTAATTTCGTGATTTGTTGAGGGGTTCTAATGCCCGCTACTACATCTTCTCCTTGAGCATTTACCAAATATTCACCATTAAAAACATTTTCACCCGTACCAGCATCTCTTGTAAAACAAACACCTGTGGCCGAATTATCGCCCATATTACCATACACCATAGCCTGAACATTCACTGCCGTTCCCCAATCTTCTGGGTAACCATGCATTTTCCTGTAGTACATGGCACGCTCTCCATTCCAACTATTAAAAACAGCTATAATGGCTCCCCATAATTGTTCCCAAGGGTCAGTTGGAAAGTTACGACCTGTTTGCTTTTTAACGGCATCTTTAAAATCATAAACCAAATCCTTTAAATCTTGTACCGAAAATTCGGTATCCAAACGAATCCCTCTCTTTTCTTTAAGGTGATCCATTATTTCTTCGAAGGGATCCATGCTTTCCTTAGATTCTGGTTTCATTCCTAAAACCACACCGCCATACATTTGAATAAAACGGCGATACGAGTCCCAAGCAAAATGTTCATTATCCGCTTTTTTAGCTAGGCCAATAACAACCTCATCGTTTATGCCAAGGTTTAAAACGGTATCCATCATGCCCGGCATTGAAACCCGGGCTCCAGAACGTACCGATACCAACAAGGGATTGTTCATATCTCCAAACCTTGCTCCCATTAATGACTCAATATTCGCTATAGATTCTTCAACTTCCAATTTTAAATTATTGATAACAACTTCTTCTCCCAATAAATTATATTCGGTACAAACATCGGTTGTGATTGTAAAACCTGGAGGCACAGGAATTCCAATAGAACTCATTTCTGCTAAATTGGCACCTTTGCCTCCTAGCAGATTTTTCATTTTACTATTACCATCGGCAGATTTGTTTCCAAATCTAAAAACTCTGGTCTTTGCTTTTTCCAATAGTTCCATAATCTATACTTTTTTATTAATTCATAATTCAAATTATAACTCTAAAGTTACATCTCTGAAACTTGAAATTCAATGACTTAAATCATGTTATTAGTAACATTCATTTTAGGTTTAAATAGAAAACAACATTTAAAATTTATAAGCAAGCAAGAAAATTGCTTTTAATTTGCTAATTTGAAAATCGTTTTTAATTTCATACTTTGCATTACAAGAACTTATATATATAACTAAATGGCAGAAATTAATAGGATTTTTGATTTCCCTTATTATCAGTTAAAGACTTATAATTTGGAAAAAGCATTCAGCACAAAATACGATGGTGAGTGGCAATCTGTGTCCACACAAGAGTTTATAAATCAAGCCAATGCCATTAGCCGAGGGTTATTACGTTTGGGTGTAAAACCAAACGATAAGATTGCTATAATTTCTTCTTCAAATAGAACCGAATGGAATATTCTAGATATTGGTGTCCTTCAAATAGGCGCTCAAAATGCGCCCATCTATCCTACAATCTCTTCTGAAGATTATGAATATATTTTAAATCATTCCGAAGCTATTTATTGTTTTGTTTCAGATAATGAGGTTTTACAAAAGCTAAACGTCATTAAAAACAATACAAAACTTAAAAATATCTACACATTCGATCGTATTGAAAATGAAAATCATTGGACCGAAATTTTAAAATTAGGAGAAGACGCCAGCAACCAAAATGAGGTAGAATTAAGGAAAAATAGTGTATTACCTCATGATTTAGCAACTTTAATCTATACCTCTGGAACTACAGGAAAACCAAAAGGAGTTATGCTTTCACATAATAACTTAGTTTCAAATGTATTGGATAGCGAAAAGCGCGTGCCTTTTCATTATGGAAAATCCAAAGCTTTAAGCTTTCTTCCTGTTTGTCATGTTTTTGAACGTATGATTCTTTATTTATATCTATACTGTGGTGTTGAGATTTACTTTGCAGAATCCATCGAGAAAATGGGTGACAATGTAAAAGAAGTGAAGCCAAATGTAATGACCGGTGTTCCCAGATTATATGAAAAAGTGTATGATAAAATTGTTTCCAAAGGAAACGACCAAAAAGGAATAAAAAAGATGCTTTTCTTTTGGGCGCTTAACTTGGGTTTAAAATACGAACCCTATGGAAAGAATGGTTTTTGGTACGAATTACAATTAAAAATAGCTAGAGCATTGATATTTAAAAAATGGCAAGAAGCGCTTGGTGGCAAACTGGATATCATGGTTTCTGGTAGTGCCGCGTTACAACCAAGACTTACAAGAGTTTTTGCAGCAGCCAAATTACCCATTATGGAAGGATATGGCTTAACGGAAACCTCTCCCGTTATATCTGTAAACGATGTTAGACATGGTGGTTTTAGAATAGGCACTGTAGGCAAAATTATTGATAATGTAAGTGTTAAAATTGCTGAAGATGGTGAAATTCTTGTTAAAGGCCCCAATGTGATGCTTGGGTATTTTAAAGATCCTGAAAAAACGGATGAAGTCTTAATTGATGGTTATTTCCATACTGGGGATATTGGAGAAATAGACCCTGATGGTTTTTTAAAAATTACCGATAGAAAAAAAGAAATGTTCAAAACCTCTGGTGGCAAATACATAGCACCATCTATTATTGAAAATCAATTAAAACAATCTCGGTTTATAGAACAAGTTATGGTTGTAGGTGATGGCGAAAAAATGCCTGCTGCTTTAATTCAAATCAATTTTGATTTTGTTAAAAAATGGGGTAAAATACATGGTATTGATTTTTCTACTGACTTGAGTATTAGTAACAATCCAAAAGTCATTGAAAGAATTCAGAAAGAAATAGATGAAGCCAACAAAAAATTTGGACAATGGGAACAAATCAAAAAATTTGAATTAACTCCTGATATTTGGTCTATTGATGCTGGGCACTTAACACCTACCATGAAAATGAAGCGAAAGGACATCAAGGCAAAATACATAGATCTTTATAATAAGATATATCAATAAATCATTTTCTCAACCACTCAACAACAATGAGTGGTTTTTTTTTAACTTTATTTTATTTCAACATATTATGCATGCATAATATGTTTTTGTATATTTGAAATAACGAACCAGATATTAATGAATAATGGATATGGAAAAAATCTTTACATACCATTATTAAAAGATATGATAGCTGATTTATAAAAAACCAACCATCATAAGCAGATGAAAGACAAAACGATCGATTATGTATTAAGAACCACGTGGTTAACAGTTCAAAAAATGTATAATGAAGAAGCTTCAAAAATTGGCAGCACTATGGCAACTGGCTTTACACTTTTAAGCATCGACCCAGAAAAAGGAACACCTTCAACAGCATTAGGCCCTAAAATGGGCATGGAAGCCACCAGTTTGTCCAGAATATTAAAAACTATGGAACAAAATGGCTTAATAGAACGCCAACCAAATCCTGAAGATGGAAGGGGTGTCATCATCACCTTAACAGATTTTGGAAGAGAAAAAAGAGCTTTTTCAAGAGAAAAGGTACTTGCATTTAACGAGGCCATTAAAAACAATGTTTCAGAAGAAAAATTAAAACATTTTTATGAAGTATCGGAACTGATAAACCATCTAGTTTCAAATAAAAAAATATACAATCAATAAAAAGGTTATAGTACAACTAAATTATGAGTAAACGTTTAATTAATAAAGTTGCAGTTATTGGATCCGGTATTATGGGAAGTGGCATAGCATGTCATTTTGCCAATATTGGAGTGGGAGTGTTACTTTTAGATATTGTTCCCAGAGAACTTAACGATGCAGAAAAATCAAAAGGTCTAACACTTGAAAGCAAAGCTGTTAGAAACCGTTTGGTCAATGATTCCCTTACCAATGCCTTAAAATCGAAGCCTTCTCCTATTTATCACGAAAAATTTGCCAGTAGAATTACAACAGGAAATCTAGAAGATGATATTTCTAAAGTGTCTGAAGCTGATTGGATTATTGAAGTGGTTGTAGAACGTCTGGACATTAAAAAGAAAGTCTTTGAAACCCTTGATAAACATAGAAAACCTGGAACCTTAATTACATCTAACACCTCTGGAATACCGATTCATTTTATGAGTGAAGGCAGAAGTGAGGATTTTCAAAAACATTTTTGTGGGACACATTTTTTTAATCCGGCACGTTATTTAAAATTATTTGAAATCATTCCCGGACCTAAAACATCTCCAGAAGTTTTAAGTTTTTTGAACAATTACGGCGAACAATTTCTAGGAAAAACTTCAGTCATTGCTAAAGATACACCAGCTTTTATAGGAAACCGAATAGGTATTTTTGGTATTATGAGTTTGTTTCATCAAGTCAAAGAACTTGGTTTGACTGTTGAGGATGTCGATAAATTAACAGGTCCTGTTATTGGCAGACCAAAATCCGCTACATTTAGAACCGTCGATGTTGTTGGATTGGATACCTTAGTTCATGTTGCTAATGGCATTTACGAAAACTGTCCTAATGACGAAGCTCATGGGCTTTTTAAACTTCCAGATTTTATAAGCAAAATGATGGAAAACAAATGGTTGGGAAGTAAAACGGGACAAGGATTTTACAAAAAAGAAAGTAATAGCATTTTAGCATTAGACTTAAATACTCTAGACTACAAACCTTCAAAAAAATCAAATTTTCCCACTTTAGAACAAACTAAAACCATCGATAAAGTTATTGATCGTTTTAAAATATTAGTTTCAGGAAAAGACAAAGCAGGTGATTTCTACCGAAAGAATTTTGCTTCAATGTTCGCTTATGTTTCTAACAGAATTTCTGAAATCACAGACGAATTATACAAGATTGATGATGCCATGAAAGCTGGTTTTGGTTGGGAACACGGCCCATTCCAAATATGGGATGCCATTGGTGTTGTAAAAGGCATTGAAATAATGAAAGCTGAAGGTTTAGAACCTGCTGCTTGGGTCAATGAGATGCTTTCATCGGGCAATAAATCGTTTTATTCTATAAAAGAAGGAGCTACTTATTATTACGATATTCCTAAGAAAACCCAAGAAAAAATTCCAGGACAGGATGCTTTCATCATTCTGGATAATATTAGAAAATCCAATGAAGTATTTAAAAACTCTGGTGTGGTTGTAGAAGATTTAGGTGATGGTATTTTAAATTGTGAATTCCAATCTAAAATGAATACAATTGGTGGCGATGTGCTGGCCGGACTTAATAAAGCCATTGATTTAGCCGAAAAAGATTTTCAAGGCTTGGTGGTTGGTAATCAAGCAGCCAATTTCTCTGTTGGCGCTAATATAGGCATGATTTTTATGATGGCGGTAGAACAGGAATATGACGAACTTAATGGAGCCATTAAATATTTTCAAGATACCATGATGCGCATGCGATACTCCTCAATCCCGACCATTTCTGCTCCCCATGGTATGTGTTTGGGTGGCGGCTGTGAATTATCCATGCACGCTGATAAAGTAGTTGCTGCAGCGGAAACTTATATTGGTTTGGTAGAATTTGGGGTTGGCGTTATTCCTGGAGGTGGTGGTTCTAAGGAACTGACTTTAAGAGCTCAGGATACGTTTAGAAAAGGTGATGTGGAATTGAACACCTTACAAGATTATTTCCTAACCATCGGCATGGCAAAAGTATCAACTTCTGCCTATGAGGCTTTTGATTTGGGAATCCTTCAACATGGGAAAGATATTGTCGTCGTTAACAAAGACAGACAAATAGCAACCGCTAAATCCTATGCAAAATTAATGGCTGAAACGGGCTACACTCAACCTATCAAAAGAAAAGATATTAAAGTTTTGGGAAAACAAGCTCTTGGGATGTTTTTAGTAGGAACGGATTCTATGGAAGCGTCCAATTTTATAAGTGAACATGACCATAAAATTGCTAACAAACTAGCGTATGTCATGGCAGGTGGCGATTTATCGGAACCAACTTTAGTTAGCGAACAGTATTTATTGGATTTAGAACGTGAAGCCTTTTTAAGTTTATGTACAGAGCGTAAAACCTTAGAACGTATTCAACACATGTTAAAAACTGGGAAACCATTACGTAACTAGACCTTTTAGATGGTTAGATTTCTAGAATTTTAGAAATCTAACTAGTCTATAGATCTAAGGAGTCTAAAAATCTAAAAAAATGAAACAAGCATATATAGTAAAAGCATACAGAACGGCCGTTGGCAAAGCGCCAAAGGGTGTGTTCCGTTTTAAAAGAGCGGATGAATTGGGTGCGGAAACCATCCAGCACATGATGAAAGAATTACCCAATTTAGATATTAAACGTATTGATGATGTGATTGTTGGAAACGCCATGCCAGAAGGCGCACAAGGTTTAAACATGGCTCGATTTATATCGCTTATTGGTTTAAATTCTGTAGATGTTCCCGGAGTGACCGTCAATCGCTTTTGCTCATCAGGAATCGAAACTATTGCCATTGCGGTTGCTAAAATTCAATCAGGCATGGCAAATTGTATCATTGCTGGAGGCTCTGAAAGCATGAGTTCTGTGCCTATGACAGGTTTTAAACCCGAATTAAATTATAATACCGTAAAAGCTGGGCACGAAGATTATTATTGGGGTATGGGGAATACGGCGGAAGCTGTTGCCAACCAATTTAACGTATCTCGTGAAGACCAAGATGAATTTGCCTATAATTCACATATGAAAGCCTTAAAAGCTCAAGCTGAAAATCGTTTTCAAGATCAGATTGTTCCCATTGAAGTGGAAGAAACGTATTTAGATGACCATGGTAAAAAAGCAATAAAAAAATACACCGTAACAAAAGACGAAGGTCCAAGGGCTGGCACGAGTATAGAGGCGTTAGCAAAATTACGTCCTGTTTTTGCTGCCAATGGCTCCGTTACCGCTGGGAATTCGTCACAAATGAGTGATGGTGCTGCCTTTGTAATGGTCATGGGTGAAGATATGGTTAAAGAATTAAATTTGGAACCCATCGCCAGATTGGTCAGTTATGCTGCTGTGGGCGTAGAACCTCGCATTATGGGCATTGGTCCTGTAAAGGCCATTCCTAAAGCATTACAACAAGCAGGATTAAAACTAGATCATTTGAGTTTGATAGAATTAAATGAAGCTTTTGCTTCCCAATCCATAGCGGTTATAAGAGAATTACACCTTAATAAAGATATTGTGAATGTGAATGGTGGTGCTATTGCATTAGGCCATCCGTTGGGTTGTACAGGAACCAAACTATCCGTACAATTATTTGATGAAATGCGTAAACGAACTATGGTTGGTAAATATGGAGCAGTAACGATGTGTGTTGGGACTGGGCAAGGTGCTTGTGGGATATTTGAATTTCTTGGTTAAGACAAAAGATAATAGAAACTAGACAATAGAATATAGAAATTTATCGGTGGGATTGAGAAAGCGTCATAATTACAAGAATCTAAAAATTTGGAATTAAACTATTTCTGAAGAAGAATTAAAACAATTAGAGTAAAAATAAAAGAAATACAAAAAATAATTCAAGTATCAAATCGAGACAAAATCATCTGTCTTAGATCTTGGTTCTTGAATCTATAAATCTAAAAAAAATGGAAACAACAGAAGAAAACATTTTACGTGGTGGTCAATTCTTGGTTAAAGAAACAAACTGTGAGGATATATTCATTCCAGAAGATTTTTCGGAAGAACAAAAAATGATGAAAGACGCTGTTACGGAATTTGTGGACAGAGAAATTTGGCCAAACAAACCACGCTTTGAAGCAAAAGATTATGCCTTAACAGAATCTTGCATGAAAAAAGCTGCGGAAATGGGATTTTTAGGTGTTTCCGTCCCAGAAGAATACGGTGGCATGGGCATGGGATTTGTGGATACGATGCTCGTTTGCGACTATATTTCAGGTGCCACGGGGTCATTCAGTACTGCTTTCGGTGCACACACAGGTATTGGAACCTTACCCATTTTATTATACGGAACAGAAGAACAAAAGCAGAAATATATCCCTAAACTCGCTTCAGGGGAATGGTTTGGTTCGTATTGCTTAACCGAGCCAAGTGCTGGTAGTGATGCCAACTCCGGAAAAACAAAAGCAGTGTTATCGGATGACGGAAAATCATATAAAATCACTGGTCAGAAAATGTGGATTTCAAATGCTGGTTTTTGTAGTTTGATGATTGTTTTTGCCCGTATTGAAGATGACAAAAACATCACAGGTTTTATTGTTGAATATGACCCGAAGAATCCAAACGGCATTACCATGGGTGAAGAAGAACACAAATTAGGGATTCGTGCCTCTTCAACCAGACAAGTATTCTATAATGAAACCGTTGTCCCAGTTGAAAATATGCTTTCCAGCAGAGGAAATGGCTTTAAAATAGCAATGAATGCTTTAAATGTCGGCAGAATAAAACTAGCCGCTGCTTGTTTGGATGCGCAGCGCCGTGTGATTACCGAATCCGTAAAATATGCCAATGATCGTGTGCAGTTTAATACACCAATTTCCAGTTTTGGTGCCATTCAACAAAAGATTGCTGAAATGGCAACCAATTGTTGGGTTGGTGAAGCAGCGAGTTACCGAGCCGCTAAAAATATCGAAGACCGTATTGAACTTCGTAAAAACAATGAAAAAGACACACATCAAGAAGCGGAATTAAAAGGTGTGGAGGAATATGCTATTGAATGTTCCATTTTAAAAGTAGCGGTATCTGAATTTACCCAAAAATGTACCGATGAAGGCATTCAAATTTTTGGTGGTATGGGATTTTCCGAAGAAACGCCTATTGAATCTGCTTGGAGAGATGCCCGCATCGCTCGGATTTATGAAGGTACCAACGAAATAAATAGAATGTTATCTATTGGTATGCTGATTAAAAAAGCCATGCGAGGTCATGTGGATTTATTAGGACCCGCTACCGAAGTGGCAAACGAATTAACTGGCATCCCTTCATTTGAAACACCAGATTTTTCAGAATTGTTTTCCGAAGAAAAAAGCATTATTAAAAATCTTAAAAAATTATTTTTGATGGTTGCTGGTGCTGCTTTACAAAAATATGGTGAAGACATAGAAAAACATCAACAATTAATGCTTGCTTCATCTGATATATTAATCCAAGTTTATTTAGCGGAATCCGCTATCCTAAGAGCTGAAAAATTAGCTAAAAAAGAAGGCGAAGAAGCCGTAAAAGAACAAATAGCTATGGCTAAATTAAACTTATTTCATGCCATAGATGTTATTGAAACGGCTGGTAAACACTCCATTATTTCATTCTCTACGGGAGACGAACAACGTATGATGCTTATGGGTTTAAAACGTTATATGAAATACGTTAACATGCCCAACATTATTGAATTAAGAAACATTATTGCCGATAAGGTCATTAAAGAGAATAAATATTGCTTTTGAGCAAAATACAATATTTTAGTAACTGAATCCAATTATTAAATCGCTTTGAATTAATTTTCAAGGCGATTTTATTTTCATTATTTTTAAAATAAAATTTCCATGAAAATTCCATTCCTAAGCTTCTTTCTTTTAATAACTACCATTTCCTTATCTCAAACAGACCAAAAAATATATGATATCATTGATGCCGTTTCTGCTGAAAGAATTGAAAAGGACATTCATACATTAGCGAATTTTGGCACACGAAACACCTTCAGTGACACCTTATCAAATACACGAGGTATTGGAGCTGCCAGACGTTGGATAAAACAAGAATTTGAAACCATTTCCAGAAGTTGCGATAATTGCTTAGATGTATTTTATCAAAAGGATTTTGTGACTAAAAATGGCAATAACCGTGTGCCTCATGATGCTTGGGTCGTCAATGTAGTCGCTATTCAAACAGGCACCAAATACCCAAACCGTTATATAATTATGAGTGGCGATATAGATTCCCGTGCCAGTGATACTATGGATTTTACCACGGATGCACCAGGAGCAAACGATAATGCTTCTGGTATGGCTGGAACTATAGAAACTGCTAGAGTTTTATCAAAATATAAATTTGAAAACAGTATTATATACGTCGGTCTCTCAGGAGAGGAACAAGGATTATTTGGTGGAGCTGGTTTAGCCAACTATGCCAAAGAACATGATTGGGACATTATCGGGGTTTTAAATAATGATATGATTGGAAACATTCAAGGCTTGGATGGCGTTGTTGATAACAGAACCTTCAGAATTTTTTCAGAACCTGTTCCGCCAACAGAAACAGAACGTGAACGCCAATTAAGACGCTTTTATGGTGGGGAAATTGATGGCATTTCAAGACAACTAGCCCGATATGTTCACAAAACCACAAAAACGTATATGCCAGAAATGAACCCTATGATGGTTTATAGATTGGATAGATTTGGTCGTGGCGGACATCATCGTCCGTTTAATGATTTAGGTTTTGCGGGTATCCGGATTATGGAAGCACATGAAAACTACAACCAACAGCATCAGGATATTAGAGAAGAAAATGGTATTAAATATGGCGATGTTATTGAACACGTCAATTTTGATTATGCCAAGAAACTAACCGCTGTAAACGCCATTAACTTAGCAAGTTTAGCGTCCGCCCCACCACCACCAAAAAAGGTGTCTATTGGTGGTGCCGTAGAACCTTCGGCAACATTTAAATGGGAAAAAGTAACTGGTGCCGTTGGCTATAAAATTTATTGGAGGGATACCACCTCGCCTACTTGGGATTATAGTAGATATGTGGGTGATATTTCAGAATTCACATTAGATGGTATTGTTGTTGATAACTACTTTTTCGGAATAGCATCTGTTGGAGAAAACGGATTTGAAAGTGTTGTAGTTTTCCCAAATACTGTATTTTAGTCCTTTAATTTTTAAAAAATATGCTGAATCGTTTATTAGTAATATCAAGTATTATTTTATTGTTTTCAACAGTAAAACTGCAAGCCCAAGATTTATTAAATAAAAAAGAGGCCTTTACAAGGCAGGATACTTTAAGAGGTAGCATCACACCAGAGCGTGCTTGGTGGGATTTAACCTATTATCATTTAGAGGTAAAAGTGGAGCCAGATAATAAATTCATTTCTGGTAAAAATACCATTCAATATAAAGTTTTGGAAAATAATACCGTTATGCAAATTGATTTGCAAGCACCTATGGTGATTACAAAAATCACTCAAAATGGTAAAGCATTACAAGTTAAAGATGATGGAAATGCCCATTTCGTGACATTGATTGACAAACAAAATATTGGAGAGATAAATAGTCTGGAAGTCAGTTTTGAAGGTCATCCCCAAGAGGCTATCAACGCACCTTGGGACGGCGGTTTTTCTTGGAAAAAAGACAATAATGGCAACCATTTTGTTGCTACTTCCAATCAAGGTTTGGGAGCCAGTGTTTGGTGGCCTTGTAAAGACCATATGTACGATGAAGTAGATAGCATGCTCATTAGCGTCAATGTACCTAAAGACTTGATGGACGTTTCCAATGGGAGACTTAGAAGTGTTGAGCAATTTGGTGACACAAAAACGTACCACTGGATTGTAAAAAGTCCAATCAACAATTATGGTGTAAACATCAACATAGGTGATTATGCTAATTTTTCGGAAATTTATGATGGTGAAGCTGGAAATTTAGATATGGATTATTATGTCTTGCGTGATAATCTTGATAAAGCCAAACAACATTTTAAAGATGCTCCAAAAATGATGAAAGCTTTTGAGCATTGGTTTGGACCTTACCCCTTTTACAAAGACAGTTTTAAACTTGTAGAAGTCCCTTATTTAGGTATGGAACATCAAAGTTCAGTAACCTATGGCAACAAATACTTGAAAGGCTATTTAGGTAGAGATAGATCGAATACAGGTTGGGGACTCATGTTTGATTACATCATTATACATGAAGCCGGCCACGAATGGTTCGCCAATAACATAACGGTTAAAGATGTTGCCGATTTATGGGTTCAAGAAGGATTTACCTGTTACTCCGAAAGTTTATTTTTGGATTACTATCATGGTAAAAAAGCGGCTTCAGAATATGTTATTGGTTTACGAAGAGGTATTAATAACGATAAACCTTTAATTGGCACATATCATGTTAATAAGGAAGGTTCTAGTGATATGTATGACAAGGGAGCTAACTTGCTGCATACCTTAAGACAGTTAATTGAAGATGATGAAAAATGGCGCCAAATTTTACGCGGACTCAATAGAACATTTTATCATCAAACTGTAACGACCCAACAAATTGAAAATTATATTAGCGAACAATCCGGCATTGATTTAACCGAATTTTTCAATCAGTATTTAAGAACTACCAAAGTGCCAACTCTTGAATATAGCATAGAGAATAATCAATTAAAGTACCGTTGGACAAGTATTGTGGAAAAATTTGATATGCCCGTTAAAGTCAACATTAACGATAAAGAACAATGGATTTATCCTAAAGCAGAATGGAAAACCATCACTTTAGAAACCGGAAACGCTTCTCTCGAAGTTGATCCCAATTTTTATGTAGAAAGCAAAAAGTTATAAGTTTTTGGAATTATCTGAACATTATTTTAAAACGGATACCGAATGGCGGGAGTGGTTACATGAAAATCACACAACATGTAAAGGCGTTTATCTCATTTTTTATAAAGTAGCACACGAAAATGATAGTATGCGTTGGGAAGAGGCCGTTAAAATTGCCTTATGTTATGGTTGGATTGATTCTACAGTAAAAAGTTTAGGTGATGGAAAACGCAAACAATATTTTACTCCTAGAAACAATAAAAGTGTTTGGAGTGCCTTAAACAAAAAGTATATTGAAGAGTTAATTTCAAATAACTTAATGCATGAAAGCGGTCTAGCCAAAATTGAAATCGCTAAACAAAATGGTAGTTGGACTACTTTAGATGCTGTTGAAAATGGCACGATACCAGACGATTTGCAAATAGAGTTTGATAAAAATCCGCTCGCTTATACCAATTACCAAAACTTTGCCCCTTCATACAGAAAAAGCTACTTATATTGGCTAAATCAAGCAAAAAGGGAAGAAACCAGAAAAAAGCGCATAATAGAAATCATTCAATTATGCGCTAATAATATTAAAAGTAGATTATAAATACTAAGCTCTATATTTTAAATACCGCTTATAAAACTGCCATAAGGATCCTTAAACTGTGTGCCTTCTGCAAACCTGAATTTGCTGAGCAATTTGAATTCCACCAAAGCCCAAAGCACAAACTCTTTCTCAAAATACAAATCATCTTTTTCTAAATCTGGTTGGTACTCATTTAATAATTCATCTAAAGGCGATATGGCATCCAACATCATTTTGTATTCTTTATCATTAATATCATCCAATAATTCAAAACCCTCTTTCTGATTGAAAAACCAAGATACAATATCATCATATGGACTTTCCTCCGTTTGCTTTTTTAGCTTACCAATCTTAGGAAAAAATTCTTCAAACAAGGTTTTAACAGCTTCACCTATTAAATTATAGGCCACGACTGCGGCGCCTTCTTGTTCACCTTCATAAACCAATTCTACTTTACCTATAATGGATGGAATGATACCCACAAAATCACTTAAACGCACCGTAGTTGTTTCGTCTCCCGATTTCAACGCACGTAATTCCGCAGTACTTAATAAGTTTTCGAATGCCGTAATACTTAATCTAGCACTGACACCACTTTTGGAATCTATAAAATCACTTTCCCTGGCCTCGAACACAATTTGTTCCAACAAATCTTTGGCTAAATCTGGCACTTTAATGGATTGTTTCTGACTTTCCAAAACCTTTGCCTCTTGTTCTGTAATCAATCTTGCTGTTTCTATATCTGCTGGATAATGGGTTAAAATTTGAGACCCAATTCTATCTTTTAACGGCGTGACAATACTTCCTCTATTGGTATAATCTTCGGGATTTGCTGTAAACAGAAACTGAATATCCAAAGGCAACCTCAACTTAAACCCTCTAATTTGCACATCGCCTTCTTGTAAAATATTAAACAAAGCCACTTGAATTCTAGCCTGCAAATCTGGTAATTCATTAATAACAAAAATGCAACGATTGGCCCTTGGAATCATCCCATAATGAATCACGCGGTCATCGGCATAACTTAATTTTAAGTTAGCTGCTTTTATGGGGTCTACATCACCAATAATATCCGCGACCGTAACATCAGGCGTTGCTAATTTTTCGGCAAAACGCTCACTTCTGTGCAACCAAGAAATGGGCGTATCATCACCCTTTTCCTTTAGTAATTCTTTGGCATATCTGGATATGGGTTGAAATGGGTCATCATTAATTTCTGAACCTTCCACAAACGGAATATATTCATCCAATAAATTAAGCATCAACCGTGCTAAACGTGTCTTTGCTTGTCCGCGTAAACCCAATAAATTAATATTATGACGAGATAAAATAGCGCGCTCCAACTCTGGAATCACCGTATTTTCATAACCATGAACACCTTCAAAAGTGGTTTCTTTGTTCTTTATTTTCTGAATGAGATTATCTCTCAATTCATCTTTAATGGATTTGCTTTTATATCCTGAAGCCTTTAGGTCTCCAAATGTTTTTATATTTTTCATTTTATTGCTTTTGGCTGTTTGCTTTTGGCTTTTAGCACAATTATACTCCAGCTAAAGGCTAGTGCCTAAGGGCTAACAGCTAATTAATTATCCTCTAATTCTTTTTTTCCTATTGGTTTCGTAATCCTCAAAAATCATTTCCCCCAAGCCTTTTAATCCAGTATAGAATGCTTTTCCTTGATTGGCATAGGTAAATTCACGAACAAACCGCATTAAATACTCATCTTGTGCAATCATGAACGTAGTTATGGGAATATGCAAGCGTCTGGCTTGTTGCGCCATCGCATAACACTTATTGGTTATAAATGGATTTAATCCAACACTATCCTTATAATATTGTCCGTCAGGCATACGCACACAACTGGGTTTTCCATCAGTAATCATAAAAATTTGTTTATTGGTATTTCGCTTTCTACGAAGTAAGTCCATTGCCAGCTGCAAACCCGCTACCGTATTAGTATGATAAGGCCCTACTTTTAAATAAGGCAACTCTTTAATTTCAATTTGCCAAGCATCGTTGCCAAACACCAAAATATCCAAAGTGTCTTTTGGATAACGGGTGGTGATTAATTCTGCCAATGCCATGGCCACTTTTTTTGCTGGTGTGATTCTATCTTCACCGTACAGTATCATGCTGTGACTAATGTCAATCATCAATACGGTACTCATTTGGGATTTGTGAAGTGTTTCTTCAACAACCAAATCCTCTTCAGAGAGACTGAAGTTTCCTATACCATGATTAATCTGGGCATTTTTTAAACTTTCGGTAACGGAAACTTTATCTAAACTATCACCAAATTGATAGTTCCTAAAATCACCTGTATGTTCATCGCCAATACCCGGACTTTTACTTTTATGATTCCCCTGTCCACTGCGTTTTATGTTTCCAAAAATTTGGTCTAAGGCCTGTTGACGAATGGCCCGTTCGGTTTTTGCGGTAATGGACGTACCGCCACTATTACCATCAGGATCAATTTCTTCCCTTATGTAACCTTTCTTTTTAAGGTCTTCTATAAAATCGTCTATGGTATATTCAGAAGTGGTTAACTTGTATTCTTTATCCAATTCCCGCAACCAATCAATAGCTTCATCAAAGTCGCCCGATGTATGCGTAATAAGCTCTTTAAAAATTTCGAAGAGTGTATCGAAAGGAGATTTGTTTGGAGCTTCATATTTTTTAAATACAAAACCTTTTCTAGACGTATTTTTATTTACCATAGCAGCATAAAAATACGGTATTTAAAGCCAAAAAAAGCTAAGGAAGTATTAAATTTTTCTATAACAAACTAGAGAAATACTTATGGTTGTTATTCTACACGTTTTAATCCTTCAATATTATTAATCTTGATACGCTTGCCAATGGTAACTATTAAGCCTTCTTTTTTAAATTGAGAAAGTACCCTAATAGCGGATTCTACAGCGGTGCCTACTATATTAGCAAAATCTTCGCGAGACAGCAGGACACTTAAAGTACCATCGGGGTTTGTTCCAAAGTTTTCATGAATATAAATAATGGTTTCAGCAAGACGCTGCCTCACTGTTTTTTGTGCCATATTCACAATGATATCATCTGCTTCCTTTAAATCGTGAGCCATTTCCTTTAAAACATCAAATGAAAATTTTGAGTTATTAAGCAAATCATTAACAATTTCATTTTTCGGAATAAAACACAGTTCCATATCATTTAGAGCAGTTGCTTGTAAGTTGGCGGTTTCGCCCGTAATGAGGGAACGTTGCCCTAATAAATCGCCTTTTACTACAATTTTAACAATTTGATCTTTCCCGTTGGAACTTAATTTTGAGAGCTTGCAAATACCATCTTTTACACAATATACGCCGTTTATAGAATCTCCTTCCTCGAATATAACATCGCCTTTTTTAATAATCATGGATGTTTTGCAACTAGAAATCCTAACAAGTTCTTCTTTACTTAAAGATTTAAGCGCGTTAAATTGTTTGATTATGCATTGTTCACACTTGCCCATGCTATTTAATTAAGTTTTGAAAATTCAGTCTTTCCTAAACATCTTAATGTAAAATTAGAAAAGGCACGTTTTTATAATAACTGATTTCATTTGATGTGGGATGAAACAGTATTTTTTGAAAATAATTTAGATTTTTAGCTAACATGGTTATTAAATTAATGCTTCTGTCGTCAACAAATTGTTGTACAGCATCTTCCAAATGTGTGTTTGTTAAAAAATGGAAACTATGGTTGTGATTCGTAAAATAGTCATCTAAATAGTCTTTGTTTTTTTGTTGATCATCATTCAGTTCTACTCCATTTCTATTAACATGCAACACGTTAACCGAGGCATTGTTTGTTTCAACAATATCAATGATAGGCTGTAATATTTCGGGGCGGTAAAAAATGGAAAAATCGGTTGGAAATGCAATCTCTTTAGGTGCTTTGTATTTGGCATTTTCTGGAATAACCATTGTAGCACATTTTACCTTTGTAATAACATTGCCGGCATTACTGCCTATGGGTAACTTTTTTAAATCGGTTGTCCCCTTAGTCCCCATGACAATAAGGTGAATCTTTTTTTGCGCTACCTGTTCCCTTATGGAGTGGATCAAATAATTACTATCTGAAACGGCAAAAAACCTATGAAGAGGATTTTTAGGAAAGCTTTCGTATATGCGCTTTATAATGTCTTGTAAACATTTCTTGGAGGGCAATGTTAATGTCTCAATACTAATATCTTGGTTGTGAATAGGTAATATACCAGATTCTACTAAATTATGTTTAGTAGTAACATGCAACAAATAAAAATTACATGATGATTTACTAAAAAAATGAAGCGCGTATTCGATAGCATTCCATGAATTTTCAGAAAAATCTGTTGGTATTAAAATATTCTTCATGCCTATAATCTTGTAGGAACAAAATTAACGGCATGGCACTTAATGAAATATGATTAAAATCATAATTCCATCTTAATTTCAGTGAAATCAGTTTATTTGCTTAAGTTTATGAATATCTAAAATTTTAATATTTCTCCCTTCAATCTCAATAATACCCATATCCTTAAAACTAGAAAGTGTTCTAATCAAACTTTCCAATGCGATACCAGCGACACTGGCTAAATCGTTTCGGGAGATTCTGATAGCATCTTCGGGTTTACGATTGAGTTTTTCTGCAAATTTTAATATGGTAGTTGCGGTTCGTTTTTTAACCGAACTATAGGCCATTTGTAATAATTGGTCCTTTACCATGGTAAGATCTTCCGTGAGTAACTGTATAAGTTCTAAAGTTACTTTATGGTTACTGTTAAGCACCTCTTTGAGTTCGTTTTTTGAAATCCCAATTAAAACGGCATCTTGTATCGCGGTAGCGGTTTCTTGATAAGGGGTGTTTTGTGTAAACGAGGTGTAGCCAAACAAATCATCTTCTTTATATAATGCAGTTGTGAGGTCTTTTCCTTGGTCGTCTAGTTTATGGCATTTTATTAAACCTTTGGAAATTAAATAGATATAATTAGAATTTTGCCCTTCACCATAAATCTCTTCACCTTGCGTAAAGTTTAAGGTGTCGCCATGATCATCAAAAAAGTTTTTAAGATCGTTAAGGGTTCTAAGTTCTTCTTCTTCAGGTGCTGTCTGTTCTTCTACATCATTTGCCTCTTTTATGATAGCTGCTTTAGCCAAACGGCTTTCTATGGCACTTATAAGTTCTTCTTCCTCAAATGGTTTTGTGATATAATCATCAGCTCCTAAGTCCATACCCTTTCTAACATCCTTACGCTCTGTTTTTGCCGATAAGAATATGAAAGGAATATGCTTGGTTTTTTCATTTCCTGCCAAGCCTTCCAAAACGCCATACCCATCAAGTTCGGGCATCATGATGTCACAAATAATAATATCTGGTAAATTATCTTTTGCCATTTCCAAACCAATTTTACCGTTTGGAGCTGTAATAACATTATAATCGGATAGTTCTAATAATTCTGATGTATTTTCCCTTAAAATAACATCGTCTTCTATCAGTAATATGTTTTTCATAAGTAGTAAATATTTGCTTTTTCTAAAAAGGACATATGGTATCGCTTTGTTTTTATTAGTGGATGCTCAAGCATATTTTTCCTTAATATCTATATTTATTGTTTAACTGTATTTGGCAACGTAATTACAAATTCGCTTCCTTTATTTTCTTCACTCCAAAAACTTATAGTACCTCCAAGATTTTCCAAATGGCTTTTCACAATATTCAACCCAATACCGGTACCTTGGGTAAGAAGTGCATTTTCTGCCCTAAAATAACGATTAAATATATTTTTTTGATCGTTAAGCGGAATACCTATGCCATTATCCTTAATCTTAAATGTGGTAGTTTTATCATTTTGCTTGATTTGAATATCCACTAAGGTATTTTCGGAGGAATATTTAATAGCATTATGCACTAAGTTGGACAATGCCAGCTCTACGATTTTTTCATCTTGAAACATGGAATAATCATCAATGTTCTCTGGATATTTTATTTCCTGACCTTCTTTTAAAAGCATATTGGCATTATATACGACTTCATTAACGACTTTGCTTACTTTAAACGTGCAAAACTTATAATTAATTTTGCCTGTATCTAATTTTTCAATGGACAAAAAGTCGTTCAAAATATTATTAAGGTAATGCACTTTGTCTGAAATGGTTTTTACATGCTTATCCCTTTTTTCTTGTTGTTCTGTCAACTTATATTTACCCAACAGCATGGCCGAGGTTAAAATACCACTCAAGGGTGTTTTAAATTCATGGGACACCAATGATAAAAACTTTGTTTTCAATTCATTAAGTTCCTTTTCTTTTTTAAGGGCACTTTTTGTTTTATTTTGGGCCTCAATGCGTTTTTTGATTTCGGCATCGCGTTCTGAATTTACTGTTTTCAACTCTTCAACAGTATCACTTAAGGCTTTTGTACGCTCATTAACCTTTCTTTCTAATTCATTATTTAGTTCCTGAAGTTCAAGTTCTTGTTGCTTTCGTATAGAGATGTCTATAACCAATGCCATTACAAACGATTCCTTATTAATTTCTAAAGGATTCAAACCAGCTTCTACAGGAAATGTGTTGCCATTTTTATGCGCACCAAATAAATCACGCCCACGTCCCATTTGCCTGCTTTCCTTATGCTTCATAAACCCTTCTACATGGGCGCCATGGCCAGAATGATATTTTTGAGGAATCAAAACATTAAGATGTTGACCAACAAGTTCATCTTTTTTATAACCAAACATGCGCTCAGCAGAAGCATTGGTTTCAACAATTTCTTGTTTACTATTTACTACAATAACACCTTCTGATACGGCTTCAAAAAGTACATTAAAAATATCTTTTTCGTTCTGATACATTAATTGTATATCCTTTAAATTTTTTAATAAACCAAAATTAATTAAAATAATAGATGCTTGAAATTAAGGTTTGGTTAAAAATCACAAAACTCTCATTCATCGAATAAAAACAAATTTACGTTTTTAAATAATACCTATCATTTTAGAATGTGCTATAGCCTGATGACTAAATTTAAAATAACAAACCGCCACACCTAAACTCTCAATATTGTTGAGGATTCTTTCAACTTTGGTTTTTGATTTCGATGTCTTTCTTATATAAACAGCTTTAATATTTTTTGGAAATATCTTACTAATTTGTTCATAAATATAGGGATCGCTTTGACTATCATCGCCAAGAAGCACATACTGTAAGTGTGGATAAAATGAAATGATTTCTTTAATCTTAACAAATTTATGATTGTGGCTACCTCGCCCCGTAAAGAGGAAATCTGAAATTCCTGCCTTAATATCACTTAGTTTGATAACCGCTTTTGGCAGTTCATGCAATCGTGCAAAAGAATCAATAAACTCATATAAGTTCCATTCACTGCTAGACACATAAAAAAAGGAGTTGGAAGCTACTTCATTGGTTTGCCCTGCTATACTTAAGGCTTTGTAATGTTGTACGACGTCTTCAAAAATTTTTCTGTTATTAATATTTCTAAATAAAAGCACATATAGTTTTTTAAAAAAACTTCTGCTATGCGACATAAGAAAGGTATCATCTATATCCGAAATAATGCCAAGTTTACTTTTAAATGGCTTTAAAATCTCACCAACATTCACAATGCCAAAATTATGAAGCTTACAAATCACTTCATAAGGATGCCACCCACTTTCTAAGGGCTCGTTAAATGGCACCGTAAATCTAAAAAAACCATCGTTTAACGTTTTAGTGGTTATCTCAAGGTTTTTAAATTTCAAGGTCACAACAGCATTGGGATAGGGTTTTATCCTGAACATATGCACAATGGAAACCGCATGCCTAATACCCTTATTATCAAGTCGGTATTTATCTGGAGCCCATGACTGAAATACATGTCCAGAGACAAGAAGTTCCCCATCATTTACATAACCTCTGTACAATTTTAAATCAAGTTTTACCAAATCAGAATTTATTTACTTAATTGACCGACAAATTACTTAATTTTAAACAATTATAAAGGTTTATGAAATCAAAAATAAAATTGCTACTGGTAATCAATCCCATTTCAGGAGGTTCGGAAAAAGAGGACATTACTAAAGACATACAACATATAGTTCTAAACCAGCATGCTACATTAGAAACTTACAAAACCACGGGCGAAAACGATGAAAAACATATTAAAGACATCGTAGAAAAAAAATCCATTGATAGGATTTTAGTCGCCGGTGGAGACGGTACTATACAGCTCGTGGCAAAAGCTGTTTTGGAATTAGACATTCCCTTAGGTATTATTCCTGCTGGGTCTGCTAATGGATTGGCATCTAATTTCAATTTACCTGATAGCCTCGAAGACCAAGTTAAGATTGTCTTAGGCGATGAGTTTATTAATATGGATGTTATTTCAGTAAACAATCATCTTTGCCTTCATATTGCTGATATTGGTATTAATGCCCTTTTGATTAAAAACTACGAAAACTCCTCGCTGAGGGGAAAATTAGGGTATGCGCTTCAAACCATTCCCACGCTTGTAGAATCGGATTTGCCCTATCGTTTTTCCATAGAAATAAACGGAGAAGAATTACAAAAAGCTGGTATTATGGTAGCCATTGCAAACGCCAACCAATTTGGCACTGGAGCTGTCATCAATCCCGAAGGCAAAATGAATGATGGCATTTTTGAAGTATTGCTTTTTAAAAAAATGGATGTTTTCGATATTTTAAATACCTTAAGCGAAACGTCTGTAAGAGATCCTGCATTTGTAGAATCCTTCGCTACCAAAAAAGTAACTATACACTGCAAGAAAAAAATACCGCTTCAAGTGGATGGTGAATTTATTGGCGAAGTGGAAACTATTGTGGCAACGATACTTCCTTCAAAAATAAAAATCATGTTGCCAAGCAAAACTGTTTAAATTGATTTGGAAATAACATTTGTTCTTTCATTATCTTAAAACATGACGAATATCATATTTTAAAGAAACTTCAATTTTGAAATTTGCCCTAGGTATAAATTGAGCAAATAATAATGAACCAACACGCATGTTTTCACTGTGGCTTAGACGCCTCAACAACGCATATTGTTTATGACGAAAAATCATTTTGTTGTCAAGGTTGTAAAACAGTGTACCAAATTTTTTCTGAAAACGATTTAACCTGCTACTACGATTTACAAACCGCTCCAGGTGCCACACCCAAAGACATTGAGGGCAAGTACAACTTTTTAGAAAACACCAAAATAATAGAACAATTACTGGAATTTAATGATGATTCTACCCAAATTGTTTCACTTTATATACCACACATCCACTGTAGTTCGTGTATTTGGATTTTAGAGAACCTCAACAAATTACATCCGTCCATAAGTGCCTCAACAGTAAATTTTGGCAAAAAAACCGTTCGGGTAACTTTTAATGCCGAAATACTCTCATTAAAAAACTTGGTAACCCTATTAAGTAGTATTGGTTACGAGCCCTTTATAAGTTTAGACGATTATAGTGTGGGCAAAAAACACATTGATAGGTCTTTAATTTACAAATTGGGTATTGCTGGTTTTGCCTTTGGAAACGTCATGTTTTTATCATTCCCAGAATATTTTGAAGTTGGCGAATTCTGGCTCGAGCAATTTAAACCTCTATTTAGGTGGTTGATGTTTGCGTTTTCCGTTCCTGTTATATTTTATTCAGCACAAGATTATTTTATTTCGGCCTATAAAGGACTTCGGTCTAAGATTCTAAATATTGATGTGCCCATCGCTTTGGGTGCTGCTGTTTTATTTATTCGAAGTACCGTCGAAATCATGTTTGATATTGGTTCTGGCTTTTTCGATAGTCTAACTGGTCTTATTTTCTTTTTATTGCTTGGGAAATTCTTCCAGCAAAAAACCTATGCCTTTTTATCGTTTGAACGCGATTATAAATCTTATTTCCCTATCGGAATCACCAAAATAACTCCTGACGGAAAAGAAGAATCCGTCCAAGTATATGATATTGAAAAAGGTGACCGGCTTTTAATTAGAAATGAAGAACTCATCCCTGTGGATTGTATTTTAATAAAAGGGAATGCGCGGATTGATTATAGTTTTGTAACAGGCGAATCCAAAACGGTCAGTAAACAATCAGGGGACAAACTATTCGCGGGCGGCAAGCAATTGAATGGCACTATAGAAGTGGATGTTTTAAAATCGGTTGAGCAAAGCTATCTAACCCAACTTTGGAGCAACGATGTGTTTAAAAAGGACAAATCGTTAGCCTTCACCAATATTACCAATCAAATAAGTAAACGTTTTACCATTAGCCTTTTAATAATCGCTGTAATAGCGACGACATTTTGGTTGATAGTAGATTCAAGCAAAGCCATAAACGTTTTTACATCCGTATTAATTATTGCCTGTCCATGTGCTCTGGCATTAGCTGCTCCTTTTACGTTTGGTAATGTGCTTCGCATTTTGGGCAAGAAAAAATTCTACTTAAAAAATGCCAGTGTTATTGAACAATTGGCTAAAATAGACACCATTATTTTCGATAAAACAGGTACCATTACCGCCAATAAAGAAACATCCATTGCTTATGAAGGCATCTCGCTTTCTAAAGATGAAGAAGTGTTGTTAAAAAGCACGTTGAGAGGTTCCAACCATCCGTTAAGCAGATCGTTATACCACCTTTTAAACGAACATAACATTCTCACTTTAGATAGGTATGAAGAATATTTGGGAAAAGGCATTGAAGCGCAATACAAACAAGATTCCATAAAAATTGGCTCTGCTCCTTTTGTTGGCTACGCGTCTGAAACCGCCACTTTAAACACAGCTGTTCACATAAGTAGCAACAACAAGTATAAAGGAAAATTTACTTTTTACAATGCCTATCGAAAAGGTTTGTCACAGTTATTCAACAAACTAAAGCAAGATTATGATTTGGTGATTCTTTCAGGAGACAACGAAGGCGAAAAAGACAATCTTACCAAATTACTTCCCACAAAAACCAAGCTATTGTTCAATCAAAAACCAGAAGACAAGCTGGAATATATTAAATACCATCAAAGTGAAGGCGCACATGTGTTGATGATTGGCGATGGTTTAAATGATGCAGGTGCCTTGGCACAAAGCCATGTTGGCATTGCCATTTCTGAAAACGTGAATGTGTTTTCACCCGCTTGTGATGCCATACTGGATGCTTCAAAATTCAACGAATTGTATGATTATATAAAAGCATCCAAATCGGCTATAAACATCGTTAAGTGGAGTTTTGTATTGTCGTTTCTATACAATTGCATCGGACTTTATTTTGCGGTTACAGGGCAATTAGAACCTGTTGTCGCTGCTATATTAATGCCGTTAAGCTCGATAAGCATTGTTGCTTTTACAACCATTTTCACCAATGTAATAGGTAGAAAAATAAACTAAATAAGACATTACTAAACGAATAATTATTATAATTTAAACACCAATAAAAACTCATGGCAATTAAAAAGTATAACACCAAATATGACAAATGTCATTTTTTACAAAAACAGATAAGGATATTTTTGAACCATAACTTCAAGTAGGTATGAGTGTTATTTATGTTTTATTAACGATAAGCATTATTGTAGCTATTGGCTTTTTTATTGCTTTTATAATAGCTATAAGAAACGGACAATTTGACGATAGTTACACCCCATCTGTTCGCATGCTGTTTGAAGACGAACTCATTAAAGAAAAATCCAAAAAATCAATACTAACCAAAAAAGATTAACAACCACAACTATGGAAATACAGCAATTTCAATACGATAATAAAATCGTTAAAAACTTTATCTATGCCACCATGCTTTGGGGTGTTGTAGGTATGTTGGTAGGTTTACTTCTTGCCTTTTTGTTTTTATTCCCAAACTTAACCGATGGCATTTCCTGGCTAAGTTTTGGTCGTTTACGACCATTACACACCAATGCCGTTATTTTTGCTTTTGTGGGTAATGCTATTTTTGCGGGGGTTTACTACTCTACACAACGCTTACTTAAAGCCAGAATGTTTAGCGATGTATTAAGCAAAATCAACTTCTGGGGTTGGCAACTTATTATTGTTGCGGCTGCCATAACCTTACCGTTAGGTTATACCTCATCAAAAGAATACGCTGAATTGGAGTGGCCAATAGATATTGCTATCGCCGTGGTATGGGTGGTTTTTGGATGGAACTTAATTGGTACCATATTAAAAAGAAGACAACGCCATTTATATGTTGCTATTTGGTTTTACATAGCCACATTTGTAACCGTTGCCGTATTACATATTTTCAACAGTTTAGAACTTCCTGTAAGTGGTTTAAAAAGTTACTCGGTTTATGCAGGAGTGCAAGATGCCTTGGTACAATGGTGGTACGGGCATAATGCCGTAGCATTCTTTTTAACAACACCGTTTTTAGGATTGATGTATTATTTTGTACCTAAAGCAGCTAATAGACCTGTGTATTCTTACAGACTTTCCATTATTCACTTTTGGTCGTTAATCTTCATCTATATTTGGGCAGGCCCACATCATTTATTATATACAGCCTTGCCAGAATGGGCACAAAATTTGGGTGTTGCGTTTTCGGTGATGTTATTAATGCCATCTTGGGGCGGTATGATAAACGGATTGCTAACACTACGTGGTGCTTGGGACAAAGTACGTGTTGATCCGGTTTTGAAATTCATGGTCGTTGCTATTACTGGTTATGGTATGGCAACGTTTGAAGGGCCAACATTATCACTTAAAAACGTAAATGCCGTAGCCCATTTTACCGACTGGATTATTGCCCACGTACACGTTGGAGCCTTGGCTTGGAACGGTTTCCTTACGTTTGGTATGATTTACTGGTTGGTTCCAAGACTTTTTAAAACCAATCTATATTCCATTGGATTAGCAAATCTACATTTCTGGATTGGCACCCTAGGTATCATTATGTATGCATTACCATTATATGTTGCTGGATTTACCCAATATTCCATGTGGCAACAGTTTAACCCTGATGGCACCTTAGTTTACGGAAACTTTTTAGAAACCGTTACCGAAATCATGCCTATGTACTGGATGCGCGCCATTGGTGGGACATTATTTCTTACAGGTATGCTCATCATGGTTTACAATGTAATTATCACCATAAAACAAGGTAGTCGTGTTGAAGATGAATTGGCTGAAGCTGCTGCCCTAGAACGAGTTACCAAAAAACGTACTGCTGGTGAAGGTTGGCACTCTTGGTTAGAGCGCAGACCGGTACAATTAACCATCCTAGCTACTGTTGCCATATTAATTGGTGGTATCATTCAAATTGTACCAACCATTATGGTAAAATCGAACATTCCCACTATTTCAAGTGTTAAACCATACACGCCTTTAGAATTGGAAGGGCGTGATATTTACATTCGTGAGGGCTGTGTTGGTTGTCATTCACAAATGATTCGTCCGTTCAGACATGAAGTTGAGCGCTATGGAGACTATTCTAAAGCTGGTGAATATGTGTACGACCATCCATTTTTATGGGGAAGTAAACGTACGGGGCCAGATTTACATAGAATTGGTGGCAAATATTCTGATAACTGGCACTTTAACCACATGTACGACCCACAAAGTACCTCATCGGGTTCCATCATGCCTCGTTACCAATGGTTGATTAGTGATGAATTGGATAAATCGTTAACCGAAACCAAAATGAAAGCAATGGTGTCTTTAGGGGTTCCTTATACCGAGGAAGATATAGCCAATGCTCAAGAGCATATGCTGAAGCAAGGGACCGACATTGAGAAAAAATTATATACCGATCCGGATTTTGTGAATTCTTATGAAGCTGACAAAAAATATGCTACCGAAAATGGCGAAACTTTTGTTGAAATGAGAAACAGGGAAATTGTTGCCATGATAGCCTATTTGCAGCGCTTAGGCACCGATATAAAAGTAGAAACCAATCAACAATAACCATCAAAACAATTAGATTATGTTAAAATTCATAAAAGGTCACATGGAGAGTATGGAGGGTATAGAGATTTACCCCATCCTATCACTTCTCATTTTCTTTATCTTTTTTGTAATTCTTTTTTGGTGGGTGTTTACAGCTAAAAAAGACTATATCAAAACCGTAAGCCATATTCCATTAGAAAACCACCAAAACGACACAGAACTATGAGACATTTAATTCCATCATGGATACGCGTACCAATTGTATTCTTTATCATTTTCGGACTGACCGAATATGTGATAGATTCTGGCGACCAACCTGCCTTCATGGTATATCCGGCCGTACTGTTATTTCTTTTATTGGTATTGCTAATATTGATTGCCATTGAAGCCATAACAAGTGCTTTAGAAAACGTTATGTTACACAAACTCGACGCAGAATCCAAAGTACGTTTTTTAGCCGAAAAAGAAAACAACTATAAATTCACTTGGTTAAAAAATATTTACAAAAAGCTTGTCGGTGGCAAACCCATTGAAGAAGAAGGCGAGATTATTTTAGACCATAATTACGACGGTATAAGAGAGTTAGATAACAACCTACCACCATGGTGGCTATATGGATTTTATATCTCCATCATATTTGGTGTTGTGTATTTATTAAGATACCATGTGTTTAATGGGGCTAACCAGTACGATGAATTAGAAACCGAATTAGTGGAAGCCAGAGCAGCTATTGAAGCCTACAAGAAAACCGCTAAAGATTTGGTGGATGTTAATACCGTAACCTTGCTTACCGATGCTGCCGATTTGAGTGCTGGAAAAGCGATCTTTGAAACCAATTGCATAGCTTGCCATATGGCAGATGGTGGTGGTGGTATTGGTCCAAACCTAACCGACCAACATTGGATTTTAGGTGGTGATATTAAAAGCATATTTAATACCGTTAGTGAAGGGGGCCGTTCCGGTAAAGGGATGATTGCCTGGAAACAACAATTAAAACCACTTGAAATGGCTCAAGTTTCTAGTTATGTGTTAACTTTTCAAGGTACTACACCAGCCAATCCGAAAGAAGCAGAAGGTGATCTTTGGGGAGATAGCACTACGGAAGTTGCTCCTCAAACCACAACAGATACAATACAAGCAGTGACTAATCAATAGCATGTCAGTTCGAGTGTTCCGATTTCTATCGGAATGTATCGAGAACACTCTCACAATGGTCTCGATATAAATTTAAAAAATTCACTCGACATGACATCTATTTAGAAAAACAACAACATTGGAAACACCAGAAAACGAAGTATTTAGAGATTCCATTAGCACGGTTACCAATGAGGGCAAACGCGCTTGGATATTCCCTAAAAAACCTAGTGGAAAATTCTACACCTACAGAAAATGGGTAAGCTATTTATTGTTGGCTTTTTTATTAACTGCGCCATTTATAAAAATAAACGGCAACCAATTTTTAATGTTCAATATTTTAGAACGCCGTTTTAATATTTTCGGATTTCCATTTTGGCCACAGGATTTTTTTCTGTTCGTAATTTCCATGATTATTGGCGTGGTGTTTATTACGCTGTTCACAGTGGCATTCGGACGCATTTTTTGCGGTTGGATTTGTCCACAAACCATTTTTATGGAAATGGTGTTCAGACGAATAGAATATTGGATTGAAGGCGACAGAGGCAAGCAAATACGGTTGGCCAAACAACCTTGGAACGCCGAAAAAATAAGAAAGAAAGGATTAAAGCTGATTATTTTCCTTTTCATTTCCTTTGTGATTGCGAATGTGTTTTTAGCATATTTAATAGGTAGCGATAAATTGATAAGCTATATAACCGACAATCCACTCAACCACATAAGCAACCTTATATCCTTACTCATTTTTACGGCTGTTTTTTATTTTGTATTTGCATGGTTTAGGGAACAAGTTTGCGTGATTGCTTGTCCGTATGGCAGGCTGCAAGGCGTGTTACTGGATAATAAATCGATTGTGGTGGCTTACGACCACAAACGCGGGGAAGGCGAAAACGGCAGGAAAAAAATCAAGAAGAATGAAGACAGACAAGCTTTAGGCCATGGTGATTGCATCGATTGTTTTCAATGCGTACATGTATGTCCAACAGGTATTGATATTCGAAATGGCACACAACTAGAGTGCGTAAACTGTACCGCTTGCATCGATGAGTGCGATAGCATCATGGAAAGTGTTAACCTGCCTAAAGGTTTGATAAGATACGCCAGTGAAGATAATATCGAGAAAAAAGCACCTTTTAAATTGACCGCAAGAATCAAAGGCTACATTGCCGTTCTTACTATTTTAACGGGGCTGCTAATTGGGATGCTCTTTTTAAGGAACGATGTAGAAGCCACTGTTTTAAGATTACCAGGACAATTGTTTGAGCATAAAGAAAATAACATCATTAGCAATGTGTTCACCTACAAACTCATAAATAAAACTACGAATGATATTAACAATGTGAGTTTTAAATTGATGTCCCATAAAGGCGACTTAAAGTTGGTTGCGACCAGCAATAGTTTTACGGTTCCTAAGCTTGGCATTGCGAAAGGAACACTGTTTGTTGAAATTAATAATGCCGCTTTAACTGGCGATAGAAATAACATAAAAATTGGTGTTTATCAAGGCGACAAATTAATTGAAACCACGACGGCTAATTTTTTAGGCCCTCGGAGTTATAGATAGGTGGTGATAGATGGTTTCTAGTTGTTGGGTCTTGGGTGATGGGTGTCAGTTCGAGTGTTTTATGAAGCATGAGCAAAATGTATCGAGAACAAATAAAAACACTATGTAAAACGCAACCTTATCCAGATAATTATTGGGAAATGATTATCATAAAAAATATAATTATTAACTAAAAATAGATTCCTGCCTTCACAGGAATGACAAGATTATGAAAATAAATTGGGGAACAGGGATTGTATTGGCTTTTATAGGGTTTATAGGCTTTATCATGTATTTCATCATAACCATAAATGTGGATGATAAGTTTGACCACGACTTGGTAACTGAAGATTATTATGCGGAAGAACTAAAATACCAAGAGGATATTGATAAACTACACAATGCCAAAAATTTGAATGAAAATATTAGTTATAAACGAACCACTGAAGGCTTGCTTCTTGTGTTTCCTAAAAATATAGATTTAAGTAAGATTACTGGACATGTGTTCCTATATAGACCATCTAACAAACAATTAGATTTTGATACGGTTATTTCATTATCTAATCATTATTTGCTCATACCTGACAAACGTTTGGTAGATGGTCGCTGGAACATTAAAGTGGATTGGCAATACAACGGCCAATCCTATTTATACAAAGAAACCATACATTATTAATATGCTCATTTCGGCATTTGTATTCGGATTATTAGGAAGCTTTCACTGCGTGGGTATGTGTGGGCCTATTGCTTTTATGCTGCCTTTAAACCGAACAAATACCTTCATAAAAATATCACAAATTACCCTTTACCATTTAGGAAGGCTGTTGGCTTACAGCATGATTGGATTGGCGTTTGGACTTATCGGGAAAAGCCTCTATCTTTTTGGTTTTCAACAACAACTATCCGTTATTATTGGGTTGCTAATGATTGCTGTTGTGCTAATTCCCTATCAAACTTTCAGCAAATACAATGCCTCTAAGCCCATCTTCAAAATCATTTCGAAAATTAAGTCGGCTTTAGGTTCGGCATTAAAAAAGAAAACCCCAGAAACCTTTTTAACAATTGGATTTCTAAATGGCTTTTTACCCTGCGGATTGGTATATATGGCTGTGTTTGCCGCCATTGCCAGTGGTAATGCTTTAAGTGGTAGTTTGTATATGGCCCTTTTTGGCTTGGGCACCATTCCGTTAATGACGACAGCAATTTATTTTAGCCATTTTTTAAAGGGAACTATGCGACAAAAAATTCAGAAAGCCATTCCTGTATTTGTTGTTATTATTGGGCTTTTATTCATTCTTCGGGGTTTAGGGATGGGCATTCCTTACCTCTCTCCTGCCCCAATACAAGAAGTTGTATCCACTAGTATGGATTGCCATTAATATTCTTTTAAAAACTAATAATTTCAATCTTATACTTTCAAACAATAGTTTTTAATTATCATGGATTGATAAATATGATAGCTTTATTCCCTATATTAATAGTAATACTATTATATTTGCAATTAAATTAAAATATTGTGCAAACATTACTATCTAATTTAAGAATATCAGTTCCGGGGAATATATTTCTTAAGGACCCTGAGTCGTCCGAATTAGGGAAACGTATTATTGAAAATAGCATTCTTTTAATTGACGATATTGGTTTTGATGCCTTCACTTTTAAAAAATTGGGAGAAAAAATAGGCTCTAACGAAAGCTCCATTTATCGTTATTTTGAAAGTAAACACAAATTACTTTTATATTTATCGTCTTGGTATTGGGGCTGGATAGAATACCAATTGGTTTTTGAAACACATAGCATTTCCAACAATAAAGAAAAATTATTAAAAGCTATTGATATTGTTTGTAAAACAATAAAAACAGACCATAGCTATAGGCACATCAATGAAGTTGCTCTTAGTAACATCATTATAAACGAAAACTCAAAATCTTTCTTAACCAAGGAAGTGGACCAAGAAAACAAGGATGGTTATTTTGTTATTTACAAACGCATTGTTAAACGTTTAAGTGACATTATTCAAAACACACAACCTGCTTATCCGTTCTCCGCTTCTTTAGCAAGCACCATTCTTGAGGGCAGTTTGCATCAACATTTTCTGAAGGATCATTTTAAGTCCATTACTAATTGTAACGACACTATAACACCTTCAGAATTCTATATAAATCTCACCATAAATACCTTAAAATTATAAGTATGGAGCAACCAACAATAACACCTTGGCAACGATTAATAGGTCTCATGCAACTAGAAAAAAGGGATATACGACAAATATTCTATTATGCCGTTTTCTCGGGTATCGTAGCCTTATCGCTTCCGTTGGGCATCCAGACCATAATTAACTTAATACAAGGGGCACAAATATCAACATCGTGGGTGGTTCTAGTGATTTTGGTGACATTGGGAGTCGCCTTTTCTGGGGCATTACAACTTATGCAATTACGCATTATTGAAACCATACAACAACGTATTTTTACAAGGTCTTCCTTTGAGTTAAGTTATCGCTTTCCTAAAATTAAAACTTCAGAATTGCGTAACTATTATCCTCCTGAATTAGCAAACCGGTTCTTCGATACCTTAGCTATCCAAAAAGGATTGTCTAAAATACTTATTGATGTACCAACGGCGCTTCTGCAAATTCTTTTTGCACTACTATTGTTGTCCTTTTACCATCCATTTTTCATCATATTCGGAGTCTTATTACTAGTTCTTATATTCATCGTTTTTAAATTTACCGCCAAGAGAGGTCTAGAAACCAGTTTGGTAGAATCTAAAAACAAATACAAAGTGGCCCATTGGATCCAGGAAATTGCCCGAAGCATTACCAGTTTCAAACTGTCGGGGAATACAAGCTTAGCATTAGGGAAAAACGATTATTTGGTATCAAAATATCTAGAATCCCGAGAAAGCCATTTTAAGGTTTTAATGATGCAGTTTATACAAATGGTGAGTTTTAAAGTGATTGTTACGGCAAGTTTATTACTCATTGGGGGTGCTTTGGTACTGAATCAACAAATGAACATTGGGCAATTTGTAGCTGCCGAAATCATTATTTTATTGGTTATTGCTTCAGTAGAAAAGTTGATACTTGGATTAGAATCTTTCTACGATGTGTTAACATCCCTTGAAAAATTAGGAGAAATAGTTGATAAGGACATCGAAAATCAAGAAGGTGAAAAACCTGTTTTTAACGGCGATATTACCATAGAATTAAACGAGGTTTCCTATAGAGTTCCAGATAGGGATAGTCCTGTTATGTACAATATATCACTTAAAATAAATTCGAAAAGCAGAATTTTAATCCTTGGTGAAAGTGGCGCTGGCAAATCTACTTTATTACGCCTTATTGCTGGTATTATAGAGCCTACGGCTGGCCATATTTACATTAACAATTTATCCGTAAATAGTTTAAATTTAAATCATTATCGAGCACATTTAGGCTTATCGTTAACAGAAGAATCTCCTTTTGACGGCTCCATTAAAGATAATTTAACCTTTGGAAATCCTAATATAAGTGATGACACCATTTTTGATGTTTTAAACAAAGTGGGACTCATGGAGTTTATAAAGGAACAATCCAAGGGATTACAGACCATTTTAAATCCAGATGGTAAACAGATGTCGCACACGGTTTCTAAAAAGATTGTTTTGGCAAGGGCCATTTTAAAAAATCCGAAAGTTATCATTTTAGAAGATGCCCTTGATAGGTTTAATCCAACAGAAACCAACGCTATTATAGATTACTTAACCCATCCCGATAGACCTTGGGCGCTCATCGTTGTCAGTGGCAACGACAGTTGGAAATCTAAATCTTCTCAAATAATTCAATTGGAAAAGGGTGAAATTAAAAACATAGACCATGCTTAACATCTCTCACAATACAGTAAACCAATATGTAGATTTAAATAAATATAAGTCTACCCATCATATATTTAACAAGCCTTATTATAAACAATTCAACAAATTCTTGCTTGCTATGGCGATTATTGTATTTATCGTGCTTTTTTTACCATGGACTCAAAATATTACCGGACAAGGGCAAGTAACGACCTTAAAACCAAATCAGCGTCCGCAAACCATACAGTCACAAATACCTGGCCGTATTGAAGAGTGGTTTGTTAATGAAGGGGATTTTGTAAAACAAGGCGATACCATATTAAGAATCTCTGAAATAAAGAGTGAGTATTTTGATGATAAATTAGTAGAAAGAACCAGTGACCAAATTGTAGCTAAATCATCATCCGTTGATGCTTACCAAGGTAAAGTTGGCGCATTAAATAGGCAAATTGCCGCCTTGTTAAATGAACAAAAATTAAAGTACCAACAAACACAGAACAAGTTGTTGCAAGCCCACTTAAAGGTGAAAAGCGACAGTATAGATTTGGAAGCCGCAAAAACCAATATTACTATCGCAGAACGCCAATTTAACCGAACCCAAACATTACAGGACGAAGGACTAAAAGCCGTGAAGGATGTAGAAGACATGCGTTTGAAACTTCAAGAAACCCAAGCCAAGCTCATATCGCAAGAAAACAAATACTTGGCAAGCAAAAACGAGGTTATTAATGCCCAAATTGAATTATCCAGAATCAACGCCGAATATGCCGACAAAATTTCCAAATCGCAAAGCGATATGTTTACGGCGCAGTCCAGTGGATTTGATGCTGAAGCCCAAGTGACCAAATTAGAGAATGAGTATACAAATTATGTAAAGCGAAATAGTTTATTGTACGTGACAGCTCCACAAAGCGGCTATATAAACAAAGCATTAACAGGTGGCATAGGCGTTACCTTTAAAGAAGGTGAAGCCTTGGTAGGCATCATGCCACAACAATATGATTTAGCGGTAGAAACGTATGTTAGGCCTATCGATTTACCCCTGCTGCACATAGGTGAAAAAGTCCGTGTTCAATTTGATGGTTGGCCTGCTATTGTTTTTAGCGGCTGGCCCAATGCCAGCTACGGTACTTATGGCGCTAAAATAGTTGCCATAGAAAACTTTATTAGTGCCAATGGGAAATACAGGGTGTTATTGGCACCAGATGAAGTCGATTATAAATGGCCAGAAGCCATACGTGTAGGCTCTGGCGCATACACCATTGCGCTTTTAGAAGACGTTCCTATTTGGTTTGAGTTATGGCGACAAATAAATAGTTTCCCACCCAACTATTACCAACCACAAGGCAGTACTGAAACCGCTTCAAAAAAAGATAACTAATGAGGGTTTTTTTAGTAATTATATGTTTTTTCACGAGTCTTTTTACATCTGCCCAAAGCGACAGTATAATTAGCCTGTCGGAATACTTAGGCTATGTAAAATCTTTTCATCCCATAGTAAAACAGGCGAACTTAATCATAAATGAAAGTGAAGCCAAATTAATGAAGGCCCGTGGCGCATTCGACCCCAAACTGGAAGCGGATTATGATAGGAAAAAGTTTGATGACACTGAATATTACGATAAGTTGAATGCCGCATTCAAGATACCTACTTGGTATGGTGTTGAGCTAAAAGGCAATTTTGAAGAAAATGAAGGCGTTTATTTAAGCCGAGAAGCTACCGTTCCTGAAGGTGGTTTGTATAGCGCCGGTGTGTCTGTTTCCCTCGCTAGAGGCTTTTTAGCAAACGAGCGGATGACCATGTTAAAACAAGGCAAATTGTTTGTCAACCAAGCCAAAGCAGATAGGCAATTATTAGTAAACAACATTTTATACGAAGCCACTTTAACCTACTTTAATTGGCTTAAAACCTATAATGAAAAGCGTGTTTATGAAGATTTTCTTGAAAATGCGGACATGCGATTTAATGGCATTAAAAAGAATTATGAAGTGGGCGAAATGCCTGCCATTGATACGTTGGAAGCACGTATTGCCTTGAACGATAGAAAATTAAATCTTGAAAAATCGAATATTAAATACATAAAAGCTTCTTTGGAATTATCCAATTATTTATGGCTTGATGATAATACACCCATTGAAATCAAAGAGCACATTACTCCAGACATCAATACTCTTGAAACTATTGATGAGACACTGAATATGTCGTTGCTAAACCTGGAAGATTTAGATTTGGAAAACCACCCGAAGCTGCAATCGTTGGATTATAAATTTCAAAGCTTAACGTTGGAAAAACGCTTACAATTAAACAATTTACTTCCTAAAATAGACTTGCAGTACAACTTTTTATCCCAAACACCAGAAGTGATGCAGTCGTTTAGCACATCGGCATACAAAAGCGGATTGAATATTAGTTTTCCTTTGTTTTTAAGAAAGGAACGTGCCGATTTAAAATTGGCCAAACTTAAACTTATGGATACGGAATTTGAAATCATGGCAACAAAAATCACATTAAAGAATAAAATAGATGCCATAACCCAAGAATTGGATTCTTATATCATACAAAACAATTATACCAATACTATTGTAGCAGATTATAACATCATGTTGAATGCCGAAGAACGTAAATTCTTTTTAGGTGAAAGTTCGCTATTCTTAGTAAATTCCAGGGAATCAAATCTTATAAATGCAAAACTAAAAGCCATTGAACTGGAATATGACTTTTTTAAAACCAAGGCAACATTATTTAATGTACTGGCACCTCCTGTAGAATAAAAAAGAGCTATTGCATTGCTACAAAGCTCTTTTTCCCAAGCTAAACTAACCAAAGGTTAATTTAAATCTTAAATGTCATAACCGGTACATCGGCATGGTTGGCAATATCTTCGCCAATACTGCCTTCAAAAAAGCTTGCCAATCCTTTTCTGCCGTGGGTTGGTATTAAAATTAAATCGGCTCCAATCTTGTCGGAAAAATTCAAAATCCCTTCTTCAACCGTATAATCGCACACATAATACACATCGCTCATTTTATCTAGATTTCTATCGGCTTTAGTTAAAAAATTGACTACCATTTTCTCTATTTCAGTAGATGTTTTAAAACTGTTATTAGGCAAGTTTACATGAACCATATGCAATTTACAGTCCAGTTTTTGCATCATTTTAACAGCATTTAAATAAGGCCGTATGGTTTCTTCTGAAAAATCGCTAGCAAAAATGGCCGATTTAAAGTTTAGATGCTTCATGTCATTTTTTATCACCAAAACTGGTACATCTGCATGCCTCACCACGCGCTCTGTATTGGAGCCTACAAATAAATCCATAACGCCGCTTGTGCCGTGTGAACCCATAATTATAATATCGGCATCATGATTTCTAACGATCTCGTTAACTTCACTAAATACCTTAAAATGTTTAATAATGGGTGTAACCTTAATATCTTTTAAATAGTCTTTTTTAAGAAAGTCTTCAAATCGTTGTTCTGCCAATCTATAAAAGAAAATGGTTTTTTCATCTATGAAACCTTCAGAAGATGTTAGCATGACATCTGCCATTTCCAACATGTGCAAAGCTAAAATTTCAGCTTTAAACTTTTTAGCAAGCTTAGCTGCTGCTTTAAGAGCAAATTCTGAATGTTCAGAAAAATCTAAGGGGACGATGATTTTTTTCATAAGTAAATATTTATTGTTTAGATTCTCAAATTTACAATAAAACAATCTCAATTTTATTGTTGACATTCAATCATTTAACTAGTGTCACTCATTAATTTTGAGATACTGAAACGATCCCGATAGCTATCGGGACAGCATGACAAATCATTATCAGTAATCAAACCGTCATAGAAAACAAGTTCGTATCTGGTTGTTTTCGTTGCAACAACAAATCGAAAGCCATACAAATGTTCCTAACAAAGGGCCGGCCTTTTACAGTAACCTCTATACTGTTTACGCCAATATGGATTAGCCCATCTAGTTCCATTTCCTTCAAACGGGAAATGACGTCGGGAAGTTCTTTAAAATAAAAAGAATTTTCCGCCCAAGACGTTTTAAAACGGCACATTAAATTAAGAATGTGCTTTCTAATTATTAAATCTTCTTCATTTAAAATATGCCCCCTTTGTACCGGTAACCTATTTTCTTTCAGTAAACGGTAATAAGCTTCAAGACTTTTTTCGTTTTGCGAAAACGCATATAAACTATCACTTATGGCAGACACCCCCAAACCAATCATGGCTTGGGTTTTTGATGCTGTATAGCCCATAAAATTTCTATGCAATTGCCCTTCTACCATCGAATGGTATAAGGAATCTGTAGATAAAGCAAAGTGGTCCATCCCAATTTCGGTATAACCCACTTCGGCTAACAGTTTTTTGCCTAATTCGTACTGTTTTCTTTTAATCTCGGGCGTTGGTAAATCATCATCATTAAATCCGCGTTGTCCGTTGCCTTTAATCCATGGTACATGGGCGTAGCTATAAAATGCCAATCTATCTGGAAGCAATGCCTTGGTGTTTAAAATAGTTCGTTCTATGTTTTCCAATGCTTGAAACGGCAAACCAAAAATAATATCGTGCCCAACCGATGTATAGCCTATTTCCCTAGCAGTTTCTGTTACTCGTTTTACATTCTCAAAAGGCTGTATTCTATGTATTGCTTTTTGTACTTTTTCATTGTAATCCTGCACACCATAGCTTACACGTCTAAAACCCACACTATAAAGTGCTTCTAAATGGGCTCGTGTGGTATTATTAGGGTGTCCTTCAAAACTAAATTCGTGATTATCGGCTCGTCTTGAGGTCTTTAAAATGCCTTCAACCAAGCGCTTTAAATTATCTGGACTAAAAAATGTGGGCGTGCCACCGCCAAGGTGCATTTCCTTAATAATGGGTTTTTCGTTAAATAAATCTAAGTATAAATTCCATTCTTTTAAAACCGCATTTAAATAAATATCCTCAACACTATGTTGCTTGGTAATGCGCTTATTACAACCACAAAATGTACATAAGCTTTCGCAAAAAGGCAGGTGGATGTAAAGGCTTATGCCTTCTTTATAATTACTTTCATCAAACGATTTTATTAAAGACGATGTCCATTTTTTCAAAGAAAAGGTTTCCTCATTCCAATACGGCACCGTTGGATAACTGGTGTATCGAGGTCCTGCAATATTGTATTTATTGATCAATGAATTTTGTGGCATCCTTAAACAGTTTATAAACATCAAAAGTATAAGGGATGGCTTCCAAAAAATATGATATAAGTCATATAACCCATTACCATTTTGAAACATGATTGATTAAAAAAATCCTTATCGGCACTCATTTCAACCCTAAAACTGAACGAAGTTAATTAACCCAATTCATTAAAATGGCAACGCATTCGCATATAAAATTTGTAATTGCCTTTATAAAGCACTAACTTTAACCTAAATATTAAAAAACTAAAAAAATGAAAAAACTACGTTACATCATAATCTTAACCGCCTTGAGTTTGGCAGCTTGTAAGAATGAAAAAAAGCAAGAACCAGCTATGGACATTGAGACCGTTGAAACCGAAATGGAAGCATCCATCACTAAAGAATTGAACATAACACTAAACCCAAAAAGCGACAGTAAAGCTACGGGAACTATTATATTTAAAGAAGAAAACGGAACTGTAAACCTGCATGCTATGATTACCGGTTTAACACCGGGCGAGCACGCCATCCACATACATGAAAAATCGGATTGCTCTGCGCCAGACGGTGCATCTGCTGGTGGCCATTGGAATCCAACGAACCAACCACACGGTAAATGGGGTGCCGAAACGGGTTACCATAAAGGCGATATAGGTAATTTTACAGCTGATGAAAATGGTAACGGTATGGTTATGTTTACTACCGATGAGTGGTGCATAGGCTGTGATGATGAGACCAAAAATATTATTGGCAAAGGTGTTATTGTACATGCAGGAGTTGATGACTTTACAACACAACCAACTGGTGATGCTGGTGGCAGAGTGAGTTGTGCGGGGATTATTGAGTAGGTGGTGCTGGTTTCTAGGTACTGGGTCTTGGGTACTGGGTTCCAAGTTGTCGGTTTGAGTGAAATTCTTTTTCAGAAAATTGTATCGAGAACTTAGTTGAATAGCTTCTCGATACAATTTTCTCATACTTCGAAAATCACTCGAAGTGACATTTATGGATTTCGTCTGGGTTTTGGGTGCAGGGCTCTGGGTCTTTGGTCTTGGGTTCAAAAAATCATACCATTGTTATATAAATATTAAAAGCTACTTTAACGAGTAGCTTTTTTATTTTATATTTATTACTTTCGGAAACTTAAATACTTTTGATGCCATTAGATGCCCTCGTAGAACGATTTAAGCAGAAAGACGAAAAAGCTTTTGAAACTCTATACAACATGTATAGCAAAAGTATGCACGGCGTTATTTACAACATTGTTAGGGATAACGATATTGCTGAAGAAGTGATGCAAGATGTGTTTGTAAAGGCTTGGCACAATGCGAGCAGTTATTCTTCGGAAAAAGGTCGTTTTTTCACCTGGATACTAAACATTTCCAGAAATGCCGCTATTGATAAAACACGCTCAAAAAACTTTAAGAACTCAAAACAAAACCTCAATTCCGATTTTTTCGTAGATATCCTCGAAACTAGCGATAGTTTAGATAATTCAACCGACGCCATAGGTATTAAAAAGTTTGTCACCAAACTTGCCGAAAAGTGTAAACAAGTTATAGAACTCTTGTATTTTAAGGGCTATACGCAAAGTGAAGTATCTGAAACGCTAGATATGCCCATAGGTACCGTGAAAACAAGAAATAGGCAATGTATTCAAGAACTTAGAACCATCGTATTGAAAAATGGATATTAAAGCATACATAGAATCCGGCATATTAGAGCTATACGTAGCTGGTGCACTTTCTGAAGCAGAAAATAAGGAAGTGTATGCCCTTATGCAACAACATCCCGAAATTCTACAAGAGGTTTTAGACATTGAATCGGCTATTGTTAAATTAACCGCTAATGTTTCAAAAAGCGACACCAACACATCATTAAAAATCATTAAACGCACCTTAGGTTTTAACGGAACGGATGATGCTAAAGTCATTTCCATGACCAAACCTAAACACAACTGGATTACGTATATTGGTTGGGCGGCTTCCATTATTTTGGGGCTAGGTTTATTGTGGACCGTTACCCAAAACAACCAATTAAAAACCAACATTCAAACTGTTGAAACCCAAAAGTCGCAGTTGGAAATTGAAATTGAATTTGCTAAAACCAATTTAGATAAAGCCAAAACCCTTATTTCGGTGTTGCGCGATGAAAACATTACCCAAGTCCCTCTGGCTGGGCAAGGCAATTTTGCTTCTACATATGCGAAAGTGTATTGGGACACCGACGCCAAGCGTATCTTTTTAGATGTGGACGGTTTACCAGATCCGCCACAAGGCATGGTGTATCAAGTTTGGTCGTTAACCTTAAATCCGTTAACCCCAGTAAGTCTAGGCACACTTGATCAATTCGCTACTGACGATAACAAGATTTTTGAAATAGACAATCCAAACCAAAGTGAAGCCTTTGGAATTACACTAGAGCCTACTGGTGGTAGTGCATCGCCTACTATGGAGCAATTGTATACGTTGGGTGTGGTTGCTTCTAGTTAGGTGCTGGGTGCTGGGTTCTGGTTGCTGGGTTTAAGGTTAAAAAAACAATTAAAAAAATTTATTTGTAAGAATATTTATTTGTATATTTAGGATTATAAATACAAATACATTGACTGCTTTACCTACTGTTACATTACAATCCCAATTCTATAAAGATTCCAACCAGATACTTATTGGGTTTAAGTATGATGAAGCGCTTATTAAATTGGTAAGAACGTTGCCGAATGCCGTATGGAGCAAAACATTAAAAAGTTGGTACATTAAGAACAATCCAGAACATTTAAAGTTGATTTTTTCTGTGTTTAAAGGCCATGCTTTTGTTGATGCTACATTAGTATTCAGCAAGCCAGCGTTAAAACCAAAAACGTTCCCCGAAAAACGACAAAGGCAACTCAGCCAAGACAACAAAAATCTCCTCAATGCTTTTTTCAAATATTTAAAAGGCAAGCGTTATGGTGAAAGCACCGTAAACACGTATTGCTTTTTTATGGCCGAATTTATTGACTTCAACACCCAGAAAGCCATCCATTTTTTGAACAATAGAGATGTGGAACTATTTATTGAAACGGTGTTTATTAAACGGAACTATTCCATAAGTACCCAACGCCAATTTATTAGTGCCCTAAAATTATTTATTGTGTTTTGTCCGGACACCCAAATTAACGATTTGGAATTGGCTCGCCCAAAAAAATCGACCATATTGCCGTCGGTACTGTCGCAAGAAGAAACCATAAATCTGTTGCGATGCACCAAAAACCTAAAGCATAGGGCGATTTTGGCATTACTTTATTCGGCTGGCTTGCGGATAAGCGAACTGCTGAATTTACGCGTAGAAAACATTTTAATACACAGAAAGCAGATTTTAATTAAAAATGCGAAAGGACGAAAGGATCGGTATGCCACGTTGGCGGACAGTTTTTTACCGTTACTTCAAAATTATTTGATGACTTACAGGCCATCGGTTTATTTTGTGGAAGGCAAAAAAGGCTGCCTATATTCAGCAAGCAGTGTTAGGAAGTTTTTAGCGAAATCGTGCCAAGAAGCCCAAATTAAAACAGTAGTTACACCACACACGTTAAGACATAGTTATGCTACCCACCTACTTGAAAATGGCGTTGGCATCAGGTACATACAAGAGCTTTTAGGGCACAGTAAACCAGAAACCACGATGATATATACGCACGTTGCAAGAAAGGATTTGATCAATATTAAAAGTCCTCTAGACCATGCTTTAGAGCAATTATTGGAATCCCAAAAAGGAGAACAAAAAGCCCTATTATCCCGAAATATTTAATGAATAATGAGTATATTTATCCACATATAGCCAGTTGTGGTTAATTATGACAAACCCCCGAAAATGAAGAAAAACCTTTTTCTTATTTTATTAATTCTGACAATAATTTCCTGTAAAAAAGAACAATTTATTACGGAATTTTATCCAAACGGAAATATCAAACTGAAAGTTCAAATTGACAAAGACAGCATTCAAAACGGAACTTACGAAGAATATTATGAGAACGGAGAACTGAAATCTAAAACCAACTATGTAAATGGACAAATCTCCGATTCTCTATTTAACTATTATGAAAATGGAGAAATTAAGGATAAAGGAACAGTAAAAAACAATTTCCCAAATGGTTGGTGGAATTATTACCGTTCTAACGGCGTACTAAAGGAAAAAACTGAATGGATTATTGTTAAAGATAGTTTGCATAAAAATCAATCGATATACTTTGACCAAAAGGGAAAAATCAAATATGACACTAGTTCATTTTTTGAATTAAAGATTCCAGACACAATTCATTTAGACAAAAATATTGCGAGATTTAATTATTATTCTAATTTCAATGTTTACAAAAGACTAATATATGTTGTCGTTGAAAACAAATACTCTGAAAATGAAACTAAACTGGATACTTTTGGTATAAAAGACAATGATTTTTGGTTCGGAGTTTATGGATACAAAAAAGGCAAACAAAATATTAAGGGACAAATTGTCGAGGAACTATATGAAATTAAAAACATAGGAAATGATTCGGCAATTGGAACTGTAAGCAATCACAAAAAATATTTCGAAAAAGAAGTTTATGTCTCGGATAAAAATAACTAACCACAACACCGTGTATAAAAAATTGCTAGTTTTAGCTGGCACAAAGTTTGTTGCTCGTTTGCTGGCTTCCGATTTTCCTTCGGAAAATCCTCGCCCCCAAACACGCAACTTTCCATACACGAACACGTTGGCGTGCATTAGAAAAAAATGATTACGGTAGAAAGAATAAAACAAGAAATAAAAACACAGAATCTTAAAAGCGTAAGCGGAATCGAATCTGACTTGGAATTTCTCTTGTGGGATTTGTCCGAAATGGATGAGCTCAATAAAGGTTATGAAGTTGAAAAATTTCACGGCGGACATTATGCAATTGGCTCAAACGGCGGACTTGAAATACTAACGGTGGAATTTAATACTGGAATAGTTTATAGAATTCCATTTATCTCAACCGACAATAGCGAAAAAATAAAAGTATCGGACTCAATAACTGAACTGATAAAATTAAATTAATAACGACACGCCAACACCGTGTATAAAAAATTGCTAGTTTTAGCTGGCACAAAGTTGGTTGCCCGTTTGCCGGCTTCCGATTTTCCTTCGGAAAATCCTCGCCCTCAAACACGCAACTTTCCATACACGAACACGTTGGCAATAATTATGAAAAACACGATTCTAATTATAATTCTGACTTTCACAATTGGAATGAAAGCCCAAGATTTGACCAAATCTGATTTTAAAAAAACGGAATGGTTCGCGGATAATGAAAATCGGAATTTTTATGAATCGGATAAAATCACTCTAACTCGGATCCTGAAATTTAATAATGAGAATGAAAAATTAAATAAAACTTATATCAAACTTCAACAAAATCAAAACGGAAATATTACGGAATTGAATTTTAAAAATAGTGGAGAATTATTTGTTGAGGACTTAAATGTAGAAAATTGGTCAAATTCAAAACTTATTGGAAAATGGAAATGGAAATTTGATTCAAGAAACCAAGTTCTCAATCTATATTTTAAACGAAAATTATATTCTGCTTTCCGAATTGAATCAAAAAAGAAAGACAGTATTATTTGGAAATTTGAACATAATAATAAAGCGACTGAATCAAAACTTAATTTATTAGTTTTAAATTTAATCCGACTAAAAAAATAACTATTGCCAACACCGTGTATAAAAAATTGCTAGTTTTAGCTGGCACAAAGTTTGTTGCACGTTTGCCGGCTTCCGATTTTCCTTCGGAAAATCCTCGCCCTCAAACACGCAACTTTCCATACACGAACACGTTAGCCACAAGTTGAAAATGAGCAGAATAACCAACAAACCACATCTAATTTTTTGGCTTTCGATTCCTTTAATTGTGCTAAGCGGATTTGT
>NZ_NIXN01000020.1 GCF_002807055.1 Confluentibacter citreus
CAAATCCGAATATTGCTAAAATTCCAATTACTAATAATATTTTTTTCAGGATTTTCAATTCGTGACGGTTTTTCTCAAATGTGTGGCAACGTGTTCGTGTATGGAAAGTTGCGTGTTTGAGGGCGAGGATTTTCCGAAGGAAAATCGGAAGCCAGAAAACAAGCAACAGACTTTGTGCCAGCTAAAACTAGCAATTTTTTATACACGGTGTTGTAAGCAGTACTTTATTTCTTCCATATTTCAAATGTTTCATTATCAGTACAACTCGCTGACTTTATCACATTCTCAAAATTAAATCCGTCATATTTGGAAACTATGTCATAAACCTTATTCCAGCCATCTGAACCTTGGGGAATAGAACAACCTTTTCCATTTCCCATTAAAATTAACCAAACATCTGGAAGAAATGGACCTTCGTCAGTATTGATTAATTTTATTTCTTCAATTTCATTCCAGTCGATTTGTTCGGTTTTCCTTTTTGGATGAGTAACTTTTACATAAACATCCGTGATTTCGGTCTCGTAATAATCTTCGGGTTGTTTTATGTTTGTATCCTCATTTTTTGAGCCAAATATTTTATTCCAAAATCCCATTAACTTAATTGTTTTAATTCAAGCCTTAAATTCTCTTTTGCTTGGTTTTCGTACAGTCGTTTAAAATAATCAGTTTTATATATAAAATCCAATTCCAATATGCTTTTCAGTACTTTTTTTCTTCCTTTTCGGTACATAAAGTCTGGATAAATTTGATATTCTTTTCTAATGCTCTCACTATATTTTTTATATTCTTCAGGTGATTTTCCTAAAATTGAAAGATCTAAATCCAAAAGTATATTTGTGTCATAATCCTCCGAAATTTTATGTTCTTTCGTAGCCTCAATTTGTGACATACATTCATTCAATTTGTCAAATGAAGTTTTAACAATTCTATTTTTAAATGTCAAAGCACTTTGATGTTCGTTATTACTTTTGGTGGATTTGTAAATTATGTCGTGGTAATATATAGCAAACAATAAACAGTCTAAATCTTTAACTTCTGATTGAATTTTGCTCAATTCCGAAAGTATATTTTCCAAATGCTCAAGATTATGATAATGACGTGATTTTGATGAATAATTGTTCTCAATTTCGTTCCAGCATTCCAAATTATAATCTTCGTTTTTCGAGTATTTTCTAATCAAATTCAGAAAGTTTTCTTTTATCATCTCTGTTTTTGGGTATTGCTTACAACGAGTGTGTATATAATGCGTTTATTTTCAAATGCATTATATACGGTGTTACCACCCGTTTTTTAATCTATTTATATTTTGAGTGATTTATCAGTTTCATTTAAAGTAAAAACTAATTTAGATGAATTAAAATCAAAAATTGACAAAGTAGAAGAACTTATTAAAGAAATAGAAGCTTTTGAAATTAAGGCTTCTTTAGACTCTGATTAATCTTTTCTTTTAGTTCGTCTGATATGTTTGTTATTTCAAATTTCATTTTTGATTTGTTGAATTCTATTTTACCATTACAATCTTCTATTTCTTTTTTGAATGGTTTTATTTTGGATTCAAATTCTTTTTTAGCGGTTTTTATTAGTTCTTTTTCTAAATTTAGTTTTGACATAATATTATTTATTTTTCAATGAATCTAATTCTGTTTTTAATTTAAATCTATTCCAAAAAATAAATTGATTAAATATAAAATGACAACAAATATTATACTAGAAATCAGTTTGTTTTCTGAAATCAGTTTCCAAAACTTTATAATAGGTTTTGTTTTTAAGTCGGCGTTATTATTTGCTGTTATATTGTTTGTTTGGGGACTATTAGAGAAATTAGATGATTGAACGCCGTGGTTATCTCCACCTATGTAATTTTCAATAGTTACACCAATATTGGTTAAGTTGTTAGCTGATTCATGTTTAACATATTCTAAATATCCTTTTCCAAATCTTTTTAATTCTCTTCCATTTATTCCGAGAACTATATTTCTTCCATAAGTCCTACTAAATATTTCATTATTTATACCAAAAGACCACATGCTATCTTCTAAATCGTTTTGGTGCGACTTATTTATTCTAATCTTTTGAAACTCTTCATTATCATCCAAGAAATTAGAGATAGTAAATTCCTCGTCTATTTCTGTAATATAGTCATTGATTAAAATATCAATAAACTTTATAGTTTCTTTATCTGTCATATTCAATTAAATCTCTAAACATTCAAATCCATACGAAAGTTTACTTAGAACTTGCACCGAATATTCTTCCATACCTAAAACTTTAAATACATCTTTCCCTATTCAACTGAAAACGTTTATAATGGGTGGTAACGTGTTCGTGTATGGAAAGTTGCGTGTTAGCGGGCGAGGATTTTCCGAAGGAAAATCGGAAGCCAGCAAACAGGCAACCAACTTTGTGTTAGCTAAAACTAGCAATTTTTTATACA
>NZ_NIXN01000021.1 GCF_002807055.1 Confluentibacter citreus
AAAATTGATTTTTCCGTGGATAACTCCCATTGGAGGATCCGCAAATTCAAAATCAGTTGTTCCGATTTTTACTCCGTTTAATTCTATGTAATATGTTTTTCTCAAATGGTGTACAACGTTTATGTGAAAGGAACGTTGCGTGTTTGAGTGCGAGGATTTTCCGAATGAAAATCAGATGCTAGCAAACAAAGCAACGACCAAACGATTAAACTAAAATAAGCAATGTTTTTTACACGGTGTTAGGCGTAGTTATTTTAATTCAAATAGCAATTCGTTTCTTAAATAAAATCCCTCTTTATCCGCTTGAACCATTCCGCTAAAATTTAATTCAATATATGCCATTAGTTCTCCATTCAAATCGTAACCTTTATCAATTATGTCACTTGTCGGCAATTGGATACAAACAATATATTCTGTTGCTTTTAAATGTTTTATAACCTTTTTTTTATTCAGCTCAAAAAATTTAGGTTTTCCAATGATTTCAAAAAATTCCTCTAATTCTTCTTCCGCTAGCCGTTCTGATTCTCCTTTCGTATTTAGCTCAACTAATAATGGTAATCGCGCTTTGTCATAAGTCAATTCAAAATCCGTCCAGTTTTCGTCATCTAATTCAGATTCGGTTAGATTCACACTCAAATCAAATCCATCTGATTTTAGATGTTTCAATATTCCGCTTATTTTTGGTTTTCGGTTTGTCGAACAAAACACTCTTGTGAAATATCCCATTGATTTCTGATTGGTTTTTTCTAATTACGCCTAACGTGTTCGTGTATGGAAAGTTGCGTGTTTGGGGGCGAGGATTTTCCGAAGGAAAATCGGAAGCCGGCAAACAAGCAACAAACTTTGTATTAGCTAAAACTAGCAATTTTTTATACACGGTGTTATGTGCTGTTTTTATGTTTCGTATAAATCGAAAATTAAGTTTTCAAATACAAGTTTTTTTTGGAATCGTTTCAATCCTTGGTCATAGTAAGTAATTCTTGATGTCAGTTTAATTGCGTACTCATGAAATTCACCTTCGTATTCAGTATATTCTAATGGTTCATCCATTCCGTTGTTAGCGATAGAATTAGGATTAAAAAACATCCATTTTATTTTATCCTTGTTTATATCAAACTTACTTGATGAGTCTGTTGTATTCGTGTCATTAAAATATCTAAACTCTCTAGCTATTTCAAGCTTATTTTCAATTATGGAATCATAATTTCCTATTAATCTATTAACTATTCCAAGTTTATTAAAGACTAAACATATTGTAGCATTTTGTGAATGTTCAAAACCTTTTAAATGTTTAGGTTTACAAAGAAATATTCCATTTGTAGTAATGTGATTATCTCTATCATAATTGTATTTATCAGAATGTAATAAATTTAGTTGAGGGAAGAAATCATGATACATAACAGAAAAAGGTAAATATTTTATATAGATTACTTCTTCGGTCTCATATTCTGTTTCATAGAATTTTTTTAAACTTGGTAAATGGGATAATTTTTCTGTAAAATTTTTTTCTATTTGCCTTAATTTAGATGTGTCATTTTCAGTATTTGTATAACTTATTTTAAATTGTTTTGTTTTTGGTCGATAATTGAATTCTAAAACTTTTTTCCCAGTTATGAGAAAGTCTTTAAAATCATTTTCAAATGATATCATGTTAAATCTAAAAATATAATTTCCGTTGTTGTCAACTATAAATTCATTTTTATGATTTTTAATGACATACTCATAAATAAGATTTTGGTCTTTTTTTATTGTATTAAGTATATGTTCAGGTAAAAGTTCCAGATTGATAGTTTCATAAGCAACAATATTAAATTTTGTAAAGTTCCATTCATCAAAAAAATCCGTTACAACTAAATCTACGGTTGCCATGTTATTATAAGATAGAACTGTCTCTTCTGGATTCCGAGGACTCCAAATATCGCCTATAATATCAAAGTTTTCATTGACAAAATATGATAATTCATCAATAGAAAATTGAGTAAAATCTATCCAAATCCGTAATATAGTTTCCATTTCGTTGTACAGACGGTCTATATTGCTAATAGAATTAGATATTGGTTTTAGAACTCTTTTCTGAATTATTTCAGCACATAAAAAATCATGATTTAACCAATCATGAGTAGTATTTTTATAAGTAGCTACAGCAGAATAAAATATTTTGCCATTTTGTTTATTTAGAGATTTTTTATTATTTAATTCTAATCCGCTTTTTCTATCGAGAATTTTAAAGTTTGTCATGTTTCGAAATGTTTAGTTTATAACGGATTTTTTCAAATTGCACATAACGTGTTCGTGTATGATTAGTTGCGTGGTTAAGCACTAAATTTAGCAAATAAAAATCGAATAGAAAATCCGCGAGGATTTTCGTAAGCAAGCCAGAACCTAGCAATTAATTATACACG
>NZ_NIXN01000022.1 GCF_002807055.1 Confluentibacter citreus
TCAGTTCCGTTTTATAATCCAAAACTCTTTTTTCGTCGAACGGATTACACGAAATTAAAACGATTGCTAAAATGACAAGAATGAGGTTTTTCATATTATGCACAACGTGTTCGTGTATGATTAGTGGCGTGTTTAAGCACCTAATTTAGCAAATACAAACCGAATAGAAAATCCGCGAGGATTTTCGTAAGTAGGCGAGAACTAGCCATTAATTATACACGGTGTTGTGGCACGTTTTTATTTTATTCTTTCCGCATCATATATTTCGGTCTGATAATAGACTTGGAAGTTTTCTTTAGTTGTCTTTCCAATATCTGAATTCAATGCTTCATTTATTGAATCAATCAATATTCCGTCAAATTCACCAGCATTATCAACCACTTCCCAATATTCTGAAAATTCAATTGCAATTCCGTTATTGTCAAATACTTTTTCAGTTTCGTGATTATAACCAGTTATAAAAATATTTCCATTAGTTGCATCAACATAGATTAAGAGTTGATTCTCATTAATTAATTGCTCTTTATTTATTTTGTTTAGTACGTAAGTTATATCGTTTATTATTCCGTTTTCTTCTGTAGATTTTGACTCAAATGATAATCGTTTATATCCAATTTCTTTTTTCTCGGTAAAAGTTGCTTTCATATCGGATTTGATTTCCTTTTTATACGTTTTACAGGACAGAAATGTTAAAGTCAAAAACGATAATATTAATTTATTTAGAGTCATTTTTCAAATGTGCTACAACGTGTTCGTGTATGGAAAGTTGCGTGTTTGTGGGCGAGGATTTTCCGAAGGAAAATCGGAAGCCAGCAAACGGGCAACCAACTTTGTGCCAGCTAAAACTAGCAATTTTTTATACACGGTGTTGTAAAACGTTATTATTCAACTTCTATATTTAAAACGGGCTTTTTCAATCTAAAATTATCAGCTTTAATTAATTCAATTCCTATTATGCTTTCAGACGATATATTCTGATTTTTATTTTCAATTAAATATCCGTTGACATAAATATCATTTTTCTCATTCAGTCCAAAAAAGACATTCAACTCTTTTTGCGATTTGAATTTAAATTCGTGATTAATATTCGCAACTATAATTCCTGCGTTTTTTTCGTTTTCAATAAATAGGCAAGATGAGCCTAATTTTCTTTCTTTGAAAACATTAAGATTTAAAACTTTGTCAGGCGATATTTTTTTTAACAAATCAATACTTCCAATTATAGTGTCGTTTATTATTAAAATTGGATTCTCAGCTTTCATTATGCTTATTTTCGAATTCTGATTTTGAGCGTAAGTTGAAAGTCCGATAGTTAGAATTAAGAACAATGTTAATATTGATTTCATTCAGTTTGTCTTTAATGTTTTACAACGTGTTCGTGTATGGAAAGTTGCGTGTTTGGGGGCGAGGATTTTCCGAAGGAAAATCGGAAGCCGGCAAACAAGCAACAACCTTTGTGCTAGCTAAAACTAGCAATTTTTTATACACGGTGTTACCCAACGTTTTTATTTTTCAAAAGTTCATTTATTGCAATAATTGCCTCGTTCTGGTATTTTGATTTATTATTCAACATTTTTTTCAATTCAGATTCTGTTTTAGAACTGAAATTTATTTTTAGAGTTTCAATCCTTTTTTTCGTTTGTTGTTCCGTTATCTCTTTTACTTTTTTTGGGTCAGTTCTGTCAATAAAAGGTAAAAACGAATATTTTATTTGGCTGTTTTTAAAAATCGGTTCTTTGGTTACGTCAATTAAGAAGCAACTTAAAAAATATCTGTCATTATTTTTGAAAGTCAAATCGACATAACCTAAATCCGCATAACAAGAAAAAGTGTTCCAAAAGAAGTCCTTTTGGTAAGATTGTCGGGTAAAAATGGAACTTTCTATTTCAGACAAGTCGTATGTTTTAATGTTATTTTCGATTTTTATTTCTATCGTATTCAGTTTTTTGTCAATCGTAAGATTTGTTTTGTGGTTTTCTTTTAAATAGAAAATTGCTATGAGAAAACTTGGAAATAACAAAAGCAAAGTAAAAGGTATTCCAACTATGTAGAGACTATTTGAATTTTTTATGCTTCTTCCGTATTTTAATTCATAAAGAAAGTCTCCGAAAAATATTATTACAATTAGAAAAATCCCTAGCCAAATAAGGATTTTAATCAATGGTTTATATGTCAGTTCGTAAGTTGTTTTCAAATGTTGGGTAACGTGTTCGTGTATGGAAAGTTGCGTGTTTGCGGGCGCGGATTTTCCGAAGGAAAATCGGAAGCCGGCAAACGAGCAACCAACTTTGTGCCAGCTAAAACTAGCAATTTTTTATACAC
>NZ_NIXN01000023.1 GCF_002807055.1 Confluentibacter citreus
ATCACCATCATTAATTTGTAAAAACGGTATTTTAATCCAATCTAAAGATTGCCAATGGCATGTTGTTGTTTGCAATGAACAGGTAGGGCCTTCCCTTGACATCGACACGCTCCATACGCTTGGCGTTCAGGTCGTTGTAAAAGCCCATGTCCCGATATGGCCTCATGCCCCCCTTTGAGTCCCCAAACAATATGTACCCAACGTTGGAATCGTAGCGCACCGTCTCCACCTCGGCCTCATGGATCGCGCCCGAGCCAACAACGTCAAGGTGGCCATCACCGTTGACGTCCATGAACACGAACGACATCGTGGGGCCAAACTGCGCAACGCCCGGAAGGTGACGGACCTCGAACCTTCCGTCCCCCTTGTTCTCAATGTACACCGACTCGAACACGTGCGCCTGCCTATGGTACGAACTTGCCAGCATCTCGCTCCCGTAAATGTCCGCAAGGCTGGAGTTCGCGAACTCCTTGTAGGTCTTGATCTTTTCGCTAACGAACGGGTTCTGGCTCGTCGAGCATTCCTTGCCCCGGACCGGTACCAGGTCCCCATCGTAGAGCTTGCTCAATATCATGTCGTAGTTCCCGTCCCCATCAAAGTTGTTCCCATAGATGTGCAAGGGCTTCTCCATGGACGGATGGAACTTGTTGTTCCCCCCTAGGTTGCCCACAAAATAGTCCAGGTCGCCGTCATTGTCGAAATCCACCTCCGATATCGTGTTCCACCAGCCCTCGGTGCCACCCAGAGAGGCTATTTCACTTTTCTTAAATTTGCCCTTTTCATTGTTGAACACCGTTATGGGCATCCACTCACCGACCACCATAAGGTCCCTATCGCCGTCGCCGTCATAGTCAGACATCACCATATCGTTCACCATCCCTATGTCCGAGAGCCCCGGTGCAACCTTGTCCGTCACGTCCACAAAGCGCCCGTTGGCGTTCTCCAGCACGTACGATCTCGGTGCCAATGGGTACTTGCCCGGTACCACGCGCCCCCCTATGAACAGGTCCAGGTCGCCGTCACCATCGTAATCAAGGGAGGCCACCGCCTTGGTGCTGCCCAGCATTTTTGGCAGCCTGTCCGATCTGGTGAAATTGCCCTTGCCGTCGTTAAGGTAAAGCCTGTCCTGAAGCAGCACATCGTCCTCCTTAAGCTCGTAACCGCCGCTCGCCACGTAAAGGTCCAGGTCGCCATCGCCATCGGCATCAAAAAAGTGCGCGCCGTTGTCCTCGTAGCCCCTGTCCCTCTCGAATGCCGATTGGGCATGCATGCTGAACGTGCCCCCAGAGCTCTGAAGGTACAGTTCCGCAGGCTGTCCCAGCGACCCGCCAAGGAACACGTCATCCAGACCGTCGCCGTTCACGTCCGACACGGCAAGCGCAGGCCCCTGTTGCGACTGCTTCTGGGGCAGCAGCACCTGGCGCGAAAAATCGTCGAAATCGTTCTCGGCATGCCAAAAGCCTATGCCCAGAGCGTTAGGGTTCAGCCTGGTGAAGTGCCTTGGCTGTTCCCGTTCAGTCCCACTATTCGAATTCGAGCCGCTCTGCTCGAAGGTCACCGTACGGTTAGCCCTTATCCTGTCCGAAATGGTGAACTTGCCGTTGCCCCAGGCCACCTCTATGCGCTCGATCTCCTCCTCATCCCCAAGGCCAAAGTTCAGTACCGGCGAGACGGACGACTGGTAGCCCCTGGAAAGGAACAGCTCCTGGTACTGATGCCCACGTTCCGTGTACACCGTCACCCTTGCGCCTATCGCATTGATGTTGCCCTTGCCCCCAACAAGCTTGATGCTGATGTAGTTATTGGTGGAGTTGTTCCGGTAAACGCTAGCCTTGTCGTCCAGGTTGTTGACAACAAGGTCAAGGTCACCATCGTTGTCAAGGTCACCATAGGCGACACCGTTCGAGTTGACGGCCTTCCCAAAGCCCCAGTCGTCTATGACATTGGAAAACGAAAGCTCCCCCTCGTTCCTGAACGCATAGTTCTGAAGCTTATTTGAGGG
>NZ_NIXN01000024.1 GCF_002807055.1 Confluentibacter citreus
GCGTATGGAGCGTGTCGATGTCAAGGGAAGGCCCTACCTGTTCATTGCAAACAACAACATGCCATTGGCAATCTTTAGATTGGATTAAAATACCGTTTTTACAAATTAATGATGGTGATATTATATTACAAAGCATGAAATAATTCTTTTTGTATAACCATTTGTTCTACCATTCAATTTTTTTACATTTGGAAACCAACCACACCACCTATCAATATGATATTTATAAGACGGTTGTACTGAACCTAGAACTAATATGAACATATCCAAAATACAAATTTTTGCATGTCTTTTGATTCTCTCGTATTCCTGCAAAGATGATAGTGTCAGAAAGAAGAAGGAGACCACGGCCAATACGCTTTTCTCCTTGATGGACAGTGAACTGACAAACATCGATTTCAACAATACCGTAGAGGAGACTGCCGATTTTAATGCTTTAAATTACCCTTATGCCTATAATGGAGGGGGCGTTGCGATAGGTGATATTAACAACGATGGGCTCCAGGACATCTATCTTACCTCCAACCAGCAGTCCAACAAGCTGTACCTGAACAAAGGTGATTTTGAGTTTGAGGACGTTACCGAGAAGGCAGGGGTTGGGGACACAGGTGGCTGGACCACGGGGGTCAATATGATAGACATCAACAACGATGGATGGATGGATATCTATGTATGTAAGTCAGCATCCAGAAGTCAGGCAAATCTTCGAAAAAACAAGTTATTCGTCAACCAAAAGGATGGGACATTTAGGGAAGAGGCCCAAAAATGGGGACTGGACGATGATGGTTTCTCGATCCAATCCTATTTTTTTGACTATGACAATGATGGCGACCTGGACATGTTCCTTGTTAACCATCGAGACGATTTCTTTAACTCCATTAATCTTGACAATATTTTAAAAGATAAGGATTTTTTCCCCCAAACATCGGATCACCTCTACAGGAACGATGGCACGAGGTTCACCGATGTTACCTTGGAAAGCGGCATCATTAACAAAGAGTTTAGCTTGAGTGCCTCCATAGGCGATTACAACAACGATGGTTGGCTGGACGTGTTCGTTGCCAACGATTTTATCACCCCTGATAAACTTTACATCAACAATAAGAACGGGACCTTTACAAATCAAATAAGCACGAAAATAAAGCATACGTCTTATAGTAGCATGGGTTCGGATTATGCCGATGTCAACAACGATCTTTTGCCCGACCTGCTTGTTCTGGATATGTCCGCTGAAGACCACCGAAGAGGTAAGGAAAATATGGCCACTATGAATACAAATGGTTTTTGGAGGACAGTTCGTTCAGGATTCCATTATGCCTATATGTCCAACATCCTTAACCTTAACAACGGCAATGGCTCCTTTAGCGATGTGGCACAGTTTTCGGGCATTTCCAAGACCGATTGGAGCTGGGCACCACTGATTGCCGACTTTGACAACGATGGGCTCAAGGACATCTTTGTGACCAACGGTATCAAAAGAGAATTAGCGAATCAGGATTTTGGTCATTTTATAAATGATGAAAAAAATGATTCTGTACAGAATATGTCAATTAATGAAGTATTAAAATTTCTCCCCTCAAATAAGCTTCAGAACTATGCGTTCAGGAACGAGGGGGAGCTTTCGTTTTCCAATGTCATAGACGACTGGGGCTTTGGGAAGGCCGTCAACTCGAACGGTGTCGCCTATGGTGA
>NZ_NIXN01000025.1 GCF_002807055.1 Confluentibacter citreus
ATTGATTGCAACAATACAGGTTCAATAAGTATAACCGTCACGGGAGGTTCGGGCGACTTTAGTTACCAAATGTTGCCAGAAGGAACAATTCAAACGTCGAATACATTCAGTATAGTCAATCCCGGTGATTATTATTTTAGGGTGTATGACAACGTTACGGGCTGTTACATTGATACCTCGGCATATACGGTAGCACCATTCGATACGATTGATGCCGTTGCTACGGCCACCACTGCAGTCACCTGTTTTGGGGATGCCAATGGTGCCCTGGAAATTAATGTCAGCGGTTATACCGGTCCATATACCTATGAGGTTTTTGATAATCTAGGAGCTTCGGTCTCAGGTCCGGTTGTTGCAAATACAGCAACGAACCCACAAGCCATTTCGGGGCTTCCAGCAGGAAGCTATACCGTTTTGGTTACAGAAACCGCGAGTCCGTTCTGCAGCACGACATCAAACATCGTTACCATTGCAACGCCCACAACGCCTTTGGACCTGGTCGTTTCGGAAACGTCCAATGTTACCTGTGACGATGGACAGGGTACCATCACTGCAATTGCCAGTGGCGGTTGGGGAACCTATGAATATGAACTGACGGGAGCTGCCACGGTAGCGTACTCCCCAAACGGAACCTTCAGAAATTTATCCGCTGGTTCTTACACGGTTAACGTGAGGGACTCGGGGGGATGTATCGTATCCGACGCGATAACGCTCACGATCCCGGCACCTATAACCGCAACGGTAACGGCGGATGCAACCTTATTGTCCTGTTTTGGGGATACCAACGCGACCATTACGGCAAGTGCCGTTTCTGGCGGACAGGGAGGCAATTATACCTATACGCTTAACATGCTGTCGCCAACGGTTACATCGTCAGGTCCCCAGACATCTCCAATTTTCAGTGGGTTAGGGGCAGGTACCTACAATGTCACCATCACCGATGGCTATAATTGTGAATTTACATCACCAGATATCGTTATAAGCGAGCCAACGGAGATTCAGGCCCTTTTGGTAAGGGAAACATCGCCTACCTGTTTAACTGAGGCCACGTTAACGCTAAGTGCCACAGGTGGCACAGCGCCCTATGAATACAGTGCTACGTCTACGTTCACAACCATATTAGGGTCGTTTACGTCGTCAACGGCACCAATCTCTGTTTCACCGGGAACATACGAGTACTATGTCAGGGATGCCAATGGCTGTATAGCCACTGTTTCCAACGAGATTACCATTGACCCATTGCCAACCCTTGTGATCAATCTGGACGTGACCAATGCGACCATCAATTGTGCGGGTGACGATACGGGGGTTATCGTTGCGGTAGCCCAAGGCGGCCTGGGCAATTATGTCTATACCTTACAGGATACCGGTGGAAACCCGATTCCCGCTGCCCAAAACAGTCCGGGCGTATTTACGGGGCTTACAGTGGGAACGTACCAGGTAGAGGTGGAGAGCGGCGATTGTTTGACGACATCGGCAACCATTACGATAACTGAACCTGCGGCACC
>NZ_NIXN01000026.1 GCF_002807055.1 Confluentibacter citreus
AATGCTTTGCGTAAGCTAACATCTCCGTTTAACCTTCGGGCACTGGGCAGGCTTCACCCTCTATACGTCGTTTTACAACTTAGCAGAGAGCTGTGTTTTTGATAAACAGTTGCCCCCCCCTATTTTCTGTGGCCTATTAAAAATAGGCGCCCCTTCTCGCGAACTTACGGGGTTATTTTGCAGAGTTCCTTAACATTGGTTTTCTCGCTCGCCTTAGAATACTCATCTTGGGAACGTGTGTTCGTTCTCGGTACAGGTTGATAAAAAATTAACACTAGAAGCTTTTCTTGGAAACATGAAATCATTCAATTCGTTACTCGACCGAAGTCTTCACTATGCATCACAACTCAAGATTATGCTATACAGATTTGCCTATATAACTCTCTTGTTGCTTACCCCACAATCCAGTAAGTGGTAGAACTATCCTTTTTCGTCACTCCATCATTCTTTTACCAAGTACAGGAATATTAACCTGTTGTCCATCGACTATGCATTTCTGCCTCATCTTAGGCCCTGACTAACCCTGGGTGGACGAACCTTGCCCAGGAAACCTTTCCCAATAGGCGTCGAAGATTCTCACTTCGAATCGTTACTCATGCCGGCATTCTCACTTTTAATCTCTCCACCAGTCCTCACGGTCTGACTTCAACGAAATTAAAACGCTCTCCTAACGCACATAATGTGCCCGTAGCTTCGGTATTGTGTTTGAGTCCCGTTACATTATTGGCGCAAGATCTCTTGACTAGTGAGCAATTACGCACTCTTTAAAAGGTGGCTGCTTCTAAGCCAACTTCCTAGTTGTTTATGAAATCTCACAACCTTTCTCACTTAACACAATTTTGGGACCTTAGCTGACGATCTGGGTTGTTTCCCTCGCGAGCGTGGACGTTATCACCCACGTTCCGACTGCATAGCTTAATTTTAATGGTATTCGGAGTTTGATTATAGTCAGTACAGCTAGATGCCGCCATTCCACATTCAGTGCTCTACCCCCATTAAACAATACTATACGCTAGCCCTAAAGCTATTTCGAAGAGAACCAGCTATCTCCAGGTTCGATTGGAATTTCACCGCTATCCACAAGTCATCCGGGCACTTTTTAGCGTACTACGGTTCGGTCCTCCACTTAGTTTTACCTAAGCTTCAACCTGCTCATGGATAGATCACCTGGTTTCGGGTATATGCCAATATACTAAAGTCACCCTATTCAGACTCGGTTTCCCTACGGCTCCGCTTTTTTCTGCTTAACCTTGCATATTAACATAACTCGCCGGCCCATACTGCAAGATGTACGCCATCACACTTTAACGTGCTCTGACTACTTGTAAGTAAATGGTTTCAGAATCTATTTCACTCCCCTCTCGGG
>NZ_NIXN01000027.1 GCF_002807055.1 Confluentibacter citreus
AACGTTTTCGTGTATGGAAAGTTGCGTGTTTGGGGGCGAGGATTTTCCGAAGGAAAATCGGAAGCCAGCAAACAAGCAACCAACTTTGTGTTAGCTAAAACTAGCGATTTTTTATACACGGTGTTGCCAACCGTTTTTTATTCTTTTTATTTTTGTCAGTTTGGGTCAAAACCGTACATGAATTTATTTAATTTTCCATCGGAACTTTCCAATCCAACAATGTCCATTAATTCCTCAAAATAACCGCAAACTCGTTCTCGATCTTCCGTATCTAAGTCCAAATAAACATCTGAAAATCGTGATAATCCAATTCCGATTTTTTCTTGGTATTTTTTGTCTGTCGGATTGTTAGATTCCGCAACGGTGAGAAAGTCGGATGCAGCATCATTAATTTTTTTTGTGAAGATAGGCCGTAACTTTTCGTCCGCAATTCCAGGATAAAAGTTTTCCATATTGAATTTTTCTTTTGCAATAAATTCCGCAAATTTTTCTTTAGCATTTTCAGGTGTTCTCATTTCCGCCGCTTTTTGTTCGCAAGAATTTAAAATCAAAAAAGTTAAAAATATTGTTATGTACTTCGTCATTTTCAAATGGTTGGCAACGTGTTCGTGTATGGAAAGTTGCGTGTTTGTGGGCGAGGATTTTCCGAAGGAAAATCGGAAGCCAGCAAACAAGCAACTAACTTTGATTTAGCTAAAACTAGCAATTTTTTATACACGGTGTTGCCAACCGTTTTTTTATCAGATGATTAATTTTAAAATCAAATACCAATGTTAATTATACCTTTTTCAATTAATATTAATATAATTCCAATAACTAATGGAATTAATATTTGCCACCAAAATTTTTCTATAAACGAAATTATTGCGTTTTGTTGCTTTTCATTTGTTTTAGGTTGGATAATCTGTTTTATTTCGGTGTTTTGGTTTTTTAGAAAATCCGATTGATTTAGTTGTCCAATTGTTGAACCAGAAAAATTATTATATATGCTTTTATCTTTATCCAAATACCATTTTTTAAATTCAGACAATGATTTTAATTCAATAAGTTTATCAAAAGAAATTAAGTCGATTATTATAAGAGTTGAACTGTTTGATTTTTCAGATATTAGATTTAAAGATTTTAAATCAGAAACTAATTCCTGTATTTCAGAGTCAGAAGTTTTTCCGATAATTGCAATTTTATCAGTTTTAAAATTAGTCAGGAATTTTAATTGTTTATCTGTCATTTCTCAAATGGTTGGCAACGTGTTCGTGTATGGAAAGTTGCGTGTTTGGGGGCGAGGATTTTCCGAAGGAAAATCGGAAGCCAGCAAACGGGCAACCAACTTTGTGTTAGCTAAAACTAGCAATTTTTTATACA
>NZ_NIXN01000028.1 GCF_002807055.1 Confluentibacter citreus
TCGCCCGATGGCAGCTCCTTTCCATTATAATTGCCGTCCCATAAATCCCCCACACGGAGCGTCGCTATCTTACGGCCGTACCTATCAAAGATATCGACCGTCAAATTGCCGTATTGGGTGGCACATCCCGGTCCCCAGCCCTCGGTAGCGGGCGTGAAATAGTTTGGTATGCACACGTCTATATATTCAAAGTACCGCGTTGCCGTTGCCGTACAGCCATAACTATCGGTTACCGTGACCGTATAGTCCCCAGACCTGTAGATCAGGAACGTGTTGGTGCTTCCGTAATCCTCTCCGTTCAAGGTGTATTGATATGTTCCCGATCCGCCCGTGGTAACGGCAACGATCTCGTTCAGCCCGCCATCGGCCAATGCCAGCGCCAGTGGGTCATATTGCTCAATATCAAACCCCGGTGTCCTTTGGGTACAGCCATTGGTATGCCTTACATCAATGTAGTGCCCCAATCCCGATGGGACATTTACAAACACATTGCTTGACTGATAGGGCCCGCCATCCAAGGAATAATCCAAATCAGAAACGTCAGTTATACTGGCATCCACACTTACCGTTACGGTATTGGTCGATATATTGTCCACACATCCAAACTCAACGGCTACTTCAGGGTTTATCCTGACCGATTCCGGGAACGTGATGTTCCATTCAGATTCACAACCAAAACTGTCACGAATATAAACGGTGTGATCCCCTCCGCTTAATCCAGTAAAATCAAATAGTGTTTGGGTTGGCGAACCTGTAACATACGACCCATTAATATCATCCAAAGCCACACTATAGGGCAAGTTTCCTCCGGAAATATCGATACTGAACCCTCCATCCATATCACCTTCGCAAACCTCAGGGATTATTGAATTGGGTACAATGGTCAGTATAACTGGTGTTGGTTCATTAATGGTAAAATCAATAATAACAAAACATCCCAATTCATCTTGTGCAATGGCTTGATAGGTTCCTGGATATAGGTCTTCGAATATAGGTGTATCAAAAAATTGATTTAATTGTGGTGAAATGGCATATTTAATGATCCCGGTTCCACCTGAGGCATTAATCTCCAGTACGCCATCATTGGTCCCGTTACAGGTAATATCGTTTACCGTATAGGTAACCGATAAAGGTGCCGCAGGTTCAGTTATCGTAATGGTTGCCGATGTCGTCAAACAATCGCCGCTCTCCACCTCTACCTGGTACGTTCCCACTGTAAGCCCCGTAAATACGCCCGGACTGTTTTGGGC
>NZ_NIXN01000029.1 GCF_002807055.1 Confluentibacter citreus
TCGCCCGATGGCAGCTCCTTTCCATTATAATTGCCGTCCCATAAATCCCCCACACGGAGCGTCGCTATCTTACGGCCGTACCTATCAAAGATATCGACCGTCAAATTGCCGTATTGGGTAGCGCATCCCGGTCCCCAGCCCTCGGTAGCGGGCGTGAAATAGTTTGGTATGCACACGTCTATATATTCAAAGTACCGTGTTGCCGTTGCCATACAGCCATAGCTATCGGTTACCGTGACCGTATAGTCCCCAGACCTGTAGATCAGGAACGTGTTGGTGCTTCCGTAATCCTCTCCGTTCAAGGTGTATTGATATGCCCCCGATCCGCCCGTGGTAACGGCAACGATCTCGTTCAGCCCGCCATCGGCCAATGCCAGCGCCAGTGGGTCATACTGTTCAATATCAAACCCCGGTGTCCTTTGGGTACAGCCATTGGTATGCCTTACATCAATGTAGTGCCCCAATCCCGATGGGACATTTACAAACACATTGCTTGACTGATAGGGCCCGCCGTCAAGGGAATAGGTCAAATCGGCCACATCAGCATTACCTGTAGTAGTTACCGTTACGGTATTGCTCGGTATATTGTTATCACAACCATACTCCACTATGGCCAATGGCTCGAAGCTGACCGACTCTGGGAATGATATAACTATTTCCGACTCACAACCTGCACCATCAATAACATATACGGTGTGGTCTCCGCCACTTAATCCAGCAAAGTCAAATTGGGTCTGAGCCAGAGTTCCTGTAACATACGAACCGTTCCTATCGTCTAGGGCTACGCTATAAGGCATACTGCCTCCTGAGATTACTACACTAAAAGCACCATCTAAATCACCTTCACATAATTCTGGCTGTATAGAACCTGGAACCAATACAATTTGTACAGGTTCTGGGTCAGTAATAGTAAAATTAAAAAGTATATAGCAACCCAATTCATCTTGCGCTATGGCTTGGTAAGTTCCTGGATACAGGTCTTCAAATACGGAAGTTTCAAAAAACTGGTCCATTTGCGGAGAGATGGCATATTTAATAATACCTGTTCCTCCCGAGGCAACGATATCCAGCATGCCATCGCCACTTCCAAAACAAGTGGGATCCGTTGGAAAGAAATTGGCAGTCAATGGTGCCGCAGGTTCAGTTATCGTAATGGTTGCCGATGTCGTCAAACAATCGCCGCTCTCCACCTCTACCTGGTACGTTCCCACTGTAAGCCCCGTAAATACGCCCGGACTGTTTTGGGC
>NZ_NIXN01000003.1 GCF_002807055.1 Confluentibacter citreus
TGTCTATGAACTTCTTTTTATCTTATCCCAGCTCGTTTCCTTGCTAAGCGGGTGCAAATATAAAACCCTTTTTCTTATCCCGCAATACTTTTTAAATGTTTTTTGAAAAAAGTTTTTTTCCGAACCCTCTCCCTTGAACACTAACTTTTCCTGCCGAACGACGCCCCAAAGAATGTTCCCTTTTTTAGCGGCTGCAAACATACGACCCTTTCCCTCTTATTTGCAAACTTTTTATCCCCTTTTTTTAATGTTTTTTTTGATGGGTTTTAAGGGCTGATTTTTAATTATTTACGTTACTTTTTAATTATAATAATGTTGTGCGCCCATAATATAACGTTGTATTTTCTTTCTTTTTAAGGAGTTACAATGGCGATTGAACGACTTGTTTGAACTTTTTATTACAAATTACCTTAAATATAAGTGAGAAGTGAAAGCGCGACCAAGCTCATTTTACGCTTAGGAATGCTTTAAAAATTACAAAAAGAAATTCCATGCAACCCCAAAACGTACCGTAAAATCACGATAAGGATAGTTTGGAGCTGAATAATAATTGTATCCCGTGAAGGCTGCATTGAAATGTTCTGCCTTTAAATAGATGCGAGTTTGACGAATTTTGGCGTTTATAAAGAAATCTAATCTTGGGAACTCTCCGAACTGCCTAGTGTTTTGGACATAAAATTCAGCCAACAACGGATCGTAGGCATTCATATAATAGTTGGTAAAGTAATTAAGCGTAACACCTGTTTGTAAATACATCGCCTTTTTAAATATGTGATTGGCATAATATAAGGTATTTCGGGTTGTTAGCTCTGGGACATTGAGCACGCCATTTTCATCTTGAACATTCTGATAAAGTATGGTGTTATCGAGTGCAAAATTACCAAACCTTATTTCCTTTTCTAATTTAACCCTTAAATACGTAATCGTTTTATTGTTTTGAAATGCCTTAATGGCATTATCGTCATCCCTTTTAAAATAGGTGTAATCTGTAATCGTGGAATAATCAAATGAGATATTTGCTATTTTATTGGATTTAAGCTGAAATGAAAGTTGTTGGGTTTCTGTATTATTAAAGTTGTTTCTCCAATTATAATTCAAATAATTACTTTGATATAATAGAACATTATAATTAGGTGCTTTTGAATTATGATTGATGGCTGCAGTAGCGGATAAATCTTCATTGAGTTTAAAAGTAGCTTCCCCTTTTATGAAATTACCATCGAAATCACCTGCAACATTCAACCCCAATTCTCCATTAAATTCAAACTTCTTAAATGATTTATGGTATTTACCACCAGCGGAAATCACATCCCCTTTTAATCTATTGGTAATTGTATTCCCATTTAATACAACAATTTTATTGTAGCCGTAATTATAATTGGTATTATTGATATTGAATTGTAAATCCCCTACAATATTATTACTGTAATTTAAACTTACTTTATTATGGAAATTTTCTAAAGTAACACGGTCTGTGAATTCAGATGTTACAAAAGATGGTCCGAAAAAAGTTGTACTTGCATTGGATTGATCGTACTGATAATACTTATCTTCAAAAGACATAACATGACCAATGCTAATTTGATTCGTTGATAAGGAGTCTTTTTTATTTAATAGGTAATATCTATGGTCTAAATACACCCTTTTGCCTACTAGAATATTCTCTGCATTTTCAAAATTAACTTCCAATATAGATCGGTCTAGAAATTCTGGATCGCCACTTTCAAAATTATCAACACTACTATCTTGCAATCCACCATTTTCTTGATTCATTAAATCATGGGTTATAATATGCGTCCTAATAAAATAGCGCTTGTTTTTTGTTTGATAATTCACTGTAAACCTAAAATTACCCGTACTTGTTAATATGTGTTGGTATTTACCCAAAGAACGTAGCCCTTTATATGCTATTGAAAAATTTAATTGCGGTGAGGTATTTACAGTAAAGAAGGAATCGGCCAACTGGCCTTGCTCGAATGCAGATTTATACAATAATTCGGTTAATGGTGTTGGAACCCTATAATAACTAATATCCTCTATCTCCATATAATTAAAATGTCTAGCCCGGGCTCCAAAACTTGGCATTAAGTTAGTACTTTCAAAATCGTACGTTAAACTATTATATGTTTGTCCTAAATTCGAAAAAGGTAGCAGCCCAAATTCATCTCTTCTTAAATAATTGAATTTGTAGTCTTTTTTTATGGTTAGCGTTGTATCAACATATGTTGTATCGTTTTCATGGGAGATAATAAGGTAATCTGTTATTTTAGCAACTTCATTGTTTGATTTGCCAATAGTGTCGCGGGGCGACTTCAAACTCTGTCCACCTGTTCTACTTAACCTATTGGGACCACCTTGAGCAAAAGCCCCATAACAAAAAAACACGGTAAGGAATGCGAGAAATATTTTTAACATCAATTTATTTTTTCCGAAGCAAAAGTAATTATTTGAACGTTAAGTGTTAGTAAAAATTATAAATTTGGCAGTAAGATTTATTTCATGTTACTATTAAATCATTCAAACTTTAAACTAGAGTGCGGTACCGACGAAGCTGGACGTGGTTGTTTAGCAGGCCCTGTTACCGCCGCTGCAGTTATACTTCCTAGTGTTTTTGAGAATTCCATATTAAATGACTCCAAACAGCTAAGCGAAAAAAAGAGAGAATTCCTTAGACCTATAATAGAAATTGAAGCTTTAACTTTTGCAGTTGCACATGTTTTTCAAGAAGATATAGATAAAATAAATATTTTAAATGCGTCTATTTTGGCGATGCACAAAGCAGTAAACAGTTTAAAAACAAAACCAGAATTCATTATTGTGGATGGCAACAAATTTAAACCTTTGAATACCATTCCTTTTGAAACCATTATAAAAGGTGACGGAAAATATTTGAGTATCGCTGCAGCATCCATTTTAGCAAAAACATATCGTGATGCCTATATGGATTCCATACATGAAGAATACCCCATGTACAACTGGAAACAAAACAAAGGTTATCCCACAAAAGAACATAGAGAAGCCATAAAGAAATATGGTATTACAAAATATCATAGAAAATCCTTTAGACTTTTACCTGAACAATTAAAACTCAATTTTTAACGTTTTATAGAACATTGGTTTTATATTCACTACAGTTTTATTTAATAGTAAAATGAAAAATATGTAGGTTTGTATAAATTAAGTTATCCATGAGATTTTTTTGTATTACCCTCTTGCTTGTTTTAACATTTAGCTGCAATAATGCGGATGTTGATAGAACCAAGCTCATTCACTATACCCCAGAAAATGCTTCTATTATTTTAAGGACAAATAATATTGAAAGCTTAAAAAGCAGCATTCATAATAGTGATTTTTTTGATATTCTATCACAAACAAACACTTATAAAAATCTTAAAGCTAAGTTAGAACATGTGTCGCTTTTAAAACCAACTGGTGATGTTTTAATTTGTTTGTCAAAAGATAAAACCGATAGCCTTCAATACACCATCATAACAACATACAATAAAAAACTATTTATAACAGACTCCTTAAAAAACTATAAGGAAGAAACTCTAGTATATAATGACAAATCAATAACAAAATCCACTCTTAAAAATTATACTTTTTATAGCACTGTTATTGACAGTGTTTTTATGGCATCTTCATCAAAGGATATTATTGATGCTGCTTATAACAAGGAGTATATTGACACCGAACTTGAAAAAATATATAACACCACCACCCTAGACAAAACGGTATCTATCATTATAAAATCCAATAATTCATTTATAAAATCATTCTTTTTAGATGAAGGATTACCTTTAAAAACATTTTCAAATTACACGGCTTTAGATATTGATATTAATCAAAATCAGATTTTTATTAATGGTATTACCAAAGGTTTGGATTCTTTAAACACCATTAATGTTTTTAAAAACACCATCCCGCAAGAAAATCAATTACAAAACATTACACCAAATAATAGTGATGGTTTTATGAGTTTCACTTTTAATGATTTTGAAAATTTAGAAGCTAATTTGAAAGCATTTACAAAGAAGGATTCTGTTGCAAATTCAACGGCTCTTTTTGATAATATAACTGAAGTGGGTGTGATTTATGAAGAAAATAAACGTGCTATAGTTTTAAATTCCATCGACATTATTGCTACCAAAGAAGAATTATTAGGGGAATTGAATATGCTGGAAACTTTTAGGGAAACAGATATCTATAATTTTAGCAAACCCGACTTGTTTTCTAAAACCTTTAATCCACTAATAACATTCAATAAAGCCACAAAATATTGTGTGCTGGACGAATTTTTTGTGTTTACTGATGATATAGAATTACTTCATAATATCATCGCCAGTTATCTGAATCAAACGACGTTGGGTGAGCAATCCTATTTTAATGACATTAAAGAACAATTAAATGATGCCTCCTCTTTAATGATTGTTGGAAATCCTTATATTCTTAAAACTATTTTAGAAAAAAATCTCGGAGAACCCATTGGCTCAAGTTTAAATAATTACAATACTTCGGCCTTACAATTTATTTACGATACCAATTTTGCCCATATAAATGCCATTATAAAACAAACCAAAATTAAAGCTAGTGAAAATTCAGTTTCTGAAGAATTAAATATAAAATTGGATACCGATTTATTAAACACGCCCCAATTTGTAACTAACCACATTACAAAGGAAAAAGAAATTGTAGTTCAAGATATTAATAACAATCTTTATTTAATTTCCAACAAAGGAAAAATTCTCTGGAAAAAACAATTGGAAGGCCCTGTGTTAGGAAGTATTGAACAAATTGATATTTTCAAAAATGGCAGATTACAATTAGCTTTTGCAACACCGCATCGCGTTTATGTCATTGATAGAAATGGTAATGATGTAGCTCCTTTTCCTGCAAAGTTTAATGATAACATCACACAACCTCTATCTGTTTTTGATTATGATAAAAATAAAAATTACAGACTATTAGTAACCCAAGGGAAAAATATACTAATGTATGATGTAAATGCTAAATTGGTAAATGGGTTTGCTTTCAAATCTGCAAATGATAACATCATCAATCAGCCACAACACATAAGAATAGGTGGAAAAGACTTTATCACATTGAAAACACAAAATAAGCTTCACATATTAGATAGGACTGGTAAAACCAGAATCACACCTAAAACATCTGCTACGTTTTCCAGTGAACCTGTATTTTATCATAACAATAAATTTGCAACAACTAATACCAATGCTGACTTAATCTCTATAGACCTTAATGGAAATACTTCATCATTAAACCTTAATCTTACCGAAAAACACCACATAGACGCCAGCAGTAAAACACTGGTAACACAAAGCGAAAATAAATTAACCATTAAAGGCAAAACCATTGAATTGGATTTTGGTACTTATACAGCACCCAAATTATTTTATGTTAATGATAAAATTTATGTTTCCGTAACCGATTTACAAGCGCATAAAGTATATCTGTATGATAGCCAAGGAGAGCTTTTGTATAATTTTCCTGTTTACGGAAATTCAATAGCAACAATTGATACTATTGACAAAAATAGAAACTTAGGTTTCGTGGTTAAGGGAGAAAACAATTCCGTTATTCTTTATAAAATACATTAACCCATTATAAAATCGCGAATTCCCTTTCATTTTTTAAAAACATCCTTGTTATTGATTAAGTAATTTTTATCTTTACAAAGCTATTAATCAATTTTTTACAATGAAAATTACAATCAAATCAATTCACTTCATTTGCCTTATAGGTTTTATTTTATTTTCTATTCCAAATGCAAATGCGCAGTTACTTAAAAAGCTTCAAAAGAAAGCCGAGGAAACTGTAGAGCGTAAGCTAGAACAAAAGGTTGAGAAGGAAACGGGAAAAACAATGGATACCATTCTAAACCCTAATGAAAATCCTTCTACCGAAAAAACGCCTCAAACTAGTCCTAGTCCAACCAAAAACACTACAAAAAATGGTGAAGGACCTATTGATGCCGTTGGAAACACTAATGTTTCTGATAATTTAGAAATTTATAGCAAATTTGATTATGTTCCTGGTGATAAACTGTTGTTTTTTGATGATTTCTCCCAAGATTTCATAGGCGATTTCCCCAGTAGATGGAACACCAACGCCTCTGGAGAAGTGGTTAAATTCAACAAAGTTGAAGGTAACTGGTTTGAATTAAAGCCCGGATACGGTATTTATTATATTCCAGATATCAAAAGCCTTCCGGAAGATTACACTTTGGAATTTGATATATTAACCGAAGGTTTAAGCCAGAAAACCTCATCAAACGCTAGGTTAACGGTTTATTTTAGTGACAACAATTTGTTTGATGAAGGTGCACAGCATTATGTTTCTGCATCCTTACCTTTTGGCCAATATGGCGCTTTCGATATTCGTATGTACAATTATTTTAATAGAAAATCATCTATCAGTTCATATATTAAAGCAGACATTCGTAACGAAGTAAAAAACCAACCCCATATCGCCATATCGGTTACCAAAAACAGATATAGACTTTGGGTAAATGAGGTGAAATATGTTGATATCCCAAGGCTTGTAGAACAAGTAAACGTTCTTAATTATGTTAAATTTCATATTAATAACTTAAAAGATGGGGAAGAACGTATTTTTATAAGAAATTTAAAATTAGCTGAAGGCGGACAAGATTTAAGACGTGAATTGCTTAGTAACGGAAAAGTTTCTACAAATGGTATTTTATTCGATTCTGGTTCGGCCAACATCCAACCACAATCTTACGGGATTATCCGTCAAATTTCTCAAGTCTTACAGCAAGATGCTGCCATAAAGTTAAACATTGTAGGTCATACCGATTCTGATGGAAGTAATGATGCCAATTTAAAACTTTCAAAAGCAAGGGCTGAAGCTGTTAAAAATGCACTCATAAAAGTTTATAGTATTTCTTCCGATAGACTTCAAACAGATGGAAAAGGTGCAAGTGCACCAGTTAATGATAATACTACCCCAAATGGAAAAGCCCAAAACAGACGTGTAGAATTCATTAAAATATAAACTTTATGAAAACCAAAATCACCCTATTAGTTCTAATGCTTTTAGTAAGTATGACAACTATTTCCCAAAATGCTTGTAGTACCTATTATCCTTTTAAGGAAGGTGCTAAATTCCAAATAACAAGTTTTGATAAAAAAGGCAAAAAAGAAAGTGTTGTAGATTACGAAATTGCAAGCATTAAAAACAATGTTGCTACAATAAATACTAAAATCTCTGATGACAAAGGCAAGGAAATTTCAACAGCAAGTTATGAAATGACCTGTAACGGAGATGGTATTTCAATTGATTTTAAATCTTTAATGAATCCAGAAATGCTTAAACAGTATAAAAAAATGGAAGTTGAGATGACTGGAACCAATATTGAATTACCAAATAATTTAAGCGTGGGGCAAAATTTAAAAGATGCTCAATTAAACATGGCTATAAATATGGGAGTTATGAAAATGAATATGAGTATTGATATGGTCAACAGAAAAGTGAATGCTAAAGAATCTTTAACTACTGCTGCTGGCACATTTGATTGTTTTGCATTGAGTTATAATACTGAAATGAAAATAGGCATAAAGCAATCGTTTGAAGTAAAAGAATGGATTTCAGAAGGTGTTGGAGCCGTTAAAAGCGAAACCTATAACAAAGGCGGAAAACTATTGGGATATTCAGAGCTAACAAGCATTTCCAAATAGTTAAATAACGACAACCAAATCTCAAGTCCCTAGATCTTGAACGTCAAAGTTTCTACTTTGGCGTTCTTTTTTACAGGTTTCTGTTTTGAAATTAGTACTATTGCAGTATTAAAAAAAAGAACATGATTACTAGAAAAAACGCCTCTATTTCAAAATTCATTATCCATAAAGTTGGTAATAAATTCAACGATACCAAAAATGCATTTTCAGAAAAAATAGTGGATTTTGATGAAGCCAGTTACAATTTAATGCTGCCTTTTTTGTTGCGTCCGTTTAGTAGCGTGGTACAAAGTTACCGCTTTAATCACCATGCAAACATTAGCTTAAACGAAATTAATAGTTATGCTAAGCAAATTTTTACTGACGATGATGCCTTTGTAGACATTTCAAAACACGTTGTTACCCATTTGTATGAACAATCTACCTCGGCAAACATTAAAACCGGTGATGTTTTAATCGTTATGTTTGAAGGTATTGAATTTAACGAGATAACAACAAATGCTCTCGGAATATTCAAAATAGAGACTAAAGTCGATTTTTTCCAAACCTATTTAGAAAACAATAGTTATGATGTTTTAGTGCAAAAAGGTATCAGTTCTAAAAAAGTAGATAAAGGTTGTCTTATTCTAAACCAAACAGATACTGAAGGTAATATTATTTTGAGTGTAGATAACAACAGTTATGATGCACAATATTGGATAAACCAGTTTTTGAATATTAAATATGCCGATGATGCCAATAGCCACACACAACAATATATTGAGCTATGCAAAGAATTTTCAACTGAAGTTTTAAAAACGAGTTATGGTTCCCAAGAGCAAAATATGTTTTTAGCCAAAACTATTGATTTTTTTAAAGAAAACGAGGTTGTTAATATAGAACATTTTAAAGACGAGGTTTTTGAGGAAGCCAAACATAAAAGCTTATTCGACGATTATAAAAAGACGTTTGAAGGTGAACAAAACATTGTGATGCGAAATCAATTTGATGTTGCAGAAGCAGTTGTTAATAAGGAAAAGAAAAAAATTAAAACCGATATAAAATTAGATACCAATATTCAAATAAAACTTGATATTGATGCTCCAGAAGCTTCTAGCGAATATTTAGAACGCGGTTTTGATGAGGATAAAAAAATGTATTACTATAAAGTATATTTTAATGTTGAAGCTTAGGTGTTTATTATTAAATTCCATCAAAACAATAAATAACTTCTTCTTGCCCTTTATTACTTAGGGTTTTTACTTTTACAAAGCCGTTTTTAACATAAAAACCATGAAGTCCTAAATCCTCAATGGTTAGCCAATATTTTTGTTTAGGAAACTTGTTTTTAAGATTAGATAACCAAATAGAACCCAAGTTCTGTCCTCTTTTTTCTTCCAAAACATAGATAAACCCTAAATAAAGATAACCATTTTTGAACCAACTATCGGCTTCTTCTTTAGCGTATAACATATCTGGAGGACACTCAGAAAACACCAATCCACCAGCAATGGGTTCATCATTCTCTAAAAGCACATAACACTTAGTGGTATGTTTATAGGATTTCCAATAAGGCAAAATACTTTCTTGCCAATCAAGAGGTAATATATTGAAAAATTGATTGTATGCTGTTATTTTTTCGAAAACCATATAGTTACAACAATCCCCACGACCATAATTTATCTGAATCCTCGCTCCATCGATCACCAATATCAGTTCTATAATAACTATTGTTGATTATGATGTTGCTTATTCGGTTATACATCATTTTTTGGGCATCTTTCATAGTCGTTCCTGTTCCCGTTACCAAAACAGCAATCCCTATCTCTCCTGTTATTAACCATTCATCATTAATTTTCTTTAAGTGCATGGGGTGAACGCCTTCTTTTCCATTCTTTTTAAAAACCACCACAGCGTCTTTAGAAAAAAGTCGGAATGTCTTTTTATCGTCAAAAGGAAATGGCGGCACAACAATAAAAGCACCAACTTGAAATCCTTTTCTAACATTGATTTTAAATTTTTGCTTAGATGCGAGTTTATAAAATAACTCCCCTATGGGTTCTATAATACCAGCTCTTTGGATAAATATTTGTGGATAACCAAAACGTGATGTAAACTCTAATGGATAAATACCATTGCCATTAACAATGCAATTAATATCAATATGCCCAATGAAATTATGTTTTGCCAAGGTATTTTGAAACTTTAAAAGCGTTGCTTCAAAAATGGGTGAATCTTTGGTCCAGAACATGCTTGTTCCCATTTCGCCCGTAGAAACTCCTAATTCCTTTGGAAATAACTTTTTATGTTCGAACGTGATGTTGATTGGGTAAATAAATTCATTGCCATTAAAAAAGGCCGCAATGGAAATTTCGACACCTTTTACTTTCCGCTGTAATTGGAAATTTCCAAAATTATCGCCCCAAGATTTTTCGTAGGCTTTTAAAACCCTAATAACATCTAAGCCTTCGTCATCACTCCCAACAAATAATAATTGTTTTAATTCTTGGGTTTCTCCGCAGGGTTTAAGCACATATGAATTTGGATTTTGTTCAATATAATTTATTGCGTCTTTAAACGAAACAAATTCTTTTGAGGGCAATACTTTTATTTTGTGTTTTTGCAATTCAGCTTGACCAAAGTTTCTGTCCAGTTCCAGATTATCGGTGTATTCCGTTCCACCAATAACCAATTTGCCGTCAGTTCTCAATTGGGTAGCAATTTTACCATAACCAGTATAATCAAAAACAATCACATCGGCCCAATCAACATGCTCTTCCCATTTCGTGACTTTTTTCACAAAACCAAGACCAATTTCTTTAGAGGATTTATCTTCTATAAATAATTTAACCTCGTTTCCTTCCTGTAAGGTTGTATATGCAATGTCCAAAGATTCTCCCCATTTGGAAATGAAAAGGAATTTTTTACTTGAAGTTTGATTTGTTTTCACTTGAAAAAAAGACTGAAATTATTCATTATTTGAATGCGATTGTGGTATAGTAATTTTATGCGAATTTATACAAATAACACGTTCGTTATTCATTTGATATGCTAAAATTTGAAAAATATATGAGCAAAAAAAAGCCTATCAATTTTCGTGATAGGCTCCTATTAAAGAAAAAATTTTGAGTTAGTTTTTTTTCTTTTTTTCTTCTGATTTGTTAATGGTGTCGTACATTATTGGTGTCGCAATAAACAAAGATGAATAAGTCCCTACAACAATACCAACTATTAATGCAAACATAAATCCTCTAATGGATTCTCCGCCAAATATAAAGATTGTTAATAACACTACCAAAGTAGTTAACGATGTATTTAATGTTCTTCCTAATGTACTACTTAAGGATACATCAACAATTTTATTAAAATTCCATGTAGTGTGTTCATTAACATATTCCCTGACCCTATCAAAAACAATTACCGTGTCATTCAATGAATAACCAATTACCGTAAGGATAGCTGCTATAAACGCTTGGTCTACTTCCATGCTAAAAGGCATGAATTTGTAGGTTAAAGAGAACACACCCAATACAATTAATACATCATGAAATACCGCTGCAACTGCCCCTAGGGAGAATTGCCATTTTTTAAAACGTAATAAAATATAAAGGAACACGACGATTAACGACCCAAGTATAGCCCAAAATGATGCTTGTTTTATATCGTCAGCTATTGTTGGACTTACTTTAAAAGATTGCATAAGCCCAACTGTTTTAGTATCAGAATCACTAATAAAATCTTCATAAGTCAGTCCACTTAAATAAGGCTGTAAAACTGTAAACAATTTACTTCTAATTTCTTCGTCTACTTCAGCACTAGTTTCATCGATTTTATACTTGGTTGTTATTTTTAACTGATTGCTAGTTCCAAATGTTTTTGCATCAGCACTTCCAAAAGCATCAGAAAGTACATTTGTGATTTCAGTAGGACTAACATCTTGTGTAAAGCGAACTTGATATGTTCTTCCACCCACAAAATCTACGCCTTGATCTAAACTATTGGTAAATAAAGAACCTAAACTTACTATAATAAAAATACTAGAAATGATATAGGCTACTTTTCGTTTCTTTAAAAATTCAATATTTATATTTCTGAAAAGGTTTTTAGTAATAGGTGTTGAAAACTCTAATTTCCCTCCTTTGTTTATATACCAATCAACAAACAATCTGGTGATGAATATGGCCGTAAATAATGATGTTACAATACCTATTAATAACGTAGTTGCAAATCCTTTAATAGGCCCCGTTCCAAAAACAAATAAAATTAAAGCAGTTAAACCTGTTGTAATGTTAGCATCTAAAATGGAAGATAGCGCATTACTAAATCCATCTTGGATAGCTTCTTTTTGTCCTTTACCTTTTGCCAATTCTTCCCTGATACGTTCAAAGATGATGACATTAGCATCAACCGACATACCTATAGTAAGTACAATACCGGCAATACCAGGTAAAGTTAATACAGCTCCCAATCCAGAAAGAACACCAAAAATCAAGACAATATTAAATACCATGGCTATATCAGCAAAACCACCTGCTTTGCCATAGTAAACAATCATCCAGACTAATACTAGTGCCAAAGCAATCATAAATGACGTTGTTCCACTATCAATAGACTCTTGACCTAAAGAAGGCCCTACGACTTCACTAGCAATAATTTCGGCTCTTGCTGGTAATTTACCAGCACGTAATACATTTGCTAAATCTATGGCTTCATTTAATGTGAAATTTCCTGATATTTCAGAGCTTCCTCCTGATATCGGTCCCGTTGTTACGCCTGGTGCAGAATAAACCACATTATCTAAAACAATGGCAATCTGACTTCCTTGAGAAAAAGCTTTCCCTGTCATTTCCTCCCAAATCTTAGCGCCTTTAGCATTCATTTGCATAGATACTGCTGGTTTTCCAGTAGGACCATATACATTTCTAGCATCAACAACAACAGCTCCACTTAGCTCAGGTATATTATCCCTATTTCCGACAAGCGCATATAAATCTACTATTTCACTATTAGCCTCTGGTTTACCAAATGCAAACTTAACGTAACGCTGTTCTGCTGGAAGTAATGCTCTTACTTGAGGCATGTTTAAGTATTTAAGGACAGTTTCTTTATCCTTGATTTCAAATCTTCCAACAACAGGGCCTCCTTGATAACCCATTCCTCTCCATAAATCAACTAATGGATTGTTTGAGGTATTTGCTGTAGAATCTATACTGGTTGCTCCTAAAAGATCATCAATTTTAGAATCTTGGGCATTTTCATCGTCTTCATTTTCAACTTCAGTAGTATTGGTTTTAACATCAACAATGCCTTTCAAAACATCATTAGCTTGTTGTATAAATGGCAAAAACTGTTCTCCTCTATAGGCATCCCAAAACTCTAATTGAGCTGTACTTTGCAATAAGGTTGATGCTCTTTCTATATCTTTAACACCTGGCAATTCAACCAAAATACGCCCAGAATTACCTAAACGTTGGATGTTTGGAGACGTTACACCAAACTCATCGATACGTTTACGCAACACTTCAAAAGCAGATGTGATTGATTCATCAATTTTAGTAGTAATAACACTTTTAACTTGGTCATCAGACATGCTTCCTTCAATCTCACCATCTAGTTCTTTTGTATAAAAAATATCTGGGGATGCCAATTTAGTATCACCTTTAATTTTATCAAAAGCTATAAAGAAATCTTCTAAATAGGTGTTTTGGCTGTTCTTTTGAAGTTCGCTAGCATCATCTAACGCTTTATTGAAAACCGGGCTTTTAGTATTATTAGCTAATCCTTTCAAAATATCTTTCACAGATATTTGTAAAATAACATTAATACCTCCTTTTAAATCCAATCCAAGGTTCATGGCCTTTTGCTTTACCTCATCATAAGTGTATTTTGCAACACCCATGTTAAATACAGTATCTTTCGCAATGGATTGTAAGTAACTTGCTTCGTCGTTACTTCGTTTTTCCCTATAGTCGGGTTCAGTATCAGGAATTTTACTTATTGCAACTGCTTCGGCATTGCTCTCTATTTGGTTTGCTTTAAATGTGAATGATAATTGGTAAATACTTACCAAACCAAACAAAATCGCAAACAATTTTACTAGTCCTTTATTTTGCATTATTTATTGTTTTTGGTCAAATTTTTTAAACGAGCAAATATAGAATTTACCGATGATTTGACAATTGTTTTTTTATGATTATAAATGATTGTTTATAGCTTTTACATTAATAAAAAAGCTCATATGAAATAGCTTTTTTATGATTAAACTAGCTATAGTCATGAATCCCCATCATTAATGGTCCTGCTCTACCATCTGGGATTTTATTTGAAGTAATATCTATAGCAATGGCAATACTTTTTCGGAATTTAAAGGTCTCTTTTAAAACATTAGCTGTATTAACAAAGCCAATTTGAGTAATGGATACTAATAGATTAGGAATAAAGAACCGACTGTTCTCGGTTTTAAGCTCTGTAGCATATTTTCCGCCTTCAAATCCAGCATCCTGTTTTTTAATCTCAAATACATCAATATCATAAGACCTTGAATTTTTTTCGGAGGGTGATTTAGTAGGTTTATTATCCTGATTAGGATAAATGTAACCAAGCTCTAAGTCTTTTTCTTTAGAAAGCAGTTTTTTTATACTGGCAACATCTGTATCACTATAATAGGTGATCTTTAAATTTCCTTTTTGGGATTCTTTTACATGAATTTGATTCGCGCCAATCGCTAGCAACTGTTTTTTTATGATAGCAACGGCATTTTGAGCTTCGTCTGATGTTACCTTATCATCAGTAAACCGTAAAACGATTTCCTGATTTGGCAAACAAACTTGCTGCTGACTGGCAATACCAATCAAGGCAATTACCAGCAATAAAAAGCACCATCTCAATTTCATGCGCCAAATATAAAAAAATAAAGACTGCTTGTTAGCAGTCTTTAAATAAAAATCAATTAATAAGCTATTGAATATTATAATTCCAATAAATCATTTACTTTTTGAACGCCATCGGCACTCTCTTTCATATTAGCAACTTCAGCATTATTTAACTTGATATTGATGATTTCTTCTATACCTTTTTTACCTAATACAACTGGTACTCCAAGGCAAATATCATTAAACCCATACTCACCTTCTAACAATGCCGAACAAGGGAATACTTTTTTGGTATCGCAAGCAATAGCCTGAACCATTGCAGAAACCGCAGCACCAGGTGCATACCACGCAGAAGTGCCTAGTAATTTAGTAAGTGTTGCTCCTCCAACTTTAGTATCTTCTGCTACTTGATTTAATCGTTCTTCTGATAAAAATTCTGAAACTGGCACACCATTTCTTGTAGCCAAACGCGTTAGAGGAATCATTCCTGTGTCACTATGGCCAGCAATAACCATTCCATCAACATCACTAATGGGGCCTCCAAGAGCTTCTGCCAATCTGTATTTAAAACGAGCAGAATCTAAAGCACCACCCATTCCTATGATTTTATGTTTAGGCAAATTGGTAGATTTATGAACCAAATATGCCATAGTATCCATCGGATTACTTACAACGATTATAATTGTGTTTGGAGAATATTGTACCAAACTAGATGATACCGTTTTTACAATCCCTGCATTAATACTAATTAATTCCTCGCGGGTCATTCCTGGTTTTCTAGGTATCCCTGAAGTAATAACACAAACATCACTATTCGCTGTTTTGCTATAATCATTTGTAATCCCTGTGATTTTTGTATCAAACCCGTTTAACGATGCGGTTTGCATTAAATCCATGGCTTTACCTTCCGCATAGCCTTCTTTAATGTCTAACAAAATGACTTCGGAAGCAAAATTTTTAATAGCAATATATTCCGCACAACTTGCACCTACTGCTCCTGCACCAACTACTGTAATTTTCATAAGTTTATTATTTAAAAAGTTTTTATTTATCTAAATTCTAACCAAAATTGGGATTTATTTTTATCGGAAAATATGATTTTTGTTTGGTAATATTAACATTTAAAACCATGTAAGGCAAAAGTATAAATTAAAATGTTCTTAATAAAAAAAGTGCGGGATTAAATCCCGCACTTTTCTAACATCCAACTAATAACTAAAAATAAACTAATTCAAACAATTAAAATATGACTCTTTAATATTTTTATCTAAATCCGAAATTTACACCTACTGAAAAAGCATTAAATTCGGCTATATGGTATTCAGCGTTTAATCTAAAAAAACCTAATTTTAGTTTTGTGCCAACAGTACCTCTCACTCCAGACACCTCGCTTGAAACTGAGAATGGATCTACAATATCTTCAGAAGTTATGATTCCATTAGATATTCTATAAGTTCCCAATAAATCGGATTCTGATTTTCCTTTGATATAACCAACACCACCGTAAAAATTAATGACAGGCAATTTGGTTGATGCTATCATTTGAAACAACCACGTATTTGTAGCAGTCTCCAAACGTTGATTTTCACCCCCTACACTAGAAGATTCATCTAAATTGTACGAACCGTCTAAATGTGTGTAAGCAACCAATCCAGATATGGCGACAGGTAAAATTTTATCTGCCGGTAGCCATTTTGTAATTTCAAATTGCACTCCCGCTCCATACATACTTAATGAAACGTCGTCTGTTTTTATTTTTGGCACAAATCGTGCCTTAACCTCAATGCCTTTGCTAAGACCTAAAGCACCTTGAATGAATGCCGTAGGAATTAAATTTATATTTCCTGAACCAATACCACTTGGTAAGGTAATTTGTTCTGTTTGTTGACCAAAAATGGGATCATCATAGGTTATTAAAACATCTATATCGGGATTATTCTCGCCTAACAACGTTGAAACTGTTTGCGAATTTGGTCCTTGAACAAATTGCACGTTATTGTACAAATCTGTGTTCATCAAGAATGATTTGTGATCGTTTTTTACTGAGGCTGCGTTTGCAATAATTGAAATCTCAAAACCTCCCAAAGGCTTAGCATCGGCAGTATTAAACCAGTTTGAATTCATACTATACATTAACCCATTAGTTCCAGGGGCTAAATAATCGTTGGCAAAACGCTGAGCATCTTCAACACCAGCAGACAACAAAACGTCTAAATCATTTTGAGCCTTTAAAGAAATAGTTGCTACAAACAATAATAATAGTAAGGCTATTTTTTTCATTCTTTATTAAATTTGAATGTACAAATATATACAAAAAACGGCTCAAAACAACTTTTTATCTAAAAAAATTGCATTTTATCGATATTTATAAGGTTTTTAATAAAAAACATAAGAAAATTAACAATACATTAATTAGTGATGATGATTTAACTTCAAACAAATATTTAATAAAAGTATGTAGTTTAGCAAACAGATACCCATGACTATGAAATATAAAGTTTTAGCAACATTAATGTTTACATTAATTATTCTACAATCCTGTAGTAAAGATGACATTGATAATGCTGCTAATGGCATAAATAAAATTGGCAACAAACAAACCACTGGAAGTTCTGCCAATGATATACTTTCTGCTACAAAATTTAAAAGCATTGTAATTGAGCTAGCTTATGTAGAAGGTTTTGAACCTACGGCTAATGCTGTTGATAATTTTAAAAACTTTATAAATTCAACATCTAACAAACCGGAGGGCATAAGCGTTATAAAAAAATCCATACCCTCTCTAGGGAATGCAAAATACTCTATTGAAGAAATTGCAGATATTGAAGAAACTAACAGAACAAAATATAATAATGGAGAACAAATTGCTTTGTGGGTGTTTTTTACTGATGGAAAGTCTGATAAAGATAGTGATGAAACGGTTGTTTTGGGCATCGCCTATAGAAATACATCCTTTGTAGTTTTTGAAGAAACCATTAGAAGTTTTAGTGATAGCCCGTTTGAACCAAATAGAAGTTTGCTAGAAGCTACGGTTATAAATCATGAATTTGGTCACTTATTGGGGCTTACCAATTTCGGAACTGATTTACAATCGCCACATGAAGATCCAGAACACACGAGACATTGTAATGTAACAAGTTGTTTAATGTATTGGGAAGCCGTATCTCCATCAGGATTAAATGGTATTATGAATGGAAATTCACCTCCACAACTAGACGCTCAATGCATAGCAGATTTACAGGCTAATGGTGGTAAATAAAAATGGTCTTTAAAGATTATATTCCTCTTTCCAATACTCAATGGTATTGTTATGCATAGCATCAAGAGACATTTGAACTGCAATTGCAGTATTAGCACCGGTATATAAATTTGAAATAGGCTGTTCATTGTTTATAATAGCATCTCTAAAATCTATTAAAGCTTGCTTACTAGGATCTAAATGAGATACATTAATACGCTTGCCGTTGGCATTTGAATAGTTTTGCGATGTTGCTCCAGAGACACCATCAATATCATTAAATTCCTTTTTACTAGTTTTTTCATAATACACCCAAGCCTCTTCCGTCCCTATTATAATGGTGCCCTTACTTCCCTGAACTTTAATTTGATAATCGTTTAAGGAATTGCTTGTCAAACATTTAAAGGTCGCTTTAACACCACTAGGATATTCATATAATAAATATATATTATCATATGTCTCTCTGCCATCTTTCCAAAAATCAATGCCACCAGTGCCCATAATTTTTTTAGGATTTTCTCCAAGGACCCAACTCACAAAATCAATTTGATGAGAACATAATTCTGCTACTAATCCTCCTGAATATTCTCTGTACATTCTCCAATTTATAACCCGCTCCAAAGCAGGATTGGATACTGGTCTGCGCCAATTTCCATTTCTATTCCATTGGCACTCAAAGCTAGCTACATCCCCTATTTCACCACTTTTAATAAGGTCTACAATATGTTTATAAAGTTTAGAACTATGGTATTGATGACCTGTTTGAAAAATTAGGTTGGAATTTGAAACTTTATTAGCAAGAGCATGTATTCCTTTTAATCCTTTAGCCATTGTTTTTTCACAATAAACATGTTTACCTGCATCAACGGCATCCATTGCTATTTGAGCATGTGTATTAAAAGGGGTCGCTATAAGTACAGCATCTATTTCTTTATCATTTAAAAGATCTTTGTAGTTGATATAAGATTTAGCCTTATTATTTGTTTTTAATAGACCATTTTTTAATCTAAAATCCAATATATCGCATACAGCAACAACATCAATTCCATCGATTTCATTCAGTAGCGATATAAGGCCCGATCCTCTGTCTCCAGTACCTATAACTCCTAATTTAATGGTTTTATTAATACGGGCAGCGTTAGAAACAACACCAAACACTGAAGTTGCAGATATAACACTTACGGACAAAAGTGCACTTTTAGCTATAAAATCTTTCCTTTTCATTTTAATAAATATATCTCAATCTAGGGTTTCAAATTCAAAAGTGTCCATTTATAATTTTGGTTCCCAACCATTCTCATATTCTCTTTTCCAATAGGTCATGGCTTCATTGTCATTTTTTATTTTGCCCGAGGCAGCATCAATATAAATAGTTCTTTTTACGTCTTGGGAAATATTCCCTAAATGGCACATTTGCGTGCTTATGCTAGCATCATCAATTGGGGCATTTTGTTGTTTGTTCAATCGAATAGCATCAAAGAAGTTCGCTACATGGTATAAATCCAAAGCACCTGCACCCACCGTATTTATTGTATCACTTTTAGCTTTTTCTTCAACGGTTTTGATAAGTTTCCCATCCAATCCGAAAAGCTTGTACTCATTACGACTTAGTGTAATAACCCCCTTACTTCCATAGATTGTAGTACCTCTATCCGGCTGATTTGGTTGAATTAAACCACGGCTATTCCCCGTCCATGTAATAAATTTTCCATCACTATAATTAAATGTTGCTTGCTGATTATCTGTAAATTCCCAATCATCATCATAAGTAAACTTACCTCCAAAAGAAGTCACACTATCGGGCATTCCTAATCCCATAGCCCATCTACAAACATCAATTTCATGGGTGCCATTATTATGTATTTCTCCAGTGCCCCATTTTCTGAACCAATGCCAGTTATAGGTATGTATATTATCTTTATATTTTTGCCTTGGAGCCGGCCCTTGCCAAAGTTCCCAATCTAAGGTTGAAGGCACTTCAATCTCTTTACCTCTTCCTATGGAGCCTCTATTGTTTGAATAATACGCTTCGCCTTTGTAAACGTCGCCAATAATACCATCTTTTATTTCTTGAACCGCCAAAATACTGGACTCTGCCGAGCGTTGCTGATTACCCATTTGCACCACTTTTCCATATTTTTTTTGGGCTGCTACCAATAATTCATTTTCGTGTGGGTTGTGACTACAAGGTTTTTCCACATACACATGTTTTCCTGCTTGTAGCGCCATAATGGCCATGGGTGCATGCCAATGTTCTGGTGTTGCAATAAATACAGCATCAACTTCCTTGTCATCCAATATCTTTCTAAAATCCTTTTCTACTTTCGGAATATAACCAATGGTTCTCTCTAAATACTTATTATTTCGGTCTATAATTAAATCGTCGACATCACAAGTATATATAATTTTAGCATTGGGGTAATTATGTATACCTGTAGTTAAAGCTTTTGCTCTACCATTAACCCCAATTACCGCGACATTTAAACGCTCGTTTGAACCAATAATACTAGCATAACTTATGTTTGGCAATACCGCCAAGCCCATAGTTGCTATTCCACCTAATGCCGATTTTTTTATAAATTCCCTTCTATTTGATGCCATAATATATTAATTAAATTCTCTTATTTTTATACTTCTATAATGAACGGTATTGCCGTGGTCTTGCAATAAAATGGAGCCACTTGCCCATTGTCCAAAACCCGGCCATGTTTTATATTTACTGTTTGCCACAAGCGACCTAAACATTTGTGAAAACCGATCGTACTCTACGACTTTCTCATTATTTAACCAATGTTCAACATGACCTCCTCTTACAATTATTCTTGCTTTATTCCATGTTCCTATACCTTTAAATTGTTTCGGACGATTGGATGATGAAAGCCCTTCCGCAGGTATTAAATCATATAGTGAGCCAATAGTTCTATTGCCATTCACACCTGCTTTGGCGTCTGGATGCTTGTCATCATCCAATATTTGAAATTCACATCCAATAGCAGAACCTGGACCTTTATTTAAATCGGCATCAACAAAATATTTTATGCCACTGTTAGCACCTTCGGTAATTTTAAATTCCAATTCCAATTCAAAACTACTAAAAAGGTCTTCTGTAACAATATCTCCAGGACCGGTAGCTTCACCCCCATTCGTTGCTAAAATAGTTAGCTCACCATCCTTTATTTCCCAACCTGATTTTGGAAAACTGTTCGCTCTGGCACTTCTCCAACCAGAAGTTGTTTTACCGTCCCATAACAAACGCCAACCCTTTCTCATTTCGTTAGGTGTTATTTGATTAACTAAATAACTCACCTCAACGACTTCAGGGTCTGATGCTTTGCGTTCGGATTCTAAATTAGTAGTTTTAATTCTTATGTTTTTCCACTTAATTTCTTTATTTGCTAGGTTTTTATCCTCACCAATGCTATGCACTTGCAAAGCTATAAACCCAGAAGATGTTATATCATCAACTAAATTGGCGCATTCTACGCCGTTAACCCAGGTTCTAATGGAATTACCAATGGCTTCAATTCTACAAATATTCCAAACACCATTCTGAAAAGCCTTAGTCCCTTTTTTATTAATTGACAACGGATATAACCAACCTCTTCTTTGTTCATCATAAATACCCCCGCTAAAACCTCTGGAACTAGGATCAATTTCAAATTGATAACCATGAACAACTCCTTTTCTATAATCTGGACTTGAATTAGACCTAAATTGAACGCCTGAATTAATTTCCGGACTCACCATAACTTCAAACTCAAGAATAAAATCGGAATAATTTTTAGTGGTACACAAAAAACTATTGGGCGTATTTACTGTTGTTTTTCCAATAATTTCCCCGTTCTCAACTTTGTATTCTGCATTACCATTAATCTGCTTCCAACCATCCAGATTTTTGCCATTAAAAAGGGATATCCATCCATTGTTCTCGGATTGAGAATTTACATCGACACTATAAAATCCTACAAGAATAGTGACAATAATAAAGTGCCTTAATTTAAATTGTATCATGATTATTTTAATATTATTTCTAAATTTTTAGGAGTGTGTAAATTATAAATTTAATCGCAAAACATTGTTGAAATAATAAAAATATATGACTTTTTTACATTATTATCAATAAACAATATTGAACAAGAAAAAACCGTTAACAAATTTTCATCTTGTTAACGGTTTTCACTAATAAATTCAAAAAAAATGTCTTAAAAGCGTTTACGCATCAATATTGGCGTAAATGGCATTTTTTTCTATAAAATCCCTACGAGGTGGCACTTCATCACCCATAAGCATCGAGAAGATCCTATCGGCTTCAATACCATTATCTATCTGTACCAAGCGCATGGTTCTAAATTCAGGATTCATCGTAGTATCCCATAATTGCTCAGCATTCATCTCACCAAGACCTTTATAGCGTTGGATATTCACACTGCCTCCAAATTCCTCCGCAATGGCATCGCGTTCTTTATCACTCCAAGCATACGATTTTTTATTTCCTTTTTTAACTAAATATAAAGGAGGCGTTGCAATGTAAATATGCCCACCTTCAATCAATTCTTTCATATATCTAAAGAAGAAGGTTAAAATCAATGTGGCAATGTGGCTACCATCAATATCGGCATCACACATAATTACCACTTTGTGGTATCTTAATTTAGAAAGGTTAAGGGCTTTACTATCTTCTTCTGTTCCAATAGTGACACCCAAAGCCGTAAAAATATTCTTAATCTCTTCGTTTTCAAATACTTTGTGGACCATAGCCTTTTCAACGTTTAGAATCTTACCTCTTAACGGAAGAATGGCTTGAAATGCTCTATCTCGACCTTGTTTTGCCGTTCCGCCTGCAGAATCTCCCTCAACAAGGAATACTTCACATTTTGAAGGATCTTGCTCTGAACAGTCACTTAATTTCCCTGGTAAACCACCAATGCTCATAACGGTTTTACGCTGAACCATCTCACGAGCCTTTTGGGCAGCATGACGTGCTTGTGCCGCTAGCATCACTTTTTGAACTATGATTCTAGCATCGTCTGGATGTTCCTCTAGATAATCCGTCAACATTTCAGATACCGCCTGACTTACAGATGCAGAAACTTCCCTGTTTCCTAATTTTGTTTTAGTCTGACCCTCGAATTGTGGCTCTTGAACTTTTACCGAAATAATGGCCGTTAATCCTTCACGGAAATCATCACCGGCAATTTCAAATTTCAAATTCTTCAACATACCAGAGTCATCAGCATACTTTTTCAGGGTCATAGTTAATCCACGACGGAAACCTGCTAAATGTGTTCCTCCTTCATGCGTATTGATGTTATTAACATACGAATGTAAATTTTCAGCATACGATGTATTATAAACCATAGCTACTTCAACTGGAACACCATTTTTTTCACCTTCAAAAGCAATAACATCTTTCATTAAAGGCTCTCTGTTTCCATCTAAAAACTTTATAAATTCTTTTAGACCTTCGGTAGAATGAAATGTTTCCCCTTCAAAAGTGCCGTCGCTTTTTTTCTCCCTTTTATCAACTAAATGAATGGTGATACCCTTATTTAAATAAGATAATTCTCTTAATCTACTAGCCAAGGTATCATAACTATACTCCACAGTTTGGGTAAATATAGTTTGGTCTGGTTTGAAAGTAACCGTTGTACCACGTTTATCGGTTTCACCAATTTGTTTAACAGGATACATCGCTTTTCCACGCTCATATTCTTGCTCATAAACTTTACCATCTCTATAAACAGTAGCACGCAAATGTTCAGATAAGGCATTCACACAACTGACACCAACACCATGCAACCCTCCAGAAACTTTATATGAATCTTTATCAAACTTACCACCGGCACCAATTTTGGTCATTACAACTTCTAGGGCTGAAACGCCTTCTTTTTTGTGTAAATCCACTGGAATACCACGACCATCATCTTCAGTCGTAATGGAATTGTCTTCGTTTATGGTTACTGTAATATTATTACAATGTCCAGCAAGCGCTTCGTCAATGGAGTTGTCAACAACCTCATATACCAAATGGTGAAGGCCTCTAGTACCAACATCTCCAATATACATCGATGGACGCATACGCACATGCTCCATGCCCTCTAAAGCCTGAATACTATCTGCCGAATAATTATGTTTATTAAATTCTTCTTTTGCTTCGCTCATATTACTTTTTTAATATAATTTAGTCTGGTTTATGTCATAAAAAAAGATGCTTGACGCATCCTTCTGAATACAGACAAATATACGAAATTTAAAAGTGATTTAAAAGTATTTTATCGATTTACCTTTATAATTATCAACATTTGTTAATTACTTGAAAATGTCTTAAATCGCCTAAAAAGTGGCTTAAATTGAATTTTGATTGTTTTTTAATCAGTTTACGAGAAGAAGGATAAACAAAACGTCTTAAATCGCGAATTTCTGTTTTTTCAAACTTAAATTTAAAATAAAAATGATGCAAATAATGACTCATTTAAGCATTTCGGCACCAGAACCATTTTCAAAAGAAAACACCATTTTTCCGTCTTCAAAATACACACCTTTTGCAATATCTTTTTTTAGTAACATGGCGCCGTCGGCATCTATATAATCGAGCAAACCGGCAAGTTGCGTCAGATTTGAAATCCCTATAGATGATTCAGTCATACACCCCGCCATAACCAACATATCATATTGTCGAGCTTTTTTTATCATTTCTAGAGCAGGCGTCATTCCTCCGCATTTCATCAATTTAATATTGATACCGTGAAAAATGTCTGCACACATATCAACATCTTCCTGTCTTTGGCAGCTTTCATCAGCAATTATGGGAAGTTCACTTCTTTCTTTTAAAAGTTTCATGCCTTGCCAATCACCCGCCTTCAATGGTTGTTCGATAAATTCGACATTTAAAGATTTTAATTCCTCAATATTTCTCAACGTTTCTTCTGCGGTCCAACTGGCATTGGCATCTATTCTAAATACGGAGTTTGTTATCTTCCTTAAGGATTTTACAATCTCTACATCCTGCTCAGTTCCTAATTTTATTTTATAAATCGGCCATGGCTTTTCAAGGATTTTAACTTTCATATTTTCAATGGAATCGATGCCGATGGTATAATTCGTCAAGGGTAATTTTTCTATTTGATTTCCAAAATAACTTCGTAAAGTTTTATGATGAATTCTAGCATACAAATCCCAATAAGCACAATCTATCGCGCAAAGCGTGAAATAATCGTCTTTTAAATAGGGTTCGACATCCAACCAAAATTCCTTGGGATGTTTTAAATCAGACGCTTCTATTATGGATTTCACTTGTTGAATAGAACCCTCAATTTTCTCAACGGTGCTATTATAATATGGATTCACTGTCGCTTCACCATAACCTGTAAATTCGCCATGACTCATGCTTACAATCACGGTACTTTGCGTTTCTACCGTGTACCTCGAAATGGTAAATGGATGCCTTAATGGAAGCTTATAATGTTTTGCTGTAATGGTCAAATTCATAATATAAATATACATTTGTTTCGATAAAAAATATCTATTTAAACTAAAACCTCTAAAATATCATGGGGTTTTTTATTAATTTGATAATATAGATTAGGATAGTTATAAAAAATAGTGTTTGATTTATAATTTCTATATATATTTGGAAGCGTAAAAAGTATTTATGATAAATAATAACAATAATAATTTCAATAATCCTAAATTATAGGAAGGGAAGGTTATTGTTTAAAAATAAAATATAAAGCCTTCCAAACTTGGAAGGCTTTTTTTAATCTAAATTTTAAGACATGAGTAAAATTATGACGGTCGACGTATTGTCGAGTATTAAAGGAGCGCAACCCAGTGAGGCTGTGAACAAATTATTTGATGTGATTAAAAATGCACAGCCAACAAATAATAATTCTTTTAATAATAATCGTAATAATTACGTGTCTTTAAACGATTTAAGAAATGATGTGGTGATTGAAAGTTCTGCCTTGGAAAAACAAATCATCATCGAAAACTTCCCTAAAGAAAAAGGCGGCTATTTGGTAGTTTCTAAAGTTATAGAAGAATAATGATGGACTCTCAAATACATAAAATCCATCAGCAATTGGTGGATAAGAAAATATCTTGTACGGCATTAGTTCAACAAAAATTAAACGCTTTAAAAGAGAACACGAACAATACGGTTAATTCATTATTAGATGATTTAGCCTTAAAACTTGCCGCAAAAGTAGATGTTAAAATTGCCAAGGGAGACCCCATTGGTTTATTGGAAGGCATTCCGTTTGGGATTAAAGATGTGTATATGTTGCAGGGCACTTATACCACAGCAAGCTCCAATTTGTTGAAAAATTATAAATCGGCTTACACGGCAACCGCCATTCAAAAACTATTGGATGCTGGTGCTATTCCTATCGTAAAAGAGAATTGCGATAGTTTCGGACATGGGTCGTCTAGTGAAAATACCATATTCGGCGCTGTGAAAAATGCCAATAACCCCGATTTGGTTGGTGGTGGTTCTAGTGGGGGCTCTGCGGTGAATGTTGCAAAAGAGTATACTATTTTCTCAATTGGTGGTGATACTGGAGGTTCTGTGCGTCAACCTGCGGGTTACAATCATGTTTATGGTTTAAAACCGACTTACGGTCGCATTTCGCGTTACGGATTGATGGCGTATGCCTCTTCAACGGATTGTGTTGGCCCAATAGCCAAATCGGTTGAAGATATTCGTATTGTTTTAAACGCCATGAGTGGAAAAGACGTTAAAGATCAAACCACTTACGCTTCCGCGGAAATTACTAAAGATAGCATTTTAAATTCCAAAAGCATTAAAACCATCGGTTATTTTAAAAATTTCATTGAAAATGATGCCATAGATTCTAAAATAAAAGCTGATTTTTTAATAGCTATTGAAAAGATAAAAGCCAAAGGAATTGAGGTCAAGGAACTGGATTTCTTTAAATCTGATATTTTAGTTTCAACTTATTACACGTTGGCCATGGCTGAAACAGCTTCCAATTTATCTCGTTTAGATGGTAGCAATTACGGCAACCGCATTGAAGATAAAAACCTAAAGGAATCCTACGCCATCACACGTTCTGAAAATTTTTCGGAAGAAACAAAACGTCGTATTGTTGGAGGAAATCAAGTATTATCCCAAGGGTTTTCAGATGAAATATATCTGAAAGGATTGGCTTTAAGAGATGCTATTTCCGAAAATTTTGAAAATGATTTTAAGGAAGTCGATATCATCTTATCTCCTGTTACTCCAAACTCACCACCAAAAATTGGTGATAGTTTGAAAGACCCACATGCCATGTATTTAAGTGATGCGTACACGGTTGGTTTTAGTTTAGGGCAATTACCGACTTTAACCATCCCTCAAGGCACAGAAACGGGCTTGCAAATAACGGCCGCAAAAAATAATGACGAACTCGTTTTGAAGTTTGCTAACTTCTTAAAAGACACGATATAATGGAACTGGAACAATTAGACGCCGCCTTAAAAGCGCACGATTTAGAGTTAGTCATCGGACTGGAAACACACGTTCGACTGAATACAAAAACCAAGTTGTTCTGTTCTTGTCCAAATCAAGAAATAGACATCCCAAACCAAAATATATGTTCTGTTTGTACGGGACAAATGGGTGTGTTGCCCGCTATCAATAAAGAAGCCATCACCAAAGCCATTTATTTTGGAAAAGCGGTAAATTCTTCTTTTGAAAATGACATTATTTCTTGGGATAGAAAGCATTATGAATATCCGGATAATCCGAAAAATATTCAAATCACGCAGTTTCATAATCCTATTATTCCTGACGGACAAGTATCGTGTTTTAGGAATGATGGCAGTCAGTTCACAGTCAATTTAACCCAAGTTCATATTGAGGAAGATGCCGCCAAATTGATGCACGAAAAAACGGTTTCGTTAGTCGATTTTAATAAAGCCGGCGTACCGTTAATTGAAATTGTGACCGAACCTTGCATTCGCCATATCGAAGACGCTTCCATTTACGCCCAATACATCCAACGTATTGTTCAAAATTTAAAAATTTCTGAAGCCAATCTTGAAAAAGGCGAGTTTAAATCTGATGTTTCAGTATCACTTCGTAAAAAACATAGTTATGCGTTAAATCCGCGTACCGAAATTAAAAACTTGAACTCGTTTAAGTTTATGGTCGATGCCTTAAAGGAAGAAGTTGAAAAACAATTCAATTATTATATTGAGCACAAGGAATTCAGACCCGACCAAACCACAGTTCTATGGGATGCCGATTTAAAGCAAACCAAAACCATGCGTAAAAAGGAATTTGAGGCGGATTATCGTTTTATTTCTGAACCGGATTTACCTTTTGTAAACATCAAGAATGCTGTGGAAGCGATTCATGTGGATACCAAAACGCTTCCTTTTGCAGTGGAATCCATTTTAATTCAAGGCGGTGTATTGCCACAGGATGCTAAATTTTTCACGGCGGATTCGTTGCGTTCAGAAACCTTTGTGGCTATCAATAACGAATTGAATGATGCTTCGTTTGTTGCTAAAACATTATCAAACAATATAAAACCTGAGGATTATTCTAAAATCGAAAACACACAGGATTTTATTGCCATTTTCAGATTATTCAAAGAAGAAAAAGTAACGGTCGTATTGGTTCAAAACGCGATTAAATCGTTGCTTGAAAATGCTAGTTTCGACTATAAAACCTATTTCGAAGAAAACAGCATTTCCGAAGAAAAAATTCAGGATGCCATCGCTAAAGTCATTTCAGAAAACGAAGCGACTGCCAACGATATTAAAGCTGGAAACCAAGGAAAAGCAGGTATTTTAGTCGGTAAAGTGATTGAAATTATTGGAAAAGGCGCGTCTGGAAAAGTGGTTCGTGAGGGAATTTTGAAGATGCTTGCTGGAGAAGACCGAAAACCAAAGACGGAAGACCAAGACCCAAGACCCAAGACCCAAGACCCAACAACTAACAACCAACAACCAACAACCAAAGAAGAAGCATTACCACAAATCCCCATCATCATAAAAGAAGAATACAGAACACACCTAATCACCGCTATTTCTGAAGCTAATATTTCTGAAAAAGTAACCTTTGCGGGTTGGGTTGCCAGTGTTCGCGACCATGGTGAGTTGATTTTTATCGATTTACGCGATTCCAGTACCGAGATTTTCCAAGTGCGTTTAAGTCGGGAATCATTTCCTAATTTAGATGAACTTGTGAAGCTAAAACCAGAGTCCGTTATTACTGTAACAGGCACGATTGTTCAGCGTAAAGAAGATGATTATAATGCAGCTTTACGAACCGGAAAAATAGAATTGGAAGCTTATGAATTGGATATTTTAAACCTATCCAGAACACTTCCTTTCGAAATAAAACGCGCGACCAAAACCAACGAAACCATTCGTTTTCAATATAAGTTTTTAGATCATAGAAATGACGATGTGCGTCGCGTGATTGTCAACCGTCATAAGGTTATCAAATTACTGCGTGATATTTTGGATGCAGAAAATTTCTTGGAAATTGAAACGCCCATTTTAAGTGCCGGAACCGATGAAGGGGCTCGTGAATTTATTGTACCAACCCGTAAACAACCTGGCGCCTTTTACACCTTGCCACAAGCACCGCAACAGTTTAAACAAATGTTGATGGTAAGCGGTTACGAAAAGTATTTCCAGATTGCACGTTGTTTTAGGGATGAAGATTCCCGTGGCGACCGTCAACCGGAATTTACCCAATTGGATATGGAAGTGGCGTATGCCAGCATGCAACAAATCATCGATTTAAATACCAAAATGTTTAATGAGGTGGTCACTAAAATATATGGCAACAAATGGATATTGCGTCCGTTTGAAGTCATTACCTATCAAGATGCCATGTATTATTATGGTTGCGACCGACCAGATTTGCGTTTCGGATTGAAACTTCAAGACATTACAGACATTGTAAAAGACACAACTTTTCAAGTATTTAGCAAACCGATTGAAGAAGGCGGTATTGTAAAATGTATTAAGGTGTCTGCTGAAGAACAAGGCAACAAACGCTTATCCAAAGGGCAAATTGAAAAATTAACGGCCACAGCGCAACAACACGGCTTAGGTGGTTTGGCTTATATCATTGTTAATGAAACTGATTTACAATCGCCCATTATTAAATTTTTAGGTGAAGACATTGCAGCAGGCATCATAAAAACAACCAACGCTCAAGTGGGTGATATTGTATTTTTCTCAGCTGCCGATTACGCTACAGCCAATAAAGCTTTGGATGCGGTGCGTCAGGAATTGGGCAGTATGTTGCATTTAATCAATCCGAAAGAATTACGTCCGGCGTGGGTGATTGATTTCCCCATGTTTGAAAAAACGGATGAAGGTCGATGGACATTTACACACAACCCCTTCTCCATGCCCGCGGTTTATGATATTGAAAAACACATGAACGGCAAGGAAGAAGAAATTGGCAGTATCATCGCCCAACAATACGATTTAATATTAAATGGTTACGAAATTGGCGGTGGATCCATTCGTGCCCACAAACCTGAAATTTTAGAAGCGACTTATAAAAATATGGGCTACAATAAAGAGGAAATGCTGAAAAGCGTTGGCACCATGTACAAAGCGTTCCATTATGGCGCGCCACCACACGGCGGTATTGCTTGGGGCGTAGATAGATTGATGATGATTTTAGAGAAAAAAGCATCCATACGTGAAGTGATGGCATTCCCAAAAACAGGCACGAGCGACGATTTATTATTTGGAGCGCCTTCCATCTTATCCGATAAAAAGATTGAGGAAATGAATGTGAGGGTTATTAAGAAATAGGATAATAGACGATAGATAAAAGACTAGAGACTAGAGAAAAATAGATTTTATGAAATCCCGATAGGTTACTGTCGGGATTTTTTATTTCTAGTAGGAAATATTGACTATATTTACTGGGATATTAAAACAAAACTTCTCCTTATGACAAGTTGTGCCCAATAAAAATAAAAACCCGATAATGAAAACTAACATATTACTTCTTGGTATTTTGCTGATTTTAATTTCTTGTGGTAAAAAAGAAAAAAAAACATCTGAAATAACCGTGCAATTAAATGTTAGTGAGGTCGATAATCCTTTTCCTAGAAGGGTGATACCTCTTTCTTTCATTTTTATGGATTCAATGCACAATAAATTTAAAGGACTTGTAAATAGGGACAGTTCTTTTGTAATGTGTTTAAATTATGTTAGTCCCAGAGATTTGAAAAATGCAATTAGAGAGGGTAATGTAAAAAATATAGCTGATACAACCGCGACTAAAATATATGTGTTGAGTGGTTATAACAATGGCAAACAATATTATATTATTGACCTTAATAAAAACAAAGATTTTAGTGATGACGAAATAATAGAATTTAACAAAAGTATTACCAAGAAAGAAAATTATCGTGACTCATTTAATGTTAAAAATATAAATATCACAAAACTTTCAAAAGGTAATTTTTATAGACAGCAAACATATCTTCAATTTGTACCTACATCCAACTTAACATATAAACAAGAAACAGAGAAGGAAAAATGGAAAAATAGTTTACGATTAGAAGCTGTAATACTTGACTATTTGTATGGAAAGTTTAAGATAGGTGACAAAGAATATAGTGTTGGAGCTAATAAAGGTGTATTTGGAGAAGAAATCATTTTCAAAAATTCCGACACTACCTTTTATTCTTCAAATCATCAATTATTTGCAAAGTATAAACTAAAAGATACCGTAAAGTTTGATAATAAGTTTTTTAGGATAGACAGTTTGTCTTTTTATCATTCAAAATTAATAATACGTGAAATTAATAACACAGAAATTATTAACGGATTCAGAACTAATGAGATTTCAAAAAATTATGTAGTTCATGACCTAAACGGTAACTCTACAACTCTTAAAAATTTAGCAAAGGAGAAAGGATTTCTGTTACTAGACTTTTGGGGTACTTGGTGTGCTCCCTGTAAAGAACTTACCCCTGAATTAGTTGAATTACATCAAACATTTAGCAACCATATACAATTTGCAAGTTTGGCGTTTGAATTGGACCCAAAACCTGTATTGGATTATACCAAAACTAATCAAATGAATTGGTACATTGGAATAATAAAAGGAAAACCAGGTTCTGGAGATATATCATCTCCAATTATTGGCGGTTTAAGAATTGAATGTTATCCTACTTTTATCGTTATAGACTCCGACTTAAATATTTTATATCGAACTTGTGGAGGCGGAGATAATTTTTTAGGTTTAAAAGATTTTTTAAACTCAAAATTTAAATAAAATTACTGAGCACAACAAAGTATATAAAAAATTGCTGGTTTTACCTAGCATAAAGCCAGTTGCAAGTCTATTAACTTCCAGTTTTATTGTGCAAAATCTTCAGTATTTTTACAAAACCCAAAACAACAACTAAAAATGGAAAGAAATAAAGAACTCGCAAATCGGTTGCATGAAGTCCTTTTGAATGGACATTGGATAGCAAACACAAACTACAAATTGCAAATTGAAAGCATAACGTGGAAACAAGCAACCCAAAAAATAGGAACTTTAAACACCATTGCTACACTGACTTTTCATATAAACTATTATTTAACTGGCATTATAAATGTCTTTAAAGGTGGTGAACTTGAGATTCGGGACCAATACAGTTTTGATATGCAACCTATTGCATCAGAAACTGATTGGAAAAAATTGATAAATGAGTTTTTATTCAACTCTGAAGAATTCATCAAGGAAGTTGCGAACATACCAGATTATAAATTGTACGAAATATTTGTGGATGAAAAGTATGGAACGTATTTAAGAAATATTGAAGGTGTTATTGAACATAGTTATTATCACCTTGGGCAAATTTCATTGATTAAAAAGATGATAACTGAATAATCATAATCAGGTAATCATTAAAATTTATAAAAAAATAGTTTTGTAAAATCTTAAATTTTAACATTTCATACCAACTTTTAGCTTATCATTAAGATTATTTGCATTAATTTTAAAAAAAATTTAATCCATAATTTAAATATGAAAAAATCAATTATTTTAACAACTATTGCTTTAGCGTTTGGTATGCTATTTTCAATAAACACCTATGCGCAAAAATTTGCAAACGTGGACAAAAGTCCTTTGGACATCACATACTACAGAGCTGAAAGAACCGCCCCTCCTATGATTAAAGTTATTTACAGCCGCCCTCAACTTAACGGAAGAGAGTTAAGTAAATTGGCACCTAATGGTAAAGTATGGAGAACTGGAGCCAACGAAGCAACGGAAATTAAATTTTTTCAGGATATGAATTTCGGTGGAAAAGCAGTTAAAGCTGGAACTTACTCCTTATTTGCAATTCCGGGCGACACTGAATGGACTGTCATTTTAAATAATGAATTGGATGTTTGGGGCGCTTTTAGTTACAAAGAAGCTAATGATGTAGTGAGGGTAAATGTTCCTGCAACCACCGGGGAAGCTGTTGATGATTTTTCAATTGTTTTTGAAAACGATAACATGCACCTAGCTTGGGGCACTACTAGAATTGCCGTACCAGTTAGTAAATAATATTTATTCTGTTAGCATAAAAAAACAGCCTTGAAATTTCAAGGCTGTTTTTTATTAAGGAATATTTAAATATTTATGTGTTTGTAAAGACACTTTCCATTTAGGATTTTTCATCACATAATCAACAATCTCAGGAATCACTTTATCGCGTTTGCTCCATTCTGGCTGCAAATATAAAATACAACTTTTATTAACCATAGCGGCTTGCTCTTCCGCAAAGCGGAAATCATCTTTATTGTAGATAATCATTTTTAGCTCATTAGCCTTTTCATAGACTTCTTTGGTTGGCAATTTCATCTTTTTTGGGGATAAACAAATCCAATCCCAAATGCCTGTTAATTTGTAAGCGCCCGATGTTTCAATATGTATTTGTAATCCTTCAGCCTTTAATGCATTTGTTAGTATTGTCATATCCCAAGTCAAGGGTTCGCCGCCAGTAACAACAATGGTATCACTATGTTTTTTTGCATTTTCAACAATTTTATAAACTTCGGTCGGTGGATGTAAATTAGCGTTCCAACTTTCTTTAACATCACACCAATGGCAACCCACATCGCAACCTCCTATTCTAATAAAATAAGCCGCTGTTCCCTTGTGGAAACCTTCACCCTGTATGGTATAAAACTCCTCCATTAAAGGCAACATTTCGCCTTTATCAACCAATATTTGCAAGTCGTTGTTCATAGGTTGCAAAGATACTTTTTAAAATTTACGATTCACGATTTTTGATTTACGATTTTTTTAAATGTACCCTCCAAATTACATGAACCATATTGTCCATAATATTCAAAAACAAAAAAAATAAGCATCATTTTATAAAATGAAACCATATTTTTTTCTTCTTCATTTTTCGTGTATTTTTATGCAAAATAAATACCCATGGATAAAAAAGAAACCTTTTTTAATTATATCAATCAAGGCAATACAACCAAAGGCGATTTTATTCCTGTGGGTGCCGCCATGTTAGATGGTGAAACCATTACAAATGCCTTTGTAAAAATTCCATTAAAAACCCTTAACCGTCATGGCTTAATTGCTGGTGCCACGGGTACCGGCAAAACAAAATCGTTGCAGGTATTGGCGGAAAATTTGAGTGATAAAGGTATTCCTGTATTACTCATGGATATTAAAGGGGATTTAAGTGGATTGGCACAAGCAGCCACGAGTAATCCGAAAATTGATGAGCGCCATGCCCTAATTGGTTTACCCTATGAAGCTAAAAGTTTCCCTGTTGAAATTTTAACGCTGTCCGAACAAGATGGTGTGCGATTAAGAGCTACTATTAGTGAATTCGGACCTGTTTTACTATCACGTATTTTAGATTTATCTGAAGCACAAGCTGGCGTTGTTGCGGTGATTTTTCAATATTGTGACGATAATAAATTGCCCATTCTAGATTTAAAGGATTTCAAAAAAATATTACAATATGCCACACAAGAAGGTAAAAAAGAATTTGCTGAGGCTTACGGACACATTTCTACAGCTTCCACAGGATCTATTTTAAGGAAAATAGTGGAATTGGAACAACAAGGAGCCGATTTATTTTTTGGAGAAACTTCTTTTGATGTCGATGATTTATTAAGAATTGATAGAGATGGCAGAGGTTATATCAACATCATTAGATTAACCGATATTCAAGATAGACCTAAATTGTTTTCAACATTCATGTTGAGTTTACTGGCTGAAATTTATTCAACGTTTCCTGAACAAGGCGATAGCGACCGACCAGAACTGGTGATTTTTATTGACGAAGCCCATTTAATTTTTAATGAAGCCTCTAAAGCCTTGTTAAACCAAATTGAAAGCATTGTCAAGTTAATTAGAAGTAAAGGTGTTGGCTTATATTTTGTCACCCAAAACCCAACTGATGTACCCGAAGCGGTATTGAGTCAGTTAGGTTTAAAAATTCAGCACTCCCTTAGGGCATTTACTGCCAACGATAGAAAAGCCATTAAAATGACGGCTCAAAATTACCCTGATTCCGATTATTATGATACTGAAACGGTATTAACATCGCTTGGCATTGGAGAAGCTTTGGTTTCTGCCTTAGACGAGAAAGGACGTCCTACCCCATTGGCTGCGACCATGATGCGTGCACCCATGAGCCGAATGGATGTATTAACCGACAGTGAATTAAGTACCTTACTTTCCCAATCCAAACTTGTAAAAAAGTATAGCGAAACGATTGACAGAGAAAGTGCTTACGAACTTTTGAATGAAAAAATAGAACAAGCAGAAGCAGAAGAAGCTAAGGAAAAGGCTAAACAAGAACGAGAGGCGCTTGAAAAAGCAACATCTAAACAAAAAACTGCGCCTACAGCTCGTAGAAGCACCGCCATGAATCCTGTTGTAAAAGTGCTGACAAGTGCTACATTTATTCGTAGTGTATTTGGCATTTTAACAAGAGTCATGAAAAAATAACGCTTATTATCAACATAAAACCTTAATTTAAATGCACAAGCCCCTTTTCAGTATCATCATTCTATTCATATTAGTTGTTAGTTGCAAAAAAGAGCCAAATACTTTTGAAATTGGCAAACAATATGTTGGTTTATTGAATGACTCAACTCAGGTTAAAGACCTTAAACATATTTTTAGCAAAGATTCTATTGTTAATTATACTGGTACTGATGAGTTTACCTTAAACATTAATGATATTGAAATTTTTGAAAAAGGCGGTAAAAAATTATTGGTCTTAACACCCAGAAAACCATCAGATTCTACATCATTAATAAAGAATGTTAGAATTTTAGACCCCCGCTACAAAACCGTTAGAGACATTTCCATATTAAGTACTTTTAAAGATATTTCGGATAATTACAAAATAACCAAAATAGATAATTTAATCAACTCTGTGCTTATCACAGTTAAAGAAATAAACACCACATTCACCATAGATAAAAAAGAATTACCTGCTAGTCTTCGCTTTGATACCAATTTAAAAATTGAAGCCATACATATTCCAGATAATGCCAAAATAAAATACTTTTTCATAAATTGGAATAACATATAAAAGTTGCCCATGAATGCTTTCTTATCAAAGATTTTAGTAGAAATTGCACGCAAGAGAATAAAATCGGAGCAAGAAACTGATGACCCTGTTAGTAAAAAACAAATTGTACCTATAGTTAGAAGGTTTCAAGTAGAAATATCCCATGCTATAAAAGAATATATATTTATCCTCATTGGTGTGTTTTCGGCAGGTTTTGGATTAAAAGGTTTTTTATTACCAAATCGGTTTATTGATGGTGGCGCTACTGGAATGTCTTTATTGCTTCAAAACGTTACGAACTTAGATTTAAGTTATTTTTTAATTCTTGTCAATCTTCCATTTTTAATTCTAGCTTCTAGAACCCTAAATATTAAGTTTGCCATTCGGAGTATAGCTGCTATAGCCCTTTTGGCTTTTGTGGTTCACTTTGTAGAGTATCCAACAGTAACTGAAGATAAATTATTAATTTCTGTTTTTGGAGGATTCTTCTTAGGACTAGGTATAGGCATGTCCATGCGAGGCGGTAGTGTGATTGATGGCACTGAAGTACTCGCTATATTTTTAAGTAAAAAATTGTCACTTACCATTGGAGATGTCCTGCTTTTAATAAACCTTCTAATATTTTCTGTTGGTGCCTATATCCTATCTGTTGAAACAGCGCTTTATGCCATATTAACGTATTTAGCAGCTGCCAAAACAGTAGATTTTGTTGTAGATGGTGTTGAAGAATATGTGGGAGTCACCATTATTTCAGAAAAACATCAAGATTTAAGAACCATGATCACCAAAAACCTAAGACGCGCCTGTACCATTTATGCAGGCAAAGGGGGCTTTGGAACAAATGGCGATAGTTATGATAAAGATATTATTTACACCGTTGTTACACGTTTAGAACTTGCCAGATTACAAACCGAAATAGATAAAATAGATAAAAAGGCGTTTATAATCATGGGGATTGTGAAAGACCTTAAAGGTGGTATGATAAAGAGAAAACCGCTAAAATAGTGATTTTGGTCATGGGTCCTGGGTCTTCATGTTATTAGAAAAAATTAGTGAATTAGCGTCAGAAAGCATATAGTACAAAACACTTTACGAGGGTGTTCGGTAAATAGAGAAATTTTTAAAATGAATAAGTACCTCCCAAAAATTATTGGCTCGTCCATAAACTTTATCAGCCATATTTCAACGCCATTTGCTGTCCATTTGGCTTTTCAACTGTTTTCCAGACCCCAAAAAGGAAACGCTAAAAAAATGGACACTGAATTTCTTAGCAGCTCCATCCAAAAAGAATTATGGTATCAAGATCTAAACATCATGACCTATCAATGGGCAGGAAAAAAGGAAACCATTCTATTAGTTCATGGCTGGGAAAGCAACACCTCCAGATGGAAAAAATTAATTGAACTTTTAAAAGCCCTCGATTATAATATCATCGCTTTGGATGCTCCTGCACATGGTAATTCTGGAGGCGTATTATTTAATGCCGTGCTATATTCGGAATGTATTCATGAGATTGCTAAAACAATAAATCCAACTATTATTATTGGTCATTCTGTTGGCGGCATAGCGACTGTAATTTCCATGCACAAATACAATTTACCTTCGGTTAAAAAATTGGTTTTATTGGGAGCGCCTTCAAACTTTACAGGTATTTTTAAGCGTTATAAAAGTATGATGCGTTATAACAATAAGGTTTCTAATGGCATTGACGAATGGGTATTTAACCGCTTCGGACGTCTACCAAGTTATTATCACATTAGTAATTTTTCAGAAAACATCCATTCCAAAGGACTCGTCATTCACGATAAAGAGGACAAGATTATTCCTTATAGCGATGCTTTAGATTACCAAAAACATTATAAAAATTCAATACTTATATCAACCTCTGGTTTGGGCCACGGTTTAAAATCCAAGGAAATTAATGCACACATTTTAGACTTCATCAACCAATAGTTTATTGTATTTTTGGGCTATGGAAGCAGAATTAAAACGAATCAATAAATATTTAAGTGAGGTAGGCTATTGCTCCCGTAGGGAAGCCGATAAACTTATAGAAGCTGGACGCGTAACCATTAACGGTATCATTCCAGAAATGGGCACAAAAGTGGCTCCTAATGATGTTGTTCATGTTGATGGAAAAGAAATAAGCAATACAAACCAATCGTTTGTTTATTTAGCTTTTAATAAACCCGTAGGCATTGTTTGCACCACCGATACCAGTGTTGAAAAGGATAATATTATTGATTTTATTAAGTATCCAAAACGCATTTTTCCAATCGGCCGATTAGATAAACCAAGTGAAGGCTTAATACTTTTAACTGATGATGGTGATATTGTAAATAAAATTCTTCGTGCCAGTAATAATCATGAAAAGGAATACATCGTGAAAGTAGACAAACCCATTTCGCAAACGTTTGTTGATCGTATGGCTGGCGGTATCCCTTTGGAAGATTTGGATAGGGTCACCAAAAAATGTGTTGTTGAAAAATTGAGCACATACGAATTTAAAATTATATTGACCCAAGGTTTAAACAGACAAATTCGCAGGATGTGTGAATATTTAAATTATGAAGTTGAAACACTGAAACGGGTTCGTATCATGAACATTAAAATGGATATGCCCGTTGGCGAATACCGAGAATTGACTAATGAAGAATTTAGCGAATTAAACAGACTGATTAGTGATTCAACTAAAGAGTATAAACCTAATACAGTTCGCCGAAATTAATAGAAACTACCAAACAAATGGACAACTTAATATTAGTAATTTAAAACGCGTGCGCTTCATTTTATAACGTTCATCGTACCCTTTTTAGCTCTATCTTAGCATCAAAATAAATTTGAAATTATGATACGAATATTGGCATTGATTTTAACTGTTGGAGGTATGACAGCCTTAATTTTAGGTGTTTTAGGTATTTTTGGAAATAACGTTGTAGCACTTAGCCCTTGGGCATTAACTATATTAGGGGGTGTTTTTTTTATCGCCGGCGTATCTATGCTAAAATATAGAAAGGATGAACCAGGGAATTAATCTTATATAAAAATTTAGCTGAAATTTTTATCAATAAGTATAGAAAACGAATTAACCATTAGTTAGAGCTACGTCTCTCGCAAGCTAATAGTGTGTTTTTTAATAGCATGGCAATCGTCATGGGGCCAACACCACCGGGAACCGGGGTTATATAACTCGCTTTTTTACTAACGCTTTCAAAATCGACGTCACCTGCCAATCTGTAACCAGTTGATTTTGTTGCATCGGGAACGCGTGTAATACCTACATCAATAATAACAACATCATCCTTAACCATATCGCCCGTTAAGAACTCTGAAATACCAATTGCGGCTACAATAATATCCGCTTGCTTCGTAATCCCTGCCAAGTTTTTTGTACGACTGTGAACAACCGTTACGGTGGCGTCTCCTGCCTTTCGTTTCTGACTCATTAAAATACTCATGGGTCGACCAACAATATGGCTTCTTCCCATAACAACGACATTTTTTCCAGAAGTTTCTACTTGATAACGTTCCAACAATTCAAGAATGCCATAAGGTGTTGCTGGTAAGAAAGTAGGCAAATCTAAAGCCATTTTCCCAACATTTGTGGGATGAAATCCATCAACATCTTTATCAGGATGAACGGCCATTAAAACTTTTTGTTCATCTATATGCGTTGGTAAAGGCAATTGAACAATAAATCCATCGATATCATCATTGGTATTCAATTCATTTATTTTTGCCAACAATTCTTTTTCAGAGGTATATTCAGGCAAATCAATCAACGTGGATTTGAAACCAATTTTCTCGCAAGCCTTCACTTTGGCATTCACATACGTCATACTCGCACCATCTGTACCCACCAAAATGGCAGCCAAATGCGGTACTTTTTGGCCATTAAAAACCATCGCTTCTACATGTTCAGCGATTTCATCTTTTATGTCATTACTAACTTTTTTACCGTCTAAAATTATCATATAAATAGTTTTCAGTCGCAGTGGCAGTCCCAGTTTACTTATTCGTTCACTGAATTTACTCCGAACTTGCTTGGATTGTTAATCATATAATTTATAAGTTTACCAACTTCAATACTTTGTTCGGAAAACTTTAAATGCTTTTCTTTATCTATATAATTACAGGCTTAGGCAAAATCTAACCATGTGCTAGTTTCAGAATTTTCCCCATCTGCATCAGTTAGCTTACTTATAAAATGCTTTGGATATATTCTTTTTCTATATGCTTCCGCTATGTTAGCAGAAACCGACCTAGAACTTCTTCTAATTTGATCTGTTAAAGAATATGTTTCTTCCTTTGGAAAGGATTTAGAAATTTCAAAAACAAACATAGCCAATTCAAAAGATTTTTGGTAAGCTAATAGTTTTTTGAAATCCATAAAATAAATTTTATTACTAAAAACTGAGACTGAAACTGTAAACTAACCTAGCGCATATTCTTCATCATCTGCATCATCTGTTTGCCACCGCCGCCTTGCATCATTTTCATCATTTTGCTCATTTGTTCAAACTGCTTTAAAAGTTGATTCACTTGCTGTACAGACGTTCCAGAACCATCTCCAATACGCTTTTTTCTGCTAGCATTAATAATAGCTGGGTTGCTACGTTCTTTAGGCGTCATGGAATGAATGATGGCTTCAATACCTTTAAACGCATTATCATCAATATCGACATCTTTCATCATTTTTCCAGCGCCGGGAATCATGCCAACCAAATCTTTCATATTTCCCATTTTCTTGATTTGCTGAATCTGTTTCAAGAAATCGTCAAATCCAAACTGATTTTTAGCAATCTTCTTTTGAAGTTTTCTAGCCTCTTCTTCATCAAATTGTTCTTGGGCACGTTCTACAAGGGACACTACATCTCCCATTCCCAAAATACGATCGGCCATACGCGACGGATAGAACACATCAATCGCTTCCATTTTCTCACCTGTACCAATAAACTTAATGGGTTTATTAACAACCGATTTAATCGAAATAGCCGCTCCACCTCTAGTATCACCATCTAATTTGGTAAGAATAACACCATCAAAATTCAATACATCGTTAAACGCTTTTGCGGTGTTAACGGCATCTTGTCCTGTCATGGCATCCACCACAAACAAGGTTTCCTGTGGCTTAATGGCTTTATGGATATTTGATATTTCGGTCATCATCACTTCATCAACAGCTAAACGACCTGCGGTATCTATAATCACCACATTATAACCATTTGCTTTCGCATGGGCAATACCCGCTTGCGCAATGGCTACTGGATTTGTATTTCCTTTATCACTAAAAACCTCAACACCAACTTGTTCCCCAACAATATGCAATTGGTCTATCGCCGCTGGACGGTATACGTCACATGCAACCAACAATGGTTTTTTGGATTTTTTTGTTTTAAGATAGTTAGCTAGTTTACCAGAAAAGGTTGTTTTACCAGAACCTTGCAAACCGGACATTAAAATAACACTTGGCGTTCCAGACAAATTAATACCTTCAGCATCGCCACCCATTAGCTCGGTAAGTTCGTCTTTTACAATCTTAACCATTAATTGCCCAGGCTGTAACGTTGTTAATACGTTTTGCCCTAAAGCCTTTTCTTTAACCGTGGTGGTAAAATCTTTTGCTATTTTAAAATTAACGTCAGCATCCAATAAAGCGCGACGTACTTCTTTAAGTGTTTCTGCAACATTTACCTCTGTAATGCTACCATGTCCTTTTAAAACATGTAACGCTTTATCTAACTTTTCACTTAAATTATTAAACATAATATTTCTTGAAATTTTAACTAACCTTGCTCTTATAAACAAAGATGCAAAAATAAAGAAATATTTTGTTTTTCTTTAGAAAGATTCACCTTTTCACGGACTGACAATTTAAATAGCTCCTTCTATAAAATGAATAAAAAACTCATTGTTCAGTGATTTGATGTTTATATTTTCTTTAGGGTTTATTTAAAAACATCACCTATCTTAGCTAAATGATTTGGATTATATTCTACTTTTTATTTTCAACCATACTTATTATAGCATCGATACTTCCATTTATATCCCATCAATATTGGATATTTAGAATATGTGAATTTGCTAGAATGCAAATCTTAATTACACAAATTGTCACTCTAATTTTTGGAATATTAATATATAATCTACTGCCAATCCATATATTAATAACTGAAATTCTTTTGTTTATTTTCATAATGAATCACGCCGTGATATTGATGCCTTATGTACCCTTCAAAAATCTGTTTCGGAATGCTAAAACACGAAAAAGTGATAAATCAATATCCGTCCTGTCGTTCAATGTATATCAATACAATAAGGAGTATCTAAAATTCATTTCTTTGGTTAATGAATTGAAACCAGACATATTTTTAACCATGGAATCGAATTCAGATTGGGAACAGGCTATGTCCGTTTTAGACACCCAATATCCATATCGAAAAAAAGTAGCATTAGAAAATACATACGGCATTCACTTTTACTCTAAAATAAAGGTCGATGATTGTAAGGTGAATTATTTTATGGCAGACGACCTACCTTCCATCGAGGCCAATTTAACGACTGACAACAATGAAAAACTCACGTTTTTTGGCACACATCCGCCACCTCCCAGCCCAACTGAAGAAGACACTTCCAAAGAGCGGGATGGTGAAATTATAATGATTGGAAAAAAAGTCAAGGAGTACAACAATCCCGTAATTGTAGTGGGTGATTTTAATAATGTTGCTTGGTCTAAATCGAGCAAATTATTTAAAAAAATATCGGGATTAATAGATCCTCGTATCGGGAGAGGCTTTTTCTCCACGTACCATGCTAATTACAAGCTATTACGATTTCCAATTGATTTGCTTTTTCATTCCAATAGTATTTTTATTGAAGAATTTAAGACCCTAGAAAATATTGGGTCAGACCACTTGCCCCTATACTGTCGTTTTTTTATTGATTCTAAAATGAACAAAAAAGAAACAAATGAAGAAAACTTGGATAGCGAGGATTTACAGGAAGCAAATGAAATGATTGAGGAAGGAAAAAAAGAAGAAGGTAGTGATAGATAATAAATCAATTGACCATTTCTTTTTTACATCCCTATTATACATTTATAGGTCTTTTTTAGACCCAATAACCAAATTACATTTTTACATTTAAATAGTACTTAAAGTTAAAGCCACTGTTTTTATCCTGCCAAAAATCAATAAAAAAAAACCTTAAAAAAAATCAGCTAAACAAGTGTCTTTTATAAACTTTTCTTAGTTTTAATAACTTCATTTACAGTAAAAATATTTTTGCTATATTAGCAAATAAAAACTTACATTTTTGATTGAAATTACACTAAATAACACTATATAGATTTTATCTATGACATACTATTAAAATTCATGTTATCAGTATTTTAATAGTTTTATATAAAGTCTTAGTTTATATTTTTTGAAATAATCACAAACATGTCAAATATAACAGAAATCAACTGGATATTTCACCAAATACATTGAAAAAGGAAGTCTACAAGCTTCAAATTTAAACTATAAAAAAATGATTTTTTTCAATAACTCCACTCCCATTTGTAACATTTAAAACAATTAGAATACTAATATTATAACCATACCAAAACATTGAATAAAGAACTAGAACATAGCTTTGTTGAATTGCTTGAAAAGCATCAAAATATCATCCATAAAGTGTGCCGTTTGTACACCAATAATTATGATGCCCATAATGATTTATTTCAAGAAATCACCATTCAACTTTGGAAGGCGTACCCAAAATTTAGGGGCGACGCGAAGTTTAGCACCTGGATGTATCGAGTAGGTTTAAACACCGCCATCACACTTTACAGAAAATCTAAACGCAGCATTAGTACCCAAGAATTTGATGGTGTTGAATTCAGGATGAAAGCAGAGGACTATGACGATACCGAAGAACAACAACTTAAAACATTATACAATGCCTTACATCAATTAAATGACATTGACAAAGCACTGGTTTTTTTATACCTAGAAGACAAAGACTATAGTGAGATTAGTGAAACCATGGGGATAAGCGAAGTGAATGCCCGAGTGAAAATGAACAGGATTAAAACAAAACTTAAAACTATATTAAATCCTTAATTTTATGGATGAATTAGAGCTATTAAAAAAAGACTGGAATAAACAGTCAGAATATAAAAAATTATCGGTTAACGATATTTATCCTATGCTGCATAAAAAATCGTCTTCTATAGTCAAGACCCTATTTTATATCAGCATAGCCGAACTTGTATTTTGGATCTTAGTGAGCGCCATTCCCTATGTTTGTTCAGACAGTTATAAAGAGAGGCTAGACAAAATATACGATAGCGAACATCTTTTCACAATTATGACCCTATTTAGTTTTGGCATTACCATCCTATTTATTTACTTATTATTTAAATCCCATAAAACAATTTCTGTTACGGACAGTGCCAAAAAGTTAATGGAAAACATTATAAAAACCCGCCGAGTAATTAAATATTATGTATTATACAACTTAATATTTGGTGGTATTTCCTTAATTATTGGCTTTTACTACGCGCTGCATAACGACCCAGAAACAGCAAAAAGCATGGCGAGTTTTGGCGCTACGGAAAGGACTGTCATGTATTTAATTTTATTTGGCTTTGCTAGTCTTTTCATACTTGTTATTTGGCTGTTTTACAAGCTTATTTACGGCCTTCTGCTGAAACGCTTAAACAGGAATTACAAGGAATTACAAAAGCTGGAGGTTTAAAAAGAATTCCATATTTGTCATTACGAGGAGCTACGACGAAGCAATCCGTTTGTCGTAAGTTCTACATCGTGAGATTGCTTCGTGCCTCGCAATGACGGTATGCTTAGTCTCTTTAATTATAGTTCTTAATCATGAGATTGCCTCACTGCGTTCACCATAACGTTATTTGAGAAACCCATCAACCGCAACAACATCTCCAACTTGCATATTGTGTAGGCGAATGCTACCTACCCGAACTCGAACCAATCGTAAGGTTGAAAACCCCACTGCGGAAGTCATTTTACGTACCTGTCTAAACTTGCCTTCTTTCAAGGTAATGGAAATCCACGAAGTTGGCCCGTGCCTACTATCACGTATTTTTTTAGAACGCTCTGGTAAATTGGGCGCATGTTCCAACTTAAAAACTTTACAAGGTTTGGTTTGGTATTTCTTGCCTTCAAAACCAATCTCCACACCTTTGGAAAGTTGCTCAATAGCTTCATGCGTGATGTCGCCATTCACCAAGGCATAATATTCTTTTTCTACTTTTTGACTGTTGATAAAATCACTCATTTTTCCATCGGTAGTCAATAACAAAAGACCTTCCGATTTTTCATCCAACCTACCAATTGCCATGATGCCTTCTGGAAAATCATACAGTGAACCCAAAAACTTCTTTGATTGTTGCTTGCTAGCGTTACTGGCAAACTGACTCAAATAACCGTAAGGTTTGTAGATAATGAAATGCTTATGCATCACTTTAAATGCTTTCGGTTAAAATATTATATACAAGCTCTTTAGTCGGAGTATGTCCGTTTACTTTTTGTCGCACCATTTCAAAAGACACCCTAAAATCGCAACCCGATTTATAGTCGCTACACCCATAAGCGGTCTTGCCTTTTATGACGGTTCCTTTTTTGCATTTCGGACACACTAATGTTTCAGGTATCGCTTTCGTGGAAGATTTCTTAGGTTCTAACACCAATTTGAAATCAGCATCAAAACGCAGCAAACCTTCCACCGTTCCAGCATCGGTTTTGAAATCCTTTAAATTGACCGTGCTGCCTTTTTGAAGCAATCTCATGTATTGGTTCTCCGATATTTTTTTGCCAGCATAGGTAAACGGCAACACAAAATCGCAACCAGACTTATAAGCACTGCATCCGTAGGCCGATTTCCCTTTTAATAAAGTCGCTTGCTTGCATTTCGGGCAAGTTTCGGCACTTATGCCTGTCGCTTTCGTTTTCGCCTCTTTAAACGCTTGTTTTGGACTTGTAGCAGCGTGCGAAATATTGGCGCGAACCGCTTCTCGACGCACGTCGGAAACCAAGGCATCGACCATACGCTTCATGTTGTTGATAAAAGCGCCTGCCGTAAATGTGCCTTTTTCAATATCTTTTAATTGCTTTTCCCAAGAACCTGTGAGTTCAGCGGATTTCAATAAATCATTCTGAATGGTATCAATCAGTTGAATGCCCGTTTGGGTTGGTAAGACTTGTTTTTTGTTCCTGACAATATACTTGCGTTTAAAAAGCGTTTCAATAATGTTGGCTCGTGTAGATGGTCGCCCAATACCGTTTTCCTTCATCAAATCGCGTAACTCGTCATCATCCACTTCTTTCCCCGCGGTTTCCATGGCACGCAATAACGAGGCTTCGGTAAACTGATTGGGTGGTTTGGTTTCCTTTTCCAAAAACGAGGGTTCGTGGGGTCCCATTTCACCTTTTACAAACGTTGGTAAGATATCGGGCTCTTTCTCCTTGGAGTTTGCATCCTCAAAAACCACACGCCAGCCTTTTTTCAGAATTTCCTTTCCAGTGGCTTTAAAAGGCACTTCGGCGGCTTTGCCTATCACCGTGGTGTTTGCCACATCGCAATCCTCATAAAACACCGCAATAAAACGCCTCACGATGATGTCATATACCTGTTGCTGATTGTATTGCAAATTGGTTTGCATGCCTGTTGGGATGATGGCATGGTGATCGGTGACTTTTTTATCGTTGAACACTTTAGGGGATTTTTTAATCTTTTTTCCTAAAAGTGGTTGCGTTAAGGTTGCATAATTGGTCAGCTTTTGTAAAATACCCGACACTTTTGGGTAAATATCATTTGGTAAAAATGTGGTATCCACCCTTGGATAAGTCACTACTTTTTGTTCATATAGGGTTTGAACAATTTTAAGCGTATCGTCTGCCGAAAACCCGAACTTGTTATTGCAATACACCTGCAAGCCTGTTAAATCGAATAGTTTGGGCGCATATTCATTGCCTTTTTTCTTGTCGACGGACACAATTTCAAAATCACTTTCCTTGACTTTATTGGCTAAAACGGCACCTGCTTCCTTGTCTAAAAAACGACCCTCTTCATAACTAAAAAGCGTGTCCCTATACAAGGTTTGCAATTCCCAATAGGGTTGCGGTTTAAAGTTTTCAATCTCCTTAAATCGGTTTACCACCATCGCCAAGGTTGGGGTTTGTACTCGTCCAATGGACAATACTTGTTTATTGGCACCGTGTTTTAAGGTATATAATCTGGTGGCGTTCATGCCCAATAACCAGTCACCAATGGCTCTGGAAAAACCGGCGTAAAACAAATTATCGTATTGGCTGGATGGTTTTAGGTTTTCAAAACCTTCTTTGATGGCTTCAGTAGTTAAGGATGAAATCCACAACCGTTTAACTTCGCCTTTGTATTTGGCTTCGTTCATTACCCAACGTTGGATGAGCTCCCCTTCTTGCCCCGCATCACCACAGTTAATAACAACCTCAGCTTTGGCGAACAGACTTTTTACAATGTTGAATTGCTTTTGTATCCCCGAATTCGCTACCACTTTGGTTTCAAACTTTTCGGGAAGCATGGGTAAATTGTTTAAGTCCCAACTTTTCCAATGGGGCTTATAATCGTTGGGCTCTTTTAAGGTGCATAAATGTCCGAACGTGTAAGTTACCGCATAGCCATTGCCTTCAAAATAACCATCGCGCTTGGTGTTCGCTCCTAAAACAGAAGCGATTTCGCGGGCAACACTGGGCTTTTCGGCAATACAGACTTTCATTTAATTCTTATTTATTGGGGGATGCAAAATAGGAATTTAGAAGGTGTCTTTATAAAGGAATTGTTAGGAGTTATTAACGGATTTGATTGTTTTTTGTTGTAGCTGTTTTAATCAACACCGAGAGATTGCTTCGTGCCTCGCAATGACGTTATTATCGTGATTACAAATAGCAACGTCATGACGAAAGCAGTGAAGCAATTTATTTATTGAGTGGATTCCTTTCCGATAGTTATCGGGATCCGCAGGAATGACAAGTTAAACATTTAACTCGTTTTCATTGGTGGCAAATCGAACGCTTTGGCATCGTGTTCAAAATGGTTGCGGTGCGCGCCATCGCAAAATGGTTTGTTACTTGATAGCCCACAACGGCAAATACTTAAAACCGTTCTGCCTTGTAATCCATACGCATTCCCTTGGCTATCTACTATTTCGAAATCGCCATCTATTTTTACTGACCCGTTGCTGTTTATGGTAAGTTTTGTTTTGCTCATAGTTATTTTGTTTTTTTGAGTTTCAAAGTTGGTGAATTTTATTTTGATATACAATTATAACCATGGTCGTTACCAATGACACGCCATGGCATGAAGTAATCTGTATGTTTAATATCATTGCGAAGAGTCTCGATAGCTATCGGGAGACAGTAGCAATCTGTTTATTTTAAATTGCTGACATAATTGTAGTTATCCTCATGGGATTGCTTCGTGCCTCGCAATGACCAATTAAGGAGATTGCCACGTCGCTCACTCCTCGCAATGACGGTTAGTTGCTCCTCCAAAGACCCATCTATCTTTTTAAAGTGAAATGTCCTACTTTACTAGTTCCATCTTCAAAAACCAATTTAAACCAATAGTCTGAAGACGGCAAAGGTAGACCATTAAATGTACCATCCCAAGCTTGGGATGTTTCTAAGTTTTTTAACAACTTCCCGTAGCGATCGTATATGTATAAATTATAATTTTGGTTGGAAGTGCCTTTTATAAACCAAGTATCATTAACCCCATCTCCATTGGGAGTAAAAAAACTGGCATGACCTACAAGCAATAATTTCTCTTCAAAATAACTACAACCAGCAATTTCTCTTCCAATAAGTGTATAAGCCCCGCCAGAAACATTGTAAAATACAGGTTCTCTTTGAAAATAAATACCATCTAATGAAAATTCATATGGCAATGTTGAATCAACATTTAGGATAACCGTATTTCTATTGTTTTCGGATGCTTCAATAGATATGGAATAGTCATCCATTTTAACGGATTCATAAACTGAAACTTCAATATTGGCCAGATCCATTCCACAATCATTTTCAACAGTATACGTATACCTTCCAGGAACATCTATTTTAGGATTGAAAAAACCAGTACCACTAGCAAGCGAGGGGCTCCAAAATCCTCCACTATCTGCGTTTGTACCTAGCATGTTAAATAAATCTACACCTCCACTATTTACACATACTTGAACTGTCCCATTACTAATACCAGGATTTGCCTTTGTTACCAGAGTAATTTGTATCTCTGCTTTATCTTGTGAGCATTCTGAATCAGGAAAATAATAAGTATAAGTTCCAGATTTTTCTATGGCTGGATTAAATAAACCAGATGTGCCAGCTAATTTCGGAATCCATTCACCCCCCACATCTGGTGTTCCGCCTAATAGTGTAAATAAATTTATGGGGGTCTGTGAATAACAAAGAACAAAGTCCCCACCAATACCAACGTCATTGTCATCGGAAACAATCACATTTACTTCTGAAAAATCGTTGGGACAACCATTATTTGTAACAGTGTATGTATATATGCCCTGAACATCGATTTTTGGATCAAAAACGCCTGTTCCACTTGCGAGAGCAGGTGTCCAAACACCTCCTTCATCAGCATAAGGCCCAAGGCTTTCAAATAAATTGACTGACTCACTTATAGTACACAAAGTCATATCATTATCATTACCCGCAAAAAGCCCTTCTAGTGAAACGTTTACTTTTATATAAGCTTCACATCCACATAAATCATTTTCGTAAACAAACTTATAAGTTCCTTCTGCATCTAAACCCGGAGTAAAAAAACCATTCTTTGACAAACTAGGTGTCCATTCTCCTCTAGCGCTGGCAGGCAATCCAGCATAAGTGAATAGGTTTATTTCAGAGCTATCAGGACATAACATTAAATCATTAATGCCAATGGTACGTTCATCCTCTAACGGGGGCAATCCTCCAATAATCTTAAACCGCCTCCATACACTAGACGCAAAAGTCCCTGCAAACAACACATTATCCTTAATGTAGATTTCATTTGTATTTTGAATTCCTAAACCTTCACATAAGGGATACCATTCTCCAAAGGTCTGATTAGTAACATAAACCCCTGTATTGGTTGCAGCGTATATTTTGTCTCCATCTATCACGATGTCATTAATCATTTTTATATCTGTATTATACAAACTCCAACCAACTCCAAGGTTATCACTAACAAACAAACCCCTGCTAGTTGCTGCATATAATTTATTATTGATTAATTGCAAATCGGAAGTTGTTGAAAACCCTCCGGGGATTGATCTGTTGGTCCAACTGGCACCTAGGTCCTGAGAAATAAATAGTTCGCTATTATTTGTGCTTACAATGATAGTATTTCCAATGATTTCAATACTTTCATAATCTACATTTGTACTAATTCCATTTGTTGAAACTAACGTCCAAGTCACACCAAAATCTTTAGAAATATAAATCCCAGTGCCACTAGCTCCTGTTACAAGTACACCACTATCATAATCTAACGCATGGGTTGAAATATTTAATCCAGGGTTAAATATAAAATCCCAACTATTTCCATTGTTTGTAGATTTGTATACCCCATCCCCTGTTCCCAAATACATATCGCCATTAACATTTACAATACTCGTAACATGTAAAGAATTAAATGTATTGATACCTGTATTGATTAACTCCCAATTTAGTCCACCATCAGCCGATCTAAAAACACCTTGGTCATTTGTTCCTGCAAATAAAGAGTTACCATTCTCTCCAAAAGATTCTATTTTTAAACCGGTAATTCCTGTATTATTGAGTAGCCAAGTAGCTCCAAAATCAAAGGACTCATATAGTCCTTGATTGGTGCTCATAATAATTTTACCATTTGAAAAAAACACGTGATTTGCAAAGGCATTGGTAGAGGTGTTTTGTACCAAATTCCAAGTTGCTCCGTTATCAGGTGACACAAAATATCTTCCTGCGGAAGTTGTTAAATAAACTGAATTTCCGGTTACGCCCATGCTAACAATAGAAGCATTTGTATCAACTGATGTTGCATTCCAGATAACCCCATCACTTGAAATAAAAACGGTATCATCATTGGCTACATAAAACAATCCATCTTTTACTATCATGGATTGAACGCCATTAGGCCCAATACCCGGAATGATTACTTGTTTCCATGTCAACCCGTTATCAGAGGTTTCAAATAGTGCTCGAGAAGGATCAAGAGCAGATGAACGACCTCCTGCATAAAGCTTAAAATTAAAATACAAAAAACTTGTAAAACCCATATCGGTAACTCCTGTGCTTCTATCAGTCCAAGTAGTACCATTATCTCCAGAATAATACATCCCCCCCTCAGAATTACCCGCAAAAAGATTTATTCTATCAACAAATAATGAATAGAATGTTTTATCTTCAATACCAGCATTTATTGGTTTCCAAGACGCACCATTGTCTGTGGATAAAAATATACCGTTTTTAAAAACTGAAGCATATAAAGTACTGTTGTACTCTGACAAGGCCAGCACTTGTTCATTACAAGGCAAACCCCAACCACTCCATTCCCATGAAGCCCCATTATTAGATGATCTAAATATGCCACCATTACCTGCATTTAAAACCAAAAAGATCCCAGACTTAACTATTTGGTTTGTATGAGCTCCAATTGGACCATTAGTTTGTACCCATTGCGAGAAAACAATAGAATGTATTAGAAAAGCAAAAAAAAGGCAAAACAGGTTTCTTTTCATTATTAACCAAAAAAAATGAGTTTGAAACTAAATCTTTTTTAGGTTTAAAAAAAATTTAATTAAGTATAATCGTCAAAACTTGAATTTAACAGACAAAACTTTTTAATAAACCATTTTTTTGATAACCAAGACCTTACTATGTTTTACTGTCTTCCATTTCCATAATTAAATTGGCAATGAGGGCTGTCCATCCCGTTTGGTGCGATGCACCCAAGCCTTTGCCGGTATCGCCATCAAAAAACTCGTAAAACAGATGTAGGTTTTTAAAGTGTTCGTCTTTTGAAAACAAGTGTTCGGGATCATCGGCATGGTACTGAAATTTGCCGTCAGAATTGGCTTCAAACAGTTTTATCAAGCGTTTGGTAAGTTGATTGGCAATATCCTTTAAATTAAGTTTATGACCAGAATCCGTTGGAAATTCGTATGTGTAGGCATCACCATAAAAAGTATAATACTTGCGCAAGGACTGAATAATCATATAATTAATAGGTAGCCAAATGGGGCCGCGCCAGTTTGAATTTCCACCAAACATGTTGGAACGGCTCTCTCCTGGTTCATATTGAATTTGATGGCGTCCATGATGTTCGAACACAAACGGATGTTTTTCATGGTATTTAGACAGGGAACGTATGCCGTAATCAGAAAGAAATTCATCTTCATCCAGCAAGCGTTTTAATAAATGTTCCAACCTAAACCCGCGCATGATGGAGAACAGATAATTACCCTCGGAATTGGCATTGTCTAAATTTGAAATTAGGGAGGCCAAATCTGGACGGGTTCTTATAATTTCATTCGCTCTAATCCTAAATTTCTTTAGTTCCTCAAAAAGGTCCTTGTGAATGATTTCAACAGCAAACATAGGAATGACGCCAACCAAAGAACGCACCCGCAAACGATCGGTCGCCCCGGTTGCCATTTCTACCACGTCGTAATAAAAATTATCCTCATCGTCCCAAAGGGATATGTCCTTTTTCCCAATATGGTGCATCGCCCATGCGATGTTTAAAAAATGCCTGAAAAACTTGGCAGCAGACTCTTCATAAATTTTATTGGTTTTGGAAAGCTCTAAGGACATACGTAGCATATTGAGCGTAAACATCGCCATCCAACTGGTGGCATCGGCCTGCTGCATGCGTTTGATTCCAGGAGGCATGTGATTACGATCGAACACCCCAATATTATCCAAGCCCAAAAAACCACCTTCAAAAAGGTCAGTACCGCTTTTATCTTTTTGGTTGACCCACCATGTAAAATTAATCAGCAGTTTTTGGAATGCTTTTTCTAAAAAAGGGATATCGCCGTTTCCTGTGTAGTTTTTATCTTTTTCGTAAACGCTCCAAACCGCCCAAGAATGTACGGGTGGATTTACATCGCTAAAATTCCACTCGTAGGCTGGAATCTGTCCGTTAGGATGCATATAACTTTCTTGCAGTACCAACAACAATTGTTCTTTGGCAAAGAAGGGGTCTATCTCTACAAATGATGCCATGTGGAAGGCTAAATCCCATGCCGCATACCACGGATATTCCCATTTATCGGGCATGGAAATAACATGCCTATTGGTAAGGTGTTGCCAATTGTAATTACGCATGTTTGCCCGATTGGGGGTGGGTTCACCTGGGCCGCCAAACAGCCATTTAAATACATCGTTATAATAGAATTGTTTTGTCCACAATAACCCAGAAAAGGCACTTTTTGCAATGACTTGATGTGTTTCTGGAATATCGGTTTTTATGGTTTCGTTATAAAACTGTTCGCACTCGGCGATTCTTTGATGAAATGTAGTATCAAAATCTGCCCATGGCTGTTCTACCTTATTTTTACTAAGACGTACTTTAACAATTCTTTCTTCACCCGCTTTTAATTTAAAATGGTGCCAAATGGCGAATTTCGAGCCATTTTTTTCTGGGTTTACAGTAGGTTTCCCATCTATGACGTGGTCGTTGATACCATCCTTAACATAATCGACTTCATTTGGGTAATTATAAATACGCTTGTTATTGGTCTCGTTTTCACAAAATAGTTGCTCTCCGTCTTCGTGATATAAATAATATCGCCCATTTCTGGTGCTTCTGGATTGCACTACCGTATTGGAAATAGATTTCATGCTTGGACGTGCGTGCCGCTTGTTATGCTTCCAAAAATTACGAAACCAAAGATGGGGCAACACATGGATATCGGCTGTTTTTGCACCTCTGTTTACCACGGTGACTTTCATGAGAATATCATCTACGTCTGCTTTGGCATATTCAATAAAACAATCAAAATAGGCCTGGCTTTTAAAGCTACCTGTATCCAATAATTCATATTCAAATTGATCACGCCCACGCTGATTGCCGCTAACCAAATCCCCATAAGGAAATTCATTTTGGGGATATTTATAAAGGTATTTGCAATACGAGTGTGTAGGTGAGGATACTTGATGGAAATAAAGTTCCTTCACGTCTTCACCATGATTCCCTTGATTGTTGGTCAACCCAAACAAGCGTTCTTTTAAAATGGCATCCTTCCCATTCCAAAACGCAGGGGCCAAACACAAAATTTCCCGCGAATCGCAAAACCCTGCTATACCTTCTTCGCCCCACCGGTAGGCGTTGCTACGTGCTTTTTCATGGTCTATAAATTCCCAAGCTGTGCCATGTTCACTATAATCTTCGCGAACGGTTCCCCACTGTCTTTCGGCTAAATAAGGCCCCCATTTTTTCCAGTATTTGTATGTATCTGGTATGGCTAGTCTTTCTGCCTCAGCACCTTTTTGAATCATATATTTTTGATATGTAAATTGAACTAAATATTTAAAGAAGCCAGATACTAAAAGTGACTTCCGATAACATATAAATTATGTTTTGAAAATCTTTATTTTAGTCGGATTTGAATAAAAATAGTTCTTTTTTCGAAACCTTCCCACGCCAATGAAAAGTATTGCTTAATTGCTATTTTTACTGTAATTCATTTAATATCCCGTAAAAAAAAGGACTGTAATTTGATGAAGTCGTATACTGTTAACGCCACTAACTAAAAACCCCGCTGTGTATTGATTTGAAACGTGTAATTATTCAAAATCAACTTTAAACACGGTTGCAATCTCGTCCATTTGAGATGCGTTTGGTGTTGCAAACGTTAATTTATCATTGGTAACGGACCATTTTAAATCTACCCCACTACCAACAACGGATACGTTTTTGATTTTGGATGTTATAGGTGTACGGATTTCAATATTGGATTCGGCTTTAGGAAGTCCTAAAGAGAAAATATATAAATGCTTATTATCTTTAGATACCATGAAACGAATATCTTTTTCATTATAATCCATGGTAGCCGATTGTCCTCCAAACTCCCCTTTTTCAAATGCTGCTTCACCATAACCAAATGTGGTAAAGGCTCTGGTTTCATATACAGCTTCTTTATGCTTATCAATCCATTTTCCAATAGCTAGCAATACTTGTCTTTGCTCATCTATAATGGTACCATCTGCTTTTGGTGAAATATTCAGCAATACAATACCTCTTTTGCTCCACACATCAATCATGTTTCTGATAACTAAATCTGGTTTTTTATAGGTTTGTCCGGCAATATAACTCCAACTATAATTACTTATAGTGATATCAGTAAGCCAATAATCATCAGAAAGACCCGTTTTTCCACCTTGCTCTATATCCAACATCCCAACATTTGCAGGCAAATCTTCCTGTTTATAGGCAGCAATGGGTTTTTGACCTCTAGAAACGGCCGTGTTGAAATGGTGCGCTACCATTTTTTGACGGTAATTTTCTGGAATTTTATCTAGCCAAGAATCAAACCAAATGATGTCGGGCCCATAATTATCCACCACTTCATTGATTTGATTTAACCAATAATCATGAAACTCATCCGCAGGCATGTTTCCATAAAACTTTCTAAGTTTTGGGTCGGTAGTCGAAGTGATATAATCTGGATGGTAGGGATAATGGCTGTCAAAGCCGGGGTCAGATGAATTCTTGGCCCATTGCAAGGTATCTTGTGCATAGCGTTGAAGTAATTTGGCATGATGGAATGTGGCGATGGTTTTCATATCGTTCTTTTTAAGTTCGGTATATAATTCTCCCAAAATATCTTTTTTGGGTCCCATATCCTTAACGTTCCAAGGGTTTACTTTACTGCCCCACATAGCAAATCCGTCATGGTGTTGCGCTACGGGACCTGCAAATTTAGCCCCCGCTTTTTTAAATAAATCCGTCCATTCTTTCGCATCAAAATGTTCAGCAGTAAACATGGGGATAAAATCATGATAGTTGAATTCCGATAACGGCCCATAGGTTTTTTGTTGATGCTCAAAAATCTTTCCTCCCCATTCCTTTCTTCCTGACACATACATCCACCTTGGGTACCATTCATTGTCAAATGCGGGTACGCTGTAAAGTCCCCAATGAAAATAAATACCAAACTTGGCATCCTTGAACCATTCTGGTTCCCGGTCGATGGTTGCAAGGGATTCCCAAGTTTCCTCAAATGCTGGCTTTACATCTGTTTCTAATGGTTTTTGTTCTGATGTATTTTTACAGGAGATGCATGTTATTAATACACATAGCATCAATATGGTTAGATTTACTTTTTGGATCATCTTAAATTGGTTTTCGTTGGCATTCCTTTGATTTAGAAGATATAAAAATAGGAAATTAAAACCTTAGCTGGACATATCTTATCTAATACAATACATTATTGATCACTTGCTATTTTAATGGCTTCTTTAATATCTCCTACTATATATTGGCTATCTAAAACGGCGTACATACCATTTTTTTCGAAGTCGTTCTTTAATGTTTCGCGTATACCTGATAAAATAACTTTTATATTTCTTGTGTGATAAGATTTAATAATTTCCTTTAGGCTTTGATACCCTGTTGCGTCTATTAAAGGGACATATCGCATCCTGATAATAATAACTTTGGGTTGTAAATGTGTATTGGTTATGGTTTCTTGAAATTGACGTGCTGCTCCAAAAAATAAAGGCCCATTTATTTCATATAACAACACATCTTTGGGTAGGTCTAATTGTTCTTCATCAAATAAATGTTCGCCATTAACATGGTCTGTCGAGATGTTTTCAACAAGCACCGATTCACTCATGCGTTTCATAAACATAAAGCTGGAAAGTACGATCCCTATTTCAATAGCGATGACCAAATCGAAAATGACTGTGAGAAAAAATGTGGTCAATAGGATGATGATATCCATTCTATTTCCTTTTAAAATGGATTTGAATTGGCGCCATTCACTCATATGATAGGCCACGACCATTAAAATACCGGCAAGACAGGACAGCGGAATTAACTTGGCATAAGGTGCAAATAACAGCATGATGGATAATAAAACCAATGCATGCATGATGCCTGCAATAGGGGTTCGTCCACCATTCTTAACATTGGTTGCTGTTCTTGCTATAGCACCTGTAGCAGGTATGCCTCCAAATAATGATGACACAATGTTTGCAGCACCTTGTGCAATTAATTCGACATTGGAGCGGTGTTTTCCTCCAATCATAGAATCTGATACGACGGCTGAAAGCAACGATTCTATACTTCCCAACAAGGCAATGGCAAAAGCGGGAGCGATGAGTAGTTTTACGGTTTCAAAGTCCACACTCGGTAATGATGGTGCACTAAAATGATTTGGAATGTTACCAAAATTACTTTCTATAGTATCTACAGGGATTTCAAACAGCTTGACTACAATGGTCGACACTAAAATAGCAACGATGGATCCTGGTATTTTTTTTATAAGTTTTTGAAAATATATGGTAAGGAGGATAGTTGCTGCAGCAATGGCTATGGCATACCAATTCACTTTATTGAAATTCTCAAAATAGACTTTCCATTTATCAATGAAATCGGCTGGGACTTTGGCAATGTGCAAACCAAAAAAATCATTGATTTGTGAGGAAAAAATAATTAAAGCAATACCGCTTGTAAAACCAACAATAAGCGAATATGGAATAAACTTCAGCAAGTTACCCAAACGTGCCAAGCCCAATCCTATTATTATAAATCCGGCCATAAAAGTGGCAATGGTTAATCCGTTTATGCCAAATTCCTGAACAATACCGTAAACTATGACAATAAAAGCACCCGTTGGCCCTCCTATTTGTACGCGGCTACCTCCAAAGGTTGAGATGATGATGCCTGCAATAATAGCTGTTATGATACCTTTTTCTGGGGACACACCAGAAGCTATGGCAAAAGCAATAGCAAGAGGCAGGGCTACGATGCCCACAATGACTCCTGAAAGCACGTCCTTTACAATAGTTTCCTTAGAAATGCCTTCTTTTATAAGAGAAAATAATTTGGGGGTAAATTCTTTTTTCATGGTGTCGCAAAACAACCCAAACATTATTGATATTCAGATTTTTAAAGTTGAAGTCAGCTATAACGAAGTTAACTAATTTTCACAGATCATGAATCATGAAAAGAGATTAATTATTTATTGTCTTATTAACAATAATAAGGCATTTATTACCATTCACGAAGTTTATTCAAAGCTTCTTGGGCTTCTACTTCTTCTTGGGAAATGACTTTTAAAAATGAAGGATGTTGCTCTATGGCATATTCGATTCTTTTAACGATATCGTCGGTGGTTTCGTTATCATAATCAATCACCAAAGGCTCTTTAATCTCCATAGATTGAAGAATGTTTTTCTTTTTAATCCGAAGTCCCTTTTTATCAAACGAACGTCTAAAACCATCAATAACAATAGGAACTACAATAGGTCTATAGTTTTTAATAATAAACGCGGTTCCTTTTCTAATAGGCTTAAAAGGTGTAGTTGTGCCTTGGGGAAATGTGATGACCCAACCATCATCCAATGCTTTGGCAATACTTGAGATATCACTCATTTTAACCTGTCTATTCACATCTTTACCTTCGGCACGCCAAGTACGTTCAATACTAATAGATCCCACATAAGCCAAAATTTTTGGTAACAGTCCAGCTTTCATGGTTTCTTTAGCAGCCACATAATAGATATTAAGTTTGGGGTTCCATAAATAACCCACATTTTTTATAGAATCTGTTCTTCCGCTTAAACTGGCGTTAAATACATGAAACATCGCCACAACGTCGGCAAAATAAGTTTGGTGATTGGATATAAACAGGACATTGGTATCTGGTAATTTTTTAATAATTTCAGAACCTTCAATTTGTAATTCATTAAACCCACGAAAGCGTCTGTGAGTCATGACACCCAAAATACGTATGAGCCATTTTTTCACAAAAAGTATATGTCCGAATGGATTTCGCTTAAACAATCCCATGCATCATGCTTCAATTAGTTAGAGATTACAAATGTAATAAATCTATAAACTAGATTAATTCTTTTAGCAAGTCTTTTATTTCGCTTAATATCATAGCGGTTGCTCCCCAAACAATATGGCCATTTAATAGGAAGGTAGGCACTTCAACATCAATGTTATAGGATGCCTTAACTCTGTTGGTCATAATGACGTTTTCATCTAAAAAATGCTGCAAATCAACCTCTATAAGCGCTTCAACCTCCTCTTCTTGAAGCTTAAAAAATGGTGTTTTTGGCGTTATTGCAATAAATGGATGCACATAAAAGTTACTAGGCGCAATGTAAACCTCTGTTAATGCTGTTAAAATTTCAATAGTGCTTTTTAATACCCCTACTTCTTCAAAGGTTTCCCTAATAGCTGCTTCCATTAAAGAGGTATCTTGAGTTTCTAATTTTCCGCCCGGGAAGCCCACTTGTGCCGAATGAATGCCTTCATAAGTCTTTCTTAGTATTAAAATAAACTTTGTTTGATTGTTTTCATCTGGATAAAACAATGCTAAAACACCTGCTTTTTTAGCTTGATTAATAGCTTCATTTTGAATGTTTAAGAATGCCTTACGGGATGGCGGTATCATTTTAAGATGTGATCCTTCGCCTGGAAGCTGTATATTTTTTATTTTTGAAGATAATCCTGAAAATTCATTAAAATCCATTTCTTATGCGCGTTATCTTATTCTTGTTTGTTTTTCTTTTATTTCTGAATTGTGAAGATAAACAATCAAAAAAGAAAATGGAAACGAATATCATTGAAACTAAAGAGACAATTATTAAAACACCTACTGAAGATACAAAGGAAGAACCTGAAACGGATTTCCCTATTTTAGATGACAAAAACGCTGTGCCTTTTTTTGCTGAATATGATAAAAAGCACAAAGAAAATAAGGTGCGTATCACTACTGATTTTGGCGCTATTGACATCCTTCTTTACAATGACACCAAATATCATCGTTCTAATTTCATCTATTTAACCAAACGCCAATATTATGTTGACACACAATTTTATCGTGTTATTGATAATTTCATGATACAAGCAGGTAATAGCGATGATAAAAAAATAGCAAAAAAACGTTCTGAAATCGGTCAATATTTGCTACCTACCGATACTAAAAAAGGTTACAAACACAACAGAGGTGTCATTTCAATGCCCAGTAGCGATATTGAGAATCCTTATAAATTAGCCTCGCCTTTCGAGTTCTTTATTGTACAACAACAAGGTGGTGCCCCTCATCTAGATGGTGATTTTACCATTTTTGGCGAAGTCACCAAAGGCATGGATGTCGTTGACAAGATTGCAGCTGTTGAAACCGATGATGGTGATTGGCCTTTAAATAATATTTATATTAGAAAAGTAGAGATTATTGAATAGGTTTTGGCTGTTCACTGTTCACTGTTCACTGTTCGCTGTTCGCTGTTCGCTGTTCGCTGTTCGCTGTTCGCTGTTCGTAAAATTAAACTTTCTAACTATTTAACCTTCTAACTATTTAACTTTTAAACTTTTAAACAAAATTACATATCCTGTGTGTAAAAATTATAATCTTTTAAAACCACGTCTATAAACTCCATATCCGTTTTTTGTTTCATTTCCTTGATATCTGTAACCTCCATGATTTTTGAACGCAATTTTATCAAGGTTTGATAATCTTTAGATGTTTTGGCTAAAGAGTAAGTCTCTTTAATAATACGTGCATCGTTATCGGATAATTTAATAACGTTCAAGTAGGTTGGTTTATAATCTTCCCTTAAATTTTCCAGAATGGTATGGTTAATAGTAACATTGTCTTTTAAGCTTATAACGGCTGTTCCCGCAGCCATATCACCCAAACGTTGCGTTTTACTATTGAAGAGCATCACAAAAAATCCTAAACCAAGAATATAAACATCCACGATTCTAAAAAACCAACGTACCACATAATCTGATATGGAGGCTTGGTAGCCATCAATCTTTACAACCCGTATTTTAAAAATCCGTTTACCAATAGTTTGTCCTTGTAAAAAAGATTCCAAAACCAAGGTGTAAAACATCACGGGCAAACTAAGCACCGTATTAATGCCAATTTGTGACCATTGGTCCATATTCTGAAACGCATTGAATATGTTTCCCACTAGAAGTAAATAGCCGATTTTAATTGTCGTGTCAATCATAAATGCCAACAACCGTTCCCCTGCTCCAGCAGCGTTGAACTTAATTTTTACATTTTGGGTCGTGTTAATTTGTAACTCTGACATTTTATATTTTAATTTATCAAATATATGAGGGAAGTTTCATTCATCAAACAAAATAAGGAAAAATGGCTGAGTTTTGAAAATGCCATTTTCAATAATGATTTTAAAGACCCTGACGCATTGGCGTCACAATACGTTCATTTAATAAACGATTTAGCATACGCGCAAACGTATTATCCTAAAAGTAAAATCGTAGATTATCTTAATCAATTGGCCGCTAAAGCCTATCAGAAAATTTATAAAACCAAGCGCGAGGACACTAATAGAATTTTTGCCTTTTGGAAAACCGAAGTCCCATTAATCTGTTATCAATATAGAACATTTATCTATGTGGCATTTATTATTTTTTCCACATTTACATTTATTGGGGCTATCTCCGCGGCGAATGATGGTGAATTTGTACGTTCCATTTTAGGGGATGATTATGTAAACCAAACCTTAGTAAATATTGAGGCTGGAGATCCTGTGGCTGTCTATAAAAGCGGTAGTAATTGGGGCAGTTTTATTGGCATTACCGTTAACAACTTAAAAGTTGGGGTTTTATCTTTTATATTAGGTGTTTTTGGCGGTATTGGCACTGTTTACATTTTATTTCAGAACTGTATAATGTTGGGCTCTTTTCAGTATTTTTTTTATGAAAAAGGTGTTTTGTGGGAAAGTGTTCGTGGCATATGGATTCATGGTTCCATGGAAATTTTTGCCATTATTATCGAAGCTGCTGCGGGTTTACTTTTAGGTGCGAGCATTTTATTTCCGGGAACCCATTCTAGGTTTACCTCTTTTAAACACGGCGCAATAACAGGCATTAAAATTTTAATAAGCACGTTTCCTTTTACTTTCTCTGCTGGGTTTTTAGAAGGGTTTGTAACGCGTTATTCTAATATGATGCCTAACTGGTTATCGGTCGGCATCATCATCATAACACTAGGCATCATTAGTTTTTATTATTTAATTTATCCGTTTCAGGTTCAAAAAAGAATTACAAAAACCAACACTATTTGAGATTCAGAAAATCACATATCATTTTAGTCGTATTCCTTTTTGTCTTCAATATGGGAAACTGTTTTGTGACGGCTTTGCAAGAACCAAACACAAACAGAACCTTTGATGCCAATTTTAAAGACCGTTATTCTGGAAACAAATATGATTATGAAGGCAAAAAGATTATCACTAAAACACCACAAGGTTCTGGTAATTATGAAGATTATAAAAATAAAAACCCTAAAATAAAAGAGGACGAACGTAGCAATAGTTTTTCGGTAAATTTAGGTTCTTTAGGTTGGCTATTTTACTTAGCTCTTTTTGTCGCAGTTGGTTATTTAATTTATATTTTATTGAATGAGGGTGGCTCTGGTTTATTTTCTTCAAAAAGACATAAAAAAGTAGATAATTTTGAGGACATCACTTCAGAAAATATTGAAAATGCAGACATCACCGCGCTTATAAACTGGGCTGAAAACAATCAAGACTATAGGCTGGCGATTCGATATTATTACTTACTCGTTTTAAAAACCTTGACTCTAAAAAACCATATTAAGTTTGAAGACGACAAAACCAATGCAGACTATTTAAATGATATTAAATCAAAATCATTTAGCAGTGCCTTTGAATACACTTCCTATCTATACAACTATATTTGGTATGGCGAATTCCCTTTAGATGTTAAGCAATATAATCAAGCTAAGGGTAGATTTGTAACCCTTTTAAATCAAGTAAAATAATGAGGAAAATATGGCCCATACTTCTCGTTATTATTGCATTGGTAATCACTGCGGCCATTGCCCTTGGCATAAAAAAAACAAAAACGGTGGATTGGGAAGAATCCTTTAACGAAAAAAGCAGTAAACCTTATGGTGTTAGTGTATTTTATAGTGAGCTACCTAAACTATTTAAAAACCATAAAATAAGAACTGTTTATCACACTCCCGAAAGTTATTTAAGAGCAAACTCCGAAGACGGTTATGGTGATCATGTGGCCAAGGGAAGCTTTATAATTATTGGCAATTCGGATTATCTAGGTGATGAGTCGGTTGATGAATTATTGTATTTTGTTGGTAAAGGAAATACACTTTTTATATCCGATTACTATTTTGTTCAAAAAATACATGACACTTTGCAAATAAGCGTCGATTACGCTTCCACATCAAAAGACAGTATGTCTTATATGGCATTTGAAAACAAAACATTAGCAAATGCCCATATTGATAAAAATGCAGGCGTTAATTATTTTTCAAGTTTCGACTCCATCAACTATCGTATTCTTGGATATACAAAAACGGATGAAGAACACGTCAATTTTATTCAAATCCCTTTTGGCAAAGGGCATATTTATCTGCATTTAGAACCCAAGGCGTTTACAAATTATAACATGCTAAAAGATGATAGATATAGATATGCGGAAGGCGTTATCTCCTATTTACCAAATGCGGACATTTACTTCGATTCATATACCAAAATACAATCGAGTTATGGTGATGTTGAGAAAAAATCGAATTTAAGTTGGTTTTTGGAGCAATTATCATTTAGATGGGCATGGTATACAGCTTTGGTTTTTACTGTTTTATTCATGGTTTTTAATGCAAAACGCAGACAGCGCATCATTAAGATTATTAAGCCTTTACCTAATACAACTGTTGCTTTTGTTAAAACCATATCTCACTTATATTTTGATATTCAAGATCATAAAAACTTAATTCACAAAAAAATAACTTACTTTTTAGAAAAAATTAGAACCGACTATAATTTAGACACCTCGGTTTTAAATGATGAATTTATTGCCAAATTAGCTTCTAAAACAGGCAAGAAAAAAGAAGATGTTAAACAACTTATAGATTATATAAATTGGTTAAAATCGAGAAATGAGTATTTTGAAGGCAATCTTCTAACGCTCAATAAACATATAGAAACTTTTTATTCAAATTAATTATGGAAGACAACAAAGAACCACTGGACCCTAGTTCTTATATACCAAATGATAAGATAACAGCATCTGTTCCTGTCATTTCTGAGGAAATAAATAATGAATTACAGTTTCAAAGTAGATTAGACTTAAGAGAGCTGCAACACAGTGTCAATAAGATAAAAGAAGAAATTGGTAAAGTTATCGTCGGTCAAAAAGACATGATAGACATGCTTATTGCATCACTATTAGCAAAAGGCCATTCGCTTATAGAAGGCGTCCCTGGTGTTGCAAAAACCATAACGGCTAAGCTTATTGCTAAATCGTTGAGTGTTGGTTTTAGCAGAATTCAATTTACTCCAGATTTAATGCCGAGTGATATTTTAGGAACCTCTATTTTTAATCTAAAAACCTCAGAATTTGAGTTTAAAAAAGGGCCTATTTTCTCAAATATGGTGCTGATTGATGAAATAAACCGTGCTCCTGCAAAAACGCAAGCCGCCTTATTTGAGGTTATGGAAGAACAGCAAATTACCATTGATGGCAATAAATTTACGCTGGAATCCCCATTTATGGTTCTTGCTACCCAAAACCCTATAGAACAAGAAGGCACGTATCGTTTGCCAGAAGCTCAATTGGACCGTTTTTTATTTAAAATAGATGTCGAATACCCTAATTTGGGTGAAGAAATTGAAATCCTTTCCAGGGAACATCAATTAAAAGAAAGAGTAAAAATAGAAGAAATCGCCTCATTTTTAACGGCAACACAAATTTCTAACTATCAAAAGTTGGTGACACAAATTTTAGTTGAAGAGCACTTGTTAAAATATATTGCCGAGCTCATCGTAGCGACCCGTAACAATCCATTTTTATATTTAGGAGCATCGCCCAGAGCTTCCATTGCAATTTTAAAAGCCAGTAAAGCATTTGCAGCCATGTCTGGCAGGGATTTCGTGACTCCAGAAGATATAAAACGCGCCGCTATTCCTGTGTTACACCACCGTGTGATTGTAACCCCCGAGCGTGAAATGGAAGGTGTTTCTAGTAAACAAGTTATCACACAAATTATTGAAACGGTTGAAATACCGAGGTAGGTGTTTGTTGTTTAGCTGTTTGGCGTTGATTTGTTTAGTCGTGTAGTTGAAGTAACTTTTAACTTTTAACTTTTTTAAAATTGAAACGGTTGAAAACCGAAATAACCAACTAACTAAAAAACCAAAATTATGTTTAAAAATCCATTTTCATTTGAAGGTAGAATTCGGAGAACCGAGTACGGACTAAGTTATTTAATTTATATGGCAATTTATTTAGGTGTAGCCATGTTTGTTTCACGTGCTGGTGAATCTTATTCCATAATATTTCCTTTTTTATTAATTCCATTATTATGGTTTCTGTTGGCACAAGGAGCAAAACGTTGCCATGATAGAGGTAACAGTGGCTGGTATCAAATCATACCATTTTATGGCTTATGGATGCTGTTTGGAGAAAGTGATTATGGTTCAAACGAATATGGTGATAATCCTAAAAGACAAGGCAACCATGGTGCTATTGAAGATATAGGACAATCGGTCGAAAATGAATAATTAAGCTCGTCGTTGATTTGTTTGGTTATTTGTCGTTTAGTCGAATAAACTATTAACTAAACGACAAACAACCAACACCCAACATCTAACATCTAACATCTAACATCTAACATCTAACATCTAACAAAGTTTTGAAACTTCTTAAACCATTTTACATACAACCACGATTTTTCTATGTCGGCATTGGTATTGTGGCATTATTTGGTTTAAGTTATTTTATACCTGTTTTATTTAATATTGCCCAACTTTCTTTAATTGTACTAACTCTCTTATTCGTTGTGGATTTTCTAATTATTTTCATCGGAAAAAACAAAATGGATGCCACGCGACTATTACCTGATAAATTTTCTAACGGCGATGACAATACCATTCAGATAAACATCTCAAACAACTATCCTTTTTTAATCTATTTAGAAATTATTGATGAAATCCCAGAACAATTTCAAGTTAGGGATTTTAAACTTAGGGAAACTATTCCGCCCAAAAAATCGAAATCAATACAATACCACCTAACACCAACAAAACGTGGCGAATACCATTTTGGTAACCTAAACATATATGCATCATCAGTTATAAATTTAGTCGCCAAACGATTCAAATTCAATAATGGTGCTATGGTGCCAACCTACCCTAGTTTTAAACAATTAAAAAAGTTTGAACTTTTAAACATTAACCAAAACTCTTTGGATTATGGTTTAAAAAAAGTGCGACGTCTTGGGCATACTATGGAGTTTGAACAAATAAAGGATTATGTTTTGGGTGATGATCTAAGAACCATTAATTGGAAAGCCACAGCAAAGAAAAATCAATTAATGGTGAATCAATTTCAAGATGAGAAATCGCAACCCATTTATTCGGTAATCGACAAAGGGCGTACTATGAAAATGCCTTTTAATGGTTTAAGCCTCTTAGATTATGCCATTAATGCCACGTTAATCATCAGTAGCATTGCTTTAAAAAAACAGGATAAAGCAGGATTATTTTCCTTTTCCAAAAAAGTTGAAAATATGGTGGTTGCAGAAAGAAGGAATTCGCAAATGCAATATGTTTTAGAAGCGCTTTACAATATTAAAACCGATTTTTTTGAAAGTGATTTTAGCCGATTATACACGAGTATAAAAAACAATATTACCCAGCGAAGCCTACTATTATTATATACAAATTTTGAAACTTTAGATGGTTTGGATAGGCAATTACCTTATTTAAAAGCCATTGCCAAAAGTCATTTGCTAGTAGTTATCTTTTTTAAAAATACTGAGCTTGATAGTTTAATTAACGACAAAGCGCAAACCATACAACAAGTTTACGACAAGGTTATTGCTGAAAAATTCGCATTCGAAAAACGCTTGATTGTAAACGAATTAAAAAAATACGGTATTCACTCTATTCTAACAACTCCAGAAAATCTAACTGTAGATACCATAAATAAATATTTGGAAATAAAAGCAAGAGGCTTATTATAACTCAAACAAACGCATAAAATAAAAAGCGACCCTGAGGTCGCTTTTTTGCTATTAATCAAATCAATTTAAACCGTTTCGTTCAACCAGGCTTTCATCATCCAGACTGTTTTTTCCTGTTCAGTAATAAAATCACTCATCATGGAGTTTGTTCCTTCATCATGGGCTTCATCGGATTTGTCCAAAATGGCACGTTCAATTTTTAATAATCCCGATAGGGAATCCACAATTAAAGCAACTGATTTTTCATCTTGCGAAATGTTTTTACCAATAGGTATTTTGGCATTTTCAACATAATCAGAGAACGTATGAAAAGGCGTTTCGCCTAATGTTAAAATACGTTCTGCAATCATATCAACTTTCATATTAGCATCGGTGTATAGCTCTTCAAACTTAACATGTAAATCGAAAAAACGTTTTCCTTTAATGTTCCAATGGATGCCTCTAAGGTTCTGATAATATATTTGAAAATTTGCTAACAAATTATTTAAATCTTTTGCTAAATCTTTGGTTTTTGAGGTATCTAAACCTATACTATTTAATTTCATAATTAAGGGTTTTTAATATTACCACTAATTTACTCTATAATTAACGGTTATAATAATAAATTTTATTGATAGTTTTTATATTTTTATAGTCTAAATCGATGCGCAATGACAATTACACAATTATACTATGTTTTGGCAGTAGCAGAAAACCAAAACTTTACCAAAGCTGCTGAAAAATGCTTTGTAACACAACCAACCTTGAGCATGCAAATTCAAAAATTGGAGGATGAATTAAACATTCAAATTTTTGACAGGAGCAAAAAACCCATTGAATTAACCGACGTTGGCAGAAAAATAGTCATTCAAGCAAAAAACATCGTAAATGAATCTTATAGAATACAAGATATTGTAGACCAGCAAAAAGGGTTTATAGGTGGCGAGTTCAAACTGGGCATTATCCCAACGGTCATGCCAACCTTATTACCAATGTTCTTAAAAGCTTTTATAAAGAAATACCCGAAAATTAAGCTTAAAATTGAAGAATTAACCACCGATGAAATCATAAACAGAATCAAAGAAGGGCATTTAGATGCTGCCATTGCTGCAACACCTCTGGAAAGTGATTTTATAAAAGAGCGTGTATTATATTATGAGCCTTTTGTAGGTTATATTCCTGAAAACCACAGATTACATACCAAACAAAAAATTAATACTATTGATTTAGAAATTGATGATATGCTTTTGCTGGAAGATGGCCATTGCTTTCGAGACGGCGTTATAAACCTATGTAAGGCTTTTAAAAATCAGACCGAAGAAACCTTTCAGTTGGAAAGTGGTAGTATAGAAACGCTTATAAAACTATCGGATGAAGGTTTGGGCATGACACTACTGCCCTATTTACATACCTTAGATTTAAATGAGAAAGCTAAAAAGAATTTACATTATTTCAATGAACCAAGTCCTGCTAGGGAAGTCAGCATCATTTATCATAAAAGTGAATTAAAAATTCAAATTATTGAAGCCATGCAAAGTGTTATCTCAGGTATAATTAGAGGTGCCATCGCATTTCAGAATGTAAAAATTATAAGTCCTTTACCATCAAAATAAAAAGATTGTCTGAAAAGCTAAATTAGTCGTCATTACGAACGTAGTGAAGTAATCTGTTTATTTGTGATAAACTAATATCATAAGATTGCTTCGTCGTCCCGATAGCTATCGGGACTCCTTGAAATGACGTTTTTATTCTATAAAACATAATTCAAATAGACCATAAATCTGTTTTTAGAGGTGACATTTTCTCCAAAAAGGTTCTGACTTATGGGAAAAGTGTAATTCGCTCCAATAATAAATTGGTCAATCATAAACTCTGACCCAAAAGCACCGTTAACAATGTTTCCATTGGTTTCCGGCAACGCTTCATTAAATTGCTTAATGGAATTATATACGTCGCCGGATATGCCTAAAAACGGACTGAAAGCTGATTTTTCTAAAGGTAAATTGTAATACACATTGGATGAAAAACTAAACTGGTTTCCAAAACGATACTCATTTTTATTTTCAGTTTTCAAATAATAGGTTGCCGATGTATTAACGCCTAACTTATTTTTTGAATACGAATGCAACACAGAAAAAATGGCATCTAAAGTTCCCGTACCCACTTGAAATCCAGGATTTATTCTATCAGTTAACATGTCTTCAAATTCACCTGTTGGCAATTTTAAACCAATACCAACATTTAATCGGTGTGCAGATAATTCCCTTTCATCATCTTCTCCTTCCACATGATTAAAATCAACCTCGTGGGCTTTGTGCTTTTTAAAAAATTTCAATTGGTACCATCCTATTACCGTGATATCTCCCAAACCATTAATATGTTCTGTTCTATCTTCAAAATGCCTATATAAATCTTGGTAAGGGACAATGGCATTAAAATAAAATTTATCATTTACAGGAATTCTTCCCCAAACCTGATAGGTATTAAACCGTTCTTTACTTGTTGGCGAATTGCTAAAAATACCATCTTTGGATTCATAATCCTGATAAATATATCTTAAACCAACAAAGCTAAGGTTATCTAAAGTTCCAAAACCTGAGCTGCCACTACTTGTAGAACAACCACACAAATCGCAAAAAACCTTTAACGGAGTGTGTACATGTGGTGGAATGGTTGCTGCTTGATTTTGAATAGAGCAAAATAATGCAAACAAGCCAAGCAAAATGGTTTGTATTTTAAAATTCTGAAAAACGTGTATCATTTAAAAATTCGTTATCGGTTAATGTTTTTAGAAAAGCAATAATACTTTCCTTTTCGTAATCTGAAAGAGTTATCCCTAAAGAACCATCAGCTCTTTTTAGAGATGCGTCCACATTGCCATTATCTACCATACCAGAATCGTAAAAATCCAAGACGGTTTCAAGCGTGTCAAATCTACCATCATGCATATATGGAAATGTAAATTCTATATTCCTTAAACTGGGCACTTTAAACTTATATAAATCTTCAGGGTTCTCTAAAACCACAAAACGTCCTTTATCATTAAGTCGGGGGTTAATAGATAATCCGTTGTTTCTATACGATTGATCTGAAAATAAATCGGTTGCATGGCAGGAAGAGCATTTATTCTGAAACGTGGTTAAACCATCCTGTTCGATTTGTGTTAGACTTACATTATCTTCATGTCTAACATATTTATCATATTTAGAATTTGAAGACACCATCATCACCATAAACTGTGATAAGGCTTTTAACATGTTGGATGTATTAATTTCACCATCTTCAAAAGCAAGAGTAAATTGTTTTTGATAATAACTATCTGCCTTTAATTTTTCAATAACATTACTCAGGGTTTCTCCCATTTCCAATTCGCTTGTAAGTGGAATGATGGGTTGCAAATCTAAATGAGATGCTGCACCATCCCACATAAAATCCTTTTGGAATGCCATATTTTGAAGGGGCTGCGCATTTCTTAATCCGATGCCGCCATTTACACCATGGCTTAATGTATGCCCATGATGGGTAAAAGCAAAGGCTTGCTCATGACAAAAAGCACAAGGAATGGCATTGTTAGCCGACAATTTACCATCGTAAAATAGTTTTCTTCCCAATTCAAAGCCTGCTTCCGTTAATGGATTGTTGCTTAAATTATAAACCATATCCGGGAAATTGGAAGGCACATCGAAGTTTAAAGGTTTTGCCACGTAAACTATTGTATCCTCTTTTGAGCATGACAAAAAAAGGAACTGACTAAAAACAACTATGATTAGTATTTTTTTCATTTTTGAGCTTTTTTTACCCATTACATTACATTAGTTGTTATGTACATGGTGTACCTCAAAAATACCTTTCAAGTTATCGGCAATAACAGGTGTGGTTTCTGAACTTGTGTGCACTTGACTATAGCCATCTGCAAAGTTTACAGAAGTTGCACCATCAAAAACTTTAGAAATATCTGCTTTTATATGAATCTCCGGATGAGCAGTTTCCCGAACTCTTGCTGTATTTGGCAGTGTTAATGTAACTTCCCTATAATTATCTAAAGATGTACCAACGCTACCCATGTGTATTGCTAGAGCTTCATCGGTTACAGAACTACTGGAGTATGTTCCATCAAAACGCATAAATCTATAACCGGTGGCCCAAGCCCATAACATCCCTGCCTCTTCTGCTTCAGCTAAAAAATCGCCCTGATCTTCTGCTCCCAACAAGAATCGTTCTTGGTCTATCCCAATACCAAAGGTGATTTCGGTATAATCTGCCGCAAAAACATTGTTTAATGTTATAAATATTTCACCTGCATTGTTACCATTAGCCTCATCAATAATAAACACATTATTGGCTGTTGGATAGATGAACATGTTGCCTTTGGAATCCTTAACTCTAACATTACTAATGATATATTTTAGTGTAGTAAGTTTGTAAGATTCGCCATTGGATTTGTTGTAGGAAGTTCCAAAAATAAAATCTTGATCACCCACCCCATTATCGAATTTTAAGTCTAAAGTTCCCGTTTGCCCTGTTAAGTCTTCTTTATCATCTGAAGAACATGATATAATAGATATGCATAGCAATAATGCCAATGCTAATTTTGTAATTGTCATTGTTATAAATTTAATATTTAAGTGCCATTGAAGGCAAGCACTTGAAAAAGCCTTGTAAAAAACTAAATATTAAATTTTATGAAATGGGAGGTTTGAAATTATTGAATTCCGATAGAAACGTGTAATTAGCAGTATACCCAAATATGTTTTTATTAGAAACTTGGGCATAAAAATTATTGAATTTCATATCTGATTGAATAGAAATATATACAGGAATGAATGATTCGAATATGCTATTTAAGAATTTGTTACTGTTTCCTTGATCGGAATCTGAAGCTTTGTTTAACTTTTGCGCTAAAAAGCATTTACCGTCGCATTGTAACTCGGGTTTGTTTTTATTAACGCAATATTGTTCTATAATTGAATTTATATTTAGCCCATAATAAGCCAAACACCCTAAGTAATACATGGGGCGTAAGGAAAAAACCAATAGCAAGGATATAACAATAAGCTTTTTCACTAGTAGTTTGTTTTTCGCAAATATACAATTCAACCGAAAACAATCACCATGAAATAATATGAAAATAAAAAAGCGACCAAAAGGTCGCTTTTTCTATGATTTCAGATAAATTAAACATTTATCAAGATCTGGATTTTGCCTTACTAGTGAAAGAATAAACTCTTTTAATTCTTCGATCTCATAAGGTAACAATCGTTCTACTGCTTTTTGAACTTCTTTACAGAACAGTGTCGCATCAAAACTAACTTTATTAAGTATGGTCTTGGTATACTCAAGCATTGCTCTAGCCATGGTTTTTTATCGGTTTTATTAGGTTTACAATAAAAGGTAGATTTGTATTATAAGCTGTAAATTTAAAATTCCGTTCATAAATTTAATAAAAAATATCAAAGAATTTTAAATTTTAATTAAAATTAACTTTTAAATTAATTAACTAAAATTAGGGCTAAACAAGTTCTTTTATATGATATTTTAAATGAATTAAGCTTTTTAGTAATTAATTTCGCTGTTTTAGTAACTTTCTGTTCAGTAAATATTTTTAAAAATCCCCTTAAATCTATAGTTTTACGGCAATAAATCTCTCAAATAGTAAATTGCTAAGTAAACCAGTATTATCCCTCAACCCTCAATGTCTCTCACACAATGAAAATTTTTAAATTATTTTCAACACTCATTATTTTTTTGTTTTTTTTAAATCCTAGAATCCTTTTTGGCCAAGACATATGTACCAATTACGCAACAACTCCAAACACAACAATTTCCAGTAGCGGAGCTGGCAATACATATAACTCTGTCATCAATGTGCCAGATTCTTATGTAATTATTGATATAAATGTTACTGTTAATATTTCTCACACACGGAATGATGATTTAGATATTTATTTAATATCACCATCTGGTACAATCGTAGAATTATCTACTGATAATGGAGGAAATGGAGACAATTACAACAATGTTACTTTTGATGATGCCTCAGTAAATAATTTGCCTAATGGCAACACCTCTCTTTCTGGCTCGTATCGTCCAGAAGGCTCTTTAGCCGATTTTAATGGAGAAAATTCTAGTGGCAACTGGATTTTAAGAGTTATAGATGATAGAAACACAAACGGAGGAACCATTAACAGTATCACTTTAAACTTGTGCTATGCCCCTACTCCTATAGGTGGTTACTCTGGGCCTGGTGGTGTTGGCTCAAATGATGGCACTTCGGATTTAATAATATGGTACAGACCTGATAACGGCATTTCAACTACAGGCACTTTAATTGATAGTTGGATAAATTCAGCAGGAGTTCCTGCATTCGATATTAGTGAAACAGGAACACAAAGACCTACACTAATTTCAGGAGCCATTAACGGTTATGATGAAGTAAGTTTTAACGGAAGCAATAGATTAAGAACAGGACTAACACTTAATTCTTCCAATTTTATAGTAAACCAAGCATCCTCTTTCATTATTACAAGAGCAGATAATATATGGCAAACATCATCAGTTTATCTAACAGATGGTCTTGATGGAAATAGATTTTCTAACCATATCCCTTGGGCTGGAAGCGTTTATTTTGATATAGGAAACTGCTGCGGTACTGATGCAAGAATTGAGGTTGGTGGATTAACTGGTTTAAACAACTACTCCATTTGGTCTTATGATGCAAACCCAGCTTCAGGCAAACAACTGTACCGTAATGAAGATTTACTACAGGATAGGGCAAGCTCTTCAACCTTCACAAATTATGCAGGACATCAGTTTAATTTGGGGGGCAATACTTCTGGGTCAAATGGATTTATGGGAGATGTTGGCGAGCTAATAATTTTTAAAACTAAAGTGAATACAGCGCAACGCATTATAATAAACAATTATCTATCAGCTAAATACAACCAACCGCTAGCATCAAATGATATTTACTCTAGAGACAATCCTGGTAATGGAGATTTTGACCATCATGTGGCCGGTATAGGACAGGCTAACGATGGTTCTAACCACACCGATTCTCAAGGCACTGGTATTGTACGCATAAGCAATCCATCGACATTATCTAATAATAAATTTTTATTTTGGGGTGAAGAAACTATAAACCCTACTTATAATTTTAGCACAAATACCACAAATTATACAGAACAGCTAAACTCTAGATGGCGTGTGAGTCAACCAGGAAATAACATTGGAAACGTAACAATTTCCTTCGATATTAGTGGTATAGATTTATCGGGAAAACAAAGTTGTGTAGATTTAGAATTGGTAATTGATAATAATTATGATTTTTCATCACCAAGTAATGTTTATCCTTTAACCATTGTTGGTAATACTGCTACAGCTACTGGAGTTGAATTGCTAAACAATCGCTATTTCACATTACGCTACACCGATCAAATTGTTTGGAATGGCTCAAACTTTTATAATGGTGCAGGTGCTGGAAATGCTCCAAACAATACCGATTCATGTTTAAAATTAACCGTGAAATCTGGAGTTGCGGCTAATTTAATTTTTGATGCCCATGTGAGAGAAGTTGAAATAGAATCAGGAGCCACTTTAAACATAGCCAACGGTGTATTACTAGAAACAGAAAACCAAGTTGTTATAAATGGAATTTTAGACCTGTTAGGCGAAGCCCAACTGATTCAAAACCATGCTGGCCCCAGTTTAAATTCTGGGACTGGAAGTTTAAGGGCCAAGCAACAAGGCACCACGAACGCTTTTAATTATAATTATTGGAGTTCTCCAGTAGCTAGAAGTGGTAATTGGCAAATTGGTTATTTAGAAGATGCCCATGGGCCACTGTTTTTTACACCTGGCATAAACCCAAACCCTGCAACATCTCCCATAACATTAAGTAGCAGATGGCTATATAGCTACAAGGGTCCTTCTGGGAATTATAATGTTTGGTCAAAGCTATCCCCTACCACTAATTTATCGCCCGGCGTTGGATATACCATGAAAGGTTCTGGAGGATCAGCTTCAGAAGAAGAATATATTTTTAGAGGTATTCCCAACGATGGGACTTATAACATTCCAGTAACAGCAGGGACAGATTTTTTAACAGGAAATCCATATCCATCGGCATTAAACGCCAATCAATTTATTACAGATAATTTGTCCGTTATCGATGGCTCCCTGTATTTTTGGGAATCATTTACCACCAATAATAGCCATTACTTATCTGATTATGAAGGTGGTTATGCAGCTCGAAACTTACTGCTCGCCATACCAGCTGTGGCAGACAACTCTGGACTAACAAGTGGTTTAGGTGTTCCAGCTAAGCCTGCTCCTACGCCATTTATCAATGTTGGCCAAGGGTTCTTTACAACCATAACAAATTCGGGAACTCTAACTTTTACCAATGCCCAACGTGCCTTTGCAAGAGAATCCCTAGGCGCTACAGTATACTATAAAACCAATAACACTAAGGAAACCATAGATGATAGACCTAAAATTTGGTTTTCATTCACAACTCCCAAAGGTCAAATTAGAATAATAGCACTTGGATATGACAGCCATACAACAAAAGGCTATGATAAGGGCTACGATGCTAAATCCTATGATAACTTAAAGAATGATTTATATTGGTTATTAGACGATGAGGCCTTAGTTATTCAAGCCCTTCCAAGCATAAATATAGAAGATGATTTACCTTTAGAGATAAAAACTGCCGATGCTGGTTTGTATAAATTTTCGATTAACAAAATGGAAAACCTTCCTGACAATCTAAATATTTATTTATTGGATAAAAACCAAAACATCTATTATAATTTAAGGAATACTGAAGCTCATCTCTTATTGGATAAAGGCATTTTTAATGACTATTCTATTGTTTTTACGGAAGATCAATCGTTAGGCACAACACCTATTGAAGATAAAAACATATTTGTATCCTATAATTCGAATACCAAAACCCTTAAACTTTATATCAAACAGCCATTGAATGATATAGAAAGTTTTCAAATTTACAATACCCTAGGGCAAGCCATTTTAAATATAAAAACACCTGAATCCAATAGTATTGATATCTCTAGTTTACCAAATAGCATTTACTTTCTTAAAGTAAATACAATACATAATGAAAATTCAAAAAGTATAAAATTTGTTAAGTATTAATATGCGATTAACTGTAAAAGCAAAAAGCTTGGAAATGATTTCCAAGCTTTTTGCTTTTATTAAACAATATCATAACTTTCAAAAACGGTTATCACCATCTAAAATATTACCCAAGCCGCCCAAAATACTGCCTTCACCTTTATCCTTTCCTCCTCCTTGTGGCGCGGATGCTAATACCCTACCCGCCAACCTACTAAACGGTAAGGATTGGACATAAACGGTACCCGGGCCTTGAAGTTTGGCATAAAATAATCCTTCACCACCAAAAATGGTATTTTTAATACCTCCAATAAATTCAATATCGTAATCCACTTCTTGGGTAAAACCAACAATACAACCAGTATCGACCCTTAAAACCTCACCACGTTGCAATACTTTTTTAGCCATGGTACCACCAGCATGCACAAATGCCATACCATCACCTTCCAATTTTTGCATGATGAATCCTTCACCACCAAAAAGGCCGCGCCCTAAACGTTTGCTAAATTCAATACCAATGCTTACACCTTTAGCAGCGCATAGAAAAGCATCCTTTTGGCATATAAATTTGCCTCTGTACTCTGTTAAATTTATTGGGATTATTTTTCCTGGATATGGGGACGCGAAGGATACTTTTCTTTTACCTATCACATTATTATAGAAAGCTGTCATAAACAAACTCTCTCCAGTAAGAATACGTTTTCCTGCTCCTAAAATTTTCCCTAAAAAACCCGAATCGTTTTGCGAACCATCGCCAAAAATGGTTTCCATTTTAATACCATCGTCCATCATCATAAAACTGCCTGCTTCGGCAACTACCCCTTCCTGTGGGTCTAATTCTATTTCTACGTATTGCATTTCTTCGCCGTAGATGGTATAATCAATTTCGTGTGCGGTCATATTATTGTTGATTTGTTGATTCGTTGATTTGTTGACAGTTTTGAATATTTGTTACAGTTTTTTTGTTAGTTGTTGAGATGTTTATTGTTGAGTTGTAAATCAACTAAACGACTCTACGACAAACGACTTACCCCTTTACTTTTATACTCCATTGAAATTTAAAGGTAGAGACTTCTAATCCTTCTTCGTTGGTTCCAACAGATGTCATCCAAAGCGTTTGCCCTTCCCCTGTTTCAATGGCTTTATTTATAGCATCTTCAATCATCTGACCCTCATTACAAACAAACGTGATTAAACCTGTTGCTTTTTTAGTGAACGTAGATTCATTTTTTACAACTAGCATGGATATGGGCTTACTTGATTCTTGAATTTTCATCATCATTAAAGCACCGGTTGAGAACTCCGCTGCCATACCTTGCACAGCCCAAAACATGGATTTAAAAGGATTTTGGTTAATCCATCGATGCCGAACAGTTACAACGCATTTACCACTATCTATATATTTTGCTCGAACACCACAAAAATAAGCAGATGGCAATTTGAACATGGTATATGTATTTAGCTTACTTGGTATTATTTTCATTTAGAAACATTTAATTTTTACTAAGTTATAAAAATATCATCTAACTATAAATGTTAATATTATGTTAAATAATACTACTATGCGTAACATAATACCTTCTTAAAGACATATATTTGCATAAGAAACTATTATACGTTTCAAGAAAACACAACATCAATCAAAAAAATCATGTTAGACACGCACCAAAAAAACATCGCCACATTTATTCACTTATCCACGTTTAGTAGGTTTATAATTCCGTTAGGGAATTTTATAGGCCCCATCATTCTTTGGATAGCCAACAAAGAAAAATCGGAGTTTATAGATAACCACGGAAAACAAGCCATCAACTTTCAATTGAGTGTTTTACTTTATACCATTATTCTAGGAACCATTTCCATTCCCTTTTTTGTTTTCAAACTATTTCATGGTTTAGACTTTATAGATTTTAATGGTTTTAATGATTTTCATATTAGTTTGGGCAAACCCTCGCCATTGTTATATATAGGTGGCGGCCTAGGAGTTATAGCCGTTGTAGGTTTCATCATAGAACTTGTATTAATAGTAAAGGCTAGTTTAAAAGCAAGGGATGGCGAACACTATCAATATCCATTAAGCATAAATTTCATCAAATAATCATCAATCAAAAAATGAACAGTTTCACCAAATTAAACGAATGACACTATGAAAATAGAAAACACAAAAGCACAAATGCGTAAAGGTGTTTTAGAATACTGCATACTATCGGTCTTAAAAGATGAAGACGCGTATGTTGCCGAAATTCTAGACACACTTAAAGACGCCAAGTTGCTTGTTGTAGAAGGTACCATTTACCCACTACTAACAAGATTGAAAAACGCTGGACTTTTAAATTACCGATGGGAAGAATCCTTGTCGGGTCCACCAAGAAAGTACTACGGTTTAACCGAAACCGGTAAACTATTTTTAAAAGAATTAAACACAACCTGGAGTGAACTGCAAAATGCGGTAAACTTAGTAACAAGCCAAAAAACACCAAAAAAATGAATAAAACTGTCAACATAAATTTAGCTGGTATATTCTTCCACATTGATGAAGATGCATACTTAAAATTACAACGCTATCTTGAGTCTATAAAACGTTCATTTACAGATTCTCAAGGCCGTTCTGAAATCATTTCAGATATTGAAGCTCGTATTGCCGAACTATTTAGCGAACGTGTTATACACGATAAACAAGTGATAGGCACTAAAGAAGTGGACGAGGTTATTGCCATTATGGGACAACCCGAAGACTACCTTGTGGATGATGATATTTTTGAGGATGAACCACAATCGACTTCATACAAAAAATCTGGATCTAGCAAAAAACTATTTAGAGATACTGACAACTCGTATATAAGCGGTGTATCTTCTGGTTTGGGACATTATTTGGGTATTGATGCCGTTTGGATGCGTTTATTATGGATAATTCTAACTATTGCATCTGGAGGCACCTTTATTGTTATTTATATCCTTTTTTGGATTTTAGTTCCAGCGGCTATAACTACTGCGGAAAAAATAATGATGACGGGAGAACCTGTTAACATTAGCAACATTGAAAAAAAAATCAAAGACGGCTTTGAAAATGTCGCAGATAATGTTTCGGAGGCGGCTAAAAATGTTTCTAAATCGGTTTCTGGTGCAGCAAAAAAAGGGAGTAGTTCCATAAAATCCAGTTCTAAAAACTTTTTTGATACGCTTGCAGACATCATTATGTTTTTCTTTAAAATCATTGCGAAATTTATTGGTATTCTCTTTATAATCATTGGTGCTTCTGCCCTAGTTGGCTTAATTATAGCTTTATTCTCACTAGGTGTTGCAGATATTGTACATATACCAGGGATAGATTTTGTAGACATTGCTAATTCTGGAAATACCCCTATATGGTTAATCTCTTTATTTGTATTTTTTGCCGTTGGCATTCCATTTTTCTTCCTATTCTATTTGGGATTGAAAATCTTAATCAATAACTTAAAATCCATTGGCAACATAGCTAAATTCACTTTGTTAGGTTTGTGGTTATTCTCCATTATTGCATTAGTAATTATTGGCATTAGAGAAGCCAGCGAACATGCTTTTAACGAACGTACCATTGAAAAACAATACCTTCAAATAAAACCCATGGACACATTAAGAGTTACAATGGCAGAAAATGATTTATATAGAAATTCGTATAGAACCAATGGTTTTAAAATTGCAAATAACGAGAACGGAGATAAAACCATTTATAGGCAAGACATCTCTATTTTAGTAAAATATACAACGGATACGATTGCCACCATTGGTATTGAAAAAAGTGCTGATGGCAGAAATTATGAAAAAGCCATTACACGTGCTAAGAACATAAACTATAATTACTCATTTACTAACAATCAATTGGTATTGGATTCTTTCCTTTCAACCAGCCCCGATAATAAAATGAGTGATCAAGAAGTGGTAATTACACTTTATTTACCTGTCAATTCCGTAGTGTATTTCGATAAAAGCACCAAGGCATATTTAAATCATTATTCGAATAACGACTACATCGTGTCATCCAAATACACCAATCATTATATAAAAATAACCGAAGATGGTGTTGAATGCGATGATTGTACTGGTGAAGAATTTGAAATCCAAGTTGACACTCCTAATATAAAAATTGATGAAAATGGTGTTGAAATCAATAGTGATGGAAACACATTAAAAATTGATTCAAACGGTGTTAAGGCCGAGTCTGAAGATGTTAAAGTAAATATTAATTCTGAAGGTGTTAGTGTGAAATCTGAAGAGTGATTACAATTCATCGCTAAAAAACAACAAATCAGATATTTAATTTATAAATCAATAATCAATAAATAGATATTTGAACTGTAAAATAAAATCAATCAAATAAAATCAATTATGACAACACTAACAAAAATTATTGTAACAACGCTTTTAAGTCTGTTGTTTTTCTCTTGCAACTTTGATATTAATATAGGTCCAGGAATTGCAGGCAATGGACATGTTGTGGAAGTAACGCGAACCATTAACGGCTCATTTAATGCCATAAAGGCTAGTGAAGGACTTGATGTATATGTAACACAAAGCGATAACGAATCCGTTATTGTTGAAGCTGATGAGAATTTACAAGATCTTATAATTACCGAAGTGGTAGATAACGTTTTAAAAATCCATACAAAAAAGAATATTGGAAATGCCACTTCAAAAAAAGTTATGGTAAGCTTTAAAAATGTATCGCGTATTGCATCAACTAGTGGTAGCAACGTGCACTCCACCAACCCCATTACAGTCCAAAATTTAGTACTGGAAAGCAGTAGTGGAAGCAATATGACGTTAGATGTTAGTACCACGTCTTTAAAATGTAACACTTCAAGTGGGAGCAATATGATATTACAATTAAACACTGAGATTTTAGAATGTCATTCCTCGAGTGGTAGCAATATTAAACTAACGGGAGAAGCTATAAAAATTACCGCTGATGCTTCTAGCGGCAGCAATATAATAGCGGGCGATTTAATTGCTGAATCCAGTCGAGCAAATGCCAGCTCTGGTTCCAATATTACGATAAACACATCAAAAGAACTTATTGCAAAGGCCACTAGCGGTGGTGGTATAAATTATTATGGAAATCCCGAAAGAGTGGAAAAAAGTGATAATCCTTCCGGTAGCATTAGAAAAAAATAACCTTAAAATTTATACGTATAGGTAAGCCTGAATAGTTAACTATTCAGGCTTACTTTTTTATTGGAAACAAAAATCCTATAACACAAATTAAAAATTGTATAACGTAAAAACCTTTTAATTGTTGGTAATTTATAATTATCAAATTTTAAATGATTTAAATAAAATGGGAGTTCTAGCAACAGATGACAAGGAATTAATTTACATCTATTCTAATCAATCTAATCTTGGGAAAAAAGTATTAGCCTATGCACAAAGCAGTGATAAAGTTTTGCGAGCCATTAATATTGATAAAGAAAAAATATCTGATACCATCTGGTTGGAAATTGCAGATATGGTTAATAAACCCTTAGCCGAATTATTCTCTCCCGAGCTAACAGACAGTCATGGAATTGATAATGCCTTAGATTATAACACAGATGATTTACTTAAAATAGTTAATAAAAATCCATCCTTATTACAATATCCCATTGCTATAAACGGAAAAAAGGCCATTTCTATAAAGGACAGGTATGATTTTTTTAAATTTTACAAAAAAGATGGTAGCAACTTTGACAAATCACCAGAAGCTATTAAAAATGGAGAACATGTAGACACCACGGGAGATGATGATGATTTGGACGACACCATTAATTTTTAAATTATTGAATTATGGAAACTCAAGGAAAAGAAGATTTTGAAGTTGTAAAAGAAAAAAACGACAAGAAAAAAAATTACATTTTTAAAAAAGATAATGTAACAAAAACAGGATTTTATATTATCGCCGTTATATTAATCATTTTAATAACAGCCACAATATACTATGGTTTACAAACTCTGGAATAGAATATCATTTCATTAAAAATAAAAAGCCTAAACAAATTAATTTGTTTAGGCTTTTTATATAAATTAAACCACTACTTAATGTTTTTAACGGCTAATTCAAAATTAATTTCAATAACATCTTTAACCACTATAAGTCCTAATGCTTTTTTGGGAGGTTCTAAATTAAAATCCCTAATATTTAAGGCTAAAACACCTTTAATATACAATGTTCCCTCTTCCTTTAATTCAATAGGTACCGTATAAGATTTTGTTATACCGGCAATCTCTAAATCAACCAAGGCATTAATAAGACCATCATTGTTTTGGTCTTTATTTATCTCTCTTAGCTTAATGAATATTTTTGGGTAGGTTTTTGTTTTTAATAATTCTTTAAAATCATTATTTATACCAGGACCACCACAATCAAAATTAACATTCTCTAGAATTAAAGTGGTTTTTTCAAAACTAATTTTATCACCATGACTTTTAAAAGAAATAGGTATTGGCTTATTTAATTTTAATACATCATATTGGCATTTAAAACTATTAACATTGGTTTTTACATTAATAAGCAATTTACTATTGGGAGTAATTATTACCGAGGCTTTTCCAACAAAAGAATCTGTAAAAGCCATCGCTGTTAAAACAGTAATAAAGATTAGTATTTTTTTCATCTCCTTAATTTTATGTAACCAATGCTTTTCTAAATTTAATAAAAGTAAGTCTAAAAATGTATGAGTTTTTGTTATTAATGGCTCATTGATACTTTCAGACTTACTTTATTATGCTTTAATTATTTAGAAACTAATAACAGCCTCTGCCATTAGTCCTTTAAATTTACCTTCATTAAATGGGCTTGATATTGCGTAACCATCATAAGTTTGGTTTACATATTCCAATTTCATTAAAATGTTTTTTGTCATAAACCAACCAGCACCTAGTTGAGTTCTTTTAATTTTTATATCAGCACCACTAGCTTCTTCAGAATCAACTACATTATAACGTCCTCCTATGAAAAAGTTCTCTGTGTTTCCAAATCTATAGATTAATTCACTAGCAAACTGATTAGCTGTTCTATCTTCAACTTCAGTTGATGCTTTACCTTTTGCAGTTTCAATAGTTCCAAAAAACTCTAACCCTTTGTATTTTATGAATGGGTTAATCATAATAGCTGTAATTTCGTTTCTTAAGTTAGGGTTGTATCTACCAGATCTAAAATCATCTGCTGTTGCAGTTGCTGGTATCATAACACCATAGTATCTAGAACCTGCTCTATCTGCATTATACAAGTAAGACATAGGCACATAACCAGTATTGTAAAGTGACCCTGTTAATCTGAATCTCAAATCTTCGTTAATCTGTTTATCATAACCTAACTTAGCCAAGAACGAAGCCCCACCAGTATTGCCAGCAGCTGATTTGTTTATAGATTGGTTTAATTTACCATTAGCAAGTCCTAACATAACTATAAAACCATTTCTTCTATAATAAAGTTCTGCACCAACTTCGGTAGTAAAAGCGTCCATAATTAAATTTCCAACGAATGGGTTATAAATGGCTTGTGCATTATCGGTTCTTCTAAAATGGGCATCACCATAGTTATTTTCCATATGCCCAATTTTGATTGTAGTATATTTCATAAAATCCTCCATGAAACCTTCACTTATAAAATCCAACTTGTCTATTTGAAAATAGCCACCTTTTACATAAGGTTCTGGGTGGTGACGAGAAGATAAATAAGTACGTAAGTGCATTCTAACACCATCAAAAAGAACAACGTCTAAATCTAAATTAGCTGTTGCTAAATTAAAGTTTGCTCCAATTTCTTTTAATTCTAAACCTACCGCGCCTGAGTTTTCATGATCTATAGCTTGGTATTGAAGGGTAGATGCGCCTCCTATTCTTACTTGTATATCATCGAAAGTAGATATGGTATCTTTGGGAGCTTCAAATACATGAACGCCTCTTTGGTCTGGTAGCCTGTAATTGTCCAAATCTCTACTCTGGCCATAAAAACTGAATCCAGTTAATACGATTACTAATAATATTGCTTGTTTAAAAATTGATTTCATAATTTCTGTTTTTTAAAGGTTGTTATTGATTAATTTGATTAATTTAATTTATTTGAATACGGTTGAAAATTTAATAGTAATATCATTGCCAGTAGTTACAGTGCCTAACAATGCTTTAGGTGGATCTACATTAAAATCGGTCATCTTAATTTTTTTCTCACCGGTTAATTTTACACTTGATTTTGTTGTGTTAATGGTAAAATCCAATGGAATTAGTTTTTTGGTTCCCGCAATGGTTAAATTTCCTGTTGCTGAAATAGAGAACGCGCCATTTCCTTTACTAACCACATTTTTAACTTCTACCAATTGAAATGAAATATTTTTATGACTATTGGTTTTTAAAGCTTTATAGGTGTTCTTGTCCATAGCAGATTTTCCACTTTTTAAACTTTCGGCAACTATGTCAATAGTTAATTTTTCTATTTGACCAGCTTCCAGATTTTTGAAACTTATTTTCCCGCTTTTGTTCTCGGAAACAATTTCCCAGTCATGTAAACTGGACGTTCCTAAAATCGTTAAAGTTGATTCTCCATTTGCTAAATTGAACTCTTGTGCTTGAGTTAAATTAACTGTTATCATAAAAAGAACCATTAAACTAAAAACTCTCTTGCTTATTTTTTTACAGGTATTCATATCGGTATTGTTTTTATTAATTATGGGACAAATTTCAGTACAAAGCATAAGTCAAACTATGATTTTCGTCATATCAAAACATGTTGTAAAAATAATAATACATTTATTAAATTAAAATTGCTGTGGGGATTTTAACAATTTGGCAATATTAAATACAACTCATTTCGTGCTAAGAACCTGAATGGCATAAAATAGAAAGAAATTAAAACTTTAAAAACGTTGTATTGATTTTAAAAATTTTGTGAATCAAAAAAAGTATAAATATTTAATTAGCATTTTCTAAAGTCCTTAAATTTTTTGATTGAAATAAACTACGATAGAGAATAAATTAAAAAGATTTAAAAAAATAATGGAGAATTGGGGATAATGAAAATCGTAATCTCCAAATAGCTTTACTCATAATAAACAATGCAAATCTTAGGGAATTAATACTATTGTGAATTCTGTTTCTTGGTTTACTATGCTCTTCACACTTATTTTTCCTCCTAATTTTTCCACTTGAACTTTTACCATATACAGTCCCATTCCTTTTCCTTCGGCTTTCTCAACATGAAAGCGTTTATATAATCCGAAAACATCGTCTCCACTTTTATTTAGGTCAATTCCCATACCGTTATCTTTAAATTTGAGTACAATTTTATCATCGACTAGGTCGCTTTCAATTGAAATCTCCAGTGGCACATTAGGTCTCCTATATTTGACGCTATTTGAAATAAGATTGTAAAAAATGCTATACATGTGACTTTTAATTGTAAAGATTTCATCCACTCTGGTAAAATCTATTTTAAAATCGGCTTTTTCTTTTTCCAGAATGTTCCTAATGCTTTGTTGAATATCACTAACCAGTTTTGAAAAATGGATCAGTTCCTTTTTTTCGTTTAGCTGCTTTCCAAGACTTAAAATAAGATTTAAATCAACAATGACCTCATCTAATCTTTCCGCAGATGTAGTAAGTGCATTCATGATAAATTCTTTTTCACCTACCTCTAAGTCTTTATCATTTATTAATGCTGTCAAACTTATGATATTTGAAACAGGACCTCTTAAATCATGGGAAATGATATTATCAAAGTGCTCGTGGTCCTTATTTCGCTGAACCAAATCTGCTGTGATTTTTTCTTTAAGCGCTTCCTCTTCTTTTTGTTTGGTCACATCCCTAAAAACAAGCACAACCCCCATAATATTTCCTTTTGTGTCAAGAATAGGCGCACAACTGTCGTTTATTGCATATTCCTTTTTTTTATCATGGGAAATCAATACGGTATCTGGAGCCAATAATAATGTTTTTCCTGTTTTGAGAACTGATTCAACTGGATTGTCTCCTTCTTCCCTTGTTAGTTTATGGATGATATGAAACACCTCAACTATGGGCTTGCCTTCTGCTTCTTCGGATTTCCATCCGGTAAGATTTTCAGCTATGGCATTCATCAAAATAACATTTCCCTCCAAATCTGTTGCAATGACACCATCGCCAATACTTTGAAGGATCACCGATTGTCGTTCTTTATCAAATTGCAAAGCCGTATTAAAATACTTTTTCATCTCTTTGATATCCGTAAAAATCGTTTCGGGGTTATTATATATCGGCTTTGAATTTAAAGGCTGCTTATTGTTCATGATTAATGGATTTAATGTTAATAACTTCAATATCAGCATGAATATATTTTATTGTGCTGAGTCCTGAAAAATGATATCTGAGCATTATGATTTATGTATTTTTCATGTGCTTTCGATTAATTAGGGTTTTACTCGAAGATGGTATCCATACTGACTTTTAACTTACAGTAATGGGCTATCAAACAAACTTTTTCAGCTTTTTGTGAAATTTAATTTTCTCTTTTTTATAAATTTTATTTTTATAATTTTTATGTATTTATATAAAGGTGGTTAATTTAATCCCTTGAGGCTTTACATTTAAGTGGTGAAAATTTTCATAAATCACATATTTGAAGTGAATAACTCGACTTATGATTAGATTTGAACGGCCTGAAATTATTCCATGTTTTTAAGAATAGTTTCAAATAATTTTAAAAAAAAAGCAGACATTCAAGTCTGCTTCCTAATACCAAATAAATTGTTTACTTGGCTTTCACCGGACAATTAATTAATAATAGCACTACAAACTTAATCAAGAAATAACGCATTAAGTTATACCTTCTTTAAAGATATTTACATAAATCACAGAAAATATTAAGGCAAAAAAAAGAGCAGCTTTTTAAATCTCTGCTCTTTTAATTTAGGTCAAGTTCAATTTATTACTTTTGCTTAAACTACATGTTTGAATTAGCTTTTTAAATACTAACAACTTCATTTAGGCTTTATAATTTATTTTGCTAACCTTTTAAAGTAAATCTAACGCTATACCAGTTTTAATCTTTCCTGGTTTGCTTTTGGCTCCTGTAGATTTGGGTTGTTTATTTGAGTCACCACTTTATATAAAAAAAAATCTTGTTATTTACTCTCCATGTCCTCATATTACTTTAAGAACTGACACAAAGATGGTTAAAATTATATGGCTCCTATTACATAACTCATAAAGAAATTTATAGATGTTACAGATTTTCTAAATTACCTCTTCGTGTCTTTCCTAGTTTTTTATAAAAAGTTGGAGAATGACCCGTTACTTTTTTAAATTGAGTGGATAAATGGGCCACACTACTATAATGCAACTTATATGATATTTCCGAAAGATTTAATTGGTCATAAAGTATGAGTTCTTTTGCTCTTTCTATTTTATGCTTTATGATGAAATGCTGAATGGTAATACCTTTTACCTCTGAAAACAAGTTGGATAAATAAGTATAATCGTAATTGAGTTTTTCGCTGATATATTCAGAATAGTTGACTTTGGGAACCTCATCGGTATAATGAACCATTTCTATGATAACATTTTTAATTTTATCAATAAGAATGTTTTTTTTATCATCTAGCAATTCCAACCCCGACAATGCTAGATTGCGTTTAAGTTTTACTTTTTGTTCGTCGTTTATGGTCTCTACAATTTCAATCGCACCCAGTTCAATACTTGTATAATGCAAACCCAGTCTTTCCAATTCTTGCTTCACCATAAGTTTGCATCGTAAACTTACCATGTACTTTATATATAATTTCATGTGAAAGTTTTCAATAGGATGTATAATTATTTGTTTGGATGGTGAAAGGTACACGCATTCTACATCAAGTGTGTTACACAACTTTCATGCATAGTTACATAACCTACATCCTTACAAGATAGAACACCTAAAAAACAAGACACTAATCAAAATCTTCATAACCGCTTTTTATGACGGTGGATATCATCTTAAATTGCTCATTGGCAGTAAAGTGATGCCTTTGATTACTAGGAATAACAATACCCTGTCCGAGACCAAGTTGGTACTCAATTTTGTTAATGGTCAGATTGGCGGTACCATCTATAATTTGAATATAGGTATCAAAAGGTGACGTTTTTTCAGCCAATTCTTCGCCAATATCAAAAGACAAAGCGGTAATATTTCCAGTAACTTTTTTAATAATGGTTTTACTCACCACGGCGTTTGGTATATATTGTATGATTTCTACTATAATATGCGGAGTGGCTTTCTCCATTTCATTACCTATTGATTTCATTGTGTTGCTTTTTATTCACTGTTAACGATTATAGTAGACCAAGAGCACATAAATGGGCTATTTAGTTAATAGCTATAATAGCCATCTACCAATTAGTTTAGCTAAATCTTTATTTCATCTATACAGAGTAAAAAAAGCAAGCATATTGTAATACTACGATTTTATATTTTAATGTTCTTAATAATAAAAACAAATAACAAAATAAGGGTTGTTAAGGTTAAGGCTATTAAAACAAACCTCATTATTCTATATTTTAAAAAGATTGATTCCATTGAGGGTTTTTATTTTACTTTTTTACACACTACTTTAATAATAAACACTTACTTATTTTAAGAGCATATAAACAATTATTAAAATTGCTCCTACCTTAAAATGTAATACGATTTATTTATAAATCTTCAAAATTAATAATATAGCAAAGGTGGTGCAATACTATGCCGTATGGATTACATAACATGTTTAAATAGTTACATAATCTACAGATATTTTTTCGTGCAGTTCTGTAATTAAGTAAGCTTTTATGAGCAAAATTATGCAGCACTCCTAGTCTTTTTGTATTTCTGCATAAAACTGAACCTTCATGTAAATTCTGTATGAAAATCAAGTTTGGCAATCAACTAAATCTGTCTCTCAGCGTTGTGGGTTTTTATATGAAGAACAAAAAAAAGCAGGCTTAAAAGCCTGCCTTTTAACAAATGTCACATTAAAATATTCAATAGAATTTCTAACCGACAAACTAACTAACTAACTAACCAACCAACCAACCAATTGATTAACAGCAATAAAGATAATTGTTAGGTCGTAGATTTAGTTACACAGTTTTTGTTTAGATTTACATAAATCACATGTTTCAATAATGAAAACATAGCAGCTTCCTAAATCTTTATTTTATTTCTACTATCTATAAAGATCTCAAAACTTGGTTTAAAAACTCTCAAATAGGAAGTTCAATTCAAGCGTATGGCCTTTTTATATTTCGAATGATTTAAATAAAAAAGACACTGAAAATCAAATCCTTAACAGTGTCTTTAATTTATAAACCCTTGGTTTTGTCGGGATGACAGGATTTGAACCTGCGACCACACGGCCCCCAGCCGTGTACGCTACCGGACTGCGCCACATCCCGTTTTAAAAGTGGGTTCAAAGAAAACACATTTTATTAAAAAATTAAAAATTAATTGTCATTAAAAAAAAGTATTTTTTAAATAGCTCTTTCTACTGGTTTCTCTTCTTCCGTTCTTTTGGATGTCTTTCCTTTGATGCTCCATATAAAATTCTAATTTCTATAGCTTTTCTAGAATAAACCGATACTTATCTTGTTTTTCAAAACAAAAAAACAATCTTTTTAATTTTTAACAGATAATACGTACAGGATCTTATTCTCATTTTCTATATTTGAGAATCGATTCATCCTTGTAAATGTATGCCCACTAAACCAATTTTATTCCACAAAATCATCGTACTTACACTATCGTTTACATTATTAACCTGTACAAATCCAGTTAGTCCAGAATACCAATTTATTGAGGGATTGATTTATATTGAAGGCTTTGTGGGAACTACCGAGGGGTCATCATTTGTAACAATAACAGAATCAGATGTAGCTGTGTACTATAGAAATATCTTTGTCAGCGGAGCTAATGTCTATTTTGTAAATGCAAATTCTGCAGAAAAAATTCCTTTGTTTGAAGATAACTCGCAATACATCCCCGATCCTAATTTTAAAGGAGAATTAGGTGAAAATTGGTTTTTAGAAGTGAATTTGCCCAATGGAAAACAATATCTATCCGAAATTGAAACTATAAATCCATCCGTTCCCATAAAGGAAATTAATGTTAGATATGATAAACAATTGGAGTTTGTTGAAGATTATAAAAAATACGCTCCGGGACACGAAGTATCTGTAACTTTTGATGATCCCGAAAACCAAACCAATTATTATTATTGGCGTTTTAAAACCTATGATAAAGCTCAAATTTGTAAAATTTGTGAAAGAGGTTACTTTAGAGACAATTGTATTCCGTTTGATCCATTTTTCCTCGGATATAGGGAGTACTATACTTATTGGTGCGAATCTGATTGTTGGCAAATAGAATTTGGGAATAAAATCCATATTTTTTCAGATGAGTTCTCCAACGGAGCCACAACCTCATCCCTACCTGTAGCAAACGTGTATTTAACTAGAAAATCAAAAATTCTTGTGGAATTACAGCAGTTTTCACTTACTCCTAAAGCATATGAATATTATCGAACAATCAAGGATTTAATTGATAACAATGGTGGATTTAACGCACCTTTACCAGCTGCACTTATTGGTAACATGTACAACCCAGAAGATTCAAATGAATACGTTTTAGGAAGGTTTACGGCTTCATCAGCCACTACAAAACAGATTATGATAGACCGCACCATGATAGAAGACCAAGTTGTGGGTACCCAACTAAAGACTGTTTCAGAAAATCAAGGCGATCCAGGCTTACCAGTGGATATACTTTTAGTGGCTCCATGTGAAGAAAGTAAATATAGAACCTCAACCGAACCAGAAGGATGGATAGAATGATATCATTACAGATTAACCAAATCCGAAGCTGGTTTGTAATAATAGTTTTTTTGTTTACAACTCAGCTACTTTCAGCTCAAGAATACAAACTATCTTTCCAGATACTAAGTGAAGCTGATAATAGGCCTATTGATAATGCTCAAATAATAATCACGCCTTGTGCATGTGGCGGTGTTACAGATACTAATGGGGAATTTTCAATTAATTTACCCAAAAATACGTATTTAGTAAAAGTCTCTTTCATTGGCTTCAAAACAGCGGAAAGAGAAGTTACACTCGACCAAGACAAAAGATTGCGTTTAACACTTGCCGATGAAGAACAACAACTATCGGAGGTTGTGCTAAGGGCTAAACGGGTTAGCGAACGTTTGGAATCTCCACAAATGGGTGCCGTACAAATGACGGCTGTAGAACTTAATAAAATGCCCGCAGCCATAGGAGAAGTAGACTTATTAAGAAGCATGACACTTTTACCTGGGGTAAATAATGCTGGAGAAGTTAGCAATGGCTTATCGGTTCGAGGTGGCTCACTAGACCAAAACCTTTTGCTATACGATTATGCCCCAGTATTTAATCCTACCCACTTATTTGGTTTATTCTCCATATTTACACCAGAAGCCATTGCCTCAACCGACCTTTATCGCGCCAATATACCTGCACGTTATGGAGGAAGAATTACTTCTGTACTAGATGTTAAGGTAAAAAACCCTTACGTTGATAAGTTAAAATTAAGTGGTGGCATCGGACTTGTTTCCAGCAGATTATCTGTTGAAGCACCCTTAATTAAGGATAAGCTTTTTTTATATGCTGGTACAAGAGCTGGATTTACTGACTTTTTATTGCCCATTGTTTCGAAACGGCTTGAAAACACGAAAGCTCGGTTTTATGATCATACCATAAAGTTACTTTATTTACCAACGGACAAAGACCAAATTTCGTTTACAAATTTTTACAGCAAGGATTTTTACCAACTTGATTTGATTTCCCAAATTGAGAATATCAATGCCAAAAGCAATCAATACGATTTTAAAACCTTCAACAACACGCTTAACTGGACGCACTCATTTACTGATGATTCAAGTATAAGAACTGTTTTATTGCATAGTAGATATACTCCAAAAACATTATTTCCTGAAAGTGAGAATAGTAATGTCATTGAGTATGAATCTCAAATTAATTTTTTAAGTCTCTTTTCTGAATACTCTAAAAGAATAAATGATAAGTTAAATTATTACGTAGGCATACAAGGCAACAGATATAAAATTAAACCTGGCAAACTAGACCCTGGTAACGGTAACAGCATTCTACCAGTTACTTTAGATGATGAAACAAGTTACGAGTTATCGGCTTACACCAATGTTAATTGGAGTCCTTTTGAGCAACTAGCGCTATCTGGTGGACTGCGATTGAATAATTTTTCTTTTGTCGGCCCTTATACCCAAGCCACTTTTGATGAAAGTACAGAAGAAATCACCAACATTACCGAATTTGGCAAAGGTGAAAAGATTAAAACATTCAATTCTATAGAACCTCGATTGGGTGCGAATTTAAAACTAGGAGAAAACACTTCGGTTAAAGCTAGCTACGCTCGTTTGAACCAGTACCTACAAAATATTTATAATTCTACCACGCCCTTGCCAACCTCACGTTGGAAAACATCGGATCCAAATATAGATCCTCAAAAAAGCGATACCTACAGCTTTGGTGTATATCAAAATTTAGATGACAATAATTTAGAACTTGGTGTTGAAGGCTATTATAGAGACATTCAAAACAATTTAACTTACAAACCAGGAGCCGATTTCTTTTTAGAGGAATTTTTAGAGCGCGATATTGTGCAAGCTCAAGGCAAAGCCTATGGTGTGGAATTTAGTTTAAAAAAACCTAATGGACCAGTTAATGGTTGGCTTAACTATACGTGGTCTAGGAGCTTTATGAAAACAAACAGCTTAAAATTAAGTGATAGAATTAACAACAACCAATGGCATCCTTCAGATTTTGATAGGCCCCATGTTTTTAACGGCACCATAAATATTGAAAGTGATAAATACAATACTTGGAGTTTCAATTTTACCGCCCAAACTGGTCGCCCATACTCTGTCGCCAATGGTTATTTCGATTTAGAAGGCATTGACATACCTATATTCTTAGAACGTAATAATGCGCGTTTAAAACCTTATCACCGTCTTGATCTATCTTGGAAAGTAAAGTATAGCAAAAAATTAAATAGACGCTGGGTAGGTGATTGGACATTTACCATTTACAATCTATACGCCAGAAAGAATTCATATAATGTTTATTATACACAACGAACTGGTGATGTGAATTCCCATATTTTTCTTGGAAGCCCTCTAGGTTCTTATGAACTAACTATAATGAATAGTCCCCTATTTGCCCTAACTTACAATTTTGTATTTGATTAAATTTGCTCTTTAGGGCTCACTAGGTTCTATAAATACTAAATACTTTAAGGCATATTCTACTTACAATTAATACAATTATTAATTGTAAGTAGATGTAGATACTTCAAAAGTAGAATCTTTCGCCGCTAAATAACGTTCCGCATCTAAAGCTGCCATACAGCCCGTGCCCGCTGCAGTAACTGCTTGTCTATACACATGGTCTGCTGCATCACCCGAAACAAATACCCCTTCAATATTGGTTTTTGATGTTCCCGGAACATTAATGATATAACCCGTTTCGTCTAATTCTAAATAGTCCTTAAAAATATCGGTATTAGGCTTATGTCCTATGGCAACAAAAAACCCAGTTGCTGGAATTTCGTGTTTTTCATTAGTTATATTATTAAACACCCTAACACCTGTGACTACTTGTCCGTCACCCAAAACCTCATCCGTTTCCGTATTAAACAATATCTCAATATTAGGTGTTTTCTTAACACGGTCTGCCATGATTTTAGAAGCCCTGAATTCATCACGTCTTACAATCATGGTTACTTTTTTACAAAGTTTGGATAGATAATGGGCTTCCTCACAAGCTGAATCGCCCGCCCCAACAATAACGACTTCTTGATTTCTATAAAAGAAACCGTCGCACACAGCACAAGCAGATACGCCGCCTCCTAATTTCAAATATTTTTGTTCAGATTCCAATCCTAAATATTTTGCTGAAGCGCCTGTTGCAATGATAATGGTTTCAGAATGAATTTCTTTTTCATCATTCACCCAAACTTTATGGATATCACCTGAAAAATCAACTTTAGTTATCCAACCATGTCGCACATCGGTTTCAAATCGCTCTGCTTGTTTTTGTAATTCCATCATCATTTCCGGTCCGGTAATCCCTGTTGGATAGCCAGGGAAATTCTCAACTTCATTGGTGGTTGTTAATTGTCCTCCTGGTTGTGTCCCTTGGTATAAAACAGGAGCCATATTAGCTCTCGCTGCATAAATTGCTGCTGTGTAACCTGCAGGTCCAGACCCAATAATTAAACATTTTACTTTTTCAATAGGTTCTGCCATAATCAATAATTCTTTTAATACTGTAAAAGTAGTTTTTTTGTTTTAAACCTTACTAGTAATTTATTAACACTTGGTTATAATGCCATATTTAAAATCTATTTCAAACCAAAAAGCTTTTAGGCATTTTGTTGAAATGGGACCGCTATAAAAACACTGCTAGATCGAAATTATACTCATCGAGCAGAATGTATACTATATGAGTAAAGTTTTCTAGAAAATATACCCTCTACTTTTTATGCTGCTTGGTATACATTGAAGGCGTACAGTTTTTAATTAACTTGAATTTTCGGTTGAAATTAGAAATATTGTTAAACCCTGATTCGTAGCAAATTTCGGTGATGTTATATTTGTTTTCAATTAATAGTTTACAGGCATATCCAATTCTAATTTCGGCAACATATTGAGAAAATGTTTTATTGTTTACCCGTTTAAAAAACCTACTAAAGGCAGAGGCATTCATATGCGCTATTTCTGCGACATTTTGCAAAGTAATTGCCTTATTGAAATTTTTAAATATATAAGCATATACTTTATCTAGAGTCTCGTTTTCGTTTATCTTAAATGAATTAATATATCCTTGGCTAGCCAAAAACTTATACTCTTTATGCCTTGCCAATTTATCTAGAATTATTAAAAACTTTACAGATTTATTAAAACCTTCCAAGCTGGCCATTTCTTGAATCTCATCAATTAATTCTTGGTCTACCCCCAAAAATTTAATCCCATATTGAGCCCTGTTAAAAAGTTCCAAAAGATGTGACATTTCTGGGGTTGAAAAAAAGGTGTTTCCTAAATAGTTTTTTTTGAAGTGAACCCCTATATTTCTTGCCAAAAGGTTAGAGTCCTTTTTAAAATATTTTTCATCATTCAACCACATGTGTGGCAAGTTTTCTCCAATTAAAATGAGCTCACCAGGTTCGAATTTTTCTATGCTATCACCTATAAAACGGGTACCCTCACTTTCTAAATTAAGAGCAAGTTCTAGCTCTGGGTGGTAATGCCATATTTTTAAAAAATAAGGCATTTTATTAACCTGAGTACTAAAAGAAGTATTATCTAAACAACTTCTATCTAAAAAATGAAGTTTCATAAAGGTTTTTACTTAAAATTAACACTAAAAAACAGCGCTTTGCAATACGCGAAAAATACTTCTATTTTTTGAACATAAAGAACAAAAATAGGTTATCTTCTTCAAATGCTTTTCTTATTTTTTTGAATGCAATACGAACTTGTTCTTCCACCGTCCTAGGGGAAATATCCAGTTTATCTGCAATTTCTTTATATTTAAGCCCTTCTTGCTTGCTCATAATAAGTATCCTTTTACATTTTGGCGGTAACTTTTCTATTATTGTTTTTAGCTTATTAATCCGTTTTTCTAAAAGCTCATCATTCTCTTCAATTGAATTTTGTAAAAACTCATACCTCAATTCTTCTAAAAAATCATTCTTGCGTATAGATTTTCTATGGTGGTCTACAAATTGGTTATAGGCTATGGTATACAAATAATTTTTGGGAGATCTTTTAAGTTGCAAATCCTCTTTTTTGTTCCATAATAAAATAAAACTTTGCTGTACGATGTCTTCAGATAGTTCAGTGCTTCTTGTATAAGTTGTAATAAATGCCACTAAAGATTTGTAGTAGCGATTAAATAAAAACTCAAACGCCAATTCATCACCATGCTTTAAAGCCGTAACCAATTTTTCGCTATCCATTGACGAATCCATAGAAAACTCAAATCGTTTATTTTCAACACATTTTACCTTCACGTCTGTACAATATTTGCTTTGATAGTCTTTAATCAACAAGATCTCCTTCACAATAGTACAAATTATCAAAAGGTGTTACTTCCTAATATTTGACCACTAGTGATACTTTTTTTGCCTTAAAAAAACAAATAGTAATAAAAGACACCTATAAAATCATTTTCTGTATCACTAAAACCCGCCAAACTAAAATTTTTTGTTAAAAAAATTACGGGATTTTAAAAACCCATACGTAAACATATACCAACCATTACATTTTTTTAAAAACGTATATGTATAATTTTTACGATAAATTTTTAAGTGATTCCCTAACTCCTGAAGAGGAAGAAGAGTTACAATTTTTGTTAAAAGACAAAAAAAACAAAGAAGCGTTTGAGGCTTATTTACGGGACCTTAGAGACACTTATGCTGCTTTGCAAGAACCAAGTTCAATACAAACTTACTCTAAAATAAAAAAACTTTTGGGTCAACCCAAAAACCAGCCTGCAAAGATTTTAAACATTAACTGGTTTAAATTTGTTGCCGCTGTATTAATCTCTCTATCAATATCATACGTAGGCTTTTATATAATCACAAAGCAAAGTGAAACACCTATATTAAATACGGCTCCTCTTATAACTTTAGAATTAGAAGATGGCAGTATTAAAACCCTTAACGAAACTAACTCAGAAATAATTACCGATTCAAAAGGCGAAAAAATAGTGAGTCAAGAACAAAATCTTCTATTATATTCTAACGAAGTCCATCATGAGGAACAAAAACTTGTTTACAATAAATTAACGATTCCTTACGGAAAAAAATTCCAAATAGTACTATCTGATGGCACGCATGTATTTCTTAATTCTGGATCTTCATTGCGCTACCCTGTAAAATTTATTGATAAACTAAACAGAGATGTCTATTTGGATGGAGAAGCTTATTTTGAAGTAAAAAAAGATGCGGCACATCCTTTTACCGTTATTACTGAGAAAATGAACACCCGTGTTCTTGGAACAAAATTCAATGTATCAAGTTATAAAAATGAGGACAACACATCCTCTGTTTTGGTTTCTGGAGCTATTCATGTTTACAACGCTTCAGAAAATTATAACCTAAATAAGGCTATCAGTATTAAACCTGGTCAACGTGCTTATTTTGATGAAAACAATATTAACGTAGAACAAGTTAATATTCTAAAGTATACTGCTTGGACTGAGGGAAAGCTGTTTTTTGTTGAAGACAGGTTTGATTTGATTCTTAAAAAACTGGAACGCCACTTTAACGTTTCAATCAACAATACCTATGCAGCCCTAGATAAAGAATATTTAACTGGCACATTTGAAACTGAGAATCTAAATCAAATTTTGAAAACGTTTCAAACTTATACTGCATTTAATTATACCTATGAAGGAACTACTATAACAATAACTAAATAATAATTTGCCTATGATAAAAAAACTCAAGCCAAAATAATACTCGATAAAAGCCACATTTTTCGATTATTAAAATAATTAAAATCAAACTAAACTAAAACAAATTTAACTAATTATGAAAAAAATCAATCCTAACGGAATTGACTATTGTTCTATTCCTAATTTTAAATTAAAAATCAATCTTTTTTTTCTGTTTCTAATCATGGCTCTACTACAAGTACAAGCTAGCAGTACGTATGGCCAAAACACAAAAATCTCTCTAGACATGAAAGGCGCGACTTTAGCTAGTGTCATTGACGAAATAGAAAGCACTACTGAATTCAGATTTCTTTACAATCCAAAAAAACTTGATGTTACCAGGTTGACGAACATAAAAGTAAAAAAACAACCCATTAATATCATATTAAATTTATTATTCACTAACACAAATACCAAATATGAGGTCGTTGAAAAACAAATAGTCCTCTCTTATTCTGAAACATCGGTTCCAGAAAAAATTTCAGAACCGGTCCTTAGTACAGAACCTCCACAATTTCAAGTTTCTGGAACCGTAAAAGATGAATTTGGTGAACCATTACTTGGTGCTACTATAATTGTTTCTGGGACGTCAACAGGAACAACAACCGATTTTGATGGAAATTTTACCATTTCAGCCCCCAACAATGGCCAACTAATAATAAGTTATATAGGCTATACAACTCAAACTATAAATATTAATAATAGATCAACAATTGACATAGTATTGGCAGGGGACGCTATGAGTCTTGAAGAAACCATAGTCGTTGGATATGGAACTCAGAAAAAAATAACCCTTACGGGATCTGTGGTGGATGTAGATGGTGAAGAACTAACAAAATCACCAAATCCCAACGTTACGGCAACACTTCAAGGTAGATTACCTGGTTTAGTTGCCGTACAACGTTCTGGTGAACCTGGTAGAGATGACGCCAACATTTTAATTCGTGGTAATGGAACAACCGGTAACAATTCACCTCTCATAATTATAGATGGTGTAGAACGTAGTTTAATAGGAAGATTAAATCCAGAAGACATTGAAAGTATCTCTGTTTTAAAAGATGCCTCTGCCGCTATTTATGGTGCACGTGGTGGAAATGGCGTTATTCTGGTAACTACTAAAAAGGGCAAAATAGGAAAACCAGAATTTAGTGTGTCTTATAATAGTGCTTTTAACCGTCCAGCACAAATTCCTAATATGCTTGATGCACCAACTTATGCTCAAGTTTATAACGAAGGTGCCTTTTATAGAGCCGGCAGACCCGCTAGTGGCTATACTCCTTTTTATTCTGATAGTGATATTCAAAAATACGCTGATGGTTCAGATCCAATTTTATTTCCAAACACAGATTGGATGGGTGAAGTATTGAAGGATTACTCTCTTCAACAACGCCTCAATATGCAAGTAACCGGTGGATCGGAAGCTGTTAGATATTTGCTTACTTTTGGCGCCATCACTCAAGATGGAGATTTCAAATACAATCCTACTGATTATAAACAATTTAATTTTAGAGGAAAAATTGATGTAGATGTTAATGAAAATCTTAGTATAGGTGCAAATATAAGTGGCATCTTTTCAAAAAAAGAATACACAAACATTCCAAATAATGTTAATTTCGTAAACTTATTACAAGCTAGTCCGTTGTTAGTGGCTAAGTATCCAAACGGATTGATTGCACCTGGTAGATTTGGTGAAAGCCCTCTGTTATTAGACCAAAGAGGTTATGACAAAACTTATGATGAGCCTATCTATTCTACATTTACACTTGCTTATAAGGTACCTTTTGTAAAAGGATTAAGTATTGATGCTTCATACAATTACGATTTAAGCCATGTATTTCAAAAAAGACTTAGTTTACCCTATACGTATCATGAGTATAATGTTAATACGCAAGAATATGATTTAAAACAAGGTACTGGGGCTTCAACTGTAGAACTTTGGGATAGATATACCAGATATACAACTAAATTGTTTAACTATAGGTTTTCTTATGATAATACATTTGGAGATCATCATTTAGCGGCTATGGTTGGTCAAGAAACTCAACAAAATACCTCTTCTTTTGCCGAAGCCTACCGTAGAAATTTTGTAAGCCCGGCCATTCACCAAATCAATGCGGGAAGCACTGATCCAGACGATAAAAATAATAGTGGTAATGCTACGGCTACGGCTCGAAATAATTATTTTGGTCGTTTTAATTATGATTTTCAATCCAAATACTTATTTGAGTTTTCTTTCCGCTATGAAGGTTCTCAAAATTTCCCTGAAGGTAAACGTTACGGCTTCTTCCCTGCTATTCAAGGTGGATGGGTTTTATCTCAAGAGAAATTCATTCAAGAGGCGCTTCCATTTGTTAGTAACTTAAAAGTGAGAGCAACCTATGGAGAAGTTGGTAACGACCGTATAGGGCAATTTCAATATTTACAATTATTTTCTTTAGGAGGCAATTATGTGTTTGGCAGCAGTGATGCACCTGGTGTAACATCAAATGTGTTACCCAATCCCAATGTAACTTGGGAAGTGAGTCGGAAAACAGACGTTGGATTATCTGGCTCTCTTTGGAATGGATTGTTAGGATTTGATTTTACCTATTTCATGGAAAAAAGAACTGAAATTTTAACAGCTAGAAATCTTTCCATACCAAGCATTTTAGGGTTTCCTGGCTTACCACCTGAAAATATTGGAAAGGTTGACAATAAAGGTTTTGAAATTATATTAAACCACAGAAACACCATTAAAGATTTAACATATAGTGTTTCAGCAAATATGGGTTATGTAAGGAGTAATGTTGTGTTTTTGGATGAAACGCCAAATCCTAACGCACTATGGAAAAGTGTGGAAGGCCATCCAGTAGGTGCCGGTTTATATTATCAAGCTGATGGTATATTCAATAACCAAGAAGAATTGGATGCATATCCGCATCAAAATGGCACCCAACTTGGAGACGTTAAAATTGTTGATTATAATGGCGATGGCGTTATTAACCAAGATGATCAATTTAGGTTTGATAAAACGGCGACTCCTGAAATTGTATTTGGTATGAGCATGAATTTTGAATGGCGTAACATAGACTTAAATCTTTTCTTTCAAGGACAAACTAATGCTTATACCTATGATGGTGATTTTGCCAATTTAGGAAATGCAGATTTCAGTAATGGTTTTGTTTCAAGAGCTGCTAATCGTTGGACTCCGGGCAATCCCAATGGTACTATGCCTAGAGCAGATAGTTGGTCTCCTGGAGCCAATACATTCTTTTTATATGACGCTACTTTTGTTAGGTTGAAAAGTATGGAATTGGGTTGGACGTTACCAAATAAATTAATTGAGTCAACCGGTGTTACTGGTGTTCGTTTCTACGCTAGTGGATTCAATCTACTTACTTGGGCTAAAGAAAAGAAATGGTCTGACCCTGAAGGTACAACCGCATTGGTTTATCCTCAACTAAGAACTATAAACTTAGGTGTTAATGTTAAATTTTAAAAAAAGCAGAAAAATGAAAAAATTAATTTTATTAATCACAGTGTTTTTTGCATGTTATTCATGTAGTGATGACATTCTTGACCTCACGCCAATTGATCGAATTAGCGAAGCTTCAGTATGGAGTGATGCCAAACTTACAACGGCATACCATACCGAATTATATAATGTTTTACAGCATGGGTATAAAATACACATGCAGTCTAAAGCAACAGATGAAGCTTTCAACAGTATCTCATGGGATATTGGCAACATACCTAGAGGCAATATGAATGCCGACAATGTTGGCAGTGTAGCAAACAACCATTGGACTGGAGGCGGTAATGTTTATTTTTGGAATACGGGTTTTTCCTATCTAAGAAAAATAAACCTTTTCCTTGAGCAAATGGAAATTAGCACTTTAGAGTTTAGCAATAAAGACCAGTTAATTGCCGAAGCAAAATTTTTGAGAGCTTTTATTTATTTTGAATTTATTAAAAGATTTGGAGGTGTACCTATTATAGATAAAACCTATAATTTAGGTGATGAGTTTAGCTTTACAAGAAACACTTTTGATGAATGCCTAACATTCATAGAGAATGATTTAAATGCTGCTATTCCAGATTTACCTGCCAAATATGCCTCAACGGATGGTAATTTTGGTAGAGCTACTGCAGATGCTTGTAAAGCATTAAAATCCCGTATGTTTTTATATGCAGCTTCACCGCTTTGGAACCCATCCAATGATTTAACAAAATGGCAAAAAGCTGCAGATGCCGCTGAGGACTTGTTAACTAGCTACTCATTACATCCAGATTACACTACTTTGTTTAACCAACCGAGCGGTTCTGCAAACAATGAACTAATATTTACTAGGCAGTTTTCAGTCACTAATTTTCACCAAGCCCCTATGCACAATTTAGGGCGCCGTTATGGAGCTTACGGTGGATGGTGGTCCAGCAATGGACCTTCTCAAAACTTAGTAGATGATTATGATATGACTAATGGTGAGCCTCCCTTTATCTATTCTGGCTCTGGTGCTTCATACACGAAAACCATCAACCCAACATCGGGTTATGACCCTCAAAATCCTTATGCTAATAGAGACCCCCGTTTAGAGGCTTCAATCATTCATGATGCTAGCATATATCACGGAGACACTTTTGAAATGTGGGTATCTCCCAATGGTAGCACATATGGATATGATTCCTACAAAAACAGCAGTGACAACCCCCGTTCAAATTATCAAATGAGAAAGTTTATGCCAGATGATAATACTGACATTAGTTGGCAATATAACTATACCAACCCATGGATATTCTTCCGTTTGGGTGAAATTTACCTAAACTATGCTGAAGCTAAATTTGAACTTGGTGATGAAGACACGGCTAGAGACTATGTTTCAATGGTTAGAGCAAGACCTACGGTAAATATGCCTGAAATTCCAGATACCGTTACAGGGGAGGAATTAAGACAAAGGATATACAACGAGCGTAGAATAGAATTAGCGTTTGAAGAGCATAGATATTGGGATGTTAGAAGATGGAAAATTGCCGAGGATATTGAAAGTAGGCCCATTTATGGTATGGATATTATTCTAGATGGTAGTACAAAAACGTATACACCTATTTTACTACTAGAGAGAACATTTTTGCCAGAAATGTATTTACTACCCATTGAGACAAATGAACTTAATAGGAACAATAATAGTATAAGCCAAACACCTGGTTGGTAATAATTAAAATTTTAGTTAGTTTATATATTTAGTTAATAAAAGTGTGTCATTTGCTTTGTTCAAATGGCACATTTTTTTTTCACCCTAAGAACAACTTTACAAGCTAAATATTAACCAAAAAACTGAGTATTTCTTAGGCCGTTTGAGAATACTTTTGCTTTGGTTTCTTTTGTCATGGTCTATGGTGTTATATAGTCATTCACAATAATTAATGCAGGGATTTGTGTTTCAGGGTTTCACGGCTCAAGAATTAAAATAATTAAATGTGATAAAAAACCCCGAAGCTTAAAACTTAAACTTCAGGGTTTCTACATTATTATATTAAGTTAATCTTACTTTGGTTTGCAAATAGGTCTATTTGCGTTTTCTAGTTTGCTGAGCTTCCAGTTTCATTTTAATTTTCTCCTGTTTCTTAGTTTTTAAGTCAACTTTAGGAGCTTTTAAAGTTTTTCCTCTTGCCATAACTTATAAAATTTAATGTTATATATGATTACAATGTATTGCAGACCAAACCTTAAACCACGAGGCATCTATCAATAGTTCTCACGATTGATATAGTTATAATAAGTATTAAGATTATCGGACTGTATGAAGCACCCTCGTCGTGCTTATAAAGCCGGGAAGATGATTTTCAATTTATGGATTTGAAAGATTTTTTGACTTGTAAAACAATAGCCAAAAGCCTTACTACTTTTTAGAAAACTACTACTATTTTTAAAATTTCTAAATACCATAGCAAACCTAGAAGATTAACTGCAAACATAAAAAATTATATATCATAGACAGTTAATATATTCTTAAATTCCAGGTAGTTAAAATGAATCCTAATTATTAATGCCAATAATCATTGTGACCATCAATATAAATTAGGATTAAAAGGAACCATTATATAATTATGTGTTTAGACATATTTAAAAAATTGATGAAAGTTTCGCTACAATGATAATTTTTTGATTATTTTCATAAAGCCCGAGGTTTCCAAATAACACAAAGGTTTATCAATTAAATACAGTATCATGAATTCAACCGAAACGGCATTAAAAGAGCGTATTAAGGAATTAACCTGTCTTTATAAAGTGTCGTCCATAATTTCAATGGCTCATGCTGAAAGTATTGACAATACATTAAAGGCGATCGCTTCCTGTTTGAAAGAGGCCTTTCAGTTTCCTGAGCAGATGGAAGTCATTATTGACACGCAAGATGCCATCAGTCAAGTTTTAGATAAAACGGAAGCCGTTTCCATACATAGTGATATTTTGGTTTTTAATAAAAAAAATGGCTGCATTTATGTGACGTATAAAGAAGACGTAAATACCCCATTTGTTTTTTTAAAAGAAGAACAACTTTTAATTAATAATGTGGCATTAAAAATTGGTGATTTATTAGAACGTATTGAAATCAGGAATAATGAAATAGCCTTAAAACGCCAAATGGAGAAAGCCGACAGATTGGCTATTTTAGGTGAACTAACAGCTGGTATCGCCCACGAACTAAATACTCCGCTTGCTAATATTTTAGGCTTTTCAGAATTGTTAAAGTCAAAACTAAAGACAGATGAAGCGTCGGTAGCCGATTTAGATAAAATCATTAATAGTGCTATTTATTCTCGAGAAGTTGTTAAAAAACTAATGTTTTTTGCTTGTGAAATGCCGCAGGAAATGAAACGTGTAAACATTGTGCCCATCATAAAAAATGCGATGAATTTGTTGGAGTTAACGTTTCGAAAAAACCAAGTTAAATACATTGCTACGATTGATGACGACGTCATCATGTTGCGGGCAGATTCGGTTCAATTGACCCAAATAATTTTTAATTTATTAATCAATGCGATCTACTTTTCACCAGAAAACGGATTGGTAACCATATCGGCCTCACAAAATAAAAAGGCCGTCATCATTAAAATTTCTGATGAAGGCACTGGGTTAAGTGATGAGGCTTTAGAAAAAGTATTTCAACCTTTTTACAGTACAAAGCCTGTTGGAGAAGGTTCGGGCTTGGGTTTAAGCGTAGTTCATGGTATTGTTATGAGTCATAAGGGTACTATTTTAGTAAAGAATAATCCGCTTAAAGGCTCTACCTTTACAGTCACATTACCAAAATAACCATGATGCAGTTCCGAAAAGAAAATATATTGGTTGTAGATGATGATATCCATATTTTGGAGTTATTACATCGTCATTTGCAATCATGGAACTATCATACCTATAAAGCTGTTTCGGTAAAAGAAGCGGTTGCTATTTTAAGGGACACGTCTATTGATTTACTGATTACGGATTTAAAAATGCCAGAGATAGATGGGTTTGAACTCATTAAATTTGTTTCTGAACATTACCCCAAACTTCCTAAATTAGTGGTTACAGGGTACCCATCCATACAGGATTCGTTAGCGGCCATAAAATCTAATGTACACTATCTTACAAAACCTTTTACAAAAGAAGAGCTAAAGGCTGCTATGGATAATAGTTTGTCCAAAAGTGAAAAACACTCTAAAACCATCATTCAGCCAGAAGATAAAAAAGCATACGGGGACATTATAGGCGCTTCCCAAAAGATTGATAAAGTCATTCAAATTATTGAACGGGTAAAGGACAACAAAGCCACTGTTTTTATAAATGGCGAAAGTGGTACTGGTAAAGAATTAGTGGCACGTGCCATTCATTATCAAGGTAAATATGCCAGAGCTCCGTTTATTTCGGTGAATTGTGGAGGCATTCCCGAAAACCTATTGGAAGCTGAACTCTTTGGCTATGTTAAAGGCGCATTTACAGGAGCGGATACCAATAGGGATGGTTATTTTCAGGCCGCCCATGGAGGCACCATTTTCTTGGATGAAATTGGCAATGCGTCCTTAGCGGTTCAATCCAGATTATTACGTGTTTTACAGGAAAAAGAGGTTGTCAAAGTAGGTTCCCAAAAAACCGAAAAAGTAGATGTACGTATTATTGCAGCCACCAATAGCAACTTAAGGGACCTAATAAAAAAACAAACATTTAGGGAGGATTTGTATTATCGACTTACCGTTGTGGAAATCCATGTAGCACCGTTAAGGGAACGCAAAGAAGATATTCCGTTGTTGGTAGATAAGTTTCTATTTAAATACGGCGTAGAATACAAAGACCGCTTTGTGAAGATAAGTCCGGAAGCATTAAATATACTGCAACGCTACGATTGGCCTGGAAACATCCGGGAATTGGAAAACGTGATTCAACGTGCCGTAATCATGTGCGATAAAATAATAGACGTAGAACATCTTCCCCACGCCCTAAAGCATACTATTGAATTTTCAAGTGAAAAACTCATGTCGCTGAAGGACATGGAAAAACGGTACATCCAAAAGGTCTTGAATAGTACCAATAACAATAAAACCAAAGCTGCTGAAATTCTTGGAATTGACAGAAAGACCATTCGTCAAAAGCTTTCAGAATAAACTAACTAAATTATAATAGCATTTTTGGAACATTTTGCCCCAGCTGGGTAAATATGTACCACTCCTCTACTTTTTATTTACAATCATAAAACCCTTAAACCCCTTGTGTTTAAAGGGGTTTACTGTGTTTGGGCTTTTTATGGCACGCACTGGCATATATATTGTCTTATTGTAGAAAAACAATTATACCTATGAAGACAAATCAATTTAATATATGCCCCTCCTGTATGCATGTAACGACTTGTGTGCTTACCAAGCAAAAAAGTCTGGTATGGGCATGCAGTGAATATGATGAATTGATAGTAAAACCTATGGTATCCAACAAAATGGATATAAATCAAAACATAGATTATCAACAGATACATTATTAATAAAATTCATTATTAAACAACGGTAAGGATAAAAAAGTAAACTACTGAGTTACATATAACCAACATTAGTTGGAACAGACTTTAGAAGTATTAAAAAATATAAGAACAGCATCATGGAAATAATGACAGAAGAATTAAATTCTAAGACAAAAAATGTGTTAAAAAGAGGGATGATGGATAATGTGATGGAGCAATTTAACCGTGCAGCCAATCACATCCATTTAAACCCAAACATCCGTAAGATTTTAAGCATCACCAACAATGAACTCGTCATTCATTTTCCAGTAAAAATGGATAATGGGGACGTTGAGATATTTAGAGGGTATCGTGTGCAACATAATAACGCATTAGGCCCTTATAAAGGCGGTTTACGTTACCATCCCACGGTTGATATTGATGCAGCAAGAGCCCTTGCTATGTGGATGACCTGGAAAACGTCGCTTGCCGGTTTGCCCTATGGTGGTGGTAAAGGTGGTATCCAATTAGATCCTTCAAAATATTCGCAAGGTGAATTGGAACGTATTACGAGAAGATTCACGTTTGCCTTGGCTGACAATATAGGACCAGAGCATGATATTCCTGCACCCGATCTTAATACGAACAGCCAAACCATGGCTTGGATTGCTGATACCTATATGAGTACCAGACCACCAGCCGAACGTTCGGCAAACCAACACGTTGTAACAGGTAAACCTGTAGAAAGTGGCGGATTGGAAGGCCGTGATAGAGCAACAGGGTTCGGTGTGTATTTGAGTATTAAATTCTGGCTACATGGTAACCATGAGACACTAAAAGGAAAGCGCTTTATTGTACAAGGTTTCGGTAATGTTGGATATTGGGCGGCTTACTTTTTAGAACAAGAAGGCGCTAAACTAGTAGCGGTTCAAGATGTTTTTGGAAGCCTCTATAACCCTGAAGGAATTCAGGTAGAAAAGCTATATAACTATAGCACATCCAACAAAGGAAACATTGCAGGTTTTCCAGAAGCATCCATTATAGACAAGGATGATTTCTTTGGCGTGGACTGTGATATTTGTATTCCAGCAGCCCTCGGGAATCAAATAACAAAAGAAACCGCACCAAAAATTAAGGCAAGATTAGTAGCTGAAGGCGCCAACGGACCTACAGATATAGAAGGCGAAAAAATTCTTTTAGCCAAAGGAATTACCATCATACCTGATATTTTATGTAATTCGGGAGGTGTTATTGCTAGCTATTTTGAGTGGCTACAAAACCGAAGTGGTGAAATGTGGCATATAGACGAGGTTATGGATAAACTGGAAAAGAAATTAAAAAATTCCTTTGATAAAGTTCATGAATATGCCAAAAATGAAGGCATAGATATGCGAACAGCGGCCTATTGCATTGCCATCACAAGAATTGAAAAAGCTTATGTACAACGCGGGATTTTCCCATAAATAATGAAAAAATGAAATACGGAAATTTAATGTTAGAAAAAAAGGAGTATGTATATATTAAGCGCATACTCAACATTTCTGGATATGTAGGGGATCATGAAATTCAAAAATCATTGAGAAAATTTACAGAAGAGTTAAAAACGGCGCACATTCTGGACGAAGAAGACATGCCCCAAGATGTGGTACGCTTAAATAGTATCGTAACCGTAACGTCTGATAATAAATGGGAAAAAACCATTCAGATTGTTCAACCTTCAGAGAAAGATATAAAAAACAATAAGGTTTCCATACTTACACCCATGGGAGCCGCTTTGTTTGGGTATTCCGTAAATGATATTGTACATTGGGAATTCCCAACGGGAGAGATAGAACTAAAGGTGATTGATGTTAATCAACAAGCACAAGAAAAAAATTTAATATACTACTAATGGAAAAAATTGAAAATCACGACTCCGATGTAGATGTGTTACACAAATACAACTTTATAGAACTAAAAGGCTGGGCAAATCAGCTGCAATACATAGATAATGAAATAGATAAACTGTTGAATTTATATGCGCAATCTATTCATGGCAATGAGATTCCAAAGAACATTTTAATGCTATTTTCTAAACGTAAAAAAGCCAATAAACAACTTTTAGAGACCGTTCTATCATATTCCAACACCTATACAAAAGTAACGGAATGTGATGATATACAATGTGATATTGCTTATTTAAGAGAGTACGAACAACTTCGAAAAAGTTTTCAATACCATCTTGAAAAATACCAAAGGCTTAAAAATACCTTGTATGACAATGCGTTTCAAAAATTATAATGTTAGGTACCAGGATTGCCAACAACTATTTTATAGTTTGATGGTATCTTGTAAATAGAAATTCCAAATCTTCTATAGACCAGATGTGAGAGTTGATTTTATTATGTTAGTGTGTTTTTAAAGCCGTGGAAGACTATTTTTCTGCGGCTTTTTTATTCTGATAGCCCAAATTGACAAACTTCAACCAATACAGAGGCTCGCAAACGTCTACTATAAATTAAAAAACCCTTTATACACTAGGTACAAAGGGCTCTTTTTTTGATTTATGAATAAATTAATTTCTATAGGGATTGGAAGTGGTCCATTGCCCATAGCTTATAAACTGTGACTCATTTAGAATGGTTTTCAAATGATCGCTTTGATGTTTCATTCTATCTTCTATGGCCATCATTTTTTGAGGATTATCTTGCTTCCATGCATCCATGGACATACGTGTTTCGGTTTCATATTTCCCAATTTGTTCCTCTGTCATATTTAAAGACGTATACATTTGCGCATTCCTTTGTTTATCATATGCTTCTTGTTCTTCTTGAGTAAGACCTCGATCTTGTAGGGAGCTATTTGTTGCCTCAGTATTCATAGCACTACTACCGCTATTGATATTATCCTCCCCGTTCAAATTATCAATTTCTTGAGCATCTCTCGTGTAAGAGGTATCTGACGCCCCCTCTGTTCCCGCCTGTTTGGTTGAATTGCCACATGAAATTGCTAATAAAGCAAACATGCTCAGTAAAATTTTGATCCCATTTTTCATATCTATTTGTTTTTAAGTTTAACCGCCAAATTAAGACTACTTTATAAAATGTACGTGCTTTATCTATTTAATAAGTACCTCAAAAACAATAGGTTATTAACACAATTGAAATAAGAAGATGATTGACAAATATGCCTATTACATACTTTAAGCTAGGCGAATACCAAGTTGCAAAACAGCGAAAAAACCAAATAAACTGATTTGCGAAAAACAGAAATTGTTTGGATGTTTTGTAGGAAAGGGCTATGTTTGGTTTGTATTAAAAAAGAAAAAAGCAACTTGAAAAACTAAAAACAATGAACCCAAAATTTGAAGCAGGCATTAACATCGCCATAAAAATACCTAAACACAAATACGAACAAACAATTGCTTTTTACAGGGATATTTTAAAGCTGAAAGTCGAAGAAAAACCCATAGATAATCCAACCGTTTCAAGAACCCATGAAGTGACATTCGGCAATAATATTCTTTGGTTGGACTGTGTGGACAACTACACCCATTCCGAAACGTGGTTACAACTTACCGTTCCTGATATAGAAGAAGCAACACTGTATTTACAAACAAATGGTGTGGAGACTTGCGACGACATTGAAGAACTTCCAAAAAACATGCACTGGATTCAAGATCCGGCAGGAACCGTATTTAACGTGCAAGATAGAACCATAAAGTAAACTAATGAACCAGGATTTTGCATAATGAAAGATTTAAATCATTACGTAGATATATATAAAGAACAGCTGAAAAAGGGCGACATTCAAGAAGCCTATACAGCACTTGTAAAGTATGTAACGCGACTTGGCACAACGCTTTCCAAGAATCTTTCTGAAAGCTATTCATTTGGAAGCCTATTCCAAGGTTATATGGATTATACCTATTTTTATTACTCCAACGATTTCTTAAAAAAGAGAAAACTGAAAATGGGACTTGTATTAAATCATTCGAAAATGCAATTTGAAGTTTGGCTTTTAGGACAAACGATTCCCATCCAAGAAAAATACTGGCACTATTTTAAAACAACTAAGTGGAATGAACACAGAACAACCAAACCCCAATATGCCATTCTCGAGACTGTGTTAATTGAAAATCCAAACTTTAACGATTTGGACGTGCTTTCTAAACAAATTGAAGACAATTTAGTGTTGGTAACCCAAGACATCATACAAGACATAAAAAGAAGTAAACTAACCTAAAAGCACAGCCAGTTGTATGTTTTAAAGTCTGCCCTTAGTGGCAATAAACCACTAAACAACGCCTCACATAAAGTTGAACATACTTTGTTTTATTCATAGCCACTTTTTATAACGGTTAAGATTAATTTAAAACGTCCGTTAGGTTTAATATGACTAGGTTTATCGGCGGGTATCAAAATGCCATCACCCGTTTGAAGTGTAGATGCCTTACCATCAATCTCAATAATGGCGCTGCCATCAATAAGTTGTACGTAAGTATCGTAAGGAGACGTCCGCTCATTTAGTCCTTCGCCACTGGCAAAAGAGAGCGCATTTATAGAACCAGTTGCTTTTTTCATGATGGACTTACTTACCACAGAATCATGTTCATATTCTATTAACTCCACAATAATATGGGCATCGCCTTTATCAATCGCTCCATCTTTGCTTGGTAATTTTTCCAGTTCTTTTGTATCCATGGTATCTCATTTTAAGGTGTAAACGTCCGTTAATAACAAATTTCAAGCTATTATGCTGAAAAACAGTTACATGATTTAGGGAAAAGGTTGTATCATTCTTGCTTAGCAACACCCTCTATCAATATAACAAAGAGGGTTTTGTTGGTGTCTTGTTCGAGGACAGGTTTGGTGTATTTTTTAAAAATGGGGCTTTGTACGAACAATGGGTGGAGTAAACTAATTCTCTACGGCAACGTCATTGCGAGGCACGAAGCAATCTCACCAACGTCATTGCGAGGCACGAAGCAATCTCATGATGCAGAACTACCATTAAAAAGATTGCTTAGTCGTACCTCCTCGCAATGACGCAACAAACAGATTGCCGCATTAGTGCCTCCTTCGCAATGACGGATAGCTTCGACGTACAAGACCATCGATAAAACCTAGGAAAATGACATTCTAAAATAGTAAGTCAGTGCTTGGATTTGTTGTAAGAAAAGGCTAAGTTTGGTTGATTTATAAAAAAGAAGAAAAAGTTTCGCATATAAACTAGTTGTATGCAATTAAAACAAATCTAGATGTGAAAAGACTATTCTCAATTATATTTTTTATGGTTTTTCTTTTTTCATTCAAAACAAGTCACATTAAAAAAGAGAACATTTTGGTGGTTTTAGCACACCCAGATGATGAAACTGCATTTTCACCCGTCTTGAAAAAATATAGTAAGACGCATAAAATATATCTTTTAATTGCTACAGACGGCAGATATGGACAGCCCAAAAAGGCTATTCCGGTCGATTCCTTAATTGAGATAAGAAAAAATGAAACCAGATGTGCTTGTAACCTTCTTGGCCTGGAGACACCCGTCTTTTTAGGATTTACTGATGGTTTTGATTCGAGTTTAGGAATTCCTGAATATTTCAAACAATCAAAACTACTCAAAGAAAAAATTACTGAGAAAATTAAGGATATTAACCCTGAATTTATTTTGACTTTTGGTCCAGATGGCGATACGGGGCATTCAGACCATCGAATGGTAAGCGATATGACTACTGAAATCATTTTGAGCAATAAATGGGCAAGCACTTATCCATTGTACTATCTGGGATGGACCAAAGCTGATAGCGAAAAATTTAAAATGATTGGTGGTTTAAATACCGTACATCCTGACTATTTAAACGTTTCTATTAAATATTCTCAAGATGAAGAAAATGAAGCCTTGAAAATTCTAGATTGCTATAAAAGTCAGTTTAGTGAAAATGAAATTAGTGAGTGGAAAACGGCCGAAATAAAAGACACCACAAATACTCTGTATTTTAGACAGTTAATTCTATCGAAGAAACGAAAGGAAAAATTTTAATAATTAATAATAACTGCGTACAACACCGGCCATAGCTCTTTGCTTCTAACTTTCCTCGCGGAAAGTCCTCGCCTCCAAACACTCAACTTTCCATACACGAACACGTTAGACAATTTAACAACAGCCTCACAAGAAAATCTCAAAACCCAAAAATCCAACATTAAATAAAACCACCCCATTCCAATAAAAACAAAACCAACATTATTAAACCAACCCACTATTTAAAATACCTCATTTAACTACCTTTGCGTTATATAAAAAACAGCAAGATGGTTATGAAAAACACTAAAAAGCTAGTGGTTGTTGGCGGTGGTTTCGCAGGCTTGGAATTGGTGAAAAGATTGGGTAATTATCCCAATTACCAGATTGTTTTGGTTGACTGTAACAACTATAATTTCTTTCCACCTTTAATTTATCAGGTATCCACAGGTTTTATGGAACCCTCTGCCATTAGTTATCCGTTCCGGAAAATTTTAAGGAAATTAAAAAACGTCCGTTTTAGACTGGGCGCTCTTATAAAAGTAGTTCCGGAAGAGAACAAATTGATATTAAGTAACGGTGAGTTGACATACGATATTTTGGTGATGGCAACTGGTACGGAAACCAACTTTTTTGGCAACAAAAACATTGAGGAAAAAAGTTTACCAATGAAAACGATTAGTGATGCCTTGTCACTACGAAATGTGATTCTTACCCGACTAGACCGTGCCACACGCATCCATGACCTTGAAGAACGGAAAAAATACCTAACCTTTGTTATTGCAGGGGCTGGGCCAACGGGCGTGGAGCTTTCGGGCATATTATCTGAAATGAAAGCGTCCATTATTTTACAAGACTATCCTGAATTAATAGCACAAGACTTGGGAGACATTCATTTGGTTGACGGACAGGCTTCTGTGTTGGCAGCCATGTCTAAAAATGCCCAAGCATACACCTCTAAAAAATTAACCGATTTTGGCGTGACCTTAACCATGAATGCCTTGGTGAAGGATTTTAATGGGGAAACTGTGTATTTATCCAACGGACATGAAATTCCATCGAAAAACCTTATTTGGGCAGCAGGCGTATCGGCAAAAACATTTGACGGATTTTCAAAAGACTGTTTTGGGGCGGGCAGACGCATGAAAACAAATCGGTTCAATCTTGTTCAGTCCTACGATAACATTTATGCTTTGGGCGATTGTGCTTTGATTGTTGGTGATGAAAAGTATCCCAACGGACATCCGCAATTAGCACAACCCGCGTTACAACAGGCTAAAAATTTGGCAGACAACTTACTTAGGAAAGACACCAATTGGAAGCCATTTCAATACACCGATAAAGGAGCGATGGCCATCATAGGAAGAAACAAAGCGGTATTGGATTTTCCAAATCAAAAACAATACTTAAAAGGTTTTAGCGCTTGGTTGATTTGGATTTTTGTACACATCATGAGTCTTGTCAATTTTAAAAATAAGATAAGAACCTTGTACAATTGGTTAGGTTATTACATTTATAAAGACCAATCTTTTAGAATGATTATTAAACCCACTGAAAGGAAGAGTGAACAAAAAAAGTAGCTATTTTTAGTTGCATCACCCATAACTAGAACCTTTTCAGATGCTTTAATACATGTTGCTTTTTAAATGTATAAACACAAAAATTCATGCAAAATAAAAAAATTGCTTATTCTATATTAGACCTTGCCATTGTATCTAAAGGACGCTCGTTGCAAGACACCTTTAACGATTCGCTAGCATTGGCACAAGCTGCCGAGGAAGTGGGCTATACGCGCTATTGGTTGGCAGAACACCATAACTCCGATGCCATTGGTAGCAGTGCGACGTCCATTTTAATCGGTAAGATTGCCGAAGGCACCAAGCACATCCGTGTGGGATCGGGTGGCATCATGTTACCAAACCATTCCCCATTAATCATTGCCGAACAATTTGGCACCATGGGAATCTTATATCCCCATCGCATTGATTTGGGATTGGGACGCGCTCCGGGCACCGATAGAGAAACGGCACAAGCCATTCGCTCCGACTTTTACGAAGCAGCGATGTCCTTTCCAGACAACGTGCAACAGATACAAAACTACTTTTCACTAGACAACCTCAACGAAAAGGTACGCGCCACCGTAGCAGAAGGCGTGGATGTACCGCTGTATATTTTAGGATCAAGCACCGATAGCGCCCATTTGGCAGCGAAAAAAGGCTTGCCTTATGCCTTTGCCAGTCATTTTGCAACGCCCCAATTACTAGCTGCGCTTGATATTTATAGACGTGAATTCCAACCAAGCGACGTCCTTGAAAAGCCCTATACCTTTGCCGGTGTTAACATCATTGTGGCTGATACCGACGAGGAAGCGGAACGTATTTCGACCTCACTTTATAAAATGATTGTAGGCCTATTAACAGGCAAAAGGGATTTTATGCAACCTCCAACGGACATGACCGATGAGCTACGCGCTATGAAACAGCATCCTTCAGTACAACAGATGCTTAAATATACCTTTGTCGGCAATAAAGACACCGTGAACCAACAAGTGAAAGCGTTTATTGAAGCCACACAGATTGATGAGCTCATTGCCGTGACGAATATTTATGATAGCAAGGATCGTATTACATCGTACCGTTTGTTTGCAGAAATTATGCAGGAGTTGAATGCATAACGTCATTGAGAACGCAGTGAAGCAATCTCATGAGGGTGAACTACAATTAAACAGATTGCTTCGTCATACTTCCTCGCAATGACAGTGGTCTCGTCATTGCGAGGCACGAAGCAATCTCATGATGGGGAACTACAATTAAACAGATTGCTTCGTCATACCTCCTCGCAATGACCAACCATTAAAACCTAACCCTTAAACTAATATTAGGCGTTAGGCCAAGCGATTTATTATCTATTTGAATGGTGGATTCAGAATCATTTGGATCAACTTCATAATATCTATTAATGGTGTTTTCCCTATCCAATACATTTAAAACGCCCGCCCGCAAAGAACCTTTAATATCATTTGAGAAGTTAAAATTATAATTTATGGAAGCATCCAATCGCATGAAATCGTCTAAATTATTACTATTTGGTGTGTCATAATTTACAACCGTTTGGCTACCATCTTGTATGGTTTCGTTACCAGTAACAGGTTGTGTAAAAGGTTGTCCGCTACGCCAAATACCACCTACGGACACTTCCAAATTATCAAGCAGATTATAATTAAACGCTAATGACACAGAATGTCTTATATCTATATTATTGGGAAATTTTGATGGTGTAAACGATTCAAACTCATAATCATTAACACTATAGGTATAACTTAACCAAGTGCTGTAAGTGCTTGCCGTTTTATTAACCAAAAATTCCACCCCTTTCGCTTCATAACTCCCCGTCGCATCGATATACTGAAAATTATTATAAAACCCTTGATTGGAAGCCGTAATCCCTTCTACCCTTTTATAAAATGCTTCCACATCTAAAACCAAATTATTCTGGTTGAATTCAAACCCAAACGAGGCTTGTTTGCTTTCCGAAATGGGAATACTCTGTTCATTGGCTAAAATCCATCGTCGGTTTTCAACACCTAAAAAATCATCTTGAAAATCGACTATTTGTGTGGCGGATTGGTTTTTAAATTCCCCTTGTAATTTTAAAGCAAATTCATTAGAAAGCTTTTGTCTTAAATTTAATCTGGGTTCCATTAAAAACTTAGCAAACTTCTGAAAATAATTAGCTCTGACCCCAAACCTAACATACGTTTGGTTGTTATTAAATTCCAGTTCACTAAAAACAGCATGGTTGAGCAAGACATCTTTTTTAGTTCTATCGTAGGACGGTGCAGAAACGGTTGTTTGGTTAAGAATGCCTATTTCACTAAACTGGTAGCCATTTAGGAAATTCAAATGCGTGTTAAGTTTTAACTTCGTATTCATTTTAACACCTGTTTCCAGTACCTCATTCGATTGCGTTAGTTTTTGGTCGGTGTCCACTCTATAGTCAATCGCATCAACATTGTATTTGGAATAAAATGCCATGACATCCGTCGTAAATGTGTCAGTCCAAATGGCATTCCATTGAGTCCCTAAACCCATGTTTTCCTGACTTAAATTACTTGTTTTTGACTCTGATTGATCGTTATTATTGGTGTAATTTTCTTTATAATCCAGATTGTTACTGATACCAATAATGTTGGCGCGAAACTTATGGTTTTCATTCAAATCGAATAACAGTTTTGCTGTGTAATCGTAAAAGAAAAACTCTGACGACCGATTGCTTTCACTAATATTGTCGCTATTGGTGGTTAACTCACTATCTTGAAAACTACGCTCAAAATAATTATCGTAAGTAGGTGATGTAATAAAATCGGTAAACGAGCGTCTTCCAGAAAGGTGCAACGCCAGTTTTTTAGTAATGGGTATTTCCAAAAAAGCATCGGCACTTATTAAATTAACCCCCACACCACCTTGCAATTTATGGGTCAACGCATCTTTAGTAGACATATTAATGGTGCTGGACACGCCGTCACTAAATTCACTGGAAGTACCATTTTTTGTGACGACAACATTGTTCGTTAAATTGGGATTGTATGCTGAAATAAGTCCGAAAAAATGTCCCGAATGGTACATTTTTATGTTATCCCAAAGGATTAAATTTTGGTCGTTTGTACCTCCCCTTACATTAATATTGGCGATACTTTCATTCACACTTTCAACACCCGGAAGTGCTTGTATGGACTGTAATATATCTGGTTCCGTAAGTCCGGGTAAAACACCGAATTTCTCTGTATTTAAAACCGTGCTTCCGTCTATGAGCTTTTGCAGACCAGTGGTTAAAAACTTGGTAATAAGCACTTGATTGAGGGTTTCCTGACTTTCTTCAAGCGCTATGGTGTTACAAATACCCTCTTCATTAAACAAAGATTCCATAGGTACTTGGTCATTTTTAAAGCCTAAATACGATATGGTTATAAATGATTTTAAAGGCACATGCTCTAACTGAAACTTACCTTGATCATCTGAAATAACACCTCTATTGGTATGGCTTATATAAATGGAAGCGCCAAATAAAGGTTCATTGGTTACAGCTGAAATCACCTTACCACAAACAGTCATTGTTTTATCAATCACCGATACCGTAATGTAGCGATTATCTAATGTTTTAAAATTTAGAAGTGTTTTGCTATTTAAGTAACTTAAAGTTTGTTGAAGATTAAAATTGGCGTCTGGTTTTTCAATGGAAATGTTGACCACATCTTCATGGGCATATGAAAATTTTACATCAAATTTAGTTTCAATGGCTATTATTAGTTCTGTTAGCGGTACCTTTTCAGAATTGGTTTGACCGAAACAAAATTGAATAAAACATACAAGTATATAAATGATCCATTTTCTACTTTCCATAGTTATATAACGTAACATTTCTACCTTCTATTTTATAACTCAATTTTAAAGGAATGGTAATGGATTGTAACGCAATATTTTTATCTGAATGTGTAAATGTTCCTGTAAATAATTGTGACCCATCCACAGCTTTATAATCAATTTTCAAGTCGTATTGCCTTTCTAATTCATTAACGACTTGGCTTAACGGAATTTTATCAAAACTTGATTCAGCTTGCAACCACGACGGATTTTCAGCATTAAAATCACCTACAACTTGAATGGTTCCATCCAGCACTCTGAATGATTTTCCTTTGGATAATTTCAGGGTTTTATGGTTATAAGTTACTGCTACCAATCCTTCATAACATTGAACTTCAAAGTAATTGGGGCGTTCTTTTACATTGAATTGGGTTCCTAACACTTGAACCATTCCTATGGGGGTATTTACCGTAAACTTTTGCCCTTTGCTGACTTTAAAAAAGGCCTCTCCGCTTAATTCTAAATCACGCGTATCATTCCAAGTTTTCTTATTGTACTTTAATGTAGATTGGGCATTTAAAATAACTTCGGAAGCATCAGGCAACATGATGGTTTGGGTTTCCGCTATTTGGGTTTCAAAAGATTTTGTATTGTTGAAGAATAAAAAATAAGACGATGCTAGCATCACCACAAAAACAGCAGCCACACGTATAAACGTTTTAAAGTTTAATGGAATGACTTTGGTTTCTTTTTTAGAACGTTTTCTTTCCTTAAAAGCAGCCAAAGCCTGCTGCGCATCCATTTTTGGTGCTTGCATTTGTGAGACATAAAAAGCTATTTTCTCTAGAGTTTCAAGGTTTTCAGATTGTTTTAAATCTTTAACTTCGTCTTCAGAAAGCTCATTATTTAACCACTTTAATATGTTATGTTCATTTTTCATTGTATGATCCTTCAAGTCTTAGACAACTAACTTTAAATTTACCCTACCTACTGCTAAATATTTTCTATGTGCTCCCTTAATATTTTTAAAGCACCCGTCATTCTTTTTTCGACTGCCTTTTGTGAAACGCCCAATAATTCGGCTATTTCCCTGTATTTCATTCCGTCAATTCTGTTCAATAAAAATACCTCGCGTTGCGCATCCGTTAATAATGAGATGGCGTTTTGAAGTTTCTTTTTAAACTCTTCTTCTTCCAATAAATATTCTGGGCTTTCGTTTGTTTTGTCAATATAAGGAGCCGCTTTAGCATATTCTAAAACCACTTTATTGTGTTTAACGCTGTTTAAAAACAAATTATTAACCGTAGTAAACAAATAGGTTTTTGCTTTTGTAAAATCTATTTTGGAGCAATTTTCCCAAATTTTAGAAAATGCGTCCTGAACTAAATCCAGCGCATGATCCTTATCGCCACATTTGTAGAAAGCAAAATTACTGGCATGTTGTACATGCTCTAAATAAAAATGATTGAAATAATTTTCTTCGCAAAGTTTGGGGTTGTTAATGTCCATTTAAATATGTTATCAGAGGCTGAAAATTAAAAAACATTTATAAAAGTAGGGTAAATATATACATAGTTGTCTTAATGCGAAAATGAAAACAAATTATTTGAAATCTGACAATATTATTAAATTCATAGAAACTCTATTAAAAATTGTACTAGTAACATCTATTTTAGCCTCCATCTACTTAACCATAAAACTAATTTTAATATCCTGGTAGGGTAAATTTAAACCTGGTTGTCTTAATTACAGAAAGCGAAAAAATCGCTATGAAAAAGAAAAAAAATTAATAACCCAAAAAACTATTATCATGAAAAATTTAAAATCTATTACAGCAATTTTATTAGTCACATTTTTGGCATTCACATCCTGTCAAGACGAATTGGATAGTGAGAACGGACAAAACCCTAACACGAATGCGGCAAACTCCCAAACAGCCAGCAACCTTAAACGTTCTAGTATGTATGATGGAAGCTTTGATGATTTTTTAGATGGTACATCGTGTTCATCTATATTACTTCCTGTGGTCGCTAATGTAAATGGTATCGAAGTAACTTTACTAACACAATCTGATTATCAATTGGTTTTAAACATTTTAGGTCAAATCACTAATGATAATGATATCATTACATTACAATTCCCTTTAACAGTTAAAACAAGTAATTACACGGAGGTGGTTGTTACGAATCAAGCAGAATACGATGCCCTAATTGATGCTTGTGAAACCCTTGAAAATGAAGGTAAAAATGCGATTTCTTGTATCGATATTGATTTCCCTATCACTATTTTAACCTATAGCTTAACGCTGGAGCAAACTGGTAGCGTTGTTATTGAATCTGAGCAAGAATTATACACTTACATGAACAACTTTGGAAATAATGAACTGTTCGCTATTAAGTACCCCATTGCTGCAACCTTAAATAATGATACCGTTATATCCATAACAAGCGATTTAGATTTACAAGCAAGTATTAGTGATTGTCTAGATATTGAAGACGCTGAAGATACTGCTGAAGCTGAAGCAAAAAATCTAGAAACCATTATCGTTGATGGATCATTTAAAGTACAATCTTTTATAACTGCCGGTGTAAATAAAACCACAGATTATGCAAACTATACTATAGATTTTGCAAACGACTTAACATGTAAAGCAGTAAATGCAACTATTAGTACCGTTGAGGGCACTTATGAAGTAACATCAGAAACAGACGTGTTTTTAGACGTAACTTTTTCTGGAAATGCAGCATTTAGTTTACTTAACCATACTTGGGAAGTAACAAGCTTTAATAATACATCCATCTCTTTAAAAAGCACAACCAATGCTGCCATAACACTGGTTTTGACCCAAATTTAGTATTTATTTAATTTCAGGTAGGTTGGTTTGGTTGCCAACTTGTTTTGGTGAGGCGGCTGTTGGGAAACCAGCAGCTGCTTATTTTAAAATAATAATGACATGAAAAAAATATTAAAAATAGTATGCATCGTATTTGTTTTGGCAGCCTGCTCAAAAGATGACGATTTAAGACCGGTTGATGAAACCATTAATAAATCCGAAAACCAAAAAGCAACCGGAAGTTCCTCGAACGATTTGCTCTCTGATCACACCTTTAAAAGTTTGGTTATTGAATTGGTTTATGTTGAAGGTTTAAAACCATCTCAAAGCAGCATTGATAATTTTGTTTCTTTTTTAAACGCCCGAACTTTTAAGCCTAATGGTATTATTGTAGAAACCAGAGCCATTGCCTCCACAGGAAAAGCATCTTATACAAATCAAGACATTATGGCTATTGAAGATGCCAACCGAACTAAATACAATACTACCAATCAAATAGCTGTTTGGGCACTTTTTATTGATGGTGCTTCTGCCAATACCACAAATTCTGGTACTGTTTTAGGAACGGCTTATAGAAATACATCCTTTGTGATTTTTGAAGAAACCATTCAAGATTTAAGCAACAGTGCTTTTGAACCCAGCAGAAGTGTTTTAGAAACCACGGTAATCACGCACGAATTCGGGCATTTACTTGGTCTGACTAATCTAGGTTCCAATATGGTTGAAAATCATGAAGATCCAGAACATGCCAAACATTGCAACGTAGAAAGTTGTTTGATGTATTGGGCCGCAGAAAGCGGTTCGGGATTATCAAATTTAATGGGCTCCAGCACGGCACCGCAACTTGATGCAAAATGCATTGCCGATTTGCAAGCAAACGGCGGAAAATAAAAATCATTTAACTATTAAAAACTTAAGACAATGAAAACGATTTTAAAATTCTTATTCATACTCAGTGCAACGCTAACGATTCAAGCTCAAGCACAACAATCCAATTCAGGTATCAAAGCAGGTTATAATTTAGCCGCGGTAAGTTTTGATGGAGATACTGAAACCGGACAAAGACACGGATTTCATATTGGTTTATATGGCGAATCATTCATATCGGAAAGCACATCTTTACAAATCGAAGTTCTATACTCCCAACAAGGTTACGAATTACGGGATGACAGCGGAACATTCACCCAAAAATTGGATTACATAAATCTACCATTATTGCTAAAATTATATCCCGATGAAAACTTCTTTTTAGAAGTGGGTCCACAAGTAGGATTAGCTATTTCCCATAAGGAAGAATTTGACAGTAGCTTTAATTTGTTTGATACATCTCAAGAATTTGAACCAGATAACTTTGATTGGGGTGTTAATTTAGGAGCTGGTTTTAAAACAGACTCAGGAGTCAGTTTAGGCGTTCGCTATCACTTAGGGTTAGGAAGTGTGTATGATGAAGGCCATCCTAAAAACAGGGTTTGGCAATTTTCTCTAGGATTTGATTTTTAAAATAAAAAATTTAAATAATCTCTAAAAAAAGGTAGGGTAAAACGGATATAAGGTGTCTTAATATTGAAAAACCATTAAAAATTCAAGTTATGAAATCTATAAAAACAATCGTATTTCTTATCGTATTAAGTTTTTCATTTATAACAAATGCCCAGGACAATGACCTCTCAAATGAAGCAACCGTTGATAAAAAATCCTATTATCAAAAAAGAGCTGAGGAAGACGCAAAATTCGAACAACAATTCAGTTCAAAAAACAAAGCCGAAGAAGAAACGTTTTGGAAAGAACAAAAAAACTATGAAAACGATTTAAAGCGAAAAGACAAAAAAGCTTACAAAGCTTATATGAAAGGCAAAAAAGATGCTTATGCTAACCATTATGAGCATTGTAACCATCATTGTCACCATAGTGATTATTACTATCATCATGCCTCTTTTTACTATTATGGATATCAAGGTTACTACTATGACAGATATCCACGACAAAGAACTACTATGAGCACAAATGTTAGAGTTAATACGCCTAGTGTCAGACTAGGATTATTTTAGGACTTCTTTGGTTGGTGAAAAAGCTTCTATTTTAGAAGCTTTTTTTTTGTTTGCTTACTATTGGAATTACGCCCTGCGGTCGTGATCCTGAATAGAGGAGTGTTGCTCAAGATAATCCAACAGCAAATGGGAGTTGCTGTAGATTTTTTTATTTACTCCGTTTCCTTAGGTAAACCTGGAAACTCCGCTGGACTATAAGCATTACTCCCTCTGGTCGTGATCCTGAATAAGGGGTGTTGCTCAAGATAATCCAACAGCAAATGGGATTTGCTGTAGATTTTTTTATTTACTCCGTTTCCTTAGGTAAACCTGGAAACTCCGCAAATAAAAAAATCCAACACGTTTGTGTTGGATTTTCTTGGTCGGGGTGGCAGGATTCGAACCTGCGACCTCCTGCTCCCAAAGCAGGCGCGATAACCGGGCTACGCTACACCCCGAAGAATATTAACCCGTAGTGTAGTTTATCCCGAGCGAAGTCGAGGGGCTACACCCCGAAATGAACGTTAAGAAAATGTCCAAAGGACATTTTTTGTGTATAGCTAGCTCGCGCTTGGCTTTCGACAACCTGTTCAATTCGTCTTATTTTTTAATCCATGAAATTAACTATTTCAAGTTCCAAAAACAAGTGTGCAAATATATGTAATTATTGATGTTTTGCAAGATGTTTTATTTTTATTTCAAAAAATAACTTGCAGGTTCTGTAATAAACCACAATTAACATTCTTTTATAGCAAATGAGTCAAAAAAATTAAATATTTAGTAATAGTTTTATGCCTTTATTTAAAAAACCAAACTAAACACAAAAATGAGATTCGTTTTTAAAACCATTTTAGTATGTATTTTGCTTCCAATGCATACCATGATTGCACAAAACTCCTTCAAAGGAAAAGTAATTGATATTGAAAATGGCACCCCTTTAAACAATGTGAATATTACCAGTTTAACAGACAATCAATCCTATGTCTCCAATAACCAAGGTGAATTTGAAGTGACACAGTCTGGTAATTACCTGTTTAAAAAAACAGGATATAATCAAGTTGAAGTCCATGTTAGCCAAAGCTACAAAATCATTCAGCTTAGCATCAACCCTTCCGAACTTAATGAGGTGGTCATTAATGCCAATCAGCTACCAAAACGATTAAAAACAGCTACATCGACAGTGAATGTTATTTCAACAACCGATATTGAACGCGCTAACAGTACCAACATAGCTCCCACTTTAAGTCGTATTCCAGGTGTTTTAATGCAAACTGGGGCTCTTAACACCAATAGAATTACCATAAGGGGTGTTGGTTCTAGAAACCTGTATGGTACGGCTAAAATTAGAGCGTATTTTAAGGACATTCCATTAACCAATGGTAGTGGCGAAACCAATATTGAAGATTTTGAACTCACTTCTATTGCCAGAATGGAAATTGACAAAGGATCATCTAGTGTTTACGGTGCTGGTTTGGGAGGTACCATACACCTCACTCCTCAAAACGCGTATTTAAATGAAACGACTGCCAATGGCGAATTTATGTTTGGTTCTTTTGGCTTGTTTAAAGAAGTGATTAATGTAAACCACGGGTCTGAAAAAAACAGTTTTAGGGCTATATACAGTAATACGCACACGGATGGTTACAGGGCTAATGGCGAATATGACCGACAAACATTCACATTAAATACCAATCACTTTTTGAGTGAAAAGGATGAACTGACGTTTTTAATGAGTTATGTTGATTTGTTTGCTTACATACCAAGTTCCATAAGTCAAAATGCGTATATAAATAATCCGTCTTCCGCAGCGTTTACTTGGCAACAGGCAAAAGGCTACGAAGATGCACAACGTGGTATTTTTGGTTTATCTTGGAACCACGAATACAACGACCATTTAAAACAAAGCACCAGTGTATTTACATCATTTGGAAGTGGTTATGAACCAAGACCTTTTGATATTTTAGAAGACGACACCTTTGCCATAGGTTTAAGAAGCCGATTGATAGGCAACACCACATTATTCGGTAAAAATTTAGACTGGACCATAGGTGGCGAAGTGTTTAGGGATAATTATAAATATGGCACTTATGTAAATCGTTATCAAGAGTTCCCAGAAGGCACGGGCAGTGTACAAGGAGACCAATTGGTTGATTTTAAAGAGAACCGTTCTTATTTTAATGTGTTTTTAGAAACCAATTATAACCTAACGGAAAAAACAATGCTGACGCTTGGCTTAAATTATAATCAAACTTCATACGATTTAGACGATCGTTTTATGGTTTCTGATGAAGATCCAGACCAATCGGGTTCTTATGAATTTAATGGTATTTTGTCTCCTAAGCTTGGTATTTCACATCTTGTTTCTGAAGATATTGCGGTGTATTCTGATATTAGTCACGGCTTTTCGCCCATTACGCTTTTAGAAACCTTGATGCCTGACGGCCAAATAAACCAAGATTTAAAACCAGAAACAGGTTGGAATTTTGAGGTTGGTACGCGCGGTACAGTCATTAAAAATAAATTGTTTTTTAACTTGGCATTATATAGAATGGATATTAAAAACCTGCTAGTTTCCAGAAGAACAGCTTTAGACCAATATATTGGTATTAATGCAGGTAGAACGCAGCATGATGGCCTTGAATTGGCATTAAACTATAATATCTTAACTAAAGAATCGTTTACGCTTGGCTCTTTTGTGAGTTATTCGCTAAACGATTATACATTCAAGGAATTTGTTGATGATACAGACAATTTTTCAGGTAACGATTTAACAGGCGTGCCTAGCGATGTCTTTAATGCGGGTATCGATTTTAATTCCAAAATAGGGTTTTACGGAAACATTAATTTTCAATATGTGGGTAGTATCCCTATGACTGACAGCAACAGTCTATATTCAGACAATTACAAATTAACAAACTTAAAAGTGGGCTATAGATTAAATATTACCCAAAAATTAAGAACCAATATATTTTATGGCTTGGATAATATTTTTGATGAAAAATACGCATCGCAAGTACTTATCAATGCCCCAGCGTTTGGAACCACGCCTGCAAGATTTTATTATCCGGGCAATCCCGTTAATTATTATGCGGGAATTAATGTAAATTATAATTTTTAAATAATTCTCACTAACTTTAGAACAGTCTTATATACTATGAAATCGCCATTAACAACAAGTTTTTTATAAAAAAACCAATGAATAAGGCGATAACGATAACATTACGACCTTAAAAACAATAAATAAACACATATGAAAAAGCTTATTTTTATTATTCCGTTAATTGCCGTAACGCTTTCTGCGTGCGCACAACAAACAGAATCATCTGTTAAAGCTGAAGATCCTGCAACGCTTACATATACTACAGAAGTCATAGTTTCAGATGTCCCTATTGCATGGGGATTGGAATTTCTACCTGATGGCAGTATGCTTATTACCGAAAAAGCGGGTGCATTGATTCATTTTAAAAATGGTGTAAAAACCAATATTTCTGGCGTTCCCGAAGTATATAATCGTGGGCAAGGCGGTTTATTGGATATCAAACTACATCCAGATTATGCCAATAATGGTTGGATTTATATCTCTTACGCATCCCCTGAAGGTGAAGGCACTGGTGGCAATACCGCCATTATGAGAGCAAAATTAAGTGGCACGTCTTTAACAAATCAGGAAGTTTTATACAAAGCAGGTCCAAATACCACAAGAGGCCAGCATTTTGGCTCTCGCATTGTTTTTGATAACGATGGCTATTTGTATTTCTCTGCTGGCGAACGTGGCGACCATTTTGTGAATCCGCAAGACCTAACAAAAGATAACGGTAAAATTTACAGATTGTTTGATGACGGTAGAATACCAGAGGACAATCCGTTTGTAAATACACCAAATGCGAAAAAAGCCATTTATAGTTATGGCCATAGAAATCCACAAGGCATGATAAAACATCCTGTTACTGGTGAAATATGGACACACGAACATGGTCCACAAGGTGGTGATGAAATTAACATCATTAAAAAAGCTAAAAATTATGGTTGGCCTGTGATATCTTATGGTATTAATTATGACAATACGATTCTTACTGAATTAACCGCAAAAGAAGGCATGGAACAACCTTTATTTTATTGGGTGCCATCTATAGCCCCTTCTGGTTTTGCTATGGTGACATCAGACAAATATCCAGATTGGAAAAACAATCTTTTGGTAGGGTCTTTAAAATTTGGGTACGTGGAGCGTTTGGTGCTTGAAAACAATAAAGTGGTGAAACGCGAAAAACTTTTTGAAGGCATTGGGCGTGTTAGAAATGTGATACAAGCACCAGACGGCTTCATTTACTTAGGCGTAGAAGGAAAAGGCATTGTTAAAGTAATCCCGAATTAATTTAATGAAGTTATACTTAACCATTTGTTTGGGATTACTCTCAATAGCTTGGAACACGATTTATAGTCAGAATAAAGACTTAGATGAAAGCAAGAAACGTGGAAGCGAGATTTATCAAGACTTCTGCATTACGTGCCACATGGGTAACGGGGAAGGTCTCGCGGGGGCGTTTCCGCCTTTGGCGAAATCAGATTTTTTAATGGACCATCGAGCCAAAAGCATTCACGCGATTAAGTATGGGTTGCAAGGAGAAATAACGGTAAACGGAAAGAAATACAATAGCTTGATGGCTAGCCAAGGATTGACTGATGACGAAGTTGCCGATGTAATGAACTACATCACCAACAGCTGGGGGAATAAAAATGATAAGATGGTGACCGTAAAGGAAGTTGCAGATATCAAAAAATAATGAATATACCTTCATTAAGTTGTCATGCTGTCCCGATGGCTATCAAGAGTGTTTCAGCATCCTATATCCATTAATAATCATCATTTTATTAATGAGACCCTGAAACAAGTTCAGGGTAACACTTGTAATATGATTAGTTACAGACAATCATAAAAAATAAATCCCTCTAACATTTAAACTCACTTCCCGTTTAACTAACTTTGTGTGGTTCGTAAAACGTTTTTATGCTTATTATTGGTATTGCAGGTGGCACAGGTTGCGGAAAGACAACTGTTGTTAATAAGATTTTAAATGAACTTCCCGAAGGGGAAGTGGGCATTATTTCACAAGATTCCTATTATAAAGACACAACGCATTTAAGTTATGAAGAGCGTATTACTATTAATTTTGACCATCCAAGGTCCATTGATTTTGAATTGCTTGAAAATCACTTAAAGGAATTAAAAAAAGGCAACCCCATACACCAACCTGTATATTCGTTCGTTACACATAATAGAACCGGTGATACCACAGTAACACATCCTAGAAAAGTGATGATTGTGGAAGGTATTTTAATTCTAACAAATCCAGAATTAAGAAAGATGTTCGACATTAAAATTTTTGTCCATGCTGATACCGATGAACGATTGATACGCCGATTAAAACGTGATATTTCTGAACGAGGACGGGATTTGGATGAAGTATTAACCAGGTACCAAAACACCTTAAAACCTATGCACGAGCAATTTATTGAACCAACTAAAGAATATGCAGACATTATTATTCCAAACAATAGACATAACACGGTTGCTATAGATATCGTTCGCTCCATAATACATCAAAAATTATAAAATGACCTTCAACAAAAAAACATTGTTAAAACCTTTTAAGAACATATTTATTCTTATTCTGTTTGTGTTCTTTATTTGGATGCTGTTTTTCGATGCCAATTCTTGGTTAATCCACAGAGAATTAAATCATGAGATTGATGATTTAGAATCCCAAAAAGAGTATTATCAAAAAGAAATTGAAAAAGATAATAAGGCCCTAAAAAAACTAAACAACGAAGAAGGATTGGAAAAATTTGCACGTGAGGAATATTATATGAAACGTGACAATGAGGAGATTTTTATTATTGAGTATGAGGATAGTTTGGAGGTTGATGAGTAGTGTGTACTGGGTATTGGGCACTAGGTTCTGGGTTTTGGGTTTTGGGTTTTGGGTATTGAATGATGAATAATTATTGATAATAAGTAATAGCAATAGATAATGAATAATGAGTTGTTATTTAATGAATTTACGCCTGTTACTTCCAAACAATGGAAACAAAAAATACAATTCGATCTTGCTGGAGCCGATTACAACAACACCCTGATTTGGAAAACCAATGAGGATATTTCGGTAAAACCTTTTTATCATGGGGAGGACTTAACGGAACTTCCTCAGACATCAAACACCAAAGCAACCCAATGGCGTATATGCGAAACCATTTATGTGGTAGATGTTAACAAATCCAACCAAAAAGCCTTAAAAGCCATAAAAAAAGGGGCTGATAGCATTAAATTCATTGTTCCAAATCCATCTGTGTCCGTTGAAGCCTTATTAAAAAATATAGATACTGCCGCTACGCCTATTCATTTAGAACTTCAGTTTCTTTCAGAAGATTTTATTGTCATTCCTGCGAATCCTGATAACTATTGGGAAGGAATCCACATCCACACAGACATTATAGGCCATTTGGCAAGAAACGGCAACTGGTTCTCGACTTTAAATACCGATTTTTCCCAGGTTGAAAACATTGTTAAATCCACAAACACGTTTAGTGTTGATGCCACTCTTTATCAAAATGCAGGCGCTAATATGGTGCAACAATTAGCCTATGCATTAGCACATGCTAACGAGTATTTAAATCGCTTGGATAGCGTCATTGCGAGCGAAGCGAAGCAATCTGCCACATGTATATTCAACCTCTCAGTCGGAAGCAACCACTTTTTCGAAATCGCAAAACTAAGGGCCTTACGCATCCTCTGGAAAACCTTGGCTTCTGAATACAATTTCAACCAAGATTGCCACATCTATACAACACCCACAAAACGCAACAAAACATTATACGATTATAACACCAACATGCTTCGCACCACAACCGAATGTATGAGTGCCATTTTAGGAGGCAGTGATACGATTTGTAATCTGTCGTATGATGCGATCTATCATAAAGTAAATGCCTTTGGAACTCGTATGGCACGTAACCAATTATTGATATTAAAGCACGAGAGTTATTTTGATAAGGTCAATAATCCTGCCGACGGTGCCTATTATATTGAAACGATTACCAATCAATTAGCGGAAAAAGCTTTGGAATTATTTAAAAACATAGAAGCTAATGGTGGTTTTTTAAAACAACTTAAAGAAGGTACCATTCAACGAAAAATAAAAGAGAGTGCCGAAAAAGAACAACAACAGTTTAATGCAGGCAACCTTATTTTAACAGGCACCAATAAGCATGTAAATCCAAGTGATAAAATGAAGGATGCCTTGGAGCTCTACCCGTTTGTAAAAACAAATCAACGAAAAACCCTGATAGAACCCATTATAGAAAAACGATTATCAGAAACTTTAGAACAACAACGATTAAAAAATGAAGCCTAAAATGAATTCAAAATTTAACCTTATTGTACTAGCACTAGTAGTAACATTATTCAGCTGTAAAAAAGAGACTCCCGTCGTGTCATTATCAGATTATAAATATGCTGATAAAGGCCTTGTATTAAACTGTGATGGCATGGATTCAAAACTCATCAATGAAGCTCTTTTTGCTTTTGAAGATGACATTAGTAGCTTTTATGGAAAAACGTCCCCTAACTCCAGTTTACAACTAGCATATGCACAATTCATGCGGGATGCTTTAAGTGATAGAGCTATTTTTTCAGAAATTGCAACGCCTCACACGGTTGAAGTATTTAATGTTTTGAAGACCAAAAATGACTTATGGAATATGAATAATAATGCCAGTCATTTAGACTATGATAGCGCTTTTTTTAACTGTATCGCAAACAATATTCAAGACAAAAATTTAAACACAACACTTCATGCGCTTATAGAGACGAACAGTATGAGCCCTAAATTATTTGGCGCTCCGTTATCAAGTAGATATATAACAGTCTTAAATGACAAATATCTAGCGGCCTATTTTGCGTTCGATTTGTTTTATGCTAAATTGTTTGATGTGGATTTAACTCAAGTTAAAGAAAGAGAACCACAGAAAGTAGATTTTAATTTAATACCTACTATAACCCCTTAATTATTATGATCTAAGCTATTGTATTAGATAAAATGACAAACATAGCAGATGAGTATTTGGAACCACATTCTCAGTGACAGAAACTTCGAAACGTTAAACATCACTTAAAATTCGCCTCAAAAAGTTCAGCAAAATACTTGATGAGTTTTTCTTTTACTTCTGCTTCATCCACTTTTTCCACGCCTAATTCTACATGAAGCGACGTCACTGCTTTTCCGCGAATACCACAAGGAATGATATTATCAAAATAACCCAAATTGGCATTTACATTGAGAGCAAAACCGTGCATGGTGACCCAACGGCTGGCACGAACGCCCAAGGCACAAATTTTACGGGCAAAAGGCGTGCCTACATCTAGCCAAACACCTGTTTCACCTTCGCTACGCTCGGCTTTTAAACCATAATCAGCAAGGGTCAGGATAATGATTTCCTCCAAAAAACGAAGGTATTTATGAATGTCCGTAAAGAAATTATCTAAATCTAAAATAGGATAACCCACTATTTGTCCAGGACCATGATAGGTAATATCACCACCTCTATTTATTTTATAAAACGTGGCGCCTTTTTCGGCAAGCTGTTGCTCGTTTAAAAGCAGGTTAGACATATCGCCACTTTTACCAAGCGTATACACGTGAGGATGCTCTACAAATAAGAAATAATTATTGGTTTCAGTTTGGGTGTCTTCTCGCCTATTCTTGATTTTGACATCCACAATGTCTTTAAACAACCGCTCTTGGTAATCCCAAGCTTGTTTATAGTCTTTTAAGCCTAAATCTTGCAGTGTTATGGTCTTATTCATAGATTGCAAAATTACGACTTTTTTGGGCTTGAAACGATATGTCAGTTCGAGTGTTTTTCTGAAATGGAATGGAAGAAAAATGTATCGAGAACATTACTATTTAAATAATATTTTGAACTAATTCTTGGGATTATTAAGAATAACCAAAGCGGCAATAACCCCAGGTACCCAGCCACAAAGCCAAAGCAAAAAAACAATTAATATGGAGCCACACCCTTTACCTATAACGGCTAAGGGCGGACAAAATATACATAATAACACTCTCCAAATACTCATGATTGTTTATAATTGATTGATGATACATATTGGACTTAAAAGTATATATTTTGTTACACTTAATTTTTGGTTTATATGAAATACCAAAGTGACATCCCGATAGTTATCGGGAAGGGAAACACCAAAAAAATCGTAATTCCTAATTCGTAATTCGCAAATCAAATGTTTATCTTTGTGCCTTCAAAAAAAATCACACTCAGAAATTAGAATATGTCGCAATTATCAGAACACGAACTTGTACGAAGAGAGAAATTAACAAAATTACGCGAAATGGGTATTAATCCGTATCCTGCCGATTTATTTCCGGTATCTCATAATTCAAAGCAAATTAAGGACGATTTCAAGGAAGATGCTAAGGTTGTGATTGCTGGGAGATTAATGTCCCGTCGTATTCAAGGGAATGCTAGTTTTGCTGAATTACAAGATGGCGAAGGCAGGATACAAGTGTATTTTAATAGGGACGAAATTTGTGAAGGTGAGGACAAAACCAAATATAATGAGGTCTATAAAAAGCTTTTGGATATAGGTGATTTTGTGGGTGTAGAAGGTGTATTATTTATCACCAAAGTAGGCGAAAAAACGGTTAAGGTAAAAGACTTTACCTTACTTAGTAAATCGTTAAAACCATTACCATTACCAAGAACCGATGCAGAAGGCAATGTACATGATGCGTTTACAGACCCTGAGCAACGTTACAGACAGCGTTATGCCGATTTAGTGGTAAACCCACATGTAAAAGAAGTATTTGTAAAACGCACCAAACTCTTTAATGCCATGCGTGGTTTTTTTAACGATGCTGGATATTTTGAGGTTGAAACACCTGTGTTGCAACCCATTCCTGGTGGTGCTGCGGCGCGTCCGTTTATGACGCACCATAATGCCTTGGATATTCCATTATACATGCGGATTGCTAACGAATTGTATTTAAAACGATTGATTGTTGGCGGTTTTGAAGGCGTCTATGAGTTTTCTAAAAACTTTAGAAACGAGGGCATGGACAGAACGCATAATCCGGAGTTTACGGCTATGGAAATTTATGTGGCCTATAAAGATTACAATTGGATGATGGATTTTTGTGAACGTTTACTGGAGCACTGTGCCATCGCTGTAAATGGAACCACTAAGGCGACGTTTGGCAACTATGATATTGATTTTAAAGCACCTTATGCCAGAGTAACCATGGCAGATTCCATAAAACAATTCACAGGATTTGATATTACGGGAAAAACGGAAGATGAGATTAGACTTGCCGCTAAAAGTATGGGCATTGCCGTAGATGAAACCATGGGAAAAGGCAAACTGATTGACGAAATTTTTGGCGAAAAATGCGAAGGCAACTATATACAGCCTACATTTATAACCGATTACCCAAAGGAAATGAGTCCGTTATGCAAAGAGCATCGCGAAAATCCTGAACTAACAGAGCGATTTGAGTTAATGGTTTGTGGTAAGGAAATAGCGAATGCCTATTCTGAACTAAATGACCCTATAGACCAACGCGAACGTTTTGAGCATCAAATGGAATTAGCCAAAAAAGGTGATGACGAAGCCACTGGTGTTATTGATTACGACTTTTTACGCGCCTTAGAATATGGTATGCCGCCAACATCGGGCATGGGCATTGGTATGGACAGATTGATTATGTTTTTAACCAATAACCAATCCATACAGGAAGTATTGTTCTTTCCGCAAATGCGTCCAGAAAAAAAAGCTGTTGCCCTTAGCGATGAAGCAAAGGCAGTTTTCGAATTATTAAAAAAGGCGGAAAAATTGGAACTTAACGATTTAAAAATTCAATCTGGTTTGTCCAATAAAAAATGGGATGTATCAATTAAAGAACTTACCAAAAATAATTTAGCAAAAGTCGACAAAGCAACAGATGGAAGTCTTTTTGTGACAATTATTGTTTAATATTTTTAAAAATCGTCAGAATAAACAGTATCTTTAGGAATACAACCAAACTAAAATGCTGCAATGCCAAAAAATTTAATAAAAAATAGATTTTTAAATTTCTTGCCCATTACCTCTTTTTTGGTTCTTGTTACATTAATTCTTATTGTATACAAAATTGCTTTAGACAGGCATCATTCTTTAGTAAAGGCGCAAGTTTATGAAACTGGCGCTCTATTGTCTAAAGAGTTGAAGAACATAGTTAATTCCGATATATCCAATCTTGAAAATCTTAAATACAGGTTAGAGTTTACAAATGGTAGCTATTATGAGAATTGGGAACATGATGCCAATTTATTATTAAAACAGAATGCCTCCTTTATATTTATAGAATGGATTGATAGTTCAATGATCATTAAAAAAATCAATCCCTACAAAGAGAATGTTGAAGCCCTAGGCTTAGATATTTCAACTCTTGATTACAGAAGGGATGAATGGATTAAACATTCCAAAAATGGCAAAACCAATATAACATCTTGGCTAAAACTTACGCAACAGGGACACTCCTTTCTTGTTGATGTACCTGTATATTTCAATGATCGGTTTCAAGGAACCATAACAGGCGGCATGGATTTTAGTACAAACTTCAATAGATTTGTTAATTACCTAGAAAACCAGTACAGTATCGAACTTTATGACGACAAAGGAAATCTATTTTATGAAGTAAACCGAGATATAAAACATAAAACTAAAAGAGATATTGTTTATACTACTAAAATAGAAGTAGATGAATCGGATAGACAATCCTGGCATTTAAACGTATTCCCTACTGAAAAATTATTATTGGAAGAAGCCTTATACACTAAAAATATGGCCTTTATTGTTGGTCTATTTTTATCTATTATTGTGTCTCTACTTGTCCATTTTTACTTAAAAGCACAAAAAGGCAGTATACTTGCCAAGAAATCCAATTTAGCTTTAAAAAGAGCTAACAAGAATCTTAACAATGCTCGAAAAAATGCAGAAAAAGCATCACAAGCTAAAACAGATTTTCTGTCGAATATGAGTCATGAAATAAGAACACCATTGCATGCCATTCTAGGGTTTATTCAATTATTAAAAAATAGTAAATTAAACAAAACAAATAGAGAATATATCGATTTAATGGATATGTCTTCCAGCAACCTCTTAAATCTTATAAATGATATTCTAGATATAGACAAAATAGAATCGGGCAATATCGAATTAAACGAAATGGTATTCAACCCCTTGGAGAAAATAAAAGAACTTGTAGAGATCAACCAATTTCTTTTCTTGAAAAAGAATTTATATTTAAAAACAAATTTAAAAAACACATTAGGTTTAAACGTTTTAGGGGATCAAAACAAAATGCTTCAAATTACAAGCAACATCCTTAAGAATGCCTTGAAGTTCACCAATAAAGGAGGCGTTTTGTTGACGTATAGCGAAATAGAATTAGAGAATGAATTACTTCAAACACATATTATTATTGAAGACACAGGGGTTGGCATTGCAGAAGATAAAATTGATACTATTTTTAACAGGTTTACACAAATTGATATCAGTACAAAAAAACAATATGAAGGCAGTGGTTTAGGATTGGCCATTTCTAAACATTTAGTAACTATGATGGGTGGAGAAATATCTCTTGAAAGTGAACCAAATATAGGCTCAAAATTCAAAATATCCCTCACATTTAAAATTGCAAAAAATCAGGAAAAGGAACATTTAATAGACATTAAAAAAAATATTAATCTACCAGATCTTAAAGTTTTAATAGTTGATGACAATAATGTGAATATTATTGTTCTAAAAAAACTTCTTGAGAGTATAGGCGTAAAAGCCGATACAGCAGAAAATGGAAAAATTGCTTTACAAAAAGTACAACAAAAAAATTATCAATTAATTTTCATGGACATACATATGCCAGAAATGGATGGTTTTGAGGCGACAAAATTGATAAGAAATCAAAATAAAGAGGTTATTATTTTTGGTCTTTCGGCCAATGTTACTACTGAGGCCATCAATAAAGCTATCTTTAGTGGAATGAACAACTACCTTCCAAAACCCTTTGAAAAAGAGCTACTTTATAAAATGCTACTATTTCACTTTAACAAAGGTTAATTTACTTGATCATTTTTAACACAAAAAAACCCCATAACTTAAGAATTATGGGGTTTTTACTAACTAACCAACTAAACTTTATTAATTTACTATTAAACCAAATAATTTTTTGACTATTTTATGTTTTAAATAAATTCTTATACAAATAGACAAAATTAGTTCGAAGTGTTAAAATCAATTTAGAAATGTTTAACACTATTCCTTTAAATTTTACATTTTTATTAAGAATAATAAATTTAAAGTGTTAAATTTTTAAGATATTGTTACTCATGTTTTTTTCTCTTAATGTTGTTATTACTGTGAATAGCCAACATAACTCCTTCTCTTTAAAAAACTTAACTCTTGTTAATTTAGAGTTAAAAAAGGTATATGCCTTAAACCATTGAAATTTTATAAAGTCTTACTAGCAAACAAACCCATAATACTATAAGACATGAAAAAATTATTATTAATTACCTTAACTTTAATATCTATTCAAGGTATCGCTCAACAAAGAATGCAACGTCCAGAGAGAAAAGAAATATCTCAGAAAATGATGGTGCTAACACCTGAAGAGTCTGCTGGATTACAAACCAAAAGAATGACATTACATTTAGATTTAAATGAATTCCAACAAAAAGAAATCTATAAAATAAATTTAGCAAATGCCACTAAAAGACAATCAACTATGGAAGCCAATAGGGCCAAAAGAGAAAGTGGCACTATAGAGAAACCTACCAAAGAGGCCTATTTAAGAAGAGCAAATGATAGATTAGATGACCAAATTTCTACAAAACTAAAAATGAATATCATTTTAAATGCTGAGCAACGCGCAAAATGGGACAACGCTCAAGCACACATGGAAAATAGATTTGACAAAGTGATGAGACATAACAAACGCTTTGCACAAAATAATAATTTTAGAAATAGAAGATTTTAAATTGAGTTATTGATTTTAGTTAGATTCTAAGTTTAGTGATTAAAGCATTTCCTTCCGGAAATGCTTTTTTTTATAAAGTCTTAGCTACATTATTGATAGCATTAATAGTATAGTCTAGATCCTCGTAGGATAACGCATCAGTGATAAACCAAGTTTCAAAAGCACTAGGCGCAATATAAATGCCTTCATGCAACAACCCATGAAAGAACTTTTTAAACCTATCATTGTTACCATTCGCAGCCGTTTCCAAATCAATAACAGCATCTTTATCAAAGTGAACGGAAATCATGGAGCCAACTCTGTTTATGGTATGGACAACCTTATTTTTATTCAAAACATTAGCAATCCCTGTATGTAAATATTCGGTTTTTTCATTCAATCGATTAAAAACCTCTGCATCATTATTTAATTCTGTAAGCATCGCCAACCCTGCAGCCATAGCTAAGGGATTTCCACTTAATGTTCCCGCTTGATAAACGGGACCAACAGGCGCTAAATAATTCATGATTTCTTCTCTTGCCGCAAACGCACCTACTGGTAGCCCTCCTCCTATTACTTTTCCGAAACAAACAATATCCGCCTCGATATTATAAAGCTCTTGAGCACCACCTTTAGCCAATCTGAAGCCAGTCATCACCTCATCAAAAACCAATAGAATATTATTGGCATCACATAATTCCCTTAATGCCTGTAAAAACCCTTCTTTAGGAGGCACACAACCCATATTGCCAGCAACCGGCTCTATAATAATACAAGCAATTTCATTGGGATTGGCTTCAATTAATTGTTTGACGTTTTCAATGTCATTGTATCTCGCAAGTAAGGTATCTTTTGCAGTGCCTTTTGTAACACCGGGACTATTGGGTGTTCCAAACGTACTGGCACCACTACCTGCTTGGATTAAAAATGAATCGCTATGCCCATGGTAACACCCAGCAAACTTGATTATTTTATCTTTATTGGTGTAACCTCTCGCTAATCTAACGGCACTCATACAGGCTTCCGTTCCAGAATTAACAAACCGAATTTTATCAATATTTGGCACCATAGAAACTGCCAATTCCGCTATTTTGGTTTCAATTTCCGTAGGCATACCAAAAGAAGTGCCTTTTTTAGCCTTTTCTATAACGGCATCAACAACTGGCTGATACGCATGACCTAATACCATCGGCCCCCAAGAATTGATATAATCAATTAAACGGTTACCATCTTCATCATATAAATAAGCACCTTTTGCTTCTTTTACGAAAATTGGAGTTCCCCCTACACCTTTAAAAGCTCTTACTGGCGAATTAACACCTCCGGGAATAACGCGTTCTGCCTCAGCAAACAAGGCACTACTTCGTTTGTAAATCATATATTAAAGGTTTTTTGATGGTTTTATCAATAATTCCTGTCCGATGCTCAATGCATTGTCTCTTAAACCATTCATATCTTGAAGTTCTTTAACCGTCATATTATACTTTTTGGAAATAGAATACAAAGTATCCCCTTTTACCACGGTATATGTGGTACTTCCTGTTTTATTGGATACCACGGTTTTTTCATATTTATAGCCAACAACGGCTTCATCTAATTTATGCAACTCATAACGCTCTATGAGGCTAATTAATTTGTCCGGATATTTTCTATCGGTTGCATAACCCGCCGCTTTTAATTCTTTAGCCCAAGCCTCGTAATCATTCTTTTTTAAATTGAACAACTTTGAATACCTAGGCCTTGTGGTTAAAAACAGAGAATGGTCTCTATAAGAATATTTAGCATCCACATATTTTCTGAAACATTCTTGCGCAGCATCATCGTCATGATGAATTCTGTCCCCCGTCCAATCATGACATTTGATTCCAAAATGGTTATTAGCCTCTACAGAAAGCCTTCCTTTCCCTGAATTAGACTCCAGAATACCTTGTGCTATGGTAATACTAGCTGGAATGCCATACAAACGCATTTCTTCTTGGGCAATCGCACTAAATGTGGCTATATAATCTTCAGTAGAACTTATAGGTTTATTAGTTTCTGTGTTATTGGTTTGTTCTTTGTTTTCTCTAATTACAGGTTTATCCTCAGACTTTTCCTGAATGACAACACGCTCTGTATTTGTTTTTCTAGGATCTTTTTTTCTAGCTGCTTCTTTTTTAGAACCACAGCTAAACACCATACATGCTACTAATATAAGCACTACTTTGTTCATGTCTTTATTCAATTAACGGTAAGTTTTTTTGTTTTAATGTATTATTCATACCTTCTATACCTTGCAATCCGCCGGTATGTATGGCTAAAATTCTTGACCCTTTTGGAAAATAGCCTTTTTGAATTAAATCAAAAATCCCAAACATCATTTTTCCAGTATAAACGGGGTCTAACTGAATATGTTGTTGTTCTTTAAACGCATTTATAAAACGAATTAACTCCAAATTAATTTTGGCATACCCCCCAAAATGATAATCCGTGATAAGTTTCCAATTAGGTTTGGATACAAATTTACTAATATCTTCTTGTAAAAAAGAACCTTTTAAGGCAGGAAAGCCTAAAACTTGTTGACTAGGTTGTGAACAATTTATGAGTCCACTAACAGTCCCACCCGTCCCAACTGAAGTACATATATAATTAAAATCTACATCCATTTCAGTTAATATTTCCTCGCAACCTTTTACAGCTAACACATTTGTTCCGCCTTCGGGAATTATATAATAATCCTGATAGTCATTTATTAATTTATCTGTTCTATAAGCTTCCCTTGTAACAAATTCGAATTGCATACCATGGTTTTTCGCAAATGAAAGCGTCGCATTATCATCTATTCTGTCTTTTAACTCATCTCCCCTAATGATGCCCAAGGTTTCGAAACCAAACATGTGTCCGGCATAAGCAACGGCCGCAATATGATTGGAATAAGCACCGCCAAAAGTGAGTAGTTTTTTAAAGCCTTTTTTTTGAGCTTCTTCAATATTATATTTCAGTTTTCTGTATTTGTTGCCCGAAACGAATGGATGGATCTCGTCTTCACGTTTTAAAAATAATTCAACACCGAATTCAGGAGGTAAATTAATTTTCTGGTTAAGGCTTTTATGTAATTGGAACATCATGGTTGCGAATATACTGTAAAAAACACCAAAAAGACCTGTGATTTAGATAGTCTAAATTCGATTCATTTTTATAAGCCTCACGTTCAAACGAAATGTTTCTATAAGCTAAATGCCATGTTTTATATTGATACAATCTCACTAAAAATTCAACAATATAAAACACATAAAAGGGTACAATTAACAACTCCCATTGTTGTCTTAAATGAATTTTTTCATGGTTCAACAAACAAGTATCCTTTCTTAAATGCGTATGCTTTAAAAACACAAATGGAAAAAAAGCAAAGCCAGTATAACCTTTGGGCACTAAATATTTAGAAACTACAACCATTCGTTAACACGTTCAAAAAATAATCGAATTTACATTATCTTTGTTATATTATGAAGAAAATAATACCTGTTGAAGAAGATGATTTTTACCTAACACCCGAAGGTTACAGGTGCTTTACGGAACAATATCTTTTAAAACGAGGGTATTGTTGTGAAAGTGCTTGTAGACATTGCCCCTATGGCTATGATAAAAAAAATAGTTATAGAAATTAGATTTGGAATCCCTTAAACCCCAATCGGTTGGTATGATTCTTGATGCTAATAGAAATACTGAAAGTGTTTTAAAACCATTGCTATGAGTGTTTTAACCTTATGATTTCAGGAAAAAATTGTTAAAAAGAAAATTTAAAAACTAAACTACTATGAAAAATGTATTCAAAACCGTGCCGCTTTTAGTTGTTCTATTTGTGGTAACATCATGCAGCTCTGTGCGTGTAGCAACAGATTACGATAAAAACGCCAATTTTGGGGCATACAAAACATTTGCCTTTTTTAAAAATGGCATCGATAAAGCCGAAATCAACGATTTAGATAAACGCCGCATTCTTCGCGCAATAGAAACTGAGCTTTTAGCCAAAGGTTTTACAAAATCTGAAAACCCTGATTTGTTAGTGAGTATTTTTACCAAGTCCAACCAACGTGTTGATGTTTACAACAACAATTGGGGCATGGGCGGCTGGGGCTGGGGAGGCTTTGGTCCATGGGGTATGGGTGGTTTTTACGGTCCTGGTTGGGGCTGGGGTTGGAACCAACCCAACGTATCTACCAGTACAGAAGGTGTTCTGTTTGTAGATTTATTGGATGCCAATAAAAAAGAATTGGTTTGGCAAGGTATGGGAACTGGATTTTTAAGCAGAAATATGGAACAAAAAGAAGAACGTATTAAAGAGTTTGTTTCAAAGATTATGCAAAAATATCCTCCGGGAGCACAACAATAATGACAACACAAAAAAGCAACTTTCTCAAGTTGCTTTTTTGTTTTTATGGTTATTTTGTTCAGTTCTCAAATTCACAAATTACTGGTTTATGGTCGCTTAATTGGGTCCAAGTTTCATATTTTCCAATAGAGACGTATTTTAGCCGATTGATAAAATAATTGGACGCAAAACAAAAATCAATGTGATAAGGTCTTTCTATTTTTCGATGCATAAATAAAGTTGCATTACTTTCTTTTCCTTGTTCTTCGTTGTAAAATAAATGATAAACACTTTCTATTCCTATGTCTTTTAATTTATAAACAATATTTGAATGATTTGCCTCTCTATTTTTCTTGTCCCAAATCGAACTACTGTTAAAATCTCCTGCTATTATTACTTTTTCGTTGCTTAATAATTCTGAATAGTAGTTTATAGCATTCCAAGTATGAGTTCCATAATTGTCACTGCTTTTCGGTTTTTGGCACCAAATTGCTATTAAAACAAACTCAAGGTCATTACTTTTTATAGACAATGGTATTACGTATCTAAAGTCAGGATTATGTAAGTAGGATATTGATATTTTAAAATCTGAATATGAATAAACCCCTATTCCTTTGTTTGGATTGTCTCCGTACCAAAAAACATCATTTGGTAAAGTCATGCCTTTTTTAAACCTTAATTTTTCGGGACTTTCACTTTCAGGAACAATAATTATATCTGGATTTTCATTCAGTATAAATTCAGCTTTTTTTCTGAAAGACATATTACAATTCCAAGTAATGATTTTCAATTTGAGTTCTAATATTTAATGCACGCCAACTTATTTAAAACCTACCTAAACCGTTTTAAAGTTGATTTTGTGAAATCGCTTAAAACCAAAATACCACTAATTTTAGCTCTTTCAATCAGCAAGGTATCCCAATGTGCGGTACCTTCCCAAAACACGGTTTTCATTTGTTTTAAAGCTTTGGGGTTGTAAGCACTTAGTTTTTCTGCTAAAACTTTCACGGCGTCATCTAAAGCTTCAACCGTTTCAAAAACATCAGCATATAAGCCTTTTTCTTTTGCCCAGTCCGCAGAAAAAAACGTTTCAGCATCTATGGTCATTTGGGACATGGCCGCTAAACCTATTTTTCGAGAAACAGCTGGTTCTATCACAAAAGGGCCAATACCAATACTCAATTCACTTAATCTTATAGAAGCATATTTGGTTGCCAAACAAAAATCTGTCGCCGCCGCCAAACCAACACCGCCCCCAACCGATTTCCCTTGAACACGACCAATAATTAATTTTGGACACTTACGCATGGCATTAATGACATGTGCAAAACCAGAAAAAAAAGCTTCTCCCTTTTCGGCATCATTTACCGCAATAACTTCGTTAAAACTTGCCCCGGCGCAGAAGGTTCTATCACCACCACTTTTTAAAACAATCACGTTAATAGCGTCGTTGTTTCCAGCTGCAACGATAGTTTCTTGTAACTGAGATAAAATATCACTAGGCATTGAGTTCCGATTTGGATGGAAAAATTCTATATATCCAACCCTATTTTCAATTAAAAGTTTTACGTAAGATTCCGTTTCCATTTGCAGCTTTCAGAATTAAAAATCGAAGATACTGAAAAAAATGCTGGTAACTATTGTTACATTGAGTTTGTAATTAAATCGCGTATTTTGTCAAAAAATAAAAATTATGGGACTATTGGATTTTTTTCTAAAAAACAAAGAAGAAGACATTAAAGGTTTTCTTAAAAAAGGTGCTATTATTATTGATGTTAGAACAAAAGCCGAATATAGCCAAGGTGCCATAGCTGGTTCTAAAAATATACCCTTGCAAATAATTGATTCTAAAATAGATGACATTAAAAAACTGAATAAACCAATTATAACCTGTTGTGCCAGTGGTATGCGTTCTGGATCTGCTGCTAGTATTTTAAAACGCCATCATATTGAAGTTATAAACGGTGGTGGTTGGGCAAGTTTGAAAACAAAACTATAACCGAGATTATTGGACATAAAAAAACATTAGTTTTCTTCGACAGAGAAGTCTAACTAATGTTAGTGACTAATTCAAATGTTTTTACAAATATAGCCCCATAAAGCCGAGCAGATATTATCTAAAGGTTAAACTAAGTTTATATAATATGATTCTTTTTGGCTTTTTCTACAGCTTCTAATTTATTGTGCACCTGTAATTTTTTATAAATATTTTCAATATGCTTTCTAATGGTCCCTGTAGATAAAAAAAGATGCTCTGCAATGACGTTATAGCTTAAGCCTTTACTTAATTGCTCTAATACTTGTATTTCCCTTTCGGATAGTTTTATATCTTCCAGCGTATCTTTACAATTAAAATCTATGGGGTTTCGAAGTAGTTTTAAGGTTTTCATGGCTATGGAAGGGTTCATGGCTGCACCTCCGTTTAACGTTTCTAAAATCCCTTCATGCAAATCCTTAGGGTTAATTTCCTTTAATAAATAACCATCTGCGCCAGCTTTTATGGCATTAAAAATATTTTCATCATTATCAAAAACAGTGAGCATTATGATTTTAATGTGCGGATACTTTTGCTTGACAATCTCCGTAGTTTCAATACCATTTAAAACTGGCATTTCAATATCCATGAGGATTAAATCGAGGTTATGATTGGTTTGTAATTGGGTTAGTAAATCAGAGCCATTATTGGCAGTAAATCGAACACTTAGATCTTCAAAAAAAGACAGTTTTTCTTTTACGGCGTTAATCAAAAAAACATTATCGTCTACAATGCCAATTTTTACACTCATAACTTAAAATCATATAGTTAATACTATGTTGCTACCTTTATTAATCTGACTTTCCATAACAATATGTGCCCCCATATCTGCTGCTCGCTTTTTCATATTGTTGAGTCCGTTTCCAAGCTGAATCTCATTTATATTAAATCCTACACCATCATCAGAAATTGAAATTTCTAAATGATTATTAACCTTTTTGAACGATACCATAATAGTTTTAACTTCAGCATATTTTAAAGCATTATTAATGGCTTCTTGAATGATTCTGTACATATTCATGCCTTGAACCGATGTGAAGGTAATGTCTTTGTTTAATTCTGAATCGACATTGAATTCAAAAGCCGTTTCATCAGAAGCTATATTGGCTTTCTCTATAAAATTTGTAATGCGTGTTTGTAAATCCTCTAAAGAAATTTCATTTTTATTCATGGCCCAAATGGTATCACGCAATTCATAAATGGTTTCTTTGGTAAATGCACTGATACTAGTTAATTTATTGGTTAACTTTTCATTAGTGATTTTAAAGCCATACTGGAGATTTTCAATAGACGATATAATAAAGGTAAGTTGCGCCCCTATATTATCATGCAAATCGCGTGAAATGGTTAAACGCTGTTCTTGTAAGCTGTTTTGGGTTTCAATTTTAATTAAAGCTTCTTTTAATTCGCCTTCTTTTTGTAGTTGCTGGTTTTTTAGTTTTTGTTGTTTGTAAACCAAATAACCTAACAAAGACAATACAAGGGCTAAAATACCTAAACCTATAATTTGAGTGTTTTTTTGATTTATATCTAATTCTTTTTCAGCGATATTGGCACGCTGCGCGAGAATTTCCTTTTCACGTTCAGATGCGTTGTACTTTTCTTGAACATCTAAAACTTCCTTGGTTATTCTTTCATTAAAAATGGAATCTTGAATGCTATTGTACTTGTTTTGATAATGAATGACACTATCTGTATTTTTCCTAAACGCATAATAAGACAACAATGAGGCGTATGCATTCATCTCTAATTCCTTCGCTTCTATTTTTTTTGAAATATCTAGCCCAAACCGTAATTGGTCTTCAACATTATTAATGTCACCATTAGAAAGGTATAGACTTCCTAAATTGATAGCTGCACTGGCAACTCCATAATTATCGCTAAGATTTGTTCTTAGTGTTAATGATTTGTTATACATTTCAATCGCTTCAGCAAACTTTTTTTGTCCTTTAAAAACGGAACCTAGATTGTTATATAAGGTGGATAATTCCCGTTTTAAACCTTGTTTTTCGGCTATCTCGATTCCTTTTGCATAATAATTTAAAGTTTGAGTGGTATCTTTTAAATATAAATAAGCATTACCAATGTTGGTGTAAGATATTGTTAAGCCTTCATAATCATTAATTTGCTCATAGGTCTTGGCCACTTCAAGATGCGTAGCTAGAGCCCTTTTATACTGTTTAAACTCCTGATAAATGTTGGCAATATTATTTTTTATAAGAGCAGCATATCTACTATGATTTTTAGCTTCATATATTTTTAAAGCATTTGTGGCATGGTAAATGGCTGAATCCATTTTAAAAATTCGTTGGTACGAAATCCCTAATTTATTATTGATAGCAGCCAGACCCATAGAATCTTGTATGCTTTCTCTATAAGCCAATGTTCTTTTATAATAGGATATGGATTTTGTATAATTGGAAGAATCGTAATATAAAATGCCTAAATCGTTATACGCTTGTGCTTCGCCACTTTCGTTTTTTGTTTTCTGGGAAAGCTTTAATGCCGTATTTCCATAATAAAAAGCAGAATCAATGGAAACATCTCGGTAATACCAACACAAATCGCTATAGGCTTTTATCTTGAGGGAATCAGTAGGATTTTTGGATATGACTTGTTTTAAACTATCAATAATTTTTAATGCCTCTTGCGAATATGTAGGAAAGTTAAAAATCACGCATATGGTCAAACAAAGAACTTTCTTCATATTGAATTAGAATTTAAAAGTAACCTTTGCACTTCAATAAGTTCTTTACTAATTTCAAAAAACCGATTAAAAAGGTTTAGTTCTAAATTAGTTGCCAATGACATATGTCCATTAATAATTTTCCCTTTAGTCATCTCTTTTTTTAAGTTTTTTTCCAGTGTTGTATATTTTTCTTTACCCATACTATTTAATTTGATAGTATGCCTATATATATAGATTATAAAAATAACCAATACGATAATGGAGCCGTAAATAGCTATACTAAAAAGCAAATTAAACATCATAATGAAAATATTGAATAATAAAGAGTGTTTTTAATGTTTAGATGAATAATTAGCATAAAAAAACACCAATCACAAATCATTTTTTAATGATTATCGCAACTGATGTTTATTTTCAACTGATTAATAGCAAACTAAAAATAATTTAATATGTTGAACCTCAACTAATTTTTCGATTAAGTGTTATTAAAAAAAGATTAAGCGTAATAAAAATTCATCACGCCTAATCAAACAAATCTCAACAACAAGATTTATTTTTGCAGATTATAGGAATAAATACTATTGGCGCTTGCTTTATAATACAAAAAGCCACCAAATTCATCTACTTCGTACTCTGGTTTTTTATCTTTTAACACTATTTCTTTATCAACTTTACCTGAATCTTTACTCACTTTCGCTAAACCAACACCATCATCTAACTTCGTTAAGATAAACTGAGCATCTTGCGTTGCCGCAGTAGCTTTAAAACGCTTGCTCATTTCGGCAAACGAAGCCGATCCAATGGCCGCATACATATCTGATTCACGTTTCATTTGTGCACCATAATCATTATACTGCCCAATGGCATTTTTATTTGCTCCAGCTTGATATGCCGCAGCACTTGCCATGGCGGTAGATGCTACTGCTAAAGCTCCAAGAGCTATTTTTGCAAAGGTGCTCTTGCCTGGCGACGCATAATACTCGTGAAACTTTTTACTTCCATCAAAATTAAGCATCATCACATTTTGATCGGATGATAAAAGTAAACCGTCATTCCGAACTTCTAAATGTGTTGGATCCTCCTTTTCCTCAAAGGCATAGGTTGCCAACGTACTAATATCTCCAGAATTTTCATCTATAGCAATCATTTCCTCCCCAGTGCTTATTAAATAGCGTTTATGAGCGGCATCATACGTACTTGTTACAGCCTTCGCTCTTTTGTATTTTATGGGCTTGTTCCAAATAGGCTCGCCTGTTGTTAAATTTATAATGTTGGCATCTTCATCAGTAATGTAAATTACGCCTTGTTTTGTTAACGCCATGGTGTGTATATTTTCACCCGTACTTAATGGTTTTTTAAATAATGTTTGCCCTTCAAATGAAATTTTATTGATACCCCCTTCATAAATACCAAACAAAATACCATCATCCATGACATAGAAATGCTGCACATAGCCTTTTGTTTTAGGAGCTTTTTCCCATAAATCCTCACCTGTAGTGGATGACAAAAATGAAATATTGCTTTGTCCTTTAGCGGCTAAAACCGAATTACCACCAGAGACAACATCACTAACAATAGCCAATCCTTTTGGTGTTATCTGAAAATTGGAAACAGTGCCTTTCACCTTATTACCATCTGCCCACATGGCTGTTCCAGAGGAACTTACTTTGTGAACTTCTTGGTTTTTTCCACTATTTAAGCTTACAAAAGCATACATTGATTTGCCATCTTCTGCTGGTTCAACAAAGGCTACATTTTTCAGCTTCATGGTCCAACTCTCATTACCTGTTGCCAAATCAATTCGTGTTAAGCCTTTTCCTGTTGGTATAATCAATCCACCATCAATAATACTTGGTCTGCCCACCATCATATCAAACCCTTTTAATGTAAAGAGTTTTTCTTCTTTACCGGTGGCCATATCATAAATACCAACCGCCTGGGCAAAATCTTCTTTTGATGTACGTTGTCCAGTGACAATTAATTTGTTTTCAGGTAAAATTAATGTAGGTTGCGCAGCAGCTTTCCATCCATTGGCTTTGGTATCGAACACACGTTGCCCAGAAACAACGTCTATAACACTTTGTTTTGCAGAGATACCACCAAAACCTGCTTGTCCTACCATGACATAGGGAGAATTAGGTACAATGTTAAGTTCTTCCTCTTTCACTTTTCCGTAATCGTCAAAGTTAAACACCAAGCCTTCCTGTCCCGGTTTTATACCTGCTAACCCACTTCCGTGTGTTACTAATAATACTCCAGAATCAGTAAGTATCATTTTTTCAATATTGCCACCCAGGTCGTATTTGTAGTTGGGTGTTTCAGATTTTTGCGCCTGTACAATATGTATTGACAGTACAGTCGCAAATAATAAAATTAATTGATTTAAATTTTTCATTGTTGAATTTGTTTTATGGTTAATAGCAAACCAAAATTGCAACTTAGAAAACATGAAATCAATACGATGAATTACGTATTTTAATAACTAAGTAATATTAAAAATAAAAGGTTGCCTTAAATTAAGACAACCTTTTATAACTGTGTGATAAAATTATCAATCAAAATTAAACCCCTCAATAAATAAAAAAACTGATAATAGCATATCAACAAATCTCTATATTTGAGAATTATAGAGTGTTTTAATATTTCGTAAATACAATGTAAACCTATTGATAAAAATGCATTTTATAAAGCTTACAAATAAGTCTAATGGGGTTTTTAAACGAATCAGTAACAATTTTAATGAATCAATAACAATTCACATAAATTAGTAAGCCTTAAATTAAGCCTAATGCAATACATTTCTTTTTGAACATTTTTTGATTGAAAGAAATATCCAATATTCTAAACTCATTTAAAATCGAATACTGGTAAGTTTATATGATTCCAAAAAGAAAGGTTGACTTAATAAGTCAACCTTTCTCAATATTTTATATTTAATTTTTTATTATTTTTCTAAATCAAATTCCTATCTAATCCAAGTTGAAAACCAAGCGTCTCTTGGATTGGAATTTTTTCTTCCAGTGCCCAAATCCGCAAACCAATGTACACCATTAGTATAATTAACTGAATGGTACATTCTTGGCCATCCCACCGCAGCACCAGCACAACAATAAGCCCAAAGCCAAGAACCAGAATTTACTACAAACGTAGAAGAAGCACCATTCGCCCAAGTTGAGGCCCCATTAACATCTGTAGCGGTGCTACGCAATGCGCCTATAGCCAAGGGAGAGGTAGACGTTGTTTTGTGGGCATAAGAAATGGACGAATTTCCTGCTCGTAATTGAACATCTGTAGATAATTTAGCCATTTCAATAACATGAGCTTTGGGCAAATACCCCAAAACATCTGGAGATGTAAGCGTGTTAGATTCTGGTGCCGCAGTTGTGCCTGCCCCAACATTTAATAACATCCAGCCACCACCATCTGTGGTCATATCTGCGTAAATTTGAAAAGGCATCCCATCATTGATATTTGAATTTTTAATATAATAAATACCATCAACTGATGACTCATGGTCTGCTTTTATTTGTTTGGCACTTATGCCAGCTGTCTCGGGGGTTAAACCATCTAAATTAGATAAAATAATTTTTCCATTCACAGATAATCCTACACTAGAAGCCAAAGCTCCGTATTGATTAACTTGTTCGTTAGCGTTAATTGAAAGGCGTCCATTATTATTTATTGTAGGAACATATGTCTGAGATAAAACAGTAATTTCATCAATACTACCTGATCTTATATAAATATCCATTCTGTCAAAACTAGGCGAAAATCCTAATATCGATGCTGATGGACTCATTGGATTTAAATAATTAAATTTTGACAAATCGGGGTTTATCCACATCTCCGTTTTATTCAAATTATAATCTATTCTAACAACAACAAAATTTTGTGCACTTAATCTTGATGTGGAAGAACTATTATTCGTAAGAGAATAAATAGACATAAAAGAACCACCTCCAGCGCCAATCATACCCGTATAGGTTGTTCCATCATAAAGTCTAATTTGAGGAGTACCTCCACCTCCAGATGCTTCAAAAACCGATATAAATTGAAAATAAACAACTCCTTCGCTTTGTAAGGGTATTGATCTTCTTAAAGCCGCAATCTGATTGCAAGATCCATAACACGAAAAATCAAATTCAGCTTTAAGACCAGTTGTTGTTAATCCAGGATAAGTAAATCCAGTTGTAGACGTTTTTAAGTATCTATCCATATAAGCTTTCGTCCAAGGATTTGTCCAACCTGCACCACCATTAGCATTTAGTAATGAAGAACCACTGGTATAATTAAAACCTTCATATGCTATAAGATTAAAACCTGATGGGATTGTTTGCGCATTTCCTGAAAAAAAGACACCCACGAAAACCATACATAATAAGCGAAACCTATTTGAAATTTTGTTTAAAAGAATCCTGTTAAATATATACATCTAATTAACTTTTAAAATATGGGTTATTTAATGATAAAAATCCATTTGAATTCTATCTCCAGTTGTTAAAACATACCCTCCATTACTTACTGGGATGTAAGTTAATGTCGTTCCAATGACACTATAAGCCGCATTACTTATTCTAATTCCATTGACATACATTTTCACCTTACTATTCAAAGAAGGCGTTTGTGTTAAAGTAAAACTTGTTTGTGAAGCTGTTGCTAAAAACTCATCCACAACTTCTGTAACCGGCGTGGCCGTATTTACAGCATTATTCACAAATTCTGTTGTTGCAATTTGGGTTGTATTTGTTCCATCGGTTGCTGTAGGTGCCAATGGTGTCCCGGTAAATGTTGGAGATTCTAAATCAGCTTTCCCTATTTCTATTTCATTGATTGCATCTACTAGACTTGACTTGTCAATGGTTGTTAAATTAGTTAAATCGCCTATATTTGCTGTATTAGTAGCAATGCCGGAGATTTCCTGATCGCCAGTATTGGTACCTGTTATTGCCTCCAATTTTGTTTTCTCAGCGGTTGTATAATCTTCTGTCGACAAGGCTTTACCTAATACCTTATCCACTTTTAGATCTAAAACGGTTTGTGTGGCTGTTGAAACTGGTTTGTTGACATCTGATGTATTATCTACATTACCCAATCCCACCATACCTTTATCAATTCCTGAAACGGTTCCGGTAAATGTTGGGGAATTCAAGTCGGCCTTTAAATTTAATGCAGTTTGTGCCGCAATTTCATTAGCATCTACATCCGATTGAATCGTAGCTATGGCTACTGAAGCTGCCGCTTGGTTAGCATCAACATCCAGCTGAAGGTTATCTATATTGGCTTGAAGTATCGTGTCCGCTAAAATACTAGCAGCTTCGTTATTATCAACGTCCGTTTGTACTGCAGCTATGGCTGAGGTAATTGACGCTTCGCTTGCATCGATATCTGCTTGAACATTATCAATACTGGCCTGAAGTGCTATGTCTGCTAAAATACTAGCCGCTTCGTTGGTGTTAACATCAGCTTGAATTACGGATTCAGCATTTGTGGCTCTTGTAATCTCAGCTAAAATACTGGCCGAGTTATCTAAAATGGCTTGTGCATCTTGACCAAGGGCAGGTTGCGGCATAAATGTTAATTCTTGCTCACTTAAAGGAGTGAAATTGCTACCTGTTCCAGAAAAATCAATGTCTACTTTTAATTTTTTTGAGAAACCACCCCATACAATATCTCCAAAATATGAAGAACCTATTCTTGTTCCATGACCTATAAGCAAATTTATCATGCCATAAGCATCGGTTTTTGTTTGATGATACTCTTGGTACTCCGAGTTATTGGAATCATTAATAATAGTAAACCTAACAACAACAATTCTATTTGCCAAAATACTAGTTTGTGCATTTGCCCCAGGTAGTTCTTTTTCATTTGGGTTCAAAATGACTGCTTGATAACTAATTCCTGGTGTTTGTGAAAAACCCTGTAAACTAGCAACAATCAATAAAAGTAAGAGTATTATTTTTTTCATAAGATTAGGGGTTAGAGGATTGCTTTATTTTTGTAGATTATGATTTTCGGTTTCTATGGCTGTTGAGTAAATGATTAATAAACTAGTCTTTGAAAAGTTCTATGAATACTCCAAAACTGATGTTATGGCTTTCAATCCTTAAAGATTCATAATCACTATTACTGGATTGATTTAAACTTTTTCCATAAATATATTGCACATAAAAAGCCAATTCGCTGGAAACTGGGTGCAAGAAACCTGCCCCTGCTTTAAAACTGAACATGGCATTTTTGAAATCATCTTCATTTTTAAGGTTAATTAAGTTATTATTTAAGCTCTGGGTACCTTGAAGTAAAAATCCAGTAGAAAATATCCCTTTTAGATAAAATTCTGTTTTGTTAATAGCAAATAAACTATAATCCAAACCAGCATTAAGTTCTAAATAGTTAACATTCCATTCCATGATGCCTTCCAGAGTACCGTCGCTTCCTATGGCTCCATACCCAGAATAACCAATTCCAAAAGAGCCATTCAATCTTTCAATAGATGCAATACTACCCCGATATCCCAGAGTCATGAAATTATGGTTGGTAGCCTGCAAATTATCTAGTGTTCCGCCTTGAGAATTCTTATAATCAAATGATGAAGACGTTTTACCTATTTCAAGGTATAACTGTTGTGCTGATGCTATAGTTGTTACCACAAAAAATAACAATAATTGTAGGGTTAGTTTAGTATTCATATTATTGGTGTTGATTTAAAGTATGTTTCTAACTATTTACAGAAGTTCTATTTTTTTATGATTTTGGAAATGAACTGTTTGCGATTAGCAATGGTCTTAAAAATGTATTCTCCAGATGACAACCAACCTAATATTATATCTATTTGTTGATCAGACTTATAACTTTTTGAATACACTTGAGCTCCCAAAATATTATATACCGATATATGAATGTCATCTTTAATGTCTTCATTAAAAACTAATGAGATCTGTTCCTCAAAAGGATTCGGATATACGCTTAGCTGTAGATTTAAGGGTATATTTTTTTCCATAATTTTAGATAATACGTCGGGCTGAATAAAACCTTGACGGAAGATATAATCCCCATCACCAATTGTACCTATAACACTTGACTGTCCAATACTTTGCTGAATTACATAAATATTACCTTCATTAGCTATTTCTTCTGAAGCTCCTGAAGCTCCAGTAGTTGATCGGACTAAATTTGATTGTGACGAAACTTGATGCTGAAAAGCACAGCAAAAGCACACTAGGAGTGATAATTTCATAAGTAGGTTTTGATGATTAGTTAGGGACACATTTTTCAATCAAACATATTTCACTCTGCGAGTGTAAACATACCAATAAAAATGCATTTAAACGATAAAAACAAACATTTTATCGTTTTTTTAATTAAATCAGTAAGTATTTTAATTAATCAGTAAGATAAAAACCGTTTAAGTGCATAAAAATCCCAATTAGTCATAAATTACATCCATTAAAAACTCTTTATTAATTTACTATTTTTACATACTAACTAAAATACCACCCATTAAAAATTGATAGAATCATTTTTATTTTTGTTCACTAGCATCGTTGGCATTGTTACTATTGCTTTAATGATAACTTCTTATAAATCCAACCCTTTTTACAATGTCTTTTTATTGTTAATCATTGTAATAGTATCTTTTCGCTTTTTCATTCATGGGAGTTATGAATTGGGCATACAGACCTTTTTAGAACCAAAAAAAGGCCCTCCATCCATACTGTATTTAATTCTTATTCCATGCTTTTTTTTATATTACAAAAGTCTAGTGCGTCAAAAAAAGGCATACAGTCCCAAAGATCTAAAGCATTTTATTTTTATTATATTCCTGTATGTCATTAATACCGATACAACATTAAAGGAAAGTTTTCTATTTCATTATGGATCCATCACCAATTTTATTTTAATAGGAGTATTTATACTGTTCTACCTAGTATTAATATTTAGATTATTAAGTAATAACATTTGGTTTAAAAAAGATATCCCCATAAGTGATATCCATTTTAGTTTGATTAAAAACTGGTCCATCTATTTATTTACTCTCAATGTATTGGGGTCTATAGCGTTATTGGCTTCCATTTATAGAGAGGTCAATTCTGAATCTATGATTTCCGGAAAATCAATGGCTCCTTTTATATTGGTTTTTTGGTTATTTATCTTTTTTAAAATCTTAATCTCTCCTGAAATATTATACGGATTACCTATCCTTAACAAAAAACTTCTCAAGTTTACGCCTCCTATATTAGATACGGAGCAAAATTTAGAATCTACAAACAAAAACTGGATATTAGAACCTGAGTCAAAACAGAATCATCAAGATTTAAAATTACAAGAAAAAATCAGGTCCAATATTTCTGGATATATAAATGAAATTGAAAAATTGAGTCATGAAGAATGTATCTTTAGAAATCCCAAAGCTTCTTTTACCGATATTGCCAATAAATTAGGCGTACCAACAAGCCATATTGTGTATTTATTTAAATACCACTCAAGCATCTCTTTTTCGGAATTCCGTATGCATTCTAGAATAAAAGATAGTCTTAATTTAATCGACCAAGGTTATTTAAAAACCAATACTCTGGAGTCTTTAGCCTACAAAACAGGATTCGCCTCTTACAACCCATTTTTTAGTGCTTTTAAAAAAGTAACCACTTATTCACCACAAGACTATTTAAAGTTTAAAAAACAGTCTTAGTTTTAAAATGTGATATGCGTATATTTTTTTTGAACCTCCAATTTATGAGATTCTAGTTTTTTAAGAAATTCTTGATGTGCCTCTGATTTCTGATGGAACGGTTTGTGCAGTAATCCTTTTTGAATGGTATCAATAACATCCATTGTTTTAAAGGCTTCCGCTAAAATCCAAACTTGTTGAAACTTTTCCCAAATATAATTGATGGCCGTTTGATTTGGATGCAACATATCTTCAGCATAAAAACGGTAATCACGAAGTTCGTCCATTATAATTTCGTAAGATGGAAAATAAACCAATTGATAATTGCCTGTTAATAATTGATTTTTAATAACTTGATGAATAGCCGTGATTAAATGTGACTTGCTTTGTGTGTTTTCAACAAACCCATCTTTAATATGACGCACAGGCGAAACCGTAAAAATGATGGATGCTTTGGAATTTACCGCATGTATTAAACCTACAATGGTTTCCAGCGACTTCGTAATATCATCAACCGACAATAATTCTTTCACAAACTGTTTTTGGGCCACTTTATGGCAATTGGCTACCACAGTATTGGTTTCAACAAAACGATACACCCACGATGTTCCTAAGGTGATGATGATATGTGTTGATTCGTTGATTTGTTGATTTGTGGAATCGAGTAATTCGTTTAAAGAATTTAAAAAGGTTTCCTTATTTGGATTTGATAATTCGGAATGCACTTCAAAGCAATGCCACAAATCATTATTAAAAAAAATATCGTTTTCCGTGAAATAATGTTGATTTAAACTTCTTTGAACAATCTTTGCCAACGAAACTGGATTGAAAATAATTCCAAACGGATTTTGAAGGTTTTGAAACTTGAAATACGATAACTTCTCGCCTATATTTTCAACAAAACAAGACCCTAATAAAAGAACATTAGAATGATAGTCTATGAGATTTTCAGACTGCTTTGTTAATGGTATTTGGGTTTGGAGTTTCATCTTATCTCGCAAAGGCGCAGAGGCGCAAAGTTTATAAATTGTTGACTATTCTTGTAATTCCAGTTTTAATTAATGGTTCATTAAAGTTAATCAATAAGCCTAATTTTAATCCCGTAATTTTCAAATAAGTTAAAACTTGTTTTGGATGAACTGCTGCTATTTGTTCAACGGATTTCACTTCAATTATAACCTTATTTTCAACAATTAAATCAGCTCTCAAACCAACATCCATTTTGGTTTGATTCCAAATCACGGGCAATGGTTTTTATCTTTCGACTTTTAATCCACGTGCTATTAATTCGTAACATAAAATAGTCTCATAAACAGACTCTAATAACCCAGGACCTAATTGAGTGTGAATTTTATAACTAATATCTACAATGATTTTGGATATTTCTTTTCAGACATAGGTAATAGTTTATTTTATTCTCGCAAAGTTTTAAAATATTTCTTTGCGACTCTGCGTCTTTGCAAGCTATTTTATTTTAGAAACTCAACCGCTTTGTCTAAAACCTCTTTTAATCCTCCAACATTTTTCCCTTTTCCTGATGCAAAGAAGGGTTGTCCGCCACCATTTCCGTCGATATATTTCCCTAATTCTCTAATGACATTTCCAGCATTTAATCCTTTTTCAGCAACTAATTCTTTTGAAATATAACAATGGATATTGGGAGCATCATCTTCCACTGACGCTAAAAACACAAAAGAATTTGGCTTCGAACTTCCAATAGCTTGAGCCAAATCTTTGGTTGAACTCATTGATAAATCGACTTGCTTTGTTAAAAAGTTAACACCGTTTATCTCTTGAAATTCGGAAACTAAGTTATTTTTTAAACCGTCGACTTTTTCTTTTAATAATTGCTCAATCTGTTTTTTCAACTTCGCATTATCGTCTTGTAACGTAATAACCGATTTTATAATATCTTGCGGGTTTTTTAATGTGTCCTTAATTTCAGCCAAGGTATTCTCTTGATTATGGTAGAAATCTTTCACTGCATCACCAGTAATCGCTTCTATTCTGCGAATTCCAGCAGCAACGGCACCTTCAGAAATGATTTTGAAATGCCAAATATCAGCGGTGTTTTTTACATGAATACCGCCACAAAGTTCCTTGCTTTGTCCAAATTCAATCATACGAACCGTATCGCCATATTTTTCGCCAAACAACGCCATGGCGCCTTTATCCAAGGCTTCTTTAATGGGAATATTTCTGTGTTCTACCAATCGCAATTGTGCTTCAATTTGTGCATTGACACTGGTTTCTACTTGACGTAATTCTTCATCAGACACTTTTGAAAAATGTGAAAAGTCGAAACGTAAGTAATTCGGATTTACCAACGATCCTTTTTGTTCCACATGGGTTCCTAAAATGGTTCTCAAAGCCAAATGCATCAAATGCGTAGCGGAGTGATTTTTAGAAGTTGATGTTCTTAAATCGGTGTTGACTTTGGCTGTAAAAGTTTGGTTTAAATCAGTTGGCAAACTTTTCGCAAAATGAATAATCAAATTATTCTCCTTTTTAGTGTCTATTATTTCAATCACTTCATTTTGAGAAGCCCCTCCTTCGGAGGGGTTGGGGAGGCTTATAAGGCTTCCTTTATCACCAACTTGTCCACCACCTTCAGGATAAAACGGTGTGTTATCTAAAACGATTTGATATAAAATGCCGTCTTTTTTAGAATCCACTTTACGGATTCTAGTGATTTTTACGTCGTTTTCCGTTTGGTCATAACCCACGAATGTTTCTACATTTCCTGGGATTAAAACCGACCAATCCTCTGTTGAAACTTCAGATGCGGCACGAGAACGTGCTTTTTGTTTCTGCAATTCAACTTCAAATTCTTCTTCGTTATAAGTATATCCTTTTTCATTTAAAATCAAGGCCGTCAGATCCTTAGGAAATCCGAAAGTATCGTACAGTTCAAAAACTTTAGCTCCTAAAACTTCTTTTCCTGAAGTTTCCGATACAACCTTATCCAATAATTGTAACCCTTGTTCCAAAGTTCTTAAAAACGACGCTTCTTCTTCACGAATCACATTAGTAACTAATTGTTGCTGTGATTTGATTTCTGGGAAAAATTCGCCCATTTGGTTCGCTAATACTTCAACTAATTTATAGATAAATGGTTCTTTGATATTCAAAAACGTAAATCCGTAACGAATCGCACGACGTAAAATTCTACGAATCACATAACCTGCGCCTGTGTTAGACGGCAATTGTCCGTCAGCAATAGCAAAAGCCACTGCACGAACGTGATCGACAATGACACGAATAGCGATGTTGGTTTTGTTTTGTTCTTCGCTTATATTTTTAACTTCGTTTAATGTGTATTTAAGACCTGTAATTTGCTCTACTTTTTCAATAAGTGGTGTAAAAACATCCGTGTCATAATTGGATGTTTTTCCTTGTAATGCCATACACAAACGCTCAAATCCCATGCCTGTATCCACATGTTGTGCTGGTAATTTTTCTAAAGAACCATCGGCTTTACGATTAAATTCCATGAATACGTTATTCCAGATTTCGACCACTTGCGGATGATCGTTATTCACCAAACTTTTTCCTGAGACTAATGCTTTTTCTGCATCTGTACGTAAATCGACATGAATTTCTGAACAGGGACCACAAGGCCCTTGGTCGCCCATTTCCCAAAAATTGTCTTTTTTATTTCCTAAGATAATGCGGTCTTCGCTGATTAATCCCTTCCAAATGTCCCAAGCTTCTTGATCAAATGGCACATTTTCTTCTTTATTCCCTTCAAAAACAGATACATATAGATTCTCTTTCGGAATCTTATAGACTTCTGTCAATAACTCCCATGCCCAATTAATGGCTTCTTTTTTGAAATAATCTCCAAAAGACCAATTACCAAGCATTTCGAACATCGTGTGATGATAAGTATCGAAACCTACATCTTCCAAATCATTATGCTTTCCTGAAACACGAAGACATTTTTGCGTGTCGGCTATTCGTTTGCTTTTCGGAGTTCCGTTTCCTAAAAAATATTCTTTGAATTGCGCCATTCCAGAGTTGTTAAACATTAAGGTTGGGTCATCTTTTAAAACCAATGGTGCAGATGGTACAATAAGGTGTTTTCTATCTTCAAAAAAACTTAAAAACTGAGCGCGAATATCTTGTGACTTCATGTACATTTATTGAAACATTGTTTCTCTTGGAAACAACTTTTTTTGTTTTCCCTACAAATCTATCTTAAATTTTTAACGGATAGAACTTCTTTACGTTTTTATCAGTTAGTTTTACTAAATTTACTTTGAAAAATATTTTGTAGGTTTGTTCGTTTACATACCAAAAACCAAATGTTTGGTAATTTAATTTGGTGCAAAAATAGTATAAATTAAATAATGAGTAAAGTAAAATATTATTACGATTCTGAGTCGTTGTCTTATAAAAAAATAGAACGTAAAAAAGGGACGACCTTCACTTATGCGTTTGTATTTACTCTAGCCGCTGCTTTATTTGGATTTATTTTTGTTTTTTTAGCAAGTCAGTTTGTGGAATCCCCCAAAGAACGCGCCTTAAAACGCGAATTGCAAAATGCCCAACTTCAATTTGAGTTGCTTAACAAAAAAATGGAGAAAACAGAGCTTGTTTTGGCTAATATAGCTAACAGAGACAATAATATTTATCGTGTTTATTTTGAAGCTAATCCAATTCCAGAAGAACAGCGTACAGCTGGTTTTGGAGGGGTAAATAGATATCAAAGTTTAGAAGGCTTTGACAATTCTAAATTAATCATTGAGAGCAATAAGCGATTGGATATCATTCAAAAGCAATTGGTGGTACAATCTAAATCCCTTGATGAAATTGCCAAGCTAGCAGAAGATAAAGAAAAACTTTTGGCAGCTATTCCTGCCATACAGCCTGTAAGTAATCAAGATTTAACCAGGATGGCTTCGGGTTATGGTTTTCGTTCCGATCCATTTACAAAGGTTCGAAAAATGCACTGGGGTATGGATTTTACGGCACCAAAAGGCTCCCCTATTTATGCCTCTGGCGATGGTATTGTAGAACGTGCCGACAATACGGCTTCTGGGTATGGAAACCATATTAGGATTGATCATGGCTATGGATATGTGAGCTTATATGCCCACTTATTTAAATACAATGTTAGAAAAAACCAAAAAGTAAAGCGCGGCGATATTATTGGTTTTGTAGGCAGTACAGGACGTTCTGAAGCTCCGCATCTTCATTATGAAATATTTAAAGATGGTGAACGCATAGACCCTATTAATTTTTATTATGGAAGTTTAACGGCTGAAGAATTCAATGAAATGCTTGAGCATGCTTCATTAGAAAACCAATCTCTCGATTAATGTATATAGAATTACCCGAAAAACGATATTATGCTATTGGCGAAGTTGCTAAGGCTTTCGCTGTGAACACCTCATTAATCCGCTTTTGGGAAAAAGAATTTGATGCCCTCAAACCTAAAAAAAATGCCAAAGGCAACAGAAAATTTACGCCAGAAGACATTAAAAATCTAAAACTTATTTACCATTTGGTTAAGGAGCGTGGTTTTACACTAGAAGGCGCAAAAACACATTTAAAAGAAGACAAGCAAGAAACGCTCAACAACTTTGAAATCATAAGTAAATTAGAAGATATAAGAAATCAGCTCATAAAAATTAAAGAACATTTGTAACATTTCTTGGTAATTAATTACTAATCTTACATAACCGATTAAAAATCATAAAATTTATATAAAATGAAAAAATGGCTACCATGGATTATTGTTGCAGTAGTAGTAATAGGAATTTACTCTTGGGCAAAAGGATTTAATAACACTGCTGTAGGCTTAAAAGAAACAGCCACAAAAACTTGGGGTGATGTAGAGAGCAGTTACCAACGCAGAAATGACCTTATAGGCAATTTAGTAAAAACTGTGCAAGGTGCAGCAGATTTTGAAAAAAGCACTTTAACAGCAGTGATTGAAGCGAGAGCCAAAGCCACGGCTACAACCATAGACCCTACGAATATCACCCCCGATCAATTAGCTGAATTTAATCAAGCTCAAAGTGGATTGAGTAGTGCGTTATCTAGATTATTAGTAACAGTTGAGAGATATCCAGATATTAAAGCAAATCAAAACTTTTTAGAATTACAGAGCCAATTGGAAGGTACTGAAAACAGAATTAACGTCGCAAGAGACCGTTTTAATGGCGCTGTTGAACCCTACAATAAGCATATTAAAACGTTTCCAAATTCTATGTTAGCTGGATTATTTAACTTCAGTGAATTAAATTATTTCAGAGCAGAAGCTGGTAGTGAAAAAGCTCCTGATGTAAATTTTGACTTCAAATAAAATCATATTCAATTAGCAAATTATGTCTAACAAGGTTGAAGCATTTCTATCTACTAATGAAGAGCAAGAGATTGTAGAAGCCATTAGATTAGCCGAACTTAAAACGTCTGGAGAAATTCGTGTTCATATAGAAAAAACATCTAAAGGCGATGCCTATAATCGTGCTTTGGACGTTTTTCATGCTTTAAAAATGGACAATACCAAATTGCAAAATGGGGTTTTAATATATGTAGCCGTTGAAGAAAAAACCTTTGTTATTTATGGTGACAAAGGCATTAATGACATTGTTGGCATCGATTTTTGGAATAGCACTAAGGATATCATACAAGCTCATTTTAAATCCGGTAATTTTAAACAAGGCTTAATTGAAGGCATTTTAAAATGTGGCGAACAGCTACAACAACATTTCCCTTATACGGATTTAGATACCAACGAGTTACCAAACACCATTTCCAAAGGCTAATTTCTGTTTTTACTGATAGCCCAAAAAGAAAATCATTTTAAATTAAAAATCATCTCTAATTGAAAACACGCAATAAGCATATTAACATTTTACTGTCTTTAATAGCATTATTATGTATTCAAATAGTACATGCACAATTTGAAATTCCTAAAAAACCAGATTTTCAAACCAGTGTTTATGATTATAGCAACCTACTTTCTGCAGAGCAAAAAAGTAGCCTAGAAGATAAATTAATTAAATATTCTGATACCACATCTACCCAAATTGTTATTGCTGTCATTAACTCTACGGAAGGCGAAGATATTAATTTTTTAGGGGCACAGTGGGGACACGAATGGGGCATTGGACAAGCCAAAGAAGATAATGGTATTCTAATTTTATTGGCAAAAGATGATAGAAAAATAGCCATTAATACGGGTTATGGTGTGGAACATTTATTAACAGACGCCATGTCTAAGCGTATTATTGAAGGTGACATCATTCCATATTTTAAGCAAGGAGATTATTATGGTGGATTAAACAGAGGTGCCGATGCCATTTTTGAAGTGTTAACTGGCGAATATAAAGGCACTAGAAAATCCAATAATGATAATGGATTTCCTGTGGGATTGATCTTTGTGATTATTTTCATCATCATTTTAATTTCCGTTTCAAACAATAAACGTAGCGGTGGCGGGGGGAACAGAGGCAATAAATCTGGTGGTTTCGATATTTGGGATGCCATCATTTTAAGCAATATGGGTAGAGGCAGTTTTGGTGGTGGCTCTGGAGGTTTTGGAGGCGGAAGCTCTGGAGGCGGTGGTTTTGGTGGTGGCTTCGGCGGTGGTGGCTTTGGCGGCGGCGGCGCTTCTGGTGGTTGGTAATTAGTTGATTTAAAATTAAGTATTTTTTAAAAAATAGTGTTAATTCAAGTAATTTTCACATAGTAAGTATTCCTTTAAAAAATTAGTATCGAAAACCAAATTTTTGAATTGGTTCTCGATACTCCAAAAAAGCTAACAGATTCTATTGAAAATTACTTGAATTAATTCTCTGCATATAATAGCCGCTTATTAATACCCCATCATCATTCCTCCACTATTTGTCTCGCCGGCTTTTCCAAGCGTGTTAAATTTCCAACTGAAACCTACCATAAAGTATTGCCTTAAAACTGTATTCTGTGAATCTTGAATGTAATTTTCGTTAACTGTTCTTCGAGCATTTGTGTTCTGATTCAATAAATCGTATGCCTTCAAGGTTAATGTGGCATTATTTTTCATGATGGAGTAAGCCAATGTAGAATTCCAAAACCAAAGACTTTTTTGAAACCCATCCGCTATATTGGGATTATAGGTATACCGAAAATCATTACGCCATTCCAACTTTTTCGAAAAATAGCCTACCGTACTTAAATTAAATCCGTGGTAAACCAAATCTTGGTCATTTAAATTCTCTAGGCTATAGGTATTTTGAGTATATGATATAAAATAATTTGGTCTAAATTCCATGACATCTTTCCATACAAATCTAGCACCTATATTAGGTTGTATTGATTTAACCAGGTTCGTGTACTGAACATCGTTATTAAAATTCACAGATCGCGTTAGTCTTGGATATATTCCTAAGAAAAAATCAACCGTTTTTAAACTATCTATTTTAACTTTTCTATTATAGTTTATAGAACCCGATAAACTGTAAGCGCCATTAACATTTACATATGTAGTTTCCCTTTTAAGTTCTTCGTTAATGGTTTGTTTTGCAACAACATTATTGTTTTGAATATCAGAACTTATATAAAAAGTAAAACCATTGTTTTTTTGGAGATTAAACGTGTTATAGTATGCATAAAAACTATGGACATTTGTTGGAGTTAAGAAAGGGTTTCCTGTAATGACATTTAATGGGTTGGTAACATCGCTAAACGCTTGTAATTGCGATATGTTAGGCGCATTATTTTTTAACCTATAATATACATAAAGTGATTTTTGCGGACTGAATCTATAGTTCAAATTATAAATAAACTCAACAGCATCAAATTTACGTGTTAAATCAAAATCGGGTCTTATGGCATCCGTGTTCTCAAGATTCCTATACACCAATTTAAACTCTGCACTGGCACTTAATTTGTCATCTCTATAACCAAGTGATACGGAAGGGCTGTTTAATATGTTTATATTCTTAAAATCAGTACTCAGCGAATCAATTCTAACTGAACTAAAATCTTGTGTAGCCTCATTAAAATCAAAACTATTCAAGTTTTTTTCAGTGACTAAATTTCTGTATTCATATTTAAAATCCATATACAGTTCTTTTCCCTTCACTGGTAATCTGTATGTTAAACTCGAATAGAAGCTGTGGTTTCTATCGTCTGTACTTCTATATTGGTTTCGTATGGTATTTTCTGGATTGTTGCCATAGGTGTTTATTTCATTCATGAGATAATCATCTATCTGATTGGTATTATTATCATTGTAAATATTCATTCTTAAAAAAGACCCTTTGCTTCCAAACCGCTTTGTAAAATCCATATTATTGCTGAAATTCTTTGCCGTATTAGCCGTAAAGGATTCTGTGCTAGATTCATTAATTAAAGCTTGAGATTCATCAAAAGATTGTTCTTCGCCATTGTATATGTTTTCATTTTTAGAAAATCCGAATTTGGGCTGAACCGTTATTAAAAGTGTGGAATCTGGTTTTATTTTTAACTCCATGCCCATATTATGGGTATCGTTATTGGTTATGGTATTGAATGTAGAATTATTAAAAAAACGTCTGTCTGGTAAAATATTTTCCCTATTAGTTATCGATTCATTTTCCGAATCACTTTTGGAATTAAAGTAATTTGCGGAAACATCCAGCTTTTTTCCGAGTTCATCTGCATAATTTGCTCCTATACTTCTAGAAGTTACAATACCCTCGCCTGCACCAAAAGAACGCCCGTCAATAACAAATCCGCCATTGCTGAAAACACTAATGGAATTACCACCCCCTAGCATTTTTTGTATCTCACCAAAACTAAAACCAGGAGAATTAATATTATTTTCCCCTGCTAAAATACTTAAGCGCTGGTCATCATTAAAATAATTAAACATACCTGCATACTCATAACGGTCATCGGTTCCTGCACCAGCAGCAACCCTACCAAAAACACCTTGGTTTTTATCCTTTTTAATAACTAGATTTATGGTTTGGTTTTCCCTATCGCCTTCTTCTCCTGAAAAAGCTTGGGCATCGGTTTTAGTATCGGTTACTTGAATTTTATCGATAATATCCTTAGTTAAATTTCTTGTAGTTATTGTGGGATCATTCCCAAAAAAAGGTTTTCCGTTAACCAAAACCCTATTCACCGTTTTACCATTTACCTTGATGGTTCCATCTTCAGCAACCTCAACCCCAGGGAGTTCTTTTAGTAAATCTTCAACATTAGCGTCCTTTTTGATTTTAAAAGAGTCTGTATTAAACTCTAACGTATCCCTTTTAATAACTACAGGGGCTGTAGATCTAACAATAACCTCATCGAGGGCATTGGTATCTATCTTTAAATTAATGGTCCCTAAATTTATTTCTGGGCTGTCTAGTGTTATTTTTTTAAAATACGTTTCGTAACCTACAAACGAAATAAAGAAATTGAATTCACTATCCCCTGTTTTGTTCTCCAAAGAAAACAACCCATTTCTATCTGTAATAGTATAGGTCATCATGGAACTGTCTTTAACGCGCTCCAAATAAACAGTAGCCGATTCTAAAGGGACATTGCCCTCTTCAGATAGTAATTTTCCAGAAATTTTAATTGATTGTGATTGTGAAAAAGCATGCGTAGTAAACATAATTACTACAATAATTAAGATTTGTTTCATGTGATTGGTTGATTGATTGATTGATGATAATTAATAAAACGAATATAACTACACAATCGTATGACAATTCTTAAAAAAAACATAAATTTTACGTACGCAACTAAATTTAAATTAAAAATCATACTTTTCCCAATGCAAGCAAAAAGTAAAAAAAAGTGTGAAGCCACCATTTATTTCAAAAAAAAACAACACCTATTTGGTGTTGTTTTAAATTGTTCTTGTCAGAATATTATTAACGAGATCCTCCTCTAAAATTTCCTCCGCCACCTTGGCCTTGCCATCCGCCTCGGCCGCCTCTATTTCCTTGGGCTTGTTGATCTCCTAGCGTATTAAACTTCCAACTGAAGCTTAACATAAAATACTGCATCAAAACGGTACTTTGTGTGTCTTCAATGTAGTTTTGTGTAGCTACCCTACGTGCATTGGTATTCTGGTTTAATAAATCGTATACTTTAAGCGTTACCGTTCCTTGGTCTTTTAAAACTGAATATGCTAGAGAAGAATTCCAAAACCAAGCACTTTTTTGAAAACCATCTGCAATGTTTGGATTGTAATTAAATCGGATGTCATTACGCCATTCAAACCCTTTAGGTAAAAATGTCGCTGTATTTATAATCATATTATGGCTAATAAACTCTTGGGTATTGAAATTATCAATATCAAAGGTATTCCTTGTAAACGATAAGCTATAAGTAGGCGCAATTTCAAGAACATTAGGCCAAACCAAGCGAAGGTCAATGCTTGGCGACAAGGTTGTGTTAAGACTGGAGTATTGAATACCGTTATTAAAGTTGATGGAACGTCTAATATTTGGATTTATACCCACACCAAAATTCAAGGTCCTTAAACTATCTATCTTTACCTTTTTGTTTAATGATGCATATCCAGTAAGATTATAAGCTCCATTAACATTGGCATAGGTAGTTTCTCTTTGTAAATTTTCATCAATGGTTGTTTTGGAAATCACTTGGTTATTTTGGAAATTGGCATTAAAATAACCATAGAATCCGGTCCCTTTTTGAAAATCGAACGTATTATAGTTTACATACACACGATGTGCATTCTCTGGCACTAATTCTGGATTACCTACAATGGTATTTAATGGATTTGACACATTTACAAAAGGTTGTAATTGCGATAATTGAGGCACGTTATTATTTAAATTGTAACCCACTGTTAAAGATGCTTGCGGACTAAACGCATAACGCAATCTAGAATTCACCTCAACAGCCTCAAAATCACGTGACAAACTCAATTCAGGTCGTAAATCATCATTATTTTCTAAAGTTCTAAAAATATAGGACGTTTCAATACTTGCAGACCAATTCTCTTTCCTATATTCAAACTCCAACGAAGGTGTTTGTGCTTTATTAGTATATTGAAAATCGGTACTTTGAGCGGTATTAAAATCTGAATATTCAAGTGTATTCATATCTCTATCAAACGTACTTTTTCTGTCTTCCTGTTTATTATTGGAATAAGCATATTGAAACTCCGCAAAAAATTCTTTTCCTATGAGTGGCACTCTATAAGTTACCGCCGATCTAAATTGGTTGTTTTTATTGTTCCCATCGGTATATTGCTCCCTTAAAATATCTCTTGAGCTATCTTGAAAGAAGGTAGTTTCTGAATTTAGAAAATCATCCGATTCAGTAGTATTAAATTGATTATTCATACTAAATTTCAAAAAAGAACCATTAGCACCAAACCTTTTGGTGATATCTAATTGATTACTAAAGTTCTTACCTATATTTTCTACATTTGATGCCAGTGTTGATTCATTCAATAATGCATTGTTGTCGTCAGAAGACGATTCGTCTTCCGTATATATCGTTGTACTTTTTGAATAACGAAACGAAGGTCTGATGTTGATTAAAAGTGTGGGATCTATTTTAATGTCAAATTCAGCATTGGCACTATGGCTATCACTATCTGTAAGTGAATTAGACTCAGAGGTTGTAAAATACCTGGAATTAGGTAAAATATTTTCTCTATTGCTTAACGATCTATTTTCAGAATTACTTCCAGAATAGAAATAATTACCAGAAAGATCGGTTGTTTCACCAAATTTATCTGCATAATTACCACCGAAATTCTGGGATTCCGTAATACCTTGTCCGCCACCAAAAGATCTGAAACCGCCGCCACCGCCACCGCCAAATCCAGCGTTACCGCCACCACCACCAAACATTTGGCGTATTTCCCCAAAGCTAAAACCAGGGGAATTAATATCGTTACCTCCAGCTAAAACACTGATGCGCTGGTCGTTATCAAAATGATTATACATCCCGGCATATTCATAGTGATCATCGGTACCCAAACCTGCTGCAACCCTACCAAATACACCTTTATTATTTTCCTCTTTTATTACTAAGTTTATGGTTTTATTATCCCCTGTAACGGTTTCACCGGTAAAAGCTTGGTCCTTTGTTTTGGTGTCTAGAATTTGGATTTTTTCGACAATATCTTTGGTTAAATTTCTGGTTGTAATCGTCGGGTCATCTCCAAAAAAGGGTTTACCATTAACAAAAATCCTATTAACTTCCTTGCCATTTACGGTAATAGTACCTTCTTCATCGATCTCTACCCCTGGAAGTTCCCTTAATAAGTCTTCAATATTGGCATCTTTTTTTGTTTTAAAAGATTTGACATTAAATTCTAAGGTGTCTTTCTTAACTGTAATAGGAGCTGTAGATCTTACAACAATTTCATCTAAGGCATTCGTATCTGTTTTTAGGTTGATGGTTCCTAAATTTATTTCCGCTTTATCTATTTTAACTTTTTGAAAGTATGTTTCATAACCTACAAAGGAAATGTACATACCTAATTCACTTTCACCTGTTCTATTTTCTAAGGAAAAATTGCCTCCCCTATCGGTAATGGTATATGTAACCATCGCGCTGTCTTTAGCACGCTCTAAATACACCGTAGCGGATTCTAGGGGTATTTTTTCGTCTTCTGAAATTAATTTGCCAACAACTTTAAAGGATTTTGTTTGCGAAAATGAAAGTAATGTAAATAGTAATAGTGCTAGAGTGAAAAAATACTTCATTGAATTATGATGGTTAGGCAATTAGTGATTAGATGACTTTAATATTAAACATTGCTTTTTAGACTTAACTAAAAGGATAAGGTTTAATGGAAATAAAGCCACATATACTTTTTAACAAAAATTTATGTTTTACTCAAAGACTATTTCTGACGCATGTAAATGCTTATGGGTACACCTTTAAAATCGAAATGTTCACGTATTTTGTTCTCTAAAAAGCGTTTGTATGGATCTTTTACATACTGAGGAAGGTTACAGAAAAAAGCAAATTGCGGCTGATCTGTTGGCAACTGCATAATGTATTTGATCTTTACATATTTTGCTTTATATGCTGGAGGCGGATTGTTTTCTATTATAGGAAGTAATATTTCGTTTAGTTTACTGGTTTTTATTTTCTTAATTCTGTTATTGTAAACCTCTACGGCCGTTTCTATGGCTTTAAAAATACGTTGCTTGGTCAGCGTAGAAATAAATACAATAGGCACATCTGTAAAAGGTTCTAGTTGTTCTCTTATCTTCTTTTCGAATTCGTTGGTAGATTTATGGTCTTTTTCAACCAAATCCCATTTATTAACCAAAATAACAACCCCTTTACGGTTACGCTCTGCCAACCAAAATATATTTTGGTCCTGACCATCAAATCCACGTGTGGCATCCATAACGATTAAGCACACATCGGAATGTTCAATCGCTCTGACGCTTCGCATGACCGAATAAAACTCTAAATCTTCTTTTACTTTGGATTTTCTGCGGATTCCTGCCGTATCAACTAAATTGAATTCAAATCCGAAACGGTTATATCTGGTATCAATGGCATCACGTGTGGTGCCCGCAATATCGGTTACAATGTACCTATCTTCACCTATTAATGCATTAATAAATGAGGATTTACCTGCATTTGGGCGACCCACTACCGCAAAACGGGGCAAAGTTACCTCTTCTTCATTTTCTTTCTCTGGCAACGCTTTTACAAGGTCATCCAATAATTCCCCCGTACCACTTCCGTTAATACTAGCGATTGTATAATATTCCCCCAAACCTAACGAGTAAAACTCTACGGCATCCTCATTACGTTTGGAATTATCAACTTTATTAATAACTAAGAATACTGGTTTATTTACTTTTCTTAAAAGTGCGGCAACATCTTCATCCATGCCAGTAACTCCTGATTCAACATCTACCATAAATATGATGGCATCGGCTTCATCAATCGCTAATTCTACTTGTTTATCTATTTCTGATTCAAAAACATCGTCACTTCCCAATACATACCCTCCTGTATCTATAATAGAAAACTCCTTGCCATTCCATTCCGTTTTTCCATAATGGCGATCTCTGGTAACACCGCTAACGGCATCAACAATAGCTTCTCTCCTCTGAATCAACCGATTAAAAAAAGTTGATTTCCCAACATTTGGACGTCCTACAATGGCTACTATATTGCTCATAATTTTTTGCTTAAGCTCGTTTTTGTTTTCTCAAAACTTTTGCAAAAGTAACAAATATACTTCAAGCATACTCCATTTTGGGAAAAGATTAAAAAGCTTACATGCAACACAAAAAATCATTAAATTTATCATGAACTAAAAGGAATCCATGCTCCCCGAAAATGACATCACTTTACGGCCTAGATTTAAATTCGAAATCAATAAAAAGCGAGAAGCGGCACTAAGTGCTTTTGACCAGGCCAAATCAACCCAATCTCTGTTTGTGATCAGCCGTATTGATAATCATGTGTTTATTAGAAAATCTAATGAAAGCAGACAATTTTGGTCTCCCCAATTGCAAATTGAAATCAACGAAATTGAAGAACATTCCAGTATTATAAGTGGTTTGGTGGGCCCTAATCCAACCGTATGGACCTTGTTTATGTTCTTACATTTTATGATTGCGGGATTGTTTATTGCTTTTGGAATATGGACGTATACCAATATCACATTACATACTGGCTATGCCCTACAAGTTGGCTTTATGATTTTGATGGTGATTATATGGTTTTTGCTGTATGCTATTGGAAGAGTAGGAAAAGCATCAAGTAAACAAGAAATAACGGATTTATACGATTTTATGCAAGACACCATAAAAAACAAACTCCAAACTGAAACCAATTTGGAGCTTACTAAAAATTTAAACTAAATTAACTAACTCAAACTTATTAAATGCAATAAGACCAATAACCAAGTTTATTTTAAGTCTTTTATATTTAATTACTAAACTAAGGTACAAATATCAAGTACCTATTTAAAGTTAGTGTTACCTAATTAAAAAGTTATCATTAGTTTTTATTACTGATTGTAACCAAATCGTTTTAATTGGTTTTGATTAGAGCGCCAATTCTTATTCACTTTCACATACAGTTCTAAGTGTATTTGTTTGCCAAAAAATTGTTCTAAATCCTTTCTAGCCTCTACGCCTACGCGTTTTAAAGCAGCGCCTTTATGACCGATGACTATGCCTTTTTGGGTCTCTCTCTCAACCATGATGACGGAACGGATTCTTATTATGGTTTCTTCCTCAAAAAACTCTTCGGTATCCACCTCCACGGCATAAGGAATTTCTTTCTTATAATGAATTAAGATTTTTTCACGAATGGTTTCATTGATAAAAAAACGTTCGGGTTTATCCGTTAACTGATCTTTCGGATAAAATGGTGGCGATTCTGGAAGCAACTCAATAATCCTGTTAAATACTTCCTTCACTTGAAATCCTTCTAAAGCAGATATAGGAATGATCTCTGCATTAGGCACTTTTTCTGCCCAAAACTGTACCTGGCTTTCCAATTGTTCTTGATTAGACGTATCAATTTTATTTAAGAGCAATAATACAGGTATTTTAGAGGACGTAATCTTTTCAAAAAACATGTCATCTTTTAAAGCTTGCTCGCCAATTTCGACCATATAGAGTAAAATATCCGCATCTTCAAAAGCAGATTTCACAAAACCCATCATCGATTGCTGTAACTCATATGCTGGTTTTATAATTCCAGGCGTATCACTAAACAACACCTGAAAATCGTCACCGTTTACAATCCCTAAAATTCTGTGGCGTGTTGTTTGTGCTTTTGATGTAATGATAGACAACTTTTCCCCAACAAACGCATTCATTAATGTTGATTTCCCAACGTTTGGGTTCCCAATAATATTTACATAACCAGCTTTATGATTCATACACTTTAATTTAATGCCACAAAGTTACAACCTTGAGGCAATTATTGCACTATTGATAGTGTTTTAAACAAAAAACAGGAAGCATTGGCTTCCTGTTTTTATAATACTACCATTCGGTATATATAGATTATTCTACTATTTCCAACAATTCAACTTCAAAAATCAATGCAGCAAATGGTTGTATTGGGCCACCTTGACGTGGGTTTGCACCATAAGCTAAATCTTGAGGAATGAAAAATTTGTATTTAGAGCCAACTGTCATTAATTGCAATCCTTCTGTCCAACCTTTAATTACTTGACCAACGCCAAACTGAACAGGCTCTCCATTATCTACTGAACTTTCAAATACAGTTCCATCGGTTAATGATCCTACATAATGAACTTTAACGGTAGAAGCTGCGGTTGGTTTTGCACCCGTACCTTCTTTTATAACACTATATTGTAATCCGCTAGCAGTGGTCTTTACGCCTTCTTTAGATTTGTTTTCTGCTAAAAACGATTCACCAGCAGCTTTAATATCTCCAAATTGTGCTTCCAATTCTTTAGCCGCTCGTTCTTGTTGTTTTTGCATCATTTTAGCTTGATTCTTTTGCATATACATCTGAATGATGGTTTGTACTGCGGTTTTATCCATAATGGTATTCGTAGAATCCATCGCATTCATGTAACCTGCCATAAACAATTCACTGTTTACCTCTTCAAAACTAGCACCAATACTATTCGCCACATCTAATCCTAAAGCATAACTAACAGAGTCGACTTCTGTTTTTAATGATTCTTTTGTAACGGTCTTTTTACTATTGCAAGAAAAAACCAATGACGCAAATACAATGGCTCCTAAAAATTTAAATAATTTCATTTGTTTTTATTTAATGTTATTGTTAATCTATTTTCAACTCCCTAAAATATATCACTTTACAATAAGAAGTCAATTATCCGAAAGTTTATATTGGTTTATTTTAAAACCGATGCCAAAAGTAGCAAAATTAAATTCACAATAAAAATATGGGTCGTGTTTTAATTAATAATTTAAGTGACCCCCATTTATTGATAAAGGTTGTTTTTTAATTCCACCTATTTATTTAATATCTTAGTCACAAATAAATACGCATTTTCACTTTTACATTACGAATGAGTAGATTGCATAACATTACTTGTCTTAAATGAGCATCATTCCTTTTTCTGTTTTACATAGAACTAAACCATTAGAAAAAATACAGAACACCATTTTCGATTTGGTTATAATTGGTGGCGGTATTACAGGTGCTGGTATAGCTTTAGAAGCGGCTTCCCGCGGACTAACCGTATGTCTTATTGAAAAAAATGATTTTGCCTCCGGAACCAGTAATAAATCTACGAAACTCATCCATGGTGGCTTGCGCTATTTAAAGCAATTTGAAATCGGGTTGGTTCATGAATCCGGGACGGAACGCGCCATTCTGAATACCTTAGCGCCACATTTAGTGGTTCCAGAAAAAATGCTGTTGCCACTCATTGAAGGTGGCAGCTACGGAAAAACGCTGACGTCTCTTGGCTTAATGGTTTACGATTTTTTAGCCGATGTGAATGATGATGACAAACGCAAAATGCTCGACAAGCATAAAACGCTAAAAAAGGAACCACTTTTAGATGACCAATTTCTTTTAGGTGGTGGTTATTATACCGAATATAGAACCGATGATGCGCGTTTGACCATCGAAATTTTAAAACAAGCGGCTGGATTTGGCGCTACCATTATTAACTATTGTGAAATGACATCCTTCAATTATACCGATTCAAAAATCGAGAATATTGAATGCATTGACCAAAACTCCAAAGAAAGAATCATCATCAAAGCTGCCAATTATGTATCGGCTACAGGCCCTTGGGTGGATGTTATTCGAAAAAAAGATGTCTCCCTAGACAACAAACGACTGCATTTAACCAAAGGTGTTCATATTGTATTTCCTTATGAAAAACTGCCCATTAAGCAATCCATTTATTTTGATGTGGATGATGGCAGAATGGTTTTTGCCATTCCCAGAGGAAAAACCACCTATGTTGGTACAACGGACACCAATTATTCAGGGAATTTAAACCATGTGGTGACTACAATGGCGGATGTTGATTATTTACTGAATGCCATAAATGTTATGTTTCCAAGCGTCAAGCTGACTGTTGATGATGTGGAATCGAATTGGGCCGGATTACGCCCATTGATTCATGAAGATGGTAAAGACCCTTCGGAATTATCCAGAAAAGATGAGATTTTCGTGTCGGATAGCGGACTCATTTCCATTGCCGGTGGTAAATTAACAGGTTACAGAAAAATGGCGCATCGGGTGGTTGAAACCGTTTTAAAAACAATGTCCAAAGAAAAGAAAGAACATATTAAAGAGTCCTTTACTGATGCGATTCCATTGGTAACACCTGCTTTAAAATCCTCTGAAGATGTTACCTTATACATAAATACAATTGAAAAACAATTAGCGGATTTCGGCATTACCGATACTTTTTATGGTTCCTATTTATGTTCAACATTTGGAAAAAACGCAGATATCATATTAGAAAAAGCTACAACTCTATCAGGCAAACCAAATGAACGTTTGGTGAAAGCGGAATTATGGTACTGTGTTCATTATGAAATGACAAATACCTTGGCGGATTTTTTCGTCAGACGCACCAGTAGTTTATATTTCAACATTAAAAGTATCAGCAAGCATTTAGATGTGGTAGTAAAGGATATGAAACAGTATTTTAATTGGGATGCGGATAGAATTACTGCTGAAAAAGACCAAATGCAGCAACTTCTATATGATGCGACCCACTATTATGAAACCGAGTTCTAATCAATGTGAGTTTACTCATACTTGAAGTCAGGTTGAGCGCAGTCGAAACCCATAAATTATCGATTTACATGACCTTTCGACTACGCTCAAGGTGACAATAAATACTAATATTGTAATTTATACTTAGATTAGGCTTGCTTTTAAATTGAACTCACGTTAATATAGATATGAAGAATATTGCCTTAGAGCTTGAAAACATACTACCTGCCAGCAGAATCAAAACGCGTTACATCGATTTGGTGTCTTACGCCTCCGATGCTGGTTTTTATCATTTAGTGCCCAAAGCGGTGGTGCAACCCATCAACGAAGTTGAGATTATTGCCTTATTTCAATTTTCCCAAACATACAGCATTCCTTTAGTATTTCGTACGGGTGGCACCAGTTTATCCGGGCAATCCATTACCGATGGTATTTTAGTGGATTTAAGTCATTCTTGGAAACAGATTGCCGTGGAGAATAATGGTGATACCGTGCGTGTACAACCGGGCATGACGGGTGCTATGGTGAACGCCCATTTAAAAAAATATGGTAAAAAAATCGGTCCCGATCCAGCGAGCATCAATGCCGCGATGATGGGTGGTATCGTCTCCAACAACTCCAGCGGCATGTGCTGTGGGGTGGCTTTAAATTCCTATCATACTGTTAAATATTTGCGATTTATTTTGCCTAACGGAAACACCTATTCCACAGAAAATAAAGATGATTATAACAGATTTGAAACTGTTGAAAAAGATTTATTTAACAACTTAACCCATCTTCAACAGACCGTTTTATCAAATACTGAACTGCATGATAAAATTCGTAAAAAATACTTGACCAAAAACACGGTCGGTTATTCGTTAAATGCGTTTATCGATTTTAAACATCCCTTGGATATCTTGGCACATTTGCTTATTGGCGCGGAAGGGACCTTAGCTTTTATTTCTGAAGTGGTTTTAAATACCGTTCCAGATTATAAGTTTAAATCCACTGCCCTGCTGTATTTCCATTCTATTTTTGATGCTTGCAAAGCCATCGTGCCTCTTAAAAATTCAGGTGCTATGATGGTGGAACTCATGGACAGAGCCTCGCTAAGAGCGGTTGAAAATATGGAATCGATTCCCGATTTCGTAAAAACATTACCAGAATTCGCCGCTGCTTTACTCATCGAATATCAAGAAAACGATTTTGATGCATTGGACAACAAAGTCAATTATTTTTTAAGCACTACAGAGTATTTAAATTTAATCTTAACGCCTATTTTCACAAGTGTGCCTTATGAAATGGCTGCGTTGTGGAAAATCCGTAAAGGTTTATTTCCCGCTGTTGGTGCCGTGCGTGCTTCCGGAACGACGGTCATTTTAGAAGATGTCGCATTTCCTGTGGAGAAATTGGGCGATGCGATTGTGGATTTACATCTGCTTTTTAAAAAGCACCAGTATGACAATGCGATTATTTTCGGTCATGCCAAAGATGGTAATATCCACTTTGTGGTGACCCAATCTTTTAATAATGATTACGAAATCAATCGATACGACGCGTTTATTAAAGAGGTTGTGGAACTCGTGGTGACTAAATACGATGGCACTTTAAAAGCAGAACACGGTACGGGTAGAAACATGGCACCTTTTGTGGAAACCGAATGGGGCGGTTTGGGTTACGAGATTATGAAAACCTTAAAGCATGCCGTTGACCCTCATAGACTTTTAAATCCGGGCGTGATTATTAATGATGATAAAAACACGCATTTAAAAAATTTAAAGGCCTTACCGACGGTGGAACCTGAAGTGGATACCTGTATTGAATGTGGCTATTGCGAACATAAATGCCCCAGTAAAGATATCACCACCACACCAAGACGGCGCATTGTCGTTCGGCGCGCCTTAAAAACATTGGAACATCAAGGCGATACCGCGAATTACAATTTGCTAAAAGACCAATACCAATATGATGGTTTGGACACGTGTGCCGTAGATGGTTTATGTGCGACCGCTTGCCCTGTGGATATCAATACAGGGGATTTGGTAAAACGGCTAAGAAGTGAAAACCACTCGACATTTGCTAATTCTGTGGCATTAACCATTGCTAAAAATTTTGCGACCGTGCAATGGCTGATTAGATCGGCCATAAAATCCGGTACATTTATCAATAATGTCTTTGGAAAAAATTCGATGAGCAACCTAACCACGCAAATTAGAAAAGACATTCCAAACGCGCCATTATGGACGCCCCAAATAGCATCGCCACCCAGTTTATCGGCTATAGAATCACAGTCAACATCCAAACCAGATATTATCTATTTCCCATCCTGTATTTCTAGGGTTTTGGGTACGTATGAAGGCAAGGAAAAAAATAGTATGGAAACCTTTTTAAGTGTCTGTAAAAAAACAAACATCGCCGTTTCCGTTTTAAAGGATGTGAATAGCAGTTGTTGCGGACAACCATTTTCATCAAAAGGACATCAAGAGGCGTATCATTTTACAGCCAATGCCATTATTGAAAAACTTTGGAACACCACCCAATTTGGCACCATTCCCGTAGTGATTGATGTCAGTTCGTGTGCCTATAGCTTGAAACAAATGGGTGCTTCCTTAACTGCTGAAAACAAAGACAAATTAAAAAAACTACGGATTTTAGATACGGTCGCCTTTTTACACGATATGGTACTTCCCAAAAGCCACGTGAAACAGTATAAAAATAGCATTGTGTTGCATTCGGTGTGTGCTTTGGAAAAATTAAAGATTGAAGATGCATTTACAAACCTTGCCAAACATTTTGCCAAAGAAGTTATTTTACCAAAAAATAATGGTTGCTGTGGCATGGCGGGCGATAGAGGATTTTTATTTCCAGAACTCACCACATCTGCCACCAACCATGAAGCCCAAGAACTCAATAACGTGGTTTGCGATGGCTATTATGCCTCTACCAAGACCTGCGAAATGGCGATGAGCCAAGCGGTAAATGCCAATTATGAATCTATTTTGTATTTGGTGGATGAATGTTTATAGGTTGGTTTGATTTTGTAAAGTTTTTCAGCTATCTTCGTTTAACGTCTGATATAAAGCATTAAAACGGTTTCGCATCATTAAAGTTAGGCGTAATTATCTTTAGAGGTAACATTCAACTGAATATAACAATAACAATCTCTTAAAAAAACGTAGATAATGGCGCTGATAGAAGGATTAGCAAATTTTGGAATTAGCCTAGGTGCAGGAATTGTAATTGAAGGAAGAAAACTTTTTATCAGTCAAGAAGTTCAAAAACAAATAAATCAAGCATTTGAAGATGCTCTAAAAGAATTTTGTTCAAATCCTGACATTTTAAAAACTGAAAAAGAAAAAATTAAAAAAGTATTCGAAACAGCTTCAAAACTTCCAAATTCGGATTTACGGAATAAAGAAATAACAGGAGATTATTCAAAATTTTTCAAAATTTTTGAGTTAGAAGTAGTAAAACATGATTCTGCTTATAAGTATCTAAAGGAAATCCGGGATGAAACGCGATATCAAGAGATACTTACAGAATTCAAAACAGCAATAGAAACAATTAAAGATGAAATTAGGAGAAATAGTTCATCTGAATTAGAGCTTGAATATAAGAGACAAATTGAACAATATAAATCCAACCTTGAATCTTTTAAACCAAAAACAGCATTTTCTAATTTGAAAGCCCTAGAAGATAGCTTTGAAAACTATAATTTCATACCAACAGATGTTATGAAATCTAGCTTAGAGGTATTAAAAGGAAGGTGTTTGGAATATATGCCAGAACATATTAACGAATGGCAAAAAGCATACATAAGAGCTTATAAACTGAATAATAAATCTAGAGAAAATTTAGAAAATGCTTGTTATGCTTATTATAGATTAGATGAATTTGCCAAAGCTGATCAATTAGCAGATAAAATATTAAACTTAGACGAATATAATTCAAAGGCATGGGCTGTAAAAAGCCTTATTAAAGATAGTGAAAAACTATGTGAGATTTTGAGTAATGTACCCAAGATTGTTATAGACGACTATAAATTTAAAGCTCTAATTCATTCACGTAGCGTAGAAAAGCAGAAATATGTAGACTTAGCTGAAGCTTTTTCTAAATATAATATTATTGTAGACATTACTGAATTCAATGGGCAACCTACGACATTTGAAAATTTTAGAGATGTTGCATATTTGGTCAATTGTGCAAGCGTAAAACTAATGGGTTTATTCATAAGTTTTAATGAATCTATCAAATTACCTTTGAGTGTTTTAGAACCAATTTTTGAAATACAACAAAGTTATCTCAAAGCTATTAATAATTCTGAAATTCAAGGTAATCACAGTGCACTTAGATTTCTACATTCATATCTTCAATTCTTAATGGAAGGAGAAAAAGATTATGTATATAAAATGAAAGAGCACTATACTCAATCTGATAAAAAAGAATCATACTATACACTAGTTTTAGCAAATTCACTTCATTTAATTGGAGATATAAAAGATGCAATTAAAATAATTTCTGAATCGGAAGAACAAACATTAGAAATTTTGACATTAAAAATGATTTGTTATTCAAAACTAGATGAAATTGAAAACTTTATCGTAACGGCAAAGGAATTCTTAAAAGGAATTAAGGATGTTAAACATCATTTAGTACACATGTTTCTTATTGCTGAATTATTATATGAATCTAATTTAAATTCTCGTATTTCAATTGATGAATATATCAAAGATAAAAACTTCGATAATAATGATTTAAAGAATCTTTTAATAGAAACGCTAAAAGTATTCAAAGGTGAAAATGAATCTGAAACAATTCAAAATCTAAATGAGATTTGGGCGAGTGGGAGCATTTCTGAAGTTTATATGCAATCAACCTTAGCAAGAACATTCCTATTGCTAAAGGAGTATTCGAAATCAATTGAAGTTTACAAGGAATTTTTAGATTATGATAAAGAGTCTATTGATTTATTCAGATATATTCAAGCGCTTTATTTGTCAAAATCTAACAATTCTGAATTAATTAAATTATTAAAGAATTGGCGTGTTAATTTTTCTTTTAATTCGAGAATTATTCAACTTGAAGTTGAATTAAAAAGACAACTATTTGAGTCGCTAGAAGTAATAGAGATTTGCGAATTTTATTTTAATAAAGACGAATCCGATGAATTTATAATTACAAATTATGCTATAGCTTTGAATGAGATTGATGACGCTTCAAATGAACAGTTCAAAAAACTTTATGAGCTGGCTGAAAAAATTGAATTCAACAATTCTACAAATGCTATGGCAATCGCAGAAATCCTTATTCAAAACAAATATCAAAAAGAGGGTTTAGAGTTGTATTACAGACAAGCTCTAGATGAATCGAATTCTCAAGCGAGAATGGGATATTTCATGGCCTGTGTAAAATGTCCAGATGAAATTATAAAAGAGTTTGATTCAATTAAAAAAGGTCACTTTGTTAAGTATGAAAATAATGGTAAAATATCGTTTGTTGAAATATCAGATAAAAACAAAAAATTTAATCAATTAATAGGTAAAAAAGTTGGAGATATAGTTACTTTCCCTAGTGATTTTGGGAATTCAAATAAAAGCATTGTTGTTAAACGCATAATGAATAAATACCTTTCCCTTCATGATGAAATAATTGAAGAAGTCAATAACAAAGACCCATTCAGCCAAATTCCTATGGAATCTTTTAATATAGAAGAGGATCTTAAACAAGGAAGCTTATTAGATTTTTTAAGTGAGCTAACTAGAAAACGTGATTATGATCCACATAAATTAATAAATGAATACTATTCAGAAAAACTATCATTTACAGAACTTGTTGAAGGAGAATATTCCAAACACTTTATAAAAGCATATTACAATTTAGAATATGATAGAGAGGGATTAATTCAATACACTCAAACTTCTTATCCAGTTCTAAACCTTTATAGGTATGAGCATTTTATACTTGATTTCACTTCACTTTTAAGGCTATTTGAATTAACTAAAAATAAAAAAGTAAAATTCAATAAAAAATTTACGCTTACGACCAGCACTAAATCTATGATTAAAGCATTTTCTAAAGATTTTATTGGTCATTTTGGAAATCAATATGTTTTGAGTGGTGAATTTTATAATGAACTTCTTGATTGGATAAAAACTAATTGTGATTTGAAAATGGCTACCTCTAAATTAGATTTGATTAACGCTCTTCCTGAGCCAGCGAGAGGCAATCCAGTATTTGAATTATTAATTGACACAATAGCTTTAACACAAGAATTAACTAATTCTTTACTTATAAGTGATGATACTATAATGTTGAAATTCTACCCAATAAATAGTGGTAAAATTTTAGGAACATCTACTTTTTGTCTTAAAGCTAGTGTTGATGGTTTATTTAGTGAGGAGAAATAAAAACGTCGTGTATAATTAATTGCTTAGTTCTAGTCTACTTACGAAAATTCTCGGATTTTCTATTCGGTTTTTATTTGCTAAATTAGGTGCTTAACCACACAACTAATCTTACACAAATACGTTAAACGAACCAATAAAATTAATCCAATTTATTTATTGTCAACAACCTCACCATACAAATCAAAGTCAGCAGCATCCGTAATTTTTACCGTAGTAAATTCACCCGTTTTTAAATAGATTTTACTGGCATCAATAAGCACTTCGTTATCAACGTCGGGCGAATCAAATTCCGTTCTCCCCACAAAATAACCGCCTTCTTTTCTATCAATAACCACTTTAAAGGTGTTGCCTATTTTTTCTTGGTTCAATTCCCAAGAAATCTGCGATTGCAGTTCCATAATTTCGTTGGCACGTTGTTGCTTCACATCTTCTGGCACATCATCTTCTAAATTATAGGCATGGGTGTTTTCTTCGTGACTGTATGTAAAACAGCCCAAACGCTCAAAACGCATCTCCTTAACCCATTGTTTGAGGGTTTGGTAATCGTCTTCGGTTTCACCCGGATAGCCCACAATCAAGGTGGTTCTAATCGTCATATTAGGCACAGCGGCTCTAAAATCCTTGATCAACTGCGTGGTTTTTTCCTTTGTGGTGCCACGACGCATGCTTTTTAAAACACTATCAGAAATATGTTGCAAGGGAATGTCCAAATAATGACATATTTTCGGTTCACGCTTCATGACTTCCAACACATCCATAGGAAACCCCGTTGGAAAGGCATAATGCAAACGAATCCATTCAATACCATCTACTTTTACCAAGGCCTCCAAAAGTTCGGCAAGGTTGCGTTTTTTATATAAATCCAACCCATAATAAGTTAAATCCTGGGCGATTAAAATAAGTTCTTTAACACCTTTGGCAGCTAGTTTTTCAGCTTCGGTCACCAAATCTTCAATCGGCGTACTTTTGTGTTTGCCACGCATTAACGGAATGGCACAAAAACTACATGGGCGATCGCAACCTTCGGCAATTTTTAAATAGGCATAATTTTTTGGCGTGGTGGTTAAACGCTCACCAATGAGTTCGTGTTTATAGTCGGCACCCAAAGCTTTCAGTAATCCGGGAAGCTCGGTGGTACCAAAATATTCGTCCACATTCGGGATTTCCTTTAACAAATCCGGTTTGTAACGTTCACTCAAACAACCCGTAACAAACACTTTATCCACGTCGCCATCTTCCTTTTTTTGAACGTATTCCAAAATGGTGTTGATGCTTTCTTCCTTGGCATTATTGATAAATCCGCAGGTATTAATCACCACGATATTCCCCTCTTGTTCATGAACCACATCTTTTCCGCTGGCTTTTAATTGCCCCATGAGCACCTCGCTATCGTAAACATTTTTACTACAGCCAAGGGTTACTATATTAATTCGGTTTTTCTTAAGAGATTTTGTACGCATGCCTTTTTTGAATAAGGGTGCAAAGATAGGGAATGATTTACGATTTACGATATACGATTTATGATTTACGAATTTTGGTTTAGGGTTGTTAGGTGTTGGGTCGTTTGTGTTGATTTGTTTAATCGTTTAATCGTTTAGTGGAAGTAACTTTTAACTTTTAACTTCTAACTCTTAACTTTTTAACCATATAACTATTTATTATTAAACCTTTTATATATTTGATAGCGTAAAACCCAAAACCTACATTATGAAAAAGTGGCCCATCTTTATCATACTTACTATTGGATTATTTTTTGGATGTTCAAACAATGATAATCCTCCAAATCCAACAACCGACGAGCTTTATTTTCCACCCATCAATTCCAATGCTTGGGAAACGGTTTCTGTTTCGGATTTAGGTTGGGATGCTAGTGCGCTTCAGCCTCTTTTAGATTATTTGGAAGAGAAAAACACCAAAGGTTTTATAATGCTTTATAATGGAAAAATTGTTGTTGAAAATTATTTTAACGGACACAGCGCAACAGCGTCTTGGTATTGGGCGAGTGCAGGAAAAACATTAACCTCAACAGTTTCGGGAATAGCACAAGAAGAAGGCTTGATAAACATCAACAATAAAGTATCGGATTATTTAGGAACCGGTTGGACGAGTGCTCCTTTAGATAAAGAAAACTTGATTACCTGCAAAAACCTGCTTTCAATGACTTCTGGCTTAGACGATACATTAGGGGATGATGTGTCTCCTGAAAACCTACACTATAAAGCCGATGCGGGGACTCGTTGGGCCTACCATAATGTGTATGTAAAGATGCAAGATGTGGTGGTGGCCGCCAGCAATCAAACTTGGAACAGTTATTTTAACACGAAATTGAGAGACAAAATTGGTATGACGGGACTTTGGACCAATTTAGATAATTTAAATGTGTACTGGAGCAATACCAAAAGTATGGCGCGTTTTGGCTTGATGATTTATGCCAAAGGCAAATGGGAAAACACACAAATTGTTCCAGAAAGTTTTTTAAATGAAGCCACTACAACGTCACAAAATATCAATCAATCTTATGGTTATTTATGGTGGCTGAATGGGAAATCGAGCTTTCATTTACCACAATCCCAATTGCAATTTAATGGTACGTTAATCCATTATGGACCCGCTGATATGTACGCCGCTTTGGGTAAAAATGACCAGAAAATTTATGTGGTGCCAAGCAAAAAACTGGTTGTGGTAAGAATGGGCGAGGTTGCCAATCCGTTGAATCCCACTTTCGGTTTATCTGGTTTTGATGATGAATTATGGATAAAAATTGATGATTTGATGGATTGAATCTAGATGCCTTATTAATGTAGATTCCTGCCTACGCAGGAAATCGAAGATTCGACGAAGTCAATAACAGAGTACTTATTTAAAAAACGAATCTACAAACTCAAATTTATTGAATACTTGAAGGTCTTCAATACCTTCTCCAACGCCAATATATTTTACGGGAATTTTAAATTGGTCTGAAATACCAATCACCACACCGCCTTTTGCAGTACCATCTAATTTAGTAACCGCCAACGAAGTGACTTCTGTAGCGGCTGTAAACTGTTTGGCTTGCTCGAAAGCGTTTTGCCCGGTAGAACCATCCAAGACCAACAAGACATCATGAGGCGCATCGTCCACCACTTTTTGCATCACGCGTTTTACTTTGGTCAGCTCGTTCATTAAATTGACTTTGTTGTGCAAACGACCAGCCGTATCAATAATAACCACATCCGCATTTTGGGTTAAGGCACTTTTTAGCGTATCGAACGCCACAGACGCCGGATCGCTACCCATAGATTGCTTAACTAACGGCACGCCTACTCTATCTGCCCACACTTGGAGTTGGTCGATGGCGGCCGCTCTAAACGTATCGGCAGCACCAAGCACCACATTCAATCCTTGCTTTTTAAATTGATAGGCCAATTTACCAATAGTCGTTGTTTTACCAACACCATTCACGCCAACAACCATGATGACATACGGCTTTTTAGTGGATGGAATGGTGAATTCAGTATCTTCCCCAGAATTCGTTTCAGAAAGTAGACCTGCTATTTCTTCGCGAAGGATTAAATTAAGTTCGTCGGTTCCTAAATATTTATCTTTCGCAACTCGGGCTTCAATGCGTTCTATCACTTTAAGCGTGGTATTAACGCCGACATCACTAGACACCAAAATTTCTTCCAAATTATCTAAGACCTCATCATCTACTTTAGATTTTCCGGCAACGGCTTTACTTAATTTACCAAAAAAAGTGGATTTGGATTTTTCAAGTCCTTTGTCTAGGGTTTCTTTTTTTTCTGATGAAAATATTTTTTTAAAAAAACTCATTCTTGTAAAACGTGTATTCGTTTGTTTGTTTATTTGTTTATGTGTTTGATCCACAATATTTATGGAAACGTTTAAACAACTTTCTTGCCCATTATGATCTACTGAAAAATTGTCATTAAAACGGGATGTAAATATAAAACAAAAGCCGCTTTCTTAAAGAAAGCAGCTTTTAAATATCTATAAAGAAGTAAATTATTTCTTGCTTAAGAAATTATCAACTAATTCTGGTGCCATAATTGCTTCAACAAATGTGTAAGCTCCCGTTTTTGGAGATTTTACCATTTTGATAGCTTTTGACAATCTTTTTGATCCTGTTTGTAACGATGCTACTGCTTTCTTTGCCATGATTCAATACATTTTGAAGTTAGAAAACCTCTAATTATTTAATTTCTTTGTGAACTGTCATACGTTTAAGAATAGGATTGAATTTTTTAATCTCCATTCTGTCAGGCGTATTCTTTTTGTTTTTAGTTGTAATGTATCTTGAAGTTCCTGGTTGTCCAGATTCTTTGTGTTCAGTACATTCTAATATAACTTGTATTCTGCTACCTTTCTTTGCCATGTTTTCTTAACTTATTAAATGCGGCTATTATTTTAAAAAACCTTTAGATTTTGCATCTTTAATCGCTGCCGTAATACCTATTTTATTAATAGTTTTTAAAGCCGACGTAGATACTTTTAAAGTTATCCAGTTATCCTCTTCTGGAATGTAAAAACGTTTCTTAACTAAGTTCGCATTAAATTTGCGTTTAGTTTTATTCATCGCATGAGACACGTTGTTTCCAACCATTGCCTTCTTACCGGTAAGTTCACAAACTCTTGACATTATTATATAACTTTAAATATTGTTGTTTAAAAACGAGGTGCAAATATACAAAATCTTTAATTTATGACAATCTATTTATTATCAATTTTTAAAAATTTCTTTTAAGAGCATTTCAAAGGCTTTATTTGCGGCTTTATCAATGACTTTAGAACGTATATTTCCAAGCATGAATTTTTGAGAAAACACGTTGTCTTTTGTAGCAATGGCAATAAAAACGGTTCCGACTTCTTCATCCGATTCACCTTTGGTTGGCCCAGCATTTCCCGTAGTTGCAATGGCATAATCTGCTTTAAACATCCTTAAAACATGTTGCGCCATAGATTCTGCCACTTGAGAACTCACCACGGAATGTTCTGCTATATCATCTTTGGAAACGCCTAAAATATCTATTTTAGATTCTGTGGCATAACTGACAATACTTCCTTTAAAATAGGCCGACGACCCAGCATTGGCAACAAATCGTTCGGCTATTTTTCCACCTGTGCAACTTTCAGCCGTGGCAATCGTCTTGCCAATGGCTGTTAATTTTTGCCCTATGGCCAGTTCAATAGATTCATCGTCATCATCAAAGTCAAAAAACTCATCCTTAACTAAAGGCAATAACTTATTAATTTCGTTTTGAACATCCGCTATAATTTGTTGTTCATCAAATCCTTTGGCAGACAAACGCAACCTCATTCTTCCTAAATCGGGCAAATACGCCAACTTAATGTGTTTTGGAAGCGCATCTTCCCAAGACGCTATTCTATCGGCCAAAGTGCTTTCGCCTAAACCATAAATCAACAAGGTTCTATGTAAAATAAAAGGATATTTAAACTTAGTTTTTAATCGAGGAAGTACCTCATTGCTGATTAAAGCTTTCATTTCAAAAGGCACGCCCGGTAAGGAAATAAACACTTTGTTATCCTTTTCGAGCCACATCCCAGGGGCTGTTCCTAATGTATTCATTAAAACGGTTGCTTTTGATGGCACCAATGCTTGATCGATGTTTACCTGCAACAAGGTCTGCCTAACATATTGCTTCCAAATGGATTCAATATTTGCTAAAACCGACGCATCCATTACTAAAGTATCGTCAAAATATTCCGCTATGGTTTTTTTAGTGATATCGTCTTTTGTGGGCCCTAAACCACCAGTACAAATAATGATATCAACCCGACTTTCAGCATCTTTAAACGCTGTTAAAATATGGGATTTATCGTCTTGAACGGAGGTAATTTGATAGACCGATACACCAATTTTGTTGAGTTCTTTTGCTATAAAAGCAGAATTTGTGTCAATAACTTGACCTATGAGAAGCTCATCGCCTATGGTGATTATTTCGGCTAACATTATAAATTAAAATCTGATCTTATTTCATCAACAGCCCGTTCTACCGCAGCAATTACAATGTTTAGATGGGGTTTAATATCCATATCCTTTTTTTCGAATTTGCCCCAATCCTGCACTTCAATTAAAGTAGCAAGCACCCCAAGTTCGAATAAATCGATGGTAGGCTTCATTTTATGGGCCGCTTGATAGGCATTGTAATAATCTTTTTCGGCTACTGCTTTTTTTAACCGTTCGGCATCTTCGGGAACCTCCTCTAAAAATGCGGCCGCCAACGTGGCGATAAACTCTTCATCGTTGTCCGCCAATTCACGGACCCTAACTAATTTGTAATGCTGTTCCATTTATTTTACTGTTATTGAAAACATTTGTTTATCTTCTATAAATCCTGAGAGCTTATCATTTACTTCAACTTTGCCTACACCGGCGGGAGTTCCCGTAAATATAATATCTCCTATCTTTAATGTGAAATATTTTGAAATATATTCTATCAATTCATCAATTTTCCACAACATGAGGCTTGTATTTCCGATTTGAACAATATTTTCGTTCTTTTTTAAAGAAAATTCAATGGCATTTACGTCCTGAATATCTTTAATGGGAATCCAATCACCTATCACGGCAGCACCATCAAATGACTTTGCTTTTTCCCAAGGCAGGCCTTTTTCCTTTAATTTGGCTTGTACGTCGCGAGCGGTAAAATCGATTCCTAAACCAATCTCGTTGTAATATTTATGTGCAAATTTTTTATCAATGTGCTTTCCTATTCTATCAATCTTAACCAAAACCTCAACCTCATAATGGACATCATTCGAAAAATCCGGTATAAAAAAAGGTTGCTTTTTTAACAAAATGGCCGTGTCTGGTTTTAAAAAAATAACAGGATCGGTCGGTTTTTCGTTTTCCAACTCTTTTATATGTTCTGCGTAATTTCTACCGATGCAGATGATTTTCATTCTAGATTTGTTAGATTTTTAGACTGACTTAGACTTGTTAGATTTTTAGATTTTTAGATTCCTGCTTGCGCAGGAATGAAAAAATTAGCCAAGTTTGTTATTAAAATTTCTGAGTTTAATGGCTGTCAATACTTTTTTGGTGTACAACGGAAAATCGGCATTTAATAGCCAACCAAAATAACCAGGTTCAGCTTCCAACACTTCTGTAACTAACTTCCCTTTATGCTTACCAAAAGCAAAACATTCTTCACCTTTTTTCGTATAACCTATAAACCCCGCAAAATCCGCAAATTGTTTTCTTGTGCTGAACTCCGCCAAAAACTTGGTATCATTTTCAATCTCTTTGTACTTCTCTATTTGGGCCTTTAAAACTTCGTAAGTCGCATTAGTATCGGCTTCTGCTCCGTGGGCGCCTTCCAATTCTTTATTGCAATAAAATTGATAAGCAGCACTCAAGGTACGTTGTTCCATTTTATGGAAAATAGTCTGTACATCTATGGACAATCTGTTTTTCATATCGAAATCCACTTCAGCACGCAACATTTCTTCAGCCAACAATGGAATATCAAACCTATCGGAATTAAATCCCGCTAAATCTGAATCCTTAATCATATTATGTATGTCTTTGGCAACTTCTTTAAATGAAGGCTTATCAGCTACATCAGCATCTGTAATCCCATGAATGGCCGTAACTTCCTTAGGAATGGGCACTAGCGGATTAACCAGCCATGTTTTACGTTCTTCCTTACCATTCGGAAAGACTTTTAAAACAGAAATTTCAACAATTTTGTCGGTCGTTATATTGACACCTGTGGTTTCTAAATCGAAAAAACAGATGGGTTTTGTTAAATTGAGTTGCATAAGATATATTTTACAAATGTGTAAAGATACTAAATTGAAAAGTGTAGAAAACAAAAAACCCAACCGTTTTATGGGTTGGATTTTGAATATAATTGAATGTTATTTATATTTCTCTATTACTATCCCAAGCCTCCAAATAATCTTTCACGGCTTTTACAAATTGGCCACCAAGGGCACCATTGACGACTCTGTGATCGTAAGAATGGGACAAGAACATTTTATAACGAATGCCAATAAAATCACCTTCGGCAGTTTCTATCACAGCAGGTGTTTTTCGTATGGCACCCAGAGCCAAAATACCAACTTGTGGCTGATTGATGATGGGCGTTCCCATAATACTTCCAAACGAACCCACATTGGTTACGGTATACGTACCGCCTTGTGTATCGTCTGGCTTTAATTTCCCTGTTTTGGCACGATTCGCTAAATCGTTTACCTGTTTTGTCATACCAAACAAATTGAGCTGATCGGCATTTTTAATAACAGGCACTATTAAATTTCCATCAGGTAGCGATGCCGCCATACCCAGATTGATATTTTTCTTTTTGATTATTTTATCACCTTGAACAGAAATGTTCATCATGGGATAATCCCGAAGCGCTTTGGCAATGGCTTCCATAAAAATAGGCGTGAACGTTAAATTTTCACCTGTACGTTTCATGAAATCATCTTTCACTTTTTGTCTCCAGTTCCAAATTTTAGTCACATCGGCCTCAATAAAACTTTGTACATGGGCAGACGTTTGAATGGATTCCATCATATGATGTGAAATGAGTTTCCCCATTCTGGTCATCTCCATAATCTCATCCTCACCACTTGGCATTATTGGCACTTGAGAAACTTTAGACGTTTCTTGAATGGTGTCTTTTACTACTGAAGTTTCCTGTAGAATCGGTTTAACTTCAGGTTGAACCGAAGGTGTTTCTGTAAGGACAACTTCTTCTTTATCTTGATGGCTTGTAGTTTCAACCTTGTTTTGGAAGGTATTCTGACCATTAGATTTATTTTCTATATATGCTAGAATATCATCTTTAGTAACACGACCTTCTTTACCTGTTCCAGAAATCGTATCTAATTCCTGCTGGGAAATACCTTCTTGTTTTGCAATATTTTTTACTAATGGAGAATAAAATCGTCCGTCGCTGGAAGCTAAAGGACTCACGGTTTCTTTAGCAACTTGCATGGTTTGGGCAACGTGCTCGGCAGCTTCTAAAACTTCTGGTTCTTCAATAAATGTAGAAGATTCTTCTTCAACATTGCCTTCAGTTTCAATAATGGCAATGACGTCGCCAACTTGCACCACGTCATCTACATGAAAACATTTTTCAACTAAAACACCTTCCACCTCACTAGGCACTTCACTATCTACTTTATCTGTTGCTATTTCTAAAACAGCTTCATCAAGCTCAATGGTGTCGCCAACTTCTTTTAACCATGATGTGATGGTTGCTTCTGCAACACTTTCTCCCATTTTTGGTAATTTAAGTTCAAATTTTGCCATATTTATAAAGTAATCTGGTATTTTTATTTGTGATGCAAAATTAGTGAAAAATCAATAATTCTTTTAGATTAATCGAAAACTAATATTATTGATATACTAACAAACTGGCTTTAATTGATTTTAGTATTTCTTTATATCCTTGATTTAAAAGTTATGTCCCTTTTATATAATTCCTTCTCTATAAATTGGTTTGGATTGTAAATAACATTATTGAGTGCCACATTCATAAGAGGCAAATCGTCCAAATGATCAGTAACAAATGTGTCTAATTGATAATTCCCAATGCTTTGAAGATATTGAAGCACATTGTTTTTCTTCACCTCACCTTTATTCTCGTAATCTGCGCTGTATGATTTAGTTGGAAATTCCGTTGCCAAACAAACATCAAATTTTTCATTTTTGGCAATAATATTGGCATAGCAAGATGGCGCTGCTGTTGCTAAAATTTTTATGCTGAACTCTGGGTTGTATATTTCTTCTATATGTCTTTTGTGTTTTTTTATACTTTCCACAAACCTGCTATAATCTAATTTATATGGTTCTGTTGTTTTTAAAACATAATATTTCATCTTAGCATGTGTTACAAAACGAAACAATCTTAACAACATAATCCAGAAAAGTGCTGAAAACAGGTAGAATTTAAATTTTCTAAAACTAAAAAAGACAATGAATTTCAGAAAATAATGGAACGTATTGATAGTGTAGAGTGTACCATCTAAATCGACTACTAAAACCCTTTTTTTCAAAATACTATTCTTTGAAATCTTTAGACCACGGAAATCGTACTAAAACATCTTTAAATATATAAAAATCCGGCTTAACTATGGACTCTTCAATAGTCCATGAAATAACGGCTGTTTTTATTTGACAGTCATCAAAAATTCCAATCATATTATTTTTAACTATAAACATGGTAGTTCCCGTATCGATGGCATCGTCAACCAAAAGTATTTTTTTTACCGGTTTATTTAAAGATATATTACAATCTATTACCTGTTTTAATAATTGTTCTTTGCTTATATCCTTTAAGCCATCTTTTATTTGATTGTGTTCATAGACCCTAAGACGATCCGCTATTTTTAATGGCATATATTTCAAAAGTATTTTGGCAAAAAAATTATTTTTGAAATTATCTTTTCTTTGGATTTTTACTACTTCGAAATATGAAGAATCAAATTTTTCCACATCCCTAAACTCGTTTAGAACAAAAGTTCCCCCATTTTGAACCCCTATAATAATATCTGGATAAAAATCTATTTGAGAAACCAATTCTGAACACTTCTGTTTAAAATCTTTGGTATTTAGTGTTATTACCCTCAATTATAAATGCGTTTAATGTCTCTATCCTTCATTTTCAATATTAAAATTCCCAATTTGTAAAAATCGAACAAATATAAGTTGACAAACCCTAGCGACAACATTTTTTTTAGCAAAGGTTGAAAAACTTTAAAACCAACTTCAATGATAGTTTTGAATTTCGCAACCCTAAAATACATATTCAAGAGGGAAACATCTTTTATAAAACCTTTATCGCAATCTAAAAACCCTAGTATTTCAACAAGATTCCCTATAGCGGTTTCTGTACTGGAAATGTACTCGCTATTAGTCTCTAATTCGCCATTTAATATTGGGTTTTCAATATGTCTTACTTTTATATTTCCTTTTTTTAACTGAAAACCAAACAGTGTATCTTCATGTCCATACGAGGTTAGTCTCTCATCAAAGGATATGGTTTCAAATATTTTTCTGCTAACAACAAAGTTATGGGTCATAAATGATTTATGGGGATTTAAATTTCTTTCATCACTTATTTTACTTTCCCTTACTTTACCATATTTCCATCTTAATCGCTTGTTCAGTTGGGGAGGCTGGTTTTCATAAACCCTACCACCACACAACACGGTGTTTGGGGTGGATTTTATTGCTTCAACATATTCAACTAAAAAAATATTCTTATGGACAATTGAATCACAATCCAAAAAAAGTAAATACTCATATTTTGCATACTTTAAAAATCGATTTCTAATGGCAGCCCTTCCAATGTTTTTTTCCAGTTTTATATAAGTGTGTTTTTTGCCTACATTTTCATTCTTTTCTTTGAAAAATATATCGGAACAATCATCAATTAAAATTATTTCTGAAGGGACTTCTAAGGATTTGGACAAACTGTTCAATTTCTCCACCAAATTCACAACATCAAAATTATATATGGGAATACATATTGAAATCATATCTTAAAGACTATTCTAAATCAAAGGAATTAAAGTTTTAATGTAGCTTCAAATGGGATTCTGTTAATAATACTGCGACCTAAGGTAATTTCATCGGCATATTCCAATTCATCCCCTACCGATATCCCTCTTGCTATTGTTGATGTTAAAACATTGAATTCTTGAATTTTTCGGAATATGTAAAAATTAGTAGTATCGCCTTCCATGGTAGAGCTTAGTGCAAAAATAAGCTCCTTTACTTTGCCTAGTTTTACTTTTTCAACCAATGATTCTATATTCAAATCATGGGGTCCAACACCATCCATAGGCGAAATTTTACCCCCCAAAACATGATACAATCCTTTAAAGGAACTTGTGTTTTCAATAGCCATAACATCCCTCACATCTTCAACAACACATATAATACCTTCATTCCGACTTGGGTTTGAACAAATATCACATACATCTACATCACTAATATTATGACACGATTTACAGAATTTTATATCTTTTCGCATGGTTTGCAAAGCCTCAGACAGTGCTAAGGTTTGTTCTTTAGGCTGCCTTAGCATATGCAGCACCAAACGCAATGCAGTGCGCTTACCTATACCAGGAAGTTGGGACATTTCATTTACGGCACGTTCTAGCAATTTTGAAGAGAATTCCATAGATTGCGAATTTACAATTTTAGGTTTAATAATAAATACCAAAACCATTTCAAAATATTAGCAATTGTTTTGGTGTGTAATTTTGTATATTTCGCCTACCTAATTCAAGTTATGCAGCCTTTTCACGTACTCCTTTTAATAGTTATTTATTTTGGCATCCTCATTTTTGTGTCCTATTTAACGGGCAAAGACGATAGTAATGACTCCTTTTTTAGAGCCAATAAATCCTCGCCTTGGTTTTTGGTTGCCTTTGGCATGATAGGCGCATCGTTAAGTGGCGTTACTTTTATATCGGTTCCAGGAGATGTGGGTACAGGCATGTTTGGATACATGCAAGTTGTGTTTGGTTACTTATTGGGCTATATGGTTATTGCCTTTGTTCTAATGCCAGTATATTACAGGCTTAACGTAACTTCGATTTACGAATATTTAGGTGATAGATTTGGAATAGTGAGCCATAAAACTGGAGCCGCTTTTTTCTTTTTATCACGTGTATTAGGCTCTGCATTTAGGCTATTTTTAGTTGCAAGCGTATTACACGAATTTGTTTTTAAATATTGGAATTTTCCTTTTCCATTAACTGTTGTTATTTCTGTTGCCCTAATTTTGATTTACACATTTAAAGGAGGTGTTAAAACGGTGGTTTGGACAGACACTATACAAACATTACTCATGCTGGTCGCTCTAGTTGTTACCATTGTTTTAATATATTCTGAAATGGGATGGGGATTAGGTGATTTTATTGGAAGCGATGCCATTGAAAAATATGATAAAATTTTCTTTTTTGAAGACATTTTAGCAAAAAACCACTTCTTTAAACAATTCTTGGGCGGCATGTTCATCGCTATTTGCATGACAGGATTGGATCAAGATATGATGCAAAAAAATCTAACCTGCAAATCGTTAAAAGATGCCCAGAAAAATATGGTGTCTTTTAGTTTGATTTTGATATTTGTAAATTTCATATTCCTGCTTTTAGGAGCCTTGTTATTTGTTTATGCTGAAACCAAAGGCATCAAAGTTCCTGTCATTGATGGTGTTGTAAAAACAGATTTATTATATCCTGAAATTGCGCTTAACTCCGATTTGGGATTACCAGTTGCCATATTTTTCACATTAGGACTTATCGCTGCTGCCTATTCTAGTGCAGATAGTGCACTGACAGCTTTGACAACCTCTTTTTGTATCGACTTCCTTAATATTGAAAAAAGACCAGAACATACCCAAAAACGTACCCGTAAAAAAGTCCATATTGGCATGAGCGTTTTAATGGTGTTGGTTATTATTTGCTTTTACTATGTATTGAACCAAAGTGTTATTAGTGGCATATTAACGGTTGCAGGATATACCTACGGACCTTTATTAGGTTTATTTGCTTTTGGAATCCTCACAAAATTTAAAATCAGGGACCATTTGGTGCCTTACGTAGCCATAGCGTCCGTTTTAGCATGTTATATCATAGCCAACATTCCTTCAAATTATTTGGGAGGTTATAAATTTGGATATGAATTGTTAATCGTAAACGGTATTTTCACCTTCTTAGGCTTAATATTGATTCGTAGAAAGTAATACCAACGAACATGCGATTTCAAAAGGAATATTGTTTTCCTTTAAAAGCTTATATAATTCAGGATTCTCTGTACCTGGATTAAAAATAACACGTTTAGGTTTTAAACTAATGATATACTCGTAAAATTCTTTTTGATTCACTGGATTAAGATAGAGCGTTATAGTATCTAAATCCTTATAAGGTAATTGCTCAGTATCAATGTTGATGCCAGCAATCTCACCTGCTTTCTTACCAATTGCTACCACGTCATGCCCATGAGCAATTAGCTTTTGGATTACAAAATTGGAATATCTACTCGGATTTAAAGAAGCTCCTAATACTAATGTTTTTTTATTCATATCCTAAAAATAATCTTTAGGTGTAACATATACAAAATTATGGTATCTATAAATTAACTCAATCAAAAAAATCTAAGACACAAATGAAAAAGGCAACAATTTTATTTTTATTAATATGCTTCAATGCATACTTTATATCTGCTCAAGACTCCATCAAAATATATGGGCAGGTAACAGACTTTAACAACAATCCTATTGACAGTGTTTCAGTAAGATTAAAAAATAAAGCTTTTGAAAACCTTTATGAAACCCTCTCTGATAAAAATGGTCATTTTTCACTTACAGTATCTAAAGGGCACTACTACTGTTTGTACGCTATTAAACCCTCCGACTACGGGAAAACAAAATTAGAATATTGGGCGTGGAACATCCCTGCTTACAGCGATTTAGAAATAAACCCGCAATACGAACGCTTGGAAATATATGGCGTTAATGTTATGGAGCCTCAAGTGAGTCCTTGGGAAACCTATTATGTGTATTTCAGACCAATGAGTTTAACCAAAGGCTTAAATCTTAAGCAAGATAATAAACAGAAGGAAATTGACATAGCCCCTTCTTCCATTCAATTAGATGAATTATTTGTTCAAATAAACAATACGGAAGCAGAGGTTTTGAGCATTACTAAAATAAAGGAATATGCCCGAGGCAGTTATATGTTTGGTTATATTGCTCAAATAAAAAAACCTAAAGAAGCATTAACAACAAATAGAGACTATGATAAAATTTCAATAGTACTCCACTCTAAAGAAACAAACGAATATGGCAAAGGTGACTATTTCTATGAAAAAAAATAATCCAATGTTAAAAATTGTTAAAAATTAAAAAACACACAATATCGACGGAAAAAATTACGTTCACAAAGTAACCAATCACCGAATTAATAATTATTTGAGTTAGTCACCAGAATTAAAAATTCGAAAAGATTAGTGTTAATTGCAATTGGTTAATAGCTAGAAAAATCCGAAACTTAGAAAGGTTTCGGATTTTTTAATTTTACCATTTTATAATGGCACTGCCCCAAGTAAAACCGCTACCAAACGCTGCCAAAACCACATGATCCCCTTCTTTAATTTTACCTTCCTCCCAAGCTTCGGTAAGTGCAATAATTACTGATGCCGCTGTGGTGTTGCCATATTTCATAATGTTATTGAAAACCTGGTCGTCTCGCAATCCGAATTTTCCTTGAATAAATTGCGCAATCCTTAAATTGGCTTGGTGCGGAATAAGCATGTCTATATCTTCTTTTTGAAGATTGTTCGCTTTTAAACCTTCCACAATAGCTTCACTAAACCGCACGACGGCATGTTTAAAAACAAAGGTGCCATCCATAAATGGGAAATAAGACAGATCTTCCTCTTTAGACTCCAAAATTTCCGGTACCCAATGCGCAATACTTGGCGAAGCTACAATCAGCTTATCGGCATGCTTCCCCTCACTATGCAAATGTGTGGATAAGATACCCTTTTTATTATCCTCTTCCCGTGTTAAAACAGCAGCGCCTGCGCCATCTCCGAAAATAACCGTGACTCCTCTGCCCCTAGTTGTTTTATCCAATCCGTTGCTATGGTATTCTGCCCCAATAACAAGCACATTCTTGTACATGCCCGTCTTTATAAATTGGTCGGCAACCGAAATAGCATACACAAACCCAGAACATTGGTTTCTTATATCAAGTGCCCCAATGGTTTTCATATCGAGCATATCTTGAATTTGCACGCCACAGCCTGGAAAATAATAATCGGGGCTCAAGGTGGCGAACACAATAAAATCGATATCATCTTTTGTTAAACCAGCACGTTCTATGGCAATTCTTGCAGCTTTCGCACCCATAACAGCCGATGTATCGTCTGTACCTTCCTTAATCCATCGGCGTTCTTTTATACCGGTGCGCTCCTGAATCCATTCATCCGTGGTATCCATCATTTTAGATAAATCATCATTCGTAACCACATTATCTGGCACATATTTACCTAAACCAATTATTCTTGAATTATACATGGCTATTTTATTAGATATACAAAGTACAAAATTAAATCTTCAAAATCCAATATCGTAATTCAAAAATAAGTCGTGTCAGTTTGTCACTTTTAGACTCTTGGCATTTTTGTTGTCTAATCCTATTAAGTAAATTAAAAACGAATATTTAACAGTTTTCCGTCTGCACGGAAAATAAAAAATAACAAATTCATATGACAAAAGGAAATATTAATGTTTCGGTAGAGAACATCTTCCCACTTATTAAAAAATTCCTGTATAGCGATCACGAAATCTTTTTACGTGAATTAATCAGTAACGCTACAGATGCTACTTTAAAGTTGAAACACCTAACAAGTATTGGTGAGGCCAAAACTGAATATGGGAATCCGAAAATTGAAGTTAAGATTGATAAAGAAGGCAAAAAACTTCATATCATTGACCAAGGCTTGGGGATGACCGCTGAAGAAGTTGAAAAATATATCAACCAAGTGGCTTTTTCCGGTGCTGAAGAATTCTTGGACAAATACAAAGATTCCGCTAAAGATGCTGGTATCATTGGTCATTTTGGATTGGGTTTCTACTCCGCTTTTATGGTGGCCGAAAAAGTAGAAATCATTACCAAATCTTATAAAGATGAACCTGCTGCGCATTGGATTTGTGATGGCTCTCCAGAATTCACCATAGAACCATCAGACAAAACGGAAAGAGGCACTGAAATCATTCTTCACATTGCTGAAGATTCTACAGAGTTTCTGGAAGAATCACGTATCAGAACCCTGCTTTTAAAATATAACAAGTTTATGCCTATTCCGATTAAGTTTGGAACTAAGGAAATAAACGATCCTGAGTTTGAACCGAAAACCATTACTGACAAAGACGGTAAAGAAACCAAGGAACCTCATAAAAAAATTACGGTTGATAATATTATTAACAACCCAACTCCAGCTTGGACGAAACAACCGGCCGATTTAAATGATGAAGATTACAAAAGCTTTTATCGCGAATTGTACCCGATGCAATTTGAAGAGCCTTTATTCAACATTCATTTAAATGTAGATTATCCATTTAACCTAACAGGAATTTTATATTTCCCAAAAATGGGTCAGGATATGAACATCCAAAAGGATAAAATTCAACTGTACCAAAATCAAGTGTATGTAACCGATAATGTTGAAGGCATTGTTCCAGAATTTTTAACCATGCTTCGTGGGGTGATTGATTCTCCGGACATTCCGTTAAACGTTTCGCGTTCTTACTTGCAAGCTGATGGCGCCGTTAAAAAGATTTCATCTTACATCACTAGAAAAGTTGCCGATAAACTAAAATCGCTTTTCAATGGTAATCGTGAGGATTTCGAAAAGAAATGGAACGATATTAAAATCGTTATTGAATACGGTATGCTTTCCGAAGAAAAATTCTTTGAAAAGTCTGGTGATTTCGCATTGTACCCAACGGTTGATGATGCATATTTTACCTATGATGAATTATTCAACAAAATAAAAGCCAATCAAACGGATAAAGATGGCAAGTTAGTGATTCTGTATGCTTCAGATAAAGATGCACAACACAGTTATATTGAAATGGCTAAAGCCAAAGGCTATGAAGTCTTGTTGTTGGATTCTCCAATCGTATCGCATTTAATCCAAAAATTGGAAAGCACTAAAGAAAACATATCGTTTGCACGTGTTGATGGTGATCATATTGATAATTTAATTAAGAAAGAGGATACTAAAATCTCTAAACTTTCTGAAGAGCAACAAACTACTTTGGAAACGCTTTTAAAAGAAGTGATTCCTTCTGAAAAATTCATGGTACAATTGGAAGCTATGGATAGTGACGCATCACCATTTATCATTACGCAACCAGAATTTATGCGCCGAATGAAAGAAATGCAACAAACTGGCGGCGGCGGTATGTTTGGTATGGGCGGTTTCCCAGAAATGTACAATTTGGTGGTAAACACCAACTCTAAGTTAGTCGGCGAGATTTTGGAAACAAAAACTAAAAACAAGCAAGAACGCTTGATTAATCAAAGTTTGGATTTGGCTCGTTTATCGCAAGGTTTGTTAAAAGGTGAAGAGCTTACAAACTTTATTAAACGTAGTTATGAGATGATTAAGTAGATTATTAGAACGCTTTGCTCTTAGATTTTAGACTGCTTCGCTTCTAGATTATTAGACTATGTTAGATGAAAAAGAGAAGTTTAAATTAAGCAATTTTAAATAATATGTAGCGCATAACAAAAAACCACTTCGCTTTGAAGTGGTTTTTTTTATGATATTATTTTTTCTTCTTCTTTTTTGATTTCTCCTTTTTAGCTTTAGCCTTTTCCTTTTTTGCTTTTTCCTTGGCTTTTGCTTTTTCTTTTTTAGCTTTTGCTTTAGCCTTTTCTTTCTTCTTTTTTTCTTTTTCCTTTTCTTTTTTATCCTCTTTCTTCTTATCTTTTTTCTTAGTCTTTTTCAATTTTTTGGTCACCTCCTCTTGAGCATTTTCTTGAGAAACTTCATTATTAACCTCCTCCACATGTTCATCAATTGTATTGTTTACTGGATTGTTAACAACGTCTTCATTGGATTCGTTAAAATTTGAAATATGTTCTTCCATAGTGTTATTTTTAGTTTTGTTACTTAATCCTCAAAGATAGCGTATAAAAATATACACCAATGTTAAGTTTTCGTATCCATAAGCTTGCTCTTTATTTATTAAAATTTAAATTTCCCAATGTAATAAATCCTAAAAAAAAATAAATTAACACCCTAACAACCAGACAAATTATAGCGTACATTCGTGAAAAAATTGTATGTCTTTAGAGAGTAAGGTAAAGTTAGTTGAGGGTTTATTTGAACAACTTGATTTAGAGATTTCACAATTTCAAGATCAAACCAAATTGCATTGCCTAACTGGATGTGGTAACTGTTGTAACAATCCAACCATTGAAGCCTCGCCCTTGGAATTTTTACCTTGGGCATTCCATATGTTTTTAATGGGAAAAGCGGAAGACACGCTTAAAGAACTCAACACTAAAGAAAAACATTCCGTTTGCCATATTTACAGTCCGTTAAACCTGATTGATACCACCATGGGAAATTGTAGCGACTACAAATATCGTGCTCTTATCTGCCGCCTTTTTGGCTATGCCGCTACCAGGGATAAATACGGCCAACAACGCTTGGTAACTTGCAAAATCATTAAAGAAAACCAAGCGAATTTGTACCAAGATACTATGGAAGCCATAAGCAAAGGACTTTATGTACCCATGTTTACAGATTACTACATGCAACTCAATCAAATAGACTTTCATTTGGGAAACCAAGTGGTGTCCATTAATAGAGCTCTTAAATTAGCTTTAGAAGAGGTTTTGCAATATTATGCGTACAGACCATTTCCTGGAGGTTTGGAACATACGGCTTAATTCTTAAAAAGCTTTAATCAAAAAACACTTCTGCAAGTGGATCTTTCATCATAATTAACAACTGTTAAATGATGAAAAAAAATGAATACGAAATAACCTTTTATCTATATTTACAATAGATAAAAATGTCACAATGTGCTTGATCTTAAAAATCTGCTTGGTTAGTTTTTTGCACACTCTACTTATTAAATAATATCATAAAAAACAATTAGAAATGAATAATAAATTTTGTCAGGTAATCCTAGTTGTATTAGGGCTAGTTATCGTGAAAACTGGATATTCGCAAGACACCACAACAGCAACGGCTCCAACAGGTATTGAAATAGTAGCACAACTTGAAAAACCTAAAAATGACCAAAAGTTTGATGAAAAAGATTTGGGAGGTTATTTGTTGGTATACTTCAAGGACCAGAATCAATCTGCTTATATGGCCATAAGTAGCGATGGTTACACATTTACTGATATTAATAATGGTAATCCTATATTTATTGGCTCTGAGTTGGCAGAACAAAAAGGTGTACGTGACCCTCATATTACCCGTGGCCCCGATGGTGCTTTTTATTTAGCGATGACCGACTTACACATTTTTGGTAAGCGAGCAGGATTTCGTGAGACTGATTGGGAACGACCTCTTGAAAAATATGGTTGGGGAAACAACCGTGCGCTTGTGTTGATGAAGTCATACGACTTGATACATTGGACTCATTCTGATTTTCGTGTTGATACAGCATTTCCTGAACTAGGAGATATCGATTGCTCATGGGCTCCTCAAACCATATATGATCCTGAGAAGAAAAAAATGATGGTATATTTTACGATTCGTTACAACAATAAGGATGCGAACATTTACTATTCTTATACAAATGATGCGTTCACGAAGTTGGAAACAACACCAAAACTTGTAACCGCTATTGGAGGTATTGATGCAGATATTACAAAAGTGGGAGACAAATATCAAATGTTTTATGTTGCGGGTGCCAAAATTAAGCACGCAGTTTCCGATAAAATAAACCAAGATTTTACAGGACAAGACAAAAGAATTGATCCAGAAGAAGTTAATACAGAAGCACCTAACGTTTTTAAAAGAATTGGTACGGACACCTATGTCCTGATGTATGATGTGTATGGTTTAAGACCAAGCAACATGGGTTTTAGCGAAACCAAAGATTTTGTTACCTATCAGGATATTGGTCATTTTAATAAAGGCGTTATGAAAACAACCAATTTTACAAGTCCGAAGCATGGTGCTGTTACTTACCTCACCAAACAAGAACTAAAGGCTATTGCTGATCATTGGAAGATTGATAATTGATTAAGACATTCTTTCAGTCCCATTGATTTTTTCAAAATTAATACCTTCTATACCAGTTAAGAAATCATGAAGGTATTTGTTGAAGTCATCTGGTTGTTCCAAGTTGGATACATGACCCGCATTGTCAATAACATGAAGTATGGATCCTTCGATAGAAGTATGCATAGATTCCGATTGGACAAGGGGTGTTACTTCATCTTCCCTACCACAAAGAATGAGGGTTGGTATGTTAATCTCTTTCAAAGTGGAGCAAGTTTCCGAACGTTCAGCCAAGGCTATCAATCCCTGCTTAATAATATGTTCCGAATTGGAAAATACAACATGTCTTAATTCCTCAACCAATTCCTTCTTATTTGCTATGGAATCTTTATGGAACACTTTTTTAATAAATCCTTCGTTAAAATTAGATACGCCTTCATTTTCAATTTCATTAATAGCGGTATAGCGTTTTTCTTTTACTTCAGCAGTATCTGCAATACATTGCGTATCGCATAAAATGAGCGCATCAAAACGATCAGGAAATCTTTTCATGGCATTCAGGGCTACAAATCCTCCCATAGATAATCCACAAACAATTGCTTTTTCAATACTTAACTTATCCATAAACTGAATTAAATCATCAGCAAACAAATCCATACTTAGAGCAGATTCCTCATCCGTTGATTTTCCAAATCCTCTGATATCACAAGCGATTAAACGATAGGAAGATTTTAAAAAATCTAATTGACCTTGCCACATGGTTTTGTCAAAAGGAAAACCATGCAAAAAGATAATCGGGATGCTTCCTTCTCCTACATCATCATAAGATAATTGAAAGTCATTTACGGGTATGGTTAAATTGTATCCTTTAGTTTGTGTTTCCATGATAAATATATATGCCATTAGGTTTTTGCAAATCCTAAATCTTTATAGACAAACTTACCTAATGATTTTCGGGGATGCTTTATATGATTAGAGATAAAAATTACATAGTTCACGGTTTGCGTAATCATACCGAATCGTTGCTTTTTCAAAACCTACCTTATCACAAAACCTATAACCTCAACTAAAGAGCTACTTTGGTTCCTACACATTTACCATCTATAATATCAATAATGGTATTCTCTTTTTTACCATTGGCAATAAAGGTAGGTATGCCTTTGGCTGCGGCCTGCTGGGCATAATCTAACTTTGAACCCATGCCACCTCGACCTTCTTCCTCGTTTTTATTACTGTCATTAATATATTTGTCTAAATTCTCATCGGGCACGATGTTGGATATAACTCTACTATCTTCAGCATCTGGATGGCCATCGTAAACGCCATCTATATCTGTTAGAATAATTAATTTATCAACTTTCATAAGTTGGGCAATTAAACTTGCCAGCTCGTCATTATCAGAAAACATGGACATGGTAACAGACACAGCATCATCTTCATTCGCTATAGGAAAAACACCTTCTGATAACAAACCTTCACAGCAATTAATCATATTTTGGCGGTGCAAACCAGGACTAAAATCCCGTTTTGTAGGGAGTACCTGTGCACATTTTAAACCATAATCGTGAAAAATATCATAATAAAGCCGCATCATTCTGGGTTGACCAATGGCCGAATACACTTGCCTACGCTGTGTTCTATCTTTAATTTTAGATTTCCCCAATACTTCTTTTCCCGCTATAACAGAGCCAGAAGACACTAATATGGTCATGATGTTTCTTTCATACAGTTCAGCAATTTGCCTTACCAAATTTCTTAACACGGGTCTAACAATTCTATTATCATTGTTGGTCATAACGTTGGTTCCAACTTTAATGACGATTCTTTCTTTATACATATTAATTCTCTTTACCTAGTTCTATTGCGCGATTAAAGGCTGCAAATGCGGCTTCCTTTATTAATTCTTTTACGTTATTATCATCCATGGAGTCTAATGCAGCTCTTGTGGTGCCACCTTTTGATGCCACCATATCCATCCACGAATTTGGTGATAAGTTGGACTGATTAAAAAGTTCGACCGCACCTATAAAGGTTTGACTTACTAAAACCGTTGAATCATTTTTAGAAAACCCCATTTGTAAAGCGGCTTCCATCATGCTTTGCATAAAATAAAACACATACGCAGGTCCGCTCCCAGAAATCCCAGTAGAGGCATCTATTAAAGTTTCACTGCTTACCTGAATGGATTTACCTGTCGTATTTAACAAACTTTCAATAGTTAACATTTCTATTCTCGATACTTCAGGCGATATCACAAAAGAGGTTAGCCCCATACCTATTTTAGCTGGTAAATTTGGCATGGCCCTTACTATTTTTGTTAAACCCGAAAACTCCTTTATAGACGCTATAGTAACTCCCGCCATAATGGAAATGATTATTTGTCCGGAGTTTACCAATGGTTTTATGGCTTTAAACAAGCTTTCGGCATGAAAGGGCTTTACTGCTATAAAAATAATATCTGCTTGCGGCACACAATCTTTCAACTCACTAAACGCATCAAAGTGCGATAGTTGATGAAGTTCTTCCAATTTCTTTTCAGAGGTATCCAAAACCATGATGTTTTTTTTCTTTAACAGCCTTGATTTAGACATTCCTTCCGCATATGTTAAACCCATGTTTCCGGCACCTATTACTAATATTCTCATCTTATTATTTTATTTGTTTTTAATATGATTAGATAAACAATGAACAATCGTTACAATCTTTAACTTCTCCGTAATAGGTTTCCCTATATGTATGCAAGGTTTTAACAGGCAAACCGAACATGTATTTTTTAATATAAGTGACTTTTGTATTTAATTGTCCCATTTTTATACTGTATCTTTTTTCGTGTATTGTTTTTCTCTTTACTTGAATGATTTTCATTTGTATTGTGTTTAATGATGATTAAATCGTTAATCTCATATTCATGTTTATTGATTCAAAGCCATTGTTATTAAACAGGACTATGTTACTTTGAATAGGCATCATAGGTTTTAATAGTCATGAAATTTGATATATGTTTCTAATTAATATTAGAAAATACTAAGGATTATATTTAAAAAAGGATTGGGTTAGCACCAATAATAATGTGCTTGATACAACAAAAAAGAAGCATGGCAATCTTTTATAGTGTTGTTAAGATTCTAATGAAGGAGGAATGAATTTATTGGATTGGGTTCTAAAAACCAGAAATTTAAAGCTCAGTATTCTGTAATTCTTATTTTCTCGAATGCCTTTTTGCATGCTGCAAAGTTACAAAAACGAACAACCAATTACAAGGAAAGTCTTATAAGATGCCTATTATACTTTAAAGGTAACGCGCCAAAACAAGACAGGCTTCCAAAATTGGAAGCCTGTCTTGTTGGTTTTCTGTATCATTATTATACAGGTTCTTTTTTTACTTTTTCAGTCATTTCCATGGATATTGAAGAGCGTTCAAACTTCACCTTTCCAGACATGGTTTCAACAATACATGTACCATCTTTGTCGTTAAACTCTAATATTTTGCCATGCAAACCACTTTTGGTGACTACTTTGTCACCTTTTTTAAGCTCTGCATTAAACTTTTTTTCTTTTTTTGCACGTTTCATTTGTGGTGCAATCATAAAGAAATACACTACTACAAACATTAGTATAAACGGCATAAATTGCCCAATTCCTTCCATATTTTTATTTAATTAATCGTGGTTATGGCCTTCGTGACCTGGTTGAGTACTATACTTAACTTGTTGTTGTTGTCCAGAAGTCATCAATGGTGTAGCTGTATTTGTAGATGTTGATACTGCTGCATTTGGGTTAGGTTTTACGAAAGCCGTTATACTTACCGTCTCTATTCCTTTTTCCGTATTTGCTGTTACCGTAATGGTTTTGGTTATTTTATTGGAGCCACTGCCATTAAAATTAACGGTAAATTGACCACTTTCTCCTTTAGCTAATGGTTCTCTAGACCAATCTTGAGGTACCGTACAGCCACATGAGCTTTTAATATCTGTTATTACAAGCGGGGCATCTCCTGTATTTTTGTATTTAAAAACAGTTTCAACTTGTTGGTTGGCTTCAATTTCACCAAAATCATGTGTAGTTTCATCAAATGAAATTATGGGGAATTTGCCTGAATTGGCATCTCGTTCTGCCGCCACAGCAACGTTGGCTTCATCAATTTTTTTTGATGCATCTTCTTTGCATGACGTAAAAGCGACTAAGCTTAAAGCACTTAATGCTAAAATTATTTTTTTCATAATTAGGTAGTTTTTCAATTTATAGGTTTGTAAAAGTAACAATTATTTAGTGTATTTGAAATTTTTATAGGTTTCTTAACAGAAATCTATACCAAACCTCTTCCTATTTTATTTAATGTACCGGTTTCTTCATATTCCTTAACCAACTTATCCAAAATACCGTTGATAAACACGCTGCTCTTAGGCGTTGAGTATTCTTTAGCTATTTCTAAATATTCGTTTATGGTGACTTTAACAGGAATAGATGGGAAATTTTTAAGTTCACAAATAGCCATTTGCAATAATACAAAATCGACATTGGCAATACGGTCTGAATCCCAATTTTGGGTTTTCTGTTCAATCTCCTTATTTAGGGAGGTTTTGTTAAGGAGTGTCTTTTTAAATAAATCGATGGCAAATTGTTTATCTTCAGAATCCTTATATAGTTTAGGTATAAAATGAGTATCTGGATTGGTTGATTTCGCTTTCCTTAATAATTTTAAAATAGTGGTATTTATGGTTGGAAGATCGTCTAACCAAGTTAGGTTTTTGTCTTCAATATATTCGTAAAGCTTGTCGTTTGGTGCAATAACGTCTTTAAAAATATCTACAATAAACTCTTTATCCTCTTTAAAATCGGATGTCCTGGTTTGCAAATAAGTTTTGTATAAATCACTAGAAGTAATAGCTTTAAAAATAACATCCACGTATTCTGCATCTAAACTCCAATAAGTTATATTATGGGTTTCCAGTTGGTTTTTAAGCTGTAGATTTTCTTTGAGCTGAAGTAATAGCTCATTATTTACAAATTTCCTATTCGGATTTTTGTCTTCATGCGTTGCTAAATGTTTTTTTTGCTTTTTCTGTAAATCTTCTTCTGCCCTTTTTTGCACTTCAATAAGCAGTGATATTAATAACAAATATAGATTATACATATTATCTATACTGAAAAGCAAGAATTTTTGGTTTGGACTAAAATCATCGCTTTCACCACCTTTGAAGGCGTAAATGGTTTGCATAACTTTTACTCGAATATGTCTTCTATTCAGCATATTTACAAAGAACTTGAATTAAAAAAAGATGAATCATTTTTTCTTTTGAACGGCAAAAATAATACTATTTTAAAAAAAACAACTTCTATTTTACGTTTATTATTGGTAATACTTTAGGGTATATTTAACATTTAGCTATTGTGTGCAAAATGAATTTATTAGTATAAACATGTATCTTTGTTCCCTTATTAGTGAAGCCACCACATGAAAGAACTTAAGCATCTTAACAAATACTTTTTAAAATATAAAAAAGATCTTTTAATTGGCATTGTTATTACCATAGTTGCTAGAATTTTTTTGCTTTATACCCCAAGGTATGTAAAACGCATCTTTGAAGTTGTTGAAAAATATAATGCTGGCCTAAACACTGGCGACAGAACGATTCAAGGCGAACTTGCCGAAATCATCCTTTACATTATTGGTGCTGCCATCATCGCTGGTATTCTTACTTTTTTTATGCGCCAAACCATTATTAATGTATCACGTTACATTGAATACGATTTAAAGAATGAGGTGTATGACCATTATCAAAAACTGTCGTTAAATTTTTATAAAAAAAATAGAACTGGTGATTTAATGAACAGAATTAGTGAAGACGTTGGGCGTGTACGTATGTATGCAGGGCCCGCCATCATGTATAGCATTAATACCGTTGCTCTTTTTGTAATTGCCATTGCTTATATGTTTAATGAAGCGCCAGTACTCACCGTATATACCATTTTGCCCTTGCCCATTTTATCCTATGCCATTTATAAACTAAGTAAGGAAATCCACAAACGCAGCACCATCGTTCAAGAATATTTATCAAAACTGTCATCATTCGCCCAAGAAACATTTAGTGGCATTTCGGTCATAAAAGCTTACAGTTTAGAAGCTCAAACATCGGCTAATTTTGATGAACTTTCCACCACCAATAAAGAAAAACAAATACATCTGGTTAGTATTGAAGCCTTATTTTTCCCCATGATGATTCTACTTATTGGCGTTAGTAACCTACTTGTTATTTACATAGGTGGCAAACAATATATAAGTGGTGAGATTGAAAGCATTGGCACGATTGCAGAGTTTATTATTTACGTAAACATGCTTACATGGCCTGTGGCTACTGTTGGTTGGGTGACTTCCATTGTGCAACAAGCAGAAGCTTCGCAGAAACGTATTAATGAATTTCTAACTATTGAACCAGAGATAAAAAACACGGTTATGAACCGCACTGAAGTGACAGGAAATATAACGTTCAACAATGTATTTTTCACTTATGATGATACCAATATTCAAGCCTTAAAAGGCATTAGTTTCACACTAAAAGCGGGAGAAACTTTAGCTATAATAGGTAAAACGGGTTCTGGAAAATCTACCATATTGGAGTTGATAGGTAGGCTTTATGATATTGACAAAGGCTCTATCCTTATAGATGGCATTGAAATCAACCAGCACAATCTGGAAGATTTAAGAAATAGTATTGGCTATGTCCCACAAGATGCTTTTCTGTTTTCTGATACTATAAAAAACAATATCAAGTTTGGAAAAGAAAATGCCACGGATACGGATGTTATAGAAGCTGCAAAAAAAGCACATGTTCATAAAAACATTGTTAAATTCAATCATGGCTATGACACCATTTTAGGCGAACGTGGCATCACACTTTCTGGCGGACAAAAACAACGGATTTCTATTGCTAGAGCTATTATAAAATCACCAAAAATTTTATTGTTTGATGATTGCTTGTCGGCCGTGGATACCGAAACCGAAGAAAAAATATTAAAAAACTTGTATCAAATAACTTCAGATAAAACGACCATTTTAGTGAGCCATAGAGTATCTTCCACAAAAAATGCCAATAAAATTATTGTTTTGGACGATGGCAAAATAGTTCAGGAAGGCACGCATGAAACACTTATAAATGTTGATGGGTACTACAAACACCTCTATTTAAAGCAACTTAGTGAAACCCACGTCTAGACAAAATCATTTTACTCATGATTTCTTAATTTTATTGATTTATAATTAATTAATACTGTGCTTCTTAAAAAGAAAGCATACAATTTGTTGGTTAGTATATATTTTTTTTAGATTTTTGATAGAAATAATGAAAATACTATAAAATTCGATAACTATGGATTCAAATGACATGATGGAGAAAGAGGAGATTTTTTCTAAAGTATTAAGAGCAGGAAGACGCACCTACTTTTTTGATGTAAGAGCAACAAAAGCTGATGATTATTATCTTACCATTACTGAAAGCAAAAAATTCACTAATGATGATGGTTCTTTCCATTATAAAAAACATAAAATATATATTTACAAAGAAGACTTTAATGAGTTTAAAGATATATTATCTGAAATGACCAGCTATATTATTGATGAAAAAGGCGATGAAGTCATTAGCGAGCGTCACCAAAAGGATTTCAAAAAAGAAAATGATACAGATGAAGAAGATAGCATTGAAACATCTGGGAAATCTGTAGAAAGTTTTACTGACATTGATTTTGAGGATATATAAATCTGAAACAAAAAACCACAAACCGCTCTCGTTAGCGGTTTTTTTATGCCATAAATACATCATTATAACTCGATGAACTCCTTTTTATAACTTAGACTAAAGGTTATACGCTCCCTATTTACTTTCATGTAGTTTTCAAATTGACCAGCTAAACCTTAACGACTTTATTACCAGACTATTCTATTTATAAGTAAAACCTAATTGTTCTCTATCGCTCTAATTATTAACTCAATCGATTCGAAAACATGGAACTACAAAAATCTTTTCTTATTTTTATAGAATCATTCTGAGGGGTGCTATTATTTATAATAGCTGAGAGTATACCCAATTGACTAGTTAAGTAATCTTAACCAAGGAAAGAATGATTTCAAAGGGAACTTAGAATGTGAAAGACCATTTTTGTTCCCTTTGTTGTTTTATGAATTTTAGCTTACCGTGCTTCCATTTGCAACTTTTATTTCTGGATTTAAAAGCACAACATCTTTTCCATTTACGGCACCAAGCACCAAACACTCACTCATAAATTTGGCGATTTGCTTTTTAGGGAAATTAACAATGGCAACAATTTGCCTATTTAGTAAATCTTCCTTTTTATACAAAGTTGTTATTTGAGCAGACGATTTTTTAATCCCTAATTGCCCAAAATCAATCGTTAATTGGTAAGCAGGATTTTTGGCTTCAGGAAAATCATTCACTTCAACAATGGTTCCCACACGTAAATCTATTTTAGTAAAATCTTCAAAAGTAATTATATCATTCATCCGTTCAAATTAACATATTTTCAATGGTCATATACAAGCCTATTTAAAATGTTTTAGGCATTTCATTTTTTAAAAATACAAATTATCCCGAACTTTGAAAAAACGTTTATTATGGCAAATACGCCTTCAAATATGCTGCCTTTAGGGACTTTGGCCCCTGGTTTCAATTTGTTAGATACAGTAAGTGATACCCATTTGAGTTTACAAAATCTAAAAGGTGAACGTGGAACAGTTATTATGTTCATCTGCAACCACTGTCCCTTTGTACTTCATATAAACCATCAATTGGTTAAAACAGCCCTCGATTATTCAAAAAAAGGGATATCCTTTATAGCGATTTCAAGTAATGATGTTATTAACTATCCGCAAGATGGCCCTGATAAGATGAAGGTTCACGCCAAAAATGAACACTATCCATTTCCTTATTTATATGATGAAAGTCAAAATGTCGCCAAAGCCTATGATGCGGCCTGCACGCCAGACATCTATCTTTTTAATGGGGATTTAAAATTAGTTTACAGAGGGCAAATAGACGATTCCAGACCTGGAAATGGCATTGCTGTTACAGGACACAATTTGCGACATGCCTTAGATTGTTTGCTTGAAAATAAAGAAAATACCAGATTACAAAAACCAAGTATCGGCTGCAATATTAAGTGGAAAGTGCCGTCATAGTATCAATTCCCAAAAACCTACGTCGAGCCATTTATTAAACTTAAATCCAACTTCCTTAAAGTGTGCCACTTGTTTAAAACCGAGTTTTTCATGCAGCCGCACGCTGGCATCATTTGGTAAGGTGAGTCCACCAATAATGGCATGGTAGTTTTGGTCCTTTAATGTTTTCAAAAGTTCTATATACAATGCACTTCCTATCTGCCTTCCTTGTACATCATGCTTTAAATAAATCGTGGTTTCAACAGTATGTTTATAAGCTGGTTTTTGCCTAAACATATTGGCATAAGCATAACCCAAAATATGATGATCTTCTTCAAAAACAATAAAAGGATACTGACTGGATATGGTTTCTATACGCTCTTTAAAATCCTGTTCAGAAAAAGGAATTTGATCAAAAGTAACAATGGAATTAAGCACATAATAGTTGTAAATATCAACTATTTGTTTGGCATCGTGTATGTTTACATTTCTTATCATATTTTACAGTTACAACCAATTGTTTCGTTTCAAGAGATTTTCGATATGTGTGTAATGATGGTTGCTATGCCAAGCATAAAGACCAATATTTCGCTTTAAAGAAACCTCATTTTTAGTTTCTGGATGTATAAAGCATTTGTTTAAATCTTCATCAGATAATCTTTTCAATAAATAAACCAATTTAAAATGAATGGCTTTTAAATGTTGTAAAGACATCTCTATGGGTGCGGATTTAGAATCTATTAATGCTGCCCATTTATCTTCGTAATACGCTTTAATAAGAGGTTTATCTTCTGTTAAAGCCCATTTAAAACGCGTGTAACTATGATGGTGGCTATCGGACAGATGATGAACGGTTTGCCTAACAGTCCAACCGCCTGGCCTATAAGGTGTATCTAATTGTTCCTCTGATATTTTTTTTACCAGACGCTCTAATTTTTCAGGAAAGTACTCTAATATTGAAATACAATTATCAATATATTCTTGTGTTACATTCTCTGGGAAAATAAATTTACCAATTGGATATTTTAATGTTTCTAGTTCATTGTTTGTCATATATAAATATAAAAAAAGCACTTAATATATAAGTGCTTAGAATAGTATTTAAAAAAAAGATTTTTTACTTAACAGAGACCAATTCAACATCAAAAATCAGGGTTGCATTGGGTGGAATAACGCCGCCTGCGCCTGCGCTTCCATAAGCCAAATCGCTTGGTATTACAAAACGGGCTTTATCGCCCACTTTAAGTAATCCAACACCTTCATCCCAACCTGGAATCACTTGGCCAACTCCTAAAGCAAAATCGATAGGTTCATTGCGTTTATATGAAGAGTCGAACACCGTTCCGTCCGCTAATTGCCCTTTATAATGAACGGATACTTTTTTACCTTTTTCGGCTTTTGCACCATCTCCTTTTTGAATGATTTGATAACGTAACCCGCTAGATGTTTTACTAAAACCAGCCGCTAATTTCTCCAATTCTGCTTCAGATTTCGCTTTCTCTGCTGCTATTTTTTTTTGTCTGGAACCTTCAAAAGTTCTAAAAGCTTCAACCGCATTAAAGGCATCAGCTTCCGCTCCTACTCTAACTATTTCTAAACTGTCAATAACATCCCCTTGTGCAATCGCATCAACAACATCTTGACCAGATACTACTTTACCAAAAACGGTGTGTTTACCATTCAACCAAGCTGTTTCTATATGTGTAATGAAAAATTGGCTCCCATTTGTGCCAGGACCTGCATTTGCCATGGACAAAACTCCTGGTCCATCATGTTTTAAGTCTGGGTGAAACTCGTCATCAAATTTGTAACCTGGCCCACCAGCACCAGACCCTTGTGGACATCCACCTTGAATCATAAAATCTGGAATAACTCTGTGGAATTTCAATCCATCATAATAAGGTTTTCCTTGTGGTTTTACTTTGTTTTCTAAATTTCCTTCAGCTAAAGCAACAAAGTTACCAACCGTTCCTGGTGTTTTTTTATATTCTAAGGCAACAAGTATGTCTCCTTTAGTCGTGTTGAATTTTGCGTATAAACCGTCTTTCATGGTATTCGTTTTTAATGAAGCGCAAAGATAACAAGGATTTACGAATTAAGATTTACGATTTATGATTTTTTGTGGCAGAAGAAAACGGCATAGTAAAGACCAATGACTGAAGACCGATAACTGAAGAAAGAAATATAAAGTCAAAAACTTTTAACTTTTAACTTTTAACTTTTAACTTTTAACTTTTAACTTTTAACTTTTAACTTAAAAATTAATTAGCTACTTCACTTATAAACTTGATTCTATAAAGGCGAAGCTCATCATCATCATATTCGCCATCAAATTCTTTAATGGCAACATCAATGGCATCTGATTGTGATTCCATAAAATAATCATGAATTTCTTCTTGTTGGTCTTCATCCAGAATATCATCAATCCAATACGTAATATTCAATTTGGTACCAGAATAGACAATGGCTTCCATTTCTTTAATGAACTCTTGCATAGACATACCTTTAGATGAAGCAATATCATTAAGCGGTAATTTTCTATCTATATTTTGAATGATGAATAATTTGTTGGCAGAATTGCTTCCGGTTGATTTCACAACCAAATCGTCCGGTCTTAAAATATCATTTTCTTCAACATATTTAGCAATAAGTTCCACAAAGTCTTTCCCGTACTTTTTAGCTTTTCCATCACCTACACCGTGTACATTTGCTAATTCGGTTAAATTTATGGGATATTTTAATGCCATATCTTCTAACGAAGGGTCTTGGAAAATAACAAAAGGTGGTACGCCTAATTTTTTGGCATTCTTTTTACGTAAATCCTTAAGCATGCCCATTAAAACCTCATCAGCCGAAAGTCCGACCGTTTTTGCCGACGTTACAATACTTCCATCTTCTTGTTCACCATCAAAAATATGGTCTTCGGTCATCATAAAGGATTCAGGTTTTTTAATAAATGCTTTCCCTTTCTCGTTTAGTTTAATAACACCGTAAGTTTCTATATCTTTTTTTAGATAACCCGCAACCAATAATTGCCTAAGCAATGCCATCCAATATTTATTGTCTTTATGATTTCCTTTACCAAAAAAGGGCTGCTCGTCTGTTTTATGGGATTTAATAAGGGCATTTTCTTTCCCAATAACAACATTAACCAAGTCTTTAGACTTGTATTTTTCATTGGTCTTTTTGATAGTTTCCAAAATAAACTTAGCATCGTCTTGAGCTTCATGTTGCTTTTTGGGGTGACGGACATTATCGTCCATATCCCCGCCTTCACCAGTTTCATTATCAAATTCTTCACCAAAATAATGAAGGATAAACTTTCTTCTGGAAATGGATGTTTCTGCAAAAGCAACCACTTCTTGTAACAAGGCCTGACCTATTTCTTGTTCCGCGACTGGTTTTCCCGACATGAATTTTTCCAACTTTTCAATGTCCTTATAGGAATAATAAGCCAAACAATGACCTTCTCCACCATCACGACCAGCTCTACCCGTTTCTTGATAATAACTTTCTATACTTTTTGGAATATCATGATGGATTACAAAACGAACATCTGGTTTGTCAATACCCATTCCAAAAGCGATGGTTGCCACTACGACATCAACATCTTCCATTAGAAATTTATCTTGATGGCTTGTTCGTGTCTTTGCATCTAACCCAGCATGATAAGGCACGGCTTTAATACCGTTAACTTGAAGCACCTGCGCTAATTCTTCAACACGCTTTCTGCTTAAACAATATATAATCCCTGATTTGCCGGAATTTTGTTTTATAAAACGTATAATATCAGCATCTACATTTTTTGTTTTTGGGCGTACTTCATAATACAAATTAGGTCTGTTAAATGACGCTTTAAATGTTTTTGCATTAGGAATCCCAAGATTTTTTAAGACATCTTCCTGAACTTTAGGCGTTGCTGTGGCTGTTAAACCAATAATAGGAATGTTATCTCCTATTCTGCCAATAATTTGTTTTAAGTTTCTATATTCTGGTCTAAAATCGTGTCCCCATTCACTAATACAATGTGCTTCGTCAACAGCCATGAAAGACACTTTTACCGAACGTAAAAAATCCACATTTTCATCTTTTGTCAACGATTCTGGGGCCACATATAATAATTTGGTAATACCATTTTTTATGTCCTCCTTAACACGCTTTACTTCGGTTTTGTTAAGTGACGAATTTAATACGTGCGCAATGCCTTCTTCGTTTGAAATGCCTCTTATGGCATCCACTTGATTTTTCATCAAGGCAATTAACGGTGATACTACAATAGCTGTCCCTTCCTGCATCAATGCCGGCAACTGATAGCAAAGCGACTTGCCACCTCCTGTTGGCATGATAACAAATGTATTATTCCCTGACAATATGCTTTCAATAACGGCTTCTTGAAGACCCTTAAATTTACCAAAGCCAAAATATTTTTTTAATGCAGCTTGCAAATCACTTTTTGTTATTAACATGAACGGTATAAAAACTTAATTTAAATAAAAACACAAATCGAATAATTAATTTAATTGTGTGTTGAGAGAACCCTCATTTTTTCGTTAGTTTTGTAACGATTATCAAAATTAAGATAAAACCTAATCTGATTATCATTAAAGATAATAAAATCTTTAAAAGCATCAATCAAAATAAATAATAAATTTTGAAAAACATAAATTCTATTATTGCTACTGCTATACAGACTATTAACATGGAAGGGGATGCTATATTGAATCTTTCCAATCTTATTGATGATGAGTTTGCTGAGGCTGTACAACACATTTATAACTCAAAAGGCCGTCTTATTATAACAGGTGTTGGTAAAAGCGCCATTATTGCCAATAAAATTGTAGCAACGCTCAATTCCACAGGAACGCCTTCGGTTTTTATGCATGCCGCCGATGCTATACATGGTGATTTAGGGCTTATCCTTAAAGACGATATTGTGGTTTGTATTTCCAAAAGTGGTAATACGGCCGAAATTAAAGTACTTATTCCACTGATTAAAAGTGCCAAAAATAAAATAATTGCCATAACCGGACGTAAAGATTCCTTTTTAGGTGAACAGGCTGATTATGTTCTGAATTCTTATGTAGAAAAAGAAGCGTGTCCTAACAATTTAGCACCTACCACAAGTACTACCGCTCAATTGGTAATAGGCGATGCCCTTGCGATTTGCTTATTGGAACTGCGTGGATTTTCCAGTAATGATTTTGCAAAATACCATCCTGGCGGTGCTTTGGGCAAACGATTATATTTAAGAGTTGAAGACATATCATCCGTAAATTTGAAGCCTAAGGTTTTTAAAGAAACTGGCATGAAAGATATCATTATTGAAATGACAGAAAAAATGCTCGGTGTCACTGCGGTTGTTGAAAACGATGAAATTATTGGGATTATAACGGATGGTGATTTACGACGTATGCTAAGTAAGGTTGATGATTTTTTAGCGCTAACAGCTCTAGATATTATGAGTAAAAATCCAAAACGTATACAGGCCAATGCTATGGCTTTGGAAGCTAAAGAAGTTATGGAAGTTTATGGCATTTCACAGTTACTTGTTGAAGATCATGGCAAATATGCAGGTGTAGTGCACTTACACGATTTAATAAAAGAAGGTATTATATAATGGCAAAAAAAAACATAAACGAGATGTCGTTTCTAGATCATCTCGAAGATTTAAGATGGCATTTAATAAGAATTGTTATTGCTGTGGTGGTTACGGCTACTGCTGCTTTTTTCGCAAAGGGATTCATTTTTGATTTTCTGATTTTTGGCCCTTCAAAAACTGATTTTTACACTTATAAAATATTATGTGATTTATCTCAATATTTTGGCATGAACACTAGTTTTTGTTATGAAGAATTACCCTTTCGAATACAAAGTAGAACCATGTCTGGTCAGTTTTCCGCACATATTTGGGTTTCTATAACTGCAGGTTTTGTTATTGCTTTTCCTTATGTACTTTACGAACTATGGCGATTTATAAGCCCTGCACTGCATGAAAACGAACGTAAACATTCCCGAGGTTTTATAATTGTAGCCTCTGGTCTGTTTTTTACAGGCGTTTTATTTGGATATTATATTGTTTGCCCGTTATCCATTAATTTCTTGGGATCCTACCAAGTTAGTACGCAAGTTCATAATGATTTTGACTTAGACAGTTATATAAGCCTAGTAAGATCTTCCGTTATAGCAGCTGGTTTGGTATTTGAACTTCCCATTCTTATTTACTTTTTAACAAAAATAGGATTGGTAACTCCTGAGTTTTTAAAAAAATACAGGAAATATGCCTTAATAATTGTATTGGTTTTATCTGCCATCATCACCCCTCCAGATATTGCCAGTCAAATTATTGTTGCCATACCTATTCTCATTTTATATGAAGTGAGTATCTACATATCAAAAATTGTCATTAGAAATCAAAAAAGAAGAGAAAAGAAACTTGCCTAATATGATTAATGAATTCAATGAGTATCGTTCTAAAATGAATGATAAAATTCTAGCAGATAATAATAAGGTTATTAAACGCATTTTTAATTTAGATACCAATGCGTATACCGAAGGCGCATTAGATGTAAAAACCAAAGAGCTCTTAGGATTGGTGGCTTCGGCTGTTTTACGTTGCGACGATTGCGTGAAATATCATTTAGAAACCAGTTATAAATTAGGGCTGACCAAAAATGAAGTAGTAGAGGCCTTGAGTATCGCCACATTGGTTGGTGGCACTATTGTGATTCCACATTTAAGGCGTGCCTACGAGTTTTGGGATGCTTTAGAAGACCAGGACAAAAACTAAATTAATTTACCTCCGCCAAAATAGTTATATGTTTTTGCTATTTTTAGCGTTTACAATACAGATATGATTTTAAGAGCTGACAATTTAATGAAGTCCTATGGCGGACGAAAAGTAGTGAAGTCTGTTTCCTTGGAAGTAAACCAAGGAGAAATAGTTGGATTGTTAGGACCTAATGGTGCTGGTAAAACCACGTCTTTTTACATGATTGTGGGTTTGATAAAACCCAATGGAGGCACTATTTATTTAGATGACAAGGAAATCACGAAATATCCCATGTACAAACGTGCCCAAAATGGGATTGGGTATTTAGCACAAGAAGCCTCTGTTTTTAGAAAATTAAGTATTGAAGATAATATATTAAGCGTGTTGCAACTCACAAAACTTACTAAGCAACAGCAACATGATAAAATGGAATCCTTAATTGAGGAATTTGGTTTAGGACATATCCGTAAAAGTAGAGGCGATTTATTGTCTGGTGGTGAACGTCGTCGTACCGAAATTGCACGTGCTTTGGCAACCGACCCCAGTTTTATTTTACTGGACGAACCTTTTGCTGGCGTAGACCCCGTGGCCGTTGAAGACATCCAACGTATTGTGGCACAGTTAACCAAAAAAAATATAGGCATTTTAATTACAGACCACAACGTACAAGAAACACTCGCCATAACAGATAGAACCTATTTAATGTTTGAGGGCAGCATCTTAAAAGCGGGTGTGCCAGAAGAATTGGCCAATGATGAAATGGTGCGTAAAGTGTATTTGGGTCAGAATTTTGAACTTCGCAAAAAGAAGATACGGGAGTAGATAAGCGTTATTTTTATTTTGTCATTCCTGCGTAGGCAGGAATAAACTAATTAAAAGTCCATCGTTTAAGTAAACCAATATAACCTTCAGTTCCTAGAATTTAATTAATGTAAACTAAGGCCTGCCAGATTATAAATCTTAATTTATTTGCTACAAATCACAACAATTAGCACGAATCAATTTGTGTGAATTTGTGTAATTCGTGGCTAATTTTTTAGAACCTGGATTAATGCTTATCCTTTTTAAAAACCACCTTAAAACCCTTAACCACCAAAAAAGCCGCAAACCCAATCAATAACCCAACAGCAAATTCCTGAAGTATGGCTGGCAAAACATCTAGAAAATGATGTAAAAACTCAATATTATGAACAAAAATGCCACCAGCTACCAATATCAATGCGATGGTACCAATCACGGACAAACTCTTAATCACCCATGGAAGCGCATTAACCAAAAACGTACCAACAGTCTTTGAAATACCCTTTTTATCACCGCTTCTTTTTATAAGTCTTAGACCCAAATCATCCATCCTAACAATAAGCGCTACAATACCATAAACCCCAACAGTGGCGATTATGGCAACAATGGAAACCACCAATATTTGAAATAAAAGATCTTTTCCTATGACCGTTCCCAAGGCGATAATGACAATCTCTACCGATAAAATAAAATCGGTTAAGATTGCCGATTTTATTTTATTCTTCTCTATTTTCAAAACTTCCTCTTCAGAAGGTTCGCTTAAAATAATAACGTCATTGGAATGTTTATGTGGCACAAAAAATTCATACACTTTTTCAACCCCTTCAAAAGCTAAATAAATGGCCCCTAAAACTAAAAGTATCGTTATGGCAGGAGGCAAAAAAGCACTCAACAAAAAAGCCACAGGTAAAATGATTAGTTTATTAAGAAAAGAGCCTTTTGTAATGGCCCACAATACAGGAATTTCACGAGAGGCAACAAATCCGGTGGCTTTTTCGGCATTAACCGCTAAATCATCCCCTAAAATGCCAGCTGTCTTTTTTGTTGTAATCTTACTCATGACCACAACATCATCCATAAGCGCTCCAATATCGTCTAATAATGCGAAAAAACCTGATGCCATATATTATGTTTGTTTTTAAAGGGATTAACCTATAAGTCTAAAAATTTACTTTGAAGTTACATTATCCAAAAGCGACATGGCAATGTAAGTTAATATTATAATAGGTATGGCTGCAAATTGTAAAACGATTATAAATAAAGCACACAGAAAAATAAAAACATATCTGGTCGCATTGGTTTTAAAACGCCAATCCTTAAACTTTAAGGCAAATAATTTAATACCAGAATTCAACATATAACAACTCACCAATGTTATAATTATTAAAAACCATTTATTCAGAATAATGGTATTCAGATAATCACTATTCTGAAACTCCATAATTAATGGCAATGAGATAATAAACAACGCATTTGCTGGCGTTGGCAATCCTTTAAAATAGGTTTGTTGATCTTCATCTAAATTAAACTTAGCCAGTCTGTAAGCCGAAGCCAATGTAATGAACAAGCCCAGCAGAGGTAGTACATTGATATGGGAAAGATTAAAATTGGAATAATCAATCTCGGAATGCCCCCAAGCATTATCAGATAAAGCAAACAATTTATACATGATGAGTCCTGGCACCAATCCGCAGGTAACCATGTCTGCCAATGAGTCCAATTGTAAGCCCAATTCACTTTGAACGTTCAATTTTCTAGCAGCTAAGCCATCAAAAAAATCAAAGAAAATACCCAAGAACACAAATAATGAAGCAATAACAAAATCATCATTTAAAACAAATATGACGGCAATACTTCCGCAGAACAAATTCAACAACGTCAACGCATTTGGTATATACTTTTTCATGTTATGTATTTCTTTGATGTAAAAATAGCAAAGAATTTACGTCTAAAACAACAATCCAACAATAAGTGTTGTTATTTCAAGTTTATTAGCTGACAAATTATATGCATCTTTGTAAAAAAATTTGCGATTGAGAACATCCTTAACCACCATATTCTTTATTGCTTCATTAAATATCTTCTGCCAAACCGTTAGAAAATATTCCAACGAGTTTATGAATATTGGCGTTGATGCTGCTGCTTTGGGTATGAGCAGCGCGGTTACGTCTCATTCTGCTGATGTAAATTCAGGTTATTGGAACCCAGCAGGTTTATTGAATTTGGAAGACAATCAACTAGCACTGATGCACTCCAGCTATTTTGCCAATATTGCCAATTATGATTATGCTGCTTTTGCGATGCCTTTAGACGACCAAAGCGCGATGGGGATTTCTTTAATTAGGTTTGCAGTTGATGATATTTTAAATACCACTCAACTTATTGATGAACAAGGCAATATAAATTACGACAGGATTAGTTTGTTTTCTACGGCCGATTACGGACTAACGTTTTCGTATGCCAGGGAACTCCCTGTGCAAGGACTCAATTATGGCGTAAATGCCAAAGTGATTAGACGTATTATTGGCGATTTCGCTTCGTCTTGGGGTTTTGGATTGGATTTGGGTGTACAATTTAAAACACAAAATAATTGGAAATTTGGAGTCATGGCAAGGGATATTACAACCACTTTTAATGCTTGGAGCATTGATGAAACCGAATTTGCAAAAATACAAAATGCAGTTGCGGGTCAAAATCAAGAATTGCCCGAAACTACCGAAATCACCATTCCTAAATTACAACTAGGTATCTCAAAATTATTCGATTTTAATTATGATTATACGCTATTAACAGCCGTTAATTTGAATGTACGCTTTGAACAAAATAACGATATTATTTCATCGTCGGTGGCCAGTATCAACCCTGCATTTGGATTTGAATTTGGTTATGTAGATATGGTGTATTTGCGTGGAGGGGTTGGAAATTTTCAAAATGAACTTCAAATTGATAATACCGAGCAATTAAGTTTTCAGCCTAGTTTTGGTGTTGGATTTAAATACAATGGCGTGCAGATAGATTATGCATTTACGGATATTGGCGACCAAAGTGTGGCGTTATATTCCAATGTGTTTTCATTAAAACTTGATTTTAATATTTTTAGATAATGAAAAAAGCACTCTTTATTCTATTCGTTTTTCTATGTGTTATGATAACACATGGGCAACAACATATGTTGTCTGACCAAGCTGAAATCAGCATACTTACTATTGGCCCAGGAGCTTCGCTAAATGATTCCTTTGGGCACAATGGGTTTAGGATAAAAGATATTGCTAAAGGCACAGACCTTGTTTTTAATTATGGTGTTTATGATTTTGAAGCTCCTAATTTTTATTTAAAATTTGCCCAAGGAAAACTCAATTATTTAATAGGATTCGATTATTATGAGGATTTTTTAAACAACTATATCTCTCAAAACAGGACCATCAACGAGCAGGTTTTAAATGTATCACAAAGCGAAAAACAAAAACTGTTTGATTATTTAATCCATAACTACCAACCCGAAAATAGAAGGTATTTATACGATTTCTTTTATGATAATTGCGCCACAAAAATCAAGGATGTCACCAACATTTCTTTAAACAATTCTATTCAATTTAATGAGCCTAAAGACTTTAAACAACAAACATTCAGGGAATTAATTCACAGTAATTTAAACAGGAATTCCTGGGGCTGTTTTGGCATCGATTTGGCATTGGGTTCTGTGATCGATAAAAAAGCAACGCCTGAACAACACATGTTTTTACCAAAATACATTCATGAATTTTTTGAAAATGCTACTATTAAAAGAACAGGAGAGCCTTTAGTAAAAGGGAGTAAGGTAATTTTTAAAAAAATAGATACACCAGAGTCAATAAATTTTTTCACAAGTCCGTTATTCATTTTTGGCATTATCGGATTGTTCATCCTTTTTATCACTTACAAAGATTTTAAAAACCAAAAACAAAGTGCTTGGTTAGATGTTACCTTGTTCAGTCTTACAGGTATTATTGGAATCGTAATTTTATTGCTTTGGTTTGCAACAGACCATAAAGCGACCCATCAAAATTATAATTTGCTTTGGGCTAGTGTACTTAATGTTTTCATGATTGGTCAATTGTTAAGAAAAAAAACAAGTGCTTGGTTTATTAAATACTTGAAGTTTTTGGTGATCCTCTTATGTTTATTAACTCTCCATTGGATCATTGGCGTACAAGTATTTGCCATAGGACTGATACCTTTTTTAATCGCTTTAGGTATTAGGTATTTATTTTTGATACGATTTTATAATTCAAAGTTCTTACTGCATACTGAGATTGCAAACTCCATGCAGATTACTGCCCCCTGAAGAAAATCATGGTACTTAGTGTTTTTATTAAAATATTTATATCTAAGAAAAAACTTCTATGCTTTATATAATACAAATCGTATTGTAATTTGAGCAAACTATCATCTACAGAAGACCCATATCTTGTATTAACTTGCGCCCAACCTGTAAGACCTGGTTTTACCATATGTCTGGTTTCATAAAAGGGCAAGGACTTTGATAATTCATTAACAAATTGTGGGCGTTCTGGTCTTGGTCCAATCAAACTCATATCGCCTTTTAAAATATTTAAAAATTGAGGGATTTCATCTAACCGCGTATTTCGCATAAATTTCCCGAATTTCGTAATTCTAGAATCATTTTTTTCAGACCAAACGGCACCATTCGTTTCGGCATTTCTAATCATGGTTCTAAATTTAATTATTTTAAAAATCTTTCCATTTTTACCGACCCGCTCTTGTATATAAAATAGAGGCCCATTATTGGCACAAGCATTCCCCAAAAGTATCATGGGCAATAATAATATTCCTCCTAAAATACCTATTACAGAAGTTATCATATTAAAGAGATGATTAAAAAACAAGTACATCTTATTTTGGTTACTTCTGCTAAATGGGAAATATTTATAAAAATCCTTACCAACAAATTGAACAGGGACACGTTGCGTCATTTCCTCATACACTTGGGTATATTCTTTTATGGAAAATCCGCTTTCAAGAAGTGTCATAAGATCTTTGTAGATCTCAGATGTTATGGTTTCAGAATTATAACTTGCAATAACAATTTCCGATATGTTTTCCTCTTTAATGACCTGAAGCATGTCACTGGGGTTGAACTCTTTTACATCTTTAAATGTTTTGTTTTTCGTGACATCAGTTTCACAATTAACAAACCCAACTATTTTATAATTGGGGTCAGAATCATTAAACGCTTCAATAATGGTTTTTATGTTTGAGGTTTCACCTACGATCAATACTTTTTTATAAAATCTGGGCGACACAATAAACGTGACATATGCAAATCGCCATATAAAAAGGGCCAAAATAATAGCCAAATAAAAATATACTATTTGCAACCTATTGTCGGGAAGTATAGGGGTGAAAAAGGGTGTTAAAAAATAGAAAAGAACTGTTACGGAGGCCGTTAATATAATATTGGCATACGTTGTTTCAAGTTTGCTTGACTTTTGTAAATCATAGAGTTCGAAGATGGTTCCAAAGATGGAAATGTATAAAATAAGGACGAAAACCCATATCCAATTTTCTTTGGTAATTGTTATGTAGTGAAATTTGAAAGTGCCACTTAAAAAATATAAAACAGCAAGTACAATTAGGATATCAAAAAGACGTAAAAGAACCTTTCGTTCTGAAATATTGAAATGAATACCTTTATGAGACATTTTGGGTTTGGTTGAGAGGCTATAAAGGTAGTAAGAAATTTCAATTAACTGAAAAAACTATCGTAAAAGTGACTGCCATTCCCGTTTAACGGTCTCCCAATCAAATTGTTCTGCCTTTTTCCTAGCATGCAAAGCCATCTGTTCAGTTTCATTAGGGTGCGAGACAACCCATTTTATCGCTTTTGCAAATTCATCACTATCATCTGGGTTTACTAATACCCCATCATGGCCATTTTCAATCAAAAAAGACATGCCACCCACATTTGTAGAAACAATGGGCAAGCCTAAAGCCATGGCCTCCATAACACTCACGGGCATATTATCAAAATTGGTCGTGTTTATAAAAATGTTATAATCTTCTGATAGATGAATCCATTCCTCCTTTGATAATTTCCCGGTGAATTTAACTTCAACTTGCAAGGTTTTAGCCAGGTTTTGTGCTTCTTTGAATGATCCGTCTCCTTCGGGACCAACCATACAAAGTGTCGCCTTATATCCTTCATCTTTTAACGCCTTTAATAATTTTATGGCCAACAACGGATTATATATTTTAGAAAAGGACCTTACCCATAGTAAATTAACAACTTCGTGATGCCTTTGTTTGAACGGGTAGTTTTTAATGTCAATGGCATTTGGAATGCAAATGACATTAGAATATCCCAACTTTTCAAACTCTGATTTAATATACAACGATGGTGATACATTTTTATAGGCATTACTAAATATGGCCGTGCTTAATTTGGGTTTACTTTTTAACCTATTTGGTAAATTACCTCCATGCAAGATTGGAATGTATTTTAACTTTAATATACGACATAATTGACTACACAAATAAGCATAATAAAAATTCTGGGTGCTATAAGTATCTATTAAAACGTAGTCTACCTTTTTGGCATATTTTAAAATAGCAAAAAGCATATTAAAAAGGCGCAACAATTTGTTCTTATTATTAGAAAACGCATAAACCGTATACCCTTCCATTCTTAAATTTTCACTTAAGGTTTCAATAGTAGTTTCGGTTTTACCTGTTTCAGACAAATTGTTTCCTATGTATAATATGTTTTTCATGGGCTTATGTATCTCTCTAAGTTTCAAAGTTTCAAAGCTTCTAAGTTTTCCTTTCTATTATCTATTGTCTTTCGTCTATTGTCTATTTTCTTACCCTCATAAGTAACATTCAACAAACAAAGCCCATAAATAAATGCCGGTGCTGCAATACGCATGGCAGAGTGATTGATGGTTAAAAACCAAAACAGATAAAAAGAATAAAAAAATAAATTTGATCTGTTGTTAAACCTAAAAACCAATGGCGTTATAAGCAATATTAAAAAGGCAAATACACCTAACAAACCATGCTCTGCAATAATACGGCTCATTTCGTTATGCGAGGCGGCCTCTACACCCGTTTCATCCTTTCGTAATTCCTTAATATTACCAACACCGATCCCTAAAAACGGATTATCCATAAATGCACCCAATTCATAAGTTAATAAATCGACACGCCCAGTAGTGATGTCTTCTTTTTCACGGCCTGCAGCATCTTGGTTAGCATAACGCATATCTAAAAAACCACTGGTTTGAATCGAACTTACGATCCAAACCAAACCCATCATCACTAAAAAAACCAATACCAAAAATTTGATTTTAAACTTGGTCTTAAAATTAACCTTAACATAATACAGGCCTAAAAAAAATAAAACCATAATCATGGCAGTGATCACACCACCTCTACTAAATGTTACAAGGGCCCTGAATCCAAATAGTCCCAATAAAAATAAATCAATAAGTCTATGAAAGATCAATTCTTTAGACATAAAAAACTTGGAGGCAGTAACGAAGATTCCAATTCCCAAAACAGTGGCTACTTGATTGGGTCCAAATCCACCAGAAGCTGCAAAATTTGAACCTGTACCAGTAATGACCTCCTGCAAATTGGGCGTATATAAAAACAAATAAGCGGTCATACTAACCAAAGGCAATAAAAAAGCTACTAAAATCAATTTCAACTGATTGAATCGTATGGTACGCTTATAACAATAAACAGCCGCTATACCTAAGCAAACAGGACCACTTAAATTAAAAGCCACCGCTCGCCTTATGTCCGATTCAAATCCCAACGAACTCACCGCTACATATATACCTGGTATTAATAGCAAAATATATAGTACATATATCAAAGCGTCATTAGTAAAACCATTAGTAAACAAACCCATGAGTATAAAAATAATCACTAAATACTTACAAGCTTCGTAGAAAAAAGTACCCCCATTCATTCTTAAAAAGACTTCAATTCCAACTATATAAGCACAGGCAACCAACACATAAAAAGTTTTATACTTTTTAGAAGTCATAAAAATCTTATAAGAAAAAAAAACACTTATAAATAAAAAATAAGCTAATGCCAAGGGCTTAAATAAAAAAATACCCATAGCCAAAAGGATATGAAAAATTAGAAGTTTATAATATAATGATAACTTCATATTTGATAAGTTTTGATGTATTTTGATTAACAGAAGATAATAACAATTCCTAAAACATCATACGACCTAAACTCATTATCTCCTTTAAATGGATATATAACAATTGTCAGGTTATAAAAACTCATCAGTAACCTTTTTCAAAAGGTAGTTATTATTTTTGTGATGTTTTTTTATTAATTATTTCTTTATTTAATCTTTCTTTATAATATTCATAAGTAAACTTATTTGCTAATACATAGTTTTTTTTCACAAATAACTTGTACTGCTCATTCGTGAAATAAAAGATTTTTTCTATTATTATTTTTTTTAAGCTCTCAACTGTATTCGGACGTATTAAAAATCCATTTCGTTCGTTTTCAATATATTGGTTTATACAAGATATATCAGAAACAATCGGAACACAACCAAAATTCATAGCCTCTCCGATTACTTTAGGAAAACCTTCATTTTTAGATGGGAGTATTATAAAATGTGAATTCTTATATACTTCATATACTTTAGATTTGTGTAATGCTCCATAAACCTTAACATTAATTGCTAAGAGCTTTGCTTTATTTTCAATTTCTTCTTTTAACTGTCCATTTCCCACAATATGTAATGTTCCTATATAATCATTTGATAATCCAGTAAAAGCTTCTATAATCTTATCAATTCCTTTATTATAATTTAATTCTCCTACAAAGCAGTAATCCATTTTTTTTGTCAACTCCTTTTTATAAATGATACGTTTTCCTAATATTCGATCTTCATTAGTCAAGCAAGGGTTTTCGAAAGCTACAATATTTTTTGACTGATTTTCCCATTGACCATTAATGGTAACAATTCTTGTCTGTTTTTTTAACATCCACCTCTGTATAAGGTATCCCAGTGGCGGATTTTTCTGTTTCCAATTTCCAGCATATTTATACCAACCCTTTTTATTTATAAAAAGAGTTAAAAAAGGTATTAAATAAACACCAATCCCTGTTGGGGTTCTTAATTGAAATATATCAGCTTTAATAATTTCCTTAAAAACAATTTTTAAAATGATTGGAGTATACAGTAATAATTTTAATTTACTAAATAACGTATTGCCACCAAGTACCGGAATAGGAATAAAATTTATTTTAGAAGACATATAAGGCATTGAACTTTGAGGAATATTTGTTGTATGTAACATTGCTATATGAGTAATTTTATCAAAATCTTCTATTAAATGATTTATTTCATTAATAGTAGGCCCCCAACCAACAATAACTCCATTTGCATTACAATAATGTTCTGTATGTGAAATAATTACTAATTTCAATGCTCAAATATTTTTATATACTTTTTAATAATTCTATCCCAAGTATGCTCCATTGCCCATTTTCGAGCATTTATTTTATAATTAACATAATCGCCTTTAATATTTTCAATTGCTGATAAAAGTTTTTCAGGGTTTGAAATTAAAATTCCTGATTTATAATTGCTTATAGCATCTTCAATGCCACAATATCTTGTTCCGATTGCAGGAATCCCCAGTGCATTTGCTTCTAAAATAGCAATTCCAAATCCTTCAACATCTCCCGATTTAGTTTTACCACTCAACATTACAAAAATATCGGAATCAATTAATAATTCTTTTAATTTATCTTCATTTACACGGCCATGAAAAGTTATATGCGATGCTACTTTTAGTTTTTTAGATTTTATTAAAAATTGTTCTTTTTCAGTAGGAATTCCAACACAATGATACTGTAATGCAGGATATTTTTTAATTAAATTGGGTAATTGTCTAATTACATTTAACTGTCCTTTTCGTTTTGTTACATTTCCTACGGTTATTAAATTTAGATTACCACTAAACGTTCCCTTTTTTATTAATTTTTCATTCCAATCATTTTCATTGATAGCATTTGGTATCACAACCACATTAGATAATTTTAAATTTTCAATAAGTGATTTAGTATAATTAGAAACTGCTATAATCTCAGAAAAACGTTTTAATGAATTATTCGTAATAATTTTTAAAATACATTGACTTAAATTTAATTCTGAACCATGAGTTACTGCAATATACTTCCTGTTAAAAAAAAACTCACGAATGCAACCGACCATAATGAAAACTTACCTGAAGCAATTATAATTTTGTTTTTTTTTATCAACTTGATAAGAAAAAAGATTCTTTTAAAGTACATGAAAAATCTTAAATAATTCACTTTTATCCTATATACAGTATAAGGTAATTCCAGATCAAATGTAGTTTCTTCAAATCCAGATACAGAACGATTATCTGTTATTACTTCTACTTCATAAAAATTTTTTGATAGCTGATTAGCAAGATGAAATGCATGATTCCCAATGCCTCCAGGTTGTGGAGGGAACTCAGATGTTACAATTAGTATTTTTTTAGAGCTCTTCAATTATAGCACCTTCTTTTAATTTAATAGAAGCTAACCTCCATGATTTAGTTACTTGAAACAAAACTAAGGGAAATAATACTAATGCTAATAAAAACCCTAGAATTAACATCTCATTATTTCCTTTGTATTTATAAGGAATCAAGGAAGGTGGTATTAACTTTAACAATGCAAATCGCGTCAATTTATTTCCAAAATATGTTCTAAATAGATATATTATACTTGGTATAGGTCTTGGCGCAAACCAGTTTACCGGTCGCATACCATCCCAACTTCCCATTTGCCGTAACCCTCCAGTTTCAGCTTTTAAATGCACCCTTTTTGCATAAGGATTCGATATATTTAAAAAACCATGTAAATATGACCGCAAACCAAATTCTCCATCTCCCATACGTTCTTTTTCAAATTGTCGGTCAAACAACCCAATAGTTCTAAAAACTTCTTTTTTAATTAAAACATTACCCGTGTCAATTTGATCAGAAACTCTAAAGAAAGAATAGTTTTTAGGAACCTTTGCTCCTATCATTGAAATTGAAACTCCCGAAGAAATTTCAGCTTTAAAAAAATCTAAACACTTAATATGATTGGTTATCCAGTCATTTTTAATTCTGCTGTCATCATCAAATAACAGCAATAAATCTCCCTTCGCTTTTTTGATTGCTTTATTTCTAGCTAACCAAAGTGCTTTTTCTTCTTGATAGATAAGATGTATATTTAAATTATAATCATCATAAAATTCTTTTTGAAAAGGTTTAGATTGATCGACAATTATAATTTCAAAGTTTTTGTAATCTTGCTTTTCTAAATCTAATAGTACATCTTTTAAATATGGATATCGATTCAAAGTAGGTATAACAACTGTCACCAATGGCTGTTCCGCTACTAATGAAGAATCAAAGTTATTCCACTCATTATAATTTATCGGGGTTTCAAGATAATTGCTTCGTGTGGTTTTCCGGCTTGCCCACCATGCAGAAGTTTCATTAAAAGGATTTTTAAAACTTAATAATCTTAGCAACAATATATAGGTTGACCAAAGCGGGTTAAAGTATTTTCTAATAAACCGATATTCATCTTTTAATGGTAATTTTTTAAACTCACTGAAATTTAATTCACTCCCTATATATCCCTTTTGAATGGCTTGCCAAGAAACATCATAAACTTTAGCTTCATGACTTGCATACTCTTTATCTATAATAAGTTGTTGTTGGATTTCTTTTGGTAAACTTTCTGGAATAGGAAATACACTCGTTTTATCTTTTTTTATTATAGAAAAATAATTAGTCGGCTGTAAATATTTTAAAAAATCAAATAACATCATTTACTTATTTGGTTTACAAAAAATATTTGAAGGAAGTTCATCTTCAGAAATAGGTTCTAATTTCATATTTAATATTTGGTAATCATTCTTATTAAAGAAATCGATTATTCGAGTATCATTATTGGTTTCAACTATAAAAATTGGATGTAATTTTTTAATTAATTCTTGTGAGCCATTTAATATATCAAATTCAATTCCATCAACATCTATTTTAATTAAATCGCATTTTGTTATATTATTCCTTTCAATATAATGGTCCAATGTAATAATATTGACATTTACTTTTTTATTATTTTTCTCATTACTTTCTAGATCTAAAGTGTTAGATGATGTCGATAATAGATTAATTTCTATAGTTCCTAATTGATTCCCAACGGCAACATTTTCTTTCACAATATGATCTTGTAAATTATTAGATTTTACAGATTTAGAATAACAATTGAACAATAATGGATGGGGCTCAAAAGAATAAACTTTACCTTTTTCACATACCGTATTTGCCCAAACCATACTTAAATAACCAAAATTTGTCCCTACATCAAAAACTGTTCTATCATTATCAACTGAATTTAATAACGCTATCGAATTATTTAAAAGTGTATTTTCAATTCCTTGGTTTTTAGCTTTGTTTGCAACTTGAATAGAGGCATAAAAATTAAACTGCACCAAGTAATTTGAATATTCCCTCTTAATTTTCACAAGTACTTCTCTATACGTTTCTTTATTTCGGAAAAATAAATTCCTTAAAGGTGCCAATAGTTTAGATCTTCCTAATATATTTTTTAATCTTTTTGGAAAAAGATTATATAAAAACATTCTTATTTGACTCATATAAATACTTAAATTCTATTCCTTATAAAATTCTACATATTGTTGCTTTTGTTGGTGCATTTCAAAATGTTTCGATACTCTTTCTTTTGCATTTTTAGCAATATCTTGTTTTTTGTTTTGAGGTAAATTTATTACTTGGATTATTTTATTTGCGAGCTCTTTTGAATTACATTTAGGCACAACCCAGCCAGTTTCATTATTGAGAACATTTTCAGATAAGCCTTCTGAATTAGAAACTATACATAACAATCCTAGGGCTTGGGCTTCCAGAACAGCATTACAAAATCCTTCCTGTATGCTATATTGAATATAAATATCAGCTTTGTTCAACTCGTTTATAATTTGTTTATGTGCCATTTTTCCAGTAAAGGTAACATGATCATCAATTCCCAATTGATATGCTGAAAATTTCAATCGCTCATATTCTATACCCTCACCAATTATCGTATAATGAAATGGAATACTTTCTTTTTTTAATAGCGCCAAAGCTTCTAAGGTATATTCCAGACCTTTTTTCCAATGTAAACGAGCAATTGTGATAAAATGATTTTTATTACCTAAAAATTCTTTATTGTCACTTTTGAATAAGGATGTATTTATGGCTGGTGTAATTTTAATAACATCGGCTTGATCTTTAAATCCATGTGTATATAGTAAATCTCTGATATCATCAGATATAACATGAATTTTATCCAATTTATTCCATAGTCTTTCATAACAATCTGGATTTTTTAAAGGATAAACCCCAATATCAAATCCTCGGAAACTTACTGCCATCTTTGCACTAATTGCCTTTGCTACATTTTCTCTATTAAACACCATAGTTCCAAAGCCAAAATGCAACCAATCTAGAGATTCAGCGAGAATATGGCTATTACTTATAATATTTTTAATTCTCTGAGAGAATGCTATCTTATCAGCTTTATCCAACAAATATAAGTGTTTCGTACTGTTGAAATGAAAAAGAATTGAACCGATTAACCTCAAAGCACTAACTATTCCAACTCTAAGGAAACTCCCCGTAAGTCTTGGAGCCAATCGTGTATTTGATATATTAAAATGAGTTGTATTTGCATTATTTACAAAAACTAAAACCTTGAATCCCTTTTCTTCCAATCCATTGACTTTATTCGTAAAAAAAGTTTCAGAATAAGCTGGAACTGAAGGCAAGACTAGTCCTATTTTCATAGCTTATTGTTTAATATTTTTTGATATAACGTCTGCATCCCTGAATTCATTTTTTCAGAACTATGTTGTTTTTCGATTGTGACTCTAGCAGCTTTTGTAATCTGTTGATAGGTGGATAGTGTTAGTTCCGAAACCTTCTTTAATGCATTAGCTATGGCTTCATGATCTCTGACTGGTACTAAAAAACCATTCTCACAATCTATTATTACTTCATTCATTCCACCACAATCTGTAGAAATTACAAGTGTCCCCAATGCCATAGATTCGAGTACCACATTCGCAATTCCTTCTTCAACACTGGAGAGTAATAAAACGTCTGCTTCCCTTATCTCCTTTACTATTTCAGTAAAAGATAATGTTCCTTTAAATGTGATTTTGTTTTCAAGTTTAAATTGTGATCGTTTATATAAAAGCTCTTCATCGTTTTCAACTCCCACCAAGGTATAGTTAAAATCAATAGTATCTTTCTCTAATAAATTCATCGCGTCTAATGCATAAGAATATCCTTTTTTCCAATGGGCTCTTCCAATAGATAAAATAGCTAAAGGTTTACTCTCGTCAAACTTTTTTAATTGAAATGGCATTTCCTCCAATTCTAATCCACTATAAACTAAATGAATTTTAGACTTTACTGCGTTATATTTAATAGCTTCTTCAGATATGGCTTTTGATACCGCATGAAACCCATCAACCTTTGGAAATAAGTTCTTATAAACAACTGCCAATTCAGGATTTGCAATAGGTGAATAATTTATATGTGCTCCTCGTAAACTAACAATCAATTTAATGCCAAATTCCTGAACCCATAACCAATCGGCTATACTTTTCGCCCATTGCAAATGAAATATATCTGGCCTATGGTACAAAACTGGATAATATTTTATCTTGAGTTGAATTGAATTTTTAATTTGATTAGCTATAAATACATCCAGTTTCCGTTTATCCCTTGCTTTTAAGATAGTTAATAAAAAACTGTATTTAATTAAAATGAAGAGCTTACTAAACGTTTTGGTGTAGGTAAAATGAAAAACGTTTTTTAAAGGGATTGATTGTCTTCTTTGTAATCCAAATAGATAAATATGTAAACCATTATGCGCTAGACCTTGTATCAGTCTTTCAATAAAAGTAGTGCTTGGAACAAGTCCTGTATAAATCGCTATTTTAATCGTTTTACCCAATATTTCAATATCTATTTTTTGAAAGCATTTTTTTATAAAGGTCTGTGTGCGATTCGATAAAACTTTCAATAGAATACATCCTTTCTACTCGAGATCTCATATCTTTTCCCAATTGTTTATATTCTTCCTGTTTCATATGCTGTATCCTCAATAAACATTCTTTAAGACTTTCAACATTGTTGGGTTGAAAGATACAATCTGGAAAAGGTTCTAAAATATCTTTAACACCGCTTACATTGGATCCTATAACAATTTTACCCGAAGCCATTGCTTCAAGTGGAGCAACAGGAAGTCCTTCTCCTAATTCTAAGGTTGGAATAACAAACACATCGGCAATGGCATGATAAGGTCTAACATCGGTTTTTTTTCCTAAAAATTGAATAGAATCAATGCCCTCTGTCATTATTTTTAATGAATTGGCGTAGGCTCCTTTGTCATTTCCAACAATAAGGAGCTTAATATTAGGTTTCTCTAATTCAATAACTGCATTTATCAAAACTTCGATGCCTTTAACTGGAATTAGATTCACAATAGAAACTATAACAAAATCATTTTCATTTATGATAATTTCCTCTGAAAATGATTCTGAACTTTTAAATTGAGGGTGATAATAACTTATATTAACTCCTAATGGAATAGCAATAACCTTCTTTAATGTATTCCCTGAATAAAAGGATTTCATATCTGAATTAATCGTAATAATTTTTGAACTTAAACTACTTCTCCATTTCCATGCTTTATTTCCCCAACCCATAGATTTTTTAGTAAAAACCCAAGGAATACCAGCTAATTTTGCTGCTAAAGGCTCAGAAAAATCTGAGCTCCAATGCCAAGAATGAATGATATCAAATTTATATTTTCTAAAAAAGCAAATGGTTTTTATAAGTCTGAATGGAAATGTAAAAAAAGGCCGGTAATTGATTGCAAAAGGAAATAAGTAAACTTTTACTTGCAACGTATTGATTTCATCCATAAAAGTTCCCTTATCATGAAAACAGCAAATCTCAGGTTCAAAAATAGTTCGATCTAAATTACTCACTAAATCATATACCACTTTACCACTTCCTGCAGTATCAAAATTAGGAATGGTAAATAATATTTTGATTTTCTTTTGAACCATATCTAAAACGCTATAAATATAAGGTTAATTTAGTCTAAGATGCGCTCAATTTTAATCTTACAAGTGCTTTATTTTTAAAAAAAATAGTTGCTACTATCAAGATTTACTCTGATTTAATTAAACTTATCTTGAAATAATGCCAATGTAAGCAACATACTTACGGCATGAGAATATGTTACTGCATCCTTTTCTTTAAAATTATCATAAAATTGTTGAATGATATCGATAGGAACAAGATCTTGTAATTTAGATTCAAATAACCATTTCTTTAGGTGCTTTTCATTTTCTTTTCCAACAAATTGTAATTCCCAATTTCTGGAGATATATGGCTTACCCATGAAATCATTAAATTCTCTTTTTAATTTATTGGTTATCCTGTATGGTAAATTAAATGGCATCTTATTTAAATGATAATTATTTAAATTAAAAGGTTTTTGCTCCTGCCATGTAATCTTTGCTAATTCAGTAGCATTTTGCTTAATGTATGCTATTTGTAATTGTCGATTAGCCAAATACTTTTCAGGTACTGAACACATAAATTCAAACATTCTATTATCATAATAAGGTAATGTTACGGGATACATGGCTTCAAAAACCGATAAATTATTAGAGGACCATCTAGATACAAAATAGTGAGTTTTAAAGGCTCGTAATTTTGCATTGGTATTCTCAATTTTTATGTCTTTTAATAACAATCGTATTCTTGTTAAGTAATAGTCTTCAAAGTCCCCTTCTAAACCCCATGTTTTCCATAAAGAACTTGCCAATTCAGCACCTCCCTTTTTCAGCAATAACTTTACTAGCACCTCAACTTCTTCATCGAAAGATAATTGTGGAAACCCAAATGAATCAAACATGAGGTCTCCCATATGGCCTAATGAAAAAAGATTCCCCATACCTTTAAAAGAATCAAAAAATGCCATCTGTCGTGGATGGGTAAATTCAGAATAACACTGATTAATTCCTGCTAATTCTTCAATACAATTCCATAAATAGCCTGGTTTAACTGTAAACGATTGAAATGGAAAATGACAGGCATCAGCAATTTTTTTTGCTATTTTAGTTTCCGGATAGCCCCCTTCAAAATCATAGCTATATGAATTGACATTTGGGTGATTTCGTAAAGCAACAGCTTGTGTTCTACTATCTAATCCTCCAGATAGGGGTAAAATGACCTTCTTATTAGAAGTTTGCTCATTAACAATGGTTTCAAACAAATTTGTGAATTCATTAAGCGTATCTTCAAAACTAATTTCTCTTGGCGTGTAGTGCCATTCAAACCATTTTTCAGCAGAAAATACTTTATCATTTTCATCTAGCTGATATTTAGTTCCAGGAGATAAAACCTTTTCATCTTTCCAATAGGTATCTGTATCGAAAAAAAAACCAAAAGCGACAAATAAACAAATAGCTTCAAGGTCTAATTCATGTTTACCTTGAACTTTAGCTATGGTCTTTCTTATTGGTAGTATAGATGTCTTTATAGTTTTCATTTTCAAAACTCTATTTATAGAAATATCTGTTCAATCTCAAAAACAAATCACTAGAGATTAAATTGTATTTATATAATTTCAAAATTAATAAAGCTCTTAAGTAACTGGGATAAGACATGTATGTTTTCTTATAAAACAATTTTAAGCTTTTCTGAACATGCTCAATATCTTCCTTATTATCAGAGCGATCAAAATAGCGTACACACAAATAATAATATCCTGTTACCAAATTTCTTTGGCGATTATCTAACTTGTAATTATCATGCATGTAAGTAATTAAATAATTAACTGCTCCACAAATGACATCTATTGGCCTTTTCTTAATATCAATTGGTTTAACACAGTAGAAAAAGTCAACTTTATTATCTATTACTTTATAGTTAGTACTTAACATAAGTGCTCGAATAGACAACTCAATATCTTGCAATCTTTTTAAATCTGTATTGAACTTTCCTATCTCAATAAAAAAATCTTTTTTCCATAAAATCGAGGAAGTTTGCCAAATAAATTTTGCCTGTAAAAAATGATCTAAATAGTTGGAATCAGCAGAAGGAGCAGGCTTGTTCTTTCCATTTTCATCTAAAAGATTAAAATTCTTAAATACTACAAAATCACCCACTTCAATAGATCTATTACTTACAAAATCTTCAGATATTATATCATCGGAGTCTAAAAATACTAAATGATTAAATGATGCATGGTCTACCCCAATATTTCTACAAACCGAACCGGTTGTTTTATTATCATTTAAAATCAACTTAATATTTGGATAACTATTTTGATTAAAGTAGTTACATAAAGATTCTCTAACTGAAACGTTAGAATAATCATCAACAATTACCCATTCCCACAGCTCTGAATCTTGTTTCAACAAACAATTATGTACTTGTTTTATCCCCTCTAAATCATTAAAGTGTGGGGTAATAATACTAATTATATTACTTGCTTTTTTCATTTTTGTTGAAAGTAATGAAATTGTAACATATTACTAAAAAATAGCAATAAAATTGGTTAATTATAAGATAATTAGATTTATCTGAATAAGAAGTAAATAGAAATTATGAATACTTTTGACTTATTTACCCAATTAAGAATTTAATTTACCTATATTAAAAATATTATTTTAGAAAATTGGAATAAAAAAAATCAAACTTAATATATCTATAATGGATAATCAATTAATATTTCTTCATTTACCGAAAAATGGAGGTATGACATTTCATTCTATTTTGAATAGGTTTTATTCTAAAGAAAGCACATATAATATCACAACTGGCACAAAATCAAACAATAGCGAGTATGCTTTTGTTAATATGACTGACTTGGAAAGAACAAAAATAAATTTAGTGAAAGGGCATTTGATGTTTGGACTTCACCAATATATGAATTCAAATACTAAATATGTTACTTTTTTACGTAAACCAGATGAACGAATTATTTCGTTTTATTATTATGTTTTGCGGAAACCAAAAAATAATCTTTATCATAAAGTTAAGTCTGATAAAATGTCACTTTATGACTTTGCAACTCGAATTGAAAGTAAACATGTTAACAATTGTCAAGTAAGATGGATTAGTGGTATTGACGACAAAGAAGAATACATGCTTGAAAAAGCTTTAGAAAATATAGAAAGACATTTTTCCTTTGTTGGTATTACAGAAAAATTTAATGCATCTCTTATTCTACTTAAAAATTTATATAATTGGCCATTACCGTATTATAAAGTAAAAAATAAAACAAAAAACAGACCTACACTCGATGCGATTGATAAAAAAACGATTGATGAAATTAACCACTTAAATAATGCAGATAATATTCTATATAAATTGATAGATGAAAAAATTTCTGAACAAATAAAATCTACAAATTTTATGGAATTGGAATTGTTAAGGCTATCTATTATAAATAGAGCTTATTCAAATGATTTCTCTAAAAAAATAGCTGGCAAATTAAAGCGAACTTTTTTTGAACAAAATTGATTGATAAAGTTTATCAAAAAATACACATATAAAAAAATAATATTTCTCTCAAAACCATTCTATAATTCTTCTAAATAATGTAAACCAACTTCTTTATTTTTCTTCCTACTATATTTAATCTCAGGCAGGATAGTGTTCAATATCCTATATTTATTTAAGTTAAATATGGCATCAATAAACATTAAACTTATTAGAGATTTTAAAATTGTCTTCACTATAATTTGCTTTTTTATTCTAATATTACTTTCTATTTCAATATTAATATTTGCCAATGCTTGCTTTAAAGCACGCTCGTAACGTATTAATTTTTCTGTATTATTTTTATACATCATTTTTGTTCTTAATTCCCTATCATGCCATACATGAGTTTCAGGCACAACGCCTAATTTAATACCATGATATAAAATACGTTGGCAATAATTATCATCTTCTCCGCGATGATAAAAAATAGGATCAAAACCTCCAATTTTCTCAATTGTTTTTCGTGGCAATAACCATGCTGCTGCATTTACAAACGGCAAGTCATAAATTTGTTGTGAAAACAATTGTTTAAGGGCATCATTTCTCAGTACTTCATTTTCCTTAATATACTTTGAAAAATTATTATCTAATTTTGTCCCGGTTCCATTTAAATGAATCGGACTCAAAATACCATACGAATTGTTTTCCTTATGTGTTTTAATCAAATTATTAAGTGTATTCTGTTCTAAATAAGCATCCTGATTTAATAAAAACACATATTCCGCACCTTTTTTTAACGCATAGGAAATACCAATATTATTAGCCGCACCAAAACCTAGATTAGTATTTTGTTGAAGAATTGTGATTTCTGGAAATTCTTCCTGAATAAAAGCAACTGTTCCATCACTGGAATTATTATCTACAACAATAATATTAAACGGATTACAGCTTCTTAAACATTTAGGAAGCCATGGCATACCATTGTAAGAAACAATTACTATGAATACCTTAGTCTGCATAGGTTAAAATTGAATCATGATATTCATAAAAGAAATAACCGTTTTATTTATTAATTTTTTTTATAATGTAAATACATTTTATGGCTACTTTTTTCTTTAGAGAATGAAATGTTTTAAGTTTTTTTCTTAAAAAAGTACTATGCCGATAATTATGTTTATGAAATACTGAATATGAATTATTTCTGACATTCCCTTCTATTATAGCTGGAACTATATCAAACTTTTTTAGAGCATATGGTAAAGAAATTTGATCACGTTTTGATTTCATTTTTATTTCTTTCCACCAAAAATTTATAAAGTCTCTATTTATTAACTTATTATTCCTAACAAACAAACCTGTTTCATAAATCCCCATTTCATTTTTTATTCCCTTTTTATAATATTCATAAATTTGCTTTAAAATTTTTAAAGGATAGTCTTTTTCTAATTGAATACATTTTATGGCTTCATCATAAATACAATTTCTTTCAGAATGTTTAAAAAATCCTACTCCCTTATTATCAACAAACGTAATGATTTTTAATATTTCATCTTGAACTATCTGTAAATTAGCGTCATGCCAAATAATGAAATCATAACTCTTAAATTCTTCTAAACCTATAATCTTATAATACCTGGCATTTTTAGTAATATCATCATAAATTGGTTTTTTATAGACAAGGTTATAACATTTTGATTTTATTCCTTTATCATCTGAAATAATAAAATAATCAATATTTTCATTGTTTTTAAAGTTTAAAGGCTCCTTGAGTTCATCTTTCCCCCCAAAAACAGCTGTATAAATTGCGATTTTTATAGACATTAATAATGTATTGGAATAGGGTTGAATTTACTCTTTGTTCTAAATACGCCCAAAGTCCCACTAATAACACTATAGTGTATATTGTTATTTTTTCTTCTATAAAACCTCACCATTTCTTGCTCCCCTTCTCGATTAACATCATCTAAAATTAAACAATAATCATTTCTAAAATTACCTTCTAATTTTTCTAATGCTGGTAACCTCGAGTATTTTAATTTCGGATTATTTGCAGGTGGTCCATCAATTATGATTAAATCAAACTTCATATCTTTTATAGCCGTTGATAATCTATCATAATCATACCAACTTACATGCCCTTTTGAAGTCATTATTTCTTTTAAATCAACTACAATAACACTTACAAACTGCAATAAATCTTCATCTTCCAAATATTTTTTTAAAATTTTCGCCCATGCTTCATTGTGTTCTATTGTAATTATTTTTGTGTTGAGTTTATTTTTTTTTAATAATCTAGCCATAATAATTGTAGAAATCCCTGAACCAAATTCTAAAATATGCTCTCTTTGATTTATAATAATTTCATTTAAAATATAAGCTATACATACTGGTCTAAGAGCCCCTCCATTTAACGGTAAATAAGGGTAACCAATTAATAATGATTGTAGAATTGCCAAAGAATATATATCATCAGATTTTTTTATATGATGTTTTAATTCCGTATATGTTTTATTATTATTTCTTATAACATTTTTAATTTTTGATAGAATATTCATTTTTTATTATAAATATGTTCATTAATTATTCGACTTTTTGTTTTTAAGAAACAATTCTTATATCTTTTGTTAAACAAAATCATTTTAAAAGAGTAAACACAGCAATATTCATTATCTTTATTTCAATAAGCTTTTTGCTTTACGATATAATTTAAATTTTGTCCTGATTAAATTTAATGTAATTAGTGATTTAAAAAAACTTCTACGGTAACTTTCTAATATCGTTTTCCTTAATGTATTGGCTAGTTCTATTGAAAAATATTTTTTGCACATCAGGTAAGTATGAACATCCAACATTAAAGTTCTGCTACCAACATCTCTCGATCCCCCGGTAGTCGCCCCTATATGATACAATTTAGCGTTGGCATTGTACCAGGTCATATAACCTTTATTAAAAAGCCTTAAAGCAAGATCCCTGTCTTCCCCTGCCCCAGTAGGATCAAATTGTTCATCGAATCCTCCAATTTCATCAAATACGTTTTTTAATATAGCCGAACAACCTCCTGGAAATGAAATACAGATTCTAGATGTGTTAGAGTTTGGATTCCTTGTTAAAACTTTTATAAAATTATCGCTACTATAATTAAAATAATCACAGTTCTTTGTTAAATAATTTCCATTAACATCACAATTCGCACCTGCAACAGCAGCAAATTTATCATATTTTATGGGATGTGTTATTTCACGAATAAAGTTTGCTTCAATTCTGGCATCATCATCTAAAAAAACTAAAATATCACCTTGAGCTTCTTTCGCTCCAATATTTCTAGAAACACAAGGTCCGGTAGAACCCAATACTATATGCTTACAATTTTTAATTTCAATTGGGTTTTCCGATTGATCTACAACAATTATTTCAAAATTAGAAACATCTTGGTGTAATAAATCTTCAACCAGTTGATTAACATAATGTATTCTATTTCTAGTAGGAATGATAACACTTATATTCATGTTTTAACTTTTATTTACCACTCATTTTAAAATACTTATCGCTTTCTTATTAATTTTTCTATTCGATAGCTCCTAATATGAATACTCAAAACTACTTTTAAATAACTAATTAACAACACATATTTAAAAACTCCAATATCTTTATAATACCTCCGAATGCCGTTTAAAATATAATCATAAGTGTTTTTATCTTCATTATCCATTGCAAGAAATAGCAGGTTTAACAACGCTTTATAAATAAAATGTATCATGTCTCTATCACCTATAGTTATAACGCGTTTAAGATTTTCATATTCAACATAACTTTGTGAAAATCTATTTTTAAAATTATAGTTTCCTATTTTATCGCTCCCAATAGAATTATTATGTTTTCTGTATAAAAATAATTTGTCATCAACATATACATACTCATCTGCTTTTAAATTAAAAAAAAATCTATGAAAAAAATCGGTCTCTTGTCCATCTGTTAAATTAATATTGAACAACTCTCTAGAATTTAAGGCTGTTCTTTTAAATAAAACGGAAGGTGTCAATACATCCGATTTTCTTAAAGTAAATGCTTTAAATAAATTCCCTTCATTAAAATATGCTGTTGGTCTTAAAATATTCAATTTAGAGTCTGTTAAAAACCCCGAACAAATAATGGCTTTTATCCTTTCTGAAGTTAATAACTGTATTTTATTTTCTATAAACTCGTTTAACATGATATCATCACTATCAAACCAATTAATATAGTCTCCTTTACTTACTTTAAACCCATAATTTCGAGCCGCATTACCTCCTTTAGGCTGATTTTTCGGTCTATGATGGTATTGAAATCGAGAATCTTTTTTGCAGTAAAATTCTAAAAGTGCCGAAGTATTATCTGTAGAGCCATCATCCACAATGATACATTCCCAGTTAGAATAGGTTTGAGCTAATACACTATCAAGTGTTTCGCCTATAAGTTGTACTCTATTATAAGTTGGAATGATTATGGAAACTAAAGGACGCATTTATAATGATGTGTTGTAGTTTATTTTATAAATCGGTCTCTGAATGCATATCCTCTATTGGTTAAGATCACAAAGTTGATGTATAAAATCAGTTTAAAATTTTCAATAGGCTTATATAAAGGTTTAATACTGTCTCTGTATAAAGACATCGCCTTCTTTTTATCTTCAAACAATAAAACTTTAAAATTTGACACAAAATAAGTTCTAAAAAAATCGCGCAACTCTCGGTTTAAATCAATAATGCCTTTACGTAATAGAAATTGAAAAACTTTAATTCTTGCCAAATAATAATGTTGCTTTCTCAAAATATAATTGTCATTATAAGAAATACTCTCTGTATGCTTTCTAATATATACCAAAGGTGTATGTTCTACTTGATAACTTGGTGAATAATATAAAATTCTACATATAAACTCCCATTCTTGAGACGCCTTTAATTCTTCATCAAAAAGTAAATCATTTATTTTTAAAAATTGCTTTTTATATACTGCTGATGGCGTTAAAAAAACAATATTCTGTTTGATGTAATCAAACAGAGTGTTTTCTGAAACAATATTCTTATGACGTAAACCCAAAATAGCACCTTTATTATTTTCAAAAACTAAGTTTTGACAAACAGAAAAATTAAACTCGCTTTTCATCAAACTCCACATTTGAATCTTCAATTTGTCTTTATCCATTACATCGTCGTCATCAAACCACTGTACATACTCCCCTTTACTTAATTTAAACCCAAAATTTCTGGCTCCATTACCCCCAGAAACATGCTCTTCTGGTCTTTGGTGGTATTGAAATCTGACATCTTTTCGCAGATACTCTTGCATCACTTCTTTTGTAGTGTCGGTACTCCCATCATCTACCACAATACACTCCCAGTTGGTATAGGTTTGTGCCAAAACACTATTAAGTGTTTCGCCTATAAGATGGGCGCGGTTATAGGTTGGGATAACAATAGAGACTAAAGGCTTTATGTTCATGTTTAGGCTATATACTTCTGCTAAGATATAAAAATTGCAACAAGCTTTACTCCTTGGATTTATAACCAATTTTCACAATAAACAAGACAAAGAATAAATAATTAATCAAAGTTCAGGGCAGCTCATAAAAAGCTTTAAACAATTGTTTTCTAAATATATAACCCCTACCAAACACCCTATAAGATAATAGCATTATACCTAAAAAAAGCCCTCTTACACCTAACTCTCTAATAACGTATAAATAAAACAAGCTTTTCTCTTTAACCAAAATTTGTTGCTCTTTACAAGTTAATTTTAAACATGCTCGTAACAAAAATAAACGCGTTTTCTTATCGGCAGCTTTTTTTATATCTAAATAAGTAAACCAGAAAACTCTAAAATACCTTTCATTTAAATCTCTTTTAGTTTTCAATTGACTTCTAATAGATGTATCATGATATCTTCTTAAAGTTACGACCTCATCAATAAATATTGCATTTGTTGATAGTAAAGTAAGTTTGCTAAAATAATTATACTCTTGACCAGATTGCAAATTTTCGTTAAATCTTATTTCTTTGGCAAGGCTAGTTTTAACCAATATATCATAAGTTAACCAGTTTATTTTTTGAACAATATAATTATGCGGCGTTATTTTGTGCTTATCAAAAGCATAGTATTTATCTATAATACTATTATCGGCATTAAAATATTTAGTTCTCGTTATTACAAAATCACAATGGTTTGTTTTTATTCCTGCATGTTTTATTTCTAAATGATTTGGCGTCATTAAATCATCACTATCAAAAAACACCACAAAATCACCTTGGGCTTGTTCCAATCCTATATTTCTACAAGCATTTGCACCTTTTGGTTTATTGTTTGGTCTTTTAAATTTTCTGAATCGGGAATCTTGCTTCACATAAGCATCTAAAACAGCATCACTTGTATCTGTGCTTCCATCGTCAACAACAATACATTCCCAATTTTTATAGGTTTGTTCTAAAATGCTATCAAGTGTTTCCTTAATTAAATGGGCACGATTATATGTTGGAATGATTATCGAAATTAACGCTTGCATTTTTCTACTGTATTTATTTGATTATTCATAGTTCCGTAAACAGCTATCATAGGTTTTAAATAATCTAACACTAAATTTTGCCAATAATAATCCTTTGTTTTAATAAATTTCCCTATCAAAGTAGGCAATACTTTAATAGTGCAACGCAAAAAAGATTTTAACAACTTCCTATAAGTCCTATTATTTTGCAGTAAACAAGGACTATCTCTATATAAGGCGTACTCGCGACGTAATTGCCAAATTAAAGTATGCTTATAATTTGCTACGATATGATCCATTTTTAGTTCGGGATCAAATCCAATTTTATAGCCTCCTGCCCGCACGCGATATTGCAATTCACTTTCCTCACCATAAGCCACGTTTTTTCCAGACATTCCAAAATTTTCCTTAAAACCTCCTATTTGTTCTAAAACACAACGCTTAATATTAAAAATACCACCGGAAAGTGTGTTTTCATCAATTAAACCTATATTTGGAGAAATTAATCGTTTGGTGCCAAAATTTTCTGAAAGCCATTTAGGCCGTTCTTTCTCATAATAAGCATAATACATCCCTCCATAACAATCAAAATCATAATGATTAATTACATATTGTAGCCTTTCTACATAATTATTATGTGGTATACCGTCATCATCTAAATAAGCTATCCATAAACCTTTAGCATATTGCCAAGCCACATTTCGGGCTATAGCTAATCCTTGACGTTTCTCAAATACGTATGTTATATTTTTGTGTTTGTTTTGATAAGTTTCTATTAAGCCTCTCGTTGTATCATTAGAATTATTATCTACTATGATAATATCTATATTAGAAGTATTAATTTGAGGCAACAAAGCTTCTAAACATTTTTTTAATAAAGACGCTCTATTATACGTACAAATTGCTATGGATATGGTTGGAATCATATAGGCGGTAATTTAAAAAATCTTTTTCCTATTCTAAAAACGCGATAACCAAAACCGCCCAAAAGCCATTTTAAACTATATCTTATAAAAACATTTACAGGCGGCTTAAAAACATAATATGCACTTATTAATTGATATATAGACTTGGTGGTATATTTCCAATTTAGAACCTCTATACCATATTCTAAGAACTCTACAGATTTTTTAAATAAAAACACTCGCGTTGAGTCATTCAATAACTCAAAATGTAATTTTAACGCCATACAGCGTGCTTTTATATTTGAATAAATTTTTGATGGATGACTATATAAATCATTAGACATGTTGGAAGTATGTCTAACCAGTTTCATTAAAGGGACATTTGCAATAGCATAAGAAGCATCTTTAGCCAAAATATTTATATGGTAATTATAGTCTTGCGATTGTTGTAAAGACTCATCAAAAGTAAACTTATTTGAAATTAAAAAGTCCTTACACCACAAGGGCGCTCCTGTGGTCCAGAAAATTTTAAAAGTAATGTAATCATTCAAAACATCTGAAGAAGTTATCTCTATACTTCTTAAGCCAAAGGATTTATTCAATGTACTATCAAAACGCTCGGTTTGACAAATGGCATAATTAAAGCTAGAATTTTCTAATAAAGCTACTTGTATCTGCAATTTTAATGGCAACATCAAATCGTCGCTATCAAACCAATTAACATAGGTTCCTTTAGCTTTTAGCAAACCATAATTACGACAAGCATTAGCACCTTTTGGTCTGTTTTTAGGTCTTTTATAAAACTTAAACCTAGCATCCTTACTACAATAGGCTTGTAATATTTGCACGGTGCTATCTGTAGAACCATCGTCTACAACTATACATTCCCAATAAGCATAACGTTGTTTTAATATACTGTTTAGCGTACTTTCTATTAATGCTGCTCTGTTAAACGTAGGGATAATTATAGAGACAAGAGGGTTCATGTTTTTATTTACTACAGTTATAAATTAGTTCGGTAGAAATTAATCCATATTTTTTTAATTCTTTAGAGGTAAAACTTTTTACATATTCATCAATATAAACCTTAAAACCAGCAGCTTCTAACTTTGTTTTATAGTCTAAACCATACCATCTTACATGGTCCTTCTGCCCAAAGGCTTTTTCTCTTCCCTCTGGCGTAGTAATTGAAAAGTCTTCGTATGTTAACTCTAAATCGTAATTTATAGGTACTTGAAAAATACCTTGACCACCTTTTTTCATAACCCGATACAATTCAGACATGGCTAAGGCATCATCTGGAATATGTTCTAAAACATGGTTGCAAATTATAAAGTCATAAGTGTTATCTTCAAAAGGAATATTAGTTATATTGGCCTTTATTATTTGAGACTTCCCATTAAAAAGGAATCGTTCAGGTGTTAAATCACAAGGTACATATTCAATATTTTTATTGGTATCAAATAACTGATAGAAAACTTTTTCTGGTGCAAAATGTAAAACTTTCCCTTTTACGTTTTTTGTAAAAAAACTCACCTTTTCATGAAAATATTTCCATAATAACCTATCCCTTTCTAAAGCACCACACGTGTAACATTTCGCATTACCTCTTGGAAAAACGCCGTATGAACCAAAATATTTAAACTTAGAACTGCAAATAGGGCAAACAACGCCTTTTCCATTATAGGGCTTATTATTCTTTCTATATGCACGGTATGCTTTAAGTATGGTATTTGGCACTATTTTTTTTAATAGGTATTTCATTAAATATTTTTTTATTGTGTCGCATTAGCAAGAATCTTGTTAAGCTTTTCTATATGTAACTCCATATTAAAATGAGTTCTTATATTTTCCTTTCCTGCCTGTCCAAGTCGTTTGGCAAATGCCACATCATCCAATACTTTTAACATATGGGCGCTCATAGCTTCAACGTCACGCTCTTCACTAAGCAAGCCTGTTTTATTATGTGCGATAATATCTGGTATACCCGCATGTATAGTCGATATAACAGGTAAACCCGCCGCACTTGCCTCTAAAATAGATAAGGGCGTACCTTCAGAATCGCCATTTTCTGCAACAATAGAATGTTGTACAAAAGCCATAGATTCTTGTAATAAATCCATATACGCCTGCTGGGTAATAACACCAAGAAAAATAATGTGGTTTTCTAATTTTAACTGCTTAACTAAACTTTTACAAGCATCTAAAAGTACACCATCGCCTCCAAATAATAATTTAGCGTCTGGATGTTTGTTTATAACCTTACTAAACGCCTTTATGGCATAATACGGTGCTTTTTTATCAGTAAACCTACCTACCGATAAAAATTGTTTTTTATTATACTTAGGGCTAACCAATTCAAATTCTTTACACGGGCCGTAAACATTATACACTAATTTATCTATGGGACAACCCAAATTTAAAAGTGCACGTTCCATAACCCTTGAAACTGCAATAACTTTAGATGCTTTTAAAAAAACTTGCTTGTAGTAGTTACAACTTTTTATAATATCTCTAATACTGGCGTCGAATCCATGAAAATGAACAATTACTGGTAATTTTGTAATATTTAAAAGGGGTAATAAATGATGGGCATGCGAACCATACTCAATTAAAATAACATTTACCTTATGTGCCTTTAAAGAGGCCGCTATGTATTCCCAATAAGTAGGGCTTGGCTTTTTAAATACCTTGTTAATTAACTTAGTTAAAAAACTTGCCTCTTTTTTCAACCCACCTTCACCTTCTAATTCAATAAAATTGCCTTTTCCATAGTAATAAAACACCTTTCCTTTTAAATAGTTTTTATGCGCCTGAATAAAGGTTTCGGAATATGCATTTTGGCTTGGTGAAAAAATAGCGATGTTCAAAATCTAAAACGGTTTTTAAGTTTAAGTGACACAAACATTAAAAATAAAGTACTTCGCAATGTATGCGATAATTTAATACTATAAAACCTTTTAGTGAAAACTTCAAAAAAACCATGAAGCGCAAACCATTTTTTATAAAGCAAGGTTTCTTGTTGCTTATTTTGAATACCTAGGTTTCTAAATACTTCCCTCCGTAAAACAGCCTCTTCCTCTAAACGTAGTCTTTGCTTTTGTAAGGTATTATGCCGTCTGCTCATGGTATCATGATACCGAAAATAGTTTAAAGGTTCGCTCACAAAGGCAATGCTATTATTGGCACAAAGCCGTATCCAAAACAACCAATCGCCACACATAGTCATTTTTAACAAGTATTTGTTAAAATAAGAGTTCTTTACAATATCACGTCTAAACACAACGGCACTGGCATTGGGTATCACATTTTTAACCAGTAAATAGTTTGTATTAAAAACAGTGCCGTCCATAACAAAATGGTTCTCCCAAATATTGGGTTCAAATTGTGCCGTATAAGGCAATCTACTTTTTAAATCACTCCCATAACTATTCACGTCCAAAGTCTGGGTATAACAAATAGCGTGACCTTGTGATAAATAACGTAGTGTAGACTCCAAAAAAGTAACCTCACAATAATCATCACTTTCGGCAATCCAAATGTACTCCCCTTTTGCCAATGCCATCCCTTTTTGCCATTGTTTAAAGGGACTTCCTGAGTTTTCGGCATTCACTATATAATGGGATACTTTAGGGTGTTTGGCATAGTTTTTTAAAATATCCTGACTGCCATCGGTAGAAGCATCATCCAATAAAATGACTTCAAAATCCTGAATCGTTTGGTTAAAAACCGTATCTAACCGTTCTTGCAAATAAGGTGCATGATTGTAATTGGGGACGATTATGGAGACTTTGGGGTTCACGCTTTATTGAGTGATGTTATAATTTCAAACAATTGTGGGCAAATGATTTCGGGAGTAAACTGAGAAAAAACTTTTTCGTTTAACTCACCATGACTTTTTACCAAATCTGGATTATTATAATATTTTATAATCTTATCTGCCATAGCTTCAATATTCAAATAAGGCACAATAAATCCACCTGCTCCATTCAATATTTCATTAGTACCAACAGCCCTATCAAAACTAACAATAGGTTTTCCTAACATACCTACTTCTATACACACCAAAGGAAATGGATCTTCTCTCGAAGTCATTACAAACACATTAAATTCATTATAATAATTAGTTGGATTTTTCACTTCACCTGTAAATTTAACAATATCCTTCAATCCTAATTTGTGAATATCCGCTTCTAAAATTATTTGTTCCTTTAAAGGAAGTTTACCTACCCAAACAAAATTTATATTACTGTCAGGATAGTTTGAGTGAATATATCGTGCTAATTGTAAAAACACATCATGTCCTTTACGCCAATGTACATATCCTGAAGCACCTACTGTAAATACATTGCATGGTTTATTAGTAGGTTTAATGTATTCAACTACAGTACATTCATAAACCACTTTAATACCATTGGCAGGAACTGACCAATTTGCTGTTAAATTAGATTCTACCAATTCTGAAGGCACAATAAATTGATTTATACCAGATAAATAATCCTTAAAATTAGGGAGCATTATTTTTATTATGGCATTTAATTCATGTATGTGAGCAACAAACTTAGTTTTAGGAGATACTTTAATAACTTCTGATGCTAAAGGAATAGTAAGAATTGTATTAGCATACAGTAGCGCATAGTTGTTCTCTGCCAAGGTATTAAAAAATAGAACTTTGGGGTCCTGCCTTTTAAATAATTTGAATTTTAGTAATATCCGTTGCCAACGTGTTAACGACTTTGGGATTAACACTTGGCAGTAATCATAATAGGTGTGGCAAGCGTTCTTAAAATCGGATTCTAAACTGCCCCCTTGCAACCCAATCACATCTACTACCAATTCTTTATGGTGCTTTTGTAACCACTGTAAAAAATGCAACAATACGATAGGCGCACCGGTGCGTGTGGTTTCGTGGGTGATAAAGAGGATTTTTTTCATTTAATATAATGAAATAATTTTTGTGTGAAATTTTTCTTATCAATAAATTTAAAATCAAAAAAATCTATATCCTCCTTATATATCTTTTCTACTATTTTTTTATGCCTGAAATTATAAAAATGAGAATAATGTTCCTTTTCAATCACTTTAGCACTATTTATTTTTCTGATAAAAAAATCATCACTTAAATTTAAATCATGAATTACTTTCTTAAACCCATTCTGTAAATTTTCAAAATCAATTTCAACATTATAGTTTATCCTATTATTATTTAAAAAAAAATAATCTTTCTGTAAATAAAGGTGATCTCCTGCATAATAATTCGTAGAATAATCATTTAATATTCTATCATATTCCCCTTTCTTAAACAAAAAATTAGAAAAACTGCCAAAAGTATTTCTAACATCTTTCATCCATATATAATCAGAATATGCTCTGTCCCAAGAATTTCTGTAAACAATAAATTTATAATAGCTATCCCATTGATTTTGACTAATATATTTATAATCTATCAACTGTTGTGGTGTAGCATGTTGTAGCCATAACTTATTAGTTTTATCCCAACCAAACAAAAAATCATTTTCTTCAGCTTTATGGTTTTCCACATCTACCCCAAAAGCATATTCGATGGAAGTACCTGCACACTTTGCAATGTGGATAAATATGCATTTGTGTTTATGAGAAATCAATTTAATATTATTGTTGTTTATCTTTCAAATTTCAAATATAGTTTAATATTGTAAGCTATATAAATACAAATATTTATTTTAGCCTTTAAAATTAAGCCTAAGCAATTCCTTATGAATTTATTAAAAAAACTTTTCACTTACTACAAAAAAAATAAATATCCAATATCTCATGGTAAAACTGGTATTAAGGAAGTAGGACATCGCACATACGTTGGTGGTTTATGGGATGAAATTGGAAAATTACAATTTGAATTTTTAATTAATAATGGTTTAAAACCATCAGACATATTTATGGATATAGCATGTGGTAGTTTAAGAGCAGGAATCCATTTAATACCTTATTTAAATGAAGGGAATTATCTAGGAATAGACAAAGAAGAAGATTTAATAAACTTAGGCATATCAAAAGAGTTAGATAATAAATGGTTAAATATTAAAAAACCAGAATTACTAATTTCAAATAGTTTTGAATTCAATAAATTTAGTAAGGTTCCTAATTTTGCTATTGCTCAATCATTATTTACTCATTTACCTCCAGACTTAATTAATTTCTGTTTTAAGAAATTAAGCTTTCATTTTGATAAAAAAGGTGTTTTTTTTGCTACTTATTTTGTTTCTGAAAAAAAACATGATAATCCTAAAAAGGCACATGACCATGGAATCTTCAAATATACAATAGAAGAAATTAAATCCTTTGGTTATTCAAATGGTTGGGATGTAGAATTTATTGGTGATTGGAATCACCCTAGAAATCAACAAATAGTAAAATACACATTAAAAAATATATAAAAAGCTGTTTCTATTTTGTAGAGAATGTTGATGATAATAAAAATGGTTGAAAATGATCTTCATCATGAATGATTTGAAAAGATAAAACATTATTTATTCTCAATATAGGCTCATTACTATTCCTTTTAAAAGCTGTTACATTTATAGAATAAATGCCTTTTGACAATTGTATTCCTTCATGTTTTATAGTAAATTCTAAAAAACCATTATTATTTTTTAATAAATTTTCATCATAATTAGGCTCAAAAATAGCCAGTGGTCTTTGCTCTTTATCATAAAGTAAGACTCTAAAAATTGGAATATCTATATATAAATTTAATTTAAATTTAAAATATAGCAACAAATCATCTTTCCATTTAATCTCATGTATGTTATCGTTCATTTTTAATGAACTCAAAAGATCAATAGTTAATAATTCTATACTACCATTTGTAAATACTATATTACTCTCATTTTCAACAAAACTTCCGTAATACATATCTATAGCCTTACCAACCTGATTTCCTTGAAACAGACTTTGTCCTTTCTCCATCAAAATTATTTTATCACACAACCTTGATACGGTAGGCATATTATGTGACACATATATGATAGCTGTATTATCTAAAAGATTGTCTATTGTTTTAAAACATTTCATAATAAAACCTAAATCCCCAACCGCCAAAACCTCATCAATAATAAGTACATCGGGTTCCATTTGTGCCGCTACGGCAAAGCCCAAACGTACTTTCATACCACTGCTATAATTTTGCACGGGCATGTCTATAAACTCGCGGATTTCTGCAAAATCGATGATGTCTTCTAACTTACTATTTATTTCCTGTTTGGTAAAGCCCAGCACAGCCCCATTGTTATAAATGTTTTCGCGTCCGCTTAAAATGGGGTTAAAGCCTGCACCCAACTCAATGAGTGCCCCAACACGCCCCTTAATGGTAACCTTCCCAGCATCGGGCATTAATAACCCGTTTAATATTTTAAGCAAAGTACTTTTACCAGCACCATTATGCCCAATTAAGCCCAAACACTCACCACGGCGCAATTCAAAACTAATGTCTTTTACCGCCCAAAATTCCTTAGGGCGCAACAGCCTTTCGTTTTTATTGCCTTGTATGTTTGATATTAAATCTTTGATACCATACCACAAACTGGTCTTGAGATCCTTGCAGAACTTTTTTGAGAGTCCTTCTACGGTTACCAATACGTCGTTCTCTTCCATATTAAGCACTTGAACGTTCAACAATAATAGGAATAGACAAACGATAAAACACAAGTCCTATTACAAATAATGGGATACTGCAGCCTACAACAATTAAAAAATAACTTAAATGCTCTGGGTTTTGGCCTGTAACAAAATCCCGTGTGGTTAAGATAATAGGGGTCATAGGGTTATAGGTCATCACGGTTTTCATCAAACCAGTTTTGGGGATGGCATAAACTACTGGGGTAACATACATTAAAAACGTTAGCCCAAATCTGATGAGTTTTCCAACATCTTTGTAAAGCATTCCAAGAGGGGTAATAAATAAACCAAGGGCAGTTCCTATCACTAAGGCTCCCAATAAAACAAAAGGGAACAATAAAAGACTCCAATGAAAACCAATACCAAAAACAAACACAAAAACAACAAGTAGTAGCACCTTAATAGCACTGTTAAATAACAATTTATAGATTCCCGAAATTATCAGGGCTTCTTTGGGAAAGTTGAGTTTAGTTAAAAGCCCTTTAGCGGCATTGGTATTGGACAAAGGGGCATTAATGGATTCAGTAATGATGGACCAGATTAGTGTTCCTGAAAAAGCATACACAGGATAGGGAACCCCCGTAGCAGAAAGACGTATGGTTCCCGAGCTATTTAAAAATATCCACATGACAGCAGTAGTCAAAGGCATAATAAAAGCCCAAAGTATCCCCAAATAAGATTGTCGGTATTGTGCGCTTATATCACGTACTGCGAGCTGGCGTGACAAAAAACGGGATGTGTAAATATCTTGCAAACTGTCTTTTAACAGTTTACCTATTCTCAGTTGATTCTCCTTTTGATAGATACGGGTTTCTAAAGCCATGTAAAGATGTGGTAATGGTGCTAATATAATAATTATAGCGGATTTATTTTATGCTTAATTGATAAGATAGTTACACCTAGAAATAATGATGTAAAATAAGGTATCTATAATACAGCGGTAATAGATCCAATGGCTCAAAAGAAAACAATGAAACAACTAAACAACAAACACCTCAACAAACAAACAGCCAAAAATTAAATTTTTAGCCCTACTGTCAGTTCGAGTGATTCGACCTAGGAGAATCGTATCGAGAACCGTTTTAGCTTGAAAAGCTTCTCGATACAATTTTATGCTGACTTATGCTGCGCTCAATCATCATAAAACCACTCGAAGTGACATTTTGGGTTATAATTAAATTTTCAGTTGTACCGTCACTTCGAGTGTCCCGATAGCTATCGGGATTATGGAGTGAAACGGAACAAATTTGTATCGAGAAGCAAACAACGAAACAACTAAACACCTCAACAGTTAAACAACTAAACAACAAACAAATCAACAAATCAACAAATCAACGAATCAACAACTACCCAACCTTAATCCCATTAATCATATTAAACACTTCCTGATAAGGCAAGCCCAAATAATCACAAGCTTCGGCAATGGTAACATGTTGGCGGCGATCTTTATGATACAATAAACGAATATCGCGCATCACTTCTTGCGCATAACGTTCACTTCTTCCCGTAATCCAAATAATATCTTGGGAATAAATACAAATTCGATGCATAAAACAAATAAAGTTTAAATAAAACACTAACAAAAAGACATATTAAAATGATGTTGATTAAACGTTATTTTAATATAACAAAACCTACATAAATAGATTACTTTACAATAATAATAAAATTTTTAATACAAAATATCAATTATTGTAAGTAAAAACAACTTAACAACTCCCAAATAAACAAATCAACAAATCAACGATTCAACAAACCAAATACCACCAACCAAAACCCAATAGCTAACACCCAAAACCCAACACCCAACACCCAACAGCCAACCACCTCATGTATGGCTAAAGCATAGATAAGGTATCCCAACAGGAATCATGCACAAACCCACAAATAGCTAAAAAAGCAGAAAAAACAACTAAAAACCCTACAAAAAAGCAAAAAAGGGTCTATTCACGAAAAAAGACAGTTTAAAGCCATTTTCAAAAAACAGGAAAACAAAAAACACGGTATGTTTACCCTTACAAAAACTACCAGAGCGGTAGTAAAGCCTAAACCAGTTCCTAAAAAATGACGGAACATAAAACCCCAAATCATGGCAAAATTAAACAGCTTTATTAAGATTGAAGGCACCCTAGACAATCTTACCTTTTACAAGGGCAAAGAAGGGTATTTAGTAAAAACAAAAAGTGGCGTGAGTGCCAAACGCATTAAAAACGACCCTGCTTTTGCGAGAACCAGAGAAAATGGGTCCGAATTTGGACATGCAGCCACCAGCGGAAAACAACTGCGACGTGGTATTTTAGACCTGTTAACCGATGCTAAAGATGATTTAGTCACATCGCGCTTAACCCAAGTAATGACCAAGGTTAAAGATGCAGACACCACGTCGCCCAGAGGCGAACGTCAAGTAGCCATAGGCCTTGCAACACCTCTTGGTAAATTGGCATTAAACGGATTTAACTTTAATAGCAATGCCATTTTAAGTAGTGTGCTGCTCTCAGACTTTACGTTGAACACCACCACAGGTGCCATTAGTATGGCAGAGTTTATTCCCGATCAAAACCTAAATGCACCTCCAGGCAGCACACATGTCAGTTTAATAGCTGGGTTTTTAGATATCGATTTTAGTACAGATATTAAAGACCTACAGGTTAGCCCAGTGGTTAATCTGCCTATCGACAACACAAACACGCCGGTAACATTAACGCCAGCCGGGGTACCTTCTGGAACAGGTAATAAAATGTACTTTATTAAAGTGGCATTTTATCAAGAAGTAAATGGCTTACAATATGCCCTGAACAATGGCGCCTTTAATGCCCTAAAATTAGTGGATATTCTGTAAACAAAAAGCAAACCTAGCACCATCTATACATGTCAAAAAGGTGGTGCTTTTTTGTCATCCCTAAGCCCCTTAGGACTTGTCACCCTGAAATCGAAGATTCAACGAAGTTAATTTATTTCAGGGTCTCTCCCAACTAGGACTGAGATGCTGAAATAAATTCAGCATGACAAACATTGGAGCAGTATAACAAATCAACCATACTTTGTCATTCCGAATTTATTTCGGAATCTCATTCAAAATTAAACTAGATGCTGAAAACCCAAATTCTTCACCCTCAGCCCCTACGACTTGTCACCCTGAATTTATTTCAGGGTCTAACTCCAAACTTAACTTAGATGCTGAAACCAGTTCAGCATGACAAATCAATTATGTTATCGTTACAACCTACCCTTTAAAACCTCCAAAATCCTAGACACCGCTTCCTCCGGACTCTCTTTTAAAGTTTGAATTTCTATAGTAGGACTCAAAGGCACCTCAAAAGGATCACTAATGCCCGTAAAGTTTTTAATCTCACCCGCTCTTGCCTTTTTATAAAGCCCTTTAACATCACGTTGCTCACAAACTTCTAAAGGCGTATTAACAAAAACCTCAATATAAAATGGTTCGCCAATAATGGCTTTGATGTCTTCTCTCGTTTTGTTATATGGCGTTATAAACGCCGCAATAACCACCAAACCGGCATCCAATAACAATTTACCGACTTCGGCCGTACGCCTTAAATTTTCTATACGGTCTTTTTTTGTAAAGCTTAAATCTTTGTTCAGGCCTCTACGCAAATTATCACCATCCAGGGTATAGGTATGAATGTTTTGGCTATATAATTCCTTTTCCAACAAATTGGCGATGGTAGATTTACCAGAACCTGACAGCCCCGTAAACCAGATTAAACACGGTTTGTGTTTATTAATCTGTGTCCTATCCTGTTTTTTAATACTATAATGCTGTTTGTTTACATGTTCCATAGTGTCTCTAACAAACTAAAAAAAAGGGATTTAACAAATGTTCTTTATTGTATTGCAATTCTTCAGGTGTATCTACTTGTGTCACTTTTAAGCCCACGGCATTACAAATGGCATGGCCTGCCGCTGTGTCCCACTCCATCGTAGGCGCAAATCTGGGATAAATATCCGCTAGGCCTTCTGCCATTAAGCAAAACTTTAAAGAGCTTCCTTTAGACACCAATTGGATGTCTTTACCTTCGTCTTTTAAGGTTTGAATATAACGATCGGTGGCTTCACTTGTATGCGATTTGCTACCCACTATAACCAGCGTATTAGTGTTATTGGCTTTTGGATGTAATGCTGTGCTGTTTTTTAACAAATCCCCGTTTGAAAACGTATGACCCAATACCTCACTTTTATAGGCTTTTCTTTCCGAAACATCGCCATAATATAATGTGTTTGTAACTGGAATATATATGACGCCCAATATGGGTCTGTTATTTTTAATTAAGGCAATGTTCACCGTAAACTCACCATTGCGCTTTATAAATTCCTTCGTGCCATCCAATGGATCGACCATCCAACAGGTATCCCAATGCTTTCTGATGCTATAGTCTGTTTGTTCGTTTTCTTCACTAATGATAGGGATTTGTGTTTTCTCCAGATAGGAATTAATTACAGCATTGGCATTGGCATCTGCCAAGGTTAACGGCGACTTATCCGATTTTAAAACCACTTCAAAATCACCTGAATAGATGTTCATGATGTCGGCTCCAGCCTTGATGGCTGCTTCGATGGCTATTAAAAGTAACGCATTCATTTAAAGTTAAACATTAAGGATGTATACAAATTAAACATAATAAAAACAGATGAGCCTTTTGAAACTTTTATAGTTATTTAATGTCAGTTCGAGTGATTCGACGCAGGAGAATCGTATCGAGAACCGTTTTAGTTTGAAAAGCTTCTCGATACAATTTTATGCTGACTTATGCTACACTCAATCATCATAAAACCACTCGAAGTGACATTTGGGGTCATAATTAAATTTTTAGCCATACTGTCAGTTCGAGTGATTCGCCAAAAGCGAATTGCATCGAGAATCAAATTTTATCAAAATACACAACGGATTTAATAAAGATTTCTTTTAAACAAACTATCCTCAAGTATGCTTTTTAAACATCGATTTTATTTTATGCCAGGTCCCCGACTGCTCGTTTTTATCACCATGATAGCCATTCGCATAATTACCATAACCATAGCCATAACCGTAGCCATAGCCATAACCGTAGCCATACTTCGCTTTTTGATCATAGCCATTATACACCACACTGATGTTTCTTATCTGTTTGGTTCTATATTTTTCATTTATAAAATTGAGCATCTCTCGTTTCGTATAATCTTGCCGAATCACATATAATGAAGCATCTACGTATTCCAATAATTCTAGAGCATCGGCTACCAAGCCAATAGGCGGCGTGTCCAATACAATATAATCGTATTTGGTTTTAAGGTCGGCTATAAGTTCTTTGAGCTTGTCGCTAATTAATAATTCTGAAGGGTTAGGCGGTATGGGACCGGACGTAATCACATCTAAAAACCCAATGTCTGTCGTTTGAATCACCTGATTTAGGGATTCATCACCAATTAAATAATTAACAATGCCTTTATCATTATTAATACCAAAATCATCAAAAATCTTTGGTTTGCGTAAATCGAGACCCAGCAAAATGGTTTTTTTACCACTTAAAGCAAACACCGTTGCCACATTTATGGAACAAAATGTTTTTCCCTCGCCACTCACCGATGAGGTTACCATCACCGTTTTAGCTCCTTCTAAATCTTGGGTTTTGTAAAAATATTGCAACCCTGTCCTAATGGCCCTAAATGATTCGGCCACAGCCGATTTTGGCTTTTGGTGCACTACCAAATTATTCTTTAGGCTGTTTTTTCCAATGACACCCAAAATAGGGATGCTTGTTAATTGTTCTACGTCTATGGGACTATGAATGAAATGATCGGTCAAGGTTAAAATAAAGGCCAATAAAAGAGGTACAAGCAAGGCTAAAAATATCGCCAGGAGATAACGGACGTTTAAGTTTCGTCCTAGCAACGTGGCGCCTGTATTTTTGGCTGCATCAATCACCAATATATCGGATACATTCGAGGCTTTAATAATCTCGGCTTCACCACGTTTCGCCAAAAACACATTGTACGTTTGCTGGCTCAGCGAATATTGCCGTTGTATGGTTAATAGCTGCTGTTGGTCTTCCGGCAATTTACTGAACTGTAATTCCACCAACCTTAATTCGTTATTAACCTGATCTTGGTCTCTTTTTAAAACATTGCTCACAGAACTAATGTTTTCCAACAACACATTTTTTAATCCTTCAATTTGTCGGTTTAAATCATCAAAAATAGTGGCATCGCTTCTCACGGAATACTGTAATTTCGACTTTTCTACCGAGAGTTCGTTAATTCTACCCACATTGGCAATAATATTGGCATCGCTAATACCTGCCACCGAAGGCGCTGGTATGTCGGTAAACGTGTTACTGTTTAATAAATAGTTTTTCAGGGTGTTATAATAGTCTAATTGCCTAATAATGCTTTCCCTATTGGCATCTAAAGTGGTAAACTTATCATTTAGTAATTTGCCTTCATCATTAAGCGTGTACATTTTATTTTTCTTTCTATACTCATTTAATTCACTGGCATTGTCTGATAGTTCATCTTTTACCCTCGAAATTTGTTCATCAATGAATTTGATGGCATTGCTAGCGTAAAGGTTTTTTCTTTCCAATTGATCATCGCTTAACACAGCTACCATGGCATTTAGGTAATCCACGATTTTACCCGTATTTTTATCAATAAGCGAAATATCCAATATGGGAGACCCCTGGATATTAGTGACATTTGTTCTGCCTTGGTAACTCGCCACAACCCCATCAAAATTGCCAAATTGGATGAACAAGGGTTCTCCAATGGTTGGTTTGCTGTCATCGGCCAAAACAAGAACACCTTTTAAAAAAGGAAGCTCTACGTTTTCTCCAACCTGAAATTCCTTTTTAAAAATGCCTATAGGCACTGTAGCCCTTGTTATTATTTTTGTAATATAATTTTCTACGGGGACAGATGGATTTTGAAAATCAATTTCTAAATCATAAGCGGTTGCTGATGTAAAAGTGATTTTAATAGGTGTATTAAGAAGCTGTGGCGCATTGTATTCATGGTTAAACCTAAAGGGAGCGGCCTTATAAATATCCTGCTTGGCGAAACGGCCCTGCTTTAAATAACTCTTATAAAACTCCAGTCGATCCACAACCTTTTCATGATGGGTCCTTGATTTTAAGGTCACAATGATGGTTTGCAATTTAGAGGTTACCCCGCCCCAATTAAACGTTAAGCTGGCATTGGATGTAAATAGTGGGTTACTATCATCTTCTATCGATACTTTAGTGCCTAACCTATATGAGAACTCCTCACGGATATTTAACTGGTAAACTACAAAAACCCCAATAGCTAAAAGCACAATGAATAACTTCCAATAACTTAGAGCCCTAAATAGAAACTTTTTGATATCGAATACCGAGTTACTAGATTCTGACGCTTCAAATTCTTCAAGCATAATGCTACTTATAGGTTTCTAGTTAAAAAATACGTTGATACGATGACCGAAAAAAGCGATGCAATAATGGTTAAATTTTGAACAGCCGTTTGTCCTGCTCCTAACGCTTTACGTTTTAAAGGTTTCACTAAAATGATATCGTTTGGTTGAATGTAATAATATGGTGAGTTCAACGCCGCGATATCGGTTAAATCGATGTGATGGATTTTTTGTCCGTCAGGATATTGTCTAATAATAAGGACATCCATTCTATCTCCCGTGGATCGTATATCTCCAGCATTTGCTAGCGCTTCAATAATGTTAACACGATCTTGAAATAGGGTTAAAACACCCGTCCCATTCACCTCACCAGTAACCGTATAGCGCAAACCTGCCAATTTAACGGTCACAAATAATTCTGCTGTTTCTTTAAAATATTGTTTTAGTAATTCACTTTCAACTTTTTCCTCTATTTCGTCAGTGGTATACCCCAGCACGTTGATTTCTCCTAAAATAGGAAACTTGATATTACCATGTAAATCGACCGTAAACCCATTAAAATAAAGTTGCGCTCCCCCTCCGGTAGCTGATGTGTTCGCTGTTTGAACCGGATTAAAGATGCTTACTAATTCTTCATCAAGCGCTTTCACATTAATGCTTAAAATATCATTAACTTGTACTCTGTAAGGTTTTGATAATTCTTTTACCAATAAGGAATCATTGGATATCGTCCCTTTATCTTGTAAATAAACCACATCTTTATTGGTGATGCAGGAAGAACACAACACGCTAATTGTTATACTAATAAACAATAAAAATTGTTTGATCATAAAGTAAATGGATTTACCACAAATATAACTTTTCAAAGGTAACAATAAAACTAATACTGTTATTTTTGGTTTTTTATCCGTTCTTTGCAAAAAAAATACGCCTTGAATTATTTAACTGTCGAAAACATATCGAAATCCTACGGAGAGCTTACGCTTTTCGAAAATCTCTCTTTTAGTATCCATAAAGACCAAAAAATTGCGTTTGTTGCTAAAAATGGCACAGGAAAAACATCTATTTTAAATATTCTTTCTGGTGATGATGAAGCCGATACTGGTAATGTTATTTATAGGAAAGATATTAAAGTGGCATTCTTATCACAAGATCCAAAACTGGATAAGGATTTAACGGTTGAAGAAACCATTTTTGCGAGTGATAATCCCATTTTAAAAGTCATTTTAGATTACGAACATGCCCTTTTAGACCCTGAAGATTCTGATGCCTACCAAAAGGCGTTTGAACAAATGGAACAGCACCAGGCATGGGACTTTGAAACACAATACAAACAAATTTTATTCAAACTAAATCTTGAAGATTTAAACCAAAAAGTAAGCACGCTTTCTGGGGGTCAAAAAAAACGACTGTCATTAGCCAATGCCTTAATAAACAAACCTGATTTATTGATTTTGGACGAGCCTACCAATCATTTGGATTTAGAAATGATTGAATGGTTGGAAACTTTTTTCGCTAAGGAAAACATCACGCTTTTTATGGTAACGCACGACCGTTACTTTTTGGAACGTGTGTGCAATGAGATTATTGAATTGGATGAAGGCCAATTATACAGTTACAAAGGCAACTATTCCTATTACCTTGAAAAACGTGAGGCAAGGATTGAACAAACCGAAGTAGAAACCGGAAAAGCCAAACAACTATTCAAGAAAGAATTGGAATGGATGCGTCGCCAGCCCAAAGCCAGGACCACAAAATCAAAATCAAGAATAGACGATTTTCATGATATTAAACATCGTGCCAGCCAACGCCGAAATGATCATGAAGTGCAATTGGAACTGAACATGGAACGCTTGGGTGGAAAGGTTGTTGAATTCCATAAAGTGCATAAATCATTTAAAAATAAAGTGATCCTTAATGGTTTTGAATACATGTTTAAAAATGGTGAACGCACTGGTATTATTGGAAAAAACGGTACTGGAAAAACCACTTTTTTAAATCTTTTAACCCAAACGGAACAACCAGATTCTGGGAAAATCATCAAGGGCGATACCGTTAAATTTGGTTATTACACACAAAACGGCATTACCATAAAACCCGAACAAAAAGTAATCGATGTTATTAAAGATTTTGGTGACTACATTCCATTAAAAAAAGGACGTCAAATTTCTGCACAACAGCTTTTAGAGCGCTTTTTATTCGACCGAAAAAAGCAATACGATTTTGTTGAAAAATTGAGTGGTGGAGAGCGCAAACGTTTGTATTTATGTACCGTTTTAATCCAGAATCCGAATTTTTTAATCCTCGATGAGCCGACCAACGATTTGGATATTGTGACCTTGAATGTGTTGGAAAATTTCTTATTGGATTTTCCAGGATGCGTAATAGTGGTATCACACGACCGTTATTTTATGGATAAAGTCGTAGACCACCTTTTTGTATTCAAAGGTGACGGAGATATTGAAGATTTCCCAGGTAATTATACCGATTACCGCGTTTATGAAGATAGCCAACCGACTGTTTCTAACACATCGGAAGAAAAGAAAGATAAAAAAGCTTGGAAAAAAACGGAGGATACTAAACTGACCTACAACGAAGAAAAAGAACTTAAAAATATTGAAAGTAAGTTGAATTCATTGGCTTACGATAAAAAAGAACTGGAAGCGAAGTTTAATAATCCGGATTTATCAACGGATGAGATAAACAAACTATCGGAAACCTTGCAGAAAGTAATTGAGGATATGGAAGCCAAAGAAGAACGCTGGTTGGAGTTGTTGTCGAAATTGGAAGGTTAGGTGTTGGGCTTTGGGCGTTGATTTGTTTAGTCGTTTAGTTGAAATAAACTTTTAACTTTTTAACCTTGTAACCTTCAACTTTTAACTTTTAACTCTTAACTAGAGTAATGCTCTACCAAGCCATTCAATACATAAAATTCCTAATTAAATCCACCAACCAACACGGTGTGCACTCCCCTTTTGTCTATAATTTGATTACTAAATGTTTTTATGATTCGTCTGATTATGAGGCCTACAAACTGATTTCAGATTACAAAAAAGAATTACTTAAAAATAGGACTAAAATTAGTGTAACCGATTTGGGTGCAGGCTCCCACGCCACAAAACAGCAAGAACGCGTTGTTTCAGAAATTGCCAAAAATGCCGGAACTATCAACAAAAGAGCTAAACTTTTATACAGACTTTCCACTTATTTTAAATTTGAAAATATATTAGAATTGGGCACATCGCTTGGTATTGCTACACAAGCCATGAGTTTAGCCAACCCAAAAGCCAATATTACTACTATTGAAGGTTGCCCAAATATTTCGGAATTCACAAAAGCTAATTTTGAAAAATATAATCTAGAAAACATCCAACTAATTACTGGGAATTTTAATGACGTCCTAAAAAACCTAACACCTAAAACCTTAGACCTCATTTTCTTCGATGGCAACCACCAAAAAGAAGCGACTTTACAATATTTCGAATCCCTTTTAGAAACCACTAATAACGATTCCGTATTTATTTTTGATGATATTTATTGGTCTAAATCCATGACCGAAGCTTGGGAAACCATTAAGCAACATCCAAAAGTGACCCTAACCATCGATACGTTTTTTTGGGGATTTGTTTTTTTTAGGAAAGAGCAGGTGAATAAAGAGGATTTTGTTGTTAGGTGTTAGGTGTTAAGCCGTTAAGGTGACTTTCGCTTACTGGTAACAATTGCAATTACTTCCCTTATCTGTTTTCCCATGAAAAAAAGGCATTTTAAATCCTATATAAAAATTTGCTCCTCTGCTTTTATTACTTAATAAATTCGTAAATACAGAACTTGAACCAAGATAAAGAGGACCCAATCTTAAACCTGCCCCCGCCTGAAAACCGGCATATTGAACCAAGCTTAATGGCGTGTAAAAACTAAATGTTTTACTCTCAAAACGTGGTGTCAGGGAAATTATATTTGTAACCTTGCTAGTATGTAATTGGTTTTTTCCAGTAAGTGCTACATCAGCATTAAAATTTAAATAAAAATTATTTGTATAATGCCAATCAGCATTTAGATGTAATGCTGTTGGCAATATGGCCTTATACCCTATTGCAGAATTTGTTAATGTATATAGATTATTTAATACATCATAGAAATTATCTTCATTATCAATGGCTTCTTCGCTCACATTGGCATTTGTAATATCATAAAGATCTTCCATGCCATTTTTATAATTGATATAACCAATATCGGTTATAGAAAAACCTAGTTTTAATTTGTACTTGTTTTGTTCTTTATATGTTAAGCGATCTGGCCATACTTTTCTTGGTTTATAAGCTCCATATTGGGGGCGCCACTCGTAAATGATTCCTATATCTACACCCAAACCAATAGCATTCTTTGGGAATTCATATTCATAATCCTCTATATCAAAATCATCAAAACGTCCATAAATAATCTCACCAGTAGAGGAAACACTGCCTGTGGTTCCTCCTCCAGAATGTATAGCTCCTTCTTCATCATAAACTACCGTAATATTTCTGCCCGCTACATAAGCACTACCACCTCCTTTTAGATATTTTAAGGAAATCCCACCTTTTAAAAAGGTCTCTCTTTCATTAACCAATACTCTGGCATAGGAAAGTCCGATTTCTGCCCATGTTTGTCCAAAAGCATTAAAATCATCTTCATTAACAATAAAATCATTTGATAAGTTTTCATCAATAGCATATAAATTCCTACCATTAATCCCATTAGCATTAACAAAAGAGCGAGCTCTGGTAAAAACGGCAATGGAATTATTGTCGTTTATATTAAACATAAATGAAGGCCCCATAACATCTATATTAACCGCACCATTATTATTTATTTTTGGGGTAAATCGAGATTCTACATCAAAATTATAATCATCATCTTTAATAGCTTTTATTATATTTAAATTATAATAATCATTGCCTCCAAAAACACTTATACCAACAAGATTTATATCTGTTTTAAAACGAGAGTCTACTATATTCGCTGGATTTACAACGACACTATTCACACCCGCATAATTTTCAGTAAGAAACCCAATAAAAGATTGAGCTTTTACATGACAAAAGGCTCCTAACAATACCATTAACAAAATGATTTTTCTCATATTTTTCCAACAATACCTTTCCCAAAAACAATGAATTAGTTCTGTAATATTAAAAAGCTAATTGAAGCTAAATATATAATAAAAAATATCGTTTAGTAAAATTTATATAAGAACTCATCTTGACTTTTTTCAAATGAATACATATTTATTTGATCCCAAACTTAACAACAAACATCAGAGAATTAGTGGCAAAAAATTTTAACTTCTAACTTTTTACTTTTAACTTCGTAACATGAAGATTTACACAAAAACGGGTGATACAGGAACCACAGCATTATTTGGTGGCACACGCGTCCCTAAGCACCACATACGCATTGAAAGCTACGGCACTGTGGATGAATTGAATTCATATTTGGGATTGATTCGCGACCAAGACATCGATTCCCATTATAAATATATCCTTATCAACATTCAAGATAAACTGTTTACCGTTGGTGCCATTTTAGCAACCGCTCCTGAAAAAGCGATGTTGAAAAATGGCAAAGAACGACTGAACATTCCAAAAATTTCCGATGAAGATATTGAGCTTTTAGAACATGAAATAGACAGTATGAATGACGTGTTACCACCTATGACGCATTTTGTATTGCCAGGCGGACACCAAACGGTGTCATTCTGTCATATTGCACGTTGTGTGTGCCGTAGAGGCGAGCGTTTAACGTCTGCCCTAAATGATTTAGAGCCTGTAGAACCTCATGCTTTGGTGTACTTAAACCGCCTATCTGACTATCTTTTTGTGTTGGCACGAAAGTTGACTTACGACTTGCAAGCAGATGAAATCAAATGGATTCCTGAGAAAAAGTAGTTTTTCGAAGACATCTTTTCAATGACTGAGAAAAAGTAGTTGTATGGTCATTACGAGGACGGAGGACGAAGTAATCTTTATAATTGGAATTCAAAAATAAACAGTTTGCCACATCATGCAAAAAGCATGATTCGCAATGACCTATCTTTTAACTGCTTACCTAGTAAAAAAACACGTTCTTAAAAATAATAATTAAATAATTCATTTTTTTCTTGTGTGTTTGAACTAAAAAATTATTTTTGCACAAAATTAAAACGCATATAAAATGTATTGGACTTTAGAATTGGCATCGTATTTAAGTGATGCGCCTTGGCCAGCAACAAAAGACGAGTTAATAGATTACGCTATTAGAACGGGAGCCCCTTTGGAAGTTGTTGAAAATTTGCAGTCTATTGAAGACGAAGGTGACGCTTACGATTCAATAGATGAAATTTGGTCTGACTATCCAACTGATGAAGATTACCTCTGGAATGAGGATGAATATTAATAAAGCATAAAGAATTTTAAAAAGTCTCGATTAGAGACTTTTTTTATGCTCTAAATTTACAAAACAACCTAACAAACTGTATCTTTGAATGCTTATTTAAGCATCAAAATAAAAATAAGAAAATAAAAACCTCTGGAACGTTTCCAGATTAAAACAATATATAGCGCATGAGTTTTTTAAATAGTGTTCTTAAAGTATTTGTCGGAGACAAATCGAAACAAGACGTAAAAGCCATCACTCCTTTAGTTGATAAAATAAAAACCTTTGAAAAGGCATTGGAAGCCTTATCACATGACGAATTACGGGCGAAAACCGCTGAATTTAAGGCTAAAATTGCCGAAGCCAATAAAGGTATTAACGAACAAATAGCAAAATTGCTTGATGAAGCCGAAAACACTGAAGATATTGACAGACGTGAAGACATATATCAAGACATTGATAAACTTAAAGACGATGCTTACACACTAACCGAGGGTGTTTTAAATGACATCTTACCTGAAGCGTTTGCTGTCGTTAAAGAAACGGCTAAACGTTTTAAAAACAATACCACACTTACTGTTACTGCAAATACGTTCGACCGTGAAATTTCAGGAACTAAAGATTACGTAACGTTAGATAACGATAAAGCTATTTGGTCCAACTCTTGGGATGCTGCAGGAAAACCCATTACATGGGATATGGTGCATTACGATGTACAACTTATTGGTGGTATTGCTCTTCATCAAGGTAAAATTGCCGAAATGCAAACAGGTGAGGGTAAAACCTTGGTCGCCACATTACCCATGTATTTAAATGCCCTTTCTGGAAAAGGCGTGCATCTGGTAACGGTAAATGACTATTTGGCAAAACGTGATAGTGCTTGGATGGCGCCATTATTTCAATTTCATGGATTGACAGTGGATTGTATTGATTACCACCAACCAAATTCTGATGCCCGTAAAAAAGCATACAATGCCGATATTACGTATGGAACCAATAACGAGTTTGGTTTTGATTACTTACGTGATAATATGGCGCATACACCAAACGATTTGGTTCAACGCCCGCACCATTACGCCATTGTAGATGAGGTAGATTCGGTTTTAGTGGATGATGCGCGTACGCCATTGATTATTTCTGGACCGATTCCTCAAGGGGAACGCCATGAATTTAATGAGTTAAAACCTAAGGTAGATGATATTGTTGCCGTTCAACGTAAATATTTAACTGGGGTTTTAGCCGAGGCCAAAAAATTAATTGCTGCTGGCGATACTAAAGAAGGTGGTTTTCAATTGCTACGTGTGTATCGTGGTATGCCAAAAAACAAGGCGCTTATTAAGTTTTTAAGTGAAGAAGGCATTAAACAGTTACTTCAAAAAACTGAGAATTCCTATATGCAGGACAACAACCGTGAAATGCCTAAGGTTGATGCTGAGCTATACTACGTTATTGAAGAAAAAAACAATCAAATAGAATTGACCGATAAAGGTGTGGAATACATTTCTGGAAAAGACAATCCAACCTTTTTCATCATGCCTGAAATAGGGATTGAAATCGCCAAAATTGAAAACCAAAACCTTTCCAAAGAAGAAGAAGCCAAACTAAAAGAAGAATTATACAAGGATTTTGGCGTAAAATCGGAGCGTATCCATACCCTTAATCAGCTTTTAAAAGCTTACGCCCTATTTGAAAAAGACATTCAATATGTAGTCATTGACAATAAAGTCATGATTGTGGATGAGCAAACGGGACGTATTATGGATGGTCGCCGCTATAGTGATGGTTTGCACCAAGCTATCGAGGCCAAGGAAAATGTGAAAATTGAAGATGCTACTCAAACGTTTGCAACCATAACACTTCAAAATTATTTTAGAATGTATCGCAAACTGTCTGGTATGACGGGTACTGCGGTGACGGAGGCTGGCGAATTTTGGGAAATCTATAAATTGGATGTTGTTGAAATCCCTACTAACCGACCTGTTTCCAGAGATGATAGAGACGATTTGGTATATAAAACCAAACGCGAAAAATATAATGCCGTTATTGACGAAGTAACTCAGTTATCGCAAGCAGGACGCCCCATATTAATTGGTACCACCTCTGTAGAGATTAGTGAATTACTTGGTAAAATGCTTACCATTAGAAAAATTCCACATAACGTATTAAATGCCAAGCTACATAAAAAAGAGGCTGATATTGTTGCTGAAGCGGGTCAATCTGGACAGGTAACGATTGCTACCAACATGGCGGGCCGTGGTACCGATATTAAATTAAGTGACACCGTTAAAAAAGCAGGTGGTTTGGCCATTATTGGTACCGAACGCCATGATTCGCGTCGTGTAGACAGGCAGTTACGAGGTCGTGCTGGTCGTCAAGGTGACCCAGGTAGCTCACAATTTTATGTGTCGTTAGAAGATAATTTGATGCGTTTATTTGGTAGCGAACGTATAGCTAAAATGATGGATAGAATGGGATTGAAGGAAGGTGAAGTGATTCAGCATTCCATGATTTCAAAATCCATTGAGCGTGCCCAGAAAAAAGTAGAAGAAAACAATTTTGGGGTTCGTAAGCGTTTGTTAGAATATGATGATGTTATGAACGCCCAACGTGAAGTTGTTTACAAACGTCGTCGTCATGCCTTGCACGGTGAACGCCTTCGCGTTGATTTAGCGAATATGATTTTTGATACTACAGAAAATATTTCCGATACCAATAAAGCTGCAAACGATTTTAAAAATTTTGAGTTTGAACTGATTCGTTATTTCTCCATGGGTTCCCCAATTACAGAAGCCGAATTTGGAAAATTATCGGCTCAGGAAATCACATCCAAAGTGTATAAGGAAGCCTTCAGCCATTACAAAGATAAAATGACCAGAAATGCAGATATCGCATTTCCTGTGATTAAAAATGTTTATGAAACGCAGCGCGATAAATTTAAGCGTATTGTGGTTCCTTTTACTGATGGCGTTAAAAGCTTAAGCGTTGTGACCGATCTTGAAAAAGCGTATCAAACAGGGGGTAAACAATTAATCACCGATTTTGAAAAAAATATTGCACTTGCCATTATTGATGATGCTTGGAAAACACATTTACGCAAAATGGATGAGTTAAAGCAATCGGTGCAATTAGCAGTCCACGAACAAAAAGATCCCTTATTGATTTATAAATTTGAAGCGTTTGAACTCTTTAAAAGCATGATTGATGAAGTCAATAAAGATGTGATTTCATTCTTGTTTAAAGGTGAATTACCAAGTGAAACACAGAACACCATACAAGAAGCCAAAGTACGCAGACAAGAAAAATTAAATGTTCAAAAAGACGAAATCCCTAATTTAGATGAGCGTTCTGCCCAAAGCAGGTCTGTTGGCAATAATACGCAACGTCAACCTCAAGTGATTGAAACCATTGTTCGTGAGCGACCAAAAATTGGACGCAACGACCAAGTAACCATTAAGCATGTAATTAATGGTGAAAATAAAACCTTAAAGTATAAGCAAGCAGAACCTTTATTAATGAAAGGCGACTGGGTTTTGGTGGAAGACTAATTGAATTTCTACGAATCCCGATACTTATCGAGAAGAAAAAATAACTTAAAAAATCCTGACAATTTCTATCAGGATTTTTTTTTACTACTTTTATTAAAAATATAATTTTAGCATTTTTAAACCAATCAAACTAGTTAAAATGATTATTATAATGGGCGTGAGTGGTTGCGGAAAAACAACTGTTGGGAAGTTACTTTCAGAAAAAACAAAGTTACCTTTTTATGATGCGGATGATTTTCATACCGACCACAATATTCAAAAAATGAAAAACCATCAAGCTTTAAGTGATGACGATAGGACACCTTGGTTAGAAGCACTATCAAATCACATAGCAGCATGGGAAAATCAAGGCGGAGCCATTTTAGCATGTTCTGCATTAAAAGAAAAATATCGTGACATTTTAAGTTCTAAAAACACTAAAATAAATTGGGTATATTTAGACGGTTCATTCGAACTAATAAAAAGCCGACTGGAAAAAAGACATGGCCACTATATGAAAGCTACCTTATTAGAATCACAATTCGCCACATTAGAAATTCCTAATTATGGTTGTCATACATCGGTTGAAAAACCATTGGAAGAGATTGTTTCTGATATCATCACAAAATTTAATTTAAATGAGTAAATCACAATTTGGCATCATTGGTCTGGGTGTGATGGGCAAAAGTTTAAGCCTTAATGGTGCTGAAAAAGGTATTAAACTATCGGTATACAATAGAATTGAAGGCGATGAAGCTTCTATTGTTCATGATTTTATAACCGAGCATGAAAACTTAAAAAATATATTGGGCTTTAGCAATATGGAAGCCTTTGTATCATCCATTGAACAACCAAGAAAAATTTTGATGATGGTAAAAGCAGGACCTGTTGTTGATGCTGTCATCAATCAAATTTCAGATTTACTTGATGCCAATGACATGCTAATCGATGGTGGAAACTCCCATTTTTTAGATACCCAAAAACGATACGCAAAGCTTCAAAAAAAGCAAATTCACTACATAGGTTGTGGTGTTTCTGGTGGTGAAGAAGGTGCCAGAAAAGGCCCCTCATTGATGCCAGGAGGCAACCAAGAAAGCTACAAACTAGTAGCGCCAATTCTAGAAATGATAGCCGCAAAAGATAAAAACAACAACCCTTGCTGTGGTTTTATTGGGACTGATGGTGCTGGTCATTTTGTAAAAATGATCCACAATGGTATTGAGTATTCTGAAATGCAATTACTTGCAGAACTGTATGCTATGATGTCGCTACACATGACAAATGAGGCGATTTCCGCAGTCTTTACCAATTGGAATAAAACGGATTTATCGAGCTATTTACTGGAAATAACTGCCGAGATTCTTCTTAAAAAAGAAGGCGACCAATACATCATTGATAGTATTTTAGATAAGGCAGGGAATAAAGGTACGGGGTGCTGGTCAAGTAAAACGGCCTTAGATTTGGGTGTACCAACAACCATGATGACCTCGGCGGTTTTTGCACGTTATGTATCATCATTTAAAGAGAAAAGGGTAGCACTTTCAAATTTGGTTGCAACTAAAACGCTAAAATTAGAAATACCTGATATGAGCATTATTGAAAAAGCGTATCGGTTTGCCAGAATTATTAATCATCACCAAGGTTTCCAGTTAATTCAAGAGGCCTCCAAAGAGCATCAGTGGAATATTAATCTATCGGAACTAGCTCGCATATGGACCAATGGTTGCATCATACGGTCTGAACTCATGCAACAACTTTCAGGGCTTTTTAAATTGCAACAAGCCATATTTGAAGACGAAGCTATATTAAAAATTTTAAGTAACTCTGAACTGGCCATTTCAGAATTCATACAATCTGCTATCAAAAATAGGATCGCTTTAGACACGTTTTGGTCGGCTCACAACTATTGGATTTCAATGACTACTGAAAGATTACCAGCCCATTTAATTCAGGCACAACGCGATTATTTTGGCGCCCACACCTACCAAAAAATTGATGTTCCCGCTTCACAATTTTTTCACACAAACTGGCAACGTTAATGATAGACTTCACATTAATAACCGCTGTGCTTGTTGGAATAGCCATTTTGCTTTTTCTGGTCCTTAGGTTAAAAATACAAGCTTTTATAGCATTATTAATTTCTAGTATCGTGGTTGGTATCATCGCTGGAATGCCTCCACTAACCATCATAGAAACCATGCAAGAAGGCATGGGAGACACCTTAGGTTTTGTGGCATTGGTGGTCGGTTTAGGTGCCATGTTTGGCGCTATTTTAGAACATTCTGGTGGCGCCGAAGCGTTGGCAAATTATTTACTGCACAAATTTGGAGAAAAAAACGCTACTTGGGCATTGATGTTCACGGGTTTTTTTGTCGCTATACCTGTTTTTTTTGATGTAGCTTTCATCATATTAGTACCTTTAATCTATTCTTTACAGCGGAAAACAAAAAAATCTCTTTTACTTTATGGCATGCCCTTGCTCGCTGGATTAGCCATTACCCACGCCTTTATTCCTCCAACACCTGGCCCTGTGGCAGTTGCCGATATTTTAAAAGCAGATTTAGGATGGGTAATTTTATTTGGGTTTATTGTTGGGATTCCAACCGCTGTTGTAAGTGGGCCTTTGTTTGCTAAATATATTGCAAACAAAATACATGTTGACGCTCCAGAAATTACAATAAATGATCATGCTGTTAACTCCTATCCTGGTGTGGGTTTAGTCCTTGCTATAATTGGTATTCCCATACTGTTGATTGTTGGTAACACGCTATTAAATAGCCCCTTCTTTGCTGATTTTAATATTTCTGAAACGATGAAATCGTGGTTAAAAATGATTGGCCATCCGTTTACGGCATTAATCATTGCCAATATCGTGGCGTGGTATGTTTTAGGAATAATAAGAAACACAACTAAGGCTATATTATTAAAAATAACAACAGCCTCTATGGCACCTGCGGGAATTATTATTCTACTGACTGGTGCTGGTGGTGTTTTTAAACAAATGCTTGTAAACACCAAAACGGGTGAAATGTTGGCTACCTATTTTGCCGATAAAGGCATTAGCGTTTTACTATTTGCTTTTGTATCAGCTGTTATTATAAGAATATTGCAAGGGTCCTCTACGGTTGCCATGATAACTGCTGCAGGATTAACCGCGCCATTACTGCTGAATGATGTAACCGAAATTAGCAAAGCCCTTTTGGTGATAGCCATTGCCTCAGGAGCCTCTATTATGTCGCATGTAAACGATAGCGGTTTTTGGCTAGTTAGCAAATACTTAGGGCTAACAGAAAAACAAACCTTTAAAAGTTGGACGGTAATGACCACTATTTTAGCTATGGTCGGTTTTGGTACCGTTTGTTTACTATTTGTTTTATTTTAAACTTAATAAAAGGGGTAGTGTAAAATGAAAAAAACCGACAAAATTGTCGGTTTTTTAGTTTCTAAAATTGTAAAACTATTTAATCTTTAATAGATACTTCTGTTTTATTATCTCCGCTTTTAGTCGAAAACTCAACTCCATCACCATCAACACTAATCGATGTTCCATCTTTTTCTTCAGCTTTTGGTTGTTCTATTGGTTTTTCAATAATTACCGTTTCAGTTTTTGCTTTCTCTTCTCTACAGCTTGTAAAAGCAAAAAATGTTAAAGCGGCAAAAACTGCCAAACTCATAAAGTTTCTGAATATTAATGTTCCTTTTTTCATTTTTCTATGTTTTAATTTATAGATAAGTGTGCAAAATACAATAATCGATATCAAATGAGTTATAAATATTTTAATATAATTTACAAAATTCCCATATATTTTGACCACTTCTTTTCTTTATATAACCACTTTTAAGGATTGCTGAATTTTACTTGAATTCATTTCCCAGAAATCTGGGAATGAAATTTCTATAATGCCCTTAGCATGCATTTTCTTTAAGCTTTCTATGGTTTTAAATTTTTTAACAAAGTTTTAACGAAGCCCACAGAACACTAAGCTTATCAAGTATTTACGGCGTCTTAAACACCTATTATTCAAGTTAAATCGAATTAAAAAAACACAACCATATAGACGCTAGTTTGTTGATTTGAATTTTTTACTATCTTGGTTTTGCGAGTCAAAAAAACCTATGTTTTTTCGTACAATTAAACCAAATCAAATAAGTTAAGTCTAATAAAAAATTTAAACAAAAAAAACACTAGGTTCATTTCAACAATAACAAACTAAACTAAACACTTTCAACTCAATTATTAATGATAATTCTATATGCACATCAAAAAAAATCCAACTAAATTAACCACAATTTTTACCGCCTTAGTATGTCTTTCTTTACTAGTAAGCTGTAACAAAAACAATTCAACAAACACACACGCAACTTGGTCTCATTATGGAGGAAGTCCCGATCAATCTAAATATTTTGATGGTTCTGAAATCACTAAGGAGAATGTTAACCAGCTAGAAGTTGCCTGGAGTTATCCTGCGGACGGAGGGTTTAATAACTTTGCCCCTATAGTGGTAGATACCACCATGTATGTTCTAGGTAAAAATAATTCCCTGATTGCTTTAAATGTTTTAACAGGTAAGGAAATTTGGATACATGCCAATTTAAGAGGTATCACTAGAAAAGGCATCAACTATTGGGAAAGTAGCGATAAAAAAGAAAAAAGATTGATATTCACTCTTAACAATTCTTTACAAGCTATTGACGCCGTTTCAGGAAAATCCATTTTAACTTTTGGTAATGAAGGATATACCGATTTGAGAGAAGGCCTAGATCGTGAACCAAGTTCCATTAGAAGGGTTCAGGCTATGATGCCTGGTGTTATCTGTGGCGATTTACTTATTCTAGGTTCTGCGCCTGGCGAAGGCTATTTTTCAGCGCCTGGGTACGTAAGAGGTTATAGCGTTGTTACTGGAAAATTAGAATGGACATTTCATACCATTCCACACCCAGGAGAATACGGTTATGACACTTGGCCAAAAGATGCGTATAAGTATGCTGGCGGAGTAAACGTTTGGAGCGAAATGTCTGCTGATGTTGAAAAAAATATTGTTTACCTATCGTTAGGATCTCCAACGTATGATTATTATGGAGCTGATCGTATTGGAAGTAATCTATTTGGGAACTCCTTGGTGGCCTTAGATGTTACAACGGGCAAGCGCCTTTGGCATTACCAAACCGTACATCATGACCTTTGGGATTACGACCTCTCTCCTGCCCCTCAATTAATAACAATTAATAAAGATGGTAAAAAAATTGATGCCGTTGCTTCAGCGACTAAACATGGTTATGTATTTGTTTTTGATCGCGTAACTGGTGAACCTGTATTTCCTATTGAAGAGAAACCGTTTCCAGCTAGTGATATGCCTGGGGAAGAAGCATGGCCAACTCAGCCTATACCAACCATCCCTAGTTTTATGAGGCATGAAGTTACTAAAGAAAATATCAATCCTTACTTTACCGATAGCTTAAAGCAAGTATGGCATGCTAGAATAGATGCTGCCAAAACAGGTTTATTTCAACCGCCTTCAGATAAATATGAAACCATTATATTGCCTGGTCCATTAGGAGGTGCCAATTATGGTAATACGGGAAGTAATCCTGAAAAAGGATTAATGTTTGTAATGTCCCAAGAACATCCTTCAATTTACAAGTTGAGTAAAGTAGAACCTCCTAAAGTAGATATTTCCGATGATGAAGTAAAAAAAGCTAAAACCTTATACGACAACACTTGTAAAACATGCCACGGACCAAATATGGAAGGTGGTGTTGGACCAACCCTTAAAAATGTTACACAACATATATTTTACGATGAATTTAAAGCCATCGTATTAAATGGTCGCGGACAAATGCCAGGATTTGTGCATGTGGATGAAGCGTCATTAGCAAGTTTATACCGTTTTATGGGTGGAAATCCAAGAAGCATGAATTTTAGAAGAGGTGGAAATACCGATGAAGAAGCCATGCCTGAAGGTCCTGTTGTAGCATCTGGAGGTGTAAAAATGAGAGAAGATGAAAAACGTGCCGCACCAATGTTAGAATACCCAGAAGATGTTCAACCATCTCCAGAAGCCAGATATACTACGGATTATGGACTGGAATGGACAGATTTAATGTCCCCTCCCTGGTCTTATATGGTGGCTTACGATTTAAATAATGGTACTATTAAATGGAAAACACCCATAGGCGAAGACTATAAATATGCCAATGGAGACAAAACTAAAGGAGCCATCGTAGGTGTTCAACGTAAAAGTATGGTAGTTACCTCTACAGGTATTGTATTTGCTACTGCAAAAGGTGGTAAATTATATGCTTTAGATCAAGATACAGGAAAGGTTTTATGGGATACGACTTTAAGTGGTGAATCTGTAGCAGTGCCTGCTATGTATTCTATAAATGGCAAACAGTATTTAGTTATCAATGCCACAGGAAACTTCTCATCAGATAGTTTTGATCATTCAAAAAAACCTGGTGCATTACCAAAAGCCTATGTCGTCTATGCGCTTCCGGACAAAAAGTAATTAATTACTTCATGTCACAAGATTTTATAACTATATCTGTAATTTTTATAAATTTACAGATATAGTTAATTTATTTTAATTTAAAAGCCAACTAAACACAATAATAGATATGAAACAATTTATCACCTTATTACTAGCTTTTGTAACACTTCATGCTACATCTCAATCTGTAAAAGAACGTATTATACATAACGATGCTTCTAAGTATAGAGAACTTTCAGCCGTACATGCTGGTGCAGGAAAGATGGGATTTACACAATTAATAGGAAGAAACGATTTATCAACAAACTTTCTTTATTTGCACTCTGGAGTCATTAATGCAAAATCTGGTATCGGTCACCATTTTCACCATAATATTGAAGAAATGTACGTTATTCTAAATGGTGAGGCAGAATTTACTATTAATGGGCGTACTTCAAAAATAAAAGCTCCTGCTATTGTACCTTGCAAAATGGGTGATGCTCATGGCATTTATAATGCTTCCAATGAACCACTTCGTTGGTTGAATTTTGCCGTTAGTTCAGTAAAAGCAAGTAGCGATAATTTTGATCTTGCAGACACCCGTGAAGGCGCTGTATTAGACCCTATTCCTGTTTTTGTTTCTGGTAGGTTAGAAAAAGAAAAAACCAGAGCGAATAACCGTTTATACACGGGTGATGGTGTTTTATCTCGTCGTTTATTTGATCCAAATGTTTTTAGTACGGATTGGAACCATGTTGACCATGTAATCATTCCTGCTGGTAAATCTACCGAGGAAAGACAACTTTTAGGGATTGAGGAAGTGTACTTTGTTGTGAAAGGTTCTGGTTCTGTATCCATAGACGGTCAATCTGGAAATATAATAGGTGATGATGCTTTTACCGGAAAGTTAGGTGAAAAAATAACCTTAACAAATACTGGTAATGAAGACTTAGAACTATTGGTCATTGGCATTGCTGCTTCTAAATCGATTGGATTGGGTATTAAAAAACCCTTAGCCCAACCAAAAGCCATGGCCTTACAAATGGATTTTGTGGTGCCAAAAGAAAATGCAGAAGCATTTGAAAGCATGTATTATTCCATATATGTACCCGCTATGACCGTTCAGCAAGGTTATTTAAGCTCGAAACTATTGAGACTTTATGACGAAAATCTCTCTAAACAGATACAAGCAGAGCCAACAACCTACAACTATCAAGTACAAATTAGTTTTGATACTGAAGCAAACAGAATGAAATGGGTAGGAAGCGATCAACATAAAATTGCATGGCCTGCAGCAACATCTTTAGCTAAAGAGTATAAATGGAGAGGTTATGATGTGATGGGCGATGACGACCAACGATAATACTATTTATGATGGATTATATCAAAATAAATATCAATCGGAGGTCAGCATATTCGATATTCGCTTTAGTGCTTGGTCTTACATTTAATAATTTAGAGGCTCAAGTTCCAGCAAATTCAACTCCTGCTCCTACCAATATAAATCAGAACGGTTGTCCTTGTATTTTTCAGGACAACCGTGTTCTTTTTACCGTAAATGCACCTGAAGCTACCAAAGTCCAATTAGATTTAGGTAAGCTTTACGATATGCAAAAAGATGATAAGGGCTTATGGATGGTGACGACCGATCCACAAGTTCCGGGATTTCATTATTATTCTTTAGTCATTGATGATTTTAAATTTGCTGATCCAGCGAGTGAATCGTTTTATGGCACTGGAAGAATGGCTAGCGCAATTGATGTTCCAGAAGCAGGTGCTGACTTTTATAATATTAAAGATGTCCCTCATGGAAAAATAAGCTCTCATGTTTATTTTTCTAAAACTACGGGTACTTGGCGTAATATTAATATTTATACGCCACCGGGATATGATGAAAATACGAATAAAAATTACCCAGTTTTATACATTCAACATGGTGGCGGTGAAGATGAACGTGGTTGGGCGGTTCAAGGAAAAACCAATTTTATCCTTGATAATTTGATTGCTGAAGGGAAAGCCGTTCCTATGATTGTGGCTATCCCGAACGGCAACGTTACCAAACCCGGTGTCAATGCCAGAGGTTATAATGATGAAGCTATGGCCGTTTTTAAAGAGGAGTATTTTGAAAATATCATCCCTTTTGTAGAGAAAAATTATAGAGTAAAACCGGATGCGGCTAACAGAGCAATCTCAGGATTATCTATGGGTGGCGGACAAGCCTTTTTCACTGGTCTTCGTAATACAGACACGTTTGATTATGTTGGTGTTTTTAGTACAGGCCTTTTTGGAGGTATTAGAGAACAAGCATCATTTGATGCTGAATCAGTAATTCCTGGGATATTGACTACCCCACAAAAATTCAATGATAACTTGAAGGTATTTTATATTTCGGTCGGCGAACAGGATAACAGAATTGAAGCAACAAAAAAACTGATTGAAACTTTCAAAACCAAAGGGTTACATGTTGAATTTGCATCGTTCCCTGGTGACCACGAATGGCAAGTTTGGAGAAAGTCGCTTCACGATTTTGCACAAAAGCTTTTTAAATAAAACATTTTCCAGATAATATCTGGTAACCAATAACTAAACTAAAACTCATAATGAAAACTAAGATTTCTTGGATTATTATGTTGACCCTATTTGCCAATAGTCTATTCCTTAGTGCGCAAGACATCCCTCCCACTACATCGTTAGTATATCCTGGTATTGATGGTAAACTGGTTTATGTTGCAGACAGTCTTGGTAATACTATCCCCGATTTTTCCAACGCTGGATATAAAGGTGGCGGTGTTCCCATTCCTACTGCCGCTATAAAAGCAACTGTGTGGCCTATTTTGGGTGATAATTCTGAAAAAATCCAAAAAGTAATCGACAGCATTTCTAATTTAACACCTGATGCCCATGGTTTCCGAGGTGCTATATTGCTTAAAATGGGATATTATCGACTTGAAAAACCCATTTACATAAAAGCTTCCGGTATCGTTTTACGTGGAGAAGGCATGGGTGATACGGGAACTATTCTTTATGGCGTTTTACCTCCTCGTGATCCAAATGCTACCGGCAGACAACGATTTGCAAGACCCGACTTGATTAACATTGGAGCAGAAAATGGAACGGAGCCTTTAGAAGACAGCAAGCAAACAATTACTGATAATTATGTTCCTGTTGGAGCCGTTAGTTTTAATGTGAAATCTGCCAAGGGTTTTAAAAAGGGGGATAAAGTATTTGTTAGACGCTTTGGTAATGAAGACTGGGTTAAAGAATTGAAAATGAAGGATGACATAGCGAACAGCAGGCAATGGAAATTTGATATCAATTATGACCGCGAAATTATTAATATAAATGGCAACACTATCACTATTGATGCTCCCATTTTTACGGCCATCGATTCACGTTGGGGAGGAGGCGAACTATTAAAATACAATGATAACCGTATTGAAAATGTTGGTATTGAAAATCTTCGTGGGATATCGGATTATGATCCAACGGTTCGTACAACGACCTACGGTAACATGGATCGTGACAAGTTGGACAAAGCACATCAATACCAAGGAGAAGAATACTATTCTGATGAAAATCATTATTTTAATTTTATTGGTTTTACCAATGTTAAAAATGCCTGGGTTCGCAATGTGACAGCTTTGCATTTTGCCTACAGCGCTGTGATAGCGAATGGAGAGACTAAATGGATTACTGTTCAGGATTGTGTATCCATGGAACCCGTTTCGGTCCGTGCCGGAGGCAGACGATTTACCTTTAAAATGAATGGTCAGTTTTGCCTGGTACAACGATGTGTATCCTATAAAGGCCGACACTCATTTGTTGGGGAAGGTTCCACGTCAAGCGGTAATGTGTTTCTGGAATGCAAAGCTATCAATCCCTACTCAACGAGTGAACCTCATGGTTACTGGGTAAATGGCATACTTTACGACAATATACAAGCACCATTAACTGCTCGCTATTGGGACTTTGTTATGGGTTGGGCGGGAGCCAATGTTGTATTCTGGAATTGTGAAGGTGATTTTCTAATACAACAACCACCAACAGCTCAAAATTATTCTTTTGGACACATTGGCGTCAATGCTGTTATTTTTAATACGGCATTAATGGATTTAACCAAACCAAACGGCCATGTAGAATCCATGGATAAACATGTAACGCCAAAGAGTTTATACCTGACCCAACTTAAAGAACGATTGGGAATAGAGGCAGTCAATAACACCTTATTAAATGCAGATCAATAGAATTAATTGGCAATTAAAATTATATGACTATATGAAATTTTACAAAACCATTATTTTACTTTTTTTAGGAAGTATTTCAATCATAAATTCTTTAAACGCGCAAGATATACCTCCTACTACATCGTTGGTATATCCTGGTATTGATAATAAATTGGTTTACGTACCCGATAGTTTAGGTAATAAAATCCCTGATTTTTCAAACGCAGGCTATAAAGGCGGTGGCGTACCAATTCCAACAGTTGCCATAAAAGCAACTATTTGGCCTATTTTAGGGGACAATGCCGATAGAATTCAAAAAGTAATAGACAGCGTCTCTGCACTAACTCCAGATGCTCATGGATTTAGGGGAACCATCCTTTTAAAAATGGGCCATTACGATTTAGAAAAACCTTTATATATCAAAGCGTCTGGCGTGGTACTTCGTGGCGAAGGTATGGGAGAAACTGGAACAATTCTTTTTGGTAAAATACCTGTACAAACAGCACAAACGGGCGGCCGTGGTGTAAGAAGACCTGCTTTGATAAATATTGAAGGTGAAAATAAGGTAACACCTCAAGAAAACACGAAACAAGATATTACCACCGATTACGTGCCCGTTGGCGCGTTAACCTTTAATATAAAATCTGCTAAAACCTTTAAAGCTGGCGATAAAATAATTGTCAGACGTTTTGGAAATGAAGCATGGATTAAAGAAATTGGTTTAGATAGTGCCACTGCTGGAAGAAACAGATGGCGACCATTTGATATTGATTATGATAGAACCATCGTTACCATTAATGGAAATACCATTACGTTAGACGCCCCTATTTTCTGTGCTATAGAAACACCTTGGGGTGGCGGTGCCATTTATAAATACAATGATGAACGTATTGAACAAATAGGTATTGAAAACCTTCGTGGCATCTCTCAATATGACCCTTCTGTGCGCACGACTGCTTATGGCAATATGGATCGTGATAAATTGGGCGAAGCCCATCGTTATCAAGGTGACGAATATTATTCCGATGAGAATCACTATTCCAATTTTATAAATATCACCAATGCCAAAAATGTTTGGATACGTAACATGAGTGCCCTACATTTTGTTAGCAGTGTGGTTCAAGCTAATGCAGGAACAAAATACATTACGGTACAAGATTGCCAGTCCCTAGAGCCTGTAGCGCAACGATGGGGCGGCAGACGTTTTACTTTCCAAATGAACGGTCAGTTTTGCCTAGTACAACGTACTGTTTCACAAAAAGGACGTCATTCATTTGTGTTGCAAAGTCATGAAGCCAGTGGTAATGTTTTTTTAGAATGTATCGCTGTAAATCCTTATTCATCGAGCGAACCACACAACCACTGGTCAACTGGAGTGCTATATGATAATGTAAAAGCACCACTTACGGCACGATTCTGGGATTATATTATTGGCTGGGCAGGTGCTAATATTGTATTCTGGAATTGTGAAGGCGATTTTCTAATTCAACAACCACCAACTGCCCAAAATTATTCTTTCGGACATATCGGCGTCAACGCAGTTGTGTTTAATGCTGCTTTACAAGATTTAACAAAACCAAATGGTCATGTGGAATCTATGGATAAACATGTGACGCCAAGAAGTTTATACCTAACACAACTTAAAGAACGCTTAGGTATGGACGCAGTAAATAACACCTTGATTAAAGGAAGTGATAATAATTAAAATATTTAAATACAAAAACCATGAAATTATACAGTGCAATTATTTTATTTACTCTAACTACATTTTCAATCGTAAGTTTAAATGCGCAAACCATTAGCAAGGAAGAAATGTTATTTCTTACTTCGGAATGGAAAGGCGAACGTTTTGATGATGGCAGACCAAAAATTCCAGACGATTTATTGGAGAGAGCAAAAACCATCATGATTGATGATGCATGGACCGTATTGAGAAATGAAGGATACCTAAACCAATATGCTGGCAACTGGAAAATAGTCAATAATACCACTATGACAGGACGTGCTGTTACTGCTATGTATTTACCAAGCCGTCCAGATGTCGAAAAAAACATTAAAGAAAGAGGTGCTTCTCAAGGAAGAAAAGGTAACACCAACGCTTGGCCTATTGATATACTTACTAAAGGCGATTTATATGTAGCTGATGCCTATGGAAAAATAAGTAGTGGTCCCATAATGGGAGCTACTTTAGCAAATTCTATATTCAGCAAATCTGGTAACGGTGTTGTGTTTAATGGTGCCGCAAGAGATTTACAGGAAATACAGAACATTAAAGGCTTTAATGCTTTTGTACGTGATTTTCATCCATCATTTACTGAAGAAATGGTTCTTACAGGATTAAATACGCCAATTCGTATTGGTGATGCTATTGTGCTTCCGGGGGATTTAGTAATTGCAACTGTTGAAGGTGTACTTTTTGTTCCTGCACATATGGCTGAACAAGTGGTAAGCACATCGGAATTTGTCACCAGAAAAGATCAATTTGGTTTTGAAATGGTAAAAGCGGGCACATACAGCACAGGTGAAATTGATAGCCAATGGGGAGATGATATAAAAACTGCTTTTTTAAAATGGCTTGAAAAACACCCTGAGTTAGGTAAAATGACACGCGCCGAACTAGATAAAGTGATGAGTAAAAGAACATGGTAATCGATAAGATTACCATTTTTTATATTCAAACCAAACTAAATAGACAAATGAAAAAACTTTTATTAATTAGCTTATTTATAGCAAACGTTTTATTTACATATAGAACAGATGCACAGATTAGGCTACCCTCCATTATAAGTGATAATATGGTATTGCAACAAAACTCTGAAGCGACCCTTTGGGGTTGGTCGGGTGCCAGCGAACGTTTTGTTATCATTTCTTCTTGGAAAGAAGAAGTCGATACGGTGCAAGCCTCCAACATTGGAAAATGGAAAGCGAAAATTAAAACGCCTTCAGCTGGAGGTCCATATACCATCACCTTAAAAGGTATGAACAGGTTTAGACCAACACCGAGTATTGTGCTAGAAAATATCATGATAGGAGAAGTATGGTTGCTTTCTGGGCAGTCCAATATGGAAATGAGCAATAACCAACAAATAAAAGATATTTTACCAACTAGTGCGAATAGTAATATCAGATTCTTTACAGTAGATAAAAAAGCCTCTGAATATCCTCAAGACCATGCCGATGGCGATTGGGTATCATGCGATGAAGAAACCTTAAAACGTTTTAGTGCTGCTGGTTATTTTTTTGGAAAAAAAATACATGACGAATTGAAGGTACCCATCGGTTTGATACAATCTGCTTGGTCTGGAACGCCTATAGAACTATGGGAGCCAGCATCTGTCATAGATTCAGATCCTATCATGAAAAAAGCCGCCAGTGAAATTGTAGTGAAAACGCATAGACCACATCAACCCGGCTATCTCTACAATGCCATGATTTATCCTATTTCTAATTATACCATTTCAGGAGCCCTTTGGTACCAAGGGGAAAGCAACACGCCTAGAGCCTATGCCTATGAAAAAATGTTAAATGGCATGATTGGATCATGGCGTGAAGCCTTCCAAAATGATTTTCCATTCTACTACGTACAGATTGCACCATGGAAATACGATACTTCTTTGTATGAAGGGGCGTTGCTCCAAGAAGCACAGTCCAAGTCACTTTCATATCCTAAAACTGGCATGGTGGTAATTACCGACCTAGTAGATGATGTCACCAACCTGCACCCTCAAAATAAAAAGGACGTAGGAGAACGTTTAGCACTACTTGCACTTGCTGAAACTTATGGAAAAAACATTCCTGTTTATAAGAGCCCCGTATTGAAAAATATGGAAATAGATAAAGGAAAGGCTAGCCTATATTTCAGTGATGCACCTAACGGTTTTATCACCAAGGATGGTGGCAAGCCCACGGAATTTATGATAGCCGGAAGCAATAAGAAATTTTTACCTGCTGATGTGCAACTAAAAAAAGACAAAATAATAGTTTCAAATAAAAATATTAAAGAACCTGTAGCTGTTAGATTTTCATTTAGCAACATAGGAATATCTAATGTACTAAGTAGAGAAGGATTCCCAATAGTACCATTCAGAACAGATACTTGGGAAGTTGATTAGACTTAATATACAAAGAAACGCTTGAGCGATTATATGAAGTAAGGGCATTTTTGTGACGAAAGCCGTGGCGTATTTAAATACTTAGGGAATAGAACGTTTCTGTTTTCGATAAGAAAAACTAATTACAACGATGCTAAACTAATAATCACTTATGCCACACACAAACACTATTTCAGTAAGGTTATCCCCTTCATTTTACATTTTATCTGGTTTCTTTATTCTTTTAGCCAGTTGTAATGTTAAGCATTCAGAACCTTTAGCGACACAACAACACATTGAATGGAAAGACTATGGCGGAGGTCCCGATCATTCAAAATTTGTGGAATTCACCCAGATTACCAAGAAAAATGTCAACCAACTAGAAGTAGCATTTATAGTACCCACTTACGATAATTCAAATTATAATTTCAACCCCATTATCGTGGATAACGTGATGTACGTAATGGGTAGAAACAACTCGATTATTGCGGTTGATTCTAGTACTGGCAAAGAAATTTGGATTCATGAAAATCTCAAAGGAATCATTACCCGCGGCATCAATTTCTGGCAAAGCGAGGATAAGAGCCAAAAGCGACTGATTATTTTTCTAAACAATACCATGCAGGCCATAGATGCCATTACCGGAAAGTCCATCATGGACTTTGGTGATACAGGTCCCGGATATACAGATATGCGACTTGGAGTAGATCGGGATCCTGAAACACTGGGTCGTATGATGCCAGTTATTCCCGGTCATGTATTTGAAGACCTGATTCTGGTTGGTTCAGCTCCAGGAGAAAATCCATTTGTTGGGCCTGGCCATCTTCGTGCTTATAGTGTCATCACTGGAAAAATGGCATGGATTTTTCATACCATCCCACTCCCAGGTGAATATGGCTACGAAACTTGGCCAAAAGATGCTTACAAATACGTTGGGGCTACCAATACTTGGGGTGAAATCTCTGTAGATGCGGAACGTGGCATTGCTTACTTCCCCACAGGTTCTCCAACTTATGATTTTGATGGTGCAGATCGACAAGGAGCTAATTTATTTGGAAATTGCATCATCGCCCTTGATGCACGTACCGGTAAAAGACTATGGCATTTCCAGACTGTACATCATGATATTTGGGATTATGACTTGACAGCTGCACCTCAGTTGATTACCGTTCAGCACGATGGCAAAAAGGTAGATGCTGTGGCCGTTGCTGCCAAAACAGGATTTTTGTACGTGTTTGATAGGGTAACGGGCAAACCGCTCTGGCCTATTGAGGAAAGACCCGTTCCACAAAGTGACATGCCTAATGAAAAGTCATCGCCAACCCAACCCTTTCCTACTGTCATACCACCATTCAACCGCCAAGTAGTAACTGTGGAGGATATGAATCCTTATTGGAGCAACGAAAAGCGTGAAGAAATGATTGAAAGAATTAGTAAATCGAAAGTAGGATTGTTCCAGCCACTCTCCGACAAATATGAAACCATTGCCATTCCAGGCTCAACAGGTGGTGCCAATTACGGCAATACAGCTGCAAATCCCAAAAAAGGCATTGTTTATGTTCAAACCAAAGAATCTGCATCTATATATCGCTTAAAAATTAGGGAGCCGAGAAAGAACAACTCGGAACTGTCTGGTGATCTAATAGCAAAAGCAGAGGCTTCATATAAACAAACTTGTTTGGTATGCCATGGTGCTGATAAAAATGGTTTGGAGGGATTAGGAACCAGTTTGCTCACTATGGATCGAAGTGGCGGATTGGATGCTTTCAAATTGACAGTGACCAATGGTAAGGGTCGGATGCCTGCCATGCCACACCTAGATGGTGAAGCCTTGAGCAATCTATACACCTACCTTGCATCCTTAGCCAGAACGAGAGGTAATAACAGCCAACAAGAGCAGGTACTCCCGCCATCGGGGCCTGTAGTAGCTTCGGGTGGAGTAAAAGTTCCTGATTACCCACCACGAAAAGAAGTTGGGTATCCCATGGATTACATGGGTCCTAAAGCAATTTATATAGAATCCAATAACTATGGTGAGGCAGCTAACGATATTTTAACACCCGCATGGTCATGGATTGTCGCTTATGATTTAAATAAGGGCGAAATCAAATGGAAAGTGCCCCTAGGTGATGATGATGACATTGATAGTGAAGAAAATACAGGAACAGCCAACGGATCCTTACGAAAAGGAATGGTTGTTACGGCAACCGGACTAGTTTTTGCCACTGCTGGGGATGGTAGGGTTTATGCTTATGATGCTGATAATGGCAATATTCTTTGGAAAAAAGAAGTAGGACGAACAAATCCTCAGGGCATTCCTGCTATGTATGAAGCGAATGGGCGGCAATACCTTGTAATTTGCTCAACTGGACGTTTAAAGGATGATACGCTAAAAGAAGAGGACATTCCGAAAGGATATGTGGTTTATGCGCTTCCTAAAAAGTAAGGAAAATAAATTTCAAAAAGATAGCTTACACCTAAATATATCAACAGCAATCTAACTAAAATTTTTTTATAAAAAAATGCCACGCAAAAACGTGGCATTTTTTATTTATTCAGAGTTCTTTTATTTCATTTTTAATCTGAATACATTATTTGTAGCTGTAATGTACATTATTTTTTCATCTGGAGAAAAAGCAAGATTGGCAACACTTAATCTGCTAAATTTAATTCTACCAATAAGCTTAGCATCTTTTGTGAATATCCAAACACCATCTGGACCTGTAGCATATACATTACCAGATTTATCAATCTTCAATCCGTCGCATCCACCCATACCTTTTTCTTTGGCAACATTATAGAATACACGTTTATTTTTTAAGTTCCCAGATTTATCAATATCATACTTAAACCATCCTTTATCTTCACCATCGGTACTAGCAACAATCATTGTTTTTTTATCAGGAAAAATAGCAATGCCATTTGGTTGAGGTATACGATCATCTTGAAGGGTTACTTTTCCTTTTTTATCCATTTTATAAACACCTTGAAAAGGAATCTCTTTTTTAGGATCGTTCATGCCTTTTTCAAAACCATATCCTGGGTCGGTGAAATACAAATCTCCCTTTTTAGACATTACCAAATCATTTGGACTGTTAAGTCTCTTGCCATCGTACTCACCAACAACCGTTGTATAATTTGTCTGCGGAGCATTCAGGGGTGCATCCATTTTTGCTATTCTTCTGTCTCCATGTTGACAAATTAACAATTCTCCCTTTTTAGAAAGATAAAGTCCATTAGACCCCATAAACCCACCTCTAGATTCAGTAGATGTATAACCAGCTGGCTTTAAATACACTTCTTTACCCTTTGCCTCAGTCCATTTATAAATAGTATTTGCTGGAACATCAGAAAACAATAACATGCTTTCTTTTTCAATCCATAATGGTCCTTCAGTAAATTGACAGCCATCAGCAATTTTTTCAACTTTGGCATCTTTATTTATAACAGCTGAAAGTTCATCTGAAATAAATTCTATGGTTCCCATATCTTGGGCAATTCCATAAGAAGTTGAAATAAGTACCAAAAGACTCAAACTTAGTTTTATTTGTTTTTTCATTTAATTAATCTTTGTTATGTTTAGTAAAATTGATGTTTTCTATAAATAATTTATATAACCCTCCATATTGGTTCTAATTTTAAAAACCTTACTATAACTTACAATATACAAGGTTTTCATGTCTTCATCACCAAAACAAAGGCTTACTGGAAATGATGGTAAATTTATCATACCAACGTAGCCGCCATTATTATTGAAAATTTGAACACCATAATAGGTGCCAACATAAATGTTACCCATTTTATCAATCGCCATACCATCTGCACTAGAAGATTTTCCTTTTCTATCCAACACATTTCCAGTTAAAAACAGTTGAGCAAATTGACGACCATTAGTTATCGTGCCATCTTCATTTACATCATATGCCCAAATAAAGTTGTCTTTCTCACTGTTCACAGGATACCAGGATTCATTATCATAGCAATTATTTATATAAAGCGTTTTGCCATCTGGTGATAACAAAATACCGTTTGGCATGGCGAATTCATTTGGCTCAACAATTCTTGTTATTTTTCCTTCTGCAGACACATAATATACTGCTCTACCAGGCTGATTTTTTTCTGGTTCCATAGTAAATTGAGGATCTGTAAAATAGAAACCGCCTTTAGTATCTGTAATCACATCGTTAGGCCCATCAATTGGTTTTCCATCATATTTATCAACCAAAACCTTTACGACTTGTCCTGTGGTTGTCATTTCAACAACACGATGTCCAATCATATCACAAACAATTAGGTTTCCATTTTTATAAGGATATAAGCCATTAGCTTGCATTTTTCCTTCCGTGATATTTTTATAACTACCATCTGGGCTTAATTCTACAATAGAACTCTTTTTTGGATCGGCATTCCAATTTTGATCAAAATACATGTTTGAAAAATATACTTTTCCGTTCATCCACTTTGGTCCTTCACTAAATGTTAAAGAAGGCTCCGTTATTTTACCATCAACCAACAATTCTGGTTTGGCATCTTTAGGAATTATATTATGGTAAGCTGTTAAAACGGCCTTTTCCTTTTCTGAATAATCTGCTCTCGCGGGCCAAAAAATATCCAATGCATCGCAACCAAGTTCACTTATATAAGCACCGTGAACCATATTTCCTGGTAAACGAACAACATCATTTTCTCCCATGTGTGCTTTGCCATCAAGGATGATTTCTTCGCATTCACCACGCATTACAAACATCATTTGTTCTTCAGGATGAATATGGTGCGGAAATGTAGAACCTGGATCCATAGAAATAAAACTTAACTGAGTATTTCTTCCAGAAATTAACCTAGAATGAGCACCTTCAGCCAATTTAGTTAATTGAAAATCATATAAATCATACACCTTATTAAACTCAATATTAGGTTCTTGGGCATTTTTAACATCCATGATGTCACTTGGAAGATTTTCAATACCTAATTTTTTCAGATAATCTAATCGTAACGGGCTATACAATTCAAGTAGTTTTGCTCCAGATTCACCAGCAGTAATGCTACTTTTAGTTCCTTTTTTTAAATAGACAAACTCTGTTTTTGGAGTACCACTATGGCTTCCATCTGGTTCTTCCCTCGCCACTGAAGCCAATGTAACAGCGGTGTCGTTTATAAGTTGATTTATGGATCCTTCTTGAACAAAAAGAAATCTATCTTCTGATAATACCTCATCAGGAATTTTTGAATTAGGTGCCATTTGAATAACACTTACCATGGTACCTGTACCCCAAAAAATCTTGGCTTTTACCCCTGGATGAAGTTCTAGACTATCAACTTTGTCAAGATTAATAACTTTACCTGCCTCAAGGTTGGATGCTATGCCGTTTTCTGGCAAGTCAGTCAACTCTCTTACAGAAAGATTATGTTGACTTATTAGTGCATCATTGGTCGCTTGCCACTCTGGTGCCGTTGATTGTTTACACTGAACTATTGCAAAAGTGACAACAACAAGTAAAGCACTGTTAAATATTCTTTTGGTTAATTTCAAATTCATTAGTTTAGTTTTTATTAGTTTTGATTAAGATTATAAAAATAACCATTTTAAGATAAATCTTGCTTTCAAAAAAGTTAAGATTTAAAAAAATTGCCCCATTTAAAAATTTAAATTAATTAGACACAAAAATCTGTCCCAATATCTAGTTAAAAGGGGTAATCAGTTTAGTCTATATTCAAAAAATACCTATATTAGATTCTTTGTAAACCAATATGTTTTTTTCCATTCTGATAAAAACAACATCACTAATAAATAACTAAACTTAAAAAAATTAAAAATGAACTTTATTAATTCTATTAAACAAACAAAATTACATCTTCTAATTCCTACCATGCTGATTCTAAACAGTTCCTGTAAAAATTCGCAAGCACTATTCCTAGAAAACGCATCCGATTGGGATAAAAATGGCAATGCCACATGGGAATTCTCAGATGGTGTACTACATGGTAGCATCATGAGAGGCAATAGCTTTTTGATGACAAACCAAAAATATGACAATTATATCTTAGAAATGGAATTCAACCCTGATGCAGCGATAAACTCGGGTGTTTACATTCATTGTGCTGAAAGGGTTATAAATACAGAGAAATGTTATGAAGTAAATATTTCTGATACAAACCCAACACCAGCAAACCGTACAGGATCTATTGTTCCTATAGCTCCTCAATTAGTTGCTGTTGAAACCATCAATAAATGGAATACGCTTAAGATTAAAGTAGAGGGCAATCGTTTTCAAGCCTGGACTAATGGCACTTTAACGGCAGATGCTACAGATAACAAACTATCGGATGGTTTTATTGCATTACAAGCATTAGGAAATAATCAAACTGATGGAAAAATCCAATTCAAAAATATTAAGATAACGCCTTTAAAATAATTAATATTAAATAGAAATCTTTTAAAGTAAAAAACCACTTCATTTTGAAGTGGTTTTTTGTTGAATAATAATTACAGTTGAACGTTAATTATTCAAAGAATGGCACATTTCTAGTAGCATATTTTTTCATGGCTTCAATGTTAAGATCTACACCAATTCCAGGTTTGTTTGATACTTTAACGTAACTATCTTTAACCCAATCTTCTTCATCAAAAATAACAATTTCTCTATACATCTCATTAGTATGGAAATACGATTGCCATTCCATTAAATGGAAGTTAGGCACTGATGCACAAACATGTGCACAAGCCATAGCTCCTAAGAACGATGCCACCATGTGAGGTGAGAAAGGAACATAGTATAAGTTTGAAAGGTTCGCAATACGTTGGCCTTCTCCTAATCCACCACATTTTTGTAAATCTGGCATGATGATATCTACCCCGTTATCAAGCAATTGTTTGAAAGCATGTCCAAGATAGGCGTTTTCACCTGCCGAAATTGGCACACTGGTTTCTGCAGTAAGCGCTTTAAACGCATCATAGTTCTCTGCTGGAATTGGTTCTTCTAACCATGTTAAGTTTAAATCCCCTACTTTACTAGCAATCGTTTGTGCAGTGACATGGTCGTAACGCCCGTGCATATCCACACATAAATCTACTTTAGGACCCACTGCCTCTCTTACTGCAGCTAATTGATTATACATTCTAGTTATTTCGCCTGGACTTGCTGTCCAGTTATAACGATCATGTTTATCAGGATCAGAAGCATAATCTATATCGAATTTTAAAGCGCTGAATCCCCAATTTTTTATAGCATCTTTTGCAGCAGTAGCAAAATCATCTGGTGATGGGAAACGTACACGGTAAAGTGCCGTATCACAATATACCCTTACTTTATCTCTAAATTTACCACCTAATAGTTGATAAACAGGAAGTCCTAAAGCTTTGCCTGTTAAATCCCATAAAGCAGTTTCTATGGCAGAAAGTACAGCAACGTACATACCTGATTGTCCTCCACCAAAATGCCCTCCTCTACGGATATCCTCAAAAATTTTGTGGACGTTGAATGGACTTTGTCCTCTTAATCTTCTACCGAAACTTTGCACCAAATGGTATGTTCCATTAATAGCATCTACACCCTCACCACAACCATAAATATCTTGGTCAGTAAATATTTTCACAAATAAACTTCCGCCAATATAACCACATTTAACGTCTGTTATTTTTAAATCTGAAGGAGCCGATAATTTTTCATTCTTATCAACGGCATCTTGATACCCTTGTCCGAATGTTACTAGTGGAGCCGCCGCCGCCGCCATGGTGGCTTTGGTAATGAATGATCTCCTAGAATTTGAATTTGCCATTTTTAATTGTTTATTAATTAGTAATTTATTTAGTTTATAGGTTACGGTTTACTACCAAGTTCTTTCCTTTAATATTTCTTGAATTTGCTCCTTAGGCACAGGTAATTCATCAATATGATCATTTAACCATTTCGAAAAATCTTTTTCTATAGCCTCTTCCCAACGACCATCTATTTGCCCAGCAGTATAAGTTCCTGCTCTCAAACGTTCGTGACCAAACATATCTCTAAGTCTAACAACTTCAGAAGTTTTTACAATTTGCTCTGCTAAATGAGCTGGAATAAATACCACAACACCCATTCTACCTAAAACCACATCTCCAGGCATAACTGTTACTTGTCTTATTAAGGTCGGTTTATTGATACCCATAATCATGGTATTAGGATTTCTTCCAGGATTGTGATATGATGGATCATAACTAGTATAATAAGACGTAAAACCTCCTATTTCTTCTAATCCTTCTACATCTCTAAGAGCTCCATCATACACTACACCATTACCGCTTTTCGCATAAATAGCATTACCGACATTATCTCCGATAGTAGGGCCATCAACTTTAGCTCCAAATTGGTTTACCACATAAACATCCCCTTTAGACAACATATCTATTGGCCAAGAGTTTTGCGCTCTCCAACCTTTCTTTTTTCCAACAGAATCAATAGCTTTCCATACATCAGGACGTCCTGGCATAAAAATAGTTGTAAAAGCGCGACCAACCAAAACGCTATCTGGATTTATTTGCTTCCATCCTTCAGCAATTTGGAAACCATATCCAGCATTTTTCATGGTTGACCAAGCTTCTTCCACACTTACCAATTTCATTCTTTTTAGAATAGCGTCTGGAACTTTTGGTCTACCATCAGGAAAACGTTCACCCTTCCATGCAGGGGTTAAAGCAATTAATTCTTCTTTGCTTATTTGTACCTCTTGGGCATTAATTTGTGACCCTAGAGTAATTGCTGCTACCGCGAACAATACGAATTTTAATTTTGACATACGTGATGAAATTTAGTTTTAGTTTTATGAATGTTGAGTTTTTTCTTAATTAATGTCTTTTGAATTCTACCTCTTCTGGTTGTTCTCCTTCTGGTTGACGGTTATGCCACCAACTAGCTAATGCAGAACCAGTAATATTCATTATTGGACCAAATACAGCAGGAGCTAATCCTATGGTTGCTAGTTTGCCTAATTGTGCTGCAATACCTGATGCAAGCCCTGCATTTTGCATGCCCACTTCTAATGCAACAGTCCTACAATCACTTTCGGGCATTTTAAACAATCTGGCGGACCAATAACCTAGAGTATATCCACTCATGTTATGAATTAATACAACAACAATTAAAATAGGGCCTATAGCCAATAAACTATCTCTACCTGCAGCTGTTATAATAGTAAGAATTAATGCAATACCAACCATAGAAACTATTGGCATAGCCTTATCTACCCATTGTGATTTTCCACTTAATAGCTTATTAAATATTAATCCAGCACCAATTGGTATGATTATCATTTTAAAAATCTCCCACATCATGCCATATACATCAATTTCTATAAGCGACCCTGCCAATAATTTCATTAACACTGGTGTGATAAAAGGAGCCAATAATGTTGTAATAGAGGTTACTGTTAGTGAAAGTGCCAAATTAGCTTTTGCTAAATAACACATCACATTAGATGCAAGTCCACTTGGTGAACAACCTATCAAAATAATACCCGCTGCAATTTCAGGTTCTAATCCTGATAAATTTGCCAATGTTAAACCTATAATGGGCATAATCATAAACTGACTAACTACCCCAATAATAACACCTTTAGGGGTTTTAATAACAGCTGCGAAATCTTTTATGCTCATGGATGTTCCCATACCGAACATGATTATCTGTATAAGTGGTATTATTAAAGCCTTTAAATTAAAATCACCCCATTGGGTAAAATACTCGGGATGGTATAAAGAAAGACCCACTGTCCCAAAAATAAACATGGTAAAAGATAAACCGCTAAGCAATTTACTTCCTTTAAAAGCAATTGCTAGACTTGTAAAAAACAACAACAATGCCCATCCAGCAGAAGGGGCATGAGAATCAACCACAATGTATATGTAGGCTATTAAAAAAACTAGGGCTGCAATGTAAAAATACTTGTAAAAATCTTTAGTAGTAGATGGCATTCTTAAAAATTTGGTTTAGTTGGTTAAAATAAAATTAGCAATCAATAAATGATAGCATACTATTAAAAATGATAGCATACTATTAAAATATTGAATGGTGAATTAATTAAAAATAAGAAATAACCAAAAACAATTAAACCTGTAAGTATTTATTGTAATGTTTGTACCATTTATTTGCTAATTCTTAATTTTTTTCATTTAAAAATCCGAACATACAAATTATTTCGTTTTAAAAAAAAATTAAAGTCTTATTTTAAGAAATAATTTGCATTTCAAATTACCCTCAACGAAATCGTTTGAGTGGGTTTTACACAAGGCAAAAAATGTAAAATATAAAAATTGAATAATTCCCTAAAAACAATTTAAAACCAAAGATTGGTTTTTACATTAATTTAAACTACTTATAATCAGAAAGATTTAAAAATAAATCCTAAAACACCTCATCCAAAATTTTAATACTATTGAATTCCATTCCGTCGGCATCGTCTTTACTAATTGACTCTTTTGATTTTAATGAATGCAAAAGTGAATTCACAAATATTTTCTGAAATTTATCTTATGAACCTAAATCTTAAAATCCATACTTCTGCAATCAATTATATCCTATAAATAAATTAGTTTACTATATTTATAAATCCAACATAATATATATGATATTCTGAGTAAGGCTATCTGATATTCTACATGCATCCTATAACATTATGAACATTAAAAAGATATTTATATCTAAACTTTTTCCTGAAATCGGGGTTAATCTATTAAGAAATGCTGGATTTAACGTCACAACTTGGAACGAAGACAGGCCCATGACACAAGATGAGTTAATAGAAAACGCCATGCTACACAATGCCTTATTTTGTGCAGGCTCTGATAGTATAGACAAACGATTTTTAAACGCGTGTTCTCACCTTGACATTATTTCCCAGTTTGCAGCTGGATATGATAACATTGATATCCCTGAAGCCACCAGACTAGGAATCCCCATTGGTTACGCACCCAATGCCATGAGCGACGCAACAGCAGACACAGCTTTTGGACTGATGATTGCCACGTCCAGAAAAATGTTTTTCATGCATAAGCAGATCATTAAAGGCGAGTGGAGTTATTTTAGACCAAAAGCTAATTTAGGTATGGAACTCAAAAATAAAACATTGGGCATTTTTGGTTTGGGTAGAATAGGTATTGAAATGGCTAAACGGTGTAAAGGTTCTTACAATATGAACATTATATACAATAATTCCAAACCCAATTTAGAAGCCGAAAAGGAATTAGATGCAACGTTTGTTGATTTCAATGATTTATTATCTCAAAGCGACGTTATTTCGGTACACTGTTCATTAAACCCCAAAACCGAGGGCGTTTTTAATAAAGACGCTTTTGGTAAAATGAAACCGACATCCATATTCATTAATACTTCTCGGGGCATGGTTCATAATGAATTGGATTTAATTGACGCATTAAATAATAAAACCATTTGGGGAGCTGGATTGGATGTGACAAATCCAGAACCCATGCTTCCAAACAATCCGCTATTACACATGGAAAATGTATCGGTTTTACCTCATATCGGCTCTGCAACTATAGAGGCTAGAAATGAGATGGCTCAATTAGCTGCAACAAATATTATTGAATTTTACACAAACAACAGAATTCCGCATATTGTAAATCCCACAGTCTTAATAAATCGAAAAACTAAATAATCCTCTACATTTCTAATAGATAACTCATATAAAAGGCAATTGCATAATTGCTTTTTTATCTTAGGCATAAATTAAATTCTGGCTTCATATTTGTTATGTGAACAAATAACTTAAACAAAGGGGATTAATTTGATTATTACCCTATATTTATTCTGTTAAGATAAACATATGAAATCGCCATTATCCACAAGTTTATTGCAAATAAACCCCAATAAAAATAAAGCGATAACATATGACCTCTAAAACAATAATTATTTACATATGAAAAGAATTTGGGCGAAGTATAGAAACAGTGCCTTAAGTAGGTTTCTAAAAAAGTACCAAAAGTATGCACCTATTATTTTTTTCATTGGTGGGTTTATTTTTGACACCTTAACACTTGGCAGGATTGATCAGCTATATGATTTAATTGTGTTGTGCTTATACATGTCTCTTTTAAGTATAAGTCTTTATTTTTATAATGTAGCAGATGACGGAAAATGGAAAAATACTTGGCTTGAAAAGTATGAAGCGTATTTCCCATTGGTCATTCAATTTTTTTTTGGCGGACTCTCGGGCGCTTATGTTATTTATTTTTCCAGAAGTGTCTCTCTTTCTAAAACAGTCTGTTTTTTTATAATTTTATTGACTTTACTTATTGCTAATGAATTCCTTAAAAAAAGCATTTCAAATAAGTATTTTCAATTCAGCGTCTATTTTTTTATAAGCTTCACTTTCTTTGCTTTTATGATTCCTGTACTGGCAAAAGAAATGAACACTAATATATTTCTTTTTTCCGGGGTTGTAAGTTTAGCTTGCACCCTTATATTAATCATATTTATTCATTCAGTGAGCCCAAGTACCAGAGCAGAAATACATTTAGGAAAAATGATTGGCTTGATACTATCCATTTATTTATGCATTAATTCCTTTTACTTTTTCAAATTAATTCCGCCAGTGCCCTTAGCATTAGAAGCGGGCATAGTAGCTCATGATGTTGTTGTTGAAAACAATACCTACATTGTAACATACGAAGCAGACAGCCAAGATATTTTTTGGCGTGACCATAATTTAAAATTTAATTATACGCCAACTGAAAAAGTATATATCTTTTCATCCATTTTTGCGCCAACTGCTTTAGAGCAATCCATTATCCATAGATGGAAATGGTATAATAAAGCACAAGAAAAATGGGAAATTGCTGATGATATTGAATTTGAAATAACCGGAGGAAGAAACAATGGCTATCGCGGTTACACATACAAAAGCAATATTAAAGAAGGTGAATGGGAAGTTGAAGTTCTAACAAAAGATGAATTAATTCTAGGAGTCATAGAGTTTGAAATTATTGTTAATCCTTCTATAAATGTTGAAAAATTTGCGCAAAAAATATTTTAAAGCATTTACTTTTATTAACTTTTTGTTTATCCTTTATAAGGTTCAGTAAATAAGTATTATTTTTAAATACAAAACTTGATAAACTACTAAATATGATTAAACAAACTAAGAGCATCATTACATTAATCCTCTTTTTAATTTCAATTTCAACTTGTTTCGCCGATGTAAAACTCCCTAAGCTTATAAGCGATGGTGTGGTATTACAGCGCGATGCTAAGATTCCCGTTTGGGGATGGGCGTCCCCAGGTGAAAAAGTCACTGTTTCTTTCCAAGGAAAAAAATATAGTACCAAAGCTTCCTCTGAAGGCAACTGGACTATAATTTTACCAAAAATGAAAGCTGGTGGCCCTTTCACTATGACCATTTCTGGTAATAATACGGTTGAAGTTAAAGATATTTTAATTGGTGATGTTTGGTTGTGCACCGGACAATCTAACATGGTTCATGAATTGGACATCCATGATGTCACATATGCCGATGAAATAAAAAATGCCAACAATCCAGAAATACGTCATTTTAAAATACCAACAACAACCAGTATTTCTGGCCCTAAAAACGATTTAGAAGGTGGCGAATGGCTAAAAGCCGTTGGTGAAGAAATCAGACCTTTTTCGGCTGTGGCTTATTTTTTTGCTAAAAAGATTTATGAAAAATACCGTATTCCGATTGGTTTAGTGAATGCGAGCGTGGGTGGCACACCCATAGAAGCTTGGACACCAAAAGAGGGTTTCAGGAATTTCCCAGACATCCTGAAAATTATTGAAGAAAATAAAGATACCTCATTTGTAAATAGCCAAATGAGAACTAGTACTGCAACTAACAGGACACCACAAAAACCTACAGACAAAGGATTAATAGGCGAATTACCTTGGTATGATGTTAACTTTACTCCGAAGAATTGGAGAACCATCAACATTCCTGGGTATTGGGAAGATCAAGGTATTAAAGATTTAAATGGCGTTGTTTGGTACCGTAGGGAGATTGAACTACCCGAGTCTATGGAAAATAAAGAAGCCAGGGTCTTTTTGGGGAGAATTGTTGATGCTGACGAACTATATATAAACGGCGTAAAAGTTGGTGAAAAAACATACCAGTATCCACAACGGAGATATAAAGTCCCTGCTGATTTATTAAAAGCAGGTAAAAATATTTTTGTAGTTAGAGTCACAAACAATAGTGGGAAAGGTGGTTTTGTACCAGATAAACCCTATTACATCTTTACTGAAAAAGATACAGTGGATTTAAAAGGGTATTGGGAATATAAAGTCGGTGATGTATTTCCACCAATGGATTTTTCAGCTTTTAGAAGAAATAATACGGATGCGCCAAGACCAAGAAGAATCAATCCGCAAAATGAACCAACGTCTTTATACAATGCCATGATAGCGCCATACACGCAACTCCCAATGAAAGGCATTTTGTGGTATCAAGGTGAAAGCAATACAGGCCAAGCTAAAATTTACGAAAGTTATATGAATGCCTTAATCGATGGTTTTAGAACTGTTTTTAACAACCCAGACATTCCTGTAATTTACGCACAACTTCCTAATTTTATGGATGTATCTTATGTGCCTTCTGAAAGCGGTTGGGCAGAATTGAGACAGTCACAATTGAAAGCACTTTCAGTCCCTAATACGGCCATGACGGTAAACATTGATTTAGGCGAATGGAACGATATTCACCCAGACAACAAAAAAGATGTCGGTGAGCGCATGGCTTTGGCTGGATTAAAACTTGCTTATGGTCAAGATATTGTTTATTCCGGCCCTTTATATAAGGATTATAAAATAGAAGAAAACAAAGTTACTATGTCGTTCAATCATACAGGAAGCGGACTGACTAGTTATGACGGCGAAGCTTTAAGTGAATTTGCAATGGCAGGTGAAGACAAAAAATTTGTTTGGGCAAACGCTAAAATTGAAGGCGACAAGGTAGTGGTTTGGAGTGATGCTATTACGGAACCAAAATACGTTCGTTATGCATGGGCAGATAATCCAGATAATCCGAATCTGTATAATAAAGAAGGTTTGCCAGCATCGCCTTTTGAAATTGAAATTAAATAAAAAATCAAATAGTTCTAAAAAACAAAAAACCACATTATAAAATCTGTGGTTTTTTGTTTGTACTGAAGTCTAACTATTATTCAGGAAAAGTAATATCCTCAAATGTTTTATAATTATCAATATTTGTTGCAGGAGCGAAAAAACAAATGACCTTCATTTCTGTATCTCCCGTGTTTTTCAACATATGGATTTTCCCCTGTTCAAAAAGAATTGCTGAACCAGTTTTAACATCGCCCACTTCATTTTCAATCATCACTTTTCCTTCACCATTAATAATATATATCAATTCCTCACTATTGGGGTGGGAATGTGCAGGCCTCACCGTTTCACCTGGCAACACCCTGATGACACAAACCGATAAATTTTTAGCTTTTAAAGAATCTTCATTAGCTAACCATTTCATAAATCGTCCTGGGTGACTTACTTCTTCTACATCACTTTCATGTATTATTGTCATTTTCTAACTTTTTAATATGTTAAGAATTTGTTTACTGAGCTTATCTGCATTTAATTCATAATGTTCTGCCAATTCGCTATAAGTTCCGGAATGGATATAGTTTATTTCGCCATTCGCAGTTAGATTGATAGGGTGCATGTTTTTGGTATGAATTGACTCTAAACTTGAAAAAAGTACTTTTCTGAAATTTGTCCATAAATACCCATTATTCTGTTCAGCAATAAAAACAGGTTTTCCTGAATTATAAAGTTCAATAATGGCATTAGAATCAATAGAAGGCATATCGATCACATTAACATTAAACCCGTTACCTAATAAAATATCACTGGCATCCATAGCTTCAAAAACACTTCTGCCGCTCGTAACGATATAGGCATGAACACTATCTCTTTGAACAACTGAATAGGATTTTCCAAATTCAAATTTAAAATCATCACTATAAATTACTTTAGAAGGCGCTCTTAGAATTCTTAGGTAAATAATGCCTTTGTTTCCTTCTACAATCCATTTCATCATGCTTAATAATTGTTGCGGACAGGACACATTTATTATTTTAATATGAGCCGCCTCATTCATTAACAAGGCATCGTCATTACCCATGTGGGTCGCTCCATTAGACTGTGTATCCAAATCTGCCGCAGTCACCACCATGGTATAATCTATGCCATGTCCTTCAGATAGCCAGCCTTTAGATTCTATAACCTCTAATCGTTCTTGGTGACCAACCGCAATTCTTCTAAGTACTTTCCAATCGAAAAACGGACAAAACGTACTCACCCACACATTAGAGCCCAGCACACTCAATGCTTCACCAATCAACATCATGTTTGCTTCTGCAACACCTACATTCAAAGCCCTTCTTTTATCAACATGACCTATTCCTGATTGAAGTCCGCTGGTCGATGCCAAATCAGAATCAATTGAAAAAACACGTTCATCCGAAGCAAAAACCTTCATGGCACTTTCAATCACTTTGTCTGCTGCATACAATTTTCCAAGTTCTAACTTGGGAAGCTTTTCAGTATTATATTCTATTTTTTTATTCCTAATTTCAGCTTTCTTTAATTTAACTTTAGCTGGTATATTGGATATTTTTTTTAACTCTGACTTGTCCAATTTAAGTTCGAAACCCATTTGTTGTGCGTGTTGACTTAAAACATCGGTAACTTCAGAAAAATGTGCTTCTTTTAAGATCTTATTAAAAAAGTCACAAAATGCTTTTTCCTTTTGTAATCTAGTATTCTTATGGCAAGTTTCTTCTTGATCAAGTAATTCAGCGCCTAAGGTTGATTTGTGATTATTCATTAGGTTTGAAAATCCGCCATGTCCTTTGGTGGATTTACAAATAATAGCTGTTGGTCTGCCATCTCTTGGTTGATATTTAAACGTATGCAATGCTTCATAAACTGTATGGTATTGTGTAGCATCAACTTCTAAAACCCTCCAACCAAAACTTTCAAAATTGGCTCCTAAATTATGGTAAGGAAAATGCAAGCTAGAAACGATGTCCAATTGGCCACCATTATTATCTACCATAACACATAAATTCTCCAAGCGTTTGGCTCCTGCATACATAACAGCTTCCCAAATAGGACCTTCTTGCAATTCGCCATCACCCGTTAACGCATACACATCAAAATTGTTGGTTTGCTGACCAGCAATTGCAAAACCTTGTGCCACACCCATCCCTTGTCCCATAGGCCCTGTAGCCACATGAACACCCGGAAGCAAAGGCCCTGGATGCCCATTGAGTACACTTGAAATGGATCTGGAGTTTTTTAGCACGCTCATATCAAAATAACCCAAATCAGCATAAATGGAAGCCAACGTGGCCACGGCATGCCCCTTACTTAATACAAATTGATCTTGATTAATAGCCGTTGGGTTTTCAATATTCACATCTATGATGCCCCCATAAAAAAGACTTACCATAGGAATAGTAGCCGAAAAAGCGCCCCCTATGTGAATGCCATTATCAATGGCATGTCTACATTGGTAAAGACTTAACAATTTGATTTCTGCATCCTTTATTTCAAGCAATTGGGTAATGCCTTTATGGATTAGGTTTTGTTTATTTTCTAAATAAATCACTGGCCTTAATTTTTAATGGAATTATTAATATTTACTGATTTAAGTCTTACAAATTTTACATTATAGACCACCCACCATCAACAAAATAGGTAGCTCCAGTAACAAAGGACGCTTCATCTGATGCTAAAAAATACATCACATTGGCAACTTCTTCAGAGGTTCCCATTCTATTTAACACGCTCTTTGAATTTAAGAAGTTTTCTGTTTCTTCTGGATTTGGTGAGTCGTTTATGGACCCTCTTAATAAAGGTGTATCAATAGCACCAGGTGCTACGCAATTAACCCTAATATTATTTTGAGCCAAATCAAAAGCCATACTTCTGGTTAATGTATCGATTGCCCCTTTTGAAGACGAATAAGCAGCGCGTTCACCAACGGTTCTATACCCCAAAATGGAACCTGTATTTACAATAGCCCCTTTGCCTTGTTCAATCATCATTGGTGCAAAAGCATTGGTCATATAGTAAATTCCTTTTAGATTGATATTATATAATTTTACCCAATCTTCTTCGCTACATTGTAAAATGCTACCCCTTACTTCTAGACCAGCATTGTTGATTAAAACATCAGCCCTTCCGAATCGCTCTTTAGTCAATTTTGCAGCAGCTTTTATTTGTTCATTATTTGAAATATCACATAGGCAAAAAATAGCATCTTGGCCCATGCTTTTAATCTTTGCTTCTGCCCTTTCTCCTTTTTCTTTATCTATATCTATGATGACGATATTATAACCGTTTTTCGCGAACTTTTCTGCAGCAGCAAGGCCTAAGCCAGAAGCGCCACCACTTACAATCATTACTTTGTTACTCATAATTAGTTTAGTTTAATAGTTTTTTATTCTTATTATAACCCATTTGGTTTTGTTGCCACTTTAATGGCACCATCTTCCCTTTTTTCAAAAATGTCCAAGGCCTTGTCAAAATCCTTTAGGGCAAATCGATGGGTCATTAATGGTGTTAAATCGATTCTTTTATTTTGGAGTAATTCAATGGTCGGTTGCGCCGTATTCGGATTGGCCCTGTTGCCAATAATCTCAACTTCCTCCAAAACAATTCTTTTTAATGGAAGCGAAGGGTCCGAATGCGGAATACCAATAACTGATACAACACCACCCTTAGATACAGCTAAACAAGCCTGGGTAATTGATTTGGACGTTCCTGCACATTCCAAAACAGCGGGAACACCTCTTCCATTGGTTAAATCCTTTATTTTTTCTACAACATCTTCTAACCTATAATCGATGGGTATAGCTCCAAGTTCTTGAGCTTTTACAAGTCTTTCTCCACTTCCTGCAGCAAATATTCTCCCTGCTCCCATAGCTTTAGCGCATAAAATGGCCATTAAACCTTGTGGGCCTGTTCCTAAAATGAGAATATCGTCACCCGGCTGCATTCTGGATCTTTTTACGGTATATAAAGCGATGCTTAATGGATCGACACATGCAGCATATTCAAGAGACATATCATCAGGAATTTTGAAAATACTTTTTACTGAAGAACGCATGTATTGCGCATAGGCACCAGGTGTATAATGTCCATACTGTCTGTGCCCTTTGTCTTCATTCCCATAATTTAAACAGATGTTATATCTTCCCTTTAAACACATTTCACAATAGCCACAGCCACAATGGGAAATGCCACAAACTCTATCACCTTCATTCCAACCTAATTGTGAAGCTCTTTTTCCTGTTTGCACAATAGTTCCAGACCATTCGTGTCCGGGGATAAAAGGATAACCAGTTGGCCAAAACTTAGGGAAATCGCCATTAATAATATGTGGGTCTGTGCCACAAATAAACGTCGTGTCCACTTTACAAATAACCTCATCTGCATCGGGAATGGGGACGGGTACCGTTTCTATTGAAAACTCCCTGACTCCTTTTAAAACAAGAGCATCCATTTCTTTTGGTAATTGCATCATTCTTTTCTTTTATTATTTAATAATTATTTCCAATGAACCATGGGTAAACCAGGTACTGGAGATTTAAAATATGGAATATTTTTTCCTTTAAGTGAACCGATGTAAACCGTTCGTAAATCGGGGCCACCAAAGGTAACACTAGCCATCCATGGAGCAATGCCTTGACCCGTAGCAAAAAGAACATCTTCAGTCACATTGTTGTTATAAAATGCCTTTTCAAGAGCTTCTACCTTTGCTGGATCACCTTCATCTAAAAGGGTTTTCATATCGCCTTCTGGAGTTAAAACAAATAATTTATCTGAATAGACAGTGGTTCCCCAAAGATTTCCAAAAGCATCAAAAGCAATCCCATCGGGCCAAGCACCTTTTCCTAATTTGGTAGGGCCAAAAATCTCTCTATCTACCAAATCGCCGTTTTCAGTCAACCGCATTCTTGTAATACAGCCGCCAGTTGTTTCTACAATATATAAAAATTCTTCATTTTTATCGAACCGTATTTCATTGGTAAATCCAAATCCATCCGCCATAATTCTAAAAGCACCATTTTCATATCTGGCGACATAACCATCTTTCAGATCGTGTTTTAAGGCGTGCATCCAATTTTTGGTTTTGGTAGAAATGGTTATCCAAATTCTGTTTTTGGAATCCCTTAAAACAAAATTCACCTTGCCTATTTCTTCCCCTTCTATTTTGTCGGCCAATACAATGGTATGTCCCGTTCGCGTCATACGTTCCAAACGATCCGTGCCAAAATTCGAAATTAATATATCTCCGTTATCGGCAAAAGCCAAACCATTGGGCAAGGTTCCTTCTAAATATCGTGTAGCTTCGCTTTTAGCTGCTCCAAAAAAATCGGAGCCTGTTTGCGTTATTAATTGTTGTGAGCCATCTGGTGATATTTTCATAACACCACCTCTCGCATCGGCGGACCAAAGTGAGCCGTCAGGTTCTGCCAAAATACACTCGGGTCTTTGTAAATCTTTCCCTATCGTTTTTATATCTGAATGGTTTAATTCAAAATTAAGTAAAGGATTATCTTTATAATTAGTCATAGCTTAATATTATATTCCCTAATTTAAAATTTTCTTGACCATTCTTTTGGCCACCTTTCTATAACCACTTTCGTTTGGGTAAAAAATTCTATGGCATGACGACCTTGTCCATGTAAATCTCCAAAGAAACTTTCATTCCATCCACTAAAAGGAAATTGAGCCATGGGTGCAGCAACACCAATATTGATACCAATATTACCAGCATTGGCTTGGTTTCTAAACTTTCTGGCGTTGGCTCCGCTACTCGTAAATAAACAAGCCATATTGCCGTAACGGCCACTATTTATAAACTCAAGTGCATCGTCAACCGATTTTAGCTCAATCAAACTCATCACCGGTCCAAAAATCTCAGTTCTTATCACTTCACCATTTAAAGGTAAGTTTTGTAATATAGTGGGTTTTAAAAAATTACCATTTTCAAAGCCATTGATTTTTGCGTTTCTACCATCCAATAATAGATTTGCACCTTCTTTAACACCTTTGTCTATTAAATGTGAGATTCTATTCCGACTATCCTTTGTAATTACAGGGCCCATTTCTACACTTTCATCAAGGCCATATCCTGTTGTTCGGGCTTTAGCCGTTTCGTAGAGTGCCTCCTTAATTTTACCGTTATTATCACCAACCGTTATGATATTTGAAGCCGCCAAACAGCGCTGACCAGCACAACCATAAACACTATCGATAATTATTTTTACCGACATATCTAAATCGGCATCAGGTAATATAACCACGGGATTTTTGGCACCTCCTTGCGCTTGAACCCTTTTGCCATTAGCAGCGCCTTTGGAATAAACATATTTGGCAATATTTGTAGAACCAACAAAGCTTATAGCTTTTACTTCCTTATTCTCTAATAATTCATCAACCGATTCTTTACCTCCGTGAACTAAGTTCACAACACCTTTTGGTAAGTCGATTTGATCCAACAGTTCAAAAACCTTCATCATGGTTAATGGCACTTTTTCTGAAGGCTTTAAAATAAATGTATTACCACAAGCAATGGCATAGGGTAAAAACCAAAATGGAATCATTCCCGGAAAGTTGAAAGGTGCAATGCAGGCACAGACTCCTAATGGTTGACGAATCATAAACTCATCAATACCAGAAGCTATATTCTCTGAAAATTCACTTTGCATTAAAATGGGCGTTCCACAAGCAACCTCCACATTTTCTATAGCTCTCTGGATTTCACCTCTTGATTCATTCAACGTTTTTCCACATTCCTTAGTGATTATTCTAGCAATGTCTTCCGCGTGTTCTTCTAATAAGGTCTTTAATTTATAAAGTGGCTGAACCCTTTTCATGACAGGTACTTCCCGCCATTCCTGATAGGCTTTTGAAGCTATTTTTACCGCTTCTTGAACATCGGAAATGGTATTTTCGCCATAAGGAACTTTTGCTAATATTTCTTGTGAAGCGGGGTCAACGACTTCAATTGATTTTTTTTCTTTACTACTAACCCACGATCCTCCAATGTAATTTTTTAATATATCCATAAAATAATAATTAACAAGGTTTCTAAATCTTTAATTTAGAAACCTTTAAATTTTTCTTATTAACTTGAAACCAACAACAAACTGAAATTCAATCACTTATTAATTTCAACTAAATTTGTAACCTAATTTTTTCAGGTAATCTCTTGAGATTTCAGCAGCCTCAAAGGTGGTATGTATTGGTTTGACTCGCCTATCATAATCTAACTCGAACATAATAGCACCAGCCATACTTGGTCTTTCCTTTTCTAACTGCTTTAATATTTTCTTTATATTAACCTCGCCCTCACCCAACGGGGCATATCCTAAATAGCCATTATCTCCACCTTCATAATCTTTAAGATGCACATGTTCTATTAGCGACATAAAATCGTTACATATTTTAACGGGATCTGCACCACCTTTTTGGAGCTGACCAACATCTGGGCCAAACTTCATATATTCCGTGTTTACATTTTCCATGATAAAATACACTTCCTCTTCGGTCTCAATAGGCGTACCTGTATGGGGATGAAGCGCACAAACTAAACCAAGGTCGGTCACTGCTTTCGCATAGTCGTTCATGGATTCCACCATATATTTTTTATGCACTTTGTAATCATAGTCCTTTCTATTGATGCTAGAAGGACAATATTCCACAACTTTCCCTCCTGCTCTTTTTAGCAGTTTAGACCATTTTATTAGCTTCTCAAGCTCTTCCTTTTTTTTGGATGGATCTAAAACATCGGTCATACAAAAAGCGGATGTTATTGGCATACCAACTTTATCAATAAGGGCTTCCAATCCCCCACGTTTTTCGTCATAATCCTGAATGACATTACCGAAGGTTTCGAAAGAATGATATCCTAACTTGGATAAATCGGCCAAAGCGGGTTCTAAATTCTCTGTACCATAGCCCCACAAAATAAAGGTTGCTCCAATATCAAATTTCTTTTTAAAATCCTCAGAAAGCCCCATACTGGTCAAAGTAGGTAGAGCCAATAATGACAAACCCCCTAAACTTGTTTTTTTAACAAAATCTCTTCTGGAAAATTCAAACTCTTTACTCATAATTTATATTTTTTATTTAGAAAAAGTAACCAATCCTGCACCACCTATCAGCAGTAATGCTCCTAAAATTTTTGTGGTTGAAATAGGCTCTACGGGTGCGCCAAGCAATCCGTAATGCGACATGACCATGCCCGCAATCACTTGACCTGCGATCATTATTACAAATGCTGGTGCTGCACCTATTTTTGGAATAATCCATGCGATTCCAAACACCAATGCAGCCCCCATGACCCCTGCAAACAGTAACCAAACAGGGACTTCCTTTAATCTAACAAATACTTCTGGGTCCCAATTGGTAGCACCAATGATTATTGCGGTGATTCCACCAATACACCAAAAAATGGCGTTACCCATTTGTGCGTTGCTAACAATAGAGCCTACTTGCGAATTCATTGACAGATGCACTGCCAACACGACGCCGATTAATAACATTAATACATAAAGATACATTTTTGGTTTCATTTTAAATTAATATTTAGTTTAGTATGGTATTATAAAAACAATATTTTAGGTCATTTCATATAAACAATGTCAGTTTTCTAAATTAATAATTATTGTTGATACATGCTAATCATGTATTTGAAACAACTAATAGCATCAAAATCATGATACTATTTTTTTGTATTGTTCCAATAAATAAATGTGCCGTTGTTTGTAGATGTAATAATATCTACAGTGCCATTTTTATCAAGATCTACAGCATCAACTTCTGAACCAACTCCAGAACGATTATGTATGAGTTCTGGAATAAATTCCGCACCACCCGGGGCTTCTTTATTCCTAACGGTTTTATACCAATATAGTACAGGAGGCCCATAAGTATCTGGATCTAAATAGTTATCCAAATGCGTAAAATAACGTTTACCAACTATATAATCTTCAATGCCATCACCATCAATATCAGCAAATGTGGCTCCATGGGCTTGAGAAAATGTGACGCCACCTTTATTATCAAATTGGTAATCATCACTTATCATGTGTTGAACAAAACTTATATCTCCATTTTCATTTCTTTTTTGTTCAAACCAAGCCAGACCAAAACCATGCACGTTTAAATTTGTAACCACATCATTTAATCCATTACCATTTACATCATAAACTGCCATGATACTGCCTCCAATTCCACCAGATCGTTTTCCATATCTACCAAATGCTACGGGGTGGTATTTCCACGTTTTGGTACTATCCAACACCGCTGGTTGTTCCCACCATCCTACGGCATTCAATATATCTATCCTACCATCATTATTTATATCTCCCGTTCCGATACCATGAGCTAAATGATATCCTTGCTCTGAAACATTATATTCAATCCATGCTTTGGTTGGATCATTTTCATCAGGCTTAGCATAACGTACATGGCCATTGGCACCATAAATCAACTCTGGTTTACCATCGTTGTCTATATCTTTGAATGCTGTTACTTCACCTTGTCTGGCATCGGGAAGAATATTATAACTTTCCCAACGCCTATTTTCTCCTTTTGGATTTATATAGAGTGCTGATGAAAAAGCAGTACTTAGTACATCGGGCCAACCATCATTATTAAAATCATAAGCATCCTGAATTCGGTTATAGGCAAACTGTAAGGAAGGACTCCCTGTGATGGCGGGGAAAATTTCACTACGTTTTGTGTAATCGGGCCCGTAATAAATATAGGGACCAGCAACTATATCTAAATTACCATCTCTGTTAAAATCGGCGGCATCCGTTGCCCATGAGTAATACATATCGCTTATTCGCTGAATTTTAAATCTCTCAGAGGTTTTTTCAATTGGGGTTTCTTTTATTGATAAATCCTTTAGCATGATATTCTTGAACTGAACCTCTCCTAGTCCTTTGATATATAAAGCCACCGGACCATAACCGTCCTCATTTTTTTCTTCTCCCATAGTGCCTCCAACTTCTCTACCATCGTTCATAAAAGTCCGTATGGTGTTAACATCTACATAAGCTTCCAATTGATTCCATTCTCCGTTTACAAATTCTGTATTGGGTTGCTTAACGGGAAGATCGCTTGGTACTTTGGGTGCCGTGTTAGATCTTCTACTTGGGTTCTGATTAGCGTCTTCCTTAACGGGAGGAGCTATTCGATAATTTATACCTCCTGCCCTGGCCAGCTTTTCCCGACCAATTTCATTACCTTGCATATCAAAATGAATGTTAAACAAGGATAAATCTCCTGTTCCATCAACAGATATTAAAACGGCATCTATAGTATTATCTTTTTTTTCAAATCTAAAAAGCAATCCTGTTTCAATCATACTATTTCTTTTAACGGAAACCTGAAATGCAACATCTTGATACGATTCATTAAAAACTAAAATTCCGGACTTACTTTCATTATCTGTTTTTCCAATAATACTTCCATCGTTCGCACTCCATTTTGCAGAACCTAGACTATTCCAATCATTAAGAGTAGATTCCTTAAAAAGATAATCCGGTATAAATGTCATGGCTTTTAAATCTTGCAATTCTTTATAATTCTGCGAAAAACCGATACATCCTGCCCAGAAAAATACAATTAAGGTTAAATACGTTTTCATGTGAATAAACTATTGTTTTACTTATTTATAATCTATTTGCTTGGCAGTGCATAAACAACATAGCCCCCCTGCGGTTCATTACCTTCATTTATTTCATCCCCATTTTTACCAACTCGTACAGGTGTTGTAGCTGTTATTACTAAATACTGCTTGTTATTTTCTTCGTACATGGCAGGAAGCCCTTCGGATCCAGTTGGCAATGTTGAACTCCATAATTCTTCACCATTATCAGCATCATAGGCATAAATCTTACCGTCTTTTGATGTTGAAAAAATCAATCCGCTAGACGTTACAATCATTCCATTTCTTTGAGCTCTCAATAAGCCTGTATTTTTAAACCCTAACTTATTGGCCTCAGGATCTTCTCCAAGTGATCTTTTCCATTTAATCTCTCCTTTATTTAAATCGTATGCCATAATTTCAGACCAAGGTGGGTTAATGATGTAAGGATACTCAAGTCCCCATTGATACATATACAAACGTTCATGGTCTATTTTAACATCTTCTGGATAAGGAGCACCATATCGCCCACCACTATTCTCTACTTTTCTTTGTTCCAATCCACCTGGAGCACCACCAATTTCTACAACAGGACCCGTTGGCACTTGGGTTTCTTCATTATTTCTGGTTGTTTGATTCTGATTTAAACCAGATAAAAAATTATAAAGATCTTCCAACTCTTCAGCTTTTAAATGGGAATAAGATGGCATGTCCCCTCGACCAGAAAATAAAATTCGCTTAAAATCATTCATATTCATTCTTTGACCCAGATTTATAAGTGCAGGGCCAGCTAAACCTTCCCTATTTTGTCCATGACATGTTGCACAGTTCTGTTGATAGAGTAAAGAATTCCCTCTTGTAACACGCATGCTGCTGTTTTTCTCTTGTATTTCATCTAGAGTCATCAATTTTTCATAAAATGACGGGTAATTCATAGAAATCACATATACCATGCCTTTGTCTGGATTCGCGGCTGTCATTCCCCAATTAACCCCACCTACTGCACCTGGAATTGCTAATGTGCTATTTTTATTGGAAAGAGGTGTATAAAACCCTATTTCAGCACTATCCAATTTTTGCTCCCATTCTTTTCGCTCTTCATCACTTAGGAATACCAAGCTTAAATCTTCCTTTTTCATTTCTTGCTTGGATATAGGCGGCACCACTGTTGGAAATGGTTGTGTAGGCCACGCTTGTTCGCCAGGAATTTTACTTGGTGCAACCGGTCGCTCTTCAATAGGCCATAAAGGCTCACCCGTTACCCTATTAAAAACAAATAGGAATCCATTCTTGGAAGCAACTGCTACCGCATCAATTTTTTTACCGTCATGTTTAACCGTAACAAGTTGGGGAGCTGCGGTTAAATCATAATCCCATATATCATGATGCACCGTTTGAAAGTGCCATATTCTTTTACCTGTTCTGGCATCTAATGCCAATATACAGTTGCCATACAAATTACTTCCATGACGGTCTGCCCCATAATAATCGTAGGTTGGTGAGCCTAAGGGGTAATAAGCAATGCCTCTTTCTTCATCTATGGAAATCTCCCCCCACGTATTAACACCCCCAACATATTTATAAGCATCCTTTGGCCAAGTATCATACCCATATTCTCCCGGTTGAGGTACGGTATGAAATGTCCATTCCAATTTACCTGTTACTACATTAAAAGCCCTTAAGTAGCCTGGGGGAGACGAATATTGCTCTCCTGGAGATGACCCTAGCAAAATCAAATCTTCAAAAATTTTACCGGGTGTTGCCGACTGAACTCTAGAAAAAGAATTTGGATCTCTTGCCAACCCCTGTCTTAAGTCTACCAAACCATTTTCACCAAAAGAGAGAATGGATTTTCCCGTTGTAGCATCTATAGCTTGTAAATAACTATTTATTTGGAATATTAATCTTTTATCTTTTCCGTCTTTACTTTCCCAATAATTAATACCTCTTCGGGTTATTCCAGATAAATTCGCATGAATCCAAATCTCCTCTCCAGTGGTTGCATTTAATGCTACAAGTGAATTGTTTTTAGCCAAAACATACATGTGATTATTTGCAATTAATGGATTAAATTGGTAAATTTTATTGTCTCCAGTTGGATAGAACCAAGCAACTTCCAAATCCTTTACATTCGATTTGTCAATTTGATTTAAATCGACATATTTGGATTGATCTGGGCCACCCCCATAATCCTTCCAACTTTTATGCTGGTTATCTTTGTTTTTATTACAGCCTAAGAGCGTAAAAAGTATTAAAATGAGGCCTGACTTTATTATTGGTGTTAAGCATAATTTCATGTTAGCAAATGAAATTACTGAGAGATCAAAGTTTTTGATTTTCATAAAAAACAATAGGGAATTATGGTTGGTTAAAATAAAATATATGGTTATTGTTTAAATTTTCAATCTTCCATCATTCATTTTCATCTTCACAGTAAGGCTTTTTTAAAAACACTTAAAAACACCTTTAAATATATTGCCCCCATCAGGGCCGCGTAGCCATCTTTCAGAATTGTACTTTGATCTTTTTCAAGTTTTAGAACCAATCCGCAAACTTTTTATCAAAAAAACCATGACTTTAATTTTTTTTTTTAAAGCCATCATTTATTAGATAAGGTCTATAATATTAAGAATAAAAAGTATTAAATATTACCAGATGTTAAATATTTTAACAAAAAAATAAGAAAACCGAATTATTGAAGTTAATATGCCCTAACAGCATAAAATTGTGAAGAAATGTAAGAGACTTACAAGATTAAAGTCTATTGCTAGTAAGATATTATTTATTTATTCAACCCTTTCAACCAATTAATATAATTCCTCACACCAAAAGCCATGATTGTTTAAAACATTGCAAATAGTGTCACTTGAAATAGTTTGGGTTTCGACTCGGAGGATGTTATCACAATCCTCCAAGTCAAAATTCCAATAACCGTTTTTAGCAATCAAATCATTCAAAAGTGGTTTTACTTTTTTAATATGACTTTTTTTATGAATAGACGTTTTAAATACTAAAACTGTTTGCATGTGAATCGGTTTTATTAATTATCTCTCATAAAATGCAGGCGGCTCAATACCTAATGAGCGTAGATATACATAACCCTGTCCCCTATGATGAATTTCATTATCTATAAAGTAAAATATGGATGAGCACACGGTACCTTCATACTGACCGAAAATTTTAATATTCTTTTGAAATTGTTCCGGTTTTATTTGAACCCAATAGGTGTTGATTTCGTTTGTTGCTTCGTCCCATAACTCAAGGATTTTTGCTTTTTTATTACCATGCTCAAAATGCTCATTAAGTGGTGCTTGTACCCCAGTGGCGATTTCTTTAATTCCAGGCCCTGCAATGCCTAAAAGTTCCATCACCATGTCTGAAAAAGGACGCATCCCTCCTATGGTATGATTAAAAAATGCTTCTTCAGGAAATGCTTCAATTACCCTACGTGTTAAAATTCTGTGGCCTTGCCAATGATTTATTAATTCGGTTGGCGATATTACTTCATGCTGTTTTGTGTTTTTGTTTAATGTGGTTTCCATGATTGTTTGTTTTAAATGATTATTAATTTATAATCCAAAATTAAAATGGGTATGTGACAACCGTTTGTCAGTAGTAAAAAAATTTATTCATCATTTATTATAAAATATTGTTTATTAACTAGTTATATTTTATTGACTTTTATTTTTATAGAAATTAATTACTGACATAGGGTTGTCATAATCCACATGTTACTTTGCATTGTGATGATGTCATTAATTTTAAAAAATTATGAAAAAATTGAAACCCAATTTCGATTTATACTTTCATTTCAAATCCTATCTTTGGAATATATATCATGCCATTATGAGTTTAGATTCTGTAAAACGCTTTGACCGCATTGTTGCCATTCTTGTGCAATTGCAGTCGAAACGCATTGTAAAAGCCCAAGAGTTGTCCGATAGATTTCAAGTAAGCTTACGCACTATTTACAGAGATGTGAGAACATTGGAAGCTTCTGGTGTTCCTATTGTGAGCGAAGCTGGCGTTGGTTATTCCATTATGGAAGGTTACAGATTGCCGCCTGTGATGTTTACACGTGAAGAAGCCGGAAGCTTTGTGGCGGCAGAAAAGTTTATGCAAAAATTTGTAGATAAATCCTTGGGAAGTCATCATGAATCTGCCATGTTTAAAGTGAAATCGGTGTTACGCGGACGGGAAAAAGATTGGATTTCGGCATTAGAATCCCAAATCATGGTAGATCCATCACAAGAACTTTTCAATAAAAATTTACCAAACGCCTTAGAAATTCTTTTTGAAAGCGTTGCCGAAAAAAAGCAAGTCTTTTTAAAATATCATGCTTTAAATAGTGACACGCCTTCCGAAAGATATATAGAACCCGTTGGTTTGTTTCATGAAAACGGATTTTGGTATGTGTTGGGTTATTGCCATATTAGAAAGGACTACAGGCAATTTAGAACCGACAGAATGTTATTGATTAGCAGAACCCAATTGCCGTTTACTTTGGAACACGGAACGATAGATGAACACCGCGAAAAAGAGAACACCATTGAAAAAACAAAAGTCATTATTTTAGTTGATAAAACGGTAGCACGCTATATAAGTAGTGGCAGGAAACATTATGGGTTTGTTTCAGAAAAGATGAAAGGACATCATGTAGAAATGACTTTTATGACAACCGATTTAGAAAATGGATTCTCTAGATGGTATCTTATGTTTTGTGATTATGCTAAAATAATTGAGCCTGAACGTTTAAAAATTCGGGTTAAAGAAATATTGAGAAAAGGGGAATTGAAACTTGTGGATTGAATGGTTTTTTTATGATTTCATAGAACACTATGATAAGTTAAGAACAATCAAACACCTCCGTTAACTAAAAATATCCCAAATATAAATACAAGAATAATTAAAGTCCATCCACTTACATATGCTCCCCAAGAAGCAACATTATGCTCTTCGAACGCCTTCCCTTTTTTCTTAAGATTAATTATTGTTAAAGCAATTGACAATAAAATAAAGATAACTCCAAATAAAATTCCATTATCAAGTACAATTTCCATTAACTTTTTTTCCATATGTTGGCATGACAAGTTGCAAACTTTGTATTTCGGGAAACAAATTAAAAATCTTTCTGTGAAGATAAAATTAAACTTTATAGCTCAAAATTGGGCTATATTTGAGCTATAAAAATAGAATTTATAGCTCATATCATCTTACTGTGTGGATTTTGCACCTTAGCATCCTTCAATTCTATAACAATTAATAGCTTATATATTTATTCATCTGCGAACTCCTCTGCTAGCGGTTCAATATAAAACCCCACATCACTAATTAATTGAATAACATGGTCATTATGAACGTCACCAATGGGGTTTTCAACACGCAAAATATTATCGCAATCTTCCAAATCGAAGTTGATTTTATATTTGGGAAACGTTTCATTTAGTTTCTCAAGAATCTGCTTTGATTGCTTTTGTTTCGTGATGTTGGTTTTAAAAACTTCTACCATTTTAGAAATAATTCAATTGATGTATCGAAAGAGAATATACGTACAGATGCTAAAAACAAGATTTAGTTGCGTTCAATTATACTTTTTTTTTAAGCTATTCTATCATGCTTTTATACTTGTGGCATTCAGTTTATGAAAATAAACATAGGAAACCATTAATATTGCTAGGATGATTATTGGAAAAATGGTTTGAAAATCGAATCCGTCCACAGCAAAATGACTGATACTTGCAAATAAAAAATCGAATGTAAAACCAGCATAAGCCCATTCTTTAATCCGATTGGGGACTTGTGGAATCACCAAAGCCAAAGCGCCTAAAACTTTAAATACTACCAAGGCATTACCAAAATACTCAGGATAACCTAAATGACGGATACCTTCCTTTGCTAATTCGGTTTGCGATGTGAAAGCAGGCATAACTCCTTCAAATAAAAAGATAATAATAGTTGCCGTCCAAAAAATGATTTTGTTTGTTTTTGTTGTTTTCATGTGTTTGTGTGTTGGTTAATATTTTAAATATTTATTTTTCATAACTCAATAGCCAATGGTTTCCATATTTATCTGTAAGGCCCCCAAATAAAGCACCCCAAAAACTATTTTCCAGAGGATGTTCTATCTTACCTCCTTCTGAAAGTTTTTCAAAACATGTTTCAATCTGTTCAAGACTAATGCACTTGAGGGATAGTGAAATATTATTCCCTTTTATAAGCCCTTTAGAGGCTACCATATCTGTTCCCATCAATACAAGGGAATCATTAGTAAGTGTTGCATGTAGAATACAATCTTTCATTTGCTTTGGCATTTTTTGTGAGAGCGGAGAATCTCCAATGGTTTGTAAGGTGAGTTCCCCGCCCAAACATGATTTATAAAACATCATGACTTCCCTACAATTGCCATTAAAAGTCAAATAAGCATGTATCTGTATCATTTACCTTCAGCGTTAAATTTTAAACCCACCGTTTCTAATAATGCTTTAAGTTTTGGAATGGTAGTTTTGCCTATACCGTGCCATTGTAAAATGTCATTTTCAGTATATCTAGAAAGTTCCTGTAAGTTTCTTATTCCTTTATTTTCTAATGCCCTTTTAGCTGGAGCAGAAAGCATGTGGAATAAGCCGTTTTTTGATTTGTTTTCGTTTTCACATATGGGGCAAACAGGAAAGTCACTACTCTTGTAATACTGATGACCATTTTTACAGGTTCGTAAGGTTTTCATGTTCCTAATAAAATTCTTATGCGTCTTGAATTTCGGGCTCAACTAATTTCATTAATTTTTCCAATGATTCTTGCCAACCTAAATAACACATTTCTGCTGGTATTACAGAAGGGATGCCTTCTTGTAAAATTTCAAGTTCGGTCCCACAAAAAACTTTTTTAAACGAAATTGTCGTGGTCATTTCTCCAGGTAAATTTGGGTCATCAAAAGTATCAGTATGCTTAATAAGTTCATTCGGTTTGATGTCTAAAAACTTTCCACCAAATGAATGTCCATTTCCTGTTGTAAAATTTGTAAATGACATGTTGTAACTACCATCAATTCTAAAATCCATGTGATGAACCGTACCTAAAAAGCCATAAGGTGGAAGCCAGCTGGCATATGCTGTTGGGTTTGAGAATGCATGGAACACTTTTTCGGGTGCTGCTTTCAATACTCTGTGTAGGGATACATTATTATTTTTCATTATTTCTATTTTTAGGATTAATTGTTTTCAGTATAATTCTTGAAATTATCCAAAATAGCCTGCCAACCAGCTCTCTGCATATCGATGGGGTTTTGTGATTCTGCATCAAAAACGGTAATAATCTCTGTATTTCCATTGTTTTCTTTGAAATCTGTTTTGGCTTTGCGTCCATCTTCCATAGAATAAGCTATTCTTTTTAATGGCTCAACTTCATCATAAATTCCAATAAAATCAAAACCAAAACTACCATCTTTAGCTTCCATTCTAGACAAGAACTTGCCGCCAACCCTTAAATCGTTTTCTGCACGAGGCGTGTGCCAATCCTCTGATGCTGTATTCCATTTTACAATGTGTTTAGGCTCTGTCCATAATTCCCACACCTTTTTTGCTGATGCATTTACTATTGTTTTAACTGATATCTGTTCCATTTTTTAATATGTTTAATTGTTAGAATACAAATTTGTAAAAAGTAGAACATTTAAACGGAGTGCAATAACGGCTATCAAAAGGGTTGATTACGACAAATGGATTTATTATATTTGAATTATGAAAAGAATAACCATTTTAGTTCCTGAGTCTGCCGTAATAGAAGCTGTGGCAGACCCACAATATATGTTTTCGGCCGCTAACATGTTTTTACAAGCCAACGGAAAAGCACCTCTTTTTGAAGTATATCTTGTTGGGCAACAACGAGAAGTAACATTTAATAATGGGATGTTTTCCGTTCATACCGATTTTTTATTGGACGATGTTAAGGAAACAGATCTCATCATCATTCCCGCGCTTTTTGGAGATATGAAAACGGCTGTTGAACTGAACAGAAAAGCCATTCCTTGGCTTCTAAATCATTACAACAATGGTGTTGAAATTGCTTCTTTATGCCTAGGTGCTTTTTTATTGGCTTCAACCGGTATTTTAAACGGAAAAAAATGTTCAACGCATTGGGCTTTCTATAACGAGTTTAGGGAAACATTTCCAGATGTCGACATTATGGATGGAAGCATCATTACAGAGGAAAACGGGGTTTATTCTAGTGGTGGGGCAAACTCCTATTGGAATTTGTTACTTTATTTATTAGAAAAATATACCGATAGAGACACCGCCATATTAGCATCAAAATACTTCGCCATAGATATTGACAGGGAAAGTCAATCCGCATTTATGATGTTTACGGGGCAGAAAGACCATAACGATACCGAAGTTAAAAAAGTACAAGAATTTATTGAAACTAATTATCAAGACAAAATAACGGTGGATGACATGGCCAAATTAGTTGCTGTAAGTCGCAGAAGTCTGGAACGACGTTTTAAACAAACTACAGACAATACTATCATTGAATACCACCAACGCGTGAAAATTGAAGCTGCCAAACGCTGTTTTGAAAGTACCAGAAAAAATATTTCCGAGGTTATGTTTGATGTTGGCTATACAGACACAAAAGCGTTCCGAACTGTTTTTAAAAAAATAACAGGCTTGACTCCTATTGAATATAGAAATAAGTATAGTAAAATTATTTAAAAGAAAAAGACCCAAATACAAAAATGTACTTGAGTCTCGTTTAGTAGCGGGAACTGGACTCGAACCAGTGACCTTCGGGTTATGAGCCCGACGAGCTACCTACTGCTCTATCCCGCGATTTAATTCCAACACAATTTACCTAGCTTTTAACTTTCGGTTCATAATACCGACAAAACTGTTTTGGACTGCAAATATACAATCCTTTTTAATTTTAGCAAGATTATATTTAAAAATATTATTGCTCAATACTATCCGCCTGAAAATGTATAAGTTCCATACTTAAAAATGCAACTTTTACTTCTATTGGGTTACAACACACCTCACAATCCTCTATATATGTTTGTTTAGAAACCGAAGAATCCAACAGCATGGAAATGGGTTCCCAACAATACGGACAACTAAAATAATGTTCTATCATCCTATAAAGTTATAAAAAAAAGAGGCTGTATTTAAATACAGCCTCTTTTAAGATTTAAGAAATTCTAATTAAAACTATTCTTTTTCAATGTCCATAATAGCTGTTGCATTTTGCTTTTGCAATGGCAATAACATAATACCTGGAGGATTGTTTCCTGAAACACTAATATACTCTTGATTCAAATTATTATCACTTACCATTAGTGTATTCAAATTTTTTAAGTTTATAAATTCCATTGGTAAATCGCCTGTTAATTTATTGCTAGACAGCACCAATTCTTCTAATTGTCCTAACTGAGCAATTTCTACTGGTATTTGACCTTCCAATTTATTATCCATCAAACTTAACTTTTCCAACTTACTTAATTGATAAATTTCGTTTGGTATGGTTCCAGTTAAAAAATTGCTTCCTAATAGAAGTTCTTTTAAATTAGTCAACCCCATTAATTCTGTTGGGATGGCACCTGTTAAGTTATTACTATATAATTTTAATGATTCTAGTTTTTTTAGTTCACCCAATTCCGATGGAATAGTTCCTTCTAGCTTATTCATAAAAAGCTCTAAAGATGTTAAATCTTTTAAATTTTTAATTGAAGTTGGTATTGTGCCACTTATTTTATTGAATCCGAAATTTAAAGTTCTTAATGATACTAAACTACCTATTTCTTGAGGTAACCTACCTTCAAGATTATTAAAAGCCAAATTAATCTCAACAACCTTATCATTCTCTATTTTGATTCCGTACCAAGTATCTACAGGTTTGCTCAAATCCCAAGTAGCATTCCAATTAGTACCATTTGTAGCATTGTAAAGTGCTACTAGGGCATCCTTTTCAGTTGAGGAAATATCTGCAAAAGAATATGTTGTAATAAAAAAGCAGATTAAGAGTAGTTTTATATTTTTCATGTCCGAATAAATTTGGGATTAATTCTCTCACGAAATTAGTCCGAAAGCAGATGAAAAACTATTTTATTCGATTAAATGCTTATTTTTTTAACATTTAACAACCGATGAACCGCTAGATTTCCGATGAACAGCATAATTCTCAAGGAAAATAATTAAGTTTAATAATTGTAATCACAAAATTAATAGACAAAAATCGATACAAAAACCAGAATTAATTCATCTATTTTTTTATCATAAAGACATATAAAAACACCCTATGAGAGGTCATTTGGAATGGATTTAAAGAAAACAACTAAAATTCTGTTAAATAAAAATTAAGTTATAATTTTTTTGACTGATAAGAGGTAAATTTGCAAAAATTGTATGTATAATAAACATGCAATAACCGCCAACTTTAATGAAAAAAAGATACATTATTTATACCGTTATTATTATCGGAATTGTTGCCCTAATCGTCTACAGGGTGATAGAAAATAAAAAGACCAACAGCCTCGGGAACGAAAAGAAGATAGCGCCTATCATGAGTGTTCAAGGCGAAGTCCTAAAACCACAAAAATTTGACGATAACCTTTCACTTTCAGGAACTTTAGAATCCAATGAGGAAATCAACATTAGAAGTGAGATTTCGGGCGTTGTGGAGAGTATTAATTTTGAAGAAGGCGCTAAAGTGTCGAAAGGCCAAGTGCTGCTTAGAGTGAATGATATTGAACTTCGTGCACAATTATCTAAAGCAAGGACAGCACAACAATTGGCTTCTGAAAATCAGAGAAGAGCAAAATTGCTACTAGAAAAACAAGCCATTAGTCAAGAAGAATTTGATATATCAAATGCCGATTTCGAATCTGCGCGCGCCGAATCCGATTTAATTGCCGCACAGTTAAATAAAACAACGGTGAGAGCACCTTTTTCAGGCACTATCGGTTTACGATCCATTTCTAAAGGTTCTTTTGTGACACCCGAAACTCCAATCGCAACATTGGTGAACACCAGCCAAATCAAAATTACATTTTCAATTCCAGAAAAATATGTTTCTAAAATCAAAGTGGGCAATCCACTTACATTTACTACGTCTGATGCTACAGAAGAACATACAGCTACAATATATGCTATGGAACCTTTAGTGGATCTGGCTACGAGAACGTTAAAATTGAGAGCGATTGTTGATAATAAAGAAGGCAAATTGTACCCAGGTACTTTTGCGAATGTAACCCTGCCATTAGAAACTGTAAATGACGCCTTGTTGGTTCCAACTCAGGCTTTGATTCCAATTCAAAATGGGAAAGTCATCTTTGTATCCAAAAATGGTAAGGCACAAGAATACAAAGTAGAAACGGGTACACGAACTGATAGCTTGATAAGAATTATTTCAGGAATTAAGGCAGGTGACACCATTTTAACTTCTGGTGTTATGTCCCTGAAAAATGGAACACCTGTTAAGGTCAATCTAAATAAATCCTTAAACTAATGAGTCTATCGACCTTAAGTATCAAACGTCCTGTACTTACCATTGTCATGAATCTGGCTATCATGCTATTTGGTATTATTGGCTATACATACCTTGGTGTTAGAGAATTCCCTTCTATCGATCCCGCTCAAATTTCTGTAAGCACTAATTATTCGGGAGCCAATTCCGATATTATTGAATCTCAAATCACTGAACCTCTTGAAAAAGCTTTAAATGGTATTGATGGCATTCGAAACATTACGTCACAAAGTAACCAAGGTTCCAGTAGAATCAATATCGAATTTAACCTCGATAAAAATTTAGAAGAAGCCGCTAATGATGTTCGAGATAAAGTATCTCAAGCCTCAAGAGCTCTACCTCAAGATCTTGATGCGCCTCCAGTGGTTTCAAAAGCTGATGCCGATTCAAGAGCGATTATTTCCATGACCGTTCAAAGTGACAATAAAAATATTTTAGAGCTTTCTGACTATGCCGATAATGTATTGGCGCAACGCCTTCAAACCATCCCAGGAGTAAGTAGTGTGCAAATTTGGGGGCAGCGTAAATATGCCATGCGTTTGTGGATAGATCCTATAAAATTGGCATCCTATGGTGTCACCGTCTCTGATGTTAGAGAAGCCTTATTATCTCAAAATGTAGAATTGCCTTCTGGAAAATTGACAGGAGCAAATACTGAATTGACCGTTAAGACCATTGGCAATCTTTCTACTCAAGAAGAATTTAACAACATCATTATTTTTGCAGACGGTGAAAAAGTGGTGCGTTTTAATGATGTTGGGAATGCCACATTGGAAGCCGAAAACATGGAAACCAAATTAAGCGATTCGGGCCAACCTATGGTCGCCATGGCTATTGTACCACAACCGGGCGCTAATTATGTTGCTATTGCAGATGCTTTTTATGAAGAATTTGAAAAACTCAAAAAGGATTTGCCTGAAGATTTTAAAATAAATGTAGTTATTGATGATACCCTTTTTGTAAAACGTGCTATTACAGAAGTAGTTGAAACCTTGGCCATCTCCATTGTATTGGTTATTTTGGTCATCTTCTTTTTCTTTAGAAATTGGAGTATTGCTATGAGACCTCTTATTGATATACCTGTGTCTTTGATTGCAACGTTTTTCATTATGTGGATGTTTGGTTTTTCAATCAATGTCTTAACACTTCTCGCCATTGTATTGGCTACAGGTTTGGTGGTTGATGATGGCATTGTAGTCACCGAAAACATTTACAAAAAGGTGGAAGAAGGTATGACACCTATTGAAGCCGCCATTAAAGGCTCTAACGAGATATTCTTTGCTGTCATTTCAATTTCCATTACACTAGCCGCGGTATTCCTACCCGTAATTTTTCTCGAAGGTTTTGTGGGACGCTTGTTTAGGGAATTTGGTATAGTGATTGGTGCCGCTGTATTGATTTCAGCATTTGTGTCATTGTCATTAACTCCCATGTTGAATGCTTATTTAATGAAACCGGGAAAACAGAAACATTCAAAATTTTATGAAGTAACAGAACGTTTTTTTGTTAAAATGAATACCCAGTATGCCAATTCACTTCGTGATTTCATGAAGAAAAAATGGCTGAGTTTCCCCATTTTGGCTGTATGTTTGGTAATGATTGGGTTGTTTTATAGTTTACTTAAGAAGGAAACGGCGCCTTATGATGACCGTAGTTTTCTAAGTATGAATATAACAGCTCCTGAGGGTGCTTCTTTTGACTATATGGATCGATTTATGGGTGAATTGACGGAGTTGATAAATGATTCGATTCCTGAAAAAAAGGTAAGCTTGATCATTACCTCTCCAGGATTTGGTTCTTCATCTGTTAATAGTGGCCGAGCTAATATATCTTTAGTTGATCCAAGCGAACGTGAACGTTCACAAGATGAAATTGCCCAAGATCTGACCCGATTGGCTAAGGGTATTGAAAATGCTCGTGCCAATGTTTCTCAAACACCAACCATTGCCGTTAATCGGCGTGGTGGCATGCCTATTCAATACATCATTCAAGCGCCTAATTTTGAAAAATTAAAAGAGAAAATTCCAGAATTTATGGCGGAAGCAGAAAATAATCCTGCTTTTGCGATCACAGATCTTGATTTAAAATTTAACAAACCTGAAATTTATGTGACCATTGATCGTGATAAGGCCAAAAGTCTGGGTGTTTCCGTTTTAGATGTGGCACAAACTTTACAATTATCATTAAGTGGACAGCGTTTTGGTTATTTTATGATGAATGGTAAACAATACCAAGTCATTGGACAATTTGACAAAAAAGACCGAGATGCACCAATGGATTTGAAATCGATATTCGTTAAAAACGATGCGGGGCTCCTCATTCAAATGGATAATCTAGTGACGACAGAAGAACAAAGCAGTCCGCCACAATTATATCACAATAACCGTTATATGTCAGCCACAGTTTCTGCAAGTTTAGCGCCCGGCATGAGTATGAATGATGGAATCGATGCCATGGAATCTATAAAAGAAAAAGTATTGGATGATTCATTCACAACTGATTTAGGTGGAGAATCGCGCGATTTTGTGGAAAGTAGTTCTAATACCTTGTTCGCTTTTGGATTGGCATTACTTCTTATTTTCCTTATTTTAGCAGCACAATTTGAAAGTTTTATTGATCCGTTTGTGATTATTTTAACCGTTCCAATGGCTGTTGCAGGTGCCTTGTTTTCATTGTGGTTATTTGGACAAACTTGGAATATATTCAGTCAAATTGGGACCATTATGCTCATTGGCTTAGTGACCAAAAACGGAATTTTAATTGTAGAATTTGCAAATCAATTACGTGAAGAAGGCATGCCTAAACCTGAAGCTATATTAAAAGCGGCAGAATCTCGACTTAGACCTATTTTAATGACAAGTTTAACTATTGCATTAGGCGCATTACCAATTGCATTGTCGCTCGGTGCTGCTTCAACAAGTCGCATAGGAATGGGGGTTGTTATTATTGGAGGTACCATGTTCTCATTAGTATTAACTTTATTTGTTATTCCCGCAATTTACATGATGTGGTCTCGGGAGAAAAAACACCGACCTGAATTTGATAAAATTGATGGCTATGAAAAGGAGTAAGATTTTGAGAATTTATTTGAGTTTATGCATCGGTATTTTGTCTTTACAGATGAATTCCCAAGATTTACTGACGCTAAATGAAGCAGTACAAATAGCCTTAAACAATAATTATGAAATCCGTTTGGCTAGTAATAATTTAGACATTGATTCGCTTTCTGTAAGTCTGGGGTTTGCTGGTATATTACCTAGGGTTTTTGCTTCTGCAAGTACAAATAATAGTACACAATTTAGTTCGCAAGTTCGTGCTGATGGTACGGAAATAGAACTTGATGGTGCCAAAAACAATAATAAAAGTTACGGCGTGGGTTTGGATTGGACCATTTTTGATGGTCTTAATATGTTTACACGTTATGAACAGTTGAAGGAGCTCAAAAATTTAGGAGAAGCCGAACTGAAAAGTACCATCTTGAATCGTGTTAGTGATGTCATGATTACGTATTATGATTTGGTACAACAACAACAACAGTTGACTGCCTTAGATAGTACCATAGTTATTTCACAACAGCGTGTAGAATTAGCTGATAATAGGTTTAGCATTGGAAAAGCATCTAAATTGGAAGTGCTCAATGCCCAAGTAGATCTTAATACTGATAGAACTCTATTTTTAAGACAGAAAGAACTTTATGCCAATACAAAAATTAGACTGAATGAAATTCTGGCACGAGACACGAAAATTGATTTTAAAGTTGATGATGATGTGCTAATCAATAACAATTTAGTACTTACTGATTTGGAGACGCTTGCCACTAATCAAAATCCGGATTTACAAACCCAACTCATCAACAAACGCATTGCGGAATTGGAATTAAAACAAATAAAAGGTAATAGGTACCCAACCATTACTGCAAACACAGGCTATAATTTTAGTGATTCAGAGTCCACTTTAGGTTTTGCCAGACTAAATAATTCTAGAGGCTGGAACTACGGTTTTTCAGCTAGTGTGGATATTTTTAATGGCTCCAATCAAAATAGGAATGAGAAAATCGCAAAGATGCAATTGGAAAATTCAACCATTGCCATTGAACAACAAACTCTAACCATAAAAGCACAATTAAATACAGCGTTTCAAACGTATCTTACCAACGTCGGCTTAGTTGATCTGGAAACCGACAATGAAGAAATTGCCAAAGAAAATCTTGACATCACATTGTCTAAATATAATATTGGAACCATCCCAACGATAGAATTTAGAACGGCGCAACTCAACTATATCAATGCTAAATTACGGTTAAGCGTAGCTAAATATCAAGCCAAATTATCTGAAATTACATTAAAACAACTTGCTGGTAATTTATCGCTATAATATTATTGAGCACAAAAGATATGATAACTGTTTATTTTAAAATAGAATAAACAGTTATCAATTATTTAGAAAAAACCAAATATCATTCGTTAGAATATTGCTCAATTTCTAGTTGTATTTCTTCCCATTTTTGCATGGAATCTTTCAATTTAGCTTTCTTTTTCTGATAGTTATCAAAGAAATGGGGTTGAGAAGTAACTTCTTCATAATTGATTTCAAGAGATAGGTCAATGGCTTTTATTTCTTTTTCCAATTGACTTATTTCTGCTTCAATATTGCTTAATTTATTATTTAAGGATTTTAATTTTTTTTGCTCATCGTAGCTTTGTTGCTTCTTTTCTTTAGGAATTTCCTTAACAACCGTACGTTTTTCAACATCCCTAAGGCTATCCACTTTACGTTGTTCTAAGTAATAATCAATATCCCCTAAATATTCTTTTATTTTATGATCCTTAAATTCGAATACTGTTTTTGTTAATCCTTGCAGGAAATCACGATCGTGTGAAACCAATATCAACGTTCCTTCAAATCGTTTTAATGCTTCTTTTAAAACATTTTTAGACTTTATGTCCAAGTGATTTGTTGGCTCATCCATCACCAAAACATTAAATGGCTGCAACATTAATTTTGCCAGCGCCAATCGGTTACGCTCCCCTCCAGATAGCACTCTTACATATTTTTCGGCTTCTTCTCCCCTAAATAAAAACGAGCCTAAAATATCTCTAACCTTGCTTCTATTCGTTTCATTGGCAGCATCTATCATGGTATCTAAAACGGTTTTGTTCCCATTTAAATACTCTGCTTGGTTTTGTGCAAAATAACCTATTTGAACATTGTGTCCCAACTTTAAATGGCCATCATATTTTAAATCGCCGACTATAATTTTCGCAAGTGTCGATTTTCCTTGGCCATTCTGACCCACAAAAGCAATTTTACTTTCGCGTTCTACAAGTAAATCGATGTTTTTTAAAACCTGATTATGTCCGTAATGTTTAGATATTTTTTCAGCTTCAACTATTATTTTTCCTGGGGTTATAGATACAGGAAAATTTAGCGTCATCACGCTATTGTCATCCTCATCAACTTCAATTCTATCAATTTTGTCCAACTTTTTTATTAGCGATTGTGCCATAGTCGCTTTGGATGCTTTGGCCCTAAACTTTTCTATAAGTTTTTCGGTATGCTCGATTTGCTTTTGTTGGTTTTTTTGAGAAGCTAATTGCTGTGTTCTAAGTTCTTCACGCAGTACCAAATACTTTGTGTAAGGCTTAGGGTAATCATAAATCCTCCCTAAAGAAATTTCAATCGTTCTATTGGTCACATTATCCAAAAACATTTTGTCGTGCGATACAATCACCACAGCGCCTGCATAATTCTTCAAAAATCCTTCCAGCCAAATGATGGATTCTATATCCAAATGGTTTGTTGGCTCATCCAATAATAAGATATCGTTATTTTGAAGAAGCAGTTTCGCAAGTTCAATACGCATACGCCATCCACCAGAAAAGGTATCGGTTAATTTATTGAAATCTTTACGCTGAAAACCCAATCCTTGTAGAATTTTTTCTGTTTCACCTTGATAATTATATCCTCCTAAAATTTCATATTGATGTTGAAGCTCGTTAATATCAACCATCAATTGATGATATATGTCGCTTTCATAATCGGTGCGTTCAGCAAGTTGGGTATTGATATCATGAATTCTTGCTTCAAGTTCCTTTATTTCGGTAAACGCTTCGTAAGCTTCCTCAAGCACAGTTCTTCCTAAAATAAAATCAATGTCTTGCTTTAAAAATCCGATTTTAAGTTCTTTATCGGCTGCAATTTGACCCGTATCAGGTTCCATTTCCTTTGATAAAATTTTAAGCATAGTAGATTTACCAGCGCCGTTTTTACCTATAAGACCTATTCTGTCCCCATTTCCTAATTTAAAGGTTAGGTCTTCAAAAAGATACTCTCCTTGAAATGAAATCGATAAATTATGAATGTTCATCATAGAAATGTTACTTAAGTTACTAGGCTTAATTTATTAAAACTTATTTTTGCTAAGCGGTTGCAAAAATACATTAAATTCTATGTTAAAAAAAGGAACTAAACTATATAGTATTTTAACGGGTGCTTGCCCTAAATGCCATGGAGAAAGCATGTACGTTAATAAAAACCCTTACATACTCTCCGAAACGTTAACTATGCACGAAAAGTGTAGCTGCTGTGGCACTAAATATAAAATTGAGCCTTCTTTTTTTTACGGAGCCATGTATGTAAGTTATGGTGTAGGTATTGCGTTTGCAGTAGCCGCTTTTGTGATCTCTTTTTATTTTTTAAATGCTAGTCTTGATATTGTTTTCATATCCATAATAGGTACTTTAATTATTTTTTTACCTATCATTTTGAGAATTTCCAGAAATATTTGGATCAATCTTTTTATGAGTTACGATAAATCACTTGTCAAAAAATAGATTGTTTTAAGCTTTTTCAAAGCGCTTAATATCAATTTCTGCTTCTAAAGGATGATTATATTCAATGAAGTTGAATAGTTGTTTTGCTACGTAAGGTCCAATCATAACACCTCGGGTTCCTAAACCATTAAGTACATATATATTTTTATGATTAGGGTGTGGACCAACCAAAGGTCGTCTGTCTTTTACAGTGGGACGTATACCGGCGACTTGATTTACAACTTCAAAAGAACAATTTATTAGCTTTTTTAATTTGTCTAAAAGTTCATTTTTGGCCACATCTGTTATTTGATGGGTTAAATCTTTCCACTCATAAGTAGCTCCAACAATATATAAGTGATTGCCTAAAGGAATCAAAAAAATAGCTGATTTTAAAACATAATCGATATTTAAATCTGGAGCATAAATGGTTAACAACTCCCCCTTTGCCGGAACTAATGGTAAATGATTGAAGAATGGATTTTGTTTTACACTAAAGCCATCAGAAAAAACCAGTTGCTTTGCCTGGATATCTTTATACTTAATACAGATTCCTTCAATATTTAAATATTGATAATCAAACGTGATTTCAAAAAAAAGTCCTTGTTTTGACAAACTTGTTTTGTAAACATCCAGCAGCGTCTTAACATCTATTCTTCCTGTTTCCTTAACTTCACCAAACCCAAAAGGGGCATCAATATATTTGTTATCGTTTTTAATAACTGCTGAAGACAGATATTCTGAAAGGTTTGGTTTATCGGAAGCTGCAAACCAATCATTTTGCTCTTCAAGTGAAGCAAATTTTCTGTAAACGGGGATTTTATAATCCAGCTTAACATCAAATTCCATTTCTAAACGATGATACATTTGCAAGGCTAATTGCAATTGCTCTTGGCATTTCCAAACAGGCGTAAAGCGTTTCAAAACCACAGGATTATATAGCCCTCCTGCAACCGAAGACGATTGTTGCGAGTTATCATCAAAAACAACAAAGGTTTTATGATGCTTTTTTAATTGCTCACAAAAACTAATACCAGCAATACCACAACCTACAATAATATAATCTACTTCCATAATTTGGCACGAATATACTTAGAAAAGTGGATTCCTGCTCAGGCAGGAATGACAAAAACAAAAAACGCTCACCTTTTGGTGAGCGTTTTATATTGTTTACAAGTCATGCGTGAATTAATAAGTCCACATATCAAGTTCAAAATCTCTAATTTTATCTTTAATTCTATCAGATTCCAACAATTGCATCAAAGCATTTTCAGATACATATTCACTAATTTCTCTATCGCCTTGTACGTTTTCTTCTTTATAAATGTAACCGTTGAAACGCCTAGAATTTAGAATATGGTCAAAGGAGAATGGCATAGAGCTGTTTTCATTATTAAATGCTTTAGCTTCATGCAACACTTCTCTAGCATCAGGGAAAAACACCCAAAATAATTCTACTAAATCTGCATTTTCAGTACCAATAAAGTTAACATCCTCTGATACTGGAGCAATCCCTAATAATCTATATTTCAATTCAGATTGGCGCTTATCAAAATACCAAAGTCCTTTAATACGATATTCGGTAATATCTGCCGCAGTAATATCTCTTCTATTAATATATTCAGCAGATAGTTGTTCACCAGCATTTATTTGCTCAATCCCAAGCTCGGTAGTGTCAACTTTAACCAATGCCGCTTCAATATCCTTTAAAGTTCTTTTAGTTTTAAAATAAGAATCATCATAAATGTTTTCTATATTTCCGTTTTGAATGTTCTTCATAAGCACATCATATAATGATCTCCTATTGCTACCAATATTATTTGTGTCTATTGGATAGTAGAGGGGAAAATTAACACGTTCATCAAGAACAATGCGCTCCCAAGTCATTTTAGAGAAAAGCACATCTCTATCGTCAACGTAACCATATTCTAACGGTTTGTCATTATCTACGGCTTTTTGTGCTTCTGTTCTTACTCCAATTTGGTCTGGACTTTTAGCATTCAAGATATTTGCTTGTGCGAATGCACCAGACACTGTAAAAACAGCTGTAACGGTTAATAAAAAACTCTTAATCTTCATCTTGTTATACATTTTATTTAGGTTTTAACCAGATGTACCTATTTGTATCTTAGTTTGTAAGCTCAATCATGATAGGAGATACTTTTTTAAGTATCACACTAACACCGCTAGCTTTAGCTTCAATATCAAATATTTGAACATCTTCTCCTCGTTTTGCTTTTAATAAAGCCGCTTTGGCTCTGCTATCAAGCTTATTACCATTCACATCAATGGTGGGTTGACCAGGCACTTTAAATTTAAATCCTGTAACATTTAATGGTAGTTCAAAATCGAAATCATCAAATTTAGCGCCAACTGTTGAAATTGAAAGAGCATCTCGTTGCATTTTTATAGAACCATCTTCACCTCTAACAGTACCTGTTGGTTTTGGTAAATCTTTAATTCTAAATGTTGCTCTATCGCTAACCGTTGTCCCATCTAATTTACCTGTTACATTAATAGTAACCTCTCTACCTTGTACAGTTGTAGCGTCCATAACGTATTTACTGCCACTTACTCGGCTTAAACCTTGAGCAGAAGCATTTACATTATTATCCGCAATACCAGCAAACGAAATAGTCATTGGGTTTTTAACACCACGGTAAACAACATTCATTTTATCTGCGGAAATGGTAGCAGCGTTTGGTTTTGAAACCGTTGCAAATGATGAGGAAACTGGTACTTCAACCTCTTCCCCGTCTTGTTCAAAAATTAATTTACCTTCAATTTTGTGTTCTCCTGGAGCACCTGTACCAACTTTTAACTTTACTTTACCTTGTTCTATTGAGTATTCATTTTCTGAAAGCTTTCTTCCATCTAAAGTTAACTCAACTCTATTTGGTTTTGTAGATGCATCTTTACGACCCAATACAATTTGTCCATCGAATTGCTCACCATTAAAATAAGCAGATTTAGATGTTTCCAATAAAGTTGTATAATTTGTCATTGACACTTCGCTAGTAAGTGTCCCCTGTAACATGGTAGACAACACTTCAGATTCTGTTGTTTTAACATCATTTTGTAAAGCTGTTAATTTAGTTAATGAGGCTACTAAAGGAAATCCTCTATAATGATAATCTAACCATGCCATTTTAATACCATCTCTATTTTTTACCTCGTCTGTGTTGAATTTAGTATTAACCTCTTTAACAATTGGCTCCATACCAGGTGTAGTAGATAGAATGTCTGTTACACCAGATCTGAATGAAGCTATTTCATCTAAAAATTTTTGGCCTTCTTTATCAATTTTACCACCTTTAAAGAATTCGTTATCTAAATAATCGCCTTTATCCATAACCTCATAATCGGTTGGATCTTTAACGGTAGCCACCATTTTACTTTTTAGTTCTTCAATATAGCTATCAATTTTATTAGCCATAATATGAATTTGAGCCGCATCTGCTTTCAATTTTTCATATTTTTCAGGCTGCTCTGATGCCTTTGTTTCTAAACCTGCTATAAAAGAATTATTTCTTTGTTCTGTAACTTCGTTAGTTTCTGTTAATTTTTGGTTCATTAATCCGAAGGCTGAAAGCACTTCTTTTGACATATTTAAAGCTAGCATTGCTATAAATATTAAATACATCAGATTAATCATTTTCTGTCTGGGTGATAAATTTCCTCCTGCCATGTTTAATTAGGTTTTTTTGGTTAATTACTAAATTTGGGATTAACCCCTAATTACTTCCTGTTCATAGCGGATAACATACCTCCGTACACACCATTTAATGATGATAGGTTTGATGCTAAAGATTGCATTTGCTCTTTTAATTTAGCTGCATTTTCAACAGATTCTGCATTTATTGAAGATTGACGGCTTGCGCTTTCCAATTGAGCCTTATACAAACTATTCAATGATTCCATTTGAGCTGCTGCTAAAGATAGCTCTTCACCATATTTTCTAGTTGCTGCAATAGAGTCTACAGTAGGCGCCATACTTTTTGCCACACCTTCAAAACTCTTGATACTATCACCAAGACTTGCCATTAATTCACCATCAATTTTAGCATCTTTTAATAATTCATCTAACTTTTTAGATAATAATCCTTGTGGATTTTCTTTTTCTTTTTTGCTTGATTCACCTCCAGCCAATTCTGGATATACTAACGACCAATCTAAATCGTTATCTACCGGTTCGAATGCTGAGATAGCAAAAATAATTGCTTCGGTTACAAGACCTAACGTTAACATCAGGTTACCATTGATGGGTCCAAATTCGATATGAGTTATTTTAAACAGCGCTCCAATAATAACGATTGCCGCTCCTAATCCGTAAGCCATATTCATGAACTTTTTACTTGCTTTTGACTGTGCCATAATAATTTTTGGTTTTTAATTTTAAGTACATGTACTTAAGTAGGTTAATTAATAGATTTGATTTATTTACTGATTTGATTTAACACTGAAATTTATTTTTTACCGTTCTTTTTAGTTACTTGAGTCCCCATGTAATCTTGAACGGTTCTAAATCCTATATAACTTCTTGCTGAATCTCCATACTCATAATCCCTTGTACTAACTTGCAGATAGTATGCAACATCTTTCCAAGAGCCCCCTCTAACAACTTTACGATTATTCTTTTCATCGTTTACGCTAGGGTTTATTGTTGAAGTATATTCGTATGAGTTTGGATCATATGAAGCATTTACCCATTCAGAAACATTTCCTGCCATATTATACAAATTATAATCATTTGGCTCATAGGATTTTGCTTCCACAGTATATAACGCATCATCTGCAGCATAATCACCCCTTACAGGCTTAAAGTTTGCCATAAAGCAACCTAGATCACTTTTAGTGTAAGGCCCTCCCCATGGATATGTTGCAGCCTGAAGGCCTCCTCTAGCGGCATACTCCCACTCCGCCTCAGACGGCAATCTAAAATTGTTTACATAAGCCGCACCTTTAGATTTTTGATAAGCGTTTTTATTTATGGTTCGCCATTCACAAAAAGCTTTAGCCTGTTGCCACGTAATTCCAACTACTGGATAATCTCCATAAGCATCATGCCAGAAATAATCATTGTGCATAGGCTCGTTGTAAGAATATGCGAAATCCCTTATCCACACCGTGGTATCTGGATATATTTCAACTTCTTCTTTTTTGATAACGTCTGATCGTTTTACACCTCTATTTCTTGCAGCTTCCTTTATATCCATGTAGTTATATTGAAACTTGAATTTTTTAACATCCCATGTACGTTGTCCGTTATAAGACTCTTCAAGTTTTAAATACATGGTATCCATAACCTCTGTATAATATTCGTCTGGATATTCTGCTGTATCAAAAATCAAATCGATATCACGATTTATTTTCCTGCCCTCGTAACCTGTCGGCCCTAAACCTGTGTAGTTTTCAAACATATATTTTTCATAAACCGACATATTGGCGGTATCTGCATCTTTAAATGCAAATTCTCCAATACCACCATCTTCAGGAACTTTACCTACCTCATCTGCTAGTACGGCCAATTTTAATCTAATGATGGAATCTCGAACCCAATTAACAAATTGGCGATATTCGCTATTTGTTATTTCTGTAGCATCCATATAAAATGCTCTAACGGTAGCGGTTTTTGCAGGGGCATCATTTACACCCGCAAGATCTTCATCGGCTTTACCCATTATAAAAGCACCACCAGGGACTAGTTCCATTCCATAAGGTTTTTCGGGGTGCCACTTCTTACCTTGCACACCTACCAGCTCTCCTTTGTCTTTAGAGCCGCAACTGGCAAGTAATGTTACTACTGTGGTTAATAATAAAAACTTCTTCATATCCATAGAAAACTCGAGGTTAATTATTTAAGCTTCAATTTGAGAGCGTAAACATATTTATATATTTTTTAAAAAACAACTTTTTATCTAAAAAATTTACATTTCATCGTGAAAAAATGTCGTTTTACCGATTATATTATCGACCAAGTACATATTTAGCTACACACTATTTCTTTGTAAGGCCTTATACCAACGGTTTGGGACCTTATTATTACAAGCGTCAAGGTAATCTTGATGCATGCATGGTAATAACGTATGTCTTTTTAATTTAGTATTTACTTCGGATAAAAACGGGATTTCAATCCACCATCTTCCTGTTTTATTGCTCTTATAGAAAATTAATTCTTCGGCATCTACTAAGGTTATAAACTTTTGATAACTATTTTCATCTAAAAAAACATCATCCTTAACCCTAAAATTAACACCTTCTATAAAATACCAAATAATTTGAGCTATTAGCATGGATGTAATTTCATCATCCTTTGATGGCTTATACTCATATATACCAATAGAACTGACTTTATTACTTATGCCTGCATAACGGGAAATGGCACAGATTTCTTTTCCGTCCAATCCGTTAGGCGAAAATTTTTGATTTAAACTTACTTCGGCACCTTTTACACAACTTAAATCTATACTTACCATATTGGCATCACGCATAACAGGTTCAACGATGGTTACATCTTTGGAAACCTGACCTAGTCTATAAGATTCGAAATAAAGCTTGTCCATTAAATCTATTTCCTCTTGTGAGTTGAAATAGGTTTGATAACCTATATTGGCATAATTAAAAAGATTGTAAGGTTCATCTAAAATTATTTTTCCAACAAAACTATTATTCTTGATGGGTTTTGAAGAATCTCCTAAATTAAAGCTACAATCTACATTAACAACGTTTACCATAGGAATTAAATCATCATAAGCTCTATAGTTAGCATAAGTGAGGTCTTGAGAGCCTCCTATTATAATAGGTATGATCTTTTTTTTAATTAATATAGCAATAGTGGTTTTTAATGCAAAATAGGTGTCTTCAACACTTTCTCCTTTATTAATATCACCTAAATCTGCCATGGTAGTTGTCCAACTTCCAGGATATAATGCATATAATGATTTTCGAATTTCATTTAGTTTAAAATCTTCCCCTAAATAGTTAACATCATTTCTATTTTCTAAAACTCCTAGAATGGCAACATTAACACCTTCTAAATCTGGAATGCCTTTTTGCGCGGAATGAATTCTTAATTTTCTGCCAAGTGCTTGTGGCGAAAGCAATTGATTATGAGCTAGAACAAAATCTGGTACTGGGGAAAGAAAATTAAAATTCATCAATTATTAATATACATCTACTTGCTAGATTTTATTGAAGTCTCACAAATATCAAAATAATAAATGAGTTATCGTATACCTTTACGATAAAAAAATCGGACAAAATACAATTATTTCGTAGTTAAATGACCGAAAAACATTCTCTTCCATAATTAAATGAAAAAAATTACTTCTTTTTAACAGGAGCCTTTTTAGCAGTTGCTTTCTTTTTTGGAGCGTTTTTATTGATGATGCCCTTTACGTCATCCAACGTTAATTTAGCAGCATCAACTGTTTTAGGTAATTCAATTTTAGTTTTACCTTTTATAATGGTATGCCTTCCCCATCGTGCCTTTTCAACTTGAATGCCTTCTTCTTTCCAATTATGAACTACCTTATCTTTTTCTTTCTGGATTTTATCTTCAATGAGTTCTTCAATATCTGAATCAGATAAATTGTCCCAGTCATACTTTTTGTTCACATTAATAAACATATTGTCCCATTTAATGAACGGACCAAAACGTCCTTTTCCTTTTTGAACAGGCAATTTTTTGTACGTATAAATGGGCGCATCAGCTTCTTCCTTTTCTTTAATCAAAACAATGGCCTCATCCAATTCCACACTCAAAGCTTCAACTCCAGCAGGTAGTGACACAAACTTATCTCCAAATTTTACATAAGGTCCAAAACGACCATTATTTACTTCTATCTCTTCCCCTTTATATATACCCAGTTTTTTTGGAAGTTGAAATAAAGCCATTGCATCATCATACGAAATGGTATTTAATTGTTGATCTGGACTTAAACTTGCAAATTGTGGTTTTTCTTCATCATCGGGAGTACCAATTTGAACCATGGGTCCGAATTTACCTAAACGCACGCTCACTTGTTTTCCTGTTTTTGGATCGGTTCCTAAAATGCGCTCGCCAGATTCCCTTTCGGCATTTTCCTGAACATTTTCAACTTGCGGATGGAAGTCTTTATAAAAATCTTTCATCATTTTAGACCAATCTACTTTTCCTTCAGCAATATCATCAAAATCTTCTTCAACTTTTGCGGTGAAATTATAATCTAAAATATTCTCAAAATGATTGACTAAAAAGTCGGTGACAATCATTCCAATATCCGTTGGTACTAATTTTCCTTTATCTGAACCTACTTTCTCACTAAGTTCTTTTTCTTTTAAATTCCCGTTTTTCAGTGTAAGTTGAACATAATTACGCTCCACACCTTCAACAGAACCTTTTTCCACATAGTTTCTATTTTGGATGGTTGAAATCGTTGGTGCATACGTTGACGGACGACCAATACCTAATTCTTCCAATTGCTTAACCAATGACGCTTCGGTATATCTGTAAGGCGGACGCGAGTAACGCTCGGTAGCTGTAATATAATTATTAATAAGCACTTCGCCTGTTTTCATTGCTGGCAACATGTCTTCTTGCTCAGTATCCTCATCATCGGTACCTTCTAAATAGACTTTTAAAAACCCTTCAAAGGTGATGACTTCACCATTGGCTGTAAACGTTTCTTTATGCGTAGACGCACTAATCTTTACGTTGGTTCTTTCCAATTCGGCCTCGCTCATTTGGGAAGCAATGGCACGTTTCCAAATTAAATCGTACAAACGTGCTTGGTCTCTATCAATATCTACGGAATGTGTAGCAAAATCGGTAGGTCTAATGGCTTCATGGGCTTCCTGGGCACCTTTAGATTTTCCTGTATAGTTTCTTGGTTTACTAAATTTTGGACCATAGGCACTCTCTATTTCCGCCTTAGCACCATTTCTTGCTTCATCTGATAAATTAACGCTATCCGTTCTCATGTAAGTTATCAATCCCGCTTCGTAAAGGCGTTGCGCCATGGTCATGGTTTTGCTTACCGAAAAATATAATTTACGTGAGGCTTCCTGTTGTAATGTAGACGTTGTAAATGGTGCTGCCGGTGCTTTTTTAGCTGGCTTTTTCTCTAATTCGGCAACTTTAAATGCTGCTGATTTATTGGATTCTAAAAATTTATGAGCTTCTTCTTTGGTCTCAAATGTTTTTGGCAGTTTCGCTTTAAACGTTTTGCCTTCTTCATTGGAAAATTCCGCATCAATTCTATAAGACGCTTCTGTTGTAAATCCTTGGATTTCGCGTTCGCGTTCTACGATCAATCGCACAGAAACCGATTGCACACGACCAGCAGATAAGCCTCCTTTTACTTTTCTCCATAAAACAGGAGACAATTCATAACCTACAATTCTATCTAGTACGCGTCGTGCTTGTTGCGCATCAACTAAATCGTAATCAATACCCCTTGGGTTTTCAATGGCTTTCTGTATGGCAGATTTTGTAATCTCATGAAAAACAATGCGTTTGGTTTTTGCTTTATCTAACTTTAAAGTTTCTGCCAAATGCCAAGCTATTGCTTCTCCCTCTCTATCTTCATCACTTGCCAACCAAACCATATCGGCATTCTTAGCTAAGTCTTTTAATTTCTTAACAACAGCCACTTTATCTTTAGAAACTTCATATTTTGGTTTAAAATCACCATCAACATCTACACCTAATTCACTTGAAGGCAAATCGGAAATATGTCCAAAACTAGACTCTACTTTAAAATCTTTTCCTAAAAATTTTTCTATCGTTTTTGCTTTCGCTGGTGACTCAACTATCACTAAATTCTTCGCCATACTTGGGTTTTTGAAGGTACAAATGTATATGAAAAAAAGTTTAACTTCCTAATTTTATAAACTAACTCTATTATTTTCAAATATAAAAAGCCCATATTTTAGGCTTAAAATACAGGCTTCTTAAAATATTGAATTAAAATTTTACTCTTGAACAATTCCTATTTCGTCAATAATATGCGTTTCACTGAAACCGATACATTCTTTGTAAACTTGATAAAATGGTAAATTAATAAACTGCTGTGTCACATATATACCAATAAAACACATTAAAAACCCAACTATGCTAGATATAAACCACGCCACGATTACAAGTACAAATGTTATTAACCACTTTTTATTCCCTAGTTTAAATCCGATTTTTACAATATCAGAAGTAGACAATTCGGGATTAAAAGCATAAATAACAATCATATAAGCCATGGGAATCATTGCATAAAAAATTGGCAAAACACAAAGCAACAGTGCTAAAAAACTTATACCCATTAAGATGAAACTTAAAGTAATGGTCTTCTTTAAATACCTCTTTTTTAAGAAGAAAAAATAATCATCTGATTGATTCAATTCTAAATCCTTGCTTTTAACGATTCTAAAGTAAGCTGCTTTCAATCCAATAGTTATTACCAACACCCCTATAATCATAAACAAAAATAATATCCCCGATACTATTAAGGCAAAAACGCCAAGCCCTTCTATTTCTGTAAAATCTCCATTACCATTAAAAAATTCCGGACTTAATACACCTAAGGCAATTAAAGGGATATAAGCTATTATGTAGAAAGGAATTATTAAAACTACACTTAATAAAAGGGCTACCAATCCTTGAACCCAAGTCTTTTTAAATAAATCAATAGATTGGTTAAAAATAGTACCAAAGTCTAGTGCCTTTGCGTGATCTATTTTTGTTAGTAAAAGGTGATATTTATTCATATCATATTTATTAAAAAGGTTAGTTAAAATTCGTCATTCATGCCAATTTCATCAATAGCATTCGTTTCGTCAAAACCAATAGCGTCTTTATAAATTAAAAACGACGGCAAATAAATAATGGACATGGTGAAAACAATACCAATAACACAACCAAAAATCCCTAACATTGCTATTATTCCCGCCACAAACATAGTCCCAAAAGTTATTAACCATTTCTTGTTCCCTAAAGCAAAACTAGCCTTAACGATGTCCATCTCGCTTAAATCTGGATTATTGGCTAATATTACCGCAAAATAAGATAAAGGCACAAACACATATATATAAGGAATAAAACATAATAATTGGGCAACAGTTGTTATGGCCGTGTAAATAATGCCTAACATAAATACTTTTGTGAAATATTCTTTCTTAAAAAAATAAAAATAATCTTCATGCCCATTTTCATCCAACATTGTTTGTTTACATATTCTGTAGAATGCAGCAACAAATGCCAGATTCAACGTAGAAACAAGCATGTTTTGAGGAATACCATAAAGAGCATTTGACGAATAAAAACTAGCAATGCCTTTAAAATCAAACCCATTACTAAACACACTTTGGTCTAAAGCTGGAGCCAAGCCAATCAAACTAAACAGAAAGCTTATACAAATAACAGAAATTAATACAAACAGCACCACAACTAAACCTTTCAACCAAACTTTTTTAAATAACTCAATGGAGTTACTAATAATGTCTCCAAAATCTAATTCTTTAGCATTGTTTATTCTATATAATAAATTATCAAGATGATTCATTTTTTTTTATTGTGGTTAGCGGAACACCAAAGTAAGCGTTTTCCCAAATATTTAACAAAAAATTATCTCATTTTAAAATATGACAGTTTGTCATAAAACACAAATAAGTTGTATCTTTGCACACTTATTGACTGCTACCCCATTCAGTAAATTATGGAAAAAATAATAGACGAAAACAAACAAGGCGAAACGCTGGTTCTAGACCAAAAAGAAGGCAATAAACGTAAGCTTTTTATTGAAAGTTACGGCTGTGCCATGAATTTTAGCGATAGTGAAATTGTAGCTTCTATTTTGGCCACTGCTGGATTTAATACCACCCAAAATTTAGAGGATGCCGATTTGGTTTTGGTAAATACCTGTTCTATACGTGATAAAGCGGAACAAACCGTACGCAAACGTTTAGAAAAATATAATGCGGTAAAACGAGATTTAAACCCTAAAATGAAAGTAGGTGTTTTGGGTTGTATGGCAGAACGGCTAAAAACAAAATTCCTTGAAGAAGAAAAAATAGTTGATTTAGTAGTTGGTCCTGATGCCTATAAAGATTTACCTAATTTATTGGCTGAAGTTGATGAAGGTAGAGACGCTATCAATGTCATCCTCTCAAAAGAAGAAACTTATGGCGATATTTCCCCAGTTCGTTTAAACAGTAATGGTGTCACCGCATTTGTATCCATTACCCGCGGTTGCGATAATATGTGCACCTTTTGTGTGGTGCCTTTTACACGCGGACGTGAGCGCAGTAGAGACCCGCAAAGCATTATTGAAGAAATGAACGACTTATGGCATAGAGGCTTCAAAGAAATCACATTGCTTGGTCAAAATGTAGATAGTTATCTTTGGTATGGTGGTGGTTTAAAAAAGGATTTTGATAAAGCCTCGGAGTTCCAAAAGGCTACCGCAGTCACTTTCTCTAATCTATTAGAACTTTGTGCTAAAACGCAGCCAAAAATGCGCATTCGGTTTTCAACATCAAATCCACAAGATTTAACGTTGGATGTTGTTGAAACCATGGCTAAATACCAAAATATTTGCAATCACATTCATTTACCGGTACAAAGTGGCAGCAACCGTATTTTAAAGGAAATGAATCGTTTACATACCCGGGAAGATTATATGGGATTGATTGATAATATTCGTAAAATAATCCCAGATTGCGCCATCAGTCAAGATATGATTGTTGGTTTCCCAACCGAAACAGAAACCGATTTTCAAGACACCGTGTCCTTAATGGATTATGTAAAATATAATTTTGGTTATATGTTTACCTATTCTGAACGCCCAGGCACTATGGCGGAACGTAAAATGAAAGATGATGTGCCAGAGGAAGTAAAAAAACGTCGCTTGCAAGACATTGTCGATTTACAAAGAGAACATAGTGAGATTAGAACAAAAGAATACCTACATACGGTGGTTGAGGTTTTAATTGAAAAAGAATCAAAAAAATCGATTACCCAATGGTCTGGCAGAACGCCTCAAAATATCGTTGCGGTGTTTCCTAAAGAACATTACAAAGTAGGTGATTTTGTAAACGTAAAAGTTACCGATTGTACCAGTGCGACCTTAATTGGTGAAGCTATTGGATTATCAATGAACAATTAACAATGAAAAGCAGTTATATGAATTTGATTATATTTTTAACTTTTCACTTTTAATTTTTAACTTATAAATGGAATCAGTACAAGCCATAAAACAACGTTTTGGTATTATTGGGAACAGTGATACACTTAACCGTGCTATAGAAAAAGCCATTCAAGTAGCACCTACCGACATTTCTGTTTTGGTTACTGGAGAAAGCGGTGTTGGTAAGGAAAGCATTCCTAAAATCATCCATCAATTATCGCACAGAAAACACAATAAATACATTGCCGTAAACTGTGGAGCAATCCCAGAAGGCACTATAGATAGCGAACTTTTTGGTCATGAAAAAGGCTCTTTTACTGGAGCTACCCAAACCCGTGAAGGGTATTTTGAGGTTGCCGATGGTGGTACTATTTTTTTGGATGAAGTTGGCGAATTACCTCTTACAACCCAAGTACGTTTATTGCGCGTTCTAGAAAATGGTGAATTTTTAAAGGTTGGCTCCAGTAAAGTACAAAAAACCAATGTACGCATTGTGGCAGCCACCAATGCCAACATGTTCCAATCTATTGAAAAAGGAACTTTTAGAGAAGATTTATACTACCGCTTAAGCACGGTGGACATCCATTTGCCACCCCTACGCGAACGACAAGAAGATATACATTTGTTGTTCAGAAAGTTTGCCAGCGATTTTGCTTTAAAATACAAAATGCCAACGGTCAAACTATCCGATGCTGCCGTACAGGTACTTTTAAAACACCGTTGGAGCGGTAATATCCGTCAGTTACGAAATATTGCAGAACAAATTTCTGTTTTAGAACACAACAGAACCATAAGTGCCGAAGCCTTAAAAGCCTATTTGCCAACCTCGGGGAGTAATTTACCGGCTGTGATAAAAACATCTAAGTCGGAAAGTGATTTTAGTAGTGAAAGAGAGATTTTATATAAAGTGCTGTTTGACATGAAAAGTGATTTAAACGATTTAAAAAAACTCACTTTAGAACTCATGAAGAACGGAAACACTAAAGATGTTGAAAAAAACAACGAAAGCTTAATCCAGAAAATATACGGCAATAATGATGAGGAAGATTATGAGGAAGCCCTAGAGGAAGACGTTTTATCTATTCCAGAACAAACAGCACTAACTCCCGAAATTTCCAACAAACCAGATAAGTATCATTTTGCTGAAGAGATTGAAGAAGAAGAAACACTCTCGCTTCATGACAAAGAATTGGAATTAATAAAAAAATCGCTTGAACGTCACGACGGAAAGCGTAAATTAGCCGCCGCAGAGCTTGGTATTAGCGAACGTACCTTGTATAGAAAGATTAAACAATATGATTTGTAATTTCAAGTTTAATTAAAACAGATCATTATACATATATGAAACCATTAAAATTCATTGTATTACTATTAATAGCTTCAGGTTTGGTCGGCTGTGGGTTTTATTCATTTACAGGAGCATCCATATCATCAAAAACCAAAACATTTCAGGTCAATCGTTTTGAAAACAATTCGCTATTGGTAGAACCTGGATTGGAAGTAGATTTCAGAAATGCGCTCATAGCAATATTAGAAAACCAAACAAATTTAACCAATGTTAATTCCAATGGTGATATTGTTTATGAAGGCGAGATAGTTGACTATAGAATTTCACCTACTACGGCAACAGCCGAACAAACTGCTGCCCAAAACAGATTAACCATCACTGTAAGAGTTCACTTTTACGATAAAAATGATGAAGAAGCTGAGTTTGATACACCTTTTACATTTTTTTATGACTATGCTGGTAGTGCCCAATTAGTAGGCGGTCAGAAATCCACGGCTATAGAAGAAATTTTTGAACGTATTACCCAAGATATATTCAATGCATCTTTGGCTAAATGGTAGTTTCTGTTGAGTTGTTTGACGTTAAGTTGTATGAACAAACATATTTATTGCAAAAAAAAGTTTGAAAACTTAATAATTTGAATAAGCAAGAGTTTACATATTTACTATCAAATCCAGCTGCTATAACTGGATATCAAACTAGTGCCATACATTCGATTATTAAAGCATACCCTTATTTTCAATCAGCAAGAGCTTTATACCTTAAAGGATTAAAAAATCAGGAAAGTTTTAAATACAATCAAGAACTTAAAACGGCAGCAGCTTATACGGCAGATAGAAGTATATTATTCGATTTTATAACCTCCGAAGCTTTTATTCAAAACGAAATATCCCAAATCATCAAGCAAAATGATGAATACCTGAAAACTATAGACGTATCTATAGAAGATATTTCAGTGAATAAACGGGTGACCATTGATGATCGGTTGAAGCAACAAATCATGGACACCACCGGTGTGTTAGACCCTACATTATTTGAGCCTAAAGAAGAACGTATTAAAACGGTAGTTCCGTTTAGCTTAGACTCTACTCATGTTATTGAAGAAACAAGAGCAGATAACACTCAGCAACAAGAGATGTCCGCAAGTGATATTTTAAAGCTTGGAAAACCCTTAGAGTTTGATAAACGTGAATCGCATTCGTTTACTGAGTGGCTTAAGCTGACTCGATTTAGACCTATAAAAAGAGATAGCGACACTGTTGAAATACCTCAACCAGAAAATAAAGAACCTGAAATTTCGAATGAAATAATGGTAGAAGACAATTTTGAGAAGACAATGAAGTTTAAACTCATTGATAAATTCATTTCTCAAAATCCTAAAATAGATCCAAGAACACCTGCGAACCTAAAACTCAATCTGGCAAAATTGCAAAATATTCAACCAGAAGAGTTAATGACAGAGACTTTGGCACGTATTTATGTAGAGCAAAAAAACTATTCAAAAGCAATTCAATCTTATAAAATTTTAAGTTTGAAATATCCAGAAAAAAGTAGTTTCTTTGCAATCCAAATTAAAGCAGTAGAAGAATTACAAGAACAAAATAATAAGTAATAATGAGCACATTTTCAATATTTTTAGCACTGATTGTTATCGTAGCATTTTTATTAATAGTCGTAATAATGGTGCAAAACCCTAAAGGAGGTGGATTATCTTCATCTTTTGGCGGTGGTGGCAACCAACAATTAGGTGGCGTAAAAAAAACAACCGACTTTTTAGATAAAAGCACATGGACCTTGGCTACTATCCTGTTGGTATTAATCTTAGTTTCTAATGTTGCCATAAATAGAGGCATACAAAATGCAGATTCAAAAGCCTTGGATATCGATCCAACGGCACAACCTTTAGATCAAACACCTCCGGTACAACCCTTACCAACCCCTACAACAAGTGAACCAGCAGCCGAGACAACAGAATAGTCACGGTTCTTATAAATAAATAAAAATGCCAACTTGAACCGTTGGCATTTTTTATTTCTGCAAGTTTGTCAGTTTACAGCTATTGGCACACTTTTAGACTAGTATATCAACATTAAATAATAACTTAATAATTTAAAACGTATAATCACATGGGATTAAACATTAAACCATTAGCAGATAGAGTCCTTATAGAACCTGCTGCCGCTGAAACCAAAACAGCATCAGGAATCATCATTCCAGACAACGCTAAAGAAAAACCACAAAGAGGAACCGTAGTAGCTGCCGGAAAAGGCACAAAAGACGAGCCTATTACTGTTAAAGTTGGCGATACTGTGCTTTATGGAAAATATGCTGGTACAGAACTTAAATTAGAAGGTAAAGACTATTTAATCATGCGTGAAAGCGACATTCTTGCAATTGTTTAACACGTGCTGTCCTTCCGCACTTGATGCGGAATCCACAAAAAAAAATTAAACTATAAATTCAACAATTTCCTGCCTTCGCAGGAATGACAAAAAAACTAAAAAATTAAAAAATATGGCAAAAGATATTAGATTTGATATTGACGCTCGCGACGGTTTAAAACGTGGCGTAGATGCATTAGCCAATGCAGTAAAAGTAACATTAGGACCAAAAGGCCGTAACGTTATTATTAGTAAAAGTTATGGAGCACCTCAAGTAACCAAAGATGGTGTAACCGTTGCAAAAGAAATTGAATTACAAGATCCTCTTGAAAATATGGGGGCTCAAATGGTTAAAGAAGTTGCTTCTAAAACTAACGATTTAGCGGGTGATGGTACTACAACAGCTACCGTTTTAGCACAGGCTATCGTAAAAGAAGGCTTGAAAAACGTTGCTGCAGGCGCCAATCCCATGGATTTAAAACGTGGTATCGATAAAGCTGTTAAAGCCATTATTGAAGATTTAGAAAAGCAAGCTAAAAAAGTTGGTAACTCTTCTGAAATGATTAAACAAGTAGCCTCTATTTCAGCAAATAATGATGATACTATTGGTGAACTGATTGCTACCGCTTTTGGTAAAGTTGGCAAAGAAGGTGTTATCACTGTTGAAGAAGCTAAAGGTATGGAGACCTATGTAGATGTTGTAGAAGGTATGCAATTCGACAGAGGTTATTTATCACCATACTTTGTAACGAATGCCGATAAAATGATTGCCGATTTAGATAATCCATACATTTTATTATTCGATAAAAAAATTTCCAACTTACAAGAAATACTCCCCATATTAGAGCCAGTAGCTCAATCTGGAAGACCATTATTAATTATTGCTGAAGATGTTGACGGACAAGCTCTTGCAACGTTAGTAGTAAACAAATTACGTGGTGGATTAAAAATTGCCGCTGTTAAAGCTCCTGGTTTTGGTGACAGACGTAAAGCCATGCTTGAAGATATTGCTGTTTTAACTGGTGGAACCGTTATTTCTGAAGAAAGAGGATTTACTTTAGAAAATGCTGATATTTCTATGCTAGGTACGGCTGAAACCGTTACCGTAGATAAAGATAACACAACTATTATTAATGGTTCGGGCGATGCTAAAGATATTAAAGCACGCGTAAGCCAAATTAAATCACAAATTGAAACTACTACTAGCGATTACGATAAAGAAAAATTACAAGAGCGTTTAGCTAAATTAGCTGGCGGTGTTGCTGTTCTTTATGTTGGTGCTGCAAGTGAAGTGGAAATGAAAGAGAAAAAAGACCGTGTTGATGATGCATTACACGCAACCAGAGCTGCCGTAGAAGAAGGTATTGTTGCTGGTGGTGGTGTAGCATTAGTAAGAGCTAAATCGGTTTTAGAAAAAATTACAACCGAAAACCTAGACGAAACAACAGGCATTCAAATTGTAGCACGCGCTATTGAATCGCCATTACGCACCATTGTTGCCAATGCAGGTGGCGAAGGCAGTGTAGTAGTTGCTAAAGTTATGGAAGGCAAGGGTGCTTTTGGTTATGATGCTAAAACAGAAACCTATGTAGATATGCTAAAAGCTGGTATTATTGATCCTAAAAAAGTAACTCGTATTGCTTTAGAAAATGCCGCTTCTGTAGCTGGTATGATCTTAACTACCGAGTGCGCTTTAATTGATATTAAAGAAGATGCTCCAGCGATGCCAGGTGGTATGGGTGGCGGTATGCCAGGTATGATGTAAGTCGTAATCTAGACACTCAAATATAAAAAAAACGCTTCAATTCATTTTGAAGCGTTTTTTTTTGTGTTTTTGCTACTTATCGACTTGTTGTTTATATATTCTAAATTGCCTAAGCTATTTTAATACATAGGCCAAAACAGAGGCACCAAAATCATCAGAAGTAAAAATAGAATGAGTGTAAGAGGCAATCCTATTTTAAGAAAGTCACTAAACTTATATTTTCCGGGTCCGAATACAAGAATGCATGAAGGTTCAAATGGTGCAATTAGTGAAATTGAAGCTCCCAACATTATGGCAATAGCAAAGGTACGCGGATTGGCATCCATCATAAGTGCTGTTTCTATGGCAACAGGTAAAATCACTAATGCAGCCGCTGCGTTACTCATGGGCTGTGTAAGGATTATAGCCAGAATGACAAAGCCACCCAGAACATACATTGGCCCATAATCCCCTAACAGACTTAAAGTGTTTTCGGCTAAAAATTTTGAAGCTCCAGAATTTTCCATAGCAGTGCCAAATGCCGTCATTCCTCCTATAAGAATGAGAAGTTTCCAATTGATAACCTGATATACACGCTCTACATTTATAGCGCCAGAAATTACTGTAAGTAAAGCAGCGGCCATAAAACAAATAGATAGTGGTGCCCAACCGAGACTTCCTGCCAATACGGCCAGCAAAAATATAAAAGCAGAAAATATACCTTTTTTTTCTTTGAATAGGTTTACTCTAAAGTCACCAACAATAGAAAAATCATTTGAGTTTCTATTGGCATCAATATCTTCTTGCGTACCTTGTACTAAAAGCATATCTCCAACCCTAAGATGAAGTCCGCCAATTTTCTGTGATACGGCGCCTTGAAAACGTTGTACTGCCAAAACGACCAAATCATAATTTTGACGAAAACGGGATTCTTTTAATGTTCGGTTGACTAAACCTGAACCTGGCATAATCAATAGCTCTGCGAGAAGGATTTTTTGGCTCATAATTTCCTTATCGCCTATGGTATCAGCCAGAACATCAAGCTCTGTCGACTCCTTGATTTTAATAAGATCATCAACACTACATTCCACAATAAGAATATCATTGGCTTGAATGCGTGTTAGAGAATTTGGAATAAAATCATCTTTATCTCGAATAATTTTCAAGATGCGTACATCTTGTTTCGCAAGATCGGAATGGAAAGCAATCTGTCCGATTAATTTTGATTTTTCAGAGACAACAATTTCAGATAAATATTGTGCAATGTTGTACCGTTCGTTGTATCCTGCCTCTTTATGATCTGGCAATAATTTATTATAAAAAATAAGAATGAACACAATACCTGTTACCAGAAAAATGAGTCCAATCCCCAATATTTCAAAAAAATGAAGTGGCTCTAATCCAGCTTGAGCGATATACCCGCTTACCGCGACGTTTGTTGAAGTCCCAATAAGCGTGCAGGTACCTCCAAGAATGGAAGCGAATGCCACAGGAATTAACACTTTTGAAGGACTTAAATTGAGCTTGCGGCACATGCCAATAACAGGTCCGGTTACCAATGCTGTAACGGTTGTATTGTTCATAAAAGCAGAAAGTGTCCCCGTAATAAACATGGTATAACCCACAAAAAGAGTTTTACTTTTTACAGTTTTTATCATTTTTGAACCTACTTTATCTAATAATCCTGTTTCAGATAGAGCTCCGGAAATGATAAAAATAGATGCCAAAATGATGATAAAATCACTGCTAAATCCCTCAAAAGTTTCTTGGGGTGTAATGATACCTGAAAAAGCCAAGACCAATAATAGCCCAACGGTAACAACATCAACGGAAAATTTATCAGTAGCAAAAAGAATAATGGTGACGATGAGTAAGCTAATCACAAGGGCTATTTCCATACAGTATTTTATCGCATATATTAATTAATATCTAACCCATAGTAAGCATATTTAAATAATTATTTGAAAGTGCTGCTTAAAGTTTCATGGCAATTTTTAAAACCAATTTAGTTTTTTTTATTTTAAAATCGAAGATAAAAAATCACAAGATTTAATCAAAAAAAGTGTGTTTGCTTAAAACCGCTACTAGATTAAGTGCGAATATTATAATAATTAAAAGGATTTTTTTAACGCAGGATTTAGAAATTTTAGCTTTAAAGCTATTTCCACAGATTTTTCCAAGATGTTTTGAAATAAATAATAAGTAGATTTTCATTGTGGTAAGGACTTTACTCACTCAGCTGGGAAATTATTAAAAATCCTAATGAAAAAACTCAAGATTATACAACCAAAAAGTAATTAGATTTTTTCGCCATTTTATATTATGGTTATCATTTACGATATTCTGTAGCATTCTCTTAGCTATACATAGATAAAAATTATATTTAAACTATTTCTTTTTAGCCTCCGTCAAAAAGAAATCACTCATCTTTTTAAAGGTGTTTTCATTAAAAGTGGCTGGGCCATGCTGCCCTTCAGGTACGGAAATAAATTCGTTTAGCAAGCCTTTATCCTTTAAACTATTAGAGAAAAAGACACTTTGGCAATGCGGCACCACGTTATCTGCGTCGCCATGAATCACCAAAAATTGTGGATCTTTATTATCAAGAAACGTCATCGGGTTAATTAAAGCCAACATATCCAAATTATCTGCTGGATTGCCTTTTATTAATGCCGCTTCTGGCGATTTATCATCTTTAGTCGTCGTGCAATTTTCCATGCGTGTAAAATCGATGGGGCCAAACCAATCCACCACAGCATCAACAGCACTACTCACTTGCGTATAGTTACCTAAATCACCTTCAATATCAACCGTTTTTTCACCCACTGTAAACGTTTTGACACCATTGGTGGTTCCAGCTAATGATGCCAAATGCCCTCCAGAAGAAAACCCCGTAATACCAATAAAAGACGCATCAATATTGTAGATATCGGCATTGGCTCTTATAAAACGGATGGCCGCCTTAACATCATTAATTTGAGCGGGATACATGGCATCTCCACTTGACCTATGATTGATGGAAATAACTGCAAAACCACTGTCTAATAGAGGTTTGCCCAAAGCTTGAAAACCCATTTGTTTCATATTATTGGCAAACCACGCACTACCGTATATCACTATGATAGCTTTATATTTAGGCTTTTCAACGCTAGGCAAATGAATATCGAGTTTATGAAAAATATGTTCATCATTAGCGTAATTTAAATCGAGCCATTGTTTTCCGGCATGTTGCGTAAAACCGCTATTAAAACAAAGAGCTGATAGTATAAGAATTAAAAGGTTTTTTTTCATTGTTTATAAAGTTGGTTGGTTTACTAAGAACGAAGTTAGTTAATTTTATTCATAAAAAAGTCCAAACTTGATTGTTTGGACTTTTAACTTTCTAACCCTTAATGGGCATCTACAACCGCTGGATCTCGGTACTGGCAACATGCACTAATACTTTTATAAACTTCATCATTAGCTTTTAAATTTTTAGTGTCGTGCCCAACGGCAACGATGTTCTTTTCAATGGCTTTTATGTCGGTTTTACGTTCATCAAAAATCAATTTTAATTCATGGGTTTTTACATCCCAAATAGCACTTTTTACACCTTTGGTATTTAAACTCGCTTTTTCAATTCTAACCTTACACATGGAACACACGCCATTTACTTCTAGTGATGCTTTTGCGTTTTTGTCTTGGGCAAATGCTGCGGTTTCTATTAAGATTACAGCTATTAATATTATTTTTTTCATAATTCTTGTTTTTGTTTTTTGTCTTTGCGAGGACGAAGGACGAAGCAATCTTTTTAATATATGTTACTATCATTATGAGATTACTTCCGTCGTGCTTCCCTCGTAATTACGGTTTAATTATTATTTTTTTTATTCAATTCTAAACCTTAACCCTGCATAATACATACTTCCAAAAACGGGGCCATATACAAAGGCGGTATCAAAATTCGCTCCAAAAGGATCGTTTGCTGCTAAAATAGGATTTGGCTGCCTCACATTGGTGATGTTCTCACCTCCTAAATATACTTCAAAAGTTTTAGAAAACACTTTGGTTATTTGTGCATTTAAAGTGGTTACCGTTGGTGTTCTCCCTGGTAATTGATAGAGTGCTGGATTAGCCAAAGTTGACGAAAACCTTTGCTCGCCCACCCAATTATAAGTAGCATCAAACTTCCATTGTTCACCATTATCTTGTTGTTTTGTTTCGTAACCTACATTGGCAAACAAACGGTGTTTTGGTGTTAATGGCTTTTCTAATTTCCCAGAATTATACTGCGTTTGTACATCATAAAATTTATAGGAAGTACGTAAATCGACACCTTCAAACACATTATAATTAAATTCTACTTGAAAGCTATTGGCGAAACTTTTTCCATCTAGATTATAAAAATTGACTTCTTGCGGATTTTCAAAATCAACTACCACTTGGTTTGTGAAATCGGTTTTATAATAATCCAAAATAACATCGGCTTTTCTTCCTAATAGATTAAATCCCTGTAAAAAAGACATGCCATAATTCCAAGCGATTTCAGGATCCAACCCATAAATATTCCCCGATGTATTTAAAATATTGATGTCCCGGGATGTTGAAAATATATTTTGGTTTTCGGCAAAAATATTGGCACTCCGTTTTCCTCTACCAAATGATGCCCGCAATGCAGATTTTTCCCAAGGAGTGTATCTAGCATGAACACGCGGCGTTATAAAAGTTCCCATGAGATTATGATAATCGACACGAACGCCTGCCGTAACATTAAATTTATCTAAATCATCATAATTATATTCAAAAAATCCACCCACTGAATTTTCGGTTCTTTTATAATTTGAAGCGAGATTTTGAGCATCTAAAAACTCATCATAATGGTCGTACGTATAACTGACACCTGTTTTAATTTTATTTCTGGAATCGCTAATGATGGAATTATAAATTGCATTCGCATATAGACTATTGTGGGTTATATTATATTGCTTTAAACCGAAATAAGACTCTTGAATATGACTGCTAAACGCCGTTTGCACACCCACACTTTGCCAAGGAATCTCAGGGTTTACATAGCCCATTTTAGCAGATACTTCATAGCGTTTGGTATCAATTTCACTACCCCAAGCATTAGTGGTTAACCTGTCAGTATCAGGATTAAAATCCAATTGACCTGTTTGCTTTTCATCATTTAAAAATTTTAAATTTATAAAACTCACAAACCCTTTTTCTGCATTGGTATATTGCCAACGGTTCATGATATTAATTTGATTGAATTTTGGCATATCCAAAAAACCATCGTTGTTTACATCATGCTCTTGGTTTAGTGTACTTCCATGAAGATATAAGCCCGTGTGCCATTTATCGTCCACTTGTGTATTAATGTGGGTATTCAGTTCAAAACGCTCACTTGTAGCACCATAAAAGTTTATGAATAATTTATCATCTGAAAATGGTTTTACAAGTTCGGCATTGATTTGTCCTGCAATACTTTCGTAACCATTCACAACACTCCCTGCTCCTTTTGTGATTTGAATGCTTTCTACCCAAGTCCCTGGAATAAAACTCAATCCGAATGCTTGCGACGCCCCACGAATGGATGGAATGTTCTCGGTAGCTATTAAAATATATGGACTTGTAAGCCCAAGCATTTTTATTTGCTTGGTACCTGTAACAGCATCCGCAAAGTTCACGTCGATAGACGGATTCGTTTCAAAACTTTCCGATAGATTACAGCAAGCGGCCTTTAATAATTCATCGCTACTTACCGTAAATGTATTGGCAGCTTGTAAATACGATTTTACAGTGGTTTGTTTTCTCGAGGTTACGGTAATTTCGTCTAAATTACTAGTGGGTTGCAACCAATGATGTACCATTTTAGGCTCGTTAATGATTATGGTATCGGTTTTAAAACCTACATAACTAATCACCAATTTTGTGTATTCTTTTTTGTACTCAAGAGAAAACATCCCGTCGATATCGGTGACCGTGCCCACAGATGTATCGAGCCAATAGACGTTGGCACCTGCCAAACCTATGTGCTCTTTTTTGTCATTAGCTTCCATAATCATTCCCGTAATTTTTTCTTGGGAAGACAGAAATAATGGAAGTATTAATAATGTATATAATATCGTTTTCATTTTATTTTAGAATTCGCCACTATTGCACAAGTGAATTATTGAATAATCTTATGATTTTGTAGCTGTTTTTTTTATTGATTTAAAAGCATAATTGTAGCCATAGCAAGATGACTTACTTCGCTCAATTAAATTAATAAAAAATCAAATAATGAAAACTTGGTCCAACACCTGAATATCGGCGACCAAATTGGGAGGAGAATAATTTTTATGGGGAATTATTTGTTCAGATAAACCTTCAAAAAGATTTACGAACGAATAAACATATGATGTAAAGAACAGTTGTTGGTGATATTTTAAGTCATCAAAAGCGGTGGTCTTTAATTTGTCTTGCCCTTTAACAACCTCAACTTCGTTTTTGCAACAGTTATTTTTTTTATTTTCGGTTGTTTGAAATTTAGACATATCCATACCACACCCTTTAGCTTCAGTAAAAACTGCCGTTTCGACTAATGTATTGCCGCAAAAATGCTTTTCAACAGTGAAAGACATCGTAGACACTAAAACTAAAAGTGTTAGTGTAACCGAAAAAGCTTTATGTAACATATCTTTAATCACGTTGCAAAGATACGAAAAATTGAATTTTAAATAAATTTTTATAATTTGATTAACACCTATTGCTTGAGCTTGTAATAATAAAATGCTGGCAATAACAACAACAAAAAGAGGGGTTGAATTAAAAACCGCCGGATATTAAAAAACATGTAATAATCCTCTTGTCTCGGACTAATAACAAAATATAAATAAAGAACGATTAAAACAATATACGCAATAACATACACGATTGCAGAAAACTTGACCATGCTTATGTCTTTAAAAAATAGGTATAAAATACCCAATGATAAAACCGTATTTATAAAGAAGCGACATGTTGTAAAGAGTGTGACTTTAAAAACTTCTCTTCTGGGGCTATCAATATATAAATAGTCGTTTTGAAAAAAGATTAAATAGGGGTCGTAAAACAATTCGTTTTCAAAAATTCTCACCAACACCAACAACGTGAATAGCATAAAAAGTGATATGTAAGTAACAGGCTTATTCATTCCTTTTTGTCAGTTTAGAAAATCGATTCGCCCAAAACATCCAAAGCAAAAAAACCATCCCATATATAATTCCCGGAAAAATAACTTGATGGAGTATGTCTGATCTCCAAGGGTAATGATACAATCCTATGGACAAAATAACAATTCTAATTAAATTAACCGCATACAATAAAACACTTCCCGATAAGACAAAAACAATGGTTTCTTTTAAATTGCCCGAAAAAGCTATGATAAATGACACAAATAAAATAATAATACTTATCGAGTTACAGCCCTCAATAATTCTAGCCACATACTTACCGTTAACAATAAGTTTCATAGAAGGTTCGTCAGGATGTGGTACTACAATCGTATTATAACCCAAAACATTAAGCAAATCTTGACTTTGTATAGCTACAATATGTGTCATATAATCGGGATAAAATGAGGATCCTTCAGAAAACTTTAAATAGAATTTATAAGCCATAGATAATACGACATACACTATTAAAAAAGTGAATACAAACCTTGTAACAGATTTATATTTTATAAGAAGTTCCTTCAAAATATATCATTTATATATCGAACCGAATTTAACGCTTTTTAAATACTTTTGCCAAAACTTTTAATGAGATGATGTTCGAACCCTTAAAACCCAAAATTGAAGCTATTGTTTCTAATCCAAACCATGCAGTAAACGAACGGTTGCTAGCAATTTGTAAATTGCTCGAAGCAAACATTCCACATTACAATTGGGTGGGATTTTATTTTAGAAATGGCAAAAAAGAAGAACTCGTTTTAGGGCCTTATGTTGGGGCACCTACAGACCATACTATTATCCCCTTCGGAAAAGGTATTTGTGGTCAAGTAGCCGTTAGTAATAAAAATTTTGTAGTACCAGACGTTACAGCTCAAGATAATTATATTGCTTGTAGCATCACTGTAAAGGCCGAAATTGTGATTCCCATTTTTGTAAATGGCGAAAATATTGGGCAAATTGATATAGACTCCAATACATACGATCCGTTTACAGAGGCAGATGAACGATTTTTAGAGTTTGTATGTGCCAAAATAGCATCTATACTTTAAAATAGAAACATATAACTAAAATACTTTTTAAATTTTCAGTGTTAATACCTCTCTTTTTCTTTAAAAAATTCCCTCGTATTTTAAACTTCCAAAGCACTTATTTTTCGTTTAAATAATTACTTTTGCACTTTAATATAACACATCAAAAATGAGCAACGAAAAAACGATTAAATCTGCTTTAATATCTGTATTTAGTAAAGACGGTTTAGAGCCTATTGTTAAAGAATTAAACCGTCAAGGTGTGACAATTTACTCAACTGGAGGCACCCAAAGCTTTATTAACGATTTAGGAATTAAAGTTGTTCCTGTTGAAGAAATAACATCGTACCCTTCCATTTTAGGTGGTCGCGTAAAAACCTTGCATCCAAAAGTTTTTGGTGGCATTTTAAACAGACAAAACCATTCTGGTGACGTTGCCGAATTAGGAGAATTTGAAATCCCGCAAATAGATGTAGTTATTGTGGATTTATATCCGTTTGAAAAAACCGTGGCTTCTGGCGCAAGCGAACAAGATATTATTGAAAAAATTGATATTGGTGGTATTTCTTTAATTCGTGCCGCTGCCAAAAATTATGCTGATGTTATTTGTGTGTCGTCTGTGGATGATTATGCTGAATTTTTGAATCTTATTTCAGAAAATAACGGAAGTATTTCCGAAGAAAACAGAAAACGTTTTGCCGCCAAAGCCTTTAACGTATCGTCGCATTATGATACGGCCATTTTTAATTATTTCAACAAAAACAATGATGAAGTTGTTTTAAAAATCAGTCAAAACAATGGAAAAGTGTTACGTTATGGCGAGAACCCACATCAGAAAGGCTATTTCTTTGGTGATTTTGATGCCATTTTTACAAAACTTCATGGAAAGGAATTGAGCTACAACAATTTATTGGATGTTGATGCAGCCGTTAACTTAATGAATGAATTTAAAAACGAGGCTCCAACGTTTGCTATTTTAAAACATAATAATGCTTGTGGTTTAGCCCAACGCGACACCTTAAAACAAGCTTATATTGATGCCTTGGCCGGCGACCCCGTCTCTGCTTTTGGAGGTGTTTTAATAAGCAACAAAGAAATTGACAACGATACTGCCGAAGAAATAAACAGCTTGTTTTGCGAAGTTATAATAGCCCCTGCTTACAGTGAAAAAGCTTTAGAGATTTTACAAAGCAAAAAGAATCGGATTATTTTAATTTTGAATGCGGTTGAATTGCCAAAAACAAATGTTAGAAGTTGTTTAAACGGTGTTTTGGTTCAAGATAAAGACAACATTACAGATGCGAAAGAACACCTAACCAACGTTACCAATAGTATCGCAACACCAAGCGAAATTGACGATTTATTGTTTGCTTCAAAAATTTGTAAACACACCAAATCCAATACCATTATATTAGCTAAAAACAAACAATTATGCGCTGGTGGAACAGGACAAACAAGTCGCGTTGATGCCCTAGAACAAGCCATACACAAAGCACAATCTTTTAATTTCGACTTAAAAGGTGCAGTCATGGCAAGTGACGCATTTTTCCCATTTCCAGATTGTGTTGAAATTGCTAAAAATGCAGGCATTACGGCCGTTATTCAACCAGGTGGCTCTATAAAAGACCAGTTAAGTATTGACTATTGCAATGAAAATAATGTCTCCATGGTATTTACAGGCACACGTCATTTTAAACATTAAAAAAAGCACACCTTATATAAAAGCTTCAGTGTTACACTGAAGCTTTTTTTATTAAAACAGATGAACATACAATATATAACATAAATTTCTGTTATGAATCCGTTGAAATTCATCAATAAAAAATATATACCATAACAATAAACAATAATTTGTATTTTTTTCAGTAGTTTTATTACTTTTACATCCCGAAACCTAAGGGCTTTTTAATAACTTCATTAATAACAGATAATACATGGGCTTTTTCGACTTCCTAACCGAAGAAATTGCAATAGATTTAGGTACTGCAAATACACTCATAATACATAACGATAAGGTAGTTGTTGATGCGCCTTCCATAGTTGCGAGAGATAGGATTACCGGTAAAATAATAGCCGTTGGTCAAGAAGCTAGTTTAATGCAAGGTAAAACCCATGAAAACATTAAAACCGTAAGGCCATTAAAAGATGGCGTTATAGCAGATTTTGATGCTTCTGAGCAAATGATAAGTATGTTTATTAAAAACATTCCTGCCTTAAAAAAGAAATTTTTTACGCCTGCGCTTAGAATGGTTGTTTGTATTCCATCTGGAATTACTGAGGTTGAAATGCGTGCCGTGAAAGAATCTTGCGAGCGCGTTAATGGTAAAGAAGTCTATTTAATACATGAACCTATGGCTGCAGCTATTGGTATTGGTGTAGATATTATGCAACCTAAAGGAAATATGGTGGTAGATATAGGTGGTGGAACTACCGAAATTGCCGTTATTGCCCTCGGGGGTATTGTTTGTGATAAGTCGGTAAAAATTGCTGGTGATGTGTTTACAAATGATATTGTTTATTACATGAGAACCCAGCATAATTTATATGTTGGTGAGCGTACTGCCGAAAAAATAAAAATTCAAATTGGTGCCGCTACTGAAGATTTAGACCTTCCTCCAGATGATATGAGCGTTCAAGGACGTGATTTATTAACTGGAAAACCAAAACAGGTTCAAATTTCATTCAGGGAAATAGCAAAAGCATTGGACAAATCTATTTTAAGAATAGAGGATGCCGTGATGGAAACCTTATCCCAAACCCCTCCGGAATTAGCTGCCGACATTTACAATACAGGTATTTATTTAGCTGGTGGAGGCTCCATGCTACGCGGTTTAGATAAACGTTTATCGCTAAAAACAGACCTACCCGTTTATATTGCAGAAGATCCTTTAAGAGCTGTTGTAAGAGGAACTGGTATTACACTTAAAAATTTAGCTAAATATAAAAGCGTCTTGATAAAATAGGCCTATAAAACATGCAACAGATTGTAAATTTTATAATAAGGAACAAAACGTTTTTGTTGTTCTTGTTGCTATTTTCTATTTCTGTTTTATTTACTGTACAATCCCATTCTTACCACAAAAGTAAGTTTATAAATTCTGCTAATTTTTTAACTGGTGGCGTTTATAATTCCATGAATAACATTAGTGAATATTTTTCCTTAAAATCACAAAACGAGATTTTAGCCAAAGAGAACAATCGTTTAAAATCTATTCTATACAATTCCAAAACCAAGCGTAATGCCTCCTATATTGATAGTGTCACTTTCAATGCACTATATAAATTTCGTACTGCCCAAGTTATAAAAAACAGCTACAACACTACAAACAATGTATTGCTAGTTAACAGAGGAATTAAAGATAGTATTAAACAAGATTTTGGCGTTATTACTGATAAAGGCATTTTAGGAATTGTTGACCAAACTTCAAAAAATTACGCCACGGTCCTATCTGTTTTAAATTCAAAAAGCAACATTAGTGCCCAATTAAAGAACTCAAATCATTTTGGAACTTTAAAATGGGATGGTAAAAACCATGTTTACACACAACTTATAGATATCGCTAAAAATGCCGTATTAAAAAAGGGAGACACCATCATAACATCTGGGCGATCATCTATTTTCCCTAAAGGTGTTCTTGTAGGCACCATAAATGATTTCAAACTAGATCCTTCTGAAAACTCATATATCATCAATGTCGAACTTTTTAACGACATGGCTAATATTGAACATGTATATATTATTGAGAATGTTAATCTTCCAGAAATAAAAAAATTACTGAATGAATAATATACTTTCAATACATAGCATCCGGTTTTTTGTCCTTGTATTGGTTCAGGTTATCATTTTTAACCATATTAACTTTCTGGGAAATATAAATCCATATCCTTACATACTGTTTCTTGCTTTATTTCCCGTAAAGAATAACAGAACTGCGATAATCGGATTAAGCTTTTTATTAGGTTTATCAATTGACTTTTTTTTAGATACAGGTGGCACACATGCTGCAGCTTGTTTATTTATTGCCTATGTAAGACCTGTGATTTTAAAGTTTTGTTTTGGGACGATTTATGAACATCAAACCATAAAATTTGAGACTGTAGAATTTGGATCGAAGCTTACCTACTTTACCTTACTTACAGTGGTTCACCACTTTGTTTTGTTTTCATTAGAAATATTTAACATCTCAAAAATAATTTTAGTGCTTCAAAAAACGTTATTCTCGGGCATATTTACTATCTTAATGTGCTTACTTATAACTATTATCTTTACAAGAAAAACCAAATGAGGCAATTATTACTTTTTATCATTATTGGAATAACAGGAATAACCTTTATTGGCAGGCTATTTTATCTACAAATTTATTCTTCTGGAGATGAAAATTTATATGACGATAATGCCATTAGAAAAGTGTATGACTACCCTAAACGTGGGTTTGTTTATGATAGAAATGGAAACCTTTTAGTAGACAATCAACCATCTTACGATGTTATGTTTATTCCAAGAGAGGTAAAGCCATTAGACACACTTGACTTTTGTAAACTTCTTAAAATTACCAAAGAAGATTTCATAGAAATTTACAATAAAGCTTACGCTTATTCACCAAGGCTACCCTCTGTTTTTATTCCGCAATTAACAAAAGAAGATTACGCGGCCTTACAGGAAAAAATGAGGAAGTTTGAAGGTTTTTATATCCAAAAACGATCGTTACGCCATTATCAAACCACTATCGGCGCTAATGTTTTGGGTGATATTGGTGAAGTAAATGATGCCATTATTGAAAAAAACCCATATTATAAAATGGGTGATCTTATTGGTAAACAGGGTGTTGAAATATCTTATGAAGAAATCCTAAGAGGCGTAAAAGGCATAAAATTTATTCAAAAAGATAGATTTAATAGAGATCTTGGCCCCTATAAAAACGGCATATATGACACGCTTCCAAAACAAGGAAAAGACATTACCATAACCATTGATGCCAAACTTCAAGAGTACGGCGAACTTTTAATGCAACATAAACGTGGTGGCATAGTGGCTATAGATCCTTCATCAGGTGAAATTTTGCTTATGGTTACTGCGCCAAGCTATAATCCAAATTTATTGGTTGGTAGAGCGCGTTCAAAAAACTTCACCAAACTTTACAACGATTCCATAGCAAAACCATTATTTGATAGAGGCTTAAAAGCCCAATATGCTCCAGGTTCACCATTTAAAGTATTGAATGCCCTAATTGGTTTACAAGAAAAAGTAGTAACTACTGAAGATCAATTTTCTTGTAGAATGGGTTACTATTTAGGCAGTAGACGCCTTACAGGATGCCATGCCCATTCCAGTCCATTAAGTATGAATGATGGCATTGCACAATCATGTAACGCCTATTTCGCGAATGTGTACAGACGTATTGTTGATAATTATGATGATCCTGCCGAAGGTGTAGATGTTTGGAGCAATCACGTAAAAAGCTTTGGATTGGGTAATTATTTAGGCTACGATTTAAAAATTGGCAACAAGGGACGTATTCCAGATGGAGATTTTTATAATAAATGGTATCCAGATTTTAACTGGGGCTCTCCAACAACAATATCAAATTCCATTGGGCAAGGAGAAGTAGAAACCACACCTATTCAATTGGCAAATATGATGGCTGCCATTGCTAATCGTGGCTATTATTACACGCCTCATATCATAAAAAAAATTGAAGGACAAACTATTGACAAAAAGTTTACAACGCCAAATTACACAACCATTGACAAAGAAAATTTTGAACCTGTAGTACAAGGTATGTTTGACGTGTATAACAAAGGTACAGCCTCAACACTTCAAGTTCCGGATATAGAAATTTGTGGAAAAACAGGAACAGCCGAAAATTTCATGAAAATCAATGGCGTAACAACGCAATTAACAGATCATTCCATATTCGTAGCTTTTGCACCAAAAGACAATCCTAAAATAGCTCTTGCTGTTTTTGTTGAAAACGGATATTGGGGCAGTCGATTTGCTGGAAAAATTGCCAGTCTAATTATTGAAAAATATATAAAAGGAGAAATTACCAGAACTGATTTAGAAGACTGGATTTTAAGATATAGCTTAGAGCACGAATATGAAAAGCCATATTCTGGACAACCTTTTGGAATCAATAGAAACTCAACCCTAGAAATGGTTGACGAGACGGAATACAATAGACTAAAGGAGCAATTAAAACACTTGTCTAGTTAAATGGTAGAGGCTCAAAAATATTTTAAATTTGATTGGATTACCATTTTTCTCTTTTTTTTACTGGTTGGGTTTGGTTGGCTAAATATTATATCGGCATCCCATAGTGGTGAAACCATAGATTATTTCGATTTTTCGCAACCTTACGGGAAACAACTCCTTTTTATTTTTTTAACCATTGGTTTAATTATTATCCTACTAGCTATAGAATCTAAATTTTATGAACGCTTTTCAAGTGTCATTTATATTATTTCCATGCTCTCACTTGCTGGCCTTTTTATTTTTGGGAAAAATGTAAATGGTGCCACCTCTTGGTACGATATAGGCGGCATGACCCTACAGCCCAGTGAATTTGCCAAAGCAGCCACTGCACTTGCCGTTGCTAAGTACATAAGTGATTTGAATACAGATATTAAAAGAATTAAAGACCAAATTAGTGTGCTTGCTATTGTTGCGATTCCTGCTATTCTGGTATTGCTTCAAAAAGATGCTGGAAGCACATTGGTTTACGGGTGTTTCATATTCATTTTATATCGCGAAGGTGTATCTGCTGCCTATTTATTGATTACGTTATCCATTATTATACTATCGCTTCTTTCCATTAAATTTGGAGTTCTGGCTACGTCAATAGTTATGGTTATCATTGTATTAACACACCATTATACTAGAAAAAGAAAACCTCTAATCATTCAACCCATTTCTATCATTTTATTAAGTATCATGATTGGTTATGGAGTTAAATATTTTTATGATGACCTATTACCTGCACATCAAAAAGATAGAATCACTATTTGGCTAAGTTTAGAGAAAGATCCCGAAAAGTTGGAGCGTATGAAAAAAACCATCGCTTACAACCTCAACGAATCAGAACGGGCCATAAGCTCTGGAGGCTTAACAGGAAAAGGCTTTTTAGAAGGCACCCGAACCACAGGAAAATTTGTTCCAGAACAACATACAGATTATATCTTTAGCACCGTTGGAGAAGAATGGGGTTTTGTAGGAAGCGCTTTTGTTGTTATTTTATTTGTCCTACTTTTAATGCGTATTCTCCATTTAGCAGAGTTACAAAAATCGCAATTTAGCCGTGTGTATGGCTATAGTGTCGCCGCTATTATTTTCATGCATTTTTTAATCAATATAGGCATGGTTATGGGTTTAATACCCACTATTGGCATCCCTTTACCTTTATTTAGTTATGGTGGCTCCGGGCTTTTTGGTTTTACCATCTTATTGTTTATTTTTATAAAGTTGGATTCTGATAGAATAAACCAATGGTAGCCAACAATTGGTATTTATTATTATAGTTTCTTATGAAAAAATGCGGTGTTATTTGTCTGTTTCTTTTAGTGGTTGCCTGTTCAAGTAGCAAAAATATTAACGCCAAAAAAACTTTCTCATTAGAACAAATTAATTTAATTACTGCAGCCGATTCGCTTACCCCTATGCGTGTTTTTATAATAACCAATAGACAAGATTCTCTTTTATTAAGAACAAAAAGCCAATACATCAAACCTGATTCAACTAACATAGTTTTACAAACATTTGTAAAACGTCTTTATAAAACGGTTACAGATAGCATGTCTTTAGGCGTTGGTATTGCAGCCCCGCAAGTAGGGATTTTAAAGAATATTATTTGGGTACAACGATTCGACAAGGAAAATTTCCCTTTTGAAGTATATTTAAACCCAAAGATTGTTACCTATTCTGAAACAACACAAGCACGCAGAGAAGGTTGTCTTTCCATTCCAAATCGCTCGGACACATTAAACACCCGGGCTTACTCTATTTTATTGGAATATGATACCATGGAAGCCAAGCACATAGCCGAAACGGTTGAAGGCTTTACATCCATTATTTTTCAGCATGAAATAGATCATTTAAACGGTATTCTTTATATAGACCATCTCAGCAAAGAAATGTCGGATGCTAAAAAGAATTAAAAACTACTTTTTCAACTCCAACTTCTCAGCAAAATAATCACAAAAATCTTTCATTGTGGCCGTCATTTTCTCATCTTGCGTAGCTCTATTAAATGTATCACTCATACCTACCAAGGTTTGATGAAAAAATATTTTCATATCATCAACAGGCATGTCTTTTGTCCATAAATCAATTCGTAATGTTTCTTTCGCATTAGGATCCCAAACCGAAAGCATCATGGCCTTGGCTTTTTCATTCTCAACGCCCCCATCTTGTGCCGTCCAATGCAATTTTTCTGGCACTCTATTTTCATCAAGAGTTACTGTTAGTTCTATCTTAGAGGTTATTTTTTTTGACATTATTTACGTGGTTTAAACTTTGAATTATTAAATATTTCTTCTGTGTTGGCATCAAACATATTTACTAAAGACACATTATTTTGGTCCATATAAGCCCTTACTATTTGCCAACCTATGTATTGTCCTAATTTATCTGGTGATTCTGTATCTATTTCTTCTAAATAAAACTTGGAGAAAGGCGCATCAATGATGAATCTGCTGGGTAATTTAGAATCTGTGCTATACAACAACTCTCTATCAACAAGATAGCGCCAAATATAACTTTCATTAGCGATGGCCCAATCTAACTGCTCCTGTGTGTATGCTATCCGTTCAGCTTCTGTTTTAAAGGGAATCATAATATCCTTAAAATAAAGCAGTTTCCCATAATAAATCATTTCATCCAACAATGTTTTATGCTGTTGATGGTAAATATACTTTTGGGCGTACTCATGAGTAATATCCACAACGATTTGGTTTTTATTCATATCGGCAGCTATGTACTGCTGAATACCTTGATAAAACTCATGGTCGCTTCCTAAATATGTATCTAAAGAAATAATAACAATCGTATCTGTAACAATCACTTTATGCCTGTAATCTACATCACTGGTTGTGGTGATAATTCTTGGTGTTTTAAACTCAGGAAAATAATATTTTAAATGATTAAACAAGGATTCTATCTCTTGTTTTGTGTCCTCCATTTTTGGAAATGCTTTTTCAACCTCAAAAAATAATTGCTTTTGCAAGGTATCATTCATTTTTTCAATCCAAAAGGTGTCGCTATATTTTTCGGAAAACATGAAAGGATAAGCAATTTGTAATTTTCTTAAATCGTTTTCAGAAGATTTAGCAAACAATTTATCAAATCGTTCTATATCTACCTCTATTCCTATTTTAGAAATCTCTTTTTCTAATTTATTATCTTTTTCGCAAGACATTATAACTAGCAAGATAATAAACAGGCTCAATAAACGGTTTAAATAAAACTTAAACGGCATAAATTTTTATTAATTAAGTGTTTGGTTTATTTTTGTTTACAAATGTACTATTCTTGAATTTAAATTCATTTAATATGCAAACAGAAAAAGTTGCAAATCATATTGTAAATTGGTTAAAGGATTATGCTACTAAAGCAAGTGTAAACGGATTTGTTATTGGAATTTCCGGCGGCATAGATTCTGCCGTTACCTCTTCACTATGCGCAATGACTGGATTAAAGGTGTTATGTGTGGAAATGCCCATACACCAAGCGCCAAGTCATGTAACCAGAGCTCAAGAACATATTAAACAATTAAAAGAGAGATATAGTAATGTAAGTGATATCCATGCTAATTTAACACCTGTTTTTGAGGGTTTTAAAGCTGAAATGATTTCTGAAGGCGATCAAGCAATCGTAGATATGGCATTGGCAAATACCAGAGCGCGTTTGCGGATGACCACACTTTATTATTATGCGGGACTTTATAAATTACTGGTAGCAGGAACAGGAAATAAAGTTGAAGATTTTGGTGTTGGTTTTTATACCAAATATGGCGATGGCGGCGTTGATTTAAGCCCGATTGCAGATTTGTTAAAATCTCAAGTTTATGAGCTTGGGACTTATTTAGAAGTACCCGATTCTATATTACAAGCTGCGCCTAGCGATGGCTTGTTTGGAGATGCCAGAAGTGATGAAGCGCAAATAGGGGCTTCCTACCCAGAATTGGAATGGGCTATGGGCATGGATGAAAAAGGTAAAAACCCTGAAGACTTTTCCGGAAGGGAAAAAGAGGTCTTTAAAATTTACAAGCGTTTTAATAACGCCAACAAGCACAAAATGCTTCCTATTCCTATTTGTAATATTCTTAAAGAAATGTTATAATTATTGCTGTATATATAAAAAATTCTTACATTTGTCGCTTAGGAAACTCTCTCTAGTCATGTTTCTCTCAATAAAAAATTCATGACAATCTAAAACCTAAAAAATTATGATAAAATTATTAATAGCAGATCCACACCCTATCGTAAGGAAAGGTCTTGAACATCTATTTTCTAGCTCTTCTAACATTAAAATTGTTGGCAGTGTTGATAATGGTGACGACCTACTTGAATTCCTGAAAAAAGAATCAGTAGACATTATTTTGTCTGAAATTGATTTACCCAAACTCAATGGGTTAACAGTTTTAAGATATTTAAAAACTGACTACCCAAACGTTAAAGCAGTTATGTTTAGCTCGCAACCAGAAGAAGTTTATGGTTTAAATGCCATAAAAGCTGGTGCTTTAGGCTACATTTCTAAAAATGTTAACATCATTACAATTAACGAAGCCCTTATGAAGGTACATGAAGGCGGCGTTTATTTAAGCAATGAGTTAACACAACAATTAGCTTTTGGTAGTAGAGTTAACAAATCTGGTTCATTTTTCAAAAAACTATCAACTAGAGAAACTGAAGTTTTAAAACTTTTAGCCATTGGAAAGAAAAACAAGGAAGTTTCAAAAGAACTCAACATTAACGAGAAAACAGTGAGCACCTACAAAGCGCGCTTAATGAGAAAACTAAAAGTAACCAATATGGTTGATTTGGTTAATCAAGCGAAGCTGATGGACTCATAGTACCCTATTGAGTTTTCTAGATAAAAGCATTTTTAGTCCAGAATAGTCTTTGACTTCCTCGAGAACACTTCTGTTAATTTCAGATTTATTTCTCAACGTTTCCTGTTGAAATTCAATGACTTTCTGTTCTATTAAAAAACATCTTAAACTCAAAATGGTTTCACTGACTAATTGGGCAACGCTGGAGGATTTATCTTTTGGATAAATATTCATGCGTTGCCAATTATCAAGGCTATAACGCTCGTCTTCCATTAAGATGGTGGTTATTTCATTACCCATATCGGCATCTACGATGTTAATAAATGTTTTAAGTTCGAAATCGGGATCCTGATTTAAAGCATCAATAATGGTATAGTATAAGGTTTTAAATTGTGGATTTGTAAATTCCATTTCATCTTCCTGTAAATCTAAAAATACTTTTTCAAACACTTTTGCGGTTTGCTTAACAGGTTCTAAAACCAATTCCCCTTTATCATTTTCCTTTAAAACCAAATCCTCAAAATCTTCGGTTTTGTTTCCATAAAGCAACAACACCTCTATAATTTTTCGTTCCAACACATATTGAACGTCAACCTTTTTAACAGGTTGTTGATTTTTTATAACATCAAATGCCTTTTGCTCTGCTTTATAATGCGTATTGGCTTCTTGAACATCTTTCTTATTAATTTGAGCTAAGGTACTAAACAAAACCTCCTCACTAATGTCCATGATTCTGGCGCACTCTTGAATGTAGATTTCTTTTTTAATACGATCTGGAATTTTAGAAATGCTGTTTACAATATCCCTTACCGTTTCGGCTTTTTTTATGGGGTCGTTTTTGGAATCCTCAAACAATAAAGACGCCTTAAATTGGATAAAATCCTTGGCGTTCTCATAAAGATACAACGACAGTTCTTCAAGAGTGTTTTTTTTAGCAAAACTATCTGGATCTTCACCTTCGGGAAACGTACACACCCGAACATTCATGCCTTGCTCTAAAATTAAATCGATGCCTCGAATGGAAGCTCGAATCCCTGCTGCATCGCCATCAAACAACACGGTTATATTTTTGGTAAGTCTATTTATTAATCTAATCTGTTCCGCCGTTAATGCCGTACCAGAAGACGCTACTACATTTTTAATTCCTTTTTGGTGAAATTGAATAACATCAGTATAACCTTCCACCAAAAAACAATTATCTTCTTTGGCAATGCTTTGCTTAGCATGAAAAATACCATACAGCACATTACTTTTATGGTACACTTCACTTTCGGGCGAGTTTACATATTTAGCAGCTTTTTTATCATTAATCAAAATCCGACCACCAAAACCCAAAACACGACCGCTCATACTTTTTATAGGAAACATGACACGTCCTTTAAACCTATCAAAATGCTTATCTTCTTTAACTATGGTAAGTCCGGTCTTTTCTAAATAATCAATATTATAGCCTTGTTTTAAAGCCTCATCTGTAAAGGCTTGCCAAGAATCCAACGAATAACCTAAATCAAACTTTTTAATAGTATCTTCGGTAAAACCACGCTCTTTAAAATAACTGAAGCCAATAGACTTTCCTTGGTCGGTTTTATGGAGTACTTTTTGAAAATAGGTGTTGGCAAACTCATTTACCAAATACAAACTTTCACGTTCGTTGGCATGTTCCTTTTGCTCGTTGCTCTGCTCGGTTTCTTCTATTTCTAGATTGTATTTTTTAGCTAAATATTTAATAGCTTCAGGATAAGTAAAATGTTCGTGTTCCATTAAAAATGCAACCACGTTGCCACCTTTTCCGCTACTAAAATCTTTCCAAATTTGTTTTACGGGCGATACCATAAAACTAGGGGAACGCTCATCGCTAAACGGACTCAAACCTTTAAAGTTACTGCCTGATTTTTTAAGCTGAACAAAATCGCCAATGACCTCCTCTACACGGGCGGTTTCAAATACTAAATCTATGGATGCTGGTGATATCAAATTGTTCTGTCATACCTGCTGAAGCAGGAATTTTATTAATAAAACTATTGTATTTTACTATGTATTCCTGCCTGCGCAGGAATGGCAATGTAAATGTAATATAAACAATTCATTATTGAAATTTAAAATTATTTATCAAATGAATCTCTTTCATTTGGAGAATATCCCATAAGCCTCATTATATTCTAAAGATGCCCTAACTCTATCACTATTTAGTTATAATATTATGATCAATGTCATGAAAAACGAGGATTTTTTTTTCGTATTTTTACAATGAAGTATACTTCCTTTTTCAAATACCAACTATAATAATAATTAAAAAAACCATGAACATTAAACGCAAAAAATTGTCACCAGCGATGGGACTTGTATTTTTGGCAGTATTGCTATTACAAAATAGTTCTGCTTTTGCTCAAAGACAAGCTGATTATGCCACCAAACTTGACACTACACGAAGCATCGCTCCTTACTTCATTCCGGCTACAACAAAAAAAATGACTCCGGATGCTGATGGATTTATTCAACGTTGGTTACTCTTAGAACCAATTAACAAACCTAACCGCAGCAATACTGTCTTTACAGATAGTTATTTAAGAAAAACATTCGACACCTTGTATTTTCCTAAGCAATTTACTATTATTCCAAAACATGGGGACAAAGTAAAGGTTGGAGACCAAGAACTAAAATGGCATGCATTGGAGAGCACCAATTTCAATGTGAAATTATTTCGTTTCGCCTTCGGGTTAGATAAACAGATTTATGGTGTTCTGTTTTGGGCAGTAACAGTCGTTAACAGTCCAGAAGAAATGAAAAATGTTAGAATGGCCGTAGGTTCTAATTCAGCATCCATGTGGTGGGTGAATGGTAAAGAAGCGGCACTACTTTCTGGCGACAGGCGTATGGTGATGGATGATGTTGTTTCTACCCGCTTAACACTTAACAAAGGAAAAAACATCATTCGTGGGGCAGTCATTAACGGTCCTGGAATGAGTGATTTTTGTGTACGCTTTCTTGATGAAAAAGGAGAACCTATAAAAGGCATTACAATTAGTTATGAATAGAATTAGTTCCTATTCAATATCAATTATAAAAAATTATTTACTGATGAAATTAAGTATTAAAAAAATAAGCATAACAGCCATGTTATTCGTATCGGCAACCGGTACATTAATGGCACAAATTGGAAAACCCTTCATTCATGATCCATCAACCATTATGGAAAGTGATGGTAAGTATTATACATTTGGCACAGGCTCGGGGGGATTAATATCCGAAGATGGATGGACATGGAATGGTGGTGGCGTAAGGCCGGGTGGTGGAGCTGCCCCTGATGCCATAAAAATTGGTGATCGTTACCTTATTGCCTATGGTTCTACTGGTGGCGGATTGGGTGGTGGACATGATGGTAAAATAAATACCATGTGGAATAAAACACTTGACCCAAACTCTCCAGATTTTAAATATACCGAACCTATTGTAGTTGCAGAATCTAAGAATATGGAAGACAATGACGCCATCGATCCAGGACTTTTACTAGACCCAACCGATGGACGCCTTTGGCTATCATACGGAACCTATTTTGGAAACATTCGCCTTATTGAACTTGACCCTAAAACAGGAGATCGTGTAAAAGGTAATGAAGCATTAGACATCGCTATTGATTGTGAAGCTACCGATTTGGAGTATCGTGACGGATGGTACTATCTTCTTGGAACACACGGAACTTGCTGTGATGGCTCAAACTCAACTTATAACATTGTTGTTGGGCGTTCCAAAAAAGTAACAGGCCCTTATCTTGATAATATGGGAAGAGACATGTTAAGAGGTGGCGGGAAAATGGTAATATCATCTGGTGGAGGAAGAGTGAATGGTGCTGGACACTTCGGACGTACGGTTCTTGAAGATGGTGTTGAAAAAGTGTCTTTACATTATGAAGCAGATTTAGATCAAGGCGGCCGTAGCGTATTAGCCATAAAACCATTATTATGGAAAAATGGATGGCCGGTTGCTGGTGAGAATATTAAAGATGGCACTTATGAAATCGAATCTGAAAGACGTGGTTATGGTTTAGAATTGGTAGTTGATTTTGTTAGAATGCCACGTACAGCACGTGGATTTGGTGCTGCTGCTGCAAACGAGCCAATAGTACCCGTTCCATCCCAACAATTATCGGATGTGATTAATACCTGGCCAACTGGAAATATCAATGTTAGAATAGGAGATTATATAGGACGTCCGCATCAAAAATGGACCATTACTGCGGTTCCTGAAGCAAGTGGATTTTTTGGCACTCCATCATATAAAATAATCATTGCCGGAACAGAACGTGCGTTAGCAGCAACAGCTGATGCCGAATTAGTAACGGTTCCAAAATTTACGGGTGCACCAGAACAACTATGGCGCATCGACCAATTGACTGATGGCACTTATAGAATCATGCCTAAGGTCGTTCCAAATTCAAACAAAAAGTTAGCGTTAATATCTATTGGAGATAGCACACCAACATTGGGTGAATTTGATATGAACAGTGACAATTCTAAATGGAATTTTAAAGCTGACTAACAAATAACTATTTTTTTATGAAAGCCACTTGTTTAGTTAAACAAGTGGCTTTTGTTTTTTATGAAAAATTTTATTTTAAAAATGAATTCAACTACATTCGTTTAATGATAGTGAAAGCACCGGTCTGCTAGAAATAATAAATGATAATTAACCGAAAACATTTTGATTTAAACAAAAAATGTGTCATTGAGAAATTACTCATTAAGACACCATTTACGTATGGTGCCATTTTCGAAAATGAAGCCTGTTATTTATATGTCAAGCAAGGAGAAAGTATTTTCAAATCCCCAACCGAAAAATTGGATGTTTCTGTTTCAGAAAGCGTATTACTGAAATGCGGTAATTATTTTGCAGACTTAATACAAAATTCAAAAATCCAACATTGCGAAATTTTTGCGATTCATCTTCATAGTGATATTCTAAAAGAATTATACAAAGATGAAATTCCAAGCTTTATTAAACCAAATGGCAAAAAACACTTTGCTAAAAAAATCGAAAGTACTGCCATTATAATTCATTTCATTGAAAGTCTCGATTTCTACTTTCAAAATCCCACCATGGTCAATGATGATTTACTAAAGCTTAAAATAAAAGAACTTATATTATTATTACTTCAGACCAACAATGCGGAAAACATTCTTAGCTTATTTTCCCATCTTTTTACTCCAAGGCAAGCAAGTTTAAATGAAGTCATTCTAACACATCTTTTTTCCAACCTTACTGTAACTGAATTGGCAACACTTTCGGGTCGTAGTTTATCTGCATTTAAGAGAGATTTTGAAAATTATTTCCAAGACACCCCAGCGAACTATATTAAAGAGCAAAAACTTTTAAAAGCCAATGACTTATTAATTACAACTGATTTTTCTGTGAGTGAAATATGTTACGAAGTTGGATTTAGCGACACTTCCCATTTTACAAAATTATTTAAACAGAAGTACCTTTTAACTCCCTCGAAATACCGAAAAAGCCACGTGGCGAAGTAGATATGTGAGCCTCATTTCCCATTTTTTGGACTTTATATCCAATATTCTCTTACTTTTTAGTATCATTTTTGCATTAAAATAAATGAGCAAAGTATGATTTTAAAAAGAAATAGTATGATTATCCTTTTTAATTCATGTTTCATATATAAATATAGCAATGTGTCAAAAACTAAATATTGGAGACCATTAATCTATCTCGGAACTTAAACCATTAATCAAATGACATACAACAAAATAACTTCTTGGTTTTTAGCCATTTCAATGTTTATGTTTGGCATTCTCAAATTTGTAAATCCATTTAAAGGTTGGTACAGTGTTCAAATAACTAACAGTGGACTAGGACAGCTATCATATGCTATGGGCATCTTGGGAGAGATTGCTGTTGGATTAACACTCTTTTTATGTTTAATTAATAAACAAAAAATACCAACTAAAGCATACTATCAACTCACAAATATTTCTTTTTTCATAATTATAGTAATGATGTTAACGGGGGTTTACGTTCACTTACATCCAAATGTTCACTCGGATGTTTTACCACTTAAAATTAAGCCCCCATACATACCTATATTTTTTTTGCTGATTGCATTCTCGAATATTATCTTAAACATTCAGCTTATCACTCACAAGACAAACAAAAAATAGGACTTCTCATTCTATAAATTGTCAACTTTAAAAAGATATTTTATATACTTTCAACAGTTTGTATATTTTTCAAAATGGCTGTTCTATTTATAGGTTTATTTAATGGCAAAGTAAAATAAAAGGAAGATCCTTTACCTTCCGTACTTTCAACCCATATAATCCCATCATTTTTTTCTATAAATCCTTTTGCTAGCAAAAGACCTATACCCGCACCTTTATTTTCCTCTACAGCTTTGGCAAGTTTAACTTGAGGTATAAAGAGCTTTTTTTGCGTTTCTTCTGATATACCTATGCCAGTGTCCTTTACTTCTATAAGAATCATATCCTCTCTTTTCCTAGCTGATAAAGTAATTTCTCCACTCACATATGAAAACTTAATGGCATTGGAAACTAGGTTTTGAAGTATTGAAATTATCATTTTTCCATCAGCAAATACATGAGTATCAGCCTCTATATTATTATTAAACTTTATGGATTTTATAGCTGCGGTGTCTTTTAAGTATTCAAAAACTTTTTTTACATATTGTGAAAGATCAATTTTAGAAGGCACAAAAGCCTCTGAGGCATATTTAATTCTAGCCCATTCCACTAAATAGTCTAGCATATTCAATTCATTTACTACAGCAGCAAGAAATTCTTCAAGCAATTCTTTAACAAATGTGGGTTCCAAAATATCATAATTTGCTCTTAGATATTCAGCCCCTTGGATAATGCCTGTAAGAGGACTTCTTAAGTCATGGGATAATATGGCTAGAACGTTTTCCTTATGCACATTAAGCTCCTCCAATTCTTTGGCATATTTTTTTATTGCATCTTCTGAAGCTTTTCTAGCAGTAATATCGCGCAAGACTTTTACATACCCTATGAGAATATTATCTTCATTCTTTAAAGGAAATACCAAACCATCTGCATAGAATTTAGTACCATCTTTACGTTTGTACCATCTTGTATCATTAGATTTTCCTGTATTAGAAACTCTTTCAATTTCTTGTTTTGGGATGCCATTGTCTTTATCTTCTTTTATAAAAATCGTTTCAAATGGTTTACCTATAATGTCTTCGGTGTTATATTTAAATATTTTTGTGGCACCCGAATTCCAACTATTTATATTTAATTCTTTATCAACTGTGAAAACGGAATAATCTTGTAAACTATCTATTATTTGGCTGTAAAACTCCGCACTGGGCACATATTGTTCTTTAAGAATTGTCTCTATTTTATGTGTACTCATAAACTATTAATGAATGTTAAATTAGATTTGAATTGCAAATCCATTTAACAAACTTATTTATTTATTTTTTGAGAATTGTTTCATTATTTTTTCATTTTGTTGCATAATTTTAGTTCAACACACTATCAAAACCTATAAATACGGCATAAAAAAGCCCGCTTTAAGCGGGCTTTCATTTTATAAATCTAGCAATACTAATTAAAGCTTGCGTTTGATAGCATTAATTGAGAAGGCTCTTCCTCTGTGACTCCAGGTGCCGAATATATTATATATAAACTAGCACTTCCTGCTTGGGCTTTTAGTGGCACATTAATCATGACGTTACGCTCCCCTTCTTTTGGTTTTGGCATAGAACCTCTGCCTATTATAGGGCCATCTGGTGCATTTAATCGTACTTCAAAACTATATTGGGCTTTTGGTGGTTGCCTAAAAAAGCGAGCGTTTAATGACACTGATTTAACACCTGTTAAATCGATATTATCCATGGCGAACCAACCTTTAGCCTGGTCTAAAATAGCCATAGCACCACCGTTAAAGTTTCTAACACCAACGCCTTCTTTTTTCATATCTTCTTTAAAAGCAATAGTGCTACTAGGTAATATAACCGATTTGGTACCTATCAACGGAATCGCTCCTTCTTCGCCCTCATCGGTGTAAGTTGCTGTGATTCGCATTAATTGCGCAGGATTTTTTGGTTCAGCTTTCACTTTACCTTGAGCTGGCAATGATTGGTTTTTAGCACCATCATCAGCCAATGCCATAATATAAGATACTATTTGTCTGGATTCCTCTTTCGTCATATTAGGATGTGCAGGCATCATGACTTCACCCCAAACACCTGAACCACCAGATTCAATTTTACCTTGTAAATAAGTCATGGCACCGCTTTTATTCTTGTATTTCTGCGCAACCTCTATATAGGAAGGCCCAATGGATTTTTCGGCTTCTTTATGGCAAGCTTTACAATCCATGGATTGTGTTAATGCTTTGCCTGTAGCTGAGGCAGATGCTTCTTGGTGACCTAGATATTCCTCTTCATTATCAATTTGCTCTAGATAATCTACACTGACAAAAATATTATCATTTACTATTTTTTCGTTACCATCAGCATCGGTTACAGTAGCATTGTACTCTATTTGGCTTCCTGGTAAAAAGAATGAACTGTTGCCACCAATAATCTCTATGCTTACCTCTGGTCTAGAGTTACCTGCAACAACCAATACAGATTCACTTGTAGCAGTTTCTCCCTTATCGTCTTTAACCTCTACTGTAATTTTATAGTCTCCCGCTTTAGTATATGTGTATTTTAATTCAGGCTCTTTAGTTTCTTTGGTTTCTCCATTTCCTAAATTCCATGTAAAAGTCATTGGATCTTTCTCGCGCTCTCTAGCTTCTACCTTTACGGTGACTGTTAATGGTAATTTTCCGTTGTTCACATCAACTGATATCCCATCAATTACTGGCGGTCTGTTACCTTCTTTATACTGAATATAACTTAAACCAGAATCCGCATTTTGCGAAAACCAACCATTTCCGTATTCCAACAAATAAACACGTCCATCAGGACCAACTTCAATATCTATTAAAGCATTTAATTTAATATCCGATGCGAAAGGCTCCATTTTACTAAAACTACCATCCTCATTTAAATGTACGGCAAACATCCACCCGCGAACCCAATCATACACTATAGGTTTGCCATCATAATAGCTCGGTAATTTTTCGGTGCCTTGATACATATCTGAATAATACGTAGGGCCAGCCATGGCATTTCTCCCACCAGAGGTTGTTTGTGGGAAATCGGCTGAATTTCCATAATCATAAAAAATAAATGCTGACTGAGCACTTGGAAGCTCTGTTAAACCCGTATTATTTCTGGAATTATTGATCGGTTTCTCTGGATTAAAAGGTTCTCCGGATTTTCCAGTTTCATAACTATAATCCACATAAGGTTTATTGTCTGCAATAAAAAATGGCCATCCGTAATTACCAGCTTTTTGTGCTTGATTTACTTCATCATATCCTCTAGGCCCACGTGTTTTTAAGCTATCGGCTCTTGAATCTGGACCCACATCGCCCCAATACAAATAATTTCGCTTCATATCTATAGAGATACGATACGGATTACGGTGACCCATGGTATAAATTTCTGGTCTTGTTTTTGAAGTGCCTTTTGGGAATAAATTGCCTTCAGGAATATCGTAACTACCGTCTTCATTCACTTTTATTCTTAATATTTTACCTCTTAAATCATTCGTATTACCCGAAGATCTTCTAGCATCATACTGCTCACGTCCTGGAGAATCATTTAATGGTGCATAACCATTATTAACATATTTAGCTTCTCTTTCGTTGAATGGTGTTGAATTGTCACCAGTTGAAACATATAGCAATCCATTTGGTCCAAAAGCAATAGAACCACCTGTATGGCAACAAATGTCACGTTGACTGGCAACATCTAAAATAACTTGTTCAGAAGCTAGATCGAATACATCATTCTTAAACTTGAAACGCGATAATCTATTGACACTTTCAGTTCCTGTTGGTGAATAGTATACATACACCCAATTATTTTTTGCGAAATCTGGATCCTTTTGCAAACCTAAAACACCTTCTTCGGCATTAACGCCCGGAGCGGTTGAACTGAAATAAACATCTAATTTTGCTACTTCTTTAAGTTCTTTTGTATCAGCTTTATAGAGCATGATTTCCCCTCTTCTTTGTGAAATAAGCACGTCGTTATTTGGAAGAACAGTCATTTCAGTAGGCTCGAAAAACTTTCCTTCTGTCAGCATCACTTTCGAAAAACGATCTGCCGCGGGCGGAATTTGAGACTTAGCTTTTTTATAATTTAAATTTTCATTTTCTCCAATAGCATATTTAATACCTCCTAAAATATGTTTTAAGAATAAATCTTCTGAAAAACTTTCATCTGTATGTCCGCCACCAGTGTAGAATGCTCTACCACCATCAAAATCGTGGTACCAAGCAATCGGATGAAAATCGCCATTCATACCACCTTCATAAGTTGATTCATCCAAAGTTATCAATACATTGACATCAGGATTTATTTTTTTGTAGTTGTACAATTCATCGGTACGATGCCAAATGGTATCAGTAAAAAACTCGGTTGCTATAAAATTTTTATCTTTTATGATAAAATCCGCTTCTGGAGTACCTCGTGGATGACTTAAAAAATAAGCCCCCACTAATTTATTATACCAACCCCAATCGTATTCGGTATCAGTTGCTGCATGTATCCCTACAAAACCACCTCCTGCTTGTATATAACGCTCGAAAGCCGCTTCTTGATAATGGTCTAGAACATTACCAGTAGTACTCAAGAAAATAACAGCCGAATATTGTTTTAGATTATCTTCATTAAATAACTCTGCATTTGTTGTAGTATCAACTACAAAACCATTTTCACTACCTAATTTTTGAATGGCTGCGATACCCGCTGGAATGGAGGCATGTACAAATCCCGCTGTTTTAGAAAACACTAATACCTTTGGATCTCCTTCTCTTTTTTTACTGCAAGAACTAAGGGTGATAGTGACAACAAGAATTAATAGAGGTAATATTTTTTTCATTAGTTTAATGTGTTTGTGGTGTTTATTATTTAGTTATCTGTTGGTTTCAGAAATCGCTTCTAAAAATACATTATCTGATATTTACATACCTACTTTTATTACATATTTAACAGTTTTTATGATTTCAAACCGTACAACAGTCAGTAATTACCTCATTGCTTGGGTAATTTAAACCTATGAACCCACAGTTAATAGTAGATAAATTGAAGTTGGAAATTTAATTATTCTTATTCTCGAATAAATCTAAATTGTTTTAAAATAAAAAACTACATTCTCTCTGGAACTTGAATGCCTAAAACATGGAAAGCCATTTTAATAGTGGATGCTACTTTTTTAGAGAGTTGCACTCTAAATATTTTTTCGTTTAAGCTATCTGCCCCCAAAATAGAAACGTTTTGGTAGAATGAATTGAATTCCTTAACCAATTCATAAGTATAATTAGCTACCAAGGCCGGACTGTGTTGTAATGCCGCATTTTGAATGACTTCTGGAAATAGCTCTAATTGTTTTAATAATTCCTTTTCCTTTTCGTGTAATGGCAATTCAATGGTTGCGGACAAATCAAAATCTGTTTTCCTTAAAATAGCTTGAATTCTGGCATAGGTATATTGAATAAACGGCCCTGTATTTCCTTGAAAATCTATCGACTCTTTGGGGTCGAACAAAATACGTTTCTTAGGATCTACTTTTAACACGTAATACTTCAACGCACCCAAGCCTATCATTTTATATAAGTCTTGTTTTTCAGAATCTGAATAACCATCTAATTTCCCTAATTCTTCAGAGATTTCTTTAGCGGTCGTTGCCATTTCAGTAATTAAATCATCGGCATCCACAACAGTACCTTCCCTACTTTTCATTTTTCCGCTAGGTAAATCAACCATACCATAACTTAAATGATATAAGTTTTTTGCCCAATCAAAGCCTAGTTTTTTCAAAATCAAAAACAGCACCTGAAAATGGTAATCTTGCTCATTTCCAACAGTATATACCATCCCACCAACATCTGGAAAATCTTTAATACGCTGTATGGCGGTCCCTATATCTTGCGTCATATACACAGCCGTTCCATCAGAACGTTGCACTATTTTTTTATCCAATCCATCTTCGGTTAAATCGCACCAAACCGATCCATCTCCCTCTTGAACAAAAACACCTGATTTTAATCCTTCAACCACAAATTCCTTCCCTAATAAATAGGTATCACTTTCATAATATAAGGTATCAAAATCGACTCCTAAATTTTTATAAGTTTCGGCAAAACCTTCATACACCCAACCATTCATTTTTTTCCAAAGTTCCACAACGTCTTTATCGCCTGCTTCCCATTTTTGAAGCATTTCTTGGGCTTCTAATATGATTGGCGCACTTTTTTTTGCTTCTTCTTCTGATTTTCCATCATTTATTAAAGTACTTATTTCATTTTTATATTCTTGGTCGAATTTTACATAATAATTACCAACCAATTTATCCCCTTTTAATCCAGTATTTTCCGGAGTTTCGTCATTGCCAAAACGTTTCCATGCCAACATACTTTTACAAATATGAATACCTCTATCATTTATAATTTGTGTCTTATAAACTTTTTTGCCTGAAGCTTTTAATATTTCAGCAACACTGTAGCCTAACAAATTGTTTCTCACATGTCCCAAATGCAACGGTTTATTAGTATTGGGTGAAGAATACTCCACCATAATGGCTTTTCCTTTTGGATTTGGCGTTACAAATCCATAGCTTTCATCATGCTTTATTGCATTGAAAAAATTAAGATAATAAGCATCACTTATTTCAACATTTAAGAAACCTTTTACAACATTGAAAGCCTTAACGTCTTCTACATTTTCAACCAAATAATTACCGATTGTTTCACCTATTTGCACAGGATTACCTTTTACAACGCGCAACATGGGGAAAACAACAATAGTTATATCTCCTGCAAATTCTTTTCTAGTGGCTTGAAATTCTACAGATTCCAATTCAACATTAAAGGATGTTAAAACGGCTTGCTTTACTTGATTTGATAAAGTCTCTTGAAGGCTCATTAATGGTATTTTTTTGGTGAACAAAGATAAAACTTTTATTAAAGCTTTATTGCAAAAATGCATAGACTTGTAACACAAACCAAAATACCAAATATCAAGAATTAATTACATGAAATAAACTCCTCTTTAGCCCTAAAAAGCTCTTATAGAAATCATTAAAGTTTTAACGATATTTCAACGATTAATTACTGTTTTTCTATGTTTTTTGCAGTTCGTCTATTCATCGGTTTTTCTAAAAAAAAAGGAACAACTCTTTATCTAATTTTTTGGTATTAAAACGCCAAAATTAGATTTTAACTCAGCTTTTTTCAACTTTTGTTATGTAAAGCTATTACTCAAAATAAAATTGAATTTTTTTTTACGTCAACAACCAAACAAAAGTTCAATAAAAAAACATCTTAGTTTCCCTCAACTAGATGTTGCTTAATAATGGGTTTCAAGCGCATTATAATAATTGTATGAGGAAAATAATTACTTTAATTATTTTTATATGTTTCTTAAAATCTGGTTTTTCTCAAAACTCGGACATAGATAGTATATCCATACAATTAGCGTTTCAAAATGCCGATACTTCAAAAGTTAATACATCGCTTAAACTTATTGAAAAGCTTTATGAAATCAATGATTATGACAGGGCCTTAAAGTACATTATTGAAAGTGAAAAACTTTCGTACACATTAGATTACAAAAAAGGCATTGCAGAAATCACCTATTACAAATCATTAATTTATGCCCAGAAAAATGATTATATCAATGCCATTGATGGTTATACAAAATCTAAAGATATATTCAATCAATTAAAGGACACTTTAGGCATTGCAAAAGTTAACAATAGCATTGGCCTAATAGAAATTAAAAGAGGCAATTATGCCAAAGGACTTCAATACTCCCTTTCTGCAATTAGAGAACTTGAAAAAAGACGTCTTAAGAACGATTTACGACTAGCTTATAACAATTTAGCGAAAGCCTATTATAACATTAAAGATTATGATAACTCTATAGAGTTCTATTTAAAAGCATTACAGGTAGAACAACAATTAAACGATAAGAAAGGAACTGATATATCCAATAGCCGACTAGCCGAACTTTATTCAATGAAGAAAGAACATAGAAAATCCATTGATTACTATGAAAAAGTTTTGGTCAACAACCCAACGAATAACGATTCCATACAAAGTGTTATTTACCCAAAATTAGGTGGTGAATATTTACAGTTTAATGATTATGATAATGCCAATAGATATCTTGAAGAAGGATTAAATATCAATAGGCGAATAAATAACAAGGATGGTCTGTTAACGTCTTTAATAAATCTAGGCAACTTGAACTTGCAGCAAAACAAATTAGCAATTGCTGAAGTACAACTTTTGGAGGCTGGCGATATTGCTGAAGACATAAACAATGAAATAGAGTTATTAAGGCATTACAAACTAATGAAAACCTTAGACTCTATTAGAAACAGATTTGATAAGGCATTTGTATGGCAACGAAAGTATTATGATTTAAAAAGCAACCTAACAAATAGCAATGGTTCCATTCAGGATGAAACTATTGATCGTTCAGAATTGGATTTGAGCTTAAATTTTGATGAGAACTCTCCCGAACAAAATAACGTTACAGGCAACAAAGAAAATGCAGAAACCAAAAAGGATTTTGATAGACTCCAATTAATTTTTTATGCCTTGCTCGCTGCCTTAGCTATCGTTTCTACGTTTTTAATTTTAATTTATTTGAAACGTAATAGCAGTTTAAAATATGCCCAAGAATTAGAAGAAAAAAACATTAAGATAGAATTACAAAATGAAGCATTTCAGGAGCAAACCAAACACCTAGAAAATGTTAATAATGTTAAAGATAAATTATTTTCTATCATTTCGCACGATTTAAAAGATTCACTATCTTCTATTAATAGTTTTATTGATTTACTGAAAGACGGATCTTTAACTAGGGCTGAATTTGATAATTTAATCCCAGAGTTAAGTGAAAATGCCAATAACGCATCTTTATTATTATTCAATTTATTGAACTGGTCTAAATCCCAAATGCAATCACTCAAACCAAATCCTAGTTTATTTGATGTTCAAGAAGTGTTTGAAGATAAAGTAAAACTTGTTGAGCAACGTCTAGAAAGTAAGGGCATTGAATTGGTGGACCATACTTTAAGGGATTTTGCTTATGCCGATAGAAGTATGATAGAAATTGTGATTCAAAATTTACTTGCCAACGCATTAAAATTTTCTAAAAAAGGTGACAAAATTACCATTTCAAACCATATAAGTAATGGCCATTGCATTATTAGTGTGGCCGATACAGGTATTGGAATTTCCAGACAAAATATTGAAAAACTTTTCAAAAACAATTCATTTACCACAGTTGGAACCAACAATGAAAAAGGAACTGGTTTAGGATTATCAATATGTAAGGAACTGGTAGAATTAAATAGCGGTAAAATTTGGGTGGAAAGCACTGTTAATGTGGGTAGCACTTTTTATGTACAATTACCAAAATCTAAACCAACAGCAGCTTAATCACACTTTAGGCAAAAACACTTCTGCCATCATACAACGCGCACTACCACCGCCACAAGCCTCAATAGTATCTAAAGAACTCGTTAAAATACCTGTATGCTTTTTAAGTGTTTCTATTTGATTTTTTGTTAATGAACTATAGGCCGTCTGACTCATAACTAGATAAGGTTTATCATCTTCCCCCTTAACTTGAAGCATATTCCCAGCAAAATTGATTACTTGGTGCTCTGTTATTGCTATTATGTCTTTACCATCTTGCTTTAAATGGTTTACAACATTTTTTCGTTCAGATTTATCGTCAATACAATCTAAGCAGACTACTGCAAAAGTATCTCCAATACACATCATAACATTGGTATGATAAATGGCTTTTCGCTGTCCGTTTATTGTTTGGTTGGCACTAAAAATAACGGGGGTATATTCAAAATCTTCACAAAATTCGATGAACAACTCTTCATCCGCACGAGGGGATAGAGCGCAATAGGCTTTTTGGTTCACTCTATCTAAAATAATACTTCCTGTACCTTCTAAAAACACATGTTCTTCTTCTGCACTTGTATAATCTATAACATTATTAATTGTAAAACCATGGCTTTCCAATATATCTAAAATATCAGCTCGACGCTCTAAACGTCTGTTTTCGGCAAACATCGGGTACAAAGCAACAGTTCCACTTTCATGAAATGATATCCAATTATTAGGAAAAACAGCATCTGGGGTATCGGTCTCTAAGGTATCATCAACCACTATCACATGAACTCCAATAGCCCTTAGTTTGGCAACATAATCATCAAACTCCTTTTGTGCTTTAGCATTAACAGCTTCTGGCAATAGAGTATCCAATGCTTTCTGATAGTAATTATTTACCGCCGTTTGTTCGTTCATCCTAAAATTCACTGGACGAACCATTAAAATAGTGTTTGTGATTTGTTGCATACCAAAAAAATAATCCTGTAAAAATAAAACTATTGCGTAAATAAAACACGGGTTCATAAATTTTGATTAAGAAGAAAAAAAAAGATACCTTCGTTTTTCACTAAACTAAAAAACTGCTAACCTAAACATGTGCTTTTCTTTTAAAAAATATTTGTTCCTATTATTTTGTCTATCAATTGTTTTACAATTTTCAAGTTGTTCAAAATCCAAAAAGGATTATAGTTTTAAACCTGTAGCATTTACGGTGCCCAATCGCACTCCTGGTGAAGCAGATGCACAAACCAAAGAGATGATTAAACATGTGCAATTTGCGGTTTCTCAAATAAACCTTAGTACTGTTCCAATCATTTTAAGTAGTAAGAAAGTTGCCAGTTTAGCCAGTGAGCTTGAGGGTCTGAAAGGCAACAAAAGAATTAATTTATTATTTAAATATGGTAGAGAACTCCTCAATGCTGGAAAAACAGAAGAATCCATCACCACCTTAAAAGAAGTATTGGCTACTATTGAAGCTGCTGATATAAGCTCAAAAGCAAATACAATTTTTATTATTAAAAGGGAATTAGCTATTGCATACATGAGAAAAGGAGAACAAGATAATTGTCTTGTCAATCACACTAATGAATCTTGCATTATTCCAATAAGCGCAAAGGCACAGCATATTTTAAAAGAAGGGTCTGAACAAGCTATTATTTTGCTTAACGAATTACTTACTCAAAATCCTAATGATTATGAATGCCAATATTTACTGAATATTGCGCACATGACCATAGGACAATATCCTGCAAAGGTTCCAGAGGAATTTAGAATACCAGAGGCTTATTTTTTAAGTTCGGCTGATTTTCCTCATTTTACAGACATTGCCATGAATTTAGGGGTTGATGACAAACAAAATGCAGGGGGAACCTGTCTGGGCGATTTTAACGGGGATGGTTATTTAGATATCATGGCTTCTTCTTGGGGTTTTAGCGACCAAATTAAATACTTTGAAAATGATAAAAATGGTGGTTTTATAAATAAAACTTTTGATGCAGGATTAAAAGGCGTTACTGGCGGATTAAATATAAGACATACCGATTACAATAATGACGGGCATCTGGATTTTATTATTTTACGTGGCGCTTGGCTTAATATTAATGGCGCTATTCCCAATTCGTTGATGCGAAATAATGGCGATGGCACTTTTACTGATGTCACTATGGAGGCTGGAGTTTATTCCTTAAATCCTACCCAAACCGCTGTATGGACAGATATTAATTTAGATGGATGGGTGGATTTGTTTATTGCCAACGAATGGTCGCAAAATCAAATAAGTCCATGCGAACTGTATTTAAATCAGGCCGATGGTACGTTTAAAAATATCGCCATTGAAGCTGGAATTACTGCTACGGGCTATTTCAAAGGTGTGGCAACGGGGGATTTAAATAACGACATGTATCCAGACCTTTACCTATCAAACTATTCTGGCCCAAATACTTTATATATTAATACAACCCAAGAAACCGGTAAACCTTCATTTAAAGCAGTGACTAATGAAGCTGGTGTCTCCAATCCTGTGGAAAGCTTTCCAACTTGGATTTTTGATTACGATAATGATGGTTTTGAAGATATTTTTGTGTCTGGATATTCTTCTGCAATAATTCCTGCTTCTGAAATGATGATTAAAAACATAAAGAACAATTCTCACGATTACAGACCGCTTTTATATAAAAATAATGGAAACGGCACCTTCAAAGAAATGTCCTTACAGGTTGGCTTAAATGAACCTATTGCTACGATGGGCTGTAATTTTGGGGATTTGGATAATGATGGTTTTTTAGATTTCTATTTGGCAACGGGTGACCCTAGTTATTTCTCAATAGTCCCAAACAGAATGTACCATAATGTTAATGGTGAAACATTTGAAGATGTGACTTATAGTGCAGGTTTTGGGCATATCCAAAAAGGCCATGCGATAGGCTTTGGTGATTTAGATTTAGATGGAGATCAAGATATATATGCCGTTATGGGCGGTGCCTTTGAAGGCGATGTATTTGGAAATTTACTTTTTGAAAACCCTATAGGAAATAAAAATAATTGGATTAATATTATTCTAGAAGGAAAACGAAGCAATCGCTTAGCCATGGGAGCAAAAATTATTATAACCATAGAAGAACATGGCAAGAAGAGAAATATCTATCACTCTGTAGGTACTGATGCCAGTTTTGGAGGCAATAGTATCATGGCAGAGATAGGTTTAGGAAAAGCTTCGATCATCAAAAAAATGGAAATTAAATGGCCTCATTTTTCAAAGGAAATAAGTATCTACGAAAACATAAAAGTAAACCAAACAATAAAAATTACTGAAGGAGAAAACATTCAAACACTAAACTTACCAAAAGCTCCATTCAAAAGCAATGATGATATCGATCATCACCATCATTAATTTGTAAAAACGGTATTTTAATCCAATCTAAAGATTGCCAATGGCATGTTGTTGTTTGCAATGAACAGGTAGGGCCTTCCCTTGACATCGACACGCTCCATACGC
>NZ_NIXN01000030.1 GCF_002807055.1 Confluentibacter citreus
AAAAAACATTGCTTATTTTAGTTCAACCGTTTGGTCGTTGCTTTGTTTGCATGCATCTGATTTTCCTACGGAAAATCCTCGCACTCAAACACGCAACGTTCCTTACACAAACACGTTGTAAAACATTTGAATAAAACCACGAATTGAATTGGGAACTTGGGGAACAGCAATAAAAAGTAATGATACTTCAGCCGATATTTATGCTGAGTTTTTTGATTTATATAATGAAGGAAAAGAACCGTCTGAAATTAAAAATAAACTGATTTCTGATAACCCAAATGGAGAAAACGACTTCTGGTTTGGTTTGGCATTAGCACTTTGGGAAACTAAAAGCTTATCGAATGACATTCTAGAAAAAATCCGTGAAATAATTAAAAGTGAATCTGATTTAAAGTTATGGAAAGAACTTGATGCAAGTGAGTCAGACATAAAAAAACGAAAAATTGTTCTTGAAAATTTTTTACTCAAATTAGAATCTAAACAAGGGAAACCAAAAGCGAGAAAAAGAATAAGCAAAAAAGAACCGATTTTCCAAAAAGGGACTTGTCTGACTTTTAAGTTAAATAATGGAAATTATGGTGGTGCAGTCGTTTTAGATTCTGACTTTATTTCAGGTCATGGTTACAATTTAATAGTTCCAACTCGAATAAATCAAAAAAATAAACCAACTACATCTGACTTTAAAAACAGTAATGTATTAGTGGCGAACTTTGGGAATTGGAAAGATAAAATTCCCCTCAATTGGTTTTTGCCAAAGTACTTTCAAAAAGATTTTTCAGAATTATTTGAAAATATTGGAACAATTCAAATAGATAAAGAGTTCGACCCAATTAAGAATTCAGAATATGCAGGTTTTACGTCAGACTGGGACAGCTTTATAATAAATCCTGTAAATCAACAATTTGAGCACGAAAAAGAAAATGGGATTAATAAATCATTTTCGATTAACATATTGACAAAACGAAAAAAATGGTGGCATTTAAAATAAAAAACGTTTTACAACACCGTGTATAAAAAATTGCTAGTTTTAGCTAACACAAAGTTGGTTGCTTGTTTGCTGGCTTCCGATTTTCCTTCGGAAAATCCTCGCCCACAAACACGCAACTTTCCATACACGAACACGTTAGGCACAATTTGACAAACCAATGAAATTCACGATTTTAATATTACTTTTTTCTACTATTTCTGGGTTTAGTCAAGAAATAAAATATA
>NZ_NIXN01000031.1 GCF_002807055.1 Confluentibacter citreus
AACGTGTTCGTGTATGGAAAGTTGCGTGTTTGGGGGCGAGGATTTTCCGAAGGAAAATCGGAAGCCAGCAAACAGGCAACAACCTTTGTTTTAGCTAAAACTAGCAATTTTTTATACACGGTGTTGCCAGCAGTTTTTATTATTAATTTATTTAAATTTTATTACAAATAGTTCAGGTTTAATTCCGAATTTACATTCGACTATTCATAATAATAAATTCCTCGTAGCTTTTTGATTCATTTATATTTCTTTTAAGATTTTCAAAATATTCGTTTTTAGAGTTTTGATATTTTGAATAGCTTATCATTGAGGAACCTTCTCCCATAAAGAGAATAAGTAACAAAAAAGCAAAACATAAGAAACCAATAATTCCAAGAAATTCTAGGTCGGTAATTATACCAATCAAAAAGCTTAAAATAAATACAATTAATAACCATTTAATAGTGCTAAATTCTTTCCAAAATTCATCTTTTGGACCTATTTTATACCATGGGTCAATCTTTAAAATTTGCTTATAAGAATTATACTCTTCTAAAGTTAACATTGTAGGTTTTATAAATCTATATTTTGTTGTAACGGTAGTAATTCTTCCCATTTAAATTTAGATTGTTTTATAAGTTAATGTTTTATTCTTCTCATCTATTGTAAAAACACTCCCATTTTCTATTGATAAAAGAAAATTTCTCATCTGCAATATTTGATTCATATCTGCAGGACAATTTAAGTTTTATTTGTTCAAAATCTTTGCCTAAATTTTCCATATTAATTCCAAAAACAATTTTTAAATTTCCAGTTATCGGATTGTAAACTTTCAAACCTCCAATCAAATAATCCGAATAATTGTTTTGAAAAATTACATATTCTCCAATATCTGGACAATGATACATCGAATATGTTTTTCCATTTTCACTATGTAATATCTCCTCTAATAGATTTTCGACAGAATCAAAATCATTTTCGGTAGTTAATATTTTTTTGCAACCAATAATATATGGTAATGTTTGTTTTTTATTTGATTTTTCTAAAATCTGTTCCCAATATCTTTTTTGCATAATTTTGGTTTCAAATTGCTGGCAACGTGTTCGTGTATGGAAAGTTGCGTGTTTG
>NZ_NIXN01000032.1 GCF_002807055.1 Confluentibacter citreus
TAAAAAATTGCTAGTTTTAGTTAACACAAAGTTGGTTGCTCGTTTGCTGGCTTCCGATTTTCCTTCGGAAAATCCTCGCCCTCAAACACGCAACTTTCCATACACGAACACGTTGTACAACATTTGACTGAAAATGAGAAACTTAACATATATCTTATTGATTTTCATAATTGTTTCTTGCAAAACCACAAAAACATTAGCGGATTATGGAATTTCGGACAAACGAAATATTTGTAGCAACGACGATTATAAAAACGCTAATTTAATATTCAAGATTCAAGATTACGAATTCATATTTGACTATAACAACTTTGAAAAAGAACTTGAATCTTATGAAAAAGAAACTTCAACTGACTTTTCAAAAACATTCAGAAATAATTATTTCAATCAAAAAAATAAAATAATAATAAGTAAAGTCGATCAAGAATATTTTATTAACGGAACTGAATCGGTAAAATTGGATGAGAGTTTTGGAATAAATATATCGCTCGATAACCTATATAAATCTGGAAAATTTTATTTAAAAAATAATAAAAACATAAAATGCGTGGAATACGAACATTGGGAACCACACGACCAAGGAACAATAGAATCAAAATGGATTGTTGATGGAAAAGTTGTTAATGAAATAATTTTTGGATTTGTAAATTAAAAAAACGTTGTACAACACCGTGTATAAAAAATTGCTAGTTCTAGCTAACACAAAGTTGGTTGCTTGTTTGCTGGCTTCCGATTTTCCTTCGGAAAATCCTCGCCCTCAAACACGCAACTTTCCATACACGAACACGTTGTACGCAAGCTGAAAAACTCACTCGAATTGAAAAGAATCGCTCTAATAATATTAATCGGACTTATAATTGGACTGGTATTTCTCGCTGTATTTTGGACAGATTTTGTTCCTGATAAAAAACGGATTGAAATAACAAATGAATTTATCATTAATGACCATTGGAACGGAAAATACAATAACGCTATCCGAATTGA
>NZ_NIXN01000033.1 GCF_002807055.1 Confluentibacter citreus
CCACCGCTTGTGCGGGTTCCCGTCAATTCCTTTAAGTTTCACTCTTGCGAGCATACTATTCAGGCGGATCATTTAACGCGTTAGCTGCGTTAGTGAAATTATTCCACCAACTAATGATCATCGTTTACGGCGTGGACTACCAGGGTATCTAATCCTGTTTGCTCCCCACGCTTTCGTCCCTTAGTGTCAATATATAACCAGTTAGCTGCCTTCGCCTATTGGTGTTCTTCCTAATATCTACGCATTCCACCGCTTCACTAGGAATTCCGCTAACCTCTTTATAATTCTATTTTGCCAGTATCCAAAGCGGACTGAAGTTGAGCTTCAGCATTTAACTCCAGACTTAGCAAAAAACCTACGGACGCTTTACGCCCAATAATTCCGGATAACGCTTGCGACCTATGTATTACCGCGGCTGCTGGCACATAGTTTGCCGTCGCTTTCTAATAAGGTACCGTCAAGATAAAATCATTTCCTATTCTATTTTTTCTTCCCTTATAACAGCAGTTTACATTCCGAAGAACTTCATCCTGCACGCTGTGTCGCTCCATCAAGCTTTCGCTCATTGTGGAAAATTCCTTACTGCTGCCTCCCGTAGGAGTCTGGGCCGTATCTCAGTCCCAGTGTGGCCGTACAGCCTCTCGGCCCGGCTAAACATCATCGTCTTGGTAGGCCATTACCCTACCAACTAACTAATGTTCCGCACCCCCATTTTTAAGTGAAGCTGTGAAGCTCCTTTCTATTACTCATCATGCGATAAATAACTATATCCGGTATTAGCTATTGTTTCCAATAGTTATCCCAGTCTTAAAGGTAGGTTAGGTACGTGTTACTCACCCATTCGCTACTGAATGTATTGCTACATCCCGTTCAACATGCATGTATTAGGCACACAGCGAGCGTTCATCCTGAGCTAGGATCAAACTCTCAAAAAATTGCGTGTTTAATAAATTGGTTTTGTTTTAATTTTAG
>NZ_NIXN01000034.1 GCF_002807055.1 Confluentibacter citreus
ACGTTGCCATTAATGCTGAAAATCCGTCTACGCATTAAAAATTCGTTCATAAATTTGGAAAATGTTACCTTTTTAGGTAACTTTGGGCTGAATTTAACGACTGACCAAATTGAGCGAATTTAATAGACAAATAGGATTTTACGAAAATCACTTCAAGGATTTCTATCTTAAACAGCCACTGGCTGTTCGCAAAAAAATTGACTGGACTCTTTTGATTTTAAAAACCACCAGAATTGTTCCAGAAAAGTTTTTAAAACATCTCACTAATACAGACGGACTATGGGAAGTACGTGTTTCGGCTGGAAACGGAATTTTCAGAATCTTCTGTTTTTTTGATGATGGGAATTTAATCATACTGTTGAGCGGATTTCAAAAGAAAACGCAGAAAACACCAAAAAATGAAATTATAAAAGCGGAACGACTAAAAAAGGAATATTATGAAAACAGATAAAAGAATTACATCGTTTGATGACCATTTAAATGAGCAGTACGGAAAAATCGGAACTGAGTCTCGTAACGAATTCCAAGAAGAATTTGAGACATTCAAAATTGGCATCTTAATTCAAGAGGCTAGAAAAAAACAGCATCTGACCCAAGAACAACTTGCTGAAAGAGTAGGAACAACAAAAAACTATATTTCGAGAATTGAAAACAATGCAAGCGACATACGACTTTCGACTTTGATGCGAATAATCCGAGAAGGATTAGGTGGAAGTTTAAAGTTATCGCTTGACGTTTAGGATTAATTAAAAAAGCACAAATGGCAACACCGTGTATAATTCATTGCTAGTTCCGTTTCTTTTCGGAAAAACCTCGATTTCCCGAAATTTAGCTTGTATTTGTAATGGTATTCGCTAAATTCACGCAACGAAATCATACACGAACACGTTG
>NZ_NIXN01000035.1 GCF_002807055.1 Confluentibacter citreus
AACGTGTTCGTGTATGGAAAGTTGCGTGTTTGTGGGCGAGGATTTTCCGAAGGAAAATCGGAAGCCGGCAAACAAGCAACAAACTTTGTGTTAGCTAAAACTAGCAATTTTTTATACACGGTGTTAGGCACAGTTTTTTATTCTTTTTTAATGTTCCCATTTTCTTCAAAGAAAGTCGTTTTGGTCAAAAACCCGTCTTTGTCATAGATAGAAATTTCTTTTATTTTTCCGTTTTGATAATATCTTTTCAGTTCTCCAATTACAAGTCCATTTTTAAATTCAGCGTTTAGCCGAATTGTTCCGTTTGAGTAAAAATCCGTTTCATTTCCGTTACAGGTCTTTTCGCAATGAATGAACTTATAATTAGGAATTATTCCCAGTTTTTTAAGTTCTTCTTTACTTGTTCCTTTTTTAAATGAAACGTTGGACAATTTAATATACTCTTCAATTCTCGGTTTGCTTAAAGTGTCGGAATTTATTTGTTTATCGATTATTATTTTATGTGTTTCTCCTATTTCAGTTGCGATTAAATTGTATTCACCTTTGTCAGGAAGCAAAATAGTTCCTTTGTCAAAGTCCGATATTGTATATTCAGTTCCGTTTCTTTCAAGATGATAATAAAAACTATTTTCAATTTTATTTGAACACGAATCCTTTAAAAATAGGTTATATTTTATTTCTTGACTAAACCCAGAAATAGTAGAAAAAAGTAATATTAAAATCGTGAATTTCATTGGTTTGTCAAATTGTGCCTAACGTGTTCGTGTATGGAAAGTTGCGTGTTTG
>NZ_NIXN01000036.1 GCF_002807055.1 Confluentibacter citreus
CAAACACGCAACTTTCCATACACGAACACGTTGCCACACATTTGAGAAAAACCGTCACGAATTGAAAATCCTGAAAAAAATATTATTAGTAATTGGAATTTTAGCAATATTCGGATTTGTAATAATTTGGGATATTGCTGACAGAGGACAATTTTATTCCAAACACATTCCGACCGACGAACTGAATGAATTTTATATGCACAAAACGTCTGAACAACAGGAAAAGGCGTTTGAGAAAAACTTCGGATTTGGAAAATATAAATTCCCAAGAGAACAGGTTGCGAAAATAAAGTTGTTTAAGAATACCTTTTTGACAAGTCGTTTGACTTCCAAAACTGTATCGGAATTGAATAAAGCTGATTTAATTACATTTTTCAATAATCCGAGCAATTTCGATTGGTCAGAGACTACTTGGAGTTTGTCTGGATCGGAATATATTTTGAGATTTTATAATAAAGAAAATAAGGAAATTGGAAAGGTTTGGCTATGTTTGGAAGGTTGTGGAATGACAGAATCGGAACCATTTTCACCGAATATGAAATATGGAGGATTAAGCGAAGTTGGAAAAGAAAATTTGACTTTTATATTAAACGAAATATTAACTGAATAAAAAAACGTGTGGCAACACCGTGTATAAAAAATTGCTAGTTTTAGCTAGCACAAAGTTGGTTGCCTGTTTGCTGGCTTCCGATTTTCCTTCGGAAAATCCTCGCCCGCTAACACGCAACTTTCCATACACGAACACGTTGTGTG
>NZ_NIXN01000038.1 GCF_002807055.1 Confluentibacter citreus
GAAAATACCGATCCTACATGTGAGGGCAGCAAGGTATATACATTTACGTATACCGACTGCGCAGGCAACGAATCAGTATATACCTATACCTATACCATTGAGCTTGACAGCTTCATATTGCCTGCCAATGGCTTAAGCGCTGTTGGAAACCTAGCGGATGCCGTGGAACCAACACCTCCTACGGTTACCGATAACTGTGGAAATACGATCACGCCATCTCCCGCGGTCAAAACTGACACTCCTGATTGTCAAGGCTCTATTGTGTATACCTTTACATATACCGACTGTGCCGGTAATACTGCTGATTGGACATATACCTATACCGTTATTCTGGCTCCTTTCACGGTTCCCGCAAATGCAGGCTCTACCGTGGAATGTATTGTGGATGCTACCGCACCAACACCTCCTACTGTTTTTGATGCCAACAACAATGAGGTAGTTCCTGTTATGGCCGAAAGTAATGATCCTGCATGTGAGGGCGAGAAAATATATACCTTTACATATACCGACTGTGCCGGCAATACTGCTGACTGGGTTTATACATACACCATTGACGTAACGTCCGTGCCAGTAGTGCCAGCAAATGCGGGCTCTACAGTGGAATGTATCGCCGATGCAGTACAGCCCGCAGCACCTGTGGTGACGGATGCATGTGGAAACGACATCGTGCCAGTGATAACCGAAAATACCGATCCTACATGTGAGGGCAGCAAGGTATATACATTTACGTATACCGA
>NZ_NIXN01000039.1 GCF_002807055.1 Confluentibacter citreus
AACACGTTAGGCACAATTAAAAAATGAAACTCGATATGCAAGACATATTATCTATTGGACAAAAAAATCAGTTAATTGACTACTTCAGTTTCATTTATGAAAATGTTCAACAAGATTGGAACGTAGAGTCGACATTGAAGCTTTTTGGAATTGGAAAATCCAATGAAGATACAGAGGAATCCAAACACATTAAAAGATATTATGTAAAACCAGCGGACAAACGGTTTAATCAAATCTATTTAAATTTTGACAATTCCAGAAATGTTGAATCAATTGTTTGGTTTATGGACAAGGATAATTCAGAATTAGTAACATTAGGAGAACTTGTGAAACTTTTCGGAGAATTTGAGATTCAAAATATAATTTATGATGAGACAACCGAAGTTGTATTTACACCCATCTTGAATGAAAATGTCCAATACGTTAGAACCTCTATTCTCGAATGGGTTGTAAAACGACCGAATGGCTCTCTTTATTTCAAGAAAGACCACAGTGAAATTGAAGTTGACAAAGATTACAAAGTTTCAAGCTTAATTTTAAAAATAAAAAACAGTGCCTAACACCGTGTATAAAAAATTGCTAGTTTTAGCTAACACAAAGTTGGTTGCTTGTTTGCCGGCTTCCGATTTTCCTTCGGAAAATCCTCGCCCCCAAACACGCAACTTTCCATACACGAACACGTTG
>NZ_NIXN01000004.1 GCF_002807055.1 Confluentibacter citreus
CGGCGCAGTTATCGGTGGCTGAGGAGCCATCGACCACGTTCGGTATCGTTACGGTGCACGCCGCTCCAAGGGCTACGTTCTGGTCAGCCTCCTTGGTGAGCACTGGGTCGATATCATCCGTGACATTAATTGTAACCGTTTCAACATTGGTAAAGGTTGAAGAAGAGACGGTAAATGACAAAAGATAAACACCAACCGAAGTGGGGGTGAAACTTGATGGAGGGGTTGTAATACCGTCATCTGTAATATTTCCTGATAAAGAACCTGTACTTATAGGAGTAATTGAGCCATCTGGGTTGATAATATCCCAAGAGTATGTTACACTGTCACTTTCTGTTCCTTCATATCCTCCCGTGAACGAAATAGATTCACAAGAATTTGTTATCGTTGCTGTAGCTGGATCTGTTATTTCCGCATTCAAAACCCCTCCAGAAAGTGTGACTTCCCCAAAGGTATATACGGTTGCTCCACCACCAGCACAACTTGCATAGCGACGAGTCCCAATGTAAATTTCATTATTGTTATTACATGTAGAAGCAACAATAGATCCACCACTATCAATAGCAATAGCGGTAGACGCAGGTAAATTTAGTCTTACTCTGGTACCAACAAAATTAAGAGTACCAGTACTAGAAATATCAATATTAGAAGAATTTAAATCGATTATATCCGGGTTTCCATTTCCTGATATATCAAGAATCAAATCTCCCTGAATAGTCAGAATGCCCATATTTGATGTGGCAATATTAGAAAGCAAAGTAATTGTATGCCCAGCTTGAATAGTCACCGTATACGTACCAGAATTCTGGCCTGGGAATTCTGTAGCAGCAACCCAATCAGTTCCATCCCATCTTTCCCAAGAACCAATATTTGTCCAATCACCACTAGCAGTTGATCTAAAATCACCTGTGACATCAGCAGCTACGGCAAGCGCTGTTGATGTTGAGAGGTTTTGATTGGTTTTAACACTTGAATTCTTATTGGTTTGTAACTCTTTGTTTGGAGAAAACAAATTCACAAAGAAAGAAGCAATCTTATATTGTAAATGTTGGGTTGGTAAAAAATTATAGGATGCTAAACTATTTAAATTACGTGCGTTTAAATTACAACTAATAAGTAAAATTAGCAGAAAACGAATGACTTTGATGAGAGTAATTTTTTTTATCATATGTAGGATTTAGTTGGGACTAAATAGCAATATATCCGTATTTTATATCAAAGAAAATTAACCGCTTTCTTTAAAGCAATAAAATTCGATAAAACACTAAAAACGTTGATAATAAGTTTGTTAAATGCCTTTTGATTCCATTACTTGATTAATACTTTTTTAGAAATGGCGCCCTTTTCGGTTTGTATCTTAATAAGATACACTCCCGCACTTAGTTGATTTGTTTTATATTCCATATAATCAAGAGTATTGTCTATATTGAATGTATTCATTGATTGCCCTAGAATGCTTATTAATTCAACTGATTTCAAATGTTTTGAAGAAGGGTTATGAATGACAATGCTTTCTTTTTCATTTGAAAAGTATACTTGGATATTTTCATTTACAACATCGTCGGTATCTAATGATTGTGAATCGGCATTTTTAAACGTTATTTCAAAGCGATTTAAATAAGTGCCTGGAGCCAGATATACTTCATAGGGACTATTTTTTAAATGGTGCTGGATTCCTAATTCATTATCATTTAGATAAATATCCAAATCGTTAGCGATATTTTCAAGGGCATCAATTTTAATTTTAGTGATGCCAGCTTTGTCTATTTTTATACCTAATGGAAGCAATTGTTCATTGCCAAAATTGCTAACAGCCTGAATTATAAATTTTTTGTTGTTGAAAACCCAAAATATGTCCTCTTTATTGGTTTCAATCAAAGGCGCATCATATCCAATGTCAAAGGCATTGGTAGCATTTTCATCCACACCAGCCAATAATTGACGATGATATCCTTTAGGGGAGTCGAACATTAATCTGATTTTTTCTCTTTTGTCACCCTCAGTTTCTTTTAAAGTTGTGGTCTTGGATTTATCATGGCTTGGTTTTATAAAAAATGAGGAACCCGATGCTTCTGTTTGGAAAATACGCTGGCTATTTTTAAATGTGACTTGTCCGCCAACAACAGGAGATGTTAACCCATCGTCCACTAAATTGGCATCTAAAATGGAAGACACAAAGAATCCTTGGGACACTGGGATGTATCTATCTGGAACTTTTGTCCCAACAGCGCCTGTAGCCGCAATTCTCGTATCATTTGATATGGCGGCCGTACCACCCATTAATGTATAGGTTGCATAACCTCCTTGATATTCGGCTAAAGTATGTGTATTGCTGGCGAAATGATCCCAGAAATACAAGGCACCATTAATGATGTTGGTTGTAGCTCTACCAGATCCATCTTGTATGTGGTCTAATATAAACTCATCTGCATCCAATGCAGACGGATAGGGGTTGCCGATTAAATAATCGTTTCCTGGAGATATGGTAAGCGAAATATTGCCATTATTGGGCTTACCATTAAAAACATAATTTTGTTGTAACGTAATGGCGCCTCCCGTATTTTGAACACCTTTCATTGTAAAACCTTCACCCGCTAACACCGTGCCTGTTCTTCTTATGTGTTGCCATTGGGAATAGGTGTTGCTAATTCTATTTGAATATTTCCATATCCAATAGTCTGCAATGCTTATGGGTGTTGTACCGGGGTTACCAGGATTTCCATTATAGCCAGAACTTAAAAAAGTAATGTTAACAGGTGCGGCGGCAACTGAACCATCCCTTAAAACACTTGGAAGGGTAAAACTATTGTTGTTGCTGGAACTATTGCGTATGCCTACCGGCGACGACCAATAATTATATGTAAATAAATCTTTGGTGCCTTGTTGATCTCTTTCAATATAGCCAGAACTTGTAGCGTCCAATTCGCTATCTGCTCCTTGAACTAATTGCGATTCGCCTTCCAAATCTATAAAACCATCTAATTTTAAATACCAGCTTATATTGAGTTCAGAGTCATTTTGAACACTGAATTCGATAGGATTAGAACTTCCATCTGTGGCATCCACAATAAGGCCCACATGTTTTTGATTTGCATTAAAGGTGACATCATCATGCGAAATTTTTACAATAGACCAATCGTAATTAACAACATCATTTCCGTTTACGCCATTTGCAGGAATATTGACGGCTAAAGGTAAACTTCCGCTTTGTTGCGTTATAAAAGGTAGCGGTGCCGACTGTACGTCAATTATTTTGGTATTGTAAATATGGGCTCCTGTTTCGGTATCTATATTAGTTGTTGTGAGATCATCTATGATATCATCTTTATAAACATCCATTCTAAAATAACGTGCTAGCCCCGACCAATTAAGGGGTGTTATGGTGCCTTCATCTACAAAATCTGTTACATTTTTTGGGATAATAACGCCACGGGTTATACCAGAATTATTTTCAATTTCCTGATAAATCATTTTATGCAATTCATCTTCAGATAGGGCTTTACTAAATACCCGTAGTTCATCCATATAACCATGAAAGTGTTTGTTGCCTGCAGATGATCTTCCTATAATAAAGTTTGATGTATCTGATATGCCGCCAGAAGTGTCACTAGCTTCTTCAACACCATTAATATATAGTTTGGTGCTTCCGGATTTTGTGGTTGCGGCTATGTGAGTCCAAATCCCGTCTGTAATAGCAGTGGTAGATGTAAGTGTGGTTCCTTCTACAATTAAACTTACTGTATTATTGGCATCATTAATCCTTAAATAAAAGTCCTCTTGCCCTGCAATTATTCTATCCTCATTTAGTGTATTGTTTCCGTTAGATTTGATAAAAACCATGATACTGGCTTCTCCAGAACTTATAACATTAGTGTCTTCTCCATAATCATTGCGCCCATCAAAAAATAAATGTAATTTTCGGTCTAAATCCCTTGGTGATCCAAAAATAGTGTCATCTGTATCAAACAAGTCCACAATACCATCTCTGTCCGCATCATTGGTATCATCTATAACGCCATCGTTATTGGCATCAAGATGTGCATATAAAGTTCCTGCAATATCATAAGTTGAACCATTGGACATGGTATCTAGATAATCTGGTATACCATCTAAATCGGTATCCTTAACATAATAAACGGTTCCTGTTACCGTGCCTTGACCATTATTGCCATAAGAACCAGCATAATTATTGGCAGAACTATGAAAATCATAGATGTCCAAGATGCCATCTCCAAAGTATTCGGGCATACCATTACCGTAAACGTCTTTTTCTCGGAATGCTTCAGAGTCTGGACCATCCCCAACACCATCGCCGTTAATATCGCCATCCCCATTTTGGAAGTATATGTCTCCCGAATTTCCAGCGCCAGATTCATCTACGTCGAAAATGCTGTCATTGTCACTGTCCAAATCCAGATAGTCTGGTACACCATCACCATCTGAATCTATTGGTAAGTGGCCAGCAGCACTATCGTGTAAACCATCCCCATTGGCATCAACCCAAGCAACGTCTATTTTGCCTGTTCCATTACTTAAGTGTCCTAAACCAACTTCAATAATATCTGGAATACCATCATTGTCTGAATCTAGATCAAATATATCTGCTATGCCATCATTATCAGAATCACACAAGGTTTGCCGTATTTCGATATCGTCAATGGCTAAATCATTACCCAATCCTCCGGGAGCATCATTATAAAAAATAACTTGAAATTCATTCACGCTAAGAATTAGGTCTTCAGAAAAATTAAACCATCCATTGTCGGGATTTGCTGGATTCCATGGGTCTATATCACCAGTTTCAAAAAAAGCATCAGCGGTTCCTGGCGTGGCTAAATTATCTAATATGTTGCCATTTAAATCTTGGAATTCCACCCTAATACTTGGTCTTATACGTGTTGCTATGTCTGGATGATTCCACCTATCTAAATTGAGGGCATAAAAGCTGTAAGTAACAGGTACATTTGGTAATGCACCCGTAATTTGTGCCGTATAAAAAACACCAGGGTCAAAAGAAGCATTAAAAACGGCCATTCTACCGTTGGTGTCTCCGGGTGTGTGGTCTTCACCAGTATACCATAAATTATCAGCCCAACTGGCAAGTTCACCATTGGGTGTTTGGTTAATGCCATCCCCATTTGCAACTTTGTAATATACCGTGTATTCACCATCGTCTAAATCGGCATCATCAGAAGCTGAATTTGTACAATCATCACCAGTGCCATCTTCCCAACAATAATCGGTCATTGCGGCATAACTTGTATTAATAGTTGTTCTGGTAGTTCCCGTGCCGAACGTTTCTTCAAGAAATTTATAATTTACGGAATATGATGTGGGTGAAGCACTACAATTATTTTCTTCTACAGAATCAATAATACCATCGTTATCGTCATCGATGTCCTGATCATCAAACACGCCATCGTTATCACTATCATAAAATAATTGAACAGTGGTGCCTTCAATAACAAAATCGTAAACCGATTCATTGGGGTCGTTATTATTGATGGTTACCGTACAGGTTTGTGAACCAACAGCAGTATCTGTGTACGTTATGCCGAATGTTGTTGTGCCCCCAGCAGCTACTGGAGAACTGTATGATGTTGTAATTGAAAAATTAGTGGTATTTGATAGCGTAATACTAGAAATGGTTAAACTGGCCGTGCCCGCTGTATTATCAATGGTGAAAATTCTTTGTAATGAATTCCCGACGTTTACATTGCCAAAGATGGTTCCATCTCCGTTTTGTGGTGTTGTATCGCCATCTACTATTTCCGTAAGAACAGAGCCCCCCATGATTTTAATTTCTGGGAATGGGGTTGTGGCAGTTCCTGTAATATTAAAATTATATGGGTTCTCATTACTATCATTGTTGGCTATGGATAATGATGCTGTTTTAACACCAGCAGAAGCTGGGTTAAATTGAATACTAAATGTCGTACTACCGGCACTCGCAATTGTGGGATTAGGTATCGCAGTCACTGCAAAATCGGAGGCATTCGCGCCCGAAATAATAACATAAGGTGACACATCTGTTAAACTTAAGCTTGCGTTTCCTGTATTTTGAATTGTGAATGTTTTGGTTGTTGGAGAACCAACAGAAACGGTACCAAAATTAGTATTGTCCGTAAGCGACGGTGTTGTGTCGTCGTCAAGAATCGTTACTCCATTGCTCTGTATGTTTATTTCAGGGGCTCTTACTGCTCTTATGGTAAAGGTCCAATTACCTCCATTGGAACTATTTACAGTGACTGTGGATGTGTAAGTGCCAGCTGTTAGAGTGGTTAGAGTAATATTGAAATATATATTGTTTCCATCTTGTTTGTAAACCATGTACGGCAATGAAATGGGATTTGACGAAAGGTCTCTAATGTTAGATATGGAAAAGTTAGTAGTGTTAGATAAAGAAATACTTGTAATATTTAAACCTGAACCATTTGAGTTATTGTCAATCTCGAAAGTTCTTGAAGTCGTATTTCCAAAATCTGTATTATCTTCAATTCGAGGTGTGATATCACCATTGGGTATTACTATATTATTTCCTTCAATAGAAATTACCTGTGCGTTCAGCGTACTGATAAATAGCAATAATATTATAGTAGAAAAAGCGAGAGTTAATTTTTTCACAATAGGTTAAATTTTAGCTTGGGGCTAATTATTAGCTGTCAAATATATATTTTTTATCGATGTAAAGCAAAAATAATCGATTAAATGTATTAGTAATTTTTAAAACATTGATAATCAATTATTTAATCTATAAAAAATAAATACGGTGTTCACATTTTTTAGCTATTAAAGAGATATATTTAAAGTATTGTTTTGGGTTTGTTTAATAAAAAACGGCTATATTTAAAGTCAACTATTTGATAATTAATTAATTACAATAATTAACTTTTATTGACTTATGCATAATTCTGATTCCTAATTTCTTTATCAAATAATTTTATGATGAAAAAGAAGGTTTTAAACGCACAGATATGAACTGGTAGAAATCGCAAATCAATACTCGAAAGTAATTTTAAAAATCATAAATTTTTTTAATATTTTTTAATAGCGATAAATTTGTTTAAACTCTTTAAAATGCTAAAAAATCCGATAAAATGTGTTGTTGAATGAGAGGTTAACGATTTACTTTATAACAAAAAATAGGGCGTGCAATTAGCACACCCTGAAAATTTCATGATATATGGAATAGATTACTTTCCTTTAATAATAATGCGATCATTTTTGAGTAATTCCCCATTATTACCAATTACTCTAATGAAGTATAATCCTTCGGACAGTCCATTTATATCTATTTTTTGTCTTTTAGCATTATCGAGAATTGTCGATTTAATTAATTGACCCGTAACATTATATAAATTAAAATGGGCTCTTCTTTCATAACCAATGTAATCAATGAATAATTCCGAAGATGCCGGGTTTGGATAAATCTTAATATCTATATTATTTTCAACTTTTCTACTAATTGAACTTTTTGAAGTAGTATTGTTGGTACAATCTGTAATAATAACATCATCAAAATAAATTTGATCTCCTCTATTAGATGCATTACATCTTATTCGGAAGCGGGTGTTGCTTGTTAATGTTATTCCTGTTACTAATGTTGTTTCATTATAAAAGGTACCATTATTGAAATGAACACCATTTGTCCAAGTTCTGTAAATAGAATAACTGGAACCTCCATTAGTTGAAATTTCTAAAAAGAAGTTCTCATTAGAACTTAGTGTGCTACTATAGAACGAGAAATTAACATATACCTCAGGATGGCTACTTAAATTGATATTGTTAGTGAATATGGAAGCTCCTGTTCCAAAATTTCTTAGCTGTACACAATAAATTCCACTACTTGGAAAGGAGGTTGACAAATTGGCATCTTTTCCGCCTGACATCCAATTAATTAAACCATTTTCAAAACTATTATCATCTAAAATATCTTGACAAAATGGTTCATCATCAGACGTCGCTGGATTACAATCATCATCAATACCATTTCCTGTAACTTCTGTGGCATTTGGATTTACAGCAAAGTTGGTATCGTCGCAGTCAGCATTATTAGTTGAATAACCAGCTGGAGGCGTAGAACTACACAATAATTCTGTTACATTACCACCAAATCCGTCACCGTCGGAATCAACAAAATATAATTGAGGCGTATTAACAGAGCTATCGTTATCATCACAGTCTGTATTGTTTGTCGCATATCCTGTTGGTGCTATGGAGCTACAAAGTAATTCTATAGTATTGGAACCGAAACCATCTCCATCTGCATCAATATAAAAATGTTGAGGCTCATTAACACCAGAATCATTATCATTACAATCGGAGTTATTTGTTGAGTATCCAATAGGAGCAGACGTTTCACATAAGTTTTCAATAATGTTTGAGCCAAATCCATCACCATCACTATCTACATAATATGGAATAGGGGAACTTATAGCTGGATTATTATCATCACAATCTGTATCTGAGTTCACCCCATCATTATCTGCATCTATAGTGTCTGGTGTTGCTGGATTACAATCGTTATCAATACCATCGTATAGTATTTCTACAGCGCCAGGGTTTACTGTGGCATCATTATCATCACAATCATCAGCAATGGCATAACCGTCACCATCTATATCGTCATCTTGTGTAGCGGGATTGCAATCGTCATCAATACCGTTACCTGGGATTTCTGTTTTAGACGGATTTATTTCTGCGTTATTATCATCACAATCATTGATTTCAGGCTCTATGGTTGAGTATTCAGGCCCTGGTGATTCACACTGTGTCAGCGAACTTACACTTCCGAAAAAGGTATCTCCGTCTAAATCTATACCGGCATACCAAATGGTATCGGGGTTTATATTTGGTTTTGTATCATCACAATCATTTGCCTGTATAAAACCATCACCATCCAAATCATCATCTAGAGTAATCGGTTTGCAATCGTTATCTATGCCATCGTATGGAATTTCAGTGTTTCCGGGGTAGGCAAGGGCTTCTGTATCATCACAATCAGTATTGTTCAAGCTGAAACCCTCTCCTGGATCTGATGCATATGCTGTCCCTGGGTCATTGATGTCGCCATACCCATCGCCATCCGCATCCACGTAATAGGTGGTGCCGGTGCTTTCTGGGGCACCAGTATATTCAATTTTTATAACGACTCCTGGGTTTTGTATTGTTTGAGGTGTTGTTCCCGAAGGCCCAGAGGTGCTGCCGCTGGAGTCGGTAATGGCATAGAAGGTTCTGCCGTCCGGTGCGGCGATCACGTCCCTGTATCTGTCGTTTGAGGAGTGGAACTCCTCGTATACCTGGCTTTCCAGTCCGTCTCCCGATGCGTTAAGCTTTGCCCTAAAGATGGTTCCCTTTTTAAGTGTAGGTATCAGCAGTGAGTTTCCCCAACCGGGTACCACGCCGCCCTCATAAACGGCAATACTGGACGGTGCCACCGTTGGCCAGGCAAAGAAGCCGCCAAATGGATCTGCCAACGCGGTAGTGTTATAGGTGCCTATAGGTGGGGCAAAATTTGGGAGTATGGCATTGTTTATGGGGTCGAACTCTGCCGTGCTCGTGGCCCCAACGGGACAGCCGTTCTCACTGAAAGGGCTACAGCTCGCTCCTGCGCTCGACCAGTTGCAGTATTGGTACGCTAGGTTGTCGTAATAGCCCGAAATGGCGGGCCAACCATAGTTCTTGCCGGCCTCGATGACGTTCAGCTCATCATCTACCTTAGGGCCGTGCTCGGATGAGTAGAGCTTGCCGTTGGATGCAAAAGCGATGCCCTGTGGGTTTCTGTGCCCGTAGGTATATATGTGCGTTCTGAAACCTCCCAAGGTTGGGTTGTCCGCTGGGATGGAGCCATCCAGTTCAATCCTCAGTATTTTCCCCTTGTACTCGGCCTTATCGGCAATGGAGGTTGGTGTCTGTCCGCCACTTGTTGGCAGGTATTGAGATCTGATCTCATCGCAGGAGTTGTTATACTGGTTAGCCCCTTGGTCACCCGCGGTATAATAAAGCTTCATGTCTGGACCGAATATGAGTTTGCCCGAGTTGTGGTCGTTGCTGGCATCAAAGCCTTCTAGTATGGTGGTTGCGCTTGAACTATCCAATAGGCCAGTTCCAGCGTTATAGGTATATCTTACAATTCTTAATTTTAGTCCACCGGAACTGTATGTGTATGCCAGATAGACAAAGTTATTTGAGGTATTGATGTCAGTGTAAAGATCGGGGTGGACTGCCATTCCCATGAGGCCATCTTGGCTTCCAGAGGTGGCGGTGGCCAGACCTGTAAGGTCGAGCATCACAGTCTTGCTTCCACCAAGTTCAGGGTCGACCTTCACGACCTTTCTGCCTAAACGTTCCGTGATCCATAGGTTGTCGTCCGGGCCATACACAATGGTATTGGGATTATTCAGTTCAAAATTGGGCGTAAGGTTGCTAACGGTCCAATCGGGACCATCGGTAATAGGGGTGTACACAATGTTATTGCAAGTGCCCGTCAAGATAATGATGTATGGGGCTTCACCACCATCGGGATCATCGTTGTCGATGCTTAGCGTGGCGGTATGCGATCCGCCTGCCGAAGTTGGACCGTATTCTACGGTGAATGTCCCAAAGGAGTTTCCTGCGATTGTGTTTGAACTGGGCTGTAATGCAATTGAGAATTCTGGATCCCCCGAAATGGTTACATAATTTGGGCCTGTCCCCTGAAGGGTCAAGGTAGCTGAAGTGGTATTTTTTATTTTGAAGGTCTCTGATGCGGTAGAACCAGGTGCGACCGTCCCAAAATCGAAGGTCCCCCCACTGTTGATGTAGCTATCGGAACCATCGGTTACATCGATCTCTGGGGTCGGTGCCACGCCCGTACCCTGTATCGTGAAGGTGTACGGCGAGTTTGTGCCATTGGAAAAGGTAACCGTGACCGTAGCTGTCTTAATCCCTGAAGAACTGGGAGTAAACGTTACAAAACGACTTATAGGGTTATCACTTCCTCTTAAATTTCCATGGTTGGTCGATAAAGGACTAAAATCATTGGAACCAGAAACGGTTACTATAATGTTATCCAACCTCTGTTTCGGGCTACCGCTACTACTTGTATTGTCTAGTATAAATAGTAAGGTTTTGTTTTGTCCAACCTCAACATTTCCAAAGTTGGTGTTGTTACTTATTATAGGATTTGTTGATCCTGAAGTAATGGTATTGCCATTGCCACTAACTAATAGTGTTCCTTGACAATAAATATTTGAGCTTGATAAAAGTAGGAAAATTAAATAAAAAAATTTGGTTTTTTGGTTGCTTTGTAAGCATTTAATCATATGGTTAGTTTTATCATAAAATAAATACATTTTATTTTTTCGATGTAGACTTTATTGTTATTATTTTTTTAAAAATATTAACACTTTGTTAACAATTCAAAAATCAATAAACAGGCTTATTTTAGATAAAATTCATACAGTTTTTTTAAAACCAAAATTGTAATGAGGTTTACTCAAGCTAATAATTCTTTACTATTTAATCTCTTTGAATGACTTTCTTTAATTAATTATTATTTTTGCCGCTCAAAAATGCATTATGATTAAAAAAATAAAAAGAACTGCTCGAGTTTCAAGATATATCATCTACAGAGAGACCTTGGTTGATCATAAGGAGTCCTTTTGGTCTTTTCTTGGGGCGTTTATTGGTATTGGGGTCATTTCTTTTTTACAGACACTCTTTTTGAGTGATCTTGAGAATATATTTTTAATAGGCTCGTTTGGTGCTTCTAGTGTATTGATTTATGGGGCTGTAGAAAGTCCTTTAGCACAACCAAGAAATTTAATTGGTGGACATGTGGTTTCTGCCATTGTAGGTGTCACCATTAATATGGTTTTACCGGACATCGTATGGCTTACGGCTCCATTGGCAGTTTCTTTATCTATTGTATGCATGCAGTATACCAAAACGTTGCACCCACCAGGAGGTGCTACCGCATTAATTGCTGTTATAGGAACGGGAAAAATTCAAGAATTGGGCTATTTGTATGTGTTATCGCCAGTATTATCTGGTACGCTTATTTTGTTAGTTATAGCATTGATATTTAATAATATATCTAAGAGTAGGGAATATCCAGTGAATAGTCGTTTTAAACTAAAACGAGCTGTTGAACGAATTAATAATAATTAATGTCGCGTTAGTTTTCTTTTTGAATCGCTTTTAAAACCCTCTTATAATAAGGTGTATTCGAAGCTACAAAATGCCCATTAGTTTCACTATGTTTCAGTAAGTTTTCAAATTCATTAAAGGAGACTAGTTTTAAGGCTTCAACTTCTTCTATTTGAGGTTTTAATTCAGATAATGGTACTTTTAATTCAGCTATATAGGTGTTATGGAATTCATTATCAACAATGCCACTTTCATAACTTTGGAAACATTCAAAAACACCGATTTTTTTTAAATCTGATTCTGATAACGTTAAGCTAATTTCTTCTTGACATTCCCTAATGGCTCCCTTTATAATGGATTCGCCTGCATCGATATGACCAGCCACAGATACATCCCACATGAGCGGACAAATACTTTTTAATGGAGACCGTTGTGATAAAAGTATTTCTCCCTTTTTGGTGTATAGCCATATATGTGCTGTGTGGTGGTATAGTCCTTTTTGATGTATGACCGATTTTAATTCTGAAATCCCCAATAATGTCCCAGTGGCATCAGCAATATCTATATATTCATCCATTTAATTGGTTTTTATAACTTTAGATAAACATTCAAAAAGTGTTTCAAAATCTTTGTTTGTATTGAATAGATGGCAGGACACTCTAATGTAGTGTCCTCTAAATGCTACAAAAACATGTCGTTTTTCAAATTCAGCTTTTAAAATATCACTATTTGTATCTTTTGGTAATTCTATTCCAAACAAGTGCTTCGATCTAAATTCTGAATCTTCAATATTACACCCTAAGGCTCTTATAGATTCTATGACATCCTTTGAAATGGCATGGCAATACTTTTGAATGCCTTCAGGTGTCCATTCCAGCAACAATGCGATAGATTCCTTAAGCATCGATACCGCAATAAAATTGGCATTTTCGCCTACATTATATCTGCTGGCAAAAGGTTTATAGGCGTCTTCATAATTGGTGAGCCCAGCAAAGTTCTCACTATGTAGGCGATTAGACCAGTTTTCCTCAATGGGGATGCCATTGTCGAAATAAGGCCCATAATAAGCTAATCCGCTCGAATAGGGTCCAAATAACCATTTGTAACCAGCGCAAATTAGGGCATCGGGTTGTATGTCTTTAACAGAAAAGGGGAGAGCACCAACAGATTGTGAGCCATCTATGATCAGAAGTGCATTGTGTTTTTTTGTTTTTTTGCTAATGGTTTTCAAATCAAATAAAGTACCATCAGCCCAATGTATATGTCCCATGGCAACCACTGCTGTTTTATTGGTGATGGCATCTAAAATGGCTATGTTCCATTGTCTTCCACAATGTTCTTTTAATACGGGTTTTTTCACTGTTTTTATAACAGCATTGTATTTGTCGGTTAGACGTTTCCAAGAGTAATAATTACTAGGAAATTCGTTTCCAACTAGCAAAATTTCATCTCCAGCGTGAAGTTTTATATTATTTGCAACCGTCGCAATGCCATAGGAAGCCGAAGGAATACTGGCAATACGCAAAGGTTCTTCTAAATCTATAAGTTTAGCATACCTGGATTTAAGTTCTAAAAGCGGATTAAAAAAATCATCCGCTTTAGTCATGTATGGTCTGCTTTTTCTGTCTAAGGCCTGTTTGCCAGCTTCATTAGTGATATTAGGAAGTGGTGATAGATTGGCAGCATTTAAGTAAACAATATCATCAGGAATATCAAATAGATGTTTTTTGTTTTCCATAGAGAGCACTTAAATTTTTAATAGAAAAGAATTCCTCGACGCTTTGTGTCGGGGTTTCCATTGAAATTGTCATTGACTTCGTCGAATCTTCGATTTCCCATGAAAACGGGAATCCAAATGAAAACTATTCAAAATAGCTAAACGTATCGTTTTCTTTAATGTTTAAAAGGCTTTCGTAAATTAATTTAATAACGTTTTCAACATCTTCTCTGTGTACCATTTCCACCGTGGTGTGCATGTAACGCAGCGGTAACGAAATTAAAGCAGAAGCTACGCCACCATTGCTGTATGCAAACGCATCGGTATCTGTTCCGGTAGCTCTTGATAGGGCATTTCGCTGAAACGGTATTTTTTTTGCTTCGGCGGTATCGGTTATTAAATCACGTAATTTTTGTTGTACTGCGGGAGCGTAAGCAATAACGGGACCTTTACCGATTTCCAAATCACCTTGTATTTTCTTTTCAATCATAGGTGTGGTGGTATCGTGCGTGACATCCGTAACAATCGCCACATTCGGTTTTATGCGGTGTGTGATCATTTCGGCACCACGTAAACCAATTTCTTCTTGTACCGCATTCACAACATACAATCCGAAAGGCAAGGTTTTTTTATTTTCTTTCAGTAATCTAGCTACTTCAGCAATCATAAAACCTCCCATACGGTTATCGAGGGCGCGACATACAAATTTATCACCATTTAAAATATGGAATTCATCAGGATAGGTAATAACACAACCTACATGAACGCCTAATTTTTCAACATCATCTTTCGTTTTACAACCACAATCAATAAAAATATTCTCGGGTTTTGGTGGTTCTTCACTACCACTTTTTCTGGTATGTATGGCTGGCCAACCAAAAACGCCTTTTACAATACCATTTTTGGTATGGATATTTACCACTTTACTCGGTGCAATCTGGTGATCACTACCACCATTTCGTATTACATAAATAAGGCCGTTATCACTTATATAATTCACATACCACGATATTTCATCGGCATGTCCTTCAATAACGACTTTGTATGCTGCTTTCGGATTGATAACACCGACCGCAGTGCCATACGTATCAGTGATAAATTCATCAACATACGGTCTAAGGTAATCCATCCATAATTTTTGCCCTGTCCATTCATATCCCGTGGGGGCTGCATTGTTCAAATATGCTTCTAAAAAGTCCATTGACTTTTTATTCAGTATGCTCTTGTTTGCCATCTATAAAATTTTGCACTAAAATAATAATATAAATACAAAAAGAATGTTTTACAGAATGTAAATTATTAATTTTGTGTATGATGGCTCCAACACATTTACAGATGCAATTTTTAAGGTATATATTCTTATTTTTTCCGGTTTTACTTGTTGCGCAAATAACGGATGACGTAAATGACTCCACATCTGATGGGTATTTTATTTTTGAAGGAGATTCCATTCCAACCGTAGAGTTAGATGAAATTGTTCTTTTAAATAAGCTCCGTTTTGCGAATAGTGAAGATAGAATGCGTTATTTGATTTTAAGACGAAAAACATTAAAAGTCTATCCATACGCGACATTGGCTGCTGATAGATTGGAAGATTTAAACGAACGCTTGGCTCTACTAAAAAAGAACAGTGAAAAAAGGCGTTATACCCGAATGATTCAAAAATACATTGAAGGTGAATTTACGGATGAATTAAAAAAGCTGACGAGAACAGAAGGACAAATTTTAGTGAAACTCATTCATAGGCAAACAGGCATAACCACATTTGATCTTGTTAAGGAATTACGAAACGGTTGGCGAGCCTTTTGGTATAACACCACGGCTAGCATGTTTAATATTTCATTAAAGCGGGAATTCGACCCCATGAACGTTCAAGAAGATTATTTGATTGAAGATATTTTACAGCGTAGTTTTCAAAGTGGCTTATTGCCTCGACAAGACTCGAAGTTGGACTTTAAGCTTTCGGATGTAGCCGAAAAATGGGCAGCCAAATCTAAATAAACCTTAATTCATGCGCATACAATCCGATTTTGAGGAAAGACTTAATGCTATTTCTCATGGCATTGGTGCTTTGCTAGGTATTTGCGCTTTAATTCTATTAATAGTTTACGATACCAACAAAACAGATTATAGTTTGTTTAGCGTTATGATGTATGGTATATCCATCATCGTACTTTTCTCGGCGTCTGCCTTATACCATTCTGTTAAAAACGAGAAAAACAGGCATCTTTTCAGAATTATAGATCATATCAGTATTTACTTTTTAATTGCTGGCACGTATACGCCTGTGCTGTTAATCACGTTGGAGCAAAGTAGTGGTTGGATCTTATTTTATACGGTTTGGGGCATCGCTTTATTTGGGGTGGTTTTAAAGTTGTTTTTTACGGGACGGTTTGAAATATTTTCCACAGTGTTGTACTTGGTTATGGGTTGGCTTATTGTATTCGATTTTTCAAATCTATCCGAAGCTATTGGAAGCAACGGTATTTTATGGTTATTTGCAGGAGGCTTATCCTATTCCATTGGCATTATTTTTTATGCCATTAAGTTGATTCCATTCAACCATGTCATTTGGCATATGTTTGTTTTGGGAGGTGCTGTATGTCATTTTTTTATGATTTTCCTTTATGTGATTTAGAATACCATTAATCCGTATACTTAAAAACCGTTATGATTAAAATTCAGCCAGCCACTACTACAGCCGATTTTGAATGCATTTCAAAATTAGCACACGTGATTTGGCATGAACATTACCCTTCCATCATCAGTGTGGAGCAGATTGCCTATATGCTGGAAAAATTTAATTCAGTAGCGGCAATTGACAAACAAACCAAAGAAGGGGTCTTGTTTTTTTACATGACTTATGATTATGCGCCAGTTGGCTACACGGCCATTAAAAAGCAAGCTGATTTTTTATTTTTAGAAAAACTTTATATTTTGGAAGGTTATAGAGGAAAAAAGATTGCCACCGCCACTTTGCAGTTTATGGAAGCGTTTGCCAATTACTTAGGCATATCCAAGATAAAGCTCAACGTCAATAAATTTAATGTGTATTCTATTCTAGCCTATAAAAAAATGGGCTTTGTAGAAACAAAATCCATGGTTATGGATATCGGGAATGGGTTCGTGATGGATGATTATGAAATGGAGAAAGTTTTTTAGTTAGATGGTTAGATTGTTAGAAGGTTAGATAGTTAGATGGTTAGATTGTTAGAAGGTTAGATAGTTAGATGGTTAGATTGTTAGAAGGTTAGATAGTTCGAAAGTTTAATTTTACTTAACCTAAGACCCAAAACCCAAGACCCAAACCCATCAATCCTCAATCACCTCTCGATACTCCTCAAAAAACGCTTCAAAAAGAGCCATTTTTTCATTAAAAAAGACCATGACATCACGCCAATTGTTTTTATTGTGTATGGATACTTTTTGGTCTAGAAGCACATAAATCCGAGAGATTTCTTTACCGATTTCAAGTATGTATGCTTCTTCATAAATGGCTTCTGGTAGATACTCATCCGTTAAAATGGATTTCAAAGACACTAATTTTTCCCAAAACTTGATCCTGCTTTCCAAGTCATCTTCTAAATCCAATGCAACTAAAGCCGACTTCGTATCAAAATGAAATTTAAAAGAGAACCCTTTTAGCTTGGTATCATACAAAATCCATTTTCTAGGAAACGATTTCCCATAACTGGTCCAAAATTCTTGTCGTAATAAGCGGGATTCTTCTTTGCTAAACACGTTTTAAGTTAAGAGTTAAAAGTTAATTTTGCTAAGACCTAAGACCTAAGACCTAAGACCTAAGACCTAAGACCTAAGACCTAAGGCCTAAGACCCAATACCCAGCCCCCACTAAATCAAATAAGCCATACCAACTCCTAAAACAATGGCAGTAAGTTTTGATAAATTGAATTTATGTCCTTCGCTACTTTCAAATAAAATGGTTGTCGAAATATGGAAAAAGATACCAATCACAAAGGCATTGATGATATGGGTATAGCCTTGAACAGCACCAACGGTATTTGAAATTAAGGTTCCTAGTGGCGTCATTAATGCAAAGATTATCAGGAAACTAGCTATTTGTATTTTGCTGTAATTGGATTTCAGTAAAAACATAGAGATAAGTGCGGTAATGGGTATATTATGTATCACGATACCATACACCATATCGTTATGGTCATTTATGGAAAAACCTTCTAAAAAACTGTGGATACATAGACTTATAAACAGCGCCCACGGAAAAGCTGTTGCGTTTTTGTGGATATGGATGTGTCCGTGTTCGGCACCTTTAGAGAAATATTCCAATATGATTTGCAATAAAATACCGCCCATGATAAACAGGCCGGTAAGTTTTGAATCCAAATGTTCGTAAACCTCGGGTAGCATTTCAAATAGGGTCAAAGCCAATAAAAACGCTCCACTAAAAGAGAGTAGGAGCCTGGTGTTAAACATTCTTTTTTTGGTAGTAATAATGGCTAGAACCACTCCAAAAATAACTGACAGTATAGGAAAAAGATAGTTGTTCATTAATTTACAAAGACTATTTAAAAATCATTACCAAACGTTCCGAAGTTTGCGGCCTAAATTTATTCAATTTATAGTCACCAAAAACATCCAATAAATAGGTATCTGCTTGGTCAAAAAGGGCTTCAAAATCTTTCAGGGAAAACGCTTTTACACGTTCTTGATAATGATGCGCTTCGCCATCCGCTTCAAAGGTAATATCTTTTATAATATACCCATTCTCAACAAAGCGTTTCAAGTTAAAATCAATCTCCCCAACAGTTTTAGTTTCTTCAGGTACTAGGTTTTCAATCACCACATCACGGTTCATAAAATCAATCACCCCAAATCCCGTGTCGTTTAAATTAGCTTTGATGGCTTTGATGGTATTTAGGTTACCTTCATCAAAATCGAAATACCCAAAGCTGGTAAAAAGATTAAAAACCGCATCGAATTGGCGTTTGTAGGGTTTGCACATATCGTGCACATCAAAATGCAAGCGGTGGTTTTCAAATTTTTTGGCATGCTTGATGTTGTTTTCAGATAGGTCGACGCCAGTCACATCATACCCAATGGTGTTGAGGTACATGGCGTGTCGGCCCCTGCCACAAGCCAAATCTAAAATAGTGCCTTGTTCTGGAATGTTCAAGTAATTGGTGAGCGTTTCCATAAAGGCGTGCGCTTCGGTATCATTGCGATCCCTATATAAAATATGATAATATGGTGTGTTAAACCATGATGAAAACCAATTAGAAGTGTCTTTACTCATATACTTTTTTAGAAGGTTTTCACAGATAACCTTAAATATCAATAAATAGGATGTTTGCCACAAAATTACATTATTTTTGCAATGTATTTAATGTAAATAATGGAAGAAAATTTTAACATGGTCGCCAAAACCTTATTTGGTTTTGAAGAGCTATTGGCAAATGAATTGACCCAATTGGGCGCACAAGATGTAAAAACAGGCATTCGTAGTGTTAGTTTTACAGGTGATAAAGGCTTTATGTATAAAGCCAATTTGGCGTTGCGTACCGCCATTAAAATTTTAAAACCCATAGAAACCTTTACGGTAAGTAACGAGCAAGATTTGTACAACAAACTCTACGCCATGCCTTGGGAGCAGTATGTAAAGTCAACGGGCACTATTGCTGTTGACGCGACTATCCACACCGAATTGTTTACAAACTCCCTATACATTGCCCAAAAAACAAAAGATGCCATTGTGGATAAGTTTAGGGACACTACGGGCGACCGCCCAAATGTGGACTTAAAATTTCCCGACTTAAAAATCAATGTGCATATAGATCGACAACAATGCACTATTTCGTTGGATTCCTCTGGGGAATCTTTGCATAAACGAGGCTATAAAACAGCGACCAACATTGCACCCATCAACGAGGTGCTGGCAGCAGGATTGATTATGTTGTCTGGTTGGGACGGACAAACCGATTTTATGGACCCCATGTGCGGAAGCGGAACTATGTTGGTAGAAGCCGCCATGATAGCCTGCAACATTCCGCCAAACCTCATGCGTAAGGAATTTGCTTTTGAGCGTTGGCAAGATTGGGATGTGGATTTATTTGAAAAAATTGAAGAATCCCTACTGAAAAAAACTCGTGATTTCCATCATAAAATTACAGGATACGATAAAGCCCCAAGTGCCGTAACCAAAGCCAAAGAGAATATTAAGAATGCCAATCTAGAAGACTTTATTGAAGTTAAGCATGAAGACTTTTTTAAAACCCAAAAAGGAGGCGAAAACAAATTGCACATGGTATTTAACCCGCCATATGGAGAACGTTTAAACATAGATTTACAGGACTTTTATAAAAGCATTGGCGATACCCTAAAACAAAGTTACCCGAATACCGACGCGTGGTTTATTACCAGCAACCTAGAAGCCTTAAAGTTTGTTGGTTTGCGTCCTTCTAGAAAAATACATTTGTTTAATGCCAAGTTGGAAGCCCGTTTGGTGAAGTTTGAAATGTATGCAGGTAGTAAAAAGGGGAAGTATATGAAATAATCGTCATTGCGAGGAACGAAGCACTCTGTACGTCATTGCGAGGCACGAAGCAATCTGTTGAATTTTAGTTCTACATCATGAGATTGCTTCGTGCCTCGCAATGGACGTGGCATGGATGTTAATTTTCTGGCCTTCCCGATTAATAATTATATTTTGTAGTTGTATCCAAACATTAAATAATACGGAATTAAAGGAGTGGTCTTGAAGTCTTGCGTGGTTACGAATCCGATATTGAGTGTGATATCTGACTTCTTAAAAGAATAACCTGATTGAATTCCGTAAAGAAAATGGCCTCCAGTGGTAGGTTCATACCAACCGTCTTTCACATCTTGATAGATGATTTCTCTATAGGATTGCGAGTGCTTGAAATGCGTTACAATGGCTTTATCAAAACCAACTTCTCCTGCCACAAACCACCTAGGTTTATAATATCCAAATGATCCTTTAAACTCACTTCCAAAATTTTGTAATCTTACTAATGGGTTCTCATATCGGCGATAAATGCCATTCAAGGATAAGGCTCCTTTTAGGTTAGGCTTATTTAAGAGTATAACTTGTACACCAATTTTTGTTTTAAAGTCATCCAAAAGCGTTTCGCCTGAGGGTATTGAAAAATTAGCATGGAGAATAAAAGGAGTATTTGTGTCAACTTTATATGCATAACCTAGACTGTAATACAAGCTATAATCCCATCCTATACCTACATTAACAATATGTTTTGTTGAATCTAAAGAATTCCAGTTTAATGTTTGAGAATAGAGATGTAAAGAACCAATCAAAGCTATGGCTACTATGATGATTTTTGTAGGTTTCATATATTTTTAGTTTAATGAGTTTAAATAATTAAGTACTATAGGATGAACTGCATTCCATTTAAAATAAATCATTTCATGTCCTGTATCATCAATCTGTACTATTTCGGAATTTGGAAAAAAGGCAGCCTCTTTTTGTGCAAAGCCCAATCCGTAGGATTTATTGTTTTCACCATAAATAAATAATACATTGGTTTGAAATTGATTTAAGTTTGTGGTAAAATCAAAACCTTCGTTCTCTGCAATATCCATAAAAGCCTGTAAAACAACAGCTCCATTACGCCAAAATGGTGATGGACCTTCAATCCCCTCGTCATTTCCATTTGTATATGAAAAACTTGAAGCGAGTGATAATTTGTAATCTAAAATCTCGTGCTCATTTTGTTTTCCTGTTAGGAATTGATCAAAATACATGACATCATTGGTGGCTTCCGAAAACAAATTCAGTTTTCTGCTTGCTTCTCCATACTCGTCTAAAAGTTGTTTGTTAAAACCTCCTGCTTCTGCAAATATGGCTCCATCAATGCTATCGGGGTATGAATTAATGTAAGCCGCTGCAAGCATAGCTCCCCACGAATGCCCAAAAAGAAATATCTTTTGATTGGGAGATGTTCTGTAATGTTCAATAACACTTGAAAGATCATCTAAATACAATTGAATAGAATACGATTCCTTATCATGTCTTTGGGACAATCCTGTGCCTCGTTGGTCATAAAACAAGACAAAGTAACCATTGTCAGCTAATTGTTTAACATGAAGTCCATTTTGATAATCTGCTCCAGGGCCTCCGTGTAGAAATACTACTATTGAATTATCAGGATTGCCATAGGTTTCAACATGTAAAAGTGTTTCATTTATAGATATAGATGGTAAATTGGGATCTTCAACTACTGTTTTCGGTACTAAATTGCCTGGTTCATTAATATCAAGTTCCTTGTCGCAAGACATAATCAACAGACACGTTAAAATAACAATTGATAAAATTTTAGTGTTCATACTTATTAGATTTAAATTTCAGCACAAAAGTGATACTTATGGTACTGGAAATCGCCCCAAAATGAAAAGTGGAACACATTTACTATCTGGTTAATCTAATAAGTAATAGTATGACAATTAAATATTTATGATGATTAAACCTTTGGTATGAGAAAAGAAATCGATTATTTCAGTGTTATTTTTATTTCTTTCAAGTATTCAGTCGGAGATTTACCTGTTAGGTTCTTAAAGTTTCTGTTGAATGATGTTTTGGAATTGAATCCGCATTCGTAAGCAAGAAATAGTAATGTATATTTTTGATTCTCTGGGTTGGAAACGCGCTCCTTAAATTCTTCAACTCTCAGTGTATTTATGTAATCAAAAAAGTTTTTTTGCTCTACACTATTGATAACTTGTGATAGCGTGTTTGGATGCACATTGAGTTCTTGGGAAACTAGTGTCAATGTAAGTTCGGGTGTAAGGTGTAATTTCTTTTCCTTCATTAGTAGGAGCAATTTATCATGTATCTGTTTAATTTGGTCATCTGTAAGTGAAGATTTTTCATATTTTACATTTTCGGAAAGCATCTCAGGCAGTGCTACTGACACAGTAGAATTCACAGCCAAAGTAAATTCCGGAGGTAGCGGATTGTTAAAAATACCCACTTGTTTGATTCCATAATAACCTATCAACAGCACAAATAGTACAACCGAAGAAAATATAATTTCATCATCAGCAAAGAAAACGATTATCCAAATACACGATAAACCAATGACTAATTTAAAAAGCCATTGCAAATTTATTTTTTCAGTATAGGAATAATTCTCTTTAATCTCATTTTTGTGTTTTATTAATGAACGAATGGATAAAATGGAGTATATAACTCCAGAAAGAATAATCCCCGAAAAAATGATGCTTGTTATAGTGGAATAAGCCTCGCCATCATTCTGATACACCATAATTTTATTTTCTGAACTTAGTAGCAAAAAGGGTATAATGGCTAATAGCACTAATAAAAAAGGCATAAAATGGAAAACCTTTGCGAAAGTCATTCTCTGTCCTTTTGTGAGTGATGTTGTATAAAGAAAAAGAAAAGGGCCATGCAAAAAGGGTAGAGGTAATTCAAGTCCCAAGAGGTGAGGAAACCTGATAAACTCTTGGGATGAAATTATGGCAAATAGGATTAAATGTATTAAAATTACACCTAGCCAGCCTAAGAGTATTTTGTCAGCAGAGATTTTATTCTTTTTTGTCAATAAAATGAATGACAGGAAAAAAGTGATACTAATTCCAATTATGTATATCATTTATAAAATCTATTTCTATTTACTAAAAACACAGCGCCAAAGATATAAATCTGTATAAAGATTTCGGTTTTGTTAAGCACAATATTATAATTTCAGACGATAGTCAAATTTAGAATTTTATCATATCATTTTCTCATAACTTTGATTAGTAAAAGGTTAATTGTTTTGACTTTTGATTTTATATTTAATAATACCGAAGATATTATGTTTGATTCTGGAGGAAACTTATTAAACGTCATTGCGAGGAGGCACGACGAAGCAATATGTTTGTCATTGCGAGGAAGTATGATGAAGCAATCTGTTTGTTTTTAGTTCTACATCATGAGATTGCTTCGTGCCTCGCAATGACGTGAAATGCATACTTGTAACTGAAAAGGAAATTTTAGTTGCCACTGTCTATTAACTCTTTTAATTTTATATAATCTGGTTCGCTCAAAATATCATATTTATTGGTTGTTGCTAGTAAAATTGCATTTCGACATTCTTCAATTCGACGAAGTACTGGTAAAACAATACTTTTTCCATGATTTATAAATTTTTTCATATCACTTGCAGAAGTTGGTATTTTATATCCATCTCTACTACTTGCAATTAAAATTCCTTTGTCTCTTAAATGACCTATAACTGTAGAACTAAATTGTTCTTTGCTTAAAGGTTTATCTCTGTTAACACTTAAATGCCTGACAAATTCAGTTGATGTTGTATATTTTCTTGGATGATTTGATTGATGATATAAAAGTAAAAGCTTTAGAAAGTTTATTCGGTCACGATTATCTTGGTTGTTACCTGTCGTTTTATCAATAAAATCAAACGCTCTATTCAGACTTAAGGTAGCAATAGTTTCATCGTATTCACTAAAAGTTTCTTTTTCGCTGAACTCTTCAGACTTGTATTCCTTGGGAAATTGATTTAGGCTTATTAACTTTTCGTTAATGAGTTCTGCAAATTCTATTGATTTATCCGATTTTTTGAGTTCATCGAAAATATAGCCTAAAGTTCCAGCTATCATATCTGCCAACTGTACCCCAAGGTCATTATGACTTTTTTGAATATGAAAATCAGAGCCAGCAAAAAGATTCCTTATGTGATTTTTTTCAACATATTTTTTGAAGCTACGCATAAAATCATTCCCTCCATGTTCGTCAACTTTTAACTCAAGTTGCGGAAAAGTTCGATAAAGCTCTTTATATAAGATCCCATTCAAATATTTGTAGAAAGATTGTTTATATTTAAATCCTTCTCCATATAGTTTTCTTTTATCTATAACTACTGCATATATTGAAAAGTTCACTTTTTTAAGGTCTCTTAAAATAAGAATTCTACGATTGTGATTATTTTTAACTTTACTTGATTTTATTTCTCCTGTTTGGAAAAATTTCTTTCTTATTTCTTCAAGTTGGGCTTGAATTATGTATAGTTCATCCTCATTCATTATAACACTTGCAATAATAAAATGGCTTCCTTGATTTTCAAAATCAAAAGAGTTGTTTCCAAATTCATCTGCAAAAGCAATTACTTTTTTCATTGTTATGAAATTTTTGGTATTATGAGAATCTAATTCATTTTAACCAAGATAGTTAGAATCAAATTTAGAATTTTCCCACTAAAATAAAGTAAAAACTTATAAAGAGTTTTGAACAAAAAACACTGTATATAAAAGAATTACAACATCATACCGCCAGTGACTTCAATACGTTGCCCGTTAATCCATTTAGCATCTTCGGTACATAAAAAAGCGACCACGCCTCCAATGTCATCAGGGTTTCCCATTCTGCCCAATGCTGTAGAACCAGAAATAAACGCTATTTTTTTCTGATTGGTTTTGTTTTCGCCACCACCAAAATCGGTTGCAATGGCACCTGGAGCAACTGTATTTGCAGCAATTTTTCTAGGTGCTAATTCTTTAGCTAAATATCTGGTGAATACTTCTATGGCACCTTTCATGCAGGCATAAGCCGAAGCGCTTGGGAATGAATACCGAACGAGCCCAGAAGATATATTAATAACCCTACCACCATCATTCAAATACGGCAAGGCTTTTTGGGTTAAGAAATAAACGCCTTTAAAATGGACATTGTACATCTCGTCCAATTGGTCTTCGGTAGTGTTGGTGATATTTTGATAAATGCCTGTCCCTGCATTATTGATTAAAAAATCGAAACGGTTTGTTTCTGTTTCCGACATTAAATAGCTGGAAAGTTGACTGAAAAAATCATCAAATCCTTTGGTGCTACTGGTATCTAATTGAAAAGCTTTTGCTTTTTTACCTAATTTGTTGATTTCGGCAACAACCTCATTCGCCGCAGTGGTATTCGAATGATAAGTAATTATAACGTTGATGTCTTTTTTCGCTAGACTGATAGCTATATCCCTCCCTAAACCTCTACTGCCACCTGTTACAAGTGCAAATTTATTTGTTGACATGTTGAATGCTTTTGTTTTTTACAAAGTTGATAAAATAACCAAACCAAGTGTAGTTAAACTTACACTTTTTCTTGTAAAAAACAAAAACTCCAAGGCTAATGCACTGGAGTTTTAAATATTAGATAAGGGAATTTTTAGTTTAGCTGCCATTTTTCGGCGAGCTCGGCATTAAAACCATCTTTATCTTTTGGGTTTGGTTCTCCTTTGCCAGTAGTAATCAATTTATATAAACTGTTGGTGATGTAGCCAGTCCACGCATCGTTACAAACGGCAAAACACTCGTAAGTAGGCACTAAACCTTCGTGGGTAAAGGTTATTTGTGTTTTAGTATCTTTTTCAGAGATATCAAATATGAGTTTGGTGCCAACCCATTCGGTTTTATCATCGATAAAATTAAACTCATTTTCCAATACTTCATAAACCAATTTTTTATCTGGTATCATGTCAATAAGTTTTAGTTTGCATAAATGGATGTCTTTATAATGATAAAAAAAGGATTCATTAAGTTGGTCGGTTGGACCTTCAATCTCCTCAGACCACCACGCTCTGAAATTTTTAATGGCATTGAAAGCCACAGCTTTTGATTGATTGACCAAAATGGTTTTTGTGAAACTGTTGTTTTCCATAATGTTTTGGTTATTATAAGATTAACGTAATGTATTTTCCAATTGTTGCATATAATTGGTCCACGCACTTGAGCAGGCACCATAACATTCAAATGCAGGTACTAAACCGTCGTGGGTAAAGGTGACTTTGGTTTTGTTTCCGATTTGTGATATATCAAAGCATATTTTGGTGTCATCCCACTCATCAACTTCCTTTAAAAAGGATAAATTACTTTCTGTAACCAACCAAACAATTTTTTTATTGGGGATGACTTCCACCAATTTTTGCACCGTGTAATGCATGCCTCCTCCAGCTTTAAATGAAAATACATCATTCGGTTTTTTGCTCTCTCCAATAATGGTTTCTTCGTAGAAACCAGACCACCATTTTTTAACATCGAGCAATAATGTGAATATGGTTTCAGGAGCTTTTGTCGATTCAAAGCTATAGCTGAAGTTTTTTGTTTCCATAATAAACGGGTTTTTATTTTCCAAAAATAAGGTCTAAAATCAGTCTTATATGTTGTCAATATAGACATTGTTGTGGGTTGATTTGGACAAATATTTAAAGTATATTTGTTTAGAAAAGTACAAACCACATGCAACATATTACGATATTGGTGCCAAATGGAGACGGTAACAACCTAAGTAGCATTGTAGGGTCTTATAAAATTTTTACCAGAGCCAATGCCCATTTTAAAATGATGGGTAAAAAGAAACTTTACACGATAGAAATAGCAGGAACATCAAGTATTGTCGATTATTACGAAGGTTTGTTTTCAGTAAAGCCACATACCCATATTGATGGCATAAAACAAACAAATTTGATTATCATTCCATCCCTTAATCATGATTATGTAAATGCGGTAAAACAAAATCAATCATTGATAGAATGGATTAAAAATCAATATAAGAATGGGGCAGAAGTGGCCGCTATTTGTACGGGGGCTTTTTTGTTGGCTACTTCGGGATTGTTGGATGGTAAAAGTTGTTCTACACATTGGGCTGCTGCCGATACTTTTAGGAATATGTTCCCAAACGTGAATCTTCAAAGAGATAGATTAATAACAGATGAGCACGGTATCTATACCAATGGTGGTGCCTATTCTTTTTTGAATTTGATACTTTACTTGGTAGAGAAATATTATGATAGGGAAACGGCTATATTTTGTTCCAAGGTCTTTCAGATTGAAATGGATAGGCAAAGTCAGTCGGAGTTTATCATTTTTAACGGACAAAAGCACCATAATGATGCTGTTGTATTGGAAGCCCAAAGCTTCATGGAACAGCATTATGGTGATAAAATTTCCATTGAGGATTTATCCAGCCAACTTCATGTCGGACGTCGGAATTTCGACAGACGTTTTATTCGAGCAACAGGCATAACGCCTTTGGATTATTTGCAACGTGTGAAAGTAGAAGCCGCCAAAAAATCTTTGGAAAGCACCAGAAAAACGGTTAACGAAGTCATGTATGATGTTGGTTATAGCGATACCAAAGCCTTTAGGGAGGTTTTTAATAGAGTGACGGGCATGTCGCCCATAGATTATAAAACGAAATACAATAAGGAAGGTTAATTAATGAAATTCTGTCTAAACTCTAATGGTGATTGATTGGTTTTACTTTTAAACAATTTGCTAAACGATTGCGAATGCTCGAAACCCAGTTGAAAGGCAATTTCGCTAATCGATAATTGGGTTGTTGAAAGTTGTTCTTTCGCCTTTTCAATTAATTTTTCGTGAATATGTTGCTGGGTAGTTTGTCCCGTTACATGTTTTAAAGTGCTGCTTAAATAATTGGGTGATACATGGAGTTGCTCTGCGATATAGTGCACGGAAGGCAAGCCAATAACAGTATCGCTATTAAAATAATTGGTTAAAACCTTTTCTAAAGCTTGCAATAGATTATGATTGCTTTTTTGTCGCGTTATAAACTGACGCTCGTAAAAGCGTTGGGCATAATTGAGCAATAATTCTATTTGAGAAATGATTATACTTTGGCTAAACTTATCAATATTTGATTGGTATTCCTGTTTGATATTCTTAAAAATATCAGCGATGATTTTTTCTTCTTTCTCCGATAGAAACAGGGCTTCGTTGATTGAATAATTAAAAAAATCGTAGTTTTTAATGGAAGTTGCTAAAGGCGTATTCCAAATAAAATCTGGATGGATTAGTAAAATCCACCCAGAAGGCTTTTTATTGGAATCGTTAGGAACATATTTAATATTCAATAACTGGTTAGGTGCAAAAAAAGACATTAACCCATCATTGAAATCATAGCTTTGCTGACCGTAACGATACGTTCCAGGGACATCTTTTTTAAGTGCTATGGAATAATAGGTTTGCAACCAGCTTACATCATCATGTTTTGGTGAATGTATGATGCCGCTGTAATCAATCACACTAATCAATGGATGTTCTGGCTTAGGTAATTGCCTAATATCATGAAACTCACTAATGGAATTGATTTTTATGATCTTGCTTTTCATAGTGCAAATTTAAAGAAATATGCCACCAGAAACTTCCAACCGTTGCCCATTAATCCATTTGGCGTCTTCGGTACATAAGAAAGCGACAACACTTCCAATATCATCAGCTTCTCCCACACGCCCTAGTGCTGTAAAATTGGCAACCGCTTCTCGTTTTTTCTCATTCGTTTTATTTTCTCCGCCACCAAACTCCGTAGCGATGGCACCAGGTGCTACCACATTAGCGACGATACGACGCGGTGATAATTCTTTTGCTAAATAGCGTGTAAATACTTCTACAGCACCTTTCATACTTGCATAAGCGGATGCGTTTGGGAAACTGAAACGTGCTAATCCCGATGAAATATTAATAATTCTACCGCCATCATTTAAAAAAGGCAATGCTTTTTGGGTTAGAAAATAAACACCTTTGTAATGAATGTTAAACATATCGTCTAAATCGGCCTCGGTAGTGTCCACAAAAGGTTTGTACAGTCCTGTGCCAGCATTATTTATAAGAAAATCGAAGCGCCCTTCTGTATTTTGGAACTTTAAATAGTTTGAAAGTTGCTTGAAAAAATCATCAAACTCATTGGGTTTACTTGCATCAAGTTGAAATGCTTCGGCTTTTCTACCTAATTGATGGATTTCAGCAACAACGTCATTGGCAGCATCTTGATTTGAATGATACGTTATAATGACATCTATTCCCTTTTTGGCAATATTAATAGCCATGTCTCTTCCCAATCCTCTGCTTCCGCCCGTTATTAATGCAATTTTAGTTTCTGTCATGTTATGTGTTTTTAATATTCATTACAAATTTCGTTAATAGATATTGAATGAATGTAGCCAAATCTTTGTGTTTTGTAGCCGAAATTGTTACTTATGTCTAATTTGGTTATTTCATAAAAAACGCCAACTAAATTGTTGGCGTTTTGTTTTCATTTAAATAGTTTTCCATTAATCCCACCAAGTTTCACCTTTAACCAAATATTTCTCTTTAATGAGTTTTTCATTCAGTTCAATACCAAAACCAGGTCGGTCACTTAATTGAATATGGCCTTTTACAATCATTTCTTTATCATAGCCTAATACATCTGGATCGCCATTAATACCACGACCAGCACGATTCATAGGGTTAAAAATGAAGGCTTCATGAGCGACAAACTCCCTTACCGATGCTGCAAAATTAGCCGATGCAATAGTAGCAATCGGGCCTGCTACATTATGCGTACACACAGGCATGTAATATAGTTCTGCTAGGTCGGCAATCTTTTTAGCTTCCAGTAAACCACCAGCCATGGAGACATCAATTTCAATCATGTTTACCCCTTGGTTCACGATAAATGGACGGAAATCATCACGTGTGTATAGATTTTCACCAGTTAAAACAGGAACAGGCGATTGTTCGGTCAGCTTTACCCATTGCTCATTGTAAGCTATAGGCAGCGGATCTTCAATCCATGCTGGACGCATCGGTGCTACGGCACGGCAAAGGCGCAGGGAACTGTCAAAATCGAATTCCCAATGGCAATGCACGGCAATATCAAATTCAGTCCCCAAAGCTTCACGCATGTTATTAAAACCTTTGGCAATAGTATCCACTCCAGTATTGGATAATCGGCGGTTGTTCAAACTGTTCCATCGTTGGTCACGATCGATATCGCTTTTACAAGCCGTCCACCCTTGGTTTTTCATCAGTTCGGCAAATTCCTGTACGGAATCTTTTTCCAGCATATTTCTGGGTCTGGCGGAGGCATAGGCACGGACTTCATTCACATGCGCACCTCCACCTAATATTTTACGGACGGGTTGGTCGGTGATTTTACCAATCAAATCCCAAAGGGCAAATTCTACACCCGTAATGGCGTGCGTTGCCAAACCGTGATTGCCACCGTAGTACGACGTTCTGGTACTCATTTTAAAGACTAAATATTCTAAATCCATAGGGTCTTTACCCATTAAAATGGGTTTACAAACATTCAGAACAATGTCTTTTGCGCCATGTCCGTTTTCGTCGTGGTGGCATTCGCCAATACCCACTAAACCGGCATCGGTAGTGATTTTTACTATCGGACTTACACGCATACTACCCATTTGGGTAAGGACACATTTAACGTCTGTTATTTTTACTTTTTTAGCTAGCGGATTTGCCCAAAGGTTATAATAGGGCGTAAACATCATGGCAGGTGCGGTAATGGCCATGTTGCGAATAAACGTTCGTCTTTTCATTTTTAGTTTAGTTTGAGTTTGATCAATAAATATAAAAAAATAAAGTAATCAGTTATTTGGAACTATACATCACATATGGTAACACCTTGTTTTAAAGCAGCGATAGGGTCATCCCATGAAGGCACAAACTCTTGGGCAACATAGCCTTTGTAGCCTGTTTTTAAAATGGCTTTCATAATGGCGGGGTAAAATAGCTCTTGGGTGTCGTCAATTTCATGCCGTCCCGGGTTTCCTCCTGTGTGGTAATGACCGATGTATTGGTGATAATCTTGAATGTTTCTAATGATATCACCTTCCATGATTTGCATATGGTAAATATCGTATAAAAGTTTTATATGATTGGAGTTCAGTTTTTTACAGAGTGCTACGCCCCAAGCCGTGTGATCGCACATATAATCTTTATGATCTACTTTGGAGTTGAGTAGTTCCATCTGTAAAACAACACCATGCTTTTCTGCAAGTGGTAGAATTTGTTTCAAACCAGTTACACAGTTTTTTAGACCAACAGAATCATCCATGCCTCTGCGATTGCCACTAAAGCAAATAAGGTTGGTATAACCGGCTTTTGCTACTTTTGGAATCATTTCGGAATAATTTTTAATCAATTGCGCATGGAATTTGGTGTCGCACCAACCATCGGATAGACCAAGTTCTGCTCCCCAGCACATGGAGGCATGGATGTTATATTTTTTCAATAGAGGCCAATCTTCAGGGCCAACCAAATCCATGGCTTTTATGCCTAGGTTATTGAAATGTTGTAATAATTTCTCTAAGGGAATGTCTTTGTAGCACCATCGACAGGCACTGTGATGTATATTATTTTTCAATTTTGAGGATTTTTGCTGGAGGCTGGTAGCGGGGAAAGCATCTAAGTGGGTTAAGGTGCCTACTGAGACTGCCATGGTTGAGGCAATAAATGTCCGTCTTTTCATTTTTGGTTTAGTTTAGTTTCTAAATATAAAAAACTCCAGCGTAAAACGTTGGAGTTCAAAAGTTAAAATTTTATAGGTCTTATATTAATTAGGTTTATAGCCTAATTTCTGACTTGCCCAAGGAATAAAATGTTGAAAGTTCGGTGCATCGGTATGTCCGCCATCATGTTGTCTCCATGCCAATTCACCATCAAGCATGCCGGTTAACATAGGAGGCATCACTTCTTTATTATAATCATTGGAAACACCTAAATCTTTTACACCTAGCAATTTAAATACAGAACCCGCGGCAATGGTTGCTTGATAACTTCCTTTTTGATCCAACCAAAGTGCATCCCCTTTTTCTGGAATGCCATAACTAATAAACGTTAATTTAGGAGCGGCTAATGCAAGAAGTTGATGGGAATCAACCGATAAATCACAACCCGTCATTTTTCCTAATTTTCCTTTTTCAGCTGAATATTTAATGTAGTTACCAGCCATCCAATGATATTCGCCAGAGCTACCAAGGTTTTCAACCGCTTCACCAAATACGCGACGGTGTAGTGTAGCACCACCTTTACCAGAAGAACCAATCAGTCCTAAAGCAAAACTCGGCTCCAAAGCCAAGGTGACCAAAGCGGCTTTTCCATAACGGGAAACGCCTTCAATACCTACTTTTTTAGCATCTACCAAGGGATCCGTTTCTAAATAATCCAATCCGCGAGCAGCGCCCCAAGCCCAAGCTCGAAGTGAACCCCATTGTTCTGGAGTACGTGGTTGGCCTTTGTTTACTAATCCAATAATACCTCTTGTAAGTCCAGCACCATTATCAGCTTGGATACTACCCGTTGAAATGGTAGCATAGCCCCAACCTGCGGCCAGTAATTGCTCGGTTGGCGGTGAGTTGCCATCTACAGGAGGTGCAAAAAAGCTTGGTCCCGCCAATCTGGTGATGGGATTGTATGCAGGATATTTGTTGAAAATAGCTTCCATTTCTGGGTCACTAGCAATCATCATGCTTTTAAAGGATTTATTTATTTTTTCAAGATCTTCTGGAGATGGTTGTGCCGGTGCTGGTAATTGTGGATTTCCAAACATCATAAGCACAGGAACAGGACCTTTTACATTTGTGGGTATAACCACTACCATTTCTATATCTACATTAATTAGTGGATAGGCACTATTATCGACATGGCCAACTAATTTTTTTGCAATAACTGGAATACGTCCAACACGCTCGTTATCCACAATTTCTACTTTCCAGGTTACATTTGGTACGTTATCAGGAATGCGTCCATAAACTTCACGCTCGAATACTTCAACCAATTCTGGTCTTCGGGTATTCCACCACATATCCGGAGTAGTTACTTTTTTGCCTTTGCTGGTTACTAAAATCTCAGGTAATTCTGGACATGGGTTAGCTAAAGCTTCATCATAATTTGCCGAGTTTGGATTTGTAGGATCTCCACTTTTACCGGGTCTTACTTCGGTAATGCCCAATTGTTGCATCATATTGGCATGGTCTTCTTGCGCTGTAAATGTGGTTAAAGGAGGGTGTTTACTGGTGTCTATTGGCGTGTTTTGCGCTATTGTAATATGGATGGCGCTTAACATCATCATGGATAGTACTAGTTGTTTCATAATGTTATTTAGTTAGTTTTTAGGTGGTAGATAAAACTAAACTTTTTTTATAAGCTCAATAAAAAAAATATGTTAAAATATATTTGGTTTATAATTGTAGATTTGAGACAGGTTACGACATCCTGTTAGCATTGGATTTTGCGTTTTATTAAAAACAATGCCCTAAGTTTCGCCTTCCCGTTTCATTTTTCTACTTTTGCAAAAAAATAAGCAAGCATTATGTTATCAGTTTCAAACCTTTCAGTTCAATTTGGCAAGCGCATTCTTTTTGATGAGGTAAGTACTACCTTCACACAAGGAAATTGCTATGGTATTATTGGCGCAAACGGTTCGGGAAAATCGACCTTTTTAAAGATCATTTCGGGGAAGGCAGACCCAACGTCTGGACAGGTACATTTAGAGCCTGGCAAACGTATGTCTGTGCTGGAACAAGACCATAATCTATATGATGAGCATACGGTTTTAGAAACGGTTTTAATGGGTAACAAACCACTTTTTAAAATCAAAAGTGAGATGGATGCTTTGTATGCCGATTATTCTGATGAGAATGCTGACAAGATAGGCGAATTGCAAGTGCAGTTTGAAGAAATGAATGGTTGGAATGCCGACAGTGATGCCGCTGCCATGTTATCGAGTTTGGGCATTAAAGAAGAGTTTCATTATATTTTGATGAAAGACCTTGATGGAAAGCAAAAAGTACGTGTGCTATTAGCACAGGCATTATTTGGAAATCCGGATGTGCTGATTATGGATGAGCCTACCAACGATTTGGATTATGAAACGATTCAATGGTTGGAAAACTTTTTAGCCAATTATGAAAACTGTGTGATTGTAGTATCACATGACCGTCACTTTTTAGATGCGGTTTGTACCCACATTTCAGATATTGATTTTGGAAAAATTAACCATTATTCCGGGAATTATACATTCTGGTATGAATCTTCACAATTAGCAGCTCGCCAACGTGCACAACAAAATAAGAAAGCTGAAGAAAAGAAAAAGGAATTGGAAGAATTTATCCGTCGTTTTTCTGCAAACGTAGCTAAGAGTAAACAAGCTACCAGTAGAAAGAAAATGATTGATAAATTGAATATTTCTGATATCAGACCAACAAGTCGACGTTATCCTGCCATTATTTTTGAACGTGACAGGGAAGCAGGTGATCAAATTTTAAATATTCAAGGTTTAGCAGCATCCGTAGATGGTGAAGTATTGTTTAAGGATATCGATTTGAATCTTACTAAAGGAGATAAAATAGTGGTTTTTTCAAAAGATTCAAGAGCAACCACAGCTTTTTATCAAATATTAAACAATAAAGAAAAACCAGATGCTGGTAAATTTGATTGGGGAATTACAACCACACAATCGTATCTTCCACTTGATAATAGTGAATACTTCAATAATAATTTATCGCTAGTAGATTGGTTACGCCAATGGGCAACCACCGAAGAAGAACGCGAAGAAGTTTATATCCGTGGTTTTTTAGGAAAAATGATTTTTAGTGGGGAAGAAGCCTTAAAAAAATCGAATGTGCTTTCTGGAGGTGAAAAAGTGCGTTGTATGTTAAGCAGAATGATGATGGTAAGAGCTAATGTGCTGATGCTTGATGAACCGACGAATCACTTAGATTTAGAAAGTATTACGGCGTTTAACAATTCACTTAAGAATTTTAAAGGCACTATGTTGTTTACCACCCATGACCATGAGTTTGCCCAAACGGTAGCGAATAGGGTCGTGGAGTTAACTCCAAATGGCATCATTGATAGATATACGACGTTTGATGAGTATATGCAAGACCCAAAAATTAAGGAGTTGCGCAACAAAATGTATTCAGTAACAGCTTAATTTTTTGTCATTTCTGCTTTCACAGGAATGACAAATTATGACTGAAATTCAGCAGTAACGCTTTCAACAACTTCAACAGCTTTGTTAAGTTCGTCCTTATGGACGTAAATTTCTTGAAGTCCTTGAATGGATGCCCCAAAACCAGCTAAACGTCCAGATTCCGTTTCATCTTTTACAACGGGGTTGATGCCAATATGATTTAGTTTCTCTGAGATACGTTGTACGATGATGAAATTTCCAGTAAATATTTTTATATAATTAGAATCCGACATATTTTTTAGTTTAGTGTTTCCTAAATATACAAAATAATAAAGCCAGTTTTAGCTGGCTTTATTATTTTATTAACACTAACAAATCTTGTGATTATCTCAATTCAGCACCTAATTGGCTTTCAAATTGTTTTTGAAGCGTACTCATGATGTTATCAATTTGCTTATCGGTAAGGGTGTTGTTTTCGTCTTGTAATGTAAAACTAACCGCATAGCTTTTTTTGCCTTGAGGTAGATTCTTCCCTTGATACACATCAAATAAATTCACGCCTTTAAGCAATTGTTTTTCACTTTGTTTGGCTATTTTGTAAATGGATTCAAACGTGATATTTTCATCAATTAGCAAAGCGAAATCCCTACGGACTTCGGGATATTTAGGAATGGCTTTAAACTTAATGGCATTCGACTTGATGACTTCTAAAATAGCGTCCCATTTGATATCAGCAAATAGTACCTCTTGGGAAATATCAAAATGTTTAAGAATGGATTTTTTAACAAGACCAAAATCTACCAATTGTTTTTTTCCTAAACCGATGGTTAATCCTTCACTAAATAAATCGTTATTCATAGGGGTTTCAACATATCTTGAAATTCCTAATCGTTCTAATAAAGCATTAATAGTTCCTTTAAGAAAAAAGAAATCGCTTTTTTCGTTTGGAGCATGCCAATGTTCCTGGTTTTTATTACCTGTTACAAAAACGGTAAGGTGTTTGAATTCTTCTCGTTTGTCATTGTAAACATGATAGGTTTTTCCAAATTCGAACAGTTTCAAATCACCACGTTTTCTATTGATATTATATGAAAGCGCTTCCAGTCCAGAAAACAATAAAGATTGTCTTAAAACGGATAAGTCGCCACTTAGCGGATTTAATATGGTAATGTTATGTTCCTCTTTTAATTGGTCGCTTAAAGCTGTATAGTTAGGCGTCGTAAGCGAGTTAGCCATAATCTCCAAAAAGCCTTGTGCGGCTAATTGATTGCCAACGATGTTTTGTATTTTATGATCTTCAAAACGAGAGGAAGTGGAAACCGAAGCATTTAGTTTTTCGGTTACTTGAATATTATTATAGCCATAAACACGCAGAATCTCTTCAATAATATCTGCTTCGCGAAGCACATCATTTCTATAAGCTGGTACCGTTAAACCTAAGCCAGTTTCTGTTACATTATTTATTTTGATTTCTAACGACGTTAAAATACGCTTAATAGTTTCCTTAGGAATTTCTTCACCAATTAACTTTTTGGCATTTTCAAAACTTAAACGTACTTGAAAATCCTCAATTTTTTTAGGATAAATATCAATAATATCACTTGTAATTTCGCCACCAGCAACTTCCTGAATCAGTAATGCAGCGCTTTTTAGCGCATATTCGGTAATATTAGGGTCAATACCTCGTTCAAACCTAAAAGAGGCATCGGTATTCAATCCGTGTCGCTTTGCGGATTTCCGAATACTTACAGGATTAAAATAAGCACTTTCTAAGAAAATGCTTGTAGTGTTTTCTGAAACACCGGAATGGATACCACCAAAAACACCAGCAATGCACATGGGTTTTTCGGCATCACAAATCATTAAATCATCTTCGTGCAGTTCACGTTCAACACCATCAAGGGTTGTGAATTTTGTTCCAGAAGGTACTGTTTTGACTTCAATTTTATTACCTGAAATTTTAGCGGCATCAAAGGCATGGAGCGGCTGGCCTAAATCGTGCAATACATAATTAGTAGCATCTACAATGTTATTTATCGGCTTTAATCCAATAGCTCTAAGGCGGTTTTGCAACCAAATAGGGGATGTTTCTACTTTTATTCCAGAAATGGTTAAGCCACAGTAACGAGGTGCCAATTCTTTATTTTTAACATCAACATCTATTTTTAATGTTCTACTATCAATATGAAAAGCGCTCACAGAGGGTGTGATAAACTCTAAAGTAATATCTTTTTGAATCAACCCCGCTTTTAAATCACGCGCAGTTCCTAAATGACTCATGGCATCTGCTCTATTAGGGGTTAATCCGATTTCAAAAACATGATCGTTTTCAACATCAAAAATATCTGCTACAGGTGTGCCTACTTTACACGATTCATCAAGTACCAAAATACCTTCGTGCGATGCCCCTAAACTAAGCTCGTCTTCAGCACAAATCATCCCATGACTTTCTTCACCACGAATATTTCCTTTTTTAATGGTCCAAGATTCACCTTCTTTGGAGTAGAGTACAGTTCCAATAGTGGCGACGGGTACTTTTTGACCAACAGCTACATTTGGAGCGCCACAGACAATTTGCAAGGGATTTTCTTCTCCAGTATTAACGGTTGTTATTCTTAATTTATCCGCATTGGGGTGTTTAATACACGTTAAAACCTCTCCAACCACAACACCTTCTAGTCCACCTTTTACAGATTGATAGGACTCAATGCCTTCAACCTCAAGGCCTAAGTCTGTCAGCAATTCGGCAGTTTGTTCAGGTGTCCAATCAATCTTTATAAATTGTTTTAACCAATTGTATGAAATCTTCATGAAATATTACTGTTTTAATAAGCTAGCAAAGATAAAATATTGAAGCTAGCATTCAAATATTGCTATATAATTTATAGATAAAATAGTAGACTGATTTTTTAGCCGTGTATGGTTTCATGTTTACCATAGTTTTTAATAACATGGCTTTCAAATTCAACAAGTTCCTTCCAGCGTTTATCTACGTCAATATCTTTTCCATATTTTCTAGCGAAGCCGATAAAGGTTGTGTAATGTCCAGCCTCACTTATCATTAAATCATGGTAGAATTTTGAAAGTTCTGGGTCTTTTATTTCTTTAGAAAGCAGTTTAAAACGTTCGCAGCTTCTCGCTTCAATCATGGCTGAAAACAAGAGCCTATCTACCATACATTGTAGTCTATTTCCGCCTTTGTTCATGAATTTATAAAGCTCATTTACATAACTATCCCTACGTTCCCTGCCTAGTTTGTAGCCCCGTTTCTTAATGATATCGTGAACCATTTGAAAGTGTTCCAATTCCTCTTTGGCAAGTTCCAATAATTCGGTAACCAAATCGGTATATTCAGAATTTAAAGTAATTATAGTGATGGCATTCGTGGCAGCTTTTTGCTCGCACCATGCATGATCAGTAAGTATTTCTTCAATATTACCTTTAACTATATTTACCCACCTAGGGTCGGTTTCTAATTTTAAATGGAGCATGACTTAAATTTTAAGTAAATATAAGCAATAGCAATACGAATACACCTTTCCTTAAATGAATTAGACCAAAAGACTTAGTTTAATAAACTGAATGAAATAAAAAAAATAAAATTATTCTATAACCAATTTGGTAGAGTATAAATGGTCTTTGCTGCTTAAAGTGAAAAAATAAAGCCCTGATTTTAAATATCCTATTTCCAATTCTTCAACATCATTTTTGAATTCTAAATTTACCTTTCTGGATAATTGTTTGCCAACAATATCCATAATGGTAACCTTATAAGAATTAGGTTGAATACCAGTAACGGATAGTTTGTTCGATGAAGCTAGTGGGTTAGGGAAAACCTTGAAGTTTTTCCCATTGGTAATATCTGTAACCGATAATGTGTTAGTTGTGCATTCCGCTTCATCAATACTTAAACTAGTAGGATTGGATACAACGCTTTTACTTAGCACTATTCTATCTAATAGGTGGAATTCTGAACGTGCAGATATTTCCATGGTATATGTCCCAGGAGTATCAAATTGCACAAATATATTATGAGGATCGTTGTCGCTTGTGCTCGCAGACCAATTCCAATTTGTAGTTTCGCTAGAATATACTTTGAACCAGCCGTCCGATCCTGAACCTTCTGGAGTTGGCGTTTTACCGCTTCCTTTTGGATAAACAATGCTTGAGCCCCTTTGGCCGAAGAAATCATCAGCATCTGGAAAACGCAGCCAAGTGTCATTTTCATCAGTAGGGCTAGTGCCAGCGCCAACTTTAGAACGCCATTGAAATCTGTATAGACCAGTATTGTTTATCTTTATATTTACAGAAAATTTACCAGTGCCAGGCGTGTTAAAATAACTTCCATTTCCCCATTCTAAATATCCGCTACCGGAAAATCCAACAACATCATTCTCAACAGACCATAGTCCACCCGTATCAATGTCTTCAGCCTCTATAACAACTATGTTGTTCGTTTCTTCGTAAAAGCAATTTGAGGTCTGGGAAAACACACTTAATTGTATAAATATAAAAGTGTAAAAAGTAATAGATTTCATTTTATGAGGGATTAAATTTTGTATTGAGAGAACAATGAAAAAGTGTCTTTTTTTATTCTGGCAATATTAGTAATTAAATTCTTTAAATAAAAATTAAATATCGAACTAATTAACGCATTATCAACGTGCTAAAGTAAACGGGTCTTGACATGTTAACTTATATAATTCCAGATATTTTTAAATTTAGCTAATTCTTGATAGGTGTTAAGAATGGCTTTGTTTTCAGAATGAGACAGTGATGGATCCGTATTTAATACCTTTTTAGCATAAAAACGAGCATTTTGTAAGATGTCTTTATCTTTAATAATGTCAGCTATTTTTAAATTTAAAACCCCACTTTGCTGCGTTCCCATAATATCACCGGGGCCTCGCAAGCGTAAATCGACTTCAGCAATTTCAAATCCGTCACTCGTTCTCACCATCGTTTCCAATCGGGTTTTACTGTCGACGCTCAACTTATGGCTCGTCATTAAAATGCAATAACTTTGTTCGGCACCTCGACCTACTCGTCCGCGTAATTGATGCAATTGTGATAAGCCAAAGCGTTCCGCACTTTCAATAATCATAACCGATGCATTAGGTACGTTAACGCCAACTTCAATAACAGTTGTTGCAACCATGATGTTTGTTTCGCCTTTTATGAAACGTTGCATTTCATAATCTTTATCGGCTGGTTTCATTTTTCCATGGACAATGGATATTTGATAATGTGGCTTAGGAAAATCACGCTCGATACTGGCATAGCCGTCCATCAAATCTTTATAATCCATAGTTTCACTTTCTTGGATTAACGGATAGACAATATAAATCTGTCTACCCTTCGCAATTTCATCTCGCATAAATTTGAAAACATTCAGTCGGTTTTTATCATAACGATGTACGGTTTTTATGGACTTTCTTCCAGGTGGTAATTCGTCAATAATGGAGATGTCTAAATCGCCATAAACCGACATTGCTAATGTTCGTGGAATGGGTGTTGCCGTCATGATTAAAACATGTGGTGGGATAGAAGCCCCACCAACCTCCCCAGAAGGGAGGCTTTCTAATAATTTCTCAATATATAACAACACATTATCAATGTCTCCAATCACTTGTTGGTTAGTAAATCTAATAACTTTAAAACCAATCTCATTTAATATTTGGGTACGCAAATCATCAGCTTCTTTTTGCTCAATGGTATTATGGTAACCTCCGTCAATTTCAATGATTAGATTTTTTTCAAGACAAACAAAATCAACTATAAATTCATCGATGATATGTTGCCTTCTAAATTTATGGTTAAGTTTTTTATTTCTCAAACATTCCCACAAAATAGATTCCGCTTGAGTAGTGTGTTTTTTGTTTTCAGATTGAAGTTCTTTCAATAAATTATAGGTTGATGGACGAGCCGTCATATATTTTTGGCGGATAGTTTTTGCTTCCTCCCAATGGGAGGATTGAGGAGGGCCTTTTCTCCACAATTTACTTCGTTGCTCTACGCCAAAACGATGTTGTTCATCTATGATAGCAAGCCCTAAATTTTTGAATTTCACTTTGTTTTCGAGCAGTGCATGCGTGCCAATTAAAATGTCTAACTCACCATTTTCAAGCATTTCGTGAATTTTTTTTCGTTCTGAAGTTTTAGTTGAACCAGTGAGTATTTTTATACTGATATTCAATTTATTACATAGTTCTACTAATCCATTATAGTGTTGGACTGACAAAATTTCAGTCGGGGCCATTAAACATGTTTGAAAACCGTTGTCAAGTGCGATTAACATTGACATAAATGCTACAATGGTCTTTCCAGAACCTACATCACCCTGTAACAATCGATTCATTTGTGCATTACTGCCTAAATCGGCTCTAATTTCTTTTAAAACGCGTTTCTGTGCATTGGTCAATTCGAAGGGTAAATGATTATTAAAAAACGTATTAAAATGGGTGCCGACTTTCTCAAAAGGAAAGCCTTTTATTTTCGATTTATGAATGAGATTTTTTAGAATCAGTTGCAATTGAATATAGAAAAATTCCTCAAACTTTAATCGGTATTGCGCACGTGCTAAGAGCTCTTGATTTTTTGGAAAATGCACATTAAAAAGTGCATCACTTTTATTAATTAACTTCAGTTCAGAAAGGATGTTTTCAGAAAGTGTTTCCTTAAATCTGCCATTGGTTTCCAAAAAAAGCTGCTGCATAATTTTGCTAATCACTCGGTTGGTGATGCCTTTATTGGATAGTTTTTCTGTGGATGGATATACCGGTTGCATGGCAGAACGCAAATTTTTTTCATGTTCTTCTAGCAATTCCATTTCGGGATGCGGCATACTAAATCTGCCATTAAACCAATTGGTTTTTCCGAAAATAACATACGGTGTATTTAATTTGATGCTTTCACGAATCCATTTTTGACCCCTAAACCAAACCAATTCCATCACGCCCGTTTCATCTTGAAAGGTGGCGACCAAACGTTTTCCTTGTTGTTGTGCAACTTCTTTGAATTCGGTTATTTTTCCAATGACTTGTACATCGGCATTATTGCGCTGCAGTAGGTTGATTTTGTAATACTGTGTTCTATCAATATATCTATTTGGAAACAAGTTGATTAAATCCTGATAGGTGTGAATACCCAACTCCGTACGTAGCAAATCTGCCCGATTGGGGCCAACGCCTTTTAAATAATCTATGGGAGTTTGAAGATTGGTGTTCATAGAACTAAAATACTGCTTTTGGTAATAATGACAAGGATTATTATTATTTTGGCTTAACCTTTGTTACAAAGAGCTTATGAAGTTTATTATCAATCTTTTCATCATATTCTTTTGTTTCTTGATACAAGCGCAACAGACTGAATATGTTGATTTTAGGACAGCTAAAGCGGATATTGTTTTTGGAGATTTGCTTAAAAAAGAAGTTTCTGGAACGGTGTCTTATGGATTTACTATTTTAAAAGATATTGACTCTGTTTATATAGATGCGGTTGATTTTGCTGAAATAAAGTATGTTTTAGACGGAAAGCAAACGGGGAGTTTATATGATGGAAAGCATCTAATTATAAAGCATCCTTTCAAAAAAAATAGTCACCATAAAATAGATGTTGTTTGGAATACAAGCCCTAAAAAAGCCATGTATTTTATTGATTGGGACAATAGTGGGGACAATCAACAGATTTGGACTCAAGGTCAAGGAAAATACACGAGTAATTGGTTGCCCAGTTTTGATGATATGAATGAAAAGGTTGAATTTGATTTAACCGTCGCGTTTGACAAAAACTATGAAGTCATTGCCAACGGAAAACTAACAAATAAACAAATCAACGACTCAACAGCAACATGGCATTACGATATGCAACAGCCCATGTCCAGTTATTTAGTGGCCTTAGCCATTGGTAAATACGATAGAAAAGTAGAAACTTCAAAAAGTGGTATTCCTTTAGAGATGTATTACTATCCCAACGATTCATTAAAGGTTGAGCCAACGTATCGTTACACCAAACAAATGTTCGATTTTCTAGAGGAAGAAATTGGAGTTGCTTATCCTTGGCAAAATTATAAGCAAATACCGGTTAAGGATTTCCTGTATGCCGGTATGGAAAATACCAGTGCTACCATTTTTTCGGATACGTATTTAATAGATTCCATCTCGTTTATTGATAAAAACTATGTGAATGTCAATGCCCATGAATTGGCGCATCAATGGTTTGGCAATTTGGTGACTGAAATGTCTGGCACACATCATTGGTTGCAAGAAGGCTTCGCGACGTATTATGCATTGTTGGCTGAAAAGGACATTTTTGGAGACGACCATTACTATTGGCAATTGTATCAATATGTCCAAGAATTATTGGAACAAGATAAAGTAGGCGGGGGCACTTCGCTTTTAGATCCAAAATCAAGTAGTACAACGTTTTATAAAAAAGGTGCTTGGGTGTTACACATGTTGAGAGCGCAAGTAGGCGATAAGGCTTTTAAATTGGCTGTTAAGAATTATTTAGAAAAGCATCAATTTAAAAATGTTGAAACCAATGATTTTATAAGTGAAGTTGAGAAGGCGAGTGGACAGGATTTAAGTGAATTTGTGAGAATCTGGTTAGAAAGTAAGGTGTTTGATAATGAAAAGGCTATGGAAAGTTTGAAAAAATCTACGTTTATTCAAGAATATCTAAGTGTTGATTGTAAAGAGAACACCTCTAAATGTGCTGATTATTTAACTTCAAATATGTCTGATGAAGCCAAAATTAGAGTGGTTTCACAAATGTCAAATCAATTAAAAAAGGAGCATTTTAAGGCTAGTTTGAAAGTGCGTCAAGCAATTGCAAAGTCTCTTTCTAAAATTCCTTCAGAATTAAAGAAAGATTACGAAACGCTCTTAGAGGATGAGTCATATATCACGATTGAATTGGCATTGTACAATTTGTGGAATAATTTCCCTGAAGATAGGCATAGGTATTTGACCAAAACAAAACAACTTCAAGGTTTTAATGACAAAAATATAAGAACACTTTGGCTAACATTAGCTTTGGTTACTGAGGGTTTTGAACCAGAAAATAAGTCGGTTTACTTCGAAGAATTGACCAATTACACACATTCAAAGTATCATTTTGAAGTCCGCCAAAATGCCTTTCAATATTTAAAATTGATAAACGCTTGCAATGAAACCTGCCAAGAAAATTTAGAACAAGCTACAAAACACCCTGTTTGGCAATTTTCAAAAATGGCAAAAGACCTGCTTACAAATTAGTAGCTATTTTTAAAATGTTATATTTAACCATTAAAATTTTCTAAATGAAAGCTTTGGTTATATCTGGAGGTGGTAGCAAAGGCGCTTTTGCAGGCGGTGTTGCGCAGTATCTTATTGAAAGCAAAAGGCGAGATTACGACATGTTTATTGGTACATCTACTGGGAGTTTATTGGTGTCTCATTTAGCTTTAAAAAATGTTGAAAAAATAAAAGAGGTCTATACAAGTGTTACCCAAGATTCTATTTTTGATACTTGCCCGTTTCTCATTAAAAAGAAAAAGGGAGGTATTGAAACCATAAAAATACATCACGTTAATGTGATTAAAAACTTTTTAAAGGGCAGTAAAACATTTGGAGAAAGTAATAATTTAAGGCTACTTATAAAAGAAACGTTGACACAAAGTGAATTTGATACATTAAAGAAAAGCAGAAAAGATATCGTAGTTACCGTTTCAAATTTATCATTAAACCAAGTGGAATATAAATCCATCAAAGATTGTGATTATGAAGAGTTTTGCGAATGGATTTGGATTTCATGTAATTATATTCCTTTTATGTCTTTGGTGAAAAAAAATGGCTGCGAATATGCGGATGGTGGCTTGGGTTCTATGATTCCAATTGAAGAAGCCATAAAAAGAGGTGCTACAGAAGTGGATGCCATTATTTTGCAAACCGAGGTGTCCCAATTAAATAGAATGCCATCATTAAATCCATTTTCATTAATGACCAACATGTTTTCGTTTATGCTTGACAGAATAGAAGACCAAAATATAAAAATAGGCAAGTTTGTTGCTTCCAATCAAAACGCCATCATAAATTTTTATTATACGCCTACGGTCTTAACAACTAATTCCTTAATTTTCGAAAAAGAGAAAATGACCAAATGGTGGCAAAGTGGTTTGGAGTATGCCAGATATAAAAATGAACAAGTAAGTCCTTTAAAAGCAGAATGAGAGCATTAGTGATATCTGGAGGCGGTAGTAAGGGAGCCTATGCGGGTGGTGTTGCCCAATATTTAATTCAAGAAGAAGGCAGGGAATATGATCTGTTTTTAGGAACATCAACAGGTAGTTTATTGATACCTCATTTGGCCGCTGGTAAAATTGAAAAAATCCATAAAGTATTTACCAGTGTCAAACAAAGTAATATTTTTAATATTAATCCTTTTGTACAACGAAGAAAGGAAGGTAGGGAATATGTATCCATTAACTTTTTAAACACCCTCATTCAATTCGCAAAAAGGAAACGAACTTTTGGCGAAAGCAAAGCCCTTTTACGCTATTTAAAGCGAAATTTCACTGAAGAAGAATATCATTTAATTCAGATGACTAAAGAAGATGTGGTTGTAACGGTTTCTAACTTATCAAAAAATAGGATTGAGTATAAATCTATAAAGGATTGTACGTATGATGAATTTTGTAATTGGATATGGATTTCCTGTAACTACATCCCGTTCATGTCTTTGGCAACGGTTGATGGATTTGAATATGCTGATGGTGCTTTTGGTTGTGTAGTGCCTATTAGGGAAGCTATTTTAAGGGGCGCTACAGAAGTGGATGCCATTATTTTGGAATCTGAAAACATGGAATACAATAAAGTATTGGGCAAAAATCCGTTTTCACTTATGATGAGTTTGTTTGGTCATTTATTAGATGGCGTTGAGAGAAGCGATATTACTATTGGGAAGCTTGCCGCCAAAAACAAAGATGTAAAGCTTAATTTGTATTATACACCCTCTAAGCTTACCGAAAACTCTTTAGTTTTTAATAAAAATCTTATGGTGTCATGGTGGCAACAAGGTTTTGATTATGCCAAAGAAAAGTGTGCACAAGGCAGGTTTAACGAATTAAGAAGGGATTAATACTAAAATATATCCGCAATTTCATCTTTTATTAAAGAAAGTGCCGCTTCACTAGGTGAGCGCCTCTCCATCATTTCGGTTAAAATAACCTCTCTCAATTTGTCTGCCGAAGTCGTTTTTTCAGATAAACTAGCTTTTCTAATCAATTGAATAGTGGCATTTTTAGCAGCCAAAATAATGTTCCAACATTTCTCACTCACATAAATTTGCTGAGTTAAATTATGCTCTAATTCTATTTCAATGGTTTGTATAAGTAAAGCTTCGTAATCTTCTTTATTTAAATTGTTTGGAGATATTCTAATAAGAAGTTTACTAGGAGACATCCTCTCTAAAAAAAGCGTTAGGCGCTCATAAGCTTGTAGTCGTGTTGGTAAGGCGCTAACCTGTAATTCTTTCTTTAGTAAAAAGCGTCTTCTGCCATCCTCATTTTTGGTATGCTCTTTAAAAAAATAGTATGCAATTAGCCCAGTAATTAGTGAAGGAATGGCAAATAATAGCATATCGATAAACCGTTGAGAATCCATAACAATCATTATTTAAGTTTATAAATTGAAACCAACTTAAAGTGTAAAGATATTTAAAATATGTTGTTATAAAAGTATTGAAAGCCTATCTTTATTTAATGGACAATAGATTGAAAAAAGGATTAGTTATAGGTTCATTGGTGTTGTTGATACTGGTTATAGGGGCTTTAGTGGCAAATGTTATTATTAAAAACAGACTAAAAGAAGGTCTGAATAATTTTTCTGAAACCATAAAAGTTGAATATCAAGACATCCATGTTAATTCCCTAAATGGAAGCGTAGGATTAATAGGTCCAAAAATTTCTGTTTTGGGAAAAACAACCAACAAAATAAATGTTCAAATTAGGTTAAAAGAGTTATCTATTAATGATTTCAGCTATTGGGATTATTTTTTTAATGATAAAATTAATGTAAAAAGCATTTCTTTTGATCAGCCTCAAATAATCTACCATCATAATAGTTTAGTAAACTTAAAATCTTCTCAAGATTCATTTGAAGGTTCCTTTAAGAAGGATGTTGAAATTGGAGCTATTAAAATAATCAATGGCCATTTATCGGTTTTTGATGTGGCTAATGATTCGTTGCTATTAAAATCTGAAGAAATTAATGCCAGAGTTAACGCGGTTGTCATTAAAAAGTCAAACCTTAAAGATAAAATACCCTTTGCTTTTCAGGATTATCATTTAACTTATAATAATATGTTTTATAAGCTTAATGATTATGAAAACCTATTTGTAAGCCAAGCTAATTTCAATGCAGATTTTTATAAGATTAAAAACGTATCCATAAAAACGAAATATTCTAAGGAAGCCTTATCAAAAAAGATTGCTGTAGAACGAGATCATTTTGATTTAACCATCGATTCCTTATTAGTTAATAATCATGATTTTGGGGTAAAAAACGATTCAGCATTCTATTTTAAAAGTGATCAAATTAATTTTTATCAGCCTAAACTTATCATTCATAGAGATAAATTGGTTGTTGATAATTTGAATTATAGATCACTGTATAGTAAAACATTAAGAAATTTTAACTTTGGTATTGCTTTAAGTAAAGTTTATTTAAACAATGCTACTGTGGTTTATACCGAAAAGGTTAATGACGACCCCAAAGGAGGAAGACTTGAATTCTCAAATTTAAATGCTGAAATCAATAATTTGAGTAATACTTATAAAAAGAATGAAACTAAAACAACAATTCATATTGATGCGATTTTTATGAAAAACACGCCTTTGAATGTCCAGTGGGATTTTGATGTGATGGATAATAGTGATGAATTTATATTCAAAGCAGACATAGGGGCATTGGATGCAAACCACATGAATCAATTTATGGAGCCTAATCTTAATTTAAGATTGAATGGGATAATCAATAAAAATTATTTTACTATCAACGGGAACGACCTTACATCACGTATAGATTTGAAATTGCAGTACGATAATTTTGATATTGTAATTTTAAAGAAAGGCGGTAAGGAAAAAAATAAATTGCTGTCAGGATTAATCAATCTTTTTGTTTCAAAAGACAGTAAGAATAAATCTAGCGAATTTAGACATGGTCATGGAACCAACATAGAAAGGGATAAAACAAAATCGGTATTTAATTATTTGTGGCTCAACATAAAAGCAGGTTTATTAAATGCGATGACAGGTGATGGTGAACAAAACTAAACTTATTAAAAGTTAATTGTTTATAATTATTGATTATAAAAACCAGCTAAAAGGTTAACAATAGTTAATTTCACACCACAAATTACAATAAGTTTTGGAAAAGTATTTAAGTCAGTTAAACGATGCACAGTTAGAGCCCACTATACAAAAAGATGGGCCCATGATTATTATTGCTGGCGCAGGTTCTGGTAAAACACGTGTGCTTACATTTAGAATTGCTTATTTGATGAGTCAGGGCGTGGACTCTTTTAATATTTTGGCTTTAACATTTACCAACAAAGCCGCAAAGGAAATGAAGGAGCGTATCGCTACCATTGTTGGAAGTAGTGAAGCTAAAAATTTATGGATGGGAACTTTCCACTCTGTTTTTGCTAGAATTTTACGCAGTGAAGCTGATAAATTGGGTTATCCAAGCAATTTCACGATTTACGATACTCAAGATTCAGATAGGTTGGTAGGTGCCATCATCAAAGAAATGAATTTAGACAAGGATATTTACAAGCCTAAACAAATACGTTCAAGAATATCATCTTACAAAAATAGTTTAATTACTGTTCGTGCGTATTTCCAAAATCCGGAATTAATAGAAGCAGATGCCATGGCTAGACGACCACGTTTAGGCGACATCTATAAAGAATATGTAAACAGATGTTTTAAGGCAGGCGCCATGGATTTCGATGATTTGTTATTGAAAACCAATGAGCTTTTAACACGTTTTCCTGATGTATTGATGAAATACCAGAATAGGTTTAAGTATATTTTGGTTGATGAGTATCAAGATACGAATCACTCTCAGTATTTAATTGTTAGAGCGTTGTCCGATAGATTCCAAAATATATGTGTTGTTGGTGATGATGCGCAAAGTATTTATGCGTTTCGTGGCGCTAATATCAATAATATTTTGAATTTTCAGAAGGATTATGATGATGTTAAAGTTTTTAGATTGGAGCAAAATTACCGTTCTACGAAAAACATTGTCAATGCGGCAAATTCCATCATTGAAAAAAATCAAACGAAACTTGATAAAGTCGTTTGGACGGCCAATGATGAGGGTTCAAAAATAAAAGTACATCGATCTTTAACGGATGGTGATGAAGGGCGTTATGTAGCGAGCACCATTTTTGAAGAGAAAATGAATAATCAGTTGAAGAATAGTGATTTTGCTATTTTGTACAGAACCAATTCGCAGTCTCGTGCGATTGAAGAAGCCTTGCGTAAGCGAGATATTCCGTATCGGATTTATGGTGGCACCTCTTTTTATCAACGAAAGGAAATTAAAGATGTACTATCCTATTTGCGGTTGATAGTCAATCCCGCGGATGAGGAAGCTTTGGTACGCATTATTAATTTTCCACCTCGTGGTATTGGTCAGACTACAATTGATAGATTGGTTGTCGCAGCCAATGGTTATAACCGAAGCATTTTTGAGGTTTTAAAGAATCTTAATAAAGTTGAAATTAATGTAAATTCTGGAACAAAAAACAAGCTTCAGGATTTCGTAATGCTCATAGAGAGTTACCAGGTATTGAATCAAACTGCTGATGTTTTTGAGTTGGCAGAGTATGTTACCAGAACAAGTGGCTTAATTAACGAGTTCAAAAAAGATGGTACACCAGAGGGTGTTACTAGAATGGAAAATATTGAAGAGCTTTTAAATGGAATGAAGGACTTTGTGGAAGGTCAGAAAGAAATAGCCGATACCACAGGGTCTTTAGCGGAATTTTTAGAAGATGTTGCTTTGGCAACCGATTTAGATGCTGATAAAGGCGATGCCAACCATGTGGCATTAATGACCATCCATTTGGCTAAAGGTTTGGAATTCCCGAATGTGTTTATTGTTGGGTTGGAAGAAGATTTATTCCCTAGTGCCATGAGTATGAATACCCGAAGCGAATTGGAAGAGGAACGAAGATTATTTTATGTAGCATTAACACGGGCCGAAAAACAAGCTTATTTAACCTATGCCTTATCAAGGTACCGTTGGGGAAAATTAGTGGATTCTGAACCTAGCCGTTTCATAGACGAAATAGACGAGGAGTATGTGGAAATTTTAACACCACCTGAAGAACTCAGATTTAACCCGATGTTAAGTGCTGATATTTTTGGAGACGTAGAGCCTAATAAAATTCGATTTAAACCAGCCAAACAAGTGGAGTTTAACAAGAGTAAAATTTCAAAAGAAGCCCCTGAAAAATTTCAAGTAACAACGCCTAAAAACTTAAAACCAGTCGGACAAACCAATGGGAACGTTAATTTATTTGATAATAAATTAGTAGTTGGCAATTTGGTTAAGCACATTCGTTTTGGTACGGGAGAAGTCTTGAAAATAGAAGGGACAGGCGCAGATATAAAAGCTGAAATTAATTTTCAACATGGAGGTGTAAAAAAATTATTATTGCGTTTTGCTAAGTTAGAAGTCGTTGGATAACTCTCAAAAACATATGATTGTTTACAGATGTATTTGCAAAAAGGCTTTGAGTTTTATCCAAGTGTCTATTAGTTCTAAGCCTTCCCACCCATGACCTGCGTTTGGATACAATGTGAATTCATGCGTAACACCCAGGTTTTGAAGTTTATCCCTTAAATCCGTTCCTTGGGTAATGGGAATTAAAGGATCTTGTCCGCCATAAAATAAAATAGTTGGTGGTGCCGTAGCGGACACTTGGTGATACGGACTTACTTCTTCTAAGAATGATAACTCCGCATTTACGCCAAAAGAGTTTAGTGATTCCTGTAAAACAGGATCGGTATTGTTTAAGTATGCAGGATCCGTCAAATTGGTAGGTCCCACAATGCTGCAAACCATTTTTATGTTGCTAGAATCATCAAAGGCATAACTCCATAAAAGTGATAAATGCCCTCCCGCGCTAATCCCTATAAATCCGAAATCTTCAGATACAGTGTACTTAGCTTTGTTTTCTTTTAAGTAATTTATAATGGAGGTAATATCCTCAATTTGCATGGGATAAGCACTATTATTGGTATCCGCTAAGCGATAATTAATATTAACAATCGCTACATTTTGGAAATCTCGCTGAATAATATCTTTAATGGGGTTCATATCACTTTTGTCACCAGAAGTCCAACCTCCACCATGGACTAAAATTATTGTTTTAGTAGTTGATGTTCGGTTAGATGGTAAGTATACATCAAAACTTTGGTTCTCATCATTTCCATAAGAAATATCAAATTCTTGATAATATTCAGAGGGGTCTAATGGCTCACCAGACAGTATATCTTCATCCGTTTTGTTTGAACAACTACATATAAGAAATAATAAGAAAATATACTTTAAGTGCTTCATAATAAAAATAATATTTACTTTGTAAACGCTAAAGCAAGATACATATTATGGCAGAGTTTATTAGAATATACGAAGAAAACCCAAATCCGAAAGAGATTGAAAGGGTTGTGGCTATTCTAAAAAGAGGAGGATTGATTATTTATCCTACAGATACGGTGTATGGTTTGGGATGTGATATTACCAATTTGAAAGCGTTGGAACGTATCGCAAGAATAAAGGGCGTAAAACTTGAAAAGGCGAATTTCTCTTTTGTTTGTCACGATTTAAGTCATCTCAGTGATTATGTAAAACAAATTGATAGCTCAACCTTTAAGATTTTAAAACGAGCACTTCCGGGGCCTTATACATTTATTCTTCCGGGTTCCAACACCTTGCCAAATCCTTTCAAAAAAAAGAAAACGGTTGGGATTAGGGTGCCTAAAAATAATATAGCCATTGAAATTGTCAAATTATTAGGAAATCCTATTATTTCGACATCGATACGTGACGAGGATGAAGTTTTGGAATATACTACAGACCCCGAACTTATTTTAGAAAAATGGGATGACTTGGTAGATTTGGTAATTGATGGTGGTTATGGTGACAATCAGGCATCTACTGTTATAGATTTATCTGAAGATGAGCCTATTGTTGTTAGGGAAGGTAAAGGAAGTTTGGAGATATTTTAATTACTAATATTTTAGGATAATGAAAAACAATCAAATAAATTATATCGAATTCAAAGCTCCCTACCTCGAAGAAATCAAAGCGTTTTACAGCAAATGTTTTAATTGGGTTTTTACATATTATGGACCAAATTATATAGCTTTTTCTGAAAGTGGGCTGGATGGCGGATTTGAGAAATCCGACTCAAAAATAATTAATGGTGTATTGGTTGTTCTATATCATGAAGATTTAAGTTTGGTTAAAAATAATGTTGTTCAATTTGCAGGTATTATATCTAAAGATATTTTTTCATTTCTAGGAGGAAGAAGGTTTCAGTTTTTAGATCCAGCGGGTAACGAGCTTGCTGTGTGGTCAGATAAATAATAAAAAAAGCCCAACCTTTCAGTTGAGCTTTCTTATATAATTTTGAATTCTAATTAGTTTTGAACAGAAAGATTTTTCATTTCTTTTTCAACCATCTCATAGAATTGGTCAATTTTAGGTAATACAACTATACGAGTACGTCTGTTTGTAGCTCTGTTTTCAGCAGTATTGTTATCTACTAACGGCACATAATCAGCACGTCCAGCAGCAATAAGTTGTTTTGGATTAACGCCTAAACCTTGTAATACTCTAATGATAGATGTAGAACGTTTAACACTTAAATCCCAGTTATCCAATAACACACCACTTTGGTAAGGCACGCTATCTGTATGTCCTTCAACCATACATTCAAAATCAGGTTTGCTATTTACTACTTTAGCAACTTTTGCTAAAACTTCTTTAGCTCTTGTAGTTACGTTATAGCTACCGCTTTGGAATAATAATTTGTCAGCTATAGAAATAAATACCACGCCTTTTTCAACATTGATTTCAATGTCTGGATCGTTGATACCTACCTCACGTTTTAAGCTAGTCACTACAGCAAGTGTAATACTGTCTTTTTTAGTTAAAGCATCTTGAAGACGAGTAATTTTCATGTCTTTTTCTTTAATGCTTTCTAGTGTTTTTTCTATGTTACTAGCACCTTTTGCAGATAACACTTGTAAATTATCATTGTTTTTTCTTAAATCGGAAACTTGTTCTTCAAGTGCTGTAGCTCTTGCAGTAGCTGTTGCTTTTTCTTCTAAACAAGAATTTAATTTTACTGTTGCAGAATTAAGTAAATCTTGAGTTTCTTTTTGTTTTGCTTGTAAGTCTGTGAACTGTTTTTTTGATACACAAGAACTAAATACCAGCATTGTAGCCAAGCTAAGTAATAAAACTTTTTTCATAATTATTATTAAGGATTAATTTCTAAAATACTAAACACAAAAATATGGAAAATTCGATGTAATTTAACATTTTAACAAAACTTTTATTAATAAACTATAAACATTTATAGGTTGTTTTTTTATTTACGAAGTAATCAATTACAACGGATGTTTTGCTAAAATATTTTATTTTATTTTTTTGGAATTGTCGTTGTTTTAAAAAGTAAGGTAAATACCAATAAAAACTGACATGCGATTTTAAAATGGCTAAGGCATGACTTAGTTTTAAGTCGAATAGAAATTTAATGCTTGCTAACCCATCTAAAAAAAGACGAAAAAACATGAGGGGGAATAAGGGTCCTCTTGCATTTTTGATTAAGGTAAATAAGCTATTTCTAAAATTCAAATACGTTTTTTTTGAACTAGCTTTTGAAAGTGTAGCACCACCTAAATGATACACTTTAGACTGATACACATATTTAATGTTGTAACCCGAATTTTTAGCTCTCCAGCACAAGTCTATTTCTTCTATATGTGCAAAAAAATGTTCGTCAAAACCATTAAGCTTTTTAAATACCTCGCTTCTGATAAAAAAACAAGCGCCAGAAGCCCAAAAGATGTCTGTTATATCATCATATTGTCCTAAATCCTGTTCTACAGTATCAAATAGTCTACCGCGGCAATACGGGAAGCCATATTTGTCAATAAATCCGCCAGCAGCACCAGCATATTCAAAGTAATCTTTGTTCTTGTAATCTAAAATTTTTGGCTGGATGATAGCAGTACTAGGTTCTTTTTCAAATACATTAATAATTGGCGACAACCAATTTTCAGCGACTTCAACATCACTATTCAATAGGCAATAAACATCCGTTTCAATGTGTTTTAAAGCATCGTTATAACCTTTTGCAAAGCCGCCATTTACAGTGTTATTTATAATTTTTATACTTGGGTATTTAGAATTTAAGAAATTAATGGAATCATCAGTTGAAGCATTATCGACCACATAAATCGTAGCCTCTTTTGAATGCTCAACAACAGAAGGCAAAAACTGTTCTAATAGTTTTTTTCCGTTCCAATTTAATATAACGACAGCTATTTTCATTTATGTACCGAATTCAAGACAATTTTATTTTCCCATCACCGTCAACTATACACTATAACTAGGTATATCTTTCAAAAAATTATAAAGTTCATTTTCAAAATCCATTTGGCAATAATAATGATTTAATCCGTTGGTAACAATCAAATATGTAGCCTTTAAAGCCAGGTTATATCTTGCTATTTGGTCAAATGTTACTTGATTAATAGAAATATTCGGTGATTTACATTCGATGATGATTAAAATACTGCCATCTGTATTAAAAACGACTATATCGTAACGTTTCCTTAAATTATTGATTTTTAATTCCTTTTCAACATTAATCAAAGAGATAGGATATTTTTTTTCATTAATTAAATAATGAACGCAATGTTGCCTTACCCATTCTTCGGGTTGTAAAACCACAAATTTTTTACGTATCACGTCGAAAATAGAAATTTTATTTTCGCTATTTTTGAATCGAAACGAAAACTTTGGAAAGTTGAGTTGTTGCAAAACCGTATTTAATATTTTTCCAAAGTTAATCTTCAATAATCAAATACCAAATTCATTGTTTGTTTTTTGAATTTATAATTTTTTGAAATTTCACAGTTTTGGACGACGTAAAACAATTAGTAACCGATATTAAAAATGGTAATATCAAACCTATTTATTTTTTAATGGGTGAAGAACCTTATTATATTGATAGAATTTCAGAATTCATAGAAAAGAATGTCTTGAGCGATGAAGAAAAAGGTTTTAACCAAATGGTTTTGTATGGCAGGGATGTTTCCATTGAAGATATTGTTAGCAATGCCAAGCGTTACCCCATGATGGCAGAACGTCAAGTAATTATTGTTAAGGAAGCGCAAGATTTATCCAGAACCATTGAAAATTTGGCTGGGTATGCTACCAATCCCCAACCCACAACAGTTTTAGTTGTCAATTATAAATACAAAAAAATTGATAAACGCAAAGCCTTATACAAAGCCGTCAATAAAATTGGCGTTATTTATGAGAGCAAAAAATTATATGAAAATCAGGTAGCCGATTGGATTCGTAAAGTGTTAGCTTCTAAGAATTATACCATATCGCCAAAAGCGGCACAAATGCTTGTTGAGTTTTTAGGAACCGATTTAAGCAAAATAAACAATGAACTGGATAAACTCCAAATCATTTTACCAAAAGGAAGTAATATCACGCCAGAAGCTATTGAAGAAAATATAGGGATTAGTAAGGACTACAATAATTTTGAATTACAAAAAGCCATTGGCGAAAGAGATGTTCTAAAAGCACATAAAATTGTCCATTATTTTGCCGAGAATCCAAAAGATAACCCCATGGTTGTTACGGTTTCTTTATTGTTTAATTTCTTTTCGCAATTGCTACATTTTCATGGTTTAAATGATAAGTCGCCTAGAAACATGGCTTCAGCATTAAAAATTAACCCGTATTTTGTTAATGATTATATTATAGCTGCCCGAAATTACCCAATGAAAAAAGTAAGTGGTATTGTTTCTACCTTGCGCGAGTTTGATGTAAAAAGTAAAGGCGTAGGCTCAAACGCCGTTCCTCAAGGCGATTTACTTAAAGAACTATTGGTGAAAATAGTATCTTAGTGTTTTCAATAATCACAATTTTAATATTTATATATGAATAAATATATCTCTGTAGCAGCGATTTTTATCATGATGTTCCAGATGGGCCATTCGCAAAGTAAGCAAACAGAAATGTCATTGACCAAACTTTGGGAAACGGATACGATATTAAAAACAGCCGAAGCTGTGAGATATCATCCTGAAAAAGACATTATTTATGTCTCAAATATTGGAGACGTGCCGCCCAATAAAAAAGATGGTGATGGCTATATTTCTTTGCTTTCTAAAGATGGCAAAATCGTTAAAAAAGATTGGATTACAGGAATCCATGCGCCAAAAGGACTTAACTTTTTTAATGGTAAGTTATTTGTTGGAGATATTGACACGGTTGTTGAAATAAATATAGAAACAGGGAAAATAGAGAAAACACACACTGTAACTGATGCTGTTTTTATTAATGATTTGGATATAGATACCAATGGTGATATTTATGTAACCGATTCTCAGGACGAAAAAATTTTTAAGATTGTTAATGGTGAATCTTCATTGTGGTTAGATGCAAAAGGATTTTATCCGAATGGTATTTTAGTTGAAGAGAATCGTATACTCATATTATCTTCCAGCAAAGGAGAATTGATAGCAATCGATAAAATAACCAAAGAGAAAACGGTATTGGCATTAGGCGTTAGAGGAGGCGATGGTATTGTACCAATCAATGAAGGTTATATACTTTCAGCTTTTCAGGGTGAAATATATTTTGCAGATAAAAATCTGATAAACATGCCTGCAGTAAAATTATTGGATACAAGAGCCAATAAATTGAATACTGCCGATATGTCTTTCATACCGAAAGAAAATGTATTGTTAGTACCTACATTTTATGGAAATACGGTGGTCGCCTATAAATTGAATTATAAATAAACTGAGATTGTCAACATGACCATTGTAAAGACGGTTAAAATAATAACTAAGGGCATTACAAATTTTAACCATTTATCAAAACCAACTTTTACAATTGCTAATGTCGCTAAAATTAACCCTGTAGGACTTATAAAGGCAAACAATCCCATGCCGTATTGATAAGCATTTACAATGGCTTCCCTGCCAATACCAACACCGTCAGCCAACGGAGACATAATAGGCATGGTTAACACGGCCATCCCAGAGGAGGATGGAATAAAAAAGGACAATCCACCATAAATATAAAGCATAGAATTAATAAAAATACCTTTGTTCATGCCGCTTGTTGCATTGCTTGCGTAATATAATAAGGTATCACTAATTTGTCCATCCACCATTAATATAGTGACGCCTCGGGCGATTCCAATAATTATAGCGACACCTAGTAAATCACTCGCGCCTTTTACAAAAGTTTCGACGAATTTATATTCATCTATTTTGGCAATAAAGCCTATTATAATGACTCCGACAAAAAAGACGGTTGTCATTTCCAGAAACCACCACTCTAGTTGAGATACACCATAAATCATAACAACAAAACACATGATAAAGGTGAATAAAATCATTCTTAATCGGTTGGTTAATCGTATTACAGAATGTGTTGAGTTTCCAAAATGTTTTTCAATCTCCTCTTTCTGACTGAAAATTATAGATTTAGAAGGATCCTTTTTAACACGTTGTGCGTAGCGAAGAATGTATAATATACAAATAAGAGTTCCTAAAACCAACATAACTATTCTGCCAGTTAATCCAACAGTCCAATTAATACCAGCTGCATCAGAAGCGATGATCGCACTAAATGGGTTTGTTGTGGAAAAGGTCGTGCCTACTGAAGATCCCACATAAATACACGCCAATGGTACCATGGCATCATATTTTGCAGCCAGAAATATAGGAATGAGAATGGGATAAAAAGCAATGGTTTCTTCAGCAAGACCAAAAGTGGTTCCTCCAATAGCTATTAATGTTGTAACAAAAATAATGAGTAAATATTCCTTTCCTTTTAATACGTTTGCTAACCATGCAATTCCAGATTCAAAAGCTCCAGTAATATTCATAATGCCTATAAGTCCACCAATGAACAAGACAAGAAAAATAATATCCGCCGCTTCAATAATGCCTTTAATAGGGGATTTTATAAATGCAACAATGCCTTGGGGTTTATCATCCACTTTATGATAGGTATTTGGAATGCTAATAGGTTTCCAAATATCTCCGCTAGTGAATTTTTCTATAGGAATTTTAATGTTTAGGGCATTTAGTGTTTCTTGGGTAGCAGCTAAAGTTTCTATTTTATCTAAGCCGGTTCGAGTAAATGTGTTTTCATCTTTATTATAGGCCAAAGAATCAAATTTTCCAGAAGGAATGAACCATGTAAGAATGGCTACGAGACCAGCAATAATAAAAAGTATGGTTTGTGCTGTTGGGAATTTTAATTTTTTCAATCTCTATAAGTTTTAATATGACTAAAGATAGTGTTATTTTTATTTCGATTATTAAGTTAATTAAAATGAAAGTAGACATACACGACAGCTGGAAACCGTATTTACAAGACGAATTTGAGAAACCTTATTTTAAAGATTTGGTAAATTTTGTTAAGAATGAGTATACAATTAATCAATGTTTTCCTCCTGGAAAACAAATATTCAACGCCTTTAATTATTGTCCGTTTGAAAATGTTAAAGTTGTTATTATTGGGCAAGATCCCTATCATGGCTACGGGCAGGCAAACGGACTTTGTTTTTCTGTAAATGAAGGTGTGAGTCATCCGCCATCGCTCATTAATATTTTTAAGGAAATAGAACAAGATTTAGGAATTGCTTATCCAAAAAGCGGTAATTTAATGCGTTGGGCCGAGCAAGGGGTGTTACTGTTGAATGCAGCATTAACTGTTAGAGCTGATTTGGCTGGAAGTCATCAAAATAAAGGGTGGGAGACTTTTACGGATTCAGTTATAAAAATAATAAACGACAAAAAGGAAGGAATAATATTTTTGTTATGGGGTGGTTATGCGAAACAAAAAGTCAAATACATTAATGATAATAAGCACAAAATTCTAGCATCAGGACACCCTTCTCCATTAAGCGCCAATAGAGGATACTGGTTTGGGAACAAACATTTTAGTAAGACTAACTACCTGTTGGGGCAAGTCTTTCAGAAACCGATTCAGTGGTAAGATCTGTGTTTAAAATCACAGTTTTCTTAATTTCTTGTTTTTGCTTTGTGATTTTATTACAACTAAATTTTAGTAATAATAAATTAAGGAGAACCAAAATTGAGAGGGTTACTGTAATTGAAAATAACATAGGCGTTGGGGTTAAATCTTCGACAAAATACAACTATTATGGGTAAAAACAAAATTTTAAACAAAAATAAGCTATATTATACTACAAACCAATACTTATTTGTAAGTATTTTTATTTTTTTTACATTATCAATAATTTAACGTACTATCTGAGGTTTTAAATGTTTTTAACAATTAAAATTAAGAATATGGTTTTTATCTGTTCTTTTTTAAGAAACTAAGTTTTTCCGTTTCAGGCCTTAATATTTTTGACAAATTTGTATTGAAAACAAAATATAGTTTATTTTTGAACAAACTAAAAAAATGGAGCAAGTCAACTGGATAATCGTTAAGGAATATGAAGACATCACATATAAAAAGTGTAATGGTGTTGCTCGTATTGCATTTAACCGACCAAATGTACGCAATGCTTTTAGACCAAAAACCACTAGCGAATTGTACGATGCATTTTATGATGCCGGTGAAGATGTTAATATTGGTGTTATTTTGCTTTCTGCTGAAGGTCCTTCTACTAAAGATGGAGTTTGGAGTTTTTGCTCTGGAGGTGACCAAAAGGCTAGGGGGCATCAAGGTTATGTGGGAGAAGATGGATACCATCGATTAAATATTCTTGAAGTTCAACGTTTAATTCGCTTCATGCCAAAGGTTGTTATAGCTGTAGTGCCTGGTTGGGCTGTTGGTGGTGGACATAGCTTACATGTGGTTTGCGATTTAACGTTAGCTAGTAAAGAACATGCTATTTTTAAACAAACAGATGCCGATGTTACTAGTTTTGATGGAGGATATGGTTCTGCATATCTCGCCAAAATGGTTGGACAAAAAAAAGCTAGGGAAATATTCTTTTTAGGAAGAAATTATTCTGCTCAAGAGGCTTTCGACATGGGTATGGTAAATGCTGTCATCCCTCATGATGAACTTGAAGTAACAGCTTATCAATGGGCCGAAGAAATATTAGCAAAATCTCCAACGTCTATTAAAATGCTTAAGTTTGCTATGAATCTTACAGATGATGGGATGGTCGGTCAACAAGTATTCGCAGGTGAAGCAACCCGTTTGGCTTATATGACCGATGAAGCAAAGGAAGGACGAAATGCTTTTTTAGAAAAGCGTAAGCCTAACTTTGAAAAAAAATGGATTCCTTAAATGAAAAATATTAAGCTATGGATTTCTAGTATGCGTCTTAGAACGCTACCATTATCTGTTTCAGGCATTATTTTAGCTTCTTTTTTAGCAGAATACAATGGATTTTTTAAATGGGACATATTTATATTTGCCATTTTAACAACCATAAGTTTTCAAATTTTATCAAATCTGGCCAATGATTATGGAGATGGTATTAAAGGAACAGATAATAACGATAGATTAGGCCCCGAACGCGCCATACAGAGTGGTAGCATTTCACCAGAAAATATGTTCAGTGCCATAAAAATTTCCATATTAATTTCCATTGTACTTGCCTTTATGCTTATTTTTTTGGCATTTGGGGTAAAGCATTTTTTATTGACCGTCATTTTCTTTTTACTGGGAATTGCTTCTATAGTGGCAGCAATTCGTTATACTGTCGGCAGCAATGCTTATGGATATAATGGGTTAGGAGATGTGTTTGTATTTCTTTTTTTCGGATTGGTAAGTGTTATTGGTTGTTATGTGTTGTATTCTAAACAAATTGACCATGTGGTATTTTTGCCAGCCTGTGTTATTGGGCTTTTAAGCGTCGCTGTTTTAAATCTTAATAATATGCGAGATATTGTCTCTGATAAAAAGTCTAACAAAATTACTTTAGCGGTTAGACTAGGGGCTAAAAGCGCCAAAACATATCATTTGACGTTAATTGCATTAGCTATTTTATTAGCAACACTTTTTGGAATATTATATTATACATCTATTTATAATTTAATTTTTATAATAGCCTACATACCATTAATCAAGCATTTTATTAAAGTATATAAAAATGAAGATCCGCAGGTGTTGGATGGTGAATTAAAAAAACTGGCACTAACAACATTTCTTTTGGCTATTCTTATGGGGATAGGTCATTTGTTATAGTTTTTTTGTATTTTTCTTTTTCTAAATTTTATTTTTTAAATAATGAAACACCCTAGAGAATTACATTCACATATGAGGATTGTTATTCTTGGTGTTCCTCCCGATAGCCATTGGGAGGATCAAATTAAGACAGTAAATATAAACAGATGAAAATAACATTTTACGGACATTCTAGTTTGGGCATCGAAGTAAATGATGTTACTATACTAGTAGATCCTTTTATAACAGGAAATCCTAAGGCAGCGCATATAAATATAAATCAGTTAGAAGCTGATTATATATTTGTGACCCATGCGCATCAAGATCATCTTTTAGATGTCGAAAATATAGCCAAACGAACAGGAGCAATAGTGGTCTCTAATTTTGAAATTGTTACCCATTTTGAAAAACTAGGTATTGAAGGACACCCTATGAATCATGGTGGGCAATGGGATTTTGAGTTTGGTAATGTAAAATACGTCACTGCCATACATTCATCATCATTTCCAGATGGCTCTTATGGGGGGCAACCTGGGGGATTTGTGATTGAAGGCGAACATAAAAATATATACATCGCTGGCGATACAGCCTTAACGTTTGATATGAAACTAATCGCCCTACAAACGAAGTTAGATCTAGCCATTTTACCAATAGGCGATAACTTTACTATGGGAATTAATGATGCCATATTGGCAAGCGATTTTGTGCAATGCGATAAAGTTTTAGGTTGCCACTTTGATACGTTTGGATATATAGAAATTAATCATGACGAGGCAAAGCAAACGTTTTTTGAAAAAGGAAAAGACTTGATGCTTTTAGAGATTGGAGAAAGTATTGAGTTATAAATGATAACAGCATCCTACAAAAAATACATTTTAAATTTTAAACAACCTAGTGGAACGTCTCGTGGAATTTTAAAAACCAAGGAAACCTGGTTTATAACGCTTCAAGAAGGAACAAAACAAGGCATTGGTGAATGTGGTGTTTTTAGAGGTTTGTCTATTGATGACAGACCAGATTACCAAGCGAAATTAGAATGGGCTTGCCAAAATATCCATTTAGGTTTAGATGTTCTTTTAAATGAATTAGTAGCATTTCCAAGTATTCAATTTGGTTTAGAAACAGCTTTTAAATCATTCCTTTCAGAAGATAAATTTGAAATATTTCCTTCCGAATTTACAAAAAGTAACGATTCCATTTCAATAAATGGATTGATTTGGATGGGTTCGGAAGCTTTTATGAAACAACAAATCAAAGAAAAAATAGAAGCTGGTTTTACTTGTATAAAAATGAAAATTGGCGCTATCGATTTTCAAGCAGAAATCAATCTTTTAAAATCCATAAGAAAAGAGTATACTTTAAAAGATATTGAATTACGTGTGGATGCCAATGGAGCTTTTTCATATTCCGAAGCATTGGAAAAATTAAAAGTATTATCAGAATTCTATTTACATTCCATAGAACAACCCATAAAACAAGGTCAGATTGAACATATGTCACTTTTGTGTGAACAAACGCCATTGCCCATTGCCCTAGATGAAGAATTAATTGGAATATTTGATGTAACACAAAAGGACATGTTGATACAAACCATAAAACCTCAATATATTATTTTAAAACCCAGTTTGGTTGGTGGTTTTAAAGGTAGTAATGAATGGGTTGACATAGCGGAGAAAAAAGATATAGGATGGTGGATAACCAGTGCCCTTGAAAGTAACGTTGGGCTAAATGCCATTGCTCAATATACTTATACTAAACAGAATAGTATGCCACAAGGACTTGGAACGGGTAGTTTATTTACAAATAATTTTGATTCGCCTCTTCTGGTTAAAAATGGTACATTGCACTACGATAACTCAAAAAAATGGACATTTAATTTATAAGAATATGTATATAGAACAAGCGTTTAAGGTGTTGCATGAATGGTGGCGTTATTTTGTAGGACTTATAATTGTGATATTAGCGGTTATAGCAGGTCAAATCCCATTCGCAGTAGCTGTTTTTATGAAATCATATGAAACGGGAGAAAGCTTGCAGGGCTTAGACAATTCAAAAGTAATGTCATTATTAGAACCAAATTTGAATCTTCTTTTAATGCTTTTGTCATTTGCTGTCGGTTTGGTCGCATTGCTTTTTGTTGCTAAATTTTTGCATAATCAAACGGTTGTACAATTAACAACAGCTAGAAGTAAAATTGACTGGAAACGCTTTTGGTTTTCGTTTTTTTTATGGGGAATTATATCAAGTGGCTTTATATGGTTCGATTACTTCATGTCTCCAGAGGATTATATATTGAATTTTAAATTAGTTCCATTTTTAATTCTTTTGTTAATAGTTGTCATTTTTATTCCATTACAAACCAGTTTTGAAGAATATTTATTTAGAGGGTATTTAATGCAGGGTATTGGAGTAGTTGCTAAGAACAGATGGGTGCCTTTACTAGTAACATCATTGGCTTTTGGCCTATTGCATATAGCCAACCCCGAAGTTGATAAATTGGGATACAGTATCATGATTTTTTATATTGGAACTGGCTTGTTTTTGGGAATTATGACTTTGATGGATGATGGTATGGAGCTTTCTCTTGGATTTCATGCTGCAAATAATTTTTTTGCTGCCCTTTTAGTGAGTGCCGATTGGACTGCCTTACAAACACACTCTGTTTTAAAGGACATTTCTGAACCGTCCCAAGCCATTTTAACCGAAATGATTTTACCTGTTTTTGTGGTTTTTCCTATTTTACTTTTCATTATGTCCAAAAAATATGGTTGGAAAAATTGGAAAAATAAATTATTTGGAAGTATTTTAGACCCTGAAAAAGAAACCTTAAAAAGTATAGGAAACCATGATGAAAATACCACCAACCTTTGATAAAGTACATTTAAAATTTAAGCTCAATTCTGGCAATTACCAGTTTGATGATTTGTATGATGTAGCTTATAGTTTTATCAAAGAAGGCGAGTATTATGAGGAGGTTTTCGGTCATTTTTTAATGGATTGGCTGGATAAAAAGGATTATATAATCATAAAAACGTCTGGTTCTACTGGTAAGCAGAAAACTATTGAGGTAAAAAAGCAAGCCATGGTAAACTCTGCCATTGCTACTGGTGATTTTTTCAATTTAAAACCAGGAAACAAAGCGTTACATTGTTTGCCGTCAAATTATATTTCCGGTAAAATGATGTTAATAAGGGCGATGATTTTAGGTTTAGAATTAGATATCGTTAATCCAACCTCCGAGCCCGTTTTTTTAAAAAATAAAAAATACGATTTTTGTGCCATGACTCCCATGCAATTGAGAAACACGCTCGATAGAACCCATAATATCGAGACGATTATTGTAGGTGGATCAAAGGTTACTAATTCTTTAAAAGAAGCCATAGCTAATCATCCTGCTAAAATTTTTGAGACTTATGGCATGACAGAAACCGTAAGCCATTTTGCTTTAAAGCAATTGAATAATTTTACAGACGAGCAGCGCAACAAACAACAACATTTTAAACTATTGCCAGGTATAACCATCTCTCAAGATGATAGAAATTGTTTAGTTGTAGAGGTGCCTTATATTTCTCAAGATAAGATAGTCACTAATGATATTGTTGAAATACATTCCGAAACTGAATTTGAATGGATAGGGCGTTATGACAATGTGGTTAATACAGGTGGCGTTAAAGTATTTCCAGAGCAAATAGAAAACAAACTAGCAGGCATCATAGACAAGCGATATATTATAGCTTCTGAGCCAGATGAGGTTTTGGGCGAAAAATTGATTTTGGTTGTTGAAGATAAAACCAATCAATTAGATCCATCCGTTTTTGATGGCCTTGAAAAATTCGAAAGACCAAAAGTTGTTTATAATCTAGAAAAATTCAACGAAACTGGTTTTGGTAAAATTCAGCGTAAAAAAACATTAGCCTTGTTAAATCTATAAAGTTTCGATAGCTAAATTATAATCATACTGTAAATCTTCATGTAAAGAAGCAACAATCTTTTTAACCAGAAGTATTTGTCTTTTGTAGATATTTTCCAGTTGTAAACTATTCTTGATACTGGGTTTAAAGTCTTTCATCTTTTCACAGAAATAAAGTAATAATTCCACTTCAGTCTCTTTTTTTTGGGAATACCGAATGTGTTTTTTTGTCTGCGTTAAAATTTTTCTAATGCTTTTTCTTATGTAGAAGTAACTATTTATGTTTATTTCTGAAAATCCATCATCCATAGATTTTTTTATACTTTCAATGTAAGCATATTCATCAGATGATTGAAACAAAAGATAGGAGAGAAGTTCTTTGTTTTCTTTTTTGAATCTTGATAAACGAAGGCAAATCTCTTGTAATTCATTAGAAGAAAGATGGTTTAGTTCTTGCTTAATATCTTTCAAGGGAATTGCCTTCATTATTTGTTTCCTATTCTTTTATTTACTTTTTATCTACAGAATATTTACCAGCACCAGCTAGAAAAATGGCGACAAAACAAATTAAGAACAGTAGTGCTTTCTCTTTAATATCAATGGTATCATTAGCATGAACAACAAATGCAGCAACAGCCATCGTGATTATAGCAGGGATCGCGGCTATTTTTGTTTTAAAACCAATGATTATGAATATTGGAGCAATAACTTCGCCTATTAAAGCGAATATTAACGATAAGGTAGCACCAACACCAATGGGGTCTGCAAATTGAATAGGGCTGGCAAATAACATGTTAATTTTAGGAATGCCATGTGTAAGCATTAAGCCGGCAGCTCCTACTCGTATAATTAATAAGGCTAAGTCGGGAAAATTTTTTTTCATATGGTTGTAGAGTTAATAATGTTAAAAATACACAAAACTTTTTAATGTGGACAGAAATTAAATAAAGCTGTGTTATCTTAATTTCGGAAAATTTTCAGGATTCGTCTCATGCATCACCTGGTAAACAGCTTCAAAAATGTCTTCAGCTGAGGGCTTAGAGAAATAATCGCCATCATCTCCAAAGGCTGGTCTGTGTGCTTTGGCAGTTAATGTTTTGGGTTGGCTGTCTAAATATTGATAGGCATTTTGGTTGTTTAAAATTTCATTCAATATATAAGCAGATGCTCCTCCAGGTACATCTTCATCTATTACCATCACTCTATTTGTTTTAGCTATACTTTTTACGATGTCGTGATGAATATCAAAAGGAATCAAAGATTGTATATCTATAACTTCGGCATCTATGCCAATAGTCAATAAATCTTTAGCAGTTTGTTCTACTATCCTAAGGGTGGAACCATAAGAAACCAATGTAATATCATTACCCTCTTTAATGGTTTCGACAACACCAATAGGCGTTTTGAAATTACCTAAGTTAGTAGGTTTGTTTTCTTTAAGCCTATACCCATTTAAGCATTCAACGACCAAAGCAGGATCATCACTTTGCAATAATGTATTATAAAAGCCTGCGGCTTTGGTCATGTTTCTTGGCACAAGAACATAAAGACCTCTAATCAAATTTAAAATACCTCCCATTTGAGAACCGGAATGCCAAATGCCTTCCAGTCTATGCCCACGAGTTCTTATGATTAATGGCGCTTTTTGGCGTCCTTTAGTTCTGTAATGGAGTGACGCTAAATCATCACTAATAATTTGTAAAGCATACAAAACATAATCCAAATACTGAATCTCTGCAATTGGACGGAGCCCTCTTAAGGCTAATCCAATACCTTGACCTATAATGGTTGCTTCCCTAATTCCAGTATCAGTAACACGGTGTTCACCATATTTTTCTTGTAAACCTTCCAAACCTTGATTAACATCACCTATTTTTCCCGTGTCTTCACCAAATATCAGTACTTCAGGGTATTTTTTTAATAGAGCATCAAAATTATCCCTGATAATAATCCTAGCATCAACCTGTTCGGATTCATTATTATAAGTTGGTTTTATTTCGGTTACGTTTAAAGCAGATTTATTGGTTTCACAATATAAATGGGAACTAAATTTAGGCTGTGCAAATTCAAAATAATTATTTATCCAAGTGTTAAGTTGTTGTTTTTCAATTGTGTTTTCTCCAATCGTATATCGCAAAGCCTTTCTGGCATTAGACAGTAAATCTTTTCTAGTTGGTTCGTTAATTGAAATCAATACATCTTTAATTTTTGATATCAATACACCATTAGCACTACTGGCAGCTACAGTTTTAAGCAGGGAAATAAGTTCTTGTTGTTCTTTTTGAATGGGTCTTAAAAAAACCTCCCAAGCATTTTTTCTACCTTCCTTAACATCTCTTTTTATAATTCTTTCAATACTTGTTAGGGTTTCGTTGGTGGCAATCCCACTATCAATAATCCATTCTCGCATCTTTTTATTGCAATCGTATTCCGCTTCCCATGCCAACCTATCTCTATCTTTATAGCGTTCATGAGATCCAGACGTAGAATGGCCTTGTGGCTGAGTTAATTCTTGCACATGAATAAGAACTGGAACATGTTCGTTTCTTGCTATTACCGAAGCTTCTTGAAATGTTTCAATACAATTCGCATAATCCCAACCTTTAACTCTTAATATCTCAAAGCCATTATTTTTTTTATCGCGTTGGAAACCTTTCAATATTTCAGAAATATTTTCTTTAGTAGTTTGATATTTAGCATGAACAGAAATACCATACTCGTCATCCCAAACACTTATTACCATTGGCACTTGTAGCACGCCTGCGGCATTTATGGTTTCAAAAAACAAGCCTTCACTGGTACTTGCATTTCCAATGGTTCCCCAAGCGACTTCATTGCCGTTTACAGAAAAATTGGACTGATTGATATCTTTTAAGTTCTTATATATTTTTGAAGCTTGAGCCAAGCCCAGTAAACGTGGCATTTGTGCAGCGGTAGGTGAAATATCGGCACTTGAGTTGTATTGTTTGGTTAAGTCTTTCCAATTGCCATTGTCATCAATGCTATGGGTTACAAAATGACCTCCCATTTGACGACCTGCAGACATAGGTTCTAACTCTAAATTGGTATTTGCATATAATCCAGCAAAAAGTTGCTCTACCGATAACTCGCCAATCGCCATCATAAAGGTTTGGTCCCTATAATAGCCAGAACGCCAATCACCTTTTTTAAAGGCTTTTGCCATGGCTAATTGGGGGACTTCTTTACCGTCACCAAAAATGCCGAATTTAGCTTTGCCCGTTAATACTTCCCTTCTTCCAAGTAAGCTACATTCCCTACTAGTTACGGCTATTTTGTAATCATTTAAAACTTCTGTTTTAAAATCTTCAAATGAAATATTACTTTTTAAATCTGGAACAGTATCCATAGAGCTAGAGTTTCGCTTCTGCGAATTTAACTAATTTTTATGGTACTAACAATTCAAAATACCAAGCTCATTATATATTCTTTAAAAAAAGTATTGAAATACATGAGTTACATGAAATAATTTATAAAAAAGATTGTTTTAGTTAAAAAACATTAAAAATTTAACAGTTTTAATACCAGCGCCTTCTAAATAATCCTAATAAAGATTGGGGATCTACAGTAAACTTAAACCTGATTTTTTGAGAATAATGAGGCTGTGCTAATTCCCAGCCTAAATTGGAATAAACAGGGAAATAAATTTCAAAATAATCGGTTACTAAATTGATTCTAATGCCCGAGTCATAAACAAATTTAGGGCTGCTGAATTTGTTTTTAACAATACCCAAGTCGCCATAAGCTAAAATATATTTCCAAAGTGTGGTACTTGTGTTTATTGTTGAAATCCATTGGTTTGCAAAAGATGGATCTAACTTCGATTTAAATCCTCCTTCGGCATCTATGTATTGTTGGCTAAAAATTCCAGTAGATTCAGATCGCCCTAGATAATTATAATCAAACAAATAATCTGTAGGTCTATCTAATGCGAAACTAAAATAGTTTGAGTTGGCATCATTTTTATTCATTAAAAATGCTCCTGTGAAAAAGCGTAAATTGAATTGCCGATTGCTTTCAAAGAGTTTTCTGTATTCATAATTAAAAGACACCTTGCTGAAGGTTTCTGCTATTTGAAAATCGGCTACCCACTTATTGAAATTAATTAAATTGTCATTTGAACTAATAAAATTAATATTAAATACACTATAATTAGGTTTTGATATATTCAGTAAATTAGACGTGTCTTCATCTCTTTGGATATCAATATATCTGAATTTCAGGGCTTTTATCTTGTTAGACCTAAAGTCATCATCTTCCCTGAAAAGAAGGGAGACGGAGGGCATTAATTGTCTAACAAATAAATCTTTAGCATACGAGTTGTATGCGCCACTTAAACCAAAACTCATGTAATATAAGTTGCTGTTTTCAATGTTGTGAATATAAAAAACAGACCCAGAGCCGGTAAAGGATTTAGAATTAAGTGAATATTTAGGTTGTATTTTATAGTTAAAAGGTCTTCTTAACAATGTGGCATTATATATTCTCGTACCTAATGTTATACCATCATAAATATTATTAAATTCCAATAGGGGCATAAAAAAAACTTGATTGTAATTGGGGTCTTCTACGTCTTTGAAGAGCCTAAATTGGAGTGGTTTGTTATTAAAAAAGAATCCTTTTAAAGATTTCCAGTTATCTCTTAAATTATACTCAGGAATAACTTGGTTGTAATTCAAAACCAATTTGTTGGCATCGTTTCTGGGTATTGTAATCGATTTTTCTTCTTTAATATTCTCTATCCAGGTTTTAGATACAATACTATCATTATTCAAAGCGTATAATGATATAGGCGCATTATTTTTCCTTTTATTTTTTATGGTCAACCAGATAGAATCTTCGGTCTTTTTTACTTTTTTTATTTTGAAATCTATCTTTTCGCGTGTTTTTATATAATCTTCAAAAAACCAGTCAATATTCTTTGATGTTTTAGATTTTATAAAAGTTTCAAACTCTTTGGGAGATGTAGGTTCTAGTCTTGTAGTCGCTAAATAATATTTTAAAGCATTTTTTACAATATCATGATTTACAAAATCATCAAGGTATTCAAAGCCAATCCCAGCTTTGTATTTGTTGGCAATATTTTTGTTGAACTTTAATAAAGAATCTTTGGCCATTGACAAAGGTTGGTCTCTATTGGTTCTAGCCATAAGCATATAGGCTAAATCGTATTTGTCATTGTATTTTAAATCGGCTGCATGAAAAGATCTTATGCCCCAAATGTTGGCAATGGATCCCAGAAATTTCATATCTGGGTAGTTTTCTTCAACATAATTAATCATGTAATACATTTGGATGCCATCTATAAGCCATTGGTCTTTTCTTGGATTGATTAGCAATGTGTTTTCCAAATAATTTTGCAATCCTATTTTTAAGAGTTTTAATTCATAATTAAAACTATCAGGGTAGGTGCGAATAAATTTTGGTAAAAAATTAAGTCCATAAACAGGCTCTTTTTCTATATCTATTTGAGATAATAGAAGTTTTTTGTGGGGATATTCTCCGAGATTATCCAACATAAATTTAGAAACTCTCTCTATCGTTAAAACTTTATCTATAAGACTTAAACCTTCATCATTAATATTGGTAACGAATGCTAAATTTTCGTTTTCAAAGGTTTCAAAAGTCTTAATTTTATTTATAAATAATTTGTTGTTAACCCTGTTATTTCCTTTTAATATAACCTTTTGTTTGTTAGATGTTTGGGATGACTCTTCTGTGTTTAATTCTGAAGTTAGATAATATCCTTTTGGGTACTCTATTTCTATCCTGATATCTGCTTTGGGAATAAATAAATCGTCTAAATTTTTATTGCTATAATAATGCCATTCGCCATCATAAACGGCAGGGGTAATATACCAATATCTTAGGTTTGCATCACCGGTAGGTGTCATACCATAGTCTGTGAAAGCGTCACTTGGAATTTTTACAACATATTGCAGGCTTATTGTATAGGCTTGGTTTGGTTCTAAAGGCGACATCAAATCAACTTTTATGACATCTATTTGGTTTTTAAGTTCGTTAAAAACCAAATCTCGATCGTTTTGTTTGATAGACGATATGATGGAGTAGCCTCGGTCTTTATCCTTGGCCAAATGAAAATCATTAATATATTCATCTGCCAATCGTTCGGCCAAAGCTGTTTTTTTATTTGAATAACTTTGGTTCCAATTGTTCAAATAAATGCTTTGTAATGTGTCTTGAGAGGTGTTTTGGTATGTTATGATTTGGGATATAGTTATTTGTCCGCTTTGCATGTCAAAATCAGCTTTAAGATCAATGTTATTTTGACCAAAAACTGTTATAGAAGAAATAAGAATAAGGAAATATAGAAAACGCAATTTCAATTTATAGCAATAACATTAAATAGATTATATTTTATAAGGCATGACAATATAGTAATTTAGTTGATTCTTTTCTTTAAGTTATTCACAAACATAAAATCACTATTAAAGTATTTAGAAATTAGGACTTAACGCCGATCCATTATAGAAAGAATTGAGGATGCTGACTACTTCATCTTCAGTATCTACTAGATGTATTAAATCCATATCCTTAGCACTTATGTTACCATTACTTTCTAAAAGAGTTGCTTTTATCCAATCTAACAATCCTTTCCAAAATGTTGTTCCCACTAGAATAATTGGGAATTTTTCAATCTTATGGGTTTGTATTAATGTGATGGCCTCAAACAATTCATCTAAAGTTCCAAATCCTCCAGGCATGACCACAAAGCCTTGTGAATATTTTACAAACATAACTTTCCGCACAAAAAAGTAGTCGAAATCCATGTTCTTATCAGAGTCTATATATGGGTTGTCGTGTTGTTCAAAAGGCAAATCGATGTTTAAGCCTACAGAAGTACCACCTGCTAAATTTGCTCCTTTATTGCCTGCTTCCATAATACCCGGGCCGCCACCTGTAATAACACCGTAGCCCGCTTCAACAATGCGTTTAGCTATTTTCTCTGCAAGGATATAGTTTGGGTCTTCCGACTTGGTTCTTGCTGAACCAAAAATAGAAACACAAGGACCTATTAAGCCCATCTTTTCAAACCCATAAACAAACTCTCCCATGATTTTGAAAATCGCCCAAGAGTCATTGGTTTTTATTTCATTCCATCTTTTGTGGTGTTTATCTTGTGTCATAGATTTTTAAATATTTTATTTTTAGACTAGTATTCCTATAAAATTAGAACATATCAATTTAATTCTTTTTTGAGAAATTTCGCTGTGTAACTTTTTTTGTGTTTTGCGACTTCTTCAGGTGTGCCTTCTACAATGATTTGCCCGCCACCTTTTCCGCCTTCATACCCAATGTCTATAATATGGTCAACGGTTTTAATAACATCCAAATTATGTTCTATAATTAAAACGGTATTACCTTTGTTTGCTAATTTATTAAGAACAACCATTAACACCCTAATGTCTTCAAAATGAAGTCCGGTTGTTGGTTCGTCTAATATGTAAAAGGTGTTTCCCGTATCCCGTTTACTTAGCTCAGTTGCCAATTTTATACGCTGGGCTTCACCCCCCGAAAGTGTTGTGCTTTGTTGTCCTAAAGTAATATAGCCCAGACCCACATCATTAATGGTTTTAAGTTTGTTATGGATTTTTGGAATGTGTTCAAAAAAATCGACAGCTTCATTAATGGTCATATTAAGCACATCACTAATGGATTTACCTTTATACCGAATCTCTAATGTTTCCCGGTTAAAACGTTTCCCCTGACAGGTTTCGCATTCTACATAAACATCTGGTAGAAAATTCATTTCTATAACACGTAAACCGCCACCTTGGCACGTTTCACAACGTCCGCCAGCTACATTAAAACTAAAACGCCCAGCTTTATAACCGCGAATCATCGCTTCGGGAATTTTTGCAAATAAGGTTCTAATTTCACTAAAGGTTCCTGTATAAGTTACAGGGTTGCTACGAGGCGTTCGCCCAATGGGAGATTGATTGATATCGATCACTTTATCAATGTGCTCCAAACCACTGATGCTTTTATAGGACATGGGTTTTTTCACACCATTAAAATAATGCGCGTTTAAAATAGGGTATAGGGTTTCATTTATTAATGTGGATTTTCCACTACCAGAAACACCAGTTACGCCAATCATTTTTCCTAAAGGAAGTTTTACGGACACATTTTTTAAATTATTTCCGGTGCAGCCTTTTAATTCTAAAAATTTCCCGTTGCCTTCCCTGCGTTTTTTCGGAATTTCTATTTGTTTGGTACCGTTTAAATAATCGGCAGTAAGTGTGTGATGCGTTAAAAGTTCTTTTGGTGTTCCAATACTGATTATTTCTCCACCATATTTACCTGCTTTCGGACCAATATCAATCACATAATCGGCACGCTCTATCATGTCTTTATCGTGTTCAACGACAATTACCGAATTACCTAAATCCCTTAATGAAATCAAAGAGTTAATCAGTTTTTCGTTATCTCGTTGGTGTAACCCAATACTAGGTTCGTCCAAAATATAAAGCACACCAACCAGTTGCGAACCAATTTGTGTTGCGAGACGGATACGTTGTGCTTCACCACCAGATAGTGATTTTGAGCTTCGATTTAAGGATAAATAATCTAAACCAACATCCAATAAAAATTGTAATCTAGCTTTGATTTCTTTAATAATTTCTTCAGAAATTTTTAGTTGCTTTTCAGACAGATGATTATGTAAATCGTTAAACCAATTGGTTAGTTCAACAATATCAGCATTCGCTAATTCTGCAATATTCTTGTTGTTTATTTTGAAATACAATGATTCTTTTTTCAGCCTGGAGCCATGACATTCTGGACAAACAATTTTATCCATGTAGTCTTTTGCCCAACGTTTTAAAGAAGTGGATTCTGCTGTTTTATATTGATTTTCAATAAAGTTGGCAACGCCTTCAAAATCAATTTTATAATCTCGTGTAACACCCAACGTTTTACTTTCCACCGAAAATTTTTCATTGCCACCATACAAAATCATTTGTTTGGCGACTTCAGGAATATCTTTGTAGGCATCGGTTAATTTAAAATTGAAACGTTGCGCAATGGCTTCAAACTGTTTAAATATCCAACTGTTTTTTTCGGGTCCGTGAGGAAGTAATGCACCATTCTTAATGGATAAAGTTTCGTCTGGAACAATTTTTTTTGTATTTACTTCATATAATTCACCGATTCCGTTACAATGGTCGCACGCACCTTTAGGGGAATTGAATGAAAAATTGTTAGGTTCAGGATTTGGATATGAAATCCCAGAAGTTGGACACATTAAATTTCTACTGAAATAACGCACTTCGTTTGTGTCTTGATCAATCACCATTAAAACATCTTCGCCATGGTACATCGCTGTGTTGATACTTTCCGTCAAGCGTTTATCATTATCGATGGTATCATCAATTTTTAGCCTATCAATAACGATTTCGACATCATGTGTTTTGTAACGATCTAGCATCATGCCTTTGGTGATGTCTTTTATATCCCCATCGGTTCTTACTTTCACAAAGCCTTGTTTGGCAATTTGTTCAAACAATTCGCGGTAATGTCCTTTTCGAGAACGAACAACAGGGGCTAGAATATTGATGCGCTTGTCTTTAAAATCAGTAATAATAAGCTCTTTAATTTGCTCATCGTTATAACTTATCATTTTATCGCCCGTGTTATAGCTATACGCATCACTGGCTCGTGCAAATAATAAGCGAAGAAAATCGTAAATCTCAGTAATGGTACCAACGGTAGAGCGCGGTGATTTACTGGTTGTTTTTTGCTCAATGGCAATAACAGGTGATAAGCCATCAATTTTATCTACATCAGGACGCTCCAATCCACCTAAAAATTGTCGGGCATAAGCCGAAAAAGTCTCAATATAACGACGCTGTCCTTCAGCATAAATAGTATCAAAAGCTAAAGACGATTTTCCGCTTCCTGATAAACCGGTAATAACCACTAATTTTTCACGAGGAATCGAAACATCAATATTTTTAAGATTGTGCACTCTGGCACCTTTTACTTCAATAAAATCCTCAAATTGGCTCATAAATTATAGGCAAACCTGCCTGTTCGGCAGACAGGAGTGCAAAGGTACAATTTTAGTTATTAAATTTATGTGAAGATTTAATTCTAATAAGAAAACCAGTCACTCTTCTAAAACTTCAAGATGTACAATTAAAAAGCCGGTTAGCTTGTGCTTTGTAATTTCCATAAAGGCTTTTTTCGATAAATCAATTTCCCTGTCTTTAACAAAAGGGCCTCTATCGTTTACGGTTACAATTACAAATTCGTTATTAACCGTATTTGTTACCTTGATTTTAGTTCCAAATTTTAGTGTTCTATGGGCAGCGGTGTATAAATTGTTATCAAATTTTTCACCACTAGCAGTTTTTCTACCATTAAATTTATCGTGGTAGTAAGAGGCATGTACATTCTCTTTATAAGGTATGTATGTTGTAAGTGAGGAATCTATAGCAATAGTGTCAGTTAAAACACTATCTACATGTATGTTATTAAAATGCGATGTTTTGTTGGTGCCTACTTTAGCAGCTGTATTAGAAAAACTGCTTATGAAAACAAGTAAGCACAAAAAACTTAGGGGTTTAATAAATAATACAGTAAGCTTCATGTTTTTATTTACTTATCAATTAAATGAGCTAATATAGTTTTAAATAGTAAAAAGTAAGTTTAAGAACGTAACCGTTTAGTTTTTGTTGTAATGGGTTGATATTTTTTTGATTATTTTTTTAAAAAAAAAGAAGCTACATAAAATATGTAGCTTCAATAAATGTTTGATTAAAAAATATTATCTGTTTGCTATCGAAATTTCACCAGAATTTAATGATTTTTCATAGTTTGCCCTTACTTTTTTTACGAATCCAAAGAATTGTGTATCATCTTTTTTCTCTAAAATAACGTAAGTGTTTCCGTTAGATTTTGTTATCACTTCTTTTACCACAACATGATTTCCATGAACGCTTTTGTAATTAGCCACTTTTCCTTTTTTGGCAATGATATTTAACTTTGGAAAGAAGACATGATTGTATTCACTTCCAGATGGTGTGTTAATTATCAAAACATCCCCCACTTGTGGTTCATTTTGGTTGGTTAAAGGGTTGTTGTTGGCAAATGTAATTCCAAAAGCAAAAAACAATAAAAAGCATATTTTTCTCATAATTTCTAAATTTTAAAGGGTTATTTTATTTATTTGATACTAAATTAGCTCTTAGATTGCGTATTTTAAAATCTGTTAAGATTAATTAACTTTTGTGTTTTTTAAGTATTTTTTATACAATACCCCATAGCTTTAGGGGTATATTTCCACCTTTAATTAAAGTTTTAATCGCATGTACTTTGTAGCAAATAGTCATTTGGTTTTTTTGGTTAATTAAAGTATAGTAACCCCTTAAAAAAGCAGGGTTAATACTTTATAAAAAAATATAGACTTTAACATATTGTTAATAATTAATTTATGATTTTTCTTTCAAAATAATCAGTTAAATATTATTGTTCCATTTTGGAGTTTTAAATGTCTTGTTTCATGAACTTTTTCTATAATTGCAGTAAAATGATATTAATTTAATTCAGCAAATATGAAATTATTAGGAATTGGCTCTCGGGTCAGCCATTCGGAATACGGAAAAGGTGTTGTTACTAATGTAACATCCCAGCATTATTGGGTAACATTTATTGAAAACGGATTGGAAACCATTGATTTGGATAGTGAATTAGAAGTTATTGAAGCAGCTGATGGCGATGTTGACACCGTTAGCTTTTTTGATATAGAAAGCAGTTTGGTAGATATCCTTAAAAAGTGGAGCGATGTTAGCGAAGTTGTGCCCATTGCGGATAAATATAAAGGCGGAAGACTTATTTTAGAACCTGCTGATACTAGTTTAAAGCCCTATGAGTTACCTATCGACACCTTTTTCCATAAAATCACTATGGTACGCGATAGATTGCGCGTTATGGAACAGCGCATCAATGCCAGTGACTTAGATGAACAAAGTAAAATAGATTTACAGCAATATATTACCAGAATTTATGGTAGTTTAACCAGTTTTAATATTCTCTTCAAATCTAAAAATCATCAGTTTGTGGGACAAAAGGGAAGTTAAAATATTTTAATTATTGAATTATATTATGGAGGCTAAACGTAAGTTTTGCCTTTTTTTATGTTTTACTCATTCAAAAGACGACTTCACTCATTATTGGTTTTATAATACCGTTGTTGGGTTTAGTTTTAAGCTAAACTTTTAAAATCGACTATTATGAAAACACTATTTACTTGCTTATTTGTTATGATTTCAATCATACAATTAAACGCCCAAGACCGATTGATTATTGGCAAGGTTACTGATTCTAGCGACGCTTCACCTTTACCAGGTGTCACCATTTTGGTAAAAGGCACTACAAACGGTACGGCAACAAATTTTGATGGACTCTACCAGATTAAAGCAAAAGACTCAGATGTCTTGGTCTTTAGCTATGTTGGTTATGACACTAAAGAAATGAAGGTTGGTACTTTAACGACAATCAATGTAGCTTTAAAAGCTTCAGCCCAAGCCCTAAATGAAGTAATTGTTGTTGGTTATGGGATTTCAAATAGTAGATCTTATACCCCGTCAGCTTCCCAAATAAAACGGCAAAAACAAAAAGCCTATCATAATCAATTAGCAGGACAAATACAAAAAACACCTATTACCCAAACATTGGCAGGAAAAGTGGCAGGTGTACAAATCACAAACCAAAATGATAGTAATAATGCTAGGGTTTTACTTAGGGGAATATCTACATTTTCTAATAATGAACCTTTGATAGTGGTTGATGGCATTGTGAGGCCTAATGATGATTTGTCTGGGGTTAATCCAAATAATATTCAAAATATAACCGTTCTAAAAGATGCGTCAGCAACTTCTATATATGGAAGTAGAGGTTCAAATGGCGTTATTATTATTTCAACTAAAAATAATTCAACCGAGATAAAAGAAGAACCCTTATATATTGTTGATGGTTTGCCCATAAAAAAAGAGAACAATTATTTAATTGAAAATTTATCTGAAACAGATATAGATAACAAGGTTTTTTATGATAAATCAGAAGCCAAGAAAAAATTCGGCCAAGTAGCTAAAAATGGATGTGTCGTAATTACAACCCACAACGGGAATTTTAGATTGAATAATGAAGAAAGTTATGCAGTTATAGAAGAAAATAATTTTGAAAGGACATCATTGTCACCATTATCAACCTTTTCAATCGATGTCGATAAAGCAGCATATAGCAACATAAGACGCATGATTAATAATGGTGAATCCATCGATCCAGATGCCGTTAAAATTGAGGAAATGATTAATTATTTTGAATATAATTATCCACAACCAACTGGCGAACATCCATTTTCAATCCATACCGAAGTAGCGAAGACACCATGGAATCAAGAAACTAAAATTGTTAAAATTGGTTTGCAGGGAAAAACATTTTTAAATGATGAATTGCCAGCTTCAAACCTCACATTTTTGATTGATGTTTCTGGATCTATGGCTTCAGATAATAAATTACCATTATTAAAATCGGCTTTTAAGTTATTGGTCAATCAACTCAGGGAAGAAGATAAAGTATCCATCGTGGTATATGCTGGGGCAGCTGGTGTTGTTTTAGAACCCACTTCTGGTAAGCATAAAGAGAAAATAATATCAGCACTCGATAATTTAAATGCTGGAGGTTCTACAGCTGGAGGGCAAGGTATTATATTAGCTTACAAGCTTGCTGAGGAAAATTTCAAAAAAAGTGGAAACAATAGGGTTATTCTTGCTACAGATGGCGATTTTAATGTGGGTGCATCCAGTGATAAGGACATGGAAAAACTAATTGAAGAAAAACGTAAATCCGGCGTGTTTTTATCCGTGTTGGGTTTCGGCTACGGAAATTATAAAGACTCCAAGCTAGAAATTCTAGCAGATAAAGGCAATGGTAACCATGCCTATATTGATACCATGCAAGAAGCCCAAAAAGTGTTTGGGAAAGAGTTTGGAGGTACTTTATTCACCATAGCTAAAGACGTGAAAATTCAAATTGAATTTAATCCAAACAAAGTTCAGGCATATAGACTTATTGGTTATGAAAACAGACTGCTGAATGATGAAGATTTTATTGATGACACCAAAGATGCAGGCGAATTGGGAAGCGGTCACACAGTAACGGCACTTTACGAAGTTATTCCAGTAGGGGTAGAAAGTAACTATTTAAAAGAAGTTGCAGATTTAAAATATACCCAACCGGAAGTTTCACAAAATCATTCAGATGAATTGTTTACGGTAAAATTCAGGTATAAAAAACCAGATGGCGATAAAAGCATAGAAATGGTACATATTCAAAAAGACGACCTCCAAATGCCGTCAGAGGATTTGGAATTTGTAGCTGCTATTGCCATGTTTGGCATGCAATTAAGGCAATCAAAATATCATAATAATTCAAAAATTGAAGATGCCATTAGTTTGGCCAAAAAGGGCAGAGGAGAAGACAAGGATGGGTATCGAGCAGAATTTATAAGGCTCATATCCTCATACAAAAACCTATAACTATTAAATGCGACTTTTTTAGTCGCATTTTTTTTTGTACTTTAAATCGCTTAAAACCAACTAAATATGAGAACACTGTTTACAGTCGTTTTTGCCTTTCTTTCCATTTCCTTGTTTTCTCAGGAGATGCCAGTTATTAAAGTGGGTAGTCATCGAATTCATATCACTTCATTCAACGTTAAAGTTGAAGTGGTTGGTAACATAGCAACTACAAGCTATGACATGTTGTTTTATAATCCAACGGATTTTGATTTAGAAGGTGAATTAACTTTTCCATTGGAAGAAAGGCAGGAAGTATCCAAGTTTGCAATAGAATTTAATGGAGAGTTCCGTGAAGCTCTAGTGGTTGAAAACGAGCAAGCTTCAATTAATAATCAAGGGGTAAACCCTATTGTGTTAAAGAGAATTAGAGATAACACTTATAAAGCTTTAATCTATCCTTTACCATCAAAAGAACACAAACGTGTGGTTTTGACATATGATGAAGAAATACTATTTAATGAAGGTTCAATAGATTATCATTTACCATTGAATTTTAATACAACCCTTGATCAATTTGTTTTCGAAATGGATGTTTTTGACCAAAAGTTGAAGCCTGAATTGATTAAAGGCTTTGCAGATGATTTTGAATTTAAACTATCAGGAAACGATTATTATGTAGAAACAGAAAAGGAGAATTATGCACCAAACGAATCTTTAATCGTTAAAATTCCGCTAGAACATACCTTTAATAAAATATCAACATTTGAAGATTATTTTTATATCTATCAACACACGGATATTGTTAAAACATCAGAAGTAACACTAATGTTTATAGGTGTTGAATCATCAAACAAAAATATCGAGTTATTCCCAAATATTTCAATGGAGGTTTCAAATGATTTTTCAATATCCGGCAAGGGGGCTAAGCCTAATGATACCCTGGTTCTTAAGTTTGGTCATGGAAATCAAACCCTTAACCGTGAATTTGTTATTCCAAGTGAAGGTTTCAACAATCCAATTGTCAAAAAAATCTGGGCAAAAAAAAAGCTGCGATATTTAGAGAGAGACAGTAATCAAAATAAAAAGGATATTATAGCGCACTGTAAGTTGTATAATTTGGCTAGCAATTATACGTCATTAGCAATATTTGAAACGGTTATGGATTATGTAACATATAAGAATAGCCCAAATGGAGCATTTAGGGAAGACCATATACTTGAAAATGGGAATGGTTTAACAAAAACAAATTCAGGAAATATATCAGGAACCATTACAGATAGTTCGGGTTTGCCTTTGTTGGGTGTAAATATAATGGTAAAAGGTACAACAACGGGAATACAAACAAATACGGACGGGTATTATACCATAAACGCCAAAAAGGGCGACATATTAGTATATAGCTATATTGGTATGCTTACTTTAGAAAATACACTTGAAAACACGACAATAATTGATGTTGTTTTAAATGAAGATCCTGAAAAACTGGAAGAAGTTGTTGTAAATGCAGATAAAATAAGTAGGGAACAAAAGTCTCGAACTTATTCGTCAACAACAATTACTAGTGATAAATTGATTAAGGGAGGATATACCGATATTATTCAAGCTTTACAAGGAACTGTTGCTGGTCTTGTCATCCGTGAGGATGATATTTTTTTGAGAGGAGGAATACAAATTATAGATCCTATTACCGGTATTCCTAAAAATGTACCTCCTTTATTTATATATGATGGTATGCCATTGGAATTTGAAGATATTAAAAACATAAATTTTTATGATATTGAAGAAATAGAAGTCATTAAAAGCGCTTCTCAATCTTTAAGATATGGACCACGAGCTATAGGAGGTGTAATCGTGATAACATCTAAATCCAAAAACTAGTTAAAAAATATTTATCTGGATGAAATCCAATAGACCCAAAAGAAAATAATTTAACAACAGAGGTGAAAGTTTAAATCAATTTATGATATGAAAAAAGTATTACTACCATTTATTTTAATTGGTTTTTCAATTATTGCTTTTTCACAGCAAAGCCCCAGTAATACTATTGGAAATAATGTCATTGAACCAACTTATAGACTTGTTAACATTACAGGAACCATCACAGACAGTTTGGGTATGCCATTATTCGGGGTCAATGTCATTATTAAAGGAACAAAAACAGGTACACAAACCGATAGTAAAGGGCAATATTCTATCAAAGCAAAAAAAGGAGATGTGTTGGTGTTTAGTTTTGTAGGTATGCACACCCAAGAATTGACTTTAGAAGACATCGCAGTTGTAGATATTGTCTTAAGGCAGAATACCGAGACATTAAAAGAAGTAGTTGTGAATGCTGAAAAAATTAGCATAAAAGAAAAAGCTAAAAGCTATTCATCATCTTTAATTACCAGTGACAAATTGATTAAGGGAGGATTTACAGATATAGACCAGGCTCTACAAGTCCATGGTCGTAATTGGAGAGGTGGTGCACCATTATTAATTTATGACGGCATGCCATTGGATTTTCAAGATCGTAATATTATAAATTTTTATGAAATCAGCACCATAGAAGTCATTAGAAGCGCTTCTGCTACTTTAAGATATGGGCCAAGAGCTACTGAAGGCGTTATTATAATAACTTCTAAAGCCAACAATAACTTTATAGAAGCCAACAACAATTATAAAGCACGTTTAAAGGCCAGTAAGTACCAAGGGATTATAAAAGTTAAGGAAAGTTTCTTGGAGGAACCGTACATAGAAGAACTTTCCATAGCCAATTCAGCCGAGGAGGCGTATAACCTATATCTCAAACAAAAAAACCAGTATGGCCACTTGCCAACTTATTATTTAAATGTTTATAATTATTTCAAAAAATGGAACAATAAGGAATATGAATTAAAAATACTGTTCAATGATGTCATAACAGATCTTCATAATCCCGAGCAGCTTAAAGCTTTAGCCTACTTACTGGAATCGGCCAAAGAATATAAGCTGGCAATAAATATATACACACAAGTTTTAAAATTGCTTCCAGATGATTTGCAATCCTATAGGGATTTAGCATTGGTTTATAAAAATATTGGTCTTGTTAACGAATCTAGCGCCATACTAAAAAGTCTCACAGTAGATGGAAGTAATTCCAATAAAAGCATTTTACAATTTCAGAATATTAATGATATTTTAAAGAATGACATGGGACATTTGAGCAACGAAAAAGTTGAAGCAACTTATGATGTGAGAATCGTGGCAGATTGGAACCGATATGACACTAATATTAATCTACATGTTATTGACCCAACTAGGGAGATATGTTATTACGAAAATCCAGTTACAAGACAGGGCGGACAATTGGCGCAAAACATGTCGCAAGGTGGGCCTGAGGAATTCACTCTTAAAAATGCTAAAAAAGGAAGTTATTTTGTGATGGTTAATTATTCACTAAAAGATGATTCAGAAATAACAGCCATGCCAACATATATAAAGTTAACCATGTATAAATATTATGGTAAGCCAAATGAAACAAAAGAAATAAAGATTATAAGATTAGCAAAACCCAATGATAAAGAAATTGTAGCAAAGATGGAAATTTAAGAATGAAAATCTATAATTATTTAAATGCGACTTTTTTAGTCACATTTTTTTTGTATTTTAAATCGCCTAAAACCAACTAGCTATGAGAACTTTATTTAAGATTGTTTTTATACTTTCTTCCATCACCGTCCTTTCTCAGGAAATACCGTCAAAAGATGCGGTTGATGGTACATTAGCTAATTCTACTGCCGAAAAAATTACAGGAAATGTTACAGATGGTTCGGGGACACCATTATTCGGGGTCAATGTCATTGTTAAAGGAACAAAAACAGGTACACAAACCGATAGTAAAGGGCAATATTCTATCAAAGCAAAAAAAGGCAATGTATTGGTATACAGTTTTATTGGGATGCATACCCAAGAAAAAACCGTAGAGAATGATACATCAGTTATAGATGTTATCTTAAATGAGAATACCGAAGCATTGAAAGAAGTAGTTATAAATGCCGAAAAGATTAGTAAAAATGAGAAAGCAAGAAGTTATTCTTCTTCAACAATTACCAGTGATAAATTGCTTAAAGGCGGATATACTAATGTCATTCAAGCTTTACAAGGAACTGTGGCTGGGCTTAGTTATCAAGGGCCTGATGATAAAAGTGGCCAATTTTATATAAGGGGCCAGTCATCTTTCAATCATGTTGAACCTTTATTTATTTATGATGGCGTACCAACAGAAAGAAGCGATATAATGAATATTAATATTTTTGATATTGAAAAAATTGAAGTCATTAAAAGTGCTTCTGCTGCTTTAAGATATGGCCCAAGAGCCATAGGAGGAGTCATTGTGATAACCTCTAAACTCAACGACAACTCTAAGGAAGGCAAAAAGAATCCTTTTAAGGCAAATCCAAAGGTAAGTAAGCTCCTTGACGGTTTAAAAGCTGAAGAAAGTATATTGGATGAACCATACATTAAAGAGCTTTCCAAAGCCAATTCGGTTGAAGAGGCATATAACCTTTATATAAAACAAAAAGACGATTACGCACATTTGCCAGCTTATTTTTTAAATGTTTATAATTATTTTAAAAAATGGAATAATAGAGATTATAAACTAAGGATACTGTTCAATGATATAATAACAGATCTTAATAAGCCAGAACAATTAAAAGCCTTGGCCTACCTATTGGAGGAGGCAAAAGAATACAAGCTGGCAATAAATATATATGCCCAAGTTTTAAGATTGTTCCCAGATGATATTCAATCCTATAGGGATTTGGCATTGGTATATAAAAATATTGGTCTTGAGCAGGAGTCTGTTACCATTTTGAACAGTTTGGTATCAGATGAAAACACTGTTAATGAAGGTGTTTTGGAGTTTTCGGATATAGATGATATTCTGTTGAACGATGGTGTAAATATAAGTTACGATCTAAGGATTGTAGCAGATTGGAACAGATATGATGCTAATATCAATTTACAGGTTATTGACCCCTCTCGTGAAATATGCAATTATGAAAACCCAAAAACAAAGCAAGGGGGCCAATTGGCACAGAACATGTCTCAAGGTTATGGGCCAGAGGAATTCACGCTTAAAAATGCCAAAAAAGGTAGTTACTTTATAATGGTTAATTATTCACTAAAAGATTCAGAAGAAACAACCAAACCAACTTATATAAAGTTGACTATGTTTAAGGATTATGGCAAATCAACAGAAACAACAGAAACTAAAGTTTTACAACTCACCGAACCGCAAAACGGTCTTGTTATCGCTAAATTGGATTTGTAAATTAAGGTAATTATAAAACCTTATTTCCTTACTTAAAAACAGGTCTTTTTAATTGATATATCAATGCTCCAGCGGCAATCAATAATCCAAGAAATTCTCTTGTGCCCTCTAAATAAGGTTTTTCATAAACCATTTCACCAAAGAGTTCTTCTTTATTATCTATTTTGAACCAATCAATAAAATAAGTCAGGTAAGTTAAGGAATAAACAAGCAACGCTATAATTAGTACCCATAACAACATTTTGGAAATCTTTTTATAATTAGCAATCAAACAGATACTAGCTATAATGCCATAAATTGTGAACCAAACCATAGGATCTGGGTCATTTAATTGAGCTAAAGCAAATAAAACAAACAGAATGAATAGAATGATATTTATGATTTTTCTGGATTTGTTTATGTTTTGGTCTGTGGTCATGGTTATTTTTTTTATTATTGTAGGTTATAAATATAAAAAATATATTTGGTCATTTTCAATGGATAATGTTGTTGAACTTCTAAAATATATAGTTTTTTATTTATCCTATATTCTAAAAACAAGTTATTTAAATATGATTTTAAGTAATTGCTGCTAACAATAAATTTTTTAAAAAATGATGCCAAAGACAATAAGGCGAAACCAAAAGAACATTAACCAACAATAAATATATATGAAATACACCACCACGCTAAACTATTTTTTGGCATTAGTAATTTGCTGCTTTACTTCCTGCAAGAAAGATGTTGCAGTAAGTGAGTCAGTTGTCATTCCAGAAGAAGAGCCTAAACAAATAGAATTTTTACCTTTTACCGAGGTTAATTTAAACGATTTGTCTTCTTTCAAGCCCACAACAAATAATTGGCAGATTGCTGGTAATGCTGTTGCCGACAGACTTAAAGAAAGAACCTTGACCTTTTCTGAGGGAACTGGAGTTTTAATCAATACGGGAGATAAAGATACTAATGGACATATTTTTTCATCTTTTGAGCATGGCGATATCGAAATCGAGTTAGATGTTATGATGCCTGTGAAATCAAATTCCGGTTTATACTTTCAAGGCAGATATGAAGTGCAGCTATTTGATAGTTGGGGTATTAAAGAACCACAGTATTCAGATATTGGAGGGATTTACCAACGATGGGATGGAACAAGAGGCCAAGGAAAAGAAGGATTTGAGGGGCAAGCACCAAAAACCAATGCCGCGAAAGCACCAGGTTTATGGCAGCATTTTAAAATCATTTTTCATGCACCAAAGTTCGATGCCACTGGAAATAAAATTAAAAATGCTTGGTTTGAAGAAGTTTGGCTGAATGGTGTTTTGATACAATCTAATGTTGAGGTTTCTGGACCCACGCAAGCAGCAGCTTTTGAGAATGAAAAACCTAAAGGTGCTTTGATGATTCAAGGCGATCATGGTCCTGTTGCTATCAAAAATATTCAGTATAAACTCTATGAAGACAAAAAATTTATATTTTCCAATATAGTAAACAAAGAATTTGAAGGTAATTACCAGAGTCTTATAAATATGGACAGCATTAAACTGGTAAGTGAAAAAGAAGTTAAAAACATTGATTTATCAGAGCTTGCGTTAAGCAATTCAAGAAAAATAGTGTCTTATTCAGGAACTATGGACATACCATCTGCTGGAGACTATCTTTTTGGAATGGGATTAAATGGAGGTGGTTTATTGTTGATTGATAACGATACCATTTTTAATTTGAATGAAGATTATGGGTATGAATTTCAACAGAGATTTGCAGAGTTAACGTTGCAAAAAGGCTCTGTGCCATTTGTTTTGGTTTACAATAAAAAATTCCCATGGAGAGGAGAACTTGATTTAAAAGTAGAAGGCCCAGGAATACAAAAGTATTCCCTTCTAGAACCAATAACCGACACAAGGCCGAGAAGACCGCAACCAGAAAGAATTCTCATCGAACCTAAAGAAGGCATTATTGCGCAACGAACCTTTATCATGCACAAAGACATAAAAAAGGTATTTAGCATTTCGGTTGGCAGCCCAATAGGTGTTCATTATGCATTCGATTTATCTAGAGGATCATTATTAATGGCTTGGGATGGTCAATTTTTAGATGCCACACCTATGTGGGATTCTAGAGGTGAAAGCCAATTGGTAGAGCCAAACGAATTTCATGTGGCAAGTCATGGAGGTTTTGAATTCGCTTATCTTGAAAGTGATGATTCCAACTGGCCAAGTATGGACGACGATATTGGTTTTAAACAATTGGGTTATGAGTTCAATCAAGAAGGCATCCCCATGTTTTTAAGCCAAATTAATGGAACAAATATTACCAATACATTTAAACCGTCTGGTGAGCGTAAAATAGAAAGGAACATTCTTGTAAATGCTGATAAAACTATTTGGCATAAACTAGCGGAAGGAGAACATATTGAATCATTGCCAAACAATACCTATATAATAAATGATGAAAGTTATTATGTTGAAGTATCTGGAAACAGTAAGTTAAAACCAATTATTAGAAACATCAATGGTATGGATGAGCTTATCGTGAAAATTCCAACAGGAAAGCAAGCTATTAACTACAGTATTATCTGGTAATCTTAAAGAAAATAATCATGCAACATATAAATAAGATATTAAAATTAGTAGTGGTTTTTTGTTTGTGCCAAGTATCTTTCGCACAGGTATCAAATGATATACAGAAGAAAGAATCCGAATTCTATAAAATAATCACGGTGCCAATTCCTAAAGATGTTATTCTTGAGGTTGGTGGTTTATCATTTACAGATGATGATAAATTAGGAGTTTCAACACGAAGGGGAGACGTTTGGTTGATTGATAAACCTTACAGTCAAAATCCAACATATAAACGATTTGCACATGGTTTGCATGAACCATTAGGTTTGGCTTATAAAAATAACGGATTTTACCTATCTCAAAGGGGAGAACTTACGCGTTTAGAAGATAAAAATAATGATGGCGTGGCCGATGTATATAAAACTGTTTATTCATGGCCTTTATCAGGTAATTATCATGAATACTCATACGGGCCAAAATTCATGAAAAATGGCGATATGCTTGTCACCTTAAACCTTGGTTGGATTGGTCATGGTGCTAGTTTAGTGAAATGGCGAGGATGGATGTTGAAAATTACTCCAGAAGGTAAAATGACCCCAATAGCAACCGGATTGCGTTCGCCAGCGGGTTATGCCATTAATGGTGATGGTGATATTTTTTATACTGAAAATCAAGGAGATTGGGTAGGTTCTGGTAGAATGACACATCTGGAAGTTGGGGATTTTGCAGGAAACCCTGAAGGATTAAGATGGACGGGAGAATCTGAATCTCCAATAAAAAATTTAAAATTTGAAGATATTGAAGCAGAATCTGGACTGACTTTATATGAGTATGCCAAAAAAGTACCAGCATTAAAAGCACCAGCAATTTGGTTTCCACATACTATTTTAGGGATTTCAACATCAGATATGATTTACGATACCAGTAAAGGTAAGTTCGGTCCGTTTGAGGGGCAAATATTTGTGGGTGATCAAGGACACAGTAAAATCATGCGTGTTTATATGGAAAAAGTGAACGGCGTATATCAAGGAGCTGCTTTTGGGTTTAAGGAAGGGTTTTCTTCTGGCATTTTAAGAATGATTTGGGGAAGTGATAATAGTATGTTTGTCGGTATGACAAGTAGGGGATGGTCTTCAACAGGTAAAGATGATTATGGATTACAACGTTTAGTTTGGACAGGGAAAACACCTTTTGAAATAAAAACCATGAACGCTTTAGCCGATGGTTTTAAATTAGAATTTACGAAACCAGTAAACAAAAAAATGGCTGAAGATGTCGCCTCTTATAAGTTAACAACATTTACATACTTGTATCATTTAACTTATGGTAGTCCTATTATAGACCAACAAAATGCCATGATACATAAAGCAGAAGTGTCTGAAGATGGGTTATCTGTTAAATTAACGGTACACGGCATGAGATTAGGTTTTATACATCAATTGGAAATTCCGAATTTAAAATCCTCTACAGGAGAATTGCTTTTGCATAGCACTGGTTATTACACTTTAAATGAAGTTCCGGGAGGTGTTTTAAAATCATCCCAAATGAATGAGATGAAAACATCAGGAAAAGTTGTTAACCAACCTAAAAGAGTTACTAAAATCCCAACTGCTTGGGCTGGAAAAATTGATAAAAAATTATTAATTGGAACAGTTCCTGGATTAAAATACGATGTTAGTGAAGTAGTTGTTGATAGAAATAGTAAAATAGAACTGACTTTAAATAATAATGACGATATGCTCCATAATGTTGTTATTACAAAAACAGGAGTAGATACACCTACAAAAGTAGGGGAAATGGCATTAAACTTAGGCTTAGATGGCCCTGATCTTAATTATGTTCCAAATTCAGATTTAGTGTTGTTCCATACAGGGATTGTTGGTCCGGAAACTTCTGAAAAGATTTATTTTCAAGCACCTAGTGAACCAGGAACTTATTGGATTGTTTGTACGTTTCCAGGACACTCAATGACAATGAGGGCAAAATTCATTGTAAAATAGAGTTTATAATTATATTATATATCATAAGTAAAAGGGCAGCATAAAGTTGCCCTTTTTTATTTCTGCATTTTAAAATAATAATCTAATGAATGTTTACCGGAACCATATAATAAGAAAAACGAACAAATGGATAAAGTAATAATTGCTAATGTTAAATTACCAGTATTCATTTCTCCCATGAAATTGATTAGAACAGCTCCAATTAAAATTGGTATTTGGGCAATAATAGCCCATCTAGTTAATAATCCAAAAGCAATTAAAATCCCACCAAGAAAATGCGCTGGGACAACATAGTGAACAATGATCATGCCCCCAGCCATATTTTGAAAAGGCTTAAATAACGACATGAGCATGGTAGTATCAGACATAAAATGAATTCCTTTAATGAATAAAAATATACCTAAAGCAACTCGAACTAAATCAAGTGGCAAATAGGTATGACTATTCGCCCACTTATTAAGGGTTTTTATTGTATCCATGATTGAAGTTGTTGATTTTCAATAGAAAAGATACAAAAAATAATAATATAATTAAAATTATACCTGCAAAACTCCCATGTTAAAAGACTTTTCAACAGGCGCATGGTTTGCGGCTTCAATTCCCATGCTAATCCATTTTCTGGTATTCAACGGGTCAATAATGGCATCGGTCCAGATGCGGGCGGCAGCGTAATATGGCGATACTTGATTATCGTATCTGTCTTTTATTTTATTAAAAAGCTGTTCCTCTTTTTCGGGAGTGATTTTTTCGCCCTTTTTCTCAAGCGAGGCTTTTTCAATTTGAAGTAATACTTTTGCAGCTGAGTTCCCGCTCATAACCGCTAGTTCGGCACTTGGCCATGCGACAATAAGTCTGGGATCATACGCTTTTCCACACATGGCATAATTACCCGCGCCATAGCTATTGCCAATAATCACAGTAAATTTAGGCACCACACTATTACTAACAGCATTTACCATTTTAGCGCCATCTTTAATAATGCCACCATGTTCACTTTTGCTACCAACCATAAACCCTGTGACATCCTGTAAAAATACTAACGGAATTTTTTTCTGATTGCAATTGGCTATAAATCGGGTGGCTTTGTCTGCACTATCATTATATATCACACCACCAAATTGCATTTCGCCTTGTTTGGTCTTTACAAGTTTACGTTGATTGGCAACAATGCCAACCGCCCAACCATCCATTCTTGCATAACATGTTATAATGGTCTTGCCATAACCTGCTTTGTATTCATCAAATTCGGAGTTATCCACTAAACGCTTGATAATGTCGTGCATATCATATTGTTCCACACGGCTTTTTGGTAAAATACCATAAATATCTTCGGGGTTTTCTTTCGGTTTTTCTGGGGTAATTCTATTAAAGCCCGCTTTGTTATAATCACCAATCTTGTCAATAATATTTTTAATAGTATCCAATGCATCGGCATCATCTTTAGCTTTATAATCGGTAACTCCAGAAATTTCACAATGGGTTGTGGCACCACCTAATGTTTCATTATCAATATTTTCGCCAATGGCGGCTTTAACCAAATAACTTCCCGCTAAAAAAATACTACCGGTTTTATCAACTATTAAAGCTTCATCACTCATAATAGGCAAGTAAGCGCCACCGGCAACACAACTGCCCATAACGGCAGCAATTTGGGTAATACCCATACTGCTCATAATAGCGTTGTTTCTAAAAATACGTCCGAAATGCTCTTTATCTGGAAAAATCTCATCTTGTAAAGGTAAATATACGCCAGCACTATCAACCAGATAAATGATTGGTAATCTATTCTCTATAGCAATTTCTTGGGCTCGAAGATTCTTTTTAGCTGTTATTGGAAACCAAGCACCTGCTTTTACGGAGGCATCATTAGCAACCACAATACATTGCTTGCCTTTTATATAACCTATTTTAACAACCACACCGCCAGAAGGACATCCGCCGTGTTCTTCATACATGCCTTCACCTGCAAAGGCAGCAATTTCTATCGATTTAGAGTTGGAGTCCAGCAGATAATTCACACGCTCATGAGCCGTCATTTTGCCTTTCTCGTGTTGTTTCTCTAATGCTGCCTTACCACCACCTAAATGCACTTTAGCTAGTCTTTTGTTAAGCTCTGATACAAGCAGTTTGTTGTGATCCTCATTTTTATTGAAGTCGATATTCATTTACAGTTTCTTTGTTGCTAAAGTACAAAAGTTGATTTTCTTGTGAAATACTAATCTTTATATTAAATATAGCCTTTAAAGTCTTAATGAAATCATAAAATATATTACATGGAAATATATTCCTTGGAAAATAAAATTATTATTTCTACATTTGTATAATAATTAAAACATATTAGATGAAACACTGATGAAAATCATATTCTTACAAGCAAGGATAATTAATCAGGGTGTTACATCTGACCGAAATTTAAAATAACATAAACAGATGAAAAACATAATAGCTTTTGCAGGTAGTAACAGTAAAAACTCAATAAATAAAGACTTGGTTACGTATGCATCGACCTTAGTTGAAAACGCAAACATTAATATTTTGGATTTAAATGATTTTGAATTACCTCTATATGGTATTGATTTAGAACATGAGCAAGGTATTCCTGAAAATGCCCATAAATTTTTAAATTTAATAAAAGAATCCGATGGTATTTTGTTGTCATTGGCAGAACATAATGGAGCTTATTCCGCAGTTTTTAAAAACTTATTTGATTGGCTAACAAGAATTGAAGGAAAGATGTTTTATAACAAACCCATGTTGTTAATGGCAACGTCACCTGGAGGTAGGGGAGGTTTAACTGTTTTGGAAATAGCGCAGGGTAGATTTCCATTTCACGACGGCAACATAATTGAAGTTTTTTCATTGCCTTTTTTTGGAAATAATTTTGCAGATGGAAAAATTATAAATGAGGATTTTAATGGTCAATTAAAAAATGCCATTGAGCAATTTAACAAACAAATATTATTATGGAGGTAAAGCATTTTGATAACGAAAAAAAAGGAGCGTTTTATATTGAAATAGAAAACATCAAGGCGGCTGAAATGACATATACGCATGCTGGCCCCAACAAAATAATTATTGATCACACCGAGGTTAATGATGCTTTAAAAGGACAAGGTATTGGTTATAAATTAATTGATGCAGCCATAGCCTATATTCGTGCTAATGATTTAAAAGTTATTCCTTTATGCCCTTTTGCAAATGCTTTTTTTAAAAAAAGAGCTACAGAATATTCAGATATTTTAGCTTAAATTAAATAGACATGGGAGATATAAGTAAAGATATAAATTCAAAATTTGCCAACAATAGAGTTAAAGCGCTGTTGAATATTTTATATACAGCAAACTGGATTTCTAGTTATCAAAATGAATTTTTTAAATCTTATGGAATCTCTCCACAACAATATAATATCCTTAGAATTTTAAAAGGTGCCGGAGAACCTATAAATGTTCAAATCGTAAAAGATAGAATGATTGAGCGTTCACCAAATGCCACACGTTTGATGGATAAGTTATGTGCAAAAAAATACATTGAAAGATTAGCCTGTCCAGAAGATAGACGCGTTGTGAAAATAGTAATTACCAAACAAGGTAAAGATCTTTTGGAGTCCATTCCAGATAATTTAGATAACGATTTATTAAAAAATTTAAACGAAGAAGAAGCCGAGCAGTTAAGCAATCTGTTGGATAAAATGCGGTAATTAACAAACAGATTTCCGCCTTAGCGGAAAGAAAAAAATAAAAAGTATATGAAAACAATAATTCATAAATCAGACAGTAGAGGATTTGCAAACCACGGTTGGTTACAAGCGAATCATTCATTTAGTTTTGCAAATTTTTATAACCCTGAAAAAGTACATTTCGGAGCATTGCGTGTATTAAATGATGATGTTGTTGCTCCTAAAATGGGTTTTGGAACACACCCTCATAATAACATGGAAATCATTACCATTCCGTTAAAGGGCATATTAAAACATAAAGATAATATGGGAGATGAATGGATACCCGTTAAACCTGGTGAAGTTCAAATAATGAGTGCTGGAACAGGGGTGCAGCATTCTGAAATAAATGGTTCAGCAGATGAGCATTTAGGGTTATTCCAAATTTGGGTGATGCCAAACAAACAAAATGTAAAACCGCGTTACGACCAAAAAGCGTTTGATGTTTCTGAACGGAAAAATAAACTTCAAGTATTGGTGACATCTATCGATGAAGACTACGAAGGAAGCTTAAAAATACATCAAGATGCCATCATATCTCGGATAGATTTAGATAAAGGAAAGACATTTGAGTATACAATCAAGAGCAAAAACCATGGCGTTTACGTTATGAATATTTATGGCAAAATAATTATAAATAACAATCCTTTGGAAACTAGAGATGCTATAGGCGTCTCCGATACAGATTCATTTGAAATAAATGTAGAAGAAGATTCTAGTTTATTATTCATCGAGGTACCTATGGTTTTTTAGTAAGTAATAAAGGGCATTCTGTATTGAGTGCTCTTTATTAAAAAAGAGAAATCTAAATACTAGTTTTAGATTCAATTTTTACAGAAAAAGACGAATACGACAAAATAGCGTAAATGAATAAGCTTACCCCTAGCATTTCTAGAGTTTCTTCAGCTGTATACATCAAACAAAAGGTTAAAGTTCTTTTTCCATTAAGTTGATGTTCCCATCCTTCAAAGGATTCAATTACAACTGCTCCCAAAATAAATATAAAACCAGAAAGCATGAATAGATATAAAGTTTTCTTAGGCAGTCTCATTAAAAACTTATAGTATACTAATGATAATATAATTAAACCAATACCATAAGGAATAATCCAAGCATAGTAAAATACGCCGCTGGTTGGTTTAATCATTTTAATAATGGGTATTAGATGTTCATGTATTTCGATCATTTCATCAATAGATAAAAAGACAAATATGGCAGATAAACCAAACCATGGGCTATATTTTGCTCTGTCTTTTCTATCTTTAATTCCTAATATTCCTAATAATACTGCACTGAAAAATAAGATAATTGATGAAAACATGGTTGGGATACTTTTTTCTGTATCAAAATCAAATTTATCTGAAATACCCCTAACAATTTTTTGATTATCATAATCTAAAATGAAATTCAGTTTAGTGGCAATAGAAAAGATATTTGCTATTAATAGAAGAATAATTATAATTACCAAGGTCTTAAAAAAAAACTGTGGTTTTAAATTTATGTACATATATGTTGTTAAATTATAATTGGTCGATGGTTAATTGGTCTAATTTATTGAACAATATATATTATTTTAACGTTAAATTAACGTTGTGTTAATAAAATACTATTGATAGTTAAAATTTTAAGATTAAAGTGAGTAAACGAGTAAGATTATATAAAGATTAAAATGAATTCTTTTGCAATGTCTTTGATTACTCTATAGGACGAGAAGATTTATATTTAAGAAAATCAACAATATGGTTAGATATGATCTAAAATGGCAGCCTACTATTGAGTTGGAATTATAAATAGTGTTTATGACAGAATAGTCTTAAATAAAATTAGCTTTGGAAACAAGGGGTACTATTGGCGTATTAGGTAAGGATTCATTTGAAATAAATGTAGAAGAAGATTCCGGTTTATTGTTTATTGAAGTGCCCATGACATTTTAAGATAATTTTTAAAAAATTTAATAAAAGCATCCTCTCGAGGATGCTTTTTAAGTTATAATTTATTCATATAACCGATTTTTCATACTATTCAAAGTTTATATTTTACTTGTCGGTGTTATTTTAAATATTTTTGAAGCATTAAAATTAACCCCAAATTAATAAAGATGATAAAAAAAGAAATTTTACTGGTTATACTAGTCGCTAATGTTTTTATAACATATGCTCAAACCCCAGAATTAACAAAAAAAGATTCAACGATAGTAAGTTCATGGATTGCAGGTATTGGTTTTAATGCTGTCGATGATTCAGGCGATCAATTTAATAGATTGTTTGATATAAAAGACTCTTGGAATGCTGTGCCTTACCCTTCTAGATTAAGTATAGGAAGATATTTTAAAAATGGATTAGGAATTGAAGCCATTGCTTCCTATAACAAATACAAAAAAGATAAAATTATAGATGGCTTGCCTATTGCAAACGATCAAGATTATTTTTCTATAGATAGTAGGTTGAGTTATGATTTAAACAAAATTATAGGCGAAACAGGTTGGTTTGATCCTTATGTGGGAGTAGGAATTGGTTATGCAAATGTTAATGATATTTCTCGGGGAACATATAATGGAGTATTAGGTTTTAGAACTTGGTTTTCTGACCGCATTGGATTGGATGTGAATTCATCTGGAAAATGGGCTATGAATTCAAATGCAACAAATCATTTACAGCATGCTGTTGGCGTTGTTTATAGATTTAACATTGAAAAAGAATTAAATGAAGAAGGAGAAGCTAAACTGGAACTCATTGAAGCATTAGAGAAAGAGGCCGCTAGGGTTAATGATTCTATAGCTTTAGCAAATGAAAATAAGTTGTTAGCTGAACGATTAGAAAGGGAAAAAGAAGCAGCAAGACTTGCTCAACTTGAAAAAGAAAAAGAAGAAGCGAGAGCTAAGGAAAAAAGTGATATTAAAAATAAAATTGACGCCCTAGAAAAAGTTTATTTTGCTTTAAATTCGTCCACTTTATCATCTTCATCAAAAAATACATTATCTGGTTTAACTTTAATATTAAACGAACATCCTAAATTACAACTAGAGATCAGTTCCCATACGGATTCTAGGGGCTCAGCTGTTTATAATCAAGGACTTTCTGAACGTAGATTAAAAAGTACCATAGATTATTTATTAAATAATGGTGTAGGGACAGATAGGGTTATAGGAAAAGCCTACGGTGAAGAAAAATTAATTAATGAATGTGATGATAACACTAAATGTTCTGAAATAAAACATAAAGAAAACAGAAGGTCGGAATTTGAAATAGTTAATTACTAGAAAGAAATTTTAAATTACAGTCTATATAAATTTTTTTAAGAATTATAATTAAGCATCCTTTATAGGATGCTTTTTTATTTAAAAATACGATATTTGTGTTTCAAATTGCGCAAAGGATCTTAGCGGTATCCTTTTTTAGTTGTTGAAGTACATTTTGATTAGGTTTACTATAACAAATAAAAAAGATTTAGCGAAAAGCCTGGCCACGCCTTTAGCGTGGATGCGCCCTAAACAAAATTTTAATTATGGCTATGAATAAAAACACAGTCCTAGCTTGGGCTACAACAATTATGATTTTAGTTGGTTTACTTTTAATAGGTATGGGAGCATTTAGATACGATGATGTAGCCGGCTGGGGATTCGCCGCTGTAGGTCTGGGTTTTTTTGCAATTGCTTGGGTTTTTAATGCTTTAAAAGGTAGGGTATAATGAGTGACGATAAAAAAGTAATCTTTTCAATGACTGGTTTAACCAAGACCTTTCAAGGGGCGAATACACCCGTATTAAAAAATATTTATTTAAGTTTCTTTTACGGAGCTAAAATTGGGATTTTAGGGTTAAATGGATCTGGTAAATCTACATTGCTTAAAATCATAGCAGGTGTTGATAAAAATTATCAAGGTGATGTTACGTTTTTGCAAGATTATTCGGTTGGGTATTTAGAACAAGAACCTAAATTGGATGATAATAAAACCGTTATGGAAGTGGTTCGTGAAGGTGCTGCTGAAACCGTTGCTATACTTGACGAGTATAATAAAATAAATGATATGTTTGGCTTAGAAGAAGTGTATTCCAATCCTGATAAGATGGAAAAACTAATGAATAGACAAGCCGAACTTCAAGATCAAATAGATGCTTCTAACGCTTGGGAACTAGATACCAAACTAGAAATTGCCATGGATGCTTTGCGTACGCCAGATAGTGATAAAAAAATTGGTGTTTTATCTGGAGGAGAGCGTCGTCGTGTGGCGTTATGCAGATTATTATTGCAAGAACCTGATGTATTGTTATTGGATGAGCCAACCAACCATTTGGATGCCGAATCGGTGCATTGGTTAGAACAGCATTTGGCAGAATATAAAGGAACCGTTATTGCTGTAACGCATGATAGATACTTTTTAGATAATGTTGCTGGTTGGATATTAGAACTTGATAGAGGCGAAGGTATCCCGTGGAAAGGCAATTATTCATCTTGGTTGGACCAAAAATCAAAACGCTTGGCTCAAGAAAGTAAAACAGCTTCTAAACGTCAAAAAACGCTAGAACGTGAGTTGGAATGGGTTCGGCAAGGTGCAAAAGGTCGTCAAACTAAGCAAAAAGCACGTTTGAATAATTATGATAAATTATTGAGTCAAGACCAAAAACAGTTGGATGAAAAGCTTGAAATTTATATTCCCAATGGTCCAAGACTTGGAACAAATGTTATCGAAGCGATTGGCGTAAGCAAAGCCTATGACGATAAGTTATTGTACGAAGATTTGAATTTCAAATTACCGCAAGCAGGTATTGTAGGTGTAATTGGTCCGAATGGTGCTGGTAAAACAACCATTTTCAGGATGATTATGGGCGAGGAAACTCCAGATAAAGGCGAGTTTAAAGTAGGGGATACTGCTAAATTGGCTTATGTAGACCAAAAGCATTCCAATATAGATGTTGAAAAATCCATTTGGGAAAATTTTAGTGATAGTCAAGAATTAATCATGATGGGCGGAAAACAAGTCAATTCCAGAGCCTACTTAAGTCGTTTTAATTTCTCTGGAAGTGAACAAAACAAAAAAGTAAAAATGCTTTCCGGAGGAGAACGTAACCGTTTGCATTTGGCCATGACGCTTAAAGAGGAAGGTAACGTATTACTTTTAGATGAACCTACCAACGACCTTGATGTGAATACATTACGAGCTTTGGAAGAAGGTTTAGAAAACTTTGCAGGTTGTGCCGTTGTTATAAGTCACGACCGATGGTTTTTAGATAGAATATGTACCCATATTTTAGCTTTTGAGGGAGATAGCCAAGTATACTTTTTTGAAGGTGGTTTTTCTGAATATGAAGAAAATAAAAAGAAACGCTTAGGTGGCGATTTAATGCCGAAACGCATTAAATATAAAAAATTGGTTCGCTAAAAGTTAGTTTAAGTAACAATAAAAAAGCCTGCAATTGCAGGCTTTTTGTTTTATTGGTACATATGTCCGTCCGTGAAATCGTTATACTTTTCTTCTTCCTCTTTTGCTAACTTTTCACTTATTTTATCTAGTCGTTCATTTTCTTTTTTAAGTTTATATGATTTTCTAACTCCTAAGATAAGTAGCACAGCAAAAAAAATAACAACTATAGTTAATACGGTAACTATTTGTGTTTGTTCAAATAGGAGAATTGATAAAGATGGTGTTAGATTATAGTTTAACATCAATAATAATAGATAAGGTTAATAGCCTACCAAATATACTGCTTTTTGTTTATTATGCAATTCAAAAGGATAGATGCATAAATATAAATGCTTCTATTTCTGGTTGTGTATAATCTTTAGAACTAATATCAGATTCACTTTCACATGAAATTTTAACCATAATTTTATAAATATAAATTTCCGATTTGGTATTTTTTAGCGACATTGCTAATTAAAAACAAACGCTTAGCATTAATATGTTAATCCACATGAAACAAAAAGAAACACAGATTTTCAAATGATAGCAAGTCACATTAAAAACTTAGTAAGTAAGTTACTTTCCGATAATTATTACATCTTAAAAAAAATAACGTTTGATTATAGACTTAGTAACGGAACATGGGTAACTCAATCAAGGGAAGTATATGATAGAGGTGACGGCGCAGGTATCTTGCTTTACAATAAAGAAAAGCAAACTGTTATACTAACCAAGCAATTTAGAATGCCCACTTACATGAACGATAACAAAGATGGCATGTTGGTGGAGATTTGTGCGGGGATGTTAGATAAAGACCATCCCGAAGCTTGCATTATAAGAGAAACTGAAGAAGAAGTAGGTTATAGGTTAGAGAAAGTAAAAAAGGTATTTGAAGCGTATAGTTCACCAGGGGTTATGACCGAAAAAATGTATTTTTTTGTTGGTGAATATACCGATGCCATGAAAGTCAGTTCAGGTGGAGGTTTGGATAGCGAGCATGAAGATATTGAAGTGCTGGAAATTCCTTTTAAAAAGGCTGTGGATATGTTAAACAATGGAGATATTATGGATACCAGAACCATCGTGTTATTGCAATATGCACAAATTCATAAACTATTGGAATAAAACAGATTAAATTATCTTTTTAATGACTCTAAGCTTATGGGTATGGGTTTTTTTATCGATATTATAAATGCCATAATGGTCTAAACGGTCTATCCTCACTTTACCATGCGCATGGATGATATAATTATCGCTCATAATAATCCCCACATGAATAATAGTACCTTCATTATTATCAAAAAAGGCCAAATCACCAGGTTCACTTTCTTCAATAAAGCTTAAAGCTTCACCTTGGGTGGCTTGTTGGGAGGCATCACGCAAAAGTTTGTAGCCATTTAGTTTGTAGACCATTTGGGTAAATCCAGAACAATCTATTCCAAACGGTGTTTTACCTCCCCATAAATAGGGACTGTTTAAATATAAAAAAGCGGTTTCTATAAGATTGTTTTTATGCAGAACACCTTCAATGATGCTGCCATCATGTGAATGATTGAGTATTGATAGAGCATTCAATGAAGAACCTAATAAGATAGGGTGCAATTGATGGTTTTCATCTTGAATGAATTCCACCAAGTCTATTGATAATTTAGGACTGGATGTGTCAAGTACTTTATATTGAGTTTCATCAATGTCTTTGTATTGTTTATTATCAATCCAACCTTCATAACCATCAAACGCCAATCTGATTTTACTCCAAGATTTACGTTGTTCCAATACCTTGAAGAAATCGCCGTATAAAACTTGTGAAACTAGTTCACTTTTATCCGTAGGTTCCAATCTTAAGGGAACGATGCTTAAATTACAAACGCCGTATTGCATGCTACAAATTATTTCCTAGAATGGTTTTTGTTATTGGACATAATAGAGCAATTTGAAAATTTAATTTTAAAAAAGACAAGGATTGTATTAAAAAGTATATCATCAAAAAAGTTAGTTACGCTCAATAATGACAGCAGAAGCACCCCCGCCACCATTACAAATGGCTGCCGCTCCTATTTTTGCATTATTTTGCTCTAATACATTTAGTAAAGTAATTAAAATTCTAACTCCAGAACATCCTAATGGATGTCCTAAAGACACAGCACCTCCATTCACATTCACATTTTTATCTGTAAGTCCTAATAGTTTCATATTAGCCAAACCAACTACTGAGAAAGCTTCGTTAAACTCAAAAAAATCAACATCATTTATGGAGATTCCAGCTTTTTTTAACGCTTTAGGCAATGCTTTTGCGGGTGCTGTAGTAAACCATTCGGGTTCTTGGGCAGCATCGGCATAGCCTTTTATGGTCGCTAAAATTTTCAGACCTAATGCTTCAGCTTTTTCTTTGCTCATTAAAATCATGGCACCGGCACCATCATTTATGGTTGAGGCATTAGCCGCAGTAACAGTACCATCTTTTGTGAATGCAGGACGTAATGATGGGATTTTACCCAAATCAACATTCTTGAATTCTTCATCCACACTAACCATAATGGGCTCACCTTTGCGTTGTGGCACTTCAACAGGCACGACTTCATTATTGAATTTACCAGCTTCCCATGCTTCGCTAGCACGTTTATAAGATTGTATAGCGAATGCATCTTGATCTTCACGAGAAAATTCATATCTAACGGCACATGCATCCGCACAAACACCCATGGCATTTTGGTCGTAGGCATCTACCAATCCATCTTTTTGCATGCCATCGATTAATTGGGTAGAACCAAATTTAGTACCTGTTCTAGCATATAAATAATGGGGAATTAAACTCATATTTTCCATGCCTCCGGCCACAACGATATCATTATCGCCCATGGCTATACTTTGAGTTGCCAACATCACGGCTTTCATACCAGAAGCGCAGACTTTGTTTATGGTTGTGCAAGGTACGGTATTAGGCAATCCCGCATAAATGGCGGCTTGTCTTGCAGGAGCTTGTCCTGAACCCGATTGAACCACTTGTCCCATGAAGACTTCATCAATCAATTCTGGATTTAGATGAATCTTCTTCAACGCCCCTTTTATGGCAACAGCACCAAGTTGTGGGGCAGGAATGGTTGATAAAGCACCCATAAAACTACCAATTGGTGTTCTGGCTGCAGAAACAATAACCACGTCTTTGCTCATTATCTAAATACTTTAGTTTAATGAGCACGAAATTAATGATTTTTTAGCAGAAACAGGAAGCATTACTCCATTATAAAAGTTAAAAGAAGCCCTAGAATTTATTACATTTGAAGACATAATCATATTAATGCAAGACTTTATAAATAAATTATACAAAAATCATTCTTTAATTTACAAAGGATTACTTTTTATATGTACCACGTTTTTAATTGTTTACCTATTTCCTAAAAGTGGGAAGTTCAAGTACAATTTTGAAAAGGGAAAACCTTGGCAATCAGAAAACTTATATGCGCCTTTCAATTTTGCTGTGAAAAAATCTGATGAAGAAATAGCTGCCGAAAAACAAAACATCATCGATCATTCTATTGCTTATTTTAATGAAGACACGGCGATAGAAAAGAAAGTAACTGATTTGTTTAATGTTGAATTTAAGAAAGCGTTTTCAGATTCATTACCAAAATCTACAAGGGATAATATATATGTAACAGGGAATAAAATTATTTCAGAATTATACCATTTTGGTGTTTTAAATGAAGATTACAACTATCCTGATGATAGAGTTGCCGTTATTCTTGACGGACAGGTTAAAAAGCATAACACACAATTTTCTAACTTAATCAAGCAAGATGAAGTAAAAACCACCATTGTGAAACTACTTTCAGAGAACCGTTTGGACACCTATGAAACCATGTTCATATCCTTATTTTTCGATCTTGTTGAACCTAGTTTGACGTTAAATGAATCGTTTACTAATAAGGCACTAAATGATGACCTTGATAAAATTTCGTATTCAAGGGGAAGTGTGGAAAAAGGAACTTTAATTATATCGAAAGGGGAAGTTGTAGAAGGTAATAAGTATCAGATATTAATATCGTTAAAAACGGAATTTGAATCACAAGTATGGACAAAATCTAATTATAATTGGATATTATTCGCTTATACACTATTGGTTTCGCTAGCACTATTAATGTTGCTTTTGTTCTTAAGAAAGTATCGATTAGATATCTTTGATAATAATACAAAAGTCACTTTTATATTCTTCAATATCCTTTTAATGGTAATGCTTACCACATTAGTGGTTAATTACAATTCTAAATTTATTTATATTGTGCCCATCTGCATTTTGCCCTTGGTATTAAAAGCTTTTTTTGATGCCAGACTGGGCATGTTTGCTCATGTTATAACGGTGTTGCTATTAGGGTCTATTGTGCCTAATAGTTATGAATACATGTTTCTTCAAATTATAGCGGGCATCGTTACTATACTAACGGTTTCTGAGTTGTATAAACGTGCTAATTTGTTTATTTCTGTAGTACAGATAACCCTTGTTTATATCATTGCATATTTTGCCTTTTTTGTAATTCATGAAGGAACTGTAGAAACTATTAATTGGGAAACATTCATTTGGTTCATTTTATGTGGTCTTGCCACGTTATTTGTACAACCACTTATTTATGCGTATGAGAAAATTTTCGGGTTGGTTTCTGATGTGTCTCTTTTAGAATTGTCTGATACAAATTCCAAACTATTAAAAGAACTATCAAATGTGGCGCCTGGTACGTTTCATCATTCATTAAGTGTTGCAAACTTAGCAGAAGCATGTGCAAGTGAAATAGGGGCTAATGCCATGTTGGTTAGGGTTGGTGCCTTGTACCATGATATAGGAAAAATGAAAAGCCCAACTTATTTCACCGAGAATCAAACTACGGGAATCAATCCGCATGAAGAACTATCTCCCAAGGAAAGTGCTAAAATTATTGTAGACCATATTATAAATGGCTTAGAGATAGCCAGAAAATACAATATTCCAGATAGGATTATGGATTTTATAAGGACGCACCATGGTACTAGTGCTGTCTATTTTTTTTATATGAAAGAAAAAGAGATTAATGAATATGTAGAAAGAAAGTATTTTTGTTACCCTGGCCCGAGACCATTTAGTAAAGAAACCGCTATTTTAATGATGTGCGATAGTGTGGAAGCTGCTTCAAAAAGTTTAAAAAACCCAACATCCATTAAAATTGATAGCTTTGTTGAAAGCATTATCAATAAACAAATTGAAGACGATCAATTTTTGAATGCAAACATTACTTTTAAGGAAATAGAATCCATAAAGAAAGTATTGAAACACAAGCTAGCAAACATTTACCATTTGCGAATTGAGTATCCCGAATAGTTATTTAAAAAAAGGATAAAAATAGTTGCGTTGTAAAAGATGATGCGTTACATTTGCAACCGCAATTTTATTGCAAAAGTTCTTTTAAATTCGGAGAGGTGCCAGAGTGGTAATGGAGCAGATTGCTAATCTGTCGACGCGTAAGTGTCGCCAGGGTTCGAGTCCCTGTCTCTCCGCAAAAAGAAAGATAATAATTTCGGGGTGTAGCGTAGCCCGGTTATCGCGCCTGCTTTGGGAGCAGGAGGTCGCAGGTTCGAATCCTGCCACCCCGACCAAAAAAATCCAACACGAAAGTGTTGGATTTTTTTATTTATGGAGTTTTCAAGGTTTACCTGAGGAAACGAGCAATAAAAATTCAACAGCAAATCTCATTTGCTGTTGAATTTTTATGAGCAACACACAGAATGTATTGATTTGACTTTCGTTTTTGATGTTCTCTTATTATGAAGTAGTCTTACCAAATCACAACTATTTTTTCACCTTTTTTCAACACAATGTCTTTTTGTGTGTTATTGTAAACCAAAGTCGTTTTTCCTGATATTTTAGCCGTTACTTCTGTTTTTATTAAGGTGTTGTTTTTCCATTCCATGGAGATTTCAAATCCGCCACGGGCACAAATACCTTTTATGGATCCATTTTTCCATGCATCAGGCAACGCAGGTAATAAATAGATTTTATTATTAGTGGATTGCATAAGCATTTCAATAACAGCAGCGGCACCACCAAAATTGCCATCTATTTGAAAAGGAGGGTGGGCATCAAAAAGGTTCGGATAGGTGCCACCGTGTCCTTTGTGTGTTCCTTCAGATTTATCAGGGTCCACATATTTAAGCAATTCCCTGTACATTTTATAGGCACGATTGCCATCCCACAGCCTTGCCCAAAGATTGATACGCCATCCTTTGGACCAACCCGTGGTTTCGTCACCTTTTATTTCTAAAGTGGTTCTGGAGGCATCCGCTAAATCTGGAGTATTATTTACAGTAATATGATTTCCGGGATAGAGACCAAAAAGATGGGATTGATGGCGGTGTTTTGGGTCTTCATCTTCCCAATCATAATACCATTCTTGTAAATTGCCTTTTTCCCCAATGGTATAGGGATGTAAATTGTTTTTAGCTTTAACGACTTGGTTTAAAAATGCATCATTAATATCTAACACACTGGAAGCGCTAATAAAATTATTAAATAATTCCCTTATCATAGCTAAATCGGCCGTTGCACCATACAAAGTAGCTCCATGATAACCTGTTGGGGTAATATATATGTTTTCTGGTGACGTTGAGGGGGAGGTTATCCAATGCCCTTTATCATCTTTCACCATCCATTCCAAACAAAATTGTACGGCACCCTTCATTAAAGGATAGGCTTCTTCCCTTAAATAATTTTCATCTTGAGTAAAAGAATAATGCTCCCATAAATGTGTAGCAAGCCAAGTGCCACCCATATTCCAATTCGCCCAATTAGGGTCACCGCCACCAAAATCGCCAACGGGATTACTTAATGCCCATATATCGGAGTTTTGGCAAGCTGCCCAACCATTGACGCCATAATATGTTTTGGCCGTAACCGCTCCCGTAACTGCAACATTTTTTATAAAAGTCAATAAAGGTTTATGTAATTCTGAAAGGTTGGCAATTTCTGCAAGCCAATAATTCTCTTGGGCATTGATATTTAAGGTGTAATTACTGCTCCATGGTGGACGCATATAAGGATTCCAAATGCCCTGTAAGTTAGCCGGAACACCTTCTGTTCTTGATGAAGATATTAGCAAGTACCTCCCAAAATTAAAGTATAGAATTTCTAAATTTTTATCTTCCATGCCATCTTTGTAACGTAATAGCCTTTTATCTGTTGGCAATTTGGGAGCATCGGAATTTCCTAAATCCAAGGCAACCCGGTTGTATAATGCTTGGTAATCCTTTACGTGCCTTTCTTTTAATGAGGAATATGATTTTTTATAAGCTTTCTCAAGATTTTTCAGAGCCAATGCTTTGTTATCAACACCTTCAGTCGCTGGATTTTTATCAAAACCATTAAAACTGGTCGCTATGGAAACATAGATAGTAGCTTCCGTACAATTTTTGAGCTCTATGGAATTACCGGTGTTTATTACATTCCCATCTTTGTTTGAAACTTTAAAAAGGGTTGTAAAACGAGTGCCTTTTTTCTCATCAAAAAGGATGGCATTTGGCATATCTCCTCTATAACTTGGTTCTGCATGATAAGGTGCATAACCATCAACTTTCATGATGTTTTTTTCCTTTGTGATATTGTATTTTAAAAGACTTTCAAACCCAATGGAACAATTAATGGATTTTTTCTTGTTACTTGTTAGGTGAATAACCATGATTTGGTCTGGGTAGGATATAAAATATTCACGCTGAAATTTAATACCATTGCTTTCATAAGATACTTTAGAAATAGCCTTACTAATATCGAGTTCTCGATGATAATTTTTAAACGTTTCTTGGTCTTTGTAATTTAGGTACATGGTTCCCAAGGGCGCATAAGATTGGGAATACTGACCTTGAATAAAACGGTTGAGCGAGTCGGCAAGCTTATAATTCTCTTCACTTAAAACTTTTCTAACAGGGTTTACATATTTATAAGCTTCAGGATTATTATTAGCATTTACGGGTTCGCCAGACCATAATGTGGCATCGTTAAGGTATATTTTATCTGAACTAACACCCCCAAAAACAGAAGCTCCCATTTTACCGTTGCCTAAAACTAAAGTCTCCTCAAAGTAATCGGCAGGTTTATCGTACCACAAGAGATTACTTGATTGCGAATAACAGAGACTAGAAACAGATAAAAGAATAATTAAGGTGGAGAATGGTTTAATCATATTAAAATAGTATTCAATTTGATGATAATTTATAACTAAGATTTGACGCTTCAAGCAGAAAGAAAATCGAAGATATATATTTAAAGAATCTTTGTCAAAACTTTTAAAGGCTTAAATGCCCTAAATCAAAATATGTCCATGCATTTGGATAATATATCTATGCCGACACTATATGTTCTCTATAATTTTACTATCTCTATTGATTTGCAAATGTTAATTTTGAAATCTTTAGTTTAGTTGGGATCGATTAGGGGAGGTGTTTTTTACCTCCCCTTTTTCCAGATATTTGAATTGGTTGATAAAAAATGGACAGCTTTTTTATTAACAACACAATGGTAAATACCTGCCTTATAAATTCATTTTTAAAAAGTAATAAAATAACATTTACCCTATGAAAAAAATCATTTTCTATCTGCTAGCAATAATCTTTTGTCAAAACACGTTCAGCCAAAACGATTGGGAAAACCCTGAAATGTTCCAACAGAATAGGGAAAAGGCTCGAGCTACTTTTCGCCCGTATTCAAATACAAAAAATGCTTTAGACAATAATATAGAAAATGAAAACTTTATAAAATGTTTAAACGGAAAATGGAAATTTAATTTCACGGACCATTCCGATAAAGGAGTCCCAAATTTTGAGAAAACGGGATTTGATGACAGCCATTGGGATGAAATACCGGTACCTGGAAACTGGGAACTCTACGGATATGGCTATCCAAACTATACCAATATAGAGTATCCTTTTGAGAAAAACCCTCCATTTATAAAAGCGTCGCAAAACTCAGTTGGCTCTTATATAACCTATTTTGAGGTTGATGAAAGCTGGTTGAACCGTGAAGTTTACATTCAATTAGGCTCCGTAAAATCCGGTTATTACCTATGGATAAACGGAACTAAAGTGGGCTACAACCAAGATTCTAAACTTCCTGCAGAATTCAACATCACGCCCTATTTGAAAAAAGGGAAAAATAAATTGGCCGTTAAAGTCTTTAAGTTCACCGATGGCAGCTACCTGGAAGATCAGGATTTTTGGAGGTTATCGGGCATACAGCGTGATGTTTACCTTTATGCTAGACCAAAAACCCGCATAAGTGATTTCTTTTCAAAAGCCTTATTAGATGCGAATTATGAAAACGGTGTCTTTAGTTTAGAAACTGAAATAAAGAACACATCCACCAAAAAAGTATCCAATTTAAAATTACAATATCAAATTCTTGATGCTGAAGGTAAAGAAGTTTTATCAAACGAAAGTATATTCAGCATTAAAGCTTTAGCTGTAAACGACTTAATTTTTACTGGTGATATCCCTAAAGTGAATGCATGGTCTGCTGAAAGCCCGTACTTATATACTTTGGTATTAAATCTAAAGGACAGTAAAGGAAAAACCATAGAGGCGACTTCCATCAAAATTGGTTTTAGAACCACAGGGATTAAAGGTGGCCAGCTATTGGTAAATGGGAAGCCCATTCTTTTAAAAGGTGTGAACCGCCATGAACATAACCAATATCATGGACATGTCGTGAATGAAGAAAACATGGTGGCGGACATCAAAATGATGAAACTGAACAACATTAATGCCGTTCGAACCAGCCACTATCCCAACGATCCGCTTTGGTACAAACTATGTGACCAATATGGTCTATACATTTATGATGAAGCCAACGTGGAATCTCATGGTATGGGTTACAATCCTTCAGAAACTTTGGCAAATAAACCAAAATGGAAAGCGGCGCATGTAGAACGTATTACAAACATGGTAAAAAGAGACAAAAACCATCCTTCCATAGTTATTTGGAGTATGGGCAATGAAGCAGGTGATGGCCCTAATTTTTTGGCGGGTTATAAAGCTATTTTGGAATTGGATAAAAGCCGACCCATACATTACGAGCGTGCCGAACGCATGTCGGATGTTACAGAGCAACATACAGATATTATTGGTGAAATGTACAGGTCCATAGAAGATGTTGCAAAGTGGGTAGGGACAGATGCAGAGCGTCCTTTTATATGGTGCGAGTATTCCCATGCCATGGGCAATAGTTCTGGAAACTTTAAGGAATACTGGGATTTGGTGCGTGCCAACAGACAAATACAAGGTGGTTTTATATGGGATTGGATGGATCAAGGCATTGTAAAATACAGCGAGAATGGTACCAAGTTTTGGGCCTATGGAGGACATTTTGAACCAGAAGGCGTACACCATGATGATAATTTCTGTTTTAATGGTTTGGTGAATCCAGATTTAACACCGCATCCCGGACTGTTTGAAGTGAAAAAAGTGTATCAGAACATACATTTTAAGGATTTGAAAATTTCTGATGGAACGATTACCGTTTTCAACGAGTATTTTTTCTCGAATTTGGATAATTACTCGGTTCGTTGGGAATTGATGGAGAACGGTAAAGTCATCCAATCGGGCGCATTCACACCAATTGGTATTTCTCCTCAAACTGAAAGAACATTCAACCTTGGCATCAAGGATTTCAATCCTGAAAAAGGGAATGAATATTTTTTGAATATCTACGCATTGCAAGGAAAAGAAACTGAAATGATTCCATTTGGGCATGAGGTAGCTTCAGAACAGTTTTCGTTGCAACTATCAGATTTACAATTTATTAATCCAGTGGCGATAGGTAAGTTTCAAGTAGAAGAAAGTCAAGAAGGCATTGTGGTTAAAGGAGGAAATTTTATTATAAATGTTTCTAAAAAAACGGGAGCTATCACGTCATACAAATTGAATCATTATGAGTTGATGAACGACCCATTGGTTCCAACATTTTGGCGCGCTCCAACGGATAACGATTTTGGCAATAAAATGCAAGTGAGAGCCGAGGTGTGGAAAGAAGCCATGAACAACGCTATGTTAGAAAGCATCAACCATAACATCATTTCCACAACGGAATTAATCATCAATACAACATTAAAATTACCCACGGTTGAAGGCACTATAGATATGGTTTACAGCATTTATGGCAATGGGGAAATTAAAGTGGACTACACCTTTAAATCCGATAAAGCCGACTTGCCTGAAATCCCACGCATTGGAGTGGTGTTTAGAATGCCCAAAGAATTCGATAATCTAGAATATTATGGTCGTGGTCCTTGGGAAAATTATATAGACAGGAATACAGCGGCCTTTGTTGGCATCTACCAATCGAAAGTAGCTGACCAATATTTTGTGTATGGCAGACCACAGGAAAACGGACATAAAACGGATACCAGATGGTTGAGTTTAACCAATCAATTTGGAATGGGTTTTACAGTTAAGGCTCATAACACGCCTATTGAATTTAATGCCTTACACCATGCTACCGAAGATTTTGATGAAGGAAAAATAAAAGTTTTAAGAACTCCAATTGATGTCAAGAAAAGGGATTTTGTAGAAGTACATATAGACCATAAAATGATGGGTGTTGGCGGTGATGATAGCTGGGGCGCAAAACCACATGCACCTTATATGTATTATGCAAATACAGTTTACCAATATTCGTTTTCAATGGTTCCAAAAATGTAATTAAAATGATGAAGTATTTTAAACGTTCTAAAGCATTTTTTCTATTATTTCTGGTTTTATTTGTTAAAAATGTGGATTGTATAGCACAAAAAGACCCTGTTTTAGAAATCACATTACACACAAATAAAACATTTCAGACCATACATAATTTTGGCGCTTCAGATGCGTGGTCCATACAGGCTGTTGGTAAATATTGGAGCGAAGATGTAAAAAACAAAATAGCATCTCTATTATTTAGTACCTCAAATAAACCAGATGGAAGTCCGGAAGGCATTGGGTTAACCGCATGGCGATTTAATATTGGAGCAGGGAGTACAGAACAAGGCGAAGATAGCCAGATACTTACGGATTGGAGAAAATCTGAAAGTTTTTTAAACGCAGATGGCACCTATAATTGGAACAAACAATCTGGGGAACTTTGGTTTTTAAATGAAGCTAAAAAAAGAGGGGTTAGAACATTTGTTGGTTTTGTAAATAGTCCGCCCGTTTTCTATACAAAAAATGGTAAAACATTTTCAGATGATGGGCTTTCCGCAAATATTAAAAGTGAAAATTATAAAAAGTTCGCCGATTTTTTATCGGAAGTTGTAAAAGGCGTAAAAAGTAAAACAGGCGTTGATTTTGATTATATAAGTCCATTTAACGAACCTCAGTGGGATTGGAAATGCTGTAAACAAGAAGGGTCTCCTTGGAACAATGATGAGATAGTTGAGGCAACGAAAGCGATAGATGCCTCTTTTAATACACATAATATTTCAGCTAAAATAGAAATTACGGAAGCTGGCCATTTGGATTTTTTGTATTCGGAAAAAAACAGACCCAACCGAGGAAATCAAATCGCCTACTTTTTTGATAAAAATTCGCCCGGTTATATCGGGGATTTAAAATCAATCGCTAAAAAAATTGCGGGCCATAGTTATTTCTCTACTTGGGATTTAGAAACCCTAAAAAATACAAGACACCTATTAAGCAAGGAAATCCAAAAAGTTGATCCTTCTTTGGAATTTTGGATGTCGGAATATTGTATTCTTGAGGATAATGAAATTATTAAAGGCGGTGGCCGCGATTTGGGCATTGATCCCGCATTGTATATAGCCAGGGTCATTCATTCCGATTTGGTTTTGGCAAATGCTTCGGCATGGCATTGGTGGTTAGCGGTTAGCCCTTATGATTTTAAAGACGGTCTCATTTATATAGATGATAATAAGTTGGGAGGCAATTATTATGAATCTAAAATGCTTTGGGCACTTGGTCATTATTCAAGATTTATAAGGCCAGAAATGAAGCGAATTCATACATCACGCTCTGATAAAAAATCCCCTGAAGAAGCTCTTGAAGGTGTTTTACAATCGGCATACATGAATGAAGATGAGATAGTCCTTGTTTTGGTCAACCAATTTAAAGTTTCAAAGGATATTAAAATTTCAGGAATTCCAAAAGAATTTAAAACCATGGAGGTTTACCAAACAACCGATGTATCAGATATAAATTTAAAAAAGGTTTCAACTCTTGGAATTGATGAAGTCATCACACTTCCAAAAAAATCATTAACAACGTGTGTGTTAAAAAGATAATCACCTAAATTATAGAACAATGCTTAAAATTTCAAAAAAAGCAAACCCATTAAAAAAGCCATTTTATTTTTTAATCCTTTTATTACTCGTTTTCAACTGCAAACAAAAAAAGGAAAATAATATTAAAGAGTCTTTAACAACCAAAATTGAGAACCCGGTAATCCTAGGATATTTTGCAGATCCTTCCATGGTTACTTATGAAGGCAAATATTATGTGTATGCTACTATAGATCCTTGGGGCGGCGATGAGTTAGCGGTTTTTGAGTCCTCAGATTTTATTAATTGGGAACAAAAACACATTAACTGGCCAACTAAGGAAGCATGTACAAGTTCAACTTCAAATGGAAGCATGGTATGGGCACCATCTGTAATACAAGCAAAAAACGGAAAGTTTTATATGTATGTTTCGGTAGGTAGTGAGATTTGGGTTGGAGAAAGTGAAAACCCATTAGGACCATGGAAAAACGCTAAAGAAAATCATTCACCTTTTATAAAAGGCGATATGTTTCCAGAATATCACATGATAGATGCCGAAGCTTTTATAGATGATGATGGCCAGGCTTATTTATATTGGGGTTCTGGTTTAAATTGGGAAAACGGACATTGCTTTATAGTGCCATTGAATGATGATATGGTGTCTTTTAATGAAAATGAGATAAAGGATATTACGCCACCACATTATTTTGAAGCACCTTTTATGTTAAAGAAAAATGGCAAATATTATTTAATGTATTCTGAAGGGAAATGTACCGATGCAACTTACATGGTAAGATATTCTACAAGTAATATGCCTTATGGTCCATGGCAAGAGGGGCCAAACAGCCCGATACTTTCAACATCTAAAGATTCTACAACATTAGGGCCTGGACATCATACGGTTTTTAATGTAAACAATCAAGATTATATTTTTTATCATAGGATTAAGGATAACAATGATACCCTTTTACGTGAATTGGCTATAGATAGCTTGAATTTTAATGCTGAAGGCGATATTTTAAAAGTTATTCCCCGAGGAGGTGTAAGTAAGTTTACATATGAATAATTTTATAAAAACATTTTGAGAGCATGAAGAACGCGATGTTTAATAAATTCCTCAGGATTTTTTCTTAAAAGCAGTATGTTTTTAAATAAAGAGTAATTTGTCTATGCTTTTGAGTAATGTGTCCATCTTACAAAAGGTCTTCCCTTTTAATTTTACAAATAGTTAGTATAAAATTTGTTAATAGCAAATGGTTTCAATTTGAAACTGCAATGTTTAAATGAATGGAAACCCATATTTTAAATTAAGATGTTGGTTATTAAATTCAAAGTTTAGTTGGTTTGATAGGGAGATGATTTATTCTAAAATAATTTATTCTCCCTATTTTTTTTCACTTTTTCCAATAACAAAAGTGCTACATTAATTAATAAAGTTTAAGCTTCAATCTAATTTTTCACAATGAAAAAAAAGTATTTAAAAATTCAATACCGTAAGTCATTTAAAATTTTTGTTCCGCTTTTATTGATGTCATTTTTTTTGATATTCACTATATCATGTAAAAATACAAAAGAAACAAAAAGTAAAAGTGCCTATGAGGTCATAGAAAACCTTATTGGTGAACGCGCCAATGATTTTGAACTCATTATTGTTGAAAACCAAGATAAAACGTCTTCAGATTGGTTTGAAATTGAAGCAACAGCAAACAAAGTAACAATCAAAGGAACAACACATACGGCCATTTGTTATGCAGCTTATCATTTTCTTAAGGATGTTGGGGCAGTTTTGGTTAGCTGGGAAGGCAATAGAATAAATTGGCCTAAAACATGGCCAATTTATTCTAAAAAAGGTGCAACACCTTTTAAATATAGAGAATATTTAAATGCCTGCACGTTTGGATATACCACACCTTGGTGGGACTGGGAGCGGTGGTCGCAAGAAATAGATTGGATGGCACTTCATGGAGTCAATTTTCCAACGGCACTTGAGGGACAAGAAATTGTTTGGCAACAGTTATGGAAAGAATATGGGTTAACAGATAGCCAATTGCAAGAGCATTTTGCAGGGCCTGCATTTTTACCATGGCAACGCATGGGTAACATCAATAGCCACGAAGGACCATTACCACAAAAGTGGATTGATAAAAAATCGGACATTCAGAAAAAAATACTGCAAAAAATGAGGGCGTTAGGGATGCATCCCGTTGTGCCAGCTTTTAGTGGCTATGTACCAAAAGCATTTGCGGAAAAATATTCAAAATCAAAAATAAGCGAATTAAGTTCTTGGTCTGGTGGTGGTTTTGAAAGCACGTTTTTGTTGGATCCTAAAGATCCGCTATTTAAAGAAATAGGAAAACGGTTTATAGAATTATATTCAGAATTGTACGGACAATCAGATTTTTATTTAGCCGATTCATTTAATGAAATCGAACCTCCTGTATCTGAAGAAAACAAGTATGAAGAATTATCAGATTATGGAAAAACTATTTATGAAACCATTAATGAAGCAGCACCTGGGGCAACTTGGGTGATGCAAGGGTGGCTTTTTGGTAACGATAAAGATTATTGGACAAAAGAAGCCACGATGGCTTTTTTAAGTAAGGTTCCTGATGACAGATTAATCATTCAAGATTATGCCAATGATAGGTACAAGGTATGGGAACATCAAGAAGCCTTTTATGGAAAACAATGGACTTATGGGTATGTTCATAATTACGGAGGTTCCAATCCGGTTTACGGTGATTTGAATTTTTATAATTATGAGCTTAAGCGTTTATTAGATAACCCAAACAAAGGAAACTTGGTGGGTTATGGCGTCATGCCAGAGGGATTGAATAATAACCCAGTTGTTTACGAATACATTTATGATCTTGCATGGGCACAAGGGAAAGAACCCGTAAACCAATGGTTGAAAACGTACTTAAATGCTAGATATGGGAACACGTCCGATAGGGTTTTTGAAGCATGGAAATTATTAATGGAATCTGTTTATAGTACTAAATATTGGGAGACCCGTTGGTGGGATAGTAGAGCAGGAGCCTATTTGTTTTTTAAAAGACCAACTATAAAGATTACTGAATTTAAAGGAAATCCGGGTGATAAAGAAAAGCTGAAAAAGGCTTTGGATATGTTGATTCAAGAATCTAAAAACTTTGATGAAAATAGCCTTTTTTATTATGACTTATTGGATGTATCCAGACATTATTATTCTTTATGTATTGATGATTTATTGGTAGAATGTGTTAAGGCTTATAACGCAAAGGAATTAACAAAAGGAGATGAATTGTACAAAAAAATAGAGAAACAATCTTTAGATATAGATACCATGCTTTTAGGTCAACCCATAAATAGTTTAAATCACTGGTTAACATCTGCCTACAATTATGGAGATTCTGCGGAAGAATCTAAATTCTATTTAAAAAATGCCAAAATGCTCATTACTTTATGGGGAGGTGAAGGTCATTTAAATGATTATGCCTCCAGATCATGGCAAGGCATGTATAAAGAATTTTATTGGCCAAGGTGGAGCATGTTCTTACAGGCACTAAGAGAATCTACTGTAACTAATCAACCTTTTGATGAATTAAAAGAAAGACAATTGATAAAGGAATGGGAAATAAATTGGTGTCATAGTGATGATATGTATTAATCCAATACTTAAAATTATAGACAGTTAACAAAATAATATCTATTAATAATATAAACTAACCTTATGTCTACAACCAAACCTCATACAATTTCCAATAACCATTTAGTTCCCATTATAATCATTGCAGGATTATTTTTCATTTTTGGTTTTGTAACATGGATAAATGGGGCTCTCATCCCTTTTATGAAAACCATAAACGAGTTAACCGATGCGCAATCTTATTTTGTAGCTACGGCATCCTATATTTCCTTTGTGGTGATGGCGTTGCCTGCTTCTTATATTCTAAATAAAATCGGGTATAAAAAAGGCATGTCCTTAGGTTTAATCATAATGGCGGTTGGTGCTTTAGTCTTTATTCCTGCCGCGGAAGCGCGAACCTATTGGATTTTTTTAACAGGTATTTTTATTCAGGGAATAGGCATGACACTCTTACAAACGGCAGCCAATCCTTATATTACCATACTAGGTCCTATAGAAAGTGGTGCAAAGCGTATTGCCATTATGGGAATTGCAAACAAAACAGCGGGAGCTTTAGGGTCATTGATTTTTGGTGCTTTATTGTTATCTGGTATAGATGAAGTTAAAGAGAAATTATCAAGCGTATCTGTAGAAGAAAAAGACGTGCTTTTAGATACTATGGCAGATAGTGTGTTTATGCCTTATCTTGTTATGGCTTTGGTTTTATTTGTTTTAGGAATATTAATCAGAAAAGCCCCCTTGCCCCATGTTGAAGCCGCTGAAGCTGAAGAGGTAAAGGATGGGGAAACAACCAAAACAAGTATTTTTCAATTTCCCAATTTATGGTTAGGTGTGTTAACCTTGTTTGTGTATGTAGGTGCAGAAGTCATTGCTGGCGACACTATCATTGCTTATGGTATTTCTTTAGGGTTCTCTGCGGCAGATGCAAAATTCTTTACCACATTAACCCTTTTGGCAATGGTGGCCACTTATGCCATAGGAGCTCTTTTAATTCCTAAATATTTAAAACAAAGCACAGCACTTAAGATGAGTGCGGTATTGGGCATAGTTTTTAGTGTGTGTATTTTATTGACTTCAGGATTAACCTCTGTACTGTTTGTTGCATGTTTAGGGATTTCAAACGCGTTGGTTTGGCCAGCCGTATGGCCTTTGACATTAGAGGGTTTGGGCAAGTTCACTAAAGCGGCATCGGCTTTACTTATTATGGCAATTTCAGGAGGGGCTATCATACCACCTTTGTACGGACGCTTGGTAGATACCAATAAGCAGAACCTTATGGCAGAAGGGGTTGGAGAAGTTGAGGCGTTAGCATCGGCAGCCAATAGTAGTTATTGGATATTGATTCCTTGTTATGCCTTTATATTGATTTTTGCAGTATGGGGACACACATATAAAAGTTGGTCTAATAGGAAAAGGTCATTAAAATAATCAAAATATATAATCAAAAATAAATCAAAAACAATGTTAAAGAGTGGTATAGATAAGGCAACAAGTTTTGAAAAACGATTCGAGAATATAGGGACTGTAGTTTACCAAAATTCAACAGAGGCCTCCAGATCCGTTGCCAAGGAAATAGCGGATTTAATAAAAGTAAAACAGGCCCAAAAACAGCCTTGTATATTGGGGTTGGCAACTGGTTCGTCCCCAAAGGGATTGTATGCAGAACTGGTACGTTTGCACCGGCAAGAAGGGCTTAGTTTTAAGAATGTCATCTCCTTTAACTTGGATGAGTATTACCCCATGGAGCCAGATTCCATCAATAGCTATGTGCGGTTTATGAAAGAGCAGCTTTTCAACCACGTGGACATACTTGCCGAAAATTACCATATTCCAGATGGCACATTAACAAAGGAGGCCATTTCAGATTATTGCAGTCATTACGAAGCAAAAATAGAAGCCTTAGGAGGTATCGATTTGCAGATTTTGGGCATTGGCGGCAATGGTCACATTGGCTTTAACGAGTCAGGTTCGCTCCAAAACTCAAAGACACGCTTGGTGGCTTTAGACCACATAACAAGGGTTGCGGCAAGCAATGATTTTTCAGGATTGAATAACACACCGCGTACGGCGATTACCTTAGGAGTGAAAAAGATCATGGAGGCAAAACGGGTGATATTGATGGCCTGGGGTGAAGGAAAATCGAATATTATAAAAGCTTCCGTTGAAGGTACGGTTACCAATTTGGTACCAGCATCATTTTTGCAGGAGCATAATAACGCCATGTTTGTTTTGGATAAAGCAGCGGCATCCAAATTAACACGTATCAATACGCCGTGGCTGGTTGAAAAAGTAAATTGGACGGATAAGCTCATCAGAAAAGCTGTTTTAGGTTTGGCGCTTCATTTAAAAAAACCAATCTTGATGTTAACCGATGCCGATTATATTGAGAACGGCATGAGCGACTTATTGGCAGATTCTGGACCAGCATACGATATTAATATTAAAATTTTCAATAAACTTCAAAATACTATTACGGGCTGGCCAGGAGGCAAACCAAATGCCGATGATATCAAACGACCAGAACGTGCAGAACCAGCTAAAAAGCGAGTACTTATTTTTAGTCCACATCCAGATGATGATATCATAAGCATGGGGGGCACTTTCAAGCGCCTTCAGGAACAAGGGCATGAAGTACATGTAGGTTATCAAACTTCGGGCAATATAGCTGTTGCTGATGATGAAGCTCTCAGGTTTGCCAGTTTTGTTTGTGATTATAATACTAAGTTCAGTATAGAAAGTAAAGAGGCCAAAGCAATATATAAAAAAGCTGAAGCATTTCTTAAGAATAAAAAAGCAAGTGAAATAGATATTCCTGAAGTTAGGTACATTAAAGGTTTGATACGAAAAGGCGAAGCACAATCTACCTGTTATTTTGTGGGTTTACCAGATAACCAAATCCATTTTATGGAACTTCCCTTTTATGAAACGGGTACCATAGAGAAAAAACCGTTGGGAGAGGAAGATATCCAAATAACAATGGATTTAATAGAAAAAATTAAACCCCATCAAATTTATGCTGCGGGTGATTTGGCAGATCCGCATGGCACCCACAAAGTATGCTTGGATGCCGTATTTGAAGCTGTGAAACGTTTAAAACCTAAAAAGTTCATGGATGATTGTTGGGTTTGGTTGTATCGTGGTGCTTGGCAAGAATGGGGCATTGATGAAATTGACATGGCCGTGCCTATGGGGCCAGACCAAGTTCTAGAAAAGAGGAAAGGAATTTTCAAACACCAGTCCCAAAAAGATGGCGTGGTATTCCAAGGAGCAGATAGTAGGGAATTTTGGCAACGTGCCGAGGACAGAAATAGGGAAACTGCCGATTTGTATGACCAATTAGGCCTGTCACACTATGCAGCCATGGAGGCTTTTGTAAGATGGATATATTAATCTTAAAAAATCAAAAAAATAGTGGTGATTTATACTAATAAAATGGCATTATTACAAGGATTAATGAAAATATCCATACAATTGAATAAGATGTCCATTACTTAACAAGTCTTTAACAATAGTTTAGCACAACTAATTAATTAAACAATCTCAATATGGAAAAACTTAAACTTTTATTATTAGCCTTTTTTATAGGCTTCTCATTTAATTCTTGGGCGCAATCGACAGAAGTGTCTGGGGTGGTTTTAGATGAGCAAGGTGTGCCTTTATCTGGTGCCAGTGTGCAAGAAAAAGGTACAACTAATGGTGCTGCTGCAGATTTTGATGGGGCATTTAAATTATCTGTTTCCAATAGAAATGCTACATTACTCATTTCTTATGTTGGTTATGTAACAAAAGAAGTTGCATTAACTGGAGCAACCAGTTATACAATTAATCTACAACCAGACGCTACTGGCTTAGATGAAATTGTATTGGTAGGTTATGGGGAAGGATCTCGTAAAAATCTAACAACCTCTGTTACTTCGGTAAAAGCCGAAGAATTAAATAGAGGCGCCATTAGTGATGTTGGACAATTATTACAAGGTAAAGTTTCGGGATTGAATATTTCGGCAAGTGGCAACCCTAACAGAAATTCATCAGTTGTTTTACGTGGAGCTTCTACATTAAATAGTTCACAAGGGCCATTTTATGTAGTTGATGGTATTCCAGGTGTTGATATCTCGGTTATTTCACCAGATGATATCGCTACTATTGATGTTCTTAAGGATGCTGCAGCAACAGCTATTTATGGTAATCGTGCCGCAAATGGTGTTATTATGGTTACTACAAAAAAGGGGAGTCAAGATAAAGCTCAAATTAGTTACAATGGCTATTTTGGCTTTGAGAGGGTTTCCAATCAACTTGATATGATGGATTCAAATCAATTAAGGGCCTTTTTAGCTGAAAATAATTTAAGTTTTACTCCTGAAAATGATAGAGGAACCAACACCAATTGGCAAAAAGAAATTTTAAGATCAGGTGGGGCGCTTTCAAGTAGTCATAATATAGCTTTAAGAGGCGGAGGCGAGCATGGTAATTATTCTGCAAGTTTAACATCACTAAAAAGAGAAGGTGTTATTAAAACAAGTGAATTTTCACGTATTATAGCGAATTTATCCATTGAGCAATTTGCTTTTGATGATAAAGTTAAGTTTGGTTTGAATGTTACCAATTCAAATACTACCAATAATAATGTTGCCCAGCTTAACACGGTGCTTTTGCAATCTATTAGCCATCTTCCCGTTTCTCCAGTTAGAAATGATGATGGAACGTATTTTGAAAATTTCAATAATTCAGGATATTTTAACCCAGTAGCTCTCATAGAGAATGGAGATGATGATACCAAATCAAATAATTTAATTGGTAACTTCACGATAGAGGCAAAACTTCCTTTTGATCTTACTTATAACTTGAATGTTGCACATCAAAAAGTAAGTGCTTTACATGGTGAGTTTTATAATAGTTATTATGCGCAATATAATACGGCCAATTTTTACAACAATCCAGATCCACCACAAACAAAATCTTTGGTGAATTTTGGTGTAAATGGTTCGGCTTTAAGAAACTTCTATCAAAACACTAACAATATAGTTGAGAGTTATTTAACTTGGGATAAGACTTTAGGAGATCATGATATAAAAGCCGTAGTAGGTTATTCATGGCAAGAAAACACTTTAGGTGATGGTTTTCAGGCAACTACAACTAATTTTCCTGTAGATAATGTAAGCTATAATAACTTGGCTTTAAGTAATTATACTTCGGTAAATGGTTATGTAGTAAATTTTGGAGATAGTAGAGCATATCAAAAAACACGTTTAATTTCTCAGTTCGGACGTTTGAATTATAATTATAAGGATAAATATCTTTTACAAGGAACCATTAGAAGAGACGGGGGCTCCATGTTTGGAGCAAACAACCAGTGGGGTTATTTTCCTTCAGTAGGTGGTGCTTGGAGAGTGGATAAAGAAGATTTTATGCAAAACCAAAATATTTTTACTGATTTAAAATTCCGTGCTAGTTATGGTGTAACTGGTAACTCTTCAGGATTTAATGCTTATACAGCTCAATTTATTTCAGGAAGCCTTGGAACCTTCTATTATAATGGACAACAAATTGGGGCTTATGGGCCAAGTCAGGCTGCTAATCCAGATTTAAAATGGGAAAAAACATCCACCACGAATTTAGGTGTTGATTTCTCCATATTTAATGGAAATTTAACAGCGTCGATTGATGTTTACGATAAGGAAACTACCGACATGATTTTTAATTATAATGTTAATCCAGTACTCGTTCCAGTGGGATCAATTGTAGCTAATGGCGGTTCTATATCCAATAAAGGTATTGAGGTTAGTTTAGGTGCAACTCCAGTTAAAACGGAAAACTTTAGATGGTCTACTAATTTAAATTTAGCCCACAATAAAAATGAGATTACAAAATTAACAAATCCGTTTTTTATAGGTGGAGATTCCATTAGAAGGGTACAACCAGATGGTGGAGGGCAAACTGGGGCTACTTTACAAATTTTTAAAGAAGGTAAACCTCTAGGACAATTCTTTACACTTCATTACGCTGGAAAAGATTCTGATGGTGTTTCTCAATATTATGACAGAAACGGAGATTTAACAACAACGCCATTGAATGGTGTGGATTATCATTATATGGGAAATGCACAACCAAAATTGCTATTGGGTTGGTCTAATAATTTTGAGTACAAAAATTTTGATTTGAACATCTTTATACGTGGGGTATTTGGTAATAAGATTTTTAATGCAACCCGTGCAGATTTATTCAGGCCAAGTACAGCCATGTCCAATAATATTTTAGTGGATGCTGCGAATGAATCCCCAGAGGATCTTAATGCCTATAAATATTCTTCACGTTTTATTGAAGATGGAAGTTATATTAGATTGGATAACATGACATTGGGATACAACATTCAAAATGTTAGCCCATTTATTAAGAAGTTACGTGTATACAGTACGGTAAATAATTTGTTTGTAATTACTAAGTATAGTGGAGTTGATCCAGAGGTAGAACAAGGAGGAACTGCTCCAGGAGTAGATTCAAATAACTTTTACCCGAAAACCCGAACCGTATTGGTAGGTTTTAATGTGATATTCTAATAATAAATATAAATATTTTAAACTATGAAAAAAATACTTAAATATATAGGACTATCAATAGCACTTATTGGTTTGTTATGGTCCTGCGACAATCTGGAAGTGCCAATAACAACGCAGTTAACACCTGATGTATTTCCACAAAATTCAGAACAATACATACAGGCAGCAGGCCCTGTTTATGCCGCATTTCGTGGAGAATTTGCATTTGCTTGGTGGTGGACAAGTACACTAACTACAGACGAAGCTATTTTACCGGCAAGAGGGGGAAACTGGTTTGACAATAGAAACTATATAAGCTTGCATATGCATGATTGGACAGAGGATTCAGGTAACTTGTCAAGTCTGTGGGATTGGACATCTAAAGTTGTGGGCATTAGTAATCAAGCTATTTCAATTTTAGACAAAACCATGCCTGAAGGTGGAGAGAAGTCAACCATGATTTCAGAAGTAAAAACGATGAGAGCCATCAGTTACTTTATGATGATGGATGCCTTTGGAAATGTGCCTTTAGATACTGTTTATGGGGATTTTAGTTCTCGTGCTAAGTCTGATAGAAAAGTGGTGTTTGAATTTGTTGAAAAAGAACTTAAAAAAGCCATTCCTAATTTAAGGGCAGAATCTGATATATCAACCTATGGAAGACCAAATAAGCAAACTGCAAATGCCTTACTGGCAAAAATGTATTTAAATGCAGAGGTTTATACAGGTACGGCACGTTACAATGATTGTATTGCTGCTTGTGATGCCGTCATTAATTCTGGTTTATATGCTATAGAACCAAGAAGTACATATTTACAAATGTTTTATCCAAATAATGGACCACAAATGAAAGAATTTATCTTTGCGGTACCTTTCGATCCTACAGCGTCAACTACTGGTTTTAATGGTCAAATGTTTCATTCTCGTTATGATGTCCCCAGATCTTTACAAGCTAAATTCGGTCTTTCTTTCAGGCCAAGTGCACCAAGGAGTACGCTACCAGAATTTTATGCAAATTTTGATGATCCTAATGATATTCGTAATGATCAATGGCTCACCGGTTTGCAATTTATGAATGATGGCGTAACGCCTGTAATGGTTACTACAACCAAAAGAGGATATGACCAATTTTATACGGGTTCAGATGGGGGAGATTCTTATACTTACCAAGTTGAGTTAACACCAGATATCGTACTTCGTCAAAGTGTTGCTTTGTTTGATTTAGGAAATGACGAGATTGCTTGGAATATGGGTTATAGAAATATTAAGTTCTATCCAGATGCTACGTCAACAAATCGTAATCAAAATAACGATGTGCCATTTTTACGTTATTCAGATGTAATCTTAATGAAAGCTGAAGCTATTCTTAGAGGTGGTACTGCTACTTTGGGAGATACACCACTGTCTCTTGTTAATATGATTCGTTCTAATCGTACTACATCTCCAGCATGGTCTGGTGTTACATTAGAAGATATCTACAAGGAAAGAGCTCGTGAATTTGCACACGAAGCATGGCGTAGAAATGATATGATTCGATTTGGCGAGTTTGAAGGACAATGGGGTTTCAAAACAAATGCAGATACCTATCGTCGTATTTTTCCTATACCAACAAACGCTTTGGTTTTAAATCCTGCTCTAACCCAAAACGATGGATATTGATTAGTCAAAAGTTTTTAAATTAAGTTGATTGGAATTTAAGAAGGAGAGGAAGGCTAAAATTTCTTCTCCTTTTTTAGTTAAAGACAACAATTTGAAATTGATTTTTTAATCCTTTTTTCTTTATCTCAATTTGGGACCTTATCATCTTATTTCCAAGTTTGTTCAAGAAATATTTCACAATGTGAATATAATAGAAGTATAAAATTAAATAGAATGATTATTAGATATATAGGACTCCTTCTTTTTCTTGTTTTTTTTGCGTCTTGTAAAACCAAAAAACAAATTTCTATTGAAAAAGAAACCTTAGTAGATAAGGTATATCCTTTTTTAGATACTGAAAATTCAAGATGGTTTTTCTTTTCATCCGCTAGCCGTCCTTTTGGAATGGTTAATTTAAGTCCGGATACGCAAATTGAAGGCGATTGGGGCACTGGGTATCGCTACAATACGGACACCATAAAAGGCTTCAGTCATATTCATTGTTGGCAACTATCTGGGATTTCTGTGATGCCAGTCGTAACAAGTAATTCAAATAAGGAATCCATTTTTACCGATTTCTACTCAAAATTCAGCCATGAAACCGAAAATGCAACTCCTGGATACCATTCACTGGTATTGGATAGATATCAAATAACAGCGGAGTTAACGAGTACAAAGAGGGTCGGTTTTCATAATTATACGTTTCCAAATTCTGAGGAAAAAGATATTCTTTTTAATCTAAACACTGTTTTAGGACCTTGCGAAAATGTAGAAGGGGTTTTAGAACAGACTAATGATAATGAACTCACAGGGTCTTTGGTAATGGCTCCAACACATAGACGTCCGAAGCCTTTTAAGGTTTATTTTAAAATTAGTATAAATACGCCCATTACAGTAATACAAAAGGATACTACAACGGCTAATTATTTAATAAGTCTAGGGGGATCAGACAGAACAGTATTGATGAAAATCGGGATTTCCTATACGTCCATTGAAAATGCTGCCAATAATATGGAAGCAGAGTTGCCCCATTGGGATTTTGATAAAGTGGTTGATGATTCAAAAACAGAATGGGATGGCATGTTATCGAGAATTCAAGTCGAAGGAGGAACCGATACAGATCAAAAACGATTTTATACTGATTTATGGCATGCTTTGCAAGGCAGAAGAACCATTAGCGATGTTAATGGGGCCTATCCAGATAATACAGGTAAAACGTTTAGAATTGGTCAGTTGCCATTAGATTCAGTTGGTAAACCTAAATTTAACCATTACAATTCCGATTCGTTTTGGGGCGCACAATGGACTATCAATACCCTTTGGGGATTGGCATATCCTGAGATTATGGAAGAGTTTGTACATTCCTTAATGCAATATTATAAAGATGGGGGTATGATTCCTCGTGGCCCATCGGGGGGGGATTATACGTTTGTAATGACGGGAGCATCGGCAACACCATTCATCGTGAGTGCTATTCAAAAAGGAATCATAAAAGAGAATTTGGAATTTATTTATATGGCACTCAAAAAAAACCACATGCTTGGTGGTATTATGGGAAAAGCCGGTTACGAGCATACTACGGATATAGGAGGTGGTTTAAAATATTATTTAGAAAAAGGCTATGTGCCCTATCCGCTTCCTGATGGCGATTTTGGTTTGCATCAGGATGGAGCTAGTCAAACTATGGAATATGCTTATCAAGATTGGACTTTAGCGCAATTGGCTAAGAAATTGAATCACGAAGAAGATTACAATTATTTTATGGCCAGATCTAAAAATTATCAACATGTGTTTGATAACTCCATAGGTTGGATGCGTCCTAAAAATATAGATGGAACATGGTTGGAAAACTTTGATCATTATCAATATGAAAATGGATTTATAGAATCAAATGCAGCACAATCTACCTGGTTTGTTCCACATGATATGGATGGTTTAGCACTATTGATGGGCGGAAAAGACAAAGCTATGGAAAAATTAAATACACAATTTGAAACAGCCAAAGCATTAAAGTTTACTTCAGGGACATCACATGATGCCGAACTGCACCCAGAGTATAGTCGCATTCCAATCAATTTCGGAAATCAACCTTCCATACAAACCTCATTTATATTTAACCAATTAGGTAGACCGGATTTAACGCAGTATTGGACAAGAAGTGTTATCAAAGAAACATTTAGTGGATTAGCACCAAGTACAGGTTACAATGGCGATGAAGACCAAGGCTTAATGGGTAGTTTGAATGTGTTGCTTAAAATGGGATTGTTCCAAATGAATGGCGGTACAGAAGACAATCCAGCATATCAAATAGGGAGTCCTATTTTCAACAAAGTGACCATACAATTACATCCAAAATATTATTCAGGTGAAACATTTGTTATTAAGGCACCTGATAATAGTGCAGAGCAGATTTATATAAATAAGTTAGAACTAAATAATAAACCATTAAGACACCTAAATATATCTCATGATGCCATTACAAATGGTGGTGAGTTGTACTTGGAAATGTCTAGCAAACCGAATCAGTAATGAACTAATCTTGACTTTTTTGATTGAAGCGAAAAATAGAGATTTTTTTCCAGATTTTAGATTTTTAGCACTTCATAGCAGCGCTATGGAGTAAAAAAAAGGTAAAATATGGGGTAAAAAGATCATTTTGCAGCCAATTGAAAAAAGTCAAGATGAGTTCAATAAGAATAAATTTTAAAATCGTTGCCAATTAAAACTTTTAAATAGATGACATTAAAGATTAAACAATTTATTATTGGAATAAACTTATGCTTTGTTATGCAGGGTTATGCTCAAAATCAGTTGCATACCTATGTAGATCCCATGATTGGGTCTGAAGGGGTTGGACGCGTATTTATTGGGCCATCCTCTCCCTATGGAATGGTAAAGCCAAGTCCTGACTGTACCGTAAGTCCGAATAGTGGTTGGTTGCCAATGCCAACGGAAGTAACAGGATTTAGTCAAGTACATGTTAGTGGTACTGGCGGCGGACCAAAATATGGAAACATACAAATCATGCCATTTTCTGGCGAATTAAATAAGATAGACCAAACCTCATTCAGACAGGAAGAAAACGTGAAACTCGGCTATTATGAAACTGTTTTTAAGGAAAATCAAATAAAAACAGAAATAACCACAGGAGAAAAAGTATCATTTTATCGCATTACATATCCTGAAACTGCCACTAAAGAATTGAAGATTGATCCAGGATTTTTCTTGGGAGAACCAAAAGAGCCTGATCCAGATGCAAGGGAAGCCCAGCAGTTTGTGGGATCTCAAATCGAAATAGTTTCAGACACAGAAGTTAGGGGCTATAGCCGAATTAGAGGTGGTTGGAATAACGGTCGTGCCTATACCGTTTATTTTTGGGCCGTTTTTGATCAGCCCATTGCAAAACAGGTCACTTGGAAAGATGGAAAATTTTATCCCAATGCATCGGCTCAATTTGATTCGGGTAAAAAAACAGGTGCTTTATTGTCTTTTGGAAAAGAAGGTAAACAAGAACTTAATGTCAAAATTGGTATCTCGTTTTTAAGTTCGTTAAAAGCAAAAAATAATATAGAAGTGGAAATTCCGCATTGGAATTTTAATAGCGTTTTATCAGTTTTAGAAAATAAATGGGAACAACTGTTAAGTCGTATCACACTATCGACAGACACTTCAGAAGATTATAAAAAAATGTTTTATACGGGCTTATATCACACCATGATCATGCCTGTTGATAGAACAGGAGAGAACCCTTTATGGACCAATGATGAACCGTATTACGATGATTTTTATTGCATTTGGGACACCTTTAGAACCTCTAGTCCATTAATCACACTAATAGACCCAGACCGGGAAGTTGAGATTATTAATGCCATGTTGAATATTTATAAGCGTGACGGCTATTTGCCCGAAGGCAGAAGCGGTAATGATAACGGACGAACTCAAGGAGGCTCTAACGCTGAAACAGTCATTGCCGATGCTTTTGTGAAAAATTTAAAAGGAATAGATTATGAATTGGCATTAAAAGCCATGCTAAAAGACGCCGAAGTGCCTCCAGGTGGTAATGAAGAAAAAGAAGGCCGTGGCGGATTAGTCGCTTATTTACGATTGGGGTATATTCCTTACGGCATCGACCGTGCAGGCAATCGAACTATTGATTATGCTTACAATGATTATAATATTGCCACAGTTGCCAAGGGTTTAAATCATGAGAATATTTACGATAGATATATAAAACAAGCTGATAATTGGAAAAATTTATGGCGTGCAGATTATGAAGATAATGGTTCTATAGGATTTATTATGCCCAAAGATATTTCAGGAAATTGGTTAGATGATGTGGTTTTTGGCGAGTCAAAAATTCAAAAACCAACTTTTAAATATACGCCAACAATTACTGAATCGCCTTGGTATGTTTGCCATTGGTGTGTATTCTTCTACGAAGGCACTTCTTGGGAATATTCGTTAAGTATCCCTCATGATATTCCTGAAGTTGTTGCTAGATCTGGAGGAGATTTAGCTTTTAAAAACAGATTGGATACGTTTTTTGAAAAGGAATTGTATGATGTATCAAACGAACCTTCTTTTTTAGCACCTACCATGTACCATTGGATTGGTCGCCCAGACTTAAGTAGCGATAGAATACATGCCATCATAAAAAATAATTTCAATAGTTCACCAAAAGGTTTGCCGGGTAACGACGATTCAGGAGCCATGTCTTCTTGGTTGGCTTTTCACATGATGGGATTGTATCCCAATGCAGGTCAGCCTTATTATTTAGTAAATACGCCTTTGATTAAAGAAACCACATTGCAATTAAAAGGAGGCAAATCTTTTAAGATGTCTACTAAAAATCTGAGTGATAAAAAGAAGTATATCAAATCTGCGACATTAAACGGAAAACCCTATAATAAAGCATGGATTTTACATGAAGACATCATTAATGGTGGCGAATTAATTTTAGAAATGACATCAAAACCATCAACTTGGGGAACCACTATGTTACCACCAACAAAATAATTAGATTATGAAAAATATTATTATAACTATCATTTTTTGCGTAACATATCACATAGTAATGGCGCAAAGCAACGTGCCAGCAATTAAAAATAACAACACTTTGCATTATATCTGTAAGTTGCACGGACAAACAAGAACGTTGACGCTCACTACAGAAATGACTTCGGATACGTTGGTATTAAACTTGGAAACGAGAGGCGTAAAAAGTAGTATCAGAACGATGCCGGAAGCGGTTAAAAGCGGCACTGAATTGAGTTTTAATCAAGGGGAAAATGCACCCATTCTGGTATTGAAACCAACGGAAACGTTTTTTATGATTTCGCAATCAGCTTATCAGGATTTATTAAAAAACAATCAATTTGTTTATAATAATACAACGTATGTTTTGGATAAAAGTGACGAAAAGAATCCTGTAGTTATTGATGGAAAAGCATTAAACACGTTGCATGTAGTCGCACAAATTGATAATACTGAACTATGGATTTTAGAAAATCCTGATTTTCCATTGCTTTGTAAAGTGGACAAAAACCCATTAGGTATCAATTTTACGCTTACGGAGATTGTTGGTCAATAACGTTTTAATCAAAAGGATAAGGTCTAAATATGAATAAGTTATATGTTTTTCTGATACTGGTTTTATTCCAATTTTCTATTTTGAATGCTCAAAAAAGCAATGATTTTATAGTTGTTAAAGGAAATGAGTCGTGCCAAATAGTCATTGATAAAAAAGATGCCAAAGTCGTTGAAATTGCCGCAAATATATTGGTAAATGATATAAAGAATAGTACAGGAAAAACCATTAAAGTTTCGAATGGTATAGGCTCTAATATCATTTTTGCTGGCACTATTGGGAAGAATAAATTCATAGACCAACTCGTTCGCTCCAATAAAATAACTATCGATTCTATCAAGGGGAAATGGGAACGTTATAGTATCCAAGTCGTTAAAAATCCTTTTAAAGGCGTTAATCAAGCCTTGGTAATCGTGGGTTCAGATAGGAGAGCAACTGCTTATGGTTTGCTTGAAATTTCTAGAATGATTGGGATCTCGCCGTGGGAATGGTGGGCAGATGTGACGCCTGAAAAGAAAGATGAAATTGTCATTTCTGTTGAAAACAAAACATATAAAGGGCCATCCGTAAAATACAGAGGCGTGTTTTTAAATGATGAAGATTGGGGCTTGCAACGTTGGGCAGCATTAAATTTTGAACCGGAAATAGGGGATATGGGTCCAAAAACCTATGCGAAAGTTTTTGAGTTATTGTTACGTTTAAGAGCCAATACCATTTGGCCTGCTATGCATTCAAGCACCAAACCATTTTATTTCTATCCCAAAAATAAACAGGTGGCAGATGATTATGCCATTGTTACAGGCACATCACATGCGGAACCCATGTTGAGCAATATCAATACAGAATGGAACCATAAAACAATGGGTGAATATCGTTATGACACCAATTCGGAGGTCATAAAAAATTTGTTTACCAAACGCATAAAAGAAGCTGCTCCATTTGAAAACATGTATACCACAGGAATGCGCGGGGAACACGATTCTCCTATGATTGTTGGTGAAGATGATACCGATCAACAAGTCAAATTATTGGAAAATATTATTACCGACCAAAGGGCGATTTTAAAGAAAGAACTAAAAAAAGACCCAAAAGAAATACCACAAGCTTTTATTCCGTATAAAGAAGTGTTGACTTATTATCAAGAAGGTTTACAACTTCCAGAAGACATTACACTGGTTTGGACGGATGATAATTATGGCTATATGCGCCAGTTTAGTATGCCCGAAGAACAAAAGCGATCAGGAGGTGCAGGCGTGTATTATCACACCTCCTATTGGGGGCGTCCACATGATTATTTATGGTTAAACTCCACCAATCCTGTTTTAATGTGGGAAGAAATGTCTAAAGCCTATGAATTTCAGTCCCGAGATTTATGGATTCTCAATTGTGGTGATATCAAACCACATGAATATAATATCGAATTGTTCTTAGATATGGCGTGGGATATGGATGCTTTTGAAAAAAGTAGCGCCGTGAAAAACCATATGAATACGTGGGCAGCAAGAGAATTTGGAAATGAACATGCCACAGCAATCACCGATGTTATGTTCGAAAACAACCGGTTGGCTTTTATAAGACGCCCAGAGTTTATGGCGTGGAGCCAAGTGGAACCCATTACAAAATCGGGTGTTACGGAATTGACTCAGTTTCATTATGGTGATGAAGTTAAAACGCGAATAAAAGCCTATCAAGCCATTGAAGATGAAGTAGAAAAATTATATCCTACTATGGCTACTCATCGTAAAGATGCTTTTTATCAGTTAGTGTATTATCCTATGATAGCTGCTTCAAAAATAAATCAAAAATGGTTGTACCGTTTTAAAAATGATTTTGATGCCAAACAAGGTAAAATTAGTGCCAATTATTATGCAGAGGAATCTGCCAATGCTTTTAATCGCATTCAAAAAGAAACCCAATATTATAATGAAACCTTGAGTCAAGGAAAATGGCACCATATCATGACCATGGAACCTAGGTTTCTTCCTGTATTTAGCAAACCATCTTATGTATTTGTTGAACCAAAAGAGGAAGCAACTTTAGGTTTGGCATTAGAAGGTTACGAAATGGAAGTCAATCATAAAATCATTAATAGTTTTGCTGATGTTTTGCCCATTTTTAATAGATATACCGATAGCCAATATTTTATTGATGTGTATTTAAAAGGAGAAGGAGGCGTCACATGGAAAGCGGTGCCAAAAGCCGATTGGATTAAAATTTCAGAAGTTGAAGGGACATTAAATAGTAAATCCGAAAATCCCACAAAACGTTTATGGGTAAGCATCGATTGGGAAGAAGTACCCCAGGGAGAAAATAAAAAAGAAGCACCTTTGGGACATGATTTCCAATTGATTCCACCAAGTTATAAAGTAAATAGTGCCATTGATTTTATTTCGGCCGATAGTACGATAACAGTAGGGGTTTCGGTTTATAATCCGAAATTCAAAACATTGGAAAATTATGAAGGATTTGTAGAAGACAAAGGTTTTGTGTCGATATATGCTGAAAATTTCACGAGAAATAAAGCTGGGAAACAAGCGGAATGGGAGGTGTTTGATGGTATTGGTTATACAGGAAAAGTAATTACGGCGTTGCCGAGAAGCGTTGATTCGGAAACCGAATTAAAATTAATTCAACAAAATAATCCTGTACTGGAATTTGATTTTTATACCTTTAATTTCGGAGAAGCAGATGTTCGGGTCCAAGCAATACCTACACATGCTGATTATGAAGGACGTGGTGTGCGTTGTGCTGTTGCTATAGACGATGCCACCCCTGCTATTATTGATTTTCAAACTTCAGGTAGAAGTGAGGCATGGATGCAAAATGTGCTTAAAAATGCCAGTGTGCAATCGGCAAAACAAATCATTAACAAGGCAGGAAAGCATACCTTGAAAATTTGGATGGTAGATTCGGGTGTGATGCTAGATCAGGTGTTGATTGATTTAGGTGGTTGGAAATCGAGTTATACATTTCCGAAAGAGACTTTTAAAAAATAAATAATTTATGCGATTCCAAAGATGTTTTTTTAATGTGCTGTTTTTGCTTATTCTGGTTTCTTGTAAAACAGAACAGCAAGCCATAGAGAAAAATGAACGTATTGCTTTTATAGCCGATGCGCATTTAAGTGATATTTTTGGCACATTTCAAGATAACGATTATAAAGGCATTCCAAATCCGGTAACGGGTGAGTATGCCAATATCAGAACCATGGGTTCGCAATTACAATCCACCCGAATTTTCAATGAAAATTATTTTGCGTTTATAGCCGCCTTAGAAGATATTTCTAAAAAAGGAATAAAAATAGTGGCGTTGCCTGGCGATTTTAGTGATGATGGCCAACCGGTGCATCTAAGAGGTTTAAAGCGTATTTTAAATGAATATACTGAAAAGCATGGCATGTCATTTTTTATTACCACAGGGAATCATGATGCGGTAAAGCCTTTTTCCCAAGATGCTGGTAAAACCGATTTTTTGGGACAAGGAGGCAAAGAACAGATTATCACTAGTTCAAGAACTCAATTAACGGTTGGAGAAAATGAATTGGAACCGATTGTGACCTCAGATATTCAGAACTGGGGCTACAAAGAAATGACGCAGGAAATGGCGGATTTCGGATTCTTTCCCCAAAAAAACTATCTGTATTGGGAAACCCCTTTTTCTAACTATGCTTACGAAGATTATACATTTGATAAAGCGTTAGAAGAATCGCCATTAGATAAAAGAACGTATGCCATTAAAAACACAAATCTGTTTCTTCCTGATGTGAGCTATTTGGTCGAACCAATTAAAGGCATTTGGTTGATAGCTATCGATGCCAATGCTTACGTTCCTGTTGAAAAATTATCGGGAGAAAAGGATAATCCTAAAGATTTTTCAGGAGCAAGCATCGGTTATAATAATGTGCTTTTATATAAAAGCCATTTGGTTGAATGGGTAAAAAGAGTTTCGGCTGAAGCCAAGAAAAAAGGGAAACTATTAATTGCCTTTAGTCATTACCCTATGGTCGATTTTAATGATGATGCTTCTAAGGAAATGAAAGCATTTTTTGGAACCGATAAAATGCAATTGCAAAGAGTGCCAGTGGAAGCTGTGGCACAATCTTTTGCAGATGCTGGGCTTCAAATCCATTTTGGTGGACACATGCATATTAATGATACCGGTGTCCGTACTACAAAAAAAAGCAACACTTTGTTTAATATTCAAACGCCTTCGTTGGCAGCTTATATGCCTGGATATAAAATTTTGACGATACATTCAAATACAGAAGTTGAGGTAGAAACTGTGATTGTTGCTTCTGTTCCAAAGTTCAGCAGTTTATTTCCTTTTTATGAAGAAGAATATGCATATTTAGAGCAATTAAAAAGCCCTAAAATTTGGAATAAGAATATTTTAAAAGCAAAGGATTATAAAGAGTTTACTGAATGGCATTTAGAGGAACTGACAAGGCTTCGTTTTTTGCCACAAGATTTTCCTGAAGCATTTTTAGCTTCTTTTGCAAAGCTTTCGGGTAAGGATTTATTGTTGATGAATAAAGAGATTTCAGAAATTGAAAAACAATTATCAGCTAATAAATTAACAACTCAAGATTTTGAAACATGGACGGGTTTAGATATGATTTTTGATTTTTATAGGCTGAGGAATGCCGGTGAATTGGCTGTTTCAGATATAGGTTCTATAAGATTAAAACATTACCAAATGGTTTGCGAGCAGCTTGAAAAATCAAATAACGAAAAATTTCTTTTATGGTCTAAAATAGTTCATAAAACCATACAAGGTCAACCCTCAAATCATTTTAAAATCGATTTAAAAACAAATAAAATAGATAGAATAGCACCTTGATAAAGGCCGAGTATTATTTGATCAAAATCAGTAAATTGCATCTGTAATCAATTCCATGAAACAACATATTCTCATATTATTTTTTTCTTTAATTATTTTTTGTGTTTCTAATTCCCAGAATATAAAATTTGAACACTATAATGATAATGATGGCTTGTCGCATAATTCGGTTAGGCACATCGTTCAAGATAAAAAAGGGTTTTTATGGTTCGGTACCTTCTCTGGATTGAACCGATTTGATGGCTATCAATTTAAAACCTATTTAAGTTCTGCTCCAGGTAAAAACAAATTATATAATGACGATATTACTGCGCTGGAATTAGATGAAGAATCCAATAATTTTTGGATTGGTACACGAAAAGGGTTGACCCTCTATAAAATGGATACCAATGTTTTTACCACTTTCTTACCTGAAAAAAACAATCCGAATAGTTTGCCAGAGGAAGAGATCCGTTCCGTTCATGTAGATAGATTTAAAAGAGTATGGGTAGGGACCAAAACCAAAGGGATACACATATTTATTTATGGTGAAAATAGATTTGAACATGTGCCCATTAAAGATTTTGATTATGTAAAAGAAATTTATGAAGATAAGAATGGCAATATTTGGTTGGGGAGTTATGGAAATGCATCAGTTGCAAAAATCACCCTAGATGTTGGTGGTAATGTTGTAAAAACTAAAACATATACGCTGTCCATTCCTTATTCAAACGAGAAAAACCCGTATGTCAATTTTATTTATGAAGACGCAAAGCATGATGTTTTTATTGGAACTCGGGAAGGGCTTTATAAATTAGATAAAACAAACGATGAGTTTGCGACTCTTTATATTGATAATAAGGATATTAGAATTGCTTTGGGCAACCATTTTTTATCGGTTGCCCAAGCTCCAGATGGTAAGTATTGGGTAGGAACTTTAGGCGGTTTACTAGTTTGCAATGCATTAGAAGATATTAAAAATGGAAATTATAAATGGTACTATTCAGTTTTATCAGACAATACATCTTTGATTGATAATTTAGTATCGGCCTTATACTTTGATGCTTCTGGTGTTTTATGGATAGGAACAGAAGATGGGTTGGATAAATACGATCCTTACGAAAACCAATTTGCCTTAAACAAAGATATTTCCCGTTACATTGGTAATCAAGCGCCACGAATTAGAGGTTTTTCTAAAACGTATGATGACAAAGTCATTGTACAAACTAGAAATAATGGGCTTTTTATTTCTGATAATGAAAATTTTGTTCCCTTGTATGACAATAAAAGGGATATGGCAAGTATTTATTCAGACGATGGGAAAATATTTTATTGTGGTCTGTGGAATGGAAATGTACTCGTGTATAATTACCTTAAAAATTCATCTACAGAAATAAACATCGGATTCCAAAACGCACCTGTATTTGCATTTTGTAGGATAGATGAAGCATCTCTCATGGTAGGATCGTTTGGAGATGGAGCCGTCATTTTGGATACCAAAACATTACAAGTACAAAACACTAAATTTCTACCAAGAGTTCAAATTAATGCTATAGAAAATGATACCAATGATCATCTTTGGTTTGCAACCGAAACAGGAGCCGTAAAATATGGTATCAAATCTGGCAATATGGAAACGTATCACTCCCTTTCCGATAATGAAAATCGTTTACCCAGAAACGATAATGTTAGTGATATCATGATCGATTCACATGGAAAGGTTTGGGCATCTACACCAAACGGATTAAGTTTTTATGATGCTTTGAACAACCATTTTAAGGAGTTAACAGAGCCTAAAGAGCTTTCAGGAAAATGGATTACCGATATGTTAACTGATGAAAATGGGGATTTATGGTTAAATATCAATAACAATAGTGTCGCCAGACTTAAAGCTAACCTAAAAGATATAAATATATACCATGTGAACAGTGGTAATAGATTAGATGTTTTTAGTTCAAGTGGATTTTATAATTTCAATAATTCAAACATTTATTTAGGAGGTAAAAATGGGATTATCTATTTTTCGCCACACACTATGACCAAAAACAAATGGTCACCCATGCCTGTTATAACTGAATTTAAGATTCAGAACGAAGAGGTATTTCCGGGAATGAATATTAATGGACAAGTGCCACTTCTGAAAGATTTTAATTATACTAAAGAAGTAACACTAAGCTATGCCAACCGCAATTTTTCATTTCAGTTTTCTGCACCTTCATTTACAAATGAAAGGCTTAACAAATTTCAATACATGTTAGAGGGTTTTGATGAAAACTGGATAACCACAAACAGCAATTCTAGAACGGTTCAATATACAAACCTGTATCCCGATGATTATGTTTTTAAAGTAAGATCCAGCAATAGTGATGGGAATTGGAGTGATACAGCGTCTTACCAAATAAAGATTCTGCCACCATTTTGGTTAACCCCCAGCGCTTTTATACTTCTTTTCATTTTGTTAGCTACTATTTTTTATTTTGTTAGAAGAGAGATTAAAAGCCGTATTAAATTAAAACAAGAACTACTTACGGAAAAAGTGAATAGAGAACACGATATTAAATTAAATGCCGAAAAGCTTCGGTTTTTTACTAATATTTCCCATGAATTACGAACCCCATTAACCCTCATTTTAGGGCCTGCCAAACAACTGATTGATGAGAGCAAAACCAATGCAACCGACTATCAAAAAAGTAGATATAATCTTATTTATCAAAACGCCAGTAGGCTGTTGAATTTAGTAAATCAAGTGCTTGATTTTAGAAAAGCAGAATCTGGGGAATTAAAACTTAAAGTTTCGAAAACGGATATTCTTTCGTATTCAAAAAACATTTTTGATTCCTTTAAGGAAATGGCCAATAACAAGAAAATAAGATTAAATTTTATTTCAGAAGAAGAGAGCATTATCGGCTGGATAGACAATGATAAGTATGACAAAATTCTTTATAATCTGTTGTCAAATGCATTAAAATTCACCAATAAATTTGGCAATATAGATGTGTTTATAAGGTTAAAAGATGGTGCTAGAGAGTTCCTAATAGTTGAGGTAAGCGACGATGGTATTGGAATTCCATTGAAAAGTCAAGAAAAAATTTTCACCAGATTTTATCAGGCAACCAATAGCAAGCCCAATAATACAGGTACGGGCATTGGTCTGTCATTAGTAAAATCCTTGGTAGAACTTCATAAAGGTTCTATAAAAGTAGAAAGCAGCCCCAATAAAGGAAGCATATTTAAGGTTGAAATTCCCATAGAACGCCATTTATATAATGATAAAGAAGTATTTGAATATATTTTAAAAGATGAGAGTTTAAAAGATGTACTTGTTATCGATAAACCAGCTAAAAAAATAATCCAAAGCACCGAATTAAAGCAAAAAATACTGGTAGTTGAAGATAATGCCGAGCTAAGAAGATATTTGATTGATTATTTGTCCGATTATTACAAAGTGTATGATGCAGAAAATGGGGAAGAAGGGTTGAGGATTTGTAGACAAATAAAACCCATATTATGTGTTGCAGATGTTATGATGCCCGTTATGGATGGCCATGAATTTTGTAGCGAATTAAAAAAAGATGAGTTTATTAGCCATATCCCTGTTGTGTTGTTAACGGCACTTTCTGAAAATGAAGATAAGGTAAAGGGCTATGGGCTAGGAGCCGATGGTTATTTGGTAAAACCGTTCGATCCATCTTTATTAAAAACAGTTATAGAGAATATCATAAAATCTAGGTTGGAATTAAAATCGAAGTTCTCTGGTGAAGTAGAAAGCGAAATTAGTCTGCTAACCCATTCGCCCATTGATGAAGAATTTATGGAGAAAGTGACTAATTTAATAAATGAGAATTTAAGTGAATTAGATTTATCAACGGAATTTCTATGTGATAAATTAGCAGTAAGTTCTTCAAAATTATATCGAAAAATCAAAGAACTAACCGATTTAGCTCCTAACGAATTTATCCGGACCATACGCTTAAAGAAATCGGCGCAACTTCTTAAAAGCAAAAAGTATAATGTATCTGAAGTAACTAATCTAGTGGGCTTTAACGACCCTTTGTATTTCAGTAGATGTTTTAAAAAACAGTTTGGTTTTCCGCCAAGTAAATTGATTAATTGATTCTTTTTCTTCAAAATAGCATATCTGTCAAAAAATATCCATGTTTTTGATGTATTAATCCATCCCTTTCCTTTGTCTATATTTTAGTTTCGTTTAAAACTAATTTTTCAATTATAGCATCATGAAAAAGGCATTTGATTCAAACAATCCATTGAATAATTTAGATGAATGGGAAGATGATTTGTTGTCACGATATCCAGACCCATCTGAAAAGAAAAAGGAAAAAGATGAATTTAGAAATTATGTGGATTCAGAACGGGTAGAAACGGTTAAAGAATTTTACAGAATAAATCATACCTATCAAACTTATGACTTTGTTTGTAGCAAGGAAGAAGAATTTCTGAAATTTAATAAAAAGGATATGTCGATTTGGGAAGCTGTCGATTTTTTAAACACGCTTGTTGATGATAGTGATCCGGATATTGATTTAGACCAAACACAACATCTTTTGCAAACTTCTGAGGCCATTAGGGCAGACGGACATCCAGATTGGTTTGTGCTTACAGGATTTATACACGATTTAGGAAAAATTCTGTGCTTGTTTGGTGAACCACAATGGGCCGTTGTTGGTGATACGTTTCCTGTTGGTTGTGCGTATTCAGATAAGATAGTGTATCCAGAATTTTTTAAAGATAATCCAGATTATAATGATGAACGTTTCAATACCAAATTTGGAGTTTATTCTGAAAATTGCGGATTAGATCAAGTGAAAATGAGTTGGGGGCATGACGAATATCTTTATCAAATCATGAAAGATTATTTGCCAGAACCCGCTTTATATATGATTCGTTATCATTCGTTTTATTCCCAGCATAAAGAAAATGCATATACCCATTTAATGAACAAGAAGGATATGGACATGTTTGAGTGGGTAAAAAAATTCAATCCTTATGATTTATACACTAAGGCTCCTGTTAGGCCGGATGTAAAAGCATTAATGCCATATTACAAAGAGTTAGTAGCTAAATATTTACCAGAAAAATTGAATTTTTAATCAAATGGCCATCTATTTTGATTAATGCCTTCAATTCTATTTAATGATATCACATACTAACTAAGAACCAATACATGTACACAGCTATTACTTTTATTGCCTTTACGGCGTTTGTTGCTTTTTATTCTTGGTTCAAACTAAGAAAACAAAAGTTAAGCTCCAAAGACGGTTATTTTCTTGGCGGTAGAAGTCTAACAGGTGTTGTTATTGCGGGATCCATGCTTCTTACCAATATTTCTACAGAGCATCTTATTGGCATGAACGGCTCTGCCTATAAAAATGGATTTATCATAATTGCTTGGGAAGTAACATCGGCTTTAGCCTTAGTGGCAGCGGCCATTTATTTTGTTCCAAGATATTTAAAAATGGGGCTTACCACTATTCCGCAGTATTTGGAAAAAAGGTTTGATAGCACCACAAGAACTTTAGTAGCCCTTTTTTTAATGATTTCGTTTGTGGTAACCTTATTGCCCATTGTACTTTATACGGGTGCTATAAATATTGAAAGTATTTTTAATGTTTCAGAAGTTTTGCAGATATCCAAAGAAGAAGGATTGTGGATAACTGTTGTATTAATTGGTGTCTTGGGTTCTGTGTATGCTATTTTTGGCGGACTAAAAGCAGTGGCTATTTCCGATACCATTAATGGTTACGGACTTTTAATAGGTGGTCTTCTTATTCCCCTTTTGGCACTTATAAGTATTGGTGATGGAAATCCGATAGAAGGATTAAGTAAAGTATATTCAAAGAGTCCGGAAAAATTTAATGTGATTGGTGAAAAGGATTCGGTATTGCCTTTCGGGGTTTTATTTACTGGATTGATTATTAATCAATTATATTTTTGGTGTATGAACCAAACCATTATTCAACGTGCGTTTGGTGCCAAAAATTTAGTGGAGGCACAAAAAGGCTTATTGTTTACGGGCGTTTTAAAAATATTAATTCCACTCATTATCATTTTGCCCGGTGTTATTGGGTTCTATTATTTTGGAGATGCTCTCTATGATAAGCAAGATATGATTTATCCCGAGCTTATTAAAAAAGTATTGCCCGTTGGATTGGTAGGTATTTTTGCGGCCATTATATTGGGAGCCGTATTAAGCACTTTTAACAGTGTATTGAACAGTGCAGCAACCATATTCAGCATAGATATTTACAAACGGCATTTAGGTAAAAATTCTAGTGATAAGGTTTTGGTTAAAGTAGGGAAATTAACCTCTGCCATTTTAGCTGTTTTTGCCATATTGGTCGCACCTATGGTTGCCAATGCGCCAGATGGACTCTATCAACTCTTACAGCAATTAAATGGCATCTTTTTTATACCTATTGCCTCTATTATGTTGGCTGGTTTTTTTCTTAAAAATATATCGGCTGCTGGAGCAAAAGCATCACTTTTTGTCGGGCTCCTATTTTACATATTAACCACCTTCGTTTTTAGGGTCGATTTACATTTTGTGCACCTCTGGGGTATAGAGTTTTTACTAAATATAGCAGTCATGTTTTGTGTGTCCCGTTTTTATCCTCAAAGTAAAGAATATGTCCAGGAAGATTTACATATAGTTGAAATGAATGCATGGAAATATACCAAACCCATGGCTATTTCTCTTTGTGCCATTACGGTACTTATTTATGTTTTTTTAGGAAACAATTATTAATAAAGAATTTATCCATAATAAAATAGAATTACAAATCATGGAAGGAACATTTAATCAGAAGTCTAACCGTTTTTTATCTCTTGATGTTTTTAGAGGACTAACCATCTGCTTGATGATTATTGTTAATACACCGGGAACAGGAGCGCATTTGTATCCTTATTTGGTGCATGCCGATTGGTTTGGTTTTACGCTTGCTGATTTAGTTTTTCCATCGTTTCTTTTCGCCATGGGAAATGCCATGAGTTTTTCTATGGGTAAATTAAAATTTGCATTGCCAAGTTTGGTATGGAAAAAAATATTAAAACGCACCTTTCTTATTTTTCTTTTTGGCTATTTAATGTATTGGTTTCCTTTTTTCAGTCAGGGTATCGATGGTTCTTGGGAATTTAAACCATTTTCTGAAACTCGTATTATGGGTGTATTGCAACGTATCGCCTTATGTTACTTTTTTACATCTATCATTTTTTATTATTTTTCCCAAAAAGTAGCGGTCATTTTATCAGTTGTTATTTTACTCTGTTATTGGATACTACTGTATGTATTTGGAGTGCCAGGAGAGGAATTGGGAACGACAACAAACGCAGTAATACGGATGGATTTGTCACTTCTGGGCCACCAACATATTTACAAAAAAGATAGCATACCTTTTGATCCCGAGGGTCTTTTAAGCACCTTACCAGCTATTGTGAATGTGATTGCAGGATATATTGCAGGGATGTATGTTCAGAAAAAAGGGAAGATTTTAGGTGGAATCACCAAATTATTTATAGCTGGTTTAATATTCGTTTTATTGGCACTAAGTTGGGACTTGGTTTTTCCAATTTCAAAAAAGCTTTGGACAAGCTCATTTGTACTTTATACCATTGGTTTGGATTTATCCATTATGGCTGTTTTGATATATGCTATTGAAATAAAAAACCTAAGGTTTGGGGTTGGCTTCTTTGATATTTTCGGAAAAAACCCTTTGTTTATATATCTGTTTTCTGAATTGTTTTATATCACTTTACGTCTCATTCCAACAAGTTCTGGATTGGATGTATTTGAATGGGTGAGTGAACATGTTTTTCAGAATCTGTTTCCAGGGGCTTTTGGTTCATTGGTTACGGCATTAGCATTTATGTTGTTATGCTGGTCTTTAGGATGGTGGCTCAATAAAAGACGTATTTATATAAAAATATAAACAATTTCTTAATATGTAATTAGGAAGATGAAAATAGAAAAGCTTTAATTTGTTTTGTAGTAGCTAACTATTCAAATTTAATTTGAATAGTTATTTGTATACTATATCAAAAACGGACATTAATACGTCTTTGCTTTGATACAAAAGTCTTATCAAACTTTATCCAAATATTAAGAAGAACTGAACTAAGTTTTCTTAATTCTATTATGATTAATATTTATTAATAAAATTCATGTTAATTTATCTTGCTCTTTACAAATAATACTAAATTAAACCGTTGGGTGTAATTGCTTTATCAATACTAATTTTTATATAAATTGTCGCATTGAGCTTGTAGAAATGTATCTTCTAGTGTATGCGATAGGTTCAGACTGAGACTTGAGTGCTAAATTGACTTTAAATTATAATCAAATTTCGTTATAAATTAAATTTTCTTAATTTCACCCAACGGGTTAACTGTATATATTAATCCGAATTTAATTTTTGTTGTTTACATTTGTATTGAATTCCAATATTTCCAACGACAGAAGTCATACACTTTTAAAACACCAATAGAATTATTTAAATATAAAAACAAATTTTTCCTTTTAATAATCTTCTACATGATTTATTCTGGTTATTTTATAAATAACCCCATGGAATATTTTTTGAAACTTCAACAAATCTACACCTCTCTCAAATTTTATTGGTTATTATGTTTATTAATCCTATATAATGTATTGTTTTCTAGAATATTAAAAACGAATATAATATAAAGGTGAAATCTTAAATCATATTTTTTAAAAGTAAAAGACTACAAAAAAAAATTAAAACTATTTATAGATAATTAAATAACACATTAGTAGCCCTTATAGAATACATATTCTATCGCTCTTTATTTACTGAAACTATAATTTTACATTTATATAACGAAGGTTCAATAATAAAAAATCCTGAACCAAAAAAACCTAAACTAAAACCAAAACTTTAAACAATTAATTATTATGAAATTCAAACAAAAAAATAAAAACAAAATAAGGTTATCTGTATACATTACCGAAACATTATATTAGAACAAGGTTGCACAACAAATTTATATTGTCTTAGTGATAGTTTTAGAAAATATCTAAATGGTCATGAACTACAAGATTAATATGTGATAGGTTTCTTTTCTCTAAGTTGGCAATTCTTAAAACATTAGCCGTTCATATTTTCTGTGTGAACTTTAAGGAATGATAGTGTTTTTTAAGACTTTGGAAAACAACCTATTGTTTTGTGCTTACCATAACGAAAACCCGGTAATTGTCGGGCTAATTAGTAAATTTAGTTTAGTTGTATTTAGTTTTTAACTGGGGGGTTTGTAGTTGGTCTCCCCAGTTATTTTTGTTCCTTATTTAAATTTAAAAAAATGATTCAAAAATTGATAATCCCTATTTTGCTTTTTGTAATAATTTCTGGATGTAGTAAAGTCGAAGATAAGAACGATTTTGAGGTTATTTCACCAAATGGCCTAAACAAAATTAAGTTTAAATTAATAAAAAATGAACCTAAATATGCCGTTTATCATGGTGAAACCGAAGTTTTATCGTTTTCAGATATGGGGTTTTTATTAAAGGATGATGAAGATTTAAGTAAAGACTTTGAAATTGAAAATGTAGAGATATCTGATTTTGATGACACTTGGGAACAGGTTTGGGGAGAAAAAAAGAAAATTCGTAATCACTATAATCAATTAGTGGTTCATTTACAAAAAAAAGACAAAAACAAGCGCAAACTAGATATACAGTTTCGTGCTTTTGATGATGGAATTGCCTTTAGGTACATATATCCAAAACAGGAAACAAAGGACAGTATTTTCATCATGGATGAAAAAACAACCTTTAACCTAAAAGAAGACGGTCAGGCATGGTGGATTCCTGCCTACCGAGAAAACCGTTATGAGTATTTATATGAAAAATCGCCAGTTAGCACTCTAGACACTGTTCATACACCATTAACTATAGAAAGCAAAAGCGGATTGAAACTAAGTTTTCATGAAGCCAACTTAATTGATTTCGCTAGCATGACTTTGGTTAATACCAAAGGCACGCAATTAAAAACAGATTTGGTACCGTGGTCAGACGGAGTAAAAGTAAGAGTAAAAGATACCTTTACGTCATCATGGAGAACACTTCAAATAGGTGAAAGTGCTGGAGATTTAATCGATTCATATTTGGTATTAAATTTAAATGAACCCAATAAATTGGGAAATACACCTTATGTAAAACCATACAAGTACTTTGGTATTTGGTGGGGTATGCATATTGGGAAATACACTTTTTGGGAGAGTGATAAACAAGGGGCAACCACTAAAAATGCCATAGAATATATTGATTTCACTGCCAAGGAAGGTTTTCATCATTTATTGATAGAAGGCTGGAATAAAGGATGGACACCAGCTTGGTATGAAAACCATATGCATATGTTCAGCTTCACTCAATGTGCCGATAATTTTGATATTGATAAAGTTGTTGAATACGGAAGGCTAAAAGACGTAGAGCTTATAGGTTACCATGAAACAGGGGCTAACTTAATTAATTACATGAAACAAATTGACGATGGGTTTGCTTTATATAAAAGACTCGGAATCCATACTGTTAAAATTGGTCATGTTGGTTCAAGATTAAATATGAAAGAATGGCACCATGGACAATTTGGGGTTAATTATTTCAGATATGTTTTAGAAAAAGCGGCAGAATATGACTTAGCAGTATTTTACCATGAATCCATAAAAGATACGGGTGAACGAAGAACCTATCCAAATATGTTGGCAAGGGAAGCGGCACGCGGACAAGAATATAATGCTTGGAGCGAGGGAAATCCTCCGAACCACGCAGTCATTTTACCTTATACAAGAATGCTGTCAGGACCTATGGAATATACACCAGGTGTTTTGGATGTTGAAATTAAACAAGGATTTCCAGGAAAAAGAATTCAAGGCACTACAGCTCAACAATTGGCCATGTATGTGGTGTATTATTCGCCCATACAAATGATGGCCGATCTTCCCGAAAATTATGAAGGAAGACTGGAGTTTCAATTCATAAAAGATGTACCAACAGATTGGGAAAACACCATAGTGTTGAATGGGGAAATTGGAGAGTACATTACCACGGTTCGTAAAGACGCAGATAGTGATGATTGGTATTTAGGAAGCATGACCAATGAAAAAAGTAGGGATTTAACAATTCAACTGTCATTCTTAGATCCGGACGCTGATTATGAAGCTCAGATTTATCAAGATGCAGAGGGAACGGATGAAAAACATAATCCGGAGGCAGTAACTATTTTTAAAATGAGAGTAAGAGTTTCAGATACATTGAATTTGCATTTGGGAGGCTCTGGGGGGACAGCTATCAGATTTAAGAAATTATAAACCAAAAGTATATTAAAATTTCAAGAAAGAGAAAATCGATAAGTCTATAGTAAACGAAACTATGAATCTGAAATACAACAGGATATTTAATAAAATATTCAACATGAATGAAAATGATGTATTTTTCTTAAATTTAAAGAAAATAAAAAGAAAAAGTAAGACCAACTACCATGCTAAAAAACAAAATTAACTGCACTACTTTTTTTACACTATTAAATGTGTTATTATTTGCAAATGTGGCATTAGCCCAACTTCAAAACAATGCGATTTTAAATGAACCGCCAGACATCAGTAAGGATTTTGAAGATTACAGAAACACCTATTATCTAGCGGATGAGTTAACAACCTTCAACCCAGAAACAGGAAAAGGCACTATAAAATATTTACGTCACAATTTTGTTGCTAACCAAGCCTTTGATAATATGTTGAGCAGATTATCGCCAGTTTCACCAAATGAATTCCCAACAACCGAATATGCGGTATCTCCAGAATTACCGTTTTCCATTGAGTTTATTTCCGATAGAACCATTAGAATAAAAACAGCTTCCGGGCCACAATTTAAAAAAGAAGAACCGTCGTTGATGCTGGTTAATGGCGTTGCTAAAAATGCTAGAAACTTATGGGCCTATTCCAAAGTTGCTGATGGCCATAAATACACAAGCAGCAAAGGCTCTGTGTTGATAACCGAAAAACCTTGGCATGTTTATATATATGATGCTAAAGGTAAATTATTGACTAGTACCTTACACTCAAATGACGTTAAAAGCACGTATACACCAGTAACCCCTTTTTCATTCGTTAGAAGAGCGGACGATTATTCGCGTAGCATGAATGCCGTATTTTCTATGTCGCCCGAAGAGAAAATATTTGGTTGTGGAGAATCCTTCACGCAGTTTAATAAGCGTGGACAAAAAGTTATTCTTTGGACTGATGATGCTAATGGCGTGCAAAATGAAACCATGTACAAGCCCATTCCGTTTTACATGAGTAGCCGTGGGTATGGTGTATTTATGCATCATTCTACGCCCATTACAGTTGACTTCGGAAAATATTTCAATGCGGCAAACGCGATGATGATTGGCGATGATGAAGCCGATTTATTCGTTTTCATAGGTGAACCAAAAGATATCCTTGATGAATATACAGATCTTACTGGTAAAGCAGACATGCCTCCACTTTGGTCGTTTGGGTTTTGGATGAGCCGTATTACTTATTTTTCAGAAGAAGAAGGGCGAAACATTGCTAAAAATTTAAGAAAACATAAAATACCTAGTGATGTTATTCATTTTGATACGGGGTGGTTTGAAGTGGATTGGAGAAATAATTATGAATTCTCAAAAAACCGATTTGATAATCCAACTAAATTAATTGCGGATTTGAAGGAAGATGGTTTTAATGTATCCTTATGGCAACTGCCTTATTTCTCACCAAAAAACACGTTGTTCAATGAAATTATCGAAAAAGGATTAGCTGTAAAAGATAAAAAAGGAAATATCCCTTATGAAGATGCTGTACTGGATTTTACAAATCCTGAAACTGTCACATGGTATCAAGATAAAATCGCAACCCTTTTAAAAAAGGGTGTTGGTGTTATTAAAGTCGATTTTGGAGAAGCAGCACCTGCCAGTGGCCTATACAGCAATGGCAGAACAGGATTTTATGAACATAATATGTATCCATTACGATACAATAAAGCTGTAGCCGATATTACTAAAGAAGTTACAGGCAACAGCATTATTTGGGCACGAAGCACTTGGGCCGGTAGCCAACGGTATCCATTGCATTGGGGCGGTGATGCTGCGACAACCAATACAGCAATGGCTTCTACGTTGAGAGGAGGTTTATCATTAGGATTATCTGGTTTTTCATTTTGGAGCCATGATGTGGGTGGGTTTGTAACTAAATCCCCAGAAGATTTATACAGAAGATGGACACCTTTCGGAATGCTAACATCCCATGTGCGCAGCCATGGTGAACCACCAACAGAACCTTGGGAATACAGTGATGCCTTTTTAAAGGGCTTTCGGGATGCCGATAATATGCGCTATATGTTGATGCCATATATCTATGCACAAGCTAAACATGCTTCCGAAAAGGGACTTCCTATGTTAAGAGCCTTATTTGTGGAGTATCCTAACGACCCTGGGGCTTGGTTGGTAGACGACCAATATCTTTTTGGTTCTGATATGTTGGTAGCGCCACTTTTTGAAAATATGACTGAACGTAATGTCTATTTACCAGAAGGAAAATGGATCGATTACCAAACTGGTAACGTCTATGAAAAAGGTTGGCATACCATCAAAGCAGGCGATATTCCTATCATCGCTTTAATTAGAGATGGTGCCGTGATTCCTCATATTAAATTGGCACAATCAACAAAAGATATGGATTGGAGCAACATTGAGCTTAAAGTATTTGCTGCTGATGCCACGCAAGCCTTAGGCAAGTTATATTTACCAAATGATTCGAAACTATATGATTTGATTTTAGACAAAAACGGGTCGAGTTTTATCCTAAAAGACAATCCTGATTTACAACAAATACGTTTTAAAGTAACTAAATAAAGAAAACCGTTGATGTATTAATACATCAACGGTTTTTTACCAACAATCAACTAATCAACTAAACCATTATTTATGAAAAAAAATGCCATCATCATATCCGCTACATTGTTATTAATAATTTCTTGTAAAAAAGAAACCAAAGATACTGTGGGAGAAGTAGTAGTAGAAGCTTCTTACGCGCCTAAAGAATTTGATGCTTCTAAATTTGAATCCAAAATCGATTCATTAATTGCACAAATGACTCTTGAAGAGAAAATCGGCATGCTGCATGGCAATAGTATGTTTACTACTGGCGGTGTAGAACGGTTGGGGATCCCAGAACTTAAAATGGCAGATGGCCCTTTGGGGGTTCGCGAAGAAATCTCTCGGGATAACTGGTCGCCAGCCGGTTGGAACAACGACTTTGCGACTTATTATCCCGCTGGTGGCGGATTATCGGCCACTTGGAACACCGATTTAGCTTATCTTAATGGCAACAGTGTAGGTGAGGAAACCCGTGCCAGAGGTAAAGATATGTTACTGTCGCCAGCAATTAATATCATTAGAACCCCGCTTGGTGGTAGAACCTACGAATACTTTAGTGAAGATCCTTTCCTGAACAAAAAAATATCTGTCCCTTTTATTATCGGGTTACAGGACAATGATGTGATGGCTTGCGTAAAACATTATGCTGCCAATAATCAAGAAACCAGTCGTGATTTTGTAGATGTCCTGATCGATGAGCGTACGCTTCGCGAAATATATCTGCCGGCATACCAAGCTGCCGTAATGGAAGCGAATGCTTACAGTTTGATGGGCGCTTATAACAAGTTTAGGGGCGATTATTTATGTGAGAACGATTATATGTTGAATAAAATATTGCGGGAAGAATGGGGCTTTAAGGGTGTTGTTGTTTCCGATTGGGCTGCGGTTCATTCCACCGTGAAAACCTTGGAAAATGGTCTAGATATTGAAATGGGAACACCAAAACCATTCAATGAATTTTTCCTAGCCGACAAATTGATTGCCGCCGCCAAAGCAGGAGAAATTTCAGAAGAAGAAATCAATAAGCACGTGAAACGTATTCTGACGGTATTGTTTCAAGTAAAAGCCATTGATGGTAAAGACCGTGTAGAAGGCAGTATTGCCACTGAGGAACATTACCAAGATGCCTACAAAATAGCATCGGAATCCGTAGTATTGTTAAAGAACGACAATAATGTATTGCCTCTAAAACTAGATGGTATTAAAACCATTGCCGTGATTGGCAACAACGCGATGAAGAAAAATGCCTTGGGCGGATTTGGAGCTGGTGTAAAAACAAAAAGGGAAATTACACCTTTGGAAGGCCTTAAAAACAGATTGCCAGAATCCGTTACCATTAATTATGCGGAAGGCTATTTGGAGCGCTACACCAAAAATGAAAACAATCAAAAGACGGCAGTCACTTTAGAGGGCCCCGTAACCGTTGAAGAGTTGGATGAAGCCATGTTACAAGAAGCCATTGAAGCTGCTAAAAAATCGGATATCACCATTATTTTCGCTGGTTCCAACCGTGATTATGAAACGGAAGCGTCAGACCGCAAAGATTTATCCCTACCATTCGGACAAAAAGCATTTATTGATAAAATAATGGCAGTGAACCCAAATACCATTGTCGTTATGATTGCAGGCGCTCCCTTTGATATTGAGGATATCAGCAAAAAATCCAAAGCCTTGGTTTGGAGTTGGTTCAATGGCTCTGAAGGTGGTAATGCTTTGGCCGATGTACTTTTGGGAAATGTAAATCCGTCAGGAAGATTACCTTGGACGATGCCAAAAAGACTTGAAGATTCACCAGCTCACGCCACCAATAGCTTTCCAGGGAATGAATCCGTGACCTATGCCGAGGGTATTTTAGTCGGTTACCGTTGGTTTGATACCAAAAACATTGAACCTTTATATCCGTTTGGTTACGGACTTTCATATACGAATTTTGAATTTTCAGATTTAAAAACTGATAAAGAGGTTTACAGTAAAAGTGATATTATTGAAGTCACTTTCAACCTCAAAAATACTGGGAAAATGGACGGAAAGGAAGTCGCTCAATTGTATGTTTCAAAACCGGAATCCAAAATTGAGAGAGCAGCCCAAGAATTAAAGGGCTTTAAAAAAGTATTGGTTAAAAACGGAACTTCCGAAAAAATAACCATTCAATTGCCTACAAAAGAATTGACCTATTATAATGTGGATAAAAAACAATGGATGGTAGAGCCCGGAACTTATAAATTAAAATTAGGAAAATCTTCTAGAGACATAGTTACCGAAACTATTATAACTATTAAATAGCATTATAGTAACAATAGATAGTAAAAGTTGAACCTTTTGTGTGATAAGTAATAAATTAATGAAAGGGTAATTTATTTTTTAAATATACCCTATGTGTTTGTACCACAAATACCTGTCAATAATATCATTAACGTGAGGAGGTATTTAGATAGCTATTAATCAATCTTTTTTATTAAAGACTATGGTTTTTCAAAAAATGATCCAAACTAATATGAAGATAAATAAAGCACTGTTATATTTCACTATAGTATTTTGGATCGTTACTTTCCAAAACACTATAGGTCAGTCTTCATATATTTTTCGTCATTTAAATACAAATGAGGGTCTTTCAAATGCAAGTGTTAAAGCCATCCTTAGAGATAGCTATGGATTCCTTTGGGTGGGTACTGAATCTGGTTTAAACAGGTATGATGGTTATGGGTTCAAGGTGTACAACGCGAATCCGAAGGCACCCCATTCCTTAAAATCAAATGATATTATAGGATTACAAGAAGATGGCTTGGGTAATATTTGGGTAGATCTCGGGTTCATTTCTATGGTTTACAATAGGGAAAAAGATCATTTTATCTCAGAAAAAAAATCTTTTTTTAAAAAGTTAAATATCCAAGCAGTTGATAATAGTAAAATTTATGTTGATAAAAAACAGAATCTATGGGTATTAAATAAGGAAAAAGTATTTTGTTATAATATAAAAAAGAAAACGACATCGACCTTCAATTTAGAAATACCATTTAATGACATTAGTAACGTTAACATAACTGATAATGGGGAATCTTTATTTGTTATTAGTCAGTTAGGGGAATTTTGGCAATTAAATGTGAATTCAGGTAAGCAAACTATAATAAAATTGACAGATTTTGTTATGCAAGCTATAAACAAGTATTTCAATAAAATATATGTGGATAGTAACAATGGGCTATGGTTACATTCGAACATGGCTGATGTGGTTTTTTATAGAAAACATACCAATAGCGAGTGGATAACAATAGAATTAAAATCTGAGATACAAACCGAAGGCAACTCAATAACTAGTATTATAGAAAATGGACCAGATCAAATTTGGATTGTAACAGATCATAAAGGGGTGTTTGTTTATAGTAAAGCTAAAGGTTCCATAGAAAATATTATTAGTGATCCATGGGAAAGTAGCTCTTTGTCAAGTAATAGTATAAAGTGTATATACCGAGATAACAACGAAACGTTATGGCTTGGTCACTCAAAAAAAGGACTTTCTTTTTATCATGAAAGTTTTAGAAGCATCATGAATTTCGAACATCCAGAGTGCTCAGATATTAGCGTGATAATGGAAGACCATCTTGAAAATATTTGGTTGGGAACTGATGGAAATGGATTGTTTGTAAAAGATAAAAAATTAGGAAATGGCGTAATAAAACTCCCAGTTCCCAATGTAGCTGTTGTTTCTATAATAGAAGATAGAAGGAACCGTATTTGGATTGGCACATTTCAAAAAGGGCTTTATTGCTATGAAAATGGCAAAATGGTACAATATACCACAGACAACAGTAAATTATCCAATAACAATATTTGGGACTTAGAGGAAGATAGGTATGGAAATATATGGATAGGAACTTTAGGAGGGAAAATTCAATTATTACCTTCAGAATCATCTAATTTCAATTTATTATTGTCACCTTTTGAAGACAACACGGCTGTGCTGGATATGTGTTATGATGGTGGTGATAAAGTTTATGTTGGCACTGTCTCTGGACTTTTAGAGATTGACATTACAACCAAAAAAAGAGTAACCTATTTTGGTAATATAAAAGGTAATCAGCTTTTTTTACGAGATGCGATTTCAAATGTATATAAGGATAATCGTGACATTTTATGGCTAGGACACAATAGTGGTTTAACCATTTGGGACAAAAAAACAGATAAGATTTATTATTTTAATAAAGCCAAAGGTTTATGTGATGATTCCATTAAAGGCATTGTTTCAGATAATCTCAACAATATTTGGGTAACAACAAGTAACGGGCTCTCCATATTAACTGTTGATCGAGATTTGAATAATAACCTTAGTATTACAAGTAAAAATTATTCGGTTAAAGATGGCCTTATGGATAATTTTTTTAATGCCCATTCCATTAGTAAATTAAAAAATGGAGATATATTATTGGGAAATATAGATGGTTATTCCATTTTTAACCCAAACAAAATGGACGAGAAAAACCAGCCTTTAGCAAAAGTTAAATTTACAGGATTAACCGTTAGCAACCAAAAAATTCAAGTAGATTCCATTTATAATGGGCATAAATTGCTCGAGCGTCCCATGGAATTGACTTCAGATTTAATCTTTAAATATAACGATAAGCTTATTTCTTTACAGTTCACAACAGTAGATTTGTTGAATGCCGATAAAATAAGATATGCTTATCAAATAGAGGGGTTCAACACCGAATGGATTACAACTCAAGAAAATAAAATAGAATTATCTACACTGCATCCAGGAGAGTATAAACTATTAATAAAAGCATCTAATAGCGATGGTGTTTGGAACAACAACCCCACCATATTAAATATAAAAGTGACTCCACCTTTTTATTTTTCTATTTGGGCAATTGTTTTGTATGCATTGGCAACCATGGGCATAATTATTTATTTTATTCTTAGATCAAAAAGGCGGCATCAATTAAAATTAGAACAACATCGTATAAAGATGGATCGTGAAAAAGAAATGCATGTAAATGAAATGAAATTAAAGTTTTTTACAAATATAAGTCATGATTTACGAACGCCACTTACATTGATTATTACGCCTCTTCAAATTTTACTCAATGATGCCATGGAGGCAAACATGAGAAAAAAATTGAGTACCATATATAAAAATGCCAATCAATTACTTTCTTTAATAAACTCTTTGTTGGATTTTAGAAAATTAGATGTTGGAATTGATATATTAAATTTGAAATCGGGAGATTTTGTTATTTTCATCAGGGATGTTTATGCATCCTTTTGTGTTTATGCAGATGAGCGTCATATAGATTTGTCCCTAACCACAAAGGTAGAAAATCTACCCATGCAGTTTGATCAAGACAAAATTCAAAAAACATTCATTAATTTATTGTCAAATGCATTTAAATATACACCAGATGGAGGAACTATCAATGTCCATATTAGTAAGGAAGATGATAATGTTTGTGTTAGTGTGTCAGATTCTGGCCCTGGCATTGGTGACGAAGATAAAGAGCATGTTTTTGAACGGTTTTATCAAGCACACCAAAAACAAGATAAAACAGGAAGCGGTATTGGTTTACATATCGCGAATGAATACGTGAATTTGCATGGAGGAACTATTACTTTAATAGATAATATGCCGCATGGATGTATATTCACTTTTAAAATACCAATCAGGGATATAGAAGACATTAAAGATTCAATGTCTGTTGAGGTGCATGATGAGGATATTATTGATGATGTTGAAAATCTTGTTAATGTATATACCAAACCAGTATTGTTATTTGTAGATGACAATAAAGATTTTTGTGAATTTATTTCAGATAATCTTGGTGATGAGTATTCAATTATAACTGCAAATAATGGGCAAGAAGCTATAGCTCAACTAGAGCAAAGTGATGTTACCATTATTGTAAGTGATGTCATGATGCCGGTTATGAGTGGAACCGAACTTTGCAAACTGGTTAAAACAAATATTCACTGGTCCCATATTCCAGTTATTTTATTAACAGCACGTACAGCAGAAGAATACCAAATTGAAGGATTGGAATTAGGGGCAGATGATTATATCACTAAGCCTTTTAATTTTAACTTGTTAAGACTTCGCATTCGTAAATTCATGGAGTGGACTGAGAGAAGCCATAATATATTTAGCCAAAAAATAGATGTTGCTCCATCTGAAATCACAATCACATCTTTAGATGAAAAACTTATCGAAAAGGCCATCAAGGTAGTAGAGGATCATATGAGTGATTCCGAATTTTCTGTTGAAACACTCGGATCAGCTGTTGGATTGAGTCGGGGGCACTTATATAAAAAGTTAATGGTTATTACTGGTAAAGGCCCAGCAGAATTCATTCGTACTATTAGGCTAAAAAGAGGGCGTCAATTACTAGAAAAAAGCCAATTACAGATTTCAGAAATAGCCTATGAAGTCGGTTTCAATTCTCCAAAAAGATTTACAAAATATTTTCGAGATGAGTTTGGGGTATTACCATCTGAATATTTGCGTATCCATAAGGAACAAGAATAAAACCTTAGTGTAAATATAAACTTATGTTATTTCTATATATGTAATAGCATCTTCACTTTATTTTTCAAATTTTATAATTCTGGAATTAAATTGTCTTAAGCTCAATTCTATTTGACACTTAAATAGAGTCTTTATCATACATTTTTTTTAATTCTATAAGCAAAAACAGCAATTGCAACATATCAGGCTGTTTTCGGATACAAAACGACCACATAGGTTTAAGTCACTTAATATAAGTTTACATACTTAGTTTATTCATCCAATAAGGATGAATGAAAAAATGACACGTTTCATATATAAAATATTAACAAAACATTAACATTTACAAAAAGAACAGTAACTAAAGAAAAACACAATGAATGATTAGATAATTACAATACTAAAAGATTAAAAAAGCATAGCAATTGTATGCTTTAAACCATAACCAAACTAAAATTAAATTAAATATGAATGAAAAACATGTGATTAGATACGTCGTAAAGTTATCTAAAACCCTTATCAAGAAGTATGCTATTATAGCAATACTATTTCCGTTTTGTTTGGCGTCTGCCCAAAATTCCACTGGAAAAATTACTGGTGTCGTTTCAGATGAATCAAACGGTGAACCGCTTTTAGGTGTTAACATTTTACTGAAGGATACCAACCAAGGAGCCGTTACAGATGAAAATGGTGCATTTTCCATTACGGCCAAAATTGGAGAAACACTTACAGTAAGTTATTTAGGGTTTGTGACCCAACAGGTAAAAATTACTGGTAATCAATTAAACATTCGATTAAAAGAAGACATTAATTCTTTAACCGAAGTGGTGGTAATTGGTTATGGTAAATCTAAAAGAGAAGATCTTACAGGTGCTATTTCCTCAATTAGCGGAGATGAACTTCGTAAAACACAACCCACTACATTTGATCAAGCACTACAAGGAAAAGTAGCCGGTGTAGTTGTACAACAAACATCTGGGCAACCAGGAGGTGGGGTTAGCGTTCAAATACGTGGTCTGTCTTCTTTTGGTAATAACTCACCAATGTATGTGATCGATGGTGTTATTATTGGACAAAGTTTTGATAGCGGTGGTGGTACTAACCCGTTAGCGACTATTAGCCCATCGGATATAGAATCTATTGATGTGTTAAAAGATGCATCAGCAACAGCTATTTATGGGTCACAGGCAACTAATGGTGTCATTATCATAACCACAAAAAGGGGTAAAGAAGGACCGCCAAGAATTACTTACGACTATAGTGGAGGCATTCAACAATTAGTAAAAAGGTATCCTACTATGGATTTGCAAGAATATGCCAGGTTTATTAACGATAGAGCTGCTGTGTGGGGTTTTGATGAAAGACCTGAATTTGCAAATGCAAACTACTTAGGGAAAGGTACAGACTGGCAAGACGAATTATTCAGAAGTGCCCCAATGAGCAATCATGTACTTACATTGAGTGGTGGTAATGATAAAACACAGTATTTATTGTCGGGTTCTTATTTTAATCAAGAAGGTATAGCGATAGGGTCAGAATTTACAAGAACTTCTTTAAGGTTAAATTTGGATAACAAAACGACCGATTGGTTAAAAATTGGAACTAGTTTGCAGTTAACCCATGTTGATGAGAATATAAATTCAACAGGTTCAAATGTTATTGCAGAGGCATTATGGCAAACACCAGATATCCCTGTAAGAAATCCTGATGGTAGTTTTGCTGGAGAACAAAGTAATGAAGGATGGATTCAAAAACGTGTAAATCCTTATGCTATGGCACTTATTAATAAAAATAACCCTAAAAGAAATGAGGTATTTGCTAATCTTTACGCAGAAATAGCATTTACAAAGGATCTAACTTTTAGAAATGAAGTGTCTGGTAATTTTTCATTTAGAACTGAAGATCGATTCAACCCTACATATAAGTTTGGGCTAGCAGAGAGATTAACGAATAATGCCTTTTATAGCTATAGTCAAGACTATTTTACCTCTTTTAGAAGTTTCCTTACTTACGCTAAGGTATTTAATAGTAAATACAATGTTAATGTAATGGTAGGACATGAGGCTCAGGTGTCTCAGTTTGAAAATGTTAACGCAGCAAGAAATGGTTTCGTTTCAAACAATGTTACTAATATAGGTAGTGGTGATGCGCAAACAGCAACCAATGGTGGGACTAAAGGAGACAATGCATTGGAATCTTATTTTGGTCGTCTTAATTTTATTTACAATGATAAATACTTGTTCACTGCTAATATTCGTACAGATGGTTCTTCAAAATTTGCGCCAGATAATCGTTGGGTCACTACCTATTCTGGAGCATTTTCTTGGAAGATCAATAATGAAGGTTTCTTAAAAGATATAAAAGGGATTAATGAGCTTAAATTAAGAGTGGGTTATGGTGAAACTAATAATCAAAATATTAGAAACAATGCTTATTTATCACTATTAGGAACTGTACCTACTGCTTTGTCCGGTAGTGCACAACTTACAGCTAATTTGGGGAACGCTGATGTTAAATGGGAAAAAACAGAATATAGCAATGTTGGACTTGATGTAAGACTCTTTAATTGGAGACTTAATCTTACAGTGGATGCTTATAATCGTTTGACAAATGATTTGTTGATGCAAATTCCATTACCTGCTTATTCCGGCACAACTACTGATTGGACCCCAGGAATTGGATCTCCGTATATAAATATAGGGTCTGTTAGAAATATAGGGTTTGACCTTCATTTGAATTCAACAAATATAACCAAAGGTGATTTTACTTGGAGCACAGATTTCACATTATCCCATAACAAAAATAAAATATTAAAATTAAATACAGATGGGGCTTCTTTGACTGCAAATATTGGAAACCAGATAGTTTCTGAAACAAAAGTAGGTGGATCTATGGGTGATTTTTATGGGTATATGGTTGATGGGGGCGTATTTGCAACCGCAAGCGATTTTGAGAATCATGCGTTGCCTGCTACTAATGATGGTGTTCCATTACCAATTACGCCAAACGCTGGAGGTGTATGGTATGGAGACCTTAAATTTAAAGATTTAAATGGGGATGGCATTATCACTGAAAAAGATAGAACCTATTTAGGCTCTCCTATTCCTGATTTTCAATTAGGTTTTGGTAATACTTTTAAATATAAAGGCTTAGATTTAAATATATTCTTTAGCGCCAGTGTGGGTAATGAAGTAGTAAATGAAATGAGGATAAATACAGAAATTCCTTCTACACAATATGGTTTCCAAAAATCATTAAAAAATTATGCGGTACTTGCTTTAATAGATCCAAATGGTTCTCCTTCAGATGTCAACAATGTATATGTTACAAACCCAAACACTACCATTCCAGGGCTTAGGCATACTAACACTAGTAATCAAAACCAACGTTTCTCTGACAGATTTGTTGAAGATGGGTCTTTTATCAGATGTAAGAATATCACTCTAGGGTACACATTCCCTAAAGAACTACTTAATAAGATACATTTAGATAATTTACGTGTATATGCGAATGTTACCAATGCCTTTCTTATTACAAAATATAAGGGATTGGATCCAGAAGTAGGTTCATGGAATCCTTTACGGGCAGGAATTGATAATGGGTTTTATCCACAAGCCCGAACAATTACTTTAGGGCTTAACTTAGGAATTTAACTAAACAAAATTAAACTAACGTATTATGAAATATATAAATTTAAAAAATATTTGTGTGTTGTTTACCCTACTTTTTGCGGTAAGCTGCTCGAATGATTTTCTTGATCGTCCTTCTCTATCAGAGATAAGCACTGAAAATTTTTATCAGACAAAAGAAGAACTCAGGTTAGCTACAGCAGCACTTTATGGTAAACCATGGGCACAATGGCATAATGAAGCATACCTCCCATTCGGAGATATAATGAGCGGAAACATTGTTATACCATATCATGGTGCAGACTTAATACAACTTAACACGTTTACGCTTAATGGAACTAACGGCCGTTTATTTTCCGGTTGGAAAGGGCTTTATATTGTAATTGCGCACTGTAATACTACCATTAAGGCTATTGAAAATGCGCCAGCAACAATTGCTGAGGCAGATAAGAATGCTGCCATAGCGGAAGCAAAATTTATTCGTGCCATGGCATACTATCATCTGGCTTTATTATGGGGAGAGGTGCCTATTATTGAAGATAATACGAAGTTAATAACATCACCTTTAGTAAATAGAAATGTAACAGCTGATGTTTACCGATTCATTACTGAAGATTTAACTTTTGCTGCCGAAAACCTTCCTTCAACTGATGCGCCTGGTAGAGTAACCACTTGGTCAGCAAAAGGTCTGTTAAGTAAAGTATATTTAACGATAGCAGGATTGGGACAATCTGGAGGTACACGTAATCAAGAATATTTGGATTTGGCAAAAAATACTGCAAAAGATGTGATTGAAAACAGTGGTTTAGGTTTGCTTCCTAGTTATTATGATCTTTTTAGAACACAATTTAATGATAGTCCAGAATCATTATTTGCACTACAATGGACTACAGGTGCAGGTTGGGGAGAAGGTAATATGTTATTGACCTACTCACCAAGTATGGAAATTAATCCTCAAAAAGATGGTGGCTGGGGTGGTCCATTAGTTAGTTATGATTTATATTTAGCTTATACGGAGCAGGATTCCATAAGACGTAAAGCGAATTTTATGTTAACTGGAGATCATTACCCTGAGTTAAATGCTGCTGAAGGTGGTTATACTGCTACTTATCCAACTATGAAAAAACACATTATTGGTAATGAAGTAGATAACAATGCGCCTGCAATGACATTTACTAGTTCCATATTGCATACGCAATTACTAAGATTAGCAGATGTTTATTTAGTTTATGCTGAGGCTATCTTGGGCAACAATACCTCTACATCTAATGCGGATGCTTTACTATATTTTAATATGGTGAGAGAGCGTGCAGGTGTAGATCCTGTAATGGAGCTTGATATGGATGTTATCTTTGATGAGAGAAGGATTGAATTTGCTTGTGAAGGCCAATATTGGCATGATTTGGTAAGACTTTCTTATTTTAATCCGGTAAAAGCGATTGATCGTCTTAGCAATCAACAACGAGTAACATTTGAATATGACGGCGATACCAAAGTAGCTGATCCTAATGATCCTATTGGAGTCATTTCTCCTGCTACCTTAGCCACTTTTTCTTTAGAGTTGCCTACATCAGAGGTGATTGCTAATCCTAAATTGGTTGAACCTGCAGTACCATACTATTAATACTAAATAATAAAAGACATGAAAAATATACTAAATAAATACATTCCTTTTTTACTGGCTTTCAGTATGACGGTAATTATTACATTATTTACATCTTGTGATAAAAATGATGACGATGTTACAAGTTCAGGTGCTCCTGTTATTACAGAGATACGGAATTATGCAGCTTCTCCAAACGATACGCTTGTTGATAAAATAGTTCCTGGTCAATGGATCGTAATTCATGGAAAAAATCTGAAAGAAGCCAAACAGATAACTATTAATGGTAGTATTGCTAGTTTTGAACATGGATTGTTTTCAAATGAAACAGCTGTTATACAAGTTCCATGGTCAGTACCTTTTTATAATGTTGACCCTGCGCTTCTCCATACTATAAATTATGCCACTAAAGGCGGAACAACTTCTTTTAAATTTGATGTAATTCCCCCGGCAGCTACTATCACAGGAAATTCGATGTCTTCTGCTACTATGGCAGGTGATTCAATTTATATTTATGGTACCGATTTATACTTGATAGAAAGGCTTACCCTAGCAGGTACAGATGTGTCATCATTTACAACAGTAGATAATGGTAGTTCCATCGGATTTATACTTCCGGCTATTGATGCGCCAATGCCTTGGGCTGGAGAGCTTGTTCTTGCATCTGGTATCTATGAATTTGATGTTTTAATTGTTCCAGAAATTTTTGCTGTATCTAATGCAAATCCTGATCAAGGTGATTTGATACGCATATATGGTAAAAATTTGAATGGTGTTTCAAGTCTTAGTTTTGGTGGTGCTAATATTACAGATTTTACAGAGGATCCTGAAGGTTCTTATGTTGAGTTTTTGGCTCCTGATAAATGGAGTTACTCTAGTGGACCAGTGACCACTATTAGTGAGTATGGAACGGCTACTACTGTTTATGATATAAATACTCAAAATGACCGTTGGTTAGGTCTTTTAGCAAATTTTGAGTGGGGTGATTATTTTGGTTATCATTGGTGGGGAGATATTTCTTTAGCTTTTGGCCCCGTAGCCGATTTTAATGGTTCGATGGGAACAAATAATTCTATGTACATATATTTTAATACGCCTATTTTAGCCGGTGGGGAAAGTAAATACGCCCCATTGGGTAATGCTAATAATACTTCAATTAATAATAGAAATGCATGGATACCTGTGGCAAATCTTTCAGATCCTGTTGAAAACTGGGGGCTTCAATTTGAAATAAGTGTGGCTAACCCATGGAATGGTGGCACGCTTTATTTTAAAACTGAATTTGCAGGTGAAAGTTATGTAGCGCGTTATGAGCCATGGAAAATTAGTGCTTCTAAGACTCTTGCTTTTGAAACAGAGGGTTGGCAAACCGTAACGATTCCTTTATCTCAATTCAAATCAAAAAAGGTCACATTAGGGGATGGTGATTCAGTTACTAGTTTAAACCTATTATTAGGGCCAACTGGTGAGAGTAGTTATGATGCTACCCTTAAAAATTTCGCTTCTTCATCAACAGCAACAGGTTTTTATGCGGCTATTGACAACATTAGAGTGGTGAAAATCAAAGAATAAATCTTTCATAATAAACTTTTTAATAGCTGGAAGGTAACCTGCGGGATTCAATGAAAATTGAATTTTCCGCAGGTTTTTAATCAATAAAAATTAATTAATAACCTTAAATAAAAAAAATGAAGTCCAAACATTTCTACAAAATGTTGCTTTTACTATGTGTTATCGCAACATCGGTATCCTGTTCAAGTAGCGGTGAGGGTGAAGATCCAACCCTAACGGTTTCTGAGACCGAAGTGTCCTTTGAGCCAGATGGGGGAACATCTGATATATCACTTACAACAAACGGCACATGGACCGTTTCTAATCCAGCAACCTCTTGGTTGCAAATAAACAATACGAGTGGTGGTAGCGGAACAGCAACAATAACATTAACATCTGGAATCAATGGTTCTGGATTGACCCGTACTGCTATGATTACAGTGACGTCAAGCAATGGGCAGGCAAGACTTATAAAAGTTACACAAACTGGTAATTTATATCCCTCATACAATTTAACGCCTAAAGCTCCCGACGCAACAGGAATGAGTAGTAATGCCGTTGAACTCGCTGCAAAAATGCATATGGGAATAAATTTTGGTAATACCATGGAATCCCCAGTCGAAGCTGAGTGGGTGAACAGTAAAATTACCGACTCGTATGTAAAATTTGTAAAACAATTAGGTTTCAATACTGTACGACTTCCCACTGGTTGGGTTTGGACTCACTTAAGCGATCCAGATAAAATGAAAATTGACCCTCTGTGGCTTGACCGTGTGCATGAAGTTGTGAAATTGTGTGTGGACAATGGTATGTATGTGGTACTGAATACTCACGGAGATAATGGCTGGCTTGAAAATAACGTCAATGCGGCAAATCAAGAGACCATTAATGCGAAGCTAAAGGCAATTTGGGAGCAGATTGCTACAACCATGCGTGATTTTGATGAGCACCTTATATTTGCCGGCACGAATGAACCTGTGGTTAACGATGCTCAGCAGATGGCCATACTTAATGGTTATCACGAAACATTCATCAAGGCGGTTCGCTCTACCGGAGGCAAGAACAGTTACCGAGTGCTGGTTGTGCAGGGGCCTACCACTGACCCTAATAAAACTTATACTTTGATGAATACGCTTCCTAAAGACGAGATTCCTAACAAGATGATGGTCGAGGTGCATGACTACACGCCTGCTACATTTACGCTACTAACAAATGGAGATGTAAGTTGGGGAACCATGGTTTACTACTGGGGAGCTGGGAATCATTCTATTATTGAGCCAGAGCGCAACGCCACCGGTGAAGAAGAGAGTTTGATCGATACTGAATTCCAAAGGATGAAAGAGAAGTTTGTTGATAAAGGTATCCCTGTAATACTAGGTGAATATGCAGCTTGGAGGAGGAATGCCATTAACAACGCGAATTATCTTCCTATGGATCTGGATAAGCACAACCAGTCTGTAGAGTACTGGACAAAATATGTGACCAAACAGGCGAAAGCAAATGGTATTATACCATACTATTGGGAGATAGGTTTTATGTTAGACAGAGCTAATAATGTGGTAAAGGACCAGCCTATGTTAGATGCCATTCTTGAAGGATATAATCAATAGTATAGTCTCAAAATTATAGCAAAGGTTATTTTTCTTCCCTGAGATTGGTTAAATGTTCGCCAGTCATAGGGAAGGATTAACCTCTTTGTTACAGTAGTTTAAAGAATAATTAATCAATTAAATTAACCCTTAACGAGTATCCGTTTTTTGGGTAAAATAAATAAAACATGTTTAGAAAAAAAGTATTGTTAAGTACAGTCTTTGCTATCTCTTTTTTGGGAAGTCAAAAAGATGTAGTAGCTCAGGCTAATGCAGATAAACCGAAAGTGGTTAATGAAAATTTGGAAGAAAAATTTGCAAATGTTTCACCAAAACTTACCTCCAATAATGCGAATCCATTGTTGGATTTTATATTTACGGCCGACCCAACAGCGGTGGAATACAATGGAAGAATTTATGTGTATGCCACGAATGATCATCAGCAGTATGAGCATGTAGGAAAGGATGGTAAAAATTCATACGAGCATATCCGTACACTGGTCATGATGTCTTCCGATGATATGGTCAACTGGACGTATCATGGGCTCATAAATACTGCCGAGCTGGCGCCATGGAGTCAGAATTCTTGGGCACCTTCCATTACATCTAGGCTGGAAGCTGATGGTAAGACGCACTTCTATTTGTATTACTCCAATAGCGGTATTGGCTCAGCCATGCTTACTTCCACTTCTCCCGTTGGTCCGTGGAGTGATCCTATAGGAAAGAACATAGTCGACCGTTCTATTCCCGGTGTGGATGTCGATGCTCCATTCGATCCTGGAGTTCTTATTGACGACCAAGGTACAGGCTGGCTGGTTTTTGGAGGCGGTTCGCCTAAAACGATTTATATGCCGGATAATGCCAGAATCGTCAAATTAGGAGCAGATATGGTCAGTTTGGCCAGCGATGTTGCAAAGATACCCGCTCCTTATTATTTTGAGGCCAGCGACCTTAACTTTATGAATGGAACTTGGGTTTATACCTATAATACAAATTGGGATGAACGCACTGAATGGCCTTATAGCAACATTGACAAACCAACCAAATGCAACATTTCTTATATGACAAGTAAAACACCGTTAGATCCAGATAGTTGGAAGTATCGTGATAATTACTTTAATAATAGTGGCGAAGAAAAGGTGGGTCCTTGGACAAACAATCACACGCACCTATTCAAATTTAAAGAGAAGTGGTATATTACTTATCATGCCATGTATTTACAGGATTATTTTGGCACTAAGGGAGGTTTTCGCAACGTAGGTATCGAAGAAATGCAGGTGGATGAAGAGAATGTAAATATCTCCATGGGCAAAGCTACTTTTGAAGGTCCGTCACAACTTAACCCATTAAATCCATTCGTTCTTCAGCAAGCAGAAACCACTGCGGGCACTTCGGGACAAGTCCAGTTCGAAGCTGTTGGTAATGTAGGTAATATGGTTGCCAAAGGAAAAGCAGATAAACAATGTCTCATGGTGCGAGGAGCCGATTTTAGCAAACAGACTCCTAAAAAATTCGAAGCCAGGGTAAAAGGAAAAGGTAACATTGATGTGTATGTAAATAACCTTAAAGGGATTCCTCTTGTTTCGCTTACATGTGATGGGAACGATTGGACTACGCTCTCAAAGAAAATAAAACTGAAAATAGATAAAGGTGTAGAGAATATCTATTTTGTATTTAATGGAGAGGATTTTTTGTTCGATGAATGGAAATTCAGTTATTAATTCCGTTGCATATTAATTATAAATAAAAATACGGTTTTGCAGAAGTATCATGCATTGGAACTATTAAGTAGGATTGAATTTAAAAAATCTGTGACTTTTAGGAGTCACAGATTTACTTAAAAACACGGAATCTCAATAAAAACACGGTTTTTAAACTTAATACTTATTAATCTAAAAACAAATAAAAAATGAAACTTAAACATTTCTACAAAATGTTGCTTTTACTATGTGTTATTGTAACATCAATATCCTGTTCAAGTAGCAGTGAGGGTGAAGATCCAACACTAACGGTTTCTGTAACCGAAGTTTCCTTTGATCCAGATGGCGGAACATCTGATGTATCACTTACAACAAACGGCACATGGACTGTTTCTAATCCAGCAACAACTTGGTTGCAAATAAACAATACAAGTGGTGGTAGCGGAACAGCAACAATAACAATAACATCTGGAATGAATGGTTCTGGATTGACTCGTACCGCTATGATTACGGTTACGTCAAGCAATGGGCAGGCAAGAATTATAAAAGTTACACAAACTGGTAATTTATATCCTTCATACAATTTAACGCCTAAAGCTCCCGATGCAACAGGAATGAGCAGCACGCCCGTGCAACTGGCAGCAAAAATGCAAATGGGAATAAATATTGGCAATACCATGGAATCCCCAAACGAAGCTGAATGGGTGAACAGTAAAATTACCTTATCATATGTGCAATTTTTAAAACAATTAGGTTTCAATACTGTACGGCTTCCTACTGGTTGGGTGTGGAGCCATTTAAGCGATCCAGATAAAATGAAAATTGACCCTCTGTGGCTTGACCGTGTGAAAGAAGTGGTTGGATGGTGTGTGGATAATGATATGTATGTGATACTGAACGCTCACGGGGATGATGGCTGGTTGGAACGTAATGTCAATGCGGAAATGCAAGAGACCATTAATGCGAAGCTAAAGGCAATTTGGGAACAGATTGCTACAGAAATGCGTGATTTTGATGAACACCTTATTTTAGCCGGCACGAATGAACCTTCGGTTGACAATGCCCAACAGATGGCCATACTTAATAGTTATCACGAAACATTCATCAAGGCGGTTCGCTCTACCGGAGGCAAGAACAGTCACCGAGTGCTGGTTGTGCAGGGACCTTCAACGGACATTATTAAAACTTCTCAGCTGATGAATCCGACTACGCTTCCTCATGACCCGGTACCTAATCGTTTGATGCTTGAGGTACATTTTTATGGGCCTTGGCATTTTAACCTAACACAAGATGGACTATATAATCCGGACAGCAAAGCGAGTTACTACTGGGGGGCTGGAAATCATTCTACTCTTGAGCCGGAGCGCAATGCGCCTGATGGAGAAGAGGATGAGCTTATGGTAGAAATCGGAAAGATTAAAAAGTTTGTTGATGCAGGTATCCCTGTGATGCTGGGTGAATATGGAACCTGGAGGCGTACTGCTGAGTATAACGGGCAGATTCCTCTAGATACGGAGATGCACAACAAATCTGTGGATGCTTGGGCAACTTTTGTGACCAAAACGCTTAAAGCCAATGGTGTTGTACCATTCTGGTGGGAGATAGGTTTTATGTTAGACAGAGCTAATAATGTGGTAAAGGATCAGGCTATGTTAGATGCCATTATCGCAGGATATAATTAAATAGTAAGACGCTATTGGTATCATTAAGCAAGGACTGAATTTAATAAATCTGTGACTTTTAGGAGTCACAGATTTACTTAAAAATAGAGAGCCTACTGAAACCAAGGGTTTTATAAACTTAATATTTATTAATCTAAAAAAATAAATAAAAAATGAAGTCCAAACATTTTTACAAAATTTTACTTTTACTATGTGTTATCGTAACATCAGTATCCTGTTCAAGTAGCGGTGGGGAGGGTGAAGATCCAACACTAACGGTTTCTGTAACCGAAGTTTCCTTTGAGCCAAATGGGGGAACATCTGATATATCACTTACAACAAACGGCACATGGACCGTTTCTAATCCAGCAACCTCTTGGTTGCAAATAAACAATACGAGTGGTGGTAGCGGAACAGCAACAATAACATTAACATCTGGAATCAATGGTTCTGGATTGACCCGTACTGCTATGATTACAGTGACGTCAAGCAATGGGCAGGCAAGACGTATAACAGTTACACAAACGGGTAATTTATATCCTTCATACAATTTAACGCCTAAAGCTCCCGACGCTACAGGAATGAGTAGTAATGCCGTTGAACTTGCTGCAAAAATGCATTTGGGAATAAATTTTGGCAATACCATGGAATCCCAAGCCGAAGGTGACTGGGTGAACAGTAAAATTACCGAATCGTACGTGAAATTTGTAAAAGAAATAGGTTTCAATGCTGTACGGATTCCTTGTAACTGGCATTGGACCCATTTAAGCGATCCTGAAAAAATGAAAATTGACCCTGCGTGGCTTGACCGTGTGCACGAAGTGGTTAAATGGTGTGTGGACAATGATATGTATGTGATGCTAAATATTCACTGGGATGGCGGTTGGCTGGATGGTAATATCAATGCGGCAATGCAAGAGTCCGTTAACGCGAAGCAAAAGGCGCTTTGGGAGCAGATTGCTACAACCATGCGTGATTTTGATGAGCACCTTATATTTGCAGGCGCAAATGAACCTCCGGCTGAAGATGCCGAGCAGATGGCCATACTCGATAGTTACCACCAGACATTTGTTAATGCAGTTCGTGCTACCGGAGGCAGGAACAGTTACCGGGTGCTTGTTGTGCAGGGACCTAGCACTGACGCTAATAAAACTTATAATCTGATGAATACGCTTCCTGTAGACCCAGTACCTAACCGTTTGATGGTTGAGGTGCATAACTACACGCCTTCTACATTTACGATAGTATTGGATGGAGATGTAAGCTGGGGCAACATGGTTTACTACTGGGGAGCAGGGAACCACTCCACTATTGAGCCAGACCGCAACGCCACCTATGGAGAAGAGGATGTAATCCTTGATGAATTCCAAAAGATGAAACAGAAGTTTGTTGATAAAGGTATCCCTGTGGTGCTGGGCGAGTATGCATCATGGAGGCGGAATGAGCCCGGCAAGCCTATTCCTTTAGATACGGAGAAGCACAACAAGTCTGTGGAGTACTGGGCAACTTATGTGACTAAACAGGCTAAAGAGCATGGTCTTCTACCATTTTGGTGGGAGGTAGGTGTTACTTTAGACCGAGCTAATAATGTGGTAAAGGACCAAGCGTTGTTAGATGCCATTATTGCAGGAGGTAATTAATAATATAGTGTTAATTATAGCATAAGGTTATAGAGGTGGATTTGTTGCGTTCCTAACACCAAAAAATTAAAAACTAAAAATTAGAAAAACTATAATATTTGTTTTTTTAAATCTAATTAAAATAAGAATGAAATATAAACTCACCTTGGTTTTGACAATTGTCTTTAGCGTTATAAATGCACAAACAGCCCAAAAGTATCACGAATGGGCGTCCACACCACCTCTTGGTTGGAACAGTTGGGATTGTTTTGGAACAACCGTTAACGAACAGCAGATAAAAGAACAGGCAGATGCTATGGCAAAATACCTTTTGCCGAGCGGATACAACTGTCTCACAGTGGATATTCAATGGTATGAGCCTGAATCAAAAGGACATTCTTACGACCCGAAGGCGATGCTCACCATGGATGAATATGGCCGCTTAACTCCAGGTCTAAAAAAATTTCCTTCAGCTGCCGATGGAAAAGGATTTAAGCACCTTGCAGACTATGTACACTCCAAAGGACTGAAATTCGGCATTCATATTATGCGCGGAATTCCTCGTCAGGCTGTTGAAAAAAATACGCCTGTACTCGGGACAAACGTAAAAGCTCAGGATATTGCCATTAAAAGCTCTACTTGTGCATGGAATCCCGATATGTACGGTGTTGATGCTACCACGCCTGAAGGTCAGGCATACTATAATTCCATTGTGCAGATGTATGCTGATTGGGGAGTGGATTTTATCAAGTGCGACGATATTTCACGCCCTTACGATGATGTGCAAAAGGCCGAAATTGAGGCTCTTCGTCAAGCAATAGACAAAACCGGACGGCCTATCCTGTTAAGTCTATCGCCAGGAGCAACGCCAGTTAAAATGGGCGAGCATGTTATGAATCATGCCAATATGTGGCGTATCACCGACGATTTTTGGGATCGCTGGGGATTGTTGCAAGCCATGTTTGAGCGACTGGATGTGTGGACACCTTTTCGTGGACCCGGGCATTTCCCCGATGCCGATATGTTACCCATTGGTATTGTTGAATTCACGCGCCCAACCAATTTCACCAAAAACGAACAATATACGCTTATGAGCCTTTGGGCTATTGGTCGTTCGCCACTTATTTTTGGTGGAGATATGACCAAGCTCGACGATTTTACCAAGGAAATGCTCACCAATCCGGAAATGCTCAAAGTAAATCAACACAGCATAAATAACCGTCAGGTGTCGCGCGAAAAGAATCTGATTGTGTGGACGGCAGATGTGCCTAATAGTAAAGACAAGTATGTAGCCCTTTTCAATGCGCAAACCAAGGGAGAAAATCTTGATTTAAACAATGCCGATTATGTCAGTCCAATAATTGCTGGCAAAGGAAGTTCGCAAAAGATAGAAGTATCGGTAAAAGGTGGTAAAAAACTTGTTCTCTTTGTGAAAGATGGCGGAAACACTAATGATTGGGATCATATCGTTTGGGTCGATCCAGTACTTCACGGTTCCAAAGGCGATTTAAAACTGACTAGCCTCAAATGGCTGGGCGCAACTTCGGGCTGGGGAGAAGCGAATGTCAATCGTACCTGCGACAATAACCCAATTATTATAAATAATGAAACACGAGAGGGAATTGGTGCTCATGGAGAGTCTGTGATCGTTTATCAATTGCCAGAAGGATATGATTCTTTTACAGCAACCGGCTACGTAACAAAGGAAATAGGCTCAGTGAATTTTGGGGTTTTGGTTGATAAAGGAACATTAAATATGCCTGACAAGGCCAATGTAAAAGTAAACTTTGAAGCTATTAATATAAAAGGTAAAGTAAAAGTGCGCGATTTGTGGAATCACAAAGATATGGGAACTTTTGATGGGAGCTTTGAGCAAGAATTGCCACAGCATGGTGCGGGACTGTATCGGATAACTCCTTTGCGATAAGATAATAGTTCCCTGCAAGGCGTTGATGTTGTAAAGCCTTTGTTATAATTACACAATAGCATATCGACGAATGAAGCATATAATATCCAATAATACAAATCATAAATATAAGTATAAACACAACAAAGTGAAGATCTTAAATTCATATAAAAGACAATATTTTACAAAACAAATAGTATTAGTATTTATACTATTTATAAGCTTTTTTTCAGGATATGCACAAAATGGCATGGAAAGAAAACAGTTATTTGATTATGACTGGAAATTCTTTTTAGGCGATGCTTCTGAAGCAAAGACAAATGATTTCAATTATTCAGACTGGCGTAAACTTGATTTGCCTCACGATTTGAGTATCGAAGGGAAAATTCATACCGACCTATATGTGGGCAATATCCGCAAAGCTTGGAAGGGACGTGCTTTGGTTGTGATAAAAAGTAATAGAAATTCAGGTGAAATTAAATTATTGGTAACATCCAATGGATTGGAAGAGAAAAGTATAATTATTAAGTCAACGCAAAGCAATTAATATATCAGAATACCAATGAAACAGACAATATCTTCTATTATTAATTTAATCTTTTATCCCATGAAAAAAAATAAGCTCATTTTAACCTTCCTTGTTTTGCTTATTCAGGCCGTTGCTTTGGCGCAAGCCACTAATCCCATTATTTTTGCTGATGTGCCTGATATATCGATAATCAGAGTTGGTAAAAATTATTATATGGCCAGTACGACCATGCACATGAACCCGGGTGTGCCCATTATGAAATCTACAGATCTTGTCAATTGGAAACTGATCAACTATGCCTATGATACTTTGGCAGATTTGCCAGCGCTAAATTTGGAACAAGGAAAAAACATCTACAGCAGAGGTTCATGGGCAAGTAGTCTGCGCTACCACAAGGGGATGTATTATCTAACCACTTTTGCACATGACATACCAGGTGAAACCTATATTTTTAGAACAAAAGATATAGAAAAAGGAAACTGGCAACGAGTATCTTTTAAGCCATCCCTCCATGACAGTTCTTTGTTTTTTGATGATGATGGCAAGGTATATTTAATTTATGACGCAGACAGGCTTAAAATTGTTGAATTAAATGACGATCTAACAGGAATTAAACAAGGCGTTCCGGAGCGAGTTCTCATCGAAAACGCCAGTGCACCAACAGGAAAAGAAGTAGGCCTTGCAGCTGAAGGATCTCAATTATTTAAAGTAAATGGGAAATATTATCTATTTAATATTTGTGCGCCACGTGGTGAAATGCGAACTGTAATTATACATAGGGCAGATAATATCAACGGTCCCTGGGAAGGAAAAGTTGGCTTTCAGGATAGAGGAATTGCTCAGGGCGGATTGATAGACACTCCCGATGGACGTTGGTTCTCTTATCTTTTCCGTGATTTTGCTGCTGTTGGCCGCGTTCCTTATCTCGTTCCTGTCAAATGGGAAGACGGTTGGCCTGTATTAGGAGAAAACGGCCGAGTTCCGGAAACATTAGACCTGCCAGCCAGTAAGGGTTTGATTCCGAATTTGGTTGCTTCTGATGAATTCAACCGAAACAAAAGACAAGCAGCACTACCTTTAGTATGGCAATGGAATCATAATCCGGATAACAAACTTTGGTCAATAAAAGAAAGAAAAGGATTCCTGCGCCTCAAAACAGGAAGAATCGACACTGATTTTCTTCAGGCCAGGAACACACTTACACAACGCACTATTGGTCCAACCAGCTCAGCTTCTGTTGCTCTGGATGTTTCCAAAATGAAAGATGGCGATTTTGCCGGATTCTCAGTTCTCCAAAAAAAGTATGGATTAGTGGGGGTTAAAATTGATGCGGGTCAAAAGTCGATAGTAATGATCACTACTGATAATGATAAACCTGTCGAAGTAAAGCGAATTCCATTGGATCAAGACCAAATTTACTTCAGAATCGATTGCGATTTTACCGGCATGAACGATGAAGCTATTAGCCTTTACACTCTTAATGGGAAAGATGAAGCTAAATTCTCGTACAGCTTAGATGGAAAAGTCTGGAATCCTATTGGAAATATATTAAAAATGAAATATGACATTCCACATTTTATGGGCTATCGTTTTGGCTTGTTTAATTATGCAACAAAAGAAATAGGCGGTTATGCTGATTTTGATTGGTTCAGAATTAAATATTAAGATAAATTATCAATAACTATTCAAACTAACGGAGAATTTATATAAATTAAATAACTAAAATGAAACATACCTATAAACTTATAGCCACACTTATAACTGTCATAAATTCTTCCATTGGAGAAGCACAAAATCCTATTGTGCAAACCAATTATACAGCAGATCCGGCACCAATGGTACATAACGGGACAGTGTATCTTTATACAAGTCATGATGAAGACGATGCCAATGCCGATGGCAAGGGTTTTAAAATGCTCAATTGGTTGCTTTATACATCAACCGATATGGTCAATTGGACAGACCATGGAATAGTTGCTTCTCTAAAAGATTTTAGTTGGGCAAAACAAGATAATGGTGCCTGGGCAGTTCAGTGTATTGAACGAAATGGTAAATTTTATTTATACTGTCCCATGCATGGCGGAGGTATAGGAGTTTTGGTTTCAGATAGTCCTTATGGGCCATTTAAAGATCCTATAGGAGGTAAACTTATCAATCATCATCCTTGGAACGATATCGATCCTACGCCGTTTATTGATGACGATGGTCAGGCGTATTTGTTTTGGGGAAATCCTGGCTTGTTTTACGTAAAACTGAATGAGGATATGATATCCTATTCGGGTGAAGTTAAACAAATACCCAATACTATAGAATCTTTTGGTAAACGTGAAGGAGAAAAAAATGATATAAGACCTACGACTTATGAGGAAGGCCCCTGGTTATATAAACGTAAAGATCTGTATTACTTATTTTTTGGCGCAGGGCCCATACCGGAACATATTGGTTATTCAACCAGTAAAAGTATACCAGGACCTTGGAAATATCAAGGTGTTGTCATGCCTACACAAGGAAATTCTTTTACCAATCATCCCGGCATCATTGATTTTAAGGGAAAAAGCTATTTTTTCTATCACAATGCAGCATTGCCAGGAGGTGGCGGTTTTACTCGTTCAGTTTGTGTAGAAGAGGTCACGTTTAATAAAGATGGTTCAATCGTGCAAATGAATATGACAGAAGATATCAAACAGAGTTTAAGTCCATTAAATCCTTATGTCAAAACGGAAGCAGAAACTATTGCTTGGTCTGAAGGAGTGAAGTCAATGAACGATAGTGTGGTTGGCAATTTTATTACGGCAAAATACAATGACGCTTTTATCAAAGTAAAAGAGGTGGATTTTCGTAAAAAAGGCGCTTCGAAATTCACAACAAGAATAGGCACAACGCACAGCGGAAATATTTCTATGGAAATACGATTGGACACTAAAGACGGAGAATTACTTGGAACCGTTAATGTACCAATGACGGCAGGGAATGATAAATGGACAGTACAAACAATTGATATTAAAAAAGTGTCAGGAATCCACGATTTGTATTTTGTTTTTAAAGGAGAAGTCGAGACCGACATTCTGTATTTTGATTATTGGAAATTTCTAAAATAAACGTTTACTAAAAAAGCTATGCAAACTGCTTGTATTTTAAATTTAAAATAATTGATTTTTCAGAAAAAATAAATATATATAAAGCAAATGATAAAAAGAAGCAAATTTTTAAAATGTTGGAGAATATGGTCTAAAGCAAATTTTTTAATGGTTTTGCTCTTTTCCCTTTGGATTAATCATTTACAGTCCCAAACAGCAATGGTCAATATTGAATCTCGAAATTTGACAAGTTTAAATGGTGACTGGCAGGTGATTATAGATCCATTAGGAGCAGGGGACTGGAAAGAGGTCTGGAAGGAAAAAAAGCCTCAAAATAAGACGGACTTTATTGAGCATTCTTTTGATGGAGGCCCCATGTTAAAAGTACCTGGCGACTTTAACTCGCAACTATGTGAACTCACTTATTTGGAAGGCAATGTTTGGTATAAAAAAGTATTCAATTATAAGTCTGACGAAGAAAAAAGGTTATTTCTCCATTTTGGGGCAGTAAATTATTTAGCAAACGTCTATCTTAATGGTGAAAAAATTGGAAGCCATGAAGGAGGATTTACCCCTTTTCAATTCGAAATTACTGATAAAGTAAAAAATGGAGATAATGTTCTAATCGTTAAAGTAGATAACAGACGTTTAAATAATGGCGTACCGAGTGCGGGATATGATTGGTTTAACTATGGCGGGATTACCCGTGATGTTAATTTGATTGAAACCAATAGCACTTTTATACAAGATTATTTCATTCAACTAAAAAAAGGCAGCTTAAATAACGTATTGGGATGGGTAAAATTAGATGGAACAAAAGCAAAACAAAAGGTTACAATTAAAATACCTGAGCTTAATAAAGTCCATAAAACAAAAGCAAACGATGATGGTTATGCCAGTGTTGCGTTTGCTTCGAATTTCAGTCTTTGGTCTCCACAAAATCCTAAGCTATATAAAGTCATCATTGAAAGTGAAACTGATGTGGTTATAGATAGTATTGGGTTTAGGAGTATTGAAGTTCAGGGAAGCAAAATAGTACTTAACAAAAAAGACGTTTTTTTGAAAGCAGTAAATATCCATGAAGAGAATCCGTATAAAGGCGCTAGAGCACATTCAAAAGAAGATGCCTTTATACTATTGAATGCGGCCAAAGAATTGGGATGCAATTTAGTTCGTTTGGCCCATTATCCTCACAATGAAAATATAGTTAAGGAGGCTGAAAAAATGGGATTGATGGTATGGAGTGAACTTCCCATTTATCAATTCATGCAGTTCTCAGATAGTGTTGTTCCACAAAAAATGGAGACCATGCTCAAAGAGATGGTTAGCCGGGACAAAAACCGCAGTAGCGTTATTGTCTGGAGTCTGTCAAACGAAACATATCCGGGTACACCAAACCGAACTGAGGCTCTCATTGAACTCACTCAAAAATGCAAGACATTGGATTCAACCCGATTGATTACCCATGTTATAAATTCGCAATCTTATACGAATAATTCATTCATCGTTAGGGATGAACTTTACAAGTATTCCGATTTGGTTGCCCTTAACGAATATATAGGATGGTACCTCCCATGGGAAGGAAAACCTTCTGATGTGACATGGAATATTTCTTTTCCCAACAAGCCAGTGTTTATTTCTGAATTTGGAGGCGAGGCTGTATATGGAAATGATACAGAACCAACAGATGAAGCTGCCAACTGGACGGAAACATATCAGAAACAAATTTATCAGGATCAAATAGAAATGTTCAATACAATTCCTAACTTAAGTGGCGTGTGCCCTTGGCTATTATTCGATTATAGATCATTGGGAAGAATGAACCAAGTTTATCAAAAAGGCTATAATAGAAAAGGGCTCTTATCTGAAAAAGGAGAAAAGAAGAAAGCATGGTATATCATGCAGGATTATTTTAAAACAAAATGAAAATTAAAAGTACAAAGGAAGTATTGACCTTTATCTGCCTGATAATAGTTTCGGGTAATTTTTTTGGTCAAAGTAAGGTTATTGATCTTTGGAACGGAAAAGTTCCTGGAGCAATTATCAATACGGAATACAAACAAATTGTTGATTCAGCAGATAATTGGACAAAGATGCGATTTGTTACGAACCCTACACTTGATATGTATCCCGCTCCTAAAGAAATGGCAACGGGTACGGCAGTCATTATATGTCCGGGCGGTGGTTACTGGGGGCTTGCCATTGATCATGAAGGAGTGCAGGTAGCCAAATGGTTGAATGGTTTGGGGATTACCGCTTTTGTATTGAAATACCGATTGCCCAATGATGCTCTTATGGTTGATAAATCTTTGGGTCCTATGCAGGATGGACAGGAAGCGATTCGTAGTGTGCGCCGTATTGCAAAAGAATGGGGTATCGATTCTACAAAAATTGGAATCATGGGCTTTTCAGCAGGTGGACATCTGGCATCCACACTATCAACTCATTTTAATGAAAAAGTATATGAAGTAACGGACTCTACCAGTGCCCGTCCCGATTTTTCACTATTGATTTATCCAGTCATATCTATGGAAGAAGACATCACGCATAAAGGTTCTCAAGTGAATTTATTGGGAGATAATCCATCTATAGAGCGAAAAAAGCATTTTTCAAATGAGTTACAGGTAAATGAAGAAACACCACCGGCATTTCTGGTTCATTCCATGGATGATGGAGCGGTACCAGTGCAAAATAGCATTGGGTATGCATTGGCCTTGAAAAAATACCATGTTCCTTGTGAACTACATATTTATCAATCTGGTGGCCATGGATACGGACTTGGAAGAACGGAAAACACGGAGTCTTCATGGCCAGATGCTTGCAAAAAGTGGCTTAGAGCGAGGGGTTTTCTATGAGTAAAAGGATGAATTCAAATATGGAAAATCAAAATGGAATGATGGCAAAAGATTCCTCTCGCAGGGAATTTATTAAACTAAAAAAGGAAAGCATAAAACTTGAAAATTAAGATAAATTGAAATAAAGCAAAATGAAAAACAATTCTAATCAGATAAAAATTTGTAAAACATTATTAATTCTGGTAATGATAATTGCGGGATGGCATGTGGAATCGCAAAACGCCAACAGGTTTTTTCCAGAAAAAGACCTCATAACCACAGGTATCTATTATTACCCCGAACATTGGAACGAAAACCAATGGGAACGCGATATTAAAAATATAGCGGATATGGGATATGAGTTTGTGCATCTCGCTGAGTTTGCTTGGTATAAAATGGAACCCGTTGAAGGCACATTCAATTTCACTTGGTTGGATAAAGTTGTGAATCTTTGCGTAAAAAATAACTTAAAAATAGTTATGTGTACGCCTTCGGCAACCACACCAACATGGATGCGCGTCAATTATCCTGAAACGTTTATTATGGATGGCCATTATATTCGTGCAGAGAATGGTACCCGGGGGTTAGGATCTACCGTTAATCCTAAATACCGCATGTTTGTTGAGAGGATTGTTGCTGAAATAGCTAAACGTTATGGACAGAACAAGAACGTGGTGGGATGGCAAATTGACAATGAACCACCGGCAATTGCTGATTATAGCCCAGATTCCCAAGAAGCATTCAGAAAATGGTTGAAAAATAAGTATCAAACTATAGAAACATTAAATACCGTTTGGGGAACAGCCTTTTGGAGCCAAAGGTTCAATAGTTTCGATGAGGTTGTAATACCTAATACCAACTTAGTAGGGTGGTGGGGCAATAACCCTCATGCGTTACTTGATTTTAAACGTTATTCAGCAGATTGTCAGGCCAATTTTCTTGATTTACAAGCAGGGATTTTAAGGGAGCATATTTTAAATAATCAATACATAACAACAAATTATACGGCCATATCTACCAGTGCTGACCCAAGAAGAACTAACAAACTTGATTTTGCCGCTTATACGGCCTATCCTAATGGAGGAAGTAACAATATCGGCGAACAGGGTTTCAGATTAGGGGATGGTAAAGCCATTCTTTTTGCATCCGAATATTATAAATCGGTTGGGGGTATTTCAGGAGTTATGGAAATTCAACCTGGCCCCGTTAATTGGGGGAGCTATAATCCTTTACTACTACCAGGTACAGTGCGTATGTGGCTTTACCACACCTTTGCAGCAGGCGGTAAATTTGCCTGCTCGTATAGATTTCGTCAAATTAATTATAGTTCTGAGCAGTATCATTCAGGTATCATGAAGCCAGATGGGGTAACACCTTCACCAGGAGGTGAAGAATATATGCAATTTATGAAGGAGGTAAAATCACTTCGTAAGCAATACAAACCTAATAAAAAGATGCCTGAAAAATTGGCGGCAAGATCAACAGCCATTCTTTGGAACCTTGAGAATTATTGGGCTATTGACAGACAAAAATTGACCCATCAATGGGATTCATGGGGCTATCCTGTTAAGTTTTTGGAATTAGGCAAATCTCTTGGAGCTCCTTCTGAAGTGATTTCAGAGGAAACGGATTTCTCAAAATATAAATTTTTGATTGTGCCAGCTTATGACCTGATAGATTCAGTTTTGGTTAAAAAATGGAAAAATTATGTAACTAATGGGGGGCATTTGATTTTAACGTGCCGTACCGCAACAAGAAACCGTGAGGCGCATATCTGGGAAGGCGAATTGGCAGCACCAATTTCTGATTTCATAGGCGCACATATTGAGTCCACCGATATGCTTTCATCTTATAAAAATGGAGACGTTTTAATGAATTCTACCCATTACAATTGGAATAACTGGGCCGATTTGCTTACGCCTGAAAAAGGAACAGAAGTGCTTGCAACCTACAACGACCAATTTTATAAAGGAAAAGCCGCTGTAGTAAGACATAAAATTGGGAAAGGTTCTGTAACATACATTGGTGTAGATACGGATGATTCAAAATTGGAAAAAGATATTTTAAAGAACATTTATAAGGATGCTGGAGTTACTACGGAAGACTATCCAGAAGGAGTTTACGTCTATTGGCGCGATGGATTTCATTTTGCGGTGAATTATTCATCCGAAATCTACAATATGAACATTCCCGAATCTGCAAAAATCCTTGTTGGTGAAAAAACCATAAAACCTGCAGGAGTTGTCGTTTGGACAGAATAGTAATATTTATTTTCTTTCCAAGGAAAGAGAAGTGATATTTAAAAATTTTAAGTATTCCCCAATCATAAAAGATTGATAATAATATTCAAATACATAATTCAAAGAAACAAATGAAAATTAATAAACTAATAATTTTAGGGGTCTTGTTCCCATTGAGTGTCATGTCTCAGGAAAATCCTCAGGTAATTGTTAATACAGACCAAGAACCTGTCGCTTCAGGAAAGTTCAGTCCAACATGGGAATCCCTTCAGCAATATGAAGTGCCCGAATGGTATAGCAATGCCAAGTTTGGAATCTGGGCACATTGGGGACCACAATGCCAGCCCGAGCAAGGCGACTGGTATGGCAGGTTTATGTATGATGAAGGAAGTGATCAAAATAAATGGCATGTCGAAAATTACGGACATCCATCTAAAGTAGGCTTCAAAGACGTTATCAACGATTGGAAAGCTGAGAATTGGGATCCGGAAAAATTAGTCGCCCTTTACAAAAAAGTAGGTGCCCAATATTTCTTTGCTATGGCAAACCATCATGATAATCTGGATTTATGGGACAGCAAATACCAAGAATGGAACTCGGTTCGTGTTGGTCCAAAAAAAGATATCGTCACCGGTTGGGCAGAAGCAGCCAAAAAATATGATCTTCCTTTTGGGATAAGCGTGCATGCTACTCATGCATGGACTTGGTTTGAAACTTCACAACGTTCGGATATAAAAGGCGGGTTTGCAGGGATTCCTTATGATGGAAAACTGACCAAAGAAGACGGTAAAGGCACTTGGTGGGAAGGTCTGGATCCTCAACAACTTTATGCCCAAAACCACCAACTTAGTAAAGGAAGTGAAGATGATATTAAAGCTTTATGGGGACAATGGCATTGGGAAAACGGCGCATCCATTCCAGATCAGGAATTTTGTGATAGATTTTACAACCGCACCATGGAGCTGATTAATAAATACAACCCAGACTTGCTTTATTTTGACGATACAGCGCTTCCTCTTTATCCAGTAAGTGATGCAGGGCTAAAGATCGCCGCACATTATTACAATAACAACATGGCTACCCACAATGGCAAGCTCGAAGCTGTTTTATTTGGAAAAGTGTTAACAGAACAACAAAAACAATGTATGGTTTGGGACGTAGAACGTGGGGCACCAGATAAAGCACAACCCGATGCATGGCAAACATGTACCTGTATTGGTGATTGGCATTATAATAGAGACTTATATGATAGGAATGGTTATAAATCAGCGCAAACAGTCATTCATATGCTTATTGATATTGTGAGTAAAAACGGAAATTTACTTTTAAATATTCCAGTTCGTGGAGATGGATCAATCGATAATAGAGAAGTTGCCATTCTGGAAGGCATTGGTGCTTGGATGGATGTGAACAAAGAAAGCATTTTTGATACACGTCCATGGAAAATTTATGGCGAGGGTCCTGCAACGGATTCTATAAACCCTATTGATAGTCAGGGATTCAATGAAGGGAAAGTAAAATTATCAGAAAAAGATATTCGCTTTAATCAGAAAGGGAACATTCTTTATGCAACGGTGCTTGGCGTACCAGCCGAAGACATCATCATAAAATCATTAGGTAAAGCTGGTCATTCAAAAATCAAAAACATAGAAATTCTAGGAAGTAAGGAAAAACTCAAATGGCAGCAAAAAGCGGATTCGTTAGTGATTAATAAACCCAAGTCGTTTCCTAATGAAGTTGCTGTGGTGTTTAAGGTATCTTATTAGTGGTTGCATAATATTTAAAAAATGAAAAAAATAATTTATCTTTTAATGGGACTAACCACTATGGGTTGTGCTATAAAAAAAGAGAAAAAAGAACAACCAAAATACCAAGCTAATTGGGAATCTTTATCGGAATATGAAGCAGCAGCCGATTGGTTTAAAGATGCCAAATTCGGCATTTATGCACATTGGGGCGTTATGTCGGTTCCTGCTTATGCAAATGATTGGTACGCCAGAAACATGCATATAGAAGGTACAGATGAATATAAACACCATGTAGAAACATATGGCGAACCATCTGCATTTGGATATCATGATTTTGTACCCATGTTTAAGGCTGAAAAGTTTGATGCTGATGCTTGGGCTGATTTATTTGAAAAATCCGGGGCTAAATTTGCGGGTTTAGTTGCTGAGCATCATGATGGCTGGTCTAATTGGGGAAGTAAAATTAACCCATGGAATGCTGTAAATATGGGACCAAAACGCGATGTTTATGGCGAATTAAGTAAAGCCATTCATAAAAAAAACATGAAATTAGTGGCCTCTTTCCATATAGCCAGAAATCTTCAACTGTATAAGGATGAACCAGAGAACTGGCTAAAAAGTATTTCATATTTTCCGTACAATCCTAATATGCCAACATCTTCAGAGGATCCACTTTTGGCAAAAATGTACGGCAATATTCCTAAAGAAACATTCTACAAAGATTGGCTCGGCCAACTTAAAGAAGTCATAGATAATTATAGCCCAGACTTAATCTATTTTGATAGTCAAACCCAAAAAATACCGGAGAATTACAAAAATGAATTTGCGGCATATTATTTTAATGATGCCGTAGCTAAAAACAAACAAGTCGTTTTTACTCATAAAGAAGGTGAATTTCCTAAAACGGTAAGTCTAGAAGATTTTGAAAAAGGCCGTATGAACAAAATTACCAAAGATTTCTGGTTGACCGACGAAACTGTTTCAGTTGGTAGCTGGAGTTATACCAATACATTAGGATTAAAAAAAGCTGATGAAATCATACATATTTTAGCTGATATTGTGAGTAAAAATGGTGCTTTAATGCTTAATGTGTCACCAATGGCAGACGGTACTATTCCGCAAAACCAACAAGATGTTTTATTAGAAATAGGAGCTTGGTTAAAAATAAATGGGGAAGCTATTTATGGTAGTCGTACTTGGGATGTATTTGGTGAAGGCCCAACAAAACAAGAAAAATCAGGTATGTTCTTAGATAAAATAACATATACGCCACATGATATTCGCTATACGAGAAAAAAAAATACTATTTATGCCATAGTTTTAGGATGGCCTGGTAATAACATGCCGATAACGTTAACCTCATTTACAACAAAAATTTTAGGTGATAATATCCCCAATATTAAACGTGTTTCAATATTAGGACACAAAGGCGAAGTCCCTTTTTTATTAGATACTAACGGAGTGCATTTTAAAACACCTGAACAAAAAATTGATGACAAAGCTTTTGTGGTTAAAATAGAAACGAAATAAATTTATGAATGCCTCAGTGATCTATTTTTTTGTAAAAGCAAATATATAAGCTTACAAAGTAAAATCATTTGAATTATTAAAATACAAGCTTAGTCATTTGATTTTTAATGCATAATGTAACAGGATACAATTAGGTTGAAATTCATATTAATTTATCTTGTTTTATAAATAATACTAATTTATATTTGCACCGCCTTAGTTTAAGGCTAAAACTAAACAAAAGTTCTTATTTAATAGGTTCCATTTTTGGTTAAAAAGCATGGTTATTGATTGCTAACTTGTTAATTATTAATAATATTAAGTAGTAAAAGCTTAATTGCTGTTACAATATTTTTGAGTTAAGGGCTCTTAGCTCAGCTGGATAGAGCACCTCCCTTCTAAGGAGGCGGTCAAAGGTTCGAATCCTTTAGGGCTCACAAAAAACCTCACTAGTCTTAGTGAGGTTTTTTTGGTTTTATAACTTTTTGTTTTGTTTCATAAATTTTTATTCTAAGGATTTACGAAAACACTTTCTACAGGTCCCAAATAACTTGGTTTTAATCCACCAGCATCAATTACAAATTTCTGGAAAACGAGACCTGGATCTATCATCCATACTTTAAGGGTATGCTTGCCAGGTTTGATTGCTTTATGTGTTGATTGTTTTTTTCTAATGTGGTCTGTTACAGAATTATTCCACCAATCTGGATATTCCCAATCAGGTTTTGTGTCTTCTTCATTCACATTAATGATTTGTGGTTGTTCATCATCAATAGCAATGGCATATTTTAACCCTTCATTCTTTTTATAGTTTAATAAAGGGGATAAATAGGTTTCAATTTTTAAATCACCTCCATCAAAAACCGTAAAAACGTATTCTAAACTGGGAGACGTTTTACTTGGTGTTTGTCTTTCTGCATTTGCAGGTTCAATCGTTACGGAAGCATTGGTTCTACCCATGTTAGGAACTACGGTCCAATTGATTGATTTAGAATCGAGTTTCTTAGTATAATTTGCAGCTTCAATAGAAACCACTCCATTGTTTTCTATAAAACCAACGGCAATAGTCAAATCGTTACGGATAGGAACCTCTACTTTGTATTTCCTTCCAGCACCAGATATCACAATTTCAGATGTATTAATCCCTTTAGGAGCTTTATCCCAATCGATAGAGACAAAAACTTTTTCTTCATGTGTCACAGTTCCTTTTTCAGAAGATAGTTTTACCCAATTGTCCTTTGCTTGTAGGGAATAATATAACTTATCACTTCCCGTATTAAAAATCTCTAGATAGTAGGATTGATTATTTATGGGATCGAACTTGGGAAGGCTAGTGGCAAACAAACCAGAGCGGCTAAAGCGACCCCTGCCAACACCATGTTCAGCAACATAGCCAAGTCCAGCAGTATTAGGGACTTGGATATAAGTTACCTCGGGCATTTTATTTACCGGAGGGTTGCTCCAACTATTGTAACCAATGCGTGTTTGCGACATAAAGTGGTTCCATTTACCATCGGATAAGGTCTCGTGGTAGTATTTGTTAAGGTCTGCATCTTTAAAAAAGGTTTCTTTTACTTTGTCTGCATAAAGATTTGTTGACGCTCTATTTTGACTGGCATATAATTTATTTTTGCCAGTAGAAATATACATCTCATTTAGATTTTTTAAGGCTTCAATAGGGTAATGGACTAATTGATAGTATGCCGATTTATAATTTTTGGAAAGTTTGTCATAAATGGTTTTGCTTCTGTCAAGAAGTTGTGTGTACTCTTCTAAAATTCTATCAGCTTCCCTGTAATTATCCAAACTATAGGTGTCGGGTTTTAGCATTTCGGGAGTTCGTCTGGCGCTGTATTTTGTACTTAGGGCTAAAATTTCAGCGATGTCTATCGCGTGATCACTTCCAAATTGTTGATCTGACCAATTTAAATAGTAGTTAGGTAAATCGGAAGCTTTCATCTCAGCATCCCAACCAAAATCAAGGAAAAAACTAATGGGTAATTCCATTGGTTTTAAGTCACCTACGTTAACAATCCATAAATCTTTCACGCCCCATTCGTAAGCTAAATTCATTTGTTCCCAAACACGTTCAATTTGCGTCACATTTAACCATCGATAGGACACAGGACCTCCAACAAAATCGAAATGGTAGTAAATGCCATACCCGCCTTTGTGATTCAAATCTTCTTTTTTAGGTAGAATACGGATATTGCCCCAGTTATCATCACAAAATAAAATGGTAATGTCGTCATCAACGCGCATGCCTTTATCGTAGTAATCTTGTACTTCCTTGTAAATGGCCCACACTTGTGGTGTTTGTTCCGCAGGTTTTCCTGTGACATCAGCAATGATTTGTCGTTGGTCTGAAATGATGTTTTTTAACAAATCTACCGCCGTGTTTTCACTCATGGCTTCATCGCCATCACCACGCATTCCCATAGTAACGACGCTTTCATGGTTTCCCATACGCTCAATACCGCCTCGCCAAAATTTTTGAAGTTCTGCTTTGTTGGTTTCGTAATTCCATGCGCCACCGCCGTTAGCGCCCCATTCTTCATGGGCACGCATCATGGGTTCATGATGGCTGGTAGACATGACGATACCATATTCATCCGCAGTTTGTGCATTTAAAGGATCCTCAACAGCAAAAGCTCGTGGTTGCCACATGGCTGGCCATAAATAATTGGCCTTGTTGCGTAAAAGTAATTCAAAAACTTTCTCGTAGAATTCGTGATTAAAACTACCGAATGTTTCCTGGACCCATCCCGTTAAAGCGGGAGCTTCGTCATTAAGAAAAATACCTCTGTATTTTACCGATGGCCCTTTTGAAACGAATTTTTCTTTTTTAACAAAGAGGTTGTCGCTTTTTTTAGCTGCCACATCTGCCCACCAATGCCACGGGGAAACGCCTATTTCTTCTGAAATGGTAAATGTTCCGTAAGCAGCACCTCGTTTGTCGCTACCAACCACTACCAAAGCTTCTTTTACATTGGGCAATGGATTCTGAATGGTTTGAATAATGAATCTTTCCCATTGACCACGTATGGCATCCACATTTAATTTTTTGGAAGCTATTAATTGATCAATTATAGCACTGCTTCCAATAGTTCCAATAATGATTAAATTACCTGTAGCTTGGTTGCTTGAAGATAAAACTTCGGGTTTTTTACCCGTCACTTTTTCAATATCACCAGCAAGAAATGTGGCCGATTTTTGAATCAATATATAATCTGACGGATCATATAAAATGTTTGCAGTTGTAGTTCCTTCTACAATTGAAAAGTACTGTTTTTTGTTTTTAACGTTACTACTTACTTCCATTTGGGAATGCAATACTGATGTAAATAGAAATAGAACAATTAGAAAATGTCTCATGGTTTAAAATATAATAGTTGGTTTATGGCTTAAATTAATAGTAAGTAATTTTCTAAATAAGAACATACATTTAAGCATTAACAAGGTTATAAAAATTCATTCTAAACAGCGTTAAATAAATGTGAAAAAGATATCAAATATGAAACATGCACTTTAAAAAATTATCACTAATGCGATAAAATCTATCATTAAAATTTTTAGCTGATGTAAGTATCAATTTCACTTCTTTAATCTCTCATTTTGTTTCCAATGTAGAAGTCGGAAACAAAGCTTTAGTTTTCAGTAATATGATTCTTGATATTCGGATTGATAAGCGTTAAATCTTTAGCCAAAGTAACCTTGTCTTTGGGAGATATAATGATATCATCGAATTTGGCATAGGTAATCTCAATTCTGTCAAGTGAAGGGGCGGGAGAAGATATGAGGCTATTTGTTTTTGAGATGGTTTTTATCTCATGAATGCTTATACTTTTGGTATATAGGAATCCGCATTTAATTTTGAGTACATCATTGTCAATCCAATATTCAGTCCCCAAAAAGATATTTAAAATAAAAAGATAAGAAGGAACTAAAATTGCTATTAAGACATAAAACTCTTTATGAATGCCATTATTTATAGCTCCAAAGATTAAAGGAATAAAAAACAACAAAAATATCACAACCAACATGATATAAGATACTTTGGCTTGATATTTTTTGGTCATAATAAGGTTTTTAATATCATGGTGAATTAATATCTTTTTCCGATGGATATAATGATTTCAAAATTAGTGATATATACTTTTTTAAAAATCAAATATGTTACAAATTTAGTAGTTTATTTGGCTTCTTTTTTTAACAAATATTTATTTTGTGTTATTAAAAAAAGATAAAGAAAATTTACGTAAAATTACGGGCAAATTCACTTAAATGGATTGAGGTATAAAAAATGGTAACACACTAATTTATAATACATGTTTACTTCAATCAAAAAGTACTAGATTTTCTACAATCTAAATCAATATAAACACAACATTCTACTTAAAAATTTAACTAACCCAATATGTATATAGCCATAATCATCATTTTCGTTATAGGATATCTTGCGATAGCCTTAGAACATAATATTAATGTAAACAAAACAGCAACAGCATTGCTTTTAGGGGTGCTGTGTTGGACACTACTTGTTTTTGGAAGCGCCACGATTTTTCCCCATTTTGAAAGCATTGAAGCTTCCCATTTTATTTCGGAATCACTTTTAGAGCACGTTGGAGAGATTTCAGAAATTTTGTTTTTTCTTTTAGGAGCCATGACCATTGTAGAGCTCATGGATGCCCATGAAGGGTTCGGATTAATCACTGATAAGATTAAGATAAAGAAAAAAAGCCATTTACTTATTATATTAAGTTTTATAACGTTTTTCCTATCAGCTGCTTTGGATAATTTGACGACTGCTATTGTTATGGCAGCGGTTTTAAGAAAAATGATAAAAGATAAAAACGATTTATGGATTTTTGCCTCCATGATGATCATAGCCGCCAATGCTGGTGGTGCTTGGTCACCTATAGGCGACGTAACTACCATTATGTTATGGATAGGTGGCCAAATTACGGCTTCAAATATTGTTACCGCTATTTTTATTCCTAGCTTAGTATCTACACTTATACCTTTAGCAATTTTGAGCTCAAAACTAAAAGGGGATGTTGCCATAATGGATAATCATTTAGGAGCAAGCCATACAAAAAATGAGATAAGTACATTTGATAAAACAATCGTTTTTGCAACTGGAGTGTCAGCATTATTGTTTGTTCCCATCTTTAAAACGGTCACACATTTGCCTCCTTTTATGGGTATTTTATTTGGGTTAGGCATCATGTGGATTTTAACAGAGGTTTTACACATGAAAAAGAATGAAGAGCATAAAAAATCACTTTCAATCTCAGCCATTCTGACGCGTATTGATACTCCAAGTATACTATTCTTTTTAGGAATATTATTGGCTGTAGCAGCTTTACAAGTAGGAGGGCATTTATTGCAACTGTCCCAAGTTTTGGATGCTAATTTTGATAGTGTCTATGCTATTAATTTATTAATAGGGTTGTTATCTTCTATTATTGATAACGTACCAATGGTGGCAGCGGCTATGGGCATGTATCCTTTAGAAACATATGCAGTAGATAGTGTGTTTTGGGAACTCTTGGCCTATTGTGCTGGAACAGGCGGCAGTATTTTAATTATTGGTTCAGCCGCTGGAGTTGCCATTATGGGAATTTTTAAAATTGATTTTATTTGGTACGTAAAAAAGATATCATTTGTAGCTATTCTTGGATACCTTGCGGGTATTGGGGCGTATATGCTATTAAATTAATTTTTGGTAGATTTAACCATAACCCTATATATTTTTATCTAACTAAACCTCTTATTTATCTAAAACAAGATGGTATTAATTTAAGTTATGTTTAAATTTGCATAGATTATAAAATAAAATTTAAATGAATTTATTCGATATTGAAAACAAAGTAGTCCTTGTTACAGGCGGAGGTGGTGTACTAGGTGGTAGTATGGCCGAGTATTTATTAAAAAACGGTGCCATTGTCATTATTTTACATTACAAAAAAGATACGGTTGATGAAACGGTAAAACGCATGTCATCCATCAGTAAAAAAGTGGATGGTTTTGTATGTAACGTGACAGATGAAAAGAGCCTCAAAGAAGTGTCTGATGCCGTCATTTCTAAATACGGAAAAATAGATGTTTTAATAAATGCTGCTGGTGGTAATATGCCTGGAGCTACTGTGGGACCGACACAATCATTTTTTGATATCAATATGGACGACTTTAGAAAAGTTGTCGATTTAAATTTATTTGGAAGTATTATACCTTCCATTGTTTTTGGTAAGGAAATGGTAAAAAACAAACAGGGAATTATCATCAATATATCTTCCATGGCTTCAGAAAGAGCCATTACCAGGGTAGCGGGCTATTCAGCATCCAAAGCAGCGATAGACAATTACACTAAATGGTTATCGGTAGAGTTGGCTTTAAAATATGGCGATGGGTTACGTGTAAATGCCATCGCTCCCGGATTCTTTATTGGAAACCAAAACAGAGCATTATTGTTAAATGAAGATGGCAGTTTAACACAAAGAGGTAACACAATTATCAATAATACGCCTATGAAACGTTTTGGAGAAGCTGATGAATTACACGGTGCCTTACATTATTTATGTTCTGATGCTTCAAAATTTGTTACGGGTATTACGATTCCTGTGGATGGTGGCTTTAGTGCTTTTAGTGGTGTTTAATAAAAATTAACAACGAATATGCAAGAAACATTCAGATGGTTTGGAGTAAACGACTCCGTAAAACTATCATATATAAGACAAGCAGGAGCAACAGGAGTCGTTACGGCATTACACCATGTTGCTAATGGAGAGGTTTGGGAAGTTGAAGAGATTTTAAAAGTAAAAAATGCCATTGAATCCCAAGGGATGGAATGGTCGTTTATAGAAAGTATTCCCATTCACGAAAATATCAAGTTGCGTAAAGGGGATTATTTACAACGCATTGAAAACTATAAGCAAAGCTTAAGAAATGTGGCTTCTTGTGGTATTAAGAATGTATGTTACAACTTCATGCCAGTATTGGATTGGACGCGTACAGAATTATTCTGGAAATTACCAGATGGAAGCACTGCTTTACGTTTTGATAAAGTGGATATGGCTGTTTTTGAGTGTTTCATTATGGAACGTGATGGTGTTGAAGATTCTTATACACCAGAAATTTTAGAAAAGGCAAAAGTGCGTTTTTCTAAAATGACTTCCCAAGAAAAGCAAGCTTTAGAAGATAATGTTTTAAAAGGATTGCCTGGAACTGTGGACGATTTAACCATTCCTGTGTTTAAGGAGATGATTGCCCAATATGATAATCTGTCCCATGCCGACTTAAAAGCTAATTTATCGTTCTTTTTAAACCAAGTGATTCCAGTTTGTGAAGAACATGGTATTGTAATGGCGATTCACCCGGACGACCCGCCTATGGATATTATGGGGCTACCCAGAATTATTAAATCTGAAAAGGATTTAGAAGATTTGATTGGATTTATTGATAGTCCTTCCAATGGCATTACCTTTTGTACAGGTTCTTTAGGAGCCAATCCAGATAACGATTTACCTAAACTAGTTCGGAAATTTGCTGATAGAATTCATTTTCTTCATTTAAGAAACGTGAGGAGGGAAGCAGATGGCAGTTTTTATGAAGACAATCATTTAGATGGCTCTTCAGATATGTATGAAGTGGTAAAAGCCGTTTTGGAAATTGAAAAAGAACGTAACGTGCAATTGCCTATGCGTCCAGATCACGGACATCAAATGTTACATGATTTAGAACCAAACAGTGCCTATCCGGGCTATACATCCATAGGACGTTTACGTGGTTTGGCAGAATTACGTGGGCTCGCACTTGGTATTTCCAGAAGCTCAAAATAAATGAAAGTTGGGCTGTTCATACCATGTTATGTCAATCAATTATATCCTAAAGTTGGGATTGCCACTTTAGAGCTTTTAGAAAAGTTAGGGGTTGAAGTTGATTATCCAATCGGACAAACATGTTGTGGACAGCCTTTAGGCAATTCAGGTTATGAAGATGAATCAAAAGGAACTTGCCAGTTATTCATCGAAAACTTCAAAAAATACGACTATATTGTTTGTCCTTCAGGAAGTTGTGTGTACCACGTAAAAAAACATTTTGATATTTTAGAGCAAACAGAAGATGTTATAAATGTTAGAAATAATATTTATGAATTGAGCCAATTCATCTTCCAAGTTTTGAAAAAAGCCAATCTAGGAGCGTCTTTTCCATATAAAGTTGGCATTCATAAAAGTTGTCATGGCTTACGTGGTTTACGACTTGGTTCTTGTTCTGAGCGTATGGACGTTCCATATTCCATTGAAGAAAATCTGTTAAAGGAAGTGAAAGGCATTCAATTAAAAACCTTGAATAGGGTAGATGAGTGTTGCGGATTTGGAGGGACATTTTCCGTTTTTGAAGAAGCCATTTCCGTAAAAATGGGAAAAGACAGAATCCAAGACCATTTAAATAGTGATGTGGAAGTGATTACTGGAACTGACCAATCGTGTTTAATGCATTTAGAAGGTTTGATTAACCGGAACAATCAACCTTTAAAAGTGATGCACATTGCCGAAATCTTAAATAGCACTTTATAATGCCGCACGCCAAGGAAGCCGAATTATTTAATAACGATGAAGCTAAAGTCAATTGGCACGACCAAGCTTTATGGTTTGTTAGAAATAAACGGGATAAAGCGGCACATACTGTAAAAGGCTGGGAAGAACTACGGAATTTGGCTTCTGCCATCAAAGCGAACGTGCTTTCCAATTTAGATGACTATCTGATTCAGTTTGAAGAAAATGCTCAAAAGAATGGTATTCACATTCATTGGGCAGCAGATGCAGAGGCACATAATAAAATTATTCATGACATATTGCTGAAAAACAACGTAAAAATGGTTGTCAAAAGCAAATCCATGCTCACCGAAGAATGCCACTTAAATCCGTATTTGGAAGCTCACGGCATTGAAGTCATTGATACCGATTTAGGTGAACGTATTGTGCAACTTGCCAAGGAACCCCCTAGCCATATTGTGTTGCCCGCTATTCATAAGACAAAAGAAGAGGTAGATGTTTTATTTCAAAAACACTTAGGCACTATTCCCAGTAATGGCGATCCACAATATTTAACCAATGAAGCTAGAAAGCATTTACGGGATAAATTTTTAAAAGCAGATGCTGCCATAACAGGCGTTAATTTTGCCATTGCAGAAACAGGAGGATTTGTAGTTTGCACCAATGAGGGCAACGCTGATATGGGCGTTCACCTTGCCAAAGTTCATATTGCCAGTATGGGCATTGAAAAAATTATTCCACAGGAAAAGCATTTAGGTGTTTTTTTAAGGTTATTGGCAAGAAGTGCCACCGGACAGCCTATAACTACCTACTCTTCGCATTTTAATAAACCGACCGAAGGAAAAGAAATGCATATTATTATTGTTGATAATGGCAGAACAGAACAGTTAGGTAGAGAACATTTTAGAAGTTCTTTAAATTGCATTCGTTGCGGTGCTTGTATGAATACGTGTCCGATTTATAGACGTAGCGGCGGACATAGTTACAAGGCTACCATTCCAGGGCCGATAGGTTCCATATTATCACCTGGAATGGATTTAAAAAAACACGGTTCATTACCATTTGCATCCACGTTATGTGGTTCTTGTAGTGATGTTTGCCCCGTAAAAATCAATATTCACGAGCAATTGTACCAATGGCGACAAATTATCACCAAAGATGTTAAGCAGCCTATTGTAAAAAAAACGGTTTTAAAAATTGCTGGACGCGTTTTAGCAAATTCTAAATTATATGGGTTCTTCGGAAAATCAGCGCGATTTATGTTGAAACACCTCCCCAAATCTGTCATCAATTCCCAAACAAATACTTGGGGAAAAGCAAGGGATTTGCCCAAAGTTGAAAACGAGAATTTTGAGGATTGGTATAAAAAAAGGAAATCATGAGTAGAGCGTCTATTTTAAATGCCATTAAAAAGAACAAGCCAGAGTCAGTGCCTTTACCAGAGATTGATTTAAGTCTTTTTCAGGAAGATATTGATTTGGTCGATATATTTTCCAAAAATTTAGAATCAGTAGGAGGTAGGATTGTTTCTTCGAATACCATAGAAGATTTAGATGGCGAAATTAAAAAGCGATACCCAAACGCCAAACATATTGTATCCTGTTCAAACACATCACAATTAGCAACCATTTCAATTTCAAATGAAACCCAACCTCATAGTTTAGAATCAATAGATTTGGCTATTATTGATGCTCAACTAGGTGTGGCAGAGAATGGCGCTGTGTGGATTTCTGAAAACAATTTTATCGTTCGAGCTTTACCCTTTATTGCCAACGATCTGGTTTTAATTCTGTCAAAAAACGCTATATGTTTGCACATGCATGACGCCTACAACCTGATTTCTAAACGAGATAGAACCTTTGGACTATTCCTTTCCGGACCTTCAAAAACGGCAGATATAGAACAATGTTTAGTGATTGGCGCCCAAGGCGCTATGAGTGTGACTGTTTTTATTGTTTAAACTTGATGTAATAATCTTGATGGGTAAATAAAAACCTATGATAAGCAAACTCATCATAGGTTTGTAATAATTATCCTGTATTAATTAAACTAATTCAACCCACTATTTGTGATGCGGAAATAGTCAAAAGACACATCGAATGGTGTATTTGGTTTTGTAGTATCTGAATCAAACCAATACGTGCTTTTCATATATTGTGTTATCAGTCCATCACTTACAATGATACCAGCATTGATATCCTTTAATAGCACGTCTACCATTCCTAGTATTTCGAATTTTTTACCATCGAGGGAATAATAAGCCGTGTATAGGCTACCTTTCTTTTCTAATTTTAAGATTAAGCTATTATTGCCAGTTATTTCTTTGGATAAATTAAAACTTGCTACTGATTTAGCAATATCATTTTCTTCCATCATAAAATCGATAGTGCCCGCTTGAACGCCGGTAGCCCGTGTGGTTTTCGTAACGGCACGGAACATCAATTTAACAAAATTACTATCATCTTGATAAGCCAGAATACCTGTATTTTCTGGTTGTGAAGGGGTTCTGGAACACACCAATTTTGTTTCAGCTATCCAATCATTATTAGCACTTTGTAGTAGTATATTTTTAGCGTTATTGGTGTCTTCCGATATATCACCTACTTCACTTGTAATAGTAAGCAATCCACTAGTAGTATTTTTAGTGGCGTTGTTTTCCCTAATCCATGTCCATTGGTTTCCAACAGAACCATTAAACTCATCACTAACGGAATTGACATCAAAATTGAAGTAATACATATTTGTTTCAAGTGTAATGTTGTCAATAAGCTTTACAATGGTTGTTCCCGGGATACTTTTGGCTTGTTCAATATCTATTGTCATGTTATCTCCAAGAGCAGACGCTTTCACTACGGGAATTTTTGATTTAGAACTCAAAAGATAACTGTACGCTTTTATGTTTTTATCAAAGCCACTAATGTTTTTGCCGTTAATGGTAATGGATTTTGGGTTTAAGTCGGGCATAACTTTGAGAGGATAGTTGTTTGAAACGGTTATGCCATCTACAGTAACATCGGCATAAATTAATGCGACTCCCACACCAGTAGCAGTTACTTTTCCATTGTCGTCAACTTTTGCAACTGATGGATTATTGCTTTTGTAATCCACTTTAGCTTTTGCTAGATCGTAAAAACTATCGTCTGACATCGCTGCTGTTACACTCGTTTGAATCATATCACCAGGTCTTAAAACGACTTTGTCACTTTCTGCAACCACGGTTGTTAAAACAGGTTTATAGGAGCCGTTCATGTTGGCTTCTACTTGCCCTTTAATAGCTCTGGAAGATGCGCCAATTTCAAAAATATATTTTCCTTGGTCGAAAGTGATTTTACCGGCTTCGGTATTCCAAAACCAAAGATCTGCACAGTCAATATCAATGGATACCGTTTTTACTTGTCCTTTTGGAATGGTGACTCTTTTAAAACCTTTTAATCTTTTAATAGGTCGTTCCATGGAAGCAGGACTGTCTGGCGTTTTTACATATATCTGCACAACTTCATCACCATCAACAGCTCCAGTGTTTTTAACATCAACACTAATGGTGACTTTATCATTAGGAGTTATACTACTTTTATTGATTTTGAAATTACTATATTCAAAGGATGTATAAGATAATCCATATCCAAATTCATAGGACACATCTTTGTTATAATACCAATACGTTCTTCCATTGGTACCATCACCACGCAAGGTGTAATCATTAAAGTCCGGGAGGTCGTTTAATGATTTATGCCAAGTAACGTTAAGTTTTCCTCCTGGATTCACATCACCAAATAAAATTTTAGCCATAGCGGTACCTTGCGCTTGCCCATTGTAACCAGTCCAGATAATGCCAGGAATATTTTGTGAATTTTTAAATTGTTCCACTTCTACCATGCCCATAGTTTGCATTACGACAATGGTATTTGGGTTAACGGCAGCAATAGATTTAATGAGTTCGTTTTGGTTTCCCGGTAAGGTAATTTCAAAACGATCGGATTCTTCTCTTCCAGTTGTTTGGTCTGTGCCGACAAATACTAATGTAACATCTGCAGAAGCTGCCATATCTAAAGTTTCTTGATCTGTACCAGGTGTTTCCGCTTCGCGATACACGAGCACAATGGTTTGCGGCCCTGTAATACCCAATGTGTTTATTTTAACGGGAACAGATTTAGCTCTTGCAAAACCACCAAAACCACCTGCTTGTTGGGTGCCTTGAATTTTTTCGGTTGCCAATATATTGCCCGTTGCAGAACCGACTCTCACTTCTAGTAATCCACCATCTGCGCTTACGGTCATGTTGAATTTAATGGTATCCACATTGGTGATATCTACATTATTATAGGCCGTCCAGTCCCCATCTTTTATGCCTCGAACTGAAGTTTGTCCGAAACGGGCTGAAGTAATTAAGCCAGCTGCTGAACCATCAAATTTTGTGGCGTCATATTCTTTTAAAACATTATCCTTGCTGACTGTTGAAAAACCCAACATAGTAAAGAAATCCGTTTTTCTATCCGTATTCCCACTAGATTTTGATACAACTTCAATGTCGAGGTTATGCTGTTTAATGTAATTTTGAATGCCTGCCAAAGGAGTTATTTTTAATGAAGGTTCCACTTCTCCCGAATAATCGCCTAATTCAATTTTATCGGCCTGGGGTCCTAATACAGCTATTTTTTTAATACCTTTTAGGTTTATAGGCAAGGCTTTCACACCTGTTTTGCTAACAGGATTATTTTTAAGTAGCACTGGGGTCTTGAGTGCAATTTCTAAAGCTAGATCATTATGAGCCGGATCGTTAACGATATTCGGTTTAATATTGGTGTATGATACCTTCTCCTTGGGGTCAAATTCACCAATCCTCATCCTAATCGTAAAAATATTTATTAAAGCCTTATCGATATCTCCTTGAGTTAATAAACCTTTTTCTACGGCACTTAGAGCATGGTTTTGATATATACCACCACAATCTGTATCCACTCCAGATAAAAGTCCCAAAGCAGCCGCTTCTTCGTTGGATTTAACATAATTATGCCCTCTAAATATATCATCAATCGCTCCGCAATCACCTGTTACATAGCCTTCCATACCATACGTTTTTCGTGCTATGGTATCTACTAAATATTTACTGGCAGACATTGGTACGCCGTTTACAGCACCATAGGCCGTCATGATGGATGGCAATTTATCTTCTCGAATCAACGTCCTGTAAGGGCTTAGATAAAATTCCCTCATATCCCTATCATCCATATTGGAACTTCCAGAATGGCGGTTAAATTCGGTATTATTGGCAAAATAATGTTTTCCACAAGGCACTGTTTTAAGGTAAATGGGATCATCGCCCATTAAACCCTGAACAAAACCTTTGCCTATTTGAGTCACTAAAAACGGATCTTCACCAAATGTTTCTGCTGTTCTTCCCCAACGTGGATCTCTGGCTGGCTCAATAACAGGCGACCAATAGGTGAGCGTAAAAATGAGATTGTGGTTAAAACCTCTTGCTTCGTCTGAAACGACTTTTGTTTCACGTTTTATCAATTCAGGATCCCATGTGGCACCGACGGCGACACTGTTTGGAAATGAGGTTGCCGTCATCCCACTATTGTTGTTTCTACCCATGATGCCGTGCAGCGCTTCGCCCCAGAAATCATAGTGATTAACACCTAATCTTGGAATAGGAGGCATAGTGTTTCCTAGTTGACTTTGCTTTTCTTCTGGGGTCATCCTAGAAACAAGATCGGCTGCCCTTTCTTTAAATGAATATGATGTGTTAAGGTAAATGGGTATTTTTGCTTTTTCCTGCTTGGGCAAAAATGCCATAAATACAAGACAACAAATAATTAAATTAAAGAGCTTAGGTTTGTAAGGTTTCATGATATATAAATTTTTGTAATTAGTTCATTTTAGTTGTCTTTGTATTTGCTTTATTACTATTCCTGTTAATGTTGTCGGAGATTCGAACAAGCTTATTATAAAGGAATCAGTTTTATAGCTTTTTGGCGTAAAATCTGTTGAATAAAAACATGATATGGGAATTAATAGGAAGTGAGGTTTATTTAATCCCTTTGTTATCATGGGTGGTCATTAATAAAAAAATCCAATATCATTTTAATGTTTTGTCCTTGATTATATGGGGTCTATTAAAAGTGGTATTGTCTATGTTAAAATCAGTAAGGATGTTTATAATAAATGTCGTGTAACAGTAAATAAAATACTATTAAAATAACATAATAAAAATAAGCAATTTTTTTGTCCTACACCAGATTTCTCATGGATTTAACTAGAACAAAATCTTAATAAATCCAAGAAAAAAAAGGATAGTTCAAGTTTAAAAATTGAAAGGTGAATAAATCAGAAAATAATTAATATTTTTTATCTACCCGAGTTCAAAGCTTCAAGTCTCGACAGGTCCAACGGTATTATTTTTAACTGGATATATCGTAAAGATTAGAACCAATGGATTATTTCCTTACGAACCTTCAAAAACAGCCGATATAGAACAATTTTTCGTCATTTTTTCATAAGGTAGCATCAGTTTAACAATATTCATTTTTTAGTCAGGTTTTATATTTATACTTAATTAGTAATAATTTTTTTATATATTTAGAGATAGTTTTACTGTGCCCCAGTATTTATCTTTAGGCTGTTTTCTTACTTACAAATTGTAAAAGTGCATGCGTCCTTAACCTAAATATTGTATAACAGCGCACTTTAAATCTAGAAAAAACCAATCAGTATTTTTTATTATTTTAAATGAAAACAAATGAAAAGACTATTTTTATTTTGTAATAATGACTTTGATTTTTTATTAGAATCAATGCCAGGATACGATGGGTTAATCTATTGCTTTTTTAGCGACACAAAATTATTAAATGCTGCCATAAAGAAAACCAAGCCAGATGCAATATTAATTGATAATTCGGGGTCAAGTGGTAACATTCCAGACTGTATTTCTTTTAATGATTCTAGGTATTATGTGCCTGTTATTGTATATGGAAAGCCTTTTGAAGTAGATAAATATTCCCATTTAGAAGTATTACAATTGCCAAGTCAGTTTGATGCTGTTACTATTTTTGAATTGTTTTCAAAATTAAATCTTATAGATAAAGCTTACATTGGACAAAAAGAAAAATTAGAAGAAAGCCAACGGTTTTTAGACCTTCTAATGTCTAATATACCAGATGCCATTTACTTTAAAGATCGTGATTCCAGATTTACAAAGATAAATCAAGCACAAGCCAATACTTTAGGGATTGCTTCTCCGGAAGAAGCCATTGGCAAAAGGGATGAAGATTTTTTTGAAGAAAACCAAAGTAGGGAAGCTCATAACGATGAACAATCGTTAATGGAAAACGGTATTCCATTAATAAAAAAGTTAGAGCATTTGGTTACATCTAGCGGAGAGAAGTATGTAAGAGCCACAAAAATACCATTGAAGGATTCCAAAGGCAATTCTATAGGTATGGTAGGCATTTCTAGGGATGTTACAAATGAATACCTTATTGAACGAGATCTGCGTAGGGAAAAAAGATATATGGATTTGTTGATGGATAACTTACCAGACAGGATTTATTTTAAAAACAGAAATTCCCAGTTTATTCGTTGCAACATGGCATTGGCAAATATGTTTGGCTTATCCGAGCCAGAGGCGCTTTATGGGAAAACCGATTTTGATTTCTTTGAACACGCCCACGCCCAAGAAGCTTTTGATGATGAGCAAAGAATTATGAGCGAGAAAAGTTATATTTTAAATAAATTAGAAAGCCATGTAAAAAATGGGGAGCGCTTTTGGGAATTAACGACCAAGATACCATTTCTTAACAGTAAAAAGGAGGTTATAGGTATTGTTGGCATTTCCCATAATTTTACAGAACAAAAAAGATTAGAAGACAGACTAGAGAAAGAAAAGGACTTCTTGCAAATACTCATGAACAATATTCCTGATTATATTTTTTTTAAGGATATTAACTCTAAATATATTCGCGCAAACAAAGCCATTGCAAATTTCTTTAAGATTGATATAGAGGATCTCATAGGGAAATCGGATGCTGATTTTCTTTCTAAAGATGCCTCCAATAAACACCGAAAACAAGATGAGATTGTTCTAGAAAAGGGGTTGGAAATAATCAATGAGGTAGAGAAATTGCAAGACCTAGACGGAAATACTATTTGGCTTTCAGTCACAAAAGTACCAATTAGGGATAAGAGTTCTAAGATTATTGGTCTTGCAGGAATTTCGCGAGATGCAACCATGCAGGAATTAACTAAGCAGAGGTATGCCATTGCTAAGGAAAAGGCGGAAGAGGCCAATAAAGCGAAGAGTTTATTCCTTGCCAATATGTCCCATGAGATTCGAACCCCCATGAATGGTATTATTGGTATGGCCGATATCTTGAGTAAATCATCCTTGGAACCCATTCAAATGGAGTATTTGGATATTATCGTGAAATCGGGTCAAACATTATTGTCATTAATCAATGATATTTTAGATTTTTCCAAGATTGAATCTGGGAATATGGAATTGGAAACAGTTCCCATAAATATCCGGAGTATTATTGAAGAGGTTGCCGATTTACATTTAGTGCCAGCTGTTGCAAAATCTACAAACCTTTTTACTTTTATAGATCCTAATATCCCAGAATTTGTCAGTGGTGATTATATACGGTTAAAACAAATTATCACTAATCTGGTCAATAATGCCATCAAGTTTACCTCTGATGGAGAGGTTGCCATTTATGTAAACCAGATAGAAAGCAAGGATGGTTTCCATGAAATTGAGTTTAAGGTTAAGGATTCTGGCATTGGTATTTCAAAAGAAAATCAAAAGAAACTGTTTAAATCATTTTCCCAGGTAGATGCATCTACCACTAGAAAATATGGCGGCACAGGACTCGGGTTGGCCATTTCACAACGATTGGTTGATCAAATGGGAGGTGCCTTAGAACTTGATAGTTCACCGGATACTGGTTCGACGTTCTTTTTTAAAGTTGTTTTTCCATTTTCAAACGAAGTTAAGAAGCAAGATATAATTCTTAACAAACAAGCTCTAAAAGGAAAACGCGTTGTAGTTGTTGATAACAATGAAACCAATAGGTTTATATTAAAGAATTACCTTAAGGCTTGGGGCATGGAGGTAATTGAGTTGAATGATGGAGCTTTAGCTTATGATTTCTTGAAGAAAGCATCTTTAGATGGTAATCCTGTTGATTTGGTTTTGGTTGACTACCAAGTGCTTGGGGTTAACGGTAAAGCTTTTGTACAGAACCTTAAGCAAAACCCAGAAACTAGAAACATAAAACTTATTTTATTGTCTTCTATTACGCAAGCAATAGACAAGGATGGTTTTGAAGTAGGTCTTAATAAGCCTATTAAAATGAACCAATTATTAAATGCCCTTTTCAAAGCTTTAGAAATGCAATACGAAGATAGAGTTATTGAATGGACAGAAAGTGACAACTATCAGTTTGCATTTAAAAACAAAAGGTTTTTAATTGTTGAAGACAATTTAATAAACATTAAAGTGGCTAGAATTGTTTTAAGTGAATTATCAGACCATGTTGAAGTAGCGCACAATGGTATAGAAGCTATAGAACTATTTGAAAATCAAAATTTTGATATTATCTTGATGGATATTAGAATGCCGCTTTTAGGAGGTATAGAGGCAACCCTAAAAATCAGGGAGATGGAAAAGAATAATATGGTAAAGTTTCCTGTTAAAATTATAGCCATGACGGCTAATACATTTCAAGAAGATATTGAAAGATGCTTGGAAAATGGCATGGATGCATTTCTGGAAAAACCCTTTAAAAGAAAAGATTTGGTGACTATTTTACAACGGGTGTTGTGATGGTAAAAGCAATTTGAGCGCTATGTGAAGCGCGAGCGCTTTCCTTTTCAGGAACCGCAATTATACTATAGTATCCATTAAAAGACTGTCTATCAATTGTTCAAAAGACACAAAAATGAGATTAAAGTTGAGGTGTGGAGTTGAATTGAAAGCTTTAGAGAAAATTGAATAATGTACACGATTGTTGATATTGAGACTACGGGTCAAGGCAATAAAATAACGGAGATATCCATTTTTAAATATGATGGTAGCCAGATAGTTGATGAATTCACATCCTTAGTCAATCCCGAAAGTTACATACCAGATTACATCACAGCTTTAACTTGCATTGATAATCTCATGGTTGCCAATGCGCCCACTTTTGCAGAGATCGCACACCATATTTTAGAAATCACAGAAGGAACTATATTCGTTGCCCATAGTGTCAATTTTGATTATAATGTCATTCGTAATGAATTCAAAGCGCTGGGGATTGATTTTATAAGAAGGAAACTTTGTACGGTACGCCTCTCTCGGAAATTAATTCCGGGACATCGATCCTATAGTTTAGGTAAAATATGTTATGCTTTGGATATTGATATCAACGGTAGACATCGGGCGAGGGGAGATGCGGAAGCTACCGTCATCCTTTTTGAAAAGTTATTACAAGCCCAAGATTCTGAAACCGTATTTAACGACTTCCTTAAAAAATCCTCGAAGGAAGCCACCTTACCACCACATTTGCCAAGTGCCGTTTTTAACGCCATCCCAAACGAAGCTGGTATTTACTATTTTAAGAACAAAAAAGGGAAAGTCATTTATGTGGGTAAGGCAAAAGATATAAAGAAGCGTGTGCTGGGTCATTTTTATAATAAAACGGAACGGGAACTCAGTCTTTGCAGGGAAACGGCCCACATCGATTTTGAATTATCTGGTAGTGAGCTTATTGCGTTGCTCATGGAAGATGCTGCCATAAAAAAGTATTTCCCCGAGTATAACCAAGCTTCCAAAAGAACACCCAAAGCCTATGCTATTTTTAGGTTTGAAGACCGGCATGGCATCATTCATTTAGCTTATAACACCTTAAAAGCCACTCCTAATCCATTGCTGACTTTTTATAATATTACTGATTGCAGGCAATTTTTAGAACGCCTATGCATACAATTTGAACTTTGCCCCAAGTATTGCCACTTACAGGAAGGCGTCGCCCAATGTTCGCATTACTTCATCACCAGCTGTAAAGGGATTTGTGTTGAAAATGAATCTGTCACAGATTACAATATAAGAGTTCAAAATGCTATAAAACATACTATTGAAAACTCTAGGGATGTTGTCATCAAGGAAAAAGGAAGACATCCAGAAGAAGAAGCTTTTGTCCTGATAAAAAACAGTGTGTATTTAGGTTATGGGTTTATTGATAGCTCTGAACAAATTACAAACACTGAAGATTTAGAGATGTATTTGATTCCCCAAAAGAATAATGTGGATGTGCAGAAGATTTTGAGGGGTTATATGTCAGTAGGGAAACAGGACAACTAATTATTTATAACTCTTATCCTGCAGCAACTGCCCAATTCTCGTATAGTTGGGCTTTAAGAAAGCCTATATGGACAGTCTATTTAATTTCGTAAATTGCATACTAGTCATTCAAAAAAAAGAAACAATGTTAAATAAGCTATATATTTTATTACTGCAATTACCTATAGGCTCCAGAAATCCAGACGACAATCCTATAGATCTTACCAGCCCATTTGATGTCGTTGTATTTATTGTGCTACCTGTACTCATGATTATTTTTTATATCCTTTGGAGGCGAAGGAAGAAGCGGGATAAGGATTAAAAAAACAGCAAGGAACAACCATCAAGCTATGGCTTTATAGATAGGACCAAATAATTTCAAAAGATGATTTAGAAAACTATTTGATTCCCCAAAAGAATCATGTGGATGTGCAGAAGATTTTGAGGGGTTATGTTTCTGTGGTGTAATTTTATTAAAATAATCTATAAGATGACTTGTTAGGAAAAACAATAAATCCCAACACCAACATAAAATGTATAGATGTTTGTCTGATATAAGCTTTGAATGATTATTTTTACAACCATAGAGTAATAAATATTAAACTATGGCGGAATGCAAAAATCTAAAGATAATAGTTAAATAACACCAACCATAAACCAACACAAACCTTCCAAAACATAATGAATCAATCTGTACATAATAAATTAGTAGCCTTTATTTGGTCTATTGCAGACGACTGTTTGCGAGATGTTTACGTCCGTGGTAAGTATCGAGATGTTATACTGCCAATGGTAGTTTTACGTCGGTTGGATGCTTTGCTAGAACCCACAAAAGAAGCAGTTATGGAAGAACTTGCTTTTCAAAGGGATGAAGCTGGGTTTACCGAGTGGGATGATAAAGGATTAACAGAAGTAACGAGTTATGTATTTTATAATACAAGTGAATGGACTTTACAACGCTTACATAATACGGCTACCAACAGCCAACAATTATTACTAGCTAATTTTGAAGATTATTTAAACGGATTCAGTGCCAACGTAAAGGAGATTATTGAAAAGTTTAAACTGCGAAGTCAAATTAGGCACATGGCATCGAAAGATGTCTTACTAGATGTGTTAGAAAAATTTACGTCTCCAGATATCAATCTAACGCCATTTGAGAAATTAGATAGCAATGGTAGAAAATTACCTGCCTTGTCCAATTTAGGAATGGGTTACGTATTTGAAGAATTAATTAGAAAGTTCAACGAAGAAAATAATGAAGAAGCAGGAGAGCATTTTACACCTCGTGAAGTCATCGATTTAATGACCCACATTATTTTCGACCCAATTAAAACTAATTTACCATCTGTAATGACCATTTATGATCCTGCTTGTGGTAGTGGTGGGATGTTAACCGAATCGCAAAATTTTATTGTAGATCCAGATGGTGAAATAAAAGCCACTAATTCCGATGTGTATTTGTATGGTAAGGAAATCAATGATGAAACCTACGCCATTTGCAAGAGCGACATGATGATTAAAGGGAATAACCCAGAGAACATTCGTGTGGGTTCTACGCTTTCTACAGATGAGTTTGCGGGCAAAACGTTTGATTTTATGTTATCTAATCCGCCTTATGGAAAATCGTGGGCAAGTGAACAAAAATATATCAAGGATGGCAAAGATGTTATCGATACTCGTTTTCAAATCAAACTAAAAAACTATTGGGGCATTGAGGAAGAAGCGGATGCCATTCCACGTTCTTCTGATGGGCAATTGCTGTTTTTAATGGAAATGATTAGCAAAATGAAACCGCTTTCGCAAAGTCCTAAAGGAACCCGTATTGCTTCTGTACATAATGGGAGTAGTTTGTTTACAGGCGATGCTGGTGGTGGAGAAAGTAATATTAGAAGATATATTATTGAAAACGATTGGTTAGAAGCTATTGTACAACTACCTAATAACTTGTTTTACAATACGGGTATTACCACTTATATCTGGATTTTAAGTAATAACAAAACAGCACATAGAAAAGGAAAAGTACAACTCATAGATGCTGGACAATTATACCGAAAACTACGCAAGAACCTTGGGAACAAAAATTGTGAGTTTGCCCCCGAACACATTACAGAAATTGTAAAAACCTATACCGACTTAAAAGCTATTGAACGAACCACCGATGAAGGCATCGCCTCCAAAGTATTTGATAACAGCGATTTTGGCTATCACAAAGTAACGATTGAACGCCCCAAACGTTTGAAAGTCCAGTTCACTAAAGAACGTATAGCAGAATTGCGTTACGACAAAACGCTGAAAGAAGCCATGGTTTACGCTTATGAAACTTATGGTGATGCTATTTACACCCACCTTAATGATTATAAAAAAGATATTTTAGAGTGGTGCGAAAAGCAGGAATTAAATTTAACGAGTGCCAACCAAGCCAAGCTAGTAAACCCACTAACATGGAAGAAGCAAGCCGACTTATTAAGGTTAGCCACTACTTTAATGGGTGCTATTGGCAACAATGAGTATACAGATTTTAATTTATTTAAAGGCGAAGTAGAAACACTTTTAAAAGCACATGGCATTAGTATAAGTGCCAGTGATAAAAACGCCATTTTAAATGCTGTGAGTTGGTACGATGCAGAAGCCGAAAAAGTAATTAAAGGCATTGTAAAACTAACAGGAGATAAACTAAGTAAGCTCTTAGAACATTTAGATTGCAAAGAAGTAGAATTACCAAATTACGGGTATTATCCAACCACTAAAAAAGGAGACTATGTAATATATGAAACCGAAAGCGATTTACGTGATACCGAAAATGTACCATTAAAAGAAAACATCTACACCTACTTTTTACGAGAGGTAAAACCCCATGTAGAAGAAGCGTGGATAAATTTAGATGCAACCAAAATTGGTTATGAAATAAGCTTTAACAAATACTTTTACCAACACAAACCCTTGCGGGCTATTGAGGAAGTAACGGCTGATATTTTAGCTTTGGAAAAGGAAAGTGATGGGTTAATTGCTGAAATTTTAAATTTTTAAGCATGGCATCAGAAATTTTAATTTATCAAAACCAAGAAGGCAACATTAAAGTAGATGTTCGTTTAGAAGAAGAAACCGTTTGGCTAACACAAGCTCAATTGTGTGAATTGTTTCAAAAATCGAAAGCCACGATAAGCGAGCATATAAAAAACATTTTTGAAGAAGGGGAATTAATCGAAAATATGGTTGTTCGGAAATTCCGAACAACCACTCAACATGGTGCTATTGCTGGAAAAACACAAGAAGTTGAAGTAAATCTATACAGCCTCGATGTCATTATTTCGGTAGGTTACCGTGTAAAATCACAACAAGGTACACAATTTCGTATTTGGGCTACCCAACGATTAAAAGAATACATCATCAAAGGTTTTGCTTTAAACGATGAGCGTTTTAAAACAGGAACTTCTATGAATTACTTCAACGAATTGCAAAACCGCATTCGTGAAATTCGTTTATCCGAAAAGTTTTTCTATCAAAAAATAAAGGATATTTATGCCACCAGTATAGATTATGACCCCAAGGACGAAAAAACCATTGCATTTTTTAAAAAAGTACAAAACAAATTGCTTTGGGCTATTTCGCAAAACACGGCAGCCGAATTGGTGTATCGCAGAGTAGATGCTTCTTTGCCTCTAATGGGCATGCTATCTTATGATAAAAAAGAAACCAAAAGCATACAAAAACAAGAAGTAAGCATTGCCAAAAATTATCTAAACGAAGATGAAATGAAGTTGTTAGGTCTTTTGGTAGAGCAATATTTGGCCTTTGCCGAAACCATGGCACAACAGCAAACACCCATGTATATGGACGATTGGATTGCACGATTAGACAGTTTGTTACAACTCAACGGCAGAGAAATTTTAACGCATGCCGGCACCATTTCGCATCAAATGGCAATGGACAAATCTGAGCAAGAATTTCAAAAATACAAAACCGCACAAACCCAGCTCCAACAAGAGCAAAGTTTAAAAGAAATTGAAGACGACATTAAAAAACTAAAACCCTAAACGCCATGCAACAGTACAACAACTACAAAAACAGCGGGGTGGAATGGTTGGGTGAAATTCCGGAGCATTGGGAAGAAAAGAAATTCAAACATATTTTTTCTGAGAAAAAGAAAACTACTGACGTAGACTTACCATGCGGTTCCATTAGTTTTGGTAAAGTCGTTTATAAAGATGACGAAAAAATACCTGAATCAACAAAAAGAAGTTATCAAGTTTTGTCAGATGGTGATTTTCTAATAAATCCTTTAAATTTAAACTATGACCTTATCAGCTTACGAATCGCACTTTCTGATAAAGAGGTTGTGGTAAGTTCGGGCTATATAATTTTAGACAATAATCTTAAACTGAATAAAAACTATTATAAATGGTTGCTACATATTTTTGATGTAGTTTATATGAAAACTTTGGGTTCTGGAGTTAGGCAAACTTTGAGTTTTACGCATATAGCTAATTGTGAACTTGTTTTTCCACCACTCGAAGAACAAAACAAGATAGCTGATTTTCTTGAAACAAAAACCACCAAAATAGATCAAGCCATTGCCATCAAACAAAAACAAATAGAGCTGCTTAAAGAAAGCAGACAAATACTCATTCATAAAGCCGTTACTAGAGGTTTAAATGATAAGGTAAAGTTGAAAGATAGCGGTGTGGAATGGATTGGAGAGATTCCGGAGCATTGGAAGGTAACGCCTTTGAGACACATTGGAAAAACGCAAAATGGTATTAGCAAAGGTGGTGAATATTTTGGTACTGGATTTCCATTTGTAAGTTATGGTGATGTATATCGAGATATAAAATTACCATTATTGGTTAATGGTTTAGTAAAATCATCAATTGAAGACAGAAATCAATATTCAGTTTTAGAAGGAGATATTTTATTTACGAGAACATCTGAAACTGTTGAAGAAATTGGATTTTCATCAACTTGTTTACAAACTATTGAGAATGCAACTTTTGCAGGTTTCCTTATTCGTTTTAGAACTCAAAAAAATATATTACATAAAGAATTTTCTAAATATTATTTCAGTAGTTCAACCCATAGAGCTTTTTTTATAAAAGAAATGAATCTTGTAATTAGAGCATCTTTAAGCCAAGATTTATTAAAAAGAATGCCTGTTTTATTACCTCCAATAAATGAACAAGAAGAAATAGGAAATTTTTTAAATGATAAAACAACAAAAATCGCCACTGCCATTTCCTTAAAAGAGCAAGAAATTGAGAAGTTGAAGGAGTATAAAATGAGTTTGATAGATGGGGTTGTAACTGGGAAGGTAAGGGTTTGTTAATATAATAGAACATGAGCCAAATAATAGCAATACATACAGCAAGAACCATTGATGCCAATGACCTTTACGCATTTTTACAAGGTAGAATAGAACAGTTACAAGGCGAACAAAAATCGGAAGATGGTTTTTATTTTTATCAAGATATAAGTTCCGTTAGAGGTATCGATTTTTGGAAAGAAGCCTATGGTTATGAATTGAGAACAACTATATTATCCAACCAAGCAGACAGGAATATTGGTCGCTGGATTTTAAATTACTTTGTAAATTTTGTTCCCGATTCAACCTATTTCTTAGAGGGGGAACCGGTAAAAAGTCAGCATATTGCTTCGTTAATTGAAAAGCGTACGTTTGGTGAGGATGCCATTTTAATAAAAACACTGGTAGAACATGACGCCTCTACCATGACCTTATTTGGCCCCAAAGGAGAATTTTATATTGGCCCTTCTGTTTTTCTAAAAATAGAAAGCGATAAAGAGGGTTGGCAAGAGCGATTGCAGGCACTCATTTTAAAAGTGCAATACGAGCTTCCGCTATCGGAAAGCGATACTGTTTTAGAAAGTGGTGGTGAAAGTAGAAAAATACTTAAATTGGTCAACAGGGAAGTCAACTACATTTTGAAAAAATATGATTATCTGATTTTTACAAAAGATGATACTATTTCAGACTATGGGAATATGATTTTTATAACCAATGAAGTGCTAAACCAGCATTTGCCCAATAATTGGTTGTTGATTGATGAATATACGATAGTAGCACCCGCTTTGTCTAACGAGCAATATGAGTCATTGGTTAGAAATTTGTTGGAGTATGATTGTAGAGAGGCGTTTGAAAAGGAAACTGAATATTAGTGAGATTTAGTGATGATTAATTTTAAAAAATTTGTTAGAAAATATTAAAAAATAAAGGAATACCATTATGCCAAGCCAAACCAACGAACAAGCATTAGAGGAAACCATTGAAAAAATACTTACGGGTTCTAGTATAGAAATACTAAAAGAAACCAATGGTCTTAACGAACCAAATGCCTTGTATCGTGCAGGAAATGGTTATTATATAGGTTTGGCAAATGATTTTAATGCCAAATATGCTATAGATGAGGTTCGCTTTTGGCATTTTTTAGAAACTACACAAAACGAAGAATTAGTTAAAATTCAAAAACAAACTGATTGGAAGTTAAAGATTCTAGAACGGCTGGACAGATTAATAAAAAAGTATGGCGTCATGCGTTTGCTTCGCAAAGGTTTAGATGTTGATGATGCCCATTTTACCCTATTTTTTGTATTGCCATTAGCTAGTAGCAGTCAATCGGTTAAAGATAATTTTGATAAAAATGAGTTTAGTGTCACTCGGCAACTAAGGTATTCGATAACCAATCCAAGGGAAGAAATAGATATGGTTTTGTTTATAAATGGGTTGCCAATTTCCACAATGGAACTTAAAAACCATTGGACAGGGCAAAATGCCAAAGTGCACGGACAAAACCAATATAAATTTAAGCGTGATACCACACAACCTTTATTAAACTTTGGGAGATGTGTTGTTCACTTTGCCGTAGATACCGATGAGGTTTATATGACTACCAAATTGAATGGTGGTGACACGTTCTTTTTACCTTTTAATTTAGGTAATAACCACGGAAAAGGGAATCCTCCCAATCCTTTCGGACATAAAACATCCTATTTGTGGGATGAGGTTTTAACAAGGGAAAGTGTTGCTAATATTTTACAGCATTTTGTACGTTTTGATGGTTCAGAAAAAGATAATTTAAACACAAGAACCTTATTTTTCCCTCGATATCATCAAATGAATGTGGTTCGCAAAATAATTGCAGATGCCAGTAAAAAAGGGGTAGGGCAAAATTATTTAATTCAACATTCAGCAGGTTCGGGAAAATCCAATTCTATTACGTGGGCTGCTTATCAGTTAATTGAAACCTATCCTGAAAGTGATGCCATTCCAGGAAGTAAAGGCATTTCCAATCCGTTATTCGATTCCGTTATAGTTGTTACTGACAGACGTTTGTTAGACAAACAATTACGGGAAAACATAAAAGAATTTTCAGAAGTAAAAAATATAGTGGCTCCGGCTTATTCTTCTAAAGAATTAAAAGAAAGTCTTGAAAGTGGTAAACGAATTATTATTACTACCATTCAAAAATTCCCTTTCATTATAGATGGCATTGCCGATTTAAGCGACAAGCGTTTTGCCGTTATTATTGACGAGGCACACAGTAGTCAAAGTGGTTCTGCTTCAGATAATATGAACCGTGCGATGGGAAAGGTCAATACCGAAGATGATGAAAGTGATGACCCACAAGACAAAATTATTGAAGCCATGCGTTCCAGAAAAATGCGTGGGAATGCTTCTTATTTGGCTTTTACGGCAACACCGAAGCCAAACACATTAGAGAAATTTGGTGTTTTACAAGACGATGGCACATTCAAACCGTTTCATTTATATTCTATGAAGCAAGCCATAGAAGAAGGATTTATTTTAGATGTTTTAGCAAACTACACCACATACAAAAGTTATTATGAAATAGAAAAATCTATTGAAGATAATCCGTTGTTTGACACTACTAAAGCTCAAAAAAAATTAAGGGCCTATGTAGAAAGAGAGAAACAAACCATAGCTACCAAAGCAGAAATCATGTTTGACCATTTTGTTACCAATATTGTCAACAAAAAGAAACTAAAGGGTAAAGCGAAAGCCATGGTAGTAACACAAAGTATTGAATCGGCTATTAAATATTATTTTGCGCTAAAAAGCATATTAAGAGATAAAGGAAATCCGTTTCAAATTGCTATCGCTTTTTCGGGTAAAAAAATGGTTGATGGCTTTGAATATTCCGAAGAAAGTATAAATGGATTTGCAGAAAAAGATACTAGAGATAAATTTAATGAAGACCACTTTAAAATGTTAGTCGTTGCTAATAAATACTTAACTGGTTTTGACCAACCAAAACTAACAGCCATGTATGTTGACAAAAAACTACAAGGTGTTTTGGCGGTTCAAGCATTATCCAGACTAAACAGAGCCGCAGATAAATTAGGGAAGAAAACAGAGGATTTATTTGTGTTGGATTTCTTTAATTCCGTTGATGATATAAAAACATCTTTTGACCCATTCTATACAGCAACATCCTTAAATAGTGCAACCGATGTGAATGTATTGCATGAAATTAAAGGGATTTTAGATGAAGTTGGTGTTTATGAATGGTACGAGGTAGAGGATTTTGTGACCAAATATTTTAATAAAGTTAATGCACAAGAATTAAGTCCCATAATTGATGTTGCAGCCCATAGGTTCAACCAACAATTAGAGTTAGAAGATAACGAAAAAGCAGATTTTAAAATTAAGGCGAAACAGTTTGTTAAAATCTATGGTCAAATGGCTTCTATACTTCCTTATGAAGTTTTGAATTGGGAAAAGTTATTTTGGTTTTTAAAGTTTTTAATCCCTAAATTAATAATCTCAGATAGTACAATTGTTGATTTAGATGGGTTATTGGATTCAGTTGATTTGTCAACCTACGGACTAGAACGTGTTAAGTTGAACGAATCTATTGTTTTGGACGCCAGTGAAACAGAACTTGATCCTCAAAACCCAAATCCTAGAGGCGCATATGATGGCGATGAAGAGATTGATCCATTAGATTTAATTATTGCAAGCTTTAATGAAAGATGGTTTCAAGGTTGGGATGTCACTCCAGAAGATCAAAGAATTAAATTTGTTACACTAACAAAGCAAATACAAGCACATCCAGATTATTTGTCTAAAGTGGCAGAAAATAATGATTCTACAAATAGGGATTTAGCATTTAAGAAAATTTTAGATGAAATCATGTCGCAACAAAGAAAGAACGAATTGAATTTGTATAAACTTTACGCTAAAGATGAAGCCTTTCATCAAGCTTTTATTGATACGATGAAGCGAATGGCTAATATTGGAGGTAAGAATACTATTTAAAGCATTAATTCATCGGGGAAAGAGGGATTGTTTTTGATGCTCCTAAATGGTAATCCTGGGCAAGCATAGAAAACCCAATCAAGCGATTGCTTGCTTTGCTTTTTTATTTTATGGAGAAAGATGCTCCGATAACCTTCAATTTTTATCAGTGATAGCCAGGATTCCCGATTTTTAAGTTGCCTTAGGGTAACTGAATTATATTCAGTTTAATACCCATCAGTTAATCAAATTTCTTTAATACTTTCAATCGAAGCAATTTTTATTAATTTTTCAATATCTTTAATTCTTAAATATTGAACTCATCTTGACTTTTTGTTTTTAACCGAAAATGAGATAAAATTTGTTCAGATGAGTTCCTTTTTGAAGAGCATAGCATCGCTACGCGCAAGAAAAGGAACGAAATATGGGCTAATTTTAGCCATTTTTTAGGAAATAGAAAAAGTCAAGATGAGTTCATTAATAATTAATTTACTATGATACTATTATATGCATTAATTGGGCTAGCAGTTTTGGCAGCTTTTTATGGAGTTGGTATTTACAACAGATTGGTAAAGCTAAGCACACTCGTAGCTGAAGCCTGGAGTGGTATTGACGTGCAATTAAAAAAACGTTATGATTTAATTCCAAACTTGGTCGAAACTGTAAAAGGTTACGCAAGCCATGAAAAAGAAACCTTTGAAAATGTCACAAAAGCTAGAAACCAAGCTCAAAATGCGACGACGGTTGAAGGACAACAAGCTGCCGAAAATCAGTTAAACAGGGCTTTAATAAACTTATATGCTGTTGCTGAACAATATCCTGAGCTAAAAGCAAATGCGAATTTTTTAAGCTTACAAAACGAATTGTCTGTTATAGAATCTGACATTGAAAAATCAAGACGTTACTATAATGGTACGACTCGCGACTATAACATTTTAATTGATTCGTTTCCTTCAAATATTATTGCTGGGATGACCACCTTTAAAAAAGCAGCATTTTTTGAAATTGACACGGAAGCTGAAAGACAAAATCCACAAGTAAAATTTTAAGCGTTGAAGAAACTTTTTTTTATTATACTATTAGTTACGAACTCTTTTTCTTTGTTTTCGCAAAGTGAAAGAGTTCTTTCTTTTCATTCAGATATTTTAGTAGATACCTCAAGTACAATTACTGTAAAAGAGTCCATTAAAGTTTATGCCAACGGAAATATTTTTAAAAGAGGAATTACGCGAACGCTTCCAACGGTAAGAGTTGATAGTTCGGGTAAAAGTTTAAAGCAAGATTTCAAAATTCTATCGGTCGAAAAGGATGGCAGCGTATCTAAATATCATACGGAAAAAGGAAGTGGTAATATTACCATTTATGTAGGTGACAGTGATGTCTTTTTAAGCGAAGGTGAATACGACTATACCATTACGTATAGCATGAGTGGACAAATTCGCTTTTTTGAAAATTATGATGAAATATACTGGAATGTCAATGGTTTTGATTGGGCTTTACCTTTTGGTCAGGTTTCCAGTCAAATCACACTTCCTTCAGGTGGAAACATTATTCAAAATGCTTGCTATACTGGACGGTATGGTAGCAATAGTACCAACTGTAGCTCAACAACACTATCTGAGAATATCATAAGCTTTAGTGCTGATAATTTAAGAGCTGGCGAAAATTTAACTGTGGCTGTAGGTTTTAGTAAAGGTATAGTTAGCCAACCACCTCCACCTGCACCTCCAACATTTTTTCAAAAGTTTGGAGCTCTAATTTTAAGCGGATTTATCAGTTTAGCACTCTTGTTTTATTACGGATTCACTTGGTTGAGATTTGGTATCGATCCGTCAAAGCCAACAGTAATTCCACAGTTCGAAGTTCCAAATAATATGACTCCAGCTTCAGTAGGCATGTTAGACAAACTACGCTATCATGGCGATTTAATTACAGGCACCATTTTAAATTTAGCAGTAAAGGGCTATCTTAAAATTGAAGAAGATATCCAGGAGCATATTTTCGGATTGTTTAAAAGCAAAAAGTTTTTCATCCATAAATTAAAGGAAGATTCTGGGATGCTCAATGATGAAGAAAGTCTGCTGTTCTCAAAATTATTTTCTGGCACAACCACGCTCACCTTAGATGGCAAATACGATTCCAAAGTAAAAAGCGCAGTGTCTGCCTTTCAAGCATCTTTAAGAAAACAGCATCATGGTTTAATTTATCAAGGCTTTAATTATAAATTTTGGTTAATTCCAATTTTCACTATAATCGCTTATGTAGTGTCATTTGTCTTTCTAGCTTCGCAATACTTTGAAGGAGAAAGTGATGGTTTGGTATTCGCTTTATTCTTGGTTTTAAACATTACTTTCTTTTTGATTTACCAATATTTAATTAGAAAACCTAGTTTAGAAAAATTGAAACTTAAATCATCGATTGAAGGTTTTAAAATGTACATGAGTGCAGCCGAAGAAAAGCAAATTGCACACTTTAATCCACCAGATTTAACACCAGAAATTTTTGAAAAACTATTGCCTTATGCTGTTGTATTGGGAGCTGAAGATGTTTGGGGAGAAAAATTCCAGAACCTAATCAACAAAGCGATGATTGACCAAAGCTATCAACCAACGTGGTATGCTGGTCGCGTTGCCAACTTCTCGACCTTTAACCATTCGTTAAATGCATCGTTATCCAATTCTATTAGCAGGTCTGCGACACCACCTTCAAGTAGTGGAAGTGGTTCGGGCGGTGGTGGATTCTCTGGTGGCGGCGGTGGCGGCGGTGGCGGTGGCGGCTGGTAGATTGTCACTTTAACTCAGTTCTTATTAAGAACCCTTTGCAATAGCACACTAACGGGGGCTATAAAGGTTTGTCCTAATATTCGCAAGTGTACATATTTTAAACCATCTACCGATTTATCAACAAAGTCGCAAACGACTTACGGATACTAGAGATCAACTAATTTTAATTTCTATCTTTGTATTTGTTGTACGTTTTTAAATCAAAAACAAATTAGAAACATCCAAGTAAAAACATCCGAAAGCACCCCGATTTTATTGAAAATATATTAGCTATTGGTGTACTAAAAAAGATTAAGAATGAGGAAAATTTTATTTATTTCGAAAAGGTCGCAAGTAATTCTATTAATTACGGCTATGGTATTATTTTGTAGTAAAAAATCAAATGGGCAAAATAATCAGTCGGAAAACGACCATGCATTAGATCAATTCACCTACAATGCGGTTGGTAATCCATATTTGCCATTATGGGAACATCTACCCGATGGTGAACCCCGTGTTTTTGAAGATCCCGACAACCCAGGGAAATACCGCATTTATATCATAGGATCACACGATGTTCGATATGGAAGTTACTGTGGACCTGATATAAGGGCTTGGTCTGCATCAGTAGATGACTTATCTAACTGGCGTGATGAAGGTGCCATTTTCACATATCCAATAAGTGAACAATGGGATGTTATGTATGCTCCCGACTTAGTTGAGGTGAAAAAAAAGGACGGCACAAAGGAATACATTCTTTACCCGCACAGTCGTGGTAGGGGCAGAGAACCTATGGTAGCCAAAGGAGACCGCCCTGATGGACCTTTTACCCCCATTAACATGACTGAAGACGGAACGGGGACATTAGAGGGAAGTACTATGGGCTTCGATCCTGCAGTATATATTGATTATATTACAGACCCAAAAGATCCTGATTATGAAATCGGTTTCAGAGCATATGGATTCTGGGGATTCCAGAGATCATCAGCCGGTGAATTAGATCAGAATACAATGTATTCGCTCCGACCTGGTACAACGGCTATTCAAAGTTTTATTAATACCCGTATTTTTCCGGGTGAAGACCCTGCTGCATTTAGCTTCTTTGAGGCTGCATCGATTCGTAAAATTGGCAATAAATATGTATGGGTGTACAGCGGCTATTCAGGGCCCGATTATGGGCTTGGTAGATCAAATTCCACACTGCGCTATGCTTACGGCGATTCTCCGATGGGTCCTTGGAAAAGCGGTGGCGTTCTGGTAGATTCACGAGCTGTTGTCCTCAATAGGGACGGAAGTAAATTGCAAACAACTTATTCAGGTCATAACACACATGGTAGCATCCAGTTGATTAACGACCAGTATTATGTTTTCTATCACAGGGCACCAAGAGGATTTGGATTTGCACGTCAGCCTATGGTGTCGCCAGTCAAAGTTGAATGGGATGAAAAACCGGTGGCAGAAGGAGGGAAAGTTATAATAAAAGGATATGACCCTTATACGGAGGATAATACATGGACACTAAAAGACGGCCAAGGTAATGAGTATAATGGTGCCGAAGTAACTTCAGAAGGCTTCCACATTTATGGCCTCGATCCCTATCAATATTACTCGGCGGGATATGCCAGTTACCTTTCAAACCAAGGCAGCCAACAGGATTCATGGGATATTTGGGATAATAACATGCCCATTACTGATGTGAAGAATGGTGATATTATAGGTTATAAGTATTTTGGTTTTGGTGGTCTTGACAAAGACACAAAAGGATTGAAAGCCTTTGAAGGAACCAGTCCTAATAACAAAACAGAATTTAATCTATTTCTTGCACCAAAGACAAAAAATGCATTTAAGATTAACGTTTGGCTAGACGGACCTTGGGATAATGATACCTGGAAGGGCAAAAAAATTGGTGAAATAAATGTACCTGTAAACGCTGCTCAAGAAACCACAAAATTCACAATAGACGTTTCATCGATTGTTGACAATATGGACAAAAAACATGCGATTTTTCTCGTAGTCGATGGTTCTGACTCGGAGGGTCTTTTCGATTTAGCAGGACTGGGATTTAGCTCAAACAAAAAGGAAATTGTTCGTCCTGTTCCACCTGTAGTAAGTATTATGGTTAACGGAAATGCAATAGATATACCAGCTACACCTGTAAGATCCACAAACGCCAACGGTATTGTCGGTTATGATCTTTATGAGGCTACTTATACACTTCCTACTGGAACCAATCATATACCGACGGTATCAGCATCTTCAGACAATTCAAAAGTAAAAGTTGCTATAACACAAGCGGAATCGAAAACCGGAAAAGCTGTGGTGAAATTTGATTATAATGGCGTGGTTAAAACATATAATGTGGTGTTTGCTGCTGAATAGTGTCTCTTAAAAAAGCCATTGCTAATAGAAGTGATTCGTTTGAATTAATGATTTCAGCAGAGGATGAAAAAAATGTCTTAGCGGATGTAAAATCTATATACCCATAACCCGAAATGTAATAATTTAAGGGAAGTGAATAACCTGGTGATAAAGATGTTTTGGTAGCATTAACAATTTGCATGTAGCTTCCAATATTCTTTTTGCTTCACCATTTCATATAGGGCTTACTATTGACCGAGATGTTGTCATTTAGCTTCAAAGTGTCACTAGTCTGACTATATGAAAAATTTATAGATAACAATTCAAAAAATATTAAAACTAATAATCCAATTTTGATTTTATACATTTTAACGTTTCTAATTATATTAGAATGGGTTTTGTTTTAAATCCTTAAAATTGACTTCTATCAACTAAACTGTCAACTAAAAATATAAAGCCCCATAAATCAATTCATTATGGGGCTTTTTGCGGAGAAAGAGGGATTATTTTCAATGTTCCCTAAAGGTAATCCTGAGCAAGCATAGAAAACTCAATCAAGCTATCGCTTGCTTTGCTTTTTTATTTTATTCCAAAAGCTAAAAGTGCTTTTGCTTTTTCCATAAAATAAAAAACCCACAATGTAAATTGTGGGTTTTCCTTTTGCGGAGAAAGAGGGATTTTGTGCCAACATCCCTCTTACAGCATTTTGCAAATGCTGAAGTCTTAAAATCAAAAAAACCACTCAAGTAAAACTTGGTGGTTTTTCTAATTTCAAGCCTCGCGCTTGTTTGCGGAGAAAGAGGGATTCGAACCCCCGGAGGTGTGACCCTCAACAGTTTTCAAGACTGCCGCATTCGACCGCTCTGCCATTTCTCCAAAAGCGTCTCATCAGCTATTCGCTGAATGCGGGTGCAAATATAGAACCCTTTTTTATTTCTTTCAAATAAAAGCCTAACTTTTTAAAAGTTTTTTATTTAGGCTAAATATTAATCGATTTATATCGAAATAAATGCATCATTGTAATAAAAAACCAACTTTCAAATCTTATTTTTGTGCTTCCGTAACATGGATATATGGATACTATAAAACAGTTAGAATGGCGATATGCCACCAAGAAGTTTGATAAAACTAAAAAATTATCGGCCTCTAAATTAAATATATTAAAGCAGGCGTTTAATTTAACAGCCACGTCTTTCGGTTTGCAGACCATCAGTTTGGTGGTTGTTTCCGATCCCGATGTGAGAACGTTGTTGGTGGAGCACGCCTATAGGCAATCCCAAGTGTTGGACGCTTCCCATTTATTGGTCATTTGTATTAAGGAAACCATTGACAGCAAAGATGTGAATGATTATTTTGATAACATAAGAGCCATACGTGATACTTCTGAAACCATTTTAAGTCCGTATAGAAAGAATTTGATTGACACCATGCAACGCATGACCGTGATAGAGCAACAACAATGGTCGATGAATCAAGCTTTTATTGCCTTAGGAAATTTAATGACTGTTTGTGCTATGGAAGGGATCGATTCTTGTCCCATGGAAGGTTTTGTGCCTAGTAAATATGATGATATTCTGAATTTAAAAGCACTCGGATTGAAATCCGCTTTATTGCTTCCTGTTGGTTACAGAGCTGAAGACGATATGTTTTCTGGCTTTTTAAAAGTGAGGAAAAACATAGAAGATACTGTAATTGAATTATAATTTATAAATAAAATATATGCCCGGATTTGAATTATTTGGTGACGCCGAAAGAAAAGAAGTGAATGATGTTTTAGAAAATGGTGTGTTGATGCGTTATGGTTTTGATGGCATGCGACATGGCCATTGGAAATCTAAAGAATTGGAAACGCAATTACAGCACACATTTAAAACCAAACATGCGCAATTGGTGTCTAGCGGTACGGCAGCCGTAACCATTGCGTTGGCATCTGCGGGCGTTGGAGCAGGCGATGAGGTCATTATGCCAACGTTTACTTTTGTAGCAAGCTTTGAAGCCATTATGGCATTGGGGGCGATTCCCATTTTGGTGGATATTGATGACACCTTAACATTAGATCCTGTTGCGGTAGAAAACGCCATAACATCAAAAACCAAAGCGGTTATGGTCGTGCAAATGTGCGGCAGTATGGGCAATATGGATGCTTTACAAAGTATTTGCAATAAGCATAATGTATTGCTAATTGAAGATGCTTGTCAGGCCATTGGTGGTACTTACAAAGGAAAACCTTTGGGAAGCATTGGGGATTTAGGATGTTTTTCTTTTGATTTTGTGAAGACCATTACCTGTGGTGAAGGTGGCGCGGTGATTACCAATAATGAAACGTATTATTTGAATGCCGACCATTACAGCGATCATGGCCATGACCATATAGGAAATGATAGAGGTGCAGAAACACATCCGTTTTTAGGATTTAATTACAGGATCTCTGAGCTTCATGCTGCGGTTGGTTTGGCGCAGATTAAAAGACTTCCGGAGTTTTTAAGTCTTCAAAAGAAACATTATAGCATCTTACGGGATGCATTATCAACGATTCAAGAAGTTACTTTTAGAACCGTTCCTGAAGGCGGTGAAGAAAGCTATGCCTTTTTGAATTTCTTTTTACCAACTTTGGAAATCGCCCAAAGTGTGTCCAAAGGTTTTAAGGAACATGGTGTGGATGGGTGTTTTCATTACTACGACAACAATTGGCATTATATTAGAAAGTGGGACCATTTAAAAGATTTGAAGTCTCTTTTTCCTATATCTGTCGAAGTGAAAGAAGGATTAGCATATCTCAAAACCAAGGAATTTCCGCAATCCGACCATTATATTGGCAGAAACATCTCTTGTCTAATTAAGTTGTCATGGACGGAAGATGAGGTGAAAGCCAGGGCTTCTAAAATGGTTGAGATAATTAAGGGGATTTTATAATATGTTCTCGATACAATTCGCTTAGGCGAATCACTCGAACTGACAAGCTAACTAAAAAACACAATTAATAACCTAAATGTCACTTCGAGTAAATTTGTATCGAGAAGCTTTACAACTAATAACGGTTCTCGATACAAAATTCTGAAAAAGAATTTCACTCGAACTGACACTTAGGAAATGATAAAGTTGCAAATGCACAACGGGAAAATTAATATGCTTAAGAATAAGAAATAGCAATAAAAAATAATTAATTTCACTCAAAAAGTGAAATTAATACTTCACGTAATCTACAATTTCTAAACCATAACCAATCATACCAACACGTTTGGTTTGTTCGGTGTTGGAAATCAATCGCAATTTATGGATGTTGATATCGTGCAATATCTGGGCACCAATACCAAAATCCCTATTATCCATATTGATTTTTGGTGCTTTGGTTACCATATTGCTTTTTTGATTTTCCTTTAGAAAAGTCAATCGGCTTAATATATCACTGGACTGAATTTGTTGATTGATAAATATGATGGCACCTTTGCCAGCATCATTAATGACCTTGAACATATTATTTAATTGCTCATCAACATTATTGGTTAAGGTTCCTAAAATATCATTATTAACCAAGGTAGAATTGATTCTGGTAAGCACTGGTTCGTCGTCTTTCCATTGTCCTTTTGTTAATGCTATATGTGTTTGATTGTTAGTGGTTTGATTATAGGCTCTTAATCTAAAGCTTCCAAATCTGGTTTCAATTTGAAAGTCTTCTTTTTTCTCAATTAACGAATCGTGTTGCATTCTGTAGGCAACCAAGTCCTCAATAGAAACGATTTTAAGATTCAATTTTTTTGCAACATCAATTAACTGTGGCAATCGTGCCATGCTACCATCTTCATTCATGATTTCCACAATAACACCAGCCGGTTGTAAACCTGCTAATCTTGCAAAATCGATGGCGGCTTCTGTATGTCCTGTGCGTCTTAACACGCCACCTTCCTTTGCTATTAAAGGAAAAATATGCCCAGGTCTTGACAAATCGTGCGGTTTTGTGTTTACATCAATCAAGGATTTTACCGTTTTCGCTCTATCAGCTGCAGAAATTCCTGTAGTTACGCCATGGCCTCTTAAATCGACAGAGACTGTAAAGGCCGTTTCCATGTGGTCTGTATTGATGGTTACCATCATGTCCAATTGCAATTCTTTGCAACGTTTTTCGGTAAGTGGCGCACATATTAGGCCTCTACCTTGAGTTGCCATAAAATTGATCATTTCTGGCGTCACTTTATCTGCGGCGGCTACAAAATCGCCTTCATTTTCACGGTTAGCGTCATCTACAACAATAATCACTTTTCCATTTCGAATGTCTTCAATAGCATCATGAATGGTATTTAATTTAAACTGTTGCATATTGTATTTTGGTTCGGTCTCAATCATCATGTTGCAAAGGTATTGCTTATTTTAAAAAATCTAAACAATTTTGTTTTAAGTCTTCCTTGATTTTGGATTTTAAAAATGGGTAAGTCATCATATACAACGGCAGGCCTACAATTAATAAAATGATATGAGGAATTTTTACTTTTTTGTTGATATGCTTAAAAAACTGTCCCAAATTAAACATGGATTTTAAATAATATACAACAAATAATACCAATGAAATCAAACTAAACTGTATAGAAAATGATGCTAGTGATGGTAATTTGTTATTTCTAAAAACGAAAAACAGTACCAATAAAACAACGCCTATGCTATAAAGTACAATAGAGAATTTAGAGTGGTCATTAAAATCCTTAAACAAGGTTTGGGACTTGGAATAATCACTGTTGAATTTAATTTTATCAAGTAAATCTTCCGTTTTTTGTCCCCTTTGGTTCAATAAATTGATAGCTTCATACCGAATGCCTTCATGATATCCCAACAACTCATAATTATTGATAACATTTATGAGTTCTTCGTTTTTGAATTTGTATAAAAACTTATAATCAATAGAGTCATCTTCTTTGATATTGAACATTTTCTTGATAGGTTCCATAATATGATCCATTTCGAACAACCCTCTATCTTCGGTAGCTCTTTTCGTAAAATAGATACCCAACGGCAGCATGATTAGTGTAGAAACCCAAGGGGCGATAAGCGGATTTAAACCACCACTTTTAGCACTATTTGTGGCGAAAATACCAATAAAATGGTAAGTTAAAAAAATAAGAATAGCGACAATCATTGGGAGTCCAATGCCTCCTTTCCGAATTAAAGCACCAAGAGGCGCTCCCACAAAAAACAAAATAATACACGCAAAACCCAGTGCTAATTTTTCATGTAATGAAATAATATGTCTGTTGTAAATAATAGTATCTGTTTTTATATTGGTTTTTTTTACTTCAAGGAACTGTTGATCGTTACCTATAGTGCTAACGGATGTTCTTACAAATTGAACTTTTTTATTTGTTGTGAATAAATCTAGAATATTTCCAGTATATATGGAATCAGATTTAACTGCTGTACTATCTTTTAACTGCATTCTTTTTGTTAAAGCAGCAGCATTTTTATCTATATTACTGCGTAAGTAAAGAGATTTGGAGAATACCTGATGTTCCTCTTCATACTTATTGGTAAGCGAATCCAGTGTATAGTCTAGTCCGCTAATATTAAGCATGTTATATTTGTCTGTTAAAGATTTATCGTCAATATTTACATTATTCATTTGCGATAAATCGATGTTTATGGTATAGGTTTTAAACGTACTTTTTGCAAATGGTTTTTTTTCTCTTTCTACAACGTCTTTGGGAAGTAAGTCATTATAATAGTTACCGTCTTTAAGGACAAGTTTCAATACATTGGACTCTTCATTACTTATAAGCTCTCCGGTTTTGGATTTTATGGTTTCGGCAATTCGTCTTCCAGCAGCATCTTTTATATGAATGGTGACATTTTTTAAATACCTATCATTATCACCACTTTTATCTTCAACTTTAATATTGTAATTATTAACTTCATTAAACTGACCTTTAGCAATGGCCATTGCAGGTTGTAACTTTGCAATATTTGTACGAAGATTGAAGGAGTTGTATTCTGCCCAAGGAATCACATTGTTTGCGAATATAAATGTCGTAAACCCAAGAATCACTATAAAAAGACTCAGCCCAGACATAGCACGTTGGAGCGAAATACCCGTAGATTTCATAGCGGCAAACTCATAGTTCTCGGCAAAACTTCCAAAAACCATGATGGACGCTAGTAATATGGTTAGGGGCAATACAAGTGGGATGAGTTTTGGTAAAAAATAAAACAGGAATTTAAATATGACCCAAATATCTAAATCCTTTCCAGCTAATTCCCTTATATACAGCCAAATGGTTTGTAGTGCAAAAATTAGTATGAGAATGGAAAACACACTAATGAAAGTTTTAAGGTACGTTGTTAGTATGTAGCGGTCTAATATTTTCACACGTAATTAACCTAATCTAGTTTATTGATGTAGTAGTCTTTGTACTTAGTGGCATCAAAGTTAAATAAGGTTTTCGATAAAGGCTCATTTGTTTTAAAAGAATTAACGGTCAATGTTGTTTTGGTACCATTTTTTCCAATTTGAATGAGTGTGTAAATATGTTTTGTTTGTGCATCAACGCCTAGAAGAATGTAATTAATCTCTGAATTGGAATCGATAGGAGTCAATTTTACATACTGAATTTTTCTGCCTTGCACATTTTGTTCTATATCTAATGCATAGGTATAGCCCTCTTCATAAAACGAAAGCATTTTGCTAGGAGTTATGTTATCTTCAGAATCTTCATTTTGCGAAGAAATAGTGACTTCTTCATCTTCAGGACTGATGCTATACAGCTTTTTTCCATCAAACAAACGCGTAATACCAAGTATGTTCAATTTGTATTTATCTCCTTGTAAAATCACATCGCCACGTGTTTCTTGCTTTATCTTTTCAGCCGTATTTTCTAAAACATATTTAAAATCGATGGAAATGTTTTGATAGCTTTTTACTTTTTGGGATACTTCGTTTAAAAGCGCCTTGCCTTTATTTTGCGAAAAACTATTAAGGGCTAGTGTTAAAAATAATAAGGTTATGGTGTTTCTAATGTTCATTTTTTTATTTATAAAATTTCATTTTCTAAAAACTTATCTAAAGATGTTAAATCTGTTATTAAAACCTGTCTGGCTTTACTGCCTTCAAACGGCCCTACAATACCCGCAGCTTCTAATTGATCGATTAATCGTCCTGCACGGTTGTAACCTAATTTTAATTTACGCTGTAGCAAAGAAGCAGAACCTTGTTGCGCTTGTACGATAACAATGGCTGCATCTCTAAATAGTTTATCTCTTTCGGAGATGTCTATATCAATACTCATGCCACTTTCCTCCCCAACATATTCGGGTAGGGCATAAGCTTCTGGATAGGCTTTTTGCGACCCTATAAAGTCTGTTAATCGCTCAACTTCAGGCGTGTCAATAAAAGCACATTGTACCCTGGTAACATCATTTCCTTGTGTGAACAACATGTCGCCGCGACCAATAAGTTGGTCGGCACCAGAACTATCCAAAATAGTTCTTGAATCTATTTTTGAAGTTACTCTAAAAGCTATTCTGGCAGGGAAATTGGCTTTAATAATACCAGTGATCACGTTTACGGATGGTCTTTGGGTAGCAATAATTAAATGGATACCAATGGCACGAGCTAATTGGGCCAATCTTGCAATAGGGGTTTCTACTTCCTTTCCAGCAGTCATAATTAAATCGGCAAACTCATCAACCACCAAAACAATATATGGTAAAAATTGATGGCCTTCATTCGGATTCAATTTTCTGGCTTTAAATTTCACGTTATATTCTGCAATGTTTCTACAAAGTGCATTTTTAAGCAGTTCATAACGGTTATCCATTTCAATACATAATGAATTTAAGGTATTGATAACCTTTGTGTTGTCTGTTATAATAGCATCTTCGCTATCTGGTAATTTTGCTAAATAATGGCGCTCAATTTTATTAAAAAGTGTGAGTTCCACCTTTTTCGGATCTACCAAAACGAACTTCACTTCTGCAGGATGTTTTTTATAAAGTAATGATGTTAGAACGGCATTTAGCCCAACCGATTTCCCTTGTCCTGTAGCACCCGCCATAAGTAAATGTGGCATTTTGGCTAAATCTACCACCAAGGTTTCGTTGCTAATGGTTTTTCCTAAGGCAATAGGAAGTTGCATATCGGAACTTTGAAACCTTTTAGAGGCTATGACCGAGCGCATGGAAACAACCGTTGCGTTTTTATTAGGCACTTCTATACCAATGGTTCCTTTACCAGGAATGGGCGCAATAATACGAATACCAAGCGCAGAAAGCGACAGGGCAATATCATCTTCTAGATTTTTGATTTTTGAGATACGAATGCCTGCATCTGGAACAATTTCATAAAGGGTTACCGTTGGCCCAATAGTTGCCTTAATACTGGCAATACCAATACTGTAATTTTTTAGGGTATCTACAATTTTGTTTTTATTGTCCTCTAACTCTTCTTGATTGATGGTGATGCTTTCAGAATCGTATTTTGTCAATAAATCCAAAGGTGGAAACTGATAGTTCCCAAGTTCTAGAGTTGGGTCGAATTGACCGAAGTCCTCAACCAATTTATTGGCTAGATTGTCAGTTTCAGACAGTTCTTCTTTAACTTTCACAACTTTCATTTCTATGGCTTCCAATTCGTCCATTTCCATGTCATCGTCATCGGCAACAACGTTTACTTTTAATGCAGAGGCGTTGTCTTTCCTAATAATTTTTTCCTTGGGAATGTCTTCAACTTCTACAGGTAAATCAAAGGCCGATTTAATATCCTCAGCTTCAACGGAAAGATTATTATCAAAAGTCATAGAAAACTCATCGTCCCTATTCGTGGCAAACTCCTCTTTGATATCTTTTTTCGCAAAAGAAAACAGTTTGGCAAAACTTTCAAAAGTCAGTTTAAAGCGAATCGCCAAATAGGTTATCAAACAAAATAGGAGTAGGAGAACAGTACCTATGATGCCAATATAATCTTGTAAATACGAATTTAACTCAAAGCCTATAGCGCCACCAAGATTATCATTTAAAGTGACAAAAAAGCCAAAAAAAGTAGATAGCCAAATAATGACTATAAGTCCCCAAAACCAATGTTTTCTGAGTTTTGCCTTATCAATATCCATCAAGACATAAACGCCAGACAGAAAAATAAGTACAGAAAATATGAATGAAGAAACTCCAAATCCACGATGTATAAAAAAATCACTTAACCAAGCGCCACTTTTACTTAACCAATTTTTAGACACGGTCTCACGTGATGCAAAATTTGCCAAGCTACTTTGGTCTGCTTCCCCGGTAAAAAAGAAAGATACAAAGGCTATAAATAGCAAAATACCAAAAATAGCTAAAAAGCTCCCTAGTACCAATTTTTGCTGGCTAGATAGCTTAAAGCTTGGCATTTTTAAGGTTTTTTTTGGTGTTTTATTAGTTTCGGTTTTTTTCTTCGCCATTAATGGATTGTTGTTTCAAAATTGAGATCCTGAAACCAGTTCAGGACTTAATTGTTTTCACAATTAAGCAAAAATACAAATTACTAACGTTTATCCTAAAGGTAATAGTATTTTAAAAAATTTTAGGAATGTATATAATAAAACCAACAACAATAGCGAAGATAGAAGCTAAAAACACGGCACCAGCAGCGATGTCTTTTATATTTCCTATTTTTTTATGATGTTCTGGATGTATAAAATTTGCTAGTTCTTCAATAGCTGTATTAATGCCCTCAATACTAACAACCAATCCGATTGCCAAAAATTGAATAAGCCATTCGGTTGTTGATATTTGATAATAAAAACCAGCAATAGTCATAATAATTCCTATTCCAAATTGCACTTTAATGCTCGGCTCAGTTTTCAAAAGAAACAAAGCCCCTTTGAAAGCATAGCCAATACTTTTTATTCTACTAACTAAGAAAGAATCTTTTTTATTCATTAACCAAAGCTTTTAAGGCTGCTTCATAATTCGGTTCCTGACCAATTTCTGGAACTTGTTCGGTATAAATAATACTTCCGTTATTATCAATTATGATAATACATCTGGAATGTAATGCGTCAAACGCACCACTTGTTATAAGTAATCCATAGGTTTTGCCAAAAGCTCCTGTTTTAAAGTCAGAAAGCATAACCACATTTTCAATGCCTTCCGCAGCACAAAATTCTTTTTGCGCAAAAGGTAAATCCCTGGATATACAAAGCACTTTTACATTATTTAAAGACGCCGCCGTTTTGTTAAATGCTCTTACAGACGATGAGCATACCCTTGTATTGACACTTGGAAAAATATTTAATATAAGATGACTTCCTTTAAAATCTTCCAATGTTTTGGTGGACAAATCCAGTGAAGCCAATTCAAAATTAGGTGCTTTTGAGCCTACAGAAGGTAAGTTGCCTGATGTTTCAATTTTATTTCCCCCCAATGTTATAGTTGCCATAAAGATGTTTATTTTTTAGGCTCAAAAATAGACATTACTAGGTAATAAACAGAAATGTTTTAAAATAATATTCAAACACTAAAAATCTTGATTAGACTATGTATTTACTGGGGTTAACACAATAATTGAATTTTTTGGTCTATTAATAAAATGTTAACAAGCAAAAATTTTTAAAACCGATGTTTGATAATTTTCGTTAGTGTGGTATAATCTAAAAAAATTGTTTAATCTAAACTTGAAATTATGAAAACATTACATTTATTAAAAACTGGTTTATTCACCATGGCATTAATTACGTCAACTGCTGTTTTTTCCCAAGGTCAAATGGCAAAAGAAGATACTAAAATGGTTGGAGGTGCTGCCATGTACCCTACAAAAAATATTGTAGAAAATGCTGTTAACTCAAAAGACCACACCACACTTGTTGCTGCTGTTAAAGCTGCAGATTTAGTGGATGTGCTTATGAGTGAAGGACCATTTACCGTATTTGCTCCAACCAATGATGCTTTTGCTAAGTTACCTAAAGGCACTGTAGAAAACTTGTTAAAACCAGAAAACAAAGCGACTTTACAAACCGTTTTAAAATACCACGTTGTAGCTGGTAAATGGAATGCAAAAGACGTTCTTAAAATGATTAAAGATGGTAATGGTAAAGCCATGATTAAAACGGTTAGTGGAGGGGCATTAACCGCTTGGTTAAAAGGAAAAGAGGTATATGTTACAGATGAGAATGGAAATTCCGCAAAAGTAACTATAGCAGATGTTAACCAATCTAATGGTGTTATTCATGTAGTTGATTCGGTACTTTTACCAAAATCATAAATAACACAAGAATTAGTCAATAAAAAAGCCATTTCATTATTAATGAAATGGCTTTTTTGATTATCAAATTTTAGTTTTTCTACTTATCAATTGACCCCAAAACACGTTGCATAAAAGTGTTTAAAGCTTCTTTTTTAGGCGTGCCTTCTTTTATCATTTTATTCACTTCAATGGCGCCATACATGTTTGAAATTAGTTCGCCAATCACATCCAATTCTTCATCTTTTAAAGAAGATACTTCAGTTAGTGCTTCAAGTGTTTCAATGGTTTCAACCACAAAATCCTCATCATTATCCTCAATAAATTGAGTAAGATGTTTAATTACTGGTAACTTCATTGACTAAATCGTTTAAAACCTCAAATTTATTTGTCTGAACTTGATTTACAAATGCACCATTTTTGAAAGTAGCAAATGTTGGTAAATTGTCTACAGTTGCCAATTTTCTTGAATTTGGAAATTTTTCAGCATCAGCAATCACAAACTTAGCATGCTCATTTTCGGAAGACAATTTTTTGAACTTTGGCTTCATAATTCGGCAGTTTCCACACCAAGTTGCAGCATATTGTACAACAACAATGTCGTTACTATTAATAATCTCTTGCAAGTTATCTTCTGATAATTCTTCCATATTCTGTATGTGTTATATTTATTAGTGAGAAGCTAAATAACTAGCCACACCACTTCTGTTAGCACTCATCGCATCTTTACCTTCTTCCCAATTTGCAGGACAAACTTCACCGTGTTTTTGATTGTGGGCTAAGGCATCAATTAGACGCAAATACTCATTCACATTTCTACCTAAAGGCATATTATTAATGCTTTCATGTTGCACCAAACCATTTTCATCAATTAAATATGTAGCTCTGTAAGTAACATTGTCACCTTCTAATAAAACTGTGCCAGTTTCTTCATCATAGGTTTCTTTGGTAATATCCAAAATACCTAAAATGCTGGAAAGGTTTCTATTACTGTCTGCAAGGATAGGATAGGTAACACCTTCTATACCGCCATTATCTTTTGATGTGTTTAACCAAGCAAAATGTACTTCTGGAGTATCGCAAGAAGCACCAATAAGAATCGTATTTCTTTTTTCGAATTCACCAATGGCTGCTTGAAAAGCGTGTAATTCGGTCGGACAAACAAAAGTAAAATCTTTTGGATACCAGAATAAAAGTACTTTTTTGTTATTGTTAACAGCTTCTTCTAGAACGTTTACTTTAAAAGTATCGCCCATATCATTCATGGCGTCAACGTTTAAATTTGGGAATTTTTTACCAACTAATGTCATATGTATTAATGTTTTTAAAATTATTATTTTGTGCAAACTTAGTTCAACGATACAGTCTTTTTGATAAATATTAATTATTAAATTTTATAAGGTAATAGATTTTTAATATGGCATCAAAAAACCTCACCTTGCTTTAATAATTAGGTAAAATATGATGCTTGAAAATATAGACTTGATAAAATGGTAGTGTTTTTTTATGGAAAATTATTTAGAGGTCAGCATTTTAATTTTTATTTTGAATGCCGCAAAAAGTAATGTCATAAATGGGCTCAACCAATTAAAAATGGCATAACCAGCATAGTGTAAGGTATCAACCCCTAAAACACTACTTTGATAAGCGCCGCAGGTATTCCAAGGTACTAAAACAGATGTTACCGTACCGCTGTCTTCCAAGGTTCTTGATAGATTTTCTGGAGCCAATCCTTTATCTTTAAAAGCTTTAGCATACATTTTACCAGGCACCACAATAGAAAGGTATTGATCGCTCGCGGTGATATTAATAGTCAAACAACTCGCTACCGTACTTGCAAATAAGCCAAAAGTAGTATGGAATAATTTTAAAAGGGCTTTGCTAATGGTTGTCAATGCACCTATGGCATCCATGATACCGCCAAACACCATAGCACATAATATGAGCCAAATAGTTCCCATCATTTTGCTCATTCCTCCAGACGTAAACAATCCTTTTAAGGCTTCGTTGTCTGTTGGTATCGAGGTTTCAACCGTGATGGCATTCATCATGCCTTTGTATCCAGTAGAAAAATCTAAAGTTGTGCCACCACCAATTGCTGTTATAATATTAGGTTGAAAAATAAGGGCTGCAACACCACCTAGCAATGTGCCAATTAGAAGTGCAATCAATGGCGATGTTTTTTTAACAATTAAAAAAATAACCAGTATGGGTACTATAAACAGCCAAGGACTCACATTAATGGATTTTTCAAGAGCTTCTAAAAGCGTATTTGTATCTGCAACGCCTTTGGTTTCCAAATTCAGACCAATGATAACAAAAACGATCAACGTAATGATGATGGTTGGCGTTGAGGTGTAAAGCATGTATCGAATGTGCGTAAACAAATCGCTTCCAGCCATGGCGGGTGCTAAATTTGTAGTATCACTCATGGGCGAAATTTTATCTCCAAAATACGAACCAGATAAAACAGCACCTGCCGTCATTCCTAAAGGTACCCCCAAAGCATCTGCAATACCAATAAGAGCAATACCCACCGTAGCAGATGTGGTCCAGCTACTTCCTGTAGCAACAGAAATAATGGCACAAATAATGACGCAAGCAGCCAAAAATATTGTGGGATTTAAAACCTGTAAACCATAATAAATCATCGTTGGAATAATACCACTTATTAGCCAGGTTCCAGCAAGTGCTCCAACCATGAGTAAAATAAGAAGCGCACCGGTAGTCGATTTAATATTTTCGGCTACTTCTTCCATCATTTGTGCAAAGGTCACTTTATTAAAAAAACCAATGATGGCGGCAACAGCGCCTCCAAGTAATAATATAAACTGATTGGAGCCACTCAACGCATCATTACCAAAAACAAAGACATTATAAGCCAACATACCTACAAGTATGAATATAGGAATTAAGGCTTCCCAAATACTTAATTGTTTGTTTTCAACAATATGTTCGTCTTGTGGTAGTGTTGGTTTTATGTTTTGGCTATCCATATTATTCTAGAATTTATCCTCGTAATAATACAATTTTCGTAAACGCTATGCAAATGGTTACTGTTCTTAAATAAAAGCATGATGATATAAAGGGATTGAGTTTCTAATAATTAAAAATTAGCCATTAATTTCATTAAAACAACCGTTGAAAATATGAGTCGTGAAAATTTGCGTAATGCGTGTCTTGTTATTATTAATTTGGAGTAACCTTAAAAGGTTATCATAATAATTTTAGAATCTTTTTACTACTTTTAACCAACAATTTTTCCATCTAACCAAAATTAATCATGAAACACCTAAGCTATATTATTTTAGGAATTATTATCGGGGCAGTTCTTACTTATTATTTTTGTCCCAGAGTTGTGCAACCTCCAGAGAAGATTATAAAACCAAAAGGCGTTATTTCCATTGAACAGGCGCAAGCATTGAGTGATAACTGGACGCTATACCGAAAACCAGCTGTAGATTCCGCTGCCAAAAAGCAGGGCAGGGAGCAAGATGACCGCTCAACGTACTGGGATTTAGAAGATATTGAAAACTATTTAGGGTATGCCAAGAATTACTCAGATAGTTTAGGGTATACCATGACAGGTATTAGAGTGTATCTTGGTGAATATGGCGAAAATGCTGGACAAACTAAAAAAAATCTAACTACCATGATTATTGTGCCAACTGGGCATAAAGTTAAATCTCAGGCTAGCAGTCTTAATATGAATTTTCAAGGAGGTAAGGGAGGTATACCCGTGCCACCTTTAAATGAAGGTGAAGGAGGGGAGCAAGGTTACCCAAAATAAATATATGGATGAATTCATACTAAAAAATTACTCATTAATCACCCGTATGGTAGAGTTTACCGCTGCTATCACGGGTATTTTTTTGTTGCGTAAGTATAAAAATAAAGAAGTTAAACATTTTATTTATTTTTTGGTATTTGTAGCCATTTGCGATTTGTTGAGTTCGTATACAAGATATGTTCTTGATGATCGTTTTTTATCATTCTTAATTGGAACCAAAATAGAAAAGAACCATTGGTGGGCTACCTTATTTTGGAAAATAGGAGCCATTGTATTTTATTCTTATTATTATCAAAATATTTTGATCACACCCTTGTTTAAAAAAGTAATTAAAATAGCGATTAGTTTGTTTTTGATATTCTCGACATTTTATATCATTTTCCATTGGCAAGATTTTTTTATTCGCTTTTTTCCAATTATTAGTGTTTTGGGTGCTATTATTATCATTTTATGCACCATATTGTATTTCTTTGAATTGCTTCAAAGTGATAACATTTTAACATTTTACAAATCCATAAACTTCTATATTAGTGCTGCCATTTTCATTTGGTGGCTTATAATTACCCCTATTGTTTTTTTTGATCAATATCAAGCATATATATATAATGTTTACGAAAGGGATTGGGATTATATATATCTTAGAAGGTATATTTATTTATCATGCAATGTATTAATGTACGGTACTTTTACTTTTGCCTTAATATTTTGCAGACCAAAAACCCTAGAAAGTTGATTGTATGTTTTTCAATTCATTCTTAATGTTATTACAGAATAAATTACCAAAGAGTTCTGATGCAGAGCGCTATTTACTTATCTATATGATAGCTATTTTGGTACTTGTTTCCTCATTGGTTATCCTATTTTTTATAGTGTTTTTAAAGCGGAAAAACAAATTGCTTTTAGATCAAATAAAGCAGCAACAAGCTTTTGAAGCGGAAATTGCAAATGCACAAACGGAAACCCAAGAACAAACCTTAAAGAATATTGGTTGGGAACTTCATGATAATGTGGGGCAGTTATTGTCGTTTGCCAGTATGCAATTAAGTATTTTAAAAATGCAAGTATCAGATGATGTGAAAGAAAAATTTAAAGAAACCTCGGAGGCTCTAAAAGAAAGTTTAGCGGAAGTCAGGCTGCTTTCCAAAACACTAAATAATGAGGTGGTTCTTAATATTGGTTTTGAAAAGTCCATAACCAATGAATTGAACCGATTGAAGAAGATGAAGTTTACATCAGCCGAACTTCGGGTAATTGGTGAAAAACAGCCATTTGCCGACAGAAAACACGAAATCATTATTTTTAGGATTATTCAAGAGTTTTTATCTAACTCAGTTAAATATTCAGATGCCGAAAATTTAAGTATCATTCTGAATTATCAACAAAATAATCTTATCATCACAATGAAAGATGATGGTAAAGGATTTAATATTGACAGTGTTGAAAAAGGGTCTGGTTTGCTAAACATGAAGAGTCGAGCCACGTTGATCAATGCGAAATTGGACTTGACATCTGAACCCAATGAAGGCGTTACTTTAGTATTGAATTATTCATTTTAACAAGCATTCCAAATCGCATCATGAGGTGGAGGCGCAATAATGTTTATTACTTCATTACTTACGGGATGAATAAAGTTAATTTGCCTGGCATGCAGATGAATACTGGCATCAGGATTACTTCTATCAAAACCATATTTTAAATCACCTTTAATCGGGCAACCAATACTCGCTAATTGTGAGCGTATTTGGTGATGCCTGCCTGTTTCCAAATTCACTTCCAATAAAAAATAATTGTCTAGTTTTTTTAAAACCTTATAATGAAGAATCGCTTTTTTGCTATCAGTCACTTCTTTAATATGTGCAACTGATTTATTGTTTATTGGATTTTTTTTCAACCAGTGAATTAAAGTGTCCTCAAGCTTTTTAGGTTCATTTTTAACAATCGCCCAATATGTTTTTTTTGCTTCTTTGTCAACAAAAAGTTTATTTAATCTGGGTAGTGATTTACTTGTTTTTGCAAAAATAACAAGGCCGGTTGTAGGTCTATCAAGGCGATGTACCACCCCTAAATACACATTACCAGGCTTATTATATTTTTCGGCTATATATTCTTTTACAACCTCGCTCAAAGGCTTATCGCCCGTTTTATCCCCTTGTACAATATCCCCTGCACGTTTGTTGACAACAATGATGTGGTTGTCTTCGTAGAGAACTTGTAAATTAGACTTATTAGATAAGGTTTTAGACATGTTAGAATTTTAGACTGCTTAGAAATTTAGACTAGTTAGATGGTTAGATTGTTTGACTTCTTAGAATTGATAGATTTTTAGAGTTGATTTGAATTTGGAAATCATTTTGATAATTTCATCCAATTCTTTTGAAATCTCCTGTAATTCAAGTTCGGTAATAAATTTTAAATCGAAGGAAATAAGCAATTGTGTTTCAATTTCATAACAAGACCCTAGAGTGATTTCTAAAAACCTTGAAAAATCTTTATTGGATTTTCTAGAAGAACCTTCAGCAATATTAGAAGCTATTGAAACAGAAGCTCTACGAAGTTGATTAGTTAAACCAAATTTTTCTGATTCTGGAAAATTAGAAGTTAACTTATAAACCTCTGAGCAAAATAATCTACTTCTTTTCCAAATCTCCAGTTCTTTAAATCGATGCATTTTTTAATAGATTTTTAGATTGTTAGACTATCTTCGATCGTTAGATATTTATTTTTTAAAATTACCAGATTCTTTACTAACAAGTCTAAAATTCTAACAAGTCTAACTAGTCTAAGATAGTCTAACCTAATATTGTTCATTCCCATTAGGAAAATCAACGGCTTTTACATCGCTAACATATTGTGTAATAGCGGTAGTCATATCCTCATATAAATTCATATACCGACGTAAAAACCTTGGGTGGAATTCATGGGTCATTCCCAACATATCATGTAAAACCAAGACTTGTCCGTCCACATCACGTCCCGCACCAATTCCTATGATAGGAATACTAACGCTTTCAGCAACTTCCTTGGCAAGTTTGGCTGGGATTTTTTCCAATACGATTCCGAAGCAACCAATGCGCTCCAACATTTTGGCATCTTCAATTAAATCCATAGCTTCTTGTTCTTCCTTCGCCCGCACGGTATAGGTTCCGAATTTATAAATGGATTGTGGCGTTAAACCCAAATGCCCCATGACTGGAATCCCAGCATTTAAAATGCGTTTGATGGATTCCTTTATTTCTTTGCCACCTTCCATCTTTACGGCATGTCCGCCACTTTCTTTCATGATTCTAATAGCAGAACGTAAGGCTTCTTTCGGATCACTTTGGTAACTTCCAAAAGGTAAATCAACCACTACCAGCGCCCTGTTTATGGCACGAATTACGGAAGAGGCATGATATATCATTTGATCAAGTGTAATCGGTAAGGTGGTTTCATGCCCCGCCATTACATTACTGGCCGAATCCCCCACAAGAATCACATCTACACCAGCTCCATCAACGATTTTTGCCATGGTGTAATCGTAGGCCGTTAGCATCGATATTTTTTCGCCATTGGCCTTCATATCAACTAAGGTTTTCACGGTAATGCGCTTGTATTCTTTTTTTGCTGTAGACATCGTTTTTGTTTTAATAGAGTGTAAAAGTACTAAATATTATAAAGTTAAATTTCATTAGCAATCCGACATATTAACACCAATAGCTAAACCGCCCTCACTGGTTTCCTTATATTTAGAATTCATATCCTTTGCGGTTTCCCACATGGTATTAACTACTTTATCTAAGGGAACTTTGATATCTTTTGGATTGGTTTCCATTGCCAATTCGGCTGCATTAATCGCTTTTATGGCACCCATGGAATTGCGTTCAATACATGGAATTTGCACTAAGCCGCCAATGGGGTCACAGGTCAATCCCAAATGATGTTCCATGGCAATTTCAGCCGCAATCAATACTTGTTCTGCCGAGCCACCCATCAATTCGGTTAATGCGCCAGCAGCCATCGCCGCTGATACCCCAATTTCCGCTTGGCAACCACCCATAGCAGCAGAAATAGTAGCGCCTTTTTTAAAAATACTACCAATTTCGCCTGCAACCAACAAGAATTTTTTAATATGATTAAAATCGGCTTCATGGTTTTCAATAACCATATAATACATAAGAACTGCCGGGATAACACCAGCACTGCCATTGGTGGGCGCTGTAACGACACGGCCTAAGGAGGCGTTAACTTCATTGACACTTAAAGCAAAACAGCTAACCCATTTAAGAATGCCTCTGAATTTAATCTCTGTTTTACGAATGGCTTCCAACCATTCTTGTGGATTGGAATATAAATTGTTACCTATTAATTTTTCATGGATATCATGTGCACGGCGTTTCACGTTCAACCCACCGGGAAGATTGCCGTTGGTATGGCAACCAATATACATGCATTCTAACATGGTGTTCCAGATACGGCTTAATTCGAAATCTATTTGTTTTTCGGTCCTTATGGATTTTTCGTTTTCCAATACCACATCAGAAATGGATACGTTAAGTTTTTTGCAATAGTCCAAGAGTTCCGTCCCTAAGGTGATGGGGTAAGGAAACGTGTTAAAAATGGACTCTTTTATTTTAGCATTTTTACGTTTTTTCTTGACAACAAAACCACCTCCAATGGAGTAGAATGTGGATTTTTTGTTTTTCCCATTTATAGTTGCCCTGAAAGTTAAGGCATTGGCATGGAAAGGCAAAAAGGTTTTGTTGAATATGATTTGGGTTTTTGGATCAAAAACTATGGGTTTCTCGTTATTTAGATAGAGCGTTTTTGTTTGATGAATGTTATCAATAATCCTTTGGATGTTTTCAGTAGGCACATATTCTGGATCAGCACCACTTAATCCCAGCATGATGGCATAATCGGTAGCATGGCCTTTTCCAGTTAAGGATAATGAACCGTATAAATCAACAGTAATGTTTTCAATGTTGTCAAAACGATTTTTTTCCTTTAATTCCTTAATCCATCGTTCGGCAGCACGCCATGGACCAAGGGTATGGGAACTTGAGGGCCCAATACCAATCTTAAGCATGTCGAAAACTGAGATACATTCCATTTTACAGAAAAAGATTGAAACAAATATAACTTAAATAAAAAGGCTGCCTATAGATTTTCGACAGTCTTTAAAAAAACTATATTCTCTAAGATTAATAAACCTGAAGGAATTATAAAGGTAAGATTAACTTGTGGAAACTGTGGAGAAAACTTAACAAGTCGACTAACAATGGACAACGGGATAATATGACATCATGTCAGTATTTCTTAGTTGGCATAATCATTGACTTTAACACAACGAAGTTAAAAAAGAACATTCAACACAATTAAAAAACATACATATTATGAGTAAAATTATTGGAATCGATTTAGGAACAACCAACTCTTGCGTTTCTGTAATGGAAGGTAACGAACCTGTTGTAATCCCAAACGCAGAAGGTAAACGTACTACACCATCGGTGATTGCTTTTGTAGAAGGCGGCGAAATTAAAGTAGGAGATCCAGCAAAACGTCAAGCAGTTACAAACCCAACAAAAACGGTTTATTCCATTAAACGTTTTATGGGAAATAAATATTCTGAATCTCAAAAAGAAGCAGAACGCGTACCATATAAAGTTGTAAAAGGCGATAACGACACCCCAAGAGTTGATATTGACGGCCGTTTATATACACCACAAGAATTATCGGCTATGATTCTTCAAAAAATGAAGAAAACTGCTGAAGATTATTTGGGAACAACGGTAACAGAAGCAGTTATTACAGTACCTGCTTATTTTAATGACTCACAACGTCAAGCTACTAAAGAAGCTGGTGAAATTGCAGGTTTGAAAGTTCGTAGAATCATCAACGAACCTACGGCTGCTGCATTGGCTTATGGATTGGATAAAAAGGGAAAAGATCAAAAAATTGTGGTATTCGACTTTGGTGGAGGAACACATGACGTATCTATATTAGAGTTAGGCGATGGCGTATTTGAAGTATTGTCAACAGATGGTGATACCCATTTAGGTGGTGATGATGTTGATGAAAAAATCATAGGTTGGTTAGCTGACGAATTTAAATCTGAAGAAGGTATAGACTTGCGTAAAGACCCTATGTCTCTACAACGTTTAAAAGAAGCTGCTGAAAAAGCTAAGATTGAACTATCATCTTCAGCACAAACAGAAATCAACTTACCATATATCACGGCTACAGCAAGTGGACCAAAACACTTAGTGCGTTCATTAACACGTTCTAAATTCGAACAGTTAATTGACGACTTAGTAAAACGTACCATTGCACCTTGTGAATCTGCTTTAAAAGCTGCAGGATTATCAAAAACCGATATTGATGAAGTGATCTTGGTAGGTGGTTCTACACGTATCCCAGCAGTTCAAGCTGCTGTTGAAAAATTCTTCGGAAAAGTACCAAGTAAAGGTGTTAATCCAGATGAAGTAGTCGCATTAGGAGCAGGTATTCAAGGAGGTGTATTGTCTGGAGATGTAAAAGATGTATTGCTATTAGATGTGACTCCATTATCACTTGGTATTGAAACTATGGGTAATGTAATGACCAAACTTATTGAAGCTAATACAACGATTCCGACTAAGAAATCACAAGTATTCTCTACAGCAGCAGATAATCAGCCATCAGTTGAAATACATGTATTGCAAGGAGAAAGAGCTATGGCAGCCGACAATAAAACAATCGGACGTTTTCATTTAGATGGTATTCCACCAGCAAGACGTGGAACGCCACAAATTGAAGTGACTTTTGATATTGATGCAAACGGTATCATTCACGTAACCGCCGGCGATAAAGCTACAGGAAAAACTCAAAATATCCGTATTGAAGCATCTTCTGGTTTAACTGAAGAAGAAATCAAAAGGATGAAAGCAGATGCAGAAGCAAATGCAGAAGCAGATAAAAAAGCAAGGGAAACTGCAGAAAAATTAAATGCAGCTGATGCCATGATTTTCCAAACAGAAAGTCAGTTAAAAGAATTTGGTGATAAATTATCTGATGATAAGAAAAAGCCAATTGAAGATGCCTTGGAAGAACTTAAAAAAGCTTATGAAACTAAAGATTTAGCGGTTATAGACCCAGCTTTAGAAAAAATAAACGAAGCTTGGAAAGTGGCTTCAGAGGAAATGTACAAAGCTCAAGCGGAGGCGCAACAAGGTGGTGCAGCTCCAGGGCCTGATGCAAGCAGCAACGGACAATCATCTGAAAGTAGTGATGTTGAAGACGTAGATTTCGAAGAAGTAAAATAAAATCTTGTCATCCTGTCCCGATAGTTATCGGGATTGTTTCAGGATCTCATAAAAACAAAAACGCAATCAGAAATGGTTGCGTTTTTTTATTCATCAAGTTCTTTACTTAATATTTCATTAAGTATGTATTGAATAGAGCTGCCATCTGCGGGTGGATTATTTATTCTAATTTTGGAGACACTAATTTTATAGGTATAGCCAGTTTCGTATTGCTCGTCAAAACCTTCAATGACATCGTAGAATAGTAACCACTCATTGTCTTTAATAACAGTATTTTCTTGAATTCTATAACAAGTTTGTTCGGCAACACCCGTACAACTTACTCTTTGCGAATCTATCCAAAGGGTGGTATTAATAACATTTTCATTGTCAGAACATGAAATATTTAAAAAGATAAACGCGGCTAAAAAGGTGAATTTAATTTTCATCATCTTGTTTTCTAGAAGATGTAATTTATAGAAAATGGTTGCGTCCCATTTCAAATATATTCGTATTATCTTCCTGTAATAAAAATATTATATATTTACAAAAATTAATAAACCCAAGTTTCATGAAAAAAATCAACCTATTTATCATTGCAATAGTTCTCGTTTTATACTCTTGTTCAAACGAAGAAGTTACACCTCTAATATCTTCGGATATTTTAGGCACATGGATTGCTACCTCTGTAGATTATGGTGGACAAACCGTTACAGAAGTTTCAGGACAAATTTTATCAAATACTTTTACTGGTGAAGGCTATGATATTGATTTTACGGTTACATTTAACGATTCTCCAAAGACTTATATTTCAGATGGGAGTTATAGTATTCATTTAACCAATACAGTTCTAGGACAAACTTATACTCAAGATATTGAAAATCTAGAATTTCTACAAGATGGCTCCTGGGAACAAAATGGCAATAAGCTTATAATTGAATCTCAAGGAGAAGAAACTGAAGGTACTATTGAGAAATTAACACAAAATGAATTAGTTCTATCTGTAGAAACCATTGAAGATTTATCGGAACAAGGAGCAACTATTATAAGCACCATAGTGGCTAAAGTGACGTTTGTAAGAAATAATTAAATATACATATTGATTTTTATTAAGAGAAATTTTCTAATTCCTAGTTAGAAGGTTATCTTTTTAGTTTCATTGCATTCAAAGCAAAATAGATTATTATGCCCGCATGCTGTTTTTGTATATTTGTTTAAATGCAATCCATATGGCAACTAAACTCACCGAACTTCTTAATATAAAATATCCCATAATACAAGCACCCATGTTTTTGGTTTCCAATACAGCTATGGTAAAGGAAGCTATGAAAAGTGGTATTGCTGGTTGTATTCCAGCACTTAATTATAGAACCTTGGAGGAATTAAAATCAGCTATCAATGAACTTAAATTAGCCAAAGTAGACGGTGGTTCCTTTGGATTTAATTTGATTGTAAACAAATCCAATTTAAAATTTAGAGAACAACTGCGTGTTATTTGTGAAGTCGGTTGTGATTTTATCATTACATCACTCGGAAGCCCCGAAGAAACGATAAATCAAGCACATAAATATGGTATAAAAGTATTTTGTGATGTGGTGGATTTACAATTCGCAAAAAAAGTAGAACATTTAGGTGCAGATGCTATTATCGCTGTTAATAATGAAGCGGGAGGCCACAGGGGCAATATGAGTCCGAAAGATTTAATAACAGAATTGGTCACGCATTGCAATATCCCCATCATATCAGCTGGCGGTGTAGGTTGTAAAGCGGATGTAGATAAAATGTTGAGTTATGGTGCAGCTGGGGTTTCAGTTGGGAGTCCATTTATAGCTTCGATAGAATCTGGTGTGACCAATGAATATAAACAAGCTTGCGTAGATTATGGTGCCAAAGATATTGTGATGACCGAACGTATTTCCGGCACACCTTGTACCGTCATCAATACACCATATGTTCAAAAAGTGGGCACTAAAACTACTTGGTTAGAATCCGTTTTAAACAGAAACAAAAAACTAAAAAAATGGGTAAAAATGCTTCGTTTTGCTAAAGGCATGCGGGATACCCAAAAAGCAGCGAATGAGGTCACTTATAAAACCGTTTGGGTGGCTGGACCAAGTATTGAACAGACAAAGGCTATATTGCCTGTAAGAGACATTGTGGCTAAATTAACAATGTAAAGATTATTTTTTTAGAGCCTCCACCAATTCCAATTGCTCCAAGCTTACATTGGTCGTAAACATGCCATAATTAACAACCGCTTTGTTTTTTTCGATTTTATCAATGCTTCCAATCGCGCGGCCATCTTCCATGCGGACTCTGTCACCGACTTTTAAAATGGCTTTGGGCTTCGGGGTTTCAATCGCTTTTTTCTTGGCTTCTTTCTTTTTTTCTCGAATGACTTCAACCACTTTTTCAGCTTCCTGCTTCACAGCTTCTTCTTTGGCTTTGATGACTTTTTTCTCTTTAACCGTGACTTTTTTGCGCTTGGAATTTTCTATTTGAACCAATTTAAAGAGTTCTGCCATCAATTCCCTTTTTTGATTGTTTTCAAAGTATTTTTCGGAAATGTCATTTATTTTTTGTCCTAAATAGATTAAGCGTTGGTTGCTATCATATAATTCTTGGTAGCTTTCCAGTTTCTTTTGGATTTTAAGATTGATTTCCTCAAGCTTATCAGCTTCTTCAATCTTTTTCTTTTCATTGAGTTTTAAGGAAGCCCCTGTTTTTTCGAGTTTGCTGCGTTCTTTTTGAAGCTTTGCAATGGTTTCATCAAACCGAACTTTACTACGTTCTATTTTCTTTTTCGCTCGATTAATAAGTCCGAACGGAATACCGTTTTTTTGCGCGACTTCAAACGTAAACGAACTTCCAGCTTGACCTATAACCAGTTTAAACATAGGTTCTAACGAGCGTTCATCAAAAAGCATGTTGGCATTCAACATATACGGCAACTCATTTGCCAACATTTTTAAATTCGAATAATGGGTAGTTATGATTCCAAAAGCCTCCCGATGGTAAAACTCTTCTAAAAACGTTTCAGCCAAGGCACCACCGAGTTCGGGATCACTTCCTGTTCCGAATTCATCAATCAGAAAAAGTGTATTATTGTTGCACTTCTTTAAGAAATAATTCATTTGTTTTAATCGGTAACTATAGGTGCTTAAATGGTTTTCAATGGATTGATTATCACCAATATCGCTTAAAATCCGATCAAATAAACACACTTTACTACGTTCATGAACAGGAATCAACAAGCCACTTTGCACCATAACTTGTAACAAGCCAACGGTTTTTAATGTAATGCTTTTTCCGCCGGCATTGGGACCGGAAATGACTATAATCCGTCCTTCAGCATTCAATTCTATAGTCTGCGGATAGGTTGTCTTGTTCTCATGTAGATGATTTAAATAAAGCAGTGGATGATAGGCATCACGTAAATAAATATGTCTGTCATCTGTTATTTCTGGAAGAATGCCATTCATGGAACGGGCATATTTTGCTTTGGCAGCAATGACATCGATATTGATTAAAAAAGTCTGATAATCTTCTAATAATGGTAAAAACGGACGGATATAATTAGTGACTTCTTTTAAAATACGAATGATTTCTTCTTGCGCTTCGTACTCTAAATTGTTCAGTTCCCTAGAATATTGCAAAGTGGTTTCAGGTTCCATATAAACAATGCTTCCCGTTTTACTGCCACCCATAATGGCACCTTTTACCTTACGGCGGTACATGGCTTTTACGGCTAAAACTCGTTTGTTGTCCACCACGGATTCTCGAATATCATCCAAATAATCCAATCCGTGATACATGTTAAGTGCCGAAGTAAAACTTTGATTTATTTTTCCTTTTATGTTGTTAATGGACTGGCGTAATTCAAAAAGTAGATGAGAGGCATTGTCTTTAACATCTCCAAATTTATCAACAATCGTATCTATTTTTTCAATGATGGCTTTGGTGACGTTAATATGCGAAGCGAAATCACTCAACGTTGGATAATAGTCCTCAAACTTATTTAAAAAGATAATAATCTCATTGACTGTTGATGATATAGAAGATATTTTTTTTAAACTATGAACTTCCAAATAGGTGTTTTCAATCTTTAAAAGCTTTAATTCTTTGGTGATGGCATCAAAACCATGATTGGGAATGCGGTTATCGTTGTAGAATGACGATAGATATTCATTCGTCAATTTAAGCGCATAAAGCAAGTCTTCCTTCGTTTTTAAAGGAGCAATTTGTAAGGCACTTTCATTACCTAAAGGTGTGACACAAAGCTCACTGACCTGCTTTAAAACAGTTGGAAATTCTATATCGCGTAATGTCTTTTCGTGAATGTGTATCATTAAGTTTTGTGAAATCTAATAAAAGGGCAAAGTTAAAAATTCTTTAGGTAAATCATTTGCATATAATTTATATTAAATCATGCTATTTTTGATATAATACCTTGTAAAAACTAAAACTTTTAGGTTCTTTGTAACATTAATTTCTATTACACTACAAATATTAAAAAATATAAATCATGAATTTTATAAAACGTGTATTATCGACAGTAGTCGGCATTTTTGTGTTTCTGTTTATTTGTTTCGGATTGCTCATTATAGTTGGATTGGTTATTGGGTCATCTTCAGAAGAAATTGTAACTGTAAAGCCTAATTCTGTATTAGAACTCACTTTAGATTTCCCCATAAAAGATTATGCGGGCAAAGTTGAGTTTAAAGATTATACTTTTTTGAACGAAGACAGAAAAAATGGTCTTTTTAATATTATTGATGCTATAGAATATGCTGCTACCGATGATAAAATCAAAGGGATTACGATTGATAATAGTTATATTGATGCTGGCATTACCCAAACCAAGGAAATCCGTGATGCCCTTTTAAAATTTAAAAAATCAGGGAAGTTTATTACGGCGTATTCCGATATATATACCCAAAAAGATTATTATTTAAGCTCTGTTGCAGATACTATTTATATGAATCCCGCTGGGACTTTAGAGTTTAAAGGCTTGTATTCTGAACAGTTGTATCTTAAAGACATTCAAGATAAAACAGGCTTAAAAATGGAAGTCATCCGCTACGGAAAATACAAAAGTGCCGTAGAACCTTTTTTGGTAAATGAAATGAGTGATGAAAATAGGGAACAAATAAGTGTGTACTTAAATTCCATATGGAAGCAAGTTAAAGAAGAGGTTTCGGAGAGCAGACACATTTCAGTTGCAAATTTAGATACCATAGCTGATAATCTTTTGGCTAGAAATGCCACGTTAGCGAAAAGCAACAATCTCATTGATAAAATAGCCTATTATGATGAATATATTCATGGTTTAAAAGTGGCCTTGAATGTCGACTATGATGATGATATTGAGCGCATCACTATTGAAGATTATGCCATTCACACAGCTAATAAACTAAAATCAAAGAGCAGTAAAAATAACATTGCGGTCATTTTTGCCGAAGGCGATATCATTTATGGTGAAGGTGATGAGAATAGTGTCGGACAAGGCACAATGAGTATGGCCTTAAAAGAAGCTAGGGAAGACGACAAAGTAAAAGCCATTGTATTGCGTATTAACTCTCCGGGGGGTGATGCTTTGGCTAGCGAACTAATCTGGAGGGAGATTGAACTGACCAAAAAAACAAAGCCTGTTATTGTGTCTATGGGTGATTTGGCTGCTTCTGGGGGGTATTATATAGCTTGCAATGCCGATAAAATCATTGCAGAACCAACAACTATTACAGGAAGCATTGGCGTTTTTGGCATGTTGCCCAATGGTAAGGAATTAGCTGATAGTTGGGGTATTAATGCAGAACAAGTGGTAACCAATAAAAATGCCGTAACATACAGCTTTTTTGAGCCTTTAAGTGAAACACAACATGACTTTATTAAAGAAGGTGTTGTTGATATTTATGAATTGTTTACAAAGCGCGTAGCTGATGGCAGAAACATGAGCCAAGATGATGTTAAAATAATAGCAGAAGGACGTGTATGGACAGGTGCAGATGCTATAAATAATGGTTTGGTGGATGAATTAGGTGGTTTGGATGTAGCTTTAAAAAGAGCCGCCGAAGCTGCCAATATTGAAGATTACAAAATCAAGGAACTGCCTATTTTTGAAAAAGACTTAGATAAAATATTAAGAGGTTTTGGTTTGGTTAAAACCAAAGAAGATATCTTAAAAGAAGAGTTGGGTGAGGAAAATTATAAGATTCTTAAAAAAGTTAAATCCATGACAGAAAAAAAAGGGGTGCAGTTATTGTTTCCTTATAGCATAGATATTAAATAGAAATAAAATTTTCGTAAGATTTATCTTTTTTTTTCATAAATTTGGAAAAAGCATCATTGTTTTGAAGTTTTTTAAATTTTGATAAAATTTATGAAAAAAGCCATCTCTTACTTTCTAATATTTATCGTTTTAACATCATTTGCGGTTTTAAATAGGAGCCTTGTTGCTGAATTGGTTGAGGAAAAACTCAAAAATTACTCCGAAACCGAATGGCCCGAAAAAATTTATGTACAAACAGATAAACCTTATTATTCCTTAGATGATAACATTTGGTTTAATGGTTATTTAGTTAATGGCGTTACCCATGCCAAAAGCACAAAAAGCTTGGTAGTTTATGTAGAGCTTATCAATGATAGAGACAGCATCATTGATAAAAAGAAATTCTTTACCGAGGATATTAGCTTTTCAGGTGATTTTAAGATAGATAAAAATTGGGAATCGGGAAGTTACTTGCTTAGGGCTTATACCAACTACATGAGAAATAATGAGCCAGATTATTTTTTTCAAAAAGAACTTTTTATATGGTCCCCGGACAATACTAACGATTCAAGTTTAACAGAAACAATTGGAGATCCTGAGGTTTTAATCTCTGAGAAACCAGATCTGAATTTTTACCCCGAAGGAGGCCATTTAGTAGAGAATATAAGGGGCAAAGTAGCTGTAAAAGTTAAAAATGATTTATACAATAAAATAAACCTTTCCTCTTTTGTTACCGATAGTGATAATAATGTTGTTTCCCAATTTTCAACAACCGAATTTGGTCTCGGTTTCTTTTCGTTCGTTCCCGAACCAAACAAATCATACTATGCCCATGTTGAAGTTAATGGCTCAGAATATAAGTATCCATTGCCCAAAGCATTACCAAAGGGCTATACTCTAAACGTTACAAATAATGAGGGCCATTTTTTGGTAAATGTAAAATCGAATATACCCTTAGGCTTAAAGGGTTCTTATTTTGTGGCGCACCAACGTGGTCATATGATATTCAAAAAGCTGGAATCTGAAGCCGTAAATGATTATACGCTAAAGTTGTTTACCCATGAACTCAAAGATGGCGTAGTCACTTTAACATTGTTTGACCCCAACGGAAACCCTGTTTGCGAACGTTTAATTTTTGTAGATAATATAGATAATAAAGGTATTATAGAGATAACAAAAGCTAAAGAGAAAGTAGGGGTAAGGGAGAAAATCGCTTTAAATATTTCTACAAAAGATGTTGGTGGCAATACGTTGCCAAGCCAATTATCTATGAGTGTAAGGGATATGAATGCCTTACCATATAATAATAGGCAAGACAATATTAAAACATGGTTATTGCTCAACTCAGATTTAAGAGGAGAAGTCAAGGATCCTGGCTATTTTTTTACCAAGGATGCCGATTTTAGGACAAGGTTTCTTTTAGACCTGGTTATGATGACCCATGGCTGGAGGCGATTTACATGGCAAAATTTATTGCATCGTGAAGAGGCGGCTGATAAATTTCCTATCGAAAAAGGGATCACTATTTCTGGAACTACCAAATTGTTAAAAAAGCCCTATACCATTACTAGTGCGGCTACAAGGTTAACTTTTTTAGGAGATATATTATCCCAAGAACCAGTTCAAAAATCCAATTCGCAAGGAAAATTTAGTTTTGGCCCTTTTGTATTTTTTGATTCCATACCCATGATGATTGAATCGAGACTTACAGATTTTCAATCAAAGGAGTTAAATGATAGGAATGTTGAAATCCTTATTGATAAAGACAATTACCAAAGTCCAGGAGTAAATAGAAGTACTGTTTTAAAAAATAAAAGCGCTAATGAAACCCAGATTGCTAATTTTCTAAAAATGTCCCAATACATCAATCAGATTAATGCTGAATATGATAAAGATGTGGAAAGGTTGGAAGAAGTAACCGTGATTGCAGAAAGAAAAAGTATGTTACAGGAACGGCAAAAAGAAATGGACAATAGGGCTCTACATGGTGGATCGGCAAATACTAGGATAGATGTAGAAACTCGTAAATTGGATGAGTACGGAGCATTTACTGGCCGTAATCCGATAGACGCTTTAGTCGAGGTAATGGTTCCTGGCAGTAATCGAATGAGCTCACTATCTAATGATCATCCTACAGGTAGAATGTATTTATTAAATAACATGAAGGTAGATGTTGATGCCGTAGAGTCAATACCTTTACAGATGATTTCCTTTATAGATGTGCTTAAACCACCAGATGCACTTATGTACACTAGCCAGAATATTTGGGTTATTGCTGTTTATACCCGAGAAGGAGCAAGGGTTTTCGATGAGAAACGTAAACCAGGCATCACCGATTTTAAAGCCAAAGGATTTTATACAGCCAAGGAGTTTTATGCACCAGACTATAGTAAAGAATCCCATACTGTCATGAAAGCCGATGTTAGGACTACACTGCATTGGGAACCTAACATTAGGACTACATCGCAAAATCCTTCGAAGGACATTTCGTTCTTTACCAGTGATACTAAAGGTGATTATATTATAGAGATTGAAGGTATTTCAGATTCTGGTATACCATTGCATGAAATCACTACCTTTTCAGTGCAATAAAATAATTTCTTTTAATGTATTTTTGCCATTATGATTACAAACGAGCAATTTGCAGAGCTTACTAAAAGAAGTAAAAAACTAAAAACCTATTTAGAGATTGACAAAAAACAAATCCTGATTCAGAATGAAGAGGAAAAAGTTGCCAATCCAGCGTTTTGGAACGACCCCAAAGGGGCAGAAATAATAATGAAAAATCTGCGCTCATTAAAAAAATGGGTACAGGATTATCACACCATTGCCACTCAAATTGAAGAGCTGGAAATTCTTTTGGAATATTATAGAGAAGGTGAGGCCACTGAAAAGGAAATCAATGAGTTACAAAGCAAAGTCGTTTTACTTTTAGAAGAAGTAGAATTTAGAAACATGCTTTCTGATGAAGGTGATAGTTTAAGTGCTGTTTTACAAATCACGGCAGGCGCAGGTGGTACCGAAAGTTGCGATTGGGCAAGTATGCTTATGCGTATGTACTTGATGTTTGCCGAAAAAAGTGGTTATAAAGTGAAAGAACTCAACTTTCAGGAAGGCGATGTGGCAGGTATTAAAACCGTTACTTTAGAGATTGAGGGCGATTTTGCCTTTGGTTGGCTAAAAGGTGAAAACGGTGTGCACCGATTGGTGCGTATTTCTCCCTTTGATAGCAATGCCAAACGCCATACCAGTTTTGCTTCCGTTTATGTATATCCGTTGGTTGATGATACTATTGAAATAGAAATCAATCCAGCTGATATAGAAATCACCACCGCACGTTCTAGTGGTGCTGGCGGACAAAATGTGAATAAAGTAGAAACAAAAGTACAGTTAACGCATAAACCCACAGGCATTCAAATTTCTTGTTCAGAGACGCGTTCGCAACACGATAATAGGGCGAGAGCGCTTCAAATGTTGAAATCGCAACTTTATGAAATTGAGCTTCAAAAGCAATTATCCCAACGAGAAGACATTGAAGCAGGAAAAATGAAAATAGAGTGGGGCAGCCAAATTAGAAATTATGTGTTACATCCTTATAAATTGATTAAAGATGTTAGGACAGGTCATGAAACGGGTAATGTCGATACGGTTTTGAATGGTGACATTACGCCATTTTTAAAAGCCTATTTAATGACTATGGGACAAAAAGAAGAAGCTCCAGATTCTTTGTAAATTTATGAAACAGATTGATACTATTATATTCGACCTAGGTGGTGTGTTGATTGATTGGAATCCAGAATACGTTTTTTTGGATGTTTTTAATGGTGACAGACAAAAAATGAGGTGGTTTTTTGATACCATTTGCACGCATGATTGGAATGAAAACCAAGATGCTGGCTACCCAATCAGTCAAGCTACGGAAGATTTAGTGTTACGTTTTCCAGATTATGAAACTGAAATAAGAGCTTTTTACGGCAGATGGGAAGACATGCTCGGGGGCGCTATTCATGGAACGGTTGACATTCTTGAAAAACTCATCGCTTCAAAAAAATATAAAGTCGTTGCATTGACCAATTGGAGTCACGAAACGTTCCCAATCGCTTTAGATCGATTCGAATTTTTACATTGGTTTGAAGGCATATTGGTGTCTGGTGTAGAAAAAACAAGAAAACCGTTTGAGGAGATTTATCATTTAACACTCAACCGTTTCGACATAAAAGCTGAAAATGCGGTGTTTATTGATGATAATTTACGCAATATTGAAGCAGCGAATAGATTAAATATCAACGGCATTCATTTTAAAAATCCAGATCTGCTTTTAGAACAATTAAAAGCCTACAACATTCACTTATAATGATTAAAATATATCACAATAACCGATGCAGCAAATCACGCAGCGGATTGGAAGTTCTTGAAAAATCTGGAAAGCCTTTTGAAATTATTAAATATCTAGAAGATGTCCCAACTGAAAAAGAGTTAAAGGACATTATTAAACTTCTGGGTATAAAGCCTATTGATTTGGTTAGACAAAATGAATCCATTTGGAAAGAGAATTTCAAAGGAAAAGATTTGAGTGATAGTGAGATTATAAAAGCTATGATTCAAAATCCGAAGCTTATTGAACGTCCCATTGTGATTAATGGTAATAAAGCCGTGATTGGCAGACCAACCGTAGCTATTTTAGAGATTATTTAGAAGTTTTTATACCATCCATTTCCAATCCAAAAAACAATAACTTATGAAATGTTGGTAGCATGGCGCCCGTTTCTGTAGTTGTCCAATCCGTCCAAGTAGCTTCAAGGCCATCAATAGGTAAAATGGATGCCCAAATTTTAAAACTAATCGGTTTCCCTGTCTCATCTAGTTCCCATAAATAGGAGTCGCCCGGAGTATCTCCACCAGAATTGTAGGTGACCAATAAAGAATTATCGCCCACCAATTTTCTATCAACATCTTTATTAAAAACAGTGTAAGGGGCTGTAAGCCAAAAAGAATCGTTATAAAAATATTTTAATGCTTTTTCCTTAAGTTCTTTAGCGATGTCGTTTTCCACCTTAAAACTATGCACATAGGCTTTGCTTAAATCAGGATTGTTTAGATTGAGGGTGACTCTAAATTCTTTCCAATATACATCACAAATATGGTTTTGTTTTTGCCATTCGTAATGATGTCTGTTTTTAAAATCCCACTCAATATAATTGGTGTTTTCATAAGCTTCATGATTTAGGGAATTCAGCATTTTTTGTGCTAACATATCCGCTTTTTCTCCTGAAACGCCCATAGGTAAATCTTCATTATATTTAAATAAAACATATCCAAAAAGTAACAGACTGGGAAGAGTGAAAAAGATAATGATACCAGTAATTATTTTGAAAATGCTTTTAGATTTGGCGGTCATTACATTAGTTATCTTTTTGTTAGATAAGGTTTTACGAGTTCTAAAATATTAAATACGATTGACCTGTTCAAAGAATAATGTTAAAATCCGTTACAAGTAGCATCACTTCGATTATCGGTAATATCATTTGCATTTAATCTATGAAAAGAGAATTCTAACGAGCGTATATTTTTGATAATTCCTTTAATTTCTGCTTTGAAGAGAGGATGAGTTCTTCAAAAAAGTGTATGAATTCTGCTTCAAACGATTCGTAAAAAACTTCCAATTCGTAAACGGCCTCATTCATTCCAGAGCGATTTTTTGTTCGTCGGTTCATCCCTTCCAACACCCTAGAAATGCCATCAATAGACGCATAACTTAAAAGCCAATTATCAGCCATCATAAATGGCATCATTTTTTGGATGCCCATAGGTAGTAAATCATAATGTTCTTCTAAGGAATTATAAAAATTTTCAGCATAATCTTCTAAGGGAACATCAGAATACAAATGCCAATTTTTAGCCAAAAAGTGGTCGTATAAAATATCGACAATAATCCCAGAATAATGCCCGTATTTTTCATGTAAACGCTTCGTACTTTGCCTAACGGTTTCGTGGGCATCCGTAAAGGTATCTATATGCCGGTGCAATAAAATACCGATTTGAAACTCTTTATTGAAATTCTTATAGTCGTTGCCCTTAATGCCATCAGCAATAAAATTTCCAATAGTAACCAAGTCGTTGTCCCCTGAGAGATAAATATGTGCTAGAAAATTCATTGGTGTAATTTACAAATTGCAATTCTAGATTTACAATTTATTACTATTATATTTGTTAAAAATACGAAACTACATATGACACTTATAAAATCAATTTCAGGAATTAGAGGAACAATTGGCGGACATGTTGGCGATAACCTAACACCTATCGATGCCGTTAAATTTGCAGCCGCTTATGGGGTTTGGATTAAGCAACAGCGTGATAAAGACAGCTACAGAGTAGTTGTTGGAAGGGATGCTCGAATTTCTGGGGAAATGATTCAAAATTTGGTGATGAATACGTTAGTCGGACTCGGAATCCACGTTATTGATTTGGGATTATCCACTACACCTACGGTGGAAATGGCGGTGCCCATGGAACATGCTGATGGTGGTATCATTCTAACGGCAAGCCATAACCCAAAACAATGGAACGCTTTAAAATTACTGAATAATGAAGGCGAGTTTTTAAATGCTAATGAAGGTGCTAAAATTTTAGAGATTGCCGAAGGTGATACCATTGCTTTTGCCGATGTTGATAGCTTGGGAAAAATAACCAAAAACAAAGCTTATTTTGATTTACATATTATTGAGGTGTTGGATTTAGAGTTGGTAAATGTGCAAGCCATTGAAAATGCCAAATTTAAAGTAGTGGTTGATGGTGTAAACTCAACGGGTGGTATTGTGATTCCGTTACTTTTGGAACGTTTGGGTGTGCATGTGGTGAAATTGTACTGCGAGCCAAATGGTGAGTTTCCACATAATCCAGAACCATTGAAAGAACATTTAACTGATTTGTCCAAAAAAGTGGTGGAGACGGGAGCGGATTTAGGCATTGTGGTCGATCCAGACGTGGACCGTTTGGCGTTCATGGACGAAAATGGCGAGATGTTCGGAGAGGAATATACCTTGGTGGCTTGTGCCGATTATGTGCTGAGTAGAACACCAGGAAATACCGTCAGCAATATGAGTTCTACAAGAGCATTAAGGGATGTCACCGAAAAACATGGTGGCATGTATGAAGCAAGTGCCGTTGGCGAGGTGAATGTGGTAAGTTTAATGAAAAAAAATAAGGTTGTTATTGGTGGCGAAGGTAATGGAGGCATTATTTATCCTGAGTCTCATTATGGGCGCGATGCCTTAGTGGGGATTGCTTTGTTCTTAAGTTTGTTGGCGGATAAAAAAATGAGTGTTAGCGAACTGAGAAAGACCTACCCAAATTACTTTATGAGTAAAAAAAAGATAGAATTAACACCTAGTTTGGACGTAGATGACATTTTAAAAACCATTGAAAATCGTTACCAAAACGAGCAATTAACCACCATTGATGGGGTTAAAATAGACTTTTCTGAAAGTTGGGTGCATTTGCGTAAGAGTAATACAGAACCTATTGTTAGAATATACACAGAAGCCAAATCACAACAAGAAGCAGATACTTTGGCGGATAGATTTATTAAGGAAATTGGTGAGATTGCCGGTGTTTAACTTTTTCTAAAAAATATTTCTATTTATAAAAACAGAAATTCAGAAGTGAAATTAAAACGAAGAAGAAAATTAGTAACCTATTTAAACATTTTAGACCAACCAGTAAGGTTCAATCCTTTTGTTTTTAGCCGAACTTTTTTATTGTGGGCTTTTTTAGGATTAATTGGTGGAGTTATAGCTGGAATCTATTGGATTGGACTTGAATATTTGACTCATGCATTAGCATTTTTTGAAGACTGGAAAGTAATCCCTGTGATGGCAACTTGTGGGCTATTAGCAGGTTTGATAATTCATTTCATTGGTGATCCAGGAGAAATACATTTGATTGTAAATAATATCCGTTTTAATAAAGGGAAACTTGATCCTAAAAATAATCCATCAATGATTCTTTCTTCTTTATTGTGCGTAGCATCTGGAGGAAGTTTAGGTCCAGAAGCTCCTTTAGTTCAAGTTACAGGTTCAACAGGCACCTGGATAGGAAAATTATTCAGATTAAAGGGGGAAGAATTAAGGTCATTAAGTATAGCTGGAATGGCTTCGGGTTTTACGGCATTATTTGGAGCTCCTTTGGGTGGGAGTCTGTTTTCGTTAGAAATACTTCACCATAAACACGCAGTTGAATATTATAAAGCCATTATTCCTGCATTTGTGGCAAGTTGTTTTAGCTACTTGGTATTTGCTTTAATCATTCATTTAGGTCTAGGACCGATATGGGATTTGTCCGCGTATGAATATTCAGGAATATTTGATTTTGGTTATGCGGTTTTATTTGCCATAATTGGTGCTCTTTTTGGATGGGGCTTTATTTTCTGTACTAAATTTTTCAAATCAATTTTCGAAAAAAGACCCATCCCCATTTATATTAAAACCCTAATAGGTGGTATTCTACTTGGTATCATCGCATTTTATTTTCCAATAACGCGATATTTCGGGCATCACGAAATCAACGAATTATTAGCAGGCCATTTTTCTTTGACGTTATTGTTTGCCATTTTGATTTTTAAAATAATAGCTATTTCCATAACTGTGACATCAGGTTGGAGAGGAGGATTTATAATTCCCTTGTTCTTTGTAGGAGCAACATTGGGACTCATAATTCATCAATTATTTCCGTCAATAAATCTTTCATTAGCAATTGTCAGCTGTATGGCGGCCATTAATGCTTGTGTGACTCGAACACCAATGAGTACAACAATTTTATTAGCGACTTTAACGGGCTTCGGACATTTTGTACCAATCTTATTTGCGAGTTTGACAGGTTATTTTTTAGCACCAAGAATACCTTTTATACATTCTCAAATGGATAAAGAATGAAATACTTCCTAGAAAATTTAGTATTGGTAAGTTTTCATTGATATTTCTTAAATTTCTGGTCTTTAATTTATTGTAAATTATATTTGTTTATTTAGCTTTATCCAGATGTTGGTAATCATTAATAAAATAATCAATAATAAGATGAGGGATACTCTTATTGTTTTTAGTTTAGCTTTTTTATCATGGATGTCATGTAAAGAAAAAGAAATACCAACCGCTAATAAAATGGAAGTAGTAAGAGATAGTTTGGACTTCAAAAGTGGCTATTCAGAAGTGAATGGACTTAAAATGTATTATGAAATATATGGTCAAGGCAAACCTCTTGTTTTAATCCACGGTGGAGGTTCTACCATTCAGTCAAATTTTGAAAAGATTATTCCATTATTAGCTAAAAATAGAAAAGTGATAGCTATGGAATTGCAAGCTCATGGCAGGACAAACGATAGAAATACAGAAACATCATTTGAACAAGATGCTGATGATGTAGCTACACTTCTCAAAAACCTAAAAATTGATAGAGCTGATTTTTTAGGTTTCAGCAACGGCGGTACAACGACGCTACAAATTGCGATGCGCCTTCCTGAAATCGTTGACAAAATTATTTTAGGTTCGGCTCTTGCCAAACGTAACGGCGTTCCTGAACAATTTTGGGGATTTATGGAACAAGCAAGATTGGAAAATATGCCACAGCAATTAAAAGAAGCTTATTTAAAAGTGTCCCCAGACCTAAATGGTTTGCAAATGATGCATGATAGAGATGCCAAAAGAATGATTAACTTTAAAGATATTTCTGATGAACAAATCAAATCTATTAAAGCTCATACTTTGCTTATAATTGGCGATAAAGATGTGATTACCCCAGAACATGCTATTGAGATGCACAGACAAATTACTAATTCCGAATTGGCAATCATTCCAGGAGGGCACGGAGACTATATAGGAGAAGTAACAACCTTAAAATCTGATTTTAAAGAGCGTGATTTAGTTGTACCAATGATTGAAAAATTTCTCAATAAAAAAGCGAATTAGTTTTTTCCCGATGCATCCAAAATTAATATTGAGGATATTTCAATAACATAACGTCATTACGAAGGAGGCACGACTGAAGTAATCTCATGAAATTTACTAAAAAATGTTAAACAGATTGCTTCACTGCGTTCGCAATGACGGAAGCAATTAGCGAGTATTGCTCTCCCGATGTTTCCACCGTTTATGCGTCCAAAAATAATATTGGGAAATTAGAAGTATTGTTAATTAATTACTAAAGCCATACACGATTAGAGTTATTTTAAGCTTATTTGTAATTCGTATAAACAAACTGACAAGATATGAAAAAAATAATCTACATAATTTTCCTAATGTGTGGAATAAATTCACTTCTTGCACAAGTGGAGCAACATGTTTATGAGTTAATTGCCATAAATAATTTGCTAACAAAACAAGTAAAAGAAGTATTAGACAAAAATTTGGTATATAAAAAAGTGGTTTTCTTGGGAGAATCAGAACATCACATTGGTTCAGAATTTTTAGTTAAAACAGAATTTGTTAAGTACTTAGTAGTTGAGAAGGGATACAAGGATATTGCTTTTGAAAGTGATTTTTTTGGATTATTATTTGAACATGATAAAAAGAATATTTTAAGTATTTGGTCTCATTCTGTACAATGCCAAGAGCTTTTTGAATTTTTAGAAAAAAATAATGTAACTATCTGGGGGTTTGATAATCAAATGTTTTCTCCATATGCATATTTCAATTTCTCAAAAAACTTAGAAGAATTTTTAAATGAAAATAAAATTGGATATGATAAAAGACTTATTGAACTTTCAGATTTAGTAGTTAAAAGTAGATTTAAACTTAAAAAAAAGGTAAGTAAAAAAGATTTAGAATATTTAACAGTGACAATTGATAGACTTTTAAGTAATATAAAAATCCAATCAAACTCTATGTGGAATCATATTTTAAAAAGTTTCAAAACCACAATTCCAATGCTTACAGCGAAAAATGATATTGAAGGAATAGCCATAAGAGATGCCCAAATGGCAAAAAACTTAGACTTTCTAATCAAAACTATGCCGGATAAAAAATTTATAGTTTGGCTGGCTAATGCCCATATGACAAAATATGAGTATGATTTTATGAAAGGACAAACTATGGGAGGCCAATTTGTAAAGCTAAACCCTGAAATATCATATCATATAGCCGTATCTACCATATATATGCCTTATAGAAGTGGTATTGAGAAATTAAGTGAGGATAAAGAGAATCTATTGCACTTTTTACCATCAGTAAAGAATAATTATTTTATTGATTCAAAACAGTTAATAGTAGATTATCCTGAATTTTCTGAAAAGGAGTATCACGGAATGTTTAATCTAAGGAAAAATAAAACAAATTGGTTTAAGCATTTTGATGCGCTTGTATTTATATCAAAAGGAGAAAAAGTGAAATTTTTAGAATGATTGATTATTTATTAGTATTCTCCCGATGTTTCCACCGTTTATGCGTCCAAAAATAATATTCTGGGGCCTCATAAATTTGTTTTTCAACTTCAGCCAAAAACATATCAGTTAATTGGTAATCTTTATATTCTTTCGGGTTTTCAGCAAGTGTCATAATTTCAGCTTCATAAAAACCACGTTTCACTTTGGTCACTTTTAGGTAAGCCGTTGTTAAATCCAGTTTTTTTGCCAATCGTTCTGCACCTGTAAAGCAGGGTACTTTTACACCCATAAACCCTCCCCAATACACATCTTTGGTCAGTCGTGGGGATTGGTCACTTAAAAAACCGGTAATGGTTCTAATATTTTTAGCTTCATGGTCATTAATAACGCTAATGATTTCTTTGGTGCTTATTAAATCGGTGTTGAATTTGGAACGGATGTTTTTTACCAACCTATCAAAATATCTGTTTGCAAGCGGCTTATAAACAGCCAAACCTTTAAAATTAATATATTGCTGAAGGACGATAGACCATTCCCAACTGGCATAATGCCCAAAAATTAAAATGATGCTTTTATTTAAAGATTCCAAACGTTTAAACTCTTCTGGATTGGTGATTTTAAAACGTTTTTTTAGTTCGCTTTCAGAAATGGTCATGGTTTTAGTCATTTCTAAGAACATATCACTTAAATGATGATAGAATGCCTTTCTAATGGTTGCAATTTTCTTTTCCGATTTCTCAGGAAAGACCAATTTCAAGTTTTGGGTCACGGTTTTTTTTCTATAGCCAATAATGTAATACAACAATAAATAAACACCATCGGATACCAAATACAACAATCGAAAAGGTAATATGGAAACAAGCCACAAAAAAGGATAAACTAAAATATAAACTAGAAATTGCATGAATTAATTTTAGATTTGCAAATATAAGTTAATTTGACTTTAAACATTTAAGCCATGTACAATTTGGATATCATTACCATAGTTATTATAGCAGCCAATGTAATTATTTCTTATAAAGGATTCGGTGACTTTAATTTCTTTGAAAAATATAAATTTCAAGTAGGTCCCGTTCTAAGAGGAGAGAAAATCAGAATGATGAGTTCTGGGTTTTTACATGCCGATAATGCGCATTTATTCTTCAATATGTTTTCATTATACGCTTTCGCGAATGTGGTTGTAGAGCTATTAGGTGTTTTTAACTTTATTATTGTCTACTTAGGAAGTTTGTTATTAGGAAGTTTACTATCATTATATTTTCATAAAAACGAATATTATTACAGTGCTGTTGGCGCTAGTGGTGCTGTTATGGGTATTATTTATTCAGCTATTTTATTGCAACCCGGTATGAGCTTGATTATATTTTTTATACCCATCCCCATTCCTGCTTATATTTTTGGAATTGGTTACTTATTATATTCCATTTATGGTATGAAAAATAGAGTTGGCAACATTGGTCATGATGCCCACTTTGGTGGTGCCATTGGCGGTTATGCCATCACGTTATTGTTATCGCCGTGGTTATTTCAAACTAATTTATTGATGATTGGTTTGTTAGCTATACCTATTGTATTATTATTTGTTTTGAAGAAAATGGGGAAGATGTAGCAGGCTTTTCAATATGGCACAACTATTGAAATTATAACTCGAATAAAAGTTTTATTATTATTATAACTTTCTGATAATTAATACTTTTATGATTTTAATAATCAACATTATAAATAGTTTGGTTTGTTTTTAATGACAGATTGACTTAAATATATATATGAAGAAATCTAATTTTATAACACTTGACAGTTTGTCATTACAGGAATTTGATGAAAACTCAGAATTGATTCCATTAATGACACCTGAAGATGAAGAAGAAATAAATAACGAAAAACTACCAGAAACATTACCCATTTTGTCTTTAAGAAATACGGTGTTGTTCCCAGGTGTGGTTATTCCCATTACAGCGGGCAGGGATAAATCCATTCGCTTGATAAATGATGCCAACAAAGGCAATAAAGTTATTGGCGTGGTGTCCCAAAAAGACGAATCTCTAGAAGATCCTTCAGTAAAAGATATTTATGAAACAGGTACGGTTGCTAAAATTTTACGTGTTTTAAAAATGCCCGATGGGAATGTAACGGTCATCATTCAAGGTAAAAAGCGTTTTAAAGTTGCTGAAGTTATTACCGAAGATCCTTACATGTACGCCACCATCAGAGAACTCCCCGAGGCGAAACCAACGCTTAATAATAAAGAGTTTTTTGCCATCATAGAGTCTATTAAAGACTTGGCTCTGCAAATCATTAAAGAGAGTCCGAACATTCCAAGTGAAGCTTCGTTTGCCATAAAAAATATAGAAAGCAATTCATTTTTAGTCAATTTTGTATCGTCTAATATGAATCTGTCGGTTGCCGAAAAGCAAAAGCTCTTAGAGATTGACGATTTGAAAAAACGTGCTTTGGCTACCCTAAAGTATATGAATGTTGAGTTTCAAAAATTGGAACTTAAGAATGACATTCAATCTAGGGTCCAAATGGATATGAGCCAGCAACAACGTGAATATTTCTTGCATCAGCAAATGAAAACCATTCAAGAAGAATTGGGTGGGGTGAGTCATGATGAAGAAATAGAAGAAATGAAAATGCGTGCCTTGGATAAAAAGTGGGATGAAAAAGTAGCCAAGCATTTTGAAAAAGAGTTGGCGAAAATGCAACGCATGAATCCGCAAGTAGCAGAATATTCCATTCAACGTAATTATTTAGATTTGTTTTTGGATTTGCCTTGGAATAAATTCAGCAAAGATAAATTCGATTTAAAACGAGCTATGCGTATTCTGGACAGGGATCATTTCGGACTGGAAGATGTGAAGCGAAGAATCATTGAATATCTAGCAGTTTTAAAATTGCGTAATGATATGAAATCGCCTATTCTTTGTTTGTACGGCCCTCCTGGAGTTGGTAAAACATCTTTAGGAAAATCCATTGCTGAAGCATTAGGGAGGGAATATGTGCGTATCTCATTGGGTGGTTTGCGTGATGAGGCCGAAATAAGAGGTCATAGAAAAACCTACATTGGCGCCATGCCGGGACGTATCATTCAAAGTTTGAAAAAAGCTGGGACGTCAAATCCTGTGTTTGTTTTAGATGAAATTGATAAATTGTCTAACTCACATCAAGGAGACCCGTCATCTGCTATGTTAGAGGTTTTAGACCCTGAACAAAACAACGAGTTTTACGATAACTTTTTAGAAATGGGTTACGATCTTTCTAAAGTGATGTTTATAGCGACTTCCAATAATTTATCAACCATTCAACCTGCGTTAAGAGATAGAATGGAAGTGATTAATGTGTCTGGTTACACCATTGAAGAAAAGGTGGAAATAGCTAGACGTCATTTATTACCAAAACAATTAAAAGAGCATGGTTTAACAGAAACCCATCTTAAAATAGGAAAAGCCCAGCTAGAAAAAATAGTTGAAGGTTATACTAGGGAATCGGGTGTTCGTGGTCTGGAAAAACAAATAGCAAAAATGGTGCGCTATGCCGCTAAAAACATTGCTATGGAGGAAGAATACGTTGTAAAAATATCAAATGAAGATATTATTAAGGTATTGGGCGGGCCAAAAATGGAACGTGACAAATACGAAAATAATAATGTCGCTGGTGTTGTTACTGGATTGGCATGGACAAGTGTTGGCGGTGATATATTATTTATAGAATCTATTCTGTCCAAAGGAAAAGGACTGCTTACCATCACTGGAAACCTTGGTACGGTGATGAAAGAATCGGCGACCATTGCCATGGAATATATAAAATCCAATGCGAAAGAATTTGGTATAGAATCTTTGGTGTTTGAAAATTACAATGTACACATTCACGTACCAGAAGGCGCAACACCTAAAGATGGTCCAAGTGCCGGGATTACGATGTTAACATCATTAGTGTCATTATTCACCCAAAAAAGAGTGAAGAAAAGCTTAGCTATGACTGGGGAAATTACACTTCGTGGAAAAGTGCTGCCGGTTGGTGGTATTAAAGAAAAGATATTGGCCGCAAAACGTGCACGCATCAAAGAGATTATTTTATGTGAAGAAAACAGACGGGACATCGAGGAGATTAAAGCTGATTATTTAAAAGGATTGACGTTTCATTATGTAACCGATATGAGTGATGTTATTAAATTGGCATTAACAAATCAGAAAGTTGCGAATGCCAAGACATTATAAGATTTACGTTATTTTAGAAGAGGCTGAGTAAAGGCTAAAATTTGTCATTCTGAATTTATTTCAGAATCTCATCATAATGATTATACATCACTATGAGAACCAGAAACGAGTTCAGGTTGACAAAAGAATCCATTTTACTCAGCCTCTTTTTTGTTTAAAATAAATAATACCTGACACCGTTTTAAGATAGATTTGCTTTCTTTGTATTCTATATGATTAGAAAAATCAGCTTTCTTTTTTGTTTGCTTTTCAGTTACTTAACTATGGCGCAAGTTGGGGGTGAATCTACATACCAATTTCTGAATTTGGTATCATCACCTAGGCAAGCAGCTTTAGGGGGCAAAGTGCTTACCAATGTAGATTATGATGTGACTCAAGGACTTTTTAATCCGGCTACCATAAATGCGGATATGGATAATCAATTAGCTGTAAATTATGTAAGTTATTTGGGAGGTATCAGTTATGGTTCTGCGGCGTATGCTTACACGTTTGATAGAAGAACCCAAACATTTCATGCAGGCATTACGTATGTTAATTATGGTGATTTTGAGGGCTATGATGAAAATGGAAACGAAACAGGAACATTTACAGGAAGTGAAGCAGCTCTGTCACTTGGGTATGCAATGCAAATAGGCTATTCTGATTTCTATTTTGGAGGCAATCTAAAATTAATAACATCCAAATTAGAACAATATTCATCTTTTGGTATGGCAGCAGATTTAGGTTTGTTGTACATTAATGAAGACATAAATTTTAACGCAGCCCTAGCAATAAGAAACTTAGGAACTCAAATTACCACGTATGCAGGACAAAACGAGCCATTACCTTTTGAGGTTGATTTTGGAATGTCGCAACGTTTGGAAAATGTCCCCATAAGATGGCATGTCACTTTAGAGAATTTACAGGAGTGGCCTATTGCCAGACCAAATCCAGCACGTAGCACGAGTGATTTAGGCGGGAATCAAACCTCAGAAAAAATCGGCTTTTTTGGTCAAGTTATTAGGCATACCATTTTGGGGGCCGAATTATTTCCCGAAAAAGGATTTAATATCCGATTGGGCTATAATTTTAGAAGAGGCGAGGAGCTTCGGATTAATGAGCAGCGAAATTTTTCAGGCATATCGGCAGGATTTTCAATAAAATTGAATAAGTTGAGATTTAGTTATACTCATGCAAAGTATACCAGTGCTGCCAATTCCAATTTTTTCGGATTACAAATAGATTTAAGATAAAAAGTTAAAAGTTAAAAGTTAAAAGTTAAAAGTTAAAAGTTAAAAGTTAAAAGTTAAAAGTTAAAAGTTAATTTTGTTTAATCATCTACCAAGAACCAAGAACCAAGAACCAAGAACCAATGAACAAAATAACCATAGCCATAGACGGATTTTCATCTACTGGGAAAAGTACGGTAGCTAAACGCTTGGCTAAACATTTGGGTTATACGTATGTAGACTCTGGGGCTATGTATAGAGCGGTGACTTGGTACGCCATGAAGCACAATTTCATAAATAGAGAAAGGTTTGATGTGGATTCACTGGTTTCCCATTTAGATGATATTCATATTAGCTTTGTGTTTAATAAAGATGTTGGTTTTGCCGAGGTATATTTAAATGATGAAAATATAGAAAAATACATACGAAGCTTGGAAGTTTCCAGTTTTGTAAGTCGGGTAGCCGAAGTTTCAGAAGTTAGAAGTCAGTTGGTCAAACAACAACAAAAACTTGGCAAAGTAAAGGGTGTTGTGATGGATGGAAGGGATATAGGTACTGTCGTTTTTCCTAATGCAGAACTTAAATTATTTTTAACCGCAAGTCCTGAAAATAGGGCAAAAAGACGTTTTAGTGAACTTGTTAAAAAAGGTGATGCCGTTTTGTACGACGACGTTTTAAAAAATGTTGAAGGGCGTGATTATATTGATTCACACAGAAAGGATTCCCCATTGATCAAAGCTGAAGATGCTATAGAAATTGATAATTCCAATATGTCCAAAGATGAACAATTCCATGTTATTTTGGACATAGTAAATAGAAAATTAAAAGAAAACGCATAAAAAAAGAGGTTTTTAACCTCTTTTTTTATTTATAAGTTTGGAATAATTAACTCCTGTCCCGGATGAATTAAATCTGGATTTTTTAAAATATCTGAGTTGGCCTTAAATATTGCTTGATATTTTGATGGGTCTTTGTAATAATGCTTTGCTATTTTACCTAAAGTTTCTCCACTTTTTACGGTATGTCTGTGGTAAACGCTTTCATCGGCAACTTTAATATTTGCCATGATATCAGAAGGGTTTTCGCCGCCAATTTCCTTGATTTTATCCCAAAGCAAGTTTTTTTCATAGTTGGTTTTAGCGGTTCCTTTAACTTTTAAAACACCATTTTCTTCTTTAACATCACCATCCTTAATGTTTAAAGTTTCGCCTAGATCGAGTACTCGTTGATATTTTGCTTTTACTGTCATAACTGTATATTTTATAATTTATTAAATATACTAAGGTTTAATGCATTTTCAAATTAATTCTATCACAAATATTCCTACATAAAATATTTCTTTTCTAATTAGGCTAATTTATTGAAATTGTGTATTTTTGCACTCCTTTTGGCAATTTACAGGAACGACAGAAGGAACGAGACAAAACATATTTATAACACTTCTGTGTGTAAATTGCTTAAATCTTCCGAAGCATGCAGAATACAAAATGTAGTGTAATGGTGTTACGCGAAAGCGGGCAAATTATATTACTTAAATTATCTTAAATGGCTGAAAAAGCAAAACAAGCTGAAGTTGATGCAGTAGATGCAGCAACCGTAGAAGCTCCAGTAGTATCTGAAGCTCAAGCAAATACTGAAAAATTCTTAGCAAGCTTTAACTGGCACAATTACCAAGAAGGTATTGATGAGGTTGATGACAAACAACTTAAAGAATTTGAAAAGTTAGTAGCAGAAAAATTTGTTGACACACTTAATGACGAAGTGGTGATTGGTACCGTAGTACACATTTCTGATAGAGATGCTATTATTGATATCAACGCAAAATCTGAAGGTGTTATCTCTTTAAATGAGTTTCGCTACAATCCTAACTTAAAAGTTGGGGATAAAGTAGAGGTATTAATTGATGTTCGTGAAGATGCAACAGGACAATTAGTATTATCTCACAGAAAAGCACGTGTTATTAAAGCATGGGATCGTGTTAATGCAGCGCATGATACGGGTGAAATCGTTAATGGTTTTGTTAAATGCAGAACGAAAGGTGGTATGATTGTAGATGTTTTTGGCATTGAAGCATTCTTGCCAGGTTCTCAAATTGATGTGAAACCAATTAGGGATTACGATCAATATGTAAACAAAACTATGGAATTCAAAGTGGTTAAAATCAACCATGAATTCAAAAACGTAGTAGTATCTCATAAAGCGCTTATTGAAGCGGATATTGAAGTTCAGAAAAAAGAAATCATTGGTCAATTAGAAAAAGGTCAAGTATTGGAAGGTGTTGTTAAAAACATTACCTCTTACGGTGTGTTCATCGATCTTGGCGGTGTTGACGGTTTAATCCATATCACAGATTTATCTTGGTCTAGAATTAACCATCCAAACGAAATAGTAGAATTAGACCAAAAAATTAATGTGGTAATCCTTGATTTTGATGAAAATAAATCAAGAATCCAATTAGGTTTAAAACAATTAAGCAAACACCCATGGGAAGCTTTAGCAGATACTGTTACCGTTGGTGATAAAGTAAAAGGAAAAGTAGTTGTTATTGCAGATTACGGTGCATTTATTGAAGTTGCCGATGGTGTTGAAGGTTTAATCCACGTGTCTGAAATGTCATGGTCTACCCATTTACGTTCTGCACAAGATTTCGTTTCTGTTGGAGATGAAGTTCAAGCGGTTATCTTGACTTTAGATAGAGAAGAGCGTAAAATGTCACTTGGTATCAAACAATTAACGTCAGATCCTTGGACAGATATTACAACCAAATATCCATTAGGTTCTAAGCATGTTGGAACCGTGCGTAACTTTACAAACTTTGGTGTTTTTGTTGAATTGGAAGAAGGTATTGATGGATTGATTTACATTTCAGATTTATCTTGGACCAAAAAAATCAAACATCCAAGTGAGTTCTGTGCCGTTGGTGATAAATTAGATGTGATCGTATTGGAGTTGGATGTTGAAGGACGTAAATTAAGTTTAGGTCATAAACAAACGACTGTAAATCCTTGGGATGAATACGAAACAGATTTCGCTTTAGAAACAGTTCATACAGCTGTTATTTCTGAAATAGTTGATAAAGGAGCTACAGTTGAGTTTAACGAAGATATCGTTGCTTTTGTTCCAACACGTCACTTAGAAAAAGAAGATGGTAGCAAACTTAAACAAGGTGACAAAGCTGAGTTTAAAATTATAGAGTTCAATAAAGAGTTTAAACGTGTTGTAGCATCTCATACTGCTGTATTTAAAGCGGAAGAAGTAGCAAACGTAAAAGCAGCTGTTAAAAAGGCAGAAGCTCAGGCAGCAGAAGCAAAACCAACTTTAGGTGATGCTAATGATGTTTTACAAGCTCTTAAAGATAAAATGGATGGCAAACCTGCCAAAAAAACAAAAAAGTAATTTTTTTGTCATTCCTGCGTAGGCAGGAATCCATATATAAAAATAAAAGCCTTCAAGAAATTGAAGGCTTTTTTTATGCCATTAAACTTAATTATAAAGGTGTTTGACAAAAATACTGATTAATTAAAATATAAATAAAAAAAGTAGTATTATTGTTACATAACAGAAGTTCTACAAATGAAATATTTTTACATCGTTTTTTGTCTATTATTCTCAATTTTTCATGTTTCCGCTCAAGTCATTGCATACCCTTCAATAAATGATTCTAAAGTTTTGGGAGCTAATTGTGCCGATTTGCATTTTGTAAATCCAATAGTGATTGGGCATCAATTAAATGTTTCAGTATCTTATTATGTTTCTTTATCTGATGCTCAAAATGAAGCTAATGCTTTAGAACGTTTTTATGAACCCATTTCAAACCCACAAACAATATATGTCCGTGTAGATAGTAATTTAAATAGTGATTTTGCTATAGAAGAATATATAATTGATTCGGCTGTTTCTGATGGTGGGCCACCGCCTGGTATATCTCCGTGTTATTTTGATGCTTGTGATGTTGATGGGAATGGTAGTGAAATTATTTATTTAAACAATTTAAGATGTAAATATGATGGATATGGATTTCCTACTACCGCATTCTGTGGAAGTCTAGACAATGAAATTGAGACAACCTATTATCTTACCGAGAACGATGCTGTAAATGAAACAAATTCAGTTAACCCAATATATACATTAACATCGTCCCAAACCTTTTATAGAAAAATAAAAAACATAACAACAAACGAATTTCTTATTGATGATTTATTGAATGTTAATCTTGTTAGTTGTATAACAGACACAGATTTGGATGGAATACCTGATTTAGCTGAAGATTCCAATAAAAATTTATTGTATGATGACGATGATACAGATCAAGATGGTTTAAAAAATTATGAAGACGCAGATGATGATGGCGACGGAATACTAACGATAAATGAAGATTATAATAATAATGGAGACCCATCGGATGATGATATAGATGGTAGTGGTGTGGCAGATTATCTGGAATTTAATGTGACGTTATCATTAGAAGATATAAAATTTAATAGTGTTACTATATATCCCAATCCAGCATATGAAAGTCTCTTTATTAATTCAAAAGAAGACCTAGAATCAGTTACAATTTATAATGTTTCAGGAATAGCCATTCAAAACGTTTCATTTAAAAAAATCAGTCAAACCGATAAGATTTCTACAGAAAATCTATCTCAAGGAGTTTATTTTATTAAAATTAAGTCAGGGTCAAGAAATGAATATCATAGATTCATTAAGAATTAGACTTTAGTAAACATAATTTAATATTTCACTATTTAATTTTTTACACTACATTTGTACCCCAGATACGTTTGGACAGCATATGAGTCAAAAAGTTTTACTTAACGCAAAAGAGGTAAACATCATTCTTCACCGATTGGCTTGTCAACTTATTGAAAAACATAATGACTTCTCTGATACCGTTTTAATTGGTTTGCAGCCAAGAGGGATTTTTTTAGCAAATAGAATCGCCAAAATATTGCGCGAGGATTATAAAGTAAAAAATATCCAATTAGGTCATTTGGATATTACCTTTTATAGAGACGATTTTAGAAGAGGGGACAAACCTTTAGAAGCAAATAAAACAGAAATTAATTTTATAGTAGAAGATAAAAACGTGGTTTTTATTGATGATGTTTTGTACACTGGCAGAAGCATTCGATCGGCACTTACAGCCATACAATCCTTCGGTAGGCCAAAAGAGATAGAACTGTTAACATTGATAGACAGACGCTTTAGCAGACATTTACCCATTCAACCCGATTATAGAGGCCGGCAAGTAGATGTTATAAATAACGAAAAAGTAAAAGTGCATTGGTTGGAAAATGAAAACGAAGATTCTGTGTACTTAATTGAAAAATAACTAATTACCAATGAGCGAATTAAGTGTTAACCACTTATTAGGAATTAAATATCTTAACAAAGAAGATATTCAACTTATTTTTGAAACCGCTGATCATTTTAAGGAAGTGATTAACAGACCCATTAAAAAAGTGCCTTCGCTTCGAGATATTACCATTGCAAACCTCTTCTTTGAAAACTCCACCAGAACCAAATTATCTTTTGAATTAGCCGAAAAACGATTATCTGCCGATGTCCTTAATTTTTCATCATCGCAGTCTTCAGTCAAAAAAGGGGAAACACTTATAGATACTGTAAATAATATTCTTTCCATGAAAGTGGATATGGTAGTGATGCGCCATCCCAATCCGGGAGCAGGCGTATTTTTATCAAAGCATGTGAAAGCAAGTATTATTAATGCAGGTGATGGCGCACATGAACACCCCACACAGGCTTTATTGGATTCTTATTCCATAAGGGAAACGCTAGGCGACGTAAAAGGGAAAAAGGTGGTTATCGTAGGTGATATTTTGCATAGTAGAGTTGCTTTATCAAACATATTTGCCTTGCAGCTTCAAGGAGCTCAAGTTATGGTTTGCGGTCCAAAAACATTGATACCGAAATACATTGATAAACTTGGAGTAAAGGTTGAAACGAATTTAATTAAAGCATTGAATTGGTGTGATGTAGCAAATATGCTTCGTGTGCAGAATGAACGCATGGACATTAATTATTTTCCTTCTACAAGAGAATATACGCAACAATATGGAGTGAATAAAGAACTTTTGGATTCTTTGGATAAAGAGATTATTATCATGCACCCAGGCCCCATCAATAGAGGTGTGGAAATCACTAGTGATGTTGCAGATTCAAAGCAATCCATCATTTTAAATCAGGTTCAAAATGGCGTAGCGATTAGGATGGCGGTTATTTATTTGTTAGCTTCGAAAATTAAACAGTAAATTATGATTATAGATCAAGACGGAAATATTTCGATAATTACTCAAGAAAAAGCAACTATTGTAGAGTTAGTAAAGAAAATCCAAAGCTTATATCCTAAATTTAAAAACGACAATATCATTGTAAGTCTCTCAACCCTCCATATATTAAATATTCAAGACATTCTTGAGTTTCTCGAATTATCTAACAACCACAGGGCAACAAAACATTCTTTTGTCATTGTTTCCGATAAATTTGATTTAGATAGTGTTCCAGAAGAATTAGTAGTGGTTCCAACTGTACAGGAAGCCTACGATATTATTGAGATGGAAGAGATGGAACGTGATTTAGATTTTTAATGTTTACTTGTTGGATGGTCAACTAAACGACAAACAACTAAACAACAAACCAAAATAATTAATGAAGTTAACTATTTTAGGCTGCTATAGTGCCACCCCAAGAGCTCTTACAAATACAACTTCCCAGGTATTGGAAATAAACAACCATATGTTTTTGATAGACTGTGGAGAAGGCACGCAAATTCATTTAAGAAAGCATAAAATAAAATTCAATCGCATTAAGCATGTCTTTATTTCCCATTTGCATGGTGATCATTTTTTTGGATTGGTTGGCTTGATTTCCACATTCAGATTACTTACAAGGGAAGCAGATCTTCATATTTATGGTCCTGAAGGTATTAAGGAAATAGTAACACTTCAAATGAAATTGGCTGATTCTTGGACGGACTATAATCTGATTTTCCATGAGCTAAAATCGCATGATTCAGAATTGATTTTTGAAGATGAAAGCGTAGAAGTGTATACCATTCCTTTAAATCATCGCATATATACCAATGGTTTTCTTTTTAAGGAAAAAGAAGGCGAGCGAAAATTGGATATCGATGCTGTTGAAGATGCCCATATCAATTTAGCTTATTTCAGAAAATTGAAGCAAGGTTTTGATGTGATAAATGAAGATGGAGCCCTTATAAAAAATAAAACCGTAACCACTCCCGGCGCTAAACCAAAAAGTTATGCCTTTTGTAGCGACACCATGTATAAAGAAGATATTGTACCAATAATTAATAATGTTGATGTGCTGTATCACGAATCTACCTTTTTAGAAAAGCATGCTAATTTAGGACCCAAAACAAAGCATTCCACTGCAAAAGAAGCCGCTAGAATAGCTAAAAAAGCCAATGCGGGTGTTTTGTTGTTGGGGCATTATTCAACGCGTTATGATGGGTTAAATGCTTTTAAAGAAGAAGCAATGGAGGTATTTGATAATGTTGAATTATGCGAAGACGGAAAAGTATTTGAGTTTTAGTTGAGTTCCTTAATATTTAATATCCAATCTACTGCTTCCTCTATAGAAATACATCTTTTAAGACTTTTTTTTGTGAACCGCTTTTCAATAGTAGCATTCATATATGACAAGTCACTATAAACAACATATGCACTTGCTGCAATCATGTTAAATTCTTGATCAATTTTATTGTAAACGTGCGGATCTAAAGAATAAGGATTAATTCTGTTAGAAATAAATCCAATCTTTCTATCCTTTCCATAATAACCCACAAGTTCAATCATTAAACTTATAAGTTTATCATAATCAAGATGAATACCTTCATTAATTTCAGCTAAATAGAATTTTTCACAGAAATAAAAATCGCCATAGGGCATGGTGATTTTATGGGGTTTTAAAGTATTAAAATAGTTTGATTCTTCAAATTTCATGATTAAGTTTTAAGGCATGTTAAAATAGTGAGTTTTTTATAATCACAAAAATTTAAATTTTAGAATTTAATTTTTTTGTTATTTTGTGTACTATGGAGAACGACTTGAGTAATTACCGAAAATCTTATGAGAAGCATGAATTGCTTGAAAGCAACGTGCCAGAAAATCCTATGGAATTGTTTATAAAATGGTTTCATGAAGTGGATACTTTATTTGCGGGCGAAACCAATGCCATGACCATTTCTACATTGGGTCTAGATGGTTATCCGAAGAGTAGGGTAGTGCTGCTTAAAAAATACACTTATGAAGGCTTTATCTTTTACACCAATTATGACAGTGAAAAAGGAAAAGCCATTGCTGCAAACCCAAATGTTTGCTTGTCTTTTTTTTGGCAAAGTGCCGAACGCCAAATCATTATTAAAGGCAAAGCAGAAAAAATTGCAGAAAACTTAAGCGATGGTTATTTTGAATCCAGACCACGAGGTAGCCAATTAGGGGCTTTAGTGTCTAACCAAAGTCAAGTTGTGGAAAGCAAAGACGTGCTTGAGCAACAATTAAAAAAACTTGAAAAGGACTATGAAGGCAAGGAAATACCACGGCCAAAAAATTGGGGTGGATACATTATAAAACCTATTGAAATAGAGTTTTGGCAAGGCAGGCCCAACAGACTTCATGATAGAATTAGATACACACTTCAAGACGATTATAATTGGTTAATTAATCGACTATCTCCTTAAAATAACGTCTAAATACATTTTTTTTATAGTTAAAATTGTATTTCAACGATTAAATGCATTAAAAAACGATATAATGCTTGTTTTTAATCGATTTTAACATTTCGTTAACATTCGCTTCAAGGTTAGGGCACTAAATTTATAGTACCAAATCTAAATTTACTTAACCTATGAAGTTATTAACTAAGCTGTCACTAGTGGCATTGTTAGCTGTGTTGACCTTCTCTTGTTCAACAGACAGCATTGATGATAAGGCTGAATACCTAACAGCCAATCTTGTTGTTCCTACACCAACACCATTTGAATTAGAAATTCTAGAACTTATTAATAATCATAGATTGTCAGTAGGCTTAAACCCGCTACAAAATATGGATCTTATTAAGTCACAAACATTTAATCATAGTGATTATATGGCTGAGAATCAAAAAATGTCCCATGACTATTTTTTTGAAAGAAGTGCCTTTTTAAAACAAAACGCAGGGGCTACAAGAGTTTCTGAAAATGTAGCCTGGGGTTTTACATCAGCTCAATCGTTAGTAAGCGCTTGGTTAAAAAGTGAGAGTCACAAAACTAATATAGAAGGTGATTTTACCAACTTTGATATTTCGGCTGAAAAAGGATCCGATAACAAGTGGTATTATACCAATATATTCATAAAAAGATAAAATCTAAATACGCATCGTATCGATTTAAAAACATAACCTTTTTTATAGGTTATATAATAACTTAGTTGTTATTGAATTTAGCTTTAGGTATAAAATCCTCTCAGTAATGGGAGGATTTTTTTGTTTTACAGAGTTTCTTATATGAAATTTTGTTTTATGAAAAGTAAAATCGGAGGCCAGCAAACCAGAAAATTAAATTTGTGTTAGCTAAAACTAGCATTTTTTTATACACTGTATTGCCATTTCGTTGTTTTTTTTTAATTTTTAGTCAGTCGTAAAATCTTGTTTATAAGCTTTAGTAAGGTCAGATGTTTTCTCAATTCCGCAAACTTCTTGAAATCCCGGATTAATAAAGATTGTTATCAGAATTCCGCTTTTCTTTTTCAAAGGATTTTGTCAAAGTTTCCAATTCCGTGAATTTTTCAGATTCAGTCAAATTTTTGTTGTCATTAATTCTCTTTCTTAAAGAATCATACTTTTTCTTTAGAGATTCAAGATGGTTATTTTGTCCAAAAGAATGCAATTTTAATTCTTCCATAATTTTCGATTTTGAGTTCTTTCCTCAATGAAATGGCAACTAGGGATAAGATAACCCCATAATCAAATATAATCAAAAAACCCATTAGCAATTGGTTTTGCTAATAGGTTTTAAACACTAATTATTATTGAATTTTGGCTTAGTTAATTTGTAGAACGATAAACTGTGTGCGTCTGTTTAATTGATGCTCTTCTTCGGTACAAGGCACCGCTCCATCACAGTTATTGGTTAATTTGTGCTCGCCATAACCTTTGTATTCGATGATTCTTGAGGCTTGAACACCTTTAGATATCAAATACTCATATGTTGATTTCGCGCGCTCTTGAGACAACCTGTCGTTATAGTGTTCTGGACCTCTTGAATCGGTATGCGATTCAATTTTGATGGACATTGTAGGATGCAGATTCATCATCATATCTACAATTTTATCCAATTCAATGGAACTATCCTTGTTAATATCATATTTATCAAAATCAAAATAAATGGTGTTTAACTCGTTGATTGGAAGTCCTTTTTCTATAGGATTTAATGTAATATTTTTTGTAATGCTAGTAATGCTATCCTCAATGCCTTTAGATGTTACAGGAATGGTGATGTCCATATAATTATCGTTATTAACTTTAAGGTAATAATTGGCATCTCTGTCTATATTAATATCATAACGGCCATTTTCATCAGTTGCTACTTGGGCAAGTTCATTGCTAGTGGCATCTAATAAACTAACAGTAGCATTTGCTATAGGGTTTCCATTAGATGAATCGGTTACAGTGCCTTCAACCTTAAGTTCTGGTAATTTATAATAGGCATAAATATCATCATCGCCAATACCACCATCCCTGTTTGATGCCATGTATCCGGTTAATCCGTCTTCATTCATAAAAAATGAAAAATCATCTTTATTGGAATTGACAGGGACACCTAAATTTAAAATGCTTACAATGGTGTTATCTTTATCTGAAACAGTTCCGAAAATATCTAAAAGCCCGAGTCCTAAATGACCATCAGACGAAAAGAAAAGCACATCTTCACTATTAACAAAAGGAAACACTTCATTTTTATTAGTATTGACTGTATTTCCCAAGTTTTTTGGAGTTCCTAAAGAACCATCAGTATTTATATCTACATAATAAATATCCGTTCCGCCAAAACCACCTGGCATATCTGATGCAAAATATAATTTGCTTCCATCGGCATTTAAGGCTGGATGCCCAATAGAATAATCATCATTATTAATGCTAAGTTCTTCAATGTTTTCCCAAGCACCTTCAATGAGTATCGCTTTGTATATTTTTAAATTACTTAAGCCATTTTCATCTGTCTTTAATTCATTTCCAATGAAATTGGTTCTAGAAAAATACAGGGTTTGACCATCTTTTGAGATGGTTAATGGCCCATCGTGGTAATTGGAATTGATTTTTCCTTTAATTTTGGATTTATGGTGAATGATGGTGTCACTATCTTTAGCAATTGCATAAACATCTAAAAAAGGTTGATTGTTCCAACCGTACACGTGTTTTGTTGAAACGCCTTCATCTGAAGACGATGCAAAATAAATAGTACCATCACGTTCATAAGCGCCAAAATCACTGTGTTTGGAATTAAACTTAACTTCAGAGAAGAAATACTGTTGCTTAGCATTAAACACCGCCGTTATAAAATCGGCGTCTTCAGATATTTTTTTGTCATTTAAAACACCGCCAGCATCTTTAAATTTTTTCATCCAAATTCTGGACTCATCATAATCTTTAATGCCTCGTAAAGCTTCACTGTATTTATAATAATATTCTATAGGAACATTTGGTTGTTCTACTACTTTTTTAAAATAAGTAACAGCAGTTTCTGGATTTCTTAAATAGGCATAGCAATCTGCTAATTGTCGTGTGTTATAAGCTGAATTATAATTTTTACTTATTAATTCTTCATAGACTTCAATAGCATTATAAAATGAAAATTTGTTAAATAAATTATCCGCTTTCTTTTGCAAACCAGATTGGGCAAATGAGAACATGCTTATAAATAATACGATACAAATTGATATGTAATTTTTTAATTTCATGATTATTAATTAAAAAACAACTTGTTTTTACAAGACATTTTGTTTACATCATTTTCATACTGCTGACCGAAACAACTTACTCCATTTTAACAACAATAAAATCGGTACGTCTATTTAGTTGATGATCGGTTTCTTCACACGTTTCATCATCTTCACAGCCGTTGGTTAATCTTCGTTCCCCAAAACCTTGATGTTCAGTGATTCTGGAAGCATCAATACCTTTAGATACTAAATATTCATAAGTTGAATTTGCTCTATCTATGGATAGTTTATCATTATATGATAGTTCACCTCTTGAATCTGTATGGGATTCTATACGTATTACCATTTCGGGATAATCGTTTTTCATTAAATTAACAATTTTATCAAGTTCTAAAGCGGCATCCGGACGAATGTTGTGCTTGTCGTAATCAAAATAGATGGTATTTAACTCAGCTAATATCACAACATTTTGGACAGGATTTAGAATTAAGTTAGCAGTAATTGTGGACTCTATACTTTTAAGGTTTTTAGAGGTAAATACTCTATAATCATCGATGTATTTAGCTTGACTGGCGACAATTTTATAATCTTTATTTCTATCTATGTTAATGGAATAGTCTCCATTTTCATCAGTCATCATATCTGCTATTTTATTTTCCTTGTCATCATAAAGTGTAATTATGGCATTAGGAATTGGTCTTGTATTTATAGCATCTATAACTGTACCTTTTACATGTAGCAAAGGCACTCTGTAATAGCTGTAAATATCGTCATCACCTCTGCCTCCTGGTCTGTTGGAAGAAAAATAACCTGTAAGACCATCAGCATTCATAGTAAATGAAAAATCGTCTTTATTTGAATTTATGGGCACCCCAAGATTTATAACATTTGTAATATCTCCATTTTCATCGGCACTGGTGCCGAAAATATCCAATAAACCTAAGCCCACATGCCCATCAGAGGCAAAGAATAAGGTACCTTCATTATTTACAAAAGGTGTTCCTTCCGTAAATCTGGTATTGACAACATTACCTAAGTTTTTAGGTATCCCAAGGGTTCCATCAGGATTAATATCGACCACATAGATGTCTGATCCTCCATAGCCACCGGGCATATCAGAAGTAAAATATAATTTTTTGTTGTCCGGACTTAACGCAGGGTGTTGGGTTGAATATTCTTTATTGTTTATTGAAAGGTCTTCAATGTCAGTCCAAATACTATCCTTAAAGGTAGCTCTGTAAATTTTTACATTGCTTATACCTTTTTTATCGTATTCTTTACCTAAATCATTGGCATTGTTCCTTGAGAAATACATGTTTTTTCCATCATTCGTAATAGTAACAGGGCCATCATGGTAAATTGAATTAACATCTCCTTTAAGTTTGGACGTATGGTCAACTTGCTTTTTAGAGTCTTTACTAGTAACATAAACATCTAAAAAAGGTTGTTCGTTCCATCCATATAATCGCTTTATGGATACACCTTCATCTCTTGAAGATGTAAAATATATTTTTCCATCATGTTCAATAGCACCAAAATCACTAAACTTTGTATTGATATTTAATTTGTTTAAAAAATATTGCTGTTTAGCATTGAAAACATTTGAGATAAAATCAATGTCCTTATCAAAATTATTTGAATTGGTAATACCTCCAGAATCTTTAAAGCGTTCTAGCCATATTCTAGATTCATCATATTCCTTATTCCCTCTTAAGGCCTGGGAATATTTATAATAATATTCTATTGGTACATTTTCTTGTTGAACTACTTGTTTGTAATATCGAGATGCCTGATTAGGATTTCTTAAATAGGCATAGCAGTCAGCCAACCGCCTGGTAGCATAATCTTTATTGTAATTGTTTTCAATAAGCTCATGATACACTTCAGCAGCTTTTACAAAAGAAAATTTATTAAAAAGAGTGTCTGCTCTCTTTTGTTTTCCTTCTTGAGCAAATCCTGCCAAACTTAGTATTAAAGCAAAGTAAACTATGATGTAATTTTTTGATTTCATGGTTAGGTCTTTTTGTTTTAGAAATACCTTGGAGATTTCAATTTAGAACTCAAGAATTTAAATTCATAAATAAGTAAAACTTCATGTGTTCCAGAAGTGTATCTGGCAATATCTGAAATGGGTTTTTCATAGGAATAACCTAGACGTAACTGGCGTGATATTTGAAAGTCAACAAGACCTCCTATAGCTCCTGTTTCGTTATTTAGCCTGTAAGATCCACCAAACCAAAACTTTTCATCAAATAGAAAGTTGGCTGTAAAATCATAAGACATAGGTGCACCGTTTGTCCCTTTTACCATAACGGCAGGTTTAAATTTAAATTTATCAGACATATCAAGAACATATCCAGCTGTACCATAGTAACTTATACGCTCTAATGCTTCAAAGCCTTCATTTTTATTAACATCAGAATTTAATACTCTTGGAGTTGATAAACCTACATAGAATTTATTTGTGCTGTAATAAACTCCTAATCCAATATTTGGAGTCCAAAGACTTCTATAACCTCTAAAGTAAGGGTCTTCCATAACTGAAGGGTCATTTAGGAAATCGTTGTCAAAACTGTATTGAGTAAACCCACCTTTTATACCAAAGGCCAATTTTCCTTCAACGCCAACAGGGATTGAATATGAGAAATCAGTATAAACAAATGTAAAGTTTTGAGGACCTAAATCATCTTCTATAAATGATAGCCCTAAACCAATCCTATCGTTCCTTAATGGTGTATGTATAGAAAGGGTTTGTGTAACTGGGCCACCATCAAAGCCAACCCATTGGCTTCTATGTAATCCAATAATGCTTAAGGCTTCTCTACTGCCTGCGTATGCGGGATTTATAGAGATAGTATTGTACATATACTGTGTAAATTGGGGTAGTTGTTGGGCAACTCCAACCGTACAGCTAAACAATACTAAAGCGAATATATGTTTTTTAATACGTTTCATAGGTTAATTGATTTATTTGGTTCCAAGATATAAGGGGCCTGTAAAAGGTTTTAATCCACTATTTTCTAATACGATGATATAGTAATAAGTTCCATTAGGTACTTGGTCGGCACTACCAACTGATGATTGAGCTCTACCTGCAAAACCACCCATGTTTTTACCGATTCTATAATCGCTACTTTCATATATTAATGCACCCCATCGGTTAAAGATTTTCACATTAGCTTTGAAGCCACAAGTTGAATCAAATATGATATCAAAAGTTTCATTGTAGGCATCGCCATTAGGCGTTACAGCTTTAGAAATCTCAATATCTTCAGCCCCGCAAGGTAAAACATCACATTTCGCATCAATTATAATCGATAATTCTGTAACGCTTTTACAACCATCAACAATAGCTGTATGTCTAAAAATATATTCTATACCATCTGTTGTAGGCAAGAACTCTGGTGTTAATTGTAGGTTAGTTGGATCAAAAATGTTATCAGTAAGTGTAGCATCAGGATTTCCTTGAATCATTTCCCATGTACCACCAGTACTGGATATGTAAGTATCCAAATCAATGATACCATCTTTATAACATCTATCTTCAGCGGTTAATTGTGTAAGGATTTCATCCAAGGTTACATTGATGGTTTGTGTAAACTCATCAGTGTTTCCGCATGCATCTGCTACTTCCCAAGTTCTTACTATTTGATAATCTTGGAAAACATTTTCATCATAGGTACTAGTTTCGCTGAATTCTACAATAACATTTGAAGAACAGTTGTCTTCAAATTCTAATGAAGGTACTTCAGGGATAGCGGTACAACTTACATTTAATACATCATCATATGGTGCAACTGTTGGGGCTTTGGTGTCCTGAACTGTAATGGTTTGAGTTACGGTAGATGTATTATTACATGCATCCGTAAAACTCCAAGCACGGCTTATGATAATCCTACAAGGATCTGAATTATCAACGGTATCAACACCTGCAACAGTAATATCACCAACACAGTTATCAACAGCTGTTAAATTCCCTGCGACTGGTACATCCTCTATGCATTCATAAGTCATATCTAATGGAGCATTTGGAGCTATTGGGGCTATCGTGTCTTGAACTTTATATGTATAAACCCAATCAGCAGTATTGCCGGCACAGTCGGTATATGTAAAGGTATATATTTTCTCGCCCTCACATGCAGGATCATTACTTTCGGCCATAACAGGAACTACCTCATTGTTGTTGGCATCAAAAACAGTAGGAGGTGTTGGTGCGGTAGCATCCACAATACATTCCACGGTAGAGCCTGCATTTGCGGGAACCGTGAAAGGAGCCAGAATAACGGTATAGGTATATGTCCAATCAGCAGTATTACCGGCACAGTCGGTATATGTAAAGGTATACACAATAGAGCCTTGACAATCAGGAGTGTCAGTTTTGACCGCGGGAGATGGCGTGATCGTATTTCCACAGTTATCGGTAACCGTAGGAGGTGTTGGTTCCACGGCATCCGCTAGGTTTCCAACAGCGCTTAAGCCATTGGCAGGCAATATGAAGCTGTCAAGCTCAATGGTATAGGTATAGGTATATACTGATTCGTTGCCTGCGCAGTCGGTATACGTAAATGTATATACCTTGCTGCCCTCACATGTAGGATCGGTATTTTC
>NZ_NIXN01000040.1 GCF_002807055.1 Confluentibacter citreus
AACACGTTGTGCATAATTTGAGAGAATGAAATTTATAGGAAAATTTATAGTTTTTATTTTAATTATTTCTTGTTCAAATAAGGAAAACACTTTGGAACAATATGCGAATTATCCTGTAAAATTCGCAAATCAAAAAATCACTCATCCGAGTAATGATTTCTCAATTCTTATTCCAAAAAACTGGGATTGGAAAGCTGAGGATTACGACAATGAAAATATCATATTAGGAATTGACGCAAGCTCAAAACCTGACCAAAATGGATATATTGACTTAATATCTATTCAAAAAATTAAAAGTTTCGGAGAAAATAAAGACCTAAAATCTGAATTTGACTATTGTCTAGATATAGTAAAAAACAACTCGTGGAATAGAAAATTATTGGAATCTGGAGAAACGGAGATTTTTAATGAAAAATCTTATTTCTTGCACACAATATCGGACTCAATTAAACCTGGAGATACGGAAGTTATTAGCTTTATTCTGGACAGCGAGACTGAAGGTGTTTTTTATAATCTAACTGTATCTGCTTCACAAACAGAAGATTTAAAGAAAAATATGTCGATTATAATACAGTCATTTAAAACATTTGAAAAACTGAATAATAAATAAAAAAAACTATGCACAACACCGTGTATAAAAAATTGCTAGTTTTAGTTAACACAAAGTT
>NZ_NIXN01000041.1 GCF_002807055.1 Confluentibacter citreus
CAACGTTTATGTATAAGAATAGTTGCGGGTTTGCGTGCGAGGATTTTCCGAAGGAAAATCAGATGTAGCAAATACGCAACTACCTTTGTTTTAGCACTAAACCGCAATTATTTTTATACGGTGTTGTGCATAGTATTTTAATCAAATCCTAATTCCGAATAGTACCATCTTTCGTCCAATTGCACTATTTTATAGGATGCTCCAATAATATTATCATTTCCAAAATTCCGAGGTTTTTTATTGAAATCATAAATTATTCGTTTCTCTGTTTCTATTATACTTCCAGACCTATTCACAAAAATAATCAGACTGTCGTTTTCTTCGACAAATCCAGAATAACTCGGATTTTTCATTCCGCTGTTTTTCACAATTAAATCGATGTCTAAATCTCGAACATCGCCAATTATAAATTCGTCAATTTCGTCTCTGTCATAAGTTCCGTTGTCATATTTGTCAATTTTAGAAGTCAATTCGGTCAGTTCCGTTTTATAATCCAAAACTCTTTTTTCGTCGAACGGATTACACGAAATTAAAACGATTGCTAAAATGACAAGAATGAGGTTTTTCATATTATGCACAACGTGTTCGTGTATG
>NZ_NIXN01000042.1 GCF_002807055.1 Confluentibacter citreus
AAACGTTGTGCATAATTTAGACAAAACTCCTGCTAAATGATAAAATGGAAATCATATTATATCGTAATTGTGTTTATGGTTATCGGACTTATTTTATCATTTTTTCTTTTGACTAGACAATCGGACTTTTACAATAGTTTAGAAAAAATAAACAAAAACAAAAGCTATAATATTCAAGTCAAGGACGCTTATAATGAAAGAGGAATTTACGTTCTGAATAATAAATATTATATAAATAGCGCAACTTACGTTATTGGAAATCATTACGGACTTTCAAAAGATGACGCAATTTGGAGACCTAAAGACGCTGAATATTTACCTCGGATTTCTGATATTTCTGCTCCTTTTATAATTAAAAAAGAAATTGACAATGATACTCTGACTTTGAAAAAAGGAGATAAAACAATTTTATTATTATTAGTAATCGATTAAATTAAAAAACTATGCACAACACCGTGTATAAAAAATTGCTAGTTTTAGTTAACACAAAGTTGGTTGCTCGTTTGCTGGCTTCCGATTTTCCTTCGGAAAATCCTCGCCCTCAAACACGCAACTTTCCATACACGAACACGTTGTACA
>NZ_NIXN01000043.1 GCF_002807055.1 Confluentibacter citreus
AACGTGTTCGTGTATGGAAAGTTGCGTGTTTGGGGACGAGGATTTTCCGAAGGAAAATCGGAAGCCGGCAAACAGGCAACAAACTTTGTGTTAGCTAAAACTAGCAATTTTTTATACACGGTGTTGTATGCTGTTTTTTTATTCAAATTTTTCTTTCCAATCACGCTGTTTTAATTCAGACAGTGAGTCAATTTCTTTTAGATAGTCCGCTTTCCATTCAGTTCCGTTTTTATTGGTCAAATATTTGTCAATTTCAGCGTTATGTATTTCTATTCCATTTAATTCAGTTCCACTTACAACGCATCCAAATCCGATGTTTGTGAATCCATATTTCCGACTTATTTTATCCATTTCCGTTGGTGAAATCATTAATTCTCCGACTAATACTTTGCGAGGTGAATTGTTCTCAATATCAGATTTTGCAGTTAGGTAATTAAATCGGTTAAAAAATCCGTAATTCCACAATCCAATTCCGATTAGAATTAATATTATTCCACTAAATATTATCGTTTTTCTGTTCATTTCTCAAATTGCATACAACGTGTTCGTGTATGGAAAGTTGCGTGTTTG
>NZ_NIXN01000044.1 GCF_002807055.1 Confluentibacter citreus
CGCACAAGCGGTGGAGCATGTGGTTTAATTTGATGCTACGCGTAGAACCTTACCCACTCTTGACATCTTCTGCAAAGCTATAGAGATATAGTGGAGGTTAACAGAATGACAGATGGTGCATGGTTGTCGTCAGCTCGTGTCGTGAGATGTTAGGTTAAGTCCTGCAACGAGCGCAACCCTTTTCTTTAGTTACTAATATTAAGTTAAGGACTCTAGAGATACTGCCTGGGTAACCAGGAGGAAGGTGGGGACGACGTCAAATCATCATGCCTCTTACGAGTGGGGCAACACACGTGCTACAATGGTCGGTACAAAGAGAAGCAATATGGTGACATGGAGCAAATCTCAAAAAACCGATCTCAGTTCGGATTGAAGTCTGCAACTCGACTTCATGAAGTCGGAATCGCTAGTAATCGTAGATCAGCTACGCTACGGTGAATACGTTCTCGGGTTTTGTACACACCGCCCGACATACCATGGGAGTTGGTAATGCCCAAAGTCGGTGAGTTAACTTCGGAGACCATTGCCTAAGGCAGGACTGATGACTGGGGTGAAGTCGTA
>NZ_NIXN01000045.1 GCF_002807055.1 Confluentibacter citreus
AACGTGTTCGTGTATGATTAGTTGCGTGGTTAAGCACTAAATTTAGCAAATAAAAATCGAATAGAAAATCCGCGAGGATTTTCGTAAGCAAGCCAGAACCTAGCAATTAATTATACACGGTGTTGTATGCAGTTTTTATTTTAATAGTTTTTATTCAATTAGATAAGGTGCTTTTACTTGATAATCAAGAGGCTTATCGGTTTTCCACTTATATGGCAAAAAATCCGATTCATTAATTCCGAGAGCATCAATTAATTCAGGTTCATTCCATTTATACCAAGTTCCGTTGACAGGAATGTAAACAGTATCCATTATTATAAAATCAAATGTTGTTGTTGTAATTGAAAAACTTGCTCGTAATTCAGTTCCGTTTTTCAAAATTATAGTTCCAGAACATTTATATTCTCTTCCGTCCAAAGGAATTTTAGGCTTATCCCAATATGATTTTGAACAAGGTCCCACAATAACCCAACATTCATTTTTCTCATTACAAAATGAAATCGGTAGTTCGTCTAAATCTTTTTGTGTAAATGGCATATTGTGGTTTTCTTAAAT
>NZ_NIXN01000046.1 GCF_002807055.1 Confluentibacter citreus
AACACGTTGGCAAACAGTTTGAAAAAACGTAACCGAATGAAAAAATGGGAATAAAAGAATATTTAGATAATAGTCTGGACAAATATTATATCGGAATTCTGAATAAGAACGGATTTGAATTGACTGAATCTGATATTGCTGGAATAGGTGGAATTTATCGCTTTAAAAATAGTTGGTTAAATTTTGAAATTGTAAATGACCGAGGAATAATTGAAACTCGGATTTCCTCACTTTTCTCTGAAAATTTTTATGATTTGGACTTGATAAACGCATATTTAAATCGTAGAGAAAAAACTGAAATGGAAAAACCAAAGTTTGGAAAATCTGACTTATCAAAACGGCTGAGTTTAGAGCAGGAAAGTGAATTGTTTGAAAATAGTCTGACTGAAATAAAAACTATGTTTAACGAATTGAATTATAAACAAACAGAATCGGATTTGAATAAAATTGGAAATGAACGAGCAAAATTATTATTCGGATAAAAAACCGATTTGCCAACACCGTGTATAAAAAATTGCTAGTTTTAGCTAACACAAAG
>NZ_NIXN01000047.1 GCF_002807055.1 Confluentibacter citreus
AACACGTTGGCTACAATTTGAGAAATGACAAAGTGCATCTTTAATAATTTAGAAATTGATATTAACTCGGAACTTGAATTGACCGATTTAATTAAAAGCGGAGCGAAAAACGATTTTAACGAAATTTGTATATATGAAAAAGAAAAAACGGCTCTTACTATTTTGACCAATAAAATAAAAAATAAAGCATTCCTAATGTTTCAAGATTTAGAAAATGAAAAATGTTATACGCCTTTGATTTTGGAAAACTCGTCCGACCTTTTTGTTGACTTTTTGTTAAGTAATGGACAAATGGACGAATACCCATCTAATTGGTTAGTTGACATTCAATTGGCAGAAAAAGCTATATTAGAATATTATGACAACGGACAAATGTGGAACGGAATTAATTGGGCGGAAAATTAAAAACTGTAGCCAACACCGTGTATAAAAAATTGCTAGTTTTAGTTAACACAAAGTTGGGTGCTTGTTTGCCGGCTTCCGATTTTCCTTCGGAAAATCCTCGCCCACAAACACGCAACTTTCCATACACGA
>NZ_NIXN01000048.1 GCF_002807055.1 Confluentibacter citreus
ATCTTTAGCAATAATAGGCAATATTAAAGTTGTATTAACTTTTAAATTAAGTAAGAGTATTTGGTGGATGCCTTGGGTCTGAAAGTCGATGAAGGACGCGATTACCTGCGATAAGCTTCGTGGAGTTGGAAATAAACTATGATACGGAGATTTCCGAATGGGGTAACCTAACTGAGCAAACCTCAGTTGCATTTTGATGAATCCATAGTCAAATTAGCGAGACACGTTGCGAATTGAAACATCTTAGTAGCAACAGGAAAAGAAAATAAATAATGATTTCATCAGTAGTGGCGAGCGAAAGCGAAAGAGCCCAAACCTGTAAAAAGGGGTTGTAGGACATCTTACATTGAGTTACAAAATTTTATGATAGTAGAAGAAGTTGGAAAGCTTCAACATAGAAGGTGATATTCCTGTATACGAAATCATAAAATCTCATAGATGTATCCTGAGTAGGGCGGGGCACGTGAAACCCTGTCTGAATCTGCCGGGACCACCCGGTAAGGCTAAATACTAATCAGACACCGATAGTGAAC
>NZ_NIXN01000049.1 GCF_002807055.1 Confluentibacter citreus
AACGTGTTCGTGTATGGAAAGTTGCGTGTTTGCGGGCGCGGATTTTCCGAAGGAAAATCGGAAGCCGGCAAACGAGCAACCAACTTTGTGCCAGCTAAAACTAGCAATTTTTTATACACGGTGTTGTACACTGTTTTTTTATTCCGTTCCAAAATATTCGTCATAGTGATGTTTGAATTCCGTTTGCATTATTTCGGATGTGATTCCTCCAAATTGGATTTCATACTCTTCGTTATCCATTCCAGTTATTGCTCCGCCCCAACCATTTAGTTCAGCTCCGTTTTCCAAGTAGACTTTCAACTCGGGAATTACAACGGTATCAATAAGTTTTAATTTCGGTTCGTCATCGTTTATTTGAACTTTATATTTTTTACAATGATTTCTAAAAAGTTCATAAGGGGATTCCACGTTTTCAAAATTGATTTTTCCGTGGATAACTCCCATTGGAGGATCCGCAAATTCAAAATCAGTTGTTCCGATTTTTACTCCGTTTAATTCTATGTAATATGTTTTTCTCAAATGGTGTACAACGT
>NZ_NIXN01000005.1 GCF_002807055.1 Confluentibacter citreus
TATTAGTTTTAAATGATTGTTGTTGTAGTTCATGATCTTGTTTCAATATGTTAAGATATTTGGCAGTCCACACTGCCGGTTGATGGTCAATGGTTATTGGTTGATGGCATTAGTGCCAACGGCCATGGGCAGACGGCCAACAGCCAAAAATTTAAGGTGGTTATAGCGACGGGGCTCACCTCTTACCATTCCGAACAGAGTAGTTAAGCCCGTTAGCGCCGATGGTACTGCGAAAGTGGGAGAGTAGGTCGTTGCCTTTTTTGGAAGCCCTGCATGGTAATCATGCAGGGCTTTTTGTTTTTTAGCGGGTGGGAGTGGTTATTTAGAATGCAGAGGGTTAATCTCTTAAAATACTTCTAGAGATAACAATTTTTTGAATTTCTGAGGTGCCTTCATAAATCTGGGTTATTTTGGCATCACGCATTAAACGTTCAACGTGATAATCTTTCACAAAACCATTACCGCCGTGAATTTGAACAGCTTCAACAGTGTGTTCCATAGCCACTTTTGAAGCATATAATTTGGCTGTTGCGCTAGATATATCGTAGTTATTACCTTGATCTTTATCCCACGCAGCTTTCATTACCAAATGCCGGGCAGCAGAAATGTCTGTATACATATCTGCCAATTTAAAAGCAATGGATTGATGATTGGAAATCTCGGTTCCAAAAGTTTTGCGTTCTTTAGAATATTTTAAAGCCAATTCATAAGCGCCTTGGGCAATTCCTAATGCCTGGGATGCAATACCTATACGTCCGCCAGATAAGGTTTTCATGGCAAATCTAAAACCAAATCCGTCTTCACCAATTCTGTTTTCTTTTGGAACTTTAACATCATTGAATTGTAATGTATGCGTGTCGCTTCCGCGTATGCCTAGTTTGTTCTCTTTTGGCCCAATATGAAAGCCTTCCATGCCTTTTTCTAAAATAAAAGCATTGATGCCGTGCGAGCCTTTTTCTTTATCAGTTTGGGAAATCACTAAATATACATCGGCCCGTCCTCCATTAGTAATCCAATTTTTTGTTCCGTTAAGTAAATAATAATCACCTTTATCAATAGCTGATGTTTTTTGGGATGTCGCATCACTTCCAGCTTCTGGTTCACTCAAACAAAAGGCTCCAACAAACTCGCCAGTAGCCAATTTTGTTAGATATTTTTGCTTTTGCATATCATTGCCATAAGCTTCAATGCCATAAGAAACCAAGGAGTTATTTACGGAAACAATCACAGAAGCAGAAGCATCAACTTTGGATAGTTCTTCCATAATTAGCACATACGATATTGTGTCCATACCGCTACCTCCATATTTGGGATCAACCATAATACCCATGAATCCAAGTTCTCCCATTTTTTTTACTAAAGCATCTGGAAAATGTTGATTTTCATCACGCTCTATAACACCCGGGAGGAGTTCATTTTGAGCAAAATCTCTAGCAGTATCTTGTATTATGATATGTTCTTCGGTTAGACTAAAATCCATGATTTATAACTAGCTAATAATGTTGATAATGAATAAACTCAAATATAACTTTTTATAAGGATATTATCAATGAGTATTATTATTTTTACCTAATATGATACAAACAAGCTATAAGGTTATTGGTATGATGTCTGGCACGTCGCTGGATGGTATTGATTTGGTCTATGTAGAGTTTAATAAATATTCCAAGTGGGATTTTACTATTCTAAAAGCACAAACTTTTGAGTATGATGACACTTGGAGAGAAAAACTCAGGAATTTAGTTACGGCTTCTATGGACGATTTGAAAACTATAGATAGTGATTATACCCATTATATAGCTCATGTTATTAATGAATTTATTGAAACAAACAATATTGAATATGTGGATGCTATTTGTTCTCATGGGCATACCGCTTTACATCAACCACAAAATAAACTTACTTACCAAATAGGAAATAAATCCATCCTGGCAGATTTAACAAAGAATACAGTCGTTTGTAATTTTAGGGTTCAAGATGTCGAGTTGGGTGGGCAGGGAGCACCGCTTGTACCAATTGGAGACGAACTTCTTTTTCCTGAATATGATTTTTGTTTAAATTTAGGAGGATTTGCAAATATTTCAACAAAAATTGATGATGAACGAATAGCCTATGATATTTGCCCCGTGAATATAGTTCTTAATCATTATATTAAAACTATAGGGTTTGATTATGATGATAAAGGGAAAATGGCTTCTTCAGGAGAGGTAAACCATTCATTATTAAATAAGCTGAATGATTTAGATTTTTATAAACGATCATACCCTAAATCGTTAGGATTAGAATGGGTAAATACAAATATCTTTCCTTTAATTAATTCATATAATATGGAAATAAAGGATGTTTTAAGGACATTTATAGAGCACATTGCTGTTCAAATTTCTGTAGAAATCAACAAAAAAAATAAGGCTTCAGTATTAGTTTCAGGCGGTGGTGTTTACAACGAGTTTCTTATAAGCAGCATAAACCATTTAACAAAAAACAGAATAGTAATACCTTCAAAAAATATCATAGAATTTAAAGAAGCATTAATTTTCGCATTCTTAGGAGTGTTAAGACTTAGAAATGAGGTAAATACCTTAAAAAGCGTGACTGGGGCTGTAAAAAATCATAGTTCAGGAAAGATTTTCGCTATTAAAATTAACTAAAAATTAATCGTTAAGGATTATAGTTTTTTATATTTGTTAAATCAATACAAACCTAACCAATCAATTTTTATATAGTAGTAAAATACAACTTATCTGAATCGGATTACTACCGATAAACAATATTAACTTTATGGAGACAGCAATTATTTTGGTATTTGTAATGGGGTACTTAGCCATTACGTTAGAGCATAATTTGAAAATAGATAAGTTGATCCCTGCTTTGGTCATGATGGCCATTTGTTGGGCATTAATAGCTTTAGGTTTAGAAAGTTTTCCTCAATGGTTTGATTCTGCCAATCATAGTTTGTTAGAAGGTTTTGGTTCAATGGCTTCGGAAGAAAAGATGCACCTAATGGAAGAAACGCTATTGCATCACCTTGGAAAAACTGCCGAAATATTAGTGTTCCTTTTGGGTGCCATGACTATAGTTGAAATAATTGATTATTTTGATGGATTTTCCACGATTAAAGACTTTGTAAAAACCAAAAAGAAAACAAAAATATTATGGATATTTTCCATACTGGCATTTGTTTTATCAGCCATTATTGATAATTTAACTGCTACCATAGTTTTGATTTCCATACTTCAAAAAATAGTTAAAGAACGAAATGTACGTTTATATTATGCCGGTTTAATTATTATTGCAGCAAACGCCGGAGGTGCTTGGTCTCCTATTGGAGATGTAACAACAACCATGTTATGGATAGGTAAAAAGGTAAGTACAGAATATTTGGTAGGATATTTATTTATACCTTCCTTATTGTGTATGGCAGTGCCTTCTTTTATTGCCTCTTTTTTACCGATCTTCAAGGGTAATTTAGATATTGATGATGAGGATTTATCAGAGCCAAAGAAGTCTGTTTTTAGTGCAAAAATGCTTTATCTGGGTCTTGGTGCCATTATCTTTGTGCCTGTTTTTAAAATGGTTACACATTTACCTCCTTATGTTGGAATGATGTTATCTTTGGGTATTGTTGCTACTTTTGCTGAGATTTATAGTAGAAGAAAATTTAGTTTAACAGAGTTAAATTCGCAAGAAAGTGATGCACATGCCATACATAGTCCTGTTCATCATTCCTTATCAAGAATTGAATTGCCTAGTATATTATTCTTTTTAGGGATATTAATGGCTGTCGCTGCTCTAGAATCTCTAGGTATTTTGTTCGATTTTGCAGGAACATTAGAAAGAACGATGCCAAGATTAGGTACAGAGATGCATGCTGATGGCGTTTCAGATTTAGTGGTTTTATTGCTAGGAGTAGGTTCGGCAGTTATTGACAATGTGCCACTTGTTGCTGCTAGTTTAGGAATGTTCCATGAACCTATGGATAATGAACTTTGGCATTTTGTAGCGTATTCTGCAGGAACTGGTGGAAGTATGTTGATTATTGGGTCAGCTGCTGGAGTTGTAGCAATGGGTATGGAGAAAATTGATTTCTTTTGGTACTTAAAAAAGATTTCATGGTTAGCACTTATTGGCTTTTTAGTAGGTGCTGTAGCATTTATGTTTACAAGAACTTTATTTTAATATACTTTAACAAAAAAACAAACGTTATACAATTCAAGAAATAATTATATATGCTAAATACTTTAATACAAATTTCCCAAGAAGGACCAGAGTTACTTACAGATGAAGTGCCTGTTGAAAAATCCCTTTCTATTATTGAATTAATTAGTAGTGGAGGGCTAGCAGGACAACTAATCATTGCCGTATTATTTTTAATGCTTGTTCTGGCGATTTATATTTATTTTGAGCGTTTATTTGCCATAAAAGCAGCATCAAAAGTAGATTCCAATTTTATGAATCAAATAAAAGATCATGTAACCCATGGAAAAACAGATGCTGCGCAAATACTTTGTGCCCAAGTGAATTCTCCCGTATCCCGACTTATTGGGAAAGGAATCTCTAGAATTGGAAAACCTCTTGCAGACATTAATACTGCTTTAGAAAATGCAGGAAGATTAGAGATTTATGGATTGGAGAAAAACGTTAGTATTTTAGCTACTATTTCTGGAGCTGGACCAATGATTGGATTTCTTGGAACCGTAGTCGGCATGATATTGGCCATATTCGAACTTGCAAATGCTGGTGGTACCATTCAAATGGATGTTTTAGCTAGCGGACTTTATACGGCTATGACTACTACCGTTGCTGGTTTAATTGTAGGGATTGTTTCTTTTATGGCATACAATCATTTGGTAGTAAAAACCGATAAAGTAGTGTATCAAATGGAAGCAAACTCATTGGAGTTCCTTGATCACTTAAACGAACCTTCATAATATGAATATTAGAGGAAGAAATAAAGTATCGCCAGAATTCAATATGTCGTCTATGACAGATATTGTTTTTCTATTACTTATATTTTTTATGATAGCTTCTACATTGGTTTCTACAAGTGCTATTGATATTTTATTGCCAAAAGCTAGCGGTAAAACTGAAAATAAGAAATCTATTGCGGTTAGTATTCAGAAGGATTTGACCTATTATATTGATGAAAAAAGAGTCGGTGAAAGTGTTTTAGAATCAGAATTAATTACAGCGCTTTCCAGCGAAGAGAGCCCAACAATTGTTTTACGTGCAGAAAAATCGGTACCAGTGGAAAATGTTGTAAAGGTTATGGACATAGCTAATAGAAATAAGTTTAAGATTATACTGGCGGTTAAACCAGGTAGCTAATTATAAATTATTACGGTTTTTTCTACTAGAATTATTTAGTAAGCTAAGTTCTAAATTTACAAAGGAATGGAATAGCCCACAATTCAAAAAATTAATAAGCATTAATAAATGAAATTTTTAGAAACCAAACATGAAAGGGATTCTGCTAAATTAACAACGTTAATTACGGTGATATTAATTTTATTATTATTTGTTGTGGGAGCGCCATACATGGATCCACCGATAGAGTATGGAGTTGCGGTAAACTTTGGAACAACTGATTTTGGAAAGGGAGATGTTCAACCTTTAAAACCTATAAAATCTGAGCCAAACGACATAAACGAACCTTATCAACCCGATGTTTCAAAAGCAGAGCCAACAAAAGCTTCAGAATCAAAAGAAGAAGTTTTAACTCAAGAAAACGAAGAAGCTATTGCTATAAAAAAGCAAAAGCAAGCGGAAGCAAATGCAAAAGCCATTGCTGATGCCAAAGCGAAGGCAGAAGCGGATAGGGTAGCTAAAGAAAAACAGGAGCAAGCTGATAAAAAACGGAAATTAGATGCTTTAATTGGAGGCGTTAGCAAATCTGAAGGCACAGCAACAGGTGGTGAAGGAAATGACAATAAAGCTGGAGATAAAGGCCAACTAGATGGAAATCCATATGCAACCAGTTATTTTGGTTCTGGAGGTTCTGGAAGTGGTGGTGTTGGTTATGGATTAAACGGTAGAGGAAAACCTTCTAGAGAAATTTTCAAGCAAGATTGTAATGAGTATGGCATGGTTGTGGTAGAAATTGAAGTCGATAGAAACGGCAAAGTAATCAGTGCTAAACCAGGCATAAAGGGTACAACAAATACTTCTGCATGTTTGTTAGAACCAGCAAAAAAAATAGCCTTATCGCACAAATGGCCTGCTGATCCTAAAGCACCAGTAAGGCAAATAGGATTTGTAAGTGTCAATTTTGATTTAAGTAATTAGAATGACCTATAATGATACTCTAAATTGGATGTTTTCTCAACTACCAATGTATCAAAGACAGGGTAAATCTGCTTTCAGAAAAGATTTAACAAATACCTTAAAACTATCCGAGCATTTACATTTTCCCGAAAAAAAATTTAAATCAATTCATGTAGCAGGTACCAATGGTAAGGGATCTACAAGCCATATGTTGGCTTCTATTCTGCAAGAAGCAGGCTATAAAGTTGGATTGTACACTTCTCCACATTTAAAAGATTTTAGAGAGCGTATCAAGATTAACGGGCATGTTGTTAGCAAACAATTTGTCACAGGTTTTATTAAACGAAACAAATCGTTTTTGGAAAGCAATTCCTTATCATTTTTTGAAATGACAGTAGGTATGGCATTCGATTATTTTTCAAAAGAAAAAATAGATGTTGCTATTGTTGAAGTGGGGCTTGGAGGCCGATTAGATTCTACAAATATTATCACACCAGAAGTCTCTGTCATTACTAATATAGGGTATGATCACATGCAATTTTTAGGAAATACAATAGAAGAAATCGCATTTGAAAAAGGTGGCATTATAAAACCAAATGTGCCTGTAGTTATTGGCGAAACACAAACCGAAACGCAGCCTGTTTTTAAAAATTTAGCTTCCAAAAATAATTCTGAAATTACGTTTGCTGATAAAGAGATTAAAGAAATTTTTGAAAGTGATTTAAAAGGCATTTATCAAGAAAAGAACATTAAAACAGTTCTTCAAGCCATAAGAAAAATTCAAGAAAGAGGTTTTATAATTTCTCAAGCACACATTAAAAAAGGCTTATTAAATGTTGTAGATAATACAGGTTTAATGGGTAGATGGCAAATTTTGCAATTAAATCCGAAAGTGATTTGCGATACGGCGCACAACAAAGAAGGTCTAGCTTATGTTATGAAACAGCTTTTAAATGAAACCTATAAAACCTTGCATATCGTTTTTGGGGTCGTAAATGATAAAGACGTGACATCCATTTTACCTTTATTACCAAAAAAAGCAATCTATTATTTTTGCAAACCTGATATTCCAAGAGGTTTAGATGCAAAAGAACTAAAGCAAATATTTATGGATGCTGGATTTAATGGAAAAACTTATAGTTCTGTAAAAGAAGCATATAAAGCAGCAAAAGATAATGCAACTGCCAATGATTGTATTTATATTGGAGGAAGCACATTTGTAGTTGCAGAAATAGTTTGATTTTTTATTGAAAAAGTTTTTGCAGATTAAAAATCTAGCTTATATTTGCACACCTAATTAAAGGGCGACTAGCTCAGCTGGTTCAGAGCATTTGGTTTACACCCAAAGGGTCAGGGGTTCGAATCCCTTGTCGCCCACAAAAAAAATCCTAAAGTTAAAGCTTTAGGATTTTTTGTTTCTACATTATGATAAGGGTCATTAACTCAGTTGGTTCAGAGTGTCACGTCGACAACGTGGAAGTCACTGGTTCGAATCCAGTATGACCCACAATTTTTTATATAAAACTTCCAGTATTCTTTCCATCGCAAGTATTTTCAAAATCCAGAAAGATTTAATTTAATATTCATAATCCCGAAATGATTAGAAATGGCTAACTTGTGACTTATTCCCAACCGCTAAATTTATATAGATGAAACCGTTTTTTGCCATCATTTCGCTACTGTGTATTTGTAATATTTATGCCCAGAAAAAAGTAGATTCAACCCAAGAATTTAAAATTAATAGTCAAGAATACTTAGAAATGAGGGGTGCCAATGTTATGTTGGCCCACGATTTTTATCCAGAAAGCCATCAAGGTGGCGTGGGTATCATTCAAAACGGTTTAAGGGTTGCAACAAATGGAGACTTAAGACTAGAACCCACTCCTGGCCAATGGCAGCCTGTTCCTAAAGTAGGTGAACGTAAAGTAGATCTTGGTAAACAGGAGATTAGTGTACATATGGAATATCCAGATCCATCAATAAATGGTGTTGGTTTTAATCCCATTTTTTATCCAGATTTAAATATGTCTTATACGCTTAAAGTGATTCCACAAGGAAAATCTTTTAAAATTGTGGTGGATTTAGATAAACCTATTCCACAGGAATGGGTTGATAAAGTAGGGATGAATATTGAGTTTTTTCCAGGTATATTATTTGGGAAATCTTATTACATGGATAATGATTTTGGGATTTTCAACCGTCAAGCAAATGGTCCAGGATTTAAAGACAGCGATAACGAATTTCAATTAACCCCTATGGCAGAAGGGAAGGTTCTCGTAATTGCTCCAGAAACGACTTCGCAAACTCTTACTATCAAGAACTTGAAAGATAATAATTTGCAATTAATAGATGGCCGTGCAAAACATTCTAACGGGTGGTTTGTGGTGCGCTCTCTAGTTCCTGCTGGTGCTACTAAAAATGCTATTGAATGGTTAGTAACCCCTAAAGTAGAGAATAATTATACCTATAGCCCAGTAGTTCAAGTGTCGCAAGTAGGTTATCATACCAATCAACCTAAAGTTGCTACAATAGAAACAGATAAAAATGATATAGACGTTAAGAACATAAAACTGTTAAAGGTTAGTACTGAAGGCGGATTTACAGAAGTGATTTCTGAAACACCCAAAGAATGGGGTGACTTTTTGCGTTATAAATATTATCAATTCGATTTTTCTAAAATTACGGAACCAGGCTTGTATATCGTTGAGTATGGAAATTATAAAACAAATCCTTTTCAAATAAGCGATAATGTTTTTAAAAGAAACGTTTGGCAACCTACACTTGAATATTTTCTACCTGTACAAATGTGTCACATGCGCGTTAACGATAGATATAAAGTGTGGCATGGCCGTTGTCATTTAGATGATGCTCGAATGGCACCCATAAACACCAACCATTTTGATGGGTATTTGCAAGGTCCTGAAACACTAACAAAATATAAATCGGGGGAGCATGTGCCGGGTATTAATGTTGGAGGATGGCATGATGCAGGTGATTATGATTTACGTGTTGAATCTCAAGCATCAACTGTACAAGGATTATCACAAATATATGAGCTCTTTAATGTGGATTACGATAACACAAGTATCGATCAAGAAACCAAAACAGTCGAAATTTTACAGCCAGATGGTAAACCAGATATGTTGCAACAAATAGAGCATGGTGCATTATCGATTGTTGGAGGTTACAAATCTATGGGACGTTTTTATAGAGGGATTATAGTACCACATAAAAGACAATACACGTTATTAGGGGATCCCGTAAACCATAGTGATAATGAGGTTTATTCGCATGAAATGAAAACATCGACAGTAGATACGGTTGGAATTGAAATGGGTAAACCGGGGATTGGTGATGACAGATGGGTTTTTACAGAGCAAAATCCTAATAGAGAATTAAATGCAGCGGCAGGATTAGCTGCGGCAGCAAGAGTGTTAAAAGGATTTAATGATGCGTTGGCAAAAGACTGCCTTGAAATAGCAAAAGAAATTTGGGAAATAACTAAACCAAGAAATCAAATAGCTAAAACGAACTTGGCTGTTGAGCTGTTGAAAACAACCAAAGATGAGAAATACGCGCAATTTTTAGTAGAGAATACAGATGCCATTGCAGATAGATTTGAGCAAAATGGTTGGGTTGTAGGACCAATCATTCCGTTAATTAAAAATGAAAACTTTAAAGTTAAAATTACAGCAGCAGCTAAAACTTATTTTGAAAAAGTAAAAGAATTAGGGAAGAAAACACCTTATGGAATGCCTTACGAACCGAATATTTGGGGTGCGGGTTGGGGTATTCAAAATTTTGGAGTGCAACAATATTTTTTGCATACTAGTTTCCCAGAAATATTCCCAAACATCTATATGCTTAATGCCATGAATTTTGTTCTTGGTGTGCATCCAGGTGTTAATACATCGTCATTTGCATCAGGTGTTGGGTCCAGATCATTAACCCAGGCATATGGCGTAAATAGAGGAGAATTTTCATTTATTCCTGGAGGTATTGGTTCGGGGACAGCTTTAATACGGCCAGATTTTCCTGAATTATTGGAATGGCCTTTTTTATGGCAGCAAACAGAATATGTCCTAGGTGGAGGTACAACGGATTATATCTTTTTGATTCTAGCGGCAGATCAGCTATTGAATAAATAGATGAATTGAAAGAAACGAATTAATCCATTTTTTATAATACATCTAAAACGCGTTCCAATGCCATACCTCTAGACCCTTTTATTAAAATTGTAGAATCTTTAATGGATAATGGTTTAAATACATCTTTGAAATCTGAAAAAGATGTGTATTTGGTTATTTTTTCAGAAGCTGTTTTAGTTTGAAAAAAATTTTCTCCAATAAAAATAAGGTTATCGATGTTTAATGAATTTGCCAAATCAACAATATGTTGATGTTCTTGTTTGGCTTCATTACCTAACTCAAACATATCGCCAATAATGGCTATTTTATGTCCTGATTGCTTCTCAAAATTATGTAGAGCAGCAGCCATACTGGTTGGATTGGCATTGTAAGCATCCAAAATGATTTTGTTGTTCTCTTTCAGGATAATCTGTGAACGATTATTGGCTGGAATATAATTTTCAATGGCTTGTTTTATTGAATTATCGTCAATTTCAAAATAATTTCCAATGGCAATGGCAGCTGCAATGTTACTGAAATTGTAATCACCAATCAATTGACTTTCAATGGTAAGATTGTAATAATTACATACTACAAAAGGCTGCGCTTCAACAAAATCGATGCAAACATTTGGTGTTTGATTTTTATTTCCGAAAGTAAAAATACTTGCTTTTTGAGTTTTTTCTAATTGAATGGCATCGTTTGCATTAACAAATATGGTTTTATTGTGTTCCATTAAATAATCATACATTTCACTTTTTCCTTTAATGACACCTTCAACACTACCAAAACCTTCTAAATGCGCTTTTCCAAAGTTTGTGATATAGCCATAATCTGGTTGTGCTATCTGGCATAAAAAAGCGATTTCCTTTAAGTGATTGGCTCCCATCTCAACAATACCAATCTCTGTATTTATATCCATAGAAAGCAATGTTAATGGAACGCCTATATGATTGTTTAAATTCCCAACAGTAGCTGTGGTTTTATATTTTTTTGATAGTGTTGCATTAATTAACTCTTTAGTAGTTGTTTTTCCGTTACTTCCCGTCAATGCAATAATTGGGATATTTAAAAAAGTTCGATGAAAGGATGAAAGCTGTTGAAGTGTTTCAAGTACATTATCAACTAAAATAGTTTTAGGGTTTTCATAATACTCAGGCTCGTCAATAATAACATATTTTGCACCAAGATTTATAGCTTGCTTAGCATATGAGTTTCCGTTGAAATTATCGCCTTTGAGAGCGAAGAACATATCATTTTCTTTTATTTTCCTTGTATCTGTGCATGCTGAATGACATTCTAGGAATAAAGTGTGCAGTTGTTGAATTTTCAAAAGTAATGTCTTTTAATTATAAATTAAATGTATAAAAAAAGTCCTAACATATGCTAGGACTTTTTAATATTATAAGAAGATTTTTAGTTCTTCGTTTTATTTTTTTCTTTGCTTTTTGAGCCTACTCGAGACATAGCACATCTAAATCCGATATAGTCGGTTGCCATATCTTGAGGGAAATAACGTCTTTGAGCTGGATCTAACCAATATTCCCTGTCTTTCCAAGAACCACCTTTGTAAACTCTTACTTCGTCGTTAATTAAAGAGGTTCTATTGTTGTCTTTGTCATACTCTCTAATAATATTACCCAAAGAGTCCCTTGTTACGGAATGTTTAGGAGCATTGTACATTTTTCTGGTTTCAGCATCTTCAGTAGTTCCACCTTCGGTTTCATCATCATTAAAGCTTTCAAAGTATCTAGAAGAACGTTTGTCCCCATCTCTAAAGTTAATCTCGTTGCTTTTGTCAAAGTTAGTTCTTAAATAAGTTTCATTTTCATCAACAGGAACTTGCATAATTTGTCCCGGAAGGTTTCTTGCCACTAACTTGCCTGTAGACAACGTATCATATCCAATGCTTTCTGAAGTCACCACTTTTACAGTTCCGTCATCATTAATGGCGTTTTTGGTATAAACGTTTCCTCTATAGTAATTGAAATCATTAAATTCATCATCAATTATTGGTCGATAAACATCAGCTACCCATTCAGCTACATTGCCTGCCATATCATATAAACCAAAATCGTTAGGATCATAGGATTTTACTTTATTGGTAATATCGGCACCGTCATCCGACCATCCCGCAATTCCGCCGTAATCTCCTTTCCCTTGTTTGAAATTAGCTAATTGATCACCACGGGTTTTACGTTTTCCTGAACGTGTATATTGTCCATCCCATGGATATTTTTTACGGCCTCTATATAAATTATAAGCTCTTATTTCACTTAAACCTAAAGCAGCATATTCCCATTCAGTTTCTGTTGGGAGTCTGTATTTTGGTGATATAATACCGGTTTCTCTGGTGGCATATATGCCTATAGGATTTCCATCTGCATCAGTACGTACGTTTCTTCTTCCGCTATCAGGATTTATAACTTCTTCATTGCCACCATATGTTAATGTAGGGGCATTAATATAGGTATCTGTATTAAATGTGGATTCTGCGTTAACATCTATAGTTTTGGCATCCCGTTTTAAATAACCAGCGCTTTCTAGGTAGTACTCATTAACACGATCAGATCTCCAGTTGGCAAATTCTACAGCTTGTATCCAACTAACTCCAACAACAGGATACTCGGCATATCCCGGGTGACGCAGATAATTTTCTGTCATAATTTCATTGAAACCTAAACGATTTCTCCAAACCAATGTGTCTGGTAAAGCTCCGTGATAGATGGCCCTAAAATTCTCTTCAGAGGGTGGATAAACTCTCTTAATCCAGTCTAGGTACTCTAAATACATCATATTGGTAACTTCAGTTTCATCCATGTAGAAAGATTGTACATGTTGCTGGCTTGGTGTATTGTTCCAATCATGCATCACGTCATCCTGAACTCTACCTTTTGTAAAAGTTCCACCCTCTACAAAAACTAAACCAGGAGAAGTTTCTTGTTCTTTAAAGCTAGTATTGTATTGAAAACCCCCTTCTTTGTCGTTAATTTGCCATCCTGTAGCCCTTGAACTATTCTTGGAACTTGATGATTTTTTACAACCAATCAAGACTACAGATAATGTCAGGATTAATAATACTTTGATTGTCACTACTTTTTTCATATCCATACGTTTAAGTAAGCTAATAATGTTTTTGGTGCTGCAATATAGTAATTAAACCGAACACAGCAAGTGATTTTTTGCATTTCGACCAAAAAAAAGTGCATTTCACCCTATTTTTGATGCATTACACCGATGTTTTTGAAATATTTCACCTTTATTTAGTGTTGCTATAACGCCTATATTCCGATTAATATTGTATTTTTGAATCTGTTTAAAAAAAATGTTGATTGTTTCCAGTTATAATAGATGCGTAAATACGTTAATTAATTGATGAAAAGGAAATTTTTACTTTTATTTTTATTTGTTTCTATTATTTGTTTCTCTCAGCAAAAAAATTACACTGTTAATTGGGAGGGAAAACAAGCGCTTTCTGTTGGCAGTTATACTGTAGAAATCCCTTCATTTAATAAAGAATATTTTAGCTATGAGTTTGAGGAAGGATTGCAGTTTGTCGATCAATGGAAGCTGACCAATTCAATTAATGAGTCTTCCATAGTTCTAAATAATGTTTCCTATTCAAACATATCAAGAAGCGACTTAGGGGATTTAGATATTAGCAAATTGCCTAATGAGCTAAAATTTAGTTTAAAAAATTCTAAATCAAGAGATAAACAATACGCCTTTTTTAAATTATCACCCATAATAAAAAGTGAGGATGGTACTTTTAAAAAAGTCACTTCATTTCAAATTACTTACAATGAAACAGCTAATACGAATAGAACAGCAGTAACAAGTAAAGCATTTGGCTCTATGGCCATTTCCAATTCTGTTTTAAACACTGGAAGATGGTTTAAATTTTATGTTGATAAGACTGGGGTTTTCCGATTGTCAAAAAATTTTATTAGGCAATTAGGTGTTGATGTGGATAATGTTGACCCACGTACTATTAAAATATATGGTAATGGCGGACAAATGATACCATATTCTAATTCAATTGCCCAACCATTTGATGTTGTTGAAAATGCGATAAAGTTTGTTGGAGAAGGAGATGGTGTGTTTAATAATGAAGATTATATATTGTTTTATGCCCAAGGACCCAAAGAATTTAATGCTGAAAGTAACACTAACATAAACTGTTACACAGATAAAACATACTATTATATAAATGTGGGCACTGGTAATGGTAAGCGTATCCAACCGTTTATACAGCCAAGTGGTGCAGTAGATCTAATTATTGATACTTATGAAGATTATCAATTCCATGAAGTAGATGACTATAACTTAGCGTCTTTGGGAAGAAGATGGTTTGGTGATAGGTTTGATATTCAGAATCAAAAAGCATTTCAATTTGATGTCCCCAATTTGGTTGCAACAACCCCAATAAGACTTAAGGTTTATTTTGCTTCAACATCAACAACCCAAAGTTCATTAAGAATTGATGTTAATGGAACAGCCGTTTCTACCTTATTAATAAGCGGCGTTTCGGGGGCAAATCTGGCGAATGAAGCATCATACATTGGAAATGTAAATGTTGCTTCTTCATCAATTTCAGTAAATCTTAATTTTGATAATCAAGGAAATCCAAGTGGGGTTGGGTATTTGGATTATGTTTCAATAGAAGCTCTCAGGAATTTGAGTTTTTCAAATAAGCAGTTTCAATTTAAAAATAGTCTGGTAACATCAACTTCTGGCATTGGACAGTATAATATTACCAATGCATCGCAAGTCTCTGAAGTCTGGGATGTAACCGATAAATATAATGTTACCAATGTTGAAAACACAAATGCTAGTTCTACCTTTAATTTTACATCAACATTAGGTACTTTAAGAACCTATGTGGCATTGACGACGTCCGATTATTTTGAGCCTGAAGCAGATGTTACCACATCATTAAGTAATCAAAATTTAAAAGGGACTCTATTTTTAAATAGTTCTGGCCAGTTTCAAGATGTAGATTATATCATAGTGTCTCCCAATAATATGCTAGCCCAAGCAGAACGTTTGGCACAAATAAATAGAAATCAATATAATTTAAATGTTAAGGTTGTTGGCTTAAACGAGATTTACAATGAGTTTAACACAGGCAATCAAGATATTGGTGCTATTAGAAATATGGTCAAGTATGTTTATGATAATGCCAGCACACCAGATAATAGGCTAAAGTATTTATGCTTATTTGGTGATGGTTCTTTTGACTATAAGGATAGAATACCAAACAATACAAACATCATGCCTTCGTGGTACTCTTATAATAGTTTCAATCTTACCAGTTCATTTGTTTCTGATGATTTTTATGGTATGATGGATGCTAATGAAGGTACTATGGGAACAAGTGATAGACTTGATATTGCTGTTGGAAGAATTCTTGCCGAAACACCACAGCAAGCCAAGGATATGGTTGATAAAGTTGAAAGTTATTACGCTAAAGAATCTTTCGGAAGTTGGCGTAATAATTATGTTGTGGTTTCAGATGATGTTGACCAAGATTGGGAAGGGATTTTACAACAAACAACCGACAATATAGGCAATTTAGTTACCCAAGAAAAAGCTTTTGTAAATGTTGTTAAAATACATTCGGATGCTTTCAAACAGGAATCTTCAGCAGGCGGAAATACCTATCCAAAAGTAAATGAGACTTTTGTAAATGCTATTGATAATGGCGCTCTGGTGGTAAATTATTTTGGTCATGGTGGTGAAGATGGTTTGGCAGGCGAACGTATTTTATTAAAACCGGATATACAAGGCTTAAGAAATTTTAATAAACTTAATTGCTTCGTGTCAGTTACTTGTGAGTTTACCAAGTTTGATAACCCATTTAGGCAAACGGCTGGGGAATTCATTTATTGGAATAAGGAAGCCGGATCCATCGGACTCATAACAACTACGCGGCAAATATTTGTAAATTTTGCCATCAATTTTAATAGTCTATTAGGGAAGTATTTGTTTTCATATAGTGATGATGATAATTATGGCGATTTTGAATATCCAACGATGGCCGAATCATTACGATTGACCAAAAACGAATCATCAATTTCTTCAAATAGCCAAAATAAATTGGTATTTTTTATTGGTGATCCAGCTATGAAGTTAGCGTTTCCCAAACCTAATATTCGTTTAACAAAAATTAATGATGTGGATATAACGCAACCCACAGATACATTAAAAGCATTAAGTCGTATAAAACTATCAGGTGAAGTAACCGATTTGTCTGGAACCGTTTTGAATACTTATAACGGTATACTTTCATCAACCATTTATGATAAAGATATAAATAGGCAAACGCTGGCTAATGATGGCACCAGAGATACCAATGGACAAATAGTAAGATTAGATTTTACAACACTTGGCGAAATTATTTTCAGAGGTCAGGCATCTGTTCAAAACGGACAGTTTGAATTTAATTTTGTGGTTCCTAAAGATATTGGTATTCCTATAGGTTTTGGTAAGGTAAGTTTTTATTCAGAAAGGGATGCATTATTGGAAGACCAAACAGGTGCTGCCATTAATACGGTAAAAATAGGTGGTTTAAATGAAAATGCCGAAGAAGATAATACAGGTCCCACCATTACATTGTATATGAATGACGAGAATTTTGTATCGGGAGGTATTACAAATGAATCGCCCACATTATTGGTAAAACTGGAAGATATTAATGGTATAAATACGGCAAGTGGTATTGGTCACGATATTGTTGCCATTTTAGATGGAGATGAAACCAATCCGTTTATACTGAATGATTATTATCAGACTGAGGTTGATGATTATCAAAAAGGAGTGGCTACGTATCCGTTTAGGGATTTATCGCCGGGCCTTCATACTTTAACCCTAAGAGCTTGGGATGTTTACAATAATTCTTCAATAGCAGAAATCCAATTTATCGTATTTGACAAAGATCAAGAATTGGTAATAAATAACGTGCTAAATTATCCAAATCCGTTTGTGAATTATACTGAATTTTGGTTCAATCACAATAGTTCAGATGCTTTAGACGTTTCAATACAAATATTTACTGTATCGGGAAAATTGGTTAGAACCCTTAATGGGCAAACCCTAGGAGGCGGCATTGTAAATAGCACGTTATCGAGGGATATAGTTTGGGATGGTAGGGACGATTTTGGCGATAGAATAGGAAAAGGCGTTTATATCTATAAACTCACTGTTCATTCCAATCTATTAAATAAAAAAGTGGAAAAAATCGAGAAACTTGTTATACTATAATAAAAAATTATATTTGTAAAAAATTGATACATGAAGAATAACATATGCGTATTAATGCTGTTGGTAACTGTATTTGAATTAAGTGCACAAACTACCATAATCCCCAATGACAACGATTCTAGAGTAATAACCACGGGAATGCCTTTTGTGCTAATTGCAGCAGATGCGCGTGCAGCCGCTATGGGTGATATGGGAGTTGCCACTTCGGTAGATGGTTTTTCGCAACAATGGAATTCATCAAAATATGCTTTTTCTGAAACCAAATCAGGAATAGCGGTCAGTTATACACCCTATTTAAGTAAATTGGTGAATGATATTTTTTTAGGAAATGTTACTTATTTTAATCGTATAGATGATCGAAGTGCATTTGCCGCTAGCTTTAGGTATTTTTCTTTGGGAGATATTGAATTTAGGGATAATGAAATTTCGCAAGCATTGATACAAAGACCTAATGAATTGACCATAGATGCCTCATATGCTCTAAGATTAACTGACCAATTCGCCATGTCTGTTGCTATGCGTTTTCTGCGTTCAGATTTGAGATTGCCTGGTGTTGATGGTGATGTAACTTCAGCAAATACATTTGGAGTAGATATTTCAGGATATTATCAAAGTGAAGAAGAAGCTTATACGGATTTTAACGGACGATGGAGAGCAGGGTTTGCCATTCAAAATTTAGGACCTAAATTTACATATGATGAGGGTGGTACAGAAAATTTTCAACCAACAAATTTGCGGTTAGGAGCGGGTTTTGATTTTATTTTTGATGAGTATAATAAATTGGCGGTTACTGCTGAAGTTGCCAAACTTTTGGTGCCAACCCCTCCAATATATGGAGATGAGTATAATTATGTTGATGGAAATAATAATGGTAGATATGATGAAGGAGAAGAAACGACTTTAGTGCAAGAAGGGGTGATTTATAAAGGACAAGATCCTAATGTAGGCTTTTTATCTGGTATTTTTCAATCCTTTGGAGATGCACCAGGAGGTTTTAGCGAAGAGTTAAAAGAGTTTACTTGGGCATTGGGTGCAGAATACACATATCAAGATTCCTTTGCTTTCAGGACTGGTTATTTTAATGAGAGTGAAGAAAAAGGCGCTAGAAAATTTTTAGCATTGGGTGCTGGTTTTAAGTACAATGTGGTTAATATAGATTTATCATATTTATTCTCTACATCTAAAGTGCAAAGTCCTTTAGAAAGTACGCTGCGTTTTTCGTTAACATTTAATATAGGGGCAGGAGAGTACAGGGAATATTAATAAAAAATAAACAATTAAATAATATCTAAAAAACTATTACAAAACGTAATAGTTTTTTTGTTTAAAATAGTATCGTAACTTTAGTGAAATTGGTTAACGCATGAAAGAACTCAAAATAGAATCCATATTTCAAGTCTACAATGACTTAAATGAACTTCCCAATGATATCTCTATATTAATGAATAGGGCTATTGAAGCACGAAGCAAAGCCTATGCACCATATTCTAAATTTAAAGTTGGGGCAGCCATCTTATTAGAAAATGGGGAAATAGTTGCGGGCAATAATCAAGAAAACGTGTCTTATCCTTCTGGATTATGTGCCGAACGTACCGCCATTTATTATGCTGGCTCCCAATATCCGGATTCCAAAATTTTAAAAATGGCTATTACGGCAGCTTCAAGTAATCAAATAACTAAAAATCCCATTCCGCCTTGCGGAGCATGTAGACAAGCCATAGCGGAATATGAAATTAAGCAAGACTCCCCCATAGAGATTTTTTTTATGGGAGAAATTGGTAGTATAATGAAATCTAATTCCCTAAGTAACTTGTTGCCATTACTTTTTGACAAATCTGCATTGTAATTATCATATAAATCATTTCAAAAACAGCAAATAATTAGAATTTCTTAAAAAGACATCAAATTCAATATTTTTTCTACTTTAATGATTTTACGTTTTTGCAATCCCTAGTAATGTATTACTTTTGTATTTCGCTTAAGTAAAATATAATATTATATTATTCGATGCAAGAAATTACAAAAGAAGTTTACCTCAAATGGTACGAAGACATGTCATTTTGGAGGAAGTTTGAAGACAAACTAGCTGCAGTATATATACAACAAAAAGTGAGAGGATTTCTTCACCTTTATAATGGTCAGGAAGCAGTATTAGCAGGTGCTTTGCATGCTATGGACTTAACAAAAGACAAAATGATTACCGCCTATAGAAATCACGTTCAGCCCATTGGTATGGGTGTAGATCCAAGACGTGTTATGGCAGAACTTTTTGGAAAAGGTACAGGAACGTCACAAGGTCTTGGGGGTTCCATGCACATTTTTTCTAAAGAATTCCGTTTTTATGGCGGACATGGTATTGTTGGTGGCCAAATTCCATTAGGTGCAGGCCTTGCATTTGGAGATAAATATCATGGTAGCGATGCCGTTACATTATGTTGTTTTGGTGATGGAGCTGCTCGTCAAGGCTCTTTGCACGAATCATTCAATTTAGCCATGCTTTGGAACCTGCCCGTAGTATTTGTGTGTGAAAATAACGGATATGCCATGGGAACGTCTGTAGAGCGTACCGCTAACCATTCAGAAATATGGAAACTAGGGTTGGGTTACGAAATGCCTTGTGGACCCGTTGATGGGATGAATCCTATAAAAGTTGCTGAAGCATTTGATGAAGCCATTCAACGTGCACGTCGTGGTGAAGGACCAACGTTTTTAGAGTTGAAAACATATCGTTATAGAGGTCACTCTATGAGTGATGCCCAACATTATAGAACAAAAGCTGAAGTTGAAGAATATAAGAAAATAGATCCAATAACCCAGATTAAAGATATTATTCTTGAAAAGAAATACGCTTCCGAAGACGATTTAAAAATCATAGACAAGCGTGTCAAGGATTTGGTTGAAGAATGCGAGAAATTTGCAGATGAGTCACCATATCCAGATAAAAACGTCATGTATGACGCTGTTTACGAACAAGAAGATTATCCATTTATTCAACATAAAATATAAGCTATGGCAGAAATAATAAATATGCCGCGATTGAGCGATACCATGGAAGAAGGAACTGTTGCCACTTGGTTAAAAAAGGTTGGTGACAAAATAAGTGAAGGCGATATTTTAGCTGAAATTGAAACTGATAAAGCCACCATGGAGTTTGAGTCTTTTCACGAAGGCACCTTGCTTCATATTGGCGTTAAAGAAGGTGAAACTACTAAGGTTGATGAACTGTTGGCTATTATTGGTGAAGAAGGTGAAGATATTTCCAGTTTATTAAATGGTGGTAGTAGCAAATCTTCTACCGAGGTTAAAAAAGAAGGAAAAGAATCTACTGAAACAAAAACCGAAGTAAAAGAAAAATCAGAAGATAAACCTAAAGAAGAATCAAAGGGTGGGTCTGATGAAAAATCTAATACAAATGCTAAATTACCAGATGGTGTCGTTGTAGTAACCATGCCTCGATTGAGTGATACCATGGAAGAAGGAACAGTAGCCACTTGGTTAAAAAAAGTTGGAGATACTGTAACAGAAGGTGAAATTTTAGCGGAAATCGAAACAGATAAGGCGACCATGGAGTTTGAGTCATTTCAAGCAGGTACCTTATTATATATTGGTTTAAAAGAAGGTGAATCTGCAAAAGTAGATTCATTGTTGGCTATTATAGGTCCTGCTGGAACAGATGTATCTGGAGTGGCATCTAATTTTACAGCTGGTGCAACTACTGCTAAAAAAGAAGAAGCTCCAAAAGAGGAAGCTCCTAAGGCTGAAACTAAAGTGGAGGCTCCTAAAGCAGAAGCAAAACCATCAAAACCTGTTGCAACAACCTCTACTAATGGAAGGTTATTTGTATCTCCATTAGCTAAAAAGATAGCTCAGGAAAAAGGTATTAATTTACAACAAGTACAAGGGTCAGGAGAAAACGGACGTATTGTAAAAAGCGATATAGAAAATTATACACCTTCAGCTGCGGCGGCAGTTGGTAAATTTGTGCCGGTTGGGCAAGAGGATTTTGAGGACGTTACAAATTCCCAAATGCGTAAAGCCATAGCAAAAGCATTAACCAATTCTAAGTTTACTGCACCTCATTATTATTTGAGTGTTGAATTCGATATGGATAATGCCATTTCATTTCGTGCACAGTTTAATTCCATTCCAGATAAAAAAATATCATATAACGACATGGTTATCAAGGCCTGTGCTTTGGCATTAAAACAGCATCCACAAGTCAATTCTCAATGGTTTCCAGATAAAATGCGCTTAAATAATCATGTGCATATTGGTGTTGCTGTAGCAGTGCCAGATGGTTTGGTGGTTCCAGTTGTGAAATTTGCAAACGAGCAAACCTTGCCACAAATAGGAGCTGTTGTTAAAGACCTTGCAGGAAAAGCTAGAAATAAAAAATTGACGCCTCAAGAAATGGAAGGTAGTACGTTTACGGTTTCTAACTTAGGGATGTTTGGTATAGACACCTTTACGTCTATAATTAATCAACCAAATTCAGCTATTCTTTCTGTTGGAAACATTGTAGAAAAGCCAGTTGTGAAGAATGGACAAATAGTTGTTGGCAACACGATGAAATTATCATTGGCGTGCGATCACAGAACGGTTGATGGAGCAACAGGGGCACAATTCCTTCAAACATTAAAAGGATATATTGAAAATCCTGTTACTATGTTGGTGTAAGAATGTCACTTACAGTGCAGTCTTAAGGTCTCATTATAAAATTCAAACCTGTTTCTCCAGATAATTTTCTGGATTGAAGCAGGTTTTTTTATCTTTAAGCATGAAATTAGTATTATGAAATCATCACAAGCGAGAAGTTTTCTTGCAATTGAAAATCATCGAACACCGATATTTTTTTGAGATACACACCGAAGACGATAAACGATTCCATATGATCTTTGAGAAAAAACAATAACCACATATGAAAAAAATATTTATAATCATCCCTTTTGTTATTTTAATAGGTTTTATAAGTTTTAGAGTATTTAAAAAAGACTATGTATCACCCGAAGCCTTAGAAATGATGATATCTTATCTGGCATCTGATGAATTGGAAGGACGTGAATTAGGTTCTGTAGGTATTGAAAAGGCCGCGATCTACATTGAGGCTGTCTTTGAAAAAAATAATATCAAACCTTATTTTGAAACTTACAGAAACAATTTTAAATGGAGTGCTATAGATGCTTACAACATTGTTGGCTATATAGAAGGCAACGACCCCAAACTTAAAAACGAAGTGGTTATTATTGGAGCGCATTACGACCATATTGGTGTAGCAGATAAAGTTGGTGATGATGGCCTTGCCAATGGTGCAAACGATAACGCATCGGGTGTTAGTGGAGTTTTACTTATAGCACAACATTTTGCAAAGACAAAAAGTAATAAACGCAGCATCTTGGTCGCATTATTTTCTGCTGAAGAAAAAGGTATGCTAGGGTCTGCCTATTTAGCAAAAACACTTAAAGAAGATAATATAGACCTTTACACCATGTTGAATTTTGAAATGATTGGTGTGCCTTTTCCAGACCGGGATTATATGGCATTTGTAACTGGTTATGGATTATCAAACATGTCTGAAAAAATGAATGAGTATAGTGATTTCAATCTTACAGGGTTATCTGAGATTTCTGAAGAAAGAAATTTATTCAAGCGTTCAGATAATCTCCCTTTTTATGAAACCTTTAAAGTGCCTTGTCATACCATTTCATGTAGCGATTTGTCTAATTACGATTATTATCATCATGTAGATGATGAAGCGGATAAATTAGATTACGACCATATGACTAACTTAATAAAGAAAACCATTCCTGCCATTGAGGCCATTTGTAACACACCAACTAAAGAAATTAAACTATATAATGAGTAATATAATTATAACAGGCACAAGTAGAGGCATTGGTTTTGAATTGGCTAAACTATTTGCCAAAGCAGGGCATCAGGTTTTGGCAATTTCACGGAACAAAAAACCTATAGAACTACTAAAACTAAATAATGTCGCATCTCTTTCTTGCGATTTATGTGATGCAAACGCTTATAAAAGTGTGACAGATTTTATAAATACCAATTGGCAACAAGTAGATGTGTTGATTAATAATGCCGGTATGCTAATTAACAAACCGTTTTCTCAACTTTCTATGGAAGATTTTGAAACCGTTTATAAAACCAATGTTTTTGGTGTGGCAGAGTTAACCAAAACCGTGTTGCCATTTATGAAGCAAGGAAGTCATGTTGTTACCATCAGTTCTATGGGTGGTGTACAAGGGAGCATGAAATTTCCGGGTTTAGCTGCTTATAGTTCCAGTAAAGCAGCAGTTATTAACTTGACCGAATTATTGGCTGAAGAATACAAGGGCTCAGGAATCTCATTCAATGTATTGGCATTAGGAGCAGTACAAACTGAAATGTTGGAAGAAGCGTTTCCTGGGTATAAAGCCAACATGTCGGCTATAGGTATGGCACAGTATATTTTTGATTTTGCTTTAACAGGACAAAAATATTATAATGGGAAATTGTTACAGGTTTCTAATTCTACGCCTTAAAATTGTTAGACGTTATTTTTTACGATAAAACAGAAAATTGAAATCAATTCATTCCTGTTTTCTATATTTGCTCGTATGAAGAATATTCTTTCTCTAGTATTTTTTGTTTTTTTTGTTTTTTTCGGGTATTCACAATGCTTTGATTGTGGACACAGTATTGGAGGTCATATTGAAGATTATGTAGTAGATATTGATAAAGCCTCAGATGGAATAGTTTTAACAATCAATCCCAATCAAGGTTGGGGAAGATCTATATATAAATATGATTTTAATTGTGATCTTTTATGGTCTAATCTTTTTATACCTGATAATGGTCCAACTGATTTTATGATATTTAAAGACACTACTGTTGATGACAATGACAATATTTATTCTTTAATATGTAATAGTCGTGGGGGCGTAACAGTAGGTGGATTTTCAATAGAAATGGGCAGTAGCTTAATTAAATTGAATCCAAATGGAGTTATTGAATGGGTAAAAAAAATTAGTGATGAATGTTATTCAAAACGAAAAGTCCATTCTTGGATGGGTAATATTTATGTAACTGGTCAATTAGATGAAGGAATTAATAATAATTTAGGTTTAATAGTGCCAAACGGGTCAAGAAGTCAATATTTTACAGCTAAATTTGACACATTTGGAAATTTAATAAAATCGCAACTTTATGGTACTAATAGCTATGACTACTTTTTCGACTCGCAAATAGACAAAGATGGAAATATTTATATTATTGGACAAACACAATCTTCTGATATTAGTTATTACTATACTACTGGCAATCCTTATTTAACTAAGATTGATTCCAACCTAAATCTCGTTTGGTCAAAAGATATTTCTAGCTATTTAAGCTTTAAATTTTCTCCATTAACATTATATTATAATAACTCTAATGATAAATTGTATTTATGGAGTAAATACTATAAAAGTACATCAGACTTTAGCGGATGCAACGTAGGGAGTGTAATTATGGAAATTTCAAAAGACACAGGCGTATTGGAAAACAATATTATTGTTGATAATTGCGGATTTCTGCAACCTGTAGGAAATGGTACTGGAGATGTTGAACAAAGAAGTTTTATGACGCACGAAGGTAATAATTTATATGTTTTATCAAGTTTTAGGGGAGAATTAGAAGTAGGGAATCAAATAATAAATAGCAGCCAAACTATTTATAACGAATACAATTCAGATTTGGTACTATATAAAATAGATTTGAGTGACTTTTCGGCCGAACTAATTCTCAGATCTCAAGGGAATAATACTTATCCTGGTTATCGTGATCTTGCAGGGTCTATAGTTGCATTAGAGAACAGCGTATATTTAACATCTTCATTTACGAGTAATCCAATAACAATTAATGGTAATAGTATAGTAAATAATAGTGGAAATAATAATAGGGATATTCTATTTTACAAACATATTCTTGACCAAACTAATTCAACTAATTTAATATCTTTCAAAAACACTTGCTATACCGAAACAACAGAATTCTTAATTAATGGAAATTTCGATTCAGTCTTATGGAACTTTGACGATCCACCTTCTGGCTTGAATAATACATCTGATTTGATTGAAGCAAATCATACATTTTCAAATAGTGGTGTTTATGACGTTACTTTGACAGTTACATGTGGGACTGAAACAGAGATTATTACTATTGAAGTTGTTATCAATGAGAGTCCCATTATAAACCAAATAGCTAATTTATATGGTTGTGAAAGTACTTATGGAAGCCAGATTTCTAGCTCTTTTGATACAAGTTCAGTAGAAACTGATTTGATAGGAAATCGATCAAATTTATCTATCCAATATTTTACTGAAAATGGAATCGAATTGCCAAGTCCGCTACCAAACCCAATGTCAAATTCAGTCTTAGGGCAAGAAACAATTACAGCTCGTATTGCCTATATTGACAATCCTAAATGCTACACCGAAATATCTTTTGATTTAATTGTAAAATCTATTCCAGAATCTTTTCAAATTAATGACCTTTACACTTGCGATGACGATTCAGATGGTTTTGCTTTTTTCAATCTAGAAGATATTCAATCAAACATTGTAAGCAATAATACCAATATGGCTGTTGAATTTTATTTTGAAAATGGGCAGTTAATAACAAACCCATTTGATGCCATTGAAAATCAATTAGCAAATGAGGAAATCATTACAGTTAGAGCTACTAACACTGATACAGATTGTTATAATGAAACCACGTTTAAGTTAATAGTAAACCCATTGCCCACGGCGAATACTTTAAACAAACTAATAGGTTGCGATGATAATAACGATGGTATTTCAGAATATTTTGATACTTCAAATATTGAATCTCAAGTTTTAGGCAATCAAACAGGTTTGCAAGTCTCTTATTTTGATGTCAACGGAAATCCATTGCCAAGTCCACTGCCAAACCCTTATACCAATACCATTGCTAATGAGGAATTAATTACAGTTCGAGTTACAAATCAAATAACTACTTGTTATTCCGAAACAGTAGTAATTCTAAAAACAGCGTCTCAACCACAAATAAACCAACCTCAAACACTTTATGCCTGTGATTTAGGAAATGGTTTTGCAAATTTTAATACAACACATATTGAAAACGAAATCATAGGAAATCAAAATGGATTAAAAATCACATATTTTGATGCAGGAAACAATCAATTGCCAAGTCCTTTGCCTTCGACGTTTCAAAATACCCAACCTTGGTCGCAAATCATTTATGCTAGGGTAGAAAATGAGCTTAATAGTTTATGCTTTTCTGAGACCAGTTTTAATTTGATTGTAAACCAATTGCCATTGGTTTCTATTGATGATTCTTATTTTTTATGTAATTTAGAACCATCATTAAGTGTAAATGTTGAAAGTAATTTTGATACTTATAATTGGAAATATCAAGATGGTACAATTATTTCAAGTTCCTACCAAGCTGATTTGATTAATGCTGGAAATTACACCCTTACGGTTGGGCAAAACAATAATGACATTTATTGTGAAAATAGTTTTGACTTTAAGTTGATTCGTTCTGAGCTTCCAAGTATTGTTAATGTAGAATTCAAAGAACTATCTGATGATAATTATATAAAAATAAATGCTTCGGGAGATGGTGATTTTGAATATTCGATTGATGGCATTAATTATCAAAATAATAATTTATTCAACAATGTTTCAGGGGGAATTTACATAGTTTCTGTTAAAGATAAATTAGGATGTGGCGAAGATTATGAAGAGGTTGTTATTATAGATTATCCTAAATATTTCACTCCAAACGGAGATGGCGTAAATGATACTTGGCAAATAAAAGGAATAACAGATTATCCAAATGCTGAAATATTTATACATGACCGGTATGGCAAACTTTTAAAGCAAATTTCCGCAAAAGATGAGGGATGGGATGGTACTTTTAGAGGCCAAAAGTTGACTGCTACCGATTACTGGTTTACGGTTAAGCTAAATGATAACAATACGTTTACCGGACATTTTGCTTTGAAACGTTAATTTCAATTATTCTCAATATCACTAATATGGTGCTCTAAAGCCTTTACGGATATCTGTATTTCTTTAATAAGCAATGCCAAAGATACAATCAATAATACTAAGGCGGCACCAAATACCCAAACCGCAATGGTTTGTTGTTGTACATAAATAAGAAACATAGTTAATACACATAACAACAAACTGCTAATACCATAAATTTGCATAGCGCGTGTTAGGTACAATCGTTTCTTTATATTCTCTATCTGCTTTATAAGTTGTTTGTCTTTTTTCTCAAGGTATTTATCATGCAAACTTCTTACTACAGCAGCATAAGCTAAAAATCGGTTGGTGTAGGCGAGCATAATTAATGAAATGGCTGAAAATAAAACAGCAGGAGTGGTAAGCGTGAGTTCTTCCATGTACGTTTAAGTTTCCTATAAAGTTAAAGAACTTTTTAAACTAAGGGATTTATTAGGTGAAAATTTTAAAGCAAAATTATTACCATTTTAAAACTTTTCCTACTTTAGAAGCATGCAAGAAGATTTTTTACATTATCTCTGGAAACATAAAAAATTTGATGTTTCCAATATTACAACCACAGATAAGGAAAGTATTCATGTACTGTCTGTTGGGCAGCATAATTTAAATGCGGGCCCCGATTTTTTTAATGCCCAATTAAAAATTGATAATCAGCTTTGGGCTGGTAATGTGGAGATTCATATAAAAACATCCGACTGGTTTTTGCACAATCACGAGTTGGATAAAGCATATGATAATGTGATTCTACATGTGGTTTGGGAACATGATACTGATATATTCCGAAGAAATAATTCTAAGATTCCGACTTTAGAATTAAAAACCTATGTTTCTAAATTAGCCTTGAACAATTATGAAAAACTATTCGCTAAATCAGGTAAATGGATTAATTGCGAACATGATTTTTCCAATGTAAATGATTTTGAGTTGTCCAACTGGTTAGAACGCTTGTATTTAGAGCGTTTGGAACGAAAAGCTGAAGATATAAATACCTTATTGGTGACTTCAAAAAACGATTGGGAAGCCGTTTTGTTTAAAATGCTTGTCAAAAATTTTGGTCTGAAAGTAAACAGTGATGCGTTTTTGAGTGTGGCTAATAGCTTAGATTTTTCAATAATCAGAAAAATACTCACTAATAACATAACTTTAGAAGCCTTGCTTTTTGGACAAGCTGGATTGTTGGAACAAGATATTGAAGAACCTTATTATTTGGAGTTGACAAAAGAATATGAATTTTTAAAGCAAAAATTTTCACTGACGAACAACAATGTAACGCCTATTCAGTTTTTTAGGTTGCGCCCGCCCAATTTCCCAACCATCAGATTATCACAATTAGCAACATTGTATCACCTAAATCAAAACTTATTTTCAAAAATTATAGAAATAAATAGCGTGGTTGAATTCTATAATTTGTTCTCTGTTGGCACTTCACCGTTTTGGGAATCGCATTATACGTTTGGTAAATCTTCAAAAAAATCAAAAAAAATGTTAACCAAGCCGTTTGTCGATTTGCTTTTAATCAATACCATCATACCATTAAAATTCAGCTATGCACGATTTCAAGGAGTTAATATGGACGATTCCATAATAAGTTTAATTCAGTCCATTACTTCGGAGAAAAATAGCATTATAGAAAAATTCAATACATTAAAATTAGTATCAACTTCTGCGTTACAATCCCAAGGCTTACTTCAGCTTAAAAACGAGTATTGTGACAAGAATAAATGTTTACAATGTGCCATAGGGAATTCGCTTTTACATAATAATTGATTAAATTGCAGCATGAACATTTTTTATAAAACCTTATTGTACTTTCAAAAACGTGGGTATTATGTTTGCCAACGCATTGCGGATAGGTTTGGCATTAGGGCCAAGGTGGTTAGAACCACATTCATGTATTTAACATTTGTAACCGTAGGTTTTGGTTTTGCTTTGTACTTGTTTTTGGCTTTTTGGATGCGCATTAAAGATTTGCTATATACAAAACGATCATCGGTTTTTGATTTGTAAATAATATGAAGTCCCCCATCGTAAGTATTCTATTCCCTCATCTAAAATAATTGTTTTAGAAGGTTAGAACATAAGGGAACTCTAAATTCAGAATACAACATACATTTGTAGTTTTGTATTTTTATCAGCAGATGTTTTAAAACCCCATTTTTTTTTAGCATCTTGCCTTCTTTTAATAACTATATTTCAATAAAATTTCAATAAATAAACCAATATAGAATTCTTATGAAGAAATATCTTCTTTCAACTTTCACTTTATTATTACCATTTTTAACAATTGCACAAGAGGTAACTAAAAAAGGACTGGATGAAAAAGTAAATGATGCCTTTATGCCTCTTGCAACTTGGTGGGAAGGTTTTATTTTGACTAAAATCCCCATTGGGGAGTATCAAATTCCTTTTGTAGTGCTTCTGTTGGTTTTAGGTGCGTCTTTTTTTACCATCTATTTTAAATTTCCTAGCATTACTAAATTTTGGACAGCCATAAGTACCGTAAGGGGTAAGTATGTTGATATTGAAAAGCATGGCGTAGATAAGCTTTATAGCAATGATGAGGCGTTGGCAGTTGAGGATATTCCGCATACTATTAGGGATGAAAGTGCCCATGGAGAAGTGTCACATTTTCAGGCATTGGCAACGGCTGTCTCTGGAACCGTTGGTCTAGGAAATATTGCGGGTGTTGCGGTAGCAATTGGACTAGGTGGGCCGGGAGCTACATTTTGGATGATTGTTTGTGGATTATTAGGCATGTCAACCAAATTTGTTGAGTGTACCCTCGGTGTAAAATATAGAGATATAGGAAGCGATGGTACTGTTTATGGAGGCCCAATGTATTATTTATCTAAAGGTTTGAAGGAAATTGGTTTTGGAGGTCTTGGTAAAGTGTTAGGTATTCTATTTGCGGTTCTTTGTGTAGGAGCATCGTTTGGTGGCGGTAATGCATTTCAATCGAACCAGGCAGCCGTTCAAATAAGTACCTTGTTAAATTTACAAGGAGGTTCAACAGGCGTTATCATAGGCATTCTATTGGCCATTTTAGTTGGTATTGTTATTATAGGAGGCATAAAACGTATTGCTAAAATCACCGAAAAAATTGTGCCTTTTATGGCTGGGCTTTATATTTTGGCATCATTGGTCATCATATTTGCTAATTTCAGTGATATTGGGTTGGCTTTTACATTAATTATTGATGGAGCCTTTTCACCTATGGCTGGTCTAGGTGGAGTGGTTGGCGTTATCATTGTCGGATTTCAAAGAGCCGCGTTTTCCAATGAGGCAGGAGCAGGTTCTGCAGCTATAGCACATTCTGCAGTTCGCACACAATATCCAGCTTCCGAAGGGGTTGTGGCACTTTTAGAACCATTTATTGATACTGTTGTTATTTGTACCATGACTGCTTTGGTTATTATTTTCTTTAATATTAACGGCACAGAACCACAAGCCATATTTGATTATACGGCGCAACATGGAAGTAGCGTGATTTTGAAATCAACTGGTTTGCCAATTAGCGGTGTCGATTTAACCTCTTTGGCATTTGATTCAGTAATTCCTCATTTCTCGTATGTATTAACCATCGCTATTGTATTGTTTGCTTTTTCAACCATGATTTCTTGGTCTTATTACGGTTTGCAATCATGGAAATATTTATTTGGAAAAGGGAAAAGAGCGGACTTGGTTTATAAAGTATTATTCTTATTCTTTGTAGTAGTTGGTGCGGCAGCAACTTTAGATGCCGTTATTAAATTCTCTGATGCCATGATTTTGGCATTGGTATTCCCAAACATGATAGGTTTATTTTTCTTATTTCCTAAAGTGAAACAAGAAATGAAACGTTATTTGGATGCTATTATGATTAAAAAAGAGGCCATTCAAGATGGTGCTGAGGATATTACCAAACACATGTAATTAAAAAAAGTCTATATGAAATCCCATTTTACGTTTTCTAAAAGTCAGCGCAATGGGATTTTTTTATTGATAGTCACCATCATAGTCCTTCAATGTGTTTATTTTTTCATTGACGTTTCAACAGAAAAAATTAATGTAAACCAAGCATTATTAGAAACCTATAATAAAGAAATGGATTCATTGCGTTTGGTAGAACTTGAAGCTAGAAAACCAACCATATATCCGTTTAATCCCAATTATATTACAGATTATAAAGGTGTTTCTTTAGGGATGACAAATGAAGAAATTGATAGACTTCTGGCTTTTAGAAAGCAAAATAACTGGATTAATTCAGTAAAACAATTTCAGGAAGTCACTAAAATTTCAGATTCACTTTTAAATAGTATGTCACCGTATTTTAAGTTTCCAGATTGGGTTGAGAATCCTGTTTCTAAGCCCATTTCAACTTATAATAATAGTCCTAAAACCTTTGCTCAAAAGCAAGATTTAAATACGGCTTCCGCAGAGCAACTTCAAAAAGTGTATGGCGTCGGCGACGCGTTATCCCAGCGCATTATCAAATATAGAAGTAAGTTTAAAGGCGGTTTTATATCAGATGTGCAACTTAAAGAAGTATATGGTTTAAATTCAGAAGTTATTGAAAATATAACAAAGGAATTCACCGTAAAAACTCCAAGACCTATTAAAATAATCAATTTAAATACGGCCACTGTTGAAGAGCTTGTCACCATTCCATATCTAGATTATGATTTGGTGCATCACATTATAGAACAAAGACAATTAAGGGACGGATTTAAGGCGATTGATGAATTAACAAAAGTTAAGGATTTTCCAATCCATAAATTAGATATAATTAAATTATATTTGTCGCTTCATTGAAAAAGAAAAAGAAAAACAAAAATGAATAATATGTACTTCACTGAAGAACATCATCTTTTTAGAAAAAGCCTTCAAAATTTTTTAAAAAAAGAAGTCGTTCCAAATGTAGATAAATGGGAACAAACGGGTACCATTGATAAGGATGTCTGGAAAAAATTTGGCGATATGGGCTTTTTGGGAATCAATTACCCAGAAGCTTATGGCGGATTAAATCTGGATCTTTTTTATACCGTTATCCTTCTGGAAGAACTTCAAAAAGTAAACTCAGGCGGTTTTGCAGCAGCTATATGGGCACACGTGTATTTAGCCATGACGCATTTAAATGCCGAAGGCAGTGAAGACATCAAACAAAACTATTTAACACCAAGTATTACGGGCGACAAAGTAGGCTGTTTATGCATTACCGAACCATTTGGCGGTAGTGATGTAGCGGGTTTACGAACAACCGCCGTTAAAGAAGGAGACTCATACATCATCAATGGTTCAAAAACATTTATTACCAACGGTGTTTATAGCGATTATTTAATTGTTACCGCAAAAACAAAACCAGATTCCGGGAATAAAGGCATCAGTATTTTTGTTATTGACCGAGAAACACCAGGAATAACGGCAACCAAATTGAATAAACTGGGTTGGCGAGCGTCTGATACTGGTGAAATTGCATTTAATAATGTGAAGATTCCAGCAAGTAATTTGTTGGGAGAAGAAAATAACGGCTTTGGTTATATACTACAACATTTTGCTTTAGAAAGATTGATAATGGGAATCAATGCCCATGCCCGAGCAGAATATGCCCTTGAATATACTTTGGAATATATGTCACAACGCGAAGCTTTTGGAAAGACTATAGATAAATTTCAGGCGTTAAGACATACTTTGGTTGATTTATATTCAGATATGGAAATCTGTAAAGAATTCAATTATTCAGTTACTTATAGATTGAATAAAGGCGAATATGTTGTGAAACAAGCCACGATGTCTAAATTGAAGTCCACTAAAATGGCCGATGAGGTTATTTACCAATGTCTTCAATTTTTAGGAGGCTATGGCTATATGGAAGATTATCCATTAGCAAGAATGTTTAGAGACAGCCGATTAGGGCCCATTGGTGGCGGCACTTCAGAAATTCTTAGGGAAATTCTAGCTAAAATTATTATTGATAAAAAGGATTATAAGCCAGTTGTATAAATTATAAATTATTTGTTGTGCATAATTAATAATAGTTATTATATTTGCACTCTGAAATTCTAAAAGAGAGGAGGTTAAGACACTATGTTAATAATACCAATTAAAGAAGGAGAAAACATCGATAGAGCGCTAAAGCGTTTTAAACGTAAGTTTGATAAAACAGGCGTGAAACGTCAGTTACAAAACAGAAAGCAGTTTACAAAGCCTTCAGTAGAACGTAGAGCACAAATACAAAAAGCGCAATACATTCAAGGTTTAAGAGATGCAGAAGATAATATTTAATTAGCTTCCAAATCGTATATAATCTAATTCCCGCTACTCGCGGGAATTTTTTTTATCCTAAATTTAAGCATATAACTTGTGAGAACTTTGTACTTTTAACTTTGTACTTTTAACTTCATTACATGTCTCTAAAAAAATTCACTGATTATTTATTGCTAGAAAGAAAATATTCGGCTCTTACGGTGAAGGCCTATCAAACCGATTTGGAAAATTTTGTGGAATTTGTAAAAAGTGAGTTTGATGAAGACACCATTCAAAATGTAAACTATTCCCAAATAAGAAGTTGGATTGTATCGTTGGTGGAGAAAAAAGTATCCAGTAGAAGCATCAACAGAAAAGTATCGGCTTTAAACACCTATTTTAAGTTTCTTCAAAAAGTGGGTGACATCAAATTAAACCCATTAACCAAACACAAGGCATTAAAAACCAGTAAAAAAATTCAAATACCTTTTTCGGAAACTGAAATCAATACTGCCATAGACGATTTATTTTATGAAGATAATTTTGAAGGCATCCGAGATAAATTAATTATTGAGCTGTTTTATTCAACAGGCATTCGACGCATCGAGTTGGTGGAGTTGAAGCTTACAAGCATTGATTTTCAAAATAACACGTTAAAAGTATTAGGAAAAAGAAATAAAGAACGTTTGGTACCGTTATTAAATTCAGTGGTTCAATCATTACAACATTATTTAAAAACAAGAAGTGAATTAAAAACCGTTGTCGATACTGATACCTTGTTTTTAACAAAAAATGGCGTTAAAGTATATGAAACACTTGTTTACAGAATAATAAATGATTATTTTAGTAAGGCATCTTCAAAAGTAAAAAAGAGTCCGCACATTTTGCGGCATTCTTTTGCAACACATTTACTTAACCAAGGTGCAGATTTAAATGCTGTTAAAGAGCTTTTAGGACATTCCAGTTTGGCGGCGACTCAAGTTTATACACATAATAGTATTGCAGAGTTGAAAAAAGTGCACATAAATGCACATCCTAGAAGTAAAAAGTAGAATATTGTCTAACCCAAAACATGTAAGTATGAAAGTAAACACCCAGTCAGTGAATTTCAACGCAGACAAAAAATTGATTAATTTTATCCAAAAGCGGATGGATAAATTAGATTTGTTTTATGATAAAGTCATACAATCCGACGTATATTTAAAATTAGAAAACACGAGTGATAAAGAAAATAAAATTTTTGAAGCAAGGGTAAGTGTGCCCGGAGATAGCTTTGTAGTAAAAAAACAATGTAAATCGTTTGAAGAAGGAGCCGATATGGCAGCAGCTTCGCTAGAACGACAACTTAAAAAGAGAAAAGAAAAGTTAAGAGCAAAATTGTGACAAAATTTATCAAAAAATGTTTTGATTAAATAAATAAATCTATACATTTGCAGTCCGTTAGAAATAGCGGGCTTTTTTTGTGCTAAAAAAGTAAGAAAAAGGCCGATGTAGCTCAGTTGGCTAGAGCAGCTGATTTGTAATCAGCAGGTCGTGGGTTCGAGCCCCTCCATCGGCTCTTTTAAAAAGACGGTTCCTTTTGGGGTTTGGATTTTAAAAATTGAAATTTTGAAAAATTGGGGAGATACTCAAGCGGCCAACGAGGGCAGACTGTAAATCTGCTGACTACGTCTTCGCAGGTTCGAATCCTGCTCTCCCCACAATGAATTTCTGCTAAAGCAGGAATCTAAAATTTTGGTTTTCTAATCTAAAAAATTAGAATAACTAAGGTTTTATACGTTCTTTAAAAAAGTGAATTGGAATTTCTTTTATGGAGATTTCATAAAAATTGCGGGAGTAGCTCAGTTGGTAGAGCGTCAGCCTTCCAAGCTGAATGTCGCCGGTTCGAACCCGGTCTCCCGCTCTAAAAAATTTACGAGTTACGAAATGCGATTTACAGATCGTAAATGTAAAATCGGCAAATCGTAAATGAAACGCCGGTGTAGCTCAGGGGTAGAGCGTTTCCTTGGTAAGGAAGAGGTCACGAGTTCAATTCTCGTCATTGGCTCTATATTTGACAAAAAATAGATTACACTAATATTATTATATAACTAAGATTTAAATTATTTAAAAACATGGCAAAGGCAACTTTCGATCGTTCAAAACCACACTTAAACATTGGTACAATTGGACACGTAGATCACGGTAAAACAACTTTAACTGCTGCTATTACTAAAGTATTAGCTGATGCAGGTTTATCAGAAGCAAAATCATTCGATCAGATTGATAACGCACCAGAAGAAAAAGAAAGAGGTATTACAATCAATACATCTCACGTAGAATATGCAACAGCTAACCGTCACTACGCTCACGTTGACTGTCCAGGTCACGCGGATTACGTAAAGAACATGGTTACTGGTGCTGCACAAATGGATGGTGCTATTTTAGTAGTTGCTGCTACAGATGGTCCTATGCCGCAAACTCGTGAGCACATCTTATTAGGTCGTCAAGTAGGAATTCCTCGTATGGTTGTATTCATGAATAAAGTGGATATGGTTGATGATGAAGAGTTATTAGAGTTAGTTGAAATGGAAATCAGAGATTTATTATCTTTCTACGATTACGATGGAGATAATGGTCCTGTAATTGCTGGTTCTGCTTTAGGCGCACTTAACGGTGAAGCTAAATGGGTTGAAACAGTAATGCAATTAATGGAAGCTTGTGATACTTGGATTGAAGAGCCATTAAGAGAAATTGACAAACCATTCTTAATGCCTATCGAAGACGTATTCTCTATTACTGGTCGTGGTACTGTTGCTACAGGTCGTATTGAAACAGGTATTGCTAAAACTGGAGATCCAGTTGAGATCATTGGTATGGGAGCTGAGAAATTAACTTCTACTATCACTGGTATTGAGATGTTCCGTCAAATATTAGATAGAGGTGAAGCTGGAGATAACGCAGGTATCTTGTTAAGAGGTATTGAAAAATCTCAAATCTCTAGAGGTATGGTTATTGTAAAACCAGGTTCTGTAACACCACACGCTAAGTTTAAAGCTGAGGTTTATATCCTTAAAAAAGAAGAAGGTGGACGTCATACTCCATTCCATAACAACTACCGTCCTCAGTTCTACGTACGTACAACTGACGTAACAGGTAACATCATGCTTCCTGATGGAGTAGAGATGGTTATGCCAGGAGACAACCTTACTATTACTGTAGAGCTTATTCAAAAAATTGCAATGAACGTAGGTTTACGTTTTGCAATCCGTGAAGGTGGTAGAACAGTAGGTGCAGGTCAGGTTACTGAAATTTTAGACTAAAATAGTTAAGTAAATACTGTAAGCTAAGGTATTCCGTTTTTTCGGAATACCTTGACTTATATTTACGGGTTTAGCTCAGTTGGTAGAGCACTGGTCTCCAAAACCAGGTGTCGTGAGTTCGAGTCTCCCAACCCGTGCTAAAGTAAAAGATTACTGTTGAAAGTAACTTTTTTGATTAGATTTAAAAGTGTTTGAAAATTTGCCTAATTTGATTTTAAAACATTAAAAAAGGAATTTTTAATCCATTAAAAAATAAATATTTATAGAATGGCTGGATTTGTAAATTATATAAAAGAATCGTTTGGAGAACTAAAAAACAATGTAACCTGGCCAACATGGGCAGAAGCACAAAGTTTAACGGTTTTGGTTGCTGTATTTTCAATTATATTTTCACTTGCTATTTGGGGTGTAGATACTGTGTTCAGCAAAGTCATAACACTTTATTTCCAATGGATTAATGGATAAAACAAATTTTATGTCTGAAGTAGGTGAAAAAAAATGGTATGTTGTTAGGGCTGTAAGTGGTCAAGAAAACAAAATTAAGACTTATATAGAGAATGAAATTGCTCGATTAGGTCTGCAAGATTATGTTGATCATGTTCTAGTGCCAACTGAAAAGGTGATTCAGATTAGAAATGGAAAAAAGATAAACAAAGAAAAAGTTTATTTTCCAGGATATATCATGATTCAAGCAAACTTAACAGGTGAAATTCCTCATATTATAAGATCTGTTACCAATGTCATAGGTTTTTTAGGTGAAACCAAAGGAGGAGATCCTGTGCCATTAAGACTTTCAGAAGTTAACAGAATGTTAGGTAAGGTTGATGAATTATCTGTTGATGAAAGTGCAAATGTGATGATACCATTTACCAAAGGTGAAACCGTTAAAGTTATTGACGGACCATTTAATGGATTTGATGGCACCATTGAAAATATTAATGAAGAGAAGCGTAAACTTGAGGTTATGGTTAAGATTTTCGGAAGAAAAACACCATTGGAATTAAGTTTTATGCAAGTTGAAAAAGTATAATAATTGTTACACTATATAAATGATGTACTCCTAGGCTTCCAATTTTAGAAGTATATCGACTTAAATTATTAAAAATGGCAAAAGAATTATTTAAAGTAGTTAAGTTACAAGTTCGGGGAGGTGCTGCGAATCCGTCGCCACCGGTTGGACCCGCTTTAGGAGCTGCTGGAGTTAATATCATGGAATTCTGTAAGCAATTTAATGCTAGAACCCAAGATAAGCCTGGTAAAGTATTACCAGTTGCTATCTCTGTATACAAAGACAAATCATTTGACTTTGTTATCAAGACTCCTCCTGCAGCGGTACAATTATTAGAAGCGGCCAAATTAAAAAAAGGTTCAGGAGAACCAAACCGAAAAAAAGTAGCTAAAGTTTCGTGGGACCAAATCAAAACGATAGCAGAAGATAAAATGGTAGATTTAAATGCATTTACTCTAGTTTCTGCTATGAAAATGGTTGCTGGTACTGCAAGGTCTATGGGTATAACCGTAACCGGAAACGCACCGTATTAATCTATAAAAGACATTAAGAAATGGCAAGATTAACAAGAAAGCAAAAAGAAGCTTTAGCAAAAATAGAAAAAGGGAGACTTTATTCTCTTGATGAAGCATCAGTACTAGTAAAAGAAATTACCAGTACTAAGTTTGACGCATCAGTAGATATCGCGGTAAAATTGGGTGTAGATCCAAGAAAAGCGAACCAAATGGTAAGAGGTGTTGTATCACTTCCACATGGTACTGGTAAAGACATGAAAGTATTAGCATTAGTAACACCAGATAAAGAAGCAGAAGCTAAAGAAGCAGGTGCTGATTATGTTGGGTTGGATGAATATTTGGATAAAATCAAAAATGGTTGGACAGATGTTGATGTTATTATTACCATGCCTAGCGTAATGGGTAAATTAGGTCCGTTAGGACGTGTATTAGGCCCACGTGGTTTAATGCCAAACCCAAAAACAGGAACAGTAACAATGGACATCGCTAAAGCAGTTACAGAAGTAAAAGCTGGTAAAATCGACTTTAAAGTTGATAAAACCGGTATTGTACACGCTGCTATTGGTAAAGCATCATTTACAGCTGATAAAATTGCAGGAAATGCAAGTGAATTAATTCAAACATTATTAAAACTTAAGCCAACTGCAGCAAAAGGTACTTATGTGAAAAGTATTCATATATCTAGCACTATGAGTCCTAGTGTTGCTATTGATCCTAAAGTTAGCTAATTAGTTAAAAACTTTTATTATGACAAGAGAAGAAAAATCACAAGTAATTCAAGAATTAACTGCAGACCTAGCTAACAATGCTAATATTTACATAGCAGATATTTCAGGATTAAATGCAGGTACGACTTCAGATTTACGTCGTGCTTGTTTTAAAGCGAACATAAAATTAGCTGTCGTTAAAAACACCTTGCTTGCAAAAGCAATGGAAGCTTCAGATAGAGAGTTTGGAGACTTACCTTCAGTTTTAAAGGGTAATACCTCTGTTATGTATTCTGAAACTGGTAATGGTCCAGCTAAGTTAATTAAAACCTTCCGTAAAAAATCAGATAAGCCTTTATTAAAAGGTGCATTTATTGAGGAATCGGTTTATATTGGAGATAACCAACTAGACATGCTAGTAGATATCAAATCTAAAGAAGAGTTGATAGGTGAGATTATAGGATTACTACAATCTCCTGCTAAAAATGTTGTTTCAGCACTTAAATCAAGTGGTGGAAAATTAGCTGGTATCTTAAAAACACTATCTGAAAAAGAAGGATAGTATCACATAGTACGCACTCATATTACATTATATTAAATTAAAATTTATTAAAAACGATAGAAAAATGGCAGATTTAAAAGATTTCGCAGAAAAATTAGTTAACTTAACAGTAAAAGAAGTTAATGAATTAGCTAAAATATTAAAAGATGAGTACGGTATCGAGCCTGCTGCTGCTGCAGTAGCAATCGCTGCTGGACCTGCATCTGGAGGTGAAGAAGCAGCTGAAGTACAAACTGAATTTAATGTTATCCTTAAAGCAGCTGGTGCTTCTAAATTAGCAGTTGTTAAATTAGTTAAAGAATTAACTGGTTTAGGATTAAAAGAAGCTAAAGAATTAGTAGATAATGCACCAAGCCCAATTAAAGAGGGTGTTTCTAAAGATGAAGCAGAAGGCTTAAAAGCATCGTTAGAAGAAGCTGGAGCAGAGGTTGAGCTTAAATAAGCTTAACAACTAAACAATACCAAGGTTTAGGTCTGAAGTTAATGCTTCCAGACCTAAACCATTTTGCGTATATAATCATAACATACGCCAATTATTATTTTTTAATCAAAATTCCGTCCATTGATGTTATCAACACAAGCTGAAAGATTAAATTTCTCGTCTATTGTTAATAGAACAGAATACCCGGATTTCTTGGATATTCAGATAAAATCCTTCCAGGATTTTTTCCAATTAGAAACTAAATCTGAAGAAAGAGGAGATGAAGGCCTATACAATACCTTCATGGAAAACTTTCCTATCACTGATTCACGTAATCAATTTGTTTTAGAGTTTCTAGATTACTTTGTAGACCCACCAAGATATGCCATAGAAGAGTGTATAGAAAGAGGTCTTACTTACAGCGTTCCGTTAAAGGCAAGGTTAAAGTTATATTGTACAGACCCTGAACATGAGGATTTCGAGACCATTGTTCAAGATGTGTACTTAGGAACGATACCTTACATGACGCCAAGTGGTACCTTTGTTATCAATGGTGCAGAACGTGTTGTAGTATCTCAATTACACCGTTCACCAGGTGTATTCTTTGGTCAATCATTCCATGCAAATGGCACTAAGTTGTATTCAGCTAGGGTCATTCCTTTTAAAGGGTCTTGGATTGAATTTGCTACAGATATCAACCAAGTCATGTATGCTTACATTGACAGAAAGAAAAAGTTACCTGTAACTACATTATTTAGAGCTATTGGTTTTGAGCGTGATAAAGACATTCTTGAAATTTTTGATCTTGCTGAAGAAATTAAAGTTTCTAAATCTGGATTAAAGAAATATCAAGGAAGAAAATTGGCTGCACGTGTACTTAATACATGGCATGAGGATTTTGTGGATGAAGATACTGGCGAAGTAGTATCTATTGAGCGTAATGAAATTGTGCTTGATCGTGATACTATTTTAGATAAAGACAATATTGAAGAAATCATAGAAGCTGATGTTAAAACGATTCTTTTACATAAAGAAAGCGCGCAACAAGGTGATTATGCGATTATTCATAACACGCTTCAAAAAGATCCAACAAACTCCGAAAAAGAGGCTGTTGAACATATATATAGACAATTGCGTAATGCAGAACCACCAGATGAGGAAACCGCTCGTGGTATTATAGATAAATTATTCTTTAGTGACCAACGTTACTCTTTAGGTGAAGTAGGTCGTTATAGAATGAACAAAAAATTGAATCTTGATATTGGAATGGACAAACAAGTTTTGACCAAAGAAGATATTATTACCATCATAAAATATTTAATAGAGCTTATCAACTCTAAAGCTGAGATTGATGATATTGACCACTTATCAAACCGTCGCGTACGTACAGTTGGTGAACAATTATCACAACAATTTGGGGTTGGTTTAGCGCGTATGGCTCGTACCATTCGTGAGCGTATGAACGTTCGTGATAACGAGGTGTTCACTCCTATAGATTTAATTAATGCTAAGACATTATCGTCAGTTATTAATTCATTCTTTGGTACGAACCAATTATCTCAATTCATGGATCAAACAAATCCATTAGCTGAGATTACACATAAACGCCGTTTATCAGCTCTAGGGCCAGGAGGTTTATCAAGGGAAAGAGCAGGTTTTGAGGTACGTGACGTTCACTATACCCACTACGGAAGACTTTGTCCGATTGAAACACCAGAGGGACCAAACATTGGTTTAATTTCATCACTGTCTGTTTTTGCGAAAGTCAATTCAATGGGATTCATTGAAACGCCTTATCGCCCTGTAACAAATGGTGCCGTTGATATTAAAAATGCTCCAGTATATTTAAGTGCTGAAGAAGAAGAAGGTAAATTGATTGCTCAAGCAACTGTTAAAGTTGACGGGAATGGCAAGATTTTACATGATAAAGTAATTGCTAGAATGGAAGGCGATTTCCCTGTAATTGATCCATCTAATCTTCATTTTACGGATGTGGCACCAAACCAAATTTCGTCAATTTCTGCGTCTTTAATTCCTTTCTTGGAACATGATGATGCGAATAGAGCGTTGATGGGATCGAACATGATGCGTCAAGCAGTACCATTATTGTTACCGCAAGCGCCTATTGTAGGAACTGGTTTAGAGCGTCAAGTCGCTTCAGATTCCCGTGTATTAATTAATGCTGAAGGAAGTGGAGTTGTACTTTATGTGGATGCTAATGAGATAAGAATACAATACGATCGTACTGAAGATGAAGCTGCTGTAAGTTTTGATAGCGATGTTAAAACATATCCGTTAGTAAAATTCAGAAAAACCAATCAAGGGACAAGTATCAACTTAAAACCAATTGTGGTTAAAGGAGATAAAGTAACTAAAGGTCAGGTTCTATGTGAAGGTTATGCAACCCAAAAAGGAGAATTGGCATTAGGTAGAAATATGAAAGTGGCCTTCATGCCTTGGAAAGGTTATAACTTCGAGGATGCGATTGTAATTTCTGAAAAAGTAGTTCGTGAAGATATATTTACATCTATACACGTTGATGAATATTCTTTAGAGGTTAGAGATACCAAATTAGGAAATGAGGAATTGACTAATGATATTCCTAACGTTTCTGAAGAAGCAACTAAAGATTTAGATGAAAATGGAATGATTCGCATTGGTGCAGAAGTGAAACCTGGCGACATTCTTATCGGTAAAATCACTCCTAAAGGAGAATCAGATCCAACACCTGAAGAAAAATTACTTAGAGCCATCTTTGGTGATAAAGCAGGTGATGTGAAAGATGCGTCTTTAAAAGCATCGCCATCATTAAATGGTGTGGTCATTGATAAAAAATTATTCTCTCGTGCAGTAAAAGATAAACGTAAGAGAGCACAGGATAAAGATGATATTACGCATTTAGAAGCTATTTATGATGCGAAGTTTGAAGATTTAAAAACGATTTTAATCGACAAATTATTCAACATCGTTAATGGTAAAACATCTCAGGGTATTTTTAATGATTTAGGTGAAGAAGTATTACCAAAAGGTAAAAAATTCACACTTAAAATGTTAAATGCTGTGGATGATTATGCGCATTTAATATCTGGAAAATGGACTACAGATGACCATACTAATAAATTGGTTGCCGATTTAATCCATAACTACAAAATAAAAGAAAACGACTTACAAGGGTCTTTAAGGCGTGAGAAGTTTACTATTTCTGTAGGAGATGAGTTGCCAGCTGGTATCATTAAACTTGCTAAAGTATATATCGCTAAAAAGCGTAAACTAAAAGTAGGTGATAAAATGGCAGGTCGTCATGGTAATAAAGGTATTGTGGCTCGTATTGTAAGAGCAGAAGACATGCCTTTCTTAGAAGACGGAACACCTGTTGATATCGTATTGAATCCGCTTGGTGTACCATCTCGTATGAACATCGGTCAGATATACGAAACCGTTCTTGGATGGGCGGGTCAAAAATTAGGGCGCACCTATGCAACCCCTATTTTTGATGGTGCTACCATAGATCAAATTAATGAACTGACTGATGAAGCAGGTATTCCAAGATATGGTCATACGTACTTATATGATGGTGGAACAGGAGAGCGTTTTGATCAACCAGCAACCGTTGGTGTTATCTATATGTTGAAATTAGGACATATGGTTGATGATAAAATGCACGCACGTTCTATCGGACCATACTCATTAATCACGCAACAACCTCTTGGTGGTAAAGCACAATTTGGTGGTCAACGTTTTGGTGAGATGGAGGTATGGGCATTAGAAGCTTATGGAGCGTCCGCGACCTTGCGAGAAATTTTAACTGTAAAATCTGATGACGTTATTGGTAGAGCCAAAACTTACGAGGCTATCGTAAAAGGCGAACCAATGCCAGAACCAGGATTACCAGAATCATTTAATGTATTAATGCACGAACTTAAAGGTTTAGGCTTAGACATTAGATTAGAGGAATAATGAATTTCATGGTTCAGACATCGTTTGAACCATGGATTCTATTTAATGTTTACAAATAATTCGATATCACCATATATCATGGCAAGAAAACAAGATAAGAATACAGTAAAAAGATTTAACAAAATCACAATTGGTTTAGCATCGCCAGAATCTATTTTAGCAGAGTCTAGAGGCGAGGTTTTAAAACCAGAAACTATCAATTACCGTACTCATAAACCAGAAAGAGATGGTTTGTTCTGTGAGCGTATTTTTGGTCCCGTTAAGGATTATGAATGTGCTTGTGGTAAATATAAAAGAATTCGCTACAAAGGCATCGTTTGTGATCGTTGTGGTGTAGAAGTAACCGAAAAGAAAGTACGCCGTGATAGAGTAGGACACATTAATTTAGTGGTGCCTATTGCTCATATCTGGTATTTCCGTTCGTTACCAAATAAGATAGGATATCTTTTAGGCTTACCGTCTAAAAAATTAGATATGATTATCTATTACGAGCGTTACGTCGTTATTCAACCAGGTAATGCTAAGAATGAAGATGGAGAACCATTGCAAACCATGGATTTCTTAACAGAGGAAGAATACTTAAATATTCTTGAATCACTTCCACAGGATAATCAATATTTAGATGATCATGACCCTAACAAGTTTCTTGCTAAAATGGGTGCTGAATGTTTAATTGAATTATTGTCTAGAATTGATTTAGAAGCATTGTCTTATGAATTACGTCACAAAGCAAATACTGAAACATCTAAACAACGTAAAACAGAAAGTTTAAAACGTTTACAAGTTGTTGAATCGCTTCGTGAATCGAATCAAAATAGAGAAAATCGTCCTGAGTGGATGATCATGAAGGTGATTCCAATCATCCCACCAGAATTACGTCCGTTAGTGCCGTTAGATGGTGGTCGTTTTGCAACATCCGATTTAAATGATTTGTACCGTCGAGTGATTATCCGTAACAATCGTTTAAAAAGATTGGTGGAGATTAAAGCTCCTGAAGTGATTTTGCGTAACGAAAAACGTATGCTTCAAGAGTCTGTAGATTCATTATTTGATAATACACGTAAATCTTCGGCCGTAAAAACCGATTCTAACAGACCATTAAAATCATTATCAGATTCATTAAAAGGTAAACAAGGACGTTTCCGTCAGAACCTTTTAGGAAAACGTGTTGATTATTCTGCACGTTCTGTAATTGTTGTAGGACCAGAATTAAAATTACACGAATGCGGATTGCCAAAAAACATGGCAGCAGAATTATACAAACCTTTCGTCATCAGAAAATTGATTGAAAGAGGTATTGTAAAAACTGTAAAATCTGCAAAGAAAATTATAGATAAAAGAGAACCAGTAGTTTGGGATATTTTAGAAAACGTTTTAAAAGGACATCCAGTTCTTTTGAATCGTGCTCCTACATTACACAGACTAGGTATTCAAGCATTTCAACCAAAATTGATTGAAGGTAAAGCAATCCAATTGCACCCTTTAGTGTGTACAGCGTTTAACGCGGATTTTGATGGTGACCAAATGGCGGTACATTTACCGTTAGGCCCAGAAGCTATTTTAGAATGTCAATTATTAATGTTGGCTTCACATAATATCTTGAATCCAGCAAATGGTTCGCCAGTTACGGTACCATCTCAAGACATGGTTCTTGGTCTGTATTATATGACCAAGTTACGTAAGTCTACACCAGATGCTCCAGTAAAAGGAGAGGGATTAACATTCTATGCGCCAGAAGAAGTTGAAATCGCTTTTAATGAGAAAAAAGTAGACTTAAACGCTGCTATTAAAGTAAGAACTTTAGATATTAATGCCGATGGTAAATTAGCACCAACAATCATAGAAACTACGGTTGGTCGTGTGTTATTTAACCAAAAAGTGCCACAAGCAGCAGGTTATATTAATGAAGTACTTACTAAAAAGTCGCTAAGAGATATTATTGGAAACATTCTTAAGTTCACTTCTGTTCCTGAAACAGCTGATTTCCTTGATGAAATTAGAACCTTAGGATTTAAGTTTGCATTCCAAGGTGGATTGTCATTCAGTTTGGGTGATATTATCATTCCACCAGAAAAACAAGGTATGATTGATAAAGCCAATACGCTTGTTGATGGTATCATGGCCAACTATAATATGGGTCTTATTACAAACAACGAACGTTATAACCAAGTTATTGATATATGGACTTCTACAAATGCTGAATTGACTGAATTGTCAATGAAACGTATTCGTGAAGACCAACAAGGATTTAACTCGGTGTATATGATGCTTGATTCTGGAGCTCGTGGATCTAAAGAACAAATTCGTCAGCTTACAGGGATGCGTGGTTTGATGGCGAAGCCTAAAAAATCGAATGCAGGTGGAGGAGAGATTATTGAAAATCCGATTCTTTCTAACTTTAAGGAAGGTCTTTCCATTTTAGAATACTTCATTTCTACACACGGTGCTCGTAAAGGTCTTGCCGATACAGCATTAAAAACGGCCGATGCGGGTTATTTAACGCGTCGTTTGGTTGACGTTTCACAAGATGTTATTATCAATACTGTAGATTGTGGAACCTTAAGAGGCGTTGAAGTTGAAGCATTAAAGAAAAATGATGAAGTTGTTGAAACGCTTGAAGAAAGAATTGTAGGCCGTGTATCATTAAACGATGTTTACAATCCGTTAACTGAAGAGTTATTGGTTAGATCTGGTCAATTGATTGAAGACGATATTGCGAGGGCTATTGAAGAGTCTCCAATTGATGCTGTCGAAGTACGTTCTGCATTAAGTTGTGAAGCATTAAAAGGTATTTGTGCTAAATGTTACGGACGTAACCTAGCAACTGGTAAAATGGTTCAACGTGGTGAAGCAGTAGGTGTTGTTGCAGCACAATCAATTGGTGAGCCTGGAACACAGTTAACGCTGCGTACATTCCACGTAGGTGGTATTGCTGGTAACATTTCCGAAGAAAATAAATTAGCCGTTAAATTCAATGGTATTGCAGAAATTGAAGATTTAAAAACTGTTAAAGGTCAAGATAGTGAGGGCAATGCAATTGATATTGTTATTTCACGTACGTCTGAAATTAAACTAGTTGATAAGAAAACTGGTATCACTTTAAGTACCAACAATATTCCTTACGGTTCAACCATTTATGTTAAAAATGGTCAAGAATTAAGCAAAGGTGATGTGGTTTGTACTTGGGATCCATATAACGGTGTTATTATTTCTGAGTTTGCTGGAAAAATCAAGTATGAGAATATTGAGCAAGGTATGACCTACCAAGTTGAGATAGATGAGCAAACAGGTTTCCAAGAAAAAGTAATATCTGAATCTAGAAACAAACGATTAATTCCAACCCTTCATATTGAAGATGGAAAAGGAGAAATCATACGTTCATACAACTTACCGGTTGGTGCCCACTTAATGATTGATAATGGTGAGAAAATTAATGTTGGTAGAATATTAGTTAAAATCCCAAGAAAATCATCTAAATCTGGAGATATTACAGGAGGTTTACCACGTGTAACTGAGTTGTTTGAGGCCCGTAACCCTTCAAATCCAGCGGTAGTAAGTGAAATTGATGGTGTTGTTTCTTTTGGAAAAATAAAAAGAGGTAACCGTGAGATTGTAATTGAATCTAAATTAGGAGAGGTTAAGAAATATCTAGTGAAATTATCTAATCAAATTCTTGTTCAAGAGAATGATTACGTAAAAGCGGGTATGGCATTATCTGATGGGTCTATCACGCCTAACGATATATTGGATATTAAAGGACCATCTGCGGTTCAGCAATATTTAGTGAACGAAGTACAGGAAGTATATCGTTTACAAGGTGTGAAAATTAATGATAAACACTTTGAGGTTGTTGTAAGACAGATGATGCGTAAAGTTAGAATCATTGATTCTGGCGATACGATTTTCCTAGAAGACCAATTAGCTCATAAAGACGATTTTATTATGGAGAATGATGAAATCTTCGGAATGAAAGTGGTTGAAGATGCTGGAGATTCAGCAAATCTTAAACCAGGTCAAATTATAACACCTCGCGTATTAAGGGATGAAAATTCTATCTTGCGTAGGGAAGATAAAAAACTTGTTGAGGCAAGAGATGCAAGACCTGCAACCGCTACGCCAATATTACAAGGTATTACTAGAGCATCGCTTCAAACAAAATCATTTATTTCGGCAGCATCGTTCCAAGAAACAACTAAGGTTCTTAACGAAGCGGCAGTTGCTGGGAAAATTGATGATTTAGAAGGACTTAAAGAAAATGTTATTGTAGGACACAGAATTCCAGCCGGAACAGGTATGCGTCGTTATACAGATATTATAGTAGGTTCTAAAGAAGAATTTGATGAAATGATGCAGGTAAAAAAAGAATTAAATTATAATTAAGAAGTTTTAATATTCCCGCGAAAGCGGGAATATTGCTTTAATGAAATTTGTATTATGTCAAACGAAAAAGATAAGCCAAAACAAGGGCAAATTAACATAGAGTTAGACGAGAATATAGCCGATGGAATCTATTCCAATTTGGCCATTATTAACCATTCTGTTTCAGAATTTGTAGTAGATTTTGTGAGCATTATGCCAGGTGTGCCTAAAAGTAAAGTAAAATCCAGAATTATATTAACGCCTCAACACGCCAAACGCTTATTAAAGGCTTTGGGTGAAAACGTAGCTAGATTTGAACATGCGCATGGTGAGATTAAGGATTACGAACAACCTCCCATTCCTTTGAATTTTGGACCAACAGGACAAGCATAAATTAAAAAGCCCTTTGAATTAATTCAAAGGGCTTTTTGGTTAAAACACATTTATAGTTGAATTTAGCTAGCTTGTTTTATGGCGTTCAATCTGAATTTTAAAGCTCCAGAAGGGCACCTTTTAATTTGGTTGATTATTTTTTCTGATTCAGTAGCATCTAAATTAATCCACGGAATAATTGAGAAACTAAAAACATCAGATAATTCTTGGGCACAGATTCCAGATTGAATACAAATATGAGGCTCAAACGTTACTGTAATGTCTTTGTTACTAAATTCATTATCGTCAATATTTTTCATGGTAGTTCAATTTGGGGTTAAACTTTAGTCTAAAGTCTTTAATATTATTATTTTAATGAAATAAAATCGTCGTTTCGTTAAAATTCAGAGGTAAAATGAAATTTTAGGCTCGGATATTTTTGTTGCGTCATCTCTAAAGAAAAATGGGAATCCGCCAAAAACACCAATTGGTTTTGTTTGTCTTTCGCTAAAAATCGTTGTTTTACTCTTATAAAATCCTTGTATTCTTCACTTTTAGAATCTTTTGGATCCACCCAACAGGCTTTATAAACGTTTAAGTTTTCGTAGGTACATTTAGCACCATATTCGTGTTCTAATCGATATTGAATGACTTCATATTGTAAAGCTCCAACCGTTCCAATCACTTTTCTACCATTAAGTTCTAATGTGAATAACTGAGCAACACCTTCGTCCATTAATTGGTCAATACCTTTAAATAGCTGTTTGGATTTTAACGGATCAGCATTATTAATATATCTAAAATGTTCAGGGGAAAAACTAGGGACGCCTTTATAATTAATAACCTCACCTTCCGTTAGCGTATCTCCAATTTTAAAATTTCCGGTATCATGAAGTCCCACGATGTCACCTGCATAAGAGATATCTACAATCTCTTTCTTTTCAGCAAAAAAAGCATTCGGACTGGAAAATTTTAATTTTTTTCCATGTCTCACGTGCAAATAGGGTTTGTTTCTTTCAAAAGTTCCAGAAACTATTTTTACAAACGCTAACCTGTCTCTATGGTTTGGATCCATATTGGCATGTATTTTAAATACAAAACCAGAGAATTTATCTTCTTCAGGTGTTACCAAACGTTCCTCACTTTGCTTTGGTCTTGGTTTAGGAGCTATTTCTATAAAGCAATCCAGCAATTCCCTAACACCAAAATTATTTAAAGCCGAACCAAAAAACACAGGTTGCAATTGTCCATTTAGGTAAGCTTCTTTATCAAACGGGGGATAAATACCTTCAACCAATTCTATTTCTTCACGCAGTGTATTGGCCGATTTTTCACCAATAAGCTTCGTGAGTTCAGGGGACTCTAAATCTGAAATTTCAATAGTTTCTTCAATATTCTTTCTGCTATCACCACTAAAAAGGTTGATGTTCTTTTCCCAAATATTGTAAATGCCCTTAAAATCATAGCCCATACCAATTGGAAAACTTAAAGGCGTAACGCTCAAACCTAATTTTTGTTCTACTTCATCTAGTAAATCAAAGGCATCTTTACCTTCTCTATCCATTTTGTTGATGAAAACAATGATGGGTATGTGTCGCATACGGCAAACTTCAACCAATTTTTCTGTTTGCTCTTCAACACCTTTTGCAACGTCAATCACTACGATAACACTATCAACGGCCGTTAGGGTTCTAAAGGTGTCTTCCGCAAAATCTTTGTGTCCGGGTGTGTCTAGAATATTAATCTTGATACCATTATATTCAAAAGCCAAAACGGAGGTTGCTACAGAAATCCCGCGTTGGCGTTCAATTTCCATAAAATCACTCGTGGCGCCTTTTTTAATCTTATTGCTTTTTACGGCACCAGCTTCTTGAATAGCACCTCCAAAAAGCAGCAGTTTTTCGGTTAAAGTAGTTTTTCCAGCATCTGGATGCGAAATGATGCCAAAGGTGCGTCTGCGTTGTATTTCTTTTAAAAAACTCATATGTTATATGCAAATGGGATGCAAAGATACTTTATAAATATGATTTGGGAATTTGGATTTTAGAATTTCTTGTTAAGATTGATTGTATTAATATTTTAGGTGGTATTTTTGTTCTACTATGAAATGAGCTTAGTATTTTAAGTCGATGTTTGTGAAATTCTTTATGCGAATGGCATCTGACAAATTTAAAAAATGAAATTGCACAGATGAAAGAAGAACAAGTTATCCTTGTAAACGAAAAGGACGAACAAATTGGCTTAATGCCAAAAATGGAAGCACATGAAAAAGCGTTGTTGCATCGTGCATTTTCAGTGTTTATCTTTAATGATAATAATGAATTGATGCTTCAACAACGTGCCTTAACTAAATATCATTCTCCTGGGCTTTGGACTAATACGTGCTGTAGCCATCAACGGGAAGGTGAAAGCAATATTCAAGCGGGAAAAAGACGTTTGTTTGAAGAAATGGGATTTGTGGTCGATTTGCAAGAATCCATCGCGTTTATTTATAAAGCACCTTTTGATAATGGCTTGACCGAACATGAATTTGATCATATCATGATTGGCACTTACAATGATGAGCCATTCATTAATTTAGATGAAGTTGCCAATTGGAAATGGATGTCCCTTGAAGCTGTGAAACATGATATTTTAGAAAATCCGGAGCTTTATACAGAATGGTTTAAGATTATTTTTGATAAATTCTACGAACATATAAATATCTCTAAAAAATGAACGTAACGGTTAGTAGAAAGGCGCATTTTAATGCCGCCCACAGATTGTTTATAAAGGAATGGACTGATGAAAAAAATAGTCTCGTTTTTGGCAAATGTAGTAACCCTAACTTTCATGGGCATAATTACGAATTAATTGTAAGTGTTACGGGAGAAATTGATAAAGAAACGGGATATGTAATTGATATTCAATTTTTAAAGGACATTATAAAAGAGGAGGTAGAAGATGCTTTCGATCATAAAAACTTAAATATAGAAGTTCCTGAGTTTAAAGATTTGAACCCAACGGCAGAACATATAGCCGTGGTTATTTACAATAAAATAAAACCTAAATTAAAGTCAAATCTGGATTTAGAAATCACCCTTTACGAAACACCTCGTAATTTTGTTAGTTACTCAGGAAAATAAAATAGATATTAAATACTATCTGGTTCAAATCATTTTAGGAATTGGCAAAAAGAAATCCCAAGCTTTGTACTTGGGAATTTTATTTAACAAGCAGTTTTGTGCGTGTTCTGATTTGTCTTTTCTATCGGAAAATCAAACAGCGCACTAGAAATGCGTTCTTGATGATTTGTTGAAGATTTTGCTTTTGTAACTAAAATGTTTACCCAATAACGTTCGTTATTTTGTTTTACTAATTGGGCTTGTATAGTTAGTTTATCGTCAACAAAGGCGTTTTTGTACATTTTAAATTTGAAATCCCCAACATCAGGAATATTTTGCAAATAAAATTCTTTAATAGGGTATGTGGCAACGGTTTTTATTTTTTCATAAAGAATATGCGGTAATAGAAAGCCATTTGCATTGCTTATATCTTTAGTAACTATGAACGATGTATTTATATGATGTGTTTTCATGATTTTATTTTTTAAGGGTATAATAGCGAGGGTATAGAATAATGTTCTGGATAAAAGTTATACATGACATTTTTACAAAGAATGGCATTTAAAATAAGCTGAATTTTCAATGTGATAGCGTTTAATGTTTTCATAATATGTAAGGATTTAAATGGTTTAAAATAAAAAAGGTGCTTTAAAAAAGCACCTTGATTGTTATAGATATAATTATATTATTAACGTTTATTCAAGATGCATATAAGTTTTGGTTTTTAAGCACGTAAACATGACCAACTTATTCTGTTGGGCAATTAGATTACAAGCTTGGTTATATGACATCTTCACTGTATTTAACATATATCAAACTTAATGATATTTTTTGGAAAACAATAACCTTTTGTCAAAATTTATAATTTTTATGAGAATTTTGAATTTGATTAATGTAATTTTGCATCAAAATAAATAATTATATATGGCAAATGTTAGAAACCTAAAGAAAGATATTAATTATGTTTTAGGTGATATTATAGAAGCAGTTTACGTATGGGAATACGCAAACCAAGGAAAAGACACCAAAAAGAGCGAAGCAATCATTGATGAAGCTATTGAAACCTTTGATGCTTTAATTGCTAAAATAAACGATAGTAAAGTGGTTAACAAAAAATCCCATTTTAAAGCGATTGCTAATGAGCTTGAAACTAAGGGACGCGCTTTAATCGAAAAAATTAACGCTCTAGGATAAAAATTAATGAATTACGATTTGCAAATATGTAACTAAGAATTATATTTGCCGAGTCAAAAATTCGCCGATGTAGCTCAGTTGGCTAGAGCAGCTGATTTGTAATCAGCAGGTCGTGGGTTCGAGCCCCTCCATCGGCTCAATAAAACCTCAATCATAAAAAATGATTGGGGTTTTTTGTTTTGAATTATTTTTTGTTTTTCCTAAACCAAGAAAAAATACCGCCTTTCGGTTTTTCTTCGTTGAATTCCTTGGTATCTTTTTTGTTCCCAAATAAACGATCAAAGAAGCCATCTTTTTTGGATGGTTCACAAATTAAGGATTCTAAAACACCCTCTGAGGGAGTTTCAAATTTAGCAGACGTTATCGAAGCATATTTTGAATCTTGGTTCAATTGCTGTAAATAATTCGCAAATATGGGCAGCGCAGAATTGGCTCCTTGTCCAATAGATGTATTACTGAAACCTATTTGTTGGTTATCATTACCAACCCAAGTAATTGTGACCAATTTTGGCATGATAGCAACAAACCAGCCGTCTTTATTATCTTGGGTGGTGCCGGTTTTACCCGCCAAATCATTGGAGAAATTGTATTGTGAGCGTAATCTTTGAGAAGTTCCACTGTTTACCGTGGCTTTCATAAATTCAAGCATTACCTGTCTTGTGGTATCGCTAAACGCTTTTTTTGGCTGCTTTTTCGGGTTTAAATCGTCATAAGATGCAATTATGTTTCCATCCTTATCTTCAATTTTTGTAATAAAAATAGGGGAAGATGGTGTGCTTTCATTTACATACGATGTATATGCTTTTGCAATTTCTAAAACACTTAGGTTTGATGAACCTAAAGCAATAGAGGGCACTTCTTCAATAGCACTATCTATACCCATCAATTTTGCCTGATTTATGACTTTTGATATGCCTGTTTCATATAAAACCTTCACAGCGATGGTATTGATTGAGTTACTCAATGCGTATTCCAAAGAATAATTTAAATCTTCATCATAATTCTCCCCAGCGTTTGTTGGTGTCCAATCCTCAACATCGGTATATGTAATTGCTTTAATGGGGAAGTAGGTACATGGTTGTGTACCATTCTCTAAGGCGGCTGTATAAACAATTGGCTTAAATGTAGAGCCTACTTGACGTTTGCTTTGTGATACATGATCATATTGAAAATAACGATAATCTATACCGCCAACATACGCTTTAATGGCGCCAGATGCTGGGTCTAGCGAAATCATGCCCGCATTAAGAAATTTTAAATAATACTCCAAACTATCAAGTGTGGATAATTGTTTTATTTCAGTTTTGTCCCAACTAAACAATTCCACATCGCGTTTTTTATTTAATTCGGCTTCAATTTCTTTTTCTGTTAAACCTTGCTCTTTAAGTTTTTTATAAGCAACCAAACGTGTTTTTGCCGCTTTATAAGCCTGTTTGTTTTTAAGCCAAGGGGCATTGTTGCCATAAGCCTTTTCATATTGTTTTTGCAAAGCAGTCATATGCTTTGTCATAGCGTTTTCAGCATACTTTTGAAGTGTATTGTCTAGAGTTGTGTAAATCTTTAAGCCGTCATGAAAAATATTATAAGCCTCACCATTTGGTTTTCTAAATTCATCTAATTGAAGAATCGTGTCTAATTGTCGTTTTATTTCAGCCCTAAAATAAGGCGCTAGCCCTTGGTTTGGGTCATAAGAGCGGTATTCTAAAACAAGCGGGGCTTTTGATATTTTTAAAGCGTCATCAGCATTCAAATAGCCATATTTTTCCATTTGTCTAATCACCACATTTCTTCTGGCAACTGCTCTTTCTGGGTGAACTCGAGGGTTGTAATATGAGTTGGCCTTCAAAGAACCAACAAGCGTTGCAGCTTGTGAAATACTTAAATCTTTTGTATGAATATTAAAAAATTTTTTAGAAGCACTTTCAATGCCATACGTATTATCAGGAAAAGGAACTGTATTAAGATATAAGGTAAGAATTTCCTCTTTTGAATATACTTTTTCAATTCTGCTAGCGACGATGCTTTCCATAATTTTATTGACAACAATACTCAAAAAACCATGATCCTTTCTTCCGAATAGATTTTTGGCCAATTGTAAGGTAATGGTGCTTCCTCCTCCAGAGGCATCATTGGAAAGCAGTATCGTTTTAAAAAATACGCGAGCTAAGCTTTTGTTATCTACGCCATCATGATCATAAAATCTGATATCTTCTGTAGAGATAAGGGCATTTATAAGATGTTCAGGAAAATTTTTATATGTAATAGATTGTCTATCAAACACATAAAATTTGCCTATTAAATCATTGTTGGTGTCTAGTACCTCTGTTGCTTGACTCTGTTTAAGGGTTTCTAAAGATGTAACAGAAGGCACTTCGCCCCACATACCGTAATAAACACTTCCGTAAAATAAAGTTAAAAGGAGGACTAAGGATAGGGTGACTTTGGCAATTATTTTAAACCATTTATTTTGAAGAAGTTTTTTAAGCATAGCAATGTATAATTATATGTACGATTTAAAAAAATATATAGACGCTCTGCTTATTGTTTTTTTAATTTTCTTCTAATTTAATTTGATCTACAAATTTTTGAAGTTCTACCCCATATTTTGAAGCTTTAACTTTGGGAGTTAATGATTTATTGATAGTGTCCAGTAAACTAATTTTTGCGTTATAAATTTCTGTTAAGGCTAAATAGGGGGCCACTTCACTATCCTTATTGTTTATTGCAAAGTTTACAGTATATAAATAACGTCTTTTTAAATTATTATCATAATCCTTTTGGATTCTATTTAGTTTAGAAGTATCGCCAGCTTGTTGCGACTCTAGATCTTCCTTTATTAAATCCAGGTTTCTCTCATTGAATTTAGTAGCCATAAGTTTGTACTTTTCCCAGACTTTTTGTTGTTCAGATCCATTTATTTTTGCATCAAATACAAAGTTTTTCATAGTGGTATTGATTTCGGTGATGCCCTTATCTGCAAAAAATGGAATTCTGTCATCTTCACTCGAATTTTTATCTAGATACAGAAAAAATATTTCGGGAGACTCTATGTTGCTATGCAATTCAAAATCAGGGATGCCATTTATTATCACTGAATCGACTGTAACGATTGCTGTATCTTGTTCCTTTTTAAGATAGATGGTGCCCTTTTTTAATCCTTTAACAGTTCCTTTTACAATTAAATCGGGTGTTTCTTTGGCGCAAGAAACTATAAAAACCAACAGTACTAATAATAGACCTTTTTTCATTTGTGATTAATTTTTGAGCCACAAATATCTTATAATTATATCTTAAATTCTAATTGCAGCTTCTTAATTTTTTGATGGCGAAATACCAATAAGAAATAAAATTAAAACCTTCCATTATTAAAGTTTGGCATGATGATTGTAATAAGTTATTTGTTGCAATCATGTTCACGAGTTTATTGAGTGGTTACTTTAAACTCAAAATTGCAATCATATTTTTGGTTAGTTAGTTAGAGAAAAAACATCCCAATTCGGGATGTTTTTTGTTTTTAATAGTTCTCTAATATAAACCATGTTATTCAATGGATTAAATTTCTCAGTTGTCATAAACGTGCATTTCATCGTTAAAAAGCACATATTTGACAGATAATGTTAAATTTAAGTGTATTTCAACGAATAAATATGTTTTTAATCGTTATAATTCAATTATATTTTTACTTTTGATGTGTACTAAATAACATACTTTTTAGTTCAATGGATTAATTAATTAATATTTGCATTATGTTGTTGATATAGAAGCCCTAAATCGTACTTCATAATATAAAAAGCAAATTAGAAGAAACCGAGTTTGAGGGAACTCGGTTTTTTTGTGCTTAATAGTTTCTAAAATAAATTTTAACTTTCTACAAACTTAAATAAGAGTAGGCCCAGTGCATAAGTAAAAACTGCAAAGGAATTCTTGAAATGAGCGCCCAAGTTGGTAATCCTGCAGAAGCTTTTTTATCAGAAAGCATATAAAAATGTACTAAAAGAAACATGAGTAACATTAAGATGATAAAGATAATGGCTATGTTTTTTAACGCTGGAATACATACCGAAATGCCTAAAATAACTTCTGCAGTTCCACTTAAATAAACTAGTAGGGTATGTTTTGGTATATAATACGGCATAATGCGTGTATAGAATTTAGGTTTTATAAAATGATTGATTCCTGCGACCACATATAGTGCAGCCATTACGTATAAATGCCAAGGATAGTTCATTCTAAAAATTAATTTTTTCTAAATTAGCATAATTATAAGAGGATATGAAATATAATATGACGTTTTTATTTGTATTTGCTTTTTGTAGTTTATTTGCCCAATTACCAGAAGGATTTGTGTATGTGAGAGATGTGATTCCAGATTTAAAGGTGGACTTAAAATATCATACTTCTAATAATTTTGTTGGAAAAGTGGTTGATGGGTATCAATCCAATGCCCTTATCTTAACTGAAGGTGCTGCCAATGCTCTAAAATTGGTTCAGAAGGAGTTGGAGCAACAAGATATGTGTTTACTGGTGTTTGATGGTTACCGGCCGCAACGTGCCGTTAATCATTTTATAAGATGGGCGGGAGTTTTAAATGATACCACCAACAAGCAACAGTTTTACCCGGATGTAAATAAAAAAGATTTGTTTAAGCAAGATTATATAGCATCCCGTTCGGGACATAGCAAAGGCAGCACCGTGGATGTAGCAATAATCAACGGTAAAACAAATGAGCCTTTGGATATGGGAACTGTATATGATTTTTTTGGAAAAGAATCTTGGACAGATTATAAAGATATTACTGAGGAACAAAAGGCAAACAGAAAACGATTGCTGAAAGTCATGACCAAACATGGCTTTGTGAATTTCTACAAAGAGTGGTGGCATTTTACCCTAAAAGACGAGCCTTTCCCTAATACGTATTTTGATTTTCCGGTAAAATAAAAAGTTTTTAGGTCCTGGGTCTTAGGTCTGTAGTCTATTGTCTAGCTTCTATCCTCTAACTTCATTTCCTCGCGCATTTGTTTGATGGTTAAGGTGCTTCCATCGTGGCTCCATCCAGGAGGACCAAACGCATACATGAACTTGTGATATAAATTCGGACTTCTCTTCATGTCTTTCCAAATGTCTTTGTATTCATGCGTCAAAATCACTAGGGGATTATAGGAATTAGGTGGTTTGGTAACGCCGTATTCAATCTCTATGTTCTCGTCTAATTCTTTCCAGGTTCCAAATAGTTTATCGAACATATTTAAAAATCCACCATGGTTCTTATCCATATACTCTAAATTTTTGGCGTGATGTACTTGGTGCATCGTATGGGTATTGAATACTTTTTCAATAATTCCCATTTTCGGAACATACGCTGTGTGTAACTGAAATTGCCAAAGAGCTTCGATACCCAAGCATACAATCACCATTTCTGGAGGAAATCCAATGGCGGGTAGCCACATATAAAAGAATGGTTTATATAAAATAGTAAACCAGCCGTTTCTAACAGCCGTTCCCAGATTAAAATTATCTGATGAGTGGTGCACAATGTGGGCCGCCCATAAAAAACGTATCATATGGTTTTGCCTATGAAACCAATAATAGGTGAAATCGTCTAAAAATTGACACAGAATCCAAACATACCACGCATAGCCAAAAGATTCCCAACCCATAATATTGGTACGCACGCCACCTACGATAGGGTTAAATATTTCGTAGACATAATTAAAGATGATGATGGCTGAAATCGTTTTAATTAACGGTGCTAAAACCACAGATCCAACACCCATAGTAAGACTAGATGCTAAATCTTTCCATTTGTAAAGATTGTCATGGTCGTGTGTTTTACTATAAGTAAGTTCAACTAAAATAAGTCCTAAAAAGCATGGAACACCATACACTAGCGGGTTTGTAAAATCCATTACTGTTTAAATTTTAAATACGTTGGTTGGTAAGCGATTGTAAAGTCAGGAGAGGGTAGTATGGTAATTAGAAGTCTTTTGATTTTTGTTGTTTTGGTGAAGATAGTTAATAATTAGCGGAAATACGAGCAATTTAGTACCAACGTTTTTTATTCTTTTTTGAACCCTCACTTTTCCGTCCTTTTTTATGTTTACTTTTTCCAGGAGTTTTATGAATTTCCTTTTTTGCTTTTGGGTCTAACGGATACGGATGATCATCAACAACATCCAATTGCATGTTTATAAGTTGCTGAATGGTTGCGATATAGGTTTTTTCATCTGCCGAACATAATGAATAGGAGGTTCCAGAGTTTCCTGCTCGGGCAGTCCTTCCAATTCTGTGAACGTATGTTTCTGGCACACTAGGTAAATCGAAATTTACTACCGCATCTAAATTATCAATATCAATACCACGAGCCGCTACATCGGTTGCAATTAAAATAGTAGCTTCTTTATCTTTGAACTTTTGTAAAGCGTCTTGTCGCAGGTTCTGACTTTTATCGCCGTGGATGCTTTCTACCTTATAGCCATTTTTAATAAGCGTTTGTTCCAATTTTTCAACACCAAATTTGGTGCGTCTAAAAATAAGAATGCTGCCTTTTATGGTATTCCGTAATAAATGCAAACACAATTCTATTTTATTGCGTTTTGGTACGTAATACAATACTTGGTTAACGTTTTTTGAGGTGGACGAATTGGGTGCGACTTCCACACGCTCTGGTTCATTTAAAATGGTATTTGCTAATTGTTCCACTTTAAAAGGAATAGTTGCCGAAAACAATAAAATTTGTTTTTCCCGAGTACACAAACGCTCAATTTTTTTAACATCGTCAATAAAACCCATGTCTAACATCAAATCGGCTTCATCTAAAACCAAAATATCCACATAATCCAGGTTTACGGTATCTTGTTTGTGCAAATCCAATAACCGGCCGGGTGTGGCAATTAAAATATCTACACCTTTTTTAAGCACATCTTTTTGTGGCTCAATAGAGGTGCCGCCATATACCACCGTTGTTCTTAAATTGGTGTATTTGCAATACGTCTTAAAATTTTCTTCAATTTGAACAGCCAATTCGCGGGTCGGACTTATTATCAATGCTTTTATTTTCTTGCCACTTTTTGAAGCATCTTGTTTATCAAACAGCAATTGCAAAATAGGTAAGGCAAACGCAGCGGTTTTTCCGGTGCCGGTTTGTGCCGAAACAATCACGTCTTTTTTGGCTAATACCAACGGAATTGTTTTTTCCTGAACCAAGGTTGGGTTATCGTAACCTGCTTCTGCAACGGCTCTTAAAATAGGTTTGTTTAATTGTAAGTCTTTAAACGACATATCGTATTGAAATTTGCTGCAAAGATACATAAAAGTTATTGGGGTAATTTTAGTAAGCTTATAAAGGATATATGGACAAAACATTTTCTAATTTTACACCACAATTCTAATTTGTTCAACAACCCATGATACAATACAATCCCAAAGACTGGATTACTTTTATATTTAGATTTCACAAATCGGATACGTTTAGGAAACTGATTCCCATGATGATTTTTATTGGGCTTTATACCTATGGCGTCGGGTATTTGGAATTGGAATATTGGAACCTCTCCGAGAAAAACCATTTATCAAACATCACCGTGATGCACAGTATGTTGGGTTTTGTCATTTCCTTATTGTTGGTGTTTAGAACGAATACGGCTTACGACCGTTGGTGGGAAGGCAGAAAACTGTGGGGCTCATTGGTGAATAACAGCAGAAATTTAGCCATGAAGCTCAGTGTTATTTTAAAGGAAGAACACGATAGGGCGTATTTTAGGAAATTGATTCCAGGTTATGCTTCTATATTTTCCAAACATTTAACCGATATAGAAACCAGTTTACAATTGTATGAAGGCATCGATTTAGACAACCACAAGCACCGACCAAACCAAGTAGCGAAAATGATGTATCAAAAGATAACGGATTTGCATGAACAACATAAAATTTCGGGCGACCAACTCATAACCATCAATGCCGAATTACAGTCGTTTACAGATATTTGTGGTGCTTGCGAACGTATTAAAAACACCCCCATTCCCTATTCGTACAGTGCATTTATTAAAAAATTCATCTTTTTTTATGTGATGACCTTGCCCTTTGGTTACGTGTTTAGTTTAGGCTATTATGCCGTACCAGTGGTTATTTTTATTTTTTATGTGTTGGCAAGTTTAGAGTTGATTGCCGAAGAAATTGAAGATCCTTTTGGTTTTGATGCCAACGATTTACCCATTGAAAAGATTTCAGCAAATATTAAAAAGCATGTGGAGGAGATACTTTAGAAACGTTTAAACGCTCCGCAAAGTCTCCCGACTTTGAGGGAAATGTTATTTGAAATTATGGATAATCTAGTTGTAGAGGTATTAAAAATGGCATCGATAACCAAATACAACCATATTGAAAGTATAGGATTTGTTTGGGTATTTTAATTATGAAGATCTCAAAGTCGGGAGACTTTGCGGAGCAGTGCATTTTGTCACTCTTTATTTTCTTCCGTAATCTGCTGGAATTTCTCCCCAAGCACCTGTATTCCATTTTAAAATTTTAGTGTTGTAATTATTGTTTTGTAGCCAAGTTTCTGCTCGTGTGATGAGGTCAAAAACTTTTTCATTTTTATCTGTCTTTTCGTATTTCGTTTTGCACTTTTTCTGTTTAACCCAAGAAATAGCGTTCATACTGTCACTGTAAATAATTTTAAGTTCTTGCTGTTTTTTTTTGTAAAGTGCAAGTGCATGAACAATAGCCAAAAATTCTCCGATGTTGTTTGTTGCTTCGTCCAATTTTAATTCAAAAATTAATTTCTTAGTTTTGGTGTCAACTCCACGATATTCTGTAGGTCCCGGATTTCGGATTGTAGAAGCGTCAACGCAAATACTTTCAAGTATTGGTTTGTCATCTACAATTTCTAATTCTTTATTTGCAGTTGTATTGTCTGTTTTTACGGCAAAAAGGTCTGTTTCGTTATTATTTTTTAGGTCGTTAGGAAGATTTTTCTTCCCTGACATTGTTTTGCCTAACGTTTCTGCTTGTTGAAAGTCATTACTATGTTTAATGTCTCTTGAGTGTAGAAATGATATTGAATGAGAATTAGAAGTAAGAATTTTGTCTAACTCTATCCAAAGATCAACATGTTTTTTCTTTTTAAAGCCATCTTTTTTCCATTTTTCTAACCAACCTTTTGTTAGTGTGTCAATAACATATCCATTGCTTAAGTAAACTTTAATTTCGCTTTGTTCTTTTATTTTTTTAAGTCCTTCCGTAATTCCAACAATGTCCATTCGAGCATTTGTTGTGTTAGAAAAACCACCCGAAAATTCTTCTAAACGTTTTCCGTTTACAGAAATTACAACACCGTAGCCACCATTTCCAACAGCTTCATCACTGTCAAGTCTTTCGGAAAAGTGGCAAGAACCATAAACAAAAATTTTAACGTCTTTCATTGATTACTGTTCTTTCTCCACGTCTTCCTGTTCTGTTACTTTTTGTCCGCAATATGGGCAAAATTTATGAAGTGTTTCTAATTGACTGAAGCAACTTTCGCAAATAATTACTTTGTCAACTATGGATTTTATTTTGTTTGTCGTTCTAACTGTATATGCTGATGGAATTTCTTTTAAGAAACTTGATTCATTTCCCTTTTGTGTGATTAAAAACAATTTGTCTTTTGCTCTTGTAATGGCAACATAAAACAAACGTCTTTCTTCTTCCACTAACAAGTCGTGATTTGCTTTTTTTATCACTTGAAAAATTCTGTCTTCAAGCCAAATGTCTGGAAAACCGCCATTTCCTTCTGTCAAGCCGACAATAAAAACAATTTTTGCTTCAAGTCCTTTTGAAGCGTGGATTGTTTTGCCTTGAACACGAATGTTGTCGTTTTTGAATTTGTAGTAATATGGAGTAAACATTTTGCTACGTCTATATAAAAACAAAATTTCGTCATTGCTTACACCTTCGTCCAACAACTCTCTCACCTTGTCGAAGCAGAATTGCAAATTCTCGTCTTCGGTATTGCCTGAAAAAACAACAATTTTATGTTCTGATTTTTTTGATGCTTGAACGTCTTTGTCAACTTTGAATTTGTTGTGTTTGATAACTTCGTTACTTGCACCAACAATGTTTTGTGTACTGCGATAATTCAAATTTAGTTTGATTGTCTTTGAGTTTTCAAAGTGTTTTTCAAATTCTACGATGTAACTCACATTTGAACCTCTGAAACCGTAAATGCTTTGCCAATCGTCTCCAACGCAAAAAAGTTTTGTATTATCTGTAAGCAACAATTTTATGAGTTCTACTTGTAAATTGTTTACGTCTTGAAACTCGTCAACTAAAATGTATTGAAATTTGTTTTTGTATTTGTTCGCAATGTCTTCGTGATTTTGAAATAATGAAGTGCTTCGTGAAATCAAATCGTTAAAGTCAAGATAAGATTTGTCTGTGCAGTAGTGGATATATTTTTTTACGATTGGAATTGCTAATTCGTAAAAACTGCGAACTCTTTCATGTTGGTCTTTTCTTGCATTTGATAAAACAGTTTCAGCGTTTATGTTTTCAACTTTTATCATATCTGTAATTCGCAAAATTTGCTTAACAAAATCTTTTACGTTTTCGTGATAGCCGTGAAATTCTTCTTTGAAATTTATAGAAATTGTTTTATGATAATCAGCTGGCAAACGATTTTTGACAATTTTGTCGAGTGTATGATTGAACAACGCAGAGTCTTTTGTCATAGTTTCAAAAGTTTTCACTAACAAAAGATTTGCTTTTTTAAATTGTTCTTCTTTGTCTTTTGTTGAATAACTCTTGTCACTGATGTGTTCAATGTAAAGATTTGCGTCAGGAATGTAAAAATCTGGATTAAACGAAAAATCTTTAACGTTTAATAAAGGTTCGTATTCAAATTTGATACTATGACGATAAAACCAATCCGCAATAAATTGCTCTGATTTGGAACGAACTTTTGTTCCGTTAAGCGTTGTAAAATATTTTCCATCCTTCGGAATAAATCTTGGGTCTGCCTGCTTTAAATGAATTTTGTCAATTATGTAATCAAGAATGTAACGTTTGAGTTTTAATAGATATTCTGTGTCTTCACATTCTTCTATTAAAAGTTTGTGCATTACTTCAAATGCAGTTTCAGGAGCAATGGTTTTTGAGAGTTCATCATCTTCAACACGTTTTTCATCTCCGATGATTTTAAACTTATTGTCAAATTCGTTTACACCATAGTTACGCAAAACGTTGTAACAAAAACTGTGAAATGTTTTTACTGTAAGCCCTTCAATCCAAGTATATTTCTTTTGTTGTAAAAATCTTTCTTTGTCTTTGTCTGCAAGACTTTTTCGTTTGTCAAAAAGTTGTTTTTCATATTCTCCACTTTCGTCTGCTGAAATGATAAGTCTGTCAAGCATTTCATTTGTCGCATTTTTGGTAAAAGTAATTGCGAGAATGCTTGAAGGACTTACGCGTTTTTCATTAATTAGGTAAATGAGTTTTTGTAAAAGCGTTTTTGTCTTGCCAGAGCCAGCGCCCGCAAGAACTAAAAGCCTATTATCTTCGCTGATAACAGCATCTTGTTGCTTGTCGTTTAATGCACTTAAATTTGTCTTATTCGTTGTGGTCACATTTTACTTTTTTTCATTGTAGCTAGGCAGTTCGTTTGCCTGAACGCTAATATTTTAGATATGGATAGTTTCAACTATCTAATCGATGGCTAAACGAATTTAGAATTTTTTTCTGACAAATAAAACTTCAATTTAAAAAATTAAAAACAAAACTATTATTAAGAAAGACCAAAAAGTAACCACGAATACACCAATATTTTTTATTCGTGCATTTGTGGCAAAAAAAATCATTCAATTATTCAATCTCTTGGTGCGTGCTTACCGCAATACGGTTCCAAGCATTAATAGTGGCAATCACCATAATAATCTGTGCGATTTGGGTTTCGGTAAAAAGTTCAGCCGCTTTTTGGTAGGTGTCCTTGCTTAAACCATGTTGATAAATCAACGTGATTTCTTCGGTCATCGCCAATACCGTTTGTTCTTCTTCAGTAAAGAATTTGGTGGCTTCTTTCCATGCGCTTGCCAAAAAGATACGTTGGTTGGTTTCTCCGCCTTTTATGGCATCATTGGTATGCATATCAATACAATAGGCGCAATTATTGATTTGCGAGGCACGGATTTTAATAAGTTCCTTTAAGGTTTTTGGGATGTCTATTTTTGCTAAATAGCCTTCCAAGGCATACATGGCTTTATATGCTTGTGGCTCTACTTGATTGATGTTGATACGTTTTTCCATTGTTTTGTTCTTTTAATTTAACAATACAAAGTTGGAAAACAGCCAACGGGAAAAACTTAAACTGGTTTAAGAAATACCTTTTTTCCGGATTTCACTTAAATATTCGGGCGTGAAATTTAAATAGGAAGCTATGAGATATTGAGGCACGCGCTGTAGAAATTCTGGCTGTGCTTTTAGGAAATGATAATAGAGTTCTTCCCTAGAAAAACCATAAAGAAATTTAATGCGCATTTGAGCAGCCGCATAGGCTTTTTGATAAATACAACGGAAGTATTTTTCCATAATGGGATGCATTTCCAGAAGTTTTTCATAAGCCGTTTTATCAATATACAACAGTTCGGTGTTTTCAACCGCTTGAATATAAAATTCTGTAGTGGATTGGTTTATGAATGAGAATGTTTCGGTCATCCACCAATTTTCTATGGCAAATTCGGTGGTTTGTTCGGTGCCTTTGTCATTGATGAAAAATTTACGGAGAATGCCATTCAACACAAAGACTTTGGATTTACAAACCTGTCCTGCTTCCAGAATATTCTCTTTTTTAAATATGGTTTTAAATTGAAAATAGGAGAGAATAGCTTCAAATTCTTCGTCACTTACAGCTGTGAATTTATTAATATGTGCTTTAAAAATATAAGACATTTTTGGAGTTCTTGTATTATGCTTCTATAATGTTAGTAGAAGGCTTATCTATATTTATAGCTGCATAGGTCAGCAAAATAACTCCCGACTTTGATGGTTTTGTGTCAATCAATTTTAACCCGATTCTTTTTTTGATATCTTTAAAAAGAGGTATGCCCTCTCCTATAATGACAGGATGAACGGCAAGCCTATATATATCTACCAAACCTAAATTCATTATTGAGGTAATCAGTTTTCCTCCACCATAAAGCCATATATCTCCATCAACTTTCTGTTTTATATCCAATATATTCTTTTTTATATTTGAATTAATATATATAGCATTACTGTCGCCGTTTTTCTTTGATTTTGAGAAAACATACTTTTTTTTGCTATGCAACAACTTATAAGATTCTTTGAGTTTAGGACTTGCCTCTTCGTAAGGTTGATAATTTCCCCAAAGATCATAACTTACCCTTCCATAAAAAATAGCATCTATTCCTTCTAATATTTCATTAAGAATATCTCCAAAATCCTTTCCTTCCTCTTTGACAAGCCAATCGATTTCTCCATTGGGGCCTGAAATATAACCGTCTAAAGTTACTGCTACATCTAATATTATTTTTCCCATTTTACTTATTGTTTGATTTCCAGATGACTTTAATTCCGTTGATATTTTTTTTTTTCAATTGAATGTCTTTATGTATTTCAAATCGGTTTTTGTAATAAAATCCAATTGGTGATTTGTAGTTTTTGCCATTTAGTTTGGGTTCGTTGTCATTGTCTATAACCCAACCATTTAATTCTGAATTTCGCTCTTTCGCTAAATTTAAGAATTTCGAACCCCATCCCAGACCTTGAAGACTGGCATCTAAAAGCATAGCAAAGCATTGTTCATAATCGCGGACGAAATAAATAAGCCACCCTTTTAAATTTCCAGTTTCATCTAAAAGCAATATATGATGCTTATTAGAAAGAGAATTAAGATATTTATCGAATTCAGCTACATTATTGTGATTTAACGCCCTTGGATATTCGCTGTTCCAAAGTTTAATTATTTCAAGTTTTTGTTTCTCGCTTAAGTTTTGAGTTTCCAAAAATTCCATTTTCATTCAGATGTTTTGTAGAAGCTAGATTTTTTTTTGAACCAACATTTAAAGATTTAAAAGCATGAGTGAATTTAATATGTCTCATATTCACATTTGTACTTTGTAATTAAACATTTCAAAATTCGCTAGTTCACAACGTATATTTAAACCTTTTGTTGTGGATTTTTGTCATTTTTTTTGTCATTTTTTTCGTTTAATTATAAATCCATTTTCTATCCTTTCAAAACCTATTCTAGGATAATAATCCATTGCTGTTGGTGCAGAAAGTAATATGAGCGTCGTTTGCTCGCCAATTTTATCTATAGTTAATTCTATAAGTTTTTTACCTATTCCGCGTTTTTGATAATCTTTTCTAACAGCTAAATCAGATAAATAGCAGCAATAACAAAAGTCAGTTAATGAACGAGAAATACCTATTAATTTGTCATTGTCCCAAGCGGTGACTACAAGGTTTGAATTAGAATACATTTTTTCTATACGTTCCTTATCTGAAGTAGGTCTGTTAATACCTGAATTGTTGTAAACCTCAATTATGTTATTAATGTCTGGGATGATATCACTTTTAAAAATTATATTCATTTTGCTGTTATTTGATGAAATATCAGTTTTTTTAACCTCCGATCAGGTAGCGATTTTATAATTAAGCTTCCAATAAACTAAATGTTTAATTTTTAATATCTTTCAAATTCAGCCATAATGCCGGACGAATACCACCACTGTCTTTTGGTTTGCCGTAAATACCATTTCCACGAATATATACATTGCCATTAGAATTTACACTTGCAGATGTTCGTCCATAGTATCCAGGTGAACGAAGTCGCCACCAATGGTAAATATTATTATACTTTGCTTTTCGATTTAGGTCATTTTCGTCTGAAATTAACCATTTCTGCTTGCCTTTAATTTTCAGATTCTCAATACTGTCACCAAAATATTCGCATACTTCTCTAAGACTAAGTAAAAATATTTTGTCTGCTGTATTTGCGCCTCCTTTTGTTTTAAACCATTGGTTGTCTAAATTACTGTTTTCAACAGATAATATTTTTTCTTTTTCTTCTAGATTAAATGTGTTGAAAAATTCATTATTCAAGTATCGTCTCAATTCGCATTCCTCCCAAGTTATGTCAATAAACTCTTTATGATACCATTGTAATTCAATTATATCTTTGGTTATAATCAATATCCTGTCATCTTTAATGTCAAGCACCTGCCAAATGTGGTTACCGAAATTTAATATATCGTGTCTTTTCATTAATTGTCGTCTTTATTTAATGACCGCTAACCATTAAGATTTGAATAAGTTTAACTTAATATTGATTAGTTAAACGAATTTAGCAGTTTTTCTAAAAAACCAAAAAATTAGATTTACAAACCTGTCCTGCTTCCAGAAGATTGTCTTTTTTTGATATGGTTTTAAAATGGAAATAGGATAGAATAGCTTCAAACTCTTCGTCACTTACGTTGGCGAATTTATTAATATGTGCTTTAAAAATATCGGACATGTTTTAGAGTTTTTGTAAACTTATAAGTATACAAATTATATAAAAAGTAAACATATAAGTTTACAAAAAACAAATCAAAATCTCTAACATTGGGTTTCAACTGTTAGCGTATTGTTTAGTTTTAGCAACTTCTAGAATAAAACGATGGGGAGTTGGTATTGACGACTACCGTCTTTTGCGCTAATCTCAAATAAAATTAGAGTTAAAGTCGAGTTTTCCCTATTCTTTGCGACATCCAATGTGAAATCAAATTTACCCCATTCTGGTGCGCCGGCGTCAGTCATCTCATAGCCTTTTTTCAATTCATCGTGACCGTCTTCAACAGTCCAATTGAAACTTGCTTCAAAAATTTGTCCTTCTCCTTTAATTCTAAATTTATCATTATTTACTTTCTCTACTGTCACATTTCTAAAACGCTCGTTAGAATATTTCTTTACAGTTGTGTTTGATGGAGCTGCCTTTTTCAGTTGAACAGTATCGCTCGTTTTGATAATTTCCTGGGCTTCTCTAGTAGTTTTATCCTTTTTATTACAGGCAGTAAATAATATAATTAATAACAAGATTATCCGTTTCATATCGAGTTCTTTGTTTCCTTTTTAGGCAATAGTTTTTTCAAATGACAGCTAACTTTAATGATATGAAATCGTTTTAATGTTTTGATATCAGACGTTAAACGAAGTTATATTTTTTTCTGACAAAGTCAAACAAAAAAATAATCATAAAACCAACAACCCATGTTCCCGTAAAACACTCATCGGTTTTCTATATAGTGAAGCATAATTTTTTAGTTTCTGGCAAATTCTATTAAATTTTTTATGTTTCCATTGTCAGCCTCTTTTAATGCTGTTATATACATTTTCCTTGTTTCATCAGGTTTAACCATTTTTGATTTGTGCCAACTAAAAATGTCCTTTTCAAAAACACGTTCGATAATGATATCAGCCATCATTCTGGAGTGTCTGCCATTTCCATTCGAAAAACAATGAATGGCTACAAGTCTATGCTTAAATCTGATGGCAATTTCTTCATCCGAATACGTTTTGTTTTCTATCCAGTATATCGTATCCTCAATAAGATTTTTTAATTCTATACCGATTTGTGTCCATTTTATTCCAATGTTTTTATCGGTTTTCCTAAACTCCCCAGCCCATTTCCAAACATCACCGTACATTTTTTTGTGTAAATCTTTTATGAATTTTTCAGTTAATATTCTGTCTTGCTTTAAATTGGTATGAATGGTCCATTCCATTGCTTTTTCAATATTTAGCTGTTCAAATTCATCCAATTCGCTTTGTGTTGTTATCGATTTTATTTTGAGACCTTCTTTTTCTTCTTCATTTATAGGCGTTTGCCCATCTTTATAATCTAATTCTAATCCCATAATGATTTTCTCATGTCTCTTTTTATGTCACTCGCCAAGTCTTTTATACTTTCATTTAATTTTTCGTCACCAATGCCTTGACCTTCCAATTTCATATTCTGATTGGTTCTTAAAACTATTTTCTGGGCTAGTTTTTCAGCTTTCATATTAACTAAATCGTCAAAGCTTCCGTTTTTGGGAACAAAACCGTACACAAATTTTAAATCCATGGCTTCGCCAACTTCTTTTAAGGATTTAATAGTGATGGAGCCTTTTACTTCATTGTTTTCAAGCCTTTTCACACCTTGTCTGGTGTTTTTAAGTTTATTTCCAAGTTGTTCCATAGTCATATTGAGCGCAGTACGAATTGTATGAATCCATCCTTTATCTGGAATCAAAACCAGTTCTGTTTTTTGAAAAGGTTTTAGTTTTTGGTCTAATTGTTCAATTAAAAGCTTTCTTTTATTTCTCATTTTGTAATTAATTGAGTTTACAATTAAATTAAAAAGTAAACTTATGTGATTACAAATATATAAAAAAGTAAACATATAAGTTTACATATTTAAAAAAATGCTTTGGATTTAGGTGAAAGTTTAAAATTCGCTACAACACCAACAACCCATTTTCCCGTAAAACGTTCATCGGTTTTGAAAACCAAAACAATTCAAAATCTTCAAACTGGGTTTCAAAATCTTTTTTTAAGTCTGAAAAGGAAGGTAGTTGTGGGTTGTTCGGACTTAACCTATCCAATACATTTAAAAACCAAGTGCCATGATTTTTATCTAAAGTGATGGTAAAGGTGTCCGTTGTGCTATGAAATGTGGCTTGTAAGGCATAATACGTTTGTCCTTTTTTGGTTTTGGAAGTTTCGGTTACCACAGGTTTTGTGCCTAACCAAAGTATTTTTGCGGTGGGCTTGGTATTGAAATGCACATCGGTTTCTAAACAGTTATGGATATAATCGGGTTTAATAGTGGTTCTCGGGATTTTAAAATCGAACCAATCTTGTAACGACAATTCAAAACCAATACCGTGCATATAATTAAATAGCGACTTTTTTAATCCGAAACTAAATTGGTTATGGTCAATGCCCGTGGTGTCCGTAAAGGCGATATCATTATTAGCAAACGTAATGGCTTTGGTGTTTGGAATGATATGATATTCGGACGGGTTTAATCCAATCGGGCTGTGCGCCGTTAAAGCAAATTGATGCCAAAACCCCGATTGCAACACGCCGATTTCAAATAACTGACGCACCATTTCCAAACTATCAACGGTTTCTTGAATGGTTTGTGTCGGGTAGCCATACATTAAATAGGCGTGCACCATGATGTTGGCTTCGGTAAAATGGCGTGTCACTTGGGCGACTTGCTCTACAGTCACGCCTTTGTCTATCAACGCTAATAACCTATCGGAAGCGACTTCCAATCCTCCAGAAACAGCAATGCAGCCAGAGGCTTTTAACAACAAACACAAATCCTTGGTGAAGTTTTTTTCAAACCGAATGTTGGTCCACCATGTCACCGTAAGTTTTCGTTTTATGATTTCCAAAGCAAGGGCTTTCATGAGTGCTGGAGGTGCAGCTTCGTCCACAAAATGAAATCCGTTTTCGCCCGTTTGCTCTATGAGTTGTTCCATGCGATCCACCAATAATTTAGCAGCGATGGGTTCGTAAATTTTAATATAATCCAATGAAATATCACAAAAGGTGCATTTGCCCCAATAACAACCGTGTGCCATGGTGAGTTTGTTCCATCTGCCATCACTCCATAAACTGTGCATGGGGTTGGCGATTTCTATGACGGAGATGTATTTGTCTAAATGTAAATCGGAATAATCAGGTGTGCCAACCTCACTTTGTTTATAATCGGGTTCGGAGCTGTTGTTTTTATAAACCACTTGTCCGTTTTCTAAAAGAAACGTGCGTTTAAACTCCCCTCCTTCGGAGGGGTTGGGGGAGGCCAATAATTGTATGGGCAATTCGCCATCATCCAAGGTAATAAAATCGAAAAACTCAAATACTCTAGTGTCTGTAACCGACCGTAATTCGGTATTTGGGAATCCGCCACCCATCGCTATTTTAATGTTTGGGTAATTGGTTTTTATATATTGGGCACAACGAAATGCACTGTATAAATTTCCCGGGAACGGTACTGAAAAACATACCAATTTGGGTTGAATGGTTTTTAATTTTTCTTCAAGAATGTTTAAAGTAATGTTGTCAATATATGTCGGTTCGCTTTGCAATTGTTCGTATAATGCATCAAACGAATTGGCACTTTGCCCCAGACGTTCCGCATACCGACTAAAACCAAAATGGTTGTCGATGCATTCTACAATAAAATCGGATAAATCCTCCAGATATAAAGTAGCCAAATGTTTGGCTTTGTCTTGCATACCCATATTGCCGAATGCCCAATCGAGTTCATCTAATTGGTCGAAACGGGAGGCTTGTGGTAAAAAATTATCGGTGCAAATTTGTCTGGCAAACGTTGGTTTTTTTCCTTGTAAAAAAGCTATCACGTCATCCAAAGGTTGTAAATAAGCGTCCCTTAACGTGTAAATTCTTTGTGCATTTTCAGAAATGATGCGGTTATTATTTGACGCCAGTTCAAAAAGTTCTTGAAATGTCTTTTTTGAAAATAATTCCAAAATCACCTCAATTCCCAAATCCATTTGAAAAGACGTGATGTTTTTAGTATTCAAAAAGCCTTTTAAATAGCATGTAGCAGGGTAGGGCGTGTTTAATTGCGTAAACGGAGGCGTGATGAGTAAAAGGTCTTTCAAAATGCTACGGAAAATAAATAGTAACAAATATAGTTGAAAAGATGGTGTGTTTGTTTGTCACCCTGAACTTGTTTCAGGGTCTCATTATTTTTCAATAATGAGGAATCAGATGATAAACGCACGAAGCTTATTTCTTTTCGCTAAGGGAAGCGCATCATTTTCGATAGCTAGAGTCAAGTGTTCTTGATTTTTGTCTTTTGAAAACAACAACTCATTAAACTGATGCGTGGTTAAACTGTTTTTGGCAGGTTCAATAAGCGAAACCGTATCGCCAGTTTTTACAAAACCTTCTTCCAATACCCGAACATAGGTTCCCGGAAAACCATGATTCACAAATTGTTTTACCACTTTTTGGGAGCCAAACTTAACGCCCAATTTAAAGCAAGGTTCTCTGGGCTGGGTTATTTGTACAAAGGCTTCGCCGATTTTATAAATATCCCCAATCATCATTTTGTTTTCATCCAATCCGTTTACGGTTAGGTTTTCACCAAACATGCCCCAATTCCAATCTAAATTCGGATATAGGTTTTTCCAATATCCATAATGATTTTCAGAAAATAGATAACACGCTTTAAACTCGCCACCATGGTATTTCCTATCGCTTACTTCGTCATCTTTTACATCGCTTTTTCCTAAGTAAATAGGTTCTTGTGTAGGTGTTTTATAAATGCCGGTAATCACATTTTTACCTCTATAAAGTATGGTGGTTGGCTTGGCTATATTGGTGGAAGTAACTTTCATAGTATAAACTAAATTTAACCCCTTGAGTATAATTAATTAGAAACTAAATGTCAGTCTGAGCGCAGTCGAAGACCTCGTAAACAAGCACTTCGACTGCGCTCAGTGTGACAAATTTAATATAATTGACTGTAAAACAATAATTGCACCCAATGGGTTAAAATTACTTTTTGATAGCCGTCAACTCCGCAATTTTACATATCACTTCAGTCGCTTTTATCATACTCTCTACAGGAACATATTCATAACGCCCATGAAAATTATGGCCGCCAGCGAAGATATTCGGACAAGGCAATCCCATAAAACTGAGTTGAGAACCATCGGTACCGCCACGAATAGGTTTTATGATGGGTTTGATGTCTAATTGTTTCATAGCCTCTTCGGCAATATCCACAATATGCATCACCGGTTCCACTTTCTCTTTCATATTAAAGTATTGATCTTTTATTTCGATACTTATAATATCTTCTTCATATTGAGAGTTAAGTTCTTCGGTCAGTTTAAGCATCATGTCTTTGCGGGCTTCAAAATGTCCGAAATCATGATCCCTAATAATATATTGCAATTCGGTTTCTTCAACATCGCCTTTTACAGTGTGTAAATGAAAAAAACCTTGGTACTCATCGGTATGTTCTGGTGTTTCCAGTCGAGGTAACGAATTGATGAATTCGGTTGCTATATAAAGCGAATTAACCATTTTACCTTTGGCATATCCCGGGTGTACACTTTTTCCTTTAACACGAACTTTGGCACTAGCGGCATTGAAATTCTCATATTCAAGTTCACCAATTTGACTACCATCCATGGTGTAAGCCCAATCGGCTCCAAATTTTTTGACATCAAATTTATGGGCGCCACGGCCTATTTCTTCGTCTGGTGTAAAACCAACTTTAATGGTACCATGTTTAATTTCAGGATGGTTTATTAAATATTCCATCGCAGTAATTATTTCACAAATGCCCGCTTTATCATCGGCACCTAAAAGGGTTGTGCCATCGGTTGTAATTAAGGTTTGCCCTTTATAAAGATGTAAATCTTCGAAATAATCGGGTGATAATATGATGTTTTCGGCTTCATTTAAAACAATATCCTTACCGTTATAGTGTTCAATAATTTGAGGTTTTACGTTGGTTGCGGTAAAATCGGGAGACGTATCAAAATGGGAAATAAAACCAATGGTTGGTACCTGGTGGGTAACATTGCTTGGTAAGGTTGCCATGATGTAGGCGTTCCCGTCGATGCTGACATCCTGCATGCCGATGGCTTTTAATTCTTCAGCCAATTTATTTGCCAAATGCCATTGTTTTTCGGTACTAGGAGTTGTGTCACTATCTGGATTTGATTGCGTGTCAACGGTAACGTAACTTATAAATCGATTTATAATATGTTGTTTATCAATCATGTTGATGGATTTTATTTGAGGTTTTTATAGGGAATACTAAAAGCAAATTATGAACTCAAAAATACTATTAATTTTCAAATGCTTCATGCTGTTTTTTATGAAATGAATGGTATTTTTGTGCCACAATTCAACTTCACTATGTATAAATTACTTATTCGTCCCATTTTATTTTGGTTTGACCCTGAAGATGTGCATTACTTTACGTTTTCGCTCATTCGGTTTTTAAACAAGATTCCTTTTGTTTCATCCATTATTAAAAAAATATACCAAGTTGAAGATGCTTCTTTGGAAAAAGAATTGTTCGGATTAAGATTTAAAAATCCCATTGGCTTAGCTGCGGGATTTGATAAGGATGCGAAGTTGTTTAATGAATTATCAAACCTCGGATTCGGTTTTATTGAAATAGGCACACTAACACCAAAGGCGCAACCGGGAAATCCCAAAAAAAGATTGTTTCGCTTAAAAGAAGATTCTGCTATTATCAATCGTATGGGATTTAATAATGGCGGTGTTGAAGACGCTGTGAAACGTTTAAAAACTAACAAAGATGTTTTAATTGGTGGGAATATTGGGAAAAATAAAGTGACGCCCAATGAAAATGCTGTGGATGATTATAAAATCTGTTTTAATGCGTTGTTTGATTATGTGGATTATTTTGTGGTGAATGTCAGTTCGCCCAACACGCCTAATTTGAGAGCTTTGCAAGATAAAGAACCGTTGACGAATCTTTTAAAAGAATTGCAGATTGAAAATTCAAATCACCCAAAAAAGAAACCCATTCTCTTAAAAATTGCGCCCGATTTAACCAATGAGCAATTGATGGACATTATTGATATTGTTGCAGAAACAAAAATTGATGGTATTATAGCCACCAATACTACCATTTCGCGAGACGGTTTAACTTCTGAAAGTAAAACGGAAATAGGGGGATTAAGCGGTAAACCTCTAACAAATCGTTCTACTGAGGTGATTCGGTTTTTAGCTGAAAAAAGCAATAAGGCATTCCCCATTATTGGCGTTGGAGGCATTCATACCGTTGAAGATGCTCTGGAAAAATTGGAAGCTGGTGCCGATTTAATTCAGCTTTACACAGGATTTATCTACGAAGGCCCAAAACTTATAAAGGATATCAATAAGGCTTTGATTAAAAAATAAGTTACTTGATAAACTTTTTAACCACTCTGGAATTTCCATTATTTAGAGTTAATAGATACGTTCCTGACGATAAGTTATTAACGTCAATTTGTTTGTTGGTAAGTGATCCTTGGGACAATACTTGCCCATATAAGTTTGATATTTGATAATGGGTGGCACTATCTATTTCTATTGCTAAAGAGATATTTATAGTTCCATTAGAAACCGGATTTGGGTAAATTTTTATTTGAGCCAATGAAGCAGCTTCTTTTACATCCTCTGTAATAGCTCCATAAAACTGCATTTTTATAAATTGAAAGAACGCATACATTCTAGCCTGTTGCTGTTTCGAGAATCGGGTTCTACATCCTTTATAGGAATAGGACATCACGTTGAAAGTATCAGGTCGATACAAATCCCCATTAACATCAGTAGCGTTCCCTATATAGTTACAAGAATCCAGATTGTTTGAACCTAATTTTGGGTCGGCGGGAGTATCACATATACCATCACCATCTGTATCACAATTGCTTCCATTTACTAACTCCGTAGTCATATTATCGTTTGGTCCGTGGGTATGTATTAAGGATAAAATGTGACCTATCTCATGTGCTAATGAAGAATCGTTAATGGCACAGCTATTTTGCATAAAAATAATATTGGCATTTTTGGTAATGTTAGCATAGCCACAAATATTATTCTTGGATTCATTTTTTAGGTTGTCAGCAAAGTAAATATTCAATGCTCCTTCTGTGTAATTGTTTCTTGTCAATTTACTTTCATCACTTTTATTAAAATTGGAAAAAGCATCATTGTCAATATAATTTATGTTGCCACTTAATGAAAATTGAATATAAATATCTTTAAAAATGGAGTTAAGATTATTTATAGTTTGGTTTAAATCGTCAACATCTAAACCATTACTTCCTTGAGAAGTTCTAATAATGTGGGCTTTAATGGGAATATATTCAACTTTTATGTCATGACCTCCTTTTCCAGTAGAAGATTTTGACATAAAACTTTTTTCGTTTTTATTGATTTCAGACCGTATGCTATTGTAAAATTCAAGTGATTCAGTACTCGTAGTTGTTCCGCAACTGTAGTCTGGATTATTTTGGGAGGACAGATGAAAAGTTACCGATAATGACATCGTAACAAGGAGGATACTTATTTTTCTTTTAAAAAGATTCATTTGGGGCGAAACATTTTGCTCAAATGTATCCTTAAACTAAACCTTACTATAATAAAAACGTTATACAGTTGATATTTTCGATTAGTCAACTATAACATCATTCATTGAGATGATTTTCATTTATGATATTTTTTCCAATTAGTTTTCATGTCGATAGTGTCATTTATAATTTATGCTTCAAAAAATAATAGTATTTTTATCATCCTCATTTTAACTGATAGATGCCAAGTCAAATTAAAATCATCGAATGTCCAAGAGACGCCATGCAGGGTATAAAAACCTTAATTCCCACAGAGGCTAAGGTTCAATATATACAATCATTGTTGCGTGTCGGATTTGATACGATTGACTTTGGAAGTTTTGTGTCGCCCAAGGCCATTCCACAAATGGCAGATACGGCATTGGTATTATCAAAATTGGATTTAAGCAGCACAAAAAGTAAATTGTTAGCCATTGTAGCTAATGAAAGAGGAGCAGAAGATGCATCGCAATTCTCGGAAATTGATTATTTGGGATATCCCTTTTCCATTTCTGAAAATTTTCAAATGCGTAATACCCACAAAACCATTGCGCAATCCGTTTTAATTTTGGATGAAATTCTTAATATTTCAACTAAAGTCAATAAACAGGTTGTTGCTTATTTGTCTATGGGATTTGGAAATCCGTATGGCGATCCTTGGAATGTTGACATCGTAGGGGAGTGGACTAATAAACTATCCAAAATGGGCGTAAAAATTATATCGCTTAGTGATACCATTGGTACATCTAATCCGGAAAATATTCATTATTTGTTTTCAAATCTAATTCCTTTATATCCAGATATTGAGTTTGGAGCGCATCTGCATACGACCTATGACTCTTGGTTTGAAAAAGTGGACGCTGCTTATAAAGCGGGCTGTAAGCGTTTTGATGGTGCCATTCAAGGTTTTGGTGGTTGCCCGATGGCAAAAGACGAACTTACGGGCAATATGCCTACGGAAAAACTACTTTCCTATTTTACATCTAAAAAGGAAAATAATTTAAATGCTTTAAGTTTTGAAAGTGCCCATAATGAGGCGACAAAGATTTTTAGTATGTATCACTAAAAAAAAGAGGCTGTCCAAAAAGTAAACTTTAATGTCAGTTTGAGCGCAGTCGAAAACCTTATTGATTAGATTATCAATGCATTTCGACTGCGCTCAATGTGACAATTTTTAGACAGTCTTAATTAAAACCTGATTTCTAAACCTCCGTAAGCTCCAAAAGGATGTCCTGGGCGTAAACCAGATGGTACACGAGATACAGCATAGGTTTCATCTAGTAGATTAATAATATTTCCAGTAAGGCTTATATGCTTGTTGAAGTGGTATTTTCCTGAAAAATCAATGATAAAATTAGAGTCCACACGTTCGTTTTCTTGTAAACTGCCTGTTCCGGCAAGCGTTCTAAACTGTCCATTATAACGACCACTTAGGTTAAGTTCAAAACGGTCATGTTCTAATGAAATAACCGCATTAAATTGGTGTTTGGAGATGTATGGTAATTCATCACCTTTGGTAACATCTCCCCAAAGTTCATCGGTGCTTTCAAAACTGTTTAAAAGTTCCGTATCAGTAAATGTATATCCAAAAGATATTGGTAAGGCAAATTTAGAAGTTTTAGAAAGTAAATTATAGTTTAATAACACTTCAAGACCTTTTACTACAACTTCACCTGCATTAAATTGATCTAAAGACCCTGTGCCTCCTGATGCTGCCAAATCACTACCCAATAAATTGCTATAATCATTATAAAAACCTACCAGTTCTCCACTAATGCCAATAACGTTGAAGCGTGTACCCAATTCGTAATTAATGCTTTCTTCAGCTTTTTGCCCCGGTTGGTTGCTTGGAGGTGAAAATCCTTTATGCACGCCACCAAAAGTTGATATATTATCTGAGACATTGTAGTTAAACCCTATTCCTGGAATAAACACATCTACTTTATTTTCTCTCGTAGAAAGATTGCTACCTGTTCTATTTATATCATTGGAACCATAATTGGCACGTGACAAAGTAATATTCTCATAACGAATACCCGGTGTAAGGGTTAGGTTCCTGTATTTTAGTTTATATAGTGCAAAAGCCGCAAAAGCCTTGGCGTCAGCAATACGGTTTTCATCTGTTCCCGGTATACCAGCGTTGGTAAGGTTCATCTGTCCGTCAAAAATATTGTAACCATCTACCCATTGAAAACGGTCTTCTTCATCAAAGTGGTAGCGTGCCCCAACTTCAATATCGTGGAATGTATTATTGCCGTACCAGTGATAATCAAATTTGGTTTGTAATCCTTTCGACACATATTTTCTGTTATTCGCTTTTACGCTGAATGCATTATCACTGCTATTTATATCACCTCGTATGATGGAAAAATGGTTAGAGTAAGTTGTTGGGTCTTTAAGAATTGATGAAATACCTGTTTTTTGACCATTATATGTAACATCATTTAACTTGTACCAATTTCTTGTAAACCCATTGTAATAACCATTGGTTGTAATTCTAAAATTTGGGTTAAAATTTATGGAATGGGTCAATTGTAATTGAACGTGTTCGGTGGTCATTTTATCAACTTGTGACCCTGCGTAACGACTGAACGGCGAACTTTCAAAATCATCATTCGTCAATCCTAAATAGGTTTCATCTGATACTTCATCCGAATACTGGAATTTTATGTCTAATGCTTGTTGAAGTTTTGCTTCTTTGCTACTATTTACCCTGAATTTTGCTACAACATCATTTTTATCAAATCCGGTGTCGTCACCATTTGGCAAATTTTTAAAACCATCAGAATTATAATTGAGATATTCTACCATGTAGCCAAAATTGGCTTTACTGTCGCCTACTTTAGCATGTAATTGTCCAGTATTAAAACTGCCATAACTTGCTCTCACAGATCCATTAAATGTTTGTGGAATTGGTGTAGATACCATATTAATGGCGCCCCCAGAAGTAAAAGGGCCATATTGAACTTGACTACTACCTTTTAAGATTTCTATGGCTGACATTCGGGCTACTGTCGGGAAATAATAAGCTGCAGGCGCGCTATAAGGAGCTGGAGCTATTAATACACCATCTTCCATAATGGTTATTTTTGAACTACGCTCTGGCGAAGTACCACGTAAACTAATATTCGGACGTAAACCAAAACCGTCTTCTTCATATATATTGACTCCCGGAACGGAACGCAAAATTCTATTGATATCCGTATAACTAAATTTTTCTAATTCTTCTGGTGAAATATAATAGGCCGATCCTGTTCTATTCTTAGCAACATATTTGTTTCCTAACATGACATCGGCACTGATGATGACTTCATCCAAATTTTGAATGGAGTCTGTTTGTGTCTCTTTTTTAGTGGTTTGTTGCGCAAAACCTAGGCTTGATAATCCAATTGAGATTAATAAAAGGGGTAAATATTTTTTCATTTATTTAGACTTATTAAAAATAGTGATGATTATTATGGCGCGAAAATAATATCTAAATTCATATTTTCAAAATTTATTTAGAATAAATAAAAATAAAAAAGCAGTAATATTTATTGATAATCTTCGTAGGAAGCCATACGACCTATAATTGGATTCTTTTTCTAAAGAAGATGTGTTTTTTTTCTGTTTAATTGTCTTTTATTATAAAGACAGACAGAATGAAATCAATTATTTTTTTCCTATATATATTTAAAATAGAAACGAAAAAAATGCGTAGATTTGCACGCAATTATAAAGTAATTGCCATGACTGCACATCAAAATAAAATAGTAGGGGAAGGTCTTACTTACGACGACGTCCTTTTAGTTCCCGCTTTTTCAGAAGTTTTACCACGCGAGGTTAGTATCCAAACAAAATTTACACGAAATATTACCATAAACGTTCCCATCGTTTCAGCAGCTATGGACACTGTTACCGAGAGTAAAATGGCTATTGCCATGGCTCAAGAAGGTGGTATAGGTGTATTGCATAAAAATATGACTATTGAAGCCCAAGCTTTAAAAGTTAGAAAGGTAAAGCGTGCAGAAAGCGGTATGATTATAGACCCAGTAACCTTGCCTCTTACTGCTAGGGTTATTGATGCCAAACAATGTATGGCAGAATTCGGTATTGGGGGTATTCCTATCGTAGATGATAATGGGGTTTTAAAAGGCATTGTTACTAACCGTGATTTGCGTTTTGAACACAAAAAGAGCAGGCCTATTGTTGAGGTAATGACGAGTGAAAATTTAGTAACTGCTCCTATGGGAACCTCGCTACAAGACGCTGAAATTATTTTACAGAAACATAAAATAGAAAAACTGCTGATTGTTGATGATCATTTTAAATTATCAGGCTTGATAACTTTTAGGGATATTACAAAATTAACCCAAAAGCCAAATGCGAATAAAGATAAATTTGGACGTTTACGTGTCGCTGCTGCCATTGGTGTAACAGCTGATGCTTTGGAAAGAACTGAGGCTTTAGTAAATGCAGGAGTTGATGCCGTAGTTATTGATACAGCTCATGGACATACAAAAGGCGTGGTGAGTGTTTTAAAAGATATTAAGGCGAAGTTCCCCGATTTGGATGTTATTGTTGGCAATATTGCAACAGCCGCTGCCGCTAAATATTTGGTGGAAGCAGGTGCCGATGCCGTAAAAGTGGGGATAGGCCCAGGTTCTATTTGTACCACGCGTGTGGTTGCTGGGGTTGGATTTCCACAGTTTTCTGCAGTGTTAGAAGTGGCCGCAGCCATTAAAGGAAGTGGTGTACCCGTAATTGCTGATGGTGGTATTCGTTATACAGGTGATATTCCGAAAGCGATTGCCGCTGGGGCTGATAGTGTGATGTTAGGCTCTTTGTTGGCAGGAACAAAAGAATCTCCTGGGGAAACCATTATTTATGAAGGACGAAAATTCAAATCCTACCGAGGTATGGGGTCTGTGGAAGCCATGAAAGAAGGTAGTAAAGACCGTTATTTCCAAGATGTAGAGGACGATATTAAAAAATTAGTGCCAGAAGGTATTGTGGGTCGTGTGCCTTATAAAGGCGATTTATACGAAAGCATCCATCAGTTTGTTGGTGGTTTACGTGCTGGTATGGGGTATTGTGGTGCCAAGGATATTGAAACCTTAAAAGAAACAGGGCAGTTTGTGAAAATTACGTCTAGTGGTATTAACGAAAGTCATCCACATGATGTGACGATTACGAATGAATCTCCTAATTATTCAAGATAAATTTTAAATTAAGATATAAAGAAGCTTTTTGAAAAGTAACTTTAATGTCAGTTTGAGCGCAGTCGAAAACCTTGTTATTCAGATTATCAAGACATTTCGACTGCGCTCTATGTGACAATTTTTAAACAACCTTTTTTTATTCTACTTTATAAATATACTCTTCATAACCAACTGCACCATCATCACCAATTGCTTCAATAACAACCACCATCTCTCCAGCAATATCCGCATTATAAAATGATGTCTTGCCTATTCCAGAATCATCCGTTTTCAATATCGGTTGCCAATGGATTACCGATCTTAAATCCGGTTTTTGTAAATCGTCTGCCTGTGCGTTATTATATTTAGGCGCATAAAACTCCTTTGATTGCGAAAAAACAGGCACCGTTGTTTTCAAAATACCTACAGGCTTTCTAACATTGTAGATGCCTTTTTGACCATGCGTATAAATGGCTAAAACATTGCCCGATTGAGGAGGTGATATACAGCCATAAGGGTATACTTCACAATATAAGCTAGAAAAATTTTTGGCATATTCAATAAGCTCTACACTGCTTACTTCACTTGGAGGAATGCTTTGAGCAAATTCGAACTCGTAGGGTCTTAAAGGTATACCATCAATAACAACCAATGTTGGTTCCCTATTAAATGCCATAGGGTATAAATTTCCGGCACTATCCCTTCTAATAGTTAGCTGATCAGAAAAACTGAACATAAGTACACTGTAAAGGCCATAAGACCATTTTTTTTCTGCAGCAGCAACATTCTCACCTTCAATAACCTTATCTGGTTTGCCAAACCTGTCCATCACTTTTTTGCGGTTTGGGGTTAGCTTGTAGGCTTCTATAATTACTTCGTCCAGAAGGATATCATCTGAGTTTAAAGAGAAATTATTATAGACCAATTTCCGTTCGTCTTCTTTTTTTAAGAAGATTTCTGCGATGCTATCCAATTTTTCAACGGACTTTTTGTGGTTAAAAGTAATGTCGGGCGATTTCTTTCTGTTTAAGCTAAAATTATAGCTCACTTTTGCCCCAGATTTTTTGGCACTTTGCAGCACAATACCCATATCTTTTCCAAATTCATCATACAGATTGAATTTAAAGTTACCAAGACTATCTGTTGTCTGCGCATACACATCCTTGCTTTCCCCAAAGGTCATCATTGTGATTTCGGCAGGGCGCCTTTTATTCTTTGATAGCGCACTGGTAACATGTCCAGAAACCGTTAAAGATGCTTCTGGCTTAAAAGGCAGTCTGTCAAATGGTTTAGTATACTTATAATGTCTCCAACCTTGGGTGAGCATGAGCGCATCCAAATCGCTTTGCATATCTTTATTTTCATTGAAATAGAAACCAGGTTTTTCTATATGCCCCATAAGTTCGGAACTCAATAAAAAATAGGATAGAATGTGCTCTCTTGTATTTTGAATATCACCCAATTGCTCTTTGTTAATGACCAAAACGGAGGTATTGGCGTTTGCAGGTTCGTCTTTTATGTTTGTGGTTTCAATGGAAATATTGGTTAGGTCGCGTTTTGCATAATAAGGCTTATCAGCAGTTATTTTTATGTTCAGGTTATTTCCTAATCGTTTGTTGAAATAAATACGTTCGGCTATAGCTTGATTTTTATCGTCCATCATTTTAAAAACAATAATGCCTTCGGGAAGGTCATTACTGGAAAATAGAAATTTTAAATCGCCATTTTTGAGTTGAGCTTTTACATCAAAAAGAACCACACTCCTAAAGGACACATTTAAATAAATGGTATCATTCTTTAAATAATTTGAAGATGTATTTACCGTAATATTCTTGTCTTTTTCTGAAATGGTTATGATGTTACCTATTGCCTCAACTCTAGGTAATGGGTATAAGATGTCTGTTTTACTTACTTCTTGAACCAATTTGGCATAATAGGTTTTGGTGCTATCAGCATGGTTCAATTCAAAACTGCCCATACCTAAACTGTTACTTTTAAAAGAAGTGATCAGGGTATTATATTGGTCAACAATATCACCTTCTACTTTTGTTCCGCTACCAAAAGCATCTAAAGCTTTAAAACCGACTTTGCTTGATAATCCATGGACTAATTCACCACTTTCGGGGAAGAATTGCAGGTCAATTAATTGCTCATCCAACACAATGGTCTTGGAATATGTTTTCTGATTGGAGGTTATCAGCTCCAACGTTGCCATCTGGCTCTCTTTAGGAACCACATAATCGATTTTATAGGTATCGTCCTTTTCTTTTTTAATGGAGACTGAATCTCTTTTATTGTCGATGGTAATATAAAGTTGCAATTTGTTTTTGTGTAGGCTATCTAGAACAAAAGGGTTAATCACTGCTTTTAAATGGTCGTTTTCTGTAGGCTCCTTAACCAGAGTAACTTGGTTTATAGCATTGTCCCGATTGTCTTTGTCTGCAAGCGAAAATACTTGTATATACTTTTCAAAGAAGAAATAGTTATCAAAATTTTTGTTCCATTCGGTGTAGGCTCGAATAAGATATGTGCCATTTGACATTGTTAGGGCTAAATCGAAATAACCTTCACTAATTCCTTGGTTTAGTTTAATGAGTTTTTTTTCAATGAGCGTTTCCTCAGCATTTATGAGTTCTACATATAGAACACCACTTAAATTAGTAGGTGTATTATCAATCGATTTTGTGACGATGGATTTAAACCAAATGGTGGAGCCTGTAGTGTAAATATCCTTGTCCAATTGCAGGTATATTTTTTCTGCTAAAGAGGCGTTGGAAATTGTGGTCTGTCCTATGGATTTATTGGTTGAACATAATCCCATAACCAATATAACAATAACCTTAAAAAGTTTAAAGTTGGATTTTAAAAATAAACGGATTGATTGTTTCATAAAAATTCTATTCCACTTTATAGGTGTATTCTTGATAACCAACAGCGCCATCTTCATTAATCGCTTCAATAATAACCATCATCTCGCCCGCAATATCAGCATTATAAAATGATGTTTTTCCTACTCCAGAATCATCGGTTTTTAGTATCGGTTGCCAATGGATTATCGACCTTAAATCTGGTTTTTGTAAATCGTCTGCCTGTACGTTATTATATTTAGGCGCATAAAATTCCTTTAATTGTGAAAATACAGGCACCGTAGTTTTCAAAATCCCTTTGGGACTTTTTACACCATGCAAACCTTGTTGTGCGTGTGTGTATATGGCAATAATATTTCCTGACTGCGGTGGTGGGTCTGGGCGTAAACATGCTTGAGGAAATAATTCACAAAAAAGACTGGTGAAATTTTTTGCATATTCAATAACTTCAACACTGCTGACTTCACTTGGAGGGATACTTTCAATTAATTGGTATTCATAAGGTCTTACAGGAATACCATCAATAACAACGAGTGTCATTTCATTGTTTAGTCCTTTTGCATATAAAACACCATCCGGTCCTCTTTCAATTATGAGTTTATCAGAAAAACTAAACATAAGCACACTATAAAGCCCAAAAGACCATTTTTTTTCTTTTTCAGCGACATCATCACCTTCAATAACCCTATCTGGTTTTCCAAACCTATCTATTACTTTTTTACGGTTGGGAGTTAATTTGTAGGCCTCTATAATCACTTCATCCAAAAGGATATCGTCTGAATTTAACGAGAAATTATTATAAACCAATTTCTTTTCATCTTCTTTTCTTAAAAAAAGGTCTGCGATGCTATCCAATTTTTCAACAGACTTTTTGTGGTTAAAAGTAATGGCAGGCGATTGTCTTCTGTCTAAACTGAAATTATAGTTGACTTTTGTCCCAGATTTTTTGGCACTTTGCAGTACGATGCCCATATCCTTTCCCAACTCATCAAACAGATTGAATTTAAAGTTACCAAGACTATCTGTTGTCTGTGCATACACATCCTTGCTTTCCCCAAAGGTCATCATTGTGATTTCTGCAGGGCGCCTTTTATTCTTTGATAGTGCACTGGTAACATGTCCCGAAACCGTTAAAGATACTTCTGGCTTAAAAGGCAGTCTGTCAAATGGTTTTGCATACTTATAATGTCTCCAACCTTGGGTGAGCATGAGCGCATCCAAATCGCTTTGCATATCTTTATTGTCATCGAAATAGAAACCAGGTTTTTCTATATGCCCCATAAGTTCAGAACTCAATAAAAAATAGGATAGAATGCGCTCTCTTGTATTTTGAATATCACCCAATTGCTCTTTGTTAATGACTAAAACGGACGTATTGGCGTTTGCAGGTTCGTCTTTTATGTTTGTGGTTTCAATGGAAATATTGGTTAGGTCGCGTTTTGCATAATAAGGTTTATCAGCAGTTATTTTTATGTTCAGGTTATTTCCTAATCGTTTGTTGAAATAAATACGTTCGGCTATAGCTTGATTTTTATCGTCCATCATTTTAAAAACAATAATGCCTTCGGGAAGGTCATTACTGGAAAATAGAAATTTTAAATTGCCATTTTTGAGTTGAGCTTTTAAATCATAAAGCGTTAAGCCCCTAAAAGACACATTTAAATAAATGGAATCGTTTTTTAAATAATTTGATGAGGTGATTATGGTAATATTTTTGTCCTTTTCTGATATAGATAATACATTCCCTAACGAAGCGATTTTTGGCAATGGGTATAAGATGTCTGTTCTATTTGATTGTTGAACCAATCTAGCATAATAAGTTTGAGTGCTATCTGCATGGCTTAATTCAAAACTGCCCATGCCGAGGCTGTTGCTCTTAAATGAGGTGATTAGGGTATTGTTTTGATCAACAATATCCCCTTCTACTTTTGTTCCGCTACCAAAAGCATCCAAAGCTTTAAAACCGACTTTGCTTGATAAGCTATGCGCCAATTCACCGCTTTCGGGGAAGAATTGCAGGTCAATAATCTGTTCGTCTAACACAATGGTCTTGGAATATGTTTTCTGATTAGAAGTTATGAGTTCGAAAGTTGCCATCTGACTTTCTTTTGGAACCACATAATCGATTTGGTAGCTGTCGTCCTTTTCTTTTTTAATGGAGACTGAATCCTTTATATTGTCGATGGTAATATAAAGTTGCAGTTTGTTTTTGTGAAGGCTATCCAATACAAATGGATTGATGATTGCTTTTAAATGGTCGTCTTCGTTTGGATCTTTAATTAATGTAACATCACTTATGACATTTTCTTTATTATTTTTATTAAGAGGAGAAAATACTTGAATATACTTTTCAAAGAAAAAATCGGTATCAAAATTTTTGTTCCATTCCGTATAAGCCCTAATAAGATATGTGCCGGCTTGAAAGGTTTCAGGTACATCAAAATGGCCTTCGCCAATACCTTGGTTTAGTTTAATGAGTTTTTTTTCAATAAGTTTTTTTTCAGCATTTATGATTTCTACATATAAAACGCCACTCAAATCGGTAGGGGTATTATCAAGTGATTTTGTGACGATGGATTTAAACCAAATCGTTGAGCCGGTAGTATAAATATCCTTGTCCAATTGCAGATATATTTTTTCTGCTAAAGAGGTGTTAGAAGGACTGGTTTGTGCCTTGGCTACATTAGGCAAATACATTCCTATAATTAATAGTAGATGGATTATTGTTTTCATATTATTCTATTCCACTTTATAGGTTAATTCTTGATAGCCAATCGTACCATGGTCGCTAATCGCTTCCACGATCACCATCATGTCGCCTGTAACATCTCCATTATAAAAAGATATTTCGGCTTTGCCCGAGTTATCGGTTTTTAATATCGGTTGCCAATGGATTAAGGTTCTTAAATCTGGTCTTTCCAAATCTTCTGGGATTATTTTATCATATTTAGGGGCATAAAATGTTTTACTTTCTGAAAATACGGGAATGGTTATTTGGGATAAGCCTTTGGGTTTATAACTATAAGCACTATGTATTCCTTTTTGGCTTTTGGTATATATCGCAACAATATTACCTTCAGAGCCGTTTTTGTCATCTATACATTTTTTTTTCCATTCACTGGCATATATTTTAATGCAGAAAGTCTTGTAAAATTTCGCGAATTCAATAATTTCAATACTGGTTACCTCGCTTGCCTGAATGTGTTGAAGATATCCATATTCGTAGGGATAAACAGGGATGCCATCCACTACCACCATGGTAGGTTGGCCATTTTGAGCTTGGATTGAATCTCCACCAATTATTCGGACTTTATCTAGGAAGTTATAATGAAGAATGTCAAGAATACCACCTGACCATCTTTGTTCTTTTTCTTGTAACTCCCTGCCATCAATGACTTTGTCCGGTTCGCCAAACCGTTTAGTGACCTTTTGTTGCGCGGCATTTAAGTTTCGTCCTGTTAGCAATACTTCATCCAAGGCAATATTGCCCTCAGGAATGTATAAGTCATCCATAATCCTAACTTTTTTCACTTCTTTCTCAACCAATTCTTCAGTGACTGGGTCTGATTTTTTTATGATTTCTATATCATTCAAAACAATCGGCGGAGCTTTTTTTTCATCAATCTTGAAATCGTAATCCACTTTTTTGCCTGCTTTTTTGGTGCTTTGGATAAGAATATCTAGAGTGCCACCATATTCATCATCCAAATCAAAATTAAAATGCCCTATTCTATCGGTTGTTTGTGTATATAAGACCTCTTCTTTTCCAAAGGTCATCATCGTTAAATCAACCAGATCACCTTTGTTTTTGGAAGATTTTGCTATCGTTTTGCCAGATACCGTTAAATTAGTTTCAGGTTTAAAAGTTAGTTTGTCATAAGGTTTGTCATATTTATAATGTCTCCAACCTTGGGTAAGCATCAAGGCATCCAAATCGGCTTCCTTATTTTCATTATTTCTGAAATAAAACCCCGGATTTTCAATCTTACCTCTCAGTTCCGAGCTCAATAAAAAATAAGAGAGGATGTTGTCCCGCAAACTTTGCAACTGTCCCAATTCACTTTTATTAATCACTAAAATGGATGCATTGGCGTTTATAAGTTCTTCTTTATTATTTGTAGTTTCTAGAGTTAAATTGGTCAGTTCCCGTTTTAAATATGTGGATTTATTGGGCGCTATTTTTATATTTAAGTCATTTCCCAATCTTTTATTGAAATAAAGCCTTTCTGCCATGGTGCGTTTATGGTTGTCCATCATTTTAAAAACAATGATGCCTTCGGGAAGTTCGTTGCTGGAAAAAAGGAACTTTAAATTGCCATTTTTCAGTCTAGCCTTCAAATCATAAAGCGTCGTTCCCCTAAAGGAAACATTCAAATAAATGGAATCGGTTTTTTTGTAGCTTGATTGGGTGTTGACGGTGATAATCTTATCTTTTTCTGAAACGGATACTACATTGCCCAAGGAAGCAATTTTTGGCAACGTATGAATTTTTGATTCGTTTTTAAGTTTGGCGTGATATGTTTTGTTGCTGCTTATCGAGTCTAGTTGAAAACTCCCCATTCCCAAAGAATTACTTTTAAAAGTCGCTATTTGCTTATTGTCATTATCTAAAATAATGCCTTCTACAGGAATTCCAGTTCCAAAACGATCCAAGGATTTAAATCCGATTTTACTTGGTATGCCATGAACTAATTCGCCACTTTCCGGTAGAAACTGCAAATCGATGTCATTGTTAATTGAAGAACGGGTTTCTAATTGTTCTTCGGTTGATGTTTGTGTTTTTTCTTGTTTATTTGTTATGTCATCATAAATAGAGAATACTTGAATATACCTTTCAAAGAAAAAATAGGTATCAAAATTTTTGTTCCATTCCGTGTAAGCCCTAATAAGATATGTGCCAGCTTGAAAGGTTTCAGATACATCGAAATGGCCTTCGCCAATACCTTGATTTAGTTTTATGAGTTTTTTTTCAATAAGTTTTTTTTCGGCATTTATGATTTCCACATATAGAACGCCGCTTAGATTAGTAGGGGTATTATCAAATGATTTTGTGACAATAGATTTAAACCAAATGGTGGAACCGGTTGTGTAAATATCCTTGTCCAATTGCAGGTATATTTTTTCTGCTAAAGAAGTGTTGGAATTCATGTTCTGCCCAATAGTTATATTAGACAAGCACATTCCTATAATTGATAGTAGATAGATTGTTTTTTTCATATTATTCTATTCAACTTTATAGGTGTATTCTTGATACCCAATCGCACCATTGTCGCTAATGGCTTCCACAATTACCATCATGTCGCCAGTATTATCTCCATTATAAAAAGAGATTTCGGTTTTGCCCGAATTATCTGTTTTTAATATCGGTTGCCAATGTATTAAGCTTCTTAAATCTGGCCATTCTAGATCTTCTGCGGTTATCTTGTCATATTTCGGAGTATAAAATGTTTTGGTTTCTGAAAAAACAGGAATGGTTGTCTCACCCAAACTTTTGGATTTTCGTGCGTAAGCACCGTGTATTCCTTTCCCTACTTTGGTGTATATGGCTACTATATTTCCTTGTGCTGGTGATTTTGCCCCGAATTTTTCAGGGAATACTTGTCCATAAAATCTTTTAAAGGATTTTGCAAATTCAATCACTTCAATACTAGTTACCTGATCGGCTTGAATGTGTTGAAGATTAGGGTATTGGTGACCAAATACAGGAATACCATCAATAACAACAAGTGTTATCATGCCGTTTAATGATATAATAGATTGGTTACCAACAGAATCCCTTTTTATTATAACCTTGTCACGAAAGTTATAATGCAATATATCATATATGCCAGAAGACCAATTTTTCTCCTTTTCCTTTATTTCTGTGCCTTCTATTATTATATCTGGTCCACCAAACCTATCTATGACTTTTTGCTGTATGGGGGTCAATTTTCGCCCTGTAACCACAACTTCGTCTAAGGCTATGTTGCCCGAGTGGATATGAAAATCGGTCTCAATTTTTTTCTTTTCAATGGCCTTTTTAATAAAAGCCTCATTGGTTGTGATTTGTTGTTTTTCAAATATTTTTTGATTGAATTCAATGGGAGGCGATTTTTTTTCATCAATTAAAAAATTGACACCAACTCTTTTTCCAAATTGTTTTGCACTAACAAGTACTTTCACGTTTTCTCCAAACTCGTCCTCCAAATCGAATTTAAAATGACCCAAACTATCTGTTGTTTGCATGTATAAAACCTCGCCTCTCCCATAAGTTATCATGGTAAGGTCTGATTGATAGCTTTCACTTTTGTTTTGAGTTAAAAGTGCTTTTCCGGATATGGTAAGATTGCTTTCGGGTTTAAAATTAAACTTAACAAAAGGTCTGTTATATTTATACTGTCTCCAACCTTGGGTTAGCATTAAGGCATCTAAATCATTCTGAACATTATTGTTATTACTGAAATAATAACCGGGATTTTCAATATCGCCTTTCAGTTCTGAGCTTAATAAAAAATAAGAGAGGATGTTGTCTCGTAAACTTTGCATCTGCCCCAATTCCTTTTTATTGATCACCAAAATGGATGCATTGGCGTTTATAAGTTCTCCTTTATTATTTGTAGTTTCTAGAGTTAAATTGGTCAGTTCCCGTTTTGAATATGTGGGTTTATTGGTCGCTATTTTTATATTTAAGTCATTTCCCAATCTTTTATTGAAATAAAGCCTTTCTGCCATGGTGCGTTTATGGTTGTCCATCATTTTAAAAGCAATGATGCCTTCGGGAAGTTCGTTGCTGGAAAACAGGAACTTTAAAGTGCCATTTTTAAGTGGCGCTTTTAATTCATGAAGTGTTGTTCCCCTAAAGGAAACATTCAAGTAAATGGAATCGGTTTTTTTGTAGTTTGATGATGTGTTTATAGTGATGATTTTATCCTTTTCAACAACCCATATCACATTTCCCATAAACGTTGCTTTTGGCAAGGGATGGATTTTATATGTGTTCTTCAGTTTGGCATGGTAGGTTCTGTTACCGTTCACCGAATCCAGTTGAAAGCTTCCCATGCCCAAAGCATTGCTTTTAAAAGTGGCTAGCTGATTGTTGTCATCATCAAATACAGTTCCTTCTACGGGGATTCCAGTTCCAAAGCTGTTTAAAGCCTTAAATCCGACTTTGCTTGAAAGCCCATGAACCAATTCGCCACTTTCGGGTAAAAACTGTAAGTCGATGTCAGTGTTGATTGTCGAAGTGGTTTGTGGGTTTTCTTCGACGGCTATTTGCGTTTGGTTTTCCTGCTGATTATTTGTTTTAATATCATAAATAGAAAACACTTGCACATACTTTTCAAAAAAGAAATCCCTATCAAAATTTTTGTTCCATTCAGTGTATGCTCTTATAATATAGTTTCCAGCGGGCAAGGTTTCAGGCAAATCAAAATAGCCATCTCCAATGCCTTCGTTTAGTTTTATGAGTTTTTTTTCAATGATGTTTTTTTCAGCATTTATGAGTTCTACATAAAGAACACCGCTCAAATCAGTAGGTGTGTTGTCAATTGATTTTGTGACAATGGATTTAAACCAAATGGTGGATCCTGTAGTGTAAATTTCTCTATCCAATTGCAGATATATTTTTTCTGCTAAAGAAGTGTTGGAAGTAACCGTAAAAGCGGTTTGTGAAAAGCCATTAGAACAAATGATTGCAAAACATAGAAATAATGAAGATGCTAATATCTTGTTCATTGGTTTATTTATAATATGGGTCTTTATCAACCAAAAATGTGCCTAAAATCCAATATGCTGATAATGTGTTTTTTACGATTTAATAAATATCTTAACATAACAAACATGTAAAAAATATTAACATTAAGTGTAAAATGTTTTTACACTTAATGAGTTTATAAATAAAATTGTTTTAAGGAGATATTAATCATTCCATAGAATGAATACCAATCATATTACCTTCAGTATCAAATGCCAGCACAATAAAACCGTATTCGCCAATTGACATTTTAGGTCTAAACACACTACCGCCAGCAGCTTCGATTCTAGCTTCTTCAATAGCACAGTTTTTACTGTAAAAATAGACGATGGTGCTATTGCTGCCTGCCTTAAAACCTTCCATATACACTAAGGCTCCAGAAGCCATGTTTTTGGATTCCATGTTGGATGGGAATGCCAACATTTGAAGAGGCATGTCCTCTGGTGTTGGCAATACGGATAGTTGAATTTGAAAAACAGTTTCGTAAAAGGCTTTGGCCCTTTGTATGTTGTTGGTGTAAATTTCGAACCAAACGACTGGGTTGTGGGTTTCCATGATGAAATATTTATAATGACACATCCAAACGTCTTATTGACATTTAGTTAGCATTAAAAATAAATAAATTTCTTTCAAATACCATAACCTGATTGTATATTCTTTTAAATAGCTGAATTAATTATCTATTTAAAAATACGTCATACATTTTTTTATGTCTTAATAAAAGGCAAGTCCAAACAACAATTCCGAACAGTATAGGGAAGAATATATTAGAAAGCGGATCACCATGAATGATATGTGTTGCCACAGCACCACCAAGCCAACCAGTTAGTAATATAGCTCCAATAAAAGCCGTTTTTGGTATGGCATATAATAGGGTGCTGACCAATAAAATAATACCTAAATAATGTACTGAATATTCTGGATATCCCATCTCTTTAGCACCTGTTACGGCCATTTCTGTCATTAATAAATTATTAAAAGCACCCATTAAAAGCATGATAACGATGATACCTTGAAGAATATAGGATACCCATAAACGTAGTTTTGGTATGTTATTATTTGTGTTCATAACTTATTGATATATAGTTGTATAAAGATATTAATTTTTTATGTATGTTGATTGATTTGTCAATTCGAGTGATTTTCGAAGTATGAGAAAATTGTATCGAGAATCTATACAATTAAAGTTCTCGATACAATTCGCTTATGGCGAATCACTCGAACTGACATTACGTTTCAATAAAAATTTTAAGTTTACTAGGCGTTATTTTTATAATTTATCATCCAATTGATACCATATTTATCTGAAAACTCACCAAAGTATGCGCCGAAAAACATATCTGCCATAGGCATGGTAATATTGCCATCCGCAGATAGTTCGTTAAAGAGTCTGTCTGCTTCTTCTCTTGTTTCCGGCTCAATGCAGAGGTGCATATTGTTTCCTTTTGTCAATGTAAAGCCCATTTCCTTTGGCGCGTCTGTTCCCATTAAAATGTGGTTTCCGGTTATGGGTAACTCTACATGCAACACCATTTTTTTAATGGCATCGGCTATGGGCGGATGTCCAGAATCGTTTGGAATATCTCCAAAACGCTGAATGCCTTTTCCTAAGAATTCGGTTTTAAACACACTTTTATAGAAATTAAAGGCTTCTTCTGTTTTACCATCAAAATTCAAATACGTCGTGACACGTGGTGTATTGTCTATTTTTAGTTCGCTTCTTAGTTTGAATTTTTGTTCAATATAAGCATCCAAATTTTCAAGAGCCATTGTTAAGCCTTCTTTAAATCCTAATGAGATTATTTTCTCAAGATCCGCTAGGCTTTCATAGGTGGCTACAATGGAAACAAGGGTTTTATTCGCGTTTTCACTAAATGTATTGGTCCATTGTGTTCTTGGCATATCTTTATTCACCATGCCTTCTTCATCACAAAAGGCATCTAAACCAGAATAGCTTTTCTTCGGGTCGATTTTTAAATAATCATTTTTACACCAATGTTTGTCATTTTCTGGACTTAGCATATAATACAACCATGTACCACCTTCTCTAAAATCCATAGACTTTGTTACGGTTCGATACGGTTTTGGTGCCCACCATTGATCCAAAATTTCTGGTTTGGTCCAAGCATCCCAAACCACATCTAGGTTTGCTGCAAATTCACGTTCTATGTTTACGGTATTGTTTTCTTTGTTTACAATAAAGTGGAATAAAAGATGATTTTTCATTTTGATTTATATTTTTTGATTAAGTAAGCATTGATTTTCTCTATGCTTTATTCTGCTTATTTTTACTGTTTTGAATATTTGCTAAATACGCATCCAGATTGTCGAAGCGGTTTTCCCAAAGTTTTCTAAATTGTTCCAACCACTGGTCTATTTCTTTCATTTTATTTTTTTCCAGATGGTAATAAATTTCCCTGCCGACTTGCTCTTGTTTTACCAATTCGCATTCCGATAGTATTTTAATATGGTTAGACACGGCTTGTCTTGTAGAATCAAAATGTTCTGCTATAGCATTGGGTGTCATGGCTTGTGTAGTGAGAAGTACCAAAATGGCTCTTCTGGTAGGGTCGGCAATGGCTTGGAAAATATCTCTTCTCATAATTATATACAATTAAATGCGCAATCAATCGTTTGCAAATATATATGCAATTAATTGATTGCGCAAATGTTTATTGAAATTTTTTAGGTAGAAGTTTTTGGGAGGGAAGTAAGAGGAAGATTATTTTGTTCGAGTTTCGTTTTTATTTCTCTGCCATAATTTTCAATTTATCCAATGCCTTTGGCCAAGTGGTTTTAAAATAATCCATATACTCTTCGGTGGTATCCATGTCCACTGTTACAGTGGTGACGCCATTACTTTCACGGAATGTGTAATTTTCCAATCCACCAGCCCATTTTTCAACCTGTGCGCCTTGGGTGATTTCATTGACTCCATCTAACATACCATAATGGCGAATGGACACAAATTTGGAAGGTATTATATCCGCAATTTCTGAAATCATGCCTCCTCGATTACCATGTTCATCAGTGCCTATAAAATACATTTTAGCACCTTTTTCCCATGTGCCTTCATAAGTTGAGGTCGGATTAAATTCAGAGGTCCACTGCTCGTAGGTTTTAATGTTTTTAAGTCCTAGCATCGTTTCATAAACGTTTTTAGCAGACGAATTAATGTCTTTTTTGAATTGTAGTTTTTTCATGATTTCTAAAATTGATATGCTTATTATTCTTTTATTTTTTTCAAGTTTATAAAAATCCACCCAGCAAACAGAAAGAAAACGATGGATGTAAACAAGGGTATAAACCACATCTTTTCTGGTTCTATATTCAAGGCTATCAATAACGAGCCAACGGACATTATAATTGCTGTGACGGCATATCCCAATTCATCATAAAGCCAAGCGTAGGGAAATAAATGAGCACCCGTAATAATGGCATACGCCATTATAAAATAGTCAGGAGATTTAATCAAGATGAATATGAGGAACGGGAAATAGATTAATTGAGCGAAGTTCAGCCAAAGTCCCAAAGGGTCTAAAGGATTATTTTTCACTTTCCAATTTGTTTTTAGAACTTTAGATAATCCAAATGCCAATGGCAGTAAAATGGCACCGACCATAAACGTGAGTATGCTTTTGTCGTAGGATGTATAATCCAATGTCCATACAAAGTATACAGCAAACCAGACAACGCTAGCTGAAAGAATAAAGTCAATGCCATTTTTAGCTTGTAATTGGATTTCTGATTTCATTATTTTAAAATCTTGTTTTTCCATGTTAGTTGTTTTATTTAAACAAATTTATATGCGTGCAAGTGTATTAACTAATAATTATTGTTGAAGTGTTAATTATTAGTGATGGATTGTCTTAGATAGTGCTTATTTTGCTTCTAAATTCAGATTTTCCAATATAATATCCAATTCCGAAAGGGACTTTTTATCAATCAGTTGCGTATTGATTCTCAATTCCGTCACGTCTGTTTTAAGTATATAATCTCCAGCAAACTTTTTAATATGGGATATGTCGTTCAGATTAATTTTTTTTGGAATCAATTCGTTTTTTGAAAGAACACCATTTTCAATGGTTAAATACTGTTTGTTATTTTCAAAGAAAAAAGTTCCCAAATATAAAACACCCATTACTAAATACCCGTAATTAAAAATTGTTCCCGACTCAAAGATAACAGATGCGGTTCCGAGAACTAACCACAGAATTCCAAAAATCAAATTGTACTTAAGGCGTTTTTTTATATATCGTATTTTCATTTTTTTTTATTGCTTGGTAGGGGTTTGTTTTATGAATCTGGTTTTGGGCTTTTTGAAATTATAAATCTCAACAATCCAGGAAACCATCGTTGCAACCATACAAATACTTTGCCGTGTCCTGTGAAAACATAATTTCTCTTTCGTTTTAAAATAGCCTTTACCATTACCTTTGCTGCTTTATCAGTAGGCCAAATTAAATTTGATGGACGTGGATCTGGTCGTTCGGGATGCCAAATGCCGTCATTATCAATTCTTGCAATTTCCGAAACCACAAATCCGGGATGCAACGTAGTACAACTCACACCTGTGCCGATTAATTCAACCTGTAAGGTCTGACCAATTGAGTGCACGGCAGCTTTGGAAGCGCCGTATGCGCCTAAATTAGGATTAGGAAGATAGGCGCCTACACTGCCCACTAAACCAATCCTACCATTATTTTTCTTTAAATGTGGCAGTGCATATTTAACCGTTAAGGCTAAGCCTGTGACATTGCCTTGTAACTGTCTATTCCAATCTTTGGCTGTTAGCTTTTCCATATTTCCAAAAACACCAAAACCGGCATTAGCTATAACTACATCCAATCGTTCCCAGGTTTTAATGATTTGTTGGACTGCATTTTCAATAGCGGTTTCTTCCATTATATCACAGGGTATTACCAATGCTTCCCCGCCTGAGTGCCTAATCTCATCTGCCACTTTATCCAATAGTTCTTTACGTCTTGAGGAAATAGCTACTTTATATCCTAATCTTGCCCATTCAAAGGCCAATGATTTGCCAATACCAGATGAAGCACCAGTTATCCATATAACGTTTTCTTGTGTATTTGCCATTTTAAGTGTTTTTAGTTAGTGGAATTACAATGAAAATTGCAAGCCAGCAAACAGGCAACAAATATTAAAATCCGATAAATGAAATTAATGGTTTTCCATAAATTTTCAAATATTATTTCTTTGTCGTATTTATCAAACATTTCGGTTTTCTCAAATTACTGCCAACGTATGGATATATACACCTACAAATCTAACGGAATTTTTAAATAATCAAAGTTTTTGGGCAAAAGCAATGCCTTGAAGTTATCAGGAAGTTGTTGGTGGAAAACAACAATGATAGTAGAGTGGAAAAGCATAGGTGGTGCAATGTCGCGGAAGTGTGGCGCCAATCTTTGACGGCACTCTTCGCAAACGAGCGCTAGCTGGGGTGTTTAGAAAAGGATCGATAATAAAAAAACTAAGTTATTATCTAATACTGGTGGTTATTTTTTAAAATTGAAAAATGCATATTTTAAATAAAAGCGTTCTGTTAAAAGCGATTGACGCATCCAAATATTAAACTTTATATACCAATAAATGATGTAAGAAGGAAATATTGCTAATAACAGAAACTTCTTTTTGGTAAACAAATAAGGTTTAAGTCTTAATAAATATCTGAATTGTTTTTCGGGTGTTAAAATAAAGGTTTTAACATTGTCTAACATGTCCTTTTTACTGCGATTGGTACCAATTGTTAAGCCTTTGGAAAAATCTCCAACATTAGAATAAAACCCTTCAGAAATTTTAATCATTTCTGATATATTCTTTTTTGAAGCAAAAATACCAATGCGTAAAGCATAATTAGTCATTTCTTTTTGCATAGTTACAGGAGAATAACAAATGTTGTCAAACTCTTTTATCATCATTTGAAACTGTTTAAACATAAAATCTTGAATTTTTGAAATGTTATTATCAAAAATTCTTTTTTCATCATCCTGATGAAATTCTTTTGAAAACGAGGTGGCATTTAAGTTATAAGAAATCGTGCTTCCATGAGGAGCAGAAAGTAATTGTTCATTTAATTCAATATTGCCCCTAAGGATGTGATCTGAATAACTGGCAAAAGGATAAACGGAGTAATTTAAACCAAAGCGTTTTGAGTTTTCGGTAATATTATAAACTTCTCTTATGCCTAAATAATATCCATAAACCTTTACCTCTCCATTAAAATAATCATAAAGTCTTTCCTGCATTGTCCCACCCCAACCAATATCGGCCAGATGTAAACCTTCCTCAATAAAATTAACATTAAACGATTTTAAATAAGTATCAAAATAAGTTTTCTGTTCGAAACGTTTTTTATCATAATGGGTAATAAATAATTCATTTTGTTTAATTGTTTCATAAACTTCAGAATCAAGAAAATCTGGAATGCTGTTAAATTGGATATTTTCTAATTTTAGATTGGATAAAATGGTATTAATGACATCCTCTTCAAAATCAAAATTCTTTAAAAACCCATGTGGAGTTAATTTTGGGTATTTATTTCTTAAAAAAGAAAATTCTTCCTTATCAATACTTTTTAAAGAGACTAACATACTCGCTTGTCTGGATGTTTTTAGATAATGAGAGACAATTAAATCCTCGTCATTTAAAGCAAAGTAATTCTGATAAAAATCAAATAGTTTCTTTAAAAATAAACCTTCTCTAGCCAAAAAGAATATATTTTTAATGCCTTCCTGTTTTAATTTAAAATATAATCGTTCTGTATAATTATAATAAAACAAAACATAATCACTATTTCCAGGTGCTTGTTTAGAATTACAGCGTTTATAAATACCTTTCAATACCTTCTTATAGTTATAGGTATCAGATCCATAGGAATATTTTAATCTTGTTGTAGAAACATCTTTATTGGCAATATAAATAGTATTTAAACTGCATTTTTTTGCATTAACAATATCGTGTTTAAAATTATCACCAATCATAGTAACATTTGTTGGATCTAACTCTAAAGCAGTTAAAAGACAGTTATATAAATTACCAGTATGTTTACTACACTTATATTCTGAAGAGACAAAGATATCTTCAAACAGGTCCAAGATATTATGATGATCCAATATTTTTGTTAGGACTTTCTTTGAGGTATAAAAATCAGAAACACAGTAAATCTTGTGATTATCATTTTTAAGTTTAGTTAATTGATTAATAGTATTCTTATTTATGAATTGTACCTTTATTTCAACATGTATATCTGCTTTTTCAAAATAATTTTTAAATTTAGGATAAGGTATATTACTAAGAATATTATTACATAAAAGCCTATTATAAATTTCTTTAATTACTATATCATAAGAAATTTCGACATGTAATAGATTATATTTTTCACTCAAAAATAGTTCTACCTCTTTACGTATAAAATATAAACTGTCAATATCTATGTTTAATCCTAACTCCCTAATCATTGTTTTAGACCATAAACGTATAACATAATTAGGATGTACTGATCTGTGCACAACAGTATCAAACATATCACAAAAAATTACAGAACCAGAATTTATACCATTTGTTAAAGAATTACTTGTCTTCTTCATTTAAAATTAAGTTTATCGCCTTAGAGAGGTCGATTATAAAATTAGCTAAAAACTATTATGTTACTGCCATAGCTTGGTAGTCTTGATGTTGGCTATATGACAATTAATAATATATAATTAACGGAATACGAAAGTAATTTTTTTTTATTTAATGGTCGCTTTTTCGATAAGTATTAAATAAAAACTTTAAAAGGAAATTATGTATCACTAATACCCTCAATTTTGTAATCTAAATAGGTGTCTTTTATTTCTGAGTCGTAAGTGTTCTGCAAATTATTTGTTTCTTTTGGTAAGTTGTTGATTATTGCATCTATGCTGAAATTTGTATTTCCGTAATATTTAAATACTGATTCAGGTACTTTAATATCATCTGGTAATTCAAGATCGTAATTTCCATTAGTTAATTTATATGTCCTGTCTCCGTATTTATATTCACTTATTTTTTCAGCTTGTTGACAACGTGTTATTTGTATGGAAAGTTGCGTGTTTGGGGGTGAGGATTTTCCGAAGGACACGAGTGCAGCGAACTGGCGTAAGCAAAATCGGAAGCCAGCAAACGTGCAACCAACTTTGTGCTAGCTAAAACTAGCAATTTTTTATACACGGTGTTGGGCGTAGTTTTTTTAATAAATTTCTTCATCGTCTTCGACTTTAAACAATTCCAAAGTCATTTTCTTTTTTATGTCAGATTCCAATTCTTTTCTGCAACCCAAAAGCATTGGTGCATCTTCTGCTGTCGTTAGACACCAGTCCAAATTCTTTGAAAAAAGACAGGTCTCTAATTGAAACCCAAACATTTCTTGAATTTCAAAATACTGTTCTAAATCTAGATCAATATATTCTTTTTTTAAATCAGTATGATAATTATATTCTTCTGAATCATAGATTAATAAATTCAGTTTTGTGTTTTCCGAAAGTCTTTTTAAAGAGTCTTTCAGTTTGGTTAAACTCAATTTATCCAAGAAAGAAGTTCCAGGGGTTTCAGGAATCAGAGTTGTCGTTTTATGTGAAAACGGAACATTAAATCGTTTTGCTAAATCACTTATTGCTATTGGCTTATAAAGCTTTTCATCTTTCAGTAGGACATCATATTCCTGCTCAATTTTCACACGCTTATTTATTTCCTCTAAGGTTTCTTTTTGCAAAGGATAATGGTCAAAAGGGAAATTTTCTATTATTCCGTAATCCCAATGAACTATAAATTTTGATTCAAAAAATTCAGGTATATAGTGTTTCGCAAAATTCCAATTTTCAGAATTTCGATTATTATAAAACTGATTTATGTCGTTAAAAATGTTCATTCTCAAATTACGCCCAACGTGTTCGTGTATGGAAAGTTGCGTGTTTGGGGGCGAGGATTTTCCGAAGGAAAATCGGAAGCCGGCAAACGTGCAACCAACTTTGTGCCAGCTAAAACTAGCAATTTTTTATACACGGTGTTGCCAACCGTTTTTTTAATCAGGCTTAATATTGTCAATTATGGAATCAGTTTTTAAATCTTTTACGGTTTTTTGGTCGGTCGGATTTTTTAAATGTATATTTTCTAAATCTATAATTCTATCTTCAATTTCGGAAGATTTTTTTGATTCAATAATAGCCCAAATTGATATGCATATTATTATTACAGCATTAGCAACGGCTGCAATAATTTTAACTACAGTCCAACTTTTATTTAGTATATATTGTTTGTATTTGTTTTTAAATCCGCCCTCTACATTTAAAAAAAATAAACCTTTTTGAGATGTTGTAGCGATAAAATCCCCATGATGTTCCCTTCCTTTATTGGCAATTTCGTGGTAATCATATAAAAGACCTTGTTCAACTAAATCCTTTGCCAAAGAATGAACTATATGAAAATCAATATTAATTTCTTGAGATATTTTAGATGTAACGCTTTGTTTTTGGTATTTAACCAACAACAAATCCATTATTCTATATTTTTCTCGTTTAGTCATTTCTCAAATGGTTGGCAACAATTGGATATAGACAATTGTCTATATCCACATTATATATACTCTCAAAAATAACTAAAATACTTACAGAAGTAATTTTTTAATACACAATTTTATTCAATAATAGAATTGGTTACCGAAATGGGCGTATCGGCATGCATGGAAATACTTGGACTTTCGGGGTACGTTTGTAACTATCGTTATAAAAGTTGATTTGAAACTAAATGCTTACTAACTCATTTATGCCAACTGTTTTATAATGTGTGGTGTATGACATTTTATCTTAATCTAGTTACTTCATTCCATTTCTCAACAGGATAAGGGATGTCCCATTTCTTGAAATCCTTACCTTGATAAAAAGTCGTTGAAATATAATCGAAAAGTTCTGGGGTTAAAAAAATAAATTGACCGTCTTCTCCTCCTGAAATAGGATAAACTTGCTCATTAGAACCTTGCATTTCTAGTTGGTCGTTTAATAATCTATAAAAGTTTAATTGGGCAACTCCCCAAATATTCATTTTCTCCATAGACCCTTCAAAGGCAACGTATTCTTTGCCATTTACAGTAATCCTATGGTTCAAGTGGTTAACTTCTTCTTCTGAAATCTCATTATTCCAGTCAAATTTTAATCCACGCTTTTGAAACGCATGTTTAGCATAACCTAAATAATCTTCTAATCCGCCCTCCTCAAATAGTGCTTCTCCATCACAAAAATAGAGTCTGTAATCATAGGGTAACAGCGTTTTGTCATCAATTACAGTCGATACTATTTTATTTTTGTTAAAGCTATTAACCAAATCGGTTTTTAATTCAGCTACTTTATCAGGATTGGCATATTTATAATAACCGAGCGCTTCTAGTTTTTTAATGACATCTGTTCCTGAGTCTTTTCTTTTTGAGGTGAATGAAAACAATCCCATGATAATACATATTAAAATTTTATATTAAATTCTTTCTAATCATAAAATTTTACATTGTTTTATAAAATTACATACATATGATGATATACAAAAATATAATATTTAGTGCTTTTGTAATTATTCATTTTCAAGCCTTTCAATCATTTTTTCCATTTCGGCAATTTCCTGTTCTTGCGTCTCTATAATGTCTCTTATTCTATAGTAGAATTACTTACCGCAATAGGTGTATCGGCATGCATGGAAATGCTAGGGTACACCGGGTACCAAGAGCCACCAATGTTGTTTCTTATAACAGAATTGGTAATGTTAATATTTCCAGAGTGATCGTTACTCACAAAAAATATGGAGGCACCATACGCGTTCACTTCGTTATGTTCAATTTTGGTTCCATGCAAACTTAAGGTCATGGTATTGCCATCGTTATAAATAGCACCACCACTGCCACCACCCGGCGTTCCAGATTGCGATGGGTTGCCACCATTACCGATGGCTTGGTTATGGGAAAAGAGACTGTTTATAATCGTCCATGACACGCCAATACTGCTTATGCCACCACCGTTAGAACCCACATTACCAAAACCATCCGCACCACCAAAGGTGCAATTGGTAATATAAACAGGTAGATTATTAAACTGACTAAACACACGAATAGCACCACCGCCCACATCGGGGCCTGAGCTGGCACAAATATTATTAAAAAATCGGGTATTGACTGCCTTAAAACGTCCGCCTCTTACCCAAATGGCACCACCGCCATCGTATTCGTTTTCTTGGGTGGCATTACCGTCGGCAAAAGTGATGTTTTGTACCGTCAATCTAGGTGTATCTTGGTTTTGGCAATGGCTAGTTGTCCACACTTGGTTTTGGTCGCAAGTGTTCATATATAAAATTCTGGTGATACCATTGCCGCTTAAGGTAACGAGTCCGCCACCGTCAATAATAACGTCTGGATTGGCATTGTTAAACACCTTGGCTGGTCTGTCCATTGTTATGGTTACAGGTTCGGTGCCGCAGTTAAAAACTATTTTGCCACCTTGGGCAACGGCCGCAACAACGGCATCACAGTTGCAACTTTCTGGTGTGCCATTACCAACTACCGTGTCTGGATTTGTAACACTTTCCAAGCCAGCTTCAAAGGGAATAGGGGCATTGCCTTCAGGATTACCAGCTGGAGGGCCATCTTCTGGATTTTCTAACGGATTATGGACAATAATGGTATCTGTAGTTATTTTCTCCTCGGAACAAGAAAATAACAAAAGTATAGTAAGCAAACCCAAAGCGGGTTTGCTAATTAAGTAGGTTAAGTATTTCATTGGTGCATGTTTAGGGCTATATACGAAACAAACACGCTTTTAAGACGGCATGGAGGGGTTTGGTTTTAAAAGGTTTAAGTACGTTCTAACTGTTTTTTAATCTTTTCAATGGCTGTTTCAATAGATTTTTCAGGCTCAATAATATTGTATTCGCCCCAAAATGCGGGATCTGAAAAACCAGAAACCTGTTCCGTTAAAATGGTTGATGGGAATAACATGCTATTGTTTTTAACTAATTTAGTGTCCATAATTTTCCAATCGGTTACCGCCATTTCACTATTTAAGGTATATACGCTATTAAAAAGTTTGCCTTGCCAATCTACTTTAAAAGTTAGCAAGATATTACTGTAGGCATAATGCCATTTGCCATTTTGAGTTCTATAATTCACCCTATAAGTGGCTTCGGTAGGATACACATCGGCTTTTCTTGGTTTTTTACGCACATACATCTCGCTAGCTAATTGTTTGTTTTTAACATTTAAGCTGTATACGGCACTTTTAAGTGCTAAATTTTCGGCATCTATATACAGTTTTCCGAAGTATAAAGGGGTTTCTATACCAGGGTTTTGCTCGAAATTCACCACGTAAACAAGGGTATTGTCTATTTGAGTGGGTTCATCAAAACTGAAATTATAATATTCAATGTTTTCAATATCAAATATATACTCAGGATATTTAATAATATCAATATATAAATTGCTGAATGGTCCTCCCTGAAGCTTCATGGCAAGAGTATCTAATCGTGTATAATCGGTTTTCTTCCTAGCCTTAATAAGTTCAATATTATCATTTCTTGAGTTTTTATAGGGCTGTTTGTGTATTTGAACAACCGCTTCGGATAAGGAAGCATTTTTTCTTCTTTTTTTAATGGTTTCTCTATAAAAAGCAGTCATTAGCATGTTGTCATCATTATACAACGTATTCTTTTTGCTTAGTGTTTCAATAACCAAGGCCCGAGCATTACTATATTTAGGGGCAATTTTTACTTCATCTAGCTGGATTATGGAGGGTTCCAAATAAATGTTCTCATCTTTAGAAATGTCAGAAATCTTAAGTTCTATTTTTTGGTATCCCAAATGACTAATGGTGATAGTCCCTTCTAAAAGATGATTAGGTATTTTTAGTGAAAACCCACCATCTGTATTGGTGACTGTGCTAATGTTAGAATCATTAATAACCAAATCTGCAAACACTAATTTGCTTTTGGTTTTTTGATCTATGACGGTGCCCGTTATTTCCTTAAACGAAGTAATATCTTGGGCATTTACAAGCGAGCAATTTATAAAAAGGATACAGACTGCTCTAAAAAAAACATCTCTTTTCATATCATATGTAGTTTAGCGAAGTATTAAAGTACAAAATATTTGTGTAACTTTCTAATAATTAAGGGGTTTTAACAAATCGGTATGTTTGCTTATTTAATGATATCTTTAAAATGACACCATTTATAAGTGTATTTTAATATGGAGAACTCTAAAAAGGGGAATATAATGCAATTAAAAAATGATGAATTGTCTTTGGTTTAGGGTTTAACCAGAATTCTTAACTAAATTTTTAGAATTTGAAAATGTATTAACAGTATATTTATGCGCTCAATTATTTTAAAAATCAACTATGGCATTGGAAGGTATTTCATTTAAAAAAACAGGCTATTTTTCTTCACTAATCTGTGATTACTTAGATGAAAAACCAGAGTTAAATCCGTTTTACAATAGATTCCCATCCTTAGAAAATTTTAAAAAGCAAGTACAGGATAAAGAACGGTCTAAAGATGTTTCAGAATCCCAACGCCACGTTTTGGCATCGGTTTTAAGAAAGCAATATGCACAGATTGAAACTTCACATATGACGGTTGAAAACATTGAAAGTTTGAAATCCCATAAAACATTCACAATTACCACAGGCCATCAATTAAATTTATTCACTGGTCCGTTATACTTTTTATATAAAATTGTTTCCACCATTAATCTTACCAAAATATTAAAGTCAACCTACCCAGACTATAATTTTGTGCCAATCTATTGGATGGCTACGGAAGACCATGATTTTGAGGAAATAAATTATTTTAATTTTAAAGGGAAAAAAATCCATTGGGAAAAAGAATCACATGGTGCTGTGGGCGACTTGTCTACGGAAGGTTTAAAAGCGGTTTTTGATTTGTTTTCTTTGGAACTCGGACATACCAAAAATGCTGATTATTTAAAGTCTCTTTTTAGATATGCCTATTTGGAACATTCAAATTTAGCGGATGCCACGCGTTATTTAGCGAATGAATTATTTAAAGATTATGGTTTGGTTATTCTTAATGCGGCTGATAGGGACTTAAAACAATTGTTTGTTCCTTTTATGGAAAATGAATTGGTAAACGAAATGGCATTCAAGACGGTTTCTAAAACGAATGAACACATAAACAATTTGCCAAATCAACCTTATGGTATTCAGGTAAATCCACGTGAAATTAATTTATTTTATATAAGTGAAAATTTGAGGGAACGTATTGTTTTTGAAAACAATATGTATAGTGTTGTCAATACCAATATCACTTGGACTAAAGAAGCTATTTTGGAAGAAGTTAAAACACACCCAGAGCGGTTTAGTCCAAATGTCATCATGCGACCATTATACCAAGAAGTTATATTGCCAAACCTGTGTTATATTGGCGGTGGCGGTGAGTTAGCGTATTGGCTTCAGTTGAAGGATTTTTTTAATGCAGTTAATGTACCATTCCCCATACTATTATTAAGGAATTCGGTATTGATTAAAACCCAAAAGCAATCTGATAAATTGGGGAAATTAGGAATTTCCAACGAAGATCTGTTTTTAAAACGGGATGCTTTCATCAATAAAAAAGTCAGGGAAATTTCCAATATTGATATTGATTTTTCAACCCAAAAGGTATTATTAAATCAGGAGTTTGAAGCGTTATATACCCTTGCGGAACAAACCGATAAATCCTTTTTAGGAGCTGTAAAAGCGCAGGAAATCAAACAAATAAAAGGACTTGAACATCTTGAAAAGCGTTTGTTAAAAGCACAAAAAAAGAAATTGGCTGAACAAGTTTTAAGAATGACCGAGCTTCAAAATGAGTTATTCCCCAATCAAGGACTTCAAGAGCGAAACACCAATTTTTCTGAATTTTATTTAGAGTATGGCGAAGAACTTATTCCCAGTCTTATCGAAAATTTACAACCCTTAAGAAGTGAGTTTCTTGTAGTAACACTTTAACTATTAAAATCTTATATTTCAAATCATCTATTAGTTAATCACTAAATTTGTATAAATCAAAATGCAAATTTATTTGTAAAAACCATGCATAAAATAGATATTGAATTGGTGGAAATGACGATGGATGTTATGAAATATGCCATTGATAGGATTTCTGCCTCCAATCGCCATATAGGTCATCCGAAAACAGCTCAAGAATTAAAGGTTTTGGTAGGGGAGACTATCACCCCAAAAGGTATTGGTGGCGAGGTGGCTTTTAATTTATGGAAGAAGCATTTAATGAATGCTAACGTGTCCATTGATCATCCACGGCATTTAGCATTTGTGCCTGCGTCGCCTACAAGAGCTGCTATCATGTTCGATTTAGTAACATCGGCATCAAGCATTCATGGCGCTTATTGGATGGAAGGTGCTGGAGGGATTTTTTGTGAAAACGAAGCTATGAAATGGATGGTGTCCTTAACGGGTTTGCCAGAAGGCGCTTTTGGTGTGTTTACAAGTGGTGGTACAGCAGCAAACCTATCGGCTATAGTAACGGCCAGAGAATATTGGCGAAGTTTGAATCAACAAAACAACAATGAAAAGGGATTGATTATCACGTCCATAGGGGCACATTCATCCGTCAAAGCTATGGCGAAAGTGATTGATGCCGATGTGTTATATGTGGACACCGAAGACAGAATGCATGCATCCAACCTTCAAAGTAAGATGGAGTCCCTAACAGAAAATCAACGAAAACGTCTTTTTGCCATAGTAGCAACGGCAGGAACAACCAATGCTGGGATTATAGATGATTTAAAAGGGATTGCAGAAATCTGTAAGAAGGAAAAACTTTGGTTTCATGTAGATGCTGCTTATGGTGGTGGTGCGCTATTGTCCGATTCGGTGAAGCATTTGTTTGCAGGCATAGAAGCAGCTGATAGTATTACCATTGATCCACACAAATGGCTATTTTCGCCCTACGATTGTGGCGCTATTATTTATAAAAATCCAGAATTGGCAAAACAGGCACATACACAAGAAGGCTCTTATTTGGATATTTTTAAAGATGAAGGCTCGCAAGGTTTCAATCCTGCCGACTATCAAATACAATTAACAAGAAGGGTAAGGGGATTGCCCTTATGGTTTTCATTGGCCATGCATGGTACCGATAGATACAAACAAGCCGTTGAACGTGGTATAGAATTGGCACAAATAGCCGGCCAATTAATAGAAGAAATGCCACATGTGGAATTGGTTAGGGAACCAAGTTTGTCCTGTGTTTTATATAGAAGAATTGGTTGGAATCCTGAAGATTATACAAAGTGGACTTACGAAAATCATAAAAAAGGATTCGCATTGGTAACGCCCACCAAATGGAAAAGAGGAGACACGTTTGAAACTGTGTCACGTTTCTGTTTTATAAACCCAGATACGACAGAAAATGATATAAAAATGATTTTGGAATCGATGGTTTAAAAATTAATTCAAAAAATCTAAAATCGTAAATCGAAATTATAAAATCATTGTTATTTTTGCGCATGCAACATAACAAGGTACTTATTTTAGATTTCGGTTCGCAATACACACAGCTTATTGCCCGCAGAGTTAGAGAACTCAATATTTATTGCGAAATTCATCCCTACAACAAAATTCCCCAAACAGTTTCAGAATACAACGCTGTTGTGCTTTCTGGAAGTCCGTTTTCGGTAAGGGGAGATGATGCCCCGCATCCAGATTTATCTAATATTCGAGGAAAAAAGCCATTGCTGGCAGTTTGCTATGGCGCACAATATTTAGCACATTTTTCGGGTGGGGAAGTAGCGCCATCTAATACTAGGGAGTATGGTCGCGCCCATTTATCTTTCATAAAAAAGGATGAGCCATTTTTTAATAAAATAAATGAAGGCAGCCAAGTTTGGATGAGCCACAGCGATACGATTAAACATTTGCCAACAAATGGGGTTTTAATAGGAAGCACCAACGATGTTGCAAATGCCGCTTATAGAATTGAAGGAGAAGAAACCTATGCCATTCAATTTCATCCTGAAGTTTATCATACTACCGACGGTAAACAATTGTTGGAAAACTTTTTAGTGCATATTGCAGGAGTTAACCAAGATTGGACGCCACAATCGTTTGTTGAAGAAACGGTTGAGGCGCTTAGAGAGAAAGTAGGTGATGATAAAGTGGTATTGGGACTTTCAGGTGGTGTGGATTCTACTGTAGCAGCCGTGCTTTTAAATAAAGCCATAGGGAAAAATTTATATTGCATTTTTGTTAATAACGGCTTGCTTCGTAAAAATGAATTTGAAAATGTACTGAATCAATACGAGGGTATGGGACTTAATGTTAAAGGCGTCGATGCTTCAAAACGATTTTTGGATGCCTTGGCCGGTATAGAAGACCCAGAGAAAAAACGAAAAGCCATCGGTAATGCCTTTATTGAAGTTTTTGATGACGAAGCACATAAACTTACGGACGTCAAATGGTTGGCACAAGGCACTATTTATCCCGATGTTATCGAAAGTGTGTCGGCTACAGGAGGTCCTTCAGCAACCATAAAAAGCCATCATAATGTGGGTGGATTGCCAGATTTTATGAAACTTCAAATCGTGGAACCATTACGAGCCTTATTTAAAGATGAGGTGAGACGTGTAGGTGCTACTTTAGGTATCGACCCCGAACTATTAGGACGTCATCCGTTCCCTGGTCCTGGTTTAGGTATTCGTATTTTGGGAGATATCACTGCCGAAAAAGTACGCATTTTACAGGAAGTAGATGCTATTTTTATTAACGGTTTAAAAGCATGGGGGCTGTATGACAAGGTTTGGCAAGCCGGTGCTATGTTGCTACCGGTAAATAGCGTGGGTGTAATGGGCGATGAGCGTACTTACGAAAAATGTGTTGCTCTTAGAGCAGTTGAAAGTACCGACGGTATGACAGCCGATTGGGTAAATTTACCTTACGAATTTCTTCAAAAAACCTCAAACGATATTATAAATAAAGTGAAAGGCGTTAATAGGGTAGTTTACGATATTAGCTCCAAACCACCAGCCACTATTGAGTGGGAGTAATTTTTGGATGGGTACATTAATTATAAACTATATTTATAGATGTATGGACAGTCTTTTTAATAAGATCATCCGTATATAAAATAGTTTAAAAAAAATTATTCTTAAATTGTATGCTATTTCTTTGGCATGCTATATGCATAGTTATTAAAGAACGTTATTTATAATACATAACGCCATTTTAAAATAGATTATATGATTAAATTTTTTACCGTATTCAGTTTTGTATTGGTTTTTGGTTTCAATACAACATATGCACAAAATTACAGTACGCACCAAGTTAAAGAAGGTGAAACCATAGAGAGCATTGCTAAACGTTATTATGTAACACCTTTTGATATTTATGGCTTAAATCCAGAAGTAAAAAAAGGATTGAAACCCAATACGGTTTTAATTATTCCAGTTTCAAAAGGTGTAAAGCCCGAAGTAACAACTACGAAAGAACTACAAGGTTTTAAAAACCACAAAACATCTCGCAAGGAAACTTTATATGGTATTGCCAAACAATATAATGTTACCGAAGATGAGATAAAAAAACATAATACTTTTTTGTATTCCAATACCTTAAATAAAGGCGACAAACTTCAAATACCTATCTTTAAAGAAACAGAAGTAGTAGCTTCTAAAGAACGTACTAAAACATATATTGTTCAGCCCAAAGAAGGAAAATGGCGGATAGCCTATAAGTTTGGTATTTCTGTTGAAGAATTGGAGTCGCTTAATCCCAGTATGGGAGAAGCGCTTCAAGAAGGTCAGCAAATATATGTTCCTAATATAGAGAAGACGGCTGAAAAAATTGTAGATGAAAAGTATAGTTATTATGAAGTATTGCCTAAGGAAGGGTTTTACCGATTAAAGCTAAAATTAGGGCTTGAGCAAGCTGAATTGGAAGCTTTAAATCCGACTTTAAAAGAAACGGGTTTAAAGGTTGGGATGGTCTTAAAAATTCCATTTTCTCCGTCCGTTGGTATTGGCAATGAAAGCTCTAGTACCGATCTATCATTAAAAATTAAGGATTCCAAAACGAAGCACATAGCGATTATGTTGCCTTTTAGGTTGAATCGGGTGGATTTTGATTCGATTTCAGGCACAAAAAGTAGTATCAACAAAGACCGCTATTTGCAAGCGTCATTAGATTTTCATTCGGGTATTTTAATGGCTATAGATTCGTTGAAAAAGTTAGGAGTGTCGCTTAAAGTAGATGTATACGATACCAAATATGAAGTAAGCGAAGTGTCAAGAATCATTCAATCCCATGATTTTAAAAGTGTAGATGCCGTTATTGGTCCGTTAACCCCCAATTGCTATGAAAAAGCAGCGTCAGAATTAAGGCCACTTAATATTCCTGTAATTTCTTTGATTGGTACTAATTTGCAATTAAGGGATAATGAATTTCAATCGTTGCCAACAGACGATTTATTAAAAGCTAAGTTGATCAATTATGTGAAAGCTGATACGACAGTAGATAATGTCGTAATTATATCCGACTCAGATAATATGGCAGTTTCGAACGAACTCAAAAGGGAATTTCTTTCTGCAAAACAAGTATTTTCAAGAAAGAACAAAGCAGGTAAGGACAGTTTTTTTGTAACACTTGAAGATATCAGAGTGCACCTAAAACCAGGTAAAAACGTTGTCTTTTTAGAAACAAAAAATGTTGGGTTTATATCTAATGTGACTAGTTTGTTAAATTCATTGATGCAGAATGGTAATAGGGAAGAAAACAACCAAGGGATAAGAATTGTTTTAACTACGACAAATAAAAATGAGGCTTTTGATGGTGATGAGATTAACAATAACCAATTATCGGCGCTTCATTTTATGTTTGCAGCGAATTCAAAACTGTATAATGAAAGTGATAATAATTCTTTCGTGAATGCCTATACCAAAATGTATAATATAACACCCAACAAAAGAGCCACTAGAGGCTTTGATTTAACCATGGATGTGGTATTGCGTTTGGTAACGTCTGAGGATTTGTATTTATCTGTTAACGAAGCAACTTTAACAGAGTATGTGGAGAACAAGTTTGCATACAAAAAGAAGATGATGGGTGGTTACTACAATGACACAGCTTATTTATTAAAGTATCAAGATTTGGATATTGTTGAGGTAAAGCAATAAACCTAGTGATACCCGATAAAAACGTTTTAATAGAACTGGCGCATACCAAAATGCCTTTTGGTAAATACAAAGACCGCTATTTAATAGACTTGCCCGAACATTATGTAGTTTGGTATCATAGTAAAGGCTTCCCTAAGGGAAAGTTGGGTGATATGCTCAGTCAGATATATGAAATAAAACTTAATGGCTTGGAAGAATTGATTAGGACTATTAAAAAGCAATATCCTAAATAAGGTTTTTGAATGGTTTGTTTAACGTTCAAGTATGTAATAGTAAGGAGAAATACATTCACTTTCTGAAAATAAAGTTAGTTGAACAAAAAACTCAATTTTAACCGTGTAGTCCAAAACATATGCGGTGTTTTTTTTGTTTTATTTCTTGATAAATCATCCTTTAATTATTCTTTTTAAGAATATTTGCAGAGTTTCAGATTTTCCAATCGGCTCCAATAAAAATATAAAAAGATTAACTCCTAAAGCGATGTAAGTAGCGGGATGTTTCAGCTTGCCGTATTTCCAAGCCCCCAGACATAACATTCCTATAATCAATATTTGAGTAAGGTAAATGGGAAGCATTATATCAATATCCGGCCAATCTTTGCTGTTTATGTCAACATATACGTTTTGTATTCCACGACCAAGAGCTGGCATCATAATGATGAATACTGTGGAAATTAACCACCATGCATGATTTTCGATTTCTTTCCTGTGTAGGATGCTTTTTATTACCGCATATCCGAAAGCTGACATCATTACAATTTCTACAGCAGCCACACCAAAAAAAAACCATGGTTGGAATGGTCCAAATTGGTCTGGACTAGCCAAAGACATTTCAGTTGCCACTATGTCTCTGTGCATCATACTCAAAGCAGTTAAGCAAACACCACCGGCCAGGAACATACCAATTATTCCATTGGTTCTATGTCTTGTTATCTGTCCATGAGTAGCAAAATAAGGTTGAATGATTAGGTAAATATACCAAACTGTACCCGTCCAATAATGTATATGAATAGACCATGCATTGTCAGCAAAGTCACCCCAATAATTTCTAAAAATCCCAAATTGCATAAACAGCATAGGGATGAACATCCATAAGTACAGTGTTTTGTAGTTGTTCATTTTGCTTTTCTAAAATTTTAGAAATAAATCTAAGATAATTGAAAAAATTTATAAAATCAAGCCTTATTAAAACGAATTCAATTTAAGGAATGTTAAGCTTTTCGGGCATTTTATGTAAAGGTTCCTGAAGTGTGATGCAGTGTATGCCACCGCCCATACGATTTAATGGTAAAGCATCAATCCAAACTTGTTCTAAGTTAGGGAACGCTTCTTTAAATATGGCTTTTACTTTGTCTTCATGGGCTGCAGATGTCCCATGATTGGTATAAGACGCATTTATAATAACACCATTTGATACTAGAAAATTAAGGTAGGATACGGATGCTACTCGGGTGACTTTGTCACCTATAGTTCTAGCGTCGTCTGGAGCAAGCCTACTGGATTCCACTTTATCAAATTCCATATCTCCAGCTTTCTCTACAATTTCGGCAGTCCATTCAATCACATCAGGCAAGGGTACTTTGATAATTTTAAATGGTTTGCCGTCTTGATCGGTAGCGTCCTTTAATATGTTATAATTTTCTAGCATCCTTAGATGATTTATTCGATTTAAAGGATGTTTGTTAATATCTTCTTCATCTATCCAAGCTAGTAAAATGGTATTGGCATTAGCAAATCTGACAAACTCATCGGTATGACCCCCTGTTCCAAAAGATATGTAACCGTTGTTTGGAATAAAGGATCTGGTGTCATCTGCCGTTCCGTTTTTTAACCAGATCACTTTTTTTATATTCATGACCCTCAGGTATTCTTGCTCTATTTCTTCTTTGGTCCAATCTGGATTGCGCTGCAAAGTAACCTGTTCAGATTGTATTAATACACCTTTGCCATTGGTTTCCAGCGAGCCTCCTTCCATTACCAATTCAGATTTTATGCGTCTTGCTCTCATGATGCTAGCCATTTCTTTATCGGTATCGCTATACAGATTTTCTTGAGAATTCATTTTCAGGGCCGCAAAATAAAGCGCTAACTGGGGTCTGGTGCTAAGCAGCCAATCATAATAACCATAATTGCTCCAATTAAAATCTACAGTGGCTAAATCTTTTTCATCATTTACTAAAAATTGTGCACCATTATCCCGAATCCAAAGTCTTGATCCTGGCAATATATGAAATTGAATAATGCTTACATCTAAGCCCATTTTATACAGCGTTTCTCTAGCGGATTTTTGAATTTGAGCCGTAGAAGTGGCAATTTTTATGGGAACCTTCCCTAGAAGACCTTCAACAATTTTGCTAATCGTTGTTTGAATTGCAGTATTTTCATTTTCCCAACTAAGCCATAGAGCCTGTTGCTGTTCAAATTCTGCTGGAAAACGAAAGTGGTTCCCTTTGTTTTGCGAAAATATATTATTTGTAAAGAGCGCTAAAAGCAAAATGAAAACAAGTCTAATCAAAGACTTTTGTGCAAAAATAAATCTAATTATAGGCATAAAAATGAGTCCTATGGATTTGGTTTATAAGAATTTTCACTAAAATAATTAAAAATTTTGCTATGAAAAATCATTTAACAATACTTTATCTTAAATCTATTTATTGTTAATAACAACCGTTTTAAATAACTAAAAAACTATTCGGTAATAACTGTTTTAATTTTGTAAATTTGCCTGCGTTTATAAGCGCAACATGACAACTAAAGCAAAATACATATTTGTAACCGGTGGGGTTACCTCTTCTCTAGGTAAAGGCATTATAGCCGCATCTTTGGCTAAATTACTTCAGGCTCAAGGCTATAGAGTAACAATACAAAAGTTAGATCCCTATATAAATGTAGATCCAGGAACATTAAACCCTTATGAACATGGTGAGTGCTATGTTACGGAAGATGGTGCTGAAACCGACTTAGACTTAGGGCATTACGAACGATTTTTAAATGTACCAACCAGTCAAGCTAATAATGTGACCACAGGACGTATATATCAAAGCGTCATTGAAAAAGAACGTCGTGGCGAGTTTTTAGGTAAAACGGTTCAGGTAGTTCCCCATATTACAGATGAAATTAAACACCGTATTCAAATTCTTGGTAAGTCTGGCGATTTTGATATTATCATCACAGAAATAGGTGGAACCGTTGGTGATATTGAATCGTTACCATACATAGAGGCTGTCCGTCAACTTCGATGGGACTTAGGTGAAAATAACGGTATTGTGATTCATTTAACCTTAGTGCCTTATTTATCGGCAGCGGGGGAACTGAAAACCAAACCAACACAGCACAGTGTTAAAACATTGATGGAAAGCGGTGTGATGGCCGATATTTTGGTTTGTAGAACAGAGCATCATCTACCAAATGAATTACGTAAAAAGCTGGCATTATTTTGTAATGTTAGGGAAGAAGCGGTAATCCAATCTATTGATGCATCCACTATTTACGATGTGCCTAATTTAATGCTGAAAGAAGGACTTGATAAAGTGGTTTTGAAAAAATTGGATTTAAAATCCAGTGTTCCAGACATCACCAAATGGAATCAGTTTTTATTCAAACATAAAAATCCTAAAACAGAAATTACTATTGGTCTGATTGGTAAATATGTAGAATTGCAAGATTCATACAAATCCATATTGGAATCCTTTATTCATGCGGGTGCAGAAAATGAAGTGAAGGTGAATATTGAATCCATTCATTCCGAATATTTGAATGACGATAATATCAAATTAAAGTTATGTCATTTAGATGGTGTTTTGGTTGCTCCAGGTTTTGGAGAGCGTGGTATTGAAGGAAAAATTACCGCGGTAAAATATGTCCGCGAAAACAACGTGCCATTTTTGGGCGTATGTTTAGGAATGCAAATGGCAGTTATTGAATTTGCAAGAAACGTTGTGGGTATAACAAACGCAAATTCGACAGAAATGGATCCTAATACCCCAAACCCCATTATAGATTTAATGGAAGACCAAAAAACAATCACTCGAAAAGGTGGTACCATGCGATTGGGGGCATGGGATTGTGAATTGAAGAGCAATAGCTTGGCAAGCAAAATTTATAAAACAGACATCATAAGGGAACGTCACAGACATAGATATGAGTTCAATAGTGCTTACAAAGCACAAATGGAAACTGCAGGTATGCTTGCTACCGGGTTTAATCCAGATACAAAATTGGTTGAAATTGTCGAGATTCCAAGTCACCCGTGGTTTGTTGGCGTTCAATACCATCCCGAATATAAAAGTACAGTGGCCAGTCCACATCCACTTTTCGTGGCGTTCGTAAAAGCATCATTAACGCATAAAAAAAGTAAAAAAGATGCCAAGGTGTCACAACAATAATTTTGGATAACTTATTGCTTAGCTATATATCATTCCGTTAGAAACGGACATTTTTTAAGAGATACTATTAAGACTACATGGAAGAAAAAAAATTAGATATTAATTCGATATTAGGTTTTGTCCTGATTTTCGGAATATTAATGTACATGCTTTGGCAGAATCAACCAACGCCAGAAGAACTTGAAGCTCAAGAAAAAGCCAAGCAAGAACAGGTTGAAGCAGAAAGGAAAGCTAAAAATCAAGAGCAAACCAAGGTAACAACTGCGGAGGATTTTTCAACTGAAGGTGCTGCAGATTCGCTTAAACTAGTGGCATTAAAAAATAAATTTGGAGCTTTTGCTTATTCAGTAACGCAACCCAGCGCAGAAGAAACGGTAGTAGAAAGTGATTTGTTAGCCTTAAAATTCAGTAATAAGGGCGGTTATCTTTCAGAGGTAAAACTTAAAAATTATGTTGATTTTAAAGGGAATCCAATCTATATAATCAAAGATAATAATGCTTCTTTCAATATTAATTTTGGAACCACTGATAGTAGAATTCTTAATACTAAAGATTTAAACTTTCATCCCACAGTCACCAAAGATGGTGGTAACACTGTTGTTTCCATGAAACTTAAAGTGTCCGAAAGTAAATTTCTGGAATATCGTTACGAGTTGAAAGAAGGTGATTATATGATGGATTTTACCCTTCGTTCGCAAGGCTTAAACGATGTTATTAATGGCTCTCAGCCCATTAATTTAGACTGGGATTTAAAAACATATCGTCATGCTAAAAGTGTATCCTACGAAAACAGATATACAGAGGTGGTTTTTGAATATGAAGATGGAAAAGATGATTATCTAGGACAGCAAGAAGAAACAGATGATGTTGCAGAAGACCTAACCTATGTAGCTTTTAAACAGCACTTTTTCACGTCTATTTTGTTATCTGATGCTCCTTTTAAGACATCAAAATTAGTATCCAAAAATCTGGTACAGGATGAGACCATTGATACCTTATTTACCAAAGCCTTTGCTGTTACTTTGCCTTTAGAACTTAGTGGCGGTGAGATAAACAAGTCAATGGATTGGTATTACGGACCAAGTGACTTTAAAATTTTAAATAAATACGATAGAAATTTAGATGAAATTGTACCATTAGGGTGGGGTATTTTCGGTTGGATTAATAAGTATCTGTTCATTCCGTTTTTTACATTTTTGGGAGGCTTTTTGCCTTACGGAATTGCCATTATTGTAATGACCATTGCCATCAAGTTATTAATGTCTTTTGTACAGTATAAGCAGTTTTTATCTCAAGCAAAGATGAAAATTCTTAAACCTGAACTGGATGCGATCCGCGAGAAGCACAAAGACAATAAAATGAAAGCGCAACAAGAAACGTTGGCATTACAAACCAAGGCAGGGGCTAGCCCAATGGCGGGTTGTTTGCCAGCTTTAATACAATTGCCAGTGTTTTATGCACTGTTTCAGTTTTTCCCTTCTGCATTCGATTTACGTCAAAAAAGTTTCCTTTGGGTAGAGGATTTATCGTCTTATGATACCATTGCTAATTTACCGTTCAACATCCCGTTTTATGGTGATCATGTTAGTTTGTTCCCCATTTTGGCATCTGTTGCGATTTTCTTCTATATGAAATTGACCACCGGTGACCAAATGATGTCGCAGCCAACGCAAGAAGGCATGCCAGATATGGCAAAAATGATGAAGTACATGATGTATCTCTCGCCAGTTATGATGTTGTTTTTCTTTAACAACTATGCATCAGGGTTGAGTTTGTATTATTTTATTTCAAATGTTATTAGTATAGGTATCATATTAGTTATTAAAAATTATATTCTTGATGAGGATAAAATCCATGCTCAAATCCAAGAAAATAAAAAGAAGCCCAAAAAAGAAAATCGTTTTCAGAAGAAAATGGCTGAAATGATGGAGCAGGCTGAAAAGCAAAAACAACTGCAACAAAAGAAAAAGTAATTTATATAAACTATTAAATTAATAATAAGCTGTCAAAATATTTTGGCAGCTTATTTGTTATATATAGTTAGACATTACTTTTGTTATTATTCATTTATCATAATATGTAACACCCATGAAAAAAAGCTTCAAAAACCCGAGCATAATTCTACAGGGTGTCCATATGACCAAATTAAAACAATAAAGTAAGCATATGAAATATTTTATTACCTATATATTACTAGTATTGGTTTTTTCAGTTTCCGCACAAACCATCAACCAACTGGATGAAAACGGCAAACAACATGGCATTTGGAAAAAGAATTTTGATGGCACGAGTATCCTAAGATTTGAAGGCGAATTTTATCATGGAAAAGAAATAGGGCTGTTCAAGTTTTATCAAAATATTAATAATAAGGCTGTTTTAGCGGCAACGAGGGAATTTTTGGAGCCTGGAACAAAAGCCAATGTGAAGTTTTATGCTTCTACCGGAAAATTGATTAGTGAAGGACAAATGAATGGTAAGACATATGTTGGTGAGTGGAGATATTATCAAAAGGATTCAGAAAAATTACTGACTTTAGAACATTTTGATGATACAGGGAGTTTAACAGGAGAACGTTTTATTTATTACATCAACGGACAAGTGTCCCAGAAGGAAAACTACAAAAAAGGAAAGCTTAATGGGGTGTCGGTTTGGTATTCTGAAGATAATGTAATAATTAAAGAGTATACATATGTTGATGGACTGTTGCACGGACTTTCAAAATTTTATGATCCTAAAGGACAATTGGTAACAGAAGGTTTTTATAAAAATGATCAAAAGTCAGGTACTTGGAAGTACTATGAAGCTGGTAAACTTACAGAAGAAAAGAACTTCGCATCTACTACAGGTAATAACTAGAAAAAAAAGATTCCTTAATTTCTTAAGGAACCCTTCTCTTTCATAAACAATTTTTAACTAAACTGTTTAAAATCAACAAACCAAACTATTAATAATTATTTTATAATGGAGGTAAAATAACTTTATTGATTACATGTACAACTCCATTAGAAGCCTGTACATTTGTAAATATTATGTTGCTAACTCTTTCATTCGCATCTGTTAAAGTTGCCCCACCTGTAACATTCGCTCTTATATTTCCACCTAAAGTAGCTACAGTCATATTATCAGACAAACCAGATGCTTGTACATTAGCACCGCCCACAACATGCATTGCTAGAGTAGCAGCAAGAGTATCTGTAGGCACATCAGCTAAACTTGATAAGCTTAACTCGGCTAATAAATCAACAAAAGCATTATTTGTTGGAGCAAAAACTGTGAAAGGAGCGGGATTAGTTCCATTTGCGGTTGACAAAGTATTAACGAATGTAAAAGACGATTCTCTTGTCAATGCTGCCACTAAAATCTCGAACGTTGGATCTGCTAAAGCAAAAGTAACTACTGTTGGTAAGCCTATCACTGCATCGACTATGTGAACAACACCATTTGTTGCATCTATATCAGCAGTCACCACATTTGAAACACCATTTAATTCAACCCCAGCAGCTGTGTTTACGAACATACTTAAGTTTAATTCTGTATTACCAAAAGTCGCTAATGTATTTACATAGCCTGTAGATAGACTTGTTGACACATTATCTCCTAAAACCACATGGTTTAACAATACTTGAGTTAATACGTTTACTGGAACATCATTCAATGTTGCAAAGTTGTTTTCGGACAGAAAAGCCTGAAATGCTTCGTTGGTAGGCGCAAATACAGTGAATTGGCCTGGGCCATCTAAGGTTTCAACTAGTCCAGCTCTATCTAAAGCAGCAACTAGATTACTTAAGGCTGGTGTGGCTGAAGCTATTTCTGCAATAGTTTCTGGAGCATATACAGCATCATCGTCATTATTACAAGATGATAAAGTAGTAACAACTAGAAATAATAATAGTGACAATTTAAGATTTAATAAATTTTTCATAGTGTTTGTATTTTTTTTGTTTAACAAATATAGTAAAATATTAAACAAAAATACAAGTATTGTTTAATTAATTTAACAAAACTTTAAACAAAGTAAATGGATTTATGATTGAATTCGGGTTTAAATAATCAAATTTCTTTAAATAAATGTATCTTTGTAGCCTAAATTTGGCCGTTTGAAATAACCTCAAGCAACAAGTTATTTCGAAAAATCACCTATAAAATATGGAGATACCCAAATGACTTTTTAAAAAACAATAGATATATTAGATATGAAACGCGTGATAGTTGGACTTTCTGGAGGTGTAGATTCTAGTGTGGCTGCTTATTTATTGAAAGAGCAAGGTTATGAGGTTATTGGCTTGTTTATGAAAAACTGGCACGATGACTCCGTTACCATCTCTAATGAATGTCCTTGGCTTGATGATAGCAACGATGCGATGTTGGTGGCTGATAAATTAGGGATTCCTTTCCAAACCATCGATTTAAGTGAGCAATACAAAGAACGTATTGTTGATTATATGTTTAATGAGTATGAAAAAGGAAGAACACCAAATCCAGATGTGCTATGTAATAGGGAAATTAAGTTTGATGTTTTCATGAAAATAGCCGTAGAATTGGGAGCCGATTATGTGGCTACTGGACATTATTGTAGAAAAGGGATTCTTCATAAAGATGGCAAAGATATTTATCAATTGTTAAAAGGCGTTGATGACAATAAAGACCAATCCTATTTTTTATGTCAATTATCGCAAGAGCAATTAGCAAAATCCTTATTTCCAATAGGCGAATTAACAAAACCACAAGTAAGAGAGATTGCTACTAAATTAGATTTGGTAACAGCTGAGAAAAAAGATTCTCAGGGACTTTGTTTTATAGGTAAAGTGAAGTTGCCTGATTTTTTACAACAACAGCTCAAGCCAAAAGAAGGTATTATTGTTGAAGTTCCTAAAGAAAATATCATTTATAATAAAAACATACCAACGTTTGATTCTAAACAAGAGGAACTTCGATATTTAACCCAGAAAATAGATTATCATCTTGAAGATGGAGCCATAGTTGGAAAACACCAAGGTGCGCATTATTTTACTAAAGGACAACGCAAAGGATTAGCCGTTGGTGGTACGGCAGAACCATTATTTGTTATTGAAACCAATGTAGATGCAAACGTAATTTACACAGGGCAGGGTAAAGAACATCCAGGATTGTATAAAAAAGCCCTATTTGTAACTAACGACGAGTTGCATTGGATTCGTGAGGATTTAGCGCTTAACATAGATGAGACTATGCAAGTGATGGCTAGAATCCGTTATCGTCAGCCTTTACAAAAAGCAACTTTATATAAAGTGGATAGCGGATTGTATGTGGAGTTCGATCAACCACAATCTGCCATCACAGAGGGACAGTTTGTTGCTTGGTATTTAGATGATGAGTTAGTAGGTTCTGGAGTAATTTCGTAAATTGCTATCACTTAAATCGATAAGCGATGAAAAAAGGCCTACTGTTTTTGATATTGCTGTTTTTTCAGATGCATGTTTATACCCAGGAAGATGCTTGGGTTTATTTGAACGATAAAGAAAATGTAGTCACTTCCATTGCAAATCCCATTACTATCCTTACACAAAAAGCAATTGATAGAAAAAATATACATGGTGTATCTATTGATGAACGTGATGTGCCTGTAAACGAAAGTTACATCACCCAGCTAAAGAATATTTCAGGAATAAAGGTTATGGCAAAATCCAAATGGTTTAATGCGGTACATGTTAGGGGGAGTCAAAGTGACATTGAAGCACTTACAAGCTTAGGCTTTGTTACGTCAATAGAGTTTGCAAATAAAAGTTTAAACACAGCAAAACCAAGTGCAGAAAAGCAAGTTTCTAAACTTGAAAGTACATTAACAACATTCAATTATGGGAATGCTCTCAATCAAATAGACATGATTAACGGCAACGAGTTACACCTTTTGGATTATACAGGAACGGGTATGACGGTGGCCGTTTTAGATGCCGGTTTTCCAAACGTTAACACCATGACTGCATTCCAAAGATTAAGAAATGCTAACAATATTATAGATGGCTATGATTTTGTTAATAGAAATGCAAATGTGTATGCCAATACCACGAGCAGTCATGGTACTTGGGTGTTAAGCACCATGGCTGGGTTTATTCAAGATCAATATGTGGGAACAGCTCCAGATGCGTCCTATTATTTATTTATAACCGAAGATGATTTAAGTGAAAATCCAGTGGAAGAGAGCTATTGGGTAGAAGCAGTTGAGCGTGCCGATAGTTTGGGAGTGGATGTGATCAACACCTCGTTAGGATATAAAACCTATGATAATCCTAATTATAGCCATACAAATGCTAATTTAAATGGCTATACCACGTTTATAACCAAAGGCGCAAATATCGCTTTTGAAAAGGGTTTGTTATTAATTAATTCCGCTGGAAACGACGGTAATGGGGGTGTTAATGCGCCTGCCGATTCTCCAAATGTATTGTCAGTTGGCGCTGTAACCGCTGCTGGGAACTATGCATCTTTTAGTTCGGTTGGAAGTGCCATTCAACCCACGCAAAAACCAGACGTTGTGGCTCAGGGACAAGCAAGTTATGTTGTAGGAACCAATGATGTGATAGGTACACTTAATGGAACTTCGTTTAGTTCACCCATTTTGGCAGGAGGTATTGTGTGCTTATGGGAAGCTTTACCTGATAAAACAAATGATGAAATTATGCAGTTAGTGCGAGAATCGGCATCACAATATAACAGTCCCGATTATTTCTTAGGATATGGTATTCCAAATTTGTTGGCAGCATTAGATGCAGAACTTTCAATTGATAATGGTGGAGACAATCCCGAAGATATTTTGTTGTTTCCAAATCCGAGTTCGGGAGATGTATACTTAAAGTTGCCTTCGGAAGAACCCTTTTGGACCTTTAGTCTTTATGATATTTTAGGAAGACAAATTAATGGTTTTCTGATTTTAGATGCCAACGCTCCCATTGATATTTCTACGCTTGTGCCGGGCATGTACATGGTTAAAGTTGAAGCGCCAAAAATTTCAAAAACATTTAAACTTATTAAAAAGTAATGGTTAATAATAGGATTACCGAATTGTTCAATATTAAATATCCTATCGTCCAAGCTGGTATGGTTTGGAATAGCGGTTGGCGACTAGCTTCGGCATCAAGCAATTCAGGTGTTTTAGGGCTTATTGGGGCAGGCTCAATGTACCCAGAAGTGTTACGCGAGCATATTCAAAAATGTAAAAAAGCGACCAACAAGCCTTTCGGGGTGAATGTCCCCATGCTATATCCAAACATCGAAGAGATTATGGATATTATTGTTGAGGAAGGCGTGAAAATTGTATTCACTTCTGCAGGAAATCCTAAAACGTGGACATCTTGGTTAAAAGAGCGTGGGGTAACTGTGGTGCATGTGGTAAGTAGTGTCAAGTTTGCCCTTAAAGCACAAGAAGCGGGTGTAGATGCGTTGGTGGCTGAAGGGTTTGAAGCAGGCGGCCATAACGGAAGGGATGAAACGACCACGTTAACATTAATTCCTATGGTTAAGGAACACATACAAATTCCGTTGATTGCCGCAGGTGGCATTGCAACAGGAAAAGCCATGTTGGCTGTTATGGTTTTAGGTGCCGATGGCGTGCAGGTGGGGAGCAGGTTTGCAGCTAGTGAAGAAAGTTCAGCCCATATAAATTTTAAAAGATTAATTACTAATATTAAAGAAGGTGACACCCAACTAACGTTAAAAGAATTAGCTCCGGTAAGATTGATAAAAAATAAGTTTTATAATGATGTTCAAGAACTCTACAAAAAGTCGCCAACCATTGAAGAGCTTAAAACTTTATTAGGTAGAGCGCGAGCAAAAAAAGGAATGTTTGAAGGCGATTTGGAAGAAGGGGAACTAGAAATTGGCCAGGTTGCTGGATTGATACACGATATTAAACCAGTTGCCAACATTATTGAAGACATAATGCATGAGTTTGATGAGGCCAAACGGCAAGTTTCTAGTTTGTAATTTTGTTTTTAAGTATTGTTTCTATAGATATACTATATAATCTACTCAATCCATTATCATACTTATTTAATTCCTCTAATAATTCATTAATTGTCAAAGGTCTTTCAAATTTAGTAATAGTGTTGTCCAATCTGCTTGTAAAATATAACGTATTCGTTTTTATATCTACATAAGGACAATAATCCATCTTATCAGAATTAATATGTCCTCCTAAGTTTTTAGCTGAAGTCCAACCCGTTTCAGTATGGAAGCTGATAAACAAATCGCCACTACCAAAACCACCGTCTCTGTTATAACAACCATAAATTAAAAAAGACTCATCTGGAGCAATAAAGGCATTATACTCATAACCATCGGAATTTATGGCATTTGGTAACACTACAGGTTCCTTATATTCGGAATTTTTAAATTCGCTAAAATAAATATCATCCTTACTTTTTAGTGAGGTATTATCCCTTGTAAAATATAAATTTCCATTAGATGCAATGGAAGGATAAAACTCATCATATTGAGTATTTATGGGGCTTCCTAAGTTTTTTGGCTCCAACCAATCTTTATTTACAGTATCATATTCCAAATACCAGATATCAAAATCTTTGATACTGGTTGAAGCATTATCAATAGGTCTATTTGAAGCAAAATAAATTTTTAGGCCATCAGGCGAAAAAAAAGGTTCTAAATCAAAATACTGTCCAGAAAAAGAAGCAATTTGAGGGTTGTTCCACAATCCGTTTTCTTTTTTAATGCTTATAATGGTTGATATAGTTCCCATGATGCTTTGAGCAGAAAATAAAATCTCATTACCATCAGGAGAGATGGCAATGTCCCTTATGTTAGGAAATTGTTTTATAATATCTGGAATGAAAGCTTTCTTGGATTCTTGGGAAAACCCTATAAGTGTATTAATAAAATAAAGAGCAGTAATTAAACGTTTCATCATCAAATAATTTAAGTTAACAAACCATAAATAGCTACTTAATTTAGTAAATATAACTTAATATGTTATAAACAAAAAAAGGGGAATTTATTCCCCTTTTAAACAAAAACCTCTAAAGAGTTTTTTGACCCCTAAAATAAATAAAAAAAATACTTAGATAAAATATTAGTAAATCCTTATGTAAGGATTTGCTTTAAAAGCTATGCGAATTTATATAAAAAAACTTACTTAAAAACATAAATGTGGTAAAATTATTAATCATTCTATGGTTTTTTTTAAATTTTCCAAAATGTGTTTTAAAATACTGAAAAAGTCAAGATGAGTTCATCATAAGCAAAGTTTAAGAGTTACTTTTGCAGCATGCAAATAACACAATATACCAAAGAATTTAAATACAATTGGAGACTAGCAGCACCAGTTATGTTAGGAATGCTGGGGCATACTTTTGTTGGGTTTGTGGATAATGTTATGGTCGGTCAATTGGGAACGGCCGAACTTGCTGCCGTATCATTAGGTAATAGTTTTATGTTTATTGCCATGTCTTTAGGAATTGGTTTTTCAACCGCCATAACACCCCTTATTGCCGAAGCAGATGCTGAAGGCTATTTTGCCAAAGGAAAATCATCATTTAAACATGGTTTGTTTTTATGTACGGTTTTGGGTGTTTTACTTTTTTTAATGGTCTTTTTTGCAAAGCCATTGATGTATTTAATGAAACAACCAGAGGAAGTTGTTAAGTTGGCAATTCCTTATCTGGATTTAGTAGCATTTTCATTGATACCATTAATTATTTTTCAAGGGTTTAAGCAATTTAGTGATGGTTTGTCAATGACACGTTACCCCATGTATGCGGCGCTTTTGGCAAACATTTTAAATGTTATTTTTAATTATTTGCTCATTTTTGGGAAATTCGGATTTCCAGAATTAGGCATCGTTGGAGCAGCATACGGCACATTAATTTCTAGAATCATTATGGTTTGGTTTTTATGGTGGATTTTAAAGAATAAAGAAAAATCGAAACCTTTTGTAACCCATATTAAGTTTTTTGTGTTGGAAAAACCCATGCTGAAAAGAATCATAAATCTTGGTGCTCCGAGTGCCATGCAAATGTTTTTTGAAGTAGCCATTTTTACGGCAGCCATTTGGTTGAGCGGTTTGTTAGGAAAAAATCCACAAGCGGCAAACCAAATTGCATTAAACTTATCATCCATGACATTTATGGTTGCCATGGGTTTAAGCGTCGCATCCATGATTCGTGTTGGCAACCAAAAAGGATTAAAAAATTATGTAGAGTTAAGACGCATCGCTTTTTCTATATTTTTATTGGGCCTTATTTTGGCTTTTGGTTTTGCTATTTTATTTTTTAGCTTAAATGAGTTTTTGCCTAAATTATATGTGGATTATAATGATGCCGAAAATTTAATGGATAATATGGAAGTGGTAAGCATTGCCTCTACATTATTGATTGTAGCGGCTATTTTTCAAATAAGTGACAGCGTCCAGGTGATTTTTTTAGGAGCATTAAGAGGACTCCAAGATGTTAAAATACCAACGGTTATAACCTTTATTTCGTATTGGCTTATCGGGTTTCCCATAAGTTGGTTTTTAGGCAAAGAAGATGCTTACGGGAGTATTGGTATTTGGTTAGGTTTATTGGCAGGACTTTCAACTGCCGCTATTTTATTGTATATTCGATTTAATTATTTGACAAAAAAGTTAATTTTGTCCAACAACTATCAACCAATAACCATCAACGAATAACCAATAACTATACATGAGTCTTCCAAAATTTATTCTCGGTGATAACACCAATTATCCAAATGCTATTTATGTGATCCATACCGAATTCCCGAGGTTTATAATCAATCTAGAAGACGATGAGGTAGAATGGTTTGAAGATTTTGATGAAGAAGATGCCAAGGAACTGGAGATGGAAACGGAGAACATGATTAAACTCGCCACCGAATTTTACGACAGTGAAATAGCAAAATATGAAGAGTAATGTGTTTTATGATAATTTCTAAACCATATAGATGATTGACAAAATTATAGAATACGACAAGCAACTGTTCTTGTTTTTAAACAATTTAGGCTCACCAAATTGGGATTTTTTATGGTTGGTTATTACAGACGAACTTACTTTTGTGCCGTTGTATGCCATCTTATTGTTTTTATTATATAAAAAGTTCGGAGTAAAAGCATTACTTCTTTTTATTGTCATTGTAGCGGTCATGATCACTTTTACCGATCAAATGACCAATGTTTTTAAACGTGGTTTTGAACGTCCCAGGCCCTGTAGAGCAGAAGGTGTTATGGAGTACACACGTTTTATAGCTCAACGTTGTGGACTTTATGGGTTTTTCTCTGGACATGCATCTAATTCTATGGCAGCCGCGGTATTTGCTGGCTTGTTATTAAAGCCCTATTATAAAAACCTGCTGATTGTTTTATTATTATGGAGTCTTATAGTGGCTTACAGTCGAATTTATGTTGGTGTACATTATCCACTAGACATTGTGTGCGGATTAACATTTGGCGCTATAACAGGATTCGTATTTTATAAGGTGAGTGTGTATGTAATTCGACGTTATGTAGGAGACGTTAGATTAGATTCAGAGAATTAGGGGCTACATTAAATCTATAAGATTTTAATGTAACCTATCTTTTATCTAACAAAAGTAATAAGATTTACTCCTGTTTTTCAGGAACTTCTTCTATAGGAACAGCAACTTTTACATCATCCCATGCCATCGTTAAAGATAAATCGCCCGTGGTGTTGTCAAAACCGATTGTAAATTGTTCAACGGTTTTATCAAGTTTATGCACAGGTACTTCAACATCTAAAACATCATAATTAGGATCCCACATCGGTTTCATTTCGGTATCCACACCCCAAGAATATTGTTTGGAATTAAAAATAACGGTCCAAACCGTGTCCTTTGGTACCGACCATAAGGTATATTTTCCAATTGGCAACGGCATGCCGTTTATTTTAAGAGGCTTGTTGGTTTCAAAGGTTGTTGCTTCATTAGCTCCAGTACGCCAAACTTCGTTTAATGGCACTAAAGCTCCAAATATATCACGGCCTTTTTTAGAGGGTCTGTTATAAAAAACCTCTAATTTCAAATCGTTAAACTTATACGCAACAGTATCTTTCGGACTTAATCGAGATGCGAAAATGTTTTCAACAAAGACGCAATATGAAAATAATCCTAAGACTATTATAGATAAAAAAATCAAAAGCCATTTCAAAAAGGTATTCATATACAATATTTTATTTTAATGAGATAAAGATACTTTAAAAAGTATTGAATTATAAAATGCAAACGCAGATTTCTTAGCTTTGATATACCAACGCTAAAAAAAAATATGTTTTTTGCAACACTGCCATTTTTTTATCGTCTATTAAAACGAACTAACTTAAAACCAAAAGTAAGGCGAGCATGTTTCAAGTTGACATTATAGAACAATGTAAACAAAACAATCGGAAGGCACAATTGCAGGTATACAACCAGTACTGCAACGGGATGTATATTGTTGCCAAACGATTTTTGAATGATGCTGCCGATGCCGAAGATGTTGTACAAGAAGCGTTTATTAAAGCGTTTTCTAAACTCGATCAATATAAAGCGGAAGTTACTTTTGGTGCTTGGTTAAAACGTATTGTTATCAATAAAAGTATCGATTTTTTAAAATCCAAAAAGCAACATTTGGTTGCATTGGATGAGGTGCACCTGAAAATTGTTGATGCTACAAACGATGACAAATGGTTAGTGGACGATGCAATTACTATAAACGATGTGAAAGAAGCGATAGAAAAATTACCTGAAACCTATCAATATGTGTTGATGCTTTATTTAATTGAAGGCTACGACCACCAAGAAATTTCAGAAATTTTAAATATTACAGAAGTCGCTTCCCGTACACAATTATCTAGAGGGAGGGTAAAATTACAAGAACTGTTAAAATTGAAAAAGAATGGCACAAGATATTAGGGACTTATTTAAAGAGGAGGGGATACAACATGAAACCATGTCTAAAAACCATCAAGAGAAATTTCTTGAAAAATTAGATAAGGCTTTGCCCATTTCAAACAAACGTCACTTTAATTGGCTGCAAGTCGCCGCCAGTATTGTGGTGCTTTTAGGACTGTCTTTTGGAGCTTTTAATTATTTTAAAACAATGCCATCATCTACAAATACGACGGTTGCGGAAACCCAGCCTATGGTTGTTAAAACGTTGGGCGATGTATCTCCCGGACTTAAAAAAGTGGAAGATTATTATTTAGCAAGTATCAATTTAGAATTATCTAAAATGGCATACACACCGGAAACCAAAGATATGTTTGATGGGTATTTAGAACAGTTGGAAGGACTTGATAAAGAATACCAACGCTTGTCCGTAGAATTAACAGAATTGGGCCCAAACGAGTTAACCGTAAACGCCCTGATAGATAATTTAAAACTTCGTTTAAATCTTTTGTACCGATTAAGATCGCAATTACAAGACTTACCTGATGATGTTGAAGACACATCAAAATCAATCTAAAAAAATCAAAAAAAATGAACAGTAAAATAATAAAACAATCCTTATTCGTGCTTAGCTTTTTTATAGTGGGGAGCATTGTGGCGCAACAAAAATTAACCAAATTGTCCCAATCCATTAAAGTGGACAACGGTGTTATTTTAAACTTAAATACCAGCAATTGCAATATCGAGTTTGACACTTGGAACAAAAACGTTGTGGAAATTGAAGCCTATATTGAAGGTGAAAAACTTTCAAAAGAAGAATTGGAAAAAGCCCTAAAAGCTTGGGGCGTTAGTGTAGATGCCACATCAAAAGAGATTTCCATAAGCACGAAAGGTAATGCACCAGCTGCTTGGATTCAAAGAAACGATGGTAATCATGTTGATGTGAACGCCATCCTAGATGAGTTAAAATATAATTTGGCATATGCACCAGAAATACCTGAGTTACCAGAATTGGCAGGATTACCAGACATGCCAGCACTGCCAGAATTACCAGAAGGCATCAATAATATCCAATTTGATTATGAAGCTTATAAAAAAGATGGGGAAAAATATATAGAGCAGTGGTCTAAAAATTTTGAATCCAAATTTGGTGATGATTATGCAAAAAAAATGGAAGCCTGGGGTGAAAAATTCGGTAAAGAATGGGGTGAAAAGTATGGTAAACAAATGGAGGCTTGGGGTGAACGTTTTGCAGCTCAAATGGAAGCCCGTGCAGAGCGTATGGAACATTTAGCGGAACAACGAGAGGAGCAAAAAAAGCAAATCATAATTATTAGGGAACAACGCGAAAAAGAGCGTGAAAAAATAGCTGAGGAACGTGAAAAATTAGCTGACGAACGACGCATGGTTGTGGAGAAAATAATCAATACAGGATCTAACTCAAACGTTAAAAAAACAATTAAGATTAGATTGCCAAAAGATGCTAAAATTAAGGTGGACGTGAAACACGGCGAACTTAAATTTGCATCCAATGTGGATAATCTTAAGGCTAATTTATCGTACACCAAGTTTATTGCAAATAGCATTAATGGAAGCAAAACTTCCATTAATGCCTCTTATTCGCCAGTAAACGTAGCGTATTGGAATGTAGGCGAACTCAACCTTAATTTTGTAAAGGCTGCTGAACTAAAAAACGTCAAACGTTTGGTATTGACTTCTAATTCCTCCAATGTAAAAATTGAAAACGTCACAGATAATGCGGTTATTAATGGTAGTATTGGCAATTTAAAAATCTTAAATGTGGGTGATACTTTTAACAATTTAAATGTCACCCTTCAAAATAGTGATGCCGTAATTTCGCTTCCAAAAGTGGATTCTAATTTCCAGTACAAAGGCACGCGCTCTCGCTTAAAACACCCCAAAAAAACATCCAATGATAATGTCTCTACCTTCTCAACAAACAATTCAAATACCAATAAGGCCATTGTGGTAAATGCGAAGTACAGCAACGTGGTTATGCAATAGTTTCTTATTTTTGAGGAAACACGTCTTTCTATGTCCTCAACCCATTTTCAGGATTTTTTAAAAAACAGTACTTCCAAGCCACTTCGGGTGCTTAATCCTGCAATTCCAAACTCAAAATACATTCCCATAGACCTGTCGGTAGATAATTTGCAACTCAAACATATTGATGTGAGTAAGGTTGAAGCATTACAAAACTATATACAAAACCACGTCAACCAACACAACGGACTGGTTGGGTATGGTGGTTATAATGAAGTCAGGAATATTTATAAACGCAGTCACCATTTTAACGAGAACAATGCTACCGAACGCAACATCCATTTGGGCGTGGATTTATGGATTGCTGCCGAAACACCCATTTATTGCCCTTTTGATGCTACCGTGCACAGTTTTAAAAACAACACCAATTTTGGCGATTATGGCCCAACCATTATTTTAAAGCACACTATAAATGAAGTTGAATTTCATACTTTGTATGGGCATTTAAGTTTGGCTTCTTTAGAAAATTTAGAAGAAGGTGAACACATAAAGCAAGGCGAACCGTTTGCCACCTTGGGCGATGCCACCATAAATGGGAATTACCCGCCACATTTACATTTTCAAATTATAAAAGACTTGCAAGGTTTTAGGGGTGATTACCCAGGTGTTTGCAATAAAAAGGATTTGGAATTTTATTTAAATAATTGTCCAAACCCAGAGTGGCTGTTGAAGTTGGGATTTTAACTGAAAATTTTTATAAAGCCAAAGGCAAGTAAGTATTCGCTAAAATATTAGTAAAATTTAGTAAAAAAAACCGCCTTATATAAATTATATGACGGTTTTTTATTAGTTAAAGATTAAAGATAATTTATTACTTTTTAATAATAAATTTTGAGGTTTTAATGTTTCCTTGCTCAATAATTAAAAAATACAATCCTGATTGAAAATTTAGTCCAAAAGTATAGTTTTTATCAGCATTTCCGCTTGTTGAATACACCGTAGCACCAGTAAAATAATTTATAACCTTAAGATTTACATTACTATTATTTTTAAAGCCGCTTAAGCTAACATGGAATTCATTGTCTGTAGGATTAGGCCAACTTACAACATCTGCTTTTGGGTTCTTTTTATCTTTAATAACTAAATCAGTTTGGCTAATTACACTGCCTTGGTAATATCCTCCAGCTTCTAGAGTAATTTGATATTGTTTTACTGAATTATCATCTTCGACATTTAGCGGAAAGGTTAGTTCTATTTTACCTTTCGTATTATTATCAAAAGGTAAAATAGCACCATTTAATAAATAACCATTTTCATCTGTTAGGTCTTCAACAACTACTGGTACACCATCTAATAGAAATCGAACTGTACTATTAGTAATGTCTCCAATGGAGCCGCCTGAAAGCTCACCTTCATCTTCTATCATAGCGTTAAGTGTTACTTCAACTTCGCTTGAGGAATGTTTATTATTAAAATGGGTTCCACCTATTATTTTCAATTTCGCATCTTCGGGGGTTACGTTAAATTCGGTTTCAGCATTGGCAACGTGAAGCTCTTCATTGGGTTGGTCAAAAACTGCTGTAACCGTTTTGGTCCCAGGAGCATACAGCCCCAAGTTCTCACCTTCCAATAAGTTAAGGTTTAAGCTGCCTTCTAAATTATTTTCGTTCTCGACCAGTTCTACTTCACCAACCAAAATTCCATTAATATAAATATTGGCAAGTTGTGCAGCTATTCCACATTTACCATTACCTCCTGGTACATTTATTTTAATTGTTATATCGTCGCTGTATTGTTGCGATGAAGGATCAACACTTAGCGTTGCTACCATGTCAATAAATGAATTAGATAATGGTAGGTCATCTTCACTATTTCTAATAACAGTATTTAGATATTGGCTCATTGCTGGTTTTTCAGAACCATCGCAAACATTCATTAAATAAGCTTCTTGAGTAGTACGCCACATACCAGAACGGTAACCCCATAACGTTATTCCAATTACCGATGGATGGTTCCAGTATAATCCAAAAATGCGTTGGTATTCTGATAGTTGAAAAGCGTCCTGTTCTTCTTGGGTTCCATTGTTTGTGCGTACACCATTTGCATCTAAAGAGGCATCACCATCAATATCCATTTCAGTAATCATAATTGGTAATCCAGTATCAGCTATGAGGTTTAAATTATTTGATAAATTATTTGTAGCGTCTTCAAAGCTTCCATTTCCATATCTACGCGTTGAAAAGGAGTGTCCCTGCATGCCTACCACATCAACTAAATTGTCTTTTTTTAGCAACTCTATAATGGAAACATACTCGGCAGCGCTTGTTGGCGTATTTTCAATACCGTATTCGTTAATCATCAATTTGGTTTCACAAGGGAAATATAAACGCGCTAATTTAAAGGCATTTACGACCCAATCATAAGTACTTGGTTCTGTATTTAATTCTGCATTTAATGAACGCAAGGCATTTAAGTAATCACCGCTGCCATTATCTGTTGCATTAGAGCCTTCATTATCTGGTTTGTCATTTAAAATTTCGTTTACTACTTCTATATATTCCAGCGTTTTTCTTGCATCTGAACTATTATCATAATGTCCAGCAACTTCTTGAAACCATCTTTTAATTCTAACCACTTTTTCTTCATCGCTCATTGGTTTTAACCATGTGGGTTGCTGATTTCCCCATACAAGCACATGAAACCTAAAAGGAAAATTATTCTGGGCAGCATAGGCTCGTGCTGCATCCAATTGGCTAAAATCGAAAACACCATCTTCAACTTCAACACTGCCCCATTTTCCAGCATTTTCTGGGGTAATTTGATTGAAATATTTATTTAGGTTGGCGTCATTGGCGTCATAGATTGTTCCTAGGAATTTGTTTTTTCCACTAGCAATGGGAGTTTGAGAGGCTGGAGGGGTATAGAAAGTGAGGCCACATTGAATTTGCATTTGGGCATCATCTAAAAAATACGTATTAGCATTTTTACCCAAATCCAGAGCTATTCTTGTTTGAGATGAATTGGCTATAAAACTCCAGCTTAATAGTGTCCAGTCTGTACCTACATTAAAATCTTGCGAATACAGGGAATTTGGGTTTGTTGAAAAGCGTATGGTAGACCCTTCGGTAAGTGCCTTAGCGTAGACTTGAAATTCATATGTTGCCCCTGTAGTAGTTTCTATGGGATCACTCACCATTTGCACCATATAAGGTTCACCATTAGTAGTAACAGTAGCTTTTAATGCTCTACTTCCAGTTTTTACTTCGTTTGTTTCTAAAGTTTCTGTGAGCGAACTATCTCCATTCCATTGTCCCCAATTTTCAAAAAAATCACCACTGCCTCCTTCAAAACTACCATTTAGCACTAAATTGGGATCATTATTGACGGGAGCAAGCATCTCCATGCTATCTAAGAAATAGGTGTTGGCGTCCGCTCCTAAATCCAAAACAATGCGTGTTTCAGTTGCGTTTGCAGTAAAAGTCCATGATAATAAAGTCCATGTATTTGATACGGTGTAATCTCCTGAATATAGCGCACTTGGACTGGTTGAAAATCTAATAGAAGTGCCAGCAACGGCTCCTTTTACATATATTTTAAAAGTATAGCTTTCGCCAATAGTTGTTGGGATTAAATCACTTGCTATTTGAACACTCCATGCGTTCCCCCCCGTAGAAATTGCCTTAAGGGCTCTATTTCCATCATGTACTTCGGAAGGTTCTGTAGTCTGTACCAGGGCGGTTGCTCCGTTAAACTTAGACCAGTTGGTAAAAGTATCATCACTACCCAATTCAAAACTTGGGTTTGGAACAATATTTTCACCAACACTGGGTGGCGCTAACATTTCCATAGTATCAATAAAATAGGTATTGGCATTAGCTCCCAGATCTAATACAATACGTGTATTCACTTCATTCGCCGTAAAAGTCCAAGAAACCTGTGTCCAAGTTTCAGAAACAATATAATTTCCAGAATAAAGTGCATTAGGATTTGTAGAAAAACGAATTTCAGTTCCTGCTACTTCTCCTTTTACGTAGGCAGTGAATGTGTAACTTTCACCAATAACAGTAGGAATAGGATCGCTAACAAATTGTACACTCCAAGGATTCCCATCGGAAGTAACTACCGCTTTTAGAGCACGACTTCCTTCATTGACTTCAGATTCGACTGAAGTAGCTAATAAGGACGTTGCTCCGTTCCATTTGCTCCAACCATCAAAATTGTCTCCACTTCCCACTTCAAAACTGGGATTGGGTATAATGTTTTGAGCATAGTTAACCTGAAGCGATGCTATCAGGAATAGCATAAGTAAAATCCATCTTTTTTTGTAGTTTTTGTCCATATGGCTTTGTTTTAAATAGTTAGTTGGTTAAAAAATAGTATAGTTGATTATTCAATTTTAAATAAAAAGCAATCTTTTATTTGTTAATTCCTTATGTCTCAAAATCATAGTTTTAGATAATATTGAGATTTTAATAAAAATCACTTGAAATATTTTAGGATATCTTAGTTGTAGCTTAAATATAGGAATTAATGTTCAAATAAAACTAGAGAATTAGACAAATTACAAATTACGAATGTTGAATAGCTATCCTTAATATTTGTTTTTTTGTAAATTATTAATAATAAATGAATGAATTTTGTTTTTAAACTTCAGAATTTACTATGTAACAGCATTCTGAATAATTCGAAAATATTAATTATTTTTAGTCTATTTAAATAGACTAATTAATGATGTAAAATCTAATAAAACTGAAAATTTTTAAGTGTTTTAAAAAAAAATGCAACGCTAATTACAGATTTAGAATTTTTATTTAAATAATTGCCCGAATCCGGAATTGGTTTTGAAGTTGGATTTTTAAGTGTTTTTTAGCGTACAGGCTTTACATACTTCAAGTATGACTAATTCTTATACAGTAAGATAAAGTTTTTTAGAAAGGAAAATGTTCTGGTCAATAAAATCTGGCAATGAAGCTTGTAAGTAGTCTAGTCGTGCTTTTATCCCGTATAATTTGGGGAAACACATACTGTCCAATATTCAATTATGATTTTCATCACAGCCTTAATTTCGTTATAGTTTGATGGCTTTATGAAAAATCCTTGTATGGATTTTGAGTATGCATCAATTACGTTTTTTTGTTCGGCAGTTGTTGTAAAAAATAAATAAGGGATGGATTTTATTTCAAGCTCCTTATTTTCACGAACTTTATCCCTTAATTCCATGCCATTGAGTTTCGGCATATTAATGTCAGAAAAAATAATAAATGGTTTAATTTTCGTTGTAGTTAAATATTCTAATGCTTTTTCAGCTTCAGAAAAAAAAATGATTTCATTTTTATAATCAAGACTTTTAAAAACATCTGCTAAAATATCTTGATCGTCTATATCATCTTCAATAAAAATAATGGGACCTTGCTTATTCATTTTTTAAAGGTACAGTAATTTATTTGATGGGTAGTAAAATGAAGATTCCTGAAAAATTTATAAAAATTAATATTGTTGATGTTTAGGTAAAAAAATCCGTAACGCGAATCACAGATTTTAAATTTATTTAAACAATAGCCACTGTGCTTATTTAGTTTTAATAGTTACTATCACCCTTTTATATCTTGATAGCCGTGGTTCGCCTTTATCAGTCACCTTTAGAATAAAATGTGCCGTTTCTTCTTTATCTATTTGAGGGGCGGTAAAGTTTGCCTTATATATATTTTCCGCACCATTGGTCTTAATCGTTTTTTTATAAGTACCAGCTTCTGGATAGTGAAACCAGAGAAAACTAACATTATCACCGTTGGGATCATAACTCTGGAAAGCGTCCAAAGTAAAACCTTCGCCAGATGTAACTGTTATCTGTTCGGGGTGCGATAAAACAGGAACTGGTGGATGATTGGCTTCCTCAAACGACATCAAGCACCAATCCATTCGGGCTGCAAAATCATTTTGAAAATCATCCCTCCAACGCCAAAGCGTCACTTTAGAATCCGTAAAGGTGATGGTGTCTTGTTTTACCGACCTGCCAAATTCATTTGGGATATAAGGTGTATAACTATCAACGGCATTCGTCCAAATAGCTCTTGTTTCAGGAGCAATGGGAACACTTGAAACGCCTTTTTTTACTTTAGAAAAATCGGGTTTATAAAGTTCGTAGCGACCTCCCCAGCCGCCCCATTCAGGATGTTCGGCATTGTTTAATCCATTCGGAATTAGCGACAGAAACGCAGGGGTATCACCTTCCATTCCATAAGCCACATCGGGATACATAGCTCCTAAAGGTCCATGGTTTTGTTGCATATTATGGGCAATCCAACGATTACTAATAGTGGTTTGGTCAATCCCTTTGATGTCGTTGGTCATAATCCCAGACCATGTGGCGTTTCCATAATCATCACCCGGAGTTACAATATAAAACAAGTCGGGAAACGTATTCCGTATCCAAATACCACTATCATCTTGGTCTGAAATGGTGTAAACCCGAAGTTTCGCTATTAACCGTTTCGCTTCATTTTTGCTTTTTGTTTTTTCTATTTTGTATAAAGCCTGTGCAAGTGTGTTAGCGCCTCCCCATGTTGAAATCCATAACGGACGCTCATCCTTATTTTCTAGTATTTTTATGATCCAATCAGAGCCTTCAGAATCCATGCCTTCGCCAACACCTTTCATACCATATATTGGCAAACCCTTTTTTACTAACGGATATAATACCTTTGCTTCTGGGAAGTCGGGTTGATGCTTTTTCAAGTTTGAATGAACCTTTTCGTAAGCCTGAATCACTTTTGTAATCGATTCTGGATGGACAGCATTAGGCATCCAACATGAGGTCGTAGCAACAATGCCTTCGATATCAATTTCATTGGAATATAAAAGCAATCGAACTAAGGATTGTGTATCATCAGGTTCATTTTCTATATCGGTTAAGATGATGGTTCTGTTTTTTTGGAAGGCTTGTCCTTGAACAAAATTAAGACTGAGGGAAAATAGGATTGCAAACAAGAATGTTTTCATGCTTAAATAGTTTGTGGTGAAATAGTTGGCAAATATGCTGAAAATTTCACAAAATAATCCATTTAAAGATTAACAAAAAAAATCCGTAACGCTAATTACAGATTTTAAAAGATTGTATAAATAGTTTAAGGCCTATTTACTGCCTTTAGTCGTTTTTTGTTTGTTTATTTCGTCTTGCAGCTGGCGTCTTACTTTTTGCTCGCGTTCAACAGCTGTTTTGCGGTGCTCTTCAAATTCTTCTTCAATATCAGCTAAATTCTTTTTTGCTTGCCTAGTAACATCATTACTGTTTTTAAACTTGTAGATAAATAAGCCTAATAGCACTAGTAAACAGGCTATAATAACCCACATAATAGCTTTGTAACTGCCTTTGCCCATTTGTATTCCAAATAAGCTGATATTATCTTTTTCGCTTCGAGTATTTTCTAAATTTGTTTGGGTGCTTTCTAAACTTGACTTTAAATCGGAAATCTCTTTGGCTTGTGTGTCAACAAGTATTTTGGTGTCAGCTAAATCTTTATGAACGGCTTTTAAGGAATCTATGGTATGGGCTTTTAGTTTGTAAAGCCAATCTTTTTTAACGACCTTAAAATCTTGGTAGTTATTAGAACGTCTTATCACATATTCAAATTGATTATCTATGGAGCCTTCATCTAACGATAGTTTATCATCGTCTGTTTCATTTTGCGAAAATGTTGTAAAAGAACAAGTTAAAAGAACGGCTGTAACTAGTAGGTATTTAATGCATTTCATCTAGGTGATTTTAAAATGGTTATGTTTGGTTTACGAAGTTAAAAAAATTATGCTTTAATGTGGATATATTTATAAAAAAAGCCTCATTTGATTGAGGCTTCTATATATACGAATAGAAATTTTTATTGGATGTTTACCTGAAATAATAACGTTCCTTTTCTCCATTAGTGTTTACAAGCTCAATTTTTAATGGTTCGTAACGTGATAAATTCTTTATAATGTTTTGTGCATCATCAACTGAATTTACTTTTTGATCGTTTATTGCGGTGATTATTGCACCTTCTTTGACACCATATTTTTCCCAATATTCTGCGTATTTTTTACTAAACTCAGTAATTTTTATACCATGCGAAGTTTTGTATTTTTTTAATTCCTCTGGTTTGGCATTTTTCACTTGTCCCACAGTAGGAATAATAATGGTCTCATTTTTGGTTAACGTAACGTATACGGTCTTTAATTCGCCATCGCTGTAAATTTTAAGAAGCACCTTATCGTTTACGCGTTTAGCATTGATATGTCCTGTTAAATCGGCAAACTTAGATACTTTAATATTATCAATTTCTTTAATGATGTCACCTTTTTTAATGCCAGCTTTTTCAGCTCCAGAGGCTTCTATAACACTATCTACATAGATACCTTCGGTATCCCTTACACCAAATTCTTTAGACAATGCGCTATTTAAAGCCGTGCCATTAATACCAAGAATACCATTTTGTACATTGCCGTATTCCATAATATCTTCAATAACTCTTCTTGCGATATTGCTTGGTACGGCAAACGAATAGCCTACATACGATCCTGTTTGCGATGAAATAGCTGTATTAATACCAATAAGTTCTCCTCTAGTATTAACCAATGCACCACCAGAATTACCTGGATTTACAGCGGCATCTGTTTGAATAAAGGATTGTGAACTATTTCCAGATAAATCCCTGGATTTGGCACTAATGATACCTGCAGTAACGGTAGATGTTAAGTTGAATGGGTTTCCAACCGCCAATACCCATTCACCAACTTTAACCTCATCTGAATCGGCAAACGTTACAAATGGCAAATCCTCATCAGCATCAATTTTTAAAAGGGCAATATCTGTTTTGGGATCGGAACCAACAATTTCTGCCTTATAGGTTTTATTATTGTTTAATGTTACCGATAGTTCGTTGGCATTATTTATGACGTGATTATTGGTAATAATATACCCATCGGCATTTACAATAACACCCGAACCTGTACCCATTTGAGCACGTGGTGTGCTTCTTCCCATAAATAAATCCTGCAAGGTCATTTGCCCGGAACTGATCGACACGTTTTTTACGTGTACCACCGCATTTAAGGTGTTTTCGGCAGCTAAGGCAAAATCTGGAGCTTCGCTAACAGTTGAATATGCATTCATGTTACTAGTCGGTATAAATGCAGGATTCGCTGGAGCTGAAGTTACTAAAGGGTCATTTTCTGGTTCTAAAAATAATTTATAGGCACCAAGTGTTAACATGCCACCTAATGCTGAAACCAATACTAAGGATAAAATCTTCTTCATAATTTTCAGTTTTATTTTTATAGATTAACGATTAAAATTAAAAATTTATTGAATGGAAAATTCAACTTTAACGACTATTTAACAACGGAAAAAACGTTTTAATATTCATATATTTGCCATGTATTATGCAACAGATTTTTTATAAATATCAAGGAACAGGAAACGATTTTGTGATGATAGATAATCGTCACCAAACGTTCAACAAAAAAAATGCCAAACATATCGCATTGTTATGTGACAGACGATTTGGCATAGGTGCTGACGGTCTTATTTTGTTGGAGACTCATCCAGATTTAGATTTCAGAATGGTGTATTATAATGCCGATGGGAATGAAAGTAGTATGTGTGGCAACGGCGGACGTTGTTTGGTGGCATTTGCAAAACATTTGGGTGTTATTAATGAACATGCGGTTTTTGAAGCCATTGATGGCTTGCACCATGCTACTATACATGGCGATATGGTTAGATTGCAAATGCAAGATGTTCATAGCATTGAAAAACATTCAGAACATGTTTTTTTAAATACTGGCTCACCGCACCACGTGCAATTTGAAGAGCAGATAGAAAATTTTGACATTAAAACAAAAGGCGCTACCATTAGATATGGAGAGCCTTATAATGAAGCAGGCAGTAACGTTAATTTTGTTAAAAAAATAAGCGATCAAATTTTTGCGGTAAGAACCTACGAACGTGGTGTAGAAGATGAAACACTGTCTTGCGGGACAGGCGTTACAGCTGTCGCTTTGGCGATGCATGCCCTCAACGAAACCGATAAAAACCTGATAACTTTACAAGTTCAAGGTGGCGAATTACAAGTGAGTTTTGAATTTGAGAATGGGGTTTACAAAAACGTATGGCTCATAGGGCCTGCCACGTTTGTTTACAAAGGGAGTATATGATAACATTAAAAGGAAGTGAGATTTATTTACGGGCCTTAGAGCCGGAAGATTTAGAATTTGTATATGCCATTGAAAATGATGAATCTGTTTGGGAGATCAGCAACACGCAAACACCCTATTCAAAATTTCTCATAAAGCAATATCTTGAGAATGCCCATAAAGATATTTTTGAAGTGAAACAATTACGATTGGTGGTTTCGAGTTATGGTAATGAACCAGTTGGTTTGATTGATATTTTCGATTTCGATTTTAAAAATAAAAGGGCAGGAATTGGTATCTTAATTAAAGATGCGAAAGATAGAGATAAAGGTTATGGCAGGGAAGCTTTACAATTATTGATAAATTATAGTTTTTCGCATTTGGGGTTGCATCAGTTATATTGTAACATTTCAGAAGAGAATAAAGCTAGTATAAAACTTTTTACCAATCAAGGTTTTGTAAATGTTGGTCTAAAAAAGGATTGGAACCATGTTAATGGTTCTTATAAAAACGAATATCTGTTTCAGCTTATAAATAATTAAATGTATATAAAGAAGATACTTTTAACCATCGTATTTATCGGTTTAGCCGTAGCAGCTTATTTTGCTTACTATGTTTATAATGCCATGTTTGTGTCCAATACAAACTTTAATAACGATATCGCCTATGTATATGTTCCAACAAATGGTACCTATGCCGATGTAAGGGAACAACTGATACCACTTTTAAAGAATATTGATTCGTTTGACGCTTTGGCTAAACAAAAAAAGTACGTTACTAACATCAAAGCGGGACGTTATGCTATTAAAAAAGGCATGAACAATAATGATATTATTAACTCCATACGCAGTAATAATCTACCATTTAATATATCTTTTAATAATCAAGAATCCCTTGAAAAGCTTGCAGGACGTATCAGTGCTCAAATAGAAGCGGATAGCTTATCCTTATTAAATGCCATGACGGATACGTCATTTCTGCAAAAAAACGATTTTAATCGAGCCACCAGTTTGGGGATGTATATTCCAAATAGTTACGAATTTTTTTGGAATACGTCTGCTGAACAATTTAGGGACAGAATGTTGAAGGAATACAATAGATTTTGGAACGAGACGCGGAAAGCTAAAGCACAAGCCCTGAATTTAACACCAAACCAAGTGATTACTTTGGCGTCCATTGTTCATGAAGAATCTAAAGCCATTGATGAACAACCAAGAATTGCTGGGGTGTATTTAAATAGATTGCGCATAAAGATGCCTTTGCAGGCAGACCCAACATTAAAATTTGCAGCTTACCAATTACCTCAATACAAAAATACCATTATAAAACGGGTATTAAATGTTCACAAAGAAATTGATTCACCTTATAATACCTATAAAAACCTAGGTCTTACGCCTGGGCTTATTGCCATGCCAGACGTGTCTGCCATTGATGCCGTATTAAACTACGAAAAGCATGATTATTTGTATTTTGTTGCCGATGCGAAACGTTTGGGGTATCATAAATTCGCAAAAACCTTGGGGCAACATAATGCTTATGCTAGGGAATATCATATGTATTTATCATCTCAAGGCATTAATAAATAGTGGGGTATTTCAAACTTAAATATATTATCCTTCTTTTTTTTATAACCTATTTTTCTTTTTCTCAATCTAAACTAGACTCTTTTTTAACGCCAAGCGATACGTTACATAAACCCAGACGAAATGCCATCGTGATTGGCGAAGCGTCTGTAGTAGGCGTATCTTTAATCGGTTTGAATCAACTTTGGTATGCAGACTATCCAAAGTCTAAATTCCATACCATTGATGATAGTGGGGAATGGCTTCAAATGGATAAAATGGGCCATGTGTTTTCTTCCTATCAAATGGGAAGGATAGGTGCACAGGCGCTTCATTGGGCTGGAGTAAGCAAAAAAGATCAATTAATATATGGGGCCACTTTAGGTTTCGGATTTTTAACTGCTGTAGAAGTTTTTGATGGCTATTCTCAAGAATGGGGCTTTTCATGGACAGATGTTTTAGCCAATGCAGTGGGCACGGGGTTTTACGTCGGACAAGAATTATTATGGGATGAACAACGCATCATGTTGAAATTTTCATTTCATCAAACACAATATGCGTCACAGCGTCCGGATAAGCTTGGAGACGGTTTTTTAGAGCAGGTTTTGAAAGACTATAACGGACAAACTTATTGGCTAAATATAAATTTGCATTCTTTTTTCAAAGAAAGCAACATCCCTAAATGGCTTGATTTATCAATAGGCTATGGGGCTGAGGGGATGTTATCGGGATTGAAAGATGTTGACAATCAGTTGTTAACAAATAATGAGAGGTACAGGCAGTTCTATTTAAGTTTTGATTTAAATTTGAATAAGATAGAAACAAAGTCACGGGTATTGAGATCCGTATTGGATGTTTTTAACGTAATTAAGATGCCGTTTCCAGCCATTGAATTTAGTAAAAATGGACGTGTATTTCATCTATTGTACTATTAAAAAGGGCACATAAACGAGTAATTTTGAATTAATGATTATAATGTCTAATTTTGCACCCTCAAATTTTCAAGTATATTTTTAATTAAATATGCTGAAGAAATTTAAAAATTATGAAGAAAAGTATTGCAAGTTATCTGATTTTATCACTTACAATATGTGTTCTATTGTATGTTTCGTTGTCTTCGAAAGACACGATCGATTTAAGTAAATATTCAACGAAGGGCTTAGAGTTGAATTATACAGTAAGCCCAGAGCCAAATACCCACGAGAGCGATTTGGCATTCAACGAAGGAAACAGATTGTTTTCACCTTATCTAGGAAAATCTTTTGTAGGTTTTAAAGAGGCTTTAGCCTTTAAAGAGTCCAGAGGAGATTATTCTTCGGTTAACACCCTTGGTTACTTAGGAAAATACCAATTTGGAACGGAAACCTTAAAGCTGATTGGAATTTACAATCCTGCACATTTTTTGAGCAATCCTGCACTTCAAGAAAAGGCATTTATTGCAAATGCCGAGCGTAACAAATGGATTTTAAGACGCGACATTAAAAATTTTGTTGGTAAAAAAATCAATGGCGTTGTTATTACAGAGTCTGGAATTTTGGCGGCAGCGCATTTAGCAGGTCCAGGAAGTGTTAAGCATTATTTAAGAAGCTATGGTGTTCAAGACCATGAAGATAGTTATGGAACTTCCGTACAGTATTATATCAAAAAGTTTTCTGGATATGATACGTCTTTTTTAAAGCCGAATAAAAAAGCCAAAGCAACGTCCATTTAAAATTAAAATTTGTGGATAATGAATATGGTAGGCCTTTTATGAAGGTCTACTTTTTTTTTGCTCCATTCGTTAACGGAAAGTGTTTTAATAAACTCGGTTGGCAAGGTAATATCACAAGCCACACAAATACTGGTATTTTTTTCTAAAATGCTGCAAATGTCTTCCAGCATTTTATTATTTCTATAAGGTGTTTCAATAAAAATTTGAGATTGGTTCAGCTCAAAAGATAGGCGTTCCAATCGCTTAATTTCTTTTTTTCTTTCGTCTTTGTCTATGGGTAAATACCCATTAAAGGTAAAGCTTTGTCCGTTCATTCCAGAACCCATCATAGCCATTAAAATGGATGATGGACCAACCAACGGCACGACTTTAATATCCAGTTGGTGTGCCAATTTTACAACATCGGCACCAGGATCGGCTATGCCTGGGCAGCCCGCTTCAGAGAGTAAACCAACATCAATACCCTTGGTACAGGATTCCAAAAACTTTGGCAATTCGTTATCCTCTGTAAATTTATTTAGAAGATGTATTTTTAAAGTGGCTTGTAATTTATCGGGTGTTATTCTTTTTATAAAATGCCGGGCTGTCTTTTCATTTTCAACAATAAATGTATTTGTTTGTTCAATGATGTTTTTTACGGTCATGGGTAATACATCTAAAGGGTCATTATCTCCTAGGGTTGTTGGTATAAGATATAGTATTCCTTTAGCAGTATTCATCTGTCTATATTATTTTAAGTTTTGGTCAGATGCAACACCCTGTATAATCATCCTCGTTTGTATGAATATGATTCTCATGGGTGCTTCATTTTGTAGATTTATTTATAACTATTAAATCAATGATTTAGCAATTTTTGTACAAGCTTCGTCTAGCATTTTGTAAACGTTTTCAAATCCGTCTTCGCCTCCATAATAAGGGTCGGGCACATCATAATTTTGATTCGGATATATTTCATTTAATATGAATCTAACCTTGTCTTTGTCATTTTCATTTCTTGCAAGCGCTATTACATTGTTGTAATTGGATTCGTCCATCACATAAATATAATCGAATGTATCAAAATCAGCAACATTAAATTGTCTTCCCGATAAACTAGAAATGTCCAATCCGTATTTTCTAGCGACGGTTACAGAGCGTTTGTCGGGTGGACTCCCTACATGATAATTTGCGGTTCCAGCAGAATCTACTATGAATTTATTATTTGGAAGTTTGGATTTCAAAATGCCTTCGGCTAATGGCGATCGGCAAATATTACCTAAGCATACCATTAAAATTTTAATCATGGAAAGGGAAATTTAAATAGAGAGCTTTTTGGTGATGTCCTCAACGTATTTTTTGAATTGCTTGTCTGTAGCAGATAAGTTATCCACAGTCTTACAAGCGTGAAGCACTGTAGCATGATCCCTTTTTCCTATTTGGGAACCAATGCTTGCCAAAGATGCTTTGGTGAATTTTTTAGCAAAGAACATGGCTAATTGTCTCGCTTGTACAATATGGCGTTTTCTGGTTTTAGATTGCAATGTGTCTATATCCATTTGAAAATAATCGGATACAATTTTTTGTATATAATCTATGGAAACCTCACGTTTGGTATTCTTAACAAATTTTTCTACTATTTGTTTAGCCAAATCAATAGTGATCTCTTTTTTATTGAAAGAAGACTGAGCGATTAACGATATAATAGCACCTTCCAACTCTCTGACGTTCGTTTTAATGTTTTTGGCAACATACTCAATAATATCATCAGGCATTTCAACACCATCACGATATAATTTATTTTTCAAGATAGAAACACGGGTTTCAAAATCTGGATTTTGTAATTCAGCTGAAAGTCCCCATTTAAAACGAGACAATAAACGTTGCTCAATATCTTGCATGTCAACCGGTGCTTTGTCACTTGTTAAAATAACCTGTTTGCCATTTTGATGCAAGTGATTAAATATATGGAAGAACACATCTTGAGTTCCAGATTTCCCTGATAAAAATTGAACATCATCAATGATTAATACATCAATAATTTGATAAAAATGAATAAAGTCATTTCTATTGTTCTTTTTTACGGAGTCGATATATTGTTGTGTAAATTTTTCAGCAGAAATGTATAAAACAGTTTTTTCTGGATATTTGTCTTTAATATCAACACCAATGGCATGCGCTAAATGGGTTTTTCCTAACCCAACGCCACCAAATATAAGTAACGGATTGAACGAGGTTCCGCCTGGTTTTGATGCAACTGCTAAACCAGCGCTTCTTGCCAAACGATTGGAATCGCCTTCAAGAAAATTTTCAAAACTATAATTTGGGTTTAGTTGCGATTCAATCTTTACATTTCTAATGCCAGGAATTACAAACGGATTGCGTAATTCTGGATTTTTATTTTGAAGCGGAATATCAACCTCTTGGGATTTCATGCCGCTTCTATTGGAACTAGGAATTTTTTCGGTGAAAGGATGTTTGTTGCCATATGTGTTTTCCATTTTTATAATGTAAACCAATTTGGCTTTTTCACCAAGCTCTTTTGTTAGTGATACTTTTAAGATTTTTACATAGTGCTCCTCTAGCCATTCATAAAAGAATTTACTTGGCACTTGAATGCTTAATGCATTGTCTGAAAGCTTTACGGGAATAATAGGTTCAAACCAAGTTTTATACGCTTGCGGTTGTATATTATCTTTTATGAATTCAAGACAGTTATTCCATACCGATTGCGCAGTTACACTCATTATTGTATTTATGGTTTGTTTGTTAGTTAGTTAACGTAAAGAAGAATATTTCTTTTTTCCCCCTATTAATTGCTAGGCAAATATGTGAACAAAATTCTTAAAAAAAAAATGAATTAGTATTGAATTTTCAGAATTTTTTCATCATGTTTAACCTCTAGCCGAAACTACAAAAAATTATTTAATAAACCTTATGAAATTCGACAAAATACAAATAAGAGTGAGATATGGGGAAACCGACCAAATGGGAGTGGTATATCACGGAAACTACGCATTATATCTTGAAATGGGGCGTATTGAGTGGTTGCGAAAATTAGGGATTTCTTATAAAAATATGGAGCGAAATGGCCTTATGCTACCCGTAGTTTCTCTTTGTATAAATTATAAAAAATCAGCTGGTTATGATGATGTAATTAATGTAAAAACACAACTAAAAAATAAGCCCACAGCGAAGATTGAATTTGACTATGAAATCACCAATGAAGCAGGGGAAATTTTAACAACAGCTAGCACTATTTTAGTGTTTATTGACATGAAAACGAACCGGCCAGTGAAAGCCCCACAATATATTTTGGACGCCATAGGAGATTAATTTTTTATTTCCGTAATTTTTACTTCAAAAAGGGTGTCAAAGATGTCAAAAATGGATTGGGCATCTTTTTTTCTTACTGAAATATAGATATTACAATCCAATGCCAATCTTTGATTGCTAATGGTAATGTTGTTCTCCTTGATTACGCGCATCACTTTATTCATGTTTTTATAATCAAATGTGATACAGAATTCCTTGTTGATGGTTTTTTCAATGATCTTAGAGGCTTCTAACGTTAATTGTGCCGTGGTTTTGTAAGCATTGATTAAACCGCCAACACCCAATTTAACACCACCAAAATAGCGAACAACAACAATTAAAATATTTGTGACCTCAAAAGATTGTATCTGTCCGTAAATGGGCATGCCGGCGGAATTGTTTGGTTCGCCGTCATCATTCGCCCTAAATGATATCGTTTCAGTTCCAAATTGGTAAGCATAGCACCAATGTCTAGCGGCATGGTGTTTCTTTTTCAAATCTTCTATATATTGTTTTGCCTCGATTTCACTTTTTATTGGATATGCATATCCATGAAATTTACTGTTTTTATCTTTGAACAAAACAGTTTCAGTTACGGTTTCAATGGTTTTGTATGTGTCTTTTTCAGTCAAAAAAAGAGAATTAAAACAAATGGCTTTTTAATTTGAAAAGTGTTGTAACATCTTCTGTCTCGGGGTTGATGTACCAGGTGGCAATACCTAAAGCATTTGCTGTTTTAATGTTGTCCTTATTATCATCAATAAACAAGCAGTCTTTAGCTATTAAATTGTTTTCCTTCAAAACAAATTCAAAAATATCCCGATTTGGTTTTCTTAAATGAATCTCATGTGACAAGTAAAACGCATCAAAGCAATTTTTGAATTCCTCATAAAATGGCACGTTTTTTTTAATCCAATCCATATGAAGTTCGTTGGTATTACTCAATAGAATCAATTTATATTTTGAAGATATCTTTAACTCTTTTAAAAAATCCAATCGATGTTTCGGAAAATCTTTTAGCATGAAATTCCAAATATCAATAAGACCTTCTTCAGTAAGTTTAGGGAAGTTTTCAGTATAAAATTCCAAAAATTCATCTGTTGAAATTAAGCCCTGTTCATAAAAGCTATTGAACGCTATCATTTCTTCCGAAAATGCATCAATTTTAAAATGTTTGAACGCATTTTGTGTAAATCCCTCAATATCCAAATTTATGAACACATTGCCAAAATCAAAAATAATCGCTTTAATCATTTCTATATGTTTTAAGAATATCGTCCTTAATGTTTTCTTCAGAAATTAATTTACCATGTAAATGGGGTGCTTTAAGTCCTTTGTTGAATTGAACATCACCTGTAAAAATTCTGGCTTCATCCCAGAGATTTTCATCAATAAAAGTTTGTAAAGTATGTTTTCCGCCTTCAATAATTACAGAGTTTATATCCTTCTGAAATAGTAAGTCACAGATTTGTATTGCGACATCTTTTGAGAAATCTATATTATTTTTTGAGATGACCATTGTTTGAGCTTCATCATTAAAAACAGCTTGATTTTTAGGGAGTTTTAAATTCTTATCCAAAACAATCCGAATGGGATTTTGCCCCGTCCAATCCCTTACCGTTAAACTCGGATTATCCTGTAAAACCGTATTGGTGCCAACTAAAATGGCTTGTTCCTCGGCACGCCATTTATGGGTTAATTGTCTGGAATACTCGTTACTAATCCACACAGGTTTTTGCTCTTTTTTTGTTTCAGGAGCTATAAAACCATCTTTGGTTTCTGCCCATTTCAAAATAATATATGGACGTTTTTTGTTGTGAAATGTGAAGAAACGCTTATGGTGTTTCTTACATTCATCTTCTAAAACACCAACAGTTACTTGGCAACCAGCATTTTTAAGTTTTTCAACACCTTTTCCAGCAACTTTAATGTTGTCATCGATACATCCAATAACCACGTTTGGTATGTTATATTTAATAATGAGGTCGCTACACGGTGGCGTTTTACCAAAATGGGAACAAGGTTCTAAAGTCACATATTGTGTTGCATCCTTTAAAAGATTTTTATCAACAACGGAATTTATAGCGTTTACTTCGGCGTGGTTGCCACCATAAGTACTGGTGAAACCTTCACCAATAATTATGCTATTGTGAACAATCACACAGCCTACCATGGGGTTGGGACGTGTGCTTCCCAAACCATTTTTGGCAATTTCAATACAACGTTTTATGTATTTTTCATGTATATTCACGCCACAAAAATAAGGCTAAATAATGGGTATAAACAATATCATTATTAGAGAAATTCAACCAGAGGATAATCGGCAAATTGAGCAGGTCATTCGAGCGTGTTTTCACGAATTTAAAATTCCTTTGGAAGGCACTGCTTATTCGGATATTGAAACAGCAAAGATGTTTGAATCCTATCAAAATGCTAATGAGGTTTATTTTGTAATTGATGTCAATGGGAAAGTCCTTGGCGGCGGCGGCGTGAAACCATTAAAGGATTTCGAAACCGAGATTTGCGAAATTCAGAAAATGTATTTTTCGCCAGAAGTAAGAGGTAAAGGGTTTGGTAAACAATTATTCGAAAGGTGTTTAAAATCTGCAAAAGATTTAGGTTATAAACAATGCTATATAGAGTCTGCATCACAGCTTAAGGCAGCTATACATATTTATGAATCTTATGGTTTTAAGCATATACCAGGCGCATTAGGAAATACAGGACACTATTCTTGTGGGGTTTGGATGATAAAGGATTTATGAAGTTAAAAGATATTCAACATATTTTCCATCAAGGATTAGATGCCATTTATGATAAAAATGAAGTTGATAGTTTCTTTTTCATCTTACTGGAATCCTTTTACAATATCACCAGAATTCAATTAGCTATGAATCATGAGTTAATTATTGATGATAATGAAAGACTTTTCAATGCATTAGAACGTTTAAAAAAAGAAGAACCTATTCAATATATACTAGGGGATACCGAGTTTTTCGGATTGCCTTTTAAAGTAAATCAAGATGTGTTGATTCCACGACCAGAAACGGAAGAACTCGTTTCACTCGTAGTTAAAAGTTTAAAGTTAAAAGTTGAAAGTTCACAATCAATAAACATTTTAGATATAGGGACAGGTAGTGGTTGCATTGCTATTTCATTAGCTGCAAATTTGAAAAACGCTAAAGTTTATGCTCTAGATGTTAGTAAGGAAGCGTTGAACATCGCTAGACAAAATGCTGAATTAAATCATGTTGAAGTCACGTTTATTGAAGCTGATATTTTAAAGACGGAAGGTGTTTCGGATTTGAAATTTGATATCATTGTTTCAAATCCACCGTACGTTCGTGAACTAGAAAAAGGACAAATGAAGCCCAATGTTTTAAATAATGAACCGCATTTGGCGTTGTTTGTTGAAGATGAAAATCCGTTGCAGTTTTATAAAGCCATCACTAAGTTTGCTGTTAATAATTTGAAGGACAACGGTATGCTTTTTTTTGAAATTAATGAATATCTTGGTAACGAAATGATTCAGTTATTGAAAGACCATAACTTTGGAAATATTGAATTGAAACAAGATATCTTTAAAAAAGACAGAATGATTAAAGGTCAAATAGGATAATGAATAGCATTGAAGAACACATATTAAAGCTTCGTAACGAACTAAACGAGCATAATTATAATTATTACGTATTGGATAACCCTAGCATATCTGACTTGGAATTCGATTTAAAGCTGAAGGAATTAGAAGCTCTAGAACATCAACATCCAGAGTTTTTTGATATTAATTCTCCAACGCAACGTGTAGGAGGGGAAATCACTAAAAACTTTGAAACTGTTCCGCATGAGCATCGCATGTATTCTTTGGATAATTCCTATTCAAAAGAAGATTTATTAGATTGGGAGAATCGAATAAAAAAGATGATTGATGGCGAGATTCAATATGTGTGCGAATTAAAATATGATGGAGCTTCCATTAGTTTGACTTATGAAAATGGGGTTTTAACAAAAGCTGTTACTAGGGGTGATGGTTTTCAAGGGGATAACATCACGGCAAATGTAAAAACGATTAAATCGGTCCCATTGAAATTAAAGGGTGATTATCCAGCAAAATTTGATATTCGAGGTGAAATTGTTTTACCTATTGACGGATTTAATAAAATGAACGAAGAACGCATTGAGATTGGTGAAGAACCTTATAGAAATCCAAGGAATACCGCTTCAGGAAGCTTGAAATTGCAAGATAGCGCCGAAGTTGCAAAACGTCCTTTAGATTGTTTGCTTTATAATTTAAAAGGGAATCATTTAGGAATTCATTCACATTTTGAAGGTTTAAATAAAGCAAGGGAGTGGGGGTTTAAAGTACCTAGTGCTTCAAAATTAGTCTATTCTATAGAAGAGGTATTGGAGTTTATAGCTTACTGGGATGTGCATCGACATGATTTGCCTTATGAAACAGATGGGGTTGTTATCAAGGTTAATAGTTTAGACCAACAAGAAGAATTGGGTTACACTGCTAAATCGCCACGTTGGGCGATAGCGTATAAATTTAAAGCAGAACGCGTTTCCACAAAGTTAAACAGTATTTCCTATCAAGTGGGCCGCACGGGTGCCATCACACCTGTTGCCAATTTACAGCCTGTCGAATTGGCTGGAACTATTGTGAAAAGAGCATCGTTACATAATGCCGATCAAATAGAAAAATTGGATATTAGGGTAGGCGATGAGGTGTATGTTGAAAAAGGTGGAGAAATCATTCCGAAGATTATTGCAGTAGATTTAAGTCAGCGACCACCAAATTCAACTCCAACTGAATATATTACAGATTGTCCAGAATGTGGAACATCATTAGTTAGGCAAGAAGGTGAAGCACAACATTATTGCCCTAATTATAATGGTTGTAAACCTCAAATCATTGGCAGGATTCAACATTATATATCGCGTAAAGCCATGGATATTGAAGGCTTGGGTGGTGAAACTGTAGCCCTTCTTGTCAATCATGGTTTGATTGATAATTATTCAGATTTATACGAATTGACTAAAGAGCAAATTATTCCTTTGGAAAGAATGGCCGAAAAAAGTGCCGATAATTTAATTTCAGGTATTAAACAATCAAAAAGTATACCTTTTGAAAGGGTTATGTATGCTTTGGGCATTCGTTATGTGGGAGAAACGGTTGCTAAAAAATTGGCAAAACATTATAAATCTATTGATGCCATTGCTATGGCTTCTGTCGATGATCTAGTAAATGTTGATGAAATAGGGATAAAGATAGCACAAAGTGTGGTTGAGTTTTTTATTTCAGAAAAGAATATTTATATTGTAGGGCGTTTAAAACAGTTTGGTGTTCAGTTGAAAATCTCTGCGGAACAACTTATAGGTCAGACAAACAAACTCGAAGGCCAGAGTATAGTCATCTCTGGTGTTTTTGAAACTTTATCCAGAGATGAGCTTAAAAAACTTATAGAAGATAATGGTGGAAAAGTAAGCAGTTCAATTTCTTCTAAAACTAGTTTTATTGTTGCGGGCGATAATATGGGGCCCAGTAAAAAGAAAAAAGTAGAAGACTTGAATATTTTGTTAATTAGTGAGTATGAATTCTTACAAAAAATTAAATAAAATATTATTTCATCGATAAAATGTTAATTTTTATCGTTTAATAGTGCGAATGTTTTATATTTGTCAGGTAAAAATTTGATGTCTCTCATGAATAAATCTATATTCTTGGTTGGTTTGGTTTTATTAATTTATGCACTTTTTGTTGTTTTCCAATTTAGTGGTCATGACTTATTAGCTTTCAACTTTAGATCTTTGATATTTCCAGCGGTTGCCCTAACTTATTTTATATGCGTTAAGGAAAAATCTGTTTTTTTTATTTTGTTTTTAATTTTTTACTCTTTATCTGAGCTATTAGCTTTAATTTCAGATAAATTAAGCTACAGTGTTGATTATTTATTAGGAAACATACTTTATATTCTGGCGTATTTAATGTTATTCATTAAAATTTGTAAATCCATTAGTTTAGCTCACGTACTTAAAAATTTCAAAATACATATACTAGTATTGACTGCTTTAAATATTTATATTGTATATGTTTTACAAGTTATTATAGGACCTCATGTAGAATTGAACCATGAATATTTTGTTGAGCTAGTTTATAATATTGTTATGCTTTTATTGTTGTCTAGTTCTCTTTTAAATTATTTTTATAGAGATAATAAAAAGTCTTTATATTTATTTATAGGATCTCTTTGTATTGTGTTTTCTGAAGTAATAAGCGTTGCCTATTTATATGTGGCAGAACAAGATTTACTCAGTTTTACGGCTGTGTCATTAGCATTAATTGCGTTTTATTTCTTCTATCAGCAGTCTAAACTAGAAAATGAGGAATCAATAAATAATAATATGCTAATTGATTAGCTTCTATTCATAAGGGATGATTTTTCTTTATAAATAGAATAAATAGCTGCAAGAATAAAAATGCTAGCTATAATTAAATTCCAATACTAATTTCTTCTATTGGTTCTTGCTTATTTTTTTCAAAAAAACAAACACTACTGAAAAGCGGTAAGTCCACACCATATATGTTAATTAAAAGCGCGTAGAATTATTCTAATTACATACGATATGCTTTTTTTCAAATTGCATCATTCACTTGAATGTTAAACATAGCTTTTGCATTTTTTAGTGCGATTTTTAATATTATTAATTGATTTCAAACTAAAATTTAACAATATAATCGATGAAATGTCATTTTTTTTCGATGTAATTAATTATATTTGTAGCCCTACTTATATAATCTACTATGAAAAAAATATTCACGATTGGCTATGAGGCCATATTTTTTTTCGCTTTATTGTTATTGATAACTTTAAATATTTTTGCGGCTTACGTCGAAAATCCTTTGCTTTTGAATGCTTCTAAAGCTCTATTTATACCCTTTTTTTTAATAGCTTTCTGCATTAAGAACAGAATTATAAATTTGGTGTTTATTGCTTTTTTAGTATTCTCATTTTTAGGTGACGCATCTGGGCTGTTTTTAGTGAATGATTCTGGAACAGCTAGCTCAAACGCCATGTATTTGTTTAGTTATATAGGTTTAATTGTGATTGGTGCTTCCAAATTCAAGCTTGTGGATATTGATAAGGTAGTTGGTTTTTATTTACTGGGTATTTTATTAATTAACGGTTATTTTTTATACTCATTATGCAGTATGCTGAGCGCTTTGATAGTAGACGGTACGGAAATGATTTTGTTTGGAACAAAAAGTATGGCATTAATTCTGTTGGTGTTTATCTCTTTTGCAGTATACCTTGGTAAACAGACAAAAGCATCCATTCTTTTTTTAATGATGGCCATATGTTTTGCCTTTTCTGATGTTCTAGATTATGTAGTACATTATTATGTTTATAATTGGAGTATTTTAATGATAGATAGACTTTTACATATTGCAGCTTTGTTTTTTGCCTTTCAATACATTATTGAAACCAATAAAGTATCTAAAGGTCTGTATGTGGAGAAAGATGTGCTAGAAAAAACATTTTCTAGAGGTAAGGTATTGGCTTAAACGGTAATAGATGTTCCATGGGCGCTTTTATTTTTTTCAGAGTCAAAATAAAAATCGATGCGTCCTAAATTTATACCATAACAACCCACTTGGTTTACAAGCATATTTTTGCCTTCTATATTTTTTACTATAGTCGGTTTTGATAAAAAGGTATGAGTATGACCGCCAATTATTAAGTCGATGTTTTTTGTGGCCGCTGCCAATTTTAAATCACTTATTTTATTTGGATTTTCTTTGAAATCATATCCTAAATGAGATAAACATATAATCAAATCACAAGCTTCGTCATCTTTTAAAATTCGAGTCATTTCCTGTGCCGTTTCTATTGGGTCTAAATATTTGGTTTCTTTGTACATGTTTTTATCAACCAAGCCCTCTAATTCAATGCCTAATCCAAAAACACCTATCTTAATATTATCTTTTTTAAATACTCTATAGGGTTTTGAATGTGTGTCCATAATCGTGTTTGAAAAATCATAATTTGAACAGATAAAATCAAATTTAGCATGCGGCAATTGGGCATATAGACCATCTATACCATTATCGAAATCATGATTGCCAATGGTTGATGCGTCATATTTTAACATGCTCATTAACTTAAATTCCAATTCGCCTCCATAATAATTAAAGTATGGCGTACCTTGAAAAATATCACCGGCATCCAATAAAAGCGTATTAGGGTTTTCTCTTCTAATGGATTCAATCAAACTGGCTCTACGGGCAACACCACCTTTATTAGCATTTCGCCCGTCTTCTGGACCAAACACATCGATATGACTGTGCACATCATTGGTATGCAAAATGGTTATTTGCGATGTTTTAACTGGGATTGAGAACGATTGTAACCCAAAACCGCTTAATGTTAAGGCTCCAGTAGCTACGGATGTTTTTTGTAAAAAATCTCTACGTTTCATTAGTTATTCTTCGTTGTTTTTTGAATAAACCTATCGTCTCTAACCGGACTTATAGTGTCCACTTTTTTAAAATGATCAATCAAAGCATTTCTGATTTTGTAATTTAAATCATGAACACTATTATTTGGTTTAAAGAAAGTCATATTATCCCCGCCGTTGAATAAATAATCATTGGTGGCGACATAATAGGTGTTATTATCTTCAATGTTCTTACCATTTATGGTGGCTTCAACAACATTAAAATTGGTATCAATAATCAGTTTTAATTTGGAAATGGGATGTGCTTTTTTGGACTTGCTTAAATAAGCAATCAAGCTATCCATTTGGGTTCCTTTCATTTCAACTACCAATAGGGTGTTTTCAAAAGGCATCAATTCAAAAGCTGTTCTCGTAGTAACATTTCCTTTAGACATTATGGAGCGAATACCGCCATGATTTAATAAAACCATATCTATATTTTTTCCGGTTCGCTTTTTAAAAATCGGGTTGGCTTCATCAAAAACAGCATCCGCCATAAAGTTACCTATGGCGGTGTTAAAATCGCCATCACTTTTAGTATAAGTGCCTGCCGAATAAGCCAACACGCTATCCAAATCTTTCTGAATATGGCTTCTATAAGGTTTTATAAATGCCTCAATCTCATTATTTGTGGATAAACTATCTGAAATTGAAATTTGTTTTCCTTCAATTTTCGTCAAGTATAAATGTGGTTCTTTGCAACCGAAAAAGAATACTAAAAGCAAACCGAAAAAAAAAGGTTTAAAAGCCATATATAGATACTTGTGAAATTTTGCTAATATTTTGAATCTACTTTTGCTACCTTTGCGCAAAGTATAAAGGTAAATGTTTTTAAGGGCTTTTAAAGAGAATTCAAATAAAAAGTATTTGAACAAAATATTATCAAATCGTTATGTAAACGTTGAAGATAGTAAGGTTGAAAGCTTGGGAATTATCTTTAATATGAGTGAAAATGAAGATTTCGGACTGTTTAAAAATTTAGCAGAAAAAATAAAAATAAACCCCAATAACTTTAAGGTTATAGGTTTTTCCAAAGACAAAAAAGCCGATTTGAATACTTGGGATTTATGTTTTAATCCAGAAGATTTTGGTTGGAATGGCGAGATAAAGCATGTAGAATTAAAATCTTTTCTAGATAAAAAATTCGATGTTTTAATCAGTTATTATTTGGCGGAGGATTTGGAATTGAAATTACTAACGGCCACATCAAAAGCCCAATTTAAAGTAGGTATTTTGCAGAGTGAGCCCAGATTGAACGATTTAATAATTAATACCAATTTAAAAGAATTTGATGTATTTGAAAATGAGGTTTTTAAATACTTAACTATATTAAATAAAATTAAAAAATGAACAGTAAGTTTCTAGGAACTGGAGTTGCTTTAGTTACACCATTTAAAACGGATTTAAGCATAGATCATGAGGCGTTAACAAAGATCGTTAACTTCAATATAGATAATGGAACAGATTATCTTGTAATTTGTGGTACAACAGCAGAAAGCGTAACCATTACAAAGCAGGAAAAACAAGATATTATTGAAACAATTTCTAAAGCCAATAATGGGCGTGTGCCTTTAGTGTTAGGTATAGGTGGAAGCAATACCATGCAAGTTATTGAAGAAATAAAAACGACTGATTTAAACGGTATGGATGCCATTTTATCAGTATCACCATATTATACAAAGCCAACTCAAGAAGGCATTTACCAGCACTTTAAAGCCATATCTGAGGTATCACCTGTGCCAGTAATTTTATATAATGTCCCAGGTCGTACATCCAAAAATATGGAGCCAGAAACTACTTTGAGATTGGCAAACGATTTTGATAATATTATTGGTATTAAAGAAGCATGTAACAATGTGGCGCAGTATTTAAAATTATTGAAAGATAAACCAGAAGATTTCTTGATTATTTCAGGGGATGATGACTTAGCGCTTGGTGTTGTTTTAGCTGGTGGCGCGGGTGTTATATCTGTTATAGGTCAGGCGTTTCCAGAAGATTTTTCTAAAATGATACGTTTAGGCTTGGAGGGGCATGCTAAAGAAGCCTACAAACTTCATTTTAAATTAATGGATGTGATTGGTTATATATTTGAAGAGAATAATCCTGCTGGTATAAAAGCCGTTTTCGAAGCTTTAAATCTATGTCAAGACACCGTAAGATTACCATTGGTTCCTGCTTCAAAAGGTTTGAAAGCTAAAATAGTTGATTATGTAAATCAATATTAGTGTGTTAAATATAACTTAAACCTTATTTACACTGTATTTTAGAGGCTATTTTCGTGTGAAATTATATTTTTAAAATCCATTAAAATAACTTAATTTTGCCTCTTGTTTGAAATTTATGAAATGAACGGCGTTAAGGTTTTAGTCATAAGGCTTTATTTAATATAGCAAATTACATCTCTCAGATAAAAGCAAAGCATACAAACAGATGAAACATTTTCTTTACATATTAATTTTACTTTCAGTTTTAAGCTCTTGTAGCGAATATCAAAAGGCCTTAAAATCTGAAGATATTGCTGAAAAGTTTAAATTGGGAGATTCTCTTTATAGCCAAGGGAAATACGAAAAAGCAAACAAGCTTTTTGCACAAATCGTTCCAAGTTACAGAGGAAAGCCTCAAGCCGAAAAATTGATGTACTTGTATTCCAATACATTTTACAAAATGAAAGATTATTATACAGCTGCCTATCAATTTGAACGTTTTGCTTCTAGCTATCCCGCAAGTGAGAAAGTAGAAGAAACTACTTTTTTAAGTGCAAAAAGTTATTACATGTTATCTCCGGAATATGCTAAAGATCAAACCGAGACTAAAGATGCAATTGAGAAGTTGCAAAATTTCCTTAACCTATATCCAGAATCGGAATATGCAGTAGAAGCAAATCAGCTTTTTAAGGAACTGGATTTTAAATTAGAGAAAAAAGCATATGAAATTGCTAAACAATACGCATTGATAGCTCCCGGATTCACAAAGGATTTTAATGCAGCTATAAAATCTTTTGACAATTTTATTTTTGAATTTCCAGGTTCTGTATTAAGGGAAGATGCCTTGTTCTACAAATTTGATGCGGCTTACCAACAAGCCATGAATAGTGTGGAGAATAAAATTGTTTCAAATATGATTGTTCCTTTAAGGAAGAACCGTTTGGCACAAGCAAAAGAGTATTATACAACGTTTAAAAAAAGCTATGGAAATTCAAAATATATAGCTGAAGCCGATAAAATGGCGCTTACAATAGAAGAGGAATTAAAAAATTACAGCAATAAAAGTTAAATAGCAATACCAATGGATTTAAAAAGAACGAATGCTCCAGTTAATACCATAACGTATGATAGAAATCAAATAGATGAGCCAACAGAGAATATCTATGAGTCCATTTCCATCATTGCAAGACGTGCCGAGCAAATTAATACAGAGATTAAAAGAGAACTAATTGATAAGTTGGAAGAATTTGCAACTTACAATGACAGTCTTGAAGAAATCTTTGAAAACAAAGAACAAATTGAGGTATCTAAATTTTATGAAAAATTACCAAAACCTCATGCGTTGGCTGTTCAAGAATGGTTAACAGATAAAATCTATTTTAGAAATACTGAGGAAGATTCTCAGGAATAATTTTTAAAATGTCAATACTAAGCGGCAAAAATATACTACTGGGCATAAGCGCTGGTATTGCCGCTTATAAAACGGCTTCTTTAGTAAGATTGTTTGTTAAAGCTGGTGCTAACGTAAAAGTCGTTATGACACCTGCTTCCAAAGACTTTGTTACCCCTTTAACCTTATCAACACTTTCAAAACATCCTGTTTATTCATCTTTTACAAACGATGAAGATGACAATGCTGTGTGGAATAGTCATGTAGATTTAGGACTATGGGCAAATATATTCATCATTGCTCCAGCTACTGCCAATACCTTATCAAAAATGGCAAATGGCATTTGCGACAACTTATTGTTAGCAACCTATCTATCGGCTAAATGTCCTGTCTATTTTGCGCCTACCATGGACTTAGACATGTATAAGCATGAGAGTACATTACGATCTTTTAGCGTATTAAAAAGTTATGGAAACATCATGATTCCTGCTACAAGTGGCGAATTGGCTAGTGGTTTAGTTGGGGAAGGCAGAATGGCAGAGCCAGAAGACATCGTTCAATTTATTGAAAATGATATTTTAAATAAATTGCCTTTAAAAGGAAAAAAAATACTTATTACGGCTGGCCCAACTTATGAAGCCATAGATCCCGTTCGGTTTATTGGCAATCATTCCAGTGGAAAAATGGGTTTTGAAATTGCCAAAGCATCAGCCAATTTAGGAGCTGAGGTCGTTTTAATTTCGGGGCCAACCCATGAAAACCTCTCGCATAGTTTAATTCATGTTGTGTCTGTTGTTAGCGCGGAAGAGATGTATAACGCCGCACATACTTATTTTAGAGAAACAGATGTTGCTATTCTATCTGCAGCTGTGGCCGATTTTAAACCAAAAGAAGTTGTTATCCAAAAAATAAAAAAGACCACTGATACGTTAACATTAGAGTTGGAAAAAACCAAGGATATTTTAGCATCTTTAGGGGCCATTAAAACCCATCAATTTTTAGTTGGTTTTGCTTTAGAAACCGATAATGAAGTTGAAAACGCAAAAGACAAACTTAAAAGAAAGAATTTAAACTTAATTGTCTTAAATTCGTTAAATGACTCGGGAGCTGGTTTTAAAAGTGATACTAATAAAGTCACTTTTATAAATGATAAAAACCAAATAACCGAGTTTCAATTAAAGTCGAAAGCAGATGTTGCAAAAGACTTATTAAATGAAATTATTAAACAACTGAATGCGTAGTATTACAATCGTTTTGTTTTCAATATTTGCCATTTTTACAGGATTCTCGCAAGAGTTAAACTGTAACGTTGTGGTTAATGCGCGTCAAACGGGAAGTGAAAATTTACAGATTTTTAAAACATTAGAAGGTCAACTTACCGAGTTTGTCAACAATACCACATGGACCAATAGAACATTTTCTGCCCAAGAGCGCATCAATTGCAGTATGAATATTACTATTACTGATTATAGCGGGGAATCTTTTCAAGGTACCATTCAGGTACAGTCTTCTCGCCCAGTGTTCGGGTCCTCTTATACCACACCAATTTATAATTTTAACGATAGGGATTTTTCGTTTAGGTATTTGGAGTTTCAGAATATCATCTTTAATGCTAATCAATACGAATCCAATTTAGTGTCTGTTATTGCTTTTCATGTGTATATGATTTTAGCCTTGGATGCAGATTCGTTTACTAAAGGTGGCGGAGAGACGTATTTTAAGCAAGCCCAAACTATAGCAAATTATTCCAGACAGGAAAATTATAGAGGTTGGAAATTAGAAGATGGTTTACAAAGTAAATTTGCTTTAATAGATAATATATTGTCTTCAACTTTTCAAGAGTTTAGGGATGTGCTTTATACCTATCATAGAGAAGGCTTGGATGTGATGGGTGAAAATCCAAAAGCAGGAAAGGAAAAAATAGCTTCTACCTTAAAGCAGTTTGAAGTCATGAATAGCAGACGACCAAACTCTTTTTTATTGCGGACGTTTTTTGATTCTAAAGCAGACGAAATTGAACAGATTTTCAGTGGTGGTCCCAATGTGAATATTGCCAGCGTTAAAGAAACCTTGCAAAAAGTAGCCCCCATGCACAGTAGCAAATGGCAAAATATTAAGTTTTAAGTTGTATTCAATACAAAACTCACGTATCTTTATTTCCCTTAATTATAAATCGTTTATAAGCTTTTGTTAACATCACTTTCCATAAAAAATTATGCTTTAATTGATAATCTCCAAGTTAGTTTTAACGATGGACTTTCAATAATTACGGGTGAAACGGGTGCTGGAAAGTCTATACTTTTAGGAGGCTTATCGTTGGTTTTAGGGAAGCGCGCCGATTTAAGCAGTTTAAAAAACACCGATGAAAAATGCGTGATTGAAGCCGTTTTTAATATTTCAAACTACCATTTGAAATCGCTTTTTAAGGCAGAGGATTTTGATTATGAAGAGCAAACCATCATCCGCAGGGAAATTTTGCCTTCAGGAAAATCCAGGGCATTTGTAAACGATTCTCCTGTAAATTTAAATAGCTTACAGCTTTTAGGAGAACGTTTGATTGATATACATTCCCAACACCAAACCTTGGAATTAACGAGTAATGATTTCCAGTTTCAAATTATTGATGCGTTGGCAAATAATGATGTTGAACTTCAAAATTATAAATCGGAATTAAAGCTTTACAAATCACTTCAAAAGGAATTGAACGGATTGCTTCACTTTCAAGCGGAAGCTATTAAAGAACATGATTACAATACATTTTTACTGAATGAATTGGTGGAAGCTAATTTGGTTGTCGGCGACATGGAATTGCTTGAAGAAGAGTATGAAACTTTAAATAATGTTGAGTCCATCAAGGAAAAACTGGCGGAATCCTATCAGCTTTTGGGTGAAGAGCAAATTGGTATCATTTCAACATTGACCTTGCTAAAAAACAGTCTTCAAAAATTAACTGGGATGTCTTCAAAATATGAAGATTTATATAATCGAGTAAATAGCAGTTTGATTGATTTAGATGATGTTTTTGGTGAAATTGACGGACTTCAAGAAAATCTAGAAGCAAATCCTGCTAGACTGGAAGCCGTGAATGCTAAATTGCAAAAGCTTCATAACTTAATGCAAAAACATGTTGTGACTGATGTTTCAGAATTAATAATCATAAAGAATAATTTAGAAGAAAAAGTATCCTACACCGAAAATTTAGATGATACCATTCAAAAAAAGCAGATTGAAATTTCTAAGAAAGAAGAAGAACTCAACGCTATTTCAAAAGCCATTCATGATAAACGCTCTGAAGTTATTCCATCATTAGTCGAACAATTACAGACTATTTTAAAAGATTTGGGTATGCCAAATGCCCAATTTAAAATGGAGGTAAGTTTTGGTAATGATTTTTTTGCTAATGGAAAAGATGAATTATCATTTTTATTTTCAGCTAATAAAGGAGGCAGTTTTAATGAATTAAAAAAAGCAGCTTCGGGAGGAGAATTATCAAGGATTATGCTCGCCATAAAATCGGTTTTATCAAAATACATTCAGTTGCCAACCATTATGTTTGATGAAATTGATACGGGTGTTTCTGGTGAAATCTCCAATAAAATGGGTGACATCATGTTGGAAATGAGCAAAACCATGCAAGTATTCTCCATTACACATTTACCACAAATCGCTGCCAAAGGCCATTCGCATTATAAAGTTTTTAAAGAAGATGTGAACGACGTAACACAAACCAATCTTATGAAACTGAATCATGACGAGCGTATTGTTGAAATCGCACAAATGCTGGGAGGTTTGGAAATGTCCTCATCTGCCATTGCACATGCCAAAGAATTATTGAACTAAAAGTTAAAAGTTTTTTACCTTTGTTGACTTTTACAATTAAACAACGAACGAATTAACAACAAATAGATATGTCATACAATTTACTTAAAGGAAAAAGGGGAATTATTTTTGGGGCTCTAGATGCAAACTCTATCGCTTGGAAAACAGCAGAGCGTGTCCATGAAGAAGGCGGCCAATTTGTATTAACCAATGCGCCGGTTGCTATGCGAATGGGACAAATAAATGAGTTAGCTGAAAAAACAGGTTCTCAAATCATTCCTGCTGACGCCACTTCTGTTGAAGATTTACAAAATTTAATTGATAAATCTACTGAGATTCTTGGAGGTAAATTGGATTTTGTGTTGCACTCCATCGGCATGTCTATCAACGTGCGTAAAGGGAAACATTACACCGATCAGAATTATGAATGGACCCAAAAAGGAACAGATGTGTCGGCGATGTCTTTTCATAAATTGATGCAAACTTTATACAAATCGGATGCCATGAACGAGTGGGGAAGTATTGTGGCTTTAACCTATATGGCGGCGCAACGTGTGTTTCCAGATTATAATGATATGGCGGATAATAAGGCGTATTTAGAAAGTATTGCACGTAGTTTTGGGTATTTTTTTGGAAGAGATAAAAAAGTAAGAGTCAATACCATTTCACAGTCTCCCACACCAACAACCGCAGGAAGTGGCGTGAAAGGCTTTGATGGTTTTATTGCGTATGCCGATAAAATGTCGCCACTTGGTAATGCCACGGCTTTGGATTGTGCCAATTATACTGTGACCTTGTTTAGTGATTTAACAAAACGTGTTACGTTACAAAACCTCTACAACGATGGCGGCTTTAGTAATATGGGCGTGAGTGATGCTGTTATGTCAACCTTTATGGGAGAAGAATAATTTATTCAATACAAATAAATGAGCCACCCATAAAACGGTGGCTTTTTTGTATGGATTGGTTACATTTGTGTTATGCATCTACAATTCTCATTCATAATCCCTGTTTATAATCGTCCAGACGAAATACAAGAGCTTTTGCAAAGTTTTGTGGCGTTAAAAACAAATGAAACATTTGAGATTGTGATTGTCGAAGATGGCTCTACAATACCTTCAAAAGATGTCATTGATGTATATAAAGACAAACTAAATATTTCTTATTTTTTTAAAGACAATTCAGGTCCTGGAGACTCTAGAAATTTTGGGATGATACATGCTAAAGGCAATTATTTTATTATTTTAGATAGTGATTGTCTGTTGCCTGAAAATTATTTAGAGACCGTTGTTAAAAGCCTGAATGATAATTACGTGGATTGTTATGGCGGTCCTGATGCAGCACATCACTCGTTTACAAATCTTCAAAAAGCCATTAATTTTTCCATGACATCTTTTATCACCACCGGAGGTATAAGGGGAGGCAATAAAAGCGTGGATAGATTTCAACCTAGAAGTTTCAATATGGGTATTTCTAAAGAAGCCTTTATGAAATCTGGCGGATTTGGGAATATCCATCCTGGTGAAGACCCAGATTTATCGATTAGATTGTGGGACCTAGGTTTTAAAACCAAACTCATTCCAGAAGCATTTGTGTACCATAAACGTAGGATTTCTTGGGAAAAATTTTATAAGCAGGTTTTTAAATTCGGATTAGTGAGACCCATTTTAAATGTATGGCATCCGAAAACAAAAAAAATAACCTATTGGTTTCCCACACTGTTTTGTTTAGGGTTTTTAATGGCCTGTATGCTTTATTTTTTTCAAATAACGTTTTTTATTCAGCTGTATGTGTTTTATTTTATGATGGCATTTATTGTAGCGTTAATAACAACTAAAAGCGTTGTTGTAGCGTTATATTCCATACCAGCGATTGTGATACAGTTTTTTGGCTATGGTTTTGGCTTTTTAAAATCCACCATTGTTGTAGAAGTTTTAAAAAAAGACCCCAAGCGGTTTTTTCCAGAATTATTTTTTAAATAAGCATGATAAGAAAATTAAAAAAGGAAATACTAATCTCTATCAGAAACAGAAAAATAAATGTCTTTTTTTTGTTTCTGTTATTAGCATTTATCATTTTAATTTTTACCAAACTATCCAACGAATTTACCAATACCATAACATTCGATATCAATAAAATAAATGTACCCCAAGAAAATGTGGTTCTTAACGATTCCAATGCAAAATTAAAGGTGACATTAAAAACACATGGGTTTAAATGGCTAGGATATTATCTTTCCAAACCCAAAATCAACATCGATTTTTCTAAAGATGTCATTAAAACAAAATCGACGTTTATTTGGGATAAGTCTAAAGCCTATTTGTATAGTGATGAACAATTTGGAAATAAGGTTGAATTATTAAATATTTCCCCAGATACGTTGGTCTTTAAGTACGATGTTAATCTAGTTAAGAAAGTACCTATCTTACTTAATACAGATGTTGCGTTTGTTTCTGGTTTTGATGTAACGGGAAACTACAAGTTAAATCCCGACTCTATAGTGGTTGTTGGTCCAGAAATCATTGCTTCAAAAGTTAAAAGCGTTCAAACGGAAAAACTGACTTTAGATGACGTGAAATCAAATATATCAAGTATGGTTAAACTTAAGTTGCCAAAAAACAATAAAGATTTAAAGTTCTCTACCAATGAGATACAAGTATCTGCAACGGTAGAAAAATATACGGAGGGTACGCTTAAAATTCCGGTTTCGGTTATAAATGTACCCGCAGATATGACCTTAAATTATTTTCCGAAAGAAGTCATTGTGGCCTATTATACCAGTTTAAAGGATTTTAAAGCTATAAAGGCAGAAGATTTTGTTGTTGAATGCGACTTTAGTGCTATTGAGAATCAACAAGCTTATTTAACACCAAAACTGACCAAAATATCCAAGCTGGTTAAAAGTGCAAAAGTGAATCAACAACGTATTGAGTTTATAATTTTAGAATGAAAATAGTAGGTCTTACAGGTGGTATTGGTAGTGGTAAAACTACGGTTGCCAAAGAGTTTCAGGCTTTGGGAGTCCCTATTTATATTGCCGATGAAGAAGCTAAAAAGCTTATGAATACCTCTAAAGTCTTAAAACGGCAACTCACCAATTTATTTGGCGAACAGGCATATGTTGATAATGAATTGAACCGGCCTTTTATAGCGGATATTATTTTTAAAAATGAATCCTATTTGCAAAAAATGAATGCTATTGTGCACCCAAAAGTGGGGACACATTTTAAAAAATGGGTATCAAAACAGGACAAGGAGTATGTTATTAAAGAAGCGGCAATTCTGTTCGAAAATAACGGTTACAAACAATGCGATTTTGTTATTACGGTAACAGCGCCCAAAGATGTAAGAATAGCACGTTTGTTAAAAAGGGAATCTACCACCAAAGAAAAAATAGAAGCCGTGATGAATAATCAGTGGCCAGATGACGCTAAAGTAAAGTTGTCCCATTTTGTTATAGACAATATAACTATAGAAAACACCAAAGAGCAAGTACTAAAAATCTACCATGAAATCTTAAAACATTGTGGAAAATCTTAAATTTTAACATATTTGTTAATGTAAGGTTAAAAGTAAGAGTGCTAAATGTTAAAATGTTAATTTTGAGTGATGAGCAAAAAGATATTTGTCCTGTTAATTATTTTCATGAGTTTATCTCTAATAGGAATTATTTCATTACAAGCTTATTATATTAAAGGGGCAGAATTAAACCAAAGGGAACGTTTTGAGTCTAACGTTAAGAAAACTTTGGCAAATGTGTCAAATACTATTGAAACAAATGAATTAGATGGTTATTTTGAGAAGTTTCAAAGTTTGGATAGCGAAAAAAGAGTTGATACCGCTGTAGTTTCCCAACTATTTACTTCTTTACAGAATAAAAGTACTAATGAAACTATAAATTATACTCAAATTATATTAGAAGAAAACTATAAGTTGTCTTCGCCGCTCTTTGACATTGGTTTAGATAGTATCGATATAAAAAACATTATAGGAAGTTCTAAAATTGAGGTTTTTAATAATTCCGATCAATCCGATAAAGACATTAGTAGAACCCCTATTTTAAATATTATTAACAGCAGTCGATTAAGCGAAGCGGAAAGGAATTATTTTAATAAACAACTCAAAGCTTATGTAAAAACAATACCTATATATAAGCGTGTTTCAAAAAGACAAATAGATAGTTTACTCTCTAGAAAACTAAAAGAAAATAATGTAGATATTGCTTACGAATTTGCTATTTACAGTAACGACTTATCAACAAAAGTACATACCGATAATTTTGAGAACAACAAATTTGATACTTACAGAGTAAATATTTTTTACGATGAAGAAAATAAAAGTAATTATGTGCTTTTAGTGAATTTCCCGGAAGATAAAAAGTTCATTTTATCATCCATTTCCAGTATGATTACATTGTCCGTTATTTTCACGCTTGTCATTCTGTTAACATATTCTAGTGCCTTGTATCAATTATTAAAACAGCGTAAAATATCTGAGATTAAAACAGATTTCATTAACAATATGACGCATGAGTTTAAAACACCCATTGCCACCATAAATTTAGCTTTGGATGCGATTAAGAATCCTAAAATAATTGATGATAAAGAGAAAGTGCTTCGTTATCTTAATATGATAAAAGAGGAAAATAAACGGATGCACGCCCAAGTTGAAAACGTATTGAGAATATCTAAACTAGAAAAAAACGAACTTAATATAAGTAAAGATAAAGTAGATTTACATGACTTGATAGAAGATGCCCTAGGCCATGTAGAACTTATCGTTGAAGATAGGGAAGGTTATATTAAAACCCATTTAGGGGCTTTAAAATCGACCGTGTTGGCAAACGACACGCATTTTACCAATGTCATAGTTAATGTTTTGGACAATGCTATTAAATATTCTCCAGACGCCCCAAAAATAGATGTTTACACAGAAAATGTGGGAACACATATTTTATTAAAAATTAAAGACCAAGGTAGTGGGATGAGTAAAGCAGCTACCAAACGTGTGTTCGAAAAATTTTATAGAGAACATACAGGAAATATACATAATGTTAAAGGTCACGGTTTAGGTTTGGCCTATGTAAAAAGAATTGTAGAGGACCATCAAGGTCATGTTAGTGTAGAAAGTGAAAAAGACAAAGGAAGTATTTTTACCATAAAACTTCCCTTAATATCATAGAAACTATGGAAGAACAAAAAAAGAAAATTTTATTAGTAGAAGACGATCCCAACTTTGGAACGGTTCTTAAAGATTATTTAATGATGAATGATTATGATGTTGTTCATGCCAAAAATGGTATGGAAGGCTTCGAAAAATTTAAGAAAGGCGATTTCGATTTATGCATCTTAGACGTTATGATGCCTTATAAAGATGGGTTTACCTTGGCGAAAGAAATAAGAGAAAAAAACACCGATATTCCTATTGTATTCTTAACGGCGAAAGCCATGAAGGAAGACGTTTTAAAAGGCTATAAAGTGGGGGCTGACGATTATTTAAATAAGCCATTTGATAGCGAAGTGCTATTAATGAAAATCAAGGCTATTATACAACGTAAAGCCACCGAAACCATTTCTGATAGTAAACAATTTGAGTTTAAAATTGGTGGTTTTGACCTGAATTCTAAATTACGATTTTTACGTTATAAAGGTGGCGACCCTATTAAATTATCGCCAAAAGAAAACGAATTGTTACGCTTATTGGCATTGCACGAAAACGATTTAATGCCTCGTGAATTGGCTCTTACCAAAATATGGAGAGACGACAATTATTTCACCTCTCGCAGCATGGATGTATATATTGCCAAATTACGTAAGTATTTAAAATTGGATGATAAAGTAGAAATACTAAACATACATGGTGAAGGATTTAGATTGGTTGTGAATTAGATTTAAAATATTTTATATAATTGAAAAGCCAGCTATTTAGCTGGCTTTTTATGTGATTTATATTTAGTAAAGGTGACATTTGTTTGTTTACCAAATAATAGACATTGTGAGTTTTAACAGTGTTATAGAATTATAATGAAGAAGAATAAGGCAACGATTTTATAAATTCTTCCATATACTCCCAATTTGGATTACCTTTTTTGTCAACTGGTAATGAAATTTTTTCCTTATTCAATCGGTAATCACTTATTTCTCTAGCAAAATTATATTTAGGTTTAATTGATTCAATGACTGGTTTTAGGAATATTGCTATGTATTCATTTAATTCTATTTTTTCGTCAAGTATTGAAATAACTGTACAATGGTCAGAAGCTACAAAATCATAGTTGTGATAAAACACATACCCAACACTTCCGCTATTGTTAATTGTCATAGCATTATTGTAGACTGTCATATAGTCTGGTGGTGAAATATAATTGTCAATTCCATTATTTTCTTTTGTTGAAGAGATATAAGCTATTCCGCCATCGTTTTGGTCAAGTTTTGTTAACCTTTTACCTCTTTGAAATTTAAAAACGTCATAGAAGTTAAATTCTTTCCAAGTGTCAAATTCAAATTTTAGTGAAGATTTTTGAATTTGTGGTTCTCTTTTAATACTATCATCTAAAAGCTCAAGTAATGTAATTTCATCAATGTCTTTGTTTAAAAGATTCAATTTAAATTTTAAAGAAAAAATCAGATATTGTTTGATACTTTTTATAAATGATTTTTCATTTAAGTGGTGATAATCTGTTTTTGAATGGGCTTGAATTATCCATTCATCATTTGAAGAAATTTTGGTTTGAACTAAGGTTAAGTTATCTTGAAGGGATATTGCATTGTCGATTTTATTTAGTACCTCTTTTTTTATCGGATTCCATTTATTAAGCACATCGGTTCTACCTCTGTTTTTTGAGAGTATAAAACCGTCATCTTCTAAATTATAGAATACAACTTCCTTGTTATTATGCGGTAAATTAGTTTCAAAAACTGCAACAGCAGTATGTGTCGAAGCATTAGGCTGAAACAATTCTCCTGGCATATTAATAACGTATTTTAAGGTATGTTTCGATAATATTCTATTCCGAATGATATCATCCTTAAAATATGTGGAAAGAGGTGCTATAATTACTCCAAATCTACTAACGTTATCTAAAAGAGATTCAAGAAATTGAATCTCTTTTTTAGTTGGATTTGTATTATTATCCTTTCCACCATAAGGCGGATTTATGAAGCCAATAGTAGGTGTAATACCTTCTTTTTTTAAATTTTCAAGTATATCTGAAGCTTTTTGGGAAAAAGCATCAACGTGATAAATTCTTGATTTTCCATCACCTCTGAATAGCATATTTGAAATTGCAAGAGAGTACATTGTACTGCTATTTTCAAAACCTACCAATTGGCTTTGCTTTAAAGTTTCAATTCTTTCTTTTTTATTGGTAAGATTAGAACTTTCAATTTCTTTAACCAACTTATTCATTCCCGATATTAAAAATGCACCTGTTCCACAGCAGGTATCAAATATTACATCATTTGTACGGAAATCTACTAGTTCAGTGAATAATTTTGTAATGTGACTAGGTGTTAAAACAATACCTTTTTTAACATTGGCAACACCTGCGTATCTCAAAAATTCTTCGTAAAATTTTCCAATTATGTCATAGTTGGTTTTTTTGTTAAATAGTGGAATTACATTGTTTTCTAATTCTTTGAGAATATCTTTTAGTATATCAGATGAGTTTAAGTCATTATCTGTTGTAATAAAAGCAAGTTCATTTATTAGAATGTTTATTTTGTCAACATCAATGCTTTCGTTTGTAAGAATATCAAGTATTGTAGTTGGAATGTTTCTAATAATATTCGTTGTTGACCAATTACTGTAACTTCTTTTAAAGTCATTAGCAACATTATCTTTGTCGTAAAGACAAATCATCAAGGCACTTAAAAGAATAGGTCTTTTTTGAGAATCTAATGTTCTAAGAATTCTATTGATTTCACTTGAGGATTTCGAAATATTCTTCGAGATACTTTCAATATCAATATTTTCAAAAAAAGCTAAATAATCTTCTTCATCAAGAATTTCTTTAGTTTCAATGTCCTTTAATTCATTGTCTGAAATTATAAAGGTTGTAACTAAATGATTGTATTCATCATTTATATCTCCTGAAAAAGCAATTCCAATTATTGACCAATCTTTAAAGTGTTTCTTTAAAGAAGAATTGATTTTGTCAAGATTTTCATCAATAAAGAATGAAGTGTAATGGATTACTCCATCTACTGCAAAATCTTTAGGTTTATTTCTGTTTTTCGATTCGTGGTCGCCAATGGAATCTTTGTTCTCAACAAGAATTAATATTTTTTTATTTTCATTTATATAAATTAGGTCAGGTTCTCCTCGAAAACCTGTCCCACCTTTACTAGAAGTATCTAAAACAGTCTGAACATAAGAATTATAAGTTTTTTTAATTTCCCAAGAATTATAATATTTCTTTGTATTTGACAAAAAGTTGAATAGATCGATATCAACTTTAGATTCGTTTTTCCTTTTTTTTGCCATTTTTACAATTCTAATTCACCTTGTTTAACATTTTTATTCTTTATGTATTTTGACTGTGCTTCAGCAATAGAAAATACTTTGTCTGAACATTTATATTTATGTACTTCATCAACTATAATGTCAGCCACATAAAGTGTTTTTAATTCTTCTAAATCTTTTTCAAGAAAATCAGCAAGATTTTTTAAATTAACAAAAGGGAATTTTTTACGACCATTTTCAATTTTACTTATGTCAGTCATTATGATTCCAATTTCTTGTCCAAAATCACTTTGATTTATTCCCTTTTTTCCTCTTTCTTTTTTTAAGAACTCCCCAAATGTTGCCATAAAACAGACTTGCCGATATTAAACTTGCTAAATAATGGCAAATGTAATAAAGTTTTTTTAAAGTGCTAAAATTTTTTAGAGTTAATAGTAAAAAGTAATGTAAGCAAAACTAGTTTTTCTTTTGCGCTTTTGGATTTCATTAGAAAGCGCAACTTTTAAAATATAGATAATTTCAATTATTTACTATTGATGGTTAAAAGGCAAGGTATAAATTTTACCAATCAAGGTTTATTAAATATTTTAGAAAGATGGTCTTTTACTAAACCCGCTTACCCAACCACTCCCTAAAATCACGAAAATTTTGTGGTGCGACACCATGCCCCACAGGAAATTCAGAATAGTTATGTTTTATATGGAGAGCTTTTAAAAAAGGCTCTGTTTGTCTTGCCCAATCTACTGGGATCACTTGATCTACTTTACCATGAGAGCAGTAAAAATCCAATTTGGAAAAGTCCGTTTTATCCAGATTTTGGGGTAAAATAGCTTTATTTATATAGCCACTTAAGGCAATAATATTTTTTACTTTTTCAGGATAGGTCAAGGCCGTGGCGTAACTTAAAATAGCACCTTGGCTAAAGCCTAAAAGTGTGACGTTGTTTTTATCTACAGGATAAGCTTCCACGGCTTCATCAATAAATTTAGCGATTAAATCCCTAGACATTTTGGCTTGTTCGTTATCGCTCCATTTTCCCATATCGGCATCAAAATTAATGGCATACCAAGCATGTCCATACGGTTCTAGGGCATACGGTGCTTGAACGGAAATGATGAAAATATCGTCCTGTAATTCACCTGAAAACGAATATAAATCGGCCTCGTCACTGCCATAACCATGCAACATGATTAACAATGGCGCATTTTCGGTTAACGTGGACTTTCTAATAATGTGATGTAATGATAGGGAAGGATGACTCATTTTAATAGCCTAAATTTTTAAATATTTTTTGATAAAAGTTACCAACTAATGGTACTGCTTGTGCTTTTCTGTTTAGTGCATTGATAAACCCGTAAATAAAAAGGACAGTGAAAAAAACATAAAAACTAGTGGTTACTAACCAGCTATCAAAGCTTCCTATAATATAGCCTAGGGCATAAAATGTTAACCATAAACCTAAGGATTGCCGTATGTGAAAACTTGCAAAAGCACTTTTGTTCTCGTCTTCATTATTCAAATAATAAGCAATAATAACGCCTATAATAGTTAAATAGCTAATGATGGCGTGTTTACGTCCTTTTTCAATATCTTGTTCTGTCATTATTACGAATTTAATACCACTTGATTATTTGAGATGATGCCGTAAACGGTTCCTTTTAGAGTTTCATGCTCAAAAATGCTGTTTTTCGATTTAGAGATGATGTTTTTCGTAGAAAAGGTGTATTTGGTATCTGGATTAAAAAGGGTGATATTTACTTTATTGCCAACATTCAGGGGTGTTTGTTCCAATCCAAACCTGGATTTCCCTTTGGTTAAAAGGTCTATGGTTTTCTTTAAAGTGAATAAGGTTTGCAAAGCGCCAAAAGCACTTTCTAAACCAATAGTACCATTAGCCGCATAATCAAATTCTATTTTTTTATGTTCGATGTCAATCGGGTTGTGGTCGCTGGTCACCATATCTATCGTGCCGTCTTTTAAACCTTCCATAAGGGCCTCAACATCCGTTTGCGTCCGTAGAGGAGGCATCACCTTAAAATGCGTGTTGAAGTCGGTTATAATATCATCTGTAAAGTATAGATTATGAATGGCAACACTACAAGTCACATCCAGTTTTTTCTTTTTTGCTTCGCGAATTAATGCCACCGATGTTGCTGAAGATATGGTTGGGATATGCAATTTTCCACCTGTATATTCCAGTAAAAATAAATCCCTGGCGACTTGAAGTTCTTCAGCTAGGGTCGGATTTCCTTTTAAACCCAGCGAGGTGCTGGTGATGTTTTCATTCATGACACCCAATCCCGCAATTTTATTTTCCTGTGGAAATGAGCATACCAAGCCACCAAAATTCATGGCATATTGAAGCGCAATTTTTAAGAGATTGGGATTACTTACTGGTTTTTGGTAGTCGTAAAAAGCGACCGCCCCAGCTTGTGTCATATCATATAATTCAGCCAAGTCTTCACTTTTGCCCTCTTTTGTTAAAGCCCCCATGGGCAATAAGGTAACGGCATGGTTTTTTGCCTTTGTGTTGACAAATTCAATATCAGAACTAGTGTCTAAAATAGGATGCGTGTTGGCATTCATGGCAACCGCCGTAAATCCAGAAGCTGCTGCCGTTTTTAGGCCGTTGGCAATAGTATCGCGTTCTTCAAAACCTGGTTCACCAAAACACACACTACTATCAAACCATCCTTGTGAGATATGAAGGTTTTCGAATGCGATTTCTTGATAATTCTTCGGATTTTTTAGTTGGTTTCCTATGTTGGTAATAACACCGTTTTCAATTAATACATCTTGAGTTGTGTTATGGAACTCGCTTTTAGAATCAATAATTGTTGCAGACTTTATAAGTATGTTCATTTAAAGTATTTTAAGATGAGCATTTCAATAATCAAGAACACCAGTGCAAAAATAGCAAACCATTTCCACAAGGCGTTAATATTTGTATCACTTTTTATGATGTCAAAACTATCGGTAACAGAATCACTAAGTGTAATGTTGTTTAAGTTTGAAAGATCTTGATAGATTAGGTCGCTATCGGTCCGATTATAATTGTAGCTCACATTTTGTATGTTCTCATTCTTGTTTTTAATGGTATAAATACCAGAAATGGCGGGGTCTTCAAATGTGTTTATAAGCACTTTATTATTGAAATATTGCTGTTTGGGAATGATATTTAAATCGGTATTGACAATTGAAACAATATCATCTTGATTCAGTTGCACATCCACATCAAAACTATTATCCTGTCCGATGGTATAATATATGGAGGGCACTTTAAAACTATTTTTTGCCATGTTATAAAGTGTAGGAACAATTAAAGGCGAATTCTTAAAATTGGAATTGTCATTATTTAAGGCGGCCGTAAATATAAACGCGTTTTTGCTTTGCACTAAAAAGGGTTTATTGTCCTCAAATTGTAAAACAGAACTACCTGCTTGCTTTGACAGATTGTAGAAACTTTGTATTTGCGGATATTGAAAGTTTTTCACCTCATTTTCAAATACGCCATTGCTGTATATGGGATGCGAATAATTAATGGTGGTGATGTGTTTTTCGGAAGCAACAAAATCAGTGAAACGTGTGCCGAAATTTTGTAGCAATTCATTGTAAGATGAGGTAGTTATGTCTTTTGCGGGAATAATGGTTATATAACCACCTTGGTCGGTAAACGTTTTTAAAACCGATACTAAGGTGTTCGGAATGGTTTTTAGTTCGTTTAAAACAATCAAGTTTTGTTTTTCTAAATCGTTAAAGTTTAATTGGTCAACCGTGGCGGATGTGTAATTAAATTCATTTTCCGTAAAAATACGTTTCAAAAAGGAATCGTTTTCCTCATTAATACTCAGTACATTAATTTTATCGACATTATTAATATTGAAAAACAGGTCGTTATCATATTGCAAACCGGTATCATCAATACTTATTTTACCGTTAATAATGGTATTGGTCGGTAAAGAGAATGTTGTTTTGGCATTGTTATTAATGGCAACCGATGTTTTTGCTATTAATTGGTCGTCATTATAAAGCGACACAGGTAAATTCTCAATCGACGTTCCAGTTTGTTTTAATGCCACCGTAATTTCGAAATTTGAAGCCGTTGCGTTGGAAATATAAGCACTATCAATGGAAACATTATTAATGTTTACGGGTTCCAGTTTAACAGCTAATATATTAGTAAGTGAATCTGGAGTTGGATTAAAATGAGTCGCTTGCTGCTGAAAATCTGAAATAAAAACCATGTGTTTTAAAGAACCTTCATCTTTACTGAAAAGTGTTTTAGCTTTTAATAACGCAGCTTCATAAGTAAACGATTTTGCTGAATACTCCATTTGTAGCAAGTCATTTTTAATAGCTTTTATAGAAGTGTTTTTATAAGTGTTATCATTTGTCAATAAAGAGATGGTATTGTTTTCGGGTACATTGCTTATAATGTCTTGAACGGCACGTTTTAAAAGGTCGCCTTGGTCACCTTTGGCCTGCATGCTAAACGAATTATCTAAATAAATAACAGTTTCACTTTTGGTTTTAAAGGCGTTGGTTTTCGCGGTAAATGGTTGGGCAAATGCTAAAATAATACAGGCAAGCAATAGCAATCTGGTTAACAAGGTCAGCCATTTTTTTAATTGCGAACTTTTGCGGGTTTGTAAAGTGACCTCTTTTAAAAACGCGACATTGGTAAAGGCTTCTTTTTGAAACTTTCGGAGTTGAAATAGATGGACTATAATGGGAATGAGCAGTAAAAATAGAGCGTAAAGAAGTTCTGGGTGTTTAAACTGCATTTCTTTTTAGATTTGTCAAAACTACATATTTTTTTTAATTATTGAATATAATGAAAACAATTTCAATTTAAAAATAAATAACTTGAACCTATAATTAACAAAAGAAAACATAGTCCTCTATTGCTTTCATATTTAAGTTGTCTAAATAAGTCTGAATCTCTATTTGGGCTTTTTTATTAGCAACGGTAACGATACTTTGTGGATTTTCAATGGTTTTCAATGCATTAAAAGCTTTTAGTTTTTTGCCGTAAATATCGCGTCCGATTTTCTTTGGATTATCGCAAATCCATTCAAAAGGAATCTTCTTTTCCAGTAGCGTTTGTGCTATTATTTTTCCTTTCGTGCCAGCACCCCAAATAGTCAAGGTTTTATTTTTATTGTAATCAATATCTAAAAAATGATGAATTTTTAAAGATGTAAAATGATTTTGGGCATAATGGATGTGCGTTCTGGAAGTCCGCGTGCTATAATCGCGCCAATAATGTAAAACGTGATTACAAGGAATGCATTTAAAACCATGTTTGTAAAACCTGAAGGCTAAATCGTAATCCTCTGGATATGTGTTCGGATTAAAAGCATCGCAAATCACCAAATCATCCCGATGTATCATCCAACACGGTGATGGAATGACACATTCTTTATAAATTTCAGAATAATTGGTTCCTGTTTTGGTTAAACTATTAAGCCACGTTTCATAATTTCCATAGCCTTCTTTTATTCCTTCATCCGAAAAATACTTTACCAAACCAACCGCCACATGATGCCTTCCGTAAGTCATTAAGTTGGTTGCTAATACGCTCAGTTTGTTAGGATGCATGATGTCATCACTATCCATCCGGGTGATAAAATCGCCTTGGCTGTGCTTAAAAGCTAATTGTAAGGCATCAATAATACCATCTCCGGAGTTTTTAAGAAGTTTTATTCGGTGGTCCTTTAAAGCATATAATTCAACTAAATTGTAACTAGAGTCGGTTGAGCCATCATCAATAATAATAACTTCCCAATTTTTATAGGTCTGAATAATTATAGACTCTAAGCAGTCTGTAAGGTAATTTTCAGTATTTTTGAACGGAATAAGAACGCTTATAAGTGGCTGTTGCATGGTGCTAATTTAACACAACCTTGTGAAAGGAAGGTGTAACATAACCTTAAATTTGGCGTCCATTTAAAGAAATAAAAAAAATTACATGAAAACAAGAATTTTATCCGCCTTGTTTGCGGGAATGCTATTTGTTGGTTGTACTTCGACTCAAACAATTGGTAACGATTTGGCAATTGCTCTGCCTATAGAAACTTCAATAGATTTAACAAAAGTTGAAAATGATAAAGTACCAGTAACCATCAATCCTGGAAGATTCAATATTGATAATGTTACGTACAGATTGCCTAAAGTTGTTCAAGGAACGTACTCGATAAGCAATTTTGGTAAGTATATAGACGATTTTAAAGCCTACGATTATAAAGGCAATGAATTATCTGTTGTAAAAACAGATGACAATACTTGGACGATTGCCAACGCTAAACAATTAGATAAAATCACCTATTGGGTTAACGATACGTTTGATATGGAAACCGAAGGAGGTATTGGCAAAGAGCAACCTTTTTCACCATCGGGGACCAACATAGAACCTGATAATTATGTATTGAATTTACATGGTTTTATAGGCTATTTTGATTCATTAAAAAATAATCAGTATAAAGTGGATGTTACCGCGCCAGCAGATTTTGTACGCTCTTCTGCATTGCAAGAAATAGGAAGTTCCACAAGCGCAGATGGCAAAGCTATTACAACAAACTATATCGCGTCTAGGTATTTTGATGTTACTGATAACCCCATGATGTATGGAAACCTAAGCGTTGAAGAATTTAAAGTGGGTAATATTAAAATTGTGTTGAGTGTGTATTCACCGAATAAAGTACATTCAGCAACATCGTTAAAACCTGCCATGCTTAAAATGATGGAAGCTCAAAAAACATTTTTGGGAGATATTGATAGCACACCACGATACGATATTTTTCTTTATTTATCTGATGGAAGCGAAGGATCACCTAAAGGCTTTGGAGCTTTAGAACACCATAAATCGACGGTGGTTGTGATGCCCGAAGATTATCCTGCCGAAAATTTAGACGAAGGTATGATTGATGTAGTATCCCACGAATTTTTTCATATAGTTACACCTTTAAGTGTTCATTCAGAAGACGTTCATTACTTTGATTATAACAATCCAACATTCTCAAAACATTTGTGGATGTATGAAGGTGTTACGGAATATTTCGCAACCTTGTTCCAAGTAGATCAAGGATTAGTGACCGAAGACAAATTTTATGCTAACATTTATGATAAAATTCAACGTTCATTAGATTTGGATGATACCATGAGTTTTACGGTAATGAGTGAAAATGTTATTGATAAACCATATTCAGATCAATATTTAAATGTTTACCAAAAAGGTGCGTTGATTGGTATGTGTATAGATATTTTAATGAGAGAGGAAAGTAATGGGCAACGAGGTATTTTGTCTTTAATGAAAGAATTGTCAAATAAGTACGGCGTAAACAAACCATTTGAAGATGATAAGCTTATTGAAGAAATTACTGCCATGACTTATCCTTCAATAGGGACGTTTTTAAACACGCATGTGGTGGGTACAACACCTATTAATTATACCGAATTTTTTGATAAGGTTGGATTGGAAATAGTAGAAGATGATAAGGTGGAAACCAATTTTATTTTAAACGGTAGTACATTAATCATTTCAGGAAATCCACAATATGGTACTATTTTCTTTACGGATGCTGTGCAAGAAAACAGCTTTTGGAATGATTTAGGAGTAAAAGCTGGCGATATTATTAAAACCATTGATGGAACCGACTTAACAATGCAAAATGCAAATAACGTTTTACAGCAAGTGTTTATGTGGACTGTTGGGCAAGACGTTAATGTTAAATTGAATAGAGGAGGAGAAGACATCGAAATAAAAACAACAACGGTTCAATCTTACACCAAGGGAGAAGTCCTAAAAGCAAAAGCAGATGCTACAAAGCAACAAGTAGATTTACGTGAAGCGTGGTTAAAAGGCTAGGTAATTTACGAGTTACGAATTAAGATTATAGATTAACGATTGATGGGGTTTCCTGTCAATCGTTTTTTTTTTTTTTTTTTTTGGTTCAGAACTTTTCAAAAACGCCTAGTCCAAATAAGGCAAAATCGTATTTCACTGGGTCGTTTGGATCCAATTTCCTTAATGTGGTATCCAATTCAAATAAGGCTTTGGCATCGTTTTGTTTTCTGTTTAACAATCCTAATTTACGTGCCACATTGCCCGAATGAACATCTAATGGACAGGATAGCTGGCTGGAAGAAAGCGTTTTCCATATACCAAAATCCACACCCGTTTTATCGTCCCTCACCATCCATCGTAAGAACATATTAATACGTTTTGCTGCCGAATTTTTTAAAGGATCACTAATATGTTTTTGGGTTCTTGGTAAATGCTCTATTTCAAAAAAAGTGGTTTTAAATTTTGAAATGGCTATTTGCATGGAATCTTTTTCGGCATGTTTAGCGAAAATGGATTCCAATCCATTGTGAGTTAAATAAATGTGTTTTAACGATTTTATAAACTGGGTACAATCATCTGCATTAAAGGTTCTATGGACAAAAGATTGTAGTTTTTCTAAATCATTTTCAGAATGGTTTATTACAAAATCATACGGTGAATTATCTAATAAATCCATCAAACGTTTGGCATTATTGATAATGCTTTTCCGGTTTCCCCAAGCGATGGAAGCCGTTAAAAAACCAGCTATTTCAATATCTTCTTTGTTGCTGTATTGATGTGGTATTTGAATGGGGTCGCTTTCAATAAAATGTGGATGATTGTATTGTTTGACTTTAGTATCAAGAAAATCTTTTAACTCTGTTTTATTCAATTTTTTTTGTTTTTTAAAATGCAAAAATAAGGTATTTATTATTTGTCATTCTCCCAATTTACCTTGTAAAATAAAGTTATTCAATCACTTGTATATTTTTATTTAGATTTATTCTAAATAATTTGCATAAACCAATTTAGGAATATATTTTTGCATCAAAATCATTATTTATATTAAGTCTAAATAAAATTACAAATGAAAAAACAACTAGCCATCCTTTTTATTTTGGTTATGAATGCCGTAGGTTTTTCGCAAAGCGGAACGGTTAAAGGAACCATTCAAGATTATAACAATTCTAACCTTTTAAGTGTAAATGTTAGTATAAAAAGTACCAATAAAGGATCTCAAACTAACGAAAATGGTTTTTTTGAAATCTCAAACATCACTAGCGGGGATTATATGCTTAGTGTTTCTTATATAGGATTTAAATCAAAAGAAATTCCTTTTAAGATCAGTAATAATGAAACCATCGATTTGGGCATAATCACTTTATATGAAGGTAATGAAATTTTAGATGAAGTGGTTGTCAATGGTGAAAGAACGAATAAGTTTTCAAGAAAGGAAACAGCCTATGTTTCTAAACTTGCTTTAAAAGATATTGAGAATACCCAAGTTTATAGTACCATAACCACGGAATTATTACAATCTCAATTGGTTACCAATTTTGATGATGCGCTTAAAAACGCTGTTGGCGTGGAAAGTTTATGGGCATCTACGGGACGTGGCGGTGATGGTGCTGGCTATTATTCTTTACGTGGGTTTTCAGTGCAGCCACAATTAGTAAATGGTTTACCTGGTTTAACGAACGGCACCATTAATCCAGCAAACATAGAACGTATAGAAGTTGTAAAAGGACCTTCTGCAACATTATTTGGTAATGCCGTAACATCGTATGGTGGATTAATCAATGTGGTGACTAAAAAACCGTATGTTGGTCAAGGTGGTGAAGTGTCTTTTACCTCTGGGTCTTACGGACTTAATCAAATAACAGGTGATTTTAATACGGCATTGGATAAAGAAAACAATATTTATTTTCGATTAAATACATCATATTCAACAGAACAAAGTTTCCAGGATGCTGGGTTCAGAAAGTCGTTTTTTATAGCGCCTTCATTATCATATAAAGTAAACAACAGATTATCATTTTCATTTTATGGGGAAATCACACAAGCAGAACAAACAAATCCTACTTTTTTATTCTTAAACAGAGCGGCACCTTCAGTAGCAACAAATTTGGATGAGTTGGGCTATAATAATAAATTGTCCTTTACTAGTAACGATTTATCCTTAGAAAATCCTACCCAGAATTACAGAATTCAAATGGATTACAACTTGTCCGATACATGGCAATCGCAAACGTTGCTTTCTAAAAGTACCACATCAACAAAAGGCTATTATACCTATTTATACGATTTTGGAGGTAACCCAGATATTACTTTTTCGAGATATTTAAACAAGCAAAATGCCAATACACAAACCACTGATATTCAGCAAAATTTCATTGGTGATTTTAAAATTGCTTCTTTAAGAAACAGAGTGGTTATCGGATTGGATTATTTAAGTGTAACATCTACCGACAATGGTACTGGCTATGCCTATTATGGAAGTGTAACCCCAGATGGAACTCAAGAAGCAGGGTATCCATTGTCAACTGCAGGCGTTGATGCAGCACTTCAATCGGTTGGAGTGAATAATGCAAAATCCCAATATGATATTTATAGCTTGTATGTTTCGGATGTATTGAATATTACTCAAAATTTATCTGCTATGGTTGGACTTCGTTTAGACCGATTTGATAATAAAGGAGATATAACCAATACAGCCGATGATTACGACCAAACCACATTGTCTCCAAAAGTCGGACTGATGTTTCAGCCCCTTTTAAATGAATTATCGCTTTTTGCAAATTATCAAAATGGGTTTACCAATGTAGCACCAGAAATGGTCGGAGATCCAAATGCTGGGCTTCAAACATTAAAAACATTCGACCCAGAACAAGCCAATCAGTTTGAGTTTGGTGTGAAAACAAACTTGTTCAAAAATAAGTTAAATATTACTGCAAGTTATTACGATATTAAAGTAAAAGATAGAGTGATTACAGATCCTGCGTCACCGTTTAATAAAATTCAAGGGGGAGAGGTTGAAAGCAAAGGCTTTGAGATTGAAGTAAATGCCAACCCGATAAAGGGATTGAATATTAGAGCTGGTTTTAGTAATAATGACAGTGAAACCACAAAATCCGATAATACCGAGATTTTAAACAGAAGACCACTGGATGCGGGTCCAAAAACGATATATAACTTTTGGACGACTTATGAGTTTCAAGAAGGTGAACTTGATGGTTTCGGACTTGGTTTTGGGTTTAATGGTGGTAGTGAACGTTTTGCTATTAATTATGCATCTACTGGAGAATTTATTTTGCCAGCTTACACCATTGCCAATGCCACTATTTTTTATGCGGCTGACAAGTATAGTGTTGGTTTGAAATTGAACAATGCGTTTAATAAAGAATATTACAAAGGATGGACTACCATAAATCCGCAAGCACCAAGGGCTTTATTGGCAAATTTTACTTATAAGTTTTAATAATATTGAATTAAAATAAAGGGTCATTTTTTTATGACCCTTTTACACATAAAAATGGGTTACAGAAAAAGCATTCTTTCGCTTCATAAAATTTTAGGATTACTAACAGGTATTGTTGTTTTTATAGTGGCCATAACGGGTTGTTGTTGGGCATTTAAAGACGAAATCGAAAGTTTATATACCGATTATAAAATTGTTGAAAAACAAGATAAACCCATATTAACACCAACTGAGGTTAAAAATATTGGTGCCTCCGTATTTCCAAATAATACCATACATGGAAGCCTTTTCAGTAATAATAATGAAGCGATTGAAGTTATTTTCTATGATGCAGAACCAGAATTTTACCAAAGTGTTTTTGTAAATCCGTATTCAGGGCAAATCATTCATGTAGAAGATCACTTGTCTGGTTTTTTTGCATTTATATTAAAAGGTCATATGCGATTATGGTTGCCAAAAGCCATTGGTGAACAAGTGGTTGGTGCCTCTATTTTGCTGTTTATTTTCATCATCGTTTCCGGATTTATTTTATGGATTCCTAAAAAACGTAAAAATTTAAAACAACGGTTACAATTCATGTGGAAGCCCACCACACGTTGGAAACGCAAAAATTTTGATTTACATACTATTGTTGGGTTCTATATTTGTTCATTGGCGTTGGTACTAGCGTTTACAGGGTCAATCATGTCATATAATTGGCTTAAATACGTGGTTTATAAATCTACTGGAGGTGATAAAGTTGCAGAGTTTATCATTCCAGAAAATATTAGTGGCGAATTTAAGCAAGTTGAGAACACTATACCGATGGACTATTTAATTGCAAAACTTCAAAAGGAATTGCCCAATGCGGAAAGTATTGAGCTACATTATCCGGAATCGGAGGCTTCTAGTATTTATGTTGAGATTTCAAATAGTGAAGGGGTGTATTATGATTCTGATTTCCGATTCTTTGATCAAAATACCTTAGAAGAAATTGAAACGCCAGGGATTTATGGCAAGTACAGTAATGCCGAAGTAGGTGAAAAAATATTACGAATGAACTACGATATCCATATTGGTGCCATTGGTGGTTTAGCAGGTAAAATAATTGCGTTTTTGGTAAGTTTGCTTACTGCAACATTACCGGTAACGGGCATACTTTTATGGTATGGCAGAAAATATAAAAAGGAAAAGGAAACTAAAGTAAATGCGATAGAAGCATCATATTAAAATCTTCCCATCAACCATGGTTAATTTTCTATCAGCTAAATTGGCAAGCTCCTCATTGTGGGTAACAATGACAAAGGTTTGACCAAATTCGTCCCGCAGTTTAAAAAATAGGTTATGTAAATTTTCGGCCGATTCGCTATCTAAATTTCCAGATGGTTCATCCGCAAAAATAAGTCCAGGACTATTTACTAAAGCTCTTGCAACAGCAACACGTTGCTGTTCGCCACCAGAAAGTTCGTTTGGTTTGTGATTGTATCTGTGTGATAAACCCAGGAAATCCAAAAGTTCTTTGGCTTTATTTTCGGCATCCGATTTCTTGGTACCTTTTATAAAAGCAGGTAAGCATACGTTTTCTAAAGCGGTAAATTCGGGTAAAAGTTGATGGAATTGAAAAATAAAACCAATGTGCTCATTTCTGAATTTAGCCAAGGCTTTATCATTCAATGAATTGATATTTGTGTCGTTTATTGTAAGATTAAAATCTTCCTTATTGGATGCTCTGTCTAATGTGCCTAGTATTTGTAGCAGCGTTGTTTTTCCAGCTCCCGATGCACCAACAATAGAAACGATTTCGCCTCTTTTTACGTGAATATCAACGCCTTTTAAAACGTGTAAATCATTGTAGTATTTATGAATATTGTTTGCTTGAATCATGCACACAATTTAGCACTTTAAGTGGTTATTGGCAATACTCACGTATGTTTCTTATTAAAAATGTTTTTTACACTGGAATAATTAATAAAATACTGCAATCTTAAAGAAAAGGTATGTTGTATGGGTTGATTAAAAAGTGTATCTAAGCTTTTACTATAAGTATCATTAGCATTATTATCGTAGTTAAACAACTGATTTCTATATAATGCTGTTAAGAAACTTCCCGGAGCAAATTGCCAAGAGTAACTAAAATCTAAATTCCAAGTATTGAAATTGGCATTGGGATTGGTTTCTAAATCACTTAATTCATAACCGGAATTAGCGTTTAGGCTTCCATTCTCTTCAAGTGTAAAAAAATCATCCTTATAATCTACCGTTGACCAATAATTCCTAAAAGTTAGAGATAAACTATTGAATGAATTGAATGTATAACTTCCAGAAAGTGAATTTACTACGGTCTTTCTATCACGCTCACCAAAAATAATATCGTCACCTACTTTTGTTGCATAACCTCTGTCGTTAAATTCTTTATTATAATTAAATGAATATCTAACCAAAAGTTTGTCATTAAATCTGATTCTGGGTTGAATGCCAAACCAATATTCATTACTGTCTCTAGCATCTTCAAAATATGTAAGTCCTCCAAAATCAACATCATAAGCAAATATCTTGTTATAGTTAGATGAAAACCAAATGCCGGAGTTCACTCTATTTTCATAAATAAAATAACGTCCTGTCGTTCTTGGTTCAAAATAATCAAATTGTTTGCCTGGTTGCATATTAATATTGATACCGAAATCATGGAGAGTTTTTGTTTGTGCATTATAATTAAACCCAAAACTAGTTCCTGTGTAAACGCCCGGGTCTACCAATCGACTATAATTATAATAACCACCAACATAATAATTATTTAGCTTTTTAGTGGGTTCAAAAATTCTATAAGAAAGATCCATACCCATATTGTTATAGTTATTTCTGTAAATCAGACCCAAATCATTGATGTCATATTTTGTATCGGCAAAGCTATGATTGAAACCATATCTCAAGTTACCGTGTGTTTTTCTAGCAGCAAAATAGGTACTGTAACCTGTTTTAGCGCCGTCAATTAAATTAATGTTGCTCATTTTTGTTTCACCTTGCAATTTATAGGTGTTTCTCTTATTGTTAATATCAAAAATAAGCCCTGTAACGTTGGCATCTCTAAATTTACCATCTCGCGTTACATTGGTATTTATAAGGCTAACTGATGAGTTTTTATTGAATTGTTGATCTAAAACCAAAATATTATAATTTGAAATGGGCTCAACAAGTTCTTCACGTATGTTATTGGTTTCAGTATTTTTAATGGAAGCATATGTTTTTTCGGTAATGGCGTTAAAAACACCAATGCCAAGACCATTTTTTGTCCTGCCCGACACTTTTACGGCATTTAAAACATTCACTGTATTTGGATACTTTTCAATAGTCTCATTTTCATTTAATTCAACACTGCCAGTCGGACTATTGCCCACACGTCTTGAAAAGAATAAATTACCCTTACTAAATAAATCCACGCCTTCTGTAAAGAATTGACGTTGTTCAGAAAATGTTTGTTCAAAGGGACCTAAATTTAATTCTAAATTATCGAAACCAGCTTGACTGAAATCTGGGACTAAGGTGGCATCGAGCGTAAAGTTTTCCGTAATGCCATATTTTACATCCAAACCAAACTTTAAATCTGTGTCGGTAGCACCGTCAAAAGAATTAACTAACCCAGAAGTAAATGGATAAAAGCTAAGTCGGATAGGGGATTCAATATTTTCAATACCCCTAAGTTCCCCATGATATAAGCCGAAATTTCCTTTGGTTCTATCTATTGGATTCCACGAATACTGTGTACTAGCTCTTCTAAAATGTCTATGAAATTGAAGTCCCCATGTTTGAACATTTTTATTTGAAAATCTAAGTGCATCATAAGGTATTTTTACTTCTATAATCCAGCCATCGGATACTAAAGTTACTTTGCTTTCCCAAACAGCATTCCATCCAAAATCTTCGCCTATACTGGGGTTCGCAATGGCATCGGCTTGAGTGCCAGAAGGGAAAATAAAAAACTCGGTGTCATTTTGGGCATCATTATTTGGATTGATGATAATACCAAAAAAATCAGTTTGTCCAAAATTGTCTCTAGTGGTAAGCTGACTCATTATTTTGGTGGGGTCGTCGTGCAAATAAGCTCCAAAATAAATGGCATTGTCATCATAAGTGACTTTGACGATGGTTTTGATTCCAACAGTGTCCTGAATACCCATTTCTGGTCTAAACTGAGTGAAGTCTTTTGCTTCTTCTAAATGTTGCCAAATAGTATCATTTAGAATGCCATCAATTACGGGCGGATTGTTAGTTTTTGAAATGTTTAATGATTTTTTTTCGTTTTCTTGTGACAATATTGATGAGATACTGAAAAAGGCAAGAAGAAACAGGGAAGTGGTTAGTTTCATTGGTTTTTGATTGATGATTTATATATCTAAAATAAGACAATAAATTAAATAGTTTGTTACAGGGAATCTTACAAAATTAAGCGAGTGTTAAATAGTTATTCTTAAGTAAAAGTTAAATTATAATGGGCTTGTAAGTTTTTAATACTCTAAGCAACTAAAATTTGATTAACTTTAAGTGCTATGAATAATAATTTACAGGTTGCCACTTTTGCGGGTGGATGCTTTTGGTGTACCGAAGCCGTTTTTTTACGATTACAAGGTGTTGAAAGGGTTATTTCGGGTTATACTGGTGGCCAAATAAAAAATCCGGCATATCGGGAAATTTGTACAGGACGTACAGGGCATGCAGAGGCCATTCAAATTTTTTATGATGAACATAAAATCACTTACCAAGAACTTTTAGAGATTTTCTTTGCTACACACGACCCCACCACATTGAATAGGCAAGGAAATGATGTTGGTACACAATACCGATCATCCATATTTTATAATAATGACATGCAAAGGGAAGCAGCTGAAAGCTTCATAGACTATCTTGAAAAAGAACATGTTTTTGATAATGCTATTGTCACAGAAGTTGTACCTTCAGAAGTGTTTTATAATGCAGAAGACTACCATCAAAATTATTACAACCAAAATAGCGAGCAGGCCTATTGTCAGTTTGTTATAAATCCCAAATTGAAAAAGCTAAAAGCATCCTATTCAAATAAATTAAAGACTATTTAAATCATGCCATATAGAAAAGTTGAAGAGTACAACATCCAGATAACGGACGATGTTAGGGAACGTTATAAAAATATTATTAAGGATTTAGGCGAGGATACAGAAAGGGACGGTTTGTTAAAAACCCCCGAACGTGCTGCCAAAGCCATGCAATTTTTAACCCAAGGCTATCATCAAGACCCTATAAAGGTACTTAAAAGTGCTATGTTTAAAGAGTCTTACAATGAAATGGTCATTGTAAAGGACATTGAGTTATATTCACTTTGTGAGCATCATTTATTACCGTTTTTTGGCAAAGCTCATATAGCCTACATTCCTAATGGGCATATCGTCGGACTTAGTAAATTACCAAGAATTGTTGATATCTTTTCAAGACGATTACAGGTACAAGAACGGTTAACAGAGCAGATTTTAGATTGCATCAATGATACCTTAAAACCACAAGGTGTCGCCGTAGTTATTGAAGCCTCCCACATGTGTATGATGATGCGCGGGGTACAAAAACAAAATTCCATAACAACAACATCAGGTTTTAGAGGCCAGTTTGAAAAAATTGAAACCAGAAATGAATTTTTGAAATTGATTGGTAAATAGATTTTGGTATATTTATTGAGTTAATCATTGCTAATAACATCATTTATTACATTACAACATTATGAATGACTCTATGAGTAAAAACAAAAAGCTCTTGTTGGGGCTTTTATTTGATGGTTGTGGTTACATATCGTATATATTCCCACCGTTTGATTTTGTTTGGGCACCTTTATCAGCCTATTTGATGACGAGACTTTATAAAGGTAGATCGGGTAAAGTGGCGGCTGTTATTTCTTTTATAGAAGAAGCATTGCCTATAGTAGATTTCATTCCATCATTTACACTGATGTGGATTTACACATACGTGTTTGGCAAAACAGAAACCAAAAAGAAAGTTATAGAAATAAAGCAATAAAAAAATCCCTTTCAAACCAATGAAAGGGATTTTTAAAATTAAAAAAATGATGGTTATTGTACTGTAACTTGAAAGGTCGCTGTAATATCGGTCTCACCACCAGCATTTGTAATATCACCATCACTTACGCCTGTAGCAGTTTTGTTTGGTTCATGACGCAATATTATGGTAATACTTCCAGCACCAGTAGTTGTGGTCGTTAACGTAAATTCCAATCCTACAGGATTGTCATTGCCATCAAAATCAACATAATCAAATGTGGCTATGTTATTTGTAGCTTGAAAGAAAAATTGGTGTTCTTCATCTTCTTCAGCTATTTCTTCATTAATAGATTCTGCCGGCGTTACAGTTTCATTCAAAAGTGCTAAACTTCCATTATAAGTGGTGCCAGCAGCTAATGGTCCTGAAACTGTGATAACCGGTGGGTTTGGACCATCTCCATCCAAATCCCGAGTTTGCAAAGTTACAGCAGTTCCACCCCCAACAGGTACTAAAGTAGCTGTTAATGTGGTGATAACCTCTTCCTCATTTACAGGCAACGGGTCATCATCATTCGAACATGCAGTAAATACTAGGGTTGCTAAAAATAATATGGATACTTTTTTGAATATTTTCATTGTGTTTTTTTTATGGGTTAATAATTTAATTTTAATTGTATCATGAAATTTCTTCCTAAATCATCGGCAAAATATCTTAATCTGTTAAGATATTCTCTGTAAGAAGTGTTCAAGATGTTTGTAATGTTCAAACCAATGTTTAGGTTTGTTTTGGCTGATAAATTAAGGGTAATATCACTTTGAAAGTGCAACAAATGATAGGCCGGTGGCGGTGAACTCACATCTACCAACACCATTTCTTCGGTTCTTGGTATAAACACTTCAAAGTTATTGTTCGGAAAATCGTTTTGTCTCAATACCAATTCGCTCTGCAATTCAGAATTAAAACGCAACCATTTTTCATTCGAATAGCCTAAAATATTGACTGTTTTGAATGATGGCATATCAATCAGTGCTTGCTCTAGGCTTAAATCCCTTCCTTTAATTAAAGATGATTTATGGTTAAATGACCATTGCTCATTGAACTTATAATTTGCCATCATATCCATTCCAAATAACGCCGCATTTGTTTGATTATAACCCCAAACAGGAAATGCACCACGAATGGTTTGCTCAGTACCTGTGGGTTCTATAAAAATATAATCGCTAATATGATTATAAAACGCTTCAAGATTTAGTGAAAAAGACTCCTGTTCATATAGATACGTTCCAGAAATCCTATTGGATGTTTCTTGCTTGATGCGTAAATCGCCCAGCTCAATTCTTGCTGCGGAATGGTGTAAACCATCACTAAACAATTCTGACGGATTTGGTGCTCTGTTAGACAATCCATAATTAAAAATTATAGAGTTACGTTCATTCAATTTAAAAGCAATTCCAGTAGAAGCAGACACATTGTGATAGTCAAACACAGGGTTTGTTAGTAATTGTGTTCCTAAATCATCAATCACAATATCTCCAAAATCGACATCATAACCACGTTCTATCCAACGACTAGTGATATAGAATTTTTTGGCATCAATCCGATTGAAATCATAACGAAGTCCAAAATCCAAATGGGTATTATCATTTAATCTGAAACCAGAAACAGCAAAAACCCCAAAATCATACTTGTCATAATCAGGAATCAAACGTCTCACGCCCGTATCAGGATTGGCAAAATTGTTTTGATAACCAACATTCATTCCAAATTCATACGTGGCATTGCTTTTAGAATCCACTTTTAAATTCGTTCGTATGGTATGTGTTTTTAAAGTCAAATCGATGGCTGGTTTATCCCTGTCTGCTCCAACACGAATATCATATTCAAAACGGTGATTGTTTTGAAAATCATACTGCACTTCTAAACGTCCGAAATTTTTAAAGCGTTTGTAAAAATCAGCTTTAATGATTTGGTGTGTCACATCTTGGCGAGGGGCATTGATATCATAACTAAAATCTTCAACCACCAAAGGCTGTTGGCTGTTAATGGCATTGACTAAATCTTCAATATTACCAATATGGGACGACCTCAAAATGGCTATGTCATTATTTAAATAGCTATAATACACATTGAAGCCTTTTTCAAACGTTTTAAAACCACCGTTAATGGAGAATCCTTTTGAGTTCAAACCAGTGTTAGTCAAGCTATAATCTGGCGCTTCAAAATCACCAAAGCGTTTTAGGGATGCTTGTGCACCTACATACCAACCTTGCTGATAGGTTTTGGTTAAAGATGAATTTAAACTATAGCCTCTACCGTTGGTTTGACCACTAATAATAGTCTTTCCGTAAAGCGAATCTTTTAAACTAATATTCGAAGGTTTTAACACGATAACCCCGCCAATGGCATCGCCACCATAGGCCAAGGCGTTGGCACCTTTTATCACATTGATGCTTCCAGCAGTATTCAAATCAATATTAGGAGCGTGTTCAATACCCCATTCTTGATCTTGTAAACGCACACCGTTGGTCATGACTATAATTCTGCTACTATGCAAACCATTAATCACAGGTTTTACAATGGAATTTCCAGTATTTATTGAAGAGACACCGCTAATTTGTTTCAAAGCATCACCAAGGCTCAAAGCACTGAAGCGCTCAATAGCATCGGTTTTTAAAAGTGTTTCCTGTGATGTTTTGGTTAATTTACTAGTTGTCGTTCCATCAACTTGAACTTCATTAAGCTCTTCAATATGATGCTCTAAATTAATGACAGAAAACGTATCACCGCTGATTTGAATATCCAAGCGTTTGGTTTCACATGCCAAATGCGAGACAGTAATGGTTATTTTGCCATCACAAAGGTTTTCAACAGAAAATTTCCCATTGATATCAGAGGTTGTGTACTTGTCAAGAGTTTCAATATAAATGTTTGCGTCAATTATTGGCGTACCATCATGAAAGTCATGAACTTCTCCAAAAAACTTGGAATTGCAATTTTGACTATGGGTTATGTTTATAAAACAACAAGCCACAATCAATACATAGTATTTCATCTGTTTCTATTTATTGTTTTCACCGGTATGATGCGACACCTTTAAACAGCTTGTTTTTAAGAAGCTATTTTTAGGGGTTTTTCATTGTAATGAATCTTAGTTTAAATAATGACTTACTTTAAACTAAAGCAGGAGGGCCTCGAAGGGAAAAAGATAATTGCCGATGATTATGTAAGAAGGTATATAGAGAACTACTTGTTTTATGAATATATATTTCAACAAATAATTCAATATCATTGGAAAAAAAACAATAAGGCGTATTTAGGTTAAATTTGTAGAAATCACAATCGGTATTTATTTCGTGCAAATGCGTGGATTTTTCACCTAAGCATATATCATGTTTGTGGTGAGCAAACATGTGATTGAATTTAACAAACGTAGGAACAAGTAAAAGCACTGCTAATGTAAAAGCAGAAATTTTAAATGTAATATGTAGTTTTTTTAATGGCATCAATTAAAAAAGCGTTTAAATCCCAATCTACTGAGCATTTTTTTTTCAAAATTCCAAAAAAATGAATGTTGACCAAAAAGCCAACCGAAAAAAACCAATAGAAATTGATACATAATGAAAAGTATCAATATTCTTATGGTCCAATACAATACAACATTGAATGTCTCTGGAGTGATATTTAAAAAACCTAAAATAGGCTTCCCTATATAAGATGCTGTAGAGCCAGTAATAGCAAACACAATAAAAATGATGGCTATTTGAAAATTAGATTCTATGCCCCAACGTTCTTTTAACTTATTCACAGTTGCAATTTAATTGCAAAAATAAGGAAAGTAATTAAATTCTAGGTGTAAACGGGCCTAATCTTTGGTTATACGTCAATTGAAAATAAATAAAATAATTGTAGAGCTTATAATTAACTTCATAGCCATAATCTATGCCGTAATGATAATCAATTTGCATTTGGTAGAGGTTACCGTTGAACTGAATAGGATTTGCAGCTCTTCTATTCCATTCATTCACATAAATAATATTCCTGTTTTCCAATAATGTTTGAGAATAAAACCCTTCTGGCCTTGCATTACCTAACAACCAAGCATTAAAACCAGGTTCTATAATAATAATTTGATATTCTAAGGAATCGTTCTCGATTTTAACGGTGTCACTTAATTTAGCATTCGCCAATTTTTCATTGGTTTTTGAAGCAATGGGTTTCGTTGTGTTGCAACCAATTATAAAGCCACAAACCAGTAATATGTATACTATTGTTTTCATCCGTAGATTTTTTTAAATGATTAATAACCCAAAATTATCATCTTATATATTGTTGTGAAAATCATAATGAGTTAACACTGGTTTTCATTGAGTGATGCTCTAAGACCAAATACTTAAAATTACAAAAATCATTCCTTAAATACTTGTTTATGAATGGTTTTTAATAAAAAACACCAAACATGTAGGTGTTTGATGTTTTGAATATATGTTTAAAGTGTTATTTATTTTCTTCCGAAAAGACCTCCTAAAAGGCCACCGAGTCCACCTTTCTTCTGATTACCGCTACCTAAAACCATGCCTGCAACATCATCAATCACGCTGCCATCTCCATCTGCATCTAGAATGGACTCTAAAAAGCTTTGTTCATTTTTATTGGAATTACCACCAAGCATACCGCCAAGTAAACCTTCTAGGCCACTAGGGCTATTTACATGTTGCTTTTTAGCTTGATTACCTAAGACACCCAATAAAATGGGAGCCGCTACTTTTAAAATTTGAGCAACGGAATTAGCATCAATACCAGATTTTTGGCTTATTGCCATTTGTACGTTTTGTTGTTTACCACCCAAAACATGACCTAGTATTTTATTGCCGTCTTCCATAACATCGTTGCCAACGCCACCACTGAATAAACCACCTAAGTTGTCTAAAATACTGCCATCATGTTTACTATTTAATGCACTCATAAGTCCTTCTGCACCTTGAGGTGTCGCGGCATTACGCTTCATGGCGGCCATTAAAACTGGCAAAGCCATAGTTAAAACATCTTGTGTTTTGCTTTGTGGCTGATTGGTTTCGTTGGAAACACCACTAATGATTGTTTTTCCTAAATCGCTGTTTAGTAAATCTAATATTCCAGACATAATTTTATTTTTTAAATACAGACAGGAATATACAAAAAAAACTTCTAACAGCCATGTTAGAAGTTTTAATTAAAAATTATATTAATTTGATTATTAACCTAATATACCAATAATTTGAGCAGCAAGCTCAGTTCCAATTCTATCTTGTGCTTCTTCAGTAGCTGCACCAATATGAGGTGTCAATGATAAACAAGAGTTCATCAATAATGTAATTTCTGGTTTCGGTTCTTTTTCAAAAACATCTAAAGCAGCACCGGCAACTTTTCCGCTTAAAATAGCTTCAACAAGAGCAACTTCATCAATAACACCGCCGCGAGCTGCATTAGCAATATACACACCGTCTTTCATCATATCGAATTCATTTTTGCTAATAACATAACCGTCTTGAGCTGGCACGTGTAACGTAATGAAGTCTGCTTGTTTTAAAACGTCTTCTTTAGAAATTGTTGTAATATCAAAATTTACTTTTTGTCCATCGAAAAAATCCAATTCCAAATTTGCTTTTTCCAAATAAGGATCAAAAGCAACCACTTTCATACCAACACCTAAACCTACCTTAGCTGTCGCTTGACCAATACGTCCGAAACCTATAACGCCTAAGGTTTTTCCCTTTAATTCAACACCTTTAGCATATGCTTTTTTCAATTTACCAAAGCTAACATCACCCTCTAAAGGCATATCTCTGTTGGATTGGTGTAAAAAACGTGCTAAACCATAGAAATGCCCAAATACCAATTCCGCAACAGAATGCGATGATGATGCAGGTGTATTAATAACATGAATGCCTTTTGATTTTGCATAGTCAACATCAATATTATCCATACCTACACCGCCTCGTCCAATTATTTTGATGCCAGGGCAGGTGTCTATTAAATCTTTTCTAACCGTAGTTGCACTGCGTACCAATAGTACATCAATGCTTTTTTCGTTAATGTAATTTGCTAATTGTTCTTGTGCTACAGTAGTGGTAATTACTTCATAACCACCTTTTTCTAAAGCATCTTTACCGCTTTGTGAAATACCGTCGTTTGCTAATACTTTCATTTATCTAAGTTAAAAGTTAAAAGTAAAAAGTTAAAAGTTCAAGAACGATTATACTTTTTACTTCTGATTAATTTTATTTATTAAGTTAGTGTCGCACTGAAAACTGCCACTGAAAACTCATTCTAAGCTTTACTTTCCAATTCACTCATCACTTCCACAAGTGCTTTGATGCTATCTATTGGTAAGGCGTTGTACATAGATGCTCTATAACCACCAACACTTCTGTGTCCATTAAGTCCACTAATACCAGCTTCTTTAAGCATGGTTTCAAAGGTCTCTTTTAAGTTTTCGTTTTCTAAAGTGAATGTAGCATTCATGAATGAGCGATCTTCTTTTGCAGCAAATCCTTTGAATAATGGATTCAAATCAATTTCAGAATACATGAGTCTTGCTTTTTTCTCGTTCAAATCTTCAATAGCTTTTAAGCCACCTATACCTTTTAACCATTCTAATGTCAGCATGCATGTGTAAACCGCAAAAACGGGAGGTGTATTGTACATACTGCCATTCTCAATATGGATTTTATAATCCATAATAGAAGGAATGTTGCGAGATACTTTACCAAGAATGTCTTCTTTTATAACAACCAATGTAGCACCAGCAGGACCCATATTTTTTTGCGCGCCAGCATAGATTAAATCAAATTGTGAATAATCCAACTGACGTGAAAAAATATCGCTACTCATATCACAAACCATTGGAATATCGCATTTTGGGAACGATTTTAACTGGGTTCCAAAAATGGTATTATTTGAAGTGCAATGGAAATAATCGTAATCTGAAGGAATGTCATATCCCTTAGGTATATAATTAAAGTTTGCTTCTTTAGAAGAGGCAACTTCATAAATATCATCTAACTTTTTAGCTTCTTTAATGGCCTTTGAACTCCAGGTACCTGTGTTTAAATAACCAGCTCTTTTTTCCAAAAGATTCATGGCTACCATTAAAAATTGGGTGCTTGCGCCACCTTGTAAAAATAATGCTTTATAACCTTTGCCCTCAAGACCCATTAATTCCAATGCCAAGGACCTCGCTTTTTCCATAACATCAATAAAAGCTTTGCTTCTATGTGATATTTCTAATATAGATAAACCTTCGTTGTTAAAATCAAGAACAGCCTCTGAAGACTTGATGATTACTTCTTGTGGTAAAATACTTGGACCTGCACTAAAGTTATGTTTTTTCATTAGTATGTGTAAATTTTTAAAGATGCAAAGTTGCTAATTAATTGTATATTTTGTGGTATAAAATCAATAATTTTTTTGTTAAATCGATAATAAAAATTCAATGGAATTTACGTTATCGGCATAATCCCAAAGTTCGGGTTTCTGAGTCTTCCCAAAAGGAATTTCGTTTTCCATAAATCCGTTTGAGACAATACATTGTATTTGGTCTTTTTTAGAATCCAAGATGCCTTTTAATACACCCAAAGAATCATAAAATTCGTAAAAAACAGTAGCAATGGGAGAGGAAAAGCTTTCATCTTCCTTAATCATCAAGAAGCCATTTTCAAGCATATCGAACTCACTCATTAAATAGACTGCTTTGTTGTAATCGTAATTATTGGCGTATTTTGCCTTGTCAATAATGGGGTGCCAATGGTAAACCGATTCAAAAAAAGTATTAAAATTATAGCCCCTCGGAACAAATAATTTGGAGACATTTCGGCAACCAAGACCATAATATCTAAAAATATCGTCCGATAGTTTTTTTAGATCTTCAGGCGTTTCCGTTCCAAACAACACAGCCACTGAGTTACGGTTATTTCTTATGATGGATGGTTTACCCTTAAAATAATATTCAAAATATCGGGCGGTATTGTTGCTTCCTGTTGCAATAACGGCATCAAAATGTTCCAGTTTCTCTTCAGTAAAGGTTATCAATCCTTTAAAATTGGGTTCAACATATTCCAAATATTTAGCTAAAAAGGGTAGTAGGTATTTGTCATTGGATGATTGTTTTACAACCACTTGATGTCCCGTAACCAACACGGATAAAAAATCATGGAATCCAACCAGCGGAATGTTTCCCGCCATAATAATGGCTACCTTTTTTTGTTGAATGCTTTCAATATGGTATGGTTGTAACCAAATATTTAAGTTGTTTTCGGTTAGTAAATTGCTCCAACCTTCAAAAGCAAATAGAATGTTCTCTTTTGTAAACCAGCCATTGTGTTCTTCAGCTAATTTTATTTGGTGCTTAAAGCCATCAAAAAATAAACTGTTGTGTTCAACATTATTTTTTATATGAATAGATTCGTTAGAAAATTGACTTAAAAAATCTCCTAATTTTACAAAAGCGTTAATTCTTTGCTGTAAATTCATTCTAAGTTTGGTTATGAATGGTTTTGGCGTTATTTTTGCCATGCAAAGTTAGAAAAATGTAACGAACGACCTTTTTTTAAACTTACTTTTATGATAAGTTTACAAGGAATAATTAAAAAAGAAAAGCTATGGCAATTATTATAACAGACGAATGTATTAACTGTGGTGCTTGCGAACCTGAATGCCCGAATACGGCCATTTATGAAGGAGCCGACGATTGGCGCTACAAAGACGGTACGAGTTTAAAAGGTAAAGTGGTATTGACCAACGGGAAAGAAGTGGATGCCGAAGATGCCCAAGAACCTATAAGTGATGAGATTTACTATATTGTACCAGATAAATGTACGGAGTGTAAAGGTTTTCATGATGAGCCTCAATGTGCAGCGGTATGCCCTGTAGATTGTTGCGTACCAGATGATAACCATGTAGAAACTGAGGAAGAATTGTTAGCTAAACAACGCTTTATGCACCCTGAAGAATAAGTTACGATGTACAATTGATAATTGAATCCTAAGTGAAAGCTTGGGATTTTTTGTTTATGGTATTCTAGTAAGGATTTATGTTTTAATTTAAAAAAGCAATTTATTGTTGATTATCTTTTTACGGAGTTTGAAAACATCCTTCGTAAAGTTTATATAATTATATTTGAAATAATTAAACTAAACTTAAAAATGACACTAAAGAGAACCCTTATTTTTTTACTATTGCCTCTATTTTGCTTAGGGCAATCTGTAAAAAACTACACCAAGCAACCTAATAAAGTGATTGTTTCACTAGATGGTGGAGATATGCACATCAGTCCATTATCCGATGGCGCTGTTAGAATTCAATTTGCAAAAGATTTCAGTAATATAAACCATGAAGAACTGGTTTTTACTTCTTTGGTAGAAGCGCCAAAATTCAACGTATCTGAAACAGATTCGGAGTTAGAAGTTAGTACTTCTAAAATAAAAGTGGCTTTAAACAAACAAACGGGGGCACTAACTTATAAAGATGCTTCTGGTAAGGTGTTTTTAACTGAAAAACCAGGTAGCCGAGTATTTACTCCGAGTATGGTACAAGGACAACCAACCCATATCGTCGAGCAAGCTTTTGAATCTCCAAAAGATGAATATCTATACGGAACAGGCCAATTTCAAGATGGGTATTTAAATATCCGTGCCTTACCAAGACGCTTAACTCAAGTTAATACACAAATCTCCATTCCGTTTATTATGTCCAGCAAAGGTTATGGTCTGCTTTGGCATAACTACGGATTGACCGATTTTAATCCCGCAGATAATGTTGTTGAATTAAAGCCAGCAGGCACGGACGGTGAAGCCATTTCGGTAGATGTAACAACCACAGAAGGTACCAGACGCGAAAGACGACAGGACGGCCTTTTTACAGGAACATTCTCAGTTAAAGAAGCAGGTAAATATGCCCTTTTATTGGATGTTGGTCAAAAAATGGCTAGAAGATGGCAAGTGGCGATTGATGGAAAAAGTATCATGGATTTTAGAAATCCCTGGTTGCCACCTACCACCAGTGAGTTTATTGAACTCGAGGCTGGAGAGCATAAAATTCTTGTAACGGGAGAGCGTAATGACAAACCTGTTATTTACTACAGAAAAGTGGAGGATGAAACGGTGTTTCGTTCGCCAGTTGCCAACGTGTTAGATTATGTGGTGTTTGCTGGCAATGCCGATGCCGTGATTTCCAGTTACCGTAATTTAACGGGGCAAGCACCATTAATGCCCATTTGGTCTTTGGGCTATATCCATTGCCGTGAGCGTTTTAATACCCAAAATGAGTTATTGGAAAACGCACGTGAGTTTAGAGCACGTAAACTGCCCCTCGATATGATTGTTCAAGATTGGCAATATTGGGGCAAATATGGTTGGAATGCTATGAAATTTGATGAAAGCAATTATCCCGATCCCGCTAAAATGGTGCAAGAATTGCACGAAATGGATATGCGATTAATGGTATCTGTATGGTCTAAAATAGATCCAGTTTCAGAGCTTGGAAAAGAGTTTACAGAAAAAGGGTTTTATATTCCAGAAACACAATGGGTTGATTTTTTCGATCAAAAGGCAGCCGATTTTTATTGGCAAAATTTCAGTAATAAACTTTTAAAACTCGGCATTGATGGTTGGTGGCAAGACGCTACAGAACCAGAAAATGATGACCTGCAAGGTAGAATGGTTAATAATGGTACCATGCCAGGTGAATTGGTGCGCAATGTGTACCCCATGTATGTAACAAAAACCATTTATGATGGGGTGCGTAAAGATGCCCCTGATGAACGCGTTTTTATCCTTACCAGAAGTGGATTCTCGGGTCAACAGCGTTATTCCACAGCGGTTTGGAGTGGTGATGTTGGTCATGATTGGGAAACTTTAAAACGACAAATTACAGGCGGATTGAACATGTCCATAACAGGTATGCCTTGGTGGACCTTTGATGCTGGTGGTTTTTTTCGTCCAGGAGGCGGTCAATATGAAAGTGCCGAATATCAAGAGCGTTTTTTAAGATGGTTTCAATTAGCAACATTCGCTCCTTTACAAAGGGTTCATGGCTATCAAACCAACACAGAGTTTTGGCGTTATGGAGAGAAAATGGAAAAAGAGGCCTTAAATTACCTAAACTTACGTTACCGTTTAATGCCCTATATATATTCGCAAGCAGCAGATATCACCTTTAATAACGGCACCATCATGCGCCCGTTGGTCATGGATTTTGCCAATGATGAGATGGCTCTAAAACAGAATTACGAATATATGTTCGGACCCTCATTTTTAGTCGCTCCCGTGACTGATGAAGGCGTTACCGAGTTAGAGGTGTATTTGCCTAAAGATACTAAGTGGATTGATTTTTGGACTGGTAAACAGTTTGATGGCGGACAAACCATGAAGGCAGATGCTATTTCTAAAATACCACTTTTTGTAAAAGCGGGTTCTATAGTTCCAATGGGCGACTTTATGCAAAGTACCGAAGATAAACCATCTGGTGTCACTGAAATAAGAGTTTATGAAGGGGCAGATGGCTCGTTTATGTTATACGAAGATGAAGGCACTAATTATAATTACGAAACCGGTGCTTTTTCTAATATTTCATTTAACTGGAATGATAAAAAACAAACACTAACTATTGGTAAAACCGAAGGAGTGTTTGAAGGCATGCTTAAAAATAGAACCTTTAATATTGTTTTTGTAAAAGAAAACACTGGGACCGGGATTGACAAGTCAGCTAATGTTAAGTCCATATCATATAAAGGAAATAAGGTCGTCGTTAAAAAGTAAAAACTTTTAAATTGCACTTTAATACATAATAATTAATAGATGATAAAAATCCCAAGTGTGTGCTTGGGATTTTCTGTTTGTAAGAGATATTAAACAATTGATATTGAAATTTTTATTAGGTTCAAAAAATCAATTTGTTAAAAAATTTCTAAAAAAATAACTATTAATTAATAAGTGTGAAAAAAACACTATTTTGGTAAGATGGAAAAATATGTTTGAGGTGTTTTTAATTCATAATTTTATGTAAAAATTGTATGAAGGCACCTTAAGAATCAAACCCATAATGATGATTTTTGTTTTATATCGAAGATTTTCAAAACCAATTAAACCAAACTAAACTAATAATGCAAAACAACAAATTTTGGCTTAAGCTAGCCATTGTAATGTCCTTTGGGATTTTAATTAGCTCCTGCAAAAGTAAGTCATCTGAAACAGTAGATGATACGCCTAAACGAATGGAAATTCTTTTTTTAGGTCACAAGAATAACACAAATCACGATTCCCATAAATTAGCAGGTATCTTATCTAGGGAATATTTCAGAAGCGGTATCAATATTTCTTTTACCGACAATCCAGACGATTTAAACAAAGAGAATTTAGATCAGTATGCAGGGTTGATTGTGTATGCCAATCACGATACTATTTCTGATTCTCAGGCAGATGCTCTTCTCAATTATGTTAAAAGTGGCAAAGGCTTAATAGCTTTGCACTCGGCGTCCTTTTGTTTTAGAAATAATGATGAGGTTGTAGAAATGATTGGTGGTCAGTTTAAAAGCCACAAGTTCGATACGATCCAGAATGTGATATTAAAGCCCGATCACGAGGTGATGAAAGGTATTACGGATTTTAAAACCTTGGATGAAACCTATGTACACGATAAACTTTCACCAAACATTGAAGTTTTGGGCGAGCGTGTTGAAGGCGATCATCACGAGCCTTATACATGGGTAAGACCTTATGGTGAAGGACGCGTATTCTACACGGCTTATGGCCATGATATGAGCACATTCACAAACCAAGGATTTTTAGACTTAGTAAAGAATGGTTTAATGTGGGCAGTCGGAGAGAAGGCCAAGGCAAATCTTGAAAAGGTTTTTATTGCACAACCCAAATATGTTGATGGATTAGTACCTAATTACGAAAAGAGAGATCCAGCACCAAGGGTTCAGGAACCTTTAACGCCTGAAGAATCTATGTCTTTAATGCAGGTTCCGGTTGGATTTGAATTGAAATTATTTGCTTCCGAACCCATGATTTTCAATCCTATGTACATGAATTGGGATGAAAAAGGAAGGCTTTGGGTGATTGAAACCGTAGATTATCCGAATGAAGTAAAAGAAGATGAATTGGGAGACGACCGTATCAAAATACTCGAGGATACGGATGGTGATGGCAAAGCGGATAAAGTAACTATTTTTGCTGAAAAGCTAAACATCCCGACCAGTTTTGTGTTTTCTAACGGCGGAATTATTGTGAGTCAGTCACCGTCATTCCTATTCCTAAAAGACACCAATGGCGACGATGTTGCCGATGTAAGGGAAGATATTTTACCTGGTTGGGGTAAAACCGATACACATGCGCAGTCTTCAAACTTACGTTATGGCTTAGATAATGATATATGGGGCATGGTTGGATATTCCCGTTTTAATGGAGTATCACAGCAAGGCGGCACAGATTCCTTGTCTTTTGGTAATGCCATGTATAAATTTGATCCGAATACACGAGATATAGAACATTTAGGTAATGCATCCAATAATACTTGGGGACTTGGTTTCTCAGAGGAATTTGATGTGTTTATTTCCACAGCAAACAATACCCATTCCGCATTTTTCGGATTGCCTAAACGCTATTTTGAAAAAGCTGGTTTGGATGAAAACGGCATACTTAAATTAGATTCCCATTACGATATGCGTTATGCCATTAAAAACCTGCGTCAGGTAGATGTTATGGAGGGTTTTACCGCAGCGGCAGGACACAGTTTATATACCGCAAGGGAATTTCCTAAATCGTATTGGAATAGTGTGGCGTTTGTTACCGAACCAACAGGTAGATTGGTGCATAAAGTGAATTTAAAACAAGAAGGCGCTGGTTTTATTGAAGATGGTGATGGTTGGAATTTATTGACCAGTGGCGATGAATGGGCGAGTCCTATACAAGCAGAAGTAGGGCCGGATGGTGCCGTATGGATAGCTGACTGGTATAACTTCATTATCCAGCATAACCCAACACCATCAGCTGGTTCTGCGGGAGTTGATGCTTATAATGGGTATGGAAATGCGTATGTGAATCCGTTAAGGGACCGTTCACGCGGACGTATCTACAGAGTCATATATAAAGGACATGATAAAAAAAGTACTTTGTCATTAAGTAAGGATGATAAAGCAGGTCTTATTAAAGCCATTTCTAACAATAACATGCTTTGGAGAACCCATGCGCAACGTTTATTGGTGGAGAGTAAAGACACGTCTGTGTTTCCTGAATTGTATAAAATAATACAAAATGAATCGCTTGATGAAATAGGAATTAACGCCCCAGCCATCCATGCATTATGGACACTTCATGGCTTAGGAGCCTTTGGTGATACTCCTAATAATGACGCTGTAAAAGTAGCTATCAAAGCATTATCACATCCTTCCGCGGGTGTTAGAAGAGCGGCTGTACAGGTATTGCCAAAAACAGCAAAATCTTTTGATGCTATTGAAAAAGCAGGTCTTTTTGATGATACCGATTTTAGAGTAAGATTAGCAGCGGTTTTAGCGACGACCGAAATGCCTGAATCTGATGGTATCGGACGTGCGCTTGTAAATATGGCAGAGAAGCAAGAAAATTTTGCCGACATGTGGTTGAAATACGCCTTGACGATTTCAAGTAAACTTAATGAACGAGGCTTTAGAGCAGAGTTTTCAAAAAGAGGATTGAATATGAATCCGTCATTAATGGAAGCTTCACTGTCTCAAAAGCTAGCGTTTGGCTCGCGTTTAAATGTCCTTCCATTGCGTAGAATGTTTAGGCAAGCCGTGCCATTGACGCCAGAAGTTGGTAGTAGTGAATGGATTGTTTCTGGCGATGTGGAATTAAGACAAAGAGACGATGAACCCGCAGGATATGCAGGCGTTATTATGGTTCAAGGGAATCGAAGGGACGGTTACGGACTGTATTTCATGGAGAATAAACTAAATTTTGTAATTAACCAAAATGGTAAAGCCTACAAAGTAGTCACTACAGAACCGTTGCCAAATAAGTTCTCTTTTACGGCAGGTTTACAAGAAGATGGTACCATGAAACTAACCATAAACGGTAAAGAAGCTGGTTCTGCTAAAACAGCTGGTTTATTTAAGAAGAATCTTGATTTAGGTCTTAGAGTTGGTTTTGAAAGAAGCCTTGGTGCTGATAAGGTTGCCAATTATCCAGATAACTATTTCTCAAGATCCACTGCTTTTGAAAATGGGAAGCTTGAAATACTTAACAAATCCGAAGTGACGGAGGTTGTTGAAAACGTAGACCAAGTCATTGTATTGAATACTCTAAAAGATGTGATGAAGTATGATAAGGAATTGATCACTGCTAAGGCAGGGACAACCATACAAATCGTATTGAACAATCCAGATTTCATGCAACATAATTTATTGCTTCTTAAGCCAGGAACTATGGAACTTGTTGGTGCGGCAGCAGATAAGTTGGCGAGTGATCCTAACGGACAGAAAATGAATTATGTACCGGCCATGGCAGAAGTGTTGGCTTCAACGCCATTAATCAATACGGGCGGTAGTTATACCATAACCATTAAACTGCCCAATGCAAAAGGAGATTATCCATATATATGTACATTCCCAGGCCACTGGCGTATCATGAAAGGTATTTTACGAGTTAACTAAACTAAAAACTAAATAAGATTACTAACCAATTTATTTTATTTTATGGATAATCAAACGAATTCTGCGCCTGATAGATTGTTGTTTTTAACCTGCTTCATAGCAATTGTAACAACGGCTTTCGGATTTATCCTTCGGGCAATCGTGTTGCCAGAATGGGGTGTTCAATTTAATCTTACCCAAACACAATTGGGAGAAATCTCGGGTGTTGGTTTATGGCCATTCGCTATTAGTATTGTGCTTTTCAGTTTAGTGGTTGATAAAATAGGCTACAAAACTTCTTTGGGGTTTGCATTTATTTGTCATGTCACTTCGGTTATTTTAACGGTGAGCGCTGACGGCTATAGCACGCTATATCTTGCCACATTTATAGGTGCTATAGGAAATGGCGTTGTAGAAGCTGTTGCAAATCCTGTGGTAGCCACTATGTTCTCAAAAGACAAAACAAAATGGTTAAACATGCTTCATGCAGGTTGGCCTGGCGGCTTGGTACTTGGCGGTATCATTGCCTTGTTAATGGGAACCGATGTACCGTGGGAGTATAAAATAGCGTTGACATTAATACCAACCTTCGTGTATGGTATTATGATGTTGCGTAGAAAATTCCCTTTAAACGAACGCGTACAAGCTGGGGTGTCTTATAAAGAAATGTTACAGGAAGTTGGCGCCATTGGTGCCTTGGTAATTGTTGCCATCATTGTGTTTCAATTAGGTGAGGTGTTTGGATGGGCCATTTGGTTAAACGTGGCAATTATTATGTTAATAACCATTTTATTCGGATTGTATACCAAGAGTTTCGGACAACCATTATTCGTCATTCTGTTGGTGATTATGATACCGCTTGCCGTTACGGAGTTGGGTACGGATAGCTGGATTACGGATTTAATGACGCCGGCTATGACGCAAATCGGACTTCAAGCAGGGTGGATATTAGTTTATACCTCTGCGATTATGTTTGTGTTACGATTATTTGCAGGTTCCATCATCCATAGAGTGTCGCCGCTTGGGCTATTGGCTATTTGTTCCGTAGTTGCAGGAATCGGCTTATTTTTCATGTCCTATGCCGTTGGAGTCATGATATTGGTAGCGGCAACCATTTACGGATTTGGTAAAGCCTTTTTCTGGCCAACAATGCTTGGTGTGGTGGCGGAGCGCTTTCCTAAAGGTGGTGCCCTTACTCTAAATATTATTGGCGGTTTGGGTATGATAGCAGCAGGCGTTATTGGTGCTGGTGTGATAGGATTTGTTCAAGACAGTTCCATTGAAAAAGGTATTAAAGCTTATGATTCAAAACAGAATACCGAGTTAAGTCAAAACTACATTACCGAAGAAAAAACCAGTGTTTTTGGAGACTATAGGGCCTTAGATCAAATAAAATTCGAGAATGCTTCTGAAAAAGAGGTGGCGACCATCACAGAGATTCAGCATCAATCTAAAAAAGAAGCCTTACGCTACATTGTTATATTTCCTGTTTTGATGTTTATAAGTTATATGGCACTCATCTTCTATTTCCGAAGTAAAGGCGGTTATGCTGCGGTAGCATTAACCAAGCAAAACGAATAAAAATAAAAGAAATTAATGGCATTGAATATAAAATATGGCGTGAGTACCTGGTTGTGGGCATCACCGTTTTCAACCGAAACGATACAGGAACTTTTCCCAAAAATAGCCCAATTAGGGTTTGATGTGGTGGAAATAGCTGTGGAAGACCCCGCGCTTATCGATGTAAAAAAAGTAAAGACCGCTTTAAATGACTATGGTTTAGAAACCGCCATTTGTGGGGCATTTGGTAATTCTCGGGATTTAACCAATGAATCTAAACAGGTACAACAAAATGGATTGTCATACATAGAATCCTGTTTAGATATCTGTGCCGAATTGGGGGTGTCCTTTTTTGCAGGACCGATGTATTCCGCAGTCGGGAAGGCACGGATGTTAAAACCCGACCAGCGAAAAGCGGAATGGGATTTAGCCGTAAACAATCTGCAAAAGGTTTGTGATATGGCGGGTTCAAGAGGACTCAACATCGCCTTAGAACCCTTAAACAGATTCGAATCAGATTTAGTAAATACTGCGGATGACGTGATGCGTATGGTAAAAGATATTAATCACCCTTCGGCAAATGTCATATTGGATAGTTTTCACATGAGTATTGAAGAACGTGATGTAGAGCAAGCCATTAAATCGGTCGGTGATAAACTAATTCATTTACAGGTTTCCGAAAATTACAGAGGGGCGCCGGGTAGCGGACAAACTCCTTGGGATGCCTATAAAAGAGGCTTGGAAGCCATTGGATATAAGGGTATTGTATCCATTGAAAGTTTTACAACCGAGAATGTAGAATTGGCAGGAGCCGTTTGTTTTTGGACGCCTAAAGCGGATACGCAAGATGATTTTGCAAAAGACGGCTTGAAGTTTCTAAAAACATGGGCAAGAGAGTAATTAATTTTTGAAGGGTTCTCGATACAATTCGCTTATAGCGAATCACTCGAACTGACAGGCTAACTAAATTAATATTGCAACCCTGAAAGTCACTTCGAGTGGATTTGCGAAGAGCAACGTAGCAAATTTGTATCGAGAAGATATATGTCGCTCGAACTGACATTAAATAGATATGAAAGTTTCAAAAAAAACACAACATAATTAAGCATATATTAAAACTAATAGATTAAAGTTATGAGTAAAAAAATAAACGTAGCCATTGTAGGTCTAGGATTTGGAGCCGAGTTTATCCCCATCTATCAAAAACACCCCAATGCGGTTATGTACGCTATTTGCCAGCGTAACGAAGATAAACTGAAAGAGATAGGTGACGAATTTGGTATAGATGTGCGTTACACAGATTATGACGAATTGTTAAAAGACCCAAACATACATGCGGTACATATCAATACGCCCATTCCTAATCATGGAGAGCAATCCATTAAAGCCTTAAAAGCAGGCAAACATGTGGCTTGTACCGTGCCCATGGCAACAACGGTTGAGGAATGTAAGCAAATCGTAGAGTTGGTTAAGTCCACCGGGTTGATCTATATGATGATGGAAACCGTGGTCTATGCCCGTGAGTTTTTGTTTATGAAGGAGCTATACGATAAAGGCGAATTAGGTAAAATACAATACTTAAAAGCGAGTCACCAACAAGATATGGACGGTTGGCCGAATTACTGGCCAGGATTGCCACCCATGCATTATGCCACCCATTGCGTAGGACCTGTATTGGCATTAACTAGGGCAGAAGCGGAATATGTGTCTTGCTTTGGTTCAGGAACCATTCGAGAAGAACTGATTCCTAAATACAACTCACCTTTTGCGGTTGAAAGTACCCATATCAAGTTTAAAGATTCTGATATCAGTGCCCATGTGTACCGATCGCTTTTTGATGTGGCACGTCAGTATAGAGAAAGTTTTGAGGTGTATGGTTCCAAAAAATCGGTGGAATGGCCGTTAATAGAAGGACATCCATTAGTAGTGCATACCGCTAAAAAGCCTGAGCCAGAGATTCCTCAAGAAGTAGAATCGCCAGATTATGCCAAGTACTTACCTGAGGAAATTCAACGTTTTACCACCAAAGGTGTGTATGACACGGACGATCACCAACATTTATCCTTTACACAAGGCGCTGGACATGGTGGTTCCCACCCGCATTTGGTGCATGAGTTTGTAAATGCATTAGTAAAAGGTACAGAGCCTTACCCAAATGCCAAACAATCTGCCAACATCACGTGTGTGGGTATTTTGGCGCATGAGTCGGCTTTGCAAGGTGGTAAACAAATGAATTTGCCGGACTTTACCCTAAGCGGTAAATAAGGTCGCTTAAATAATTTGAATTAGTCGAAAATCCTGAGTATTATACTCAGGATTTTTTTTGCGTTATTGCGAGTCATCCGTCATTGCGAGGTACGAAGCAGTCCCATTATGTAGAACTAGAATTAAACAGATTGCTTCGTCGTGCCTCCTCGCAATGACGTTATTTTTTAGGAACAAAAAGTATTTGAAGATAGTTTTGTAGGTGTCTTAATTGTTTTGCCGTTAAATCGGGTTCGTTTACGGATTTTGAAAGAATAAATCCGCCTTCAAAAATCACCGTAAACGTATCGGCCAACGAATTAAGATCCTCTTCAATAACCATGTCATATTGTTCAAGGATGTTTTGCATTAATATCTCAATATTATCTCTCCAAGTCAATATCGTTTTCGCAATATCTTTTTTGATTTCCTCATCAAATAAATTTGATTCATTAATAAACGACGCATACAAACAGCCAGGATGTGGTGCTTTTAAACCGGCCAGCACATCTATAAAAATCTGAATAAACTTCAATAACCTGTCTAGGGGTTTATCCTTTAAATCTTGTGTGTTCTTTAAAGCCGCTTCCATAGTAGAGAGGTCTAAGCGTATAAATTCCTCAATGAGTGCTTTTGCTAAATCGTTTTTTGTTTTAAAGTGATAAAAGAATGCGCCTTTGGTTAACGCGGTTTTCTCTAATATGTGGTCGATACTGGTGCCAGCATAGCCATTTTGAAGTATCAACGCTTTAGATTCTTGTAGTATTTTATCTCGTGTAGGTTTTCCATCTCTTGCCATAATCCAAAAATAATAAAAAAATAAACAAACTAGTTGGTATGTTTGAATATATTTTTATATTTGTACCGTCTAGTCTGTATAATTAAAAAAAATAATGACATTTATGGAAACCATTTTTTTAGAGCTACCAGCCCCGATGGCCATTCTTACCGATCCTGTAACCTTTATAGTCTACGCTATTTATGGAAGTTTGTTTTTATGGGAAACTTTTTTCCCCGCCCGTCCGTTACCTAAAATAAAATATTGGAAGGTACGCGGATTTATTTTTTTCCTTGTCTTTGTATTGATGACAACGTATCTGCCCTTAATATGGGATGGCTTTTTTGCATCGTATCAGCTGATTGATTTAAGTGGATTACCTTTGTTTTTACAAATGGTCTTAGGAATCGTTTTAGTGGAATTTGTGCAATATGTATGGCATTTTAGCATGCATAAATCGGATTTCCTCTTCAGGGTGTCCCACCAAATTCACCACAGTTCTGAACGGATAGATACACCTAGCGCTTTTATATTTAGCCTGAGCGATATGGTTGGTTTGGCACTTGTTGGTTCGGTTAGTTTTGCACTCATTATGGGATTGGCTCCCCAAGCCATTACATACATCATCCTTACAACCATGTTTTTGGGTACTTTTCAGCATGCCAATATTAAAACGCCTCAATGGTTAGGTTATATTATTCAACGGCCAGAAAGCCATTCGCTGCATCATGGAGTAGGCATACATAAATATAACTATTCCGATTTACCACTTATAGACATTATATTTGGCACGTTTAAAAATCCGGAATCATTTCAGAAAGAAACGGGATACTATTTAGGCGCCTCCAACAAACTATGGGACATGTTGCGTTTTAAGGATGTTACTTCCATAAAAGGGAATTAAATATATATCCACACCTTATCCAACTTATAAAATCCTGAGCTTAATAACTTGGGATTTTTGTTTATAAGTGGTGTTGTTACATATTGTTTTCAAATATAAGTAATCAATACATGTCCTATCCGCATAAACCAGCAGCGACACCAAAATTTTGGTAAGAGCCAAAGCTAATCCTGTTTTTAATTTCTTTGATATAGAAAAAAAAACCTGCACTTATTTTTTAACAAATTCAATACCGCTTACCCTGTCTGAACTCAAAAGGAAACCATTCGCATCACCATTACTATCCAAACTGAAATCGATGGTAGCTTTTTCAAGGTTTTTGTAATCGAAATAAATGCGGTTGTAGGAGGTGAGTACTTGTACTTCCACTTCAGGATTACTTCCTACTTTAAAGTAAAGGTTTTTGTCTTTACTATAGAATTGATAGGAGGCTTTTTGCTCCTTGCTGTAATAACTTCCTATATAACGACTGTAATCTTTAGGTGATAATACACTTAAACGCTGAGCAGTAGTATTCCCTTGTGTCTGTAATACGGTAAGTTCTTGATATTTCCCATTTCTAAGATTACTAAACTCAACCCTATCATTTGTTACACCAATTTTGAATGTATTGGTGTTATTGTCTGTATAAAGCATCTGGATGGGTTGACCTGTTACCTGACCACTTAGCATACCATCTTCATATCGAATGTGAATTAGAACATTTGGCATTACTTCATAGACTCCGGTAAGAGTCATTGCATTTTCAACGCTCAACGATTTGTTTACCGCTTTATCAATATGGGTTTGAACCAGCGATGTGGAGTTTTTATCGCCAAAGACATAAATATCAGCAATAGCCCGAGTAATGGACTCCGGATTGATGTCTTCAGAATTACCTAGACATATAATTGAAATTTTTCGTTCAGGAAATCGTAAAGTTTCTGAACGAAATCCTAGAAATGCTCCAGGATGTGTTTGAATGGGTTCATTGCGATACGTATCTAATTGTATTCCCATGCCATAGCTCAAAAGGTTACCGTTATTCAATGTCCCTCTTTTTAGGATATGCTGAACAGGAGATGTGCTATCATAAAAAGCCTGATCCCATCGAGCCAGGTCTTCCATGGTGGTATGCATTCCTCCGTCACCATAAGCTTTATACTTATCCTTAAAAGGGAGGTAATTATCACCTGATTTTGAATAACTCTTAGCAATTACTGATTTCTCTTCCGTTTGATATTTTCCAAAACCAGATGAGTTCATGTTGAGGTCTTTCAATAGGTTGCTACAATATGCAGCAAGTGTTCTGCCCGTAACCCGATGAATGATTTCGGCTAAGAGTATGTAGTTGGAATTACTGTACACACAACGGTCTCCGGGATTAAAATTCAATTTGTTTTGTCTTACTATAAGATTCAAGGCATCTTTGTTATCAAAAGTTGCTTCAAAACTTTTTCCAGACAACCACATCAGTACCATATAGTCACGAATGCCACTGGTATGATAGAGTAAATTTTCAATAGTAATACCTTTGCCATAATTAGGAAATTCTGGCAGAAACTTGCCAATAGTATCAGTTAATGATAGCTTCTGCTGCTTAATAAGCGATGTTACGGCAAACGCAGTGAATTGTTTACTGCCAGAGGCTATATTATATAATACTTTCGGGGAATTTACTTCTTTAAATTTGAGATCGGCCATCCCATATCCTTTTTGAAATATAATTTTGCCTTCCTTAATAATTCCAATAGTAGCTCCCGGTGTATTACTGTCATTATGATTTTCCATCATTAAATCAATCGTCTGTTCAAGGGTATTATTCTGATTGGATTGAAAGGCGTTGACAGAATTACATGCAAGCGTACAAAACGCCATAAGGAATATTATATAAGTGTTTTTCATAACATTCTAATTTATATTCAAGCAAGAGGTTCCTGTTTCAGAAACCGGATGCTAAAAGGATATTTATAAGGCTGATGACTTGTGACTTTCAAAGAGTTTATAATGATAACTACCTGACTGAATAAGACTAACACAATCAATATAGGCGGCGCAAAAAAAAGCACAAAGGGAAGGATATAGAGTAACATACTCAGTTGGAAATTGATCACGTCAATGGCATGTTTACGAATATCTTTGACGTCGTCACGTTTCCATATCCAAACCAGAATGGGGGGAAGGATTAAAAGAGGCAAACCACTTAAATGCAGCAGGGGCAACCATTTACTTTGCCCTTCTTTGTTACTTGTATTTAAGTCCTCTTCAATGTTGGCTAAAATTGCAAAATCAACATCCAATGCTGCTGCAATCGATTGAAGCGTATATGCACGTGGGTCTACTTCACCATTTTCAATACGTTGAATGGTTCGCACACTAATGTCTGTTTTTGCGGCTAACTCCTCCTGAGTAATGCCTTTCTTTAGCCTTAGTTCTTTTATTAAGAGTCCTGTTCTCATAAATGATTATTTTTTCAAATATATGAAGATAGCAGAGGACACTGCCACTTCAATTACCCGACATTCACACGACAATGTGGAAAAAATAGCTCTTTTTGGCCTTTTCGCACGCTTATTTAAAACAAGTTTACTTCAAATATCCAAGCATTTAGCACAAAGAGAAGTAGCTATTAATATATTCTGAGTTTAATAACTCGGGATTTTTTTACGCGTCATTGCGAGGAAGTATGACGAAGCAATCTGTTTAAATTTAGTTCTACATCATGAGATTCCTTCGTACCTCGCCATGACGGTGAGATTGCTTCTCACGATAGAAATTTTCATTTCCAGCCTATGGTTTTTACTATGAATTGAGTACCTTGTTTTCAAAAACAATTCAACATGAATCACAGTAAAAAATTATACAAAGTGGCATTTGGGTTGGCTGTTTTTACTATTATCTATAATATAGTTGAAGGCTTGATATCGACCTATTTGGGATTTGAAGATGAAAGCTTGGCCCTTTTTGGTTTTGGTGCCGATAGTTTTATTGAAGTCATTTCTGGATTGGGCATTGCCCACATGATTATAAGGATACAAAACAACCCAGACAGTAAACGGGATGGTTTTGAGCGCACCGCCTTAAGAATAACAGGATTTGCGTTTTATATTTTGGTGGTTGCCCTAGTGATAACCAGTGTATATAATATTTGGATTGGTCATAAACCCATCACCACCTTTTGGGGTGTTGTTATTTCGGGCATTTCCATCGTCGTGATGTGGGTTTTGGTGGCTTGGAAACGCCGTGTAGGCAACCAACTAAACTCAGCACCCATTTTGGCGGATGCCAATTGCACCATGGTTTGTGTGTATATGTCCGTTATTTTATTGGTAAGTAGTGGTATTTATGAGCTGTTTGGCATCCCATATATAGATAGTTTGGGAACATTGGGACTTGCCTATTTTGCTTTTAAGGAAGGCAAGGAATGTTTTGAAAAAGCCAAAAATGATACGCATTGTTGTTGTGATTGAAAATTTAGTTTATATTAAATGTCATTTATTAATAAGTTATAAAAGATGAAATACCTAATACCAATAACGTTTATATTTTTTATTTCAATCGCCTTCAGTCAAGAAAACAGAGAAGCCAATTTTCCATCGATTAGAGAAAAAGTGACTAAGTTGCCAGCCAAGGAAAAGTTATGGGTATTTATCTTGGCAGGACAATCCAACATGGCAGGGAGGGGTTTTGTAGAACCTATGGATACCATCCCTAATAACAGAATAATTGCTTTAAACGAAAATAAAGAGTGGGTTTATGCTAAAGAACCTTTGCATTTCTACGAGCCAAATTTAACAGGTTTAGACTGTGGATTATCATTTGCAAAAAAATTATTGGAATGTGTGCCAGATGATGTTACCATAGCCTTAATACCTTGTGCGGTAGGTGGTTCATCTATCTCACAATGGATTAATGATGAAGTTTATAGGGAAGTGAAATTGTTAACAAATTTTACTGAAATGGTAAAATCAGTAGAAAATAATGTGGTTTTTAAAGGTGTTTTATGGCACCAAGGTGAAAGTGATTCCAATGATAGGAGTATTCCAAAATATAAAGAAAGCACAGAAGCATTGTTCCAAAAGTTTAGAGAAATTACAAATAACAAGTCTTTACCTATTTTGGTTGGGGAATTAGGGGCATTTATTCAACCTGAAGAGGCCCAGAAGAAATACGATTCCATAAATGCTATTATTCATAAAACCGCTATGCTTGATGATAATAGGTTTGTAATTTCTACAAAAGATTTAACGCACAAAGGAGATAACCTGCATTTTGATTCTAAATCACAAAGGGACATGGGTGTTCGATTTGCAAAAGCATTTTTAAATGAAGTTGTTGAAATAAATTGCGAAGATTAGTTTTTTATAAATTTTTTCATTTCCTGCAAAGGCTTTAAAGTTTCATCACTGTCATGCTTTTCGAAGTTTGCAACCTCGCATGTTAATAATTAAAACAGCCGCGAAGTCAGGAGACTTCGCAGAGCTGGTGCGTAAGAGGGCGAAATACGTTTCCGCACTCTTAGACCAAGTATTTACTGAACACTCCTGCTCACTTTGGCACTCTGCAATACATTCTTGTAAAATTCATCTTCCAAACACCAGTTAAAAAATGTGAATACTGTAAATCTTCACAGTAATTACATAACTCATTTATAAGCCTATAAACTATCTTGTAGGTGAATAAAAACTAATGATATGTCTAATAAGAAAATCTCCGTATTGGTTGGCAGTCTGAGAGAGGACTCATTCAATAAAAAGATAGCGACCGAAGTCATGAAATTGGCTTCACCAAATTTAGAATTAGAAATTCTGGAAATTGGTCAATTGATATACTATAATGAGGACTTAGATCAAGGAAATCCACCACAAGAATGGGTGCAATTCAGAAAGAAAATCAAAAATTCGGATGGGTTTTTATTCTTCACACCAGAATACAACCGGGGCATTCCTGCTGTTTTAAAGAACGCTATAGATGTGGCTTCAAGGCCCTATGGCAAAAATAGTTGGGTGGGAAAACCGGGTGCCGTGGTAAGTGTTTCCGTTAGTGCTTTGGGGGCATTTGGAGCCAATCACCTGCTTCGCCAATCGATGGTGTTTGTTGATGTTCCCATGATGCAACAACCTGAAGCCTATATTGGAAATGCACAAAGCTTATTTGATAAAGAAGGACATCTGGTAAAGGACACAAAAACCTTTCTTCAAGACTTTATCAAGGCCTACGAAAGCTGGGTGAATAAATTTTAACGCAACCCATAGAAGCCAATAATCAAAACTTCCAAACTTACTCACTCCCAAACGCCTTCATTTCCTGTAAAGGTTCAAGCGTTTCATCACTGCCCCAAATGGTATTATCAAATTTGGTCAAGGTTTGGTAAGGTGTCTTTTTTTGTTGTTTAATATTGTTGTAATCGTTTAGGGTGGTTGCTTTGGTGGCGGTTATTAATAGTTCTTCTTTAGTGCGGTTGCTGCCTTCTATGGTAAAATCGGTGCTTAATTTAAAACGGTCTTTGCTGTTTTGGATGAGGGTTAAATCTCTGCTGACGTAAAAGTAACTGCCACTTTCATGGTTTATATATTTGGGTTGGTAGGTGCTATCGCTTTGTTTTTGGAACAGCACCAAGCCACTGCTTAGGTTTTCTTCGTATTTAACACCTAACAAAAACTTCAAATTCACTTTACTGCCATGTCTGTTTTCAAAATAGCTATAGGTGACTTTGGTAATGGCATAATCACCATCAGTAACGTATAGTTTACCACTGTATTTTGCCTTGCCCTTTCTGGGTTGGTAGCTTATAACGTAGGTGAGTTGTTGGTTATAAATAGTAATATCGTCTATGGTATATTCATATAGACGAGGGTTCAAGACATTCATTAAAAACGAGTTATCGTAGAATTTGGTAAATCTAAGTAAGCCTTTAGTGGCTCCTTTGAGTTGGTTGGTTTCAAATTCATCTTTTTTAGGTTTCTTTTGCTCTTTATTCATTTCTTCAAACGACAACGAATCTTCAATTTTAAAGAGTCCGGTTTTAACTTTATAAGTTTTGGTGGTATCTAAATAGCGTAACATGATATTTTTGGCTCGTTCTTGAACATTGTCTATCGAGAAATCTTTACTATGGTCCAATAATTGGGTGGCTTTGCTGACGATGAGTTTGGTAGAGTCTTTCGCTTGGGTATACAATGTACCCTTAAAATCTACAAACTGAACGGTATTACTAGTCATAATGGCATTGGTCAATGCTCGTAAATCGGTATTCACTTTATCCAATTGTTGCTTTTTAACTTGCGAGGCTTTGTCGATTTCAAAATTCAAGTTTTCAAAATCCATATAATTTGCCACGCGTCTAAAAATGTCGTATTGCCTTAAGTCCGTATTGTAATTCTTGGGGGCATGGCGTTTTACACGGGCAATAATGGAATCGATGTTTGGTTTTTTATTGCTGAGGTACACCTCGTCTAGTTGGTTTATGGCTGGTTCTAATTCAATGATATAATTTAGGTTTTTTATATCGGCAATGGTCAGCGTTTTACTGCCGTAACCCATGAACGATATTAGGATGTTTGTGTTTTCCAAGGACTTAGGGTTAATGGTAAAATAGCCTTCTTCATTAGAAACAACACCACTGTATTCTCCCGTTTTTATAGTCGCGAAGGGTATGGGAACTTTGGTAGTTTTGTCAATTAATTTGGCAGTGATGTTTTGTGCTAAAAGCGATTGAAAGCCAATGATGATGCAGATGAAAAGTAATCGATGTTTCATAAAATAATGATTCAATATATAAACGATTAATAGGCTAAAATGTTACAGTAACTTCTTGAAAAAATGATGCTTTTGTGTTTATTAAAAGTAATCCTTTGAAAAATAAAAAAATTATAAATTACTGTTAATATAGTCTATATTTGCACTCGCAAAATCAATAACAAAAATAGTGTCCTGCAATAGCGGGAACAACAAAAACATTACGCCATGAAAGCAGGAATCGTAGGATTGCCAAACGTAGGGAAATCAACCTTATTTAATTGTTTGTCCAATGCCAAAGCACAAAGTGCCAATTTTCCATTTTGTACCATCGAACCTAACATAGGTGTTGTCAATGTACCTGATGCTCGATTGGAAAAGCTGACCGAATTGGTTAAACCATTGAGGGTACAGCCAGCAACCGTAGAGATTGTTGATATTGCTGGATTGGTAAAAGGTGCTAGTAAAGGTGAAGGATTAGGTAACCAGTTTTTGGCAAACATTAGGGAAACCGATGCGATTTTGCACGTTTTGAGATGTTTTGATAATGATAATATTGTACACGTTGATGGGAAGGTTAACCCGATTCGGGATAAGGAAACCATCGATATGGAATTACAGTTGAAGGATTTAGAAACTGTTGATAAAAAACTGGAGAAAGTAAAACGTGCTGCTAAAACAGGCAATAAAGAGGCCCAAAAAGAAGAAGCCGTTTTAATGAAAATCAAAGAAAATCTTGAGGCTGGTGTATCCATACGCGCCTTGCAATTTAGCGAAGATGATTATAACGATTTTGTAAAACCAGCACAGTTTATTACTGAGAAACCTGTGATGTATGTTTGTAATGTAGATGAAGGATCAGCAGTTTCTGGCAATGCTTATGTAGACTTGGTTAAGGAAGCCGTAAAAAATGAAAATGCTGAAGTTTTGGTGTTAGCTGTGGCTATTGAAGCGGATATTAATGAATTGGATGATTATGAAGAACGCAAAATGTTCTTGCAAGATATCGGGTTGGATGAAGCAGGTTCGGCTAAATTAATTCGTTCAGCATACAAGTTATTAAACCAACAAACGTATTTTACGGCAGGTGTTAAAGAGGTGAGGGCTTGGACTATTGATATAGGGGCAACGGCGCCGCAAGCTGCTGGCGTAATCCATACCGATTTTGAAAAAGGTTTTATTAGAGCAGAGGTGATCTCTTATAACGACTATGTGACTTATGGTAGTGAGGTAAAAGTAAAAGAAGCAGGAAAAATGCGTGTTGAGGGCAAAAGCTATGTTGTAAATGATGGTGATGTGATGCATTTCTTGTTCAATGTGTAGGCTATTATCAGTGAAGTGCCAATATTGGTTCTCTTTTCATAATTAAATAAAACGAATTGTTAATTTGTAGGTAAATTTTTATTATTAGTACTATCTTAAATCCCTCAACCAGTACTCATGCCGCTAATTGAAATACATACCCTAATTAATGCCGACGCTAAAACCTGTTTTGACTTAGCTAGAAATATAGACATCCATCAAGAATCTTTAAAGCATTCCCAAGAAAAGGCCATCGCAGGAAAAATATCCGGACTCATAGAATTGGGTGAGTGGGTGAGTTGGGAAGCTAAACATTTGGGTTTTGTACAGCACTTGACATCCAGGATTACCGAATTTGATTCTCCACATTATTTTGTGGATGAAATGGTTTATGGGGCTTTTAAATCGTTTAAGCATGAGCATATTTTCAAAGAACGGGACAACCAAACACTTATGGTAGATACATTCGATTTTGAATCTCCTCTGGGTATTTTTGGTCAGTTTGCCAATTGGTTATTTCTTAAAAAATATATGCTTAACCTTTTAAAAACTAGGGGTAATTATATAAAACAAAAGGCCGAATCGCTCTAAATGATTAAATGAGCATCGTAATCTGTCATATTTCTATATTTTATTAAAAAAGCACTGGGCTATCTTCGCCTTATGGTAATAAAAAAACCGACTACTTTTATATATGGTGTCCTAATTGGACTTTTAGGTATTGTCCTTTTTTCATCCAAAGCGGTTATGGTAAAATTGGCTTACCAATACAATGTTGATGCCATAAGTATCTTATTGTTACGCATGTTATTTGCATGTCCCTTTTATATCATTATTGCCCTTTGGAATAGAAAGAAGCAAACAGAACTTGTTTTAGAGACGAAGGATTACTATTGGATTGTGTTCTTTGGTATGATAGGCTATTATTTATCGAGTTATTTCGATTTTGTGGGCTTAACATATATTAAGGCCAGTTTGGAGCGTATTATATTGTTCTTGTACCCAACGATGGTCATCATTTTTAATAAGGTTTTTTTAAAGAATCGGATAACGAAGGTTCAAACAATGGCTATTATTTTAACGTATGTAGGCATTGTAATTGCCTTTGGGGATGAGGTCGCTATTTCCGGAAACGACACGTATGTTGGTGGGTTTTTTATATTATTGAGTGCCATTACGTATGCAGCGTATTTGGTTGGGAGTGGTTGGTTAATTCCGAAGTTTGGCGTGATGAAATTCACATCCTACGCCATGATTGTGTCCTGTATCTGTGTGTTTGTCCATTATTTGATAATTAGGGAAACCAGTATTTTTAGTTATACTTGGGAAGTATATGTTTTAGGATTATTAATCGCCATTTTTGCTACTGTAATCCCTTCATTTCTGGTATCTATATCCATAAAAATGATTGATTCTTCAAATTTTGCCATTATTGCTGGTGCTGGTCCTATTTCAACCATCATTCTTGCGGGCATTTTTTTAGGTGAACAATTAACCTGGTTGCAGTTGTTTGGTGCGTTGGTAGTTATTTTTGGAATTTTATTAGTATCGTTGAAGAAAGTTAAAAGTTAAAAGTTAAAAGTTACTTCAACTAAACAACTAAACAACTAAACAACTAAACAACTAAACAAATCAACAAATCAACATCCACCCAACACCCAAGACCCAGAACCCAAGACCCAATACCTTACACCCAAAACCTATCCCCAACTTATCAAAAAATATTGTTAATTACTTTGTGTCATGGCAGTTTCTTTTTTTAAACTGAAATACTATATTAGCCTACCCTCACAGCACATGCCAAAAGATATATGATTGAACAAACCAACTACACAGAAGACAATATACGCTCGTTAGACTGGAAAGAACATATTCGTATGCGTCCAGGGATGTATATTGGAAAATTGGGTGATGGGTCTTCTCCAGACGATGGTATTTATATCCTACTCAAAGAAGTTTTAGACAATTCCATAGACGAGTATGTCATGGGCGCTGGTAAAACCATTGAAATTTCCATTCAAGGCAATAAAGTGAGTGTACGCGATTATGGTCGTGGGATTCCTTTAGGCAAAGTGGTAGATGTGGTTTCTAAAATGAACACAGGTGGCAAGTACGATTCTAAAGCATTTAAGAAATCCGTTGGATTGAATGGTGTAGGTACGAAAGCCGTTAACGCGTTATCCTCTTTTTTCAGGGTAGAATCTACACGGGATAATAAATCGGCTTCCGCAGAATTTGAACAGGGAAATCTAATCAACCAAGATTTATTGGATGATACCACTAGAAGAAAGGGCACGAAGGTCTCTTTTGTTCCAGATGAAATCATCTTTAAAAAATACAAGTATCGAAATGAATACATCATTAAGATGCTTAAAAACTATGTGTACCTAAATCCAGGGTTGACCATCGTTTATAATGGTGAAAAATATTTTAGTGAAAACGGACTTAAGGATTTATTAAGTGAAAACATTAATGAATCGGATAGAGCTTATTCAATCATCCATTTAAAGGGAGACGATATTGAAGTCGCTATGACACATAGTAAAACTCAGTATAGTGAAGAGTACCATTCGTTTGTAAACGGACAAAACACCACACAAGGTGGTACACATTTAGTGGCCTTTAGAGAGGCATTGGTAAAAACGATTAGGGAGTTTTATGGAAAGAATTACGATCCGTCCGATGTTCGTAAATCCATTGTGTCGGCTATTGCCATTAAGGTCATGGAGCCCGTTTTTGAAAGTCAGACTAAAACAAAGTTAGGTTCGACCGATATGGGTGGTGATCTTCCAACAGTAAGAACCTATATCAATGATTTTTTAAAAACACATCTGGATAATTATTTACACAAAAACCCAGAGGCGGCAGATAAAATTCAACGTAAAATCCTTCAGGCAGAACGCGAACGTAAAGAGTTATCAGGTATTCGGAAATTGGCCAAAGACCGTGCTAAAAAAGCCAGTGTCCACAATAAAAAATTACGTGATTGTCGGGTGCATTTGGGGGACATTAAAAACGATAGAAGTTTAGAATCCACTTTATTTATTACCGAGGGAGATTCGGCTTCTGGAAGTATCACCAAGTCAAGAGACGTGAATACTCAGGCTGTTTTCAGTTTAAAAGGAAAACCATTGAATTGCTATGGTTTGAGCAAAAAAATTGTTTATGAAAATGAAGAATTTAATTTGTTGCAAGCGGCATTGAATATAGAGGAATCCCTAGAAGATTTAAGGTATAATAATGTAGTCATAGCAACCGATGCCGATGTGGATGGGATGCATATTCGGTTATTGCTCATCACCTTTTTTCTTCAGTTTTTTCCAGAAGTCATAAAAGAAGGGCATTTATATATTTTACAGACGCCCTTATTTAGGGTTCGAAATAAAAAGGAAACCATCTATTGTTATTCTGAGGAAGAACGGAGGGACGCGATTGAAAAGTTAAAACCAAAACCAGAAATCACACGATTTAAAGGACTTGGAGAGATTTCGCCTGATGAGTTCAAGCATTTTATTGGGGAAAACATTCGGTTAGATCCTGTGATGTTGGACGATAACATGTCCATTGAAAATTTATTGGAGTTTTATATGGGTAAAAACACCCCTGATAGACAAGAATTTATCATTGATAATTTAAAAGTAGAATTGGATATTATTGAATAAAAGGTATTCAAAATTATCTATTTGTTATTTTAAGATTAAAAAAATGAGAATTCAATTTAAATATTAGTTAAAATGGAATTAAAATATATAAGTTTAGTTGTAAATTTGCACAAAAAAGGCAAATTAACTTAGCCTGATTCAGTCAGGTTTTAAAACTAAATAGATATGTTATATTCAAAAGAAACTAAATTGGTAAGAAGAGAGGTTTATGATTTTGTAACGGCATTTAATAGAAATATAAGCAAAGCCAAAGATAAGCCCTCAGGAAAAACGATGCTTAGCGGGCGACCTAAAAAATAGTAATAATTAATGATTGAAGACGGCAACGATTTAATTAACGAACAAGAAGAACCAAAAGAAACCATTACCCGTGTAACGGGCATGTACAAAGACTGGTTTTTAGATTATGCTTCCTACGTTATATTAGAACGTGCTGTCCCGGCCATTGAAGATGGCTTTAAACCTGTGCAACGCCGCATCATGCATTCCATGAAAGATTTGGATGATGGACGTTACAATAAGGTGGCAAACATTGTGGGTCATACCATGCAATACCACCCACATGGTGATGCTAGTATTGCCGATGCCATGGTTCAAATCGGGCAAAAAGATTTATTAATTGATACCCAAGGAAACTGGGGTAATATTTTAACCGGCGATAGCGCTGCAGCATCCCGTTATATTGAGGCACGTCTGTCAAAGTTTGCTTTAGATGTCGTTTATAATCCGAAGATTACCGAATGGCAGGCATCGTATGATGGTAGACGAAAAGAGCCAGTAAATTTACCTGTTATGTTTCCTTTGCTATTGGCACAAGGCGGCGAAGGGATAGCGGTCGGACTTTCTACAAAAATATTACCACATAATTTTATTGAACTCATTGATGCTTCCATCAAGCATCTAAAAGGGAAAACCTTTACGCTTTTTCCGGATTTTCCAACGGCTGGGATTGCCGATTTTTCAAATTATAATGATGGTTTGCGGGGCGGACGTGTTCGTGTAAGAGCCAGAATATCGCAGCTTGATAAATACACACTAGCTATCACCGAAATTCCTTTTGGAACCAATACCTCTACCTTAATCGATTCCATTTTAAAAGCCAACGATAAAGGCAAAATAAAAATCAAAAAGATTGAAGATAATACGGCTGCCAATGTTGAAATTTTAGTGCATTTACCGCCCGGTATATCACCCGATAAAACCATTGATGCTTTATATGCTTTTACAAGTTGTGAGACACCCGTATCGCCATTAGGTTGTGTTATTGAAGATAATAAACCTTTGTTTGTAGGGGTTTCAGAGATGTTGCGTCGTTCTACCGATAACACGGTACAGCTTTTAAAGAGTGATTTAGAAATAAAATTAGAGGAGCTGGAAGAACAATGGCATTTTGCTTCTTTAGAACGCATTTTCATTGAAAAAAGAATCTATCGTGATATTGAGGAAGAAGAAACGTGGGAAGGTGTTATCAGTGCCATCGATAAAGGATTGCAACCGCATATCAAACATCTGAAACGTGCCATTACGGAAGACGACATTGTACGTTTAACAGAAATTAGGATTAAGCGTATCTCTAAGTTTGATATTGATAAAGCCCAACAAAAAATAGAAGCTCTAGAAGACCAAATTGCTGAAATTAAACATCATTTAGCGCACCTGATAGAATATGCCATTGCCTATTTTACACGACTGAAAAAAGATTATGGTGAAGGGCGCGAGCGTAAAACCGAAATACGCGCTTTTGATGATGTAGATGCCACAAAAGTGGTGATTCGCAACACCAAACTCTACGTTAATCGAGAAGAAGGTTTTGTGGGCATGTCGCTTAAAAAAGATGAATACGTTTGCGATTGCAGCGACATCGACGATATTATTGTATTTACTGGAGAAGGTAAAATGATGGTCACCAAAGTGGATGCCAAAACCTTTGTGGGCAAAGACATTATTCATGTGGCTGTTTTTAATAAAAAAGACAACAGAACCATTTATAACATGATTTATAGGGATGGGAAAAGTGGTCCATCCTACATAAAACGATTTGCGGTAACGGGGATTACCAGAGATAAGGAATACGATTTAACCAACGGAAACAAATTATCAAGTATTTTATATTTTTCGGCAAACCATAATGGGGAAGCAGAGGTAGTTACCATTTTGTTACGTCAGGCTGGAAGTATTAAAAAATTAAAATGGGATATTGATTTTTCAGATATTATTATTAAAGGAAGGGATTCTAAAGGTAATTTGGTTACCAAGTACCCCATTAAAAAAGTAGAACTTAAAGAAAAAGGAATATCTACTTTAAAACCCAGAAAAATTTGGTTTGATGATACCGTGCAACGTTTAAATGTAGATGGTAGAGGCGAACTTATCGGTGAGTTTAGAGGGGAAGACCGTATTTTAATCATCAACCAATCGGGCGTCATTAAAACGATTGTTCCAGAAATTACCGCCCATTTTGATGATGATATGATTGTATTGGAAAAATGGATTCCCAAAAAACCAATTTCAGCTATTTATTATGATGGCGAAAAGGAACGCTATTATGTGAAACGCTTTTTAATTGAAAATGAAAATAGGGAAGATGTTTTTATTTCAGAACATGAAAAATCACAATTAGAAATCGTCTCCACCGATTGGCGACCTATGGCAGAAGTTATTTATGCGAAGCAAAAAGGTAAAGATGCCAAAGAAACACAAATAGTAAATCTAGAGGATTTTATAGCTATAAAAGGCATAAAGGCCATAGGAAATCAATTAACTACGGATAAAATAAAACAAGTTAATTTATTAGACCCTTTGCCTTATGAGGCTCCCGAAGAAATACATGCCGACGAGATAGAGGTAGTTGATGAAGAAACTGTTTTAGATGACGATTCTCAATCCACAGATTCTGATACAAAGAAAGATGATGATGGCAGTTTTCAAATTGATGAAGAAGGGCAGATAACCTTATTTTAAATTAGTTACTGCCAACTTAAACTATCACCTTCCTTAAGTAACCAAGTATCCACCAAACCTGCATTGACCTCTAAAACATATTTTGCAGGAACATTTGATGGCAATGACGTTTCATCAAAGGGTTTGGCGTTTTTTTGATAGCTCACAATTTTTTTATTAGCACCAATATAAATGATATCTAAGGGGATTTGTGTGTTTTTCATAAAGAAATAACGTTCCATAACATCATCAAAAACAAATAACATGCCTTGATTGGTTTCCATAGAGCTTCTATACATCAATCCTGTTTGAATATCGTACTCGGTATCGGCAATTTCAATGTCTAGTTTGATTTCGGTAGAATCGGTGGCGATTTTAAAAATAGTCAGATCGCCTTCCTTGTTAAAAATAACTTCAGTTTGTTTGATGGTCTTTTTTTCTTCCTTACATCCTGCAATGCTAAGAAGTAACATTCCTAAACCTAAAAAAACAACTATATTTTTTTTTAAACACATATTGAACTGATTAATTTACTGGGCTTTTGGTTTATAAATAAACATAAAATAAAGACCGATAATGATAAAAGGAATGCTTAACCATTGTCCGGTATTCAATCCAAACCAATTAATATATTCTTCACCTTGAGGCTCTTTAACAAATTCCACAAAGAAACGAACGGTCCAAAGTAACACTAAAAACAGACCAAATAAGAAGCCGGTTTGATCTCTTTTAGGAGTTTTAGAATACACAAACCATAAAATTAAGAACACAAATATATAGCAGAAAGATTCATATAATTGTGCTGGATGTCTGTAAGGAACAGCTTCTAATAAATCAGCAAACTGTGGATTTTCTACAACAGCATCATATGCTTTTTGAACATCTTTTATACCTGTTAATTGGGTAATTTCATATTTGTTATAGTAATCTTGTATGAAGCGGACACCAAAGTTAGAATCGGTTACTTTTCCAATAATTTCTGAATTAATAAAATTGCCTATTCTAATAAAAACAGCTCCAGAAGCAACCGAGATAACGACTCTATCCAAAATCCAAAGCAATGATTTATAGTTGTACTTTTTTCTATATAAATACATACCAACAATAATACCAATGGCAGCCCCATGACTTGCTAATCCTTGAAATCCAGTGAATTCAATCCCATTTTTAAAACTGAATGGTAAAAAAATGCTGAAAAAATCTTCTGAAATAAGTTCCGATTGATAAAATAGCACATGCCCCAAACGCGCACCAATCATGGTTGCTAAAACAGTGTATATAAAAAGGGGATCCAAATAGTCTAAATCTATTTTTTCCCTAATGAAAATACGTTTCATGATATACCAACCCAGAATGAAAGCGACCACCCACATAAGGCTATAAAAATGAAGATTAAAGTTGCCTACAATGTTAAAGGCTGATATAGGATTCCAATCAAATTTTAATAAATACATAGATTCTTATTTCAAAATTTCTAAAATTTCAACTTCAAATATCAAATTGGTCTTTGGAGGAATATCTCTATTTCCAGTTTCGCCATACGCTAAATGATAAGGGATAAAAAGGGTGGCTTTATCACCAACACTTAATTGTTTCAAACCTTCTTTAAATCCAGGGATCATTCGGGCATCTGGGCCAATTTCAAAAATGATTGGTTCATACCCATTGGCTGCTTTTTGGCGTAGGTTAACAGCATCAAGCGCTTCTGCGGTTTCTAATTTACTGGTTCCAAGAAGTTTTCCATCTTCAAAATAAACTGTATAATTTCCCAATATTTTATGAGTTTCAGTCAGTTTTTCACCCGTGCCTTTTTCGGTAATAATATATTCTAAGCCAGAAGGTAGGGTGGTTGTTTTTTCTTTTTGTGTATTGAATTTTTCTTGGTTAGATTTTAGTAAAGCCGCCTTCTTTTCTGCTTTTTCTTTTTCTAGACGTTCTATTTCCGCAAAATGGTTTTTAAAGATACTCGTAGCATTAAACGATTTCGCGTCTTTACCTTTTCTAATAATGTTTAACTCTTCAATAACAATAGGTTCTAAAGGTTTGTTGGCAGGATCGGTTTTTACATTGGAAATGGAATCCTGGATATCAATTCCCAGAACTAATTCACCAAAAACAGTATGCACGTTGTCTAAGGAAGGCTTCGGTATTTCGGTTATAAAAAACTGACTTCCATTGGTGTTGGGTCCCGAATTAGCCATAGAAAGTATGCCTGGCTTATCGTGTTTTAAATCAGTTTTGAATTCATCATTAAATTTATATCCAGGACTTCCCATCCCATTACCCATAGGGTCACCACCTTGAATCATAAATCCATCCATAACACGATGGAAAATAAGGCCGTTATAAAACTTTTTTCCTTTATAAGTTTCATCAACAAGGGTATTAGTCCCTTCAGCAAGCGATATAAAATTAGCTACCGTTACAGGTGTTTTGTCATAAAATAACCTAGCAACCATAGTACCTTTAGTAGTGACAAATTCGGCATATATACCATCCTCTAAATCTGGGTATTGTGCCTTACAAGACGAAAATCCCATTATAAAAATCAGGGATAAACCTAGAAGCTGTTTAAAAACTCTCATAAATTAATCAGATTGGTTTTCGGTAATTGAATGGACAGTGACTTCGCATATTAGAGGTATGTTAGTTCCAATTTTATTTAGATCGCCATAATAACCGTATGCTTTTTGGGAAGGGAATAAGAAGGTTACCGTTTCGCCGGTTTTCATGAGTTTTAATCCTTCACGAAGCCCCGTAAACAATTCTTCTTTATCCATCACATACGTTTTGTCTTTAATATCGTCCTTGGAATATATTAAAGAACCATTTAAGTCTTTAACCTCATAATCATAGTTAATAATATCACCAAATTCTGGAGTTTCTAAGCTGTCAATGTCTACTTTGGTATTATAATAATACCAAAATCCACTTTTAGAGGCAATGTAATCTTTCTTTTCTCTCTCCATTAATTTTTTAATGGTTGCTTGTTCATTAGCATTTAACTTTTTATTCCTTTCAACAGACGCATCAATGAATGAGCCTGTTTTTGTGGAAATTGGTTTTCTTGCTTCTGGCATTTTACAGCTAGCGAAGGCCAATAATAGTAGGGCTAGGGTTAGTAATTTATTCATTGTTTAGGGCTTTATTATAAGTAGGCAATATACTAATAAATTTTTCAACTGTATCTTTTAAAGATAATAGGCTTTTCCCTCCAGCAGCATTTGTATGGCCGCCTCCTTCAAAATGAGCTCTTGAAAATTCGTTAACCGAAAAGTTTCCCTTAGAGCGCAACGATATTTTAATGATACCCTCTTGTTTGTCTTCAATAAAAATAGCAGCCATAACAATGTTGTTTAATGATAAACCATAATTAACAACACCTTCTGTATCTCCTTTTTTGTAATTATATTTATTTAATTCTTTTTGGGATAAGGTAATGTAAGCTGTTCTAGATTCTGGAACAATCCTTAAGTTTTCAAGTGCACATCCTAAAAGTTGTAACTTTTCGTAAGTGTTAGTATCAAAAACATTGTTATGGATTTGTGAGTTATTGGCTCCTTTTTCAATAAGATTTGCAGCGATACGGTGTGTCTGGCTTGTAGTACATGAAAACCTAAACGACCCCGTATCGGTCATAATACCAACATATAAACAGGTGGCAATATCCGTATCAATTGTATTGGCATCTCCCAGCATATCAATAAAATGATATACCATTTCACACGTAGAACTCATGGCAATATCCGAAAAAACATAATTAGCATAGTCTTCTGGTGTTTGATGATGGTCTATCATTATTTTTACGGCATTGCTTTGGGTTAAAACACCTTCCATACTGCCAGTTCTATGCAAGGCATTAAAATCTAAAGTAAATATAATGTCTGCCTTTTGTATTAAATTGTCACACTCTTTTGTTTGGGAATCGTGTTTTAAAACAGTGTTGTCGCCCGGCATCCACTTTAAAAAATCCGGATAGTCATTAGGTGCAATTACAGTAGCTTGGTGATTGTGTTTTTTTAGGTAATGATATAAACCAAGTGTAGAGCCCATGGCATCGCCATCAGGGTTTTTATGTGGAACAATAACAATCTGTTTTGGAGACCCCAATAATTGTTTAATGCGTTCAATATCTTGTTGTGTCATAGGAAGCGAAGATACAATTTTTTTAAAACTGGATTAACTTGTTTTAATGAGAAATACGTTACTTTTGCACCGAAAATTACAAAGAGGTTTTGAATGTATTTTCTAAAGAGTCGGTTTATGATTTCATGAACATCTAGTTATCAAACAGTTAAAAATTGAATAATTTAAAACAAAAAAATGGCAACAAATAGAACATTTACCATGCTAAAACCAGATGCTGTTGAAAAAGGACACATTGGTGCGATACTTGAAAAAATTTCAGCTTCGGGATTTAGAATAGTGGCAATGAAATTAACACGAATGACCAAAGCTGATGCACAAACTTTTTATGGAATTCATAAAGAACGCCCATTTTTTGGGGAATTGGTAGAGTATATGACTCGTGGCCCTATTGTAGCCGCTATTTTAGAAAAAGATAATGCTGTTGAAGATTTTAGAACTTTAATAGGTGCCACAAACCCTGCGGATGCAGCTGAAGGCACTATTCGGAAAATGTTTGCTGCATCTTTAGGTGAAAATGCGGTACACGGAAGTGATAGCGATGAAAATGCCGCTATAGAAGGTGCTTTTCATTTTTCAGGAAGAGAGATGTTTTAAAAAGCATTCACAATATTTACATATTAAAAAGCCTGCATATTTGCAGGCTTTTAAATTTCTCAAAAGTTAAAATAATAGATAATGTATATATATTAGATGACTTTTACGTTTACTGCGTTTAACCCTTTTCTACCTTCCTGTAAATCAAATTCAACGGCATCGCCTTCGCGAATTTCGTCAACTAATCCAGAAATGTGAACAAAATGCTCTTTTTTTGAACCTTCTTCGACAATGAATCCAAAACCTTTAGACTCGTTAAAGAATTTTACGGTACCTTTACTCATACTTAAAAAATTAAATTTGTTATTATAACAAATATAATAGAAAATATTATTGGAGCAACAAAAAAAGCCTGTCAATTATTTGACAGGCTTTTTTTTGTAAATTGTTAAAGTATATATTAGATTACTTTTACGTTTACTGCATTTAGACCTTTTTTACCTTCTTGTAAATCAAATTCTACTGCATCACCTTCACGAATTTCATCTGTTAATCCAGAAATGTGTACAAAATGTTCTTTGTTGTTGCCATCTTCAGTGATAAATCCAAAACCTTTAGAGTCATTGAAGAATTTTACGGTACCTTTACTCATTGTTATAAATATAAAAAATTAAGTGACAAAGATATAACTATAATTGATAATAGCTAGTTATTTTTTATTTTATATTTTTTTATTTTAAAATATTGATATTGAACTCATTTTAATTGTCCATACAATTGAAAAAGTTTTACATGCGTTCATTAATTAACGTAGCACAATTTTTTTGATTAATGGCTTTCCAAGCGCTTCATTTAGCATAGACATAATTTTATCTTTTCCGTAGCTTAATTCTTCGCGAAGGACGCTAGAACTTAATTGTACATAAAGAATGTCACGTTCAAGTTGCACGGATGTGGTATATTTATTAACCCCATTGCCCATTAAGTTGGACCAAGCATCGGCGACGTTTACTTTGTCTAGTCCGGTTTCTAATTTATTGGTTTCAACAAACTCTTTAAGGGCATCGGCAATACTGATATGGTCGTTATGGCGTTTTGGCATGTTTACTAATTTGAATGTTTTTTACTCATCATAGCCTGATTTTTAAATACTGAATTCATGTAATTTTTTTACAAGCTTTTCTTTTTGATACCAATCGTTATAAACTAATTCTAAGTTTTTCACTTTAAAAGAACCAAAATGATGACTTCTGTATGCTTCAATTAATTTTAAAAATTGTAATTTATCATTTAATTTATTTTGAAATCTCATAACTGTAGTATGGGCCGTTTCTATGGCGTATCGCTTGTCTATACTTTGTTGTAAGTTACTATTTTTAAAATTATTCCTTAAATTATTTCTTATGCTATTTAAAAAATTGTTATTCATAAAACCTTGAATCATGAGACAAGAAGGGGATGCCGTAATGCCTCTAAATTCAATTTCAATTTCAGGGTTTTCAATCAAACTTTTCGATATCAAATCAATATATTCTGAAATATCAATACGTTCTAATTGAAAGCCTTCATAACAGGAGATGATAGACATGACTGTTATATGAATATCCGAATTTTTATAATAATATTGATTAGGTTCAACGGTTTTAATATTATTTAAAAATTTTTGAATGTTATTTTTAACTGCATCAGGAGGTCTTATTAAAAGTGTTATCCCAAACCTATTATCTAAAGATGAATTTATTAATTTATCAACTTCGTAATCGTCATCCATAATCTTTTTCATGGATTCTATATAAAGTTTGTTGTAATGTTCTTCCAGATTCATTTCCTAAAGCCTAAACATTTCGTAAGATTGATGTACTTGTTTTATAACATCTTCAGTTCGTTCTGGGTGGGTATCGCTTATAAATAGCTGGCCAAAATGTTCGTCGTTCACTAATTTAATGATTTGCGCCACACGATTTTCATCTAATTTATCAAAAATATCATCCAATAATAAAATAGGATTGACACCACTCTGAGCTTTTATAAAATCGAATTGTGCCAATTTTAAAGCAATTAAAAACGATTTTTGTTGTCCTTGACTTCCGAATTTTTTAATAGGATGTTCCTTAATATTAAAACTCAAATCGTCTTTATGGATGCCAACATTGGTGTATTGCAAGGCCTTATCTTTATTAATGTTGTTTTGTAAGAGGGTGTTTAGATTGTTTTCAAATAAATCGCTTTCATAAACCAATTCAACATCTTCTTTGTCGTTGCTTATAACTTTGTAGCGCGACTTAAAAACAGGGATAAATGCCTTTAAAAAAGCAGCTCGTTTTTCAAAAATACGTGTGCCATAGTCTGTTAGCTGATTGTTATAAATATCAATCGTATCGGCATTAAACGTATGGTTTAAAGCGAAATATTTTAAAAGTGCATTGCGCTGAGCCAATACTTTGGTATATTTTATTAAATCTGACAAATAATTTTTATCACTCTGGGAAATGACGCTGTCAATAAATTTCCTTCGGGTGTCGCTACCTTCAATAATAAGGTCTCTATCGGCTGGAGATATAATAACCAAAGGCAACAATCCGATGTGGTCACTAAACTTATCGTATATTTTGCCATTACGCTTGATTACCTTTTTTTGTCCACGCTTTAAACTAACCACTATTTTTTCGATGGTATCATCTTTATGGTAATCACCATTAATTACAAAAAAATCTTCATCGTGTTTTATGTTTTGGGTCGCTACCGGATTAAAGTAACTTTTCCCAAAAGATAAATGGTAAATAGCGTCTAAAACATTCGTTTTTCCTAAACCATTATTTCCTACGATGCAGTTTATCTTGTCGTTAAAGACAAATGATTTGCTATCAAAATTTTTATAATTGAGAAGGGAAAGCGATTTTAAAATCATATAAATAATAACTTATAGGGTATTTGGAGTGCAAACTCGTAAAAAGAACTGCAAATTATTGAAAAATATCAAATAAATACCCTTTTAGTTATGAAGAAAAATTATATTTTTGCGGCGCATTAAAATACAATACATGGCAACTTATAATAAAAGAGGAAGCAGACCAAAAACAAAAGAAGAGGTAGAGCAAAATATTGAAGAAAGTTCTACAACAGCAGAGGTATTTAACACACTGGATCAATCAGCTTCAAGAACAGAAGCGTTTGTTGAAAAAAACCAAAAATATATTTTTATTGTAATAGGACTTGTTGCGGCAGTTGTACTAGGGTATTTAGGTTATAATGAATTTATAGCAAAGCCAAAACAAGTGGAAGCCATGAACGACATGTTTCAAGCCCAGAAATATTTTAATGAAGCTATAAATGGTGTTGAAAAAGATTCTTTATTCAATTTGGCATTGAATGGCGGTGAAGGTAAATACGGTTTCTTAGATATTATTGAAGAATATAAAGGTACACCAGCAGCAAATTTAGCTAATTATTGTGCAGGTACTGCCTATTTAAGATTGAAGGATTACAAAAAAGCTGTTGAGCATTTAGGTAATTTTAAAAGTGATGATGAAATTTTAGCGCCATTGGCAAAAGGTAATATTGGCGATGCATTTGTACAATTAAACCAGCCAGAAGATGCTTTAGATTATTATGAGCAAGCGGCTAACATGAGAACTAACGAGTATACAGCACCCATGTACTTATACAAAGCTGGGGCTATTGCTTTAGAATTAGGTAAAGCAGATAAAGCATTAACTTATTTTGAACAAATTAAGGAAGAATTCCCTAATTCGACTGAAGCAGCCACTATTGATGTATTTATAGGTAAAGCACGCGTGTTGGCAAATAAATAATATGGCAACAGCTAATAAAAACTTATCAGATTATGATAAAGCTACAATCCCAAACGCGAAAGATTTTCGGTTTGGGATTGTTGTTTCTGAGTGGAATGATACCATTACCGAAGGGTTATTTCAAGGTGCTTACAATGCTCTAATTGAGAATAGTGTTTCGCCAGAAAGCATTATTACATGGCATGTTCCAGGGAGTTTTGAGCTCATTTATGGCTGCAAAAAAATGCAGGAACAACAGGTAGATGCTATTATTGCCATTGGAAGTGTCATTCAAGGGGAAACCAAGCATTTCGATTTTGTTTGCGAGGGTGTTGCCCAAGGCATCAAAGATTTAAACGTATTACACGATACACCCGTGATTTTTTGTGTACTTACAGATAATACCATGCAACAGGCCTTAGACCGCTCTGGTGGTAAACATGGTAATAAAGGTACTGAAGCTGCTATTGCTGCTATTAAAATGGCTGATTTGCGTAAGAACGCTTAAATAGAAGTTTCAAAGTCTCAAAGATTCAAAGTCTCAAAGTTTCTGAGTCTCAAAGTTGCAAAGTGAATAAGATTTAAAGCCTCAAAGTACCTAAGTATTTTTTAGTTTTAGAATTTTACTCTCCAACTCTCCAACTCTGCAACTTTGCTACCCTGGTACTCTGTAGCTCTGCAACTTTGAAACTCAGAAACTTTGCCACTTGTCACCTGTTAACAATTTTTAGCAATTCCTTTCCTTATTTCTGTCTATTTTTAAGTATTTTTGAGGTACAAGCAATACAACTATTTTGTTCAATCAGCGTAAGAATAAATCATTCAATTATAAATCTAGATTTTCTAAAGAAACAAATTCAGATGCCAATCAGTTAGCCACTGATAGAGACAAGGATTTCGTTTCTAAATGGAAACAAGACAGCCACTTGAATAAGCGCAAAGTAAAAGGTGGTATCTCAATGAAAATACTGATATTGGTTTTGGTATTATTATTGATTTGTATGTATGTATTGGAAAAAAAATACATGTAACATAAACCGAAAAAAATCATGGGACTTTTAAAATTGCGTAAAAATAAAAAATTTAGTTACACACCTCGTTATTTTGATGATAAAGGAGAAGGTAGCCCATTTGAAATCAAACATAAATTTGATGATTACAGAAAAACGGTTGGGAGTAACAACGGACTGAAAACAAAATTCACTAATGCTATAGATGATTTTAAGACAAATCCAGATAAAGAAGCCAATAAACGTATATTGATCATTGCTGCAATACTGCTTCTTATATGTCTTTTTATCATCGGATTCGATTTATCCATTTTCTTTTCAAAGTAATTCATGGCAGACATTATACAGCTTTTACCAGATCATGTGGCTAATCAAATTGCTGCTGGAGAAGTTGTTCAACGTCCGTCCTCAGTTGTCAAGGAACTTTTGGAAAATGCCATTGATGCCGAAGCAACTATCATAAAACTGATTATAAAAGATGCCGGTAAAACCCTTGTTCAGGTCATAGACAATGGAAAAGGCATGAGCACCACCGATGCCCGACTTAGTTTTGAGCGTCACGCCACCTCTAAAATCCGGACCGCCGACGATTTATTTCAACTCCATACCAAAGGGTTTCGTGGGGAAGCATTGGCGAGTATCGCAGCCATTGCCCATGTAGAGTTAAAAACCAAGCAAGAGCATGATGACGTTGGTAATGCCATTATTATAGAAGGAAGCACGATTGTTTCCCAAGATGTTGTGGTGACTCCAAAAGGAACATCCATTTCGGTAAAGAATTTATTTTTTAATATTCCGGCACGTCGCAATTTTTTAAAATCCAATGCTGTGGAATTGCGTCATATTATTGATGAATTTCATCGTGTGGCATTGGCGCATCCTAATATTTCATTTTCATTTTACAATAATGGAAGCGATGTTTTTAACCTCCCAACGGGTAATTATAGGCAGCGTATTGTTGCTATTTTCGGAAGCAAAACTAACGAAAAACTGGTGCCTGTTGAAGAGACTACAGAGGTTTTAAAAATAGCGGGATTTGTGTGCAAACCTGAATTTTCTAAAAAAACCCGAGGAGAACAATATTTTTTTGTAAACGATAGGTTTATAAAGAGCGGTTATTTAAACCATGCTATTTCGTCTGCTTTTGATGGTTTATTGAAAAGCGGTTTGTACCCAAGTTATTTTTTATATTTAACTGTAAACCCCCAAACGATTGATATAAACATCCATCCCACAAAAACAGAGATTAAATTTGATGATGAGCATACCTTGTATGCGTTATTACGTTCGGCTGTGAAACATAGCTTAGGACAATTTAATATTGCACCGGTACTTGATTTTGAGCGCGACCCCAATTTAGATACACCCTATGATTACAATAAAATAGAGGCTAATAATCCTGTTATTGAAGTCGATAGAAGTTTTAATCCATTTAAAGAAACTTATAACTCAGGAAAGCAAACGACCGCATTTAAAACCCAAACCTTAACCAATTGGGATAGCTTGTATGTCGGATTAGAATCTAAAGGAAACGATTTTAGAAAAGAATTTAGTGAAGTTCATTTTGAAAGTGAGGAATCCACGGAATCTATTTTCGGTACTACTTCACAAGCAGAATATGTGCAAACTACGTATCAACTGCATAATAAATACATCGTTAGCACTATTAAATCTGGGATGCTTATTTTGGATCAATACAGGGCGCACCAACGCATTTTGTATGAAGATTTTCTTAAATGCATGACCATAAAAGAAGGGATGAGCCAACAATTATTATTTCCGCTAGAACTTCATTTTTCAACAACAGATATAGAAATCATTAAACAGTTAAAGCAAGATTTGGAACACGCAGGGTTTGTGTTTTCAAACATTCATAATGAGATTGTTGAAATTATGGGGTTGCCCGTAAATATTCCAGAACAGGATGTGCGTAATATTTTAGAGTATTTAATAAGCGATGTAGAGAATGAGGTGCCAAATAGTAACTTTAGCGCCACCGATTTACTGGCAAAATCCATGGCAAAAAGTTTAGCCATTAAAAGAGGGCAATCCCTTAAAAAAGATGAACAAGAACATTTGGTAAATAGTTTGTTTGCTTGCAAAGAACCTAATGTGTCACCCAATAATAAAGTAACGTTTATAACTATGAGCGTTGATGAATTGGATAAAAAATTTATATAATTTAAAGTAATTTTTAATTATTTGTCACCTTGAGCGCAGTCGAAAGGTCTTTTTTAATTTGATTACTTAATAAAGGAAAGATTATAATTATGATGAGGATTTCAGATACCGTGAAACATTTAATAATCATTAATGTGATTATGTTTATTGGCACGTTAACCATTGGTCAAGGCGTTTTGTTTACAGATTGGTTTGCCATGTATTTTCCGCAAAACGAAGCATTTAAACCTTGGCAAATCATCACCCATATGTTTATGCATGGCGGTGTTATGCATCTGTTTTTCAATATGTTTGCCTTATGGATGTTTGGTTCTGCGGTAGAGTATTATCTTGGAAGCAAACGATTTTTATTTCTTTATATATCAGCGGGGTTAGGAGCTGTTGCGCTCCAAGTTGGCTATTATTATATGGAATTTTTACCAGCGTATAATAACTTAATCAATTCTGGATTAACGTCGGACCAGATTTCACAAATGTTATCGACTAATAAAGTGCTGCAAGGGGTTAGTCAATCCCAATTATCTGAACTTCAACAAATATTCCCCATTTTTAATGCGTCTATGGTAGGAGCTTCCGGTTGTATTATGGGGGTTATGGCAGCTTTTGCCATGATGAATCCAAATGCAGAACTCATGCTTATTTTCTTGCCTATTCCCATAAAAGCCAAGTATTTTATTCCAGGTATTATTATTTTGGATTTAATTTCTGGTGTAACAGGTCAATCGTTTTTCAGTCCGAGCAATACGGCTTATATGGCACACGTTGGTGGTGCAGTCGCAGGGTTTTTAATTATGTGGTATTGGAAAAAAAATCAATTTAATAACAATCGCTGGAATTAAAAATGACATCCCTCTCTCAAGATATAAAGACTAGGTTGGCACGTTTGAACGTGTTGGAAAAAATCATTGTTATTAATGTCGTTATTTTCCTTTTTGGTTTTGTATTATCCCTGATACTAGGATATTCACATGGCGTTAGTTTAAGTTGGTTAGAATTACCGAGTGATTTTGAAACATTTATTCTAAAACCTTGGTCTCTCATTACCTATGCATTTGCACATTACGATTTTTTCCACATCCTTTTTAATATGCTGTGGCTGTATGTTATAGGGCAATGGTTTCTCAGTTTGTTTAATCCGAAACTCGCATTAAACGTCTATTTTTTAGGAGCTATTAGTGGTGGACTCTTATTTATGATTTGTTATAATCTATTTCCTAGTTTATTGACAACATCCAGTTTGGTGGGTGCCTCAGCGTCAGTGAGGGCTTTGCTTATCTTTCTTTGTGCTTACATGCCTAATAAAGACCTCCAATTTTTTACATTCAATCTTAAATTGTGGTACATTGGTCTGGCAATTGTAGTTATTGATGTTATTGGGCTTTTCGGACTCAATACAGGTGGTAATTTGGCCCATCTAGGTGGGGCGGTACTTGGTTATGTATATGCAAAGCAATTTTCTAAAGGACACGATATAGGTAAAGGATTTGGAAAATTTATGGATGCCATTGTTGATTTTTTTAGTTTTTCAAAAAAATCGCCATTAAAAACCGTCCATAAAAATAAAAGTAAAGTCGGTGGTTATACTAAAGCCGATTTTAATCAGTTTAATCATCAGAAAAAGATTGATGTTATTTTAGATAAAATTAGTAAAAGTGGTTATGATAGTTTAACTGCTGAAGAAAAGGAATTTTTATTTAGAGCTGGGAAATAGATTATAAAGATGAAAAAACTAAGCCTCATTGATAAAATCATGTTTGTTTTTAATATCATTGTGGCTACTTTACTGCTATTATCTTACATATTACCGTATTTGCCCCCAAAAGCTTTTTTTGTACTTTCTGTACTTAGTTTGGGTGTTTCAGTTCTTATTTTAATCAATGTGCTGTTTTTCCTGTATTGGTTGTTCAAATTAAAAAGCCAACTCTTAGTATCCTTAACGGTTCTTGGAATTGGTTACATTATGTATGATTCTTTATATAAATTTTCATCCTCTAAGAATATTGAGAATGCCAATAATATTAAAGTGATGAATTATAATGTTAGGCTGTTTAATTTATATGATTGGATTTCCGAAGATAGCATAGATGCTAAAATACTGGATTTTATAAAAAAGGAGTCACCAGATATTTTAAATATCCAGGATTATCATCCCAATCCTGATATGGATTTTTCTTTTTTCAAATACAAGTATGAAAAGCTTTCTGGAAAAAAATTAAAAAGTGGTCAGGTAATTTTTTCTCAATATCCCATCATAAACTCGGGGTCTTTAGAGTTTCCCAATACGGCTAATAATGCGATATTTGCCGATGTTGTAAAAGGTAAGGATACGATTAGGATTTACAACATCCATCTTCAATCTTTAAAAATTGATACCAATGTTGAAAAGCTAAAACAAGAGAACACCTCGCATCTTTTTAACCGTGTGGGGTCAACGTTTAAGATGCAACAAGCGCAAACAGAACTTTTTTTAGAGCATAAGAAACAGTGCAAATACAAAATGATTATTACGGGCGATTTTAATAATACGGCTTATTCATATGTTTATAGACGTATTAAAGGCGATTTAAACGATACCTTTATTGAAGGGGGTAATGGTTTTGGACGTACATATGATTTCAAATTTTTCCCTGTACGAATTGATTTTATGCTTGCCGATGAGGCTTTTGCTGTAAATGGGTTTAAGACTTATAATGAGCGTTATTCCGATCATTATCCCATTATGACTAAGCTTAGTTTGGAGGAGTAATCGCTTTTTACATAAACGAACAATCCACCACATCGGCTATCATATGAATCACCAATCCCAAAGCCACTAATCTAGATTTTTTCGGAATTAAAAGACATACATAAAACGTCATAGCAAAATAAGAGTGGAGTGGGTGAAAACCAATACTGCATCTATTCGGGTCAAAAATGGGGGTTGCTAATAAGTGGTCCAAATCAATCAAAATACCAGCCAACATCACTAAAAAAGCATATTTCCATTGCGATTTGTACCAAATTAAAGCCACAAAAAGGGGCAACAATAGATGGCATCCGTAATGAGCAAAAGTTTGTATCATTATAAAGGTGATATGTTTTGGGATTCTAAATAATTTAAGGTGTTGGGGCCTTCATTAAAAAGTACATCCAGAATGCTTAAATTATTTATAAAACCATGCTTTTCTTGAAAGACTTGGTTATACGCTTCAAAAGGTTTTAAACACTCTTTTTTGGCATCTACCAAATATCTGTAATCTGTTGCATTTTCAATGTTTTTTTGAAAGACTTTTGTTTTGGATGTGTTTAATTCCAATTGTAAACAATCACAAATCGCTTCAAAACATTTAAAATTGAAATCTAATATAAAGTCAGCTTTTTCTTGAAATAGTGGTTGAAGCTCATCTTCATAATATTCGAAAAAAGGAGATGTTCTGTAGGCAGACAGTAACGATTTCCAATGCTGGTCTTGCCATTTTTCTGTATTGAATATTTTAACATCTTTATATTTCTGTCGGTCCTTTTGAGTGTGAATAACGGGAATATTTAAAGCTAGCTTTCCGTTGGCTCCATATATATAAGTACGGTTTCTGAGTGTTTGCTTCAAAAAATTATCTTCAACTTCAAAGATGACTTTATCTGCATTTGCCATCGCGACAAAATGGGAGATATTTGGAAAATATGTTGGATGTAATATAATGCTCATTTGTTGATGCGTTTATTCGTTTATTTGATGAGAGTTTCTCAACGCATTCAACTTATTAGTTATACTTTCAATTTGTTCTCTTAAAGCAGTATATTCTTTTAAATTAATAAAATCTAGTTCGTAAGAAATTATAATTTGATTTAAAACTTCAAAAGCAGAGCTAAAAGCCATTATTGTGAAATGGGCTTTATCTTTATTGGTTTTTCTAGCAGAACCTTCAGCTATGTTTGAACAAATAGAAATAGAAGCTCTTCTTAATTGAGAAGTTAATCCAAATTTTTCGTCAGGTGAAAATTTACTGGTAATTGTATAAATATCTTTTGAAAGCTTTTTTACTTCAACCCAAACTTCTAATTTTTCAAAACTATAAGTGTACATTTTCAATCGTTATATCAACAAATAAACAAATCAACTATTTCTTTCTAGCTCTCCATTTATTGAAACCAATAAAACCAATTAGCACTACCAAGAAAGGTATGAAAAAAGAAATTGGTTTTCCGCTACCATTAACGGTTGTAAACATGCGTTCCCAACGAATTTTATTAAAGAATCCTTGTCCGAAACTATTCCAACTCATCCAGATAAATACAGGTTTACCAACGACGTGGGTAAATGGTACTAATCCCCAAGCTCTAGCATCTAAGGAGTTGTGGCGATTGTCTCCCATCATCCAATAGTAATCATACTTAAAGGTATACGTGTTTGCCGCCTTACCATTAATATAAATTTGGTGTCCTTTTACTTCCAAGGTATTCCCTTCATATTCAGAAATGGCACGTTTGTAAAGTGGTAATACTTTTAAATTAATGTTGATGGTTTTTCCAGCTTCGGGGATGTATAAAGGGCCAAAAAAATCATTGTTCCAATTATATTGTGAGTTGTGAGGAAAAATGCTTGGGTCTCTTTCACCTTGTTCTTGTATGTTAGGCGTAATGCTAACGACGTTAGGATTGTTTTTGAAATTTTTTAATGCCTCATCTGAAATGGCTGAAAAGAAATACATGTTATTAGAGTTTGGAATAATGCCAAATCTATCTGTAATATCATATCTATTAGCCATAAACATAGGGTCGAACTTATTTGTTTTTGGTTGGACATAATAGCTAAACTGCAAATGTGCTCTATCGGGTAATTCATTCTTTTTTCCATTGATGTAAACATAGCCCTCTCTAATTTCTAAAGAATCACCGGGAATACCTACACAGCGTTTTACCAAATTGGTTTTTTTATCGATGGGCTTATAATAATTTCTATCCGGTTGAAAATCATTCATATCCAGCAGTGTGTCTGCAGGTTGATTAAAAACCACAATATCATTTCTTTTTATTTTTTGGAACCCAGGAATTCTTAAATAAGGGAGTTGTAATTTGTTCTTCCAAGAATCACTGCCTTTATGGTCGTCAAATAAATAAGATTTTGCGTTCAATTTAGGAATCGTATCATGAACCATAGGTGCAGCGACCGTGGTCATTGGTACTCTGGCACCGTAATGGAATTTGCTAACAAATAAAAAGTCGCCCACCAATAAGGATTTTTCTAAAGACGATGATGGAATGGTAAAAGGTTGAATGAAATACGTATGTACAATAGTAGCGGCCACGACAGCAAATAAAATAGAACTTGCCCATTCACCAGAACTTGATTTTGGATGTAAACTTCTGTCTTTTACATGTTCAACATGGGCGAAATAATTCAAATAATAATTGTAAAATCCAAAAGTGATGATGGCTAAAAACGTGTCTATAGGTTGGTTTTTACCAAAACTTCTCGCCGTTTCTACCCATATCACGATGAACATAATCAGGTTTACTACGGGTAAGAACATCAAAATAACCCACCACCATGGTCTGTTTATTATTTTCATCAATATCACACCATTGTAAACAGGAACAAAAGCTTCCCAAGCTTGTCTGCCCGCTTTTTGGTACAATTTCCAAGTCCCCAATCCGTGAATTACTTGAATAATTAAAATAAATATTAACCATTGTGTTAGCGTCATAATCGTAATTTTTAATTTATAAAGTTAGTGCTTGGTTATATAAACATGTTACACGTTTTCAACGGATTAACCAATATTTAACACATCATTCATGGTAAATATTCCTGTTTTACCCACAATCCATTCAGCGGCAATAACAGCACCAAGCGCAAAGCCACCTCTGTTATGTGCCATGTGTTCGATAGTAATCGTGTCCACATCACTTTCATAAGTGACCGTATGGGTTCCGGGAACATCTTCTATTCGCTTTGCAATGATAGGAATTGTTGTGTCATTTCCTTCATGCAATGCCCAATTTTTATAAGTACTGTGTTTGGCAATAATATCGTTGGCAAGAGAAATAGCCGTTCCGCTAGGGGCATCCAACTTTTTTGTATGATGAATTTCTTCTAAAGATATGTTGTATTGTTTTAGATTGCTCATCATTTTGGCAAGCACTTTGTTAAGCTCGAAAAATATATTCACACCCAAACTATAGTTTGAAGCATAAATAAAAGCGCCTTTTTTTTCTTTGCAAAGGGCGATTGCTTTATCGTAATCATGTAACCAACCAGTAGTTCCAGAAATAACGGGAATTTGATGGTTTAAACACATGGAAATATTATTGAAGGCTACATCTGGAATACTAAAATCTATGGCTACATCGGCTTTTGTAATATCGTAGGCCGTATCGTCTTTATCAACTTTTAAAACAATCGTATGTCCGCGTTTTATAGCAATTTGCTCGATGGTTTGTCCCATTCTTCCGTATCCTAGTAAAGCTATTTTCATTTCTTTTTTAAAATTTAAAATTTAAGGTGAGTCCGGTCTGACCTTTTCCATCTATTTCATTTAATTGGTAATGCGGCGTTAAAGTCAGATTTTCATCAATATTATATTGCATTAAATGGGCATCAACGTTCGCATCGATAATATTCAATGCATATAGGCCAACAGTAATTAAAATGGATAGGTCTTTGTTCCTTCTATAAAATTGTTGCCCACGCTCTAAACCTTCGGTGGTAACTCTCGGATCTTGTAATTGATTACCATTGGCATCAAAATAAAATTCATCATTTTTAAAACCAGCCAACCTGCTTTTGTAAGCATCTCGGTACCTGTTGTATTCTTTATTATTGGTTGTGTAAAAATAAACACCTGTACCTATAGCACCCAATACAATAGGTATTTTCCAATATTTTTTATTGTAAGCTTGTCCTAAGCCAGGCAATAAGGCTGAATAAAAAGCAGCTCTTGCAGGCGCTAAGGCGTCTATGGGTTTGCTAATGACTATGGTGGAATCTATAATGACTTCTTTTGGCAGATTTATTTTTGTTGAATCCTTTTCTTGAGCTATCAATGAAAAACAAAACAAACATGAAAACACACAAACTGCCAGACATTTATTTAGCACCTTCAACTAATTTTTTTAAACGGTTAAAATCTTCTTCGGAATGAAAAGGAATGGTAATTTTTCCTTTCCCATTACCAGAAACTTTAACGTCAATTTTGTGCCCAAAGTATTCAGAGAACACTGGAATGCCATTTTTTATGAAATTTGGAATCTCTTGATTTCCAGTATTTTTTGATGGTGTTTCAATATTTTTAGAAACATTAAAATTGCGAACAAGTGCTTCTGTATCTCTAACGGATAATTGTTTTTCTAATATCTTCTCGTAAATATCCAATTGGATTTTTTGGTCTTCAATATTAATTATGGCTCGACCGTGACCCATAGAAATAAAGCCATCTCGAATGCCTGTTTGAATAATAGGGTCTAACTTGAGTAAGCGAAGGTAATTGGTGATGGTTGAACGTTTTTTGCCAACACGTTCACTCATTTGTTCTTGGGTTAAATTAATCTCATCAATTAATCGTTGGTATGATAAGGCAATTTCAATGGCATCTAAATCTTGGCGTTGGATGTTCTCAACCAAAGCCATTTCCAACGATTCTTGGTCGTTGGCAATTCTTATATAAGCAGGAATGGTTTCCAATCCAACAATCTTGGAAGCTCTAAAACGGCGTTCTCCAGAAACTAATTGGTATTTGTTAAATCCAGATTTTCTAACGGTTATGGGTTGAATAATACCCAATTCCCTAATGGAAGAAGCTAATTCTAAAAGAGACTCTTCGCTAAAATTGGTTCTTGGCTGAAATGGGTTTACCTCAATAGCATCCAAATCCAATTCAATAATGCTACCAATAACTTTATCCGCATTTTTATCTTGGACAGATTGTATGTCGTTGCTAGGGTCTTTTAAAAGAGCGGACAATCCTCTACCTAAAGCTTGTTTTTTGAGTGCCTTAGCCATAATTTAAGAGTTTTTATCAATAATTTCTTTTGCCAAACTTAAGTAATTACTAGCGCCTTTACTAGCGGCATCGTAATTAATTATATTTTCACCATAGCTAGGAGCTTCGCTTAACCTTACGTTGCGTTGGATAATGGTTTGAAACACCATATTATTAAAGTGCTTTTGGACTTCTTCAACAACTTGGTTGGACAATCGTAAACGCGCATCGTACATGGTAAGTAACAACCCTTCAATATCCAATTCCGCATTATGGATTTTTTGAACACTTTTTATCGTATTTAATAATTTACCTAAACCTTCTAGTGCAAAATATTCACATTGTATGGGGATAATAACAGCATCTGCGGCAGTTAATGCATTAAGGGTTAATAAACCTAAGGAAGGAGCACAATCAATAATAATAAAATCATAATCGTTTTTAATCTCCTTCAATGCTTTTTTAAGCATGTATTCACGCTCCTCTTTATCAACAAGTTCAATCTCAATAGCCACTAAATCTATGTGTGACGGGATGATGTCTAAATTAGGAGTATTTGTTTTTATTATGGCTTCTCTGGCAGTACTTGAATGTTCTAAGAGTTGATAGGTACCTATTTCTATGGATTCAACGTCTATTCCTATTCCGGAAGTTGCATTTGCCTGAGGGTCAGCATCAATAAGTAACACTTTTTTTTCTAAAACACCAAGGGAAGCTGCTAAGTTAATAGATGTTGTTGTTTTTCCAACACCTCCTTTTTGGTTTGCAATTGCAATGATTTTACCCATCGAATGATTTGGTTTTATTAGCGGTAAAAATACGATTATTTATGAGGAATAAAAACCGAACTTATTAATATTAGATGAGTTTTTCAAAACGCTTAAATGATCATGCATTTTAACGGGATTATTAATACGGATAAAATGTAATAAAATTCATAATTTTTGTTTCAAATTAAGAATTTAAATTTTATATTTATAAAAATTAAAAAAATATTAAAATATGAAAAACATCAATCAAAATCTTAATGCTTTTGTGCTTTTTATGATGCTATTTGTGGCATCCATGACGTATGCGCAAATTAAAGAAACCGCCACTGTGGAAGGCATCACGGAATACAAACTTGAAAATGGTTTGAAAGTGCTTTTATTTCCTGATAATTCGTCACAAACCATAACCGTAAACATAACCTATTTAGTAGGATCGCGTCATGAAGGTTACGGAGAAAAAGGCATGGCTCATTTATTAGAGCATATGTTATTTAAAGGCTCCACCAACCATCCCGATATTCCAAACGAGTTAACAAAGTACGGATCAAGACCAAATGGAACGACTTGGTATGATAGAACAAACTATTATGAATCTTTTAATGCTACTGATGAAAATTTGGATTGGGCATTGGATTTGGAAGCCGATAGAATGGTGAATTCCTTTATAGCCAAAAAAGATTTGGAATCTGAATTTTCAGTAGTTAGAAATGAATTTGAAATGGGAGAGAATTCCCCATCCGGTGTATTAATGGATAAAGTAATTAGTGCGGCTTTTTTATGGCATAATTACGGAAATACTACTATTGGCAATCGTTCAGATATTGAACGTGTACCTATTGAAAACCTACAAGCTTTTTATAAAAAATATTATCGTCCAGATAATGCCATATTGATGGTTACCGGAAAGTTTGAAAAAGATAAAACCTTAGCTCTAATTGAAAAAAAGTTTTCTGGTATTAAAAACCCAGAAACTCCTTTAAGAGACATACCCACTGTAGAGCCCGCCCAAGACGGTGAAAAAAGAGTAACTCTTAGTCGTGTAGGGGATTTACAAATTGTATCGGCGCTTTATCATGTGCCGGCAGGATCACATGAGGATTATGCAGCAGTCGAAGTGCTACAGGAAATTTTAACAGATCAGCCTTCAGGCAGATTATATAAGGCGTTAATTGATGGAAAAAAAGCGGCTTCGGTTTGGTCTTTTTCACCATTTACAAAAGAACCATCTTTTTTATATTTTAATGTAGACGTGCCTTCGGACAAATCGTTGCAAGAGGCCGAGACCACTCTATTGTCTGTTTTAGATGGTTTTACTGAAACAGCTGTTACAGAAGAAGAGGTTAATAGAGCTAAAGCCAATTTATTAAAACAATACGATCAAATTAGTAGAAATTCTGCTTATTTAGGCACTTATATGAGTGAATTTATTGGTGCGGGGGATTGGAGACTTTCTTTTATTCTACGCGATAGGGTAGAAAGTATGACTGCTGATAAGGTTAATGAAGCCATTCAGCGCTATTTAATAAACACGAATAGAACCGTTGGGAATTTTATACCTAGTAAACAACCCATTCGTGTAGAGATTGAACATACCGAAGGATTGGAAGCTTTGGTTTCAAACTATAAAGGGAAAGAAGGTTATGGTGCTGGCGAAGCTTTTGATGTGTCTTATGAAAATATTCAAAATAGGTTAAATACAGGAACACTGTCCAAAACTCCAATAGAATATGGTTTTATAAAAAAAGATAACCGTGGTAAAACAGTTAATTTAAGATTCATGCTTAGAAATGGTGATGTAAACGACTTTATGGGGAAAGGTAAGGTTGCTAGTTATACATCACGAATGCTTAATAAAGGAACTCAAAGTAAAAGCAGACAAGACATTGAAGATAAATTGAGCGCTATTAAGTCATCCATTAATTTTTATGGTTCAAACGGTCGTGTTGCAGCAACGATTAGTACCACTGAAGAGCATTTAATGGAAGCATTGGATTTAATGACAGATATGCTGAAAAACCCTAAGTTTGATGAAGCAGAATTGGAAAAACTTAAAACCCAAGAGTTAGCTAGTATCGAAGCAAATAAAACAGAACCAAATTATTTGGCAAGCAAAAACCTAGCATTAATAAATCAAAAGTATGAAAGAGGCCATCCCCTTCATGTTAACACTATAGAAGAAGATATTGAAGATGTTCAGGCTCTTAACATTAAAGCTTTGCAGGATTATCATAGTGCATTTTATGGGCTTTCAAATAGTGCTACCTTGGTTGCTATTGGTAATATAGATGAACAGGCTTTACAAAATTATTTTGAAAAGGAATTTACGGATTTTAAATCCAATAAACCATATACACCGATAGTTGATAAATTTAGCCCTAATAAAGCTGTAAATGAAAAAATCAAGACACCAGACAAGAAAAATGCCATCAGTATAGGTCTTTTGCCTTTTGAAGGAAGTCAAGAAGATGAAGATTATGCAGCATTACAAATAGCCTCAGAAATTTTTGGGGGTGGAGTTTTAAGTTCAAGAATCACAACCCGTTTAAGACAACAAGATGGCATCAGTTATGGTGCTGGTGGACAATTGAGTGTAGATAGCGATAAAAATGGCAAAAATTCTTCCCTATTGGTATATGCAATTTATGCTCCAGAGAATGCAGCTAAAGTACAGGCTGGATTTAAAGAAGAAATTGACCGTTTCATAAAAGATGGGATTACAGAGGAAGAATTAAAAGTAGCTGTTACCAGTTGGGTGCAAGGCGCCAATGTTTCAAGAGCAAATGATGGTGAGCTTGAAGAAACTATTAATAATAACTTGTTTTACGATAGAGATATGATGTTTCATAAAGGTATTGAAGATAAAGTGACCAGCTTAACCGTTGAGGATGTGAATAAAGTGATAAAAAAATACTTTAAAACCCTTGATAAGTGGACGGTGGTTAATGCAGGTGATTTTGTTGAAGATGCCGATATAAAAAGCACGGATAAAAAAGTAGATTAGTTATTTTAAAAACATTTAAAAAAGCCAGATTAACATGTTAATCTGGCTTTTTTATTACTATTTATTTTGAATAATAAATTCAACTTTTGCCTAACCGCTTCATGGCTACCCATTGTTTTAGCATTTCCCGGGCTTCTTGGGCAGGGTATCCCAGAACTGTTTGGCCTGCAGCAACATCTCCCATAACACCAGAACCCGCACCTACGGTCGCTCCAGAATGTATGGTCGTATGGTCTTTTATGGAGGCACTTCCCCCAATAATCACGCCATCTCCCAAAGTTACAGAACCTGCTAAACCGCTATGCCCTGCCATGATGCAAGAACGTCCCATAACACTATTATGGGCTATTTGCACCAAATTATCTATTTTACATCCATCACCAACAATGGTTGAGCTAAACTTAGCACGATCCACACACGAGTTGGCACCTATCTCAACATAATGACCAATAATAACATTGCCTATTTGAGGTATTTTTGTAAGCCCTTGTCCGTCATCACTTGGGCGATATCCAAAACCATCCGCACCAATGCTTACATTGGTATGAAAAATACAGTGGTTTCCTATAATGCATCGTTCCCTAATAACAGTTCCAGACCAAACAATGGTAAAGTCACCAATATTGGTTTCATCAAACACACATACATTAGGATACAAAATAACGTTGTTTCCTAAAACTACATCCTTGCCTACATAGCAGTTAGCGCCTATTTTGCAACCATTACCTATGGTAGCGGATTTATGAATAACAGCTGTAGGGTGAATATCAACATCAAATTCTGGGGATTCCGGATTGAAAAGCTCCAATACTTTTGCCATTGCCAAATCGGCATTCTTGACTTTGATAATGGCACAGTTTTCCCTAGGCTCTAAAGTTAAGTTGTCATTTATAATAACAGCACAAGCTTTTGAGTCTGCCCAATGTTTTGTGTATTTTGTACTTCCTATAAAAGTAATTTGTGAGTTGGAGGCCTTTTTTAGTTCTTCAGGCCCCGTAATTTGTTGTTTGGTATGTCCAATTAATTCGCCTTTTAAAACGTCGTTAATTTCTTTAATGGTATAAGACTTCATAATTGGTATTCAGATTAGTTTGGTTAGATTGTGGTAAATCTAATGGAAATATTTGTAAAAATGCCTTTAACTAATCGTCAATTCTATTGTCGTCAAATGCTGAAGGCAATAATTTGGGAATGAATTTTATAACCAAAGGCAACAATAGCGCACCGCCCGGAAGCATAAATATAGCCAAACTTGGTATGGATTTAAAGATATCCAAAAGTTGTTCCTGTACTTTTTTTTGTTCTTTTGGAGTTAAATCCCTCATGGTAGATTGTGAGAGTAGTACCATTAATTCCTTACTGTTTTTTAACTCTTGGTACAACCGTTTACTGTTTCTTGTAATGAGTTTCATCACCATTTTGCTAGAGTTGTCGTAAAAACTATGAACGATGTTTTTTGAACTCAACAAGGCAATATCATTTTTATGTTTGGTGTAAAACTGATTGATGGCCAAAATAGATTCATTAATTCTGTTCGGTGTAATATGCAAATCCGTGCCAAGTTGAACAAGAAATTGCTGTTCTTTTTTGTCAATTTTTAAATCGCTCCAAGTGGCCATGCATGCTAAATCTAGAACGTAGTAGGTCTCAGTCGTGTTTCTTATATAACTGATGGCTTCAGGGTATTTTAAATGTGTATCATCTTGATACCGTAGTGAAGCATCAAAAAGCTTTATTAAGCTTTCATCGTAGTGGTTTTTATTTTTTTTTGAGTTTAATGCATTCAAGGAAATGAATGCGATAGACGCTTCTAGATTTTTAATGTGGGTTATTGAAATATTTTCCCGATTTAAATACTCTTGATAAGCCAACACATCAATGTATAACAACGCATTTATAATAAAATAGTTGAAGTTTTTTGTAATAACATTGGTGTCTATTTGAATTCGCTTGTTTATAATCTTTTCTAAAAGTTCATTGGAATTTTTAGTGCTTAGGAAATCCTTAAAAAATGATGTTTTATGTTCATTGATTATTTTGTAAAAATCTACAACAGTTTCAATAAAGGCTTTTTTTGAATTTGAATTGCCATGTATATATAAAAATGACAACAATAAATTGACTTTACAAAGTTCTTCTTCGGTTAGGTCGTTTTTACGAATGGTATTTGCAATCACTTCCACATTGCTGCCATATATAAAGCCGCATGTTCTTAAGGCATCGTAAAATTCAATATCGTTAAAACTTAAGAATGAATTGTTCTTATCAACGTCTTTGAGTAATTTTTTTATCCAACCATTAGCTGATGGATTCATGGCTTCATGTCTTTTGGCTGCAAAAGTAATGTTTTAGATGGGAAATTTGCAAATTTTCATTTTAACAAATTTTTAACAAAACCGATGTTTTCATTATTGCGTAGGTATGTGTGAGAATCGAAAATAACAAATAACAAAATCTCAAAAATCATGAAAAATTTAAAAAAAGTTTTAGGAATTGGAATTATAGCGATAGCTGGATTCTTAGTAGTGGTAGCGGCAGACCATATTGATGCCCCTGCAGTTCAAGGCGGTACTAGTGATATTACCGATTTTTATGCCTTTCAAGGTGAGAATACAAACAATTTGGTGTTTGTGGCAAACGTACAAGGCTTGTTAAGCCCTTCTGCAACTAGTAATACTTCGTTTAGTGAAAATGTTTTAATTGAATTTAACATTGACAACAATGGCGATTTTGTTGAAGATTTGGTAATTCAAGCCATTCCTCGTGATGGTAAAATGTATTTCTTTGGGCCTGTTGCTCCTTCACAAACGGGTCTTAATAGTACTATTGCTACCAACGCTGCTGTTGGTGGAGTCGTTGATATTACTACGGGTCCTAATGCTATTGTGTCTACAAATGCGGGAATGAACTTTTTTGCCGGCCCTAGAGACGACCCATTCTTTTTTGATTTTGCCCAATACTCTCAAATCATTGGAGGTATGGCAACAAGTTTCAACAACCCAGGATCCGATACGTTTGCAGGAACCAATGTAATGTCTGTTGTGGTTGAAGTACCAAAATCACTTATTGGTGGCTCAGGAACCATAAACACTTGGGTAGAATCAAAAACTAAATAATCAAAATAACCTTAAAGATTTAATATTATGAAAAATATAAAAATAGTAGCATTGGCTATAGCAGTTTCGTTAATGGCATTTAATTGCAATAATGATGATGATAATAAACTACCAACTGGCCCTGATTTTTCGGGAACCTATACACAAGCAGATCAAATGGGTAGACCAGCAGTTAACACGGTATTTGTGTCTTCGGGAAGTAAGGATATGTTCAACACAACCATACCTTCAGCTCAAAACGCAGCATTTCAAAGTATGTTTCAAACTAATTTAACAGCTTTAAGTCCTGCTTATGCAAATCCAGGAGATGAAAATGCATTAGGCTTAGATGCCGCTGCATTTACTGGCGTATTGGCCACAGATGTTTTAAATGTGTCGTTGGATGGAACCACCACATTTTTTGATGGAACCAATGTGCTAACGGGTCGTAACCTAAGTGATGATGTGATTACCGTAGAATTACTGCTCATTTTTGGTGGTGAAGATTTTACTGAAAATCCAACCCTGAGTGATGACCATGTAGATGCAAACGATAAACCTTTTTTGACCTCATTTCCATATTTAGCTGCTCCTTGGATGTAGTTTAAATAACATTTTAATCAGAGTATGCTCCCTACAGGCATACTCTGATATATTGCCTACAAAAACAAAACCTAATAAAACAATAATTATGAAACGTCTTTTTAACCTTATTATATGTGCTTTGTTACTAGTAATTAACAGTTGTAAGGAAGCCCCCAAAAAAATTACAGATTCAAAAGATTACAATGTGTACTTAGCACCTAATGAGAGCGAGATGTTGCAATTAACCCAAGAGGATTTCAAGTTTTGGGAAGAAAAGCTAGAAAAAGAACCTACACAGTTTCCTTATTTGGTTAAAGCTGCAGCATCTCAATCTCAATTATTTAAAGAAACTGGCCATATTGAAGCATTAATCCAAGCTGAACAAAAGTTAATTGAAGCCAATAAGAAAACAAATTATAACACACCTAGTTATTTAAGGGCTTTAGCTAGAAATTACATCTCTCAACATAAATTTAAAGAAGCCTTAACATTATTAAAAAAAGCTGAAATTATTGGCGAGGGTTTAATCGGAACACAAAAAATGCTTTTTGATGTGTGTCTGGAACTGGGCAATGTGGATAAGGCCAAAGTATATTTAGACAAAATTGAAAATTATAAGGATTTTGATTTTCTTATTCGTTTATCAAAGTGGAGCGACCATAATGGCGATTTAGATAAAGCTATTTTGTATTTAGAAAAAGCGACTGAAATGGTTGAGTCTTCTAAAGATAAATGGCTAATGCAATGGGCATATACCAATTTGGCTGATTTTTATGGACACAACGGACAAATTTCAGAGTCTTATGATTTCTATTTAAAAGCCTTAAAGTTAAACCCTAATGATGCCTATGCTAAAAAGGGCATTGCATGGATCGTGTATTCCCATGAACGTAACCCGAAAGAAGCATTACGAATTTTAGATTCCATCATGGTGCAACACAAGTCGCCCGATTATTTTTTGTTAAAAGCTGAAATAGCGGAGTATATGAACGATGATGATGCGAAACAAGATTATTTGGAGTCTTATTTTGCTGAGGTAAAAAATGACCATTATGGAGATATGTACAATACCTTCAATGCTATTATTTATACCGAAGACTTAAACAAGATTAAAGAAGCCACCGACTTAGCTTTAACAGAGATTAAAAACAGGCCTACACCACAATCATATGGTTTGTTGGCTTGGGCATATTTTAATTATGGCGACGCTAAAGAAGCACTACAGATCATGGAAGAACATGTGGCCAATAAAACCTATAGTCCAGAAACATTATTCCATTTAGCCCAAGTTTATAAAGCCAACGGAAAACTAAAAGAGGCCGATGCTCTAAAAGAAGAATTGTTAAAAAGCACATTTGAATTAGGCCCCTTAATGGAACAAAAAATCAATAATATTTAATAAAAATAGTTCCGATGAAAATTTTGAAGCAGCTGTTATGTGTTATGGTTTTGTTGGTTTCTTGTTTTACATTTTCGCAACAAATCAATGGTTTTATTGTCAATGAAACCAATCAACCACTAGAAGCAACATATATATATAATTTAAACTCTAAAAGCCATTCACATTCCTTGGAAAACGGATCGTTTATTCTTAATGATACCAAAGTAAATGACAGTTTGAAAATAGGCTTGTTAGGTTACGAAAACAAAACCATTCTCTTAGATTCGTTGGCTTTTAAAGCCAAGTTTAAAATTATATTACAAGAAAAAACATTTCAGTTAGATGAAATGGTCGTTACCGAGCAATTGGATGCATTGAGTTCCATTTCAAAATTAGATTTAAATACCAATCCTGTGAATTCTTCTCAAGAAGTTTTAAGAAAAGTTCCTGGGCTTATTATCGGGCAACATGCGGGTGGTGGTAAAGCAGAACAGCTTTTTTTAAGAGGTTTTGATATCGATCATGGTACCGATATTTCGATATCTGTAGATGGCATGCCAGTGAACATGGTTTCTCATGCCCATGGACAAGGGTATAGCGATTTGCATTTTTTAATTCCAGAAACAGTCAATAAAATTGATTTTGGTAAAGGTCCTTACTATGCGAAAGAAGGCGATTTTAATACTGCGGCCTATGTGGATTTTTCAACGAAAGATTATCTTAAAGAAAGTTCGGTGTCTTTTTCGGTAGGACAATTTAATTCATTACGAACTTTAGGGATGTTTAACCTTTTGGAAGATGTTAAAAATCAAAATGGTTATGTCGCCATAGAATATTTAGCAGGCGATGGCCCTTTTGAGTCACCCCAAAATTTCAATCGTCTCAATGTATTTGGTAAATATGTTATGTTTTCGCCCGAAAACGATAAACTCTCCATATCGGTTTCTCATTTTAAAAGCAGATGGGACGCTTCTGGGCAAATACCACAACGCGAAGTTGATAACGGCAATATTTCAAGGTTTGGAGCTATTGACGATACCGAAGGAGGAAACACGTCGCGTACCAATTTGAATATAGACTACAATAAATATGTAAGGGAGAATGCAACATTGAATACCAATGTGTTTTATTCCCATTACGATTTTGAGCTGTATTCTAATTTTACTTTCTTTTTAGAAGACCCTACGAATGGCGATCAAATTAAACAGAAGGAAGATAGGGACATTTTTGGTTTGAATTCGACTTTAACTTACGATACGTTTTTAGGAAAAACAGCTTTAAAGCTAACAAGTGGTTTGGGTTTTAGATACGATATGGCAAACGATACGGAACTTTCAAGAACGTTAAATAGAACAACGATTTTGCAAAATGTTCAATTGGGCGATATCAATCAAACGAATATGAGTGGTTTTGTAAATGCCGAATTTGAATTTGGAAAGCTTAAAGTAGCTCCTGCCTTACGATTGGATTATTTTAAATTTTTATACATTGATAAACTACAGGTAAGTTACAATCCTCAAGCTATAAGCAAAACAATTTTAAGTCCGAAGCTTAACTTTTTCTACGATGCCAAAAACAATTTACAACTGTACTTAAAATCGGGAATCGGCTTTCATTCTAACGACACTAGGGTTGTGGTCAATAATCTGGGTGAAGATATTCTACCAAAAGCTTATGGAGTGGATATTGGAAATATTTGGAAACCAACACCCCAACTATTTGTTAATACGGCTTTATGGTATTTATTTTTAGAACAAGAGTTTGTATATGTAGGTGATGCCGGTATTGTGGAACCTAGTGGAAAAACAGAACGTTATGGATTGGATTTTGGTTTGCGTTATCAATTCTTGGATTGGTTGTTTTTTGATACCGATGCGACGTTAACAAACGCAAGAAGTATTGAAGATCCAAAAGGACAAAATTACATTCCATTAGCACCAGATTTTACAATGGCTGGGGGCATTTCGGTTAACAATCTAGATGGTTTTTCTGGTGGCATTCGATATAGATTTATTGATGACAGACCGGCAAATGAAGATAATAGCATTGTTGCTAAAGGCTATTTTGTAACCGACTTTAATGCCAATTACAGGATTAAAAATGTGACATTAGGATTAACAATAGAGAATATATTTGATACAGAGTGGAATGAAACACAATTTGCTACAGAATCCCGACTTCAAAACGAAGCGCAATCGGTAGAGGAAATTCATTTTACGCCTGGCACACCTTTTTTTATAAAAGGCACCATTTCATATTCATTTTAAATAAGCTTATAAGGGTTTGACTATTAATTTGAGGGAATTAATACTGAGGTAGAAATTAAATTTGGAGAGTAACCTAAGTGTTGATTTTGGTTTTTTTTGTTAGGTGGAAAGTAGCCCGGTTAGAAATATAATCGGGCACTTTCTTTTTATTTTGTTTCCCACCCATCAATTAATTTTTCAATGTATATGGTGGAATCAATCTCGTGACTCGCATTATGTATCACATTCAAAGTAATATTTTCGTAATCTTTAGTAAAGAGTTCGGCACTTTTAAAAGGAACATTCACATCATTTTCACCATGCCACCAGTCTACATAAATATCTTTATTTATGGCAGCGTATAACGATTCAGATAAAATATACTTTAGGTCATTATAAGACGCTTTAATAAACATTTCCTCCGATTCCGTTCCTGCTTGTTTCGCAATTTGGTCTAAGTTTGGAAATTTCAAAACGGCATCCTTAAACCCATCATATCCCACTAAAACCTTAGTAAATAAATCTTTGGTAATGGCAACATCGGCAAATTCAAAATAGGTATCTTTAGAAACCATGCCACTAATCACTCCGCAATGTTTCAATTTAAATTTTGAAGCTAATAACATAGCAATAGGGCCACCGCCACTCGTTCCAATTATGGCATAATCATGTTCTTTTAAGCCGGCATTTTTAGCAAGTTCATACAGTAACGCTTCATTTGTTTCTGTATATTCTGTTCCCCCAAATCCAGGTCTGTTAAATGAAATGAAATTATATTTTTCTTTAAGACTATCAGGAATAAAGTTTAGTATGTCGGTAGTGGACGGCGTACCACCAACAATACAAATAGTTGGTTTTATATTAGAAGTTTCCTTTGTATTGGTTTTGCAGGAAACATTAATAAAAATTAAGCCAATTATTGCGAGATAAATAAATTTTAAAAAGCGAATCATGATTAAAAACTTAAATTAAGTATATGTTTTTAGAAACGATTAGTTAAGCTTTTTTGTTACATGGGATATATCATTTTCATGTAGATTTACTTAAATCACTAAAAAAAATTAACTACTTATGATATGTTATATGATTTCAAAATTGAAAGTCTACTTAAATAGTTATTGTCTTTTAAATGTATCATTAAAGAAAACCAGTTGGTATTTAATGGCATTCGCCCAATAATTCCAATTATGTGTTCCAGGTCTTTCTATATAATCGTGGGGAATATTTCTTTCTACTAACAAATCATGAAGACGTTTGTTGTCATCAAAAAAGAAATCGTCATAGCCACAATCTATAATGATTTTTAAATCGGCATCCAGTAAATAAACCAAATTGATGACACTATTTTTTTCCCAATTTTCTTTGTTCTCCGGATAGCTGCCTAAACGTTTTTTAATATCCCAGTTGTTTGGAAACGGACGAATATCAACCCCGCCACTCATGCTACCGGTAGCACCAAACACATCTTGATGTTTAAAAGCAAGATATAAACCACCATGTCCACCCATGCTTAATCCTGTAATGGCACGACCGTTTTTATTAGGTATGCTTTTATAATTTTTATCAACAGCTTCCACCAATTCTGTAGAAACGTAGGTTTCATATTTCATTGTATTATCAATAGGGCTATCAAAATACCAACTGGTAACGCCGCCATCAGGACAAACAATCATCATATTGAAATCGTTGGCATATTTTTTTATTAGAGGCACTTTAGAAATCCAATCTTTAAAATTTCCTCCTGCACCATGAAGCAAATACAAAACTGGTAAACGCTCACTATTGCTGGCATGATTATCAGGAGTAATTACCATATTTGGAATGTTTTTGTTCATGGATTTACTAAAAACCATCAAGGTGTCCACTTGAGATATTGCAGCGTTTATAAAAAATACATGGATGGTTAGTAATAGAAGTGTTGTTTTAAATTTTGTCATAATGGGTTGTTTTTAGTTTAGAAAGTCGCTTTAAATTTTCCTTATGGATGATATGTTAGTTTAATATTTGATTTTGTAGTTTAAGGACTAAGATAATTAAAAAATACAAACCTTAATGTTTGCAAACACAAAGCTTTGGAATCACGAAAAGACACGAGTAAAGCTAATATATGATTGTATTGAATAGTAGAATATTACCTTTTAGACACAACTATTTTTTTGAATTTATAACCATAAGTATTGGTTATTAGGTTGTTAAATATTTTGAATGGTTATTCTTCTTTTTTCTTTTAGTGCTTTAAAATGTGAAGGCGTTAACCCTGTTGCCTTTTTAAACTGTGATGATAGGTGCGCCACGCTGCTATAATTTAGTTTATTTGCAATTTCTGAAAAGGTATCTTCTCCAAAAATAATCAACTCCTTAATGCGCTCAATTTTTAACGCAATAATGTATTGTTCAATAGTTGTGGCTTCAACTTCTGAAAAGAAATTGGCTAAATACGTATAACTATGATTTAATTCTTGGCTCAATAAAACAGAGAACTTGACATTTGACCTGCTACCTGAATTATTAACATAATCAATCATGACTTTTCTGATTTTTTCTATAAGTACCCCTTGCTTTTTTTCTAACAATTCCATCCCAGCTTTTTTGATTTGGCTATTCAGTTTCCTCTTGTCATCATCAGAAACGTCTTCCTTAGTTTCTATTTCACCTAATTCAACTTTAGCCGGCGATATGCCAAGTTCATCTAAAGCATCTTTAACAAAAAGTTTGCAGCTTTCGCAAGCCATATTTTTAACATAGATTTTCATGAATTATTTCTTTTGATGGTTTTTGTGCTATAGCTTGGGCTAACACAGGGCTAATTAATTGCGTATAAAATTATGTTGTTATACCAATTGCGGCTTTCAGACTGGGTTTTTCGCTACGAAAGACGAAGTTATGAAAATAAAATGCTCTTTAACTAAAAAACAACCAAATGCTTTTATCATGGGTGTTTCTTTTTATGATTTTATATCAGTTAATGTACTTTGTCCAAAGCCAATCAGGCTGTTATTACAAAAATTCTGTAACAATTAGAAAAAGTTATGCAACACGTGTAACGAAGTAAAGAGATATATTTACCCCTTATATTTTTACTTAAAACCGGGTATTGGTATAACAACTTTAAATAGGGATTATACACGCAAAATGGATAAAATTATTAAAAAATACTATGTACCAGCTACAGAATTTTATAGCCAAATAATAGATAGTTTACAAGACTATGCCATTTTTACCGTAGATGTAGAATTAAACGTGAATAGTTGGAATTCGGGTGCTACCAAAATATTTCAATATACTACTGAAGAGATTATAGGGAAACCTTTTAGTATTATTTTTACAGAAGAGGATAAAACAAACGGTGTTCCAAATCTGGAAATTGAAATCGCTTTAAAAGCAGGAAGATCCAATGATATACGTTGGCATTTATGTAAAGATGGTAGTATATTTTATGCCGATGGCCTAGTATTTCCATTAAAAAATGAAGAAGGCGTGGTAATAGGCTATGTGAAAATATTACGCGATATCACTGCAAGAAAAGCATCAGAAGATGCCATAAAAAAATACGCGCAAGAGCTTAAGGATCTTAACACGCACAAAGAAAATGTACTTGCCATTTTATCGCACGATTTAAGAAGTCCGCTAGCAGGTATTATCCAAGGGGCTGAATATCTGAAATTAAATTATGATACCATCGAACCCGATGTAGCCAAAGATTTGCTAGAAGAATTTCACAAGGCAGCGGTTAATGAATTAAATATGTTGGATTATTTAGTAGAATGGGCACGAATTAAATATGCGGCCGACGTATTTGTTCCCGCTAAAATAGACCTTCTACAGTATGTGAAACAAGTTTTTGAATCATTAAAAGAAACCGCAGCCATTAATGCCATTAATTTCCATAACGACATAGAAGAAAATAGCAGCGTATTTGCTGATGAAAAAATGCTCGTATCCATTCTACAGAATATAGTATCGAATGCCATAAAACATTCGCATAAGGGTGGAAAAGTGACTGTGTCTGCTAAAAAAAGTGAGGACATGATCATTATAGAAATAAATGACACAGGTAAAGGGATGTCTAAAGACATTAAAGATTCGCTTTTTACACCTCAGGTAAAATCGCTTTCCAAATCAGTAGAAGAAAACAAGGGCGCGGGCATAGGTCTCTTATTGGTTAAAGGATTTTTAGAAAAAAATGGTGGGCATATTTGGGTAGAAAGTAAAGAAGGTAATGGGTCGTCTTTTTATTTTACATTGCCAATTAATAAACCTTTAGATAAGATAGATGTTTTTGAAAAGCCCCAGGCTATTCCAAGTATATAAAAAACAGTCTAAATGGTGTTCGTTTGAAGGTTCGAGAAGTTGTAAAACAGAGCGTTTTTTATTAGATGATTCCTGTATTTTGTTTATCTAATTCTTTAGCAATGCTTTTTAACATGGTTGGCACAATGCGTTTATGGAAAGGTCGAACAGGTAAAAAATAGAGTCGCCCAAACCAATTATTAAACTCTACGGCAGTTGAAACGGTTAGTTCTTTGTAATATGTTTTGTTAGTTTGTTCTTTAAGAAATAATGACACTCTAAAATTTAAATGTTTATCGTCTTCCCCTAAAATTACTTCATTCTCTGTTTTAGTAAACACTTTAAATAGTCCCAGTCGCTCACCTGGCTCACATTTAAAGTTTTCAAGTTGTCTCTCTCTATCGGTAAGGTTACCCGCAGTTTTTAACCCAAATAAGGACGCGATTCTATTTCTCATTGCAAATAAATGCCCAATCCATTTTGGCCCGCTTGAAAAAAAAGCCTTACCTACGTCACCGGAAGTAAATTTGTTATTAGCGTCATTAATAATGCCTTGAAAACTGTCAACATAATGGTATTTTTTATGAGAAGCATTCAGTACCGAGTCATTTGGAATTATCGTTTTAATTACTTTCATTTTCAGTTGGTTTGTATTTTTTCCTAGAATGCACGCAAGAGCTACCTGTTTTTTCAAACTAAAATACTGTTGTGGCAAATTTAACGTTCATTAAATCCGAAGCAAAAAATTTTTTCTATCAAAATATATCCCTTCATATAAATGCGTTGTTGAGACTGCTTTGTATAATAATTGTTTGAGCATATTAAAATCATTGGGCTTGGTAATGAAAATATTTGCTCCATGGCCCAAGGTGTCTTCTATATCTTTTTCACTGTTTGATGTTGAATAAATGGCTATGGTAATATCCCGTAATTTTTTATTGCTTCTTATTTCTTTCAAACATGCCACCCCATTTTTAATAGGCATGTTAAGGTCGAGAAAAATGAGATGGGGCAGGAGGGCCTTTTTTTTAGTAAGATAAGCCATCAATTCCATACCATTATTCACGGTTTCAACAATGGGTTTTATTTCTAATTCTTCCAGAGCTTGTTTAAATATAAGTCTGTCGCCTTCATCATCATCAGCTAATAAAATATGGAATCGTTTGTAGTTCATTGTGAGTCATTTTGTAGTAAAGTAGGAATATAAATGTCAAATGTAGTTCCTTTATTCACTTCGCTTGTCGCGGTAATGATACCGTCATGGTTGTCAACTATTTTTTTTACGATAGCAAGACCTATGCCCGTACCAGCGTATTCTTCTTTGCCGTGAAGCTTTTGGAAGACTTCAAATATTTTTTTGCTGAATTCTTTTTCAAAGCCAATACCGTTGTCGATAATACTAATGTGGCAGTATTCTTTTTGCAAAGGAAGGTTTGCCGCATTTTCTTTACTGAATTTTATATTGCGGCTCTCTATGGTTATGTGGGGCGGTGTCTTTGGGTTTGAAAATTTAAGCGCATTGCTTATAAGATTGTGCATGAGTTGGCGAAACTGGAAAGGAATAATATAGACTTCGCAGATTTCCTTCAATTCTATCACAGCGTGTTTTTCTGCAATGGCTTCTTTAAATTCTATTAATACATCTTCTATGATGATGTTCAGATCTGTATTTTCAAATGTCCGCTCCTCAGCACTTATACGAGAAAAGGCAAGTAAATCCTGAATAAGTTGTCGCATTCTTTCTGCTGCTTGTTGCATCAATTGGAAATAATTTTTCCCCTTGTCAGATAAATTTTCCTTTTCGTTTTCTAAAATAATCCCTGCAAAGGTTTTTAATTTTCTAAGTGGCTCTTGTAAATCGTGACTTGATACATACGTGAATGCCTCAAGTTCTTTATTCATGTTCACAAGTTCTTGATTTTTATGTTCGAGCAATTCATTGGCTTCCTTTAGTTCTTGTGTTCTTTCGGTAACCGCTTGTTCTAATCTTGATTTTTCAGTTTTACGTTCATTAATTTCTTTCTTGAGCAATTCTTTTTCTCGTAATTCTTTTTCTGCAATTAGGCGTCTTACTTCCGTAATATCAGCAATAATAAGAAGGATTAATTGTTCGCGATGTGTTTTTTGGATGATACGGCTGGCATTGAGCGACATTATTTTTTCGCCTAAGTCCAAGAAGGTGTGTTTAACTTCGTAATTATATAAAGGTGAATTTTTGGGAATGATGTCTTCAAGTAATTCACGCAATGCTGGAATGTCCCATTGTTTGTTACCTAAATCATATAAAAGGATGCCTTCGGTTTGTTCTTCTGTAACGCCAAATTTTTCGTAGAATGCTTTATTGGCCGATTTTACACGAAGGTCTTTTCCTAAAATAAGCATGGGTTCATGCATGGTGGAAACGATAGCATTGGAATATTCATACGATTCATTAAGCAGGTCATTGCGTGTTTGCAATTCCTGATTCGTGGTGGTGAGTTCTTCGTTGGCAGATTCTATTTCTTCTTTTGAGGTTTCCAGTTCTTCATTCAAGGTTTGCAATTCTTCGTTGCTCGAAACTACTTCTTCATGGGCACTCTGCAGTTCTTCAGTAAATGCTTCTTGCTCTTGTGCGATAGAAAGCGCATCACTATGTGCTATTTCTAATTCCTGTTCTAATTTTTTTATTCTCCTGTCTTTTGCAGGCGAATTATTTCCTCCGCTGTTTGCTAACTGCGAATAAATTTCGGTCGGTTCCTGTTCGGTAAAAAGAATAAGTAATAAGGGTTCTTGCCATTCTATATTAAGTGGAACGATTTCTAAACTTATAATTTTTACTGTCGAATTGATTTTCAATTCAATGCCGCTTTTACGAAATTTTTGTTCCGTTTTAATGACTTTTGAAATGGCATTACGCAATTCAAAAGCAATTTCGGGTCGTGCCATTTTTAAAATATTAAAAGTGGCACGGCCTTTTGGGTGCGTGAGAAATACATCGGTTATGCCGCGAAACTGAATGATTTCCATTTGGTGATTAATAACCACACTGGCAGGCATAAATTCGGCAACAAGCACGGCATCAATAGCTTGGTCCAGCCCATGTTGCTTTATAACGGTATGTTGCTGTGTGACATTGCGCTGAACTAATGGCACATTTTTTTTGGTTACCGTTTGATGGGTCAAGCGCTGTGAAAGTTCGGGTAGCCGCTGTGGGCCTGAATTTATTTTGCGTGAAAATATTTTATACTTTTTATTGGTAATGGTAAAAAGATTCGATGAGTGACTGATGTTCTCAGATTTGCCAAGCATTAAAAATCCGTTGCTATTTAAAGCATAATGAAACGTATTTACTGCTTTTTTTTGAGCAACTGTATCTAAGTAAATAAAGAGGTTGCAACAACTTATAAAATCAAGACGGGAAAAAGGCGGATCGCGTAAAATATTATGCGGTGCGAACACACACATATCGCGTAGGGACTTATTCACACGGAAACTACCATCTGCTTTTGTGAAAAAACGTTGGACACGTTTTGGTGAAACGGTTTCTAATTCCTCCTTGGTGTAAACACCTACACGGGCTTTGCCTATGGCACCTTCACTAAGGTCGGTTGCGAAAATCTGGACAGGTATGTTGGTGTCTAGGCTTTCTTGGACCTCAAGCAACATGATGGCCATGGAATAGGCTTCTTGGCCCGTTGCACATGCTGGTATCCATATACGTAACGAATCTCCCAAATTTTTACTTTTCAGCAATTTTGGAAAAAGACTTTCTTTTAAATATCTGTGGGTGTCGGTGTCTCGGAAAAAACTGGTAACGTTAATAAGCAAATCCTGAAAAAGAATATCTATCTCCTCGTTTTTTTGGCTAAGCAGTTTAGCGTAGTCTTTGAGGTTCTCTATTTTATACAACAACATTCTACGAATGATGCGCCTTTTGATGGTGTTCATTTTATAAGCACTGAAATCAACACCTGTGGCTTTATGTAATTGGTTGAGAATGATTTTTAAATCAGGGTCGCTGTTGTCAATTAAATCCTCGCTATTGGTTTTTGTACTAGCTTTTACAAGTGGATGCTTGCTCAGTCGGGCCAATTCGAGTGCAATGTCCTTGGGCGATAAAATAAAGTCAATCACACCAGCTGAAATCGCAGAACGGGGCATGCTCGTAAATTTAGCCGTGTCGTCTTGTGCAAAAGTTAACCCGCCCTCGTGCTTAATGTCTTTAATGCCAATGGTTCCATCGCTGGCACTACCTGAAAGCACAATACCGATAACCCGTTCTTTTTGTGCATGGGCAAGAGATGAGAAAAGTATATCGATAGTAATGGCAGTACTGAGCTCTGATCGGGGAATTAATTTTATGTGGCCGTCCGTTACTTCAATACCTTTATTGTATGGAATGACAAATACATTATTGGGTTTAATTTTATCCATGTCATCAATCTCCTGAACTTTCATTTCCGTCTTATTCGATAAAATTTCAGTCAGCATACTTTTGTGGTCGGGACTAAGATGCTGTACGTAAATGAAAGCCATGCCCGTGTTGGATGGTAGATGTTGTAATAACTCTATCATCGCTTCCAAACCTCCTGCTGATGCACCAATGGCGACTACTCGAAAGGAATTTTCTTTTACTTCCTTTTTTGCAGGCGATTTTTTTTTGATTGGAGTGGCTTTCATGTCATAAAATTTTAGCGTTTAAGCTTTTAAGTAAAAATTTTTCTTTTGGTGGTTGTGCACTGTTTTTTTGTAATATGAGTAAGAGCGCCTCTTGAATAATTCGTTTTAGTTCAGAAAACTCAGCAGGTTTGCAAATGTAATACTGTGCTCCGTTTTTGTAAAGTAGGTCGGCAACGCTCTGCTCATATGATGTAGAGAAAATAATTATAGGAAGTGATTTTAGTTTGTTGTTACTTTTTATTTCTTCTAAACACACAAAACCATTTTTACGTGGCATATTGAGGTCGAGAAAAAGAACGTCGAAAACGTCTTTTGAATTTCCATGCCTACCGGTAGGCAGGTTTGCGAGCAGTTGCATGAGCTGTTCACCATCATGAACCAATGTAAGTGTGGTTTGGAGTTTCAATTCTTCCAATGCTTCTTTAAACAAGAGACAATCGTCTTTGTCGTCATCGGCAAGAAGTATGTTGATATGTATAGAAGCCATATTGTGAAGGTAGTCATATTAGCTTGGTATAACTACTACTAAAGCAATTATATTTAATAAATGCTATTATGAATCAATATATGATGCTATGTACGGGTCATTAATTTTTATATTATTTTTTGAAAATAATGACTTACAAGGTTTATCCGAAATTTACATAACATGCCGTGCTGCATTGTCAATGCTAGGGTTTTTAGTTTAATTCATATATTTTGTTAAGATGTTTTTCAAACTCTGTCTTGTCAATTTTGTGGTTTGTTTTCATTTTATCAATTAACTCAATGTTTTTGTCCGATAGTTTTTTGGTTATTATATCAGGAGAAGTTGTTATGCTGTTTTCTTTTACTATTCTATTAAAATCCTCTACAAATTTATTGTTGGCAATTATTTTTAATTCTTGAATTTCCCGGTAACTATTGTACAAATCCCTAGACCTCACTTTCATCTCAAAAGCCATATTGCTTATTGTGACAAGATGTGTTTTGTTTACTGCTGAATTTGCTTTTAATGCCTCTATTTTGTTGGAGATTTGAATGGTTATTTCTCGTGTGGTAAGATTAGTGTCTAAAGTAAAGGCTGGATCCATTTTTCTAAGAGGTGTTTCAAGTCCAAAACAAAACTCCCTTAATTCAATTCCCAAAATTCCAACGTCCGTCCGTATGTTTTGTAGTCTCATAAGATATTCGTTATCAAGTTTGGCCATGTGGTCGTAAAAGGATATAATCTGGTTTAATTCGTTCAATATTTGGGTTTGGGAATTTTTTATTTCTGTAAGTAATGTGTTTTTATACTCGTTTTTAATCTCTTTTGGGTCTAAAGCACTCAAAACTAAGCCTGAAGTTGTTCCAATGATGCTTTTTATAGTGGAAGCAAATGGTATTATTCCAGTGACATCATTTACGATTGGATTATCTAAAACAGAGGTAACGGTACTTAAAATATTGGATACTTTGGACTGAGTTTCATTCTTTTTACTTCCATCTTTCATGACTTTATCGATCAAGTCTTTATAATTTTTTGATAATGCCACTTGTAATTTATCAGAAAGTTTAAACCCTAGAGAACCAGATTGCGGATTGATGATTTTTCTAAATTCTACTGCTAATTCCTCGCTTGTTAGTTTTTCATCCAGTTGGCTGTATTTGTCACCATAAAACTTAATATAATGATGAAAATTTTCGAGGATTTCTTTATTTCTTGTGATGTTTTGTTTTTGAAATTCTTCTTTTTCTATATCAGTTATTTTAAGTTTTTGTTCAACATTGTCAGCCCTACTTGTTAAATCACTGTATTTACTGTCCAGTTCCTTGCTTACGTTTTCTACTTTTGAATTAACAGAAGTAGAACTATTTTCAAAAGTGGTTTGTGTCAAATCAAGTTGGATCTTTAAAGAATTGTATAGCTTCGTTAGTGCTTCTAACTTGGCATTTAGTTCCATAATTGTATTGTCACTTTTTGGTTCGTTTTGTCCGAATACTGAAAAGTATAAGAGCAACATCCATGTTAGAGATGCCATTTTTTTTGTCATTTTAGTAGTTTTTAAGTTGAGTTATCCCCTAATATCTTATACAACGAGTTTGTACATGATTCCGTTGTGTAAATAAAAACAAAAGATATGTAAAAAAGAAACAAATTAAGGGAAGGGGAAAATTTTCCGTAGCATAAGTGCAAAGCGAACTAGCATTCAAAATTATCAATTCAGTATTCATTTTTTATTGAATAAACAGATTTCAAAGGTTGTTGGCAACTCGCAGGGGACCAGGTTCTCTTCACAACGAGAAAACGAAAAGAAGTACAACCGTTAGCGTTTTTATAAAAAAAACCTTAAACAAGTGTTTAAGGTTTTCATGGAATAATAGGTTGTAATTTCTAATTGAAATGTTCCGTAATGAATACAGCAAGATTTTCGTCGCTCATTTTATTGGAAGTGCTTTCACTTGAAACCACATTTTTGTATTGTGGGGTTTCGGCTAAAAATTTCATAAACTGCTCTTGAATTTGGCCAGTGCCGGTTATATGGATTTCATCAATATTGGGCATAATGCTGGCAATATCTTTGAAGAATTTTTGCGTTAAACCAATTTCGTGATTGTTTGAAGTTTTCTCATTAGAATTATTGTCTGGTCCCGCGTTTTCAACGTGTCCAAGAACAATAAATTCCCCAGTATCAATATCTTCTTTTCCTATGATTGTTGCATTGCGTGAGTCCATCCAAACCCCAAACAGCTTTTTGTTATTATTTGACATACTTTTATTTTTACTTAAAGGTAACCCCTCTTAAAGTAAAATATTGAATTTTGTGTTAATATTGTGATTAGTGGTTATTTGGCCTAATTATAGAAAATATTTAATTGGCGTTCACAACACCGCCAGAGCCTATAATATCCAGATTTAATTCTGGATTAGCTTGATAGAATACTTTTCCGCTGCCTTAATATCTGCTTTTAAATTTCCGTAACAATTTACTTCGAGATGTCCTGCGCCAATATTTTCCATATCACCATCTTTAAATGTAAAATCGGAAGCCGGCAAACCCGTAACAACCTTTGTGTTAGCTAAAACTAGCAATTTTTTATACAAGGTGCTAGGCCACGTTTTTGTTTGCGTAGTGTTTTATTTCGTTCAGCTCAGATTCTTTCGATTCTTTTTCCTCTTCAATATCATAATCGTCTTGAAGTCCAAGCCAGAATTTTGCAGAATTTCCAAAATATTTACTCAATCGCAATGCTGTGTCTGCGGTAATTCGGCGATTTCCTTTTATGATTTCCGAAATCCGAGTTTGCGGAATTTTCAAGTCTTTGGAAAGTCGGTATGCGGTGATTTCCAAAGGCTCAAGAAATTCATAATTCAAGATTTCTCCAGGATGTACATTTGCTAACTTTTCCATTTTATATTTTTTTAATGATAATCAATTATTTCCACTTCGCTTGCGTTTCCTTTGTCCCAAATAAAGATAATTCGCCATTGGTTATTAATCCGAATACTATAAAATTCGTTCAGTTTTCCAGTCAATTTTTCCAGTCGGTTTGAGGGTGGAATTCTTAAATCCGAAATATCTTGCGAGTTGTTTAACATTCTCAATTTCCGACGCCCAATGTTCTGAATTTCAATCGGCATTTTCTTAACTCGAATTCCGTTCCAAATCTGTTCGGTCTCTTTCGAGCCAAAGGAAATAATCATATATTCGTCTTACGTTACTAACGTCAAAGATAAGTAAAATATTTTTATTTATAACGGATTTCATCTTGGACGTGTTCGTGTATGGAAAGTTGCGTGTTTGTGGGCGAGGATTTTCCGAAGGACACGAGCGCAGCGAACTGGCGTAAGGAAAATCGGAAGCCAGCAAACGGGCAACCAACTTTGATTTAGCTAAAACTAGCAATTTTTTATACACGGTGTTACCACACGTTTTTATTTTCAATTTCGTAATGATATGGATTTTCAGTATCCATTTCTCCACTATGATAAATTAAAAACTCCGCTTTATTTTTGTCAAATTCAACGGTTTCTATTTTATTAATTCCTGTCAAGCATGGTTTGTCATAAATCAATTCTTTGTCAAATATCAATAATTTTGATTTAGTCAACCTTATTATTTCTCCACATCCTAAAAATCCTTCCCGACTAACTATAATATTTACATCCTTATTTATTTCGTAACGACCTAAAACATTTATAAAAAAATGAAAATAAATACTTAGTAAGAAGAAAGGCATTAAAAGTATAATTCGGAATATTTTTCTTTTTGTGTTTTTTACTATTCCAAAATAGCAAAGGCTGGCAATTATTAAAATCAGCCCGATGATAGAGTTTGTGTAAAGTCCTTTAAGTTTAAGTCCGATAAATGATAGTATCGTTATGATTAAAAATATAACCAATGTAAAAATTAATATTCGTGTGATTAATTTTTCCGTCTGAGGAAATTCTTTTTTTGTCAACTCTGGAATTAAGTTGATGCCAATAATAATTACTATTAATATTAAAATTGCAGTCATTTTCTCAAATGTGTGGTAACGTGTTCGTGTATGGAAAGTTGCGTGTTTGTGGGCGAGGATTTTCCGAAGGAAAATCGGAAGCTGGCAAACACGCAACCAACTTTGTGCCAGCTAAAACTAGCAATTTTTTATACACGGTGTTAGCTACCGTTTTTATTTCTCTTTTTGATTTTTTATAATTCTTATTATTATAATTCCAAGTGTAAATAAACAAATACTTATCATCCACAACCAATAACCTAATTTGTATTCGGTTATCAGTGAATAAGTCGGAGCCTCACTAGAAACAATTTTATCAAAAAACAAAAAAGCGAAAGAAATAATTGATGCTAAAACTCCGCTTACAATTGCAATTTTTTCTGATTTTATAACAAAAAGCCAAGATATTAAAATAAGAGGATTTGCAAACCAGGTTAAAGCACTTCCTCCGCCAATTATTGCTCCCAACCAACCAATAAAGATAATTCCAATTGGGTTAGACCAAGCATCATAATCAGTTCTGTCAATATAAAAAGCAGGTTGAGTTAAGGAAACAATAAATATTACGATACTTGCAATTAATATGATTTTTTTTTGTTTTTTCAATTGGAGTTCGTTTTTTTTAAATGGTAGCTAACGTGTTCGTGTATGGAAAGTTGCGTGTTTGAGGGCTAGGATTTTCCGAAGGAAAATCGGAAGCCAGCAAACGAGCAACCAACTTTGTGTTAACTAAAACTAGCAATTTTTTATACACGGTGTTACCTTGCGTTTTTTCTCCTGTTTTTATTTGTAGGATTCTTAATTCCGTGTACTTTATAAAAATCTGCTGTTAAATTAGCAAATGGTAAATAATTTCCAATATTTTCAAGGTCGTAAAAACTTTTTCCACTTGAGTATTCAATAAACTTCATCAATAATTTGAATTCCGTATCTCTTGGGTTTTGCGTTTCTGAATAAAAAATATAAGTGTCTTTTAGGCAATCCAATAATTTCATCCAATATCCTCCAGTATGAGGTCCTTTTTGTCCAAGTTTATGTGAGTAAAATTGTCCGACTCTTTTCTGAATTGGATTTGTTTTTGAAGAAGATTGTCCGATGTAAAGTATATTTTCGTTAGGGTTCCAAAATTCGTTCAAATGATTTGTAAATTCGTTAATTCCGTCAGACTCCTTTCCATTAATCTTTAATTCAGTCGCTTCTTTAGTCCACGATGAAAAGGCGTCTGGACAAATTCCAAATTTTGGATTTTTCGCAATTATTGTAAATGGGTCGCTCGTTTGTGCAATTATATAAACTCCATTGAATTTAGCTTCAAACTTTTCATTCCACTTTATCGCTTTTGAATAGTTTAAATTAAATTCTGAAAAAAGTTGATTTATTGATACTGCCATTGGTTTTGTTCAAATGCAAGGTAACGTGTTCGTGTATGGAAAGTTGCGTGTTTGGGGGCGAGGATTTTCCGAAGGAAAATCGGAAGCCGGCAAACAAGCAACCAACTTTGTGCCAGCTAAAACTAGCAATTTTTTATACACGGTGTTAGCCACTGTTTTTTTATATTTAATTACTTTTTTATAAAATGCAATTCGGCCGTAAATTCAATGTCCTCAATTCCGTCCATATGTTCAATTATTACAGCTTTCAGTTCAGATTCGGTTAATTTATTCAAGTTCATATCTTTTAATTTATAACCTGAATTTGTTATTTTGATTGTATTTGTTTCTTTATTCAATTCAAAGGTTCCGTCGAACTTACTAAGTAGTGAGTCATTCAAATTGTATGTTCTATGTTGATAAGTTCCGTTTTCAAAAAATGAAATTTCACGAATCCTATTTGATTCATACATGTCACTCGATTCGGTTTCAATCCAAGTTCCAGTTAATTGATTTAAATTAATTTTATTAGAACAGGATGCAAATACAATTGCGATGGTCAGTAAATATATTCTCTTCATTTCTTTAATTGTGGCTAACGTGTTCGTGTATGGAAAGTTGCGTGTTTGTGGGCGAGGATTTTCCGAAGGAAAATCGGAAGCCGGCAAACAAGCACCCAACTTTGTGTTAACTAAAACTAGCAATTTTTTATA
>NZ_NIXN01000006.1 GCF_002807055.1 Confluentibacter citreus
ACCGCAGGTGCTGCGGGCTGAACGGCATCGGCGATACATTCCACGGTAGAGCCCGCATTTGCTGGCACTACTGGCACTGACGTTACGTCAATGGTATATGTATAGGTATATACTGATCCGTTGCCTGCGCAGTCGGTATACGTAAAAGTATATACCTTGCTGCCCTCACATGTAAGATCGGTATTTTCGGTTATCACTGGCACGATGTCGTTTCCACATGCATCCGTCACCGCAGGTGCTGCGGGCTGAACGGCATCGGCGATACATTCCACGGTAGAGCCCGCATTTGCTGGCACTACTGGCACTGACGTTACGTCAATGGTATATGTATAGGTGTATACTGATTCGTTGCCTGCGCAGTCGGTATACGTAAACGTATATACCTTGCTGCCCTCACATGTAGGATCGGCGCTTTCGGTAATAACTGGTGTAATATTACCATCACAAGAGTCATTCACAATTGGTGCAGTGGGTTGTACAGCGTCATTTAAACATTGTACAGTTGAACTAGCATTGACAGGAACTGTTGGAGGCGTAGTATCTTGAACGGTAATTGTTTGTGTATAAACTGAAAGTACTTCATTGTTGCAATCATCAAATACAGTCCAAGTATTTGTATAAGTTCCAGTATTAGGACAAGACCCAACAACAAAACTACCAATAGTTTTAATAGGAGTTAGAGAGTTGTCACATAAATCGGAAGCTGTTGGGACTAATGCTTGTGCATCTATTAGAGCTTGAGCATTACTACATTCCACTGTTCTATCAAGCGTGTTTGCAACGGTAGTCCAACTGGGAGGCGTTGTATCTGTTATATTAATAATTTGATCAGCTTGTGACATATTACCACAATCGTCTGTAATAGTATAAGTTCTAGTGATAACAATTGGACATGTGCCCGATAGGCTATCAGAGCTACCTACAATTAAGTCGGAGTCTCCAGTAGCATCATCACTAATTATGAACCCAATTGTTTCAAGACCAGCAACTGTAGTTTCAGGAGCAGGCGCAACACTTATATCACAACCTTCAATATCTAAAGGTGTAGGCGCTGTTATGCTTGGGGGATTATCAGTAATAATGACTTCTTGGTTTACAACAATCACATTACAAGGTTCAGTACCATCAGGGTCAGTAACTGTTAATGATACATTATAGGTGCCACTAGTAGCATAGGTATGTGATGGATTCATAGCTGTGCTTGTATTTCCATCCGCAAAATCCCATAAGTAAGTTAGATTAGCGCCCCCATTTGTGGTAGAAGCAGAGAAATCAACATTTAAATTACAAGTGCCTCCACCTCCAGGCGTTGTTGCTAATGTAGTGGCACCTAAACCTTCTCTAAATTCAATTTCTATATCATTATAAACAGTGACAAATGTTGTTGTACAAGAATCACTTAAAGGAACTGTTACGCTTATTCTTAAAGTATAAGTACCCGGAATGCTAGCGGTTACAGTAGTTGTAGCTGCATTATTTGGTGAGAATGTTACAGTGCCAGGACCAGAAATTTTTGACCATTCATATTGCGGAGTACCTTCTACATATCCATTAAGTTCAATAGCTATATCTGTTGGGCCAAAGCAAACTTCATTATCAGAACCGCTAATAACAGCAAAATCTGGATCAATTTGTATGGTACCACCATTTTGAATTAAATCGGCAAATATAACACAAACTTGACCTCCGCCCTCACAAGCAGAATACTCAACACTCCCAATCCAAATGCGTTTAGTATTGCTACAAGAATTGGTTGTAGAGCCTATAGCTCCAGTGGTCGAACCAATATTAGAGGTGTTTTCAATAACAATTGCGGTATTTTCTGCTAAATTGAGCGCCACATTATTAGTTGCCCATAATATTTGACCACCATTCTTTATAACAATTCTATCAATTGTGTTGGGAATAGTAATTGTTGAACTTAAAATAATATCTACTGGAGCTTCAATGGTCAATGTGCCCGTACAGTTATTACTATTTATAAAAGTTAGTAATTCTGCTCCAGTCATTATATTGTCACCACCGGTTGCAGCAGTATCAATAGTACAGTCTGCATTGACTTGAACAAGTCCTAAAAACAGAAAAACGAAACCAAATAAATATGATTTCATTTTTATACCTGTATTTAATAGCAGATTAGAGGTAGTTGTTTTCATAAGCCAAAAATTATGTAACAAAAATTTATGTTAAGTCAGTTAATTAGATTAATATTATTACAATACAATTATTTATTGCAATCTAATTTTGAATCTTAAAAAGTAGTGAGGGAGGAGCATTTTATAATGCTAAAACTTAAAAGTGAATTAGATTTTGGGGTCCATTTTTTATTAAATCACTAACAAATGAACATACATATAGTTATTTTTTCAAAAAAAAATGTTAAATAGCTTAAAAAAACGACGAATAGAACAGGGTGTGTTTTTAAACGTCTTTTTGTGTAATTTACCCTCATATTTTATGTTTATCCTTTATATATTTAGAAATTTATTTTACTTAAATATTTCTTATTTTTATACTCACTTTAAAAATTGATGATACAAATGAATTGAATTTTATCGATAAAAACAACATTTTATCGACTTTTATTGCGTTTAATCGAATTATATGAAAAAATTAATCGTTGTCAGACATGCAAAATCTTCATGGGAACATGATGTTATTGACCATGAAAGGCCTTTAGAATCAAGAGGTTTTTCAGATGCTAAGATGGTCTCGGACGGGTTAAAACACCTTGACTTAAGTGTAGATATCGTTATAAGCAGTGACGCTACAAGGGCTAAAACAACAGCTGAATTATTTGTTTCAAACCTTGAAATTGACGAAAATCTATTGACCTTTAACCACGATTTATATGATTTTTCAGGAGAAAAGTTGCTAAACACCATTAAATCAACTCATAATGAGATTGATAATTTAATGGTGTTTGGACATAATTACGCGATTACTTTTTTTGTCAATAAATTTGGAGATAAATATATAGACAACGTCCCAACTTGTGGGGTTGTCATTCTTGAATTTGATATTCCTTACTGGACAAATTTAAAACATGGCAAAACTATTAAAACCATTTTTCCTCGCCATTTGAGATAATAAACCACTGTAATCTTCAAGCATCATTTCATTCTTACGAAATAATAATCTTCAATTAGTTAGTAAAACAGAAATTTAATACAAATTTAAACTTAATGTATCATACAAATTTTCATTTTATGGATTTGTAAAATATAAAAAGTTAAGCCTTATTATTAAGTTTAAAATAGAATATATTTGTATAATTATTTACAAAATTGCTAATGATTACAAACGAAAGCCTTAATAACAGTTATATAAATAGAGAAATAAGTTGGTTACAATTTAATGCAAGAGTTCTTCAAGAGGCTTCAGATGAAAGAGTCCCTTTAATTGAAAGACTTCGCTTTTTAGGGATTTTTTCCAATAACTTGGATGAGTTTTTTAAAGTAAGATACGCCACGGTAAAGCGTATTGTGGAAGCAGGAAAAGGAGCTAAAAGTGAACTTGGAGGTATTAGGGCAGAAGAATTACTTGAAATTATTACCAAAATAGTTATTGAACAACAAACGGAAAGTCTAGAAGTTTTGGAAGCTATAGAAAACCGTTTAAAAGATGAAAACATCCATATCGTTGATGAAACTAATATCAGTTGGAAACATCACGATTTCATAAAGAAATATTTTATTCAAAAAGTCAGTCCGGCGCTTGTCACAATCATTTTAAACGATTTGGTGACACTTCCCAATTTAAAAGATAGTGCAGCCTATTTAGCCGTAAGGATGGTTATGAATGATGATTCCAATCAGTTTGCGCTTATTGAAATCCCAAAATCCATTAATCGATTTGTTGAGTTGCCAAAATACGAGGGTAAGGATTTTATCATCATGATAGATGATTTGCTCCGTTATTGTCTGAGCGATATTTTTAACATTTTTGATTATAAAAGCATTTCGGCCCACATGGTTAAAATCACTCGCGATGCCGAATTGGATTTTGAAAGTGATTTAAGTAAAAGCTTTATTGAAAAAATTTCCGATAGTGTAAAACATCGACAACTTGGAGAACCGGTTCGATTTGTTTATGATAAAACCATTGAAGAAGTAACACTTCAGTTCCTAATGGGTAAAATGGGCATTACGGATACGGATAGTATTATTCCGGGTGGTCGTTATCACAACCGACGTGATTATATGAAGTTTCCAAGCATGGGAAGGCAAGATTTATTGTATCCAAAAATGGAATCCTTGCCCATTAAAGGCCTGAGTTTAGAGAGCAGTATTTTTGAAGCCATTGCTAAAAAAGATTATTTGCTTTACGCGCCTTATCATACGTTTTCATATGTAGTTAAATTTTTAAGGGAAGCTGCGCTAGATCCTAAAGTAAAAACCATTAAAATTACCATTTACCGATTAGCTGAAATATCGCATATTGCCAGTTCTTTAATAAACGCTGCCATTAACGGGAAAAGCGTAACGGTATCGATAGAACTTCAGGCACGGTTTGATGAGGAAGCTAATATTAATTATGCCCAGCAGATGCAAGAAGGCGGGGTGAACTTAATTTTTGGGGTTCAAGGTTTAAAAGTGCACAGTAAAATGTGTGTTATTGAACGTGAAGAAAATAAAAAAATAATACGCTATGGGTTTATAAGCACAGGCAATTTCAATGAATCTACCGCAAGAATTTATACGGATTATACATTATTTACTTCGAACCAAAATATTTTAAAGGATATCACTAAGGTGTTCATGTTCTTTGATACCAATTATAAAATTTATAGATATAAGTACATTGTAACATCGCCACATTATACCAAAAAAGCCATCTTTAAATTTATTGATGAGCAAATTATTCTTGCCAAAGCTGGCATGGGAGGTTACATCAGATTAAAAATGAATAGTATTACTAGTTACCTAGTTATAGATAAACTTTACGAAGCCAGTAGGGCAGGCGTAAAAATAGATATGATCGTTAGAGGGATTTGTTGTTTAGTTCCCGGGATAAAAGGTATGAGTGAAAACATTGAAGTTATCAGCATCGTTGATAAATTTTTAGAACATCCTAGGGTGTATATTTTTGGAAATGACAGAGATGCTAAAGTATATATATCTTCAGCAGATTGGATGACCAGAAATATTGATAATAGAGTAGAAGTTAGTTGCCCTATTTATGATGTGGAGATTAAAAAGGAAATTATTGATACATTTAATATTTCTTGGAGCGATAATGTGAAAGCAAGATTGATTAACACGCCAAATGAAAATGAATATAGAATAAATAATAATCCGAAAGTTAGATCGCAAATTGCTACTTACGATTATTATTTAAAAAAGCTAGAAAATTAATATGCTATCAATAAAAAAATATGCGGCGATAGATATAGGCTCCAATGCTGTACGATTGCTTATTTCAAACATTATTGAACAAGAAGGGAAACCTACACAATTTAAGAAAAACTCGTTAGTGCGTGTTCCTATACGTTTGGGAACTGATGTGTTTTTGTCAAATAAAATTTCTGTAGAGAATACCGAACGTTTGATAGATACCATGAAAGCATTTAGACTATTAATGAAATCCCATAAAGTGATTAAATACAAAGCATGCGCCACATCTGCTATGCGGGAATCATCGAATGGGAGGGAAGTGGTTGATCTGGTCTTTAAAAAGTCAGGAATACAAATAGATGTTATTGGAGGAGAGGATGAAGCAGCTATTATTGCGGCAACCGATTTGAACAAATATATAGATAATACAAAAACATATTTATACATTGATGTTGGTGGTGGTAGTACGGAATTCACTATTATTCATGAAGGTAACCCCGCCGCTTCCAAGTCGTTTAAAATAGGAACTGTTAGGTTGTTAAATGATATGGTTCAAAAAGAAAACTGGCTTGAACTGGAAGAATGGATAAAAGTAAATACAAAACCTTATGAGCGAATCGATGTTATAGGTTCGGGAGGAAACATCAATAAAATTTTCAAGGTATCTGGAAAAACGGAAGGCAAGCCTCTTTCTTATTTTTACCTAACATCTTATTTTAATACCCTTCAAAGGTATTCTTATGAGGAACGTATTACTGAATTGAATTTAAATCAAGATAGGGCTGATGTTATCATACCCGCCATGCGAATATATCTATCTTCCATGAAATGGAGTGGTGCAAAAAACATATATGTTCCTAAAATAGGATTAGCAGATGGTATCATAAAAAGTATATATTTTGATACCGTTTCTAGCAATACACAGTAAAATTATGCACTTCAACTTTTAAAATATCCAGAATTTAATTTATAATATATATTCGTTCTGCAATATTGCTAATAATTTAACCCCCAACCTATTAATTATGAAAAGACTAATACTTTTAACAATACTTCTTGGTTTTCCTATTTTTGGATTTTGTCAAGATGACAATACAGAAAAAAAAGTTTCCAATACTAATGCGTCAGGTTCTAAAACACCTTCATTTCAAGGCATCATATATGGTGTTAGAGGTGGATACAATATCTCAAATTTAGATTTTACGGGAATACCTTTTATGGAAAATAAACATCGGAATAGTTTCTATTTTGGCACATTTGCAGATATAGCCCTATCGAACATAATTTCTTTAGTACCTGAATTACAGTTTTCTGCAGAAGGAGCCAAGGACGAGAAATTACATTTAGATTATATACAAGCGCCTATTTTTTTAAAATTTAAACTAAACAAAAGAATACGTTTTGGTATTGCTCCACAAGTTGGTTGGAAAGTTTACAAGTTTAATGATGGTATAAAAGACATAGCTTTATCAGGCGTTGCAGGATTTGAATATAAAATCAATGAAGTCCTATTTATTGATGCAAGATACACTTACGGAGTTACAAACATCTTTCATGAAGATTTGGGGATAGAAGCAAAAAATACTAATATCCAAATAGGTATAGGGCATCAATTTTAACCATGTATTGTTTCTTTATTACCTAAGTTAGCTATTATTTTAGATTCATATTCAAGAAGTTGTTGCCATTTTGCATCAACTTCTTTTTTGTCTCCATATTTTCGGGCAAAGCCTAAAAACATGGTATAGTGGTTGGCTTCACTGACCATTAAATTTCGGTAAAAGGCAGCTAATTCTTTATCCTGTAGTTCTTCCGAAAGCAATCTAAACCGTTCACAACTTCTCGCTTCAATTAGAGCAGCATACAATAATCGATGCACTAATTGCGTGGTTCTACTTCCTCCTTTTGGAAAAAATGTCACTAATTGAAGCACATAATCATCTCGTCTGTCTCTCCCAAGTGTCCAGCCGCGTTCAATTATTTTATCATGAACCATTTTAAAATGGCTAATTTCCTCTTTAACCAAGGCGACCATTTCTTGCACCAATTCTGTATACTCCGGAAAGCTAACAATGAGTGAGATTGCTGTGCTTGTAGCTTTTTGTTCGCAAAAAGCATGATCTGTTAATATATCCTCTATATTTTTCTCAACAATGTTGACCCAGCGAGGGTCAGTTGGTAGTTTTAAACCTAGCATTTTATTATATTTGATTGCTAAATTAAAAGAATTGAATAAACAATAGTTTGCTATTTAACTTTTTTATAATAAAATCTAATTCTTCAATTTGTACATTTAATTTTTTAAAAAAACAATGTTATTCAAAAATGTTAGTGAAGACCTAAAAACGGTCATCGATTATAATTATACTTCCGAGTTATCTTATTGGTTAGAAGACAAGATAAATGATATTATTTCAAACAAATCGACGAAGGATTTATACCTCACTTATAGCTTAATAGCTTCAAAAATTGATGTAAATAAAAAATTATTGATGCCTCATGAAGGTTCTGAAATATTCCAATATCTTCTTAATCATCAGACTAATTATTTAGAATTAGGTAGGATTTACATCTTGGTAAAAGTATTGGAAGCTGACAAAGACTTTTTTACTTCTAAAGTTTCAAATATCATTCAAGTTGCCGATACCACAGAGTTGGAAACATTCCTTAAATACTTGATTTTATTGCCAAATCCTGAAGCTCATAAACATGTTGCTGTTGATGCACTTAGAACAAATATCACACCTGTTTTTGATGCTATATCTTTAAACAATCCATATCCAGCTTTGTATTTTGATGATAACCAATGGAATCAAATGTATTTAAAAGCGGCATTTATGCAGCGCGATTTAAGTGCCATTGTAGATATTGATAAAAGAGCCAATAAAGAATTGGCTAGAATTATATCGGATTTTGCACATGAAAGATGGGCAGCTTCAAGAGATATTAATCCGTATTTCTGGAAACCTGTAGGCAAATTTATAGATGACGTTTTGTTGGAGGACATGAAAAAATTATTCGAAAGCTCCAATGAAAATGAAAAAATAGCAGCAGCGCTATGTTGCTCGCTATCAAATAACAATAAAGCTAATGAATTGTTAAACGAAAACGCCTTATTAAAACAAAAAATAGAACAGAATTTAATCAACTGGGACACTATAAAATAAAGATTTATGCAAGAAAAATTAATGATAATAGACCCTCATGTCCATATGACTTCAAGAACAACGGATGATTATGAAGCTATGGCGGCAGCAGGTATTGTAGCAATTATAGAGCCGTCATTTTGGTTAGGGCAACCAAGAACACAAGTTGGTTCTTTTCAGGATTATTATAGCAGTTTGGTAGGGTGGGAACCTTTTAGGGCAAGCCAGTTCGGAATTAAGCATTATTGTACCATCGGTTTAAATTCTAAAGAAGCTAATAATGAAGCATTGGCAGAACAAGTTATAGAATTGTTACCATTATATGTTCATAAAGAAAATGTAGTCGCCATTGGTGAAATCGGCTATGATGATCAAACACCTGCAGAGGATAAGTATTTTAGAATGCAGTTGGATATGGCAAAGGAATTGAATATGACGGTTCAAATACATACACCACATAGAGATAAAAAATCGGGTACTCTTAAAAGTATGGAAGTGTGTTTGGAGCATGGACTAGACCCAGCTAATGTCATCATCGATCACAACAATGAGGAAACCGTTAAAGATGTTTTAGATCGTGGCTTTATAGCTGCCTTTACCATTTACCCAAAAACAAAAATGGGTAATGAACGGATGGTTGAAGTTGTTAGGAAATTTGGAAGCAATAATATTATCGTCGATAGCTCAGCCGATTGGGGAGTTAGCGACCCATTAGCGGTTCCAAAAACAGCCGCATTAATGTTAGAACGAGGCATATTAAAGGAAGATGTTATAAAAACCTGTTATCAAAATGCATTAGATGCTTTTGGGAAAAATGGCAAAATGAAAGAATCCCATTGGTTAGGGACTTCAGCCATCGATCAAAGAGAATTATTTAACGATAATAGCGTATTAAGAGGTCAGGAGCCAAAAATTGATGGGAATAAAATCGTCTAAAAAAACATCTGTTTTTAAAGGTTGTCTTATTTTAATGCGACCTCCAAATTTACCAACAGCAGCTGCCGATATTATTGCAGGTGCTGCCATTGTTGGTTTATTTGTGACTAGCTGGGTAGAAATACCTCAAGGAAAAATTGTAGATTTTATATTTTTAATCCTCGCTTCTGTATTTTTATATGCTGGAGGTGTTGTTCTTAATGATGTTTTTGATTTAAAAATAGATAAAGAAGAACGACCCGAACGCCCCATTCCCAATGGTGTAGTTTCGTTAAAAACCGCCTCTCTTTTAGGCGGAAGTTTACTAGTTTTAGGCGTAATACTATCGTTCTTTAGCAATGTACATGCTGGTTTTCTGGCATTGGGTCTGACTGGAGCTATAGTTTTATATGATTCACTGGCAAAGCATCATGTATTTTTTGGCCCTTTGGCAATGGGTTTTTGTAGAGGACTTAACTTACTATTAGGCATGTGTGTTTTGGGATTGCCGCCATTTTCTAAATGGATTTATATACTGATACCCATCATCTACATTTTTGCGGTGACTTTAATAAGTAGAGGAGAAGTGCACGGACACAACAAAATGAATATTAAATTATCAGCTTTACTATATAGTTTGGTCATTTTTTTCATTCTTTTTTATAACTCAACAGACATCGATGTTGTTCTTCAAGTAGCCCCATTTTTACTATTGTTTGGTTTATCTATATTTATACCATTGGCAAAGGCCTATAAAATAAATTCACCAACAAATATAAAAAAAGCGGTGAAGGCAGGGGTCCTTTCTTTAGTGGTCATGGATGCTGCTATCGCTGTTAGTGTATCTCATTGGTGGGTTGGAATAATAATTCTTTTGCTATTACCTTTATCCTTATTTTTGTCAAAACGTTTTTCAGTAACGTAAATTATTTTTCAATGCACATCCCTAAAACCATAGAGCAAACCTTTAAAGTGGAGTATAATTATAAATTGTATTTTACCAACCACTTATTTAATCATAGTAACACATTGTTTGCAGACATTATAAATAGCTACTCTAAGACATCTAGGGTTAAAGTGCTATTTGTTGTAGATCAAGGAGTAACTAATGCCCATCCATTGCTACACAAAGATATTATGTCCTACTGCGAGCAATATAGTTCACATATCGAATTTAAGAGCTTTATTGTGGTGCCTGGAGGCGAGCAAGTAAAAATTGGCAGCGAACATCTGGACACCGTATTGCAAGGTATCAATGATTTTAATATTTGCAGACATTCTTTTGTAGCCACTATCGGAGGAGGTGCTGTTATAGATATGGTTGGTTATGCCTGTGCCATAGCACATCGAGGGGTTAAATTACTCAGAATACCAACAACAGTGCTTGCGCAAAATGATTCCGCTGTAGGGGTTAAGAATAGTATAAACCATTTTGGCAAAAAGAATTTTTTAGGAACATTTGCATTGCCGTATGCCATTATAAATGATAGTGATTTTCTTGAAACCTTAGATCATAGGGATTGGATCTCTGGTATTGCTGAAGCCATAAAAGTGGCACTTATTAAAGACAAATCGTTCTATAATGACATAGAAGAATTGTCTGAAAAACTTAGAAACAGAGACATGGAAAGTATGCAATATGTCATCTATAAATGCGCAGCATTGCATATGGAACATATTACACAAGGAGGCGATCCTTTTGAAAACGGTTCATCACGGCCACTTGATTTCGGGCATTGGGCAGCCCATAAAATGGAACATATGACCAACTACACTATCAGACACGGTGAAGCCGTTGCGGTAGGTATGGCCATTGACCTTATGTATGCTAAATATATTGGCCTAATTGATCAAACTATTTTGGAAGCTGTTTTAAACACTATGGAACGCATTGGTTTTAATTTAAAATTACCAATTTTAGAACATCAAATAGATGCGCTTATTAATGGCATTGAAGAATTTAGGGAACATTTGGGAGGAGAACTTACTATTACACTGATTTCAGAAATTGGAAGAAAAGTTGATGTACATGAAATCGATACTGATAAAATGAAAAAAGCTATTGCTTCATTTTTATAACAAAAAGCTATATAAATGCTAATTAAAGATAAATATCACATAACGTATTGCTCAAATATTCACCCTGGTGAAGATTGGGAAACGACGTTTTCAAATATTAAAAAATACATTCCTAAAATAAAAAAAGAGGTCTCAGACAGTTCTCCTTTCGGAATAGGGTTGCGTTTATCCAACAATGCCAGTGAAGCATTAGAGGTAGGTGATAATTTGTCGGATTTTAAAAAATGGCTTCTAGATAATGATTGTTATGTGTTTACCATGAATGGCTTTCCTTATGGAAATTTTCACAATACGATTGTAAAAGAACAAGTACATGCTCCTGATTGGACAACTAAAGAACGATTGGTTTACACCAAAAGATTATTTACGCAATTGGATTCAATGCTTCCACATGGTGTTTCAGGAGGTATCTCAACATCGCCAATAAGTTATAAACATTGGTTTAGTTCTAAAGATGCTGTTTCTAATGCTTTAAAAAAGGGAGCTGAGCAATTATGCGAAATTGTAGAACAACTTTATAATATAGAAAATACCTCAGGCAACTATTTGCATTTAGATATTGAACCAGAACCGGACGGACTTATTGAAAATACAAAAGAATTTTTAGACTTTTATTTAAATGTTTTACTTCCAATCGGGGTTAGCGTTTTAAGGCCAAAATTAAATTTGGATGCCTTGGAGATTGAAAAGATCATAAAGAGATATATCACCCTTTGTTACGATGTTTGCCATTTTTCATTGGCTTACGAAAACCCAGAAGACACATTTCAAGCCTTGGAAAAGGAGGGCATTGGTGTCGGTAAAATACAAGTGAGTGCTGCTTTAAAAATTTTGTTTGAAAAAGGCAAAGAAGGGGCGATATGGAATTCTTTAGAACGATTTGATGAATCCACTTATTTACACCAAGTGACTGAAAAAGTGGGAGGAACCATTAAGGTTTACAACGATTTGCCCATCATACTTCGTAAAAAAGAGCAACATAAAGAATTAAGAGCTCATTTTCATGTGCCTATTTTTTTGGAAAAATTCGATAATTTATATTCTACTCAAGACCAAATTTTAGATACGTTACAGTACTTGAAAAATCACGAAGTTTCAAACCATTTAGAGGTGGAAACCTATACTTGGGATGTGCTCCCTAACACTTTAAAAGTTGATATTACGCAATCCATTGCTAGGGAAATGAAATGGCTAAAAGATAGGTTAGAATGAAAAAAACGGTTGTTATAAATATAGTAGGGTTGACCAAAAGATTGATTGGGGAACACACGCCATTCATCAAAACCTTTTTAGAAGATGGATTATCTACTACTATTAAACCTATTCTTCCAGCAGTTACTTGTAGCATGCAATCAACCTATCTGACTGGTAAATTGCCTTCCGAACATGGTATTGTGGGCAATGGTTGGTATTTTAAGGAAGAGCATGAAGTGAAATTTTGGCGACAATCCAATACCTTGGTGCAATCAGAAAAAATTTGGGATGTATTAAAAAAAGGACATCATGATTTTACTTGTGCCAATCATTTTTGGTGGTACAATATGTATTCAAATGCTGATTATAGTGTGACACCACGTCCTAATTATCTGGCAGATGGCAGAAAAATACCGGACATATATTCACATCCATCCGAACTAAGGGATGAACTCCAAACTAAACTGGGGACATTTCCGCTGTTTAGTTTTTGGGGACCTAAAACGTCCATTAAATCAAGCAAATGGATTGCTGATGGTGCTATCAGGACTGATGAAATTTACAATCCGACGCTAACACTTATATACATTCCGCATTTAGATTATAATATTCAAAAATATGGATTGGATTTTACTAAAATTAGTAAAGATTTAAAAGAAGTTGATGAAATTGTAAAACAGTTGGTGGATTATTACAATAAACAAGATACCAATATCATTTTGCTTTCTGAATATGGCATTACTGATGTCAATAATCCCATTCACCCTAATAGAATCCTACGAAAAAAAAGATTATTAAATATTAGAATAGAGCGTGGTTTAGAGCTTTTAGACGCAGGAGCCAGTAAAGCGTTTGCCGTTTCAGATCATCAAGTGTCACATATCTATTTGAATGATTTATCGTTAAAAGACGAATTGGTTTCATTGTTTAAATCCGTTAAAGGCATTCAAAAAGTACTGGTTGATAATGACATTGAAAAAGCACATTTAAATCACAGTCGCTGTGGCGATATCGTGCTTGTTGCTGATAAAAATTCTTGGTTCACTTATTATTATTGGCTAGATGATTCGAAAGCACCAGATTTTGCTAGAATGGTAGATATCCATAAAAAACCTGGTTATGATGCGGTTGAATTAACCACAAATCCTAAAGATGTATTTGTTATACCTAAAATAATATTCAAATTAATAAAAAAGAAACTGGGTTTTAGAACCCTAATGAATGTGATACCTTTAGATGCTACATTGATTAAAGGATCGCATGGAAGAATTCCAGAGAGTAAAGATGATCATCCTATTTTTGTTACCAATTCAAAAAAAATAGCTTTGAATGAAGATATTGAAGCAACGGATGTATTTAGTTTAATCTACCGCCACGTAACGAATAAAATCAATTAATATCTTTTAAACTTTGCTGTTTGTAAGACTGATTTCCTTTATCTCTATATTTCCATCATCAAAAATGGTTAGGGTAAAATCCTTGTAAATTTGTGTGTCAGGAATATTGAAAGACGTATGTAACTGAATGCTATGCTCGGTCATGGCACTATAATCCACCCAAACATATTGCATTATGGCATTCTGCCAAAAAGTGTTATCTGTGTTTTCATGAAACAATTCCTTATTAACAATACCATCCAGGATTAGCCTATTATTTTTTTGAACTTGAAATTGCGCTTCAAAATTTTTATGATAGGTTTTTGTTACAGTTCCATTTTTACTTTTTTTGGTTTTTGGAACGTGACTATTTTCATTGGAATAATAGTTTATTTTAATATTAAAACCGTTGCTCAATATAGTGTCCGTCACAATTTCAGTAGGTTGTTCTGGAATGTATTTCAATTGCTCAGAGAAGGATTCTAATAGGTTAGCCTCCCGCAAAACATCTTCGTTGCTTCGGTGCGATCTGTACTTTCCGTCACAGCCAATTAAGGAAATCACTAATATTATTAAAACGCATAATTTATTCATATACAATTCATTATATATCTAAATCGAAAGTTTTTCTTAAAATATCTATATTCGGATTTTTAGCTTTTAATTTTTCGAATTTCTCTAAGGTGCTATAGGCATATTGTTTTTCTTTTTCTTCATTTACCGTGATTGATAAATCAATGCTAAAGTTGTTAAGGGATTTTCTTAAAAAAGACAATAGCTCATATTGTTGGCGTTCAACTTCTACTTTATTCGTCGCATTAGGGAATTCTAAATAAATGGTTGTGCCAATCACTTTAGGTATGTCTATAGACAAAATAGAAGCTAAATTATGCTTTCCATTATCTTGCAATTGATTCACATAAAGATTCCAAAGATCCACAAGAGCTTCTTCAGTAAAATCTTCTTTCGGCAGATTGTCTTCGTCTATAACAACATCCATTTGCTTTATTTGATGCTCTTTTTTAGCTTTAATGCTACTTAAAGAGAGTCCCGAAAGCCGTTTAGTTTCTTGCTTTAAAACGATTTTAGGAGGTTCTTTTACTTGCAAAGTTTCTATAATAGCAGGAGTTGATTCGAGCAGATTTTCATCTTTACTTGTTATTTCAGAAGTCGTAGCCTCTTTTATCTGCAAAGGTTTAGGAACATTTACATGAACGGGCGTAATGCCTTTACTTTTAAAATAAGAAGGTGGAATTATGTAATGTTTGCTATTTTTTTTTTCTCCATCAAAAGTGATAGAGGCAAGCTGCATAAGACATAATTCAACTAATAAGCGTTGATTTTTGCTGGTTTTATATTTAAGGTCACAATCGTTAGCCAAATGTATTCCTTGCATTAAAAACGCTTGGGAAGTTTTTTTGGATTGTATTAAATACTTTTCTTGGGTTTGCTCACCGACTTCCAAGAGTTCAATAGTTTCAGGCGTTTTGCTTACTAATAAGTCCCTAAAATGAGAGGCTAATCCAGCGATGTAATGATGGCCATCAAATCCTTTGGAAAGCGTATTGTTAAACTGAAGTAATAACTCTGGAATCTTGTTCTCTAAAATGAGGTCGGTACTTTCAAAATAGGTTTCGTAATCGAGCACATTTAAATTTTCGGTAACCGCTTGCCTTGTTAGGTTTTTGCCTGAAAAACTAACGACCCTATCAAAAATTGATAAGGCATCTCGCATGGCACCATCTGCTTTTTGTGCAATGATATGGAGTGCATCATCTTCAGCACTCACATCTTGTTCTTTGGCTATATATTTTAGATAATCTTTAGCATCTTTAACGGTAATTCGCTTGAAATCAAAAATCTGGCAACGCGATAAAATGGTAGGTATAATTTTATGTTTTTCAGTCGTAGCAAGAATGAAAATACAGTGTTTTGGCGGCTCTTCAAGCGTTTTAAGGAACGCATTAAAAGCGGCTTGCGATAGCATGTGCACCTCATCAATGATGTACACTTTATATTTTCCAACTTGGGGCGGGATCCTAACTTGGTCTGTTAGATTTCTAATATCATCAACAGAATTGTTAGAAGCAGCATCCAATTCAAAAATATTAAAGGCAAAATCCTCTTCACCAGTTTCTGTACCATCACTGTTAATCATTTTGGCTAAAATACGTGCACAGGTCGTTTTACCAACACCACGCGGGCCTGTAAACAATAAGGCTTGGGCTAAATGATTATTTTCAATGGCATTTAATAAGGTATTTGTAATAGCTTGCTGTCCAACAACATCCTTAAATGTTTGTGGTCTGTATTTTCTAGCCGATACAACAAAATGCTCCATTGAAATTTCTTGAATAACAAAGTTAAAAATTCAATTAAGAATATAGAATTTAGAAATGAGATTTTAGAATGAGTTATTAACAATTAATTGTAATTTTGTGCTTAAGTAAATCGCCTTATCGATTCGCTTTGCGAGTAGGAAAGTCCGAACACCATAGTGCAGCATAGTGGCTAATAACCACCAGTCGTGAGGCTAGGAATAGTGCAACAGAAAGTATGTACAGGTCAAGCTGTAGTGAAACCATGTAAACTCTATGCGGTGCAATGCCATGTATACCAGCACTAAGGGTAGCACGCCCAATGCTGGAGGGTAGGCAGCTAAAGTGTATTGGTAACAATGCACTCAGATAAATGATAAGGGTGTTTTGTTCTTGGCAACAAGTACAAGATATACAGAATTCGGCTTATAGATTTACTTTCATAAACAAGCCCTTTGAAATGTCAAAGGGCTTTGTTTTTATGTTGGTTGAAATATTAGTTGTTTTTTTATTTTGTTGCCATAGTATCAACGGCAGTAGTATCACTTAACTTTTCCATTTCCTGATATACTGGTAACAAATTGTAATAAGAGTATTCCTTAACAACTTTTCCATCTTTAAACTGAAATGTTGAATGACATGGAACAACGATTTCGGTACTTGGCCCTTTAAACTTACCCACAATGGTATACCAACAGTTAACCCAAGTTTCGTTATCCTTTGTGAGTACCATTTCATACTCTGAGGAATCCTTAACCTTCATATATTCCATCATGTCTTCATTGGCCTTCATGCCAGTAATCATATCTGCCAGTGACATAGGATTCACTGAATTGTCATAAATCTTAACGGAATCACTATAAATCTCTTTAATGCCTTCATAATCATGGGAGGCAAAATAACCAACAAGTTTTTTTGAACTTTCAATTTCGGCGGATTCACTAAAATAGCGTTGGGGTTCCTTTTCTTGACATGCATTGAATAAAATCAACGCGAAAATGATACATACTAATTTTTTCATGGTGCGGTTGTTTAAATTGTTTTTAAGATTACAAACAATAAGTACTCAAATTAGTAGTAGATTTCTGGAGGAAATAACTATCTAATTTACTGAAAATAAGCTAATAACAATCGCAATATTGAAAAAATATTATTCTATAGAGAGTATTCAAAAAAGCTGAACATGTTTCCACCGTAACTTTTTGAATAATTGTAGTATTCCAATTGGGAAAGATCTGTTTCTTTAGAATGCTCTACAATCAATACACCATCATCTTCCAATAGTGAGTTTTGGAATACCAGCTCAGGGATTTTAGAAAACTGATCAAGAGTAAATGAGTAAGGAGGATCGGCAAAAATAATATTGAACTTTAATGAGGCTTTTTCTAAAAACTTAAAAACATCACTTTTAATAGTTTTAATGGGCATTTTGAAACCTTCTGAAGTTTGATTGATGAATTTTATACAACTCAGTTCTTGGTCTACAGCAATGATATTTTTTGTGCCTCTTGAGGCAAATTCATAGCTTATGTTTCCTGTACCCGCAAAAAGATCTAATACAGAAACCTCGTCAAAATAAAAATGATTGTTTAAAATATTGAACAATCCTTCTTTTGCCATATCTGTAGTGGGGCGTACTGGTAAGTTCTTGGGAGCTACAATTTTCCGACTTTTATATAATCCAGAAATGATTCTCATTAAAAGCTTTTTATTAGAGTGAAGTTGGAATGATTACTTTTTGGCTGCGAGTCTAAGCTATATTTATAATGGTCTTGACGCTTTCCAAAAGAGACAAACTGGATGTATTTATAAGCCATAAAATAAAGTTCGTCTTTTGAATCGATATCTCCAATAAAAATTAGCTCAAATAATTCTGGGTTAAGTTGTAATTGTTCCGCAGTAAACAGTATGTAATAAATAAAATCTTCTTTGCTAGTATACTCAAACGTGTTATATAATAAGAGTTTCGATTTATCTATAACAATCATTTCAAAATGGTTGCTATTTATATTTATGTATACTTTTGTATTATTGGCATTTTTTTCAATAGACAACAATTGTTCAATTAAAATGGTCGAAGCATGTTTATAAGTGAACGCCCCAAATAAATCATAAATAAAATTATTGATGTTTACATAGGGAATATAAACATTGGCAGTATCATTTATTTCTATCGAATCATATGCTATAAAATCAGACTTTAAAATTTTAGAATTGAATTTTAAATAATCGGCCAAAGAATTTTCATCAAACAAAGGTTTGGGTACCAAAGTTGAAAGTTCGTTTACATGTATAACATGTACATTATTGAAATTAGATTGTAAAAAAGATTCTGTATTAAACAAATGCTTTAGTTTATCTAATACATCGTGATGGTTTAATTTTTTGTCAAAATTATAATCCCTTAAAAAAGTAATGGTTTTTGTATCTCTCTGTAGGATACAAAAAGAAAGTCCACTCAAACTTATTTGAATGGACAATTCTTGTTTAGTTGGTATATTGTAAGTATTACTCGTTATTACCATAAGTTTTTGGCCAGTTTCCACTGGTATTAACCTGATCCATAGATCCTACTTTAATAGCATCTCCATTAACACCATCTACAGATACTACTTGGTTTTCTTGAACTAATAAATCTTTATCCTGATCAAACAAAATAACATCTTTTTTAACATATACTTCAAAAACAGGGATATTAACACCATTTTGCTCTATAAAGCCTGCTTTAAGTTGAAATTTTTCTCCCGGTTTGCCTACAGGTACATTCATCATGGTTTTATATCGGTCGGAGTTTTTAAATAATGAATCCTTAACAGCCACATAACCCAAAGTATCAATTATAACAATGTCTTTAGGGATATCAACACCAAAAAGCCTACTTTGTTCAACATCTATTATACTTGAATCTCGACGTTGTGTAATAGTAAATTTGGCTTCTTCAATAAACTTAACCAAATTATCGAAGTTATCAGTAAACTTTCCGGTAACTTGTCTGTGAGCTAATTGAGCATTTCTTATGTCTATTAAATTTTTTATAACAACTGTATAACGTTTTTCTTTTTCTTGGTTGAAAAGTATTGGGCTGTAAACAGATTTGAATGTACTATAAGCTAAAAAAGCAATTAGTACCCATAGGGCAATAATTAAAGCAGGTTTAAATTTTGTTGGTATAAATTTATCTACCAGTTTAACCAGGCCAATGGTTAATAATATTACAGCAATTACAATTAAAATTATTGTCCACATAATTTGTTAGTTTATTTTATGTTATTAAAGGTCTTTCGCAAATCTACAATTTTTTTTTAATCGCAAAAACCAATGTTGGTAAAAATCATTTCTATATTTGAATAATTTATAATTTTCCACCCAAATAATGACATCTTCTGAATTTTCCACCCTTATAAAACAACAATTTCCATTTACACCCACCGTAAAACAAAATATTTTATTACAACAGCTCTCTGAATTTATTTTCAGTAAAACGCAAAATAGCTTATTTGTAATAAAAGGTTATGCCGGTACTGGAAAAACAACCATTATAGGGACTATAGTCACTAATCTATGGAAAGCAAAAATGAGTGCCGTGCTTATGGCACCTACTGGGAGAGCAGCAAAAGTAATATCAAATTATTCAGGTAAAGAAGCGTTCACCATTCATAAAAAAATATATTTTCCAAAATCGGAGAAAGGCGGGGGCGTGACGTTTGTTTTACAACCTAACAAGCATAAAAACACCATTTTTATTGTAGATGAGGCCTCTATGATACCAGATACACCCGGAGAATCAAAACTTTTTGAAAACGGATCGCTATTGGATGATTTAATACAATATGTGTATTCTGGTCACCAATGCAAATTAATTTTAATAGGTGATACGGCCCAATTACCTCCCGTAAAATTAGATTTAAGTCCTGCATTGGATGAAAATACACTTAGCTTGAATTATAATAAAGAGGTTTTTAAAATGGAGTTAGATGAAGTAGTGAGGCAGGAGCAGGGCTCAGGAATTTTAGCCAATGCAACTGTTTTACGAGAATACTTATCAAATGCCTTATATGATGATTTTAAGTTTGATTTAGCAGACTTTAAAGACATTATAAGACTAATTGATGGACACGAAATTATGGACGCCATTAATGATTCTTACAGTGCTTTGGGTAATGAAGAAACTACTATTATAGTAAGAAGTAACAAACGTGCTAATTTATACAATCAACAAATACGTAGCAAGATTTTGTTTAACGAGAACGAACTGACTGTGGGAGATTATCTTATGATTGTAAAAAATAATTACTTTTGGGTAAAACCAACTACCGAAGCTGGGTTTATAGCCAATGGAGATATTATTGAAGTGTTGGAAATTTTTAAAATAGAGGAATTGTATGGTTTTCGCTTTGCAGAAGTTAAAGCACGCATGGTAGATTACCCTAAAATGACCCCTTTTGAAACCGTTTTGTTGTTGGATACCGTTGAATCTGAAACACCCTCATTATCGTATGACGATTCAAATAGATTATATCAAGAAGTCATGAAAGATTTTGAAAACGAAACCAGTAAGTACAAGAAGTTTTTAAAAGTTAAAAACAATAAACATTTCAATGCTTTGCAGGTTAAGTTTTCTTATGCCATTACCTGTCATAAATCCCAAGGAGGCCAATGGAATACTGTATTTGTAGAACAGCCGTATTTACCTAATGGTATTGATAAAGAATATTTAAGATGGCTATATACTGCCGTTACAAGAGCCAAAGAAAAGTTGTATCTTATCGGTTTTAAAGATGATTTTTTTATAAGCAATTAATATGGAAACATTTATAAGTATTTGCTTAGGCATAGGGTTGGCTGCATCTGTTGGCTTTAGAATATTTTTACCACTATTGGCATTAAGCTTGGCGTCTTTTTTTAATGTTTGGCAACTCAACGATTCTTGGCAATGGCTAGGGAGTTTAACGGCCTTAATTACTTTTGGCGTCGCCACTTTGGTAGAAATCTCCGCTTATTACATTCCATACATAGATAATTTGTTAGATAGTATTTCTGTACCGCTTGCTGCTATAGCAGGAACTTCGGTTATGCTGTCTACGATGGTAGATTTAACTCCAATTGTATCGTGGTCCCTTGCCATCATAGCTGGTGGTGGTACAGCCGCCGCCATTTCTGGTTCTTCTAGTGTAGCGAGATTAACGTCAACCTCAACAACAGGTGGGTTGGGAAATCCTATCATATCAACAATAGAAACAGGTACGGCCATGTTCATGTCCGTTATTTCAATTTTTTTACCACTTTTAGCGATCGTTTTTGTTATAATTATCTTGTTTATAATCTATAAAATTTATAAAAAGTTTACAACATCAAAAAGATGAAACCTTACATAATTATCTTATTTTTGAATCAGAATAGATTTATATAAAATGAAAATAATCTCCATGATTCCTGCACGATACAGTGCGACTAGATTTCCGGGAAAACTAATGCAAGACCTAGGGGGTAAATCGGTTATTCTTCGAACTTATGAAGCCACAGTTGCAACAAATCTATTTTATGATGTTATTGTGGTTACGGATAGTTCCATTATTTACAATGAAATTGTGAATAATGGGGGTAAAGCCATGATGAGCATAAAGGAACATGAATGTGGAAGTGATAGAATTGCAGAAGCGGTTGAAACTTTAGATATTGACATAGTCATCAATGTGCAAGGAGATGAACCTTTTACCGATAAAGAATCTCTAGAAAAATTAATAGCCGTTTTTAAAGACGACCACACTAAAAATATCGATTTGGCCTCTTTAATGGTTCATATTACTGATGAAGCTGAAATAAACAATCCAAATACCGTAAAAGTAGTTCTAGATAAGTTCGATTTCGCATTATATTTTTCCAGAAGCCCAATTCCATATCCAAGAGATAAAACCGTTGGCGTCAAGTATTTTAAGCACAAAGGCGTTTATGCATTTAGAAAAGAAGCCTTGTTAGATTTTTATAAGTTGCCAATGCTAACATTAGAAGCTTCAGAAAAGCTAGAACAATTACGTTATTTGGAATATGGAAAACGTATTAAAATGGTTGAAACTTCAGTACAGGGCGTGGAAATTGATACGCCAGAAGATTTAGAACGCGCCAAAAAATTATGGAAATAAGTTATAAAAAGATAAAGGTTATTGGTTTTGACGCCGATGATACTTTATGGGTAAATGAGACGTATTTTAGAGAGGCAGAGCTAGAAATCCAAAGACTTTTATCGGTTTATGAAACTCCCAATCAAATAGATCAAGAGCTTTTTAAAGTCGAAATACGAAATTTACCAATATATGGCTATGGCATAAAAGCGTTTACCTTATCGATGGTCGAAGTTGCTCTAGAGCTGTCAAACTATCAAGTGCCCAACAAAACCATTGAAGCCATATTGAATATTGGTAAAAATATGTTGGAAAAACCAGTAGAATTGCTTGATGGTGTTGAGGATGTCTTAAAAAAATTATCAAAAAATTACCGATTAATTTTAGCTACCAAAGGCGATTTATTAGACCAAGAGCGCAAACTTAAAAAGTCTGGTTTAACGGATTATTTTCACCATATCGAGGTGTTGAGTGATAAGCAAGAAGCTAATTATTCCAAATTATTAAATCATTTGGATATTAAGCCTTCTGAGTTTTTGATGATAGGCAATTCTTTGAAGTCCGATGTATTACCATTGGTAAATATTAAAGCTAATGCTATCCACGTTCCTTTTCATACCACTTGGGCACACGAGCAAGTCACTGAAAAAGAAACAAATGGAAAAACTTATAAAACCATACACAGTTTAAGGGAGGTTTTAGAATTATTTAATTAAAAAAATAAGAATTTTAAGTCATTTAAAATTTAAAATAATAGTAAATTTAACTTTTGAAAAAGAAATATATTAAATGAGTTACAAAAACTTTCCCATGGTACCAAGAGTTGTTTTTGGTAGAGGTAGTTTCAATCAGTTAAGTGAAATAATAACCCCAAAACGCTTGAATCCAGATGCCCCATTTATCTTTTTGGTAGATGATGTGTTTAAGAATAATACTTGGATAACAACAAGAATACCATTGTCTTATGATGATAAAATCATCTATATATCTGCTAATGAAGAACCCAAAACATCACAGGTTGATGACTTAGTTGAAGATATTATATTAACGACAAAAGAACGTCCGTCAGGAATTGTAGGCATAGGAGGAGGCACGTTGTTGGATTTAGCCAAGGCAGTTTCAATCATGTTAACAAATGAAGGGGAGACTAAGGATTATCAAGGATGGGATTTGGTAAAAAATCCTGCTATTTATCATGTTGGCATCCCAACCATTTCTGGTACTGGTGCCGAAGTTTCAAGAACAACTGTATTAACGGGACCCACTAGAAAACTTGGAATAAATTCAGATTTCACGCCCTTTGATCAAGTTATTTTAGACTCTGAGCTTACAAAAGATGTTCCAAATCATCAATGGTTTTATACAGGTATGGATTGTTTTATTCATTGTGCAGAATCTTTAAATGGGACGTATTTGAACACGTTTAGTGAAACCTATGGAAACATGGCATATGATCTATGTAAAGAAATCTTTTTGGATAATACCCTTAGCGAAGTAGAATCTCAAGAAAAACTCATGATGGCGTCTTGGCATGGTGGTATGAGCATTGCTTACTCTCAGGTTGGTGTTGCCCATGCTATGAGTTATGGATTATCTTACCTACTAGGCATAAAGCATGGTATTGGTAACTGTATTGTATTTGATCATTTAGAAGAATTTTATCCGAAAGAAGTGGCACTTTTTAAAGCCATGAAAACTAAGAATAACATAGTACTGCCTCAAGGAATTTGTTCGAATTTAAGTGATGAAGACTTTGATATTATGATTGGGGTCGCTCTAGGTTTAGAGCCATTATGGGATAATGCTTTGGGTAATAACTGGAAAAAATTAATGACCGCAAAAAAGCTCAAGGAATTATATAAAAAAATGTAGCCTGCATTCAAAATAATGGCATGAAAATTGAAATCATACAATTATAGCAATGAAACATAAATTAAACAATGTTGGTTGTTCCTAAAAAGAAACATTCGCTATTTCTAAAAACACAAAAGCTACCATTTAATGGTAGCTTTTTTTATTTGCATAAAGCATATATCACTTAATTTCCTCTAAGGCATTATCAATAAGTGTTCTTAGATGTTGTTTATGGGCTCTTGAAGCAATATCACCCGAGGGTGTTGCCATGGTTTTAATAGCATTTAAATTATACAATGCCATCGATTTGGCATTATTATTATATCTCTCTGCTTGTTTTCCAGTTAATATGTCTATTAAATTGTTAGTGTATTCCAATTGAAGATTTTGTCTAAAAGAGTTTATACTGCCATAAATATCCGCTTTGAAAATAGCATCGTTTAATTCCGTCATAAAATTGGAAAGTACATATTCATTTCCATAAAGTTCTGAATCAGTAATTCTTTGCAATGTATTGTAATGCAATAATTGGCTGAGAATAGTTTTTTGATAGCCCAACACCTGATCATGAATTTTAGGGTCTTCGGGCAATCTAAAATTAAAACCCCTACGCTGCATGGCTAAATAGTTATATAAATCATTTGGCGCATTAAAGGCATTTGGTGCAAAAACATAGGTGTTTAATGCTGACATAGCTCTTTTTTGGTCTTTTAAACTAACAGGTGTATAGGGTTGTGAGCCGCCTTTTTGACCAGCCATAGCACGATCTACATATACACCGCCGATAAATCTAGAAATGGTATTGGCTGCAGAGCCTTTTTGATTGCTCAGTAGATAATAAACCCTTCGTAATTCCTGATAAGATTCGCCACTTTTTGTAAATCTCATTTTCACGTCTTTCATCAAATCGTTAGACAATTCAATCCTATCGATGGCCCAAGCTATTTGGTCGTTAGATTGATCGGATACATTGACTCTGGGGTCTATGGCCTTTCCAGGAGAGCGCATATCATCTGCATCGTTTCCAAAAATATGTTCTGGTTTGGTAGACTCATCAAGTAAAGCTTGACGCTCCATTTCAGATTTAAAAGGTTTATAACCTAATTGGATGGCCCAATGGTCATAAGGACCAACAGCTACATCATCATATTGACCTTGTTTACTTCTATCTCTTGTTATATTAAGTGCAGCATAGTCCATTACAGAAGCCGTTAAACATTTTCCGCTTATAAAAGCGGCATCATTCAATTGTTCAGGAGAGAATAATTGACTTGCTTTCATATTATGATTAAGCCCTAATGTATGTCCAACTTCGTGCATAATTAAAGCCGTCATGGATTCTTTTTTGATACGTTCCATCTCTAATTCAGAGTTGCTACCAGCAGAAATAACAGCACTAGCAAACATAACTTCTTGGTGCAATTCCTCTCCTAAAGAGCAATACTTGAAATTATGATCATGTGTATTTGAATCGTTAAATGGTTTATCAACGGAAGCCAGTTCAAATACTTTGTCATATAGTACACGGTTAGTAAAATGTAAAAACTCTAACATAATATCTGCTCCCAAAATTTGTCCTGTTTTCGGATTCACAAAACTAGGGCCATACCCACCAAATGGAGGTTCAGGAGATGATGTCCATCTTAGAACATTATATCTCAAGTCGCCAGCGTCCCATGTGGCATCATCTGGTTGTACTTTTACGGCCATTGCATTTTTAAATCCTGCTTTTTCAAAAGCAACATTCCATTGTAAGACCGCATTTGTTATGGTTTCACGCCATTCTAAAGGGGTAGAATTTTCTATCCACCACGTTATGGGTTCTACAGGTTCTGAAACAATAGAGTCTGGATACTTTTTAACCAGATGCCACCTATGGATTAAATCTCTGTATGGAATGGAACTTGTAGAAGTTTGATCTTCAACTTGGGTTGCAAAATATCCAACCCGGGGATCATCAAATCTAATCTCATAATCATTCTCGGGAATGGCCAATAAACTGTGATAGACTTTAATGCTAACGTTTCTACCATCCGCTAAAGCATTGGAGCCATTATTAATGACAGATGGACTCGTATAATTGTATTCAACTTCAACATCAGTGTTTTCAGGATAATTTTTAATATTTTTTATTTTGGTCTTGGATTTATCCAGATTACCTAATTTAAATGCGGTTGGGGATTCTCCCGGCAAACTCGGATTTTTAATTTGTGATAACACTTCACTTAAAAACAAATCGTCTGCCTTTATTAGATATTCACCTTCTTTTTTGTCCTGAGCCTCAATTTTTATACTGGCAATGTTACCATTACTTGTATTGGCGTCTTTAGATTTGGACAATGGATTTTCAGGGTCGAAATAAAAGGAGGTGTTTTGTATTATAAATTCAATTCGGTCGAAATACTTTTCAATCTTAAACACTTTTGAGTCGTTGTAAGAACCCCTATTAATCCTACCCACATCAGTAACACCATCCGAAATCTGGCTGAAATATATAAACTCGTTGTTTATTTGATTTTCACATACAATCATTTGTATCGACCCCGTGATGGTATCTCGATACAATGTAAATAAACCTTCAATTTTTTTGCTGGATTTAACTAAATCCTTGATTGTTTTTTCTTTTGGGGTTTTCGGAGCTTCTTCTGTAGTGTCCTTTTTAGTGTCTTTTTTCTTTCTTTGAGCTTCGATATTTTGAGATGACAAGAATATCGTCAACGAAAAAGCAATACAAATTGCTTTGTAATTTTTAAAATGGTAAGATTTCATGTTGTGAAACGAGTGTTTAGGATAAAATCCTGTTAATTAATCTGAATTAGTCATGCTAAATGTAAAAAATATACTAGTAAGAACTTATTTAATAAATGTTAAAAAATTATGGATTATAACTATAAAGGAGGACTATTCACATAATTAGCTAGTAACTTCCATGTTTCCTGTCTAATTTAAGTATCTTTGTGGACATGATTAAAGACATTAAAATAGCCGTTTTAATAGACGGTGACAATATTCCATCTAAGTATATTAGTGAAATGATGGAAGAAATTACAAAGTATGGCACACCAACCATAAAACGAATTTATGGCGATTGGACCAAGCCCCATTTATCTAAATGGAAAAGCGTTCTACTTGAAAATGCTATAAGCCCCATGCAACAATATGGTTATACAAATGGTAAAAATGCTACTGATTCTGCTATGATTATCGATGCCATGGATATTTTGTATTCAAGTAGGGTAGATGCATTTTGTTTAGTGTCGTCGGATAGTGATTTTACCAAATTAGCAACTCGATTAAGAGAGGCTGGCATGCAAGTTTTTGGGATTGGGGAAAAGAAAACTCCTGAACCTTTTATAGTTGCTTGTGATAAATTTATCTATTTAGAGATATTAAAGAATTCTGAAGAAGATACTACCGATAAAACCAAACCCAAAAAGGATAATTTATATAATATTACCCCTAATGTGATTCGGTTTTTGAAAAATTCCGTAGCCGATGCTGCCGATGAAGATGGTTGGGCTTTTCTAGGGGATGTTGGGTCGCTTATCATTAAAAAGCAACCCAATTTTGATGCTAGAAATTTTGGCTTTGAAAAATTAACGCCTCTTTTCAAATCGTTAAATCAATTCGAATTAGAGCAACGCGAGCAGCCCAATGCTAGGTTTAAGTTAATTTATGTACGGAATAAATAATTGATTATTTATCCCATTTTCTAATACTAACCTGGCCTTCCGTTGGAAAATCTTTTGGAACTTTTTGAGTTACTTTTCCTGTGGCGACCCATTCAGCGCCACGTTGTAAGGTCACTATAAACCCAACACATTCCATGGAATAATCCATATGTCCTAAAATTGTATGGAAGATACGGCCTTTACCATATTCAATAGTCATAAGAGCAGGTTCATCTCTTCCTGTTCTTCTTTTATCAGTTGAATTATCTGAATAAGCGGTTGCTAAAACAGTCATATTTTCAGCTGGGCCACGTAAACGCTCATACAATTCGTCTTTACTGTGCAACCATAAATTAGGTAATCCTTTCATAATGGGGTGTTTTGGCGCACGAGTTTCTATTACAAAATTATGCTGTGCTCCATGGGAACCAGCACCACCTTTAATGGTATCCACCACTTTTTCATTAGTATCATTATAATATACAAAAGGCCCAGATTTTTCATTTCTACCGCCCCAGCCACCAAGACCAATCATTTTATTAAATTCATTCCAGTCAGCCCAAGGGTTGTTTGCCGCATGAACAATCACTAATCCACCGCCATTTAGCATAAATTTTTCAAAATTGGCTCTCGTCATTTCTGGTAGCTCTGAGGCTTGCCAACCAAAATTTGAAATTATTACTTGATATTTTGTGAAATCTGGATTAAAATTTGGGTCGAATTGCGCTTTAGGAACTACTGTCCTTTCTTTGCCATCATTTAAAGGATATTTTGTAACAAGTTCATTGATGTTAGTAATACCTTCCACTTTATCATGAGCAGGACCAACCCAAACAAATTCTTTTCTGTAAATATCAACCTCGAACAAACCTGTTTGTTCCAAGTAATCCTTTATCATGAATGTAGATTTTGGCCAAATGCCATGATTGCTATCGCCGTCAATAATAAGAGCTTTTAATTTTTTAGAGGAACTTTGTGAAAGCACAACGCTAAAACTACTGATAAAGAAGATGATGAAACATATTATTTTAAATTTCATATTATAATAATTTATTTAGTTAATGGTATTGGTTTTTATTTTTAAAGCTTAAATTTTTCCTAATATTTTATCCATAACCCAACTCGTATGTAGTGCCGTTTCACCTGTTGATGGATGTGTGAATTCAGGACTAAACAACGCCGTTTTTAAGTTTTCAACATGATACATTTGAACATGTTTCGGATTTTCAATAAAAAGGGATTCTGTCTTAGTGTTACTTTCTAATATGACAAATTCGTCCTTAAAGATAGGGAATTCAATGTGTCCTTTGCTTCCATAAATGATGACCTTATCATCGTAAGTGCTACAACCAAAATTCCAAGTTCCAGAACCTGTGATACCATTATCATGAACCCAACAAGCAGTTATGGCATCATTGGCGGTATATAAATGTTGCTGATTCAAACTAATGCCTTTTACGTCTTTGATATTTCCTAAAAGGTAGGTAAATAAATCGAGACCGTGACTCGCTAAATCATCAAAATAGCCACCATTGGCGACTTTAGCATCGGTGCGCCAGTTATAATCACCTGATAAATCTTTATCACATGGATATTTATTCAATTGCCAAGAAACATGTCTAACATCACCAATAAAACCGTCATCTAACCACTCTTTTATTTTAAGAAATCTTGGTAGCGAGCGTCTGTAATAAGCAACAAATAGGGGCGTATTAGTTTCTTTAAAGGCGTTATAAACTACTAAACTATCTGCATAACTTGGCGATAAAGGTTTTTCAATACAGCACACTTTTTTTGCTTTAGCGACTTTTAATCCATAAAATTTATGGGTATCAGGTGGGGTTGCAATGTAAACGGCGTCAATAGTAGGGTCGTTGATTAAGTCATCAGCATTTGTATAATATGTTTCTATTTGGTGTCTTGTGGCATAATCTTTAAGTTTGTCTTCATCACGCCTCATAACCGCTTTTAGATTAAAGCCATTGGTTAGTTTGTAAGGAGGGCCACTTTTAACTTCTGTCACATCACCACATCCAATAATCCCCCAATTAATTACTTTTTTATTGCCTACCATGTATCTGTTATTTGTTGATTTTCATAACATTAAAATTTATTTCATTTTTTTTTGACCTTTTTTAAAACCCCTCTTTACAAAATTTCGTAGGTAGGGTATAACAATAAAAATCAAATCCATATGAAACGGTCAAATTTAATTAAATGCTTAGCATTAACAACAGTTTTTTCTTCTATTTTAGTATCTTGTGATGATGATAATGATGACAATCAAGGTCCAATATCAACATATTTATTTGCTTCAAATAATTCGAATGGGAATATCACCAGCTATGACGTAAGTAATTTATCAAGCATCACTTCTAAAACACTGATGACAACTTCTACCGCTGCAGATGGTATTTATTATGATAAAGATAATGATGTTGTTGTTCAAGCTTCAAGATCTTCGTTTGGTTTAGAAGGTTTCTCTAATGCATCATTAGCAACTGATGGCACTGCTATTTCTATAGGAATATCTGGGACAGCCGATATGTTTAACCCCAGGGAAGTTGCCGTGAACGGTAATTTTTATGTTGTGGCAGATAGTCAAGACGTTGATGGAGATGTTACTACACCAGATGGTAGATTTTTTATCTATTCTAAAACCGGTAATAGTTTTACGCTGAGAAATATCATTACAACCGATTTTAAATTATGGGGTATGGTATTTGACGGCAATGATTTATACGCTGTTGTAGATGCGACTGGTAAATTAGCAATTTTCACAAACTTTTTATCTAATACGACAAATGCTTCGGTAGCTGCTTCAAAAATCATTACTATTGAAGGCATTGTAAGAACTCATGGGATTACTTATGATGCCATGAATGATATGATGGTTTTAACTGATATTGCTGATGCAACAAATACCCAAGATGATGGTGGTTTTCAAATCATTGAAAATTTTAAATCTAAATTCACCAGCACTGCAAACGGTGGTACTTTAGCATTATCTCAACAAACGCGTGTTTCTGGAAGTTCTACATTATTGGGTAATCCTGTAGATGTGGCCTATGATAATGCTACTGAAACAGTATATATTGCTGAAGCTGGAAACGGTGGTGGTAGAATTTTAGCGTTTAATAATATTGGAAGTGGTGGAAATATAGCTCCAGTGGTAAATAATAGTTTAGCTGCGGCATCATCGGTTTATCTTTCTAAATAATTAAAACATATTCAGAAATGGGTTAATGATTTATAAAAGTCCAGCAAATAATGGGACTTTAGCTAGGACAATTATAAAATCAATGGTTTCTGTAATTTCATAAGTGCTATGAAAAAGAAAAGGCTATCAAGAGATTGATAGCCTTTTTAAATATATGCGTATGGGAATTAATCTTCACTTTCTTCCATGGTGTGATATACGTTTTGAACATCGTCATCATCATCCAGTTTTTCTAAAAGTTTTTCAACATCCAGTATTTGTTCTGGCGTTAGTTTTTTGGTAACCTGGGGAATGCGCTCAAATCCAGAGGATAGTATTTCAATGCCTTTGGCTTCTATGGCGGCTTGAATAGCTCCATAACTTTCAAAAGGGGCGTAGATTAAAATGCCATCTTCGTCAGCAAAAACTTCTTCAGCACCATAATCGATGAATTCCAATTCCACTTCTTCAGGATCCAATCCTTCAGCGTTGATTCGGAAATTACACGTATGGTCAAACATAAATACCACCGAGCCAGACGTTCCTAAACTACCATCACATTTATTAAAATAGCTACGTACATTAGCTACAGTTCTGGTATTATTATCTGTTGCGGTTTCTACCAAAACGGCAATTCCATGTGCAGCATAGCCTTCAAAAATGACTTCTTTATAATCACCTTGACCCTTTTCGCTAGCCTTTTTAATGGCACGTTCCACATTATCCTTAGGCATATTTACAGCCTTCGCATTTTGTATCACCGCTCTTAAACGCGAATTACTTAAGGGATCGGGACCACCTTCTTTTACGGCCATCACTATGTCTTTGCCAATGCGAGTAAAGGCTTTGCTCATGGCCGACCAACGTTTCATTTTACGTGCTTTTCTAAACTCAAAAGCTCTTCCCATAATATAGTTAACTATTAAAAAGTTTAATGTTCAAGGTTTTTTTTGCCGTCGCAAAATTAAAAAATTTTAGAAATTGAAATAATAATTATCATACCCAATTGTGCATTTTGATGAAAATTTGTCAATTAACTACGTTCAGTTCGGCTTTGCCTCGTGTCGAGTGTCCCGATAGCTATTGGGATTACACATTTTTCATGTGTGAAATTTGTATCGAGAATCAAATTTTAATCAATAAACCAATGTTCTCGATACAATTCGCTTGGGCGAATCACTCGAACTGACATTCAGTGTATTTAATTATTCTTCATCTTCGGGTTCTACAATACTTTCTATGGCTTCCGCAAGTTTAAAGTCTAGGTCGGTCACGCCATCTGCACTGTGTGTTGATAATGATATGGTAAGCACATTATAAACATTGGACCAGTCGGGGTGGTGATTGAGTGCTTCACATTCAAAAGCAATTCGGCTCATAGCACTAAAGCAATCCTTGAAATTTTCAAATTCGAATTCCGCATGAATGGCATCATCATAATAATCCCAATCTGGAAAGCGAAGCAATCTCATTCTTATTTCTTCTTCTGAAAGTTTATTCATCTTTTTAAAGTTTTAGGTATTTGTATGCTTACAATTTAACAATTAAAAATCAATTAACCTCTGCTCATTTTGAATAAAATTTTGTCAATTCGAGTGAATTTCATAGATTTTTTATATGTGAAATTTGTATCGAGAATCAAAATTTTATTTTAATCAGAGTTCTCGATACAATTCGCTTGGGCGAATCACTCGAACTGACATTCTAGGTTTTAAAGTAAATAACGGTTTAATTATATTTTAATTCAGAAATAATTTCTTGGCTAGTTAACTGCAAATGTTTTGGCAACATGTTATGTTTTGGCAATACCGCTAAGTATCTGTCTTCATTTGTGGTAAATACTTTTTTATAGATGGCTTTATTGTTTTCACCAATAGCATCTATCATTTCTTTAATGAAATCATCATGATGCACCAAATCGTTGCTTCCCAAGTGGAAAACACCGTATTTATTTCGGTTGATGATGTAATGTATTTGCTGTGTGACTTTAGAATCGTTGGTGACGTTGATAATTAAATTAGGGAACACCTCAACAGGTTCGTTATTTTTTAAATTTTGAAGAATGTCGAGTATTCTGGGCGATTGCGAGCCAAACACCATGGGTAGCCTTAAAATGGTAACGTGTTTTTTTGGCAATCGCAACAGCATATTTTCGATTTTTATTTTGAAATGTCCATAAACGCTATTGCTTAAGGTTTTATCGTCTTCGTAACTTGGATACTTGCTATACGCATCAAACACATTGGCAGAAGATAAAAACAACAACCATGTTTTATGCTCTAAAATATATTCGGCTATGTGTTTGTGGGCTATCACTTGCGCTGCAAAATCGCCTCGAAGTGCCGAAATAATAATCGTTGGTTTTACGGCATTTAAAATCTCATAAATATCGTCTTCCTCAACAGCGTACTGAAAAAAATGTTTGTTCTTTTCGTAATGCTTATTTTGTGTATGATAGGTTCCAAAGGTTTTAAAATAGGAGCAGAGTTCTTTATAAATGATACCGCCTAAGAATCCGCTAGCACCTAATATTAAAATTCTATGTTTCTCTTCTTTTTTTATCATACCGCACAGTAATTCCCAATAGAATATTTAAAAAATAGATAGTTTTGTGACACTTGTAAATTGCTCCAACGCCATCATGCCCAATTGTGAATTCCCTTTTTTGTTCAATCCGGGTGACCACGTGGTAATTACGAATTTATCAGGTAATAAGGCGACAATACCGCCACCAACGCCACTTTTTCCGGGAAGTCCGACTTCAAAGGCAAATTCGCCAGCTTCATCATAAAAACCACAGGTTAGCATAATGGCATTGATGCGTTTTATGAGGGATTCGGTGAGCTGGGCTTTTTGTAATAAACTAGTTCCTTTATTGGCAAATAAATAAAAGGCTTTGGTTAATTGCTTGCAGGACATTTCTATGGAACACTGATGAAAGTAAAAATCCAAAACATCATCCACACTATTTTCCAGATTATTAAAGGATTTTAAGAGATTGGCTGCTGCATAATTTTTAAATCCAGTTATCTTTTCAGAATGTGAAACCTCCAAATTAAAATCTATGGAATCATCACCAACCAACTCCCTCACATAGTTTAAAAAATCTTGCTTCGGATTTTTTAAATTAGATATCAAAATATCCGCAATCACAATGGCTCCAGAATTAATTAATGGATTTCTAGGAATGCCATTTTCAATTTCCAATAATGCCAAATGGTTAAACGGATTTCCAGAAGGCTCTACATCCACACGTTTAAAAATATCATTTCCAACCAATGATGCGGCTTGTGAAAGTGCCAATACTTTAGAAATACTTTGTATGGAAAACCGTGTATCGAAATTGCCAACGCCATAACTTTTACCATCCAATGTTCTTAAATGAATTCCAAAATGATGTTTATCAATATTTGCTAATTCAGGGATGTACGATGCCACCGTTCCTTTATCATCAAGAGATGTTACATGGTTATAAATGGTATCTAAAATGGCTTGAAAATCTTGGCGCATTATATGTTATAAAAAGGCAACTTTACGATGGTTGCAGGGATGTTATTTTTGCGGATTTGAATATAAATGGTACTTTCAATTTCTGAAAAAGCAGTCGGCACATAACCCAAGCCAATACCTTTATTAAAGGTAGGTGACATAGTGCCAGAGGTAACAACGCCAATTTTATTACCATGTCTATCTACAATATCGTAGCCATGTCGGGGAACGCCACGTTCATCCAATTCGAAGGCGACTAATTTACGTTTGGGGCCTTGTTCTTTTTCTGCTTTTAAAGCTGTGGAGTTGGTAAACTCTTTGGTGAATTTGGTAATCCATCCCAAACCAGCTTCAATAGGCGAGGTGGTATCGTCAATATCATTGCCATACAAACAATAGCCCATTTCCAAACGCAAGGTATCACGAGCGGCTAAACCAATCGGCTTAATCCCAAAATCTGCTCCAGCTTCAAAAACTTTATCCCAAATCTGTTTGACTTCGCTATTTTTGCAATAAATCTCAAATCCGCCACTGCCGGTATAACCCGTTGCTGAAATAATCACATAATCAATCCCTGCAAAATCTGCCACAACAAAATTGTAAAAATCAATGCTGGATAAATCGTAGCTCGATAAACTTTGCATGGCTTCCACCGCTTTCGGTCCTTGAATGGCAAGTAAGGAATAGTCCTCACTCACATCACGCATCGCAGCACCTACATCATTTTTAGATTGTATCCAATTCCAGTCCTTTTCAATATTGCTGGCATTCACCACCAATAAATAGGTGTTTTCTTTTAATTTATAAACAATTAAATCGTCCACAATACCACCTGTATCATTCGGCATACAACTGTATTGCGCTTTGCTGATGGTTAATTTAGACGCATCATTCGTGGTTACTTTTTGTATCAGATCCAGCGCGTGTTCACCCTCAATTAAAAACTCACCCATGTGCGATACATCAAATACGCCAACGGCATTTCTAACGGTTTCGTGTTCGGCATTTACGCCTTCATATTGTACGGGCATGTTAAAGCCAGCAAATGGCACCATTTTAGCGCCAAGGGCTACGTGAGTTTCAGTTAAAGCTGTGTTTTTCATTGGAAAAGTATATATTTTACATTCCTGCGATCCCGATAGCTATCAGGAGGGAATCTCATTATTTTTTACGAAAACAAAAGTATTGAAATTATATGGATTTGTTTTTTAACAGGACATTAAATTGGGATTATGGATGCGTTGTATTTATATCCATGTCAATAAATACCCGACAAGCGCTCCTCCAATAACAATAAACGCACTGTTCATATTCTTAAAAACAAATACAGCGATGATGCTGAGTAGGGCAATTAGAATGGTTCGCCAATCGGTTAAAGTATCTTTTCCCATGTCTATGCAAACGGCGATAATAACGGCAATGGCTGCGATGTTCACAGCGTCTAAAAAAGCAGCGATGGCTTTCGATTTTCGCATTTTTGGTACAAGTGGATTGAGAATAGCAACAAAAATAAATGACGGAAGAAATATTCCAACCGTCGCTGCAACGGCTCCCCAAAATCCGTTTAATTGCCAACCGATGAATGTTGCTGTTGATAAAACAGGTCCCGGTGTAAATTGTCCGACCGCTACGGCATCTATTAACTCTTGTCGGGTTAGTAACCCAGTGCTGACTAATTCCGCATCTAAATAAGCAAATAGCACATAACCGCTTCCGTAGAGTAAGGCACCGATTTTTAAAAATGTCAAAAGAATTTTTAGGTTACTAGCTGAAATGGCGACTTGCAATAAAACAAGAGGTGTAAAACTGTTTAGATTGGATGTTGAGTTTTTAATAACATACCAAGTCAAACCGATAAATCCGCAGACAAATAATGCTAAAATTTCGTGTACGCCGAGTAAACAGGCAATCAACGTCAACACTCCTAATATACCTAGCTCCACATTTTTTAGAGCTTTACTTCCTAATCGGTAAACTGCACCAAGAATAATGGCGATTACGGCGGGTTTTATACCGTAAATAAAGGGTTCCACTGTTTGTAATTGTCCGTATTGCTGATACAACCAAGCAAAAACCATTGTAATGGCAACCGCAGGAAATACAAAGCAAGCACCGGCGACAATCAAGCCTTTCCAGCCAGCTCGTTCATGTCCGCAATGCATGGTCATTTCGGTGGAGTTGGGACCAGGAATTAAGTTTGTAGCACCTACCAAGTCCAGAAAGTGCTGATGGGTCATCCATTTTCTTTTCTTCACTACTTCATCTTCCATCATGGCGATATGAGCCGCAGGACCACCAAAAGCAATGCTTCCCAACTTAAAAAATAGTAACGCTACTTCTTTTAAATTTTTACCCATCTTTATTGATTATTTGATTTGAAGATTACATGATTTGAAGATTTACCAAAATTATGATTATTTGATTTGAGGATTATATAATTATTCGATTATATGATTAAAACCAATCCATTATAAATCATTTAATCATATCATCAACTCATCTTCAAATCAGTGAATCAACCGACCATTTCCCACCACCTTTAATAATCAAAAATAGGCTTCCCAAAAGCATGGCCCAATCGGTTCGGCTGCTATGCATCATGACCCAAAATCCTTCATTCATTAAAACTTCCGATTTCGTAGTTGCTATGGCAACCAACATGATAATAAGCGTTGGAATACTTGCCAATCTGGTGAGTAAGCCTAGTAGAATGAATACACCGCAAATAATCTCGAACGTGCCGACAAAAGTCCCAAGAAATTCTGGGGAAGGCAATCCGATTTTCTCAAAACGTCCTGCACCACGAATGGCAGGAAACAAGAATTTTTGAATGCCTTCTGAAAGAAATACAGCTCCTACCATCAAACGAATCAAGATGGTGGTTTTTGAATTATCGGTATGGATTATCTTTTGGAACATATTATACCACAGCAATTTTTTTAAAGCTACAAAATATAAAATTTTGAATGGTATCAAACGGTGTTTTATGGTCAAGTGTGATGCACTTTATTTTCTCAAAGACACTTTTTAGTCGCTCCGTCATCGAGTTTTCTGAATATTGCTTGATTTCAATGCCACTGCATTTGGTGGGGCCTTGTTCAGAAAAAGTACCAATCACCAAAACGCCCCTAGGTTCTATATGCTGTTGCGCGGTTTTAATATAATTTGAAATATCTTGTTCATCCGTTAGAAAATGAAAGGCGGCGCGGTCATGCCAAAAATCATATTGCTTGGTAGGTTGAAACTTGGCCGCATCTGCAACAATCCATGTGACGTTTTTTGCTCGGGTTCCAAGGCGTTTTTTTGCTCGTTCTATAGCGGCTTCCGAAATATCAAGCACACTAATATCCTTATAACCTTTATCAAGTAAATGGTCGACCAAAAAACTATCGCCTCCACCAATATCAATAATTTTTGCAGTTTTTGGCAACTCAAATTGCTTGATAAAATCTAATGACGTTTCGGGAGTTGGCTCGTACCAACTTACTTCATTTAATGCTTTGGTTTGGTAAATGGTTTCCCAATGTTTTTTTCTATCGAAATTCTCCATAATTAATTATAATCGGTGTTTATCAACTTTCTAAAGTACACCTTTTACACAAAAATATTGAATTTAAATAGATTAGTTTTAATTGGATTTTGTTTAATGATACTTCCCTAATTCCATAATCCCATAAAAATGGAAACATAATACAAGCCTGTGATAATAAAAACCACACCTGCAACAGTACGCATTACTTTTTCAACTTTTGAAATGCTGTTATAATACACGCCTACTTTACTGGCTGTAAAAGCTAATAAATACGTAAACAGAAGAACTGGCAAACCTGTGCCTAGAGCAAACACTATTGGTAAGTAGAGTCCGTTAGCAGAGGCTATGGTCATAGGTATTAACATGCCAAAAAACAAAGCGCCGCTATACGGACAAAATGCCAAGGCAAATACAACGCCTATTAAAAAGGATCCTAACAGCCCTTTGTCCTTGAATTTTTCTGAGAGTTTTTCTTGAAAGTTTGTTTTTCCTAAAAATTTAAGTTTAATCACATTCAGCATGATTAAGCCAATAATAATTAACAAAGGACCTAAATACTTTTCGCCATTTTGATTAAAAAATCGTGCTATGTGAAATTTACTAGCACCAAAATACAAGATCAATCCTATGGCAGTATAACTAAATCCTCTGCCTAAAGAATATAATACACCGCTTAAAAACACCTTCTTTTTACTAGAAATATTTTTTGAAATAAATGCCGTTGCCGTGATGTTGGTCGCCAATGGACACGGACTAATGGCTGTCATGAGTCCGAGTACAAAAGCTGATACAATCGGAATATTATAATCTTCAATAAGCGATTGTAATAATTCCATTTAAAGTGCTTTTAATGCGCCATCAATTTTCGATTTCAGTTCTTTTGAAAACGCCTCTTGGTTGTTGCCTTTCATAAAAGCAAATTCGGTTAAATCGAGTTTGGTTTCTTTACCATTTTTAATCACATTCAAAAATAGCGAGGTGCCAGAAGCTTCGAATTTTTCAGCTAAAGCTTTGTTTTCTTTTTTATCGACATTAATCACTTGAAACGTGATTTTCCCTTTTTTTACTTCATCTGCAAAATAAGTATCTAAAGTATATTTGGTGCTCGCTTCAATAGCGTTGCAAGTCATACACCTGTTAGTGGAGTGAAAGTCGATGACTTCAATTTTAGAAACAGATGCGTTTAAAGCGTTGTCTTTGCTTTTATCTTGTCCGTTGCAAGAGGCAAGTACAAAACTGATGGCGACTAGTGTGAAAATTTTAATTGTGTTCATGGTTATATTGATTTATAGTTTACAATAACATATTGAATAAAAATCCTGAAAGGATGATGAAGATTGTTACGATTCCAAAATAAATGGCAATCAGTTTTATGGTCATTACTTTTTTGAGTAAAGTCGCTTCTGGAATGGACAAACCTACGGTTGCCATCATAAACGCAATGGCTGTGCCAAGCGGTACGCCTTTAGCAACAAATACCTCAATTACGGGAACAATTCCGGCGGCATTGGCATACATGGGCACAGCAATAATCACGGCAAGCGGCACGGTCCACCATTCACCACCACCTAAATAATTTCCGAAGAAGTTTTCAGGAACATAACCGTGCATGGCAGCACCAATGGCAATACCAATAATCACATAAATAACCACGCCTTTCACAATATCCCAAGCACTCCGGGTAATGTCTGGCAAACGTTGGCGAAAGGTTCGTTTTTCTTCCTCAAATTTGTTTTGCTGTATTTTTTTGTCTAAAATGGACTTTACCCAATCGGAAAGTAAGGGTTCTAGGTTTAATTTTCCCAATAACCAACCACCAATCGTGCCCAACAGAATTCCCGAGCCTGCGTATATTAAAGTTGCTTTCCAACCAAATAGACCGATGAACATAACAATGGCGACTTCATTAACCAACGGTGATGTAATTAAAAAGGCGAACGTAACGCCTAGTGGAATACCACCTTGCACAAAGCCAATGAATAAAGGCACAGAAGAACACGAACAAAAAGGCGTAATGGCTCCAAAAACCGAAGCAAAAAAGTATTCCAGTTCGTAGAGTTTTTTTCTGTGTAAATAGTCTTTTAATTTTTCAATAGGGAAGTAGGTGTTTACAATACCCATGATGAAGACAATTACAAACAAGAGCAAAAGAATTTTCAGCGTGTCGTAGACAAAGAAATTCAGGGCGGTTCCCAAATGGGTGTCTGCACCAATACCAAAAACACTATAAATAAGCCAATCTGCTATATGTTGTATCCAATCAAACATGATTAGCCGTTATGGTGCCAGAAATGGAACAGGACTGTTTTACTGTATTGTAAATAGTGCCAAACTTTTCGATGTTCTTTTGTAGCAAGGCAGTATTTAAACGGACATCATCGCTGTAAATGGTTAACTGATACATGATGTTATCCATTCGTGGCGGATTTTCAAGACGTGTGGCTTGAACGTCGAGCGTGGTTTTTGAATAGGTAAACTTCATCATTTCCGAAAAACGTTCCACATTTTTAAGAATACAAGACGCAAAAGCCCCCAAAAACAATTCGGCAGGATTTGGTAAGATGTCAGCCGTTTGAGCCGTGGTACCAAAACCGATATCCGATTGTTTGATATGTATCACCGCATCCTGATTGGAATTAGAGGAGGCTTTGATTTGATAGTTCATAACCTTTAATTTAAAAGTGCTAAAACTTCCTGTTTTGAAGGCACTCTGCCTTTTATGGTCACCACATCATCTATCACCAACGCTGGTGTGGTCATGATGTTGAAGGTCATTATCTCCATAATATCTTCTACTTTTTCAATGGTAGCATCGATATTGTTTTCTGAAACCACGGCCTTCACAACTGCAGTCATCGATTGGCATTTTGGACAGCCAGTTCCTAAAATTTTAATTACTTTGCTCATGGTATTTGTATTTGTTTATCGCCAATAGACGATGTCATTATTAAAAAAATGGCATTAAAAAAACTCCTGAAATAAGGCTTTTGCTTTATTCCAATTGTCTTTGTTAATGCAGTATTTTATTTTTGGCGGCTTTAATTCTCCTTGAATGAGACCCACATTTTTTAATTCCTTAAGATGCTGCGAAACAGTGGATTGCGCCAACGGAAAGACCTCAACCAAATCGCCCGTAAAACAACACGATTGATTTTCAAGATGTTTTAAAATAGCTATACGAGTAGGATGCCCTAAGGCTTTAGCAAATCGCGCCAAGGCTTCGGTATCTTGATTATAAGCGATGGGTTCTAAACTCCTTTTCACGATGTTTTTATGGATATGGTATTGCCATATCATTCATCGTAAATTTACGATAGGTAGTTGATGTGAAACATGATATTTGTCACGTTTTATTTCATGATAGATATTTAATTTTATTTTAAATAAAAAAAATAAAAATAACGGTGTTAATATTACGGAAAGTAATAATCCAAGTTGATGATTTTTACGAAACTGTAAAAAATATAATATAAATACATAGACGTTATTTAAAAATGAAATTATTTAAATACATTTATCATTAAATGATTAAGTTATTATATGCTGACTTTTGTAATTCCCGTTAAAAGTGAAAGAGTTTCGTCTGATTGGTCTCAATTTTGCCGATTATTTGAAAGAACGTTAATTTCCGTTTGTAACCAAACGGATCCAAATTTTAAAGTTATTGTGGTTTGTCATGAACTACCACAAATTGATTTTATACATGACAGCATATATTATCTTCATGCAACTTTTGAACCCCCTGTCTCACGCCCATCAGAAACTAAAGAAAGTATCACCAAACGCAGGGAAATTGATAAGGGAGAGAAGATCAAGTTAGGAGTAGCCTATGCAAAAGAAAATTTTAATACGGACTACATAATGACTGTTGATTCAGATGATTTTATTAGCAATCGTATTGCCGATTATGTTAACAATAGTGGCAATCATGTAAATGGATGGCACATAAAAAAAGGCTATATTTATTTAGAGGGAAAAAATTACTTGTTCTCAACTCGTAAATTTAGTGATTTGTGCGGAAGTTCAATTATTGTTAAGCCTGAACTAATAGAACACTTTTTTGGAACTGACCCAATTTTTTATTTTGATCATAAACTTAAAGTTTTGAATAATAACATCATTTTATCTGAATTTCCATTTGCTGGTGGTATATACAGTATGGCAAATGGAGAAAACCATTGGATGTCATTCAAAACTTTGAAAGGTTTGAACAACCACAGTGGATGGTTTTCTAAACAAGGTATAAATAGAATTTATAGAAAAATCCAAAATTATAGTTTCCGATTTATAACCGAAAGAATGCAAAATGAATTTAGTTTTTATAAGCTAGAATAGTTTAAGGATTTTCCATATTTTATTTTCAAAATGTAGCTAAACTATACTCTAAACGGCTTTATACGTAAGTTTTATAATATAAAGTTACTCGTATATTGAAATCCAAAGTACAGATTTAGAATATATAAAATCAATATCAAGAATTATAATAAATCAATCCTTCCTCACAGAAAACTTATAAACCGTTCTAGATTTATAGGGTTTACTTGGTGTTAATACGGTAGAAGGAAAGCTGGCTTGGTTAGGGCTATCAGGGAAATGTTGGGTTTCTAACGCAAAACTCGATCGTGAATTTTCGGGCATCGTACCAGTTTCCTTAAATTGATTCCACGACCTGCTATTTCCTGAATAAAACTGTAAACCGGGTTCATCGGTAATGACTTCCATCACACGACCGCTTTCGGGTGCATATGCTGTGGCTGCTATTTTAGCATTGGCATCCAACACATAATTATGGTCGTAACCTCTAAACGCTACCTCTTCGAACATACTGCCAATGCGCTCTCCAATGGTGTGAGGCGTGGTAAAATCAAATGGTGTATTTTTCACAGACTTTATCTCGCCCGTTGGGATGCTAGTTTTGTCAACAGGTGTGTAGTTACTGGCATTAATGGTTAACAAATGGTCTTGTATAAAACCTTTGCCAGTACCATTTAAATTAAAATAGGCGTGGTTGGTAATATTGAAAACTGTTTTTTTATCGGTGGTTGCAAAATAATCGATGATGATTTCATTTTTGTTCGTCCATGTATAGGTAACGGACATATTCACCGTTCCCGGAAAACCTGCTTCCATATCGGGACTTAAATACATAAATGTCACCGATTGTTGATTTTTTTTGGTGCTCATTTTAGAATCCCATACTTGCGCGAACCAGCCTTCAGGACCACCATGTAAAGTGTTTGGGTTATTATTGATGGGTAAGCTGTATTCGGTGCCATCCAATGTGAATTTTCCATTGGCAATGCGGTTTGCAAATCGCCCCACGGTAGCGCCGCCAAAAGCATCACCTTTCACGATGGTTTCCAACGTTTCACCGCCAGTTGTTATGTTGTCAATGGTGCCATTTTTATCGGGAACCTCGATTTTAACTATCCTAGCACCGTAGTTAGTCAGTTTTAATACGTGACCAGATTTGTTTTTTAGGGTAAATAGGCTAACATCTTTACCATTATGGTTTCCTAAAACCTCTTGGGTGGTTTGTGCTAAAATGATATTGGAGATTAAAAAAGTGAGGAGAATAAATGTCGGTTTCATATACTATTTGGTTTTGTGGTATCTGTTTTTACTTGATGCCAGTTCGAGTGAAATTCTTTTTCAGAATTTTGTATCGAGAACCACTTATAATTTATTTAGAATTGGTTCTCGATACTAATTCCAAACCTAAAAAGGTTTGAAATTCACTCGAACTGACAAACTAACAATAAACATGCTTACAACTAAGTGTCCCTTCGAGCGATTTTCGAAGCATGAGAAAATTGTATCGAGAAGCTATGCACTAAGAGGGTCTCAATACAAAATACCTCGTTCCTCGGTATTCCATTCGAACTGACATTAAATAACGTCATAAGTTTCAAAATGTACAACGAGTTTAACAAATAAATTAAATATCGGCAGTATTATTTTTTATAACCTCACCAAACCAAAGCGCTGATTTTTTAGGTGTGCGTTTTAAAGTTTTAAAATCTACATAATGCAAACCGAAACGTTTATCATAACCAGACGCCCATTCAAAATTATCCATGAAAGACCACGCAAAATAACCTTTGAGTTTCACGCCCTCAGAAATAGCTTCTTGGCAGGCTTTTAAATAGCCTTGGTAGAAATCCAATCGTTCTTGGTCATTTACCTCTCCGTTAACAAGTTCATCATTATAAGCACAGCCATTTTCGGTAATATAAATATCTGGTTTATCGTATCGTGCATCTATCCATTGAAGCAATTTTTTACAGCCCCAAGGCACAACGGCCCAATTCATGGACGTGAGTTTCCAGTTGTCGTCTAAGGATAAATCCACATGTTGATCTTCTGAAATCCCGCCATTCCCATATACACTTTGTTCTTTTTTATTGCCGTCGTTATGGGCGGCATACATGGTGGTATAATGATTTAATCCGAAGAAATCGGACGTGCCTTTAATCATGTCCTTTTCTTCCGAAGAAAATTTAGGAAGTCGGTCGCCCAAACGTTCCTTCATCGTTTTTGGATAGTCTCCTTTATAAATAGGATCTGCAAACCAAGCCAAGAAAAATTCAAGGGCTCTTTCGGCAGCTTCTTTATCTTCTTTACTATCGGTTAGAGGCTCTCTCCAATCACAATTATTGGTAATGCCAATTTTGCCGTTTTGATGGCTGTATTTATTTCTATAGATATGAACCGCTTTGGCATGCGCCAATATAAAATGATGACCCGCTAAATAAGGTTCAGATGTTGAAATCCTTCCCGGTGCAAACACACCTTGACCGTAACCCAAAATGGAAGCCACCCAAGGTTCGTTTAAGGTAATCCAATTTTTAACACGGTCGCCAAAACGCTCAAAACACAAATCGGCATACGCAGCAAAGTAATGGGGTAGGGATGTACCCAACCAACCATCATTTTCCAATTGCAATGCCAGAGGTAAATCCCAGTGATACAAAGTCACCCAAGGCACAATATCCGCCTTTAATAATTCATCAATCAAATCGGAATAAAACTGAATACCTGCTTCATTAATTTTGTCTTTCCCAGTCGGCATCACTCGTGCCCAAGCTATGGAAAACCGATAGGCTTTGACGCCCATGTTTTTCATGAGCTGGATGTCCTCCTTAAATGTATGATAGTGATCGCAAGCAATATCGCCAGTTTCGCCATTATGTACTTTTCCGGGAATACTCGAAAAGGCGTCCCAAATTGACGGTCCTTTGCCATGTAATTTAGTGGCGCCTTCAATTTGGTAAGACGACGTTGCTGTACCCCATATAAAATCATTTGGAAATGTTTTCATCTGCATCATTATAAATTATTCTACGGACTGTGCTAAACGTTTGGCATTTAAATCGCTTGTAATGATATCCATTTTGGTTTTATCAAGAGGATATAACAACATGATACCCGCGGCGACAAAAGCAATGAGGGCGGGAATCCAACTCATAAGCATCACCATACCAGGAAACGCCCCTTTAATGGCGACAGCATCCTGACCATCATAGAAATAAGCACCTAAAACCAGACCAATAATAGCACCCGCAATACCGCCACCAAATTTGGTTGCGAATGAGCCCGCAGAATAAATAAGACCGGTGGCTCTTCTGCCATTTTTCCATTCAGAAAAATCGGCTGCATCACCTAACATCACAAAAAATAAGGTCGGTAATATAGCTGCAGCAAATTCAGACACCGTGCCAATAATGAATATGGCAGCTACATTATCTGGCTTACAAAATACTAGCAAGGCGTTTACGGCACCTGAAAAAATAAGGGCATAAATAAGTAAATTACGTTTTCCGAATTTTCTACTCAATTGAGCAGTGAAAAAGGCTCCTAAAATAGAGGCAATCATTAAACCGACTAGATAAGTAGCGGATAATAATTGATCGTTTAAATAATGGGTAAAATAGATGACCACAATACCTTGTTTGATAGAATTATAGACATTAAACAGAAGCCCTATAATCAATAAAATAATCCAAGGTTTGTTTTTTATTAAGTCCTTGAAATCTTGTACTAAATCTGTTTTCTGGTCTTTTGGTGGTAATACACGTTCTCTCGTGGAATAAAATGTGATTAGCATCAATAAAGCAAGTATAGCGGACATCACATACATGGATTTGCTATAACCTTCTTTTTGGTTTATGATGGATATATCTTCGGCTTTTAGATTTTTTTCGCCAGTCACGGTAAAGGAATAGGTGTTGCCTTTTTCCATTTCGAAACTTTTTCCATTTGTGGCTTCAACATCATTATTTTGCATGCTAGCATTATTCCATGCAAATAAGGCGATGCCATTATCAGTCTTGATATTCACATGTTCAATATTATCAGAAGCTGTTACACTCACAGCATATGCATCTTCATCCAATTGGGAGATATCAATCGTTGGGTTGACATTGCCATAATACGCCACTAAAAACAGTAACGCCCCTTGAACGAGCATTCCACCTGCAAAAGCACCCACCATCCTAAAAGAGCCAATAGTGGTTCGTTCTTTATCATCGCCTGTCATCACAGCCATTAAGGCACCATAGGGAATATTATTGGCTGTATAAATTAATGTGAATAATATATAGGTGATATACGCATAAACAATTTTTCCGTTAGTCCCTAGCTCTGGACTTGTAAATAACAGAGAAAGAATAACGCCTAAAGGAATGGCGGTCCATAAAATCCACGGCCTAAATTTCCCATATTTGGAGTTGGTGCGGTCACCAATAATGCCCATTAATACATCACTAATACCGTCGCTAAACCGAGCCACCAACATTAAAACTCCAACGGTAATAGGGCTTAACCCAAAAACATCGGTATAAAAAATAAATAAAAACGTGGAAACACCTCGCCATGCTATGTTTGCCGCGCCATCGCCAAGCGCATAGCCAATTTTCTCTTTTAGGGAAACTCTATTGGTTAATTCCATTTAATAAGTTGGTTTTTAATTTCTGCCGAACGAAGTTAACAGAAATTTTAACATAATCAAGTGTTAATGGTTTATTGTGGGAAAAATTAGTTGACCAATAAAAGTTTTAAAATATTTTATAGGGTCAATTATTTTTTTAAATGAGCAAATTCAGATGAGGTCTTAAGGTTAATTTTACCATAACAAAAACCTGTTCACATTCAAAAATCATCAAAACATTAATTTAATTATAATATTATGGCAGAAATTAAAATTGAAAAAAAATCACCCATATGGCCTTGGATTTTGCTTGCTATTGCAGTAATAGCCATCATCGTTTATTTTGTGTATAACAATGAGGATAATCCTTCTATTTATGATAACGACACGAATAGCGAAATGAGAGACACTATATCCAATACTTACGATGATGGTTATCAATCAACAGCACCTTATGTGGGCTCTTCAAACGCAGTTCAGGAATTTGAAAATTCAATAATAGATTCAACTCGAATTGGTATCGATTCCACCTATACGAAAACGGCTATAGTAAATCTTGCAAAAGTTGTATCACTGAAAGCAGATCAACTTAATTTACAACCTTCTATTGCTTTAGAAAATTTGAAATACTATTCTGATCGAAGCAATGGAATGACTAATTCAGAGCTTCCGGAGAGTTCAGAAATTATAAATTTTAAAACTGTAAGCAAAGATATTGTTACCGTTTTAGAAACTATACAAACCAAAAATTACCCTTCACTCCAAGACGAAGTATCTGAACTAAAAGAAGCATCTAGTAAAATAGATAATAATATAGCAACAAAGGAGCAACAGAGCACCATTCAAACTTTTTTTACAAAAGCTAAAAAAGTGGTAAACAATATGAACACTTAAATAATTGATATTATGGCTACAGAAAACAAAAAACACTTATATTATTTAAACGAACTTTCGGACTATAAAATTGCGGATGGTTACCCCGATGTCAGAGGTTGGGATGTAAAGGACTTTGACAATCGAGTGATTGGTAAAGTCGATAATTTATTAGTAAATCAAGATTCGCAGCGGGTGGTTTATTTAGATATTGAAGTTGATAAATCTATTATTGATGCAAATCATGATCCCTATGGTCGTCCAAATAATGCGGAGTTTAAAGAGTTTGTTAATAAAGACGGTGAGAACCATATCATTTTACCCATTGGTTTGGTAGATTTAAATAGTGATTCCAAATATGTGTATACAGATATTATAGATCATAGAACGTTTACCGAAACTAAACGGATTCGCAAAGGTGATATTGTTGGAAGAAATTATGAACGCATGGTCATGAGTTCCTACGGTAGAAAAACAGACAAAAAATCCTATAGCGAACCAGTTTTGGTTGATGAAGAAAATGTATATGGAAATAATTTAAATGAAGAGAAAATTAGAGAAATTGTAAGAGATGAAATGAGAACGTATCGAAGAGAGATGGATAACGATCATTCTTATAATAATTTAGTTGATGATAACGATTATTCCGATGATGATTCATTCTATGACAGACCTGAGTTTGATGATAATCGTTTTCAAAGATAAACGAGTTTTTTTCACACAAAAAAGGAGTTGATTATCAAATCAACTCCTTTTTTGTGATTCTATACTAAATAAATAAAGTAACATTAACGGTTAAAAACCAAACCAGTTTTATCCCCTTAGCTATGCTAATAGAAATTTTTTTAAATCTTCATAAGTTGAAATTTTAACAGCCACTTTTTCTTTACCCATCACGGATTTAATTTGTTCTGGAAGGGTTTGTTTTTCTTTAATGACATCCTCAACCACATCTAAAAACTTGGTAGAATGCGCTGTTTCTAAAAAGACACAATGTGCATTAGGGTGTTCTTTTAAATAGGATTTACAACCCAAATACCCAACAGCACCATGCGGGTCTGCAACATAACCGTAATTATTATACATGTCTAGCATTGCTTCTTTAGTCTGACTATCAGTAAAACTGTATGACGATATGTTTTCTTTAAGTGCCTCAAAATTGTTTTTGTAAATTTCCTGTATACGAATAAAATTACTTGGTGCACCTACATCCATGGCATTACTTACGGTTTGAACAGAAGGCTTTGGTTCATATAATTGAGAAATCAAATAACGAGTCACCACATTATTGACATTATTTGCGGCCACAAAATGATTTACGGGCAAGCCTAATTGCTGTGCCATCATACCAGCACAAATATTCCCGAAATTGCCACTTGGCACCGAAAACACGATGTCTTCATATTTGTTGTGCAATTGTTTGTAAGCAAAAATAAAGTAGAACAATTGAGGCAACCAACGTGCCACATTGATCGAGTTGGCTGATGTTAATTGCATTTTGCCAGTTAAATTTTCATCCAAAAATGCTGTTTTAACCATCGCCTGACAATCATCAAATGTGCCATCAACTTCCAAAGCTTTGATGTTTTGTCCCAATGTGGTTAATTGCATTTCTTGAATATCGCTCACTTTTCCACTGGGGTAGAGTATAACAACATTAACCCCTTTAACACCTAAAAATCCGTTTGCTACTGCACCGCCTGTATCACCAGAAGTTGCTACTAAAACCGTAACTTCTCTATCATTATTCTGATTGAAATAACCCAAGCAACGTGCCATAAAACGAGCGCCTACATCCTTAAACGCCATGGTTGGCCCATGAAACAATTCGAGTGTTGAGATATTTTTATTTAATTCAACTACAGGAAAATCAAAAGACAACGTTTCTTCAACAATCGTTTTTAAAACAGTTTCTGGGATGTCTGGTGACACAAATTGTTTAATAGCTTCAAACGCTATTTCTGAATGAGATAAGTTATCAATATTCTCAAAGAAAGCTTTTGGAAGCGGCGTAATGCTTTCAGGAAAATATAGGCCTTTATCTGGCGCTAATCCTTTAATCACAGCATCTTTGAAAGATGTGTTTGGGGCTTTATGGTTTAGGGAATAATAGTTCATATTTTTTGTAATTAGCTTTATAATATTACGTCATTACGAGCGTAATAAAATGAAGCGTGGTAATCTTTTTATTTTAATCTCATTTTTAAAAATTAAACAGATTGCTTCATTACGCAAAAAAGCGTAATTCGCAATGACGGTCTTAAAGAATCTTAATGCCTCCACTGTTGATCTTTGACACATGAATGTCAAAATCAATGCCTGTATTTGAATATACATGTTTCATAGCATCTTTCACATTGTTAGCAGTTTCAATACCTTTATTCAAAGTAAAAATTGATGGTCCTGAACCTGAAATACCACAACCCAAAGCTCCTGCTTTCAAAACAACAGTTTTCACATCATTGTAATATGGAATCAATTTACTTCTATAGGGTTCGATAATAGCATCGTGAAGTGACTTTTGCATCAATTCATAATTACTAGTATGCAGAGCGTGTATCAAACTTCCAAAATTTGCCCATTGGGTAATGGCATCGCTTAGCGGAATGTCTTTAGGTAAAATGGCTCTGGCTTCAGATGTTTTTATTTCAATTTGTGGATGAATGATCGTGGCATATAAATCATCTGGCATTGGGATTTCCAATATTTCCAAAGGATTTACACTTTTCACTAATGTAAAACCACCAAACATGGCAGGAGCGAGGTTATCGGCATGTTCACATTTACTCGCCAAAGCTTCACCTTTAATGGCGAATGCGGTTAGTTGCGTTTTGTTATAAGGTCGTCCTAAAAGTTCGTTCATACCAAACACACTGCCTACTGCACTTGCCGCACTGCTACCAATACCGCTTCCTGGTTTGATGTTTTTATAGATTTCAATTTCAAAGCCACAATCAGGTTTTAAAGCATCATACATAGCCAAAGCCGAAACGCCTGCTACATTTAATTCCGCTTCGTAAGGCAAATCGAATCCTTCTATTTTAGTAATATAAATGCCTCTTTTGTCTATTTTTCTAATCACCATCACATCTCCAACACTGTCTAAACAGAAGCCTAAGACATCAAAGCCACAAGCCACATTGGCAACGGTTGCTGGAGAAAATATTTTTATTTCATTCATTTGTTTTAGATATGAGAGAATAGATATGAGAAGATAGTATCTTTATTCTTTTTTCTCTATTCTCAAGTCTTTTTAGTCGTTTCCAATTCTAATTATATCAGCAAATAATCCAGAGGCAGTCACTTCGGCGCCTGCACCAGCACCTTTAATAATCATGGGTTGTTCTGGATAACGTTGTGTGTAAAACATCACAATGTTATCTTTTCCTTTGAGATTATAAAACGGATGGTCGCTAGGAATTTCTTGTAAACTCACGCTCGCTTTGCCATTATTAAGTTGCGCCACATATTTTAACTGACAACCTTTTGCTTTTGCTGAAGCATATAGTTTTTGATAATGTGCTTCGTCATTAATAAGCGTTTGATAAAAATCATCAACAGAGTCACTTTTTAATCCAGCTTCAGATAAAAAAGGCGTATTAGAAATATCTTCCAAATTCATTTCCATGCCACTTTCACGAGCGAGAATCAATATTTTTCTAGCTACATCCACACCGCTTAAGTCAATTCTGGGATCTGGCTCTGTATAACCTTCCTTTGCGGCCTGTTTAACAACATCATAAAACTTCGTGGTGTCATTAAAATTATTGAATACAAAGTTTAAACTTCCTGATAACACGGCATGGATGGAAGTAATTTTATCTCCAGAAGCTATTAAATTGCTTAATGTTTGAATGATGGGCAAACCTGCACCCACATTGGTTTCAAACAAAAACGGCGCATTGTATTTTAACGATAAGCGTTTTAATAGTTTGTAGTTTTCATAATCACTAGAACATGCGATTTTATTACAAGCAACCACCCCAATGCTTTGACGTAAGTATTTAGCATATAGTTCAGAAACATCTTTATTTGCGGTGACATCCACAAAAATACTGTTACGAAGGTTTAAGGATTTTGTTCCCTCAAAAAAGCCCTCTAAAGTTGCTTTTTCGCCGGTTACTAATTGTTCTTTCCAATTGCTTAAATCGATGCCTTCTTCATTAAAAATCATGTTTTTGGAATTGGATAAACCAGTAATCCGTAAATTGATTTTTAAGTTTTCTTTTAAATATTTACGCTGTTGTTTTATTTGCTCAACCAATTTCTCACCCACGTTACCAACGCCAGTAATGAATACGTTTAATTGTTTTGTTTTTGATTCGAAAAATTGCTCATGCAAGGTGTTAAGTGCTTTTTTTACATCACTTTGTAATATCACTGCTGAAATATTTTTCTCTGATGCTCCTTGCGCTATGGCCCTAATATTTATATTATTCTTTCCTAAAGAGCTGAACATTTTCCCACTGATGCCTTGATGGTTTTTCATGTTATCACCAACCAATGCGATAATGGATAAATCCTTTTCAACAATAATAGGGTCAATTTTATTTAAAGCAATTTCATTTTCAAAAGTAGCATCAATAGCGCTTTTAGCCAGTTCGGCATCATTTTCATCTATTCCCAAGCAAATGGAATGCTCCGACGATGCTTGCGTAATTAAAATAACATTGATTTTTTCTTGTGATAAGGTTTCAAACAAACGCTTAGAAAAACCAGGGATCCCAATCATGCCACTACCTTGCAATGTTAATAAAGCAATGTTGGAAATGTTACTAATACCTTTAACTGGAGACGTTGTATTGGTTTCATCATTAGAAATAATCGTGCCGACCGCTTCTGGATCTAACGTGTTTTTAATATGAATGGGAATATTCAAATTTAAAACAGGCTGAACTGTTGGGGGATATAACACCTTGGCACCAAAATGGGATAATTCCATCGCTTCTTGGTACGATATTTTCTCAATCGGGTATGCTTGTTTTACCAATTTCGGGTTTGTGGTAAACATACCACTAACATCGGTCCATATTTCAAGTTGTTGTACTTTTAAGGCAGCGGCTACGATAGAGGCCGTGAAATCCGATCCACCACGACCAAGTGTTGTTTGTTCCCCTAACTGCGATTTAGAAATAAATCCCGGTATGATGGTTATTTTTTGAGTTACATTGCGAAAATAATCTTGTATATTTTTGTTGGTAATGTTATAATTCACCTCCGCTTTGGTAAAATTGGAGTTTGTAATGATCAATTCTTGAGAATTTTTGCATACTACAGACATACCACGTTGTTTCATGGTTTCGGCAATGATGAATGATGATAACAGTTCACCAAAACTGACCAACTTATCAGATGTTTTAGGCGATAGTTCATTAATTAAATAAATGCCATCCAACAAATTTTTAAGGGCATTTAAATCCGTTTCAACATGTTCTTTAAGGGATTTGCCATTATTCGGGTTTAATTCCTCTATGATAGCAACATGAATATCTTTTATCAAGCTGAATGTGTTTAGATACCCAATATCCTTATTTTGAGCCTGTTTTCCAGCTAACAGTAATTTATCAGTAATACCGCCTACAGCTGAAACAGTACCTATGATGGAATCGTTTTTAGAGACATTCTCTAAAATACTTATGACGTTATTGATATTTTTTGCAGAACCTACAGAGGTTCCACCAAATTTTAAAACCTTCATTTTTAATGAATTATAGTTTAAATAAATATTTTAAGAAGATGTAATTTTGATAATTACACAAATGGGCCGGAGAAAAATATACTAGCAACCCCAAAGGGTTGTAGCGGTTGTAGCAATTACAAAAATAGACGTATGTCCTCCATTAGTAGAAGAAGTAACAATATGTATATTTTGGTTTAAAAGCATCATTTTTATTTAAAAAGCCTTTCAAAAGTATTACATTTAGACATATAAAAAAACAAAAAAATGTTTTTTACATAATTCTTATACAGAATTGGTTTTTTTTAAGAAATACTATCTAGATTATTTAGAAATAAAAAAATCTTTAATGCATTAGGATGAAAATTTTCTCGAAAGAACAAATATATCAAGCTGATAAGCTAACAACAGAACGCCAAAGTATTTCTTCAACGGACTTAATGGAGCGGGCGGGCACACAGATTTTCAATTGGATGCATTTGCGTATGCAAGGCGTGCAAGTCCCAATTCATGTGTTTTGTGGTATTGGAAATAATGGAGGCGATGGTTTGGTTTTAGCTAGACATTTAATCCTAGATGGCTATCAAGTAACTGTTTACATTGTTAATTATGGAGATAAGCGCTCAAAGGATTTTTTGGTTAATTATGATCGGATAAAAAGCATTACAAAAAAATGGCCAGTATTAATAAAAAATATTGATGATTTTCCTGATATACATCCTGATGATATTATAGTAGATGCCATTTTTGGTATTGGATTAAATCGTCCTGTAGATGATTGGGTTAAGGCATTATTTCAACATTTTAAAATAAGCAAAGCCTTTACATTATCCATTGACATTCCTTCTGGATTGCGTACCGATAAAGTTCCATCTGATGAAAACGGTGTTGTATGGGCGGGTTATACCTTGAGTTTTGCCTCTCCTAAATTGGTATTCTTTTTGCCAGAGACTGCAAAATATACGGAGCAATGGGAAGTTTTGGATATTGGCTTGGATAGGGACTTTTTATTTACAACAACCACTGAAGCCGATTTAATAGGAAAACCAGAAGTATTGAGCATGTACATGCCAAGGGATAAATTTTCCCATAAAGGACAATTTGGACACAGCTTAATCATTGGAGGAAGTTATGGTAAAATCGGTGCCGTTGTTTTAGCTAGTAAAGCGGCCTTATCTGCAGGAGCGGGATTGGTCACCAGTTACATTCCCAAATGTGGATATACGATTCTGCAATCTGCTTTTCCAGAGGCCATGGTAATTACAGATGACAATGAAAAGGTTATTTCGGATATTACATTTGACATCGAACCAACAGTTATAGGATTTGGAGTAGGCGTGGGGACAAATGAAAAAACGATGACTGCTTTGGAGGCTTTTTTAAAAGTCAACAAAACACCATTGGTTATTGATGCCGATGGTATTAACATACTGTCAAAAAAACCTGAATTATTTAAGTTACTGCCTAAAGATACTATTTTAACGCCCCATCCTAAAGAGTTGGAACGTTTATTAGGAAGCTGGAAAGACGATTTCGATAAACTAAGGAAAGCGAAAGCATTTTCAAAAGAATATGAGGTCATCTTGGTTGTAAAAGGCGCCCATAGTATCACCGTATACCAAGATAAATTATATGTTAACACGTCGGGGAACCCTGGTTTAGCAACCGCAGGTAGTGGCGATGTGCTAACGGGTATTATAACGGGATTGGTTTCTCAAGGTTATAATCCGTTAATAGCCACTGTTTTTGGTGTTTATTTACATGGAAAATCAGCTGATATTGCCGTTGAGGATTATGGCTACCAAAGTTTGATAGCCAGCCATATTATTGATTATTTGGGGGCTGCTTATTTAGATTTGTTTAAACAACAGGAACAGCCCGCCCAAGAGGATAATAGTTAAATACTCAATTCATTGAACAAATCCAATAATTTAGGGTCGGAAGGCCTAGGGGCATCTGCACTAACGATATTACCGTTTGGGTCTATTAAAATGAACCTTGGAATGCCATTTATTTTATAATTTCTAACAAAGTCTGATTGCCAGCCATTTGGAGCGAAAATTTGAATGCCGCCTAAATCTTTATCCGCAATCATAGCTTTCCAACTTGCTTTGGCTTTGTCCCAAGATCCTTGATGGGTTTGATCATCATCAATAGATATACTTACAAACTGAATATTTTTATTGTGATAATCTTTTTCCAATTGTTTTAATGACGGGATTTCAACTTTACAAGGGCCACACCAGGTCGCCCAAACATCTACATAAACATATTTCCCTTTTAAGTCCGCTAAAGACGTTTTGCTACCATTATAATTTTCATAATTTTCAAATGTTGGAGAAGGTGCTCCTTTTGGAAAATTTGTTCTTAAAGCAATGGCGTCAGCTAAATAGGTTTTATAGGGTTTCAGCATAGGATCAACGTCATTGATGTATTTATTTGTGATGAGCGTATCTATGGCTTTGTTGGAATTATAATAAGTCATTAATTCATTTTTGATTTCTAAAAACCTGTTTTCCATTTGTGTGGAATCTAAATCAATTAATTCATCTAAATTCAAAAGCTTTTCCTGTAATAAATATTCTTTTGCTATAAAATTACTATGTTCTGCCCCATTTCCTGAATAGGTGATGGATTCATCAAACTCATCTGTATTAATGGTTACAGTAATGTTGAACCCATTCCTTAAAAATAAATTGGTGGATTCGTTGCCATCATATAAATTGTAAAACCCTGTTTCTACTTTTAAGGTATCGCTAAATGAGCCATCTTCTTTAAGATGAATGGTTTTAGAATAGGGGCTGTAAGAAGAGCGAATTATTAATGAATCACTATTTTTATTGGTTATTTGTCCTGAAAATGTCACATAATTTTTTGGTTCTTCTTTGCAGGAAATTAATAAGGCAAAAGTGCAGACTAGAATGAATAGTTTTCTCATTTATAAATTTTTTTTCAAAATTAATTATTCTTAAAACGTTTTATTGGATTTTAACAGTAGTTTATGTTTGCAATCTAATGAATAATTTTAAATACGATTTAAAGCATATATAATTAAATCCTCTACAATTTTATTAGGATTTTCACTGAAAGTACCACGCGCTCTGTTAGCAATGATGGCGTTTAAAGAGATGGCATGATGTCCTAATAACTTTGAAAGGCCATATATAGCCGCCGTTTCCATTTCAAGATTGGTAATACGAATCCCATTAAAATTAAAGGAATCCATTTTATTGTTTAATTCCGAATCTTGAATCTCTAAACGTAAAATACGTCCTTGTGGTCCATAAAATCCGCCAGCAGTAGCTGTTAAACCTTTATGAATTATGGGGCTATCGAATCTTTTTTCTAACACATCACTTCCTTTTATTACAATAGGTTTTGCTTTGCTTTCGCTCCAATTTGTGTGTTTTATAAAAGCATCTTCGATATCGGGATTTGTGATGGTATCTACTTTATATGAATGCAACATCCCATTGATATCCAAAGAATGGCTACTCATCAGCATAGAATCCACAGGGATATCTTTTTGAAGCGACCCGGATGTTCCAATCCTGATGATATCCAGACTTTTTAGATTATCTTTTACTGTTCGGGTTGTAAAATCGATATTGACCAAAGCATCCAATTCGTTGAGCACAATATCAATATTATCAGGACCAATACCGGTTGAAATGACTGAAATACGCTTCCCATTATAAGTGCCTGTTTGTGTCTTGAATTCCCTTTTTTGTGCTTCAAAATCAATAGCATCAAAATGTTTGGTTACTTTTTCCACCCGATCTTGATCGCCCACAAAAATGATAATGTCGCCTATGTTTTCAGGTTTTAAATTTAAATGGTAGATACTGCCATCTGGATTCAAAATAAGTTCAGAGGCTTTAATAGGCATTGCTTGGTGTTTTTACAAGTTTATTATGCGTTTTACTAAATTGAAAATCAGCATTACTAACCCCGCCATAAAACATAGTGTTTTTAATTTCTGTATAAAAATTATGTTGACCTAATAAGGCTTCATGACCCTTTCTGCTTAATTTATAACCAGATAAATCTATGGTAAAGAATATGGAAAGTTTATCAATAATCCGTTGCAATTGCATATCTCCAAACCCGTAATACCCTTGGTAGTTAAGAGCGTAACCAAGTAAATGGTGATCAGATTTTATGGTATTGTTCTTTACTATTTCAAGAATGTTTTTCTCTAATATATTCAATCCGCTTTTAGAATCTGGAAAACGCTCTAAATGTGCCTTTAAGCAGTTGCTTAAATATACAAAGGATGAACTTTTAACAATAAATGGTTTAAATAAATTATGGTCTGTACCACAGTAAATTTGCCAAAGTGATACAGCAAGCTTTATATCGTCTTCGTTCAGTAAAATTCGTTCATCATAATGTTTTATTATTTCTGCTGAAGACAATTCAGATAGTCCAACTAGGTTTTTATTCCCTTGAATTCTGCCACTACACACAAGGTATATTGGTAAATCTATGTTCTTTTGGTGCATTAAGCTTATGACGGCAATCATATTGATATGACAAAACAAATCATATTCAAACCAAAGGATGATTTCGGAATATGCTTCTTTCCGATTTAATTTTTTTAACTCATTCTTAAATGTGTGCACATCTAATTCCAGCTGATACACAGAAGCAAAAAAAGATTTTCGGGTTTTAAAAAAAGCCTCCGAATCTATATCAACAAAAGTTGGGCCTTCACAGAGCATTTCTCCCCAAGTCAGTATGTCTCCTGCAAAATCCAACTCTAAAAGTTGTTTTGTTAAATGATTTCCATTCGTAATATGAAGCGTTTGTTTGTCCATATATCAACCACCAACACGTTTTACTTTAAATCCTTTGTCTTTAAGAATTTGCATGATTTTATCTCTATAATCACCTTGAATAATGATTTTATCATCTTTAAAGCTTCCCCCAACGTTCAAAGTCGTTTTTATATCTTTAGCCAATAGCTTAAAATCTTCTGTGGCACCTGTGTAGCCCTCCAATATGGTGATGGGCTTGCCTTTTCGCTTTTCATATTTACAAATAATGGGGTCGTCTTGCATCCAAATGCCTAATTCTTCAGAATTATTTTCATCGGAAGGGTCGGGGGTATGGTCTGGAAATAAATTTTTTAGTTGGTCTTTTAAGTCCATAGTCATTTTTTTAGTATACAGTTTCAGTCATAGTCGCAGTAACTGAAAACTGCAACTGTGACTGAAAACTTATTTTTTAATTAAGCCAAGCTCAATCAAACGTTCTGTTAAAAATTCACCCGCGGTAATATCATCGAACTGTTTCGGATTAGTGTCATCAATACAGCCTTCTAAAACATTTAGTTTCATTTCACTGATTGGGTGCATAAAAAATGGAATGGAATATCTCGATGTTCCCCAAAGTTCTTTTGGTGGATTTATCACACGGTGAATCGTGGATTTTAGTTTATTATTGGTGTGTCTGGAAAGCATATCACCTACATTGATCATTAATTCATCTGGTTCTGCAATAGCATCAATCCATTCGCCTTTATGGTTTTGCACTTGCAAGCCACGGCCTTGGGCACCCATTAAAAGGGTTATTAAATTAATGTCTCCGTGTGCTGCTGCACGAACGGCTTCTTTTGGTTCTTCTGTGATTGGCGGATAATGAATTGGGCGCAAAATGGAATTTCCGTTATGTATGTATTGATCAAAGTAGGTTTCTTCCAAATTCAAATGCAACGCCAAAGCACGCAATACGTACTTAGCTGTTTTCTCCAACATTCTATAGGTTTCTTTACCGATCTTGTTAAATTCCGGTAATTCTTCAACCAACACATTTTTTGGGTATTCGGCTTCACGTTTCATATCATTTTCAACATACTGTCCGAAATGCCAAAACTCTTTTAAGTCACCTTCTTTTTTACCTTTGGCACTTTCTTTTCCAAAGGATACATAACCGCGTTGCCCACCGATACCTGGAATTTCGTATTTCTGTTTGGTTTCTATAGGCAAGCTGAAAAAATTCTTTACTTCAGTATACAGATTTTCAACCAAAGAGTCATCTAAAAAATGACCTTTTAGGGCGACAAAGCCAATATCTTCATAGGCTTTACCGATTTCATCTACAAATTTTTGTTTTTTTATAGGGTCTTCAGAAATAAAATCATTTAAATCTACACTTGGAACTAACTTCATCAGGAATTTTTTTTCGATTTCCACAAATGTACAAAACATTGTAAAGATTTTATACCGCATTTTAAACCAATAATCACAAGGAATTCCCTATTTATATTATATTTGAAAAACTTTGAAAAAGTACTGATTAATGAGTAAATCCAATGCCTCACTAGGTATATCATACGATATAAAACATCTGGATCCGAGTTTAATAATGGGTTTGTATAAAAATATGCTGAAACCCAGAATGATAGAGGAAAAGATGCTTGTGTTGTTACGACAAGGGAAAATAAGCAAATGGTTTTCAGGTATTGGTCAAGAAGCCATTTCGGTGGGTGTTACCATGGCCATCAGGAGGGAAGAATATATTTTGCCCATGCATAGAAATCTTGGCGTATTTACCTCTAGAAACATCCCACTACATAGATTATTTGCCCAATGGCAAGGAAAGGCCTCTGGTTTTACTAAAGGCAGGGATCGATCGTTTCATTTTGGCAGTCAGGACTATAAAATTGTCGGTATGATTTCCCATCTAGGCCCTCAACTTGGTGTGGCGGATGGCATAGCACTAGCTTCAAAATTAAAGAAAAAACCATCCGTAACAGTTGTTTTTACTGGAGAAGGCGGCACCAGTGAAGGCGATTTTCATGAAGCGTTGAATGTCGCTTCGGTTTGGAAATTACCAGTTATTTTTTGTGTTGAAAACAATGGTTATGGCTTATCGACACCCACAAATGAGCAATATCATTGTAAAAATATCGCCGACAGAGCCGTGGGTTATGGTATGGAATCGCATATTGTAGATGGTAATAATATTATTGAAGTCTTCACTAAGGTTAATGCGATTGCGAATAACATGAGGGGCAACCCAAGACCAGTTTTGGTTGAGTTTAAAACCTTTAGAATGCGTGGACACGAAGAAGCGAGTGGCACCAAATATGTTCCACAAGACCTTTTAAATACTTGGGAAAAGAAAGATCCACTGATTAATTTTCAAAAATTTTTAATCGACGAAGGTATTTTGACAGATTCACTAGTGGAATCTATTAGAATCGACTTTTCAAGGGAAATAAATAAGCATTTAGATATCGCTTTTGCGGAGGAAGCAATGGCTTCAAATGAAACCAAAGAGTTAAATGATGTTTTTAAACCATTTGAATATAAAGAGGTTAATGAAAATCCCGAATTTAAAAACATACGTTTTATAGATGCCGTTTCAGAAGGTTTAAAACATAGTATGGAGCGTCATGAAGATCTTGTAATTATGGGTCAGGATATTGCGGAATATGGAGGTGTTTTTAAAATCACGGAAGGATTTGTAGAACAGTTTGGTAAAGAGCGCGTAAGAAACACGCCTATATGTGAGTCTGCCATTATTGAAACAGCCATGGGACTCTCCATAGCGGGTATAAAAAGTGTTGTAGAAATGCAATTTGCCGATTTCATTTCTTCGGGTTTTACAGCCGTGGTTAATTATTTAGCAAAATCACATTACAGATGGGGACAACAAGCCGATGTGGTTATACGAATGCCTTGTGGTGGGGGTATGGCCGCAGGGCCGTTCCATTCCCAGACCAACGAAGCTTGGTTTACCAAAACACCAGGACTAAAAGTCGTTTACCCTGCGTTTCCGTATGATGCCAAAGGATTGTTGGCAACCGCTATTAATGATCCGAATCCGGTATTATTTTTTGAACATAAAGGTTTGTATAGAACTATCAGTCAAGATGTGCCTGCCGAATATTATACCTTACCTTTTGGTAAAGCTGCTGTTTTAAGGGATGGCTTAGATGCTACCATTATTTGTTATGGAGCTGCAGTACATTGGGCTTTAAAAACCTTGGATAATAACCCAGATATTCAAGCAGATGTCATTGATTTAAGAACCCTTCAGCCATTAGATACCGCAACTATTTTTGCCTCAGTAAAAAAAACCAACAGAGCCATTATTTTACAGGAAGATTCTTTGTTTGGGGGTATTGCTAGTGATATCTCAGCACTCATTATGGAGAACTGTTTTCAATATTTGGATGCCCCTGTAAAACGGGTCGCTAGTTTAGAGACGCCAATTCCTTTTGCATCTCAATTGGAAGAACGGTATCTTCCGAAAAATCGATTTGAAGGAGAATTAAAATCACTTTTAAAATATTAATATTATTTTTATAATTATAAAAGGTTAATTATTTGAGAATCTCCATACTTATATGTGTTTTGTTATTGCTCAGTTGTAAAGAACAACGCTTTGAAGATAAGTACGATTGGCATACCATTGAGGTGACTGCTTCAGCATATAATTCAACGCGCCATCAAACAGATTCCAATCCATATATTACTGCGTATGGTGATAGTTTAAAACCTGGATTAAATTACATTGCCGTATCAAAAGATTTGGTTAAAAAGGGTTTAAAACACAACACTCCTGTAAAAATAGAAGGTTTTGATAGTATTTATTTTGTAAAGGACCGAATGCATTCACGTTGGAAAAACCGTATAGATATCTATATGGGACTTGATGTAAAAGCAGCTAGGCAATGGGGCAGAAAAAAGGTATCTATTTCTTATGGAATTCCTAAACCCATAGAAGAAAAACACACAAGTAGATAGTTTAGATATAATCCGTCTTTATTTTTTTTCCGTTTCTGATAATATAAAAGGATAGGTTTTAGTAAGTATAAGGTTTAGCGCCTTTCCAAACACCGTCTTTGCTATAATCAAAAGAATTGTTTCTTCTGTAAAACGACACGATTTCTTGGGTAATAGTATCAGTGTGGTTTGATATTTTTATATGTGAGTTCATTTTTTGATTGATGATTATTATTGATGAAATTTTTTGTTTCGAGAGACGTTACTTATCTGTAACGTCTCTTGCTGTTCCAGTTATAATTTTTAGTGTTTACTAAATGACCTGTGTTTTGATTGTTGTTTAAAGTTCTCATGATGTTTGTTTTTTAATTGATTTATATTGTATAGACGATAACAAATTAAAATTGTTACAGTACTATGTATAACATAATATTAAATTAACATAATATTAAGAATAGAGGAGGATTTGATATTATAAATTTATTAGTTGCAAGCTAAAAACAGTTTTAGGAATGGTTTTTGTGTTAAAACAATGCAAAAAGACATGTGCTTAGTTAAACGTTTCAGATAAAGGAATATCTTTGATAACTAATTAAGTTTATGGATTATAAATAAACCCAATTCATTTATAATATATTGAAACTGTGAAACTTTATTTTTCATTTTTTATATTACTGTTTTTCGTAGCATCTATGAATGCTCAAATTGATAGCAGAAATAACTCAATTTCAATACCAGCTATAGAGAGCCCTAAGGATTCTTCAAATTCAAAAAGTATATTGCCATCAAAACCGAATGAAAGCACTAATACCTTTAAAGGCTTATCAACACCAAAAACAACGCGTGAATTTAATTTTCCTAAAAAAGAATTTTCCATGACTGGCGGTGAGGTATTTGGAAATCCCGGGGAATTGTATACCAAGAAACTGGATAATCACATAGAAAGCACAAGGTTGTTAACTCCAGATGAAATTGAACAACGAAACGGTAGTAGAACCGATCAGTTTTTTGGGGATTTTAAAAGTAAGGCCAAGTTTGTGAATATTGCCTATCGTGACCATGGTGCTGTAGATGGGGATTTGATTCAAGTTAGGGTTAACGATGATGTTGTGTTGGCACGTGTATTTTTAACAAATAGCTTTTCTGGATTGAAACTCGATTTAAAGCCCGGAATAAATAAAATAGATTTCGTCGCTCTTAATCAAGGTGAATCTGGGCCAAATACTGCAGAATTCATCGTGGTTGATGATGCGGGGAATGTTGTATCTTCAAACCAATGGAATTTAGCAACAGGCGTAAAAGCAACTATTATCCTTATTAAGGAATAATGTTAACCAACAATTTCATCAATCAATTTTAATTCTTCTACTGTAAACTTTAAGTTATCCAAAGCTTTTACATTTTCCTTTAATTGATTGGTGCTACTAGCTCCAACCAGCACAGAGCTTACTTGTGGCTGTCTTAAAAGCCATGCAATAGCCATTTGCGATAATTTTTGTTCACGTTTCATAGCAATGGCATTTAACGATTTCACTTTTTCAATATTATTTTTTACAGTATCCGTATTTAAAAAGGAAAATGCTTTCTTAGCTCTGGAATCTTCAGGAATCCCATGAATGTATTTATCGGTCAGCATGCCTTGTGCCAATGGAGAAAACGCAATACAGCCAACACCATTTGATTCTAAAGTGTGTAGAAGGCCATCCTCAACCCAACGATCGAACATGGAATAGCGCGCTTGATGTAATATAAATGGTGTATTTAAACGTTTTAATATGTCTGCTGCCTTTTGGGTATCTTCGGGCTCGTAATTAGAGATCCCGACATACAAGGCTTTTCCTTGTCGAACCATATCTGCCAAAGCGCCCATAGTTTCTTCTAAAGGCGTGTCAGGGTCTGGTCTATGATGATAAAAAATATCAACATAATCCAATCCCATGCGTTTTAAACTTTGGTCTATACTGGCGATTAAATATTTTCTAGAACCCCAGTTTCCATAAGGTCCTGGCCACATATCATATCCCGCTTTACTGGCAATAAACAGTTCGTCTCTATAAATTTTAAAATCCTTTTTATAAATCGTTCCGAAATTTTCTTCGGCAGAACCATAAGGAGGGCCATAATTATTGGCTAAATCGAAATGGGTTATGCCCAAATCAAACGCACATCTCAATACCTCTCGAGCTTTTTGTAAATTATCCACAGACCCGAAATTATGCCATAAACCAAGCGAAATAGCAGGTAGAAGCACACCACTGTTCCCAGTTCTATTATAGGTCATTGTTTGGTAGCGTTCAGATGATGCTAAATACTGTTTTTGGTCGGTTTTGTCGTTAATTTGCATAGGATGATTTAAAAAGTAATTGCAGATAAAAGTATAAATTTATTAATTCAAAATGCATCACCAATAAAAAACTCTCGTAATTCATTAGATTTTAAATAAAATTTTAGCATCAATAATTCGTCATAAACCCTTTAAAGGTGTTATTTTTGCACGCTACCAATTAATAAATATGTCCGTATCAAAAACAGAATTAGAGGAAAGAATAGCTGGCAAAGATTTATATAGTTACCAAAAAGGAGCTATAGATAAAATTTTTAAGGCTTTTGAAGAATCTCCAGACGATTACCACTTATTATACCAATTACCAACGGGTGGAGGTAAAACCGTTATTTTTTCTGAAATTGTTAGACAATACCTAAAACATCATAAAAAAAAGGTGCTGGTAATGACGCACCGTATTGAGCTTTGTAAGCAAACATCTAACATGCTTACGGAATTTGAGGTTGTCAATAAAGTGATTGATAGCAAGGCCGATTTAAGTGATCAAGGTGAGTATAGTTGCTTTGTTGCTATGGTTGAGACCTTGAACAACAGACTTAACGATGATAAATTGGATATTTCTGATATCGGATTGGTCATTATTGATGAAGCACATTACAATTCCTTTACCAAACTATTCAAATTTTTTAGTCAGTGCTTTATTCTAGGGGTTACGGCAACGCCTTTAAGTTCTAGTATCGAATTACCTATGACCGACAATTACGATGAATTGATTGTTGGTGAAAGCATAGAATCATTAATAGAAAATGGTTTTTTGGCACGTGCCGAAATGTTCTCATATAACGTTGGTTTGACATCTTTGGTTGTTGGAGCCAATGGTGATTATACTGTTAAATCATCAGAAGATTTGTATACAGCTAACGATATGTTAACCAAGTTGATACAAGCATACGAAGAACGTTCCAAAGGCAAAAAAACCTTAATTTTTAATAACGGTATCAACACCTCGTTGCACGTGTATGACACGTTCAGAAAGGCAGGATATCCCATAGCCCATTTGGATAATACAAATACCAAAAAGGAAAGAGCCCAAATTTTAAAATGGTTCAAAAAAACACCAGATGCCATTTTAACATCCGTTAGTATTTTGACCACTGGTTTTGATGAACCTACCGTAGAAAGTATTATTTTAAATAGAGCCACAAAATCGTTGACGCTTTATTATCAAATGATTGGTAGGGGTTCTCGTGTTTTAAAAAACAAAAAGACTTTTGATGTTATTGATTTAGGTAATAATTTTCACCGATTTGGACCTTGGGGTGATGATTTAGATTGGCAACGTATCTTCAGGTCGCCAAATTATTACTTGGATTCGCTTTTAAGCGATGAGGATTTGGAAAGTAATTTTAGGTACGAAATGCCAGATGAATTGAGAGCCGAGTTCTCAAAATCCCAAAATGTACATTTCGATGTTCAAAAAACATATGTGGAGTCCATAAGAAACGGGGAGTCTTCAAAAGTGGTTTTGGAGCGTTCCATAGAACAGCATGCTAAAATTTGTATTGAAAACAGTGAAGATGTTTATGATGCGTTGGCATTGGCAAAAATGTTGGGTGATGATATAGATTTTAGGATTAATCGCTATACCAAGTGCATTAGTAAAAGTACCTTCAATTTTGTTGAGTGGCTAAAGGGCGAATACCGAAAAAAATTAAACGCTTATTTAAGGTCTAATTTCGATACTGTTTTTGAATCCATCCACGGATATCCTCCAGAAGACTAAATCCATAAGCCAATTTTTTTTATAATATTGCCTAAATAAGCGTATATTTGTGTCGTATATGCATGTTCAAGCATTTTCTATAATTTTTTGACAAACAGTTCCTCGTTGATAAGATTTTATATAAAATTAATTGCAGTGCAGTAAATTTTTAATAATTAAAAACCTTTACCGTAAACTATGGCAAAATCACAAGTAACTTTTAACAAGATTGAAAAAGAAAAAAAGCGCTTAAAAAAACGAGAAGACAAGCAAAAAAAGAAAGACGCTAGAAAAGCTGAAGCCAAAGAAAACCCCCAAGGTATTCAATTTGCTTATGTAGATTACAATGGTAATTTAACAGATACGCCACCAGATCCCTCCATGAAAATTAAGGTTGAGGCAGATAGTATAGAAATTGGCATTCCTAAGAAAGAAATCGGTGATGACGAACCTACTGCAAAAGAAGGCAAAGTGTCCTTTTTTGATACCTCAAAAGGTTTCGGATTTATTTTAGACAGTATCAACCAAGAGAAATATTTTGTTCATGTTAGTGGCTTACTTCAGCCAATAGCAGAAAACGATAGAGTCACTTATGAACTGGAACGAGGACAAAAAGGAATGAACGCCGTTCGGGTTAAAAAGATTTAATTTTTATCAAATTCATTACTTCCTAAGTTTTTATTCATTTTGAGAAATCATAGTGCCTTATGAGTTTGCATGCCATAGAAGAAGATCAGGAATATATCAATCTACAAACCGAATTAGTTAGGTTACAGCAACATATTAAAGGTACCAATCAACGTGTACTCATATTATTTGAAGGCAGGGACACTGCTGGAAAAGGGGGTGCTATCATGCGTTTCATACGTTTTTTAAATCCTAGATTATTCAGAGTCGTTGCCCTTTCCAAGCCGACCGAACGAGAATCAGGCCAATGGTATTTCCAGAGGTATATCGAGCATTTACCAGGACCGGGAGAAATGGTTCTTTTTGACCGTAGTTGGTATAACAGGGCTGTTGTAGAACCTGTAATGGGTTTTTGCACTAAGAAGCAATATAGTTTATTTAATAAACAAGTGGTTCAGTTGGAAAAAATGCTCATTGAAGATGGTATACACCTTTTTAAATTTTGGTTTTCCATTGATGCTGAAGAACAAAAAAGGCGTTTGGAAGACCGTGTTCATAATCCCTTAAAGCAATGGAAATTGAGTAGCGTAGATGTGGAAGCCCAATCTAAATGGGCCGATTTTACAAAATATAAGGAAGCCATGTTTAAAAAAACAGGAACACCACAATCGCCTTGGGTCGTTATTAAAGGAAATGAGCGCGATGTTGCTAGAAAAGAAGTGATTCGTTATGTGGTTAACAGATTTGAATACGACAAAAAAGGAGATACCAACGAACGTTTATCACTTGATAAATCCATAGTAACAGAAGTTTTCGATTTAATTACTTTAAAAGAATGTATAAATAAATAATTATAACATTCTATCCTTAAAACATCATGGCAATTCCACGTAAAACCATTCTTATTGTTTTAGCCTTTTTTGCTATTTATGTTATTTGGGGTTCTACATATTTGCTAAATAAAATCGCCGTTGGAGAACTTCCACCGTTTTTTTTAGCGTCATTCCGATTTATAACAGCAGGTATCATTATTTTTGTCATTGCTAAATCGATGAAGCTTAGGTTATCAATCAGCCGTAAACAACTTATAAATTGTGTGTTTTCTGGATTTTTATTCCTTGTGTATGGAAATGGCGTGTTTGTTTGGGCTTTAAAATATATTGATAGCGGCTTTGCTGCTTTAGAGGCATCCACACAACCGTTGTTTGTTTTATTGCTAATGCGCCTTATCGATAATAAAAAAATGAAAGCTAATGCTTTAATAGGTATAGCTTTAGGGATTATTGGCATGTACATTTTGGTAAGCCAAAAGGAGTTGGTTACTGAAGAAGGGTCCCTTTTGGGTATGTTTATGATTTTAACCTGTGTATTGAGCTGGAGCTATGGCAGCGTTTTTGTTTCGAAAGCAGATTTACCAGCCAATTATTTTGTGAGTACGGCCTATCAAATGATAAGTGCTGGAATCCTTTTGGCCATTACAAGTTTGGTCTTTGGCGAAACTTGGATATCTCCTTTAGAGTGGAGCGTGTCTGTAAAATGGTCCATGCTGCTTTTAAGTGTCTTTGGAAGTGTGGTCGCTTTTACCTCTTTCAATTATTTATTAAAAATGGTTTCCCCAGAAAAAGTATCGACTTCTGCCTACGTCAATCCTGTGATTGCTATAGTGCTTGGGTGGTATATTCTTGATGAAGCTATCTCTTTACAAACCATAATTGCTGCTTGTATTCTTTTAACAGGCGTGTATTTTATAACAACCAAACGGAAAATTAAAATAAGACCTTTTGGACGTTAAAAAAGCTATACAATTCATGTTTATAAGTGCGTTTGCATTTGCATGCATGAACAGTGCTGTGAAATACCTAGTGCATATGAATGCCTTTGAAATTGTTTTTTTCAGATCAATCGGTACACTTTTTTTAACCTTTGGCTATTTATACAAAAAAAAGATTCCAGCTTTTGGCAACAATAAAAAATTATTGACACTACGAAGTTTGGTCGGACTTATTTCCATGACGCTTTTTTTCATGTCAACTAAATACATCCCCATAGGTACTGCCGTATCTTTAAGATATCTAGCACCTATTTTTGCGGCTATTTTTTCTATTTTTTTATTGAAGGATAAAATTAAGCATTGGCAATGGCTTTTCTTTTTGATTTCATTTTTAGGGGTCTTGGTTTTAAAAGGATTGGATACACAAATAAATAACTATGGATTATTTTTGGCTGTTGCTTCAGCGGTTTTTAGTGGTTTAGTGTTTATTACCGTTAGCAAAATTGGTAAAAGCGAACATCCTGTGGTAGTGGTTCATTTCTTCATGTTTATTTCAACAATTGTTGGAGGGATATTGGCAATCAATAATTGGACAAACCCTGAGGGGTGGTGGGAATGGTTGCTATTGTGCAGTTTAGGGTTTTTTGGGTATTTCGGCCAGGTGTTTATGACAAAAGCATTTCAAGTAGCAACCACTAATCAGGTAGCCCCTTTAAATTATTTGGAAGTTATTTTTACGGTATTGGTAGGGATCTTTTTATTTGATGAAATTTACACTCTGTGGAGCATCGTTGGGATACTCATGATTATTTTAGGACTCGTTTTAAACTTTAGGTACAAAGCAAATACATTGGATTAAGTTGTACACCATGATGTGTATTTGTACTTTTGTCCGCCATTATACAAACAATAAATGACCTTTAAAACCCGAATCAACCAACTAAGAAGATGGTTTATGCAAAGCATAACCAAGCATATAGGCAGGAAGTATTCTGAACCAAACCTTGGTGACCTTAACATTGTTGATATAAAAAAAGTGTTGATTATAAGGCCGAATCACCGATTAGGCAATCAACTGTTATTAACACCCATTGTTCAGGAAGTCATTAATACCTTTCCCAATGGTGAGATCGATCTATTTGTTAAGGGTGGTGTGGCAAATCCGGTGTTTGAAAATTATAAACAAATCCATAGAATCATACAATTGCCCAAAAAACCATTCAGTAATATATTCACCTATGTAAAAGGGTGGGTGTCCATAAAACAGACCCAATACGATTTGGTTATCAACGGGGATAAAAATTCATCATCAGGAAGGCTGTTGACCCAGCTTTCTAAAGCAAGATTTAAGATTTTTGGAAATAATTATGAAGAATTAGAGTCAAAATACGATGACTACGAGCATATTTCAAAATACCCCGTTTATAATTTAAGACACTATCTAAATAAACTAGGTTTACCAGAAACCAATGCACCTATGCCATTATTGGATATCAAATTAAAGGATTCTGAAATAGCTATAGGCAAAACAATGTTAGATAGAATTGTAAAGAACCATAAAAAAACCATATGTTTATATACCAATGCTACGGGAGATAAATGTTATTCTGAAGAATGGTGGCATACCTTTTACTCACGTTTGCAGAATGAGTATCCAGATTATAATATCATTGAAATGCTCCCTATTGAAAACATCTCAAAAATCAACTTTAAAGCCCCTCACTTTTATAGTAAGGACATTCGTGAAATGGCTGCCATCATTAAAAATACATCTATATTCATAGCTGCCGATAATGGCGTCATGCATTTGGCAAGTGCTTCTTTAACGCCAACTGTTGGATTCTTCTCGGTGACAAGTATTACAATGTATGCGCCTTATGGTAATGGCAGTGTGGCATTACATACCAACGAAACATCTATAGATGATTGGTTTAAAGCCATAGGTAATATCCTCATTTTTTAACAAATCCTTATCACAACATTCTTTAGTTTACTTGAACATATTCGTAAATTGTCAAAAAAATTAAAGTTACATTAAATAATATAGATTAATATAAATCAAAGTCACCCTGAGTAACTTTGAGGCGTGTTAATTAATCCAAAAACAAAGCATACAAATATGAGTAAACAAGCATTATTAAACCCTTTTAGCGGTAAAAATTTAAATCTTAAAAACAGGATAGTGATGGCGCCTATGACGCGCAGTAGGGCCAATAATGAAGAAAATGTACCAACAGAGGAGCTTCAAGGTATTTATTATGAACAACGGGCTTCGGCTGGTTTAATCATTACTGAAGGTGCGCAGGTGTCGCCAAGAGCTGTTGGTTATATCAATACCCCAGGTATCCACACCAAAGCACAAGTAGAAGGTTGGAAAAAAATAACCAAACGTGTCCACGATAAAGGCGGGAAAATTTTCATTCAATTGTGGCATGTAGGTCGTGTCTCTCATTCCGATTTTCATAATGGTGAATTGCCTTTGGCTCCTTCACCAATCAATCCCCATGAAGAAGTATATACTAGCGAGGGCCTTAAAAAAACGCCTACGCCAAAGGAAATGACTTTGTCTGATATTAACGAAACCATAAATGACTTTAAAAATGCCGCAAAAAATGCCGTAGAAGCAGGATTTGATGGTGTTGAAATACATTCTTCAAACGGTTATTTATTCCACCAATTTTTTAGTGGGACTACAAATAAAAGAACCGACAATTATGGTGGCAGTACAGAAAACAAAGCTCGTTTTTTCTTTGATGTGCTAGATGCTGTTAAAGAAGTGATTCCTGAAGAAAAAATAGGAGCCAGGTTTAATCCGTCGTTAAACAATGTATTTGGTATGACCATGGATGAACAAACCATTCCAACATTTGAATACATTATTAAAAGATTAAACGATTACAATTTGGCGTATGTGCATTTATCAGAGCCGTTTACCGATGTTTCAAATATTCCGTATGCGGTAACAGAAATTGCGAAACATTTCCGACCTTTATATCATGGAACCTTAATGATTAATGCTGGGTTTACACAAGAAAAAGGAAATGCTGTGATAGAAGCTGGTGACGCCGATTTAGTTTCTTTTGGAAAGTTGTATATTTCTAACCCCGATTTGGTGGAGCGTTTTGAAAACAATATGCCGTTGGCAGACTGGAACCAAGACACGTTTTATACGCCCGGAACAGAAGGCTATACCGATTATCCAAAAGTAACAAACACACAATACGTATAACTAATAAATTGAATATTATGAAATTTACAAGAAAAGCAAACGCACAATGGAACGGTGCAGGAAAAGACGGTAAAGGCTATTTAACCACAGCTAGTGGTGTGCTAAGCAAGACACCATATTCATTCCACACCCGTTTTGAAGATGGTGAAAAAGGAACGAATCCAGAAGAATTAATCGGTGCGGCACATTCAGGATGCTTTGCCATGCAATTAAGTTTTTTATTGAATGAAGCAGGCTTTACTGCGACCACTTTGGATGTAGCTGCTGTGGTGACTTTTGAAGACGGCAATGTGACTAAAGTTGCTTTAACTTTGGAAGGTGACGTCCCAAATATTGACGCCACACAATTTCAAGAGATTGCAACAAAAGCGAAAGAAGTATGTCCGATTTCCAAACTTTTAAAAGCTGATATTGAATTAAATGCGACTTTAAAGTAGTAAATTAATTAAATATATATAACAGTCAATATATTAATAAGTTGGCTGTTTTTTTGTACATATTTTATGTAAAATACTAGGCATAATTTAAATAAAAAAACCTGACACAAAACATGTTGCATCAGGTCCTCCCTCTAAACTAAAATTAAAAAATAGACAAATTTTTATATTGGAAGTTCCAAATTTTTTATTAAAAATGTATCAATCGGCACCATCCAACCTCGCTCTATTCACGGCATATTCCGCAACCGTTTTCCCTTGTTCCATGCCCACGTTAGCATCAAACGTCCAATGGATACCCCCATACACTCTCGAGTTAGCTGCTTCTTCTGCCCAAGTCCATACTTGATCAGATTCCTCTGGAAACACATAGGACAGCACTTCGGCTGCCGCCGCAGAAAATGTACTGTGACCCGAGGTATAGGCAGGGAAATTTGGTGTCCCAATAATGGTTTTAAACCCATCAATCATTTCAATCGGTCTAGGGTAGTGGTAGTAATATTTGGCATCCCAACAGCTAATCCCAGCATCCATGATAGCCATATTTAAATAAGCAAAAGTTCGTGCCGAACGCAAGGGGTTAAATTCATAAGCCACTAAATACTCCTTGGTAATCCTGTTCCAGTGCCCTGGTGGTGTAAAGGTGGATAAACCATCTTGCCAAAAATTAGCTATACGTCTACGTTCACTGGTGACATTGGCAGCATAATCCTTTAAAATTTTAACATCTTCCAGATACTCTACGGAACCAATGGCAGGTGGGGGGCCTGGGCGAACCTCTTCTACATTTGCAACATTCCACATACGTACTTTGCCGTAAAGAGGTGTGAGTCCCACTGGTCTCACGGGATTTTCTTGATTGGTCCATTGCCAGCCAAATCTTTCAAATGCTGCTGCCTTTATAGAATCCGAAACTGGTTTTGGTGTCTGTGCTTTACTCATACCATCTGTAGCCGCTCTCGATAATGCTCTGGTCGCAATCTCATTTCCTATAAGTTTACCAGCATCAATGTCGCTTTGTACATTGCCACCTGATAAAAAAAGACTTTCCAAATGTTCGTTTTCTTTTTGTTGTAAATACTCCACTTCTAACGGGAACATGGCACTTAGGATTCTTCTTGAAGCACTGGCAATAACAGCACCATCAGAAGGATAAGAAGGAATGGTATTGACTGGGTAAGCGAACGCTATGGTGTTATCGTGTTGATAAGGTGCTGCTCTGTTGTATGCATATTTAAAATTCCAAGCCGATATCATTCCGTCATATTGCGCCACTGATAAATAGGCTAAGGCCCGAATAGCATAAGGCGGATTGGCAAATGGGAATGGGGGTGGCCCATTAGGATTTCCGGCGTTAGGCAAGGTGTAGGTACCATCAGCATTCGGGCCTGGAATGAGGTTGTATTTGGAAATTAATTCAACCGCTATCTCATTCCAGCGAATAATGGGATTGTTGGTCCAATATTCAATGGCTTTTTTCTGTTCAGGGGTTGTTTGTTGCATCGCTGATTTCATTGCTGCGATTTCTGCTAAGTATTCAACTGAATTTGTAGCACTTGGAGCATCTATAGTAATGTCGCCCGCAGTTGGCAGTATGTGTGACCAAGTGCCACCATTTTCATCTGTAGATGTAAAAGCATAACTATCAAAATTCATATAATAGGGGATATCCCTTTCACAAGCCGTTGTTAATATGGCCATTGCAAAAATTATGACAGCGATTTGTTTGTTTTTTATAATCTTATTGTACATGCTCGTTCTTTTTAAAATTAAACTGGTAAGTCACACCAAAACCTGTATTGTTGATTTTCCCGGTATTCATGCCATCAAAAACACGATTGTGATATGCCAACACGCCTAAACCTTTAATGTCCTTAAAATAGTATTGGGCAAATAATCCCCATCGGTCAAAATCAACCCTATTGGTAGGCTGTGGGGCATTATAAGCCCTAATGTTATCACCACTGGAAGAACGTTGTGCGGCATAAATTAATTCCAGTCTTAAGGAATTCCCTAATGCTCTAAAACCAATGACGCCTTCAAAACTCCATGCGTCGGGAACATCCATATACTTAGAATAGCGACTTCCATCACTGTAATAATAGTCTCTTTCAGCCTCCGCATAACCTCTCCATAAATGGGCAATACTGGTTCTAAAATACATATTGTTGTTCCATTTATGTTCCATGATACCTCTTACGGATAATTCTGGAGCACCAAAACCCAAACTATAAGGCATATAATCCGCTAGGTAATTGGAAGCAGGGGTAGAGAAGCCCACACTGGATAGTAAAAACAGTTCGCCGCCCGGCATCTTTTTTCTTAAAGCTTGATATTTTAACGATATTCCTAAATCTTGAAATCCTTCAACGCCTGCAAATTTACCTCCATTTGGTTCCGTCGATCTAGTGCTAACATGTGGAACGCCTACGTATAAGTTAGCATTCTTAAAAATCCCGACAGCAACCATAGGCAATATCGTTTTTCGTTGAACCTCTGCTATGGTGGCATTCTCCCGTAATTTAGAGCCTTCCCAATATTCATCGAAACTGCCAAAATCATAGTTTAAAAGTATGCAGATATCTCCCAAAGGCATCATAACCGCATCATTAGGCGTTTGGGCATAAGTATCATACACAGTAAATAATGGTAGAAAAAGGAAAATACCTCGAAAAAAGGGATGAGATGGCTTCATTGGAGCGGAAATTTTTTTAATCCAATGGTGAATTTTAAATGGTTGGTTCATTTAAAGTAATTAGTTAGTTGGTTTTATAGATAATTAAAAATCAAAGGATTTCTATTTGAGATTTTAATTATTCTAACTGCTAATATTATTATTTTACCGAGTACTCATAAAAAAATTATGTGAATGAACCATTTGGATTGATGAAACCTTTATTTTAATGGATAGGACGTTTTGTTAACTTAATCATTTTTGTTGTTTTCAATCATCCTTTTACGCGGGTTGTCCGTTCGAGTGAATGTTAGCAATGGAGTGACTGAAATTTGTATCGAGAGCATGAGTTAAACCAGCTTCTCGATACTATTTTCTCATGCTTCGAAAATCACTCGAAGTGACATTTAGGTTGTTAATTATGTTTTTTTAGCCTATCAGTTCGAGTGAAATAACGAGCACGAGGTATTTTATATCGAGAACTTTCGTTATAAAAACCAAGTCATTCATCGGTAATTTTTACATTTTAAAACATCTTATCGTAAAGTTTTGGCGTTCATAAGATTTTTATTGCTTAGTAAACCTAAACCACTAATTTTAAACAAATTAAAACCAAGACCCCCATGAAAAAACTAACAACTCTACTATCCATAACCAGTTTGTTAAGCATTTGCTTCACATCCATGGCTCAGGATACTGCTAGCAATACCAACCTACTTGCAGACGACTACAAAAACCGTAGTGCCATTTACGATTATTCAGAAAAAAACCTTAATAATACAGATACTATTGCCGATTTTCAATCAAAAACAGGAAAACTAAAAATAACTGGAATCATTTACCATAATGATGGCATAACCCCTGCCAAAGATGTTATTTTATACATCTCCCAACCTGACGAAAATGGTAATTACCAAATGAAAAGGGATGCCAACCGCAAACGCTATGTACACCACAGGGCTTGGATAAAAACCGATGCTGATGGCAGATACACCTTCTATACCTTTATGCCCGGTAAATTATTCCGCACCAAAGAATTAAAACAAATACACCGTACCGTTAAAGAACCAGGGAAACCAGAACAAGAATTGGCAGCCTTCTTTTTTAATGACGACCCTTTAATACCAGAATTAACATTGGCATGCCGTGCTGAGGCCGCTAAAAGCATGCTTAGGATAGAGGAAAAAGATGGTATGTACATTGCGACAAGAGATATTAGATTAAGCAAAACAGACGCTATAGAATTTTAATAATATTTAAGTTGCTATTTTTGAACTCACCAGTATACTTTTAGTATGCTGGTTTTTTTTATGGGTTTTATTAGCCGATAGTTACATTAACAAAAAATTAAACAGCTTATGTCAAAAATTTGGTATATTTAGATAACTGCCACCAAGTTTATAACATCCTAAATTTTTTAAGTATGCTAAAGATTTTATTACTAGGTACCATACTAATAGTTTTTGTAGCTTGTGGTTCAGGGAATCCGAAATATAGCGAAGAAAATAGTAGAGCGCTACGCAGCATGATTGAAAACCAATCATTGGAAATAATATCCAATCGCGCGCTACCGATTATGACGTCCGCCATGCAACAACTCGGTAATGCTGGGCTGTTTATTAATGGAAGTACTGCGGGTAGCATCGATATATCTACACACAGCAATTATCTAAGAATGAAAAAAGATTCCGTGATAGCGAGTTTGCCATTTTATGGAGAGCGCCAATTTGGAGGGGGCTATAATACCTCATCTGGCATCGAATTTGAAGGCGTTCCAGACGATTTACAAATAAATAAAGGCAAGGAGTCTTCTTATGAAATTCGTTTTAATATGGCAGACAAAAACTCAAATACCGATAATTATCGGGTGTATATCAAATTGTTTCCTAATTTGACCAGTACCATCAGCATCAATAGTTCGAGTCGTAGCAACATCCAGTATAGAGGGAATGTTCATGCGATAGATAGTGACAAACAATGATTAAAAATCAGTTCTTTATTTCAGTAATCTTCATCGCCCAATCAATGATAGATGGATGTTGTTTATCTGGAAATAGCGGTAACTCCAAAACACCTTTTTTATTCGTTTTTACATGAATAGGTTGTCCCCATTCGCCATTAAGTGGGTTGAACCAAACCAACGCATAGGATGTATTGGGTTTAAATCCTTTCAACTCAGGTAAAACGGACTGGTTTTCAAAATACAATAATGCAAAATCTTTGTTAGGCGTCCGCATCATATATGACCATCCGTCCAATCCCATCTCGGGACTACCGGGCGCTTTGTGTGGATTCATACCTTTAGTGGCGGGTTGCAAATTCTGATAATAATGTCCTTCCGACATGATAAACGTATGGAGGTGCTGCATGTGATGTCCAGAGTCATATTTCAAGGCTTCCCAAAAATGAGGCCGAGCTCCTGAAGGCTCTCCAGTACTTGTCATATCGTAAGCTGCCGTACCATGTACATGGCCAGACAGTGCGCCTGAAAGTACCGAACCATACATTTGGGCCCGTGCAAAATAGTTATCCCGTACCGAATTGGCTGGTGGCCGTTCGCCATTTGGTTTGTTAATGGAATGGTCCCAACCCGTATAATAAGGCTCAAAATTGATGGCTGGATACGCTGGACTCAGATTAAAAAGGGTGTCTATGGCAGTAGTGACACGGTGGTCTCTTGGTTTATTGCCCACACTATGCATCATTAACCATGGAACATCCTTATCATGTCCAAATGCTTTATAAGTGGATCGATCGATTAATGTGGTAACCACTTGACCAAATGGCATGGGGCCATATTTTTCTAAATGATAGGTGAGGGCCTCATTAAACTTATCGGCCGTTAGGCTAAAATCCTTTGGAATCCAATCCAAATGAATGCCGCTAAAGACCATATTATAAGCGCCATACCTCGAAATAAGATATTGAACGTAACGTGCAAAACTTTCCTTAAAATTAAAATAGGCATTCCAAGAAGGACCAACATCCCGCCGTACCGTTTCCAATAAGGGCACCAGACCTTGTTCGGACATGTATGCCATTTTTTTATCCAAGCTTTTAAAATATTCTGGATTGATGGTATTAAAATCGGACACACCTTTATAGGTATCGGACATAGCAAAGGGTAAATTTCCATATTCGTCCCGCATGTTTTTTGAAGTAAAAGTACCCCAATAACTCAAACCTCCAGAAGCATCGGTGCCTATGGCATCTGAGACATCATAACCAAACTTTTCCCAAGCATTTCTTAAGAATATACCACTGGAATCGGCGTAGGTACTCGGGTGGTTATCGGCCTCCCAGTTTGGAAAGGCAGCTATCATACTTACCGAATTATACCCTTGGTTTTTACGATAATTGATGGCATCTTCAAATCCTATTCCTGTGTCGGGGATATAATTATCTTGAGTAGTGGCATTTCTAAAAGGCAATCGCCACGTAGATCCTGCAAGCCACGTATCGCCAATCATAAAAAAAGGTGTGCCATCCGTATATTGTAAGGCACGGCCATTTTCAGTGGGTATTACAAAACCATGGCGGTTGGGGTTATCTTCTTTTTCCTTATCTGTCCATTCCACAGCTTTAAACGCCCCGCTTTTAGTGTTCAATCCGTTATCATTAGGTTGGTTCGAACCACTTTTCCAAGTCCACATACCCGCTTTTGTTGCCACGACGCGGACTAAAAATGTATTAGCTCCATTCCAGAACCCATAAATGCGTTTGGAAAAACCAGGCCCTTCCAAATCTACCCAACAGGTAATCTCAGTGTAATAATTGGTGTAGGTATTTTCGGTTTTTAGCTCAATTTCCAACAGTTCCCAAGTATGGATTTGTGGCGTCCCATTGGTTTGAGCTGGCATGATAAACACATGGCAAACCATGAATAAACCTACTAAAAAAAGGCGACAGGGTATAAATTTATAAGTCATAATGGATGTATCTATTCCATAAATATAATAAGATTTTAGCATTAAAAACTTTTGTTCTTTTTAGAAGGAGCAACGGGAATTGCAAACGTCTACATTTACAGGGATTTATAATTATTTTGCATGATAACAGGCAAACGTTTAATCATTTTTAGAGAAATTTTATTAAATTACGAGTTCAACTAACTATCCATAACTAATCAAGACAACTACCATGAAAAACAAATATTCCTTTACGCTTGCATTAGCTTCGACCATTGCCATATTATTAATTTTTATAACGGGTTGTGGAAACGGTAAAGTGCTGCCCCGAAGTGAAGGCCCAGGCGATATTTATACGGCCGCAGGTTTTCCTCCAGTTACGGCGCATAGTACTACACGGGCTTTGTTTGCTGCCTATAACGGACCACTTTATCAGGTGTCTCGGGAGTCCGACGAAAAAACTTTAGACATAGGCGTAGTGCAACCCAGTGCTGGTGATGCCGGAGGCTATGCCGACGCCGCTGCCCAAGACGCATTCTGTGCGGATGCCACATGTTGGATTAGCATTATTTATGACCAATCTGGACATGGAAATGATTTAAAACAGGCACCTCCAGGAACGTTTAGGGGACTAGCCAAAGGCGGATTTAATAGCCTTCCCTTGGCGGATATGGCTCCCGTAACGATTAACGGTCATAAAGTCTATGGCACGTATGTCATGCCGGGTTCTGGTTTACGAAATAATAATGCCGTTGGTCTTCCCATTAATGATGAACCAGAAGGCATTTATATGGTACTTGATGGCACACACTATTCCAGTGGTTGCTGCTTTAACTATGGAAATACATCCACGAACAGTAGGGCAGTGGGTACGGGCACCATGTCAACAGTGTATTATGGTACGGCTACCGCATGGGGAAAAGGTGAAGGCGAAGGTCCATGGATCATGTCGGATATGGAAGCTGGTCTTTTTTCAGGTTATGAAACCAAAGAAAATGCCGCGAACCCCACCATTGATTCTTGGCGTTTTGTGACAGGCATGGTGAATGGTGGTGGTGGCAACCAATGGGAAATATGGGGTGCCAATGCACAGGAAGGTGACTTATTGAACTTCTACAAAGGTGTTCGTCCGCAATCAAAAGAGAATGATACCTATTTTCCCATGAGCCGTAAAGGTTCTATACAAATGGGGAATGGTGGCGATAATGGTAACGGTTCGGCTGGTACCTTTTATGAAGGCATTATGACTGCAAGTTACCCTACTGAAGACGTTGTAAAAGCCGTGCAGGCTAATATCGTCGCTGCCAAATATGATGTACCAAGTGTTAGTTTATCACGACTTACAAGCTTTACGCCGGGTGCCGTTCAGGAACTTAAAGTATCTTTTACCAACACATTAGCAGAAGCGGTGTCAGACGTCAAATTGACGTTGGATTTACCACAAGGTTGGTCTTCTGAAGCAACTACAACCCTAAGCGAATCCATAGCAGCGGGAAGTACCGTAGAAGCAGTTTTTAACATCACATCACCAACCTCTGTGGATGCGGGTTATCTAAAAGCCAAAGCAGTGTGGGGAGACAAAACCTATGAAACAGCCCAACGCGTAAGAAACGTTCTTCCCGTGAAGATTAATGAAGCAAGTTTTAGTGGCGGTCCCAATCCCACCAATCAGTTTTTGGAACTTTATAATAGCTCTGATGCCGATGTGGATATTTCTAACTGGTCAGTTATCAATACACCAGGGGAATGGTCGCCTTTACAATTGGCTAAAATTCCACAAGGCACCATATTGGGTGCTGGTAAATTCTATCTTTTTGGTTTGGCACCATCTGGCTTGGTAACAGCGACAAATACGGGTGATAAAATCATCAATGTGCGCAGTACTGAAGGGATGCGCGTGGGTCAGCATATTGATATTAATGGCGAAAAAGCCATCATTGCCAGTTTGGGCACGCCGGCAACGGATAAAACCATCGTTTTTGTCCCGGTAACCACAGGACCATGGCTTGATTTTCCTGTTGGGACTACCAATTTACCTGTGGCCAATGCTGAAGGTTTTAAGGTAGGAGATAAGATAGGTATTGATTTAGGCGGTAATTATGAGATTGCTACAGTTACCAAAGTAGGTAAGGGTTCGACTCAAAGTAGCCTTGCGGAAGAAGCAAAAACTGGTGACACCATCATCAAAGTATGGCAAAATGCTAACATGACTCCGGGCGATACGTTAACGATCAATACTGGGGCTCGTGTAGAGTTGGCTGTTGTAAAAAACATCATTACGGTGGTGAATGCACCATTGCGTGGCCGATTTACAGGCGACCCGGGACAGGTGGAGTTAACCGCACCGCTTAAAAATGATCACATTTTGGCTGCGGATGTCGCATCACCAGGTACGGGGATTAGCTTCACGCCAGCAACACGTTTTGCCCATAAAAGTGGCGATGCCGTTCAGGCACTTGGTAGTGGTGTTACCCTAAAAGAAGGATTGGCCAAAAACCATGAATTAGGCGCACCGATTGTGCTTTCTGGAAATACAAGTATTGGCTATCAAGGTACGGTGCAAGCGAATCAGTATTACGGACTTCCCATGTCTATTTATGCAGGTTCAGTGGCGTTGATGGATGCCAGTGGCAAGGTACTCATGGATGCCATCATTTATGGTTCCCAACAGGGCAACTCTAGTTCCAGAGGTTCGGTAGCCACACCACAGATAGCGACGTTGGAAGGTGAACAAACCCAAGGTGGTTGTATTGCGGTACTTCCCGGTTCTAGCCAAGGCTCGTTTACGGATTCATACGATCCCATGATACGAAGTTTGGGACGTTTCCCCGATGGTGCTGATAGCGATAGTAATTGCGAAGATTTTAAATCGCAAGCTGTCATCACCTTGGCAAGTGCATCCACCATTGGTTCTAAAAATATTAAAGTGATTAGTGTGGAAGGTTTAAACGTGGGTCAACAAATCGTTATTGGGTTAGGTGCTAACGCAGAAAAAGTGACCATTACAGACCTCGGAAGCACAGGAGCAACCACCCTAAGGTCTGCCACTGCTGCTGGTGCTACCAGCATTCCAGTAGCTCATATTATTGGTTTTAGTGAAGGCCAAACCATTACTATTGGTAGTGGCTCAAAACAGGAAACACTTGTTATCGCTTCCATTACCAGACCACGCCGTAATTTTGAAAACCCTTCCGAAAGTCAGGGGGCGTCTATTACCGTGAATAAAGGATTGAGCCATGCACATGCGGCAGGCGAATCGCTTTCTGGTAGTGGAATTACCCTTAGTGCCGCTTTGACTAAAAACCATGCACAAGATGAACAGGTGTCTAGTAGTTTGCCAACCCCAGGGGAAGCGAATCAGTATTAGTGAGGCTAGATCTAGAAAACGAAAAGTACAGTTTTTATCTTTTATGAAGATGGGAACTGTACTTTTTTGAATATATATAGAGGGTGAATGATGCTAAGAATTTAAAAAATCAATTAAAAGCTTATTAAGTTCGTGTTTGTGGGTGATGTTCAATCCATGTGGGGCACCTTTAATAACATGATACGCATTGTTTTCAATGCCTTTGGCAGCTTGGTCACCCGAAGTTTCTATTGGGACTATTTGATCCTCGTCGCCATGAACAATCAAGCACGGTACATTAATATTACCGAGTTCTGGTCTAAAATCGGTTTCGGCCCAAGCTCGGGCTGCTTGTATGGTCGCTCGGGGAGAGGCATGGGCAGCGATGCTCCAATCGTAATCCAATTGCGCTTTACTTACCAAGTTTCCCACAGGGGCATCCACAAAATTGTAAAAGTTTTTATGGAAATCTGTTAAAAAACCCACGCGATCGGTCTCCAAAGCGTCCAAAATAGTATCCAATTTGCTTTGAGGAACGCCATTTGGGTTATCCTCTTTTTGTGCCACTAATGGAATAATAGAACTTATTAAAGCCACTTTACTAATATTTTCGGTTCCAAAATCGGTGCAATAGCGAACCACTTCGCCACCGCCCATAGAAAAACCGACAAGCACCACATCTTTAAGTTCCAATTGAGTGATGATTTCATGTAGATCGGCTGCCAAGTTAGAATATTCATAACCGCTCCAAGGCTCGGAAGACGAACCAAAACCACGGCGATCGTAGGCAATGCATCTGTAACCGGCTTGTATCACTGCCCAAATTTGTTGCTCCCAAGATTTATGCGATAATGGCCAACCATGAATTAATATGACGGGCTGTCCCGTACCATAATCCTTAAAATATAAATCGACTAATGCGTCTGCGCTATTGTTTGTTATAAACATGATGTATCTCTTTTTAATTACAAGCGACAAATTAGTATTTGTTATAAAAAAGTAGGTGTTGTGTTGAATATTTTTTTAACTCAAATAGTAAAGGAGGCTTTTATGAAAAGCATCATACTTTTTAAGTATACTTTTTAGTTTTAAATAAATTGAGGAAATACATCTTTAAATTGAATGTTTCAAAGAATCCTGGCTATTTTTGGGTGATATACCAACTTGCGACGACTGTAGATTATTAGTTATTTACAAATGATTGTCGGCTTATAAATTTATTTTATTTTTGTGCCGATTCCTTTTAACTCAGTATGCAAACAACCACCACCATCAATCTGGCAGTTTTGCCTTTCGAGGATTTATCTTCCAAAAAGGAATTGGGTATATTTTGTCGCTCCTTTAGCTCAGATCTTATTACGGGACTTTCCCGCTTTCGTCAGTTTCGGGTGTTTAAATTTCCCAATGAAATTTCTATTGAACAAATCCTAAAAACCTTAAAGGAAGGCTATTTTGTACAAGGTGATTTTCGGTGTAAAAGCGAGATGGTCCATCTGAATGTCCAACTCTATAATACAGAAACACGGCATTTGGTATGGGGCTATCGGTTTGAGGGGCAGCTCACAGAGCTAAACGACATTCAGGACGACCTGCTAAAGAGTGTCGTTGCCGTACTTCAACAACAAATAGACTATGACCTTTTATCCGAATTAAGACAAAGCCCCAAAGTGGCATTTAGCGCCTATGAGCATTGGCTTTATGGTATTGAGGAGCTAAAAAAAGGATCTATACAAGCCGATTTGTTAGCCCGAGAGCATTTTGAAAAAGCTTTGAAAATACAACCGGATTACGCCTTGGCCTGTACTGGCATGTCGCTTTCCTATTTTAACGAATGGACCTGTCAGCTATGGGATCGCTGGGAAGTAAGCAAATCAGGGGCTTTTGAATGGGCACAAAGAGCGATTGAGCTGGACGACCAAAATCACATCATTACCATGGTACTGGGAAGGATTTTTTTATACGAAGGTTCTTATGATACCGCGGAATATTATTTTAGAAAATCTTTAATGCTGAACTCTAATGACCCAGATACGCTGCTCCCCATTGCCCTATACATTGTATATCTGGGATTGGGCAAAGAAGCGTTGAAGTTATTTGAAAGAAGTTTGGAGTTAAACCCGTTTAATGCTGATTATCAACTTCGCATTGGAGGTTTTATCTATTTTGAGTTGGGCGAATATGAAAAAGCAGCCTCCTTCATCAAACATAAACCCAATGGGATCGCTAAAATTGCAGATACGGATGCCTATTGTGCTGCTATTTACTATCACCTTGGGCAATTTGACCAAATGCAAACCTATTGGAATTCCTATCTGGAGACTTACCGAGTTCTTATCGCTAAAGGAACCGATTTTGACCCGCAGGATGCTATCGATTGGATCTTTAAACTCAATCCGCATCGGCATGTATCCCATCTGGAAGATTTTCTCAAATTTATAAGCAAAGGGCGTTTCCAACATGCTCCGGTTAAAAAAATACCTGCGAAAGAAAAAGGGCTTATTGTAAATTCTTTTATAAAAGAAGCAGGGGTGTGGAAATTTTCCTTTGATAATTCCGTAATTCAGATCCCGGAAGTAAAAGGATTTTATGATCTTCAGAAATTGCTGATGCAACCCGGACAGGTTTTTCACTGTGCCGAACTCATGGGGAGTTCGCTGGAAGATAAAAGTGAAAAGCTTATCGACGAAAAATCCCGGAGAGACTATCAAAAAAGGATTTTGGAGCTGCAAAGTGCCATAGAAGAAGCGGAAATGCAGAATGATTATAGCAATATACATACACTGCATGAAGAATATGACATGCTAATAGAACATTTATCCAAATCGTTGGGTTTACAAGGAAAGATTCGGGAAACTGGCAGTGTGGTAGAAAAAGCCCGATCGGCTGTGACCTGGCGCATCCGCAATGCCATAGCTAAAATAGAATTGCACCATCCTTTTATGGGAGCACATCTTTCCAATGCCATTAAAACAGGTACCTTTTGTTCCTATAAACCGGACAGGGACATACACTGGGAAACCGTGTAAGTCCGCTTGCCTCACATTGTAAGGCACATACTTACGTCTATATCATTGTACTTAAAAATTAAATGTATAATGAAAAAAATGATGTTTACAATGATTGTTTTAACCTGTTTGAATTCGACAGGATGTAGTAATGGTCAGGCTCAAGAGCCTGAAGTAGAAACCCTTTCCAACAAGGTGATTCTAGAATGGAACGCTGTTGCTTATGAGGCCTTCGGTGGTGAATTATACCAGAATTCCGTTATGGCGTCACGGATTAATGCGATGGTGCATCTAGCTATGCATGATGCTATAAATGCCATTTACCCGAAATATGCCACCTATGCCTTTACCGGAAAAGATGCCAGTGCTGACCCAACAGCTGCCGCGGCAAGTGCTGCCTACGAAGTGTTAGTTCATGAAATTCCTAATCAAAAGGTTTTTCTGGATACAGCATTAAATCTCACACTTTTATGGATTCAGAATGGCGAAGCAAAACAAAAAGGCATAGCATTGGGTAAACAAGCTGGACAGGCGATCCTCGATAACCGTGCGAATGATGGTTCCGCAGGCGACCCGATCCATCCGATTGCGGGCATCAACATGCCCGGTGTTTACCAGACGGTTCCACCTTTTGATTTTGTATTCGCACCGTTTTGGTCTGATATGAAGGCATTTGGTCTACAAAAAAATGACCAGTTCCGTTCCGTTCCACCGCCATCGCTGGAAAGTGAGGCATACACCGTAGCCTTTAATGAAGTAAAAAGCCTTGGAAGAACGGGGAGTACCCTTCGCACGGAGGAACAGACTTTCTATGCTAAATTCTGGTATGAATTTTCAGAAGCTGGGTGGAATCGGGTAGCGCGCACCATTGCCACGGATAAGAACCTGGATTTATATGAGACTGCCAGATTATTTGCTTTGGTAGATATGGCCATGGCAGATGCCTATATTGCGGGATGGGATTCCAAATTCCATTATAATTTGTGGAGACCATACACAGCGATACGCTATGCAGATCAGGATGGTAATTCCGGTACCATGGGAGATTTGGAATGGGAAGCCGAAATGCCAACACCACCAGTACAAGATTATCCATCAACCCATAGTGCCTTAGGTAATGCCGCTGCTACAGTGATAGCAAACCTTGTGGATGGCTCAACATCGTTTACTATGATATCACCAACGGCAGTACCAGCTAATAGCAGCCGAAGTTTTAACAGTGTAAAGCAAGCCGCTGATGAAAATGCTGACTCCAGAGTTCAGGCAGGCATTCATTTTCGCTTTGCTTGTACAGCTGGACAAGACATGGGTGACAAAATCGGACTTTGGTTAGTGAATAATTATCTTCAGCCGCTTAGCGCAGATCAAGTCGCGAACACTAAAAATTAATTAACGAATTATATTAATAAGAAAGGACAGATTATATTACATAATACTGTCCTTTCTTATTAATATATGTGTACTATAATGTTCCGCGTTATGTAACTTTGCTTTGGTAAAAGCGAAGTTTTAACTACTATATTTTCATGTTTTTTTATTCTAAAATGTTTATTTAAAAATGTAATGGAATACTTTTTGCCCGAAGCGACGATAGGAGTGAAGTGGGAATATGTATGGAATGGGATTATATTTTCTAATGCTAAATTTATTAGAATATTATGCAATAATTTACTTGTTAAATTTGGTATATTGTAATTGTTTATAGATTTACTCTCTAACTATAAATTTCATTTAAATTTTGAAAGAAATATGCAAGAAACACCTATTTCGGATAGGATTATGTCCATTTTATATAAAGATTACGCAAACCCTTTTTCTAGCAAATTTGATTTCGAAAAATTTGATAAAGAGATTGGTAACGACATTAATAAAAATGAAGAGGATATATTAACATTCATTGTTATATGCAATCAAAAATTCAAAGAAATACATGAACATTTTTCGCAGGTATTCTCTGAATTAAACTTAACTCAAAGAGAATTAATAGAGTTTCTACACAAAGCATTAAATAAAAACACGCTTGATTTGGCTCCATTAATTGTAGAGCAAATGAAGGGTAATAAAAAAATCTCTTTTCATATGGGAGATTTAAATTTTACAAAATTTTTATTTGAAAATGGAAATGAAGCAAATATTCAACAAGTATTTGAGTTAGGTGGAGATATTTTGAATGTATTGATTTCTGCTGCTAACAATTGGGAAGCAAATCTAAACAAGATTTTCCCAAGGCATATGCATAGTGAAGAAGAATTGGGTCAGTTATTTAGCTATTTATGGAATCCATCCAATATTCTCTTAAACATACAATCAGCATATAGAGTTTTAATTTTTGAACATGGACAAATAGAGAACAATGAGAATTTTAAATCATTAAAAATTACTACTGGTGATAAATGGCTAAGGATTCTTAGACAAGCTTCTGAAATTCGGTCTGCAAATAATTTGAGTGAGTTTTTATATCCACTACTTGAATTATATAAAAAATTTAATCCAAATAAGCCAGGAATAAAAAGCTATAAGTCAATTAATGGGTTAATTACTTTATCATCCAATACTATAAAAGAATCTAGTAGCAGAGCTCTTGCTAATGCAAATTTAATGATTAGATATTATCATTATGATTCAGAAAAACTGAAGTATTATAACAACTTAACTCTTAATGAATTAACTGAGGTTTTAATTCAAATTGTAGACTTCGTAAGTTTTATATATGGGCAATCTGTTGAAAATGGAAATAATAATTCAATTTATGATACACCATCTCGAATTAAAAAAAATCATCTGATTAAATACTTGATAGATTGTACAAGTTATTCTAAAGATATAATAGATAAAGTTCTATCATCACTTACGTCGAATGATAAAACTCCAAATTTATGGAGAAAACCATTCTATGAAATAGGTGAAAATTTATGTTTCTGTATTGCGACGCTAAATGCCCCTAATTATTCAATCCTTTGTGAAGGAATACTTAATCAAGCAGGTTATTTCCCTAAAAAAAATGAACTTTTATTAATTAAAACCATTGATAATGAACTAGATGAAAAGCGTATAAAGTATAAATTCAACAAAATTAATATTGAAGAATTACTTGATGAATATTCTGATTATGAAAATAATTTAATTTATGAATTAAACGATTATTATCTATTTATTCAATCAAAGAGTTATCCCCATCCATTTGAGTCCGATGAAATAAATGCGGTTATTAAAGATATGGAGGAAACAACTTTTCAAATATTAGACAAATTAGAAAATTTACCTAAAAATATTAAAGACAAACCTATTTTACCTCTAATAGTAACTAATTATATAACATTTACATCTTTAAGTATAAATAATATCTCAATAATTGATTTGCAATTATTGAAGAATTATTTTTTAACAGGTAACTTTAGGAGAGGTCAAATAAGTTTTGAAAAAAAGATAAAAATACAAAGGGAATATGCGAAAATTGATTACTACAAAGGAGAAAAAGAATTCAATAATAACTTTCTTAATTTTTTAGTAAATCCGATTCCTTTATCTACAATCTATGAAAGACTTTGTTGGAAAGAAGTTGTTATAACACCTCCCAAGTTTACTCCAAAAATAACGTTGGATTATGTTGACCAAATAAGTACTGATGATACTATTTATAATCACTTAAATATTTTAGAAAACGCTCTTAATAACAAATATTTTTATGACCGAGATAGTAGAACGAAAGAACTTTATGACAGTTCTATTTCATACTCTTTGACAAATGTTTTACATTTTATAGCTTTTGGAGATTATGAATTGTCAAAAACTAAGATTAATTTATATAATATATTACAGAAATATAGAATAGAAGGGTTTGGACATATTTTAGTTAATTTAAATAATGCAATTGGAAATATCTCTTATTCTAAAATAAAAAAAGATAAAACATTTAATATAACTGCATTAGATGAAGATGATGAAGCTTTAAAGCTATATTCAAAAATTTTTGAGGACAATGGCTCCCCTAATCATATTCGTTTGAATGGTTATGAAATAAAAAATGGGCTTTTTTCTAAAAATGAAGAGAAGAAATTAATTTCTTTAGCTCTATCAGTACTTTCAACACTTGGTCCTCATAATATTAGTGATGACAATTTTGAAGACTATTTTTTGCAACTTGCAATAATTAAAGGGTTTAAAACCAAATATCAACTCGATTTTGAATTCTATGCGACTTGTGACAATTTAATGGATACATTAAACTTTAATAATAAATATCAAAGAGCAAGAAATTTTGGAGAAGAAATTTTAACAATCGCCATAGATGAAAATAACCACCATTATGGTTGGGGAATTTTATTTAGATGCTTTACATATCAAAATAGCGTTTTCGAAGCAAGCATCTATGGAGCATTATATTTTACTTCATTATCGAGAGTTGGAGTAATGAAGTATAGCATTATAACTGAATTATTATATAACGCATTAAAGTTTTTTAGAAATTTCAAGTTATATGATATGTTGGAGGATATAAATAAAATTGTTAATGAAATCAGATTAAAAAAATATGACCAACAAAAATTTAAGCTAAGTTATTACCTAAGTTCAATACATGTTATAAAAAGTAAACCCGAAATTTTTGATGAATCATTACAATATTTAGAAGAGAACTTCAAAGATATTATTGCATTCGATGATAAAGGAACATTGCCTTGGCTTAACTATCTGTATAATATAAAAAGGTATAAAGACGCTGGTTTTAATGAATTTAATAAACCAATTGAGAAACATATTAAAAGGCTAGAATCTTCAACAGATTCTGATAAAGTTGATAAATTAAAATCAAATCATTTTGGTGATAAGGCAAGTAGTAAAACAAAATTAATAGATTCGTTAATAGGCGTTTTTGAAACTAATACAATTATTGATTTTAAGTTTGAAGTTAAGCATTTAGAAGTACGAATCAATATATTATTGCCTGAAGCAATAAAAGATAATGATATTGAAAGCATATTACTTTCGGGAATTGTCCTTAACGATAATAGTCTTACTTACAATAACAAATATTTTTCACAGAACACGGTTGTTAAGGTTACTCCAGAATTTAATGAAGAATTAGAGAAAAAATTAAAAAATTACAAAGATTATTTAGTTAATTCCATTACCATTGAAGAGAACCAATTATTTGTTTGGTTGTTTAATGTCCATAAAAAGGTATATGTTTTGACTATTAATAATGTAAAAGACATTAATTTTAAAGAATTAGTTCAATGGGATTATGACCTGATGCAAAATTGGATTAAATCTAAAGAAAATTTTTATTTTGATTCAGGAAAGTATTTTGACATTGCTGAACAAGAATCAAGATATTTAGAAGTATTAAAATCTCTTAGTTTTTCAAATTTAGACTTAGATAAAAATTTTGATGAAATATTATTTACGAGTAGTATAGAGTTAGCAGAGTTTCCAACTAATTTAATTGTTAACAATAATGATTTCCTAAGTTCTTTAACTTCTATAAGCAATGTAATTTCTGCAGAATGGTATATTCAAAATGGTAATGAAATTCTATTAAAAAGCAATTTTACATCTACAGCTTGGATTCCTATTGATGATGGAGATTTACGAATAAATAAGAGCTTTGATAAATTTAAACCAATATTAAAAAAGAATAATGTTGAAGTAATTACTTCTAGAAATTTCATAAATAAGATTAATACTAATCTTAATATTTTTCTGGCTCATGGAAAACTGGGCTTTAAAAACTTTAAAGGCATATACACTAGTAATGATTCAGAAAGTGCAGTTATTTACCCTAAAGAATTATTTGGAAATGGCGAAGTTGCTATACTTTTTATATGCAATTCTGGTGTTTCTAATGAAGATTTTTTTGCTAATAGCGTTACTTCCTTATGTTATGATATTTTAGAACTAGGGTATAAAGCAGTAATTGCTCCATTTTGGCCATTAGAAACGACAATACCCTCGTATTGGTATAGTGAATTTATTAAATGTTTTAAAGAAGGTTATAAGCTATCAGAAGCTGTTTATTTAGCAAATTTGTCACTTGCGGTTTACAAAGATGATATTTCTATGGGGTTTGTAGTTCCTGAAGGTAAACTCGCTATGCATATTTATGGTAATCCCAATATTAGAATTGAATAATGAATGATTTAAAAGTATTATTTGCGGATATTGGTTTGAAACTCGTACCAAACTTAAATGGGAGGGAAGGAGTTGATTATTTTATTGAAAACAATCAAATATATCTAAAATCTATAGATTTAGATACCACAGAGCGTAGTATAAAAAATTTCCAAACTAGAGTTAGGAGAATTAAATGCTAATTTATTTATAGCTTTAATTTTAATAATTGATAAAGAACCTATGGTTGTTTACATAATTCCATCGAAGGATTTGCTGACGGTTGATAACAATATATTTGTAGATAACGAAGTGAGTTTAATGCCCAGTCTATCAAATTGGGAAATTAAAGTTTCTAGTAATACAATTCCAGAATTGGCAAAATATGCCTTAGAAAATATGGTTCATAAACTAAAAGTTTAATTTTATAACATTATGTATAATAGAAGTAGAGGGTTTTTTACCCAGATGAAGCGCCGGCTAAAAGGCCTCAGAAAACTTTGGTTAAAACAATAGGTGAAATGAGCGTCCATATTTTAGAGGTCTAGTAAGGCAGTTTCTTAAGAGTAACAACTTTTCATTGGATTTCAAAGCTATGTAAACTAGTAACAATGTTTTCTAAAATATAGCGATTGAGCCGTATATTGTTTCCAAAGTTTTGTGCAGCCTTGATTTTTTTGTTTCTTTTTTTATCAAGAAAAAAAGATAATAAAACATTTTTACATAATGGCAAATTATAGCTACAAATGTGTAAATGTGAAGTTTCTTGAGAATCGCGTATTTAAAAAATGTTGAACGATTATACAGAATATTAAAAATAAACGAAAAGCCAAACACGAATGTTTAATGACCCAAGTACTAAACATCCTATATAATGCTATAAACACTCTGGGATATTTTACATAATATTGAATTATAGCTATACAATGATATGAAATACATTTGTACCATAATTTATATTATGTAAAATAGAATATTTTAAAGCAGCTTAATTCCATGTAAACGTTACCACCTCTACCAAATTATAATATATGGCAAAAAAAGGTGATAAAATATGCATTAAAACAGATTGTGAATTCATATTTATTGTATATTGTCCTCATTAAACACCAACTAAACTTTATTTGATATTGAAGGCTCGAGATTTATATTCCGAGCCTTTTTTATTTAGGGGGTTTAGCGTATTAAAAGTTTGTTAATAAAAGTTTCATAAACTATAAAGAACCTATACTAAATACTATCTTTGCTGCTCAATTTAGGTGTCCCCAGTGATGAAACCAAAAGCAAAGCCAAAAGCAAAAGAAAAACCCAATGCAGGAAAATCGCGTTCAAAATTATTGCACCAGTATTATAAATATACTGGTTTTTACTCGTTTGTATGGAAAAGCGTTTTAAAAGCGTTGCCTTACATTATTATTTTGGTAGCTGCCGTATTTGTGTTCAATCATTTTTTTAGTATCAACAACATCTTGGTACGCATGACTGAAACATTGCCTATTTGGGGTGTTTTAGGAGTGTTTTTTGTTTCAGAAACCTTATTAGGTTTGGTGCCACCGGAAATTTTTATTGCTTGGGCCGCAAAAATGGACATGCCTTGGTTGTTTCTTAGTTTTCTTGGGTTTATCTCTTATTTCGGTGGACTCATATCCTATTGGATTGGTATTGCCATTACTAAAATACCAGTGGTACACAATTATTTAGAGGTTAAAATGGCAAAACAGCTTAAAAACTCTAAAAAATGGGGTGGGTTTTTAATTGTTGTGGGTGCGTTGCTCCCCTTGCCTTTTTCCATATCGTGTATGGCTGCCGGCATTATTGAGTATCCGTTTAAAGGCGTGATTTTATTTGGGTCGTTGCGATTGTTGCGGTTTGCCATTTACGGACTCATCTTGTTTCAAGTATTTTAAATATTATTTCGTAAATTAAATTAAAACGGTATGTTTTCATTACTAAATATCTTTCGTGTTGTTGCCTTTTTAGAAGGTGTATCTTATATCTTATTATTGTTTATTGCTACGCCTATTAAGCATTTTGGAGGTGATGAACAATATGTCAAATTACTGGGCATGCCACATGGTTTGTTATTTGTAACCTACATCGTTTTGGCCATCATGCTGAAAAATGAATTGAAATGGACTCCCAAACAATTCGCCATCGTTTTAGTGGCATCTATCATTCCGTTTGGAACGTTTTATGTTGAAAGGGCTTATTTGAGAAGAGTTAATAATTAATAATGAATAATTATTAGTTAAACATTTAATTTATAGGTTTTTAAATTATTTTAAATTATTCATTGCTTTAATATAATATATGTGCCAGTTCGAATGAATTTCAGGAATGGAAAGACTGGAATTAGTATCTAGAACCATAACTAAAAAGCTTCTCGATACAATTTTCTCATGCTTCGAAAATTACTCGAAGTGACATTTCAGGTTTTCGATTATGCTTTTAAACAAAAAAGGTGACTCATTTAGAATCACCTTTTTGTTTATAATAAAATCGTTATGATTAGATGTTAGCAGCTAACCAGTCACCAACTTCTTTAGTTCCAAACGCTTTTCCGCCATCGGCTAAATCTTCAGTCACCATGCCTTGCGCTAATGCTTTATTCACAACGTTACGAATGGCAGCACCTTCTTCCTGTAAATTAAAAGCCATTTCAAACATCATCGCAGCCGATAACACAGTCGCCATTGGGTTTGCTATATTTAAGCCTGTTGCTTGTGGATACGACCCGTGGATAGGTTCGAACAACTGATTTTCAGTTCCAATGGATGCCGATGGCATTAAACCCATAGAACCAGAAATTACAGAAGCTTCATCCGTTAAAATATCCCCGAACAGGTTTTCAGTAATCAATACATCATAACTATTTGGCCATTGTACCAAACGCATGGCAACGGCATCTACAAATTCATATGATACTTTCACTTCTGGATAGTCTTTTTCCATCGCTTGCACGGTTTCTCTCCATAAACGTGATGTTTCCAAGACATTGGCTTTATCAACACAACATAATTTTTTGCCTCGAGTCATCGCCAATTCAAAGCCCTTTTTAGCCAAACGCTTTACTTCTTCCCTGGTGTAAACACAATTGTCATAAGCGGTTTCTCCACCATCTCTTCTACCTTTTTCACCAAAATAAATACCACCGGTCAATTCACGTAAAATCACCAAATCCGTCCCTTCAATACGCTCTCTTTTTAATGGGGATTTATCAATCAACGATGGAAATGTAAAGGTCGGACGAATGTTAGCAAACAAGCCCAACGCTTTACGCATTTTAAGTAAGCCTTGTTCTGGTCTTACTTTGGCTGATGGATCGTTATCGTATTTCGGGTGACCAATAGCACCAAACAATACGGCATCGGCATTTTTACATATTTCGTGTGTAGAGTCTGGATAAGGCTCTCCAACGGCATCAATGGCAGCGGCACCTGTTAAGGCTGGTATCCAAGTGATTTCATGTCCGAATTTCTTAGCAACCGCATCACTTACTTTTACTGCTTGATCAATAACTTCTGGGCCAATGCCATCACCTGCTAATAGGGCTATATTTAATTTCATAAGTAACTATTTATTTTTTTTTATCGGTCTTATGCAATCGCTTAATTTTTATTTATGGTTGTTTAAGACAAACATTTTATTTAGAAGCGATTTCATATTCTAATTTATAATAATATTTAACATTTTTTCGGTGGCTTTAATAGCAGAAACCGTTTGATCGGAGTCTAAACCACGCGTTTTAAATTCTTTCTCTGGGCTTTTCCAAGTAATGATGGTTTCACACAAGGCATCTGAATGACTTCCGGGTGGGATTCGAACGGCGTAATCTATCAAATCTGGCAAGACTAATTTTTTCTTTCTGAAAATGCTCCTGATGGCATTCATAAATGCATCAAATTGGCCGTCACCTTGCGCATTTTCCTCAAAGGTTTTGCCTTCTATCGTGATGGAAATACTTGTAGATGGCCTTAAGCCCTTCGCATGTGTTAGCACATAAGAATCTACTTTTATTTTTTCCTCATAGGAATGACTGTCCAATACATCGGAAATGATATAAGGTAAGTCCTCTTTGGTCACCACTTCTTTTTTATCGCCCAATTCGATGATACGTTGGGTGACTTTTTTTAAATCCTCATCCTTAAGCTGTAAGCCTAATTCTTGTAAATTCTTTTGGATATTCGCTTTTCCAGACGCTTTTCCTAAGGCATATTGTCTGGTTCTACCAAAACGTTCTGGTAATAAATTACTGAAATATAGATTTTTTTTGTTGTCGCCATCTGCATGAATACCCGCCGTTTGTGTAAATACATTGGCGCCAATCACCGGTTTGTTGGCAGGAATCATGATTCCTGAAAAAGTCTCTACTAATTTGCTAACCGTGTACAGTACTTTTTCATTCACGCCAATTTTTAAATTAGGCATAAAATCGTTTATAACCGCAATCGTACTGGCCATAGGTGCATTTCCAGCACGTTCGCCCATACCGTTTACGGTTAAGTGCAATCCATCAGCCCCCGCTTTTAACGCTTCCACTACATTGGCAACACCAAAATCATAATCGTTGTGCGCATGGAAATCGAAATGTAAATGCGGATATTTTGTTTTGATGACAGAAACAAATTCATAAGATTCCCAAGGCGTTAAAATACCAAGGGTATCGGGAAGCATGATGCGTTCCACTGCTTGCTTAGAGATAAACTCTAAATATTCAAAAACATAGTCTTTGGAATTGCGCATGCCATTGCTCCAATCTTCTAAATACACATTGGTTTTGATGCCTTTTTGTGTCGCTAGTAAAATGGATTCCGAAATTTCCTTAAAGTGCTGACTAGGAGTCTTTTTTAACTGATAAGTTAAATGATTTAATGAACCTTTGGTTAGCAAGTTTTGCACCTTGGCTCCTGCTTCCAACATCCAATTGATGGACACGCCATTATCAACAAACGTTAATACTTCAATCTGGTTTAAATAGCCATGAGCATTGGCCCAATTGGTAATGCCCTTGACGGCTTGAAATTCGCCCTCAGACACTCTGGCTGAAGCAATTTCAATACGATCCACTTTTAATTCTTCCAGTAAAAGCTTGGCGATGTTTAGTTTTTCAGAAGCAGAAAACGACACGCCTGAGGTTTGCTCACCATCGCGCAATGTCGTATCCATTATTTCAATTTTCTTGAGGGTCATTTAGAGCAATAGTCCATTAGCAAATGATTCTATCTCCGATTTCATGCTTTGTAAGTAATCAATATCATCAAAACCATTCAGCATATTGTCTTTTTTATAACTATTGATTTCAAAAGATTCTTGTGCCCCTGTTGAAAGAAGGGTTATGGTTTGATTCGGAAGATTTACTTCTATTTCCGTATTTGGATCGTCATAAATAGCGTTGAAAATTTGCTCGGAGAATTCAGCACTTACTTGAACTGGTAATACACCAACATTCAAGCAGTTATTTCTGAAGATATCAGCAAAAAAGCTTGATACCACACAACGGAACCCATAATCATAAACCGCCCAAGCTGCGTGTTCCCTAGAAGAACCAGAGCCAAAATTTTTGCCTCCGACTAAAATTTTACCTGAATAAATAGGGTTGTTTAGTACAAAGCTTTCTTTAGGAGAATTATCGTTGTTATATCTCCAATCACGAAATAAATTATCGCCAAAACCTTCACGCTTGGTTGCTTTTAAGAAACGAGCTGGTATGATTTGATCGGTATCTACATTTTCCAATGGTAATGGAACCGCTGTACTTGTTAGTATATTAAATTTATCGTATGCCATCTTTTTAAGTTAAAAGTTAAAAGTTAAAAGTTAAAAATTTTTGAATTCTTTACTTTATTTTTTTAACTATTCATTATTAATTGTTAATTACAAAAGAGTTCTTGGGTCTGTAACCACGCCAGTAACCGCAGCGGCAGCAGCCACTAACGGACTTGCTAACAACGTTCTGGAACCTGGTCCTTGACGACCTTCAAAGTTTCTGTTAGAGGTGCTTACCGCATATTTCCCAGCAGGCACTTTGTCATCATTCATTGCCAAACAAGCTGAGCAACCTGGTTGTCTCAATACAAATCCAGCCTCGTTAATGATGTCTAAAATACCTTCTTCCTTGATTAAGGCTTCCACTTCATGAGAACCAGGCACTAACCAAGCGGTCACATTATCTGCTTTTTTTCTTCCTTTTACAATAGATGCAAAGGCTCTAAAATCCTCAATTCTACCATTGGTACAACTTCCTAAGAACACATAATCGACTTTTTTGCCAATCATTTGATCGTTTTCGTGGTAACCCATATAGTCTAAGGACTTTTTGTATGTTGCCACGCCACCTTCAACCGCTTCAGCATTTGGGATGTTTTTGGAAATACCCATGCCCATACCCGGATTGGTTCCGTACGTAATCATCGGTTCAATATCACTAGCAGAAAAGGTTAATTCTTTATCAAATTTCGCATCAGCATCGGTTTTCAAGGTTTTCCAATGTGCCACGGCTGTATCCCACGCCTCACCTTTCAGCGATAATGGTTTGTCTTTTAAATAAGCGAAGGTTGTTTCGTCTGGTGCAATCATACCACCACGTGCACCCATCTCGATGGATAAGTTACAAACGGTCATACGTCCTTCCATGGTCATGTTTTCAAAAACATCACCAGCATACTCCACAAAATAACCTGTAGCGCCAGAAGTTGTTAATTTTGAAATGATATATAAAGCTACATCTTTTGGAGTAACACCTTTGCCTAATTGCCCATTGATATTAATACGCATTTTTTTAGGTTTTGGCTGCATGATACATTGTGTAGAAAGTACCATTTCCACTTCAGATGTTCCAATACCAAAAGCAATGGCACCAAAAGCACCATGTGTAGAGGTATGCGAATCACCACAAACAATAGTCGCTCCGGGGAATGTAATACCGTTTTCTGGACCTACGACGTGAACAATACCATTTTTTTGATGACCAAGACCCCAATGGCTAATGCCATATTCGTTTGAGTTATCCTCCAACGCTTTTAATTGGTTGGCAGACAACGGATCTTCAACAGGTAAATGCTGATTAATGGTTGGTGTATTGTGATCGGCCGTAGCAAAGGTACGCTCCGGATATAATACTTTTAATCCTCTACTTTTTAATCCAAGAAACGCCACAGGGCTAGTTACTTCGTGTATAAAGTGTCTATCAATAAAGAATATATCTGGACCACCTTCAATCTTTCTTACAACATGTGAATCCCACACCTTATCAAACAATGTTTTACTCATATAGTATTTAATTTAGTATTGTAGCTTTATTACTATTATAGATATGTATTTTTCTAAGCTATTTTGGACAACAAATTTACGAAAAACTCTATTTTATTGAAGACTTTTGAAACTATTAGATTCATTTTATGATATTTTTATAAAATAACCAATAGATATGAAATATTTTATATTTAATGCAATAGAATATGATAATCACTTATAAATTTTGAACTTACTAATTCCAAAATAGTATCAAGTACTTGGTGTGATACTGACAACTTAAGTGTTGCTTGGTTTTATAATAGGAAATGAAGCTTGAAAATTACTGTATAATGAAGCTCATATAGGTATTGTTGATGTTTTGCACTATAGAATCATTGGCTTTTAAATCCGTGTCAAAAAGATGGTTTAAGTTGTTTCCTGCTAGATCTTCCAAGCGGTTTTCAACGGATATGGTATAAGTTCCCGATTTCCAAGTTTGATTGGGATAAAAATGAAGTTCATGTTCTTTATTTGCTAATGAAAACGTACCTACTATATTATTTTTATCTGAATCCAAAATAGTAAAGCCTTCCATCGCTACAAAATAATCCATGGCTTCATTAAAATCTATATTTAATAGTTCTTTAGTATCTTTTTTTGGAGATTTAATCAACCAATTTGCGGTATTTGGTTTTTCATTATCCCTACTGCCAACACTGAGTGTTTTAGTATATGCCGAGTCAATGGGTTGTCCTCGGGCATCTTTCCAATTGGAATTAATAGTAATGGTATAATTATGACCTTTTTGGATTGGTAAACCTAGTTCTTTATTGGGAATTAAATCCGTTTTAACCCGGCCAGGATCTAACCAAAGTGTCAACGTGTTGTGATCTTTATTCCAAAGCTCCGATTGTAATTCTAAGAACACCGTTACCTCTTTGTTGGAGGTATTATCATAAATGGTTATATAATCCAAGGAATTCCCAAGTTCCTGCATGGGTTTTGAAAACACTAAATACATTTTAAGCAAATTCTCAGGTACAGAATCCGTCGTTGGATACATAGCTATTAATTCGGTGGTATGTATGTCTTCTGGCTCAATCTTAAAAACATATACAGCTTCTCCTCTATTCTTTATGCTATAGGTTTGTCCGACTGTGAATGGTAAAATCGGAATAAAAGTAATAGTATCACCCTCAATCGACCAATCCCCTAAAATGGGAATATCGGGTTGATTTTCTAATACGATACTTAAATCCTCTAATGCACTTGTAGATTCAAAAGAAATATATTCCCTATTGTTGGTTTCAATAAGGACTAGAGCTGTATTGCCTTCTTTTGTTTTTTTACAATTAAAAAATAGTAACACACAAAAAAAGACCAAGTACATCTTGATCTTTTTTAGGTATATAAATCTACTTTTTTTCTTCATTAAATAGAGCTACTTTTCAATGTCAATGAACCATCAGCGGTTTTTTGAAGATAAGCGATGTTTTCAGCATCTAAATTATCCAATTGCACGACATCTTTCATATCGGCTAAAGCTTCAAAAGCAATACCATCGGTTCCTTCCACTTTTGTTGTAAGCGATGCTTTTGTGGATGCAATGGACTCAAAATCAAATTTCACAGTTGAGTGTCTTGTATTCGCCATCAATACATAAGATTTACCATCTTTTTCCATAGCAATCATATCCAAAGGTGTATTACCAGCACCAATTTCGGCTATGGTTCTACCTTTCACATGATTCGTACCTTTTAACTCATCCATAGGAAATAATACTAAGGGCGTACAGGTATAGCTAGCCAATAAATACTCTTTTTTATCAATATTTACGACATCAAATGTTTTAATGGGCGAATAGGTTTCGTAACGGCCATGTGCTGCATGGTACATTTCTAAAGACGCATAATCTTGATTATTTGTAAACGGGAAAGGCATACTTCTAAAAGTTGAACTAAATTCTTTATTGGATAAACCAGCAACCATAACCCTTCCATTGTGATATTTTAAGTCGGCTATAGCCCAAACTCTTTGATCTCTACCCCTATCATCTTTTTTGTCTTCCACGACATCAACTAATTCAATTTTAGAGTAACTGGCATTTTTTAAGGAGACATTTTCAAATTTACCATCTTTTAATGTCATTAATAATGGTGTTCCATCCGCACTATTCACTGAGAAATAAATAGCTTTTGAAATGGGGTTGACTGCCATATCCGTAATTTTGATATTTTCGGCAGTGGTACCCAAAGATGCCGCTAAATTGGTATCAAAGTTTGCCATGCTTACTTCTGAAGCGTTCTTAGTTTTCGTATCTTTGGTATCCAACGCATAGATCGTCGCATTTTTAGAATCGCCCAAGAATAGGATGCCTTCTGGGCCAAAACTAATGGCATTTATGGAAGCTACTTCAGGATTTCCTGTAACAAAATTTGAAGTTAGAGTGCTGTTTGGTTTATTCATATAAGAAAGCAAGGTAACCGCTAGTCCTACACCAATGATACTGAATACAATTTTTTTCATGAGGGTTTTATTTTAGTTTCCTTTAAAATTATCATAATAATTACTTCTATATAACTAATTAACAAAGGATTAACGATACTTTAACAAAAGTAAGAGGCTTTAGTTTTCAATAAACTCCATCAAACCAAAACGGTTTGGTGGATGTACATCTAAAATCACATCATAAGTTGGGAATAGTGTCGATGTGGAACGAAATGTATCATCTACCAAATTCCTATCCTGTCTTACAGCCTGAAAAGCCCATTTTTTTCCTGCCAAATTGCGAGTGTTAAATCCACGAAAGGCCGTTAACGGAATAATGTATTCCATGGTCCAACCCTTGTCTATATCAGTATCGTCATTTAAGGTACCGTCATAAGTTACGCCTACTTCATATTGTGGATCATAACTAGAAATGAAAATACTTCTGTTGTTGTGAAATTGCCATAGCACGATATAATCGTACTTCACTTTAGGAATATTGACCTCAAAGCCAAAATGCATGTCTAAACTATCTGGAATTGGGAGACAGAAAAACTCGGCGCAGTCATCTAGATAAGTTCGCCCATCATGTTGCGTTTCACGAGCGGTTAGTGATGAATCCTCGAATTCATAAAAAAGATAGAGGTTTTTATCATCCCAAAGCATCCTAAATTTCGTCTTTTGTTCATCGGCAGGTTTATCTCGTCTAAAAAAGTAGTCAAATGTTCTGATTTCAGCATTTTTCCAGCTGGGCTCATCCATTTTTCCATCGGCAATAATGGAGTCTTTCGTTTTAGCAACCTTATAGATGGGTTGCTCCCCTAGAACCAATTCTTTTTGGGTTTGGGAAAAAGCCAAAGTGGAACTAAAGAAAAACACGAATACTATAATCCTTTCACACTGTAATTGATATAAAAAACGGAGTGTTGTCATTGGTATTTAAAATAAGGTATCACCATTTCCCTCACCTGGGATTTTAAGAGAATAACCAAGCTCTGAATTTAATTTTTTAATAAAATAAGCTGATAGTAAAGGCGATTCTTTTTCAATATTTTGATGGATAAAGAAATCTACTTCTTTAATGCCTTGGGTTTTCCAATCTTTTAATCGCTCTATCCAATCATCCAAACGGTTGTAGTCACTGGCATGGTTAGCGCCCACATACCTAACGAATGCGCTGGCATTGGTTAATCGCATGTGCAACAAATCACGTCTCCCCGCCGTATCTACGATGACATTCGAAACGTTGTTAGTTTCCAAAAGTTGATATAATTCACTAGCTACAGTTGTATCGTTATACCATTTGGTATGTCTGAATTCCACCGCCAACGGAATCTCCTTTGGCCAGGATTCGACAAATGTTACGACCCTGTCAAAATCCTTAGGAGCGAAATTATCGTGCATTTGCAAAAATACTGTGCCTAATTTTTCCTTTAAATTGGAGGCATTGTACAAATAAGTTTCCACCACGTCCTTGGTATCCTGTAGACGTTTCCAATGACTTATTTCTTGATTCAGTTTAGGGAAAAACTTAAATCCCTTTGGCGTTTTTTCATACCAGTTGGCAAATTGTTCTGCAGGAAAAATTCTGTAAAATGTGGCATTTAATTCAATAGAATTAAATTGTCTAGAATAATATTCCAACTCATCTTTAGTCCCTTTTGGGTAAAATCCTTTTAAATCGGCTTTGTTCCATTTAGCACAGCCAACATACATTTCGGGGATATTATCATCTATAAATTTGTATAGTACCCTTCTTGTTTCCGGATGGTCTGGTGGTAATGTAAAGTCTATATTTTCAGGATTATCTGTACTTCCAAATTTCATTTCATCGTATTGTTTGTAATGGAATTTAAAGATAAAATTTTAATTGTTAATAACCTCGTTAACAATTAATAAGTTCATACACTTTTTAAAGGTTCATAAATCTATAATTTTATTAAAACTCTTAAAAACCATGGACTCCAGACAACACAGTTTAAGCAGTATTCGTCCCGAAATTTCTTCGGCCTCCATTCACGAAAATATGAGTAGTGACGAACGTTTTCAAAACTTAGTATTACGACCAATTACCAAACTACAAAACGATTTATTGGTAGCTGTTTTTAAAAATTATATAGAAAAGCATAAATGTGTATTTTATGGATTATCTTTGGAAAAGCGTTTGGATTACATAGAAAATGCTATTACAAAAGATATGAAATTTCGTAACTCTCTGAAAGGTATTATTATAGGTCTGTTTACGGTGGAAGAATATTCCATTTATATACAAAATTCTTCTGCTTTAAATAAGCGCATGATGCATATTGTTAAAGAACGGCTAATTAGTAATATACTTCTTTTTGAGAGACCCGAAGTGCTAAAAGCCGTTTAATTTTAATGACTACAAAACAGAAACTATTGCAAAAATGTAATGAATACGTTGATAAACGAATTGCAGATTACAAAAATGAAATTCAATTAATTAAAGAATCAATTGCCAGTAATGACCAAGGAAACTCAGAAGATGATGATGCCGGGAATGGTAAATTATTTAATGATCTTGAAAAAAACATGGAGCATCTTAACGATGCCACAAAAACCAAGGAACATTTAAAACTTATAAAAACCAATATTGATTCTACGGATGCCATTTTGGGCAGCATTGTAAAAACCGATATCATGAATTTTTACATTTCAACAAGTATTGGTAAGATTGAGATTGATGATGAAGCGTATTTCGCTATTTCTTTAAGTTCTCCAATCGGACAATTACTAAAGAATAAATGTGAAAAGGATGTTTTTGAATTCAATCAAAAGAAATATCTCATTACTGAGATTATATAATAGAAACACCATTTAAATCCGTTGTAAGCACATCGCTCATATAATTAAAATATGGGCGAACGGCTTTAAAAGTGTTATCCACGTCACTTAAGAAATCAGGACTTAAAACCTGTTCGTCGGTATATTTTTTAGTAAAAATGTATTGCTTTTTTTTTATTAAGTCGATGGCCTTATGGTCTTTACTAAAGCCTTTTGGCGACGATTTTACTTCGTCTCCAACAAAACCGCCCCAAATACTTTTAAATGCTTTTTCATTTAATATGGAACGAATTTCTTGGTCGTCCATTTCGAATTCCTTTCTAATGCGCAATAAATCCGCTGGAGCCGGTTCCCAAAACCCTGTTGCAATAAAGCTTTCGTTATTGGGCTGTATGTGAAGATAGTACCCGCCTCTTAAGTGTGGTTTCGTTCTATGAAAAGACCCTCCAAAATGTGTTTTGTAAGGAGCTTTGTTTTTTGAAAATCGCACATCTCTATAAATCCTGAACATTTTCAATCCGTCAACATCATCATGGAGTTTTAAATTATTTAAAACAGTCGTGTATATTTTTTTAGCCTCTGCCTCCATTTTTTTGAATGCTGCTTTATGGTCGTTAAACCAATCACGATTATTATTTTGTTCTAAATTTTTAAAAAACTCTAAAGTATCTTTTGAGAATGTTGGATTCATAACTTGTAAAATAAGTTTCTAAAATACAAAAAAGTCCTTTTTATCAAAGGACTTTTTATTGTTTAATTATATTTTAAATTTACTTTTTAAGGTATGTTTTAACTTCAACTTGTTTGGTAGCTTTGTTATAATACTCAGTAACAAAATTTCCGTTTTGGTCAAAATAACCAATGCCAGATTGTGATGCTCCATCAACAATATAGTAACCTTTCAAACTAGTTGGCCAAGATTTGCCTATGATGTTCTGAGGTTGATTATCGCCTTTAGTATGCGATATTTGAAACCCTTGTTCACTTGGGGAAAATACATAATTTCCATCATCCATTCTGTAATACGTTTCAGTAGTTAAAATGTTGTATTTGTCACTAGCATCATTGTCCACATATGTCTTTTTTTCAACTTTAGTAGTGCCAGGCACACGATTTTGGTTGGTTTTATTTTTATCATTTTCATCTAACTCAACATCGGATGTCTCTCTTGTAACTACTTTAACTTTGTTTTCGGTTGTTTTTTCATTGTCTTTCACTTTTACCGTTTTCACTTCTACCTCTTCCTTAACTTCTTTAGGCTTTTGTTGTGCGAACACAGTTCCAGCAAACAAGAATAAACAAATATAGATTACATGTTTCATTTTTTAGAGTTTTAATTATTAATATGAAGTAAATATAGGTTACACTAAAACCAACTTAATTACAAAGTTTTTTAAATAAGTTGCAAAATTCACATATATACTAATTGAGATATTAATTTAATTAATTACGCTAATTCTTTAATCAAACTCTATGTTATTGAGAATAAGCCCTGAAGCAGGTGCTATGTAATCCATTTTTATGGTGCTTTGAGGAAGCAAACTGTTTTTGATATCTTCTAGAGACTTGTTACCCTTTCCTAAATCAATTAACGTACCCATCATCAACCGTATTTGGTTACGCATAAACCCTTTGCCCCTAACTCTTAATATATAGGTTTTATTAGGAAAATAATTGGCAGTATACATGGTGTTTTCTACCAATTCACAAGTTAAAATCTCTCGATTGTAAATACCGTTATCGGTCGCCCGAAAGCAATAGGATTTAAAAAAATGCTCACCCTCAAAAAGTTTGGCGCCTTGCTTCATGAGGTCAATATCCAAGTCTTCAAGAATGGTTGTCATGATAGGAGCACAAAACGGATGGCATTTTTCACCATAAGTAAACAAATAAATGTATTCCTTGATTTTGGAATGTTTGATGATGTTGAATTTTTTATCAACTTCCTTGATGGCCAAGGCGCGAATATCCTGGGGTAAATTATGGTTGAATAATTGTAAGAAAGCATCTAAATCTAAAATAGGCTCTTCCAAAAACAGCTCAAAAGCCGCAGCTTCTGCTGACACCATGGCATCGGTCCTGCCCGATCCTAGACTTTTAAAAGGCTTTCCTTCTAATATGAAATTCAAGGTTCTATCAACCATTAAATGCAAGGTTTTTACATCGGGTTGTTTTTGCCAACCGTGAAATCGGTAACCTAAATACTGAATGGTAACTAAATAAAAATACTGCTTCATTAACATCTATATCGTTGGGGTAAAATAAGTTATTTTATTAATTGTGACAAAAAAATTATAAATTGTATTTCTTTTTATGTAACCAACTAATTAAAAACTAACTATTATGACAAATTACAAAGTTAAACCACCTGTTTGGTTTTGGGTTGTGAGCGTAATTGCTCTTTTTTGGAATGTCATGGGCGTTGACCAATATTTGGGACAAGCTTATAAAACAGATCGTTGGCGTTCGGCACTGACTGAGGCACAATTGGAGATGGTTTCCAATCTCCCGGCATGGTTAACAGCCGCGTTTGCCATTGCTGTATTTACCGCCGTTTTGGGCTCTATCGGACTTTTGTTGAGAAAAAAATGGGCATATTTTTTGTTTGTTATTTCATTAATTGCTGTGATTGTTCAAATGGGTTATGTGTTGGCTCAGGGACATTTTGATGGTATAGCAATGACCATTAGTATTATTGCATTTGCCATATTTCTGGTGTGGTTTTCTAAAAAATCCATTTCAAAAAATTGGATTGTCTAGATTTTCTGAAAAGGCATTAAGTAAATTAATGCCTTTTTCTTTTGTTAGTCCCACTGAAAAGCAAAATACATAGCTTGATTACTTCCCATATTTTGAATGGCATGTGGTATATTAGAAGCTAAAAAATAAATATCGCCCACATTTGCTTTATATATTTTGTCACCAATTTCCATTTGGGTATTACCATCAATCATTAGCACTATTTCTGCTGCACGGTGGGTGTGCGGCTCGTGGCTTTTAATGCCCCCATTTAAATTGGTAACATGCATTTCGTAATAATTAAGAGTAGCTGTTTTGGTATTAAAATAATTTCGGATGCCACCTCTATCGTGTTGATTGTATTCTAAATCCGTAAAATTTATGATAAAAGAACCAGCATTGTCTTTACCTCTTTGTAAATCCATTTCATCTTTGGAGCTATATAGCATATAATAAAGAATGGCAGGGGTTTCCAAATTATTTTTAATTTTAATTTGATCTTTTGGCAATACAAAGGCTACACTATTTGCCCCTATAATTTTTGTTTCTTTACCAATGGTTACTTCTATTTCACCTTCTTTCACAATAAAAATTTGTTCTTTATTATCAAAGGCTTTATCATGAATGGAATCATTACGATTCAACTTAATGGTTGATAATTGCATATCTTGAAAATGGGTTGTTTCTCCACTTATCATCAATTTATTTATCCCAAATTTATACACACCAGAGTCTACTTTTCCTTGGGAAAAAGTAATTGTTGTCAATAAGCAAATACAAAATGTAATTATATTTTTTATCATCTTAATTAGATTTAGCCATTTCTAAGGCTTTTGTGGTGGTGTAATATTTTGTAATCATATTTGGGATTTCCCATTCTGGGAGATTTCTCTTGGTAAGGTATTCAATAAACTTTTCCGTTACTTGTGAAAAATGGGCTTCATGTCCGTTTTTATAAGATTCAGGTATCATAACTTCCCAGCCTAATGGGGTAGATCTTAAAGATATTCCAGGATATTTTTCTTCTAACTTTTTAAATTCTACTATTACATTCTCAAGGTTGGCATCAGATAACGCTCTAGTTTCAATGTATAAAGTTGGTTTAAAATTTTCTTCTTTTCCTTGTTTAATTATGAGGTTGACTTTTGTCCCCCTCATTTTAGAAAAGTGAGTATCTGTAGTGCCTTCAGGCGCCATATAATTCCATTTTACAGACACTTTAGCATGAATATCTTTTAACTTATAATTAATTTCTCCATTGCAAAATACAGCCAAGAGAGAATCGTTTACGATGGCGTTTTGCAAATAATCAGGAAAATGGTTAAGTTTTGTGACAGCTTCGAATTCAGATTTGGATATATGTGTTGGCGTTCTAGTTGCTGAATTAATATTTACATCTTCTTCATGTAAAATTTGATTAGGAAAACATTGCCATTGAATTAAATCAACCAAATGTGTGGTAACATCAACAATGCCCTCCCCTTGTTGATTGACATCAAAAAACCATGGCGGACGCGTTAAAATATTTCCAGAAACGTATTTATAAAAATGATGGATGCTTTCCTTCGTTATGGCTGGATCTTCTGGAGAACCTATTTCAAGGTCACCAAAAATGGTTTTATTCATTGATAACTCACGCTGTAATATGGATGTGATTTCAAATCGCTCGGTCATAACATCATATAAAAACATATTCTTTTGTGAAGCCAATTCAAAGGTTTTTTTTAATAACTTAAAATCATCCATATTGATTGCCATTGGTTTATCGGCAAGAACATTCAAGCCATTAATCACGGATTGATTGATGTATTCTGATTTCTTACGATTGTTTCCTGATAAAACAACGACGTTTCCCTTCTTTTCAGATAACATTTTTTCAAAAAAATCAGGACCTTCGTACAAAATGGTATTCCAATTTGTGGGGTTTTCTTCACGGGAGTTAAATCCTTCTATTCTATTTAAATGCAAAGTAACATCATCACCTTTCGGAGCATAGATATAAACTGTTGAATCCACTTCTGGGTAATTATATTTTTGAACTAACGCAGCATGGAAATGTCCAGGATCAATGGTGATAAATTGAATGTTTTTTTTTGAAACCTCTTTTGTTTCTGTTTTACAGGAGACCATTAAAGCCAATGTTATGGTTAGGTATAAAAATGGTTTAATACTTATTCTATTCATATTTTACAGCATATTTTTCCCGTTGTGGTCTTGAGAGCATAGCATTTGCCTCATCATCATTTTTAAATTGTTCGGTTTCTGGATTCCAGTATAATTTCCTATTTAATTTCATGGCCATATGATGAATTAAGCATGCAGAACAAGAACGATGTGCAGCTTCAATTGGAGCTATAGGCTCTTTACGGGATTTGATGCTGTCAATCCAATTTCTATGATGATTTTCACTAATGGGTAAATGGATTTCATTAGCTCCAATTTGGGATGTAATAATTTTTGGGTCACTTGCATCCAATGGTTTTACCCCATTGGAATCAGCCACAGGGTCACTTGCTGTAACACGATAATCTCCTCTTGTAACAAATATCCAGCCTTCGGTGCCTTCAAATTTAACACCATTAGGTAATTCGTTTGATACAACCATTTCAACGCCATTGGCATATTTTGCGTAAGTTGTGAAAATACCATGGACATCCCATAAACCAGATTTTGGAAATTCTGCCTGTCCCCAAACCTCAATAGGACCCGTATATTCTGTGTTCATTCCCCAATGTGCGGAATCAATATGGTGCGAACCCCAACCTGTAATCATACCGGCACCAAACTGTTCACAGCGTAACCAACCTGGGCGACCATAGTTTGATTGTGGATGGACGCGCTTTTCTGTATAATAAACCTCAGGTGTAGCTCCCAACCACATATCATAATCCAAGTTTGTTGGAATTGGCATTTCAGGCTCTTCATTTCCACTGGGATCACCCGGCAACCCAACATGGACTTTTTTAAGCTCGCCTATTCTGCCATTTCTTACCAATTCTGCCGCATAACGGAATTGAGGTGAAGAACGTTGTTGACTGCCAATTTGAAATATCCTATCGGTTTTTCTAACTTCATCACTTAAATAACGACCTTCTTTAATAGTCAATGATACTGGTTTTTGCATAAAAATATCTTTGCCTGCGCGTACAGCATCAACACCTATTTTTGTATGCCAATGGTCTGGTGTACTTATAATCACGGCGTCAATATCTTTATTAAGAAGTAATTCACGGTAATCGGTGTAAACATTTACACCGTTAAAAGGCTTGCCTGATTTTTCAGTATAATATTTTTCAACCAACGCTTTGGCATCTTTGGCACGATTGGAGTCTAAATCACAAACAGCTAGTATTTGTACATCCTCGGATTGCCATACCTCTGGCATGTCATAAATCCTTGAAATTCGGCCATTACCAATGGCGGCAATATTGATACGGTTACTGGGTGCATTTTTACCAAACACACTTGCTGGAACTATTGATGGAACTCCAGATAACAATATAGTTGCTGCTGATGCCTTTGAAGTTGTTTGGATAAACGTTCTTCTTGAAATGTTTTTTTTCATGCTATAGTCTAGTTTTGGTTGTTATTGCTTGGTAAATTCTTCCCAAAATGTTTCTGCATGAGTTGGTGTAAACTCATTATCAAAAACTACCAACCTATATTTTAATGTATAGGTTTTACCAGGCTCAAATACCCAGTCTTTGGTCTTGGTTGGTGAAAAATTTATAAAAACAGAACCTTCATGTTGACCGATAGGCCAAACCCTGATAGGTTCAGGATGGTTGTAATTTTGTGTATGTGAAAGCATTATAATACCCCCTTTATCATTTCCCAACTTGCCTTGGTATAGCATCCATTTGGCAGTTGTATTATCGGCGTCTTTTCGTGTTTTGCCTTCGGAAGTCATAATGCTACTATTGGCATCATTCCATTCTTCAGTGGCACGCCAACCTAAACCTTGGTAGCGATATGCCAAAATTTCAAATTTGCTATCAGTTGCACAGGTATAATCAAACTGTAAGTCAATGATATAATAATCATCTTTTGGATTATGGATTTTTACGGTTTGTATTTCATTTAATGCTACTTTATTTTTGTTGTTTTTTAAAACGACGTGTTCATGAAGCATTTGGTATTCCGCAAACTCATGTGTTACATTCGTGTTTTTGAAACCTGCATGGCGAATAGTGGCTTGTTTGCCACCAATATTCCAAAAATCAAGGGTATCGCCTTCAAACAAGGTCTTTGTCCACGGATTCCACATTCCAAAATGGTGGTAATGGTCTGTTGCATGAATACGCGTTAACCGATGTCCTTTTAAGGTATTTATTGGATGGAAAAAACCACTGCGTTTGAATGCTGGATCGACACCTTCTGGCGGATCCAGGACGGCATATTGATACCCAATAAGTGGCTGGTTTTTATGGACAATGGATAATATCCCCTTTTCCTTTAAAATGGATAATACTTTTTCATTTTGAGAAGATACTTTGTATGAAAAAGCAAGCAACACCATAAGTGTTAAGATAGACAGTTTAGTTAATTGCATTAGTTTAAAGAATAGTTAGTTTCCTTAAAAATACAAATTAATTACTGATTTATAAATGAGCTTATGAAGTTAATATCTTTTATTTATGTCTTGACTTCAAAACCTTTATGATATCATCTATTTTGAAACCTTTAGCTTGTAGCAGGATTAAATAGTGGAACAATAAATCAGCACTTTCACTTAAAAATAAATCATCATTACTGTCTTTGGCTTCAATAACCACCTCAACAGCTTCCTCTCCTACTTTTTGTGCGATTTTATTAATCCCTTTTTTAAAGAGTGAAGCTACGTAAGATGTTTCAGAATCGGTATTATTTTTTCTGTTTTCAATAACCTGTTCAAGCTGCGATAAAAATCCATAAGTTTCATCATTCGATTCACCCCAACACGTATCTGTTCCAGTATGACACGTTGGTCCGACTGGATTTACTTGAATTAGAAGCGTATCGCTATCACAATCGTTTTTTATATCCACGAGATTTAAAAAGTTGCCACTTTCCTCCCCTTTTGTCCATAACCTATTTTTACTTCTACTAAAAAAAGTAACTTGTTTGGTTTCTATTGTTTTATTGTAAGCGGCTTCATTCATATAGCCCAACATCAATACATTTTTTGTTGTGATATCTTGGATGATGGCTGGAACTAGAGCCCCCTCTAACTCCCCCCAAGGGGGAGAAATGGCACAAGTATTTTTTTTATTTGACATATTTTAATTCTTTATTTATTTCCCCTTTGGGGTTAGGGCCTAAAGCCGTACTTCTATATTATTATTTTTTAATGCTCTTTTTAATTCAGGTATGGGTATTTCTCCAAAGTGAAACACACTAGCAGCTAAAGCCGCATCTGCTTTGCCTTCTTTAAAGGTATCAATAAAATGCTGGATATTCCCTGCACCACCTGAAGCTATTATGGGGATATTCAATTCACTTGATAATTTAGCTAAGGCTTCATTGGCAAACCCATTTTTTGTACCATCATGATCCATGGACGTGAATAATATTTCACCAGCACCGCGTTGCTCGACTTCTTTGGCCCACTCAAATAAATCAATATCCGTTGGGATACTACCACCTGCTAAATGTACTTTCCAATGGCCGTCGATTTGTTTGGCATCAATGGCAACGACAATACACTGGCTTCCAAATTTATTGGAAAGTTCGTTAACCAATTCAGGTCGTTTTACCGCCGAAGAATTGATGGAGACTTTATCAGCGCCACATTTCAACAAATCGTCTACATGCTCTATAGACGAAATACCACCGCCCACCGTAAACGGAATATTGACTTGTTCAGCGACATGTAAAACCATATCTAAAGTCGTGGCTCGACCCTCTAAAGTAGCTGAAATATCCAAAAAAACCAATTCATCAGCACCAATATCCGCATATTGTTTTGCCAGTTCTACCGGGTCACCTGCATCACGTAAATCAATAAAATTAACGCCTTTTACGGTTCGTCCGTTTTTAATATCCAAGCAGGGTATGATTCTTTTTGTTAACATTAATAAAAGTTAAAAGTTAAAAGTTAAAAGTTAAAAGTTATTGGCTTTTAAGTCTTAACAAGTAACTGGTTAAACAAAAGCTTCTAATTGTTTTAAACTGATTCTATTCTCATAAATAGCTTTTCCAATAATAACCCCTTCGCATCCCAGTGCTTTTAGTTTGGGTAATTCATCAAATGTTGAAATTCCCCCAGATGCAATCAGCTTAATGGATTGACCGCTACTATTATTGGTACATTCTTCTATGATTTGCTTATACAAATCATACGATGGTCCTTCTAGCATGCCGTCTTTAGCAATATCTGTACAAATGACATACTTGATGCTTTTCTTTTGATACTCTTTAATGAATGGAATAACCTCGTCTGCACTATTCTCCAGCCAACCGCTAATCGCTATTTTTCCATTATTGCTATCCGCTCCTAAAATGATTTTTTCACCGCCGTATTTAGCAATCCAACCTTCAAAAGTCTTTGGGTTTTTAACCGCAATACTGCCTCCAGTGATTTGTTTTGCTCCCGAGTTGAAGGCAATATGTAAATCCTCATTCGTTTTTAAGCCACCTCCAAAATCGATTTTCAACTTCGTCTTTGTTGAAATTTGCTCTAAAACCTTATAATTAACAATGTGGTGTGCTTTAGCACCATCTAAATCCACCAAATGTAAATATTCAATGCCGGCAGCTTCAAACATTTTAGCGACTTCCAAAGGATTCTCATTATAAATCTTTTTGGTATCGTAATCGCCTTTGGTTAATCTCACGCATTTGCCGTCTATGATGTCTATGGCTGGTATGATTCTCATTATTTATGGCTTTTGGCTTTTGGCTTTTGGCTATTAGTTTCCCAATATCTACAAACCATCAACTATAATTTTAAAAAGTTTTCTAATATTTTTTCTCCTGCAAGGCTGCTTTTTTCTGGATGAAATTGTACACCGTAAAAATTATTGTGTTGCAATGCTGAAGCATAATTGATTCCGTAATCGGTTTTTGCTATGGTTTGCTCACAATGTTCGGCATAATAACTGTGAACCAGATACATATATGCTCCTTCCTTGATGCCTTCAAATAAATCAGATTTTAAATCCTTAATCACGTTCCACCCCATTTGAGGGACTTTCACATCATTAGAAAACCGTTTCACATCCGTATTAAAAACACCCAATCCTTTGGTATAACCTTCTTCTGTGGACTTGCAAAGCAATTGCATACCCAAGCAAATACCCAAAACAGGTTGCTTTAATGTTGGAATCAAAATATCCAATCCACTTTCCTTTAGCATGTTCATGGCTGTACTAGCTTCACCAACCCCTGGAAATATAATTTTATCCGCCGCTACTATCTCATCAGGATTATTTGATAAAATAGCATCAACCCCAAGGCGTTTAAAAGCAAATTGTATGCTTTTGATGTTTCCCGCTCCGTAATTTATAATGACTAATTTCAATTGATTTACGATTTACGATTTACGATTTACGATTTACGATTTGAATTCGTAATTCTAAAATCTGAATTCTTAATTTATTAAAGCATCCCTTTCGTGGAAGGCAAAATCATTTTTTCAATATCGCGTTTTACTGCCATTTTAATTGCTTTAGCAAAAGCTTTGAATATTGCTTCAATTTTATGGTGTTCATTTGTGCCTTCTGCTTTAATATTCAAGTTGCATTTAGCCCCATCTGTGAACGATTTAAAGAAATGATAAAACATTTCCGTTGGCATTTTGCCTACCATTTCACGTTTAAATTCAGCTTCCCAAACCAACCAATTTCTACCACCAAAATCTATGGCGACCTGCGCTAAACAATCGTCCATTGGCAAACAAAATCCATAACGTTCTATACCCAATTTATTTCCTAAAACATTATTGAATAATTCGCCTAAGGCTATGGCCGTATCTTCAATGGTATGGTGTTCATCAACTTCCAAGTCGCCATCTACTTTTATTGTTAAGTCCAATTGACCGTGACGTGCAATTTGATCCAGCATGTGGTCAAAAAAAGCAATGCCTGTATCTATTTTACTTTTTCCTGTGCCATCAAGGTTTATTTGAATCGCAATTTTAGTTTCATTAGTATTTCTTATAATACCTCCCGATCGATCATCAGCCTTTAAAAACCCATAAATTTTAGACCAATCATTGGTTTCTAAAGCAATGTATGCGTCTAATTCTTCACGTTTTACGGTGATTTCATTGGTTCCTAAATGTGTGTTATCGTTTATGTAAATCCCTTTAGCCCCAAGATTTTTGGCCAATTCAATGTCCGTTAACCTATCACCAATTACAAAAGAATTTACTAAATCGTAATCCTCGGAAAAATATTTGGTTAATAATCCCGTATTTGGTTTTCTTGTTGGCGCATTATCTTTAGCAAACGTTCTGTCTATAAATTGCTCCTTAAAAACAATCCCTTCATCTTCAAAACATTTTATGATGAAATTATGAACGGGCCAAAATGTATTTTCAGGAAAAGAAGAAGTTCCCAAACCATCTTGATTGGTAATCATAACAATCTCGTAGTCTAGTTCCTTAGCGATTTTGCCTAAATATTGAAATACTTTAGGGTAAAATTCCAATTTTTCGAAAGAGTCGATTTGCTCATCGCCTGGCTCTTTGATGATGGTGCCATCTCTGTCTATAAACAATACTTTTTTCATATAACTTTAGTTATATGTCCTGAATTTATTTCAGGACCTTTTTAATTTAATATTAATGTCTCTAATTTAGGATTGGTTTCTTTAACTAAATTCCATTTCCAGTCCTTATGCCAATTTTTTAATTGCTTTTCACGAGATTTAGCAACTTTCATTTCTTCAAATTCCTCATAATAAACTAAATCAACTACATTGTACTTTTTGGTAAATACCGCTCCTGTTCCTTTTTGGTGTTGGCTAATTCTTTTCTGCAAATTATCAGTATAGCCAATGTATAATACACTTCTATTTTTATTTGTTAATATGTAACAATAACATTTTTTCATTGATAATAATTCTTCTTTAATTAGAAGTTCCTGAAACAAGTTCAGGATTTCGAAATTAATAAAAGGGTTTTTATTAATTTCTCATTTTCTTCAGATGTACCCACTGTAAAACGTAAACAGTTTTCACAACCTACTTGCGTCGTTCTATTTCTAATCACAATTCCTTTTTCAATAAGCTGATTATAACGTTTGTTGGCATCATCTACTTTTGCCAAAATGAAATTGGCATCCGAAGGATATATTTTTGAAACAAACGTAATGCTTTTTAACTCAGTCATTAATTTAGTTCGTTCCTTTAAAATATCATGGATTTGATTGGAAGCTAAATCCTTTATACTTAGCAATTCAATGGCTTTTTTCTGAGTTAGCTCATTAATATTATAAGGCGGTTTAATCGTATTCAAAACAGTAATGATTTCTGCCGAAGCATAACAAATACCTAAGCGAATCCCGGCCATGGCATAGGCTTTCGATAAGGTTTGCGTGACGACTAAATTCGGAAATTCATCCAATCTGCTAAGCCAACTGGCTTCATTTGAAAAATCAATATAAGCTTCATCAATAACCACCAATCCTTTAAATTCGGTAATAAGCTTTTCTATTTTAGAACTTTCAAAACTATTAGCAGTTGGATTGTTTGGCGAACACAGAAATAGAATTTTACTTTTTGCATTGGCTGCATTTAAAATCTGATTGACTTTCGGCTGAAATGTGTCATCCAAATCAACTTTAACAATATCTATCGCATTCAAATTTGCCAAAACTTCATACATACCATACGTTGGCGGCAAAATGATGACGTTATCTTGATTTGGCTCACAAAATGCCCTGAAAATCAAATCTAAAACTTCGTCGCTGCCGTTTCCTAAAAGGATGTTTTTAGCAGAAATATTTTTTATTTTTGAAAGAATATCTTTTAATTTTCCTTGTTGTGGATCTGGGTAACGATTGACGCCGTTTTCAAACGGATTTTCATTGGCATCTAAAAATACCATATCAGCAGGCACGCCTTGAAATTCATCCCGCGCAGATGAATAAGGTTTTAGTGCTTTAATTGTTGGCCGTATTAAGTCTTGTATGTTCATTTTTTTTTGTCACACTGAATTCATTTCAGTGTCTCATTAATTTTTATTTGTGATGCTGAAACAACCCTTCGACTGCGCTCAGGGTGACATCTTCGGCATTAAAAGTTACTTTATAAATCCTTCAATCGTATCGTTACCGCATTTTTGTGTGCTTGTAAGCCTTCTGCTTCAGCCATCAACTCAATAGCATTTCCTATATTCTTTAATCCTTCTTTTGATATTTTCTGAAACGTCATGCTCTTTAAAAAGCTATCTAAGTTCACTCCAGAATAGGCTTTTGAAAATCCATTGGTTGGTAAGGTATGATTGGTTCCAGAGGCATAATCACCAGCACTTTCTGGGGTATAATTACCTATAAAAATAGACCCTGCGTTAGCAATACCATTCACATAAAAATCATCATTTTTTGTACAGATGATAAAATGTTCTGGACCGTATTCGTTTATCAATTCCAAAGCGATATCCTCACTTTCAACATAAATCAGTTTAGAATTCGCTATAGATTTCTCAGCAATCGCTTTACGCGGAAGCAATTCCAATTGTTTTTCAATTTCTTGTGAAACATTTTTGATGACACCCATAGAGGTTGAAACCAAAATAACCTGACTATCAGTACCATGCTCGGCTTGGCTTAATAAATCGGAAGCCACATAAGCTGCGTTGGCGGTTTCATCAGCAACGACTAACAACTCACTAGGGCCTGCAGGCATATCGATAGCGACGCCATATTTTGTTGCCAATTGTTTTGCAACCGTAACAAATTGATTGCCCGGACCGAAAATTTTATAGACTTTAGGAATCGATTCCGTGCCAAAAGTCAGTGCTGCAATTGCCTGAATACCTCCAACTTTAATAATTTTAGTAACCCCACAAAGTTGTGCCGTATATAAAATTTCTGGAGCAATGTTACCCTGTTTATTTGGTGGTGAGCATAATACAATCTCTTTACAGCCTGCAATTTGTGCGGGAACAGCTAACATCAACACCGTAGAAAATAACGGTGCTGTACCTCCTGGAATGTATAAACCGACCTTTTCAATAGGACGTTTTTCTTGCCAACAGCTAACACCTTCAGTAGTTTCTAAGGAAATTCTAGTTGTTTTTTGAGCTGCATGAAAGGCTACAATATTCAACTTTGCTAAGTCTATGGCATTCTTCAACGCATCTGAAACCAAAGTTGACGCTTCTTGAAGTTCTTCAGGAGTCACTAAATTGGAATCTAACTTTACGCCATCAAAACGTTCAGTGTATTTTTTAACGGCTAAATCCCCATCTGAACGCACTTCATTAAAAACAACATTGACCGTAGCTTCAATATCATCTACTGTTTGTGTTGGTCGTTTTAATATGTCGGTCCAAGTTGTTTTACTCGGATTATCAATTATTTGCATCTTTAAAATTTTTTAATCATGTGATGTCCTAAAGCATTAAAGCCTTGCGATTCCCAAAACATCTTGCCTTTTATATTTTTTGCATAGCAATTTACTTCTAAGCCCTCACAGCCAATCTGTTTAGCGTAGTCAAATAACCATTGCATCATTAGATTACCAATGCCCTTACTACGGTATTCGGGTTTAACATAAACATTGTCTGGTTCTAAATGCTTTCCTGCATAAAGTTTATTTAATAACCAAAATCCGCAGATTCCTAGTAATTCATTTTCACGATAGACCCCGATACATTGGTAATTACCCATAGATAACATATCATCAAGGCGTTCTTTCAAGATTTGATATTCAAATCTTCCTTCATTAAGTAAAACCACGAGAGGAAGAATAGTTTCCATTTTTTCATAAGAAATCAACTCTATTTCAAACTCTGCTTTCACTAAACAACTATTACAAAACCATTTTTTCAATAGGACACACCAAAATGCCTTGAGCCCCATTCTTTTTTAACTCGTCTATCACGTTCCAGAATTCATTTTTACTGATTACGGAATGTACAGAACTCCACCCTGCTTCCGCTAATGGCAAAACCGTTGGACTTTTCATACCCGGCAATACATTAATAATGTCTTGTATTCTGTCATTAGGCGCATTCAACAATATGTATTTAGATTGGCGTCCTTTTAAAACGGATTGAATCCTGAACTGAATCGTGTCTAAAATAGCTTGTTTTTCTTCACTTAATACTGGTGAAACGGCCAATACGGCTTCAGATTTTAAAATGGTTTCAACTTCTTTTAAATTGTTTTTGAATAAGGTGCTTCCGCTTGAAACGATATCGCAAATGGCATCCGCTAGCCCAATATTAGGAGCAATTTCAACAGAACCATTAATGATATGAAGCTGAGCGTTAATCCCATTGTTATCTAAATAATTTTGAACGGTATTTGGATATGATGTTGCAATACGTTTTCCATCCAAATCCTTGATACTATTATATTTCATAGACTTTGGAACTGCAATACAAACCTTGCATGAAGAAAACCCTAATTTTTCGGCGATTGTGATACCTTCCCCTTTTTCTATTAAAATATTTTCTCCAATTATGGCCGCATCAACTACACCGTCTTTTAAATATTGAGGAATGTCGCCATTTCTCAAATAAAACACTTCTACAGGAAACCCCTTGGCAGATGCTTTCAATTGATCTTTTCCATTATCGATATACACACCGATATCTTTTAAAATATCCATAGATTCGTCGTGTAAACGACCCGCTTTTTGAACTGCAATTCTTAATTTACTCATTGTCTTGTTTTTATGAGTTTGAAACAATCTAGTTGGCAATAAAATTAAAAAACCCGCTTGATTGTCTCAAACGGGTTTAAAAAATATGTTGAATTTATTCAATACATCTTCAGTTCGCTTGAGTGCAAATTTGAAAATGATGGTGATGTGCTTGAATAAATGTCATGTTTTATTAATTATGTGCAAATATCTATAAATTAAGTTTAAAATTCCAAATAATTTCAACAAAACTTAATTATGGAAACTATTTAAGTCTAAAAAACTATTGATTTCCTAAAATAATAGGCAACCCGCTATCGCCCGAACCTATTACAATGACTTTACTATTGGGAGATTCCGCTAATTTCATGGTGGCATCAATACCTTTATCTTGTAAAATTTTATCCGTTAAAGAGGCACTTAATATTCTGTTGGATTCTGCTTTTCCTTGAGCTTCAATAATTACTTTTTCTGCTTCTTTAGCCGCTGTTACCAATCTAAACTCATATTCCAATGATTCCTGTTCTTGTTTTAATTTGCGTTCAATGGCATCTTTAATTGTTGGAGGTAACGTCACATCTCGAACTAAAACTTCATTTAATTGGATATATTGATCCTCAACTATTTTCTTTGTTTCTTCAAATATTTCTTGCTGGATGGCATCTCTTTTACTGGAATACAATTGTTCGGGCGTATAACGACCAACAACGCTACGGGCGGCAGAACGTATAGCTGGAAGCAGTACACGTTCTTTATACATTTCGCTCTTTTCTTGATGTAATTTCCCTAAATTCTTAAAATCCGGTTGAAACCAAACAGATGCTTCCAATTTTATATCCAGTCCATTTGATGACAACACATTCATCTTCTCAAGTATTTCTTGTTGGCGCACTTCATAAACAATAACTTTATTCCAAGGTGCTACAATATGAAATCCTTCACCTAAAGGTGGTTTATCCGTTACAACACCATTGTCAAAAGTTTTATAAAGTACCCCGGCTTCACCAGAACCTATGGTTACTGCTGATTTTGCCAATACTATGATAAGTATGATTATAGTGATTATTACAGGTATGGTCACTTTAGGTAATTTTTCCATTATATTTTAGTTTAAATTAATCCGTTATATTTCCTTAAAAACCATTCGATAGTCAGAGTTAAGGCTATTAGAAGGAGTAGATATTTCCAATCTATCAAAGGTATGGTATTTTTATTGCTTTTTTGGATTGCTACAAAACGATTATCGTTTAATAAATCATTTACCAAGGTATTGGTATCATCAATAAAATAACTTTTTCCGTCACTATTATTGGCTAAACGTTGCAGTTTCGTTACATCGGCATTTAAGAATTGCTGCTCAACATCGTATTCTAAAATTTGAAAACTCCCTGATTGTGATATGTTTTCATTTTTCGCATATACTTTAAAGGTGTATTCTGAAGGAGATAAATTACTTAAATCGACTTGGTAATTATTATTTTTTAAAATTAAAGGAAAACTTTTTTCTTTATTTGAAATAGTGTCTTTTACTGAAATGGTAAGTGTTTCACGAGCATCAAATTCAAAGTTTTTGTCAAAGAATTGCGCTTTGATAATAATATTTCCTGTGCCATTATAGAAGGATTCGTAATCTACATTAAGTCTGTTTCTCTTTTTATTCGAAGCTAAATATTGAACCAGCTTTCCAATAAAATTATCAAAGTCATTAAAGGATTTCGCATTGATATAACTCTGTGCCCTCCATTGCCAAATATTTTCACCAAACAAAATGCCTTCTCTTTTTCCATTGGTTTCAAAAGTTGCCAATAATGGTTCTTTAGTAGAAATATTGTTGACTTTTTTAAAAAGAATGGTTTCAAAGGGTATTGAAAACGTCACGTCACCGTAATTTGATTTTAAGGGTGGAAATGATTCAAAGTCAATATCGTCAATTATGAAGGGAGCAAAATTTAGATTCATTTCAGATTGATAATCTTCGAACTGACCTGTTATTTGTTGGTTATAATTTTTATCAGTAGTATTTAAAAAATCAATGTCGGTTTTTGTTCCAACAATGATCATTTTATTTTTGTTTTCATTATCTAAAGCCTCAAATAACTGTTTAAACTTATTATTTGGTTGATACAATATAAATAATTGAAAATCATTTATTTGATTAATTATATCATTTGGTTTTATGAATACAGCTTCCCGTTGTTCATTGCTTTCGATACTCTTTTTAAGCACGCCTAAATCTGGATGCAAAAAGTCGCTTACAAGGGCTACTTTTGTCTTTTGATCAATGACTTCTACCGCAAAATTTTTGGTATTATTTACAATGTTTTTTTCATTGTTCAATGGCTCAAGTGTCGCTTTGTACGCGCTTACCCCTACGCTGTTTGCAGGCAATGTAAAATTGACAATCTTGGAGTTGTTACTTTTTGAAAACGTAATGGGCTGTGAATAAACTATATTATTTCCACTAGTGACAGTGAATTGGGAATTGATATTGCTGCTCCCGTTATAAATTAAAAATACTTCAATAGGAAAACTGTTTTTTAGAAAAGCATATTTGTTAACGTTTAACTGTTGAATTTTTAAATCAGTATAGTTAACGGTATCCCCTAAAATGATGGGATAGATAGATTGTTTATATGAATTTGAACTGAATTCGTAATCACTACCATAAGTTTGATTCCCATCAGTAATTAATACCGTTGGTGAAATGGATTCTTTATAAATTTGGGATAATTGGTTGATGGCGTTGCTAATATTGGTTTGCTGCTTGGTAAAATTTAAAGAATCTTCAGAATTTAAATTATCACCAAAAGAATATAACTCAATATTAAATTTATTGGTTAAATCTGAGTTATTGGTTAAGGATTCAACAATTTTTAAAGAATTACTATCTTGATTTAAATGCTTAATCGAACTAGAATTATCAACAGCTATAATTAGATTAGGTTTTTCAGTATAAACTTCGAGATGTTCAAACTTAGGGTTGATGATAAGTAGTAGAATCGCAAAAAGCGTAAGAAATCTTAAAAAAATGAATGTCCAATATAGTTTGGAATGTCCTTTTGATTTGTTCCAATATTGAAAAAGCGCTAATAATAGCGCTAATAATCCTGCAAGTATGATAAAAACAAGAGTTATGGAACTCATTAAAATTTTACTTTCAAATATTAAGTTAACATCCCGCCATCAACATTCAATGTTTGCCCAGTAATATAAGAACTCATATCGCTAGCTAAAAACACACAAGCATTGGCTACATCTTCAGGAGTTCCACCACGTTTTAATGGAATACCGTCTCTCCAACCTTTAACCACATTCTCGTCCAGTTTGGCTGTCATCTCAGTTTCAATAAAACCCGGCGCAATTACGTTGCTTCTTATATTTCTAGACCCCAGTTCTAAAGCCACAGATTTTGAAAATCCGATGATTCCCGCTTTTGATGCCGCATAATTGGTTTGTCCTGCATTTCCTTTAACACCAACCACGGAACTCATGTTAATGATAGAACCTTTACGTTGTTTCAACATCGTTTTTTGCACAGCTTTGGTCATATTGAAAACCGATTTTAAATTGACCTCAATAACAGTGTCAAAATCAGCCTCACTAATCCGCATTAACAAATTATCTTTGGTAATACCTGCATTATTAACCAAAATATCGATACTACCAAACTCGGCAGCTACATCGTCTGCTAATTTTTGAGCGTCGTTGAAACTCGCTGCATTACTTTTATAACCTTTGGCTTTAACTCCTAAGGCATTTAATTCGTTTTCTAATTCATTAGCAGCTTCTACAGAAGAACTGTATGTAAAAGCAACATTAGCACCTTGTTCTGCAAATACTTGAGCGATTCCTCTTCCTATACCTCTACTAGCACCCGTTATAATTGCTGTTTTTCCTTCTAATAATTTCATTTAATTTTTATAAAAAAGTTGATTTTCAAATATAGTAATTACAAACTGTATCAAATAAAAAAACCTCACAAAATCTTGCGAGGTCCTTATAATTTATATGTTTTATTATGCTAAAACTTCAGCTACTTTTTTACCTATTTCAGCAGGGGAATCCACTACATGAATACCACATTCTCTCATGATTTTCTTTTTAGCCTGAGCCGTATCGTCACTGCCACCAACAATAGCACCAGCGTGTCCCATGGTACGTCCAGCAGGAGCTGTTTCACCAGCTATAAAACCAACAATTGGTTTTTTACTGCCACTAGCTTTATACCAAAATGCAGCATCAGCTTCTAACTGACCTCCAATTTCTCCAATCATGACCACAGCTTTCGTTTCTGGGTCATTAATTAATAATTCAACAGCTTGTTTTGTAGTTGTTCCAATAATGGGGTCACCACCAATACCAATAGCTGTAGTAATTCCAAGACCTTGTTTTACAACTTGGTCCGCCGCTTCATAAGTCAATGTCCCTGATTTAGAAACAATACCTACATTCCCTTTTTTGAATACGAAACCTGGCATGATACCCACTTTAGCTTCTCCTGGCGTAATAACCCCTGGACAATTAGGACCTATCAAACGACAATCTTTACCTTTTATATATTCAGCAGCTGTAATCATGTCCGCTACAGGAATACCTTCTGTAATAGTAATAATCACTTTAATCCCAGCATCCGCAGCTTCCATAATGGCATCTGCAGCAAAGGCTGGTGGAACAAAAATAATAGTAGTATCTGCACCCGCTTTTTGAACAGCTTCTAAAACCGTATCAAAAACAGGTCGGTCTAAATGTGTTTGACCACCTTTGCCAGGCGTAACGCCACCCACAACATTGGTTCCATACTCAATCATTTGACTTGCATGGAATGTTCCTTCACTACCTGTAAATCCTTGTACTATTATTTTTGAATCTTTGTTTACTAAAACACTCATTTTGTATTGTTTTTTTTTAAATAAAGCAGTGCAAAAATACTTTATTGTGGTTAGTTTTCTGTTTAAATTTTGTTATTTTTTTTAATTTGATTTAAAATGTCCGGTATCTGTTTGATGGATGCCATTTCTTTTAACTCTGTTCGCGCTTCTTGTGCTGGCGTTCCCCAATAGGTTTTATTTCCTTCCAATGATTTGCTGATGCCAGACTGTGCATGAACAACGGCTTTTTTTCCGATAGTGATACCACTAGTACAACCTACTTGCCCCCAAATAGTAACTTCATCTTCAACAACGACGCACCCAGCTATGCCGACTTGCGAGGCAATTAAACATTTTTTTCCAATGACTGTATCGTGACCTATTTGTATTAGATTATCTAATTTAGAACCTTCACCAATGATGGTATCACCAGTAACTCCTCTGTCTATGGTACAAGAAGCACCAATATCAACATTGTTTTCAATCACAACTCTTCCTCCTGATAATAACCTATCAAATCCTTCAGTCCGTTTTTTATAATAAAAAGCATTAGCTCCTAAAACTGTATTAGCATGAATGGTTACATTATTTCCAATGACTGCATCATCATAAATACTGACGTTGGAATGAATCATGCAATTTTCTCCAATGACAACGTCATGACCTATAAAACAATTAGGTTGTATTACGGTGTTTTTTCCAATGATGGCAGATTCTGAAATGGATTTATTCGCTGATTGAAAAGGCTTAAAGTGATTGGTGAGTTTGTTAAAATCCCTAAACGGGTCATCACTAATAAGAAGTGCCTTCCCTTCTGGACATTCCACTTGTTTATTGATTAAAATAATGGTTGCTTTTGAATTTAAGGCTTTATCATAATACTTAGGATGATCTACAAATACGATATCCCCAGATTCAACAACATGGATTTCGTTCATGCCGAAAACCGAAAAATCTTCATTGCCAATAAATTCACAATCAATTAATTGTGCTATTTGTTTTAGGGTATGTGGTTTTGGAAACTTCATTTATAATGTTTAATCGTTGAATCGTTGAACAGTTTAAACAAATAAACAAATCAACGATTAAACTTTTACTCTTTTACGCGTTCTTTATAAGTTCCTTTTTCGGTTTCAACCTTAATTTTATCACCTTCATTGATAAACAAAGGCACATTTATGATGGCGCCAGTTTCAACAGTCGCTGGCTTGGTGGCGTTTGTAGCCGTGTTGCCTTTAACACCAGGTTCGGTAGCGGTGACTTCCAAAATAACGCTGGCAGGCATTTCTACTGAAAGGGGCATATTATCCTCAGTATTAATAATGACGGTGACTACTTCTCCTTCTTTCATGAGCTGGGGATTATCAAGCGCAGATTCACGTAATTGAATTTGACTAAAATCCTCTGTATTCATAAAATGATAGTATTCGCCATCGTTATATAAAAATTGGAATTTATGGGTCTCTACACGAACATCTTCCAATTTATGCCCTGCAGAAAAGGTATTGTCCAATACTTTTCCATTAGTTACACTTCGCATTTTTGTTCTTACAAACGCTGGTCCTTTACCTGGTTTTACGTGTAAAAATTCAATTATTTTATATATATCATTGTTGTAGCGGATGCATAATCCGTTTCTAATATCACTAGTAGTTGCCATATAATTAATTTGATTTAAAATATCCTTTCATAATACCGCGATGCGAATTTTTGATGAATTGAAGAATTTCATCACGCTCTGGTGTTGCCTCCATTTCGGCTTCAATAATTTCTGAAGCTTGGGTGTTGTTATAATGTTTTTGGTAGAGAATTCTGTATATATTTTGAATCTCCCTTATTTTTTCTGTGCTATAACCACGTCTTCTCAACCCAACAGAGTTGATACCAACATAAGATAATGGCTCGCGTGCTGCTTTTACATAAGGAGGCACATCCTTCCTTACCAACGATCCGCCAGTTACAAAGGCATGATTACCAACGGAACAAAATTGATGTACGGCCACCATACCCGCTAAAACAACATAATCGCCTATAGTGATGTGTCCTGCCAATGTAGTATTATTTGAAAAAATGCAATTGTTTCCAACGATACAATCATGAGCAATATGGCAATACGCCATAATCAAACAATTATCGCCAATAACGGTTTTCATTCTATCGGAAGTTCCTCTGTTAATGGTGACGCATTCCCGAATGGTTACATTGTCACCTATTTCAACGGTGGTGTCTTCATCGTTATATTTTAAATCCTGAGGTATCGCAGAAATGATAGCACCTGGGAAAATATTACAATTTTTTCCAATTCTAGCACCTTCCATAATAGTTACATTACTACCAATCCAAGTGCCTTCTTCAATTTTTACATTATTATGAATGGTCGTAAAAGGTTCTATAACAACATTTTTTGCAATTTTTGCACCTGGGTGCACATATGCTAGAGGTTGATTCATTTCTTATTTTTTATTTTATTTAAGTGTGAAATGTTAGCAAACATATAATAATTATTTCACTTTAGAAATTTGTGCCATTAGTTCCGCTTCCGCACATAATTTTCCATTTGCATAGGCATACCCTTGCATATGGCAAATACCACGACGTATGGGGGTGATTAAACTGCATTTAAATATTAAAACATCACCTGGAACCACTTTTTGTTTAAACTTAACATTATCCATTTTCATAAAAAACGTTAAATAATTTTCTGGATCTGGCACGGTGTTTAATACTAAAATACCACCCGTTTGAGCCATGGCTTCCACAATTAAAACACCTGGCATTACTGGAGCTCCTGGAAAATGGCCTGCGAAAAACGATTCGTTCATGGTCACATTTTTTTGAGCTATCACGTGATTATCGGTCAGCTCAAAAACTTTGTCTATTAACAAAAATGGTTGTCTGTGCGGCAACATGGCCATAATTTGAATGACATCCATTAATGGGGGCTGGTTCAAATCTATATTAGGAACATTATTGCGTTTTTCATTTTTTATGATTTTTGAAAGTTTTTTTGCAAACTGTGTATTAACAAAATGTCCTGGCTTGTTAGCAATAACTTTACCTCTAATTCGAGTACCTACAAGTGCTAAATCCCCTAAAACATCCAGTAATTTATGTCTTGCTGCCTCATTTGGATAATGCAATGTGAGATTATCTAAAATACCATTTGGCTTCACTGCTATGGAGTCTTTTTTAAAAGCTACTTTAAGTTTTTCCATGGTTTCAGGAGATAAAGGTTTATCTACATAAACAATGGCATTATTTAAATCACCCCCTTTTATTAAACCATTTTGCAATAACATTTCAATTTCATGCAAAAAGCTAAAGGTTCTGGAATCAGAAATATCATTTTTAAAATCAGAAATCTGATTTAATGTAGCGTTTTGTGTTCCTAACACTTTTGTCCCAAAATCCACCATGGTGGTGATTTGATATTCTTTTGAAGGCATTACCAAAATTTCGCTTCCAGTGTCTTCGTCTGTATAAGAAACAACTTCTGTAACAACATATTCTTCCCTAAAATCATCTTGTTCTACAATGCCTGCCTTTTCAATAGCTTCAACAAAAAATTTGGAAGATCCATCCATAATAGGAGGTTCAGAAGCATTTAATTCAATAATAGCATTATCAATATCTAGACCCACCAAAGCGGCAAGGACGTGTTCTGATGTTTGAATGGTAACGCCATTTTTTTCTAAGCATGTGCCTCGTTGGGTATTTGTTACATAGGTTGCATCTGCTTCAATGATTGGAGATCCTTCTAAATCAACTCGTTTAAAAGCGAGTCCAAAGTTGGCTGGAGCTGGCTTGAAAGTTAATGTTACATTTTTACCGGTATGCAAGCCAACACCTGTTAAGGATGTTTCTTTAGATATTGTTTTCTGTTTTATTTCTGTACTAACTATTCCCATTTATCTTTTTTTCTAAATCATCAATATTTTTAACAATCTTAGGTAAATTTTTAAAATGCACATAGGATTTATTATAATCACTAAGAGAAAATGCTGGACTTCCTTGTATCATCTCATTATTTTTTATGTTTTTTCCAATGCCCGATTGTGCTTGAATTTTCACATTGTTGCCAATAGTAATATGACCAGCAATACCAACTTGCCCACCAATTAGGCAATTCTCTCCGATTTTGGCAGAACCCGCTATTCCAGTCTGGGCAGCGATAACGGTATTTTTGCCAATTTCTACATTGTGGGCTATATGAATTTGATTGTCTAACTTAACACCTTGCCTTATAATAGTAGAACCCAAAGTCGCTCGATCTATAGTTGTTGTTGCTCCAATATCAACATAATCTTCAATGATTACATTACCTATCTGAGGAATTTTACTGTAGCTTCCATCATCATTTGGTGCAAATCCGAACCCATCGGCCCCTATAATAACGCCAGAATTTATAACACAATGATTCCCAATAACTGTATCTGCATAAATTTTCGCTCCAGAAAAAACAATGGTATTATTTCCAATAGTAACATGATCCCCTATATAGGAGTTTGGAAATATTTTCACATTATCTCCTAAAGAAACATTTTCACCAATATATGAAAATGCACCAACATATATATTCTTTCCATGGGTTGAGGAGCTTGATATAAATGAAGGCTGTTCCACCCCGTTTTTATTTAGCTTTACTGAATTGTAATATTCTAACACCTTTGAAAACGCCATGTAAGCATCATCAACTTTTATTAGTGTCGTTTTAATCCCGTTTTCTGGAACAAATGTTCTGTTAACGATGGTTATTGACGCGTTGGTAGAATATATATAGTGCTTATATTTTGGATTGGACAGAAAGGTGAGAGAGCCCTCTATACCTTCTTCTATTTTTGATAATTTAGAAACTTCAACATCTGGGTTTCCTACGACATCACCTTCTAAAATCCCCGCTATTTGTTGTGCTGTAAATTTCACAAGCTTAATCTTTATTTTTTTTCGTTATAATGAATCTCGCAAAAATAGGAAAAATGTACTAAAGTTTTTCTTTAGGATAACATATATAATATTTTGTAATAGGTTTAGCCAAAGCTTTTACATTTAATTGATCGGATGCCTTTACAATATCTTCTATTTTTCCTGATTTATGTAATATGTTAATTTTGTGATGATTGAGTTGATAGGCTTGGTTGGAAATTTCCCCGGTGAACACAAAATATTTGGCCTCGCTTTCAGATATATTGTATATATTTATTAGGTGTTGAAGGTGTATTTTTAAATCTTCTTCCTTTATTTTTTTGTTCTTAAGTTTAATTTTTAACAAATTTCTATTGATTATCATTTCAGATAAATGACTTAAAACAAAGTCATGATGATGTTGCCATTCCTTTAATGCCGAAATAACATCATAATCATCTAGACCAGAAAATATATTCAATGTCTCTTCATTAAAATTTTCAAAAGAAATCTCATTATCCAAAAAATACTGTAGCGTTCTACTGGTATTCAGTTTTTCAACTTTATTCAGTTCTTTGGCGCGCTGTAAAGCTCTAATCAACAATTGTTCTGCGGCTATTCCTGTTTTATGAAGATACACTTGCCAATACATAAAGCGTCTAGCGTTAATAAATTTCTCAACACTGTAAATGCCTTTTTCTTCAATGACCAGTTTATCGCCAACCACGTTTAACATGGTAATTAGCCGCTCGCTATTGATATTACCTTCTGCAACACCTGTATAAAAACTATCGCGTTTTAAATAATCTGCCCTATCCATATCCAATTGTCCAGAAATAAGTTCGCACATAAATGGTCTAGGATATTCACCTTTAAAAATCTGGATAGCAAGCGTTAAACTTGAGTTAAATTCAGTATTCAATTGCTCCATAAATAAGAGGGAAATCTGCTCGTGAGATACATTATTTACAATACTATGTTCCATAGCATGGGAAAAAGGTCCATGTCCAATATCGTGCAACAATATAGCCGCATAAAGTGCCCCTTCTTCTTCTTCTGAAATGCTAACTCCTTTAAAGCGAAGTATATTAACAACTTGTTGCATCAAATGAACACACCCAATGGCATGATGGAAACGTGTGTGGTGAGCCCCAGGATATACCAAATACGACATTCCCATTTGGGTAATTCGTCGTAAGCGTTGAAAATACTTATGTTGAATTAAATCAAAGATTAGAGAATTTGGAATGGTAATAAATCCGTAAATTGGGTCGTTTAATATTTTGAGTTTGTTATTAGTCGGCAAACTTTAATTTTTAATTAATTATACAAACAAATATACATGAATAACATAAATATACTTTGGGTTGATGATGAAATTGATTTGCTAAAACCACACATTTTGTTTCTAGAGAAAAAAAACTATACCGTAACAACTTGTAAAAGTGGTACCGAGGCCATAGATATTCTGGAGGATACGAATTTCGATATTGTTTTTTTAGATGAAAATATGCCTGGTTTAACAGGTTTGGAGACTTTAAATGAAATTAAAGAACGAAGGGACAACTTGCCTGTTGTTATGATTACAAAAAGTGAAGAAGAATATATTATGGAAGAAGCTATTGGCAATAAAATAGCTGATTACCTCATAAAGCCCGTAAACCCAAATCAGATTCTATTAAGTTTAAAAAAGAATTTGGATCATTCTAGATTGGTTTCCGAGAAAACCACCTCCAACTATCAGCAGGAATTTAGAAAAATAGCTATGGAATTGTCTATGGTAAATACCTTTGAAGAATGGGTTAATTTGTACCAAAAGCTTATTTATTGGGAAATTCAGCTTGAAGATATTGAAGACGTTGGCATGGCTGAAATTTTAGAATCCCAAAAAACCGAGGCTAATACGCAATTTGGCAAATATATAGAGAAAAATTATTTCAAATGGTTTGAAGGAAAAGCTGATGCACCGGTGATGTCCCATACTCTTTTTAAAGAAAAAGTAGTTCCTGAACTCAGCAAAAAACAACCAACGCTTTTAGTAATAGTAGATAATTTACGATACGACCAATGGAAAGTTTTTGAACCTATCATCAATAACTATTACAAAAAAGAAAAGGAAGATGCTTTTTTCAGCATTTTACCAACGGCGACCCAATATGCCAGAAATGCTATTTTTTCAGGTTTGATGCCGAGTGATATGGAAAAATTATTTCCTAAATATTGGAGAAATGATCCAGATGAAGGTGGTAAAAACCTCTTTGAAGCCGAATTTTTAGAAACTCAAATGAAGCGACTTGGTTTAAATCATCTAACCCATGAATATCATAAAATAACCAATTTAAAGTCAGGAAAGAAATTACTGGAAAATTTCAAATCTTTAAAAAACAATGATTTAACAGTTGTCGTTTATAATTTTGTTGATATGCTTTCTCACTCAAAAACAGAAATGGAGGTTGTGAAAGAATTAGCCGCAAATGATAAAGCTTATCGTTCATTGACCCTTAGTTGGTTTAAAAATTCACCATTATTAGAGATGATCCATCAAGCCCAACTGTTAGGGTTTAAACTTATACTGACTACCGATCATGGCACCATCAATGTCAAAAATCCATCAAAAGTTATTGGGGATAGGGATACCAGCTTAAATCTTCGATACAAAACGGGCAGGAGCTTGAGCTATGAATCAAAAGACGTTCTTGTTGCAAAAGACCCGAAAAGTATTCATTTACCTTCAATTACCATGAGCAGTTCCTTTATTTTTGCAAAAAATGATATGTTTTTGGCATATCAAAATAACTATAACCATTATGTAAGTTATTATAGAAACACCTACCAACATGGTGGTATTTCTTTGGAAGAAATGATTATTCCTTTTGTTGTATTCAGTCCAAAATAATCCATGTAACGCAAAAAACATCGATAAAATACACCTTCTGTTAGTTTTATTTAAATTTTATTTATAATATTGTATTCAAATTATATAACATTGGAAATAATTTATAAAATTGAAAATATTAATGAGGTAGCACAACAACTCATCGCCAACGTAACAACCAAGACCTTATTGTTTTATGGTAATATGGGTGTTGGCAAAACAACATTGATCAAAGCAATTGTTAAATTACTAGGTAGTGATGATGATGTGAGTAGCCCCACATTTTCAATAGTTAATGAATATGAAGCTTACAACACATTAATCTATCATTTCGATTTATATAGAATAAAAGATGTTGAAGAACTTTATAATGTCGGAATTGAAGATTATTTGTTTTCAGATAATTGGTCCATTATAGAATGGCCAGAGAAAATTGAAAATATAGTATCAACAGATTATGATAGAATTGAATTGGAATTAAATTCTGATAATTCCAGAACATTAAAATTGAAACCAAAAAACGAATTTAACCTAAAAAATATGCAGAGCGGTAACCAATAAACACTATTATGTCTTTAGATTTTGTGGCTTTTACGGAAAACCCACAACTAAAATTTTAAAAATCAATGTTTTTAACATAATTTTAACATTTTAGAGCAAACAGCGATAGGGTCTTTATTTACATTTGGGTATTAATTAATTAATCCCTTAACAAATGAAAACAAAAAAGTATTTAATCGCAATCGCAATCTTAGGAGGCTTATTGTTTACAGCTCAAGCAGTAAATGCTAGCCAAGATGGAGCTAAAATCGACAAAAACCAAATCCAGGTTCCAAAAAACGGATAAAAAAAGTTTGGTAATAGGAAGTATTGTTGCAACAGCAATAGCAGCTACTCCTTATCTATTTTATTTATATGAAAGTGTTCCAAATACTAAAGTTTGGAACACTTTTTTATTTAGTTATGAAAGTCGAGGCTATGAAAGCGTCTTCGTTTTAGCTTGGACACTTACAGGAAAATTAATTCCTCTAATATTATTGTTTATTTGGTTTTTTACCTGTAAACATTGGTGGTATCATGTTCTATTGATACCAATATCTATGTATACCTATCAAGCCATTTCTGTAATTAATGAAGATTCAGGAAATATTGACACAAACCAAATTATTTACTTAGTGCCAATTATTGCTATTATTGTGCCATCTATTTATTTAATAAGAGCCCAACTTTTTAATAGAATAAATACTATCAATAAGACTATGGAAGAATTAGAAGAAGAGTTTAAACTATCGCCAAAAAACTTTTGGGAAAAGATAAAACAGTATTTTTAAATATTGGATTCTTTTTCAAGTCTTTCCAATTCATCTAACTCGATTTGTCGTGCATTGGTTTTTAATACTGTGTTGCCAAACTTATAGTTAAATCCAAACACAAACAGCCTATTCTCCATATTGGATTTAAATAGAACATCTTGATTTAAGTATTTAGTTATGGTATGAAAATTTTGTGTGTTAAAAATATCTTCAACACCTATATTTAGAGATGCCCTATTATTCCACAACGTTTTTTTAAGATTTAGGTTAAGCCCAGAACGTTCACTAATAATCCTAGCACCTTCTGCTATAGGAGAAATATAATTATATGACACATCAAACGTGAGGCTTTCATCCTTTAAAAAGCTAAAATAATTGTTTATTTGGGCATATAAAGACCACCTGTCGTTTGAAACCAATTCATTATTACTTTCAATTGCAAAAAACTTGTTATCATAATAAAAAACAGATGTTAGGGCATACAAGTACCAATGTGGTGCTATTTTTGTATAGGTTGTAAAATCCAGTCCGTAGGAAATGCTATGATCAATATTCGTGTTTACATACTTTATAACATTATCTTGATTATCTTGATATAAAATTTCTAGAGTTGGGTTATCTTCATACCGATAGTACAACTCAAATGTGTAATTTTTGTTAAATGTATAACCTAAAGTAAAAACATCATCAATTTGAGGTTTCAAATTGGGGTCTCCAGTCATATAAGTATTATCATTTAAAAAATATTTAAAAGGGTTTAATTCATTATAACGTGGCCTATAAATACGCTTTTTATAATTGAAATAAATACTATTGTTTTCATTAATATGATTTAAAATATAAATGGACGGAAATAATTTAACATAATCATTTCTGTTCAATTCATTATTCCATAATGAAGAACCTGTTAAATTGGTGTACTCTGCCCTCAAACCTGTTTGTAAGCTCCAATGTTCCCAATCTTTTGAATACGCTGCATAGGCAGCATAATTCATCTCATCATATAAAAACGTATCAGAATTTTGTAAATCTTCTATACTTTCGCCATTTTCAAAATTGAACTGATTTAAAACACTTTCAGAATCAATACTTGATAGTTTACCTCCTACTTCTAATTTAGAAGATTCGCCAATGGGCAACTCATAATCCATCTGTCCTGTGTATAATTTTATATACTGACTGGAAAATGTTTGAAATCTATTATCCCTAAATGATGATGCCATATTTGGAAAGAAGTAACCAGTATCTACATTCTGGAAATCGGAATAATCATAGTTGGTGTGATGAGCACTTAAAGAAAGCTTTTCGCCTTCTCTTTTAAATTTATGGACATAATCTAATGTAAATGCAAAATTAAGTACCTCTGTAACAGATAGTTTATCGGTTATAAACAATGAATCCAATACTTTATTAGGACCAAAAACATCAGTAATGGAGTTAGCATTAAATTTAGTGCTTTTTCTCGGAGAAACGAGAATATTTGTTGAAAAGCCCAAACTGTTAAATTCATTAAAATCATAATCAATATTAGCATTCAAATTATGGTCAGAGGATTTTTTTATTCTATCATAGTCCGTTTCCCAACTAGATGTATTTATGTTATTTGAATCAAAAAAATTAACAAATTCATCATTATGTCTAAAATCCTTTCGGGGGCTCACATTGTAATTTATATAGGTATTTAATTTTTCGGTTTTAAAAAAATGACTAGTTCCAACTGCATACTTAGGGTATTGAAACCCTTGCCTATAATTTCCGAAAATACTACCATTATAACCAGAAATAATATTTTTACTGATTACTATATTAATAACGGCCCCACCTTCAGCTTCATATTTAGCAGGCGGATTTGTTATGACTTCTATGGATTTTATATTGGCTGCAGAAGTGCCTTCTAAAAGCTGTTGAACTTCGCTTGAAGATAAATGTATTCTTCTATCGTTTATATAAATTATAGGCTCGCTGTTTTTTACTGTAATCTTTCCATCATTAACAAAAACCCCTGGTGAAAACTTTAAAACATCCAGCACATTATTGTTGGAAAGCGTGGAATTTTCAACATCAAAAACCAATCTATCGACCAATCGTTTTACGGTAGGTCGTTTTGCAACTACCATGACGCCATCTAGTTCTTCGGTAGATTCTTCTAATATAATTGTATTAAGATTTGTATTTGTATTTAGATTAATGTTTTGAGTGTATGTCTTAAAACCTAAATAGGTTATTTTAAGTTGATATTGTCCACTCTTTAGGTTTTCTATTTTAAAAAAACCAGTATCATCTGTTGTAGAGCCAGTTAATGACGTAGCATCTTCATTTAATGATAGTACAACATTTGTATATGCAATAGGAATGTTATTTACGTCTATTACTTTTCCACTTAAAGTTAGGTCTTGAGCAACCAAAGAGAAAGAAAAAATATAAAACAAATAAACTATTGATTTTAAGTGCATAAATAGGTTTATAATTACAAACTTATGACAATTTATTTAAAAAGCTGTACCATAATAGCACATCATAATGAAACTTTTTCCTATCATATTATTTTGTTGAAATATTTCTTTATTTGAGTTGATTTTACAAAAAAAATATTCGTAATTTCATTTTCCTTAAAATAAAAAAAATGTCGGATTTACCATCTCCTTTTACCAAGCAGCAATTGTTGCCTCAAGAAGAAAAACTTGAAATATTAAAACGCAAAGGAGATCTATATATAGGTATTCCTAAAGAGACGGCATTTCAAGAAAAAAGGGTGTGTTTGACACCCGACGCTGTTTTTGCACTCATTAGCAATGGACATAAGGTATTGATGGAATCTGGTGCTGGTGATGGTGCCAGTTTTACGGATAGGGATTACAGTGAAGCCGGTGCAGAAATAACCAAAGATACCGCTAAAGTATTTGGCTGTCCCATGGTGCTTAAAGTTGAGCCACCAAGTTTGGAACAAATTGACCTTTTGAATCCGCAGGCCATACTAATATCTGCACTACAGATTAAAATACAAACTAAAAAATATTTTGAAGCTTTGGCCTCAAAGCGCATTACGGCACTTGCTTTTGAATTTATTCGAGATAGCGATGGCTCTTACCCTGCCATAAGATCGTTAAGTGAAATTGCCGGAACTGCATCTATTTTAATTGCTGCGCAATTATTATCTAATGATATCGAAGGAAATGGGTTAATGTTTGGTAACATTAGTGGTGTACCTCCCGTTGAAGTCGTTATTTTAGGAGCTGGAACCGTTGGTGAATTTGCCGCAAGAAGTGCCATTGGATTAGGGGCTAACGTGAAAATATTTGATAATTCCATCACCAAGTTACGGAGCATACAAACACATTTAGGTAGGCCTCTTTATACCTCCACAATCCAACCAAAAAACTTAACAAAAGCTTTAAAGCGTTGCGATGTAGTTATAGGTGCCATGAGGGGCAATAATAGATCTCCCATTATAGTATCTGATGAGCTTGTTCAATCCATGAAAAAAAGATCCATAATCATTGATGTGAGTATTGACACGGGTGGATGCTTTGAAACAAGTGAAGTAACTACACATAAAAACCCGACATTTGTAAAACATGGTGTTATACATTATTGTGTACCCAATATTCCTGCAAGGTATTCACGTACGGCTTCCATATCCATAAGCAATATTTTCACGCCCTATCTATTGAAAATTGCGGAAGATGGTGGTATTGAAAATTCTCTTCGATTTGATAAAGGTTTAAAAAATGGATTGTATTTTTACCACGGTATTTTAACCAGTAAATCTGTTGGCGAATGGTTTGATTTAAAATATAGCGACATTAATCTGCTCGTATTTTAAACCATCATAGCCGATTTAAACACATTAAATGACATTATTACAGCGTATTGGGTATTATCTGGGTGGATTTTCCATAGGATTAATCATTTTAGCATTCTTTTTAAACGGAAAAAAAGTATCATGTAGTTATGGACCTGATGCTCGCGTTCTTAAAAACATCAAGTCAAAAAAAATAGTTTATAGTGATGCTATTCAATTATATATGAATGAACATCAAATAGATACTTCCATTGTAAATTATGTTCTTAAAAAAGGGGATATCAATTTTTCCAATAGTGACACAAGACAGAAGCCCTGTGCGCTGTATAGCATTGAAGGTGATTATAATGAAAGAGACTTCATTTTGTCCGTTGAAAACTGCGATAGCATCGCAACTCTTTTAAATTTATCGATCAAAGAATGATAAAACGCAGTTTTGACGTTGTTTTTTCAATAGTGGCCTTAATCACCCTTTCCCCTATTCTATTCGTCATTGCTATTTTAATCAAAATGGATTCCAAAGGGCCTGTTCTTTTTGTACAAGAACGTGTTGGAAAAAACAATAAGGATTTCAACATTTATAAATTTAGGACCATGTATGAGGCTTCCCAAACCAAAGGCCTACTCACTTTAGGAAACCACGATTCCAGGATTACAAAAATCGGTTATTTTTTACGTCGCCATAAAATTGACGAGTTCCCACAGCTTATAAATATTTTAATTGGTGATATGAGTTTTGTGGGCCCAAGACCAGAATTAAGGCATTATGTGAATTTTTATAACGAAGAAGATCATATTATTTTTTCTGTGAGGCCAGGAATAACAAGCCTAGCGTCATTAAAATACCGAAATGAAGTAGAACTTCTAAAAGCTGCGGAAGATCCTGAAAGCTTTTTTATAAACACTATTATTCCAGATAAATTAAAATTCAATAAGGAGTATATTGAAAAGCAAAGTTTATTATTGGACTTAAAGCTTATCCTCATCACCATAGCCAAAGTTTGGACGAAATAAAGCTGACTAATTATTTAGTTTTCTGCGTTGTTTCTCTTTTCCTATTAAATTTAATTCCCTTCCGGTTTGGCCTGCTACAGAAGTGTTTTCTTCTGCTCTCCTAATTAAATAAGGCATCACATCTTTTACCGGGCCAAAAGGCATGTATTTTGCAACATTGTAACCTCGATGCGCTAAGTTGAAACTTATATTGTCACTCATACCATACAATTGTCCGAACCAAACACGTTCATCGTTATGTTCTAATGCATGATCTTTCATTAAGGTCATTAAAAAATATGAGCTTTCTTCATTATGTGTTCCTGCAAAAAGCGATATGGTATCAATGCTTTTTATGATATATTCCAAACCGTCATTAAAATTTTTATCAGTTTCAGCTTTATTGGCACAAATTGGTGTTTTATAATTGTTATCGGCGGCTCTATCGTTTTCTTTTTCCAGGTATGCGCCACGGACTAATTTATATCCCAGATAAAACCCTTTTGATTTAGCCAACTCATGCTGATTCTTTAAAAAGTCAAGTCTGTCATGCCTATACATTTGCAAGGTGTTAAAAACGATGGGCTTCTCTGTGTTATATTTTTGCATCATATCTGTAACCAAGGCATCAGCTGCATCTTGCATCCAACTTTCTTCGGCATCAATTAAAACGGCGATGTCATATTGTTTGGCTTTACTACAAATAGCATCATACCTAGATACAATAGTATTCCATTCCTCTTGTTCTTTTTTAGTTAGTGCTTCACCACTACCCTTTTTTTCATACAAGTGCAATCGTCCAAGTCCAGACGGTTTAAAAACAGCGATTGGGATGGCCTTTATTTCTTTTGAAAAATCCATTATTTTTAAAATGGTCTGCATGGCCAGATCGAATTCTGTTTCATTCTCTTTTCCTTCAACGGAATAATCCAACACAGAACTTACCCCTTTTTCAAACATTCTTTGAATAATAGGCAAGCAATCTTCCTCATTAACACCCCCACAAAAATGATCGAAAACTGTGGAGCGGATAAGTCCTTCAATAGGTAAATGGGCTTTCAGTGCAAAGTTTGTTGCGGCTGTGCCAATCCTAACCAAGGGTTCGATGGATATCATTTTAAAAAGGAAATAAGCACGCTCCAATTGTGTGTCGCTTTTTAGTGAAAAAGCGATTTCAGTATTATCAAAAATTCTTTCAGAAGTCATTTTGGGAAATTTACACAAAGATAATTATTCGTAGTATCATTTTATTTAAAAATCCTTAATTTCGCTCTTTATGATGATAGATTTATTTCATTAGGCATCATGATTAATATTAATATTATTGATAGTTTTTAAAGATGGATTCCATTACCGCAAATGATTGTATTATTCATTTTAATGAATTATGCTATATATCACTAAATGAGCATATTAAAATTAATAATTTTTCTAAAATATTTATTTTAGTCGACACCAATACCCATACCTATTGCTTACCCCTTTTTCTTGAAAAACTGGAGACGACTTCTGTTATAGAAATCATAGAAATTGAAGAAGGGGAAATTAACAAAAACATTGACACGTGTGTGGGCGTTTGGAATTCGCTTTCTGAATTGGATGCTGATAGAAAAAGCTTGCTGATAAATGTTGGAGGTGGCGTTGTAACCGATTTAGGCGGTTTTGTAGCATCTACATTTAAACGTGGCATTGCTTACATTAATGTACCAACGTCTTTATTAGCGATGGTTGATGCTTCAGTTGGCGGAAAAACGGGGGTGGATTTGGGCAATTTGAAAAATCAAATTGGCGTTATTAGTAATCCGAATATGGTATTAATCGATACTTTGTTTTTACAAACCTTACCACAAAATCAAATGCGATCTGGCTTAGCCGAAATGTTAAAACATGGATTGATTATTAGTGAAGACTATTGGAATAAATTTAAAGATTTGTCACAACTAAAACTTGATGATCTGGATGGTTTAATTTATGAATCCGTTTTAATTAAAAAAGTCGTTGTAGATCAAGATCCTTTTGAAAATGGCTTGAGAAAAACCTTGAATTACGGCCATACCTTAGGCCATGCCATAGAATCCTACTTTTTAACCAATCCGTATAAACCATCACTTTTGCATGGAGAAGCGATTGCCATAGGCATTGTTTTGGCGAGTTATATATCAACTCAATTAGTTGGCTTTCCAGAAGACACCACTAATAACATAAAATACTTATTTGGTGGTTATTATGGTAAAGTTGAGATAAAAGAAAGCGATTATTCACCAATAATTGAGTTACTTAAATACGATAAGAAAAATAACCATGGTAATATTAATTTTGTTTTGCTAGAAGCTATTGGCAAACCAAAAATTGATTGTTTGGTTGATGAAGCTATTATTATTGACTCGTTTAAATATTATTCTTCATAGTGTATAATACTTGATTAATATTATAGTTTTAAATTGAATCCGTAAAATAAAATCATTTGTTAGTTTATCTAGGAGATGCTGAAACAATCCCGATAGCTATCGGGACAGCATGACATTTTAGTTTACTTGTTACTAACATTAAATAATAATTAATTTCTTTATAATGCTTAGTATCTTTTCAAAAAAATATTTTATTAAAGATTTGTTGGATGGGTTTGTTGACATCCATAACCACATACTTCCCGGTATAGATGATGGCGCTAAAGACACTCAGGAGTCTTTGGATTTGATTGAGAAACTAATGGGGTTAGGTATTAAACAATTTATGCCTACGCCCCATATCATGCAGGATTTTTATCCTAATACTTTTGAGACTATTGGAGATGCTTATCAAAAATTATTGGATGCCCTACCTCGTAAAATACTTAAGGACATCACTATTAATCCAGCAGCAGAATATATGTTGGATAATCATTTTGACATTTTATTGGAAACCGAAAACTTATACCCTCTAAAGGACAAATATGTTTTAGTTGAAATGTCTTATTTTCAAGCTCCCATACATTTTGAGGACATCATGTTTAAATTAAAAACAAAAGGTTATACCCCTATTTTGGCACATCCAGAGCGTTATCCTTTTTATCACAATAAGTTAGAATATTATAAAGAATTAAAAAAACTTGGGTGCCTTTTTCAACTTAACTTGTTATCATTAGGCGATCATTATGGAAAAAATGTTCAGAAAACAGCGCTCCATTTGCTTAATGATCAATTAATTGATTTTGTTGGCAGTGATGTCCATAATGAGAATCACATAAAAAAAATAACAGAACTACATGTAAATGAAAGCCATTTGAAAAAACTTAAAACAGTTATTCAAAATACAAATACTACCTTCACAGTTATCTAGCTTTTTTTGCTGAAAAATCCTTTTTTGGCAGGAGCTCCATAATAACCATACTTGGCGCCATAACCAAAATTAGCTTGTTTCACATCATTTACAACCATCATCATACCGTTCAGCTTTTTGTCTGCATGTAGTTCTTTGGCATAATTAAGTATGTGTTTTTCAGTATAATCAGCTCTTGTTACATAAATGGTATGTCCTGCATATTGGCTTATTAGTAAGGTATCGGTAACCAACATCGAAGGGGCTGTATCAACAATTACAAAATCATAATGATTGGAAGCATAATCGAATAACTCCTGAACCCTATCGCCCATCAACAATTCAGCTGGGTTTGGTGGCACTTTTCCAGAAAGGAGAATATCTATTTTTATATCATTAATAAGATACGTGTCTATAATTTGTCCTGCTAAAATTGATTTATCAGCTAAAAATTCTGTCAATCCCACTTTAGCTTTACTTTTTTCCATTTGATTCTTAATGGCTGGATGTATTTGTGGGTTCCTAATATCACCTTCAATCAATAAAACCCTTTTATCCGTATTTGCAATGGTAAGTGCCATATTTAAACTAAACACCGATTTTCCTTCACCATTAATAGTAGATGTTACAAACATCACATTTTCATAATTATCTATCTTTCTTCCCCGTCTTATGTAATCGAAATTTGTTCTTATAATTCTAAAAGATTCAGAAAAAACAGATCTATCATTCTTTTCAATCAATAAGCCTTTACCACTTTTAGAACTATCTTTCATTTTTGGAATTTCACCTAATACAGAAATATTTTTTATTTCGCGTTCTAAATCTTCTTTATTATGAATTTTAGTATCTAATAATTTAGATGTGTAAATAGCGCCAAACGGTATACTAAGTCCAATAATTATTGCTGCCAAAAATACAATAGTAGGTTTTGGTGAAACAGGCAATCCCGTACTATAGGCCTCATCAATCACTCTGGCGCTTGGAGAGGTAGATGTTAATGAAATGGTGGCCTCTTCCCTTTTTTGAAGCAAATAAAGATATAATGATTCCTTAATGCCTTGTTCACGCTCTATATCCCTAGATTCCCTTACTTGGCCGGGTACTTGATAAATTTTTGAATTAATGGATGATGCCCTGTTTTGTAAACTATTTATTTGGAAAGAAATTGTTTGTGATGAATTAGACAAACTTTGTATTAAATTTTGTTTTAAACCGGATAGCTGTTGATCTAAGTTTACAATAATAGGATTCTTTTCCTTGGTAGACCCTTTTAAAAGTGCGTTACGTTCCCTTAATAATTCGTTGTATTTCGACGTCACCTCATTTATTGATCCGTCCGACAAACCAACATTTGAGGGAATGGGCTCAAAAGATAAGGATTCATCATCCACATAGTTCTTCATATAATTTACAAGGTTTAATTGGCTCCTTGCCTTTGAAATTTCTTCTTCAGTTTGAGAGCTTGTATTTAAATATAAAGACGCTTCAGACGTGATATCGGTCAGTCTATTGCCTGTTTTAAAATTTTCAATTTTATCGTCTACGCTTGATAAATCCTTGGAAATTAAATTAATACGTTCATTAATAAAGTTTGCAGCATTCAATGACATTTGGTTTTTCTCTGCAATGGAAATTCTATTGTACTCTTCAATAAGCGTATTTAAAATGTCTTTTGAACGATTTAAAACAACATCATTAAGTGATAAATTGATAACTTTGGAAAACTCCACAGTTTGACCTACTAGTATTACATTTTTATAGTATTCGGCCATTTGAGTAACTGGAACAATGTTTACATAAATAGTTTCCCCGGCTAACTCTGAAATATCATCTATAGTTGGTAAAATAATGATATCACCCATAGGTGTTGTTATATTTTTACCAAAAGCAGATTTAACACTTACTAGTTCCTTCAACTCATTCTCAACTACAAAATCAAAAGCAGTCTCAGACAGTATGTTTATTGAAAAACTAAATTTCGAACTCGCAACAATCGAATCGGACACCGTAAAATTAATTTTTACAGGCGAATTTTTATATAATGGTGTTTCATGTACTCTGCCTTTTTTGCTATATTGAATGTTTAATGATAACTTTTTAACAACAGATTCCATGATGTGTCTTGAACGCAATGCTTCAATCTCATCCTCAGTTTTTTTTCCTTCAGTTTCAGAAAAACGTCTTAAATCTTTAAGGATGTCATTACTTGGGACTGAAGATGTGCCATCGTCTACAAACATTATTTTAGCATATGCACTATATTCTTGTGGTGTATATCTTAAGTATAGCAGAGCTACCACAATACATAAAATACAGCTAAAAACAAACCATTTCCAATGCCTAGTATAAGTAAGTAATGTTTTCTTTAAATTAACTTCTTCTGGCATATTATTTTTAGATTGATTTTGTTGACTATTTGAAACCATATGATAATAAATTTTAGCGACGGGTTAGTAAAATAACGGTCGATGTAATAAGAATGGATGCAATGGATATGGCTACCGAAACCCTTGTATCGAATGATGAAGCACTAATGGCCGATTTATTAGGCTCAATATAAACAACATCATTTTGGGTTAGGAAATATACAGGGGAATTAAAGGCTTCCTTGGTTGTTAAATCAATTCTCGTGTACGTTTTTGTTCCATTAAAATCCCTAATCACCATGACATTATCGCGTCTACCTTTTATGGTTAAATCACCAGCTAATCCAATGGCCTCAAGAATACTGCTTCGTTCTCCCGATACAGCATACGTACCTGGTTTTCCTACTTCACCTAAAATAGTGACCCTAAAATTGAGAATTCTAATGTTAATGATGGGATCGCTAAGGTAATCGTTCAGTTTTTCCTTGAACAATAGCTTAGCCTCTTCTACGGTTAAACCCAACAATTTAATTTTACCTAAAACAGGATAATCTATATTGCCTTCGTTATCTATTAAATAATCGAGTTCTTCCACCCTTCCATTTTCACTCCCTGCATTTTTAATTAAATTAAATGGCTTCACTGCATCTAGATTAAACGTAGAAACATTGATGGAAACAATATCGTTTATTTTAAATCTCGGGGCGAATGTATCGGTATTAACGATCGTTTCAAAATCTTTGGCATTTTGAAAATAAACAACCTCCCTTTTGGATGCACAAGACGTTAATAATAATGTTAAAGCAATAATTGTACAAACGTGCGACGTTTTTAATGAATTTAAAATTCTCATTTTTAAGATTATTTGGGGAAAGTAATAAAAATTACAGATATTATGATAGGTTTCTAACAGGTTTCTTTGTTTGATCGTCCGAAAGGCCTTGAGTTTTTTTATAAATTTGAACTCTTTTATCAAATCTTTCGTAATCAGAATTATTTGATTTGTATTCGGGTATCAAGTCTTTCATTTTCATAACAATATTGTTATTTTGAAAACGATTGGTGATGCATAAGGCTTCAATTTGAGATTTTACACTGGCATAATCCAGTTCCCTTGTCTTACTGATCAATATTTTTTTATGGTATGTAGATAAGGTATTTTCGCCGTTCGCCAATAATTCTTCGTAAAGCTTTTCTCCAGGGCGTAAACCTGTAATTTTAATCTCCATCTCTTCAGGATATTTAAACCCAGATAATTTAATCATATTCTTGGCCAGGTCATAAATCTTAACAGACTCACCCATGTCAAAAATAAATATCTCACCACCTTTGCCCATAGTTCCAGCTTCTAAAACTAACTGGGATGCTTCTGGAATGGTCATAAAATATCTAGTAATATCTTTGTGTGTTAATGTTATTGGACCACCTTTCTCTATCTGTTTTTTGAATAACGGAATGACAGAACCATTGGAGCCTAAAACATTACCAAATCTCGTAATGATGAATTTGGTATTACTTTCTTTTTGTAAACAGCTAATATACATTTCAGCAATTCTTTTTGTAGCACCCATAACACTGGTTGGGTTTACAGCTTTATCTGTTGATACAAAAACAAATTTCTTAACATTGTAGCGCGATGCAGTATCTGCTAAAAGTTTGGTGCCATGGATATTAATCTTGATGGACTCATATGGAGAATCTTCCATTAATGGTACGTGCTTATAAGCTGCAGCATGAAACACCATAGTAGGCTTATATTCTTGAAAAATACCGTCCAATCTCAAACCATCCCTTATATCCGCAACAATGGAGACGATGTTGAATTTATTGTTTTGTTTCAAGTCCTGTTGCAAATCATATAATGGTGATTCCGCTTGGTCAACCAAAATCAATCGATTCACATCAAAATTAGATAGTTGTTTAACAAGTTCACTACCAATAGATCCAGCAGCTCCTGTTACTAATATCGTTTCGCCCCTAAATTCATTCAGCAGGTTTGGATTATCAATTTGAATGGGTTCACGTCCTAAAAGATCTTCTATTTGAACTTGCTTTATTTGTCCAACATTCAACTCACCATTGATCCATTTTTCAATAGCTGGCACTTTATTTATTTTTACATTCAAACCAACTAAACCGATTAATCTATCTTTGACTAGATTTTCAGAGGTAACCATAATTTCATCAATACGATGAGTATCTATAAAATGTTGATCAATTTTACTTTTATGTAAAATAGTGATGCCATTGATAGACTTCCCGTTCTTACTAAAATTATCATCAACAAAACCAATAACTTTATATCTTTCTCTAACATTATTTATCAAGGCATTGTAGGTCACAATACCAGCGTCACCAGCACCATAAATTAGTATATTTTTGGATGTTACATACTTACATTTTATATGGTTATAGCTCATTTTGAAAAGGAGTCTACTCAAACTTAAAAAAACAAAACTAAAAAAAGCATGTATCACTATAATGGAAAGCGGTATGGTAAACCCTGGCATGATACTTAATTCCCTATTTACAATCACACACAAAACACTAATAACGGTGATTATGGATACCGATTTGAAAAGATTCACAATATCAGTGAAGCCAGTGTGTCTTATAACACTTTTAAAAGACCCAATAGCCATAAAACTAATGGCTGATATAACTAATAGAAAAGGTATTTGTAATAAAAACTGATTTAAATCAAAATTTAAGGTTAAATTAAACCTTATAAAATAGGCCATAAAGAAACTAACCAAAATTATTGCTAAATCAATAGCAAAAACGAGCCATTTGGAAGCGTATTTTTGGGAATAATAGGTAAAATAATTATTGATCATAGGTTTAGGGTTTTTGTAATACTATTTAAAATTCTAAATAAATCATCTTGTACTAAATTAGAGCCACTGGGTAAACATAAACCTTTCTCAAAAAGGTTTTCAGAGGTTCCATCAGTAAAATGCAAACAATCTTTAAAAATGGGTTGCATATGCATGGGCTTCCATAAAGGTCTAGACTCAATATCGTCTTGTTGTAATTCTAACCTTATTTGTTCCCTTAACTTAAAAGAATCCGTTTTTATACAGGTAATCCATCTATTTGAAAAGGATCCTTCTGGTTCTTCCAAAAATGATATGGATTCGTATTTTGATAAATGCTTTTTATAAAACTCAAAATTCTGCCTTCTAGCCGCTACCCTGTCATCAAGCACTTCCATTTGTCCGCGTCCAATCCCAGCCAACACATTACTCATTCTATAGTTATATCCAATGGCGGAGTGCTCATAGTGGGGCGCGTTATCTCTGGCTTGTGTAGACAAGAACACGGCTTTGTTTTTTAAGGCTTCGGTATGGGCAATTAAAGCACCTCCGCCCGATGTTGTAATTATTTTATTGCCGTTAAACGATAGGATGCCTATATCAGATAATGCGCCACAAGCCATACCATGATACGTGCTTCCCAAAGCTTCAGCACTATCTTCAACTACGGGAATATCATATTTTTTTGCAATGGCGTTAATCTCGTTCACTTTATAGGGCATGCCGTATAAATGAACCGCTATAATGGCTTTTGGTTTTTTATGTTTTTCAATACGATCCTTTATGGCAATCTCCAGTAATTCGGGCGACATATTCCAAGTGTCCGGCTCACTGTCAATAAATACAGGTGTGGCACCAAGGTACACAATAGGATTTGCCGAGGCAGAAAATGTAAAACTTTGGCATAAAACTTCGTCTCCATTAGATACGCCTAGTAATTGCAATGCTAAATGTAGGGCAGCCGTTCCTGAACTCAATACAGCTACATGCGTTTGGTCTCCTAAGTAATTTTGGATATCTTTTTCAAAACCATCTACATTGGGTCCCAAAGGCGCGATCCAATTGGTGTCAAAGGCAGCGTTAACAAATTTTTGCTCTGAACCGCCCATGTGAGGTGATGATAAATATATTTTAGTTTTAGTCAACATCTACTATTTGTATTAAATACTTTTAAATTTAGGACACAAGAAGATACCCATGGGATATACATACCCATGTATTTTAAAACAAAAAACTCGTTCAGCTTGTACTCTCTCTCTTGTGCGTTTATAAAACAAAATCAACATACTACTTATTATTAGCTTAATGAATCCGTAATTAAATGTTATATCTTCTATCTGTTATTGGGAATTAGATAAAAATAGAGAGTTTGTATGTAACATTTAATACAGTTAAATTAATGTTGCTATTAATCAATTCAATTTTGTATTAGTGAGACAAATTTAAGTATAGTTTTCATGTAAACAGAGAAGTTCTTTGTTATTTCGCTAAAAGCATATTTATATTCGGTTAAATACCTATTGCGTAATTTCAATGATTATACTGATAGATATTATTAGCAGATGGTCGATTTTTTATATTTTACTTTGAGAAAAAGCCTTTTAATTAGTGAACTGTTTAAATAAAAAAACCAATAACTGATGTTATTGGTTTTATAATTATGTACTTAAAAATTTAATCCTTATAATTTCAAACAATCATTTTATTTATCTACTTGATTTAGGAATTCTTCTAAATCGGTATAGCCATCACCGTCTAAGTCGCCTTTACCATCTCTACTTAAATCACCAAAAGTTGCTCTTTCCCATACATCAGGCATTCCGTCACCATCGGTGTCATAGCTTCCGCTTCTTGAGTTTTTGGGAAGTATTGGTAATGTCCATGACTTATTATAAGGGTTTGAACTGATATTGTTTTTTACATTATTTATTTTAGTGGTATCAAAACTATCTAAGTAAGTGCCATAAGTGCCATCTGCATTTAAGTATTTATTAGTGCCGACATCAGCTAATACATCTATGTAGGCTTGTAATGCGGATTTAATTTGAAAATTTTCTCCTATTATATTGAATGGAATAGTTCTAAATAAACTTGAAGATATGAGATTTGAAGTAGAAAAATTAGTCCATAAATCTTGGTCGTTTAAAATTGGTGTTGTGTGTAAGTTTGAATGATAATTATAAGCACTATAAATTAAAGGTTTGGCTGACGTATCTACTTTATTAATTGCGGTTGTGCCATTAGAAGTGTTTTTGCCCATCTTCATATAGTTTCCTATAAAATTAACATCAGCTGTATGTGTTGAGCTTATTCTCGTTAATCTTGAAATCCAATTAAAGTAAACATTGTTTATTATATCTACTTGCTTCGTTGTTGATATATTTGGGGTTCTATGGCTTTGGTCAACAAACAAATTATGAATGGATGTAAAATTACCGGATTCAAAGGCGTCTAGTTCAACTATACCAAAAATTATTCCCGTCGCATTTTCAGAAAATACAGAATTTTGAATAGTAATATTTATCAAATTACCTGTACTTGCTCTCATTGCTATTGCTTGATTGTCATTAAAAGAAAAACTGCAATGGTCTAAAATAAGGCCATCTGTTCCTGACGAAACAAAACCATTATGAAAATAAACATCGGGTTCTCCTGTATAGCTTCCGTTTCTAAATCGTATATAACGCCAAATAGCATTGTTACACGGTTGACTTGGTCTAAAATGACCTCCTCCCATACGTATAGGATTTCCAGCTATAGTAATGCCTCCTTCTGGAGCGGTTTGACCAGCAACAGTAAAGTTTGAATTTTCCTCAATTAATTCAATAGTAGTTGTTAATGTTATTGTACCACTTACATCAAAAACGATGGTCCTTGTGCCTGAAGCCAACAAAGCTGCCCTTAAACTCCCTGCGCCACTGTCATTTAAATTTGTAACATGAATAACTTTACCTCCTCTGCCACCAGTGGTATTTTCGCCACCACCATAAGCACTAGGAAAGGCTTTAAGCATAGTAGCAATATCATCTTCAGGGGCATCTTCAGGTGTGTTCGTTAGTAAAGGATCCTTTTTTTTGTCTATTACTATCTCTTCTTCAGGGAGCAGAGCCTCTTCTACAAACAACTCTTCTCTATTACAAGAAGAAAAAATTAGGAATAATAAGTAGCAAGTTATCATGGTGTACGTTGAGGACGTAAACTTAAAAATAATATTCATAAATAGCTAGTATTAGATTTGGGAACTAATAATAGGTCAATAGTACTATTTAACTTTTAAGTAGATCAACAATTACATACTTTTTCGATAAACTGCAGCATATTTTTTTAAAATAAATCGCCAAAATACATCTAAAGCAGATAAATTACACAAAATATTTATTTTTGTAAGTAAATATTGTATTTAATGCAATAAATTATTTCACAGAAAAAAAGGAAAAATAAAGACTTCGGAGTATTAAATAATATGGTATTGTTAGTAGCTAATACTATATCAAAATACGCGGTAAGCTTAAAAAGCATTCCTTTTTAAACGTATCATGATTGTTGTTATTATGCAAGTATTAAAAAAATTTACAAACTAATTAGTTCACTTGAAATTCTTCATAGATGAAACGCCATCGATGGCATTTTATATATAAATATGTTTTTTTTCTTAAATACTTTTTTAATCTTTGACGGCGTTTATTAACGATTAGTAATTATAACGAACAATTATTAATCAATAATCAATTATTTAAACGATAACTTTATACAAATATTAAAAAAATGAAAGTATTAGTTACAGGTGCAGCAGGATTTATAGGTTTTTATGTCTCCAAAGTATTATTGGATAAAGGGCATGAGGTGGTTGGTTTAGATAACATCAATGATTATTACGATGTGAACCTAAAATATGCCCGATTGCAAGAATTGGGTATTGGTAAAAATGAAGCTTCAAAATTCAATAATATATGTAAAAGCTCTTCCAACCATTTCAGATTCATAAAAATGAATTTAGAAGATCGCTTACAACTTCCTAAACTATTCGAAGCAGAAGCATTTGATGTGGTTTGTAATTTAGCTGCACAGGCGGGTGTTCGCTACAGTTTAGAGAATCCTGAAACCTATGTGGATTCCAACATGGTTGGCTTTCTTAATATTTTGGAGTGTTGCAGACATTATGACGTCAAGCATTTGGTGTATGCCAGTAGCTCCAGCGTATATGGATTGAATAAAAAAATACCGTTTTCCACAGATGATGCCGTAGATCACCCCATTAGTTTATACGCCGCCACCAAAAAGAGTAATGAGTTAATGGCCTATACGTATAGCCATTTATTTAAAATCCCCACTACAGGCTTACGGTTCTTTACCGTTTACGGACCTTGGGGCCGCCCCGATATGGCCATGTTTTTATTTACAGATGCCATTTTAAAACACAAACCTATTAAGGTGTTCAATCATGGCAACATGGAACGCGATTTCACCTATATAGACGATATTGTTGAAGGGGTTGTGCGCATTATCGAAAAACCAACTACCGAACGGACTGAAAAAAATGCCTTGTACAAACTATATAATATAGGTAATAATAATTCCGTTAAGTTGTTGGATTTTATCAAGGAAATAGAAGCCAATTTAAAAATGGAAGCGAAAAAGGATATGATGCCTATGCAACCTGGTGATGTGGAACGCACATGGGCCAATGTAGACGCACTTATCAAAGATTATGGTTATAAACCCAACACACCCATAAAAGAAGGGGTAAAACATTTTATTGATTGGTTTAAAATGTATTACAACTAACCCGTTGGGTGTAATTACTTTTTAGTGCTATTATATATTTATTGTCACTTGGTGCCGATAACTATAGGTACTGGAGAAATGTTTTTTTGTGATGTCTTCGACAAGCTAACTAACCATAAACACAAATAAACAATCTAGATGTCACTTCGATACTCCATAGCTATCGGGAGTATCTAGAAGCCATACAACCTAAGTTCTCGATACAAAATACCTCGTTCCTCAGTATTTTACTCGAACTGACAACCTGACTAGGTTTAATTGATATTATCACCCTAGATGTCACTTCGAGTGATTTTCGAAGCATGAGAAAATTGTATCGAGAAGCTATACATCTAAGGTACTCGATACCAAATCCCTGTCACTCGGTATTCAACTCGAACTGACACAGGCTGACTAACTATAATACAATTAACACGTTAGATGTCACTTCGAGTGATTTTCGAAGTATGAGAAAATTGTATCGAGAAGCCATAAAACCTAAGTTCTCGATACAAAATTCTGAAAAAGAATTTCACTCGAACTGACAAGTCTAACACACATATACATTTAACAATCTAAATGTCACTGGTATTCGATTTTTGTCAGACTGAGCGCAGTCGAAGTCAGAAAAAATAGTAACGAACACTTTATTTAGTTGTAGTTCTCAATACTAATTTCAGTCATTCCCTTGCCGAATTCGAACTTTTTGTTATTCCGTCCCAATAACTATCGGGATTATTTCGGAATCTTATAGTATATAATAACAGCTATAGGTATGAGAACCAGAAACATCCCGATAACTATCGGGACAAGTTGACAATGGATGATTTATTAATTGCTTTATCATTCAATCCCGATAACTATTGGGATTCATGTGAAATTCGCTTTTGATTTTTGGTATATTAGGTACATGAATCCAAATAAATGATAAAAGTTCCATTTAAAACGAAAGAATTATAAAACAGCTCATCTGAAATATAGCTAGTTTATCCAACAAATGTGCATTCATCGTTAAAAAGTCCTACTTGGCATAATAATAGTCATAGGTTACATTAATTTTTTACATATTTGTGCTGGCTTAAAAATTAAAACCCAAATTTAATGACTATTGACCAATTAAAAACGCTACAAGACAAAACGATTCTTGTTACAGGTGGCGCGGGCTTTATAGGTTCAAATCTATGTGAAACACTGCTAAACAACCATATAAAAACCGTTTGCCTAGACAATTTTTCTACAGGTAAACGAGAGAATATAGCCCCTTTTTTAGAAAATAACTTATTTAAACTCATTGAAGGCGATATTAGACATCTTGAAGATTGTCATCAGGCCTGCAAGAGTGTTGATTATATTCTTCATGAAGCCGCCTTAGGTTCGGTCCCAAGATCTATTAATGACCCTATCACAACCAATGATGTTAATGTTTCTGGATTTTTAAACATGCTTGTAGCGGCAAGGGACGCTAAAGTAAAACGGTTTGTGTATGCCGCTAGCTCTTCAACCTATGGAGATCACGAAGCACTTCCAAAAGTTGAGGATACTATAGGAAAACCTTTATCTCCATATGCCATTACGAAATATGTGAATGAATTATATGCCGATATTTTTTATAAAACCTATCAATTGGACACTATTGGATTACGCTATTTTAACGTGTTTGGAAAAAGGCAAGACCCAGACGGTGCTTATGCCGCTGTGATTCCAAAATTTGTAAAACAATTGATGAGTCATGAATCGCCCATCATCAATGGTGATGGTAGTTACTCAAGGGATTTTACCTATATTGACAATGTGGTGCAGATGAATATTCTAGCGTTGACCACTCCCAATGAAAACGCATTGAATACAGTTTATAATGTTGCCTATGGTGATAGAACCACGCTATTGGAACTAACCAACTTATTAAAAACACATTTATCGGCTTATGACGCCTCCATCAGCAACATAGAAATTAAACATAGAGATACTAGAATTGGAGATATTCCCCACTCCTTAGCATCTATAAATAAAGCAGAACAATTATTAAATTACAAACCTAAATTTAATATCAATGACGGCATAAAAGAAGCGGTACAGTGGTATTGGAAACATTTATAATAAAATATGAAAATAACAAAAATTTGTTGTATTGGTGCTGGCTATGTAGGTGGTCCTACCATGGCAGTGATTGCGAAAAATAATCCGCATATAAAAATAACCATCGTTGATATCAATGCCGAACGTATTGCGGCATGGAATGATGCCGATGTATCCAAACTACCGGTTTATGAACCGGGCTTGGCAGAGATCGTAAAGGAAACAAGGAATAAAAACCTGTTTTTTTCAACAGACATCAATACCGCCATTGATGAATCTGAAATGATTTTTATATCCGTAAATACCCCAACCAAAACCTTTGGTAAAGGAAAAGGCATGGCAGCCGATTTAAAATATGTAGAACTTTGCGCCAGGAATATTGCAGACATAGCAACAACGGATAAAATAGTGGTTGAAAAATCCACATTGCCTGTTAGAACGGCCCAAGCCATTAAAAGCATCCTTGAAAACACAGGAAACGGTGTTACATTCGATATCTTATCTAACCCTGAGTTCCTTGCGGAAGGTACGGCTATTGAGGATTTATTACATCCGGATAGGATATTGATTGGAGGCGAATCGGAAGAAGCCATAGACAGTCTAGCGTCTATTTATGGTAGCTGGGTGCCTCAGGAGAACATATTAAGAACCAATGTGTGGTCTTCAGAACTTTCCAAATTAACGGCAAATGCTTTTTTAGCGCAACGCATATCGTCTATCAATGCCATTTCGGAACTTTGCGAACATACCGAGGCCAATGTGAATGAAGTGGCTAAAGCTATTGGCATGGATTCCAGAATTGGTTCTAAATTTTTAAAGGCTTCGGTTGGATTTGGTGGTTCTTGCTTCCAAAAGGATATCTTGAACTTGGTTTACATCGCTAGAAGCTACGGTTTAAATGAAGTTGCTAATTATTGGGAACAGGTGATCATTATGAACGACCACCAAAAAAGACGCTTCTCCGATAGATTGATAAAAACATTATACAACACGGTATCCGGAAAAAAAATAGGCTTATTAGGGTGGGCTTTTAAAAAAGACACCAATGATACCAGGGAGTCTGCTGCTATCTATGTGACCGATCATTTAGTAAGTGAACAAGCCCATATTGCTGTTTATGACCCTAAAGTATCTGCCGTTAAAATTCAAACAGACTTAAATTACCTAAACACGCGCACGGAAGCAGAAAACCTAAAGTATGTTGCATCTGTTGAAAACCCATACGAAGCCTTAAAGAACGCCCATGCGGTAGCCATTATGACCGAGTGGGATGAGTTCAAAACGTACGACTGGAAACAAATATATACCGATATGAAAAAACCAGCGTTTATCTTTGATGGCAGAAATATTTTAGATAAATCGAATATGGAAGCCATAGGCTTTGAATATTATTCCATAGGACAATAAAAAAATTATGAATAAAGAAAACATAGCGATCATTGGTTTGGGATATGTGGGGTTGCCCCTCGCCCGCCTTTTTGCAACTAAATATGCCGTTGTTGGCTTTGATATCAATACAAAGCGTATTGCTGAATTGCAGCAAGGTAAGGACGCTACCTTAGAAGTGGAAGAAGCTCTTTTAAAATCGGTTTTAAAAGACTCTCCAAAAGATGGAATAGGTTTATATTGTTCAACAAACATTGACGACATTAAAGATTGTAACTATTATATAGTTACCGTTCCTACCCCTATTGACAAAAACAACCGTCCAGATTTGACCCCTCTATACAAATCGAGTGAAACCGTGGGTCGTGTTTTGAAGAAAGGTGATATTGTTATTTATGAATCAACCGTCTATCCGGGTGTTACAGAAGATGAATGTGTACCGATCCTAGAGAAAATGAGCGGACTGGTATTTAACAAGGATTTTTTTGCAGGTTATTCACCAGAACGCATCAATCCCGGGGATAAAGAACACACTGTTGAAAAAATTTTAAAAGTCACTTCGGGATCTACAACAGAAATTGGCGAAAAAGTCAATGCATTATATGCCAGTGTGATTACTGCTGGTACGCACCTTGCTCCTAGCATTAAGGTAGCAGAAGCTGCCAAGGTTATTGAGAATTCCCAACGTGATATCAATATTGCTTTCGTGAACGAATTGGCGAAAATATTCAATCTTTTGGATATTGATACCCATGCCGTATTGGAGGCTGCTGGTACCAAATGGAATTTTTTACCGTTTAAACCAGGGCTGGTAGGTGGTCATTGTATTGGCGTGGATCCTTATTACTTGGCACAAAAGGCACAAGAAGTGGGCTATCATCCCGAAATTATTTTAGCGGGCCGCCGTGTGAATGACAGTATGGGTCAATACATTGCCAGTGAAGTGGTGAAAATGATGTTAAAAAATGATATTAAGGTCAATGGTGCCAAACTGTTGATGTTGGGCATCACGTTTAAGGAAAACTGCCCCGATGTAAGGAATACGAAAATAGTGGATGTCATTAAACATTTAAAGGAATACGGTCTCGATATCACCATCTACGATCCTTGGGCAAATCCAATGGAAGTACAACATGAATATCATTTAACGACTATTGCTGAACTTCCAAAAAATCAATTCGACACCATCGTGTTAGGCGTTGCACATAAAGAGTTTCTTAATCTTAATTTTAAGGAGTTGTTAAATTCCAAAGGGTTGATTTATGATGTAAAAGGGGTTTTAAAAGACAAAACAAATAAGTGCTTATAATTTATATAAACATAATTTATTTTAGTATAAATAAAACTAATTCAAATATCTTCTTACAATTATAAGAAATGAACACTAAAAAAGTATTGAAATGTCAAGAGTCTCCAAATCTATAAAAAATGCTAAGGTTGGTGTATTTTTTTTCTTGATATCAATTGTTGTGCAATTCTTTTCAAGAAAAATATTTCTGGATCATTTAGGCGATGAGTTTATTGGTTTGGAGACTACAATAAGAAGTATACTTGGTTTTTTAAATTTAGCAGAATTAGGTATTGGAACTGCTATTGGTTTTGCTCTATATAAACCCATTTTTGATGAAGATCAAAATGAAATAAATAAAATAATAGCATTACTAGGGTTTCTTTATAAAAGAATTGGCTTCATTCTAATTGGAGTGGGTTTAATCACCTCTTTATTTTTTCCTTTAATATTTAATGATGCCCCTTTTTCTCTTTTATTAATATATTTCATATTTTATGCTTTATTATCATCTTCCCTATTAAGCTATTTTGTTAATTATCATTTAAGTTTATTAGGAGCAGACCAAAAGGGTTATATAATTCAAAGTTATTTTCAAATATTTAATACAACACGGGTAATTATACAATGTTTTGTTGCTATTTATCTTCAAAATTTCTATTTATGGATTGCTCTTGAATTAGTTTTTAGTGTAATATATAGCATTACATTAAGAATTAAAGTAAAAGAACACTATCCATGGCTTATTATAAATTCATCCCAGAATGCTGCAATTATAAAAGAATATCCAGAATTAATAAAAAAAATAAAGCAGGTCTTTATTCATAAAATTAGTGTTTTTATTAAAGGGGGAACTGATAATATACTTGTTTACGCCTTAGTAAGTTTACAAAGCGTTGCATACTTTGGAAACTATCAATTAATTTTCATAAAACTTGGTGGTTTAGTAAAAATGACATTTGCTGGTACGGGTTCTGCTATTGGTAATTTAGTAGCAGAAAATGATAAAGAAAATATAAACAAAATTTTTTGGGAATTAATAGCTGTCCAATTTTTTATAGCTGGGTTTTTTAGCATAATAATTTATTATGTTATGGGACCTTTTATACAATTATGGCTTGGTGCAGAATATATAATGGCAAATAGTGTTTTATTATTAATGATAGCCAATTTTTTTATTTTAGAGATAAGCTCACCTATAGAACGCTATAAAAATGCCTATGGTTTGTATTCTGATACTTGGGCCCCCGCAACAGAAGCTATTATAAATCTTACTATTTCATTTTTTTTTGGGAGAATATGGGGTATTGAAGGAATTTTGCTCGGAACATTAGTTAGTGCTATACTAATTGTAATAATATGGAAACCTTATTTTTTATATAAAAATGGTTTTAAAAAAAACGTTTGGCATTATTGGAAAGGCATTATACCCGTGATAATAATTTTTTCTATTTCTGCCTTATTAATAAGTTATATAATCAGCCATTTTCCATATGATAAAAGTTCTTCTAATCTAATTAATTGGACTATTTACTCATTTAAAGTAACATCGATAGTAACCCTAGTCTATGGTGTTTTATTATTTACATTTATAAAAGGTTTTAAGGTTTTTTGTTTAAGAATGAAAAAATTGATACTAAGTAAATTATTTAAGAAAAAATAATATTTTTAATTATGAACAATATAAAAAAGAGAGTTGGTTTTGTAATTGGCTCACTCACCGCTGGAGGTGCCGAGCGTGTTGTATCGAATTTAAGTAATGAGTTAATTGATAAATATGATATTGTTATCATTGCATTTGTGAAAGTCCCTCCTTTTTATAGTCTCAATGAAAAAATAAAAGTCATAGCATGTAAAGAAACCATATCTACCCCTACTTCAATTTTCCAATCATTAAGACTTAATTTAGAGCTACTAAAAGGAGTTTCTAAAGCTATAAAATCTGAAAAAATAGACATTATAATTGGCTTTATAACCTCTGCTAATATTGTGGCAACACTAGCTGCCAAATTAAATAAAATACCAAGTATAATTAGTGAGAGAAATAATCCAATGATAACAGAGGTTCCTAAATTTTGGGTGTTACTTAGGAATTTAGTTTATCCAAAGGCAGATAAATTGATTCTTCAAACTGAGGGTGTTAAAAAGTTTTATAAAGATAGGATTAAATCTAATAAAATAGTTATACTTCCAAATCCAATCTCCAAAGATTTATCGTTGCTAAGAGATGACAAAGTTAAAAAAGAAAATATCATTCTTACTGTAGGCAGATTAGATAAAAATAAATGCCATGATTTAATTATCAATGCTTTCAAAAGAGTTAAAACAAACGATTGGAAACTTTTAATTGCAGGAGTTGGATCAAAAGAAAGTGATCTAAAAGAATTAATTAGAATTAGTCATTTACAAGATTCGGTTGAACTTTTAGGGAAAGTAAAAGATATTCACAAGTATTACAATCGTGCTGGGGTTTTTGTTTTTGCTTCTAGAACAGAAGGATTTCCTAATGCACTATTAGAAGCTATGCATTTTGGTATTCCTACTATTTCTACAGATTGTAATTTTGGGCCATCCGAAATTATAGAAAATGGTGAAAATGGCTATTTAATTCCTGTGGGAGATCAGGAAATGTTAGAAAAAAGATTAAAAACTCTTATTGATGACGAAGAACTTAGAGTAAAATTTTCAAAAAATGCAAAGCTAACAACAGAGCGCTTTCACAGTGATGCTGTGGTTAAAAAATGGGATGAAGTAATTGACTCATTGATTTATAATTAATGTAAAAAATGAAAATATTAAAATTTATAATTGCCGCATTAGTTTTACTAAACTTACCATCCATTTTACTAGTTAATACTACACCCGTAATTGGTAGTTTGCTTAGCTACGCTACAATTATATTTTTAGTTGCTTACTACGTTCTAGAAAAAAAAACGGAGCCAAACGCTTGGATGATTATTTTAGCCTTATTTTATTTTATAATTTCTAGTTTTCAATATTACGGTACCGATAGTGTTTTCATTCTTACTTGTATTAAGTATTTTATTGTGATTGTTTGTGGCTTTGAACTTATAAAAAACATGAGTAAATTAGATATGTTTTTTGTTTTGCTAATTGGAGGATTGAGTATAGGCATTGAAGCACTGTTTTTTCCAAGCAAATTTGGGCGTTACTCTGGTTTTTACATAAACCCAAATACAGCTGGTTTTATTTGTATTTATGCATTTGCACTAACTTATGGTTTAAAAAGTCAAGCACTTAAACTTATAGGACAATTTGTTTTTACTTTAATGGGACTATTAACATTTTCTAGAACTTTTATTGTAATATGGATTTTATTAAACTTAATGTCACTTAGAATTAGTGTTAAAAATATTAGAATGCTAGGACTAGGTTTCTTAATTATTAGTACACTTTTTTTAATTGATGAAATTGTAGGACTAAGTAACCCCAGATTTCAACAACTTAAAAACATAGTCACAAATGAAAAGGTCTCAACTAGAGAAATTAGTGAAGACTCTAGAACTGAAACCTGGGCATTATTTTATGACCAAATATTAGAATCTCCTATTGTTGGAAACGGATGGGGCACCTTATCTGGTATGTCCACTATGGGAGTTCATAATTCTTTTCTAATGGTTCTTGGAGAGGCTGGATTTTTACCATTCTTTATTATGCTAGCAATGTTCTTTGTGATGTTTAGGCGGGGATATATTTATTTCAAACTTGCTCCTCATTTAATTATGCAAACAATTGCATTGTTTATGTTTTTATTAGCAAATCATAATTTTTTTAATTTTTATTATATTACTTTTTGTACCATGTGGATACAATATCAACTATTAGTACTAAAGAATAACAAATTATATAATCTTCAATAAATGACATCATGATAAAGTCTAAAACAGATTATTTTGAATACTTAAAACAAGATGAAATTGCTAATGATTTTAAATCATCTGGTTTTTTACAAACCATAATTAGCATTATATCACCAAACCCTATTAATATTTTCTTAAAAAGATTAAGAAAGGCTGAATATTATAAAAACACTAAGTCTGATATATTTAGCAAAACTTATTATTTATACATTCGATATTTATTACACAAATCTTCAATTAAGTTAGGTTTTATTATACCAGAAAATGTTTTTGGCCCCGGTTTAGCTTTGGTTCATTATGGTACTATTGTCGTCAATTCTAAATGTAAAATAGGAAAAAATTGTAGAATACATGTTGATGTAAATATAGGAGCTTCCAGTGGTGAAAAAGAAGCTCCTCAATTAGGTGATAATGTATATATAGCCCCTGGTGCTAAAATCTATGGCAATATACGTATACCCAATAATACAGCTATTGGTGCAAATGCTGTTGTTAACAAATCATTTGAAGAAGAAAACACAATAATCGCAGGAATACCTGCAAAAGTCATCGGAAATGTTGACATAAAAAAAATTATAAAACATGTATAATCAAGAGGGAAAAAGTATAAGAAGTAGAGTCTCTGATTTTTATCGAAAATCAGATAGTGGATATTTCATTTTAAGACCTTTTTATAAATTATATGAATTTGGACTTATGCTAATTCCTGACAAACTAATTATTCAGAGTAGTTTTAAAAAACATATGGGATATTCGCTTGATTTAGATAACCCTAAAACTTTAAATGAAAAAATTAATTGGTTAAAACTATACGATAGAAACGATTTACACACTATAATTGCTGATAAGTTTAAAGTTAGAGACTATGTGGAAAAAAAAATTGGAAAAAAATATTTAATACCGCTGTTATATCATACTAAAAATCCAAATGATTTAAAACCAGAAAACCTACCCAGTACCGGTAATTATATAATTAAAACAAACCATGATAGTTCAGGAGGGGTTATTGTTAGGGATCCACTAGTGATTAATTGGAATTATATAAGAAAAAGATTTAAACATTTACTAAAAGAGAATCACTATTATAGTACAATAGAATGGCAATATAAAAATATAGAACCGAGAATTGTAGTTGAACAATTATTGACATATGATGACGGAAGCATTCCTGACGACTACAAGTTTCATTGTTTTAATGGTAAATTGGCTTTTGTAATGGTAGACTTTGATAGACATTCAAATATACGCACTAGAAACTTATATGATACAGATTGGAATCTGTTACCTTGTAATTGGGGAAGACCAAATGGTAAGGAACTCAATAAACCAGAAAATTTTGAAGAAATGAAAATGCTTGCAGAAACTCTAGCAAAAGATTTCAAATATGTAAGAATAGATTTTTACTTGGTAAATGCTAAAATTTATTTTGGTGAAATAACTCTGCATCATGCATCAGGATTTCAAAAATTTTATCAAAAAGAATGTGACGAGAAATATGGTAGTATGCTAAACTTAAAATCTTAATATATAAATCAAATTATACTGAACTTAATGAATAAGACCAAAATATTTTTTATAATACCAACTCTTTTTGCAGGTGGAGCTGAGAGGGTTATGTCTTTTGTTTCCCAAAATTTAAAAAAGGAAAAATTTGATGTCACACTTGTTGTTATAGGTTTTGAAAAAGATAGTAAATATCAAATTTCTGGAATAAAAGTCAGATACTTAAATAAAACCAGAGTTCTGAATTCAATATTTGATATAATTAAACTTATAAAAAAAGAAAAACCTCACATTGTAGTTAGTGCATTATCCCATTTAAATATAGCAATGGGATATATATCATTGTTGTTCCCTAAAATCAAATTTATTGGAAGGCATACTATAGTTAGTAAAGTAGCAGAAAAATATAAAGCTAAAAATAGGAATAAATTAAATTTAATAATAAGTCATTTTAGTTCAGGGTATAAGTATTTGGATATAATACTATGCCAATCAAAAGATATGTATAATGATATAAAAGATAATTTTAACGTAGATGTACAAAGACTAAGAATAATAAATAATCCTATAACTGATAATTTTAATCTTAAAACTGTAAAAAACAATCCAAATGAGGTTGTTAAATTTGTTACTGTAGCAAGATTAAAAAAGTTAAAAGGGCATGAAAGAATTATAAATGCTATTTCAAAATTAAATTTCCCCTATCAATATATAATTATTGGTGATGGACCGGAAAGGGAAAACATATTCAACAAAATTAAAACTCTGGGAATTGAAGATAAAGTAATACACATTCCTTACACATCTGAGGTTTCAAAGTATTTATCAGAAAGTGATTATTATTTGATGGGGTCTTATGCCGAAGGATTTCCTAATTGCTTGATAGAAAGCTGTTCTGTAGGAACTCCCATTATTGCATTTAAAGCGCCTGGAGGCCTAGATGAAATAATTGATGAAGGTGTAAATGGATTCATGTCTGAAAGTGAAGAAGAATTCGTTGGTAATATTATGAAATCAGTAAAAAATCATAAGTGGGATATAAATGAAATTAGTGATTCTGTTCTTAAAAAGTTTAATAAAGAAAAAATCATTATTCAGTACGAAAATTTATTTATGGATATTCTAAAGTAAAAGACCATAACCTATTTATAATGTTAAACCCAAAACAAAATTTAAGTATCCTAAGTATAACACTTGGAAGAGGTGGTGCTGAGAAGGTTATCAGTTTATTATTAAAAGAGTTGATAAATGATTATCATGTCACTTTAGTATTATTATACAATGAGATTCATTTTCAAATCCCAAAAGAAGTTAATGTTGTAATATTAAATAATAAAGAATCAGCACAACCTTTTTATTTAAAAATTTTTGATGGAATCAGGGTGTTTATTAAATACTCTGCATTTTTAAGAAAGAATAATATTAATTATTCTGTTTCATTTTTAGCCTTTCCTAACCTCATTAATGGCATGGTGGCTATTTTTAACAAAAAAGTTAAAACCATTATAAGTGAGCGGGGGTTTCCATCAGATAATACTACAAGCAAATTATCGCTTTATATATCAAAGGTGTTTTACCCCATAATTTATAATAGGTGCAACAAATTGTTCTCTAATTCTGTTTATATAAATGAGGATTTAAAAGATAATTTTGGAATTAAAATTCCTATGGACGTTATATATAATCCTATTGAATTACCAAATGACACTATAGAACCAAGTAAACTGAATTTTAAAACACATATCCTAAAAGTTATTACAGCTGGAACTTTAAATACTAGAAAAAATCAAATTATGATTATAAAAGCTATTGAAAGTTCCAATAAAAAATATGAACTTTCCATTTTGGGAGGTGGGCATTTAGATGGGTTTTTAAACCATGAGGTAAAAAATAGACATTTACAGGATCAGATTTTTCTTAAAGGCTCGGTTAAAAATGTAAATGAATTTTTGCTTGAGAGCAACTGTTTTGTATTGTCTTCTTTTACAGAAGGTTTTCCAAATGCCTTATTGGAAGCTATGGCCATAGGATTACCCTGTATATCAACAAATTGTTTATCGGGCCCGTTAGAACTACTTAACGATAATCAACCTATTATTATAAAAAAGGGGATGTTTTTTAAGGCTCAGTATGGCATTCTGATTAATAATGATGACCATATAGCTTTAAAAGAAGCTTTAGATTTTTTTCATACCCATCCAGAGGAACGAGAAAAATACAGTAAATTAAGTTTAGAAAGATCGAGAAAATATCAATTAAAAAGTGTTTATAAAGAGCTTAATCAATTTATAAAAAACTAACAATGTGCGGAATTAACGGAATACTATATAAAAAGTCCAGTAGTGAAATTGAAATTACTACTGTTTTAACTAAAATGAATAATCTTATTATTCACAGAGGCCCGGATGATGATGGTTTTTTCAAAACCGTTCAGGATTCTTATTCATTGGGGATGAGCATGAGGCGATTGGCTATTATTGATTTGGCATCAGGGAAACAGCCGATGTATTCCAATGATAAAAAAATAGTCATTGTATTTAATGGTGAAATTTATAATTACAAAGTACTAAAATCTAAATTAGAAAGCGAGGGCATATCTTTTAAAACCTCTAGTGATACCGAAGTGATATTGAAGCTTTATGAAACCTATGGAACCAATTCTTTTAAATGGTTAGACGGTATGTATGGATTTAGCATCTATGATGAACATAAAAACAAGTTATTCATTGCTCGTGATTTTTTTGGTGAAAAGCCTTTGTATTATGTCAATACAGGAACACAATTTCTATGGGCATCAGAATTAAAATCTATTATCAATATTCTGGACTATAAACCAGAAATTTCCAAGAAAGGTCTTAATTTATTTTTTAGGTTAACTTATATACCGGCACCACATACTATTTACGAGAATATATTTAAGTTAGAGGCTAATCATTTTATTGAATATGATTTGTCCACCCATCACATCTCTTTTAATAAAATTAATGAAGAACCCTTACCTAAAGAAACTTCTATAAGCTTTGAAGATGCAAAAAAGACAGTTAAAGAGTTGGTTTATGATAGTGTAAACACCCGATCGATTTCCGATGTTCCATTGGGTACTTTTCTATCTGGGGGTGTTGATTCATCGATAATCTCTTTATGCTTGTCTCAAACAACCAATACTAAAATTAACACATTCGCCATAGGTTTTAAAAAAGGATCTGATGAAACTGATAAATCGCGACTTGTTGCTAAAATAATTAATAGCGACCATCATGAATTTCTCATTGACGAAGATGACTTAAAACATGATATTCATGATATTCTAATAAATTTTGATGAACCTTTTTCTGATACGGCTGCCTTGCCCACCTATTTGGTTTCTAACCGAACACGCCAACATGCAACGGTGGCATTAACTGGTGATGGCGGAGATGAAGTGTTTGGTGGCTATAACAAATATTATATTGGTAAAATGAACCAGCGATACTCTGATATAATCCCACAAAATATACATAATTACATTCTTAAATGGTCCAAACCCTTTTTAACCATTAAAGATGACAATAGAGGTTACCGTTTTAAAATTAAAAAATTACTACATGCTGTTAATTATGATGGCGATTTTTATTGGGATATTATTTCTTTGGCCAATACCAGAAAACAACTATCTGAAATTCTGGTTCCCTCCTATTTGGAAGATCATTTGTTTGAAGAATACAAAGAGATTTTAAATATGGAAAAAGCCGAATCTTTGACCGATTTTAGACTTGTAGACAAAATACTAAGCCTTGAAGGAGGTATGCTTCCAAAAGTTGATAGAACAAGCATGATGAATTCCTTGGAATGTAGAGCGCCTTTCTTAAATAGAAATTTATGGGAATTTGCCAATACATTGCCTGAAAATTATTTAATGAAAGGCTGGAATAAAAAACATATCTTAAAAGAAGCCTTTAGAGATCAATTTCCTGATGATTTTCTCGAAAAAAAGAAAAAGGGATTTGGTTCTCCAACAGGAAATTGGTTAAGACAAAGCTTAAGAAAGGAACTTGAAAGTTATATTGAGCCTAAAATGCTTGAAAAGCAAGGGATATTTAATAAAGATTTTATAATCAATTTAGTTCAAAACCATTTGGATAATAAACAAGATAATACGTTTAGAGTATGGTCTTATTTCTGTTTTCAAAAATGGTATAAATACACGTATCAAAAATCTAGTTCATAGAATGATAAAAAAAAGAATTCTAATGGTAGCCTCTTCAGATAATTCATTAATATCTTTTAGAGGCGATTTTATTAAAAGCATGATAGCACATGGCTTTGAAGTGTTTGCAGCGGCTCCAGACTTCGAAGATGATATTTTTCAAAAAGTTATCGATTATGGTGCGACTCCCGTAAAATTTAATCTGCAAAGAACTGGAATGAATCCGTTCAAAGACTTTAAATCTGTTTTGGAGTTGAAACATATTATAAGGCAAAACAACATTGATTTAGTGTTTCCTTATACGGTTAAGCCAGTAATTTATAGTTCAATAGCAGCTAACTTTTGCAACGTTCCCGTTATATCATTAATCACCGGTTTGGGTTTTACATTTACAGGTTTAACTGCAAAAGCAAGAGCCTTGCAGACCCTGAATGAGTTTTTATATAAGCTATCCATTCGTAAAAATAAAGTCATTGTTTTTCAAAATTCCGATGATTGCCAGTTGTTTATCGATAGAAACATAATTTCCAAAAACCATCCTGTTGGCTTTGTGAGTGGCTCGGGGGTAAACCTAAATTTGTATAAGTATCGAGTAAACGACAATACCACTAAAAAGATACGGTTTCTTTTAGTTGCCCGATTAATTAAGGAAAAAGGTATCGCTTTATACATTGATGCAGCAACGGTTTTGAAAAAGACTTACCCTGAAGCCGAATTCCACATCATTGGACATGCTGGTAATTCACCCTCTGCAATGAAAGAAGATTTGCTAAATGAATTACATGATCAAGGTATTATTGTGCATCATGGCCCCCAAAACAATGTTCAGGACCATTTATACAAAAGCGATGTGTTTGTATTGCCAACGTATTATAGAGAGGGGGTCCCACGCTCCATTCTGGAGGCCTTATCGGTTGGATTGCCTATAATAACAACCAATACACCGGGCTGTAAAGAAACGGTAATACAAAACGAGAACGGTTTTTTAATCGAGCCTCAAAATTTAGAGGCCTTAATAAACGCCATGGAATATTTTCTCATCAATCCATCTAAAATAAAGGATATGGGTATTAATAGTAGAAAATATGCTGAAGAAAAATTTGATGTTAACATCATCAATTCCAACTTAATAAACATTATAAATAGCGTTTTAAAATAATAACGAGCATGAAGTTATATCACCAACTGCAAGCTTTTGATAAATATTCCATACATGAATAATGTATCGAGAATTAAATTTTTAATTTTGAATAGTTCTCGATACAAAATACCTCGTGCCTTGGTATTTCACTCGAACTGACAAGCAAACTAACTAAAATACAATTAATAACCTAAATGTCACTTCGAGTGATTTTCGAAGCATGAAAAAATTATATAGAGAAGCTCATTTACCAAAGTTCTCGATACAAAATTCCGAATAATATTTTCACTCGAACATATATTCAACAATAATAATAGTTTAAAAATGCTCAACATGTTATATAAAAATGTTATTAAAAGAATCATGGATTTGGTTATTGCTTTCATAGCGTTAATCTTATTGTTTCCCATTTTTTTAATCGTGTTTATTGCTCTAACCATTTCCAATAGTGGTAAGCCCTTCTTTTTTCAAATCCGTCCGGGCAAGAACGAAAAGTTATTTAAAATCATTAAATTCAAAACCATGAATGATAAGAAGGATGCCCAGGGGAATTTTTTGGATTTTGATAAACGGGTAACAAAGTTGGGAAAATTTGCAAGGAAGTATTCCCTTGATGAAATCCCTCAGTTATTCAACGTGCTTAAAGGCGATATGAGCTTGATTGGTCCAAGGCCCTTAATGGTTGAATATTTACCTTTGTACAACGACACACAAAAACGGCGACATGAAGTAAAACCCGGCATTACGGGTTGGGCACAGGTAAATGGCAGAAACGCCATTCTGTGGGTTAAAAAGTTTGAGTATGATGTTTGGTATGTTGATAATGTATCTTTGATGCTTGATATTAAAATACTGCTATTAACCATAAAAAAAGTGATTGTTAAAGATGGGGTTAATAGTTCGGAAAATTTAAATATGACTACGTTTACTGGTGGCGATAATGAGTGAGAACATGGTAAGAAAAGAAGGCATTGGGTCGTATTTTCATTTTGAAAAACAGAAGCGTTTTAAGGATGTCTCGGTTCCGTTGGATTTGAATTATACCCTATTTTACACCGGTAGGCATGCCCTTTTGTATATTCTAAATGAGATTAATCATTCTGGAAACCTCTCTAAAATTTGGTTTCCCAATTATTATTGCCAACATACCTTAGGTTGGATAAAAAAGTCGTACCCCAATATTCATATTTACGACATCAATCCCTTTGAGTTTTCATCTGATGTGGTAAATGTTAATGAATTCGCCACTAAAAACGATGTGGTTTTAATTAATAATTATTGGGGATTGAGCAGTATGAAAACTAATGCCGATGATGATGGCCCTACTATTATTGAAGATCATTCCCATGGTTGGTTAAGTGATGCTGGTTTACATAGTACAGCCGATTATTGTTTTGTATCCTTACGAAAGTCCTTGCCCATTCCGTTAGGAGGCATGTATTGGAAACCCAACGATGCAAGACCTAAACTTGGTTTAAATTTTAAAACAGATCCACATTTTTACAAGATATGGGACACCATGTTACATGCCATGACATTGAAATCGGACTTTATTGCTGGCGACACTCATAGTAATAGCTCCACATATTTGCCCTTATTTTATGAAGTTGAGGAAGCTTTAAATGTATATACTGATTTTGTAGAGTTAACAGAAGAGCACAATCATTTTATTGAATCCTACTTACATTTTAACACCAGGAAAATAAAAGAAACCCATCTGGATTATTTATATACAAAATTACAGGATACGGCATATTTTAAAGTTATTAAAAGATCTGGTTTTACTGCATTCGGGTTCCTCTTGCTTTTTAAGGAAGCCACGGATTATAATGATTTAAAGCAATTCTTAGTGGCTAACAAGGTGTATCCGTCATCCTTATGGCCTGATAACCATCTAGATGTAGAATGGCGTTATTTTTTAAATATCCATATTGATTATAGATATACTTTAACAGATATGGATAGCATTATTTCTTTAATACACACCTGGTTAAAACATAAAATGGCATGAAAAACAACCCGTTTCTTTCCAACATATTTGTGTCTACTTGGTTAAAACATTTTAACGATTCCAAACCCGCATTTACCTTTAAGTTTATAAAAGAGGTTGCTTTTGTTAAAAACAAACACCTCCCTTTATATGTAAACGTTGGTAAAAACCTAACCAATGGCATTGGCTATACATTGGACGAAAACGAAACCGACTTTAAAAGCAAGGTTTTCTTTATTTATGATATTCCAGAATACTTTGAGGTTCACAATCAGCTTCATGGCTCTTTAAAGTTGAAAACCGTAAGGCAATATGTGGGCTACTTGGCAAACCTAAACACCTATAAAAGCATTGAAGATTATTTGAGTGATCAGTTCAGTACTAATAGCCGATGGAAAATAAAAAAATCCAAACGGCGATTGGAAGCTTGCTTCAATATACGATATGGTGTTCTATATGGACAAGACACACTTAAAGATGACTTTGATTTCGCTTTTGGTTATTTCCATAAACTTTTGGTAAAAAGATTCACTGAAAAACAAATAAACAACCATTATTTATCCCAAAAAAAATGGACGTATTTACAGGATGTTATCTATCATATGATTTTGGAAAACAAGGCCGCGCTCTTTGTGATTTATAATGATAATATACCCATTTCGGTATATTTAAATTATGCATCCCCTACTATTTTATATTCTGCTTTACCTGTATTTGATCCAGATTACTCGAAATTTAATATTGGTTATATAGATAATATAAAACATATAGAATGGTGCATTGAAAATAAGATTGATATTTTCGACTTTTCCAAAGGTGATTACGATTATAAAAAACGCTTGGGAAATAAGGCGTATCATTTTGATTATCACATATTATATGATTCCAAATCCATACTAGCGACAGTCATTGCACAATTTATTTTTCTATATTTTAAGGGCAAGCAATATTTAAGGGATTTAAATATCAATGTCTTATTCCATAAAGCCATCTATTTTATAAAAGGCAAAAAAAATACCATAATCCCTTTAGATTATGACAGTATTGAAATAGACAAGCTGCCCCCTGAGGATACCTTAATTAAAAGGGATTTCAGCAGTATTTCTAATGAAGCCATGAAGAAATTTTTAATAGATTTCTTATATAAAAAATCTGAGTCTATTAATACCATCTCCATATTTGAGGTTAAAAACGCAACCCATACGTATATTGTTCAGACGAAAGATGGTATCGAAAAAATTAGATGCCATAGTAAATAGCTTAAGCCCTTAGTAAAAAAAATATGCTTTTTTATTATTGCTTATTCCTAATTCTATAAGCGGGGAAGAATTTAATTTTCTCTTGCTTTATTTCTATATTACTATCGTCAAGGATAATATTTGCATTCATTATTTTAACCAATCTTTTGTATATTTTTTTATTCACTATTTTTCTTCCAGTGTAATAAATAATATCATTGTCGTTTGGAAAAAAAGATTTTTTATAATGATACAGGCTATCATAATCTACGCGACCACCTCCCAATAAATAATATTTATAATTATTGGCCCTAGCCCACTTCATGACTTCAATTTTCAGAAAATCATTTGGTCTTAAATCAAAATAGTCCGCTAAAGTCCCCCCCAAATAGGAATAGAGTGTATTACCAGAAATTAATATCAATTCTGTAGATATCGCCACATCGTCTTTAAAAACAAATGCTATTAAAAAATTCTCCTTACTAAGCTTGATGATATTTTTAAAATAATCGATATCGTAAAAATAGTCGGTATCGGCCCCTATCCTACTCATTGTTTTTATGTAAATATCATAAAACGTCTCTATTTCATAATTAGTGATATCCTTGCTTACAAATTTTGCTATTAAATTATTACTGACACTTTTCCTGTAATTATTTCTAACTTTAGATTTAAAATTATTCCATTGTGCCTCTTTTTCTATTAGTTCGCCTTTAACATTGATTAAAGTAGGAACTAAAACCCCAGAATAAAATTGATGATTATGGTCTAAACTAAACCTTATAAACTCAGAAATAACATTATTTTGTTTATACCAAGCATCTACTTCATCCCAAAACTCAATGAGATAGCCTCTAGACATATCTTCATTAAATAAGGGCCCGCTATATCCATATGGGGAAATGACATCAAAATACGTTTCGCTTTGATCTTTGTAAGGAACCTTTCTTAATATAAAGGGCATTAAAATTAAAACTTCTTCCGAATCACTGAGAAACGTGAAATATCTTAATTTGTCATTGATAACATCATTAAGATTGGAGCCTAAAATTTTATAAAATGGATTGATTACATCAAATGATTCTACGATTTTTAAATAAGATTCAAAATCGCTTTCATTCAAAATTTTATTAACTACTAATGTCATTATTTAATCGTTGGTTGGTTTAATTCAATATGGTTTCAATCTCGTTTAGGTTATTAATAACATACTTGGGTTTGTTAGTAATATCAACATCAAATGATTGTTTATGGATGTTTTTACCATCATCCATAAGGCATATAGTACACCATTTTAACTGGTTTGGAGCTATGAAATCCTTTTTAGTATTATCACCTATATAAATATACCTAAAAGAATCGCCATATTTGTTTATAAAAAATTTAAAATTGTTAATATTAGGTTTTTCTGAACCAAATTCCTCTGAAATGATCATATCGTCAAAATAGCCAGATAGCCCCAACGCATCAATTTTATTGCGTTGTTGTATACTTCTTCCATCGGTAATCAATCCTACTTTGAAAACGTTCTGCTTTAATTTAGCAAGTAATTCCATACGTTCCTGAGATAAACAAATTTGGGGTTTATGATTGCGGTACATATGTATTAAATCTTTTGCGCTAACATGGCTTATGGTATACTTTTCCAATATACTATCGAATACATTCAATCCGCTTTCATAGTAATGGATCATTTCCGATAAGATGATTTCCGAAGGCTTATTATTTATACTTGAAAGAAACCTTGCAATGTCATTAAAAGCCGATTTTAAAAAATCAATTTCTTTGTAAAGCGTATCATCCAAATCAAATACCAGTACTATATCTCTTTTCATTTTCATGAACCAATACTTCGTTATCGTAACGTAACATTAATAATTGATCTTCCCAGCCATCATAAAAATCTATTTCTTGATTAAGTAGATACTCTTGAAGTATCCATTTAGGGAAATTGGCACCAGCAAAATAAGATAATGGATACCCACCGCCAAACCTGGCATTGATTTCAATTCCATAAATCTCTTGAGTCTCGATATTCTTAAAAAATTGTGCCGTTAAGCAACCTATGGCTCCTTCTATATGACTTAAGCGGGCCTTAATGTAATCTAACAACAAATTTTTATCTGTAAGCCCTTTGTTTACCTCCCCATCCCTAACCTCTATACGTTTTCTCGGAACAACACATTTTAAATCGCCCTTTTTATCGTAATATAAATCGCAGGTAAACTCTTCAAAACAATTATGATCTAAATATTCTAAAAACATGAGTTCATTGTTTTTAAAGTGGTACTCTGTTAAATCTTCCTGTTTTTTAACAATGAAATTATCTACACTTCTACTTCCATTTATTGGCTTAATAAATAAAGGCAATTTGTACTTGTATTTTGAATATTCCTTTGCCGCATTGATATTATTTTCAACAAAAAAAGCATGGGTCTCTCTTTTATCCCTTGTAATATTTATGAATTTTGGTGATGATATTATTGGAATAATACCCTTTTTTATAAAAACATCTCTATTGTTGGCTAACAATAATAGTTCTGTATCTATCGTAGGGATGATTATTTTGATATGGTTATCAATACATGTGGTAAGAAGAATATTTATATAATCATGGTCACTGATTAATGGTAACTGAAACGCATTGTCCGACACATGACAGGCAGCAGCCATACGAATGTTAGAATCCGTTGTCATGACTTTTCCTTCTGGAACTAATTTTTTAAGTTCGGTTTGAAATGCTTTAACCAGTGAGACTCTTCTTCCTGCTGATGTTATTAATATATTCATAAAGGGATTTTAAGTTTTAACATAATAAAAGTAGTTAAAAGTATATGACATATTCATTTCTTTTAAATACTTTTCATTTCTTTTACATAATTAGCAATTAATTGGGCTATTATAGTTCTTCCATTATTATTCCAGTGCATATCATAAATTAAAGTAGGTGGCTTTTTAGATGCCTGGAATGCTTTGGAAAAATCGATGTATTTATAATCATATTCATTTAAATGGTTTAAAAAGATGTCAGGGGTTTGTTCTGCATCCAAAAGAAACAGAAATCTTGTTTTATCAAACCCGTATGTATTTACTAAACGTTTAAAGTTTTCTAAATATTTAGTTTCTAATTCTTTAAGTTGTTTGTCTTCTTCGGATTTTGTTAATGGGGCATTTTTCTTTTTTCCATTTGAAAGCAATTTTTGCACCAGATCTTTTGGGGCATCTAAAACCCCTATATTATTTAAATAAACCAATAATTTAATTTGACGTATGGCTTTATATAGAGGGGATTCCAATTGCATCCGTTCCTTAACAATGTTATATTCCGCCCTAGCTAAATCATTTTCAAATTTAATACCTAAAACAACATAATCTATTAATTCAAATTGTTCTTTATATTGACTTATTAAATGCAATTGATCAGCCAAATCATATCCTGCATAGCCATATTCATATACTTCTACACCATGTAACTGATTCTCAATTTTGTTGCCTATGGAATTGTAATAATTCTGATGGAACCCTTCTATAAACGAATCTCCTACCAATGCTATTTCAACTTTATCTTTTGAAGGATTAAATTCCCTGTAAGAATTGTATCCAAAATTATTGATGCGATATTCTGAAAAATTCTGACGCCTATTTCCTGTCACTGAATACCCTTCTTGGTTTGGCATCCACTTCTCTACCCCAAAGGCATCAACATAGCGAACCGGATAATCCTTAGTAAGATGAAAAACCCTTATGTAAACTTCTAATGCTAAAAGTATAAGTACACTATATATGAAAATTTTAAAAAATAACTTTTTCATTCTTTTTAAAATTGAAAATAAATAAATGATCTGTCAACACCACTATCATAAAATAGAAGTAAGCATAAAATTACTATAGTATATACAATAAATCGAACTATTCTAGATTTAAACTTAAACGGAGAACGCTCATCTCTTCTTATTAAGTATTCATATAATACGAAAAAAGCAATCAAAACATAATAATCCAGCATTCGATAACCCATAGGGTGATAGTAAGTTCCGAATGAAAAATCGGTAAAAATCCTATTTATAAATTCAAATGCCCCAGTAATGGACTCCGATCTAAAAAATATCCTTGAAAACGTTACTATGGCAAAAGTCAGTACAACCTGACCCAATTCCGTTAACGATGGGAACATCGTATTTTCAGCAACTACCGAATCTTTATATATGGCATTCCTCCCCATTAAAAATACGGGAATAAAAGCCAAGGCATGAAATGCACCCCAAAAAATAAACGTCCAATTGGCGCCATGCCATAATCCACTTACCAAGAAAATAATAGCTATATTTCTTATTGACATTAATTTACTTCCTCTTGACCCACCTAAAGGAATATATAAATAATGTATAAACCAATTAGATAAAGATGCATGCCAACGCTTCCAATATTCGGCAACATTTCTTGAAAAATTAGGAAATTTGAAATTAGACATTAATTCTACTCCAAAAAGTTTGGCCGTTCCAATAGCTATATCTGAATACCCACTAAAATCACCATAAATTTGAAAGCTGAACAATGTAACACCTAAAATAAGGGTGGATGCTGGATAGGTACTATAATTGGCGAAAATGTCATCTACTATGGGAGCCAACGCATCGGCTATCACGATTTTTTTGAATAAGCCCCAGAGAATGAGCTTCATCCCATCTACCGCCTGCTTATAGTCGAACTGACGCTCCTTTAAAATTTGTGATAACAGATTTGATGCCCTTTCTATAGGACCAGCAACCAATTGGGGAAAAAAGCTAACAAAGGCAGCAAATGATATAAAATCGGTTGTCGGTTTTAGTTTTTTATAATACACATCAAACGAGTAAGACATCGTTTGAAATGTATAGAACGAAATACCTACTGGTAAAATAACTTTTAAGGTCCAGGTACTTTTTATATCATATCCAAGCATGGATACCATGTCTACCCACGAATCAACAAAAAAGTTATAATATTTAAAAAATCCTAAAAGGCCTATATTGAATATGACACTTACCCAAAGCCATAATTTTCTTGTACGCTGATTGTCATTACCATTTATTTGAATAGCCACTAGATAATCGACTATGGTACTAAGTAAAATTAATGACAAAAACCTCCAGTCCCACCATCCATAAAACAGATAGCTAGAAACTAAAATGAGAACATTTTGAGCTCTTAGACTTCTTTTAAAAACAAACCAGTAGAGGAAATAAACAATAAAGAGAAAAATAAAAAACTCAATAGAATTAAATATCATATAAATCTATAAAAATAATTAGGGCTTGATAGCAATTTAATTTGCGGCACAAACTTCATATATTTAATTAACCAAATCAAAATTATTCTTTTAAAAGCCAAAATAAAACTTTAATCTACACTTAAATAAAAAAAAGCCCTTTCAGGGCTTTTAGATATTAATATCTGTTAGGTAAGTTACATTTCATTGAATATGGAATGCATCAAACGCTTTTTATCATTAATGCTTTCTTCAAGAGAAATCATGGTTTCTGTTCTATAAACACCTTCAATATCATCCAATTTAAAGATAATTTCTTTTGCATGTTCCGTGCTTCTGGCTCTTATTTTGCAAAAAATATTGAATTTGCCCGTAGTAATGTGGGCTACTGTAACAAAAGGTATTTCATTAACACGTTCCAATACGAATTTGGTTTGAGAGGTGTTGTTTAAAAATATACCTACATAAGCAATAAATGAATATCCTAACTTTTTGTAGTCTAAAGTTAAAGAAGATCCTTTAATAATACCTGATTCTTCCATTTTTTTCACTCGAACGTGAACTGTTCCGGCAGATATTAAAAGTTTTTTAGCTATGTCTGTAAAAGGAATTCTTGTATTGTCTATTAACATGTCAAGAATTTGGTGGTCGATTTCGTCTAATTTAATTTTCCCCATAATTAATTATTCTTAATTAAAAACCAAAATTACTACATTTTCATCAATAATTATTCATAATTGCATCATTTTATTTCGATAATAATGATGTTTTTTTATTATCCATAATAACGAAATCGTTTTCGTAATTCAGTTTAATGGGTGTTAAATCGGCATCTAACACAAAATGGCCATTGGCATCAATCTCTCTGTGACCATAATACAAATCTAAACGCTCTATTTTATCAATCTTGGGTACAAAAGTAACTTTGCCATCAACCAATCGCTCTTGAAATTGGATACCGATGTCCGTTACATCTGAATTGGAATCTATTTTGGCATTTCTAATAATAACATCCAAAAAGCATGTGCCATTTTCTGGAATATTAAAATAAGACTTGTATAAACTTCCGTCTACATTGACTTTCGAGATATAATCTAAAGAGGTTAAATACGACATGTAAATGTATTTTCTTGTTTGTTCCCGTTCATAATCATTAGCATAATGGCCTGCTTCAAATAGCATGGTTGGCGTATTTTCGCTTTGAAACGTATCGCCCACACAATTCAAATTAAAGGCGTCATCATAAACCCCTACTTGATTCGGGATTACCTGCTGAAGCACATCATTCATTTTGCTAATAACTTCCATTGCAATCTTTCTATTGGATGTTACAGTACAAGCATCATCTTGAGCTGGCGCTAAAAAAGACACGGTGGCTGGTTTATTGGTTTGTCCCGCACTAAAAATGGTTCGTTGTCCGTGAAGGTTGTAGCAAAAATCCGGATTGAAATCTTCAAATACCGCTCTTAAAACCTTGCTTTCCGGCTGTGTTCTTAACTGCGCATCCCTATTCAAATCAACATTATTTGCATTGACTCTGGTAAAAGCATTGGCACCATCTGGATTCAAAATAGGTATGATATATAGGGTGCAGGCTTCCAAGATATGGTTCAGGGAGGCATCTGCAGAAACAAATGTGTTTAAAAGATCAAAAAGAGCTTTTGTGGTGGTAGACTCATTACCGTGCATTTGCGACCACATAAGAATCTTTTTTGTGCCCGAGCCCAATGTAATCGAATAAATGGATTGCTTTAAAACGGATTCGCCAATGATATTAATAGTAACAGAATCTTCTAAGTTTTTTAAAAGCGGTTCTATATGATTATTGGTGATATATCTGTGGTATAACTTGCCCTCTTTAAACTTAGAAAACAGGCTTTGGATGGCTTCTACTTTCATTGAAAATTATTGATGCACAAATGTAAACAATTACTTTTTTACATTTGTAAACACTAAATGAGAATGTATTTGTTTACATTTATCAACAGAAATTCAATTTAACAACATTGATTAATCAATTAAATACATCTCAAGTATTTTTAAATGTATAATTTTATTATTTTCAGTATTTTACATCTATTTATATAAAGTTATTATTCATATAAATACTGATATATAGGAGATTAATTATGAATTCTAATCATAATTTTTTACATTTGTAAAACCCTAATCTATTTTGATAGTTTACAATGATAAACAACGAGGATTTTGCTAAAAGACTTCAGGAAGTCATTGACTTCTATGGTGAATCCGCCTCTTCTTTTTCGGAGAAAATAGGCGTTCAACGCTCTAGTATTTCCCATATACTTTCTGGAAGAAATAAACCTAGTCTGGATTTTGTTTTAAAAATTTTATCTACCTATCCAGAAGTAGAATTGTATTGGTTGCTAAATGGCAAAGGCACATTCCCTATTTCAAATGCGTTACCTAAAGAAGAAACTAAAAAGGCAGAAGTTCCGTTAGGGCTCCAATCCAAGTTAAAGTTCGATTCCAATGAAGGAAAACAGATAGAACGTATTGTTATTTTTTATTCAGACGGTACTTTTAAAAACTTCCAAAACTAGTATTGTAAACTTAGTTTAGTAATTTTGCATTAAATACCATTTTATGAAAAAGTTTTTATTTATTTTGATGCTTTGTTTTTTTAGTTGTTATACCAGCGAAAGGAATTGTAAAGATTATAAAACGGGTAATTTTTATAGCGAAGTAACTATAGATGGCAAAGTTTATAAATCCACGTTTTCAAGAAATGATCATTTACAGGTGGAAATTTATGATGGAAAAAAGGATTCTTCTCAGGTACGATGGATAAATGATTGTGAAGTCATCTATAAAACCATCAACCCAAAAAATATGGCTGAAAGGAAAGACATTCACTTAAAAATCTTAACCACGACCGATTCTTCATACATATATGAATACTCATATGTTGGAGACACAAAAAAACAAAAAGGAATTGCTTTTAAGATTAAAGACTAATTGAACGGATAAAGAAAAGATTCCACTAAATTAAATTTCAGCTCGTTAGTATCCGTAATTTCATAAGTCAAAAAAAGTTCCCCCCAATATTCTCCATCCGAAAAATCGGCTATAATCCATTTGTGGTTCAATAATTTCACTGTATTAATCATCATGCGTCTTCCCTCACTGGAAGCATAAGGAATGATAGGGTGCTCCCCTTTTGCTTCGTTTAATTTATAAAGCTCATCTTTTATAAGAGGCATTAATTCATCAACCTTATACCCTCGGTTTTCAAAATATGAGATGGCATCCTCATTTCTGTCTAAATTAAAATGGGACAAATCCAATACATCGTCTTGAAGTATGGCAAGTGAATCTTTATAATTTTCTATTTGATTTGCAGTTGTTTCCATTTTTTTATTTTCAACTGCCAATAATCTTTTGGAATTTACATACATAAATAAGGCTAACAACAATGAAAAAACAAACAGATACATAAAAATTCTTTGTTTCATAATACTATTTTAAATGGTGATTTGTAAATTATCGTATGCCAAAAACACATTGTTTGGCAATATTTTTTCCACATCTTCATGAAAACCCATTCTGTGGCTTATATGGGTTAAATACGCTTTTTCAGGGTTTATTCTTTCAATAAATTGTAGAGCTTCTTCAAGATTTAAATGTGAATAATGCGCCTCGATACGCAGGGCATTGACCACTAAAACCTTGAGGTTTTTTAATTTCTCAACCTCTTTATCGTTAATGGTCTTCATATCTGTTAAATAAGCAAAATCGTTGCATCTAAACCCAAAGACCTGAAGTTCGAGATGTTTTAAGTTTATAGGAATGATCTCTTGATTATTAATAATAAAAGGCTTGTTTTTAATAATATGAGGCGATACTGTTGGGGCTCCTGGATACTTGTTCTCAGTTTTAAAAATATAATCAAATCGTTTCTTTAAAGATTTCAAAACACGCTTATGGGCATAAATGGGAATGTTTCCTTGTTTAAAATAAAACGGCCTAATATCATCCAACCCCATAACATGGTCTGAATGCTCATGGGTATATAAAATAGCATCAATTTTTTCACATCCGCAGGCTAACATTTGTTGCCTAAAATCTGGGCCACAATCAATTAAATAGGTGTAACCGTCTAGTTCAATTAAAACAGAAACCCGCAACCGTTTATCTTTTTCATCTTTGCTTAAGCAAACAGGATGATTGCTTCCAATTACTGGAATACCTTGGGATGTACCGGTGCCTAAAAATGTTATTTTCAAAAAAAATTATTATTTTAAATCAAATTAATACTAAGCAATACCCAAATTCATAATTTTTAATCTCCTTTTTTAAAGAAACCATAAAATATTAACTTTCATTTTATCTTCAGTCCAAAACTAAGTATGAGATGAACAAAATTAGACTTAATTTTTTATTTGCCCCCATTATTTGATACCTTTGTTTTTACTAAAGTAACTCAAAATAATATGGAAATAACCATCAAAGGAGATAAAGAGTTTGATGACATTCCCGCTTTAAAGACGAAAGCACTTCGAATAAATTTAAACGAAAACATTTACGGAACATTTGCCGAAATAGGTGCTGGACAAGAAACTTGCAGGCATTTTTTTAGAGCTGGTGGCGCTTCCGGTACCATAGCAAAAGCCATGTCCGCTTATGATAAAGATTTTAGTGATGCCATTTATGGTGTTGAAGATGATGGGCGTTACGTGACTGAGGCTCGCCTCAGGAAAATGCTAACGCATGAAATGGATCTTATTGAAAAACGGCTTACTAGAGATAAAAATCCCAATAAAATATTTTTTACTTATGCCAATACCGTAGCAACTATTGATTTTGCAAAGCAATTTAAAGGGCATGGTTGGGTTGGCATCAAATACCAGATTGAAGCTGGCAAAGAGTACAACGATATTGTTCTGCACGTTCGCTTCAAAGAAACCGATGCTAGATTGCAGCAAGAAACATTGGGCGTTTTGGGGCTAAATCTAATTTATGGGGCATTTTATAAGTATAATGAACCAAAAAAATTATTGCGTTATCTATATGACCATTTAGATAAAGATCAATTGGAAATTGATACTATTAACTTTTCTGGTCCCGCTTTCAAAAATGTTGATAATAGGCTCATGAGCTTACAACTGGTGAAAAATGGGATGACAGATGCCGTAATGTTTGGTCCTGATGGCAAAAACATATTGCCTGCTAAAATTTTATACAAAAAAAATATTTTGGCATTACGCGGTAGTTTCAGACCAGTAACCAAAGTAAATATGGCTATGTATGAGAAATCATATGAAATGTTTATAAATGAAAATAAAGTCAGTAAAGAAAACACTGAGGTTGTATTTGAAATTACTTTATCTAACTTACGTGCTGAAGGAGAAATTGATGAGCAGGATTTTATGGATAGAGCTGATTTATTATGCTCTTTAGGGCAATCGGTAATGATTTCAAATTTTCAAGAATATTATAAAGTTGTTGAATATTTTTCAAATTACACTAAAGCCAGGATGGGACTTGCCATGGGCGTTAATAATTTAGTGGATATTTTTGATGAAAAATATTATCGTCATTTAAGTGGTGGTATTCTTGAAGCTTTCGGAAAATTATTCTTCAAAGATTTAAAAGTGTATTTATACCCAATGCTTGATGCTGATACTGGAGAACTTATAAATAGCGAAAATTTAAAAGTATATCCACGTATGAAAGAATTATACAAATTCTTCAAGTATAATGGAAAAGTCATCGATATTAAAGATTATGATGAAAGCATCATGAACATCTTCTCCCGTCAAATTTTACAAATGATTGATGATGGTGATAGAGGTTGGGAAGATATGGTTCCTGAAGGAACTGCCGATTTAATTAAAGATTATCGTCTTTTTGGTTTTACACGTAAACCATTAAAAGCTTTAAAACCTATTACGCTTAAAAAAAGAAAATAAAAGAAGCCTCAGTAATGAGGCTTCTTTTATTACTCCAATATCTGTGAAGCATGATTTTTTGCTTTCACATCGTCTATAACCTTTATTATACTACCTGTTTCATCTATAACAAAGGTGATGCGATGAATGCCATCAAACGTTCTACCCATAAATTTTTTAGGTCCCCAAACCCCAAAAGCATTAATTACTTCCTTATCTATATCAGCTATTAATGGATATGGAAATTTATATTTCTTTTTAAAATTGGCTTGTGCCTTTTGGCTATCTGCACTTACTCCTATAACTTCGTAACCCTTATCAGTCAATAATTTGTAATTATCACTTAAATTACAAGATTCTACGGTACAAGTGGGTGTATTGGCTTTTGGATAGAAAAAGACAACCAGTTTTTTTCCAATGAAATCACCTAGCGAAATTGAATTTCCTTGTTCATCTAAGGCAGTAAAATTTGGAGCCTTATCTCCTACTTTTAATGTGTTCATATTTTTTAACTTTGTAATTGCTAAAATACAACCGAATGACCAAAGAAGAAAGCGTTACGTTTATTATTAATACATTAAATACGCTTTACCCAGAAATACCCATCCCTTTAGATCATAAAGATCCTTACACACTGCTAATTGCTGTTTTATTATCGGCCCAAAGCACCGATGTCCGGGTTAATAAAATAACACCTTTATTATTTGAAAGAGCAGATAACCCGTATGATATGATAAAACTTTCGGTGGAAGACATTCGGGAAATCATCAAACCTGTTGGGTTGTCGCCCATGAAAAGCAAAGGCATTCATGGATTATCACAAATTCTTATTGAGAAACATAACGGACAGGTACCCCAAAGTTTTGAAGCTTTGGAAGCATTGCCTGCCGTTGGCCATAAAACCGCCAGTGTTGTGATGTCGCAAGCCTTTGGTGTTCCAGCTTTTCCTGTAGACACTCATATTCATAGACTGATGTATCGTTGGAATTTAAGCAATGGCAAAAATGTGGTTCAAACAGAAAGAGATGCTAAACGGTTATTTCCTAGAGAAATTTGGAACGACTTACATTTACAGATTATTTGGTATGGCAGACAGTTTTCGCCAGCAAGAGGCTGGGATTTAGATAAAGATATCATAACCAAAACCATTGGACGAAAATCTGTAATTGATTCCCATCTTCAATCCTTATCAAAAGGAATAAAAATAAAAAAGTCCTAACCGGTATTTAGGTTAGGACTTTTCCAAAGATTTAGTTTAATACTAATTCAAACTTCACCTTATCAGACTTAATAACACTTAAAGCCTTTGAATAATTTAGAAGGAAATTAATGGTTTCCTCTTTGGGTTTTAAATCATTTGTTGTTTCAATGGATGTTTTAGAGTAAATTTTTGCCATTTTAATAAATTATACGTTAATAAATTAATAACGCAGCAAAAATCACTTTATTGTATGTATGTATTAATTTGTTAAAACGATATTATGCTTGTCTATTATTTTTCTCAAATTAATTAAAGCGTAGCGCATACGCCCCAACGCCGTATTGATGCTAACACCTGTTTTATCTGATATTTCCTTAAAACTCAAATCATCATAAATCCGCATCAATAACACTTCTTTTTGGTCATCGGGAAGCTCATCAACCAACCGTCTTACATCAAATTCCACTTGTTCTTTTATAATACTGTTTTCAGCATTTAAGCTAGTATCACTCAATACCGAGAAAATACTGAATTCACCCGCATTATCAAATTTTGGCATTCTGTTACTTTTTCTAAAAAAATCGATTACTAAATTATGGGAGATTCGCATGACCCAAGGTAAAAATTTACCTTCTTCATTATAATTCCCTTTCTTTAGGGTGCGTATGACTTTAATAAAAGTGTCTTGAAAAATATCTTCGGCGACATCTTTATCATAAACTTTTGAATAAATAAAACTATAAACTTTTTGTTTGTGACGCTTTATTAATACTTCTAGGGCGCTTTCATCGCCTTTAATGTAACAACTAACTAGTGTAGCATCTGTTATAAGTTCGTATTGCATAATTATTACTTTTAATGCCTCGAAGTAGCCTTCGTTGCTTGGGGGTTAATAGTTTAAAAGTAATGTTGTGCTATAGGCTAGTATTTATATGATTATGCAATCTACGAATCAAATATAACAACAATCATTCCTAAAAAACAAAATTTAATATATTTTTTTAATATTTCTTTAAGATAAAATCGGCTTTTAAGGTTGATATACTTATGTTATCTTTACAAACTTATTCTCTTATGTATATTATGACTACTAATATTTCGGAAGTAAATCCAAAAGAAAACATCATTATTAAGGGTGCAAAACTGCATAATTTAAAAAATATTGATGTCGTCATCCCACGAAACAAATTAGTGGTAATTACGGGATTATCTGGCTCAGGAAAATCCAGTTTGGCATTTGATACCTTATATGCTGAAGGACAAAGACGTTATGTAGAAAGTTTATCAAGTTATGCCAGACAATTTTTGGGAAGACTGGACAAACCTAAAGTAGATTATATAAAAGGCATTGCGCCCGCCATAGCTATAGAACAAAAAGTAAACTCCACCAATCCACGTTCTACGGTTGGCACCAGCACAGAGATTTATGATTATCTTAAATTATTATTTGCCAGAATTGGCAAAACATATTCACCAATTTCAGGAAATGAAGTTAAAAAAGATACCGTTACAGATGTTTTAGAATATTTAAAATCGTTTCCGGAAGGTGAAAAGTTACTACTGCTCGCACCTATCCATTTGGAAGAAGGACGAACCATGGCGGATAAACTTAAAGCATTACAGCAGCAAGGTTATGCGAGAATAAAAGTTGGCGATGATGTATTAAGAATCGAAGACGTTAAAATCGACAAAGAATCACTTAATAAGACATTCATTGTTGTTGATAGAATAGTTTTAAAAACAGAAGAAGATTTTCTAAACAGATTGGCCGATGCCATTGAAACGGCTTTTTTTGAAGGCAAAGGTGAATGCATCATCGAAACCTTGTCTGATAATAAACAACGTTATTTCAGCAATAAATTTGAATTGGATGGCATTAATTTTTTAGAACCCAACATTCATCTGTTCAGCTTTAACAATCCGTATGGTGCCTGTCCTAAATGTGAAGGTTATGGCGATATTATTGGCATTGATGACGATTTGGTTATCCCAAACACCGCACTTTCCATTTATGAAAATGCTATTTTTCCTTGGCGCGGTGAAAGTATGAGTTGGTACAGGGATCAATTGGTCAATAATTCACATAAATTCGATTTCCCCATACACAAGCCTTATTTTCAGTTGACCGAAGCGCAAAAACAACTTATTTGGGATGGCAACCAATATTTTGAAGGTTTGAATTCCTTTTTTACTGAATTAGAAGCTAAGGCATATAAAATTCAAAACCGGGTGATGTTATCTCGATATCGTGGAAAAACAAAGTGTAAAGCTTGCAACGGTAAACGTTTACGAATTGAAGCCAATTATATTAAAGTCGGTGGAGCCACCATAACCGATTTGGTTGAAATGCCATTAGATAAATTGGCCTTTTTCTTTAATCAATTAGAATTAAATGACTACGATACTCAAATAGCCAATAGGTTATTAAAAGAAATCAACAATCGGTTATCATTCCTTGCAAATGTTGGGTTGGACTATTTAACCTTAAATAGGCGATCGAACACCCTTTCTGGCGGTGAAAGTCAGCGTATCAATTTAGCAACGTCTTTAGGAAGTAGTTTGGTAGGTTCTATGTACATTTTAGACGAACCTAGTATTGGGCTGCATCCAAAAGATACTGAAAGGTTAATATTGGTTTTAAAATCGCTTCGTGATTTGGGAAACACGGTTATTGTGGTAGAACATGACGAGGATATTATGAAATCAGCAGATTATATAATTGATATTGGTCCGGAAGCGGGCACTTTTGGCGGTCATGTTGTTGCACAAGGCACTTATTCAGATATACTGGCATCAAGTTCATTAACCGCACAATATCTAAATGAAACCATGAAGATTGAAGTTCCTAAAAAACGTCGGACTTCAAAATACTATATTGATGTAATAGGTGCTAGAGAAAACAATTTAAAGAACATCGATATCCGTTTTCCTTTAGAAATGCTGACTGTTGTTACTGGTGTTTCTGGCAGTGGAAAGAGCACTTTAGTTAAAAAAATATTATATCCTGCACTTCAAAAAAAATTAACCGATTTTAGCGATAAAGCAGGTCAGTTTACTTCATTAGAAGGAAATTTCAATACCATAAAACATATTGAGTTTGTGGACCAAAATCCTATTGGAAGGTCGTCTCGTTCCAATCCAGTGACCTATATTAAAGCCTATGATGATATTCGAGCGTTGTTCTCCAATCAGAAATTAAGCACGCTTAGAAACTATCAAGCTAAACATTTTTCTTTTAACGTAGATGGCGGACGTTGTGAGACTTGCAAAGGCGAAGGTGAAGTAACAATTGAAATGCAATTTATGGCCGATGTACATTTAGAATGTGAAACATGTAAAGGAAAACGTTTTAAAAAAGAAGTGTTAGAAGTCATGTTTGCAGATAAAAATATTGATGATATTTTAAACCTGACCATTGATGATGCTATTGCTTTCTTTGAAGCTAACAAACAAACTAAAATTAAAACAAAATTGCAACCCCTTCAAGATGTTGGTTTGGGATACGTTACCTTAGGACAAAGCTCTTCCACCCTTTCTGGAGGCGAAGCACAGCGTATTAAATTGGCATCTTTTTTAGGAAAAGGAAGCCATAAAGATAAAGCCCTTTTTATTTTTGATGAGCCTACCACGGGCTTGCATTTTCATGATATTCAAAAACTATTAAAATCGTTTAATGCCTTGATTGAAATCGGACATTCCATAATTGTCGTAGAACATAATATTGACTTAATTAAATGTGCCGATTATATTATTGATTTAGGTCCAAATGGCGGGGAACATGGTGGTTATTTGGTTGCTTCTGGAACCCCTGAAGACATAATAAATTCTAAAGAATCTCAAATTGCTAAGTATTTAAGAGAGAAACTTTGATTAAATCAATAAAATAGAAATGCTATTAAAAACATAATAGCAGCGGCCAAAGGAGCTACAAACAATAAAAAGGTCATGGCTGCTACATTGCTCTTTATAAAACTCAAAAAATACCCTTGACCATAAAACCGTTTTACTGCTAAAAATAAATAGAAAAAGGTTGATAGCATGACTATTAGCTCAATCCAAAATGGTATTTCAAAAACTAAGTCAACAAAAACCAGAAAACTAAAAACCATAAATAAAAAGGCAAAGAAATAAAAGCTGAATACCAAATGGTGTGAAAAACTTCCCTTTTTATAATACAATAGTTTTAAAATAAAAGCGAAAATAGGCAACAATACAAACATGGCTATGGGTATGCTATCATAAAAACCCTGGAGCAAAGAACCGCCATTACGTTGCTTGTAGAATTTAAGCATTTGTGAGTATAGCTTTCTTTCGAAAAAACCAGCATCATCTGACATTCCCATAGATTTTAAAATTTCTGCTTCTGGGGTATTTAATTTAATTAGAGAATCAGCTTTTACTTTGTTAAAATCGAAGCTTATCAAATCTGAATTTAAATCATTGGATTTTTGGGTTTTTAAAATCGAATCCAAATCAGCTATTCCCCTAACCTCAATACCCTCCATCTTTAATCTTTCGCTTATTTTAGTTGAATCATTTGCTGTAATTGGTTTTGAATCTTCATTCAAAACGCTGTTATCCTTCTCTATTTGATCTCTACTTATAAAAGAAAACAGAAAGAAAAAAACCACCGATATAAACAAATACATTTGTGCAGGATGTAAATACAGCAGTCGTTTACCTTGTATGAAGCGTTGTGGCAAATAGCCTGGTTTGGCCATTAAAGGGATGAAACTTTTAAAAAAACGGGCATCAACTGAAAAATAGTTACTTATAGTGTTGTAAAACAAAACACCCAGGGTCAATTTTTCTTTATCATCTTGTCCGCAATACGGACAAAAATTATATTCATCTTTAAATGTGCGTTCACAATTTTTACAGATTGAGTATTTTATGGACATATTGGTTGAATTAGTCTCTATAAAATTAATAAAAATAAAGAATAGAGCCGCATAATTTCAAATGCTAGTAATAATGAAAAAGCACTTTTTGAAAACAAAAGTGCTTTTTTTATTGATTAAAATTTAGCCATATAATTATATTAGGCCATCATTCATGTTTTTTTTAAATGATGACAATAAATTTGAGGGTATTAATACTTCTCTACTCCTTTTACATTCATCTTTATTGAAGAAATAAAAGCTTGTGATGTTATAAATAATTCTTTATTATTTTGTCCAGCAAATACATTGTTGGTAGGTCCACTAACTGGGATTTCAAGGATTTTAATACCATTTGGATTATACGCTCTCACACCTGGCCCTCCACTTACATAAACATTTCCTTCATCATCCATAGACATACCATCCAGGAAATTCAAACCAGGAACAAACGTATTGATATTAGAAAGTGATCCATCAGAATTGATATCAAAAGACCAAATACCGCCGGAACCATTATAAGACCATTGATTTACATATAGTTTTTTACCGTCTGGAGTTCCAACTATACCATTTGGCCAAGAATCGTCATTCCATTCAGGCATAGTTGTCACCCTAACCAATTCTGTAGCTCCCGGTGCTAAATAATAAACGTGGCCGCCTTTACCAGAATCGGCTTGTTCAGAATGGGTTGGCTCCCAAGATTGTGCACGTGGGTCATCAACATCCCAATAATCTCTTGGAAATATGGGGTCTGTAATGTACATACCTCCAGTTACTGGATTAATCCATACATCATTTGGTCCATTTAATAGCTTGCCGTTATAATTATCAATTAGCACCTCGTGGCTACCATCAGGGAAAATTTTCCATAATTCTCCGTGCATATCTGCACAGGCAATCAGATTGCCTTCATTGTCAAAGGCCATTCCATTGGCACGTCCTGTACCTTCTAAAAATAATGATACCACTCCTGTATTTGCAGACCATTTATAAATTCTATCGTTTGGTTGGTCGGTAAAAAACACATTGCCATGCTTGTCTACGGCTGGCCCCTCTGTAAAACTAAAGCCTTCTTGCAAGGCCGTTAATTGCCCATGTGCACTAGGAGAAACAAGTTTAAAGGGGTCATAAATATTAGATGGCTCACTATGCTTTTTCCCATTATTGTGTTTAGCGGAAAGTTGTTCGGATTGAAGTTCCTCTGAAGCATCAATGTTGGTTTTCGAACATGAATAAAGCCCAAGGAAGCATACGGTTCCTAGTGCCAAAAACACTCTTTTTTTCATAAAAATGTAATTTTAAAGTTAATAAAAAACGTTATTAATAAAAATGTATTTAAAAAAATATGGCTTTCTCAAATATAAGAGTAATCTCTTACTTTTCAATATATTCGAAAAATATTTTCATATATAAACAATTGTTTTTCAGTATTATACATTTGTTTTTAAGTGAAATCTCGCTTGAAATATGAGCGTTTATAAGGGTTTTTATTTTTTTTTAAATATTTTATTTTTTTTAAAAATATTTAGGTTCTTAGGAATGTATTTTATTAAAAATCAGAATTATGCATGCATAATACAGCTGTTTTTTAATTAAGAAAGGTCAAAATGTGAGATAGCATAACTATTTAAAAAAGCTTGTGATAAAGATTGATTAAATACCTTTATAGGAAATATTTATATGTAAGGCTTGAATTAGGAACTGGGTTTTTAAGTATCTAGTTAACACACTTCTTTTTAATGGTTTTACTATACTATTCTGGTCTTTTACTTAGGCAGTTGTCTACACGCAGGAAATCTTCTTGGCTGTCGGCAAGAACCATTAATATATCATGAAGTTCAATTAATGTAGAACCACCAGGTCTAATATATTCGCCATGCCTTTTAATCATAATGATAAAAGCAGATTTAGGAAAGTGTAGATCAACAATCCTCCTATTTACTGCATAAGAATCATTTAGTATTTCGAATTCCTTCATTGATGATTTTGGAATATCTAATATAAATTTATCTATTTCAGAAATGGGTTTGACCTTTTCAGGCAAAGCCACATGTAACCATTTAGCAACTATAGATAAGGTTGTACCTTGAATAAGAACCGACGTAACAGAAATAAAAAACACAATATTAAATATGATATTGGCTTTTTCGATTCCTGCAAGTAAAGGATACGTTGCAAACACAATTGGCACAGCACCGCGCAAACCTACCCAGGAAATATAAAAACGCCTTCTTAATTTCATTTTAAAAAACATCAAACTTAAAAACACACTTATTGGTCGCGCAATAATTATTAAGAATAAAGATATGAGTAAGCCAATACCCATATATGGAAAAACTTGAGAAGGGAAAACAAGAAGACCTAATGTAAGGAATAGAACAATTTGCATAATCCAAGCCAAACCATCGTACATTTTCAAAATGGTTTTTTTATGTATTAGATCTTGATTTCCTAAATAAACCGCACAGATATAAATAGCAAGAAACCCATTGCCGCCTAAAAAATCGGTTGCAGAAAACGTAATGAACATTAAGGCTATTACTAAAGCAGGGTAAAGACCTTCAAAATCTAGCTTAATCTTGTTTATAATGAACTTACTGAGTTTGCCAAAGACCAAACCTGCTATAGCTCCCAAAATCATTTGCTGTAAAAACAAAGGAATAATAGAAAATATACTTTGATCTTGATTAATTACTAAAGTTAAGAATGCAATAGTAAGCACATACGCCATTGGGTCGTTACTTCCACTTTCTAATTCTAAAGTAGGTCTTAAGTTTGTTTTAAGAGCGAGGCTTTTTGAACGTAAAATTGAGAATACTGCAGCAGCATCCGTTGAGGACACAATCGATCCCAATAGCATACTTTCATAAATGGTGAAATCGGTAATCAACCATACAAAAGTGCCAAGGGATATTGCAGTCAAGAAAACACCTATGGTAGAAAGCACAATGCCTTCCCTAAGAATCGGTTTTACTGATTTCCAATTAGTATCTAGCCCGCCAGAAAATAAAATAAAATTAAGAGCAACTATGCCTATAAACTGGGCGATTTTTGGGTCGTTAAAGTGGATACCACCAATACCGTCTGAACCCGCCAACATTCCTATAGCTAGGAAAAGCAATAATGTAGGAACACCAAATTTATAAGACGTTTTACCCACAATGATGCTCACAAAAAGTAATAATGAGCCAACTAATAGTATGTTTTCAATTGTTAAATTCACAGTCTTACTTTAATATATGGTTTGTAAAGTTACATTTTTGTGTATTTAGTTTTTAAATAATTTTAATGTCACTCCTGTTTAATAGAAATTTTATACTTAAATAGTTTTGCTTATAATTCTGAGAATATTGACGTTAACATTTTTGAGAATCATAATCCCTATAAGCCACATTGAGTGCAAATTAATTCCTTTTGATAAGAAGAAACATTTTTTATAGATTTTCAACCACTTAAATTGCACTCTATTTTTTTGGCACGCTGTTTGTAAATAAAAAAATGTATCACAATTAATACTCACAATTATGAAAAAGTTTATCTACTTATTAGCCGGTATCGTCCTTACAGGATTAACTGCTAATGCAGCTACAATCAATACAGAAAGTAACGCAACTATTTACAACAGAGGTTACGGTAACTCTTTTATTTTTGTTGAAAATGGTATCGAGTTTTCGGTATTCCCTGACGGGCAATTTGATTTTAATATTTTACGTGGTAATTCAAATTTAAATGTATCTGTTGGTTCACCAAACGTAAACATCAGTTTTAACTCTGGTTACGATTACAATGCTTATGTGCAATATGATGAATATGGAGCTATTATCCAAATAGAGAACACACCAATTTATTACGACTTTTATGGACGTATTTCGCAAGTAGGAAATGTAAATATTAACTATAATAACAATGGTTATGTGTCTCGTCTAGGCGGTTTACGTGTTTACTATAATAATTTTAATGTATTTACGCACTTTACAGGTTTTATTAATGTATATAACAGACATTATGTTTACAGACCTTGGCACAGTTACTATAGCATTCCTGCATACCATTACCGTGTAGTTTACAGTAGGCCTTACAGACAGTATTATAACCCTGTTCGTTATGTTTACAACAGACCGTTCTATAACAATCACAGACCAAGAACTGCCATTTATAACAGACGTGGGGATGAGATAAGTAGAAATAGAAGTTATGCAACCGCTCACAGAAGCTCTAAAAATGTTACTGAAATAAATAGAAATTCAAGAAGGGATTATGATGACAATAGAATGTCTCAAAATAATACCAGAAACAATTCTAATTTGAACAGAAATTCCCAAACAAGAAGTGAAAATTCTAGCAATAACAATTTTAGGAGAGATAATAATAGTGCTTCTAGAAATAATGGAGAAATAAATAGAAATGGTAATGTTATAGGAAATAACAATACTTCCAGAAATAATGCAGAAGCCACTAACAATAATAGAACCCGCGAGTCCGTTAATAAAAAAACGGCCCAAAATGTTAATAATTCGAGAATAGAAAATTCAGGAAATATTAGAAATAATTCATTTAATCGTAAACCAGAAAGTTCAAATACTCGTATATATTCAGAGAAAAGTAATAACAGAAGTACCCCACAAGTAACTTCAAGATCTACTCAAAGCAGTTCCTCCAGAAATGTGCAACAAGCACCTTCTAGACAAACTCAAAGTTCATCTAGAGTTATGGAAAATAGAGGTAATTCTAGTAACAATAATAAACAGTCTAATACTAGAAGAAGACTATAAAATTTTGGTTGGTTAGTTGGAAAGCCCTTCGATATGTTTGCCTCAAAGCAAGATTCGTGGGGTTTTCTCTTTTATTTAAAGTTTTTCAATAAAGTATCTACCAATATCGATACATCGCTAGATAAATTAAAGTTATACACGAAGTATATGTATGTAACACATACTAAAACAGACTTTAATCCAATGTTAATAATTGGATTGAAGGGAAAATCCCAAAAATAAAATACCCCAAAACATATTGATATCAGCACAAATACTTTAACGGTATTAATTGTAAATGGTATCATTTTAAACGAATGACTTACACAGTATATTTTTGAAATATTATATACCAATACGGCTATAAAAGTAGCATAAGCAGCGCCTTCTATGCCATATTTCGGTATAAAAAGTACATTTAATAAAACCATAGATGTCATTAAAAATATACCTAGTAGTAGCGCTATAAAATAATAATTACTATTAAAAAGAATGGCGTTATTATTGCCAAGTAAATTATCCGTAAGCTTAGAAATACTTATGAGAATAACTATCAGTAAACCTCCATTATACTTTTCGGGAATTAAGAGATATAGTTCATTAATATTTAAAACGATTAATAAAAAAATCAGTCCGCTTATAACAAATAAACTTAATGAGCTTTTTTTATATAAACTCTTTAATTCTTCTGTGTTCTTGTCATTCAAAAGTTTAGCAGTAATTGGATTAACTATTTGTTCCATGGCTAATAAAGGCACTCCAATAACACTCGCTATGTAAACAGCAACACCGTAATACGCCACTTTTTCAATATCGAGATAATAACCTAGCATGAACTTATCTACTTCTAAAATGATGTTTGCCACAGATCCTGCAATAACAATTAAAAATGTGTATTTTATTATAGCTCCTAGGCCTTTAAATCTAGCAAATTTTAAAACCGGCAACTTAATATTGAACGCATAAATCATCATTATAAATACCCTTACTACATACACTACCACAACCGCATAAATAAAATCTTCTATGGTTATATATTTAAAATATAGTAAGATCAATAACAATGTGGTACCAACTCTGTGGAACAGCTCTTTCATGAAATTCCCAAAAACACTTTGCATATGTACTTTACTCCAAGCATAGAACACTTCAAAATATGCAAATGCAACACCCGAAACATAGATAAGCCAAATATAATCCTCAATAATCACATTGGTTTTTGTAAGCCAAACACTTATGGAATTATAGAACAAATGACCCAATAAGCCGACTGAAACAACCATAAACAATGGTAAAATCAACATGAACAATAAAAAGCTGTTTTGAGATTGTCTTGTTTTATAAGATGAATAAAACTTAATCATGGTATTGTGCACACCAAATGCCATGAGAGGCATCATAATGTTGGCTGTAGAGAAGATGAAAGTCACTAAACCAAAATACGTGTCACTCATAAAATTAGTGAACAAAAAAAGCACATTTATTCCGCCAACCACAAAACCTAAATACGTTGTTAAAGTGTTTTTTATGGATTGTGAAACAATGGTTCCCATCTTCATTGATGCATTAATAGGTCTGCTAACTGTTTAGTTAAATTTTCTCTACTATATTTTTCTAGTCCAATGGCATGAGATTGCAATGTGTTGTTTTTAAAAGCCTCATAGTGATTCATTAAAGTTGCTTTTAATAAATCATAATCGTCATAATAAAAATAATTTCCTGTATTGGTTTCCTTAATTATTCTTTCAACATCCGATCCTATTGGCCCAATGGAAACTATGGGCCTGTTGGAAGCCATGTATTCAAATAATTTACCAGGAATGATGCATCTGGTATTATCTGAATTTATTTCAATCAATAATAATACCTGAGATTTTTTTTGATAAGCAATAGCTTCTTTATGTGATACATAACCTATATTATTTACATAATTAGTTAAATGGTATTTTTCTATGAATTCCATAATATTATCACTAGCAAAGCCTATAAAATTTAATTGAAAATCGTCTTTAAAACCATTTAATTCTTCCAATAAATCCTGTAGAACATGCCATAAAACTTCCGGATTTCTTTCAGATAATAACGATCCTATATGGGAAATAGAAAATTTAGTATCTAATGAAACTGTACTCACAACTTCATTGTCGTAACCATTGGTAATGACTGAAATTGGTTTATTGGTAATATTTTCAAATTCCGTTTTAGTAACATAACTTGTCACAATTATTTTATCGGCACTATTTAAAACCTGTTTTTCCAAAGCCTTATGCTTTTCTTTTGAAGCTTTGGATAGCTTTAATTTTTTATGATAGCCAATGGTTGTCCACGGATCTCTAAAATCCGCCATCCACTCTACCCCTAGTCTTTCTTTCAGTTTTAAGCCAATTAAATGCAAACTGTGTGGCGGTCCTGTGGTAATGATAGTTTCTATATTATTTTGAGAAATATAGTCTGAAAGAAATAAAACAGAAGGTTTTACCCAACCAATTCGGGCATCAGGAATAAAAAAATTTCCCCTTATATAAATCAATAATTTCTGAATGACACTTTGCTTTCTTTGGATAGGTATAATCCCTTTACTTATGGAGTTTGAAGCTTTTTTTGAAAATAGAGTAGCAAACTTATAAGGTTCTTTAATGGGTTGTTTCAAAATAATTAAGTCTTTAGAAACTTCCGCCTTTAAACCTTCGTCTATGATAGGATAATTGGGATTTTCAGGAATATATATGATGGGTTCAATACTAAACTCTGGTAAATACTTAACAAATTTCAACCAACGTTGTACGCCTGGACCTCCTGCTGGTGGCCAGTAATAGGCAATGATTAAAACGTTTTTCTTATTCATTTTTCATTCCTACGGGTATTGGTAGATGTCTGGAAGAAATCCATTAATGTGTAGTTTGTTTTCACCTAAACTCATAAAATATGCCGACCAATAACAACAATCCGACCAAAATAGAACTCGCTAATGCAATACTGCTTCCTGTTTGTATCACTTCTGGTTCAAACTTAAATTCTATAACATGGTTTCCTGCTGGAACTTCCATACCTCGCAACACATAATTAACCCTAATATGAGAAGCTTCTTTTCCGTCAATAAGTGTTTTCCATCCTTTTGGATAGTATACTTCAGAAAAAACCGCAAAACCATTATTTGAATTTTTTGAAATGTATTTTATATAGTTAGGAGTATATTTCACTGCTTTAATTTCAGCCAAAGAATCGACTTCAAACTCATCCTGAATAACATCAGCAATAAACTGATTTTTATTTAAAACTGCCACATTTTTGTTATCCAAACTATCTAAGGCTTTTATTTCCTCATTTGCTGAATCTACAAGTTTGAAGTTTTTAATAAACCAAGAATTACCATTAGCATCTGGATTGTTATAAGGAAATACATTTCCCTGTTCATCTTGAGCAATAATATATTTTGTATTAAACATATTAAGCATATTGATGTTGTTGTTTGAAATGTAAAAATCGAAAACATCTTGATATCTCTGCAATTTAGCGGCATGATATCCATTTAATGAATTATGAAAATAAGATGCTTTGGCTCCAGAAGAAGTAATATCAAAAACCCTGAAATTTGTGGTATCGGTTAAAATGGCTTTATCAGCTTCGTTAGCTTGATAAGGTTTATTAACTTGAATAGCCGATACGAAATCCTCATTATTCACATAACGTTTATTAACGCCTACCAAATCAAACAAAATAAGGGCTCCAAAAGCAACAATAACCCATTGTTGTTTAAGCTTTTCTTTTAAGAATAAATAGATAGCACCTACGGAAAGCATTACTAAAATCAATGTTCTTATAGTATCAGTAGTGAAAATGGATTTTCTATCGGCTTTAACAGCATCCATGAATTCTTGCCCATAACTTTGACGATAAAAACCATCGTTAACTCCGGAAAAATCAAAAGACGATTTAAATACTAAAAACAGAATGGCTATGCCCCCAGTAATCATAGCAGAATATTTCAAAGCTTTTAGCTTTTCTTCTTTTTTTACTAAACCATCAAATAACTTGACAAGTCCAAATACCGCCAATATAGGAACACACAATTCTAAAATAACCTGAATGGAAGTAACAGCTCTAAACTTATTGTAAAGTGGTACATAATCAATAAAAAAATCAGTTAAAAAACCTAAGTTTTTACCGTAAGACAATAATAATGAGAATATTGTACCGCCAACCAGCCACCATTTCAAACGTCCTTTTACCAAAAACAAGGCAAACACAAATAAAAATAATACTACGGCGCCAACGTATGCCGGTGCTTCAACAATTGGTTGTTCGCCCCAATACATAGGTGCTCGTTTCGATTCTTCTGCTGCTTGCGTTGTAGTAGCGCCTAATTTCCTAAAAGCCTCATAGGTAGCAGAATCTGTTCCAACATCTTCTCCATTGCCTCCTCCCATTAATCTGGGGATATATAGATTAAACGTTTCTAAAATGCCGTAACTATATTCAGTAATATAACCATTATCCAATCCAGATGTTGCTTCCTTAGGTGTTCCATCAGGATTTATAGTGAGTTCTCCTTTACCACGAGTACTTTCTTTAACATATTCTTGAGTCGCTAAAATATTGGTGGCGTTTAATGCAACGGCCAAAATAACGGCGCCTAATAATATACCAACTGATTTAAAGTAATGTGGTAATATGTTTTTTTTGTAAGCATCAACCAAATAAGCGATTCCTAAAATAATTATTAAGAACATCAAATAATAAGTCATTTGAAAATGGTTTGCCACTATTTCCAATCCCATGGCTATAGTTGTCAGCAAAAAACCAATAATGTATCTTTTTTGAAACGTGAGGATAATGCCGCTCAATACCAACGGCATATAGGTAATGGCATGTGCTTTACTGTTATGACCAACACCCAAAATAATGATTAAATAGGTTGAAAACCCAAATGCTAACGACCCTAGAATAGCCAATTTATAATCCACTTTTAAAACCAACAAAAGCACATAAAAGCCTATTAGATAAAGAAATAAATAATCTGCTGGTCTTGGTAAAAAGCGAAGCGTTAAATCTAATTTTTTTATATAGTTATGGGGGTATTTGGCCCCTAATTGATAGGTTGGCATACCTGCAAAAGCACTATTGGTCCAATAGGTTTCTTCACCAGTTGCCTCTCTAAAATCATTTTGTTGCTTACTCATGCCTATATATTGCATGATATCGCTTTGAAATATTTGTTTTCCTGATAAAACTGGACTAAAATATGCTAATGAAATAATGATGAAGCCAACTGTAACTAATATATGGGGAAGGACTTTTTTAATTGAAAATTGCATGAATACAGATTAAAATTGATTGTGAAAATTAATCAATTTCTTCGTAATCCACATATTCACCTACATCTTTATTTGAAGTTTTTGTATTTGGCATTTTATCTATTGTCACTTCACCTTCTTTTTTTGTGGTATCTTGTTGGTGTTTTTGAAACTCACTATGTGGCCCTCCAAAACGTTGGGAAGCTTTCTTGGCAACATATTTTAATAGCAATGGCGCAAATATTCGTGTTATTATTTTCAGTCCATAATAAACCAATATAATAATCAGCAATGTTCTTAGTATACCCGTTGCAGATGCAGTTTGTAGCATAAAAAATATTTTTGGCAAAAATACAATTCTATTCATTTAAAAAACGTTCAAAAGCCTTAAAAAAAGTATAAAATATCTATATTTGATAACCCTTTAGATGTTATTTTGCGAAATTATATTTAGAAAAAATCTAAAATCTTTATTATGAACCAAATCAAATCTACCTTTATTTTTACCTTAATTTTAATAACAACCAACTCTTTTGCCCAATATACCGACGTTATAAATTCCAACAGACCTGGTGTGTCGAGAAGTGCTTTTTCTGTCGGCACAAACGTGGTTCAATTTGAGGTGGGTCCTTATATAATTAAGGAGAAACGAACCCCAGCTTTAAAAACTGAAGTTGATGGATTTGGTGTTGATTTTGCTGCTCGTTATGGATTACTATGGGAACCATTAGAGTTAATTATAGAAGGTACGTATCAAAACGATACTAAAACATATTTTTCAAATATCCCGTTTGATGAAGCCAGAGCTAATTTTAAAACCTTAACTATAGGAGCAAAATATCTGGTATTTGATCCCTACAAAAACGCTGAAGACGATAAGCCTAATCTCTATAGCTGGAAAGCCAACCAAGGCTTTAAGTGGAAAAATTTAATCCCCGCGGTATCAGTTTATCTTGGTGCAAATTACGATACAAAAAACAATCCTTATCTAGCACCAGGGACTGAAGGTTTTAGTCCGAAAGCCATAATCATGACTCAAAATAATTTTTCTGGCGGATGGGTTTTAGTTACAAATTTAGTTTTTGACAGACTTTTTGTGAAATTGGTAGATGATAATGGAAATCCAATTATGCTAGATAATGATACAGAATATAAAGCCTCAGAATTCCAATATATTATAACACTTACACATTCTTTCAATCCTAAGTGGGTAATTTTTGGTGAAACTCAAGGTATTAAAAGTGATTTTTATGCTGATAATCTTTTTAGATTTGGTGGGGCTTACTTGTGGAGTAAAGATTTCCAGTTGGATACAGCAGTAACTTTAAATACCAAAGATACACCGTCGGTTTTCAGTGTTAATTTTGGGATGTCTTACAGATTGGACTTTCATAAGGACAAGGAAATAACCAATGAAGATAACGGTACCTCAGTTATGGAAGAAGCTGATCGAAGATCAAGACGTAACAGGTCCAATAATAACACTCAAGATATTCCAAAACCTAAAAGAGAGGCCTTAGATTTCGACTAATTATCGCACCATTCATACATATGATAGTATTAAAAGAAGTAAAAACTAACAAAGACTTAAAAGCATTTGTAAAGTTTCCGTTCGACTTATATAAAGATTCTAAATATTGGGTACCTCCCATCATTAGAGAAGAACTTAAAACATTCAGTAAAAAAGATAATCCAGTATTTAATGACGCCGAAGCCACCTTATTTCTAGCTTATAAAAACAATAGAATCGTTGGAAGAGTGGCTTGCATTATCAATTGGTTAGAAGTTAAAAACCAGGCTTTAAAAAAAATGAGGTTTGGTTGGTTTGATTTTATTGATGATTTAGAAGTATCTCAAGCCCTTTTCAACAAAATAGAAGCTATAGGGAAGTACCATAATTTAGAATTTGCCGAAGGTCCTGTTGGTTTTTCTAATTTAGATAAAGTCGGCGTTATGACCGAAGGATTTGACTCTATAGCCCCTATGGTAACGTGGTACAATTACCCCTATTATGTAAAACACTATGAAGCTGCTAATTACAAAATAGAAAAATCATATTCAGAAAGTAGATTTCCTTTTAAAAATGTTAAGACAGAATTCTTTTTAAAAGCGCAAGAACTTATAAAAAAACGCTATCAACTAAAGGCTTTAAGTTTTACCAAAACAGAAGAAGTCATGCCTTATGCAGATAAAATGTTCGATTTATTTAATGAAAGTTATGCGTCATTATCATCATTTGTAGCCATAACAGATGTTCAAAAAGAATATTTTAAAAAGAAATTTATAAGCTTTATAAACCCTGAATATATAAAATTTGTTGTAGATAAAGATGACAAACTTATTGGTTTTGCCATTGTAATGCCAGCATTTGCAAAGGCTTTACAAAAAATGAATGGTAAGTTATTTCCCTTAGGTTTCCTACATATTTTGCACGCCAAAAAGCACAGTAAAGATGTTATTTTTTATTTGATAGGCATTCACCCAGATTATCAAAATAAAGGTGTACATGCCGTTATTTTTAATGAGTATTATAACACGTTTACCGAAAAAGGCATAGAAACTTGTTTTAGAACCCCCGAATTAGAAGACAATTATGCCATCCATCAAATTTGGAAACATTTTGATCCAGAAGTTTATAAGAGAAGAAAAACGTTTAGAAAAGAGTTATAAAAAAAAGAGCCGCTAAATTAGCGGCTCTTTTCAAAAATATTATATCTTACTCGCCCATAGCTGCCATGACTGCAGCAGACAGACGTTGATAAGTACCATTTTCAAGTCTACTCCTAATAGCTTCAAAAGCATCTAGTGTGATTTTTATATCTTCTAAAGTATGTGTGGCAGTAGGTATTAAACGCAGTAATATTAATCCTTTAGGAATTACTGGATATACAACAATAGAACAGAAAATTCCGAAATTCTCTCTTAAATCCTTTACCAAAGCCATAGCTTCTGGAATGCTCCCTTTTAAATAAACTGGTGTTACACAACTTTGTGTTGTACCAATATCAAAACCTCGTTCTTTAAGTCCGTTTTGTAATGCATTCGTGTTTTCCCAAAGTTTGTTTTTTAATTCAGGCATGGTTTTAAGCATATCTAAACGCTTTCTAGCACCAACAACCAATTGCATTTGCAACGATTTTGCAAACATTTGAGAACGTAAATTATATTTTAAATAATCTATAATTTCTTTATCCGCCGCAATAAAAGCGCCTGTTCCAGCCATAGATTTAGCAAAAGTTGCAAAATACACATCTATGTCATCTTGAACACCTTGCTCTTCGCCAGTTCCTGCCCCTCTCTCTCCCTGTGTACCAAAACCATGGGCATCATCAACCAAAAATCTGAAATTATATTTTTTCTTTAAGGCAGCTATTTCTTTAAGCCTACCTTGCTCACCACGCATTCCAAAAACACCTTCAGAAATCACTAAAATACCGCCGCCTGTTTGCTCCGCCATTTTAGTAGCTCTATCTAAGTTTTTTTCTAAACTTTCAATATCGTTATGTTTATATGTAAAACGTTTACCCATGTGCAAGCGAACACCGTCAATAATACATGCATGTGCATCTACATCATATACAATAATATCATCTTTTGAAACTAGTGCATCAATTGTGGAAACCATCCCTTGATAGCCAAAATTCAATAAGTAAGCGGCTTCTTTATTCACAAACTCTGCTAATTCGTTTTCTAGAGTTTCATGAAGATCTGTATGACCAGACATCATTCTTGCGCCCATAGGGTAAGCCGAACCATAATCGATTCCTGCTTGTGCATCCACTTTTCTAATCTCTGGATGATTAGCCAATCCTAAATAATCATTAATACTCCAAGTAATAACATCTTTTCCTTGAAACTTCATTCGGTTTGAAATTTGACCTTCCAATTTTGGAAATACAAAATAACCTTCTGCTTGTGATGCCCATTTTCCTAGAGGCCCTTTATCCCTATAAATTTTTTCAAATAAATCTTTCATCTATTATAAATCTTATTGCAATTAATGTTTGATGTGAGCAACTATGAGGCTATGATGCTTAATTTAGGAAAGCTATTCTACGTAGTTAGTCCTTGCAAAATTAAATATTTATATTGTTTGTACATAATTTTTACCATTCAATTATTGACGAAACAAAAAAAGAGATAACTTTTTGTGATTACAACAAAGTTATCTCTTTAAAATATAGGCTTATTTGCTATTTTATATATTGAATGGTTTGAGCAGCCTCAGCATTGATACTATCAAAAAAGCCTTGTTCACTCATCCATTTATCACTATAAATCTTGCTCATATACCGAGAACCGTGATCTGGAAATATAACAACCACGTAGTCATCTTTTTTAAATCTTTTTTCTTCACCAAGTTGCTTAATAGCTTGCATGGCAGCCCCAGAAGTATATCCAACAAATAACCCTTCCGTTTTGGCTATTTCTCTTGCTGTGTGAGCACTCTCCTCGTCTGTTACTTTAACAAACTCATCTATAATATCAAAATCTGTCGCTGTTGGAATTAAATTCTTACCAAGACCTTCAATTCTATATGGGTAAATTTCTTCTTCATCAAACTCTCTTGTTTCATGATATTTTTTTATTACAGAACCAAAAGCATCAACACCTATAATTTTAATATTCGGATTTTGTTCTTTTAAATATTTTGCCGTTCCTGAAATTGTTCCTCCAGTACCACTACATGCAATCAAATGAGTGATTTTACCTTCAGTTTGTTTCCAAATTTCAGGCCCTGTAGATTTATAATGTGCATCAATATTAAGTTCATTAAAATATTGATTTATATAAACTGAGCCTTTAATTTCTTCATGAAGTCTTTTAGCAACTTGATAATAAGATCTTGGGTCATTTGCACTAACATGGGCAGGGCAAACGTAAACTTTTGCACCCATTGTTTTGAGCATATCTATTTTATCCGTGGATGATTTTGAACTAACTGCTAAAACACAGTCGTAACCTTTAATAATGCTCACCATAGCAATACTAAAACCAGTATTACCCGACGTTGTTTCTATAATGGTATCTCCCGGCGATAATATACCTTGCTTTTCAGCCTGTTCAATAATATAAAGCGCTATTCTATCTTTTGAGGAATGTCCTGGATTAAAGGATTCTACTTTTGCATAAAAGCTACCTTTAAATTTGGAAGTTAATTTATTGATTCTAATAAGCGGTGTTTTACCTACTAAATCTAATACATTATCAAAAACCTGATTTCTGTGTTTCATAAATGCTATTTATCAGCTAAGTCAATATTACGAAAAATAATTGTGACCTAAAACCTAACAAAAATAAACATTTTTTTTTATTAACAATGAATTCCTTCCAAATCTAATAAAAAAGCATACTCTAGGGCCACTTCTTTTAGACTTTCAAAACGTCCTGAAGCCCCGCCATGACCCGCATCCATATCGATATGTAATAATAATATATTAGAATCTTTTTTTAAATCCCTTAATTTTGCTACCCACTTTGCTGGTTCCCAATATTGAACTTGAGAATCATGCAGGCCTGTTGTTACCAACATGTTAGGGTATTCGTTTTCTACCACATTATCATAAGGAGAATACGATTTCATGTAATTATAATAGTTAATTTCGTTAGGATTTCCCCATTCATCATATTCACCCGTTGTTAATGGAATGGTATCATCTAACATCGTGGTAACAACATCAACAAATGGAACTGACGATATAATACCATGATATAATTCTGGATTCATATTAACAATAGCTCCCATGAGCATGCCGCCAGCCGATCCTCCATAAGCATATAGGTGCTGATTTGAGGTGTATTTTTCTTCAATAAGATATTTAGAACAGTCTATAAAATCATAAAACGTATTCATTTTAAATAGCAGTTTGCCGTTTTCATACCATGGTCTTCCCAAATATTCACCGCCCCTAACATGTGCAATCGCGTAAATGAAACCTCTATCCAGCAAGCTTAAACGAAGACTTGAAAACGAAGGATCTATAGTAGAGCCATAAGAACCATAACCATATAGTAATAAAGGGCTATTTCCATCTAACTTAGTATCCTTTTTATATACTAATGACATGGGCACTTTTGCTCCATCCCTTGCTGTAGCCCAAATTCGTTTAGAAATATAATTTTCTTTTTTAAACTTCCCTCCCAAGACTTCCTGCTCTTTCATTATTTCACTTTGCTTGGTTTTAAAATTGTAATCTATCACAGCGCTTGGCGATGTCAATGAGTTAAAGCCATATCTTAAAACATCACTATCAAAATCAGGATTATTCCCTATATAAGCCGTGTAGGTTTCACTATCAAAAGGCAAATAATAATCCTCTTTATTATTCCAACCCATAATGCGCAAATTGTTCAATCCGTTTTCACGTTCATTAACAACTAAATAATCTTTAAATATTTCAATATCTTCAATTAAAACATGGTCTCTATGAGGAATCACATCTTTCCAATATTTCTTTTCAGTAAAATTTTCTGGGGTTTTTAATAGCTTAAAATTAGTAGCACCATCGCAGTTGGCTATAATGTAAAAGCAATCATTATAATGGGCAATACTATAATCGAGTTCCCTTTTTCTTTTTTGGAAGATTTTAAAGGGTTCATCAGGCGTATCGGCATTTACAAATCGATATTCTGAAGTCAACGTACTTGAAGAGCCAATAACAATATATTTTTTAGATTTGGTTTTATAAACAAACGTATTGTAGGTTTCGTCTTTTTCATAAAAAACCTCGATATCTTCTTTAGAATCTGTATACAATTTATGCTTGAAAATTTTGAAAGACCTTAAAGTCACTTCCTCTTTAACTGAATAAAACAATGTCTTACTATCATTTGCCCAAGTAGAACCTCCTGTTGTATTTAATATGGCATCCGGATAAACTTCTCCTGTTACTAAATTCTTAATTTGAAGCGTATATTGTCTTCTTCCCAACACATCTGTTGAAAAACTAGCTAGGTTATTATCTGGACTCACGGAAATACTCCCTAAATTAAAATATGCCAAGCCTTTGGCCATTTCATTACAATCAAACAAAAGCTCTTCAGGTGCATCCAATGTTTCCTTTTTCCTTACATGTATTGGATAATCCTTTCCTGTTTCATAACGGGTTATATACCAATAGCCATTAAGCTTATAGGGTACGGTGGTATCATCTTCTTTAATTCTACCTTTCATTTCCTCAAAAAGTTCTTTTTGAAAACCTTCTGTATGCTCCATTATTTGCTTTGTATAAGCGTTTTCAGCATTTAAATAATCAATGACTTCAGGATTTTCTTTATCATTCAGCCAATAATAATTATCGATTCTCACATCATTGTGAATACTAAGTTTTTTTGGCTTTTTATTTGCTATTGGAGGTGAAATTGTCTTTTTCAATGAGGGTATATTAATTCGGATTTATTAAGTGGGCAAAAATATAAAATTTAAATAGTTTTGTAATGAATATAAAAAATATAAAACCATGTTTGGAGATATGATGAATATGATGGGCAAACTTAAAGAAACCCAAAAGAAAATTGAAGACACTAAAAAACGATTGGATACTGTTTTAATTGATGAAAAAAGCAATGATGATTTATTGAAAATTACCATTACAGCAAATAGAAAAATTAAATCAATTAGTATTTCGGACGACTTATTAAACGATAAAGAACAACTTGAAGATTATTTAATACTCACCCTCAATAAGGCTATTGAAAGAGCTACACAAGTAAACGAAACAGAACTTGCCGCTGTTGCCAAAGAAGGCATGCCAAACATTCCTGGCATGGATTTGTTTAAATAATAATTTCACATTAGTTGGATTTATAATCCTCTAATTGGAATGTCCTTTTATTATATAAACTTAGTCTGTCTTAACGTTTTCTTAAAAGAATCATAATACTTCCCAAGTTAATTTTCATTTAACAAACTTTTAACTACAACTAACTAAACCTTGCCCCAATTTTGTTATCTAATAAAACAAAAACCAAAAAATGAACAAAAACCTCATTCTCGCATTTTCGATATTTATTAGTTTATTATCGTTTAAATCGATAGCACAAGCAACCGGGCAAAGAGAAGTTACAATTACCGGAAAAGTCATTGACAAAGAAACAAACCAACCCTTAGAATATGCTACCATTGCATTTTTAAACAAAGCAGAAAATAAAATTGTAACTGGAGGAATCACCGATCCTAGTGGTAATTTTAGTATTCCTGTAGAAACAGGAACTTACGATATAACCATAGAATTCATTTCATTTAAAACCATCACCTTAGCAAATAGAAACATCACTGCTTCTCAAAATATTGGGTCTTTTTCTTTAGAAATAGATGCCCAGGCTCTTGGTGAAGTAGAAGTAATTGCAGAGCGTACAACCGTTGAAATGAAACTTGACAAAAGAATATATAATGTTGGTCAGGATCTTACCGTAAGAGGTGGTACTGTAAGCGACGTTTTAGATAATGTTCCATCTGTCTCAGTGGATGTTGATGGTAATGTTGCTTTACGTGGAAATCAAAACGTTACTATATTAATTAATGGAAAGCCTTCCGGATTGGTAGGATTGAATTCTACGGATGCCTTGCGCCAACTTCCTGCAGACGCTATTGAGCGTGTTGAGGTTATAACCGCTCCTTCTTCTCGTTATGATGCTGAAGGTACTGGAGGTATATTAAATATTATTTTAAGAAGAAGTAAGCTACAAGGAATGAATGGTGCTATAACCGTTAATGCTGGTACACCTACAAACTATGGATTGTCTGGAAACGTAAATTACAGAACTGGTAATTTTAATTTTTTCAATACATCGAGTTACAATTATAGAGAGAATCCAGGAAACGGATTATCTGAAAGAGAAACATTCAACGGTTCTAATCCTAGCACCTTTTTCAATGAATATAGAACTTCTGATAGAACACAAAATGGATTTACAATAAGTAATGGTGTTGAGTGGTACATTAACGATTCTTCTTCATTAACCGCTTCATTTGTATTAAGAAATAGTGATAATGAGAGCGTAACTTCAAACGAAACTTTTCAATTAGACGAAAACAGAGATTTGATAAGACGATTTGTAAGGCTAAGTCCAGAAGTTGAAGATGATAAAACGTTTCAGTATTCTATTAATTTTGATAAACAATTTGGTGATAATTCCCAACATAAATTAACAGCCGACTTTCAATATGAAAATAGTGCCGAAGACGAGTTTGGAATTATTACAAATGACGGAAACCCTTCCCAAAGACTTCAAACTTTAGAAGATCAAAGACGTATATTACTTCAAGCCGATTATGTATTACCAATTGGTGAGGGAAGTCAATTTGAAGCTGGTTATCGAGGTAATTTCAACGTTAATGATACAGATTATAGATTAGAAAATTATATTGATGATGAGTTTGTTGTAAATACAGGATTGACCAACAATCTTATCTATACAGAACATGTTAATGCGGCTTATACCCAATATGGAAGCAAAATAAGTAAATTTTCATATTTAATGGGTTTACGTTTGGAAGAAACAAGAATAACGGTAGATCAAGTAACAACTGGAGACTTTAGTAAGAGAAATTACTTAGGATTGTTTCCAACGCTTAATTTATCATACGAATTCACAGAAAAACAAAGTTTAACGCTTGGTTACAATAGAAGGATAAGCAGACCTCGTTCTCGTTTTATCAATCCATTCCCATCTCAATCAAGTCCTACAACACAGTTTATAGGGAATCCAAATTTAAATCCTAGTTACTCAAACACAGTTGATCTAGGATACCTTAACAATTTTGGAAAATTGACATTAAACTCTTCTATTTATTACCAAAGAGCAACTGAGACCTTTAATTTTATACAACAAGGTACAGGTGATTATTATTTCCCTGAGTTAGACTTTACTATCAATGAAAACGATCCTAACTACGGTGGTCTTGCTGCTCAATATGATGATGAGGTTGAAGTATTACAAAGTACTCCTATAAATTTAGCGTCTAACACCCGTGTAGGTTTCGAATTCACTTTAACCTACAGACCTACTACAAAATGGAATTTAAATGGTAACTTTAATCTATTTAGGTTTGAAAACAGAGGCGAATTTAATGGAACCAATTTTGATGCCGATAATGTGAGTTGGTTTGCAAGAATTAATAACAAATACACCTTACCGGGAGATATAGATTGGCAAACACGTCTTTTTTATCAAGGACCAAGTGAAGATGCACAAAATAAAACCAGAGGTATGGCTTCTGTTGATTTAGCTTTTAGTAAAGATGTATTTGATAATAATATGTCAATAGCATTTAATATTAGTGATGTATTTAATAGCAGAAGAAGAATTTCTGAAACTACAACGCCAACATTTTACACGTATAGTGAAAACCAATGGAGAGTACGTAGTTTCAATGTATCTCTTACATACAGATTTAACCAACAAAAAAGACAACAAAACAGAGAACGTCGAGAAGGCCAAGGTCCTGATGGTGGTGAAGGTGGTGATTTTGATGATATGCAATTTGATTAAGAAAACTGCTGAAATATCAGAAACAAAAAGGGAGCTAATTAAATTAGCTCCCTTTTTTGTATAAAATAAAATTATGATTTAATCCTGTCTTTTAGCTTTTTTTGCTTCTCTAATTTCTTTTAATCTTTCAATTAAAGAACCACCTATCCAATAAGGAATAACAAATGTTAATAAAAAAATCATTAACCAAAAACCTATTGTTAAAATAGTTAAAAATGCTAAAAAACCTAAATATTGATCAAATTCAAACATAATTGTGTGTATCTTTTAAAATTCTAAAGCAAAGATACTATATAGCTTTTTGTTATACAATACTTAAATTAAGATTTATTAACAGTCTTATTATCTGTCTAATTCAAATTAGGTTGTGGTGTCATCCTTAAATAAGGTTTTACTTCCTTAAATCCCTTTGGGAAAATACCAGGGATATCAGCTGTTGCTATAGAAGGTACCACCACGCAATCATCTCCATTTTCCCAATTGGCAGGCGTAGCTACTTTATAATATGCCGTTAATTGTAATGAATCAATTACACGTAAAAGCTCATCAAAATTCCTTCCCGTAGATGCTGGATATACTATAATCAATTTTACCTTTTTATCAGGGCCAACAACAAATACAGAACGCACCGTTAATTTATCATTCGCATTGGGGTGAATCATATCATAGAGTTCTGATACTTTGTGGTCTTCATCTGCAATTATTGGAAAATTAACCGTAGTATGTTGGGTTTCATTAATATCCTTTATCCAACCTTTATGCGATTCCAAACCATCTACACTTAGTGCTACAACTTTTACATTGCGTTTATCAAATTCAGATTTATATTTTGCTACCGTGCCCAACTCAGTGGTACAAACAGGTGTATAATCTGCTGGATGCGAAAATAAAATCCCCCAGCTATCTCCCAACCACTCATGAAAATTAATTGTCCCTTCTGATGATTGAGCTGTAAAATTTGGAGCTTCGTCTCCTAATCTAATTGTTGCCATAATTTTTTAATTTAATTTATTGCTATAAAATGTGATATTTAAATATGAATATTCAATTTGAAGTCTTGCTAAGATACCAATTTTTATCAAATCGGCATTTATGAGAAGCGTTATTTCTGTGTTAAAAAGATGTTTAAAAACTAACAACTATCATATAATTAACCACAAAAACTGCTAACTTTGCAGCTCAAATTAAACCATTACAAAAATGAATTTCAGAATAGAAAAAGATACAATGGGCGAGGTAAAAGTACCTGCTGATAAACTTTGGGGAGCTCAAACAGAACGTTCTAGAAACAATTTTAAAATAGGAGCTCCAGCATCCATGCCTTTAGAAATTATTTATGGTTTTGCTTACTTAAAAAAAGCAGCCGCATATACGAATTGTGAATTGGGTGTATTACCTATTGAAAAGCGCGATTTAATAGCAAAAGTTTGTGATGAAATTTTAGAAGGCAAACATGATAGTGAATTTCCATTGGTTATTTGGCAAACGGGTTCTGGTACTCAAAGCAATATGAATGTGAATGAAGTCATTGCCAATAGAGCTCAACAACTTGCAGGAAAAGAAATTGGTAAAGATGAGGCGGTTATTAAAGCGAATGATGATGTTAATAAGTCACAATCATCAAATGACACCTTCCCTACTGGTATGACCATTGCTGCATATAAGAAGATTGTAGAAACTACACTTCCTGGTGTTAAGCAATTACGCGATACTTTGAAATCTAAGTCTGATGCATTTAAAAATGTGATTAAAATTGGTAGGACACATTTAATGGACGCCACGCCTTTAACCTTAGGTCAAGAACTTTCTGGATATGTATCACAATTAGACCATGGCATGAGAGCCTTAGAAAATACATTGGCCCATTTAAGCGAGCTGGCATTAGGCGGGACAGCTGTAGGTACTGGTTTAAATGCACCAAAAGGATATAGCAAACGCGTTGCAGAATATATTGCCAAATTTACGGAACTACCATTTGTAACAGCTCCAAACAAATTTGAAGCATTAGCTGCCCACGATGCATTGGTTGAAACACATGGCGCCTTAAAACAGTTGGCTGTTTCTTTAAATAAAATTGCCAATGATATAAGAATGATGGCTTCTGGCCCTAGAAGTGGTATTGGAGAAATTATCATTCCTGCCAACGAACCAGGAAGTTCCATCATGCCAGGAAAAGTAAACCCCACGCAATGTGAAGCCTTAACAATGGTGTGCGCCCAAGTAATTGGTAATGATGTGGCTATTAGTTTTGGTGGTGCTCAAGGTCATTATGAATTAAATGTTTTTAAACCCGTTATGGCTGCAAACGTTATTCAATCCGCACAATTAATTGGGGATGCTTGTGTAAGTTTTGATGAAAACTGCGCTATTGGCATTGAACCAAACCATGCTGTTATTAAACAACTTCTTAATAATTCTTTAATGCTAGTTACAGCATTAAATACCAAAATTGGCTATTATAAAGCTGCTGAAATTGCCAATACGGCTCATAAAAATGGTACTACTTTAAAAGAAGAAGCTATAAATTTAGGTTATGTAACAGCAGAGGATTATGATGAATGGGTTAAGCCCGAAGATATGGTAGGAAGCCTTAAATAATTTTACCAAAATGCTAAAATAAAAAAACAGGTATAAAATTTATACCTGTTTTTTTGTGGTTGGTTAGCTATCAATCCTTTGTTTTCAGAGGAAATCATTGTAAAAATATAATTAAGGATTCAATTTTTTATTAACAAATGTTAATGACTATCCATTTTCTTTCTTATCCTACTCAATTGAACTGCCGTAATACCCAAATATGAAGCTATGTGATATTGAGGTATTAAATCATCAACACCAGGAATTTGTTTTCTTAACTCTAAATATCGCTCTCTTGCATCAAGTGAAATTAGTTCAACCAATCTGGTTTCATATTTACTATAGACTTCCTCTAAAACTCTGGTATACAATTTATTAATACTATGGTTCTTATCACACAAATTCATTAATTTTACATAATCCACTTCATAAATTTCACAATCTGATAATGCTTCAAAAGTAAAAATTGACTCATTTTTATGCTTTAAAGCCGTCAAAGCACCCATCACACTAAGGGGCAAATAAAAACTTTTGTTGAATTCTTTTCCAGATTCAGTAGATAAATAACAACGTACCACTCCCGAAACCAATAAATAGACTTTAGATGGAACTTCTCCAAACTTTATTATTTGTTTACCAGCACCTATTTTTTTGAAATTGGAAAGATTTTGAAGCTCTATAAATGCCTCTTCTGAAAAATATGTAAACTGATTAAAAAAAGTAATTATATTATTCAATAGTAAATATTTAAAATGAACATATAAATATACAATAATAACTTAAAGCCCTAAACAAACCATATTAAAATAGCGTGTGGCGCTTTTAAGAAATAAAAAAAACCTGGAAGATAACTCTTCCAGGTTTTTTAAAAATTTATTGACCTTATTTATTGCAGAGTAAATTCTGAAGTAGATACTAAATCCTTTTTATTAAAAACATTTACCGTGTAACGTCCTTTCGCAAAATCACTTGATCCTTTTGATGCAACAAATTCACATACATTAAGGTTGTCATTTTCATAGTTAAATTTACTTATAATACTGTAATTTAATGTTTTGTCACCAAAAGTAATTTGCTCGTTTGATCCTAAAGTATTATTTTTTGGATCTATAACTTGCACGTATAATTCTTGATCTCCCGCTTGTACCAATCTGTTTTTTGCAACTGTAAAGCATACTCTTATTTTATCTGTGCGACTAGCTCTTTCAGTAGGAATTAATTTCCCGGAAGTTCTTTCAATCACACCAAAACCTTTTAAACCAACAGTACCTAACGCAGATGCATTTTCAACAACTTCAGCTAATGCAGTATTTTGGACTAATAATGAATCCGAAAACATACTACGCTCTTCTAAACGAACTCTAGTACTATCTAAAGATGTAGCTAAATAGGAATTGCTCACTTTTAAAGAATCATTTTGTGCCATTAACACATCCATTTCTTTTTGTAACGAAAGGTATTGGCTTTTATATTTCCATAAGCTTTTCACATTGGTTTCAGATATCTTCAAAGAATCTATTAAGCCTTGAATACGAGCTCTAGCTTCAATTAAGTCTTTATTAGCAACTTTGTTCTCGCTTATAGCAACATCATATTGTTTTGCCATAGCATTTAAATCATTCATTACTAATTGCTTTTCTTCTGATAATTCATTCTGAGTTTCTTTACTGTTTTTGTAAAGGTTCATTGTATAAAACCCAGTTGCTAAAAAAAGGACTAAAGCAATGCCTAGACCTACCTTTAATCCCATACTACTTTTGTTGTTTTCCATGATTACTTGTTTTTTGTTGTTCGTGTTTACTTTTATTTTAGTCTGTTATTTTTTTGATTTAGAAGTTTGTATACCTACCACTTCCATTTTCATTATATACGAATAACTTAAAAATATAGATGTTTATAGATTTATTTTTATTTCCTAAAAAAATAAAGGCTCATAATCAATTGATTATAAGCCTTATTTAGATTTTTAAAGTAATTAGTTTTCTGTATTTATAGAGTCTATTTTATCTTTCATCTCTTTAGATTTAGCAGTTTCACCTAATATGCTATATATATTCATCAAGGTTGAAGCAGCACTAATATTTTTAGAATCCAGTGCCAAAGCTTTTTCTAGATAAGGTGTGGCTTCTTTGTAAACATTTTTCCGTACTTCTACTAATTCATCATATTTTTTATTGTCTGCACTAGATGTTCCCAAATTATTCATTTCCTCAATTATACTCTTTTCTTTCTCTAACACCACAGCGGCCATATTTATATATGCATTAACATAGCTAGGATTTAATTGGATCGCTTTATCATAATACTTTTTTGCTGATACTACATCTCCAGCTTCACCAGATAAAACCCCTAAATTATATTGAAGTTCAGCATTATTTGGATCCATTTGTGTGGCTTGTTCTAAAAGTTTTTTAAACTCTTCATTTTTACCCATTTTAAAATAGATATTAGCTTCTGCTAAAATTAAATTAATATCATCAGGGCTTTCTGCTTTAGCGTCTTTGATCGCTGAAATGGCTTTTTCATTGTCTCCTTTTGTTACATAAATAAGCGCAACATTTTTAACAATCTCTGGCTTTTTTGATTCTGTCATACGTTCACCTGGATTTATATGTGTTCCAGATCTTACATATAGGTCTCTAGCGGCTTTATCTAAAATATCTTCTTCTCCCGATTCTTTATTTGTTGCATAAAATTGCTTTTCCACACCCGTATATCCTAAATTTTTAAGTTCTTCATACAAAGTCAAAGCTCTATCATACTCTTGCACGTTCACCGCTGTAACAGCTGCATAATATAAGAATGTCGTGTCTTTTTCACTTAATCTATATGCTTTTTCAAAATATTTGGATGAGGTTGAAAAATCCTGTTTCTCATATAAATCATTTCCTTTAGTTAATATTGAATTAACCATAGTTTGTTTTAATTCGTTACTTTCAGCAACATAAGCACCTTCAACTTTTCCTAAACTTTCAATAGCGGCATCGATATCAACCATTGATCCTGCTCCACCTGCGTACAAGGCTTGAGCGTTTAGGTAATAGTATTCAGCTTTAGTTTTTGCATCCATAGCAGACATTAAACTTTCTGCTTGCTTTAATGCCGACTTAGCTTCAGCATAATTGTTTCCTTTAATAGCTTTTTCTACAGCTTTCAATTCTTTTTTTTGTGCAAATGAAAATGCACTAATTGAAATTGCTAAAGCTATGATAATCTGTTTTTTCATTTTTAATAAATATTAGGTTCTTAATTGTCAATATTATTTTCTTCGATATTATTATCAATAGTTGTGCCACCATCTGTGCTATCAGTATCTACGGGGGTTTCATCTACACTATCTTCATCATGCATCACTTTAGCTACGGCAGCTATAGAGTCATTATTCTTTAAGTTTATAAGTTTAACCCCTTGAGTTGCTCTACCCATTAATCTTAAATCCTGAACAGCCAAACGAATGGCAATACCAGATTTATTGATAATCATTAAATCATCACTATCAGTAACACTTTTTATAGCCACTAAGTTACCTGTTTTTTCTGTAATTGAAATGGTTTTTACGCCTTTTCCTCCTCTATTTGTTATTCTATAAACAGGTTCTCCATCTTCAGGATCGTCAATGTAGGTACGTTTTCCATATCCGTTTTCTGAAACAACCAATACCGATTCCTCTTGCGGGTTTTCAATAGTAATCATTCCAATTACTTCATCTTGGTCGTTAGCAAGGGTAATTCCCCTTACACCTGAAGCACTTCTGCCCATAGGTCTTGTTTTGGCTTCTTCAAACCTAACAGCTTTACCAGATTTAAGTGCTAACATGACTTGGCTATTGCCTGTTGTTAATCTAGCCTCAAGTAAAATATCGTCTTCTTTAATGGTTATGGCATTGATACCATTCGTTCTAGGTCTTGAATATTGCTCCAATAAGGTCTTTTTCACTTGACCCTGTTTGGTTGCCATAATAACATAATGGCTGTTGATATAGGCTTCGTCCTTAAGGTCTTGTGTACAAATGAATGCTTTTACGGCATCATCCTGTTCAATATTAATTAAATTTTGAATCGCTCTACCTTTTGAGGTTTTACTGCCTTCAGGAATTTCATAAACGCGCATCCAAAAACATTTACCTTTTTGGGTAAAGAATAACATATACTGATGGTTTGTGCCAACAAATAAATGTTCTAAGAAATCCTCATTTCTAGTAGTGGATGCTTTTTGACCAACCCCTCCTCTATTTTGCGTTTTGTATTCTGATAAAGAAGTACGCTTGATATAACCTGCATGGGAAATGGTAATAACCACTTTTTCATCGGCAATCATATCTTCAATACTTAAATCGCCACCAGCATATTCAATTGTTGAACGACGTTCATCTCCATATTTTTCCTTTACAACCGCCAGTTCGTCTTTAATAATCTGCATACGACGCTCTTTTTTATCCAAGATATCTTTTAAGTCGATGATGAGTTTCATGATGTCTTCATACTCCGAACGTAATTTGTCTTGTTCTAAACCTGTAAGTTGACGCAAACGCATTTCAACAATGGCTTTGGCCTGTATATCTGAAAGTTCGAAACGTTTTATTAAGTTTTCACGTGCTTCATCAGCATTTGAAGAGGCTCTTATAATAGCAATAACTTCATCTATATTATCAGAAGCAATAATTAAACCCTCTAAAATGTGAGCACGCTCCTCTGCTTTACGCAATTCATAGGTGGTTCGCCTTACAACAACTTCATGTCTATGCTCAACAAAATAATGGATGAGTTCTTTTAAGTTTAACAACTGTGGACGTCCATTTACAAGCGCAATATTATTGACGCTGAAAGAGGATTGCAACGCTGTGTATTTATACAATTTATTTAAAACGATGTTTGGTATAGCATCACGCTTTAAAACATACACAATACGCATTCCATTTCTATCTGATTCATCACGAATGGTAGCAATACCTTCCAACTTTTTTTCATTTACCAAATCAGCAGTTTTTTTAATCATTTCTGCTTTATTGATTTGATAAGGAATTTCGGTGACAATAATACACTCACGCCCTTGAACCTCTTCAATGATGGCTTTACCACGTACCACAATTTTGCCACGACCGGTATGAAATGCTTCCTTAACTCCATCATAACCATAAATGGTTCCTCCCGTTGGGAAATCAGGCGCTTTAACGTGTTTAATTAACTCGTCTATTTCTATATCTGCATTTTCAATATAAGCAATGATGCCATTAACGACTTCTGTTATATTGTGAGGTGGCATGTTTGTAGCCATACCTACTGCAATACCAGAGGCCCCATTAACCAAAAGTCCGGGGATACGTGTTGGCAATACAGTTGGCTCATGCAACGTATCATCAAAATTCAACTTATGATCTACCGTTTCTTTTTCGATATCTGCCAGCATATCCTCAGATATTTTTCGCATACGTGCTTCTGTATAACGCATAGCCGCCGGGCTATCTCCATCTATGGAACCAAAATTCCCTTGACCATCTACTAACATATAACGCAAGCTCCATTCTTGAGCCATTCGCACCATAGCATCGTACACAGAAGTATCACCGTGTGGATGGTATTTACCTAAAACTTCACCAACTATTCTTGCTGACTTCTTATGTGCTGTATTCGATCTAACTCCCAGTTCGTGCATACCAAAAAGCACACGTCTGTGAACAGGTTTTAAACCATCCCTTACATCTGGTAACGCACGTGACACAATGACCGACATTGAGTAATCAATGTAAGCCGATTTCATTTCATCTTCAATGTTAATAGGGATCAATTTCTCTCCTTCTGCCATAGATATTTAATTAAGTTTTTATGAGTATTTCAAAACGTGCTAATATACACATTTCAATAGTTAAATGAGGCGTTTTTACCCTACTTTTTCGTAGTTTTTATTAACAATCAACCACATGTTTTTCGTTGATAAGTATGCTGTTAAAAATTTTGATTTTATAAACTTTTTTTCGTCAATTAGCAACTTACAGTCATTATTAAGGCATAGTTTTTGCCCATAGCAAAATGTTTTAGTATTTTTATTGCAGAAAGAAGGTATTTATGGATGATAATTTTTCCCCAAGAGTAAAAGACGTAATAGCTTATAGCAAAGAAGAAGCACTTCGTTTAGGCCATGATTTTATTGGAACTGAACATTTAATGCTTGGATTATTACGAGACGGTAATGGTAAAGCCATTAATATATTAAATGCCCTTGATATAGACTTGAATCATTTAAGACGTAAAGTAGAAATACTGAGCCCTGCTAACCCAGCTATATCCGTATCTTCTAATCAAAAAAAGAATTTACATCTTACTAGGCAAGCAGAACGCGCTTTAAAAACGACCTTTTTAGAGGCTAAGCTTTTTCAAAGCACTTCAATAAATACAGCACACCTGCTTTTGTGTATTTTAAGAAATGAAAACGACCCAACGACCAAGCTTTTAAATAAGCTTAAAGTTGATTATGATAATGTTAAAGAACAATTCAAGTCCATGATTACAAATGACAATAACTTTATAGAACCAAAATCGGAATCTTTTCAAGATGACGATTCACATAATGATGATGACGCTACAAAAGATAGTTTATTTAATTCCCCTGCCGGAAAAACAAATAAAAAATCCAAAACACCAGTATTAGATAATTTTGGACGTGATTTAACGGCTCAAGCCGAAGAAGGTAAATTAGATCCTGTGGTGGGTAGGGAAAAAGAGATTGAGCGGGTTTCCCAAATATTAAGTAGACGAAAAAAGAACAATCCTCTACTTATTGGTGAGCCTGGGGTAGGTAAATCGGCTATTGCTGAAGGACTTGCTTTAAGAATTGTAAAACGTAAAGTGTCCCGTATTCTTTTCAATAAACGTGTGGTAACCCTCGATTTAGCAAGTTTAGTCGCAGGAACAAAATACCGCGGACAGTTTGAAGAGCGCATGAAAGCTGTTATGAATGAGCTTGAAAAGAATGACGATGTTATCCTCTTTATTGATGAAATCCATACTATTGTGGGCGCTGGCGGTGCGACAGGAAGTTTAGATGCCTCCAATATGTTTAAACCGGCATTGGCAAGGGGCGAAATTCAATGTATTGGTGCTACAACACTTGATGAGTACAGGCAGTATATTGAAAAAGATGGCGCTTTGGAACGTCGTTTTCAGAAAGTTATCGTAGAACCTACAACGGTTGAAGAAACCATTGAAATCCTTAACAACATTAAAAGCAAATATGAAGATCATCATAACGTAGACTATACACCAGAAGCCATCGAGGCTTGTGTGAAACTTACAAATCGTTATATGACTGAACGTTTTTTACCAGACAAAGCTATTGACGCTTTGGATGAAGCGGGTTCACGGGTACACATAATAAACATTGAAGTTCCAAAACAAATCCTTGAGTTGGAAAAACAACTTGAAGAGGTTAAGGAAACCAAGAATTCTGTTGTAAGAAAGCAAAAATATGAGGAGGCCGCCAAACTTCGTGACGATGAAAAGCGGATTGAAAAGGAATTAGCTATAGCCCAAGAAAAATGGGAGGAGGAAACCAAGCAGCACCGTGAAATCGTTACAGAAGACAATGTGGCGGACGTGGTATCTATGATGACCGGAATACCTGTAAATAGAATTGCGCAAACCGAAATCAATAAACTTGCGGAATTACCAAATTTGATAAAAGGAAAAGTAATTGGTCAAGATGATGCAGTTGCCAAAGTGGTAAAAGCGATTCAACGTAATCGTGCGGGCTTAAAAGACCCTAACAAGCCTATTGGCTCATTTATATTTTTAGGTCAAACAGGTGTCGGTAAAACACAGTTAGCCAAAGTTTTATCTAGGGAATTATTTGATAGTGAAGACTCCTTAGTTAGAATTGATATGAGTGAATACATGGAGAAATTCGCCATTTCTAGATTGGTTGGAGCGCCTCCTGGTTATGTTGGTTATGAAGAAGGCGGTCAATTAACGGAAAAAGTAAGACGTAAACCTTACGCTGTTATTCTTTTAGATGAAATTGAAAAAGCCCACCCAGATGTTTTCAATATGCTTTTGCAAGTGCTGGATGATGGTTATTTAACGGATAGTTTAGGAAGAAAAATAGATTTTAGAAATACTATTATCATAATGACTTCCAACATTGGCGCTAGAAAGCTTAAGGATTTTGGTACTGGTATTGGTTTTGGCACTTCCTCGCAAAAAGAACAAGAAGATGCCAATGCAAAAAGTATCATTGAAAATGCCCTCAAAAAATCATTTGCTCCTGAGTTTTTAAATAGAATTGATGATGTGGTTGTGTTTAATCCTTTAGAGAGAGAAGATATCGATAAAATTATTGATATTGAATTAAACAAACTTTTATTAAGAATTAAAGATTTAGGATATATTCTAGAACTTAGTGAAAGTGCTAAAGATTATATTGCTGAAAAAGGTTTTGATAAGCAATATGGCGCCAGACCATTAAAACGTGCCATTCAAAAATATGTTGAAGATGCTTTAGCTGAAGAAATTATCACTTCACATTTACAAGATGGCGATAAGATTTTAATAGATTTAGATAAAGAAAAGGATGAACTTAAAATCAAAGTTGAAAAAGCTGAAAAACCAGCTGAATCTTAATATTTAAATGTCATTTTTTTAAATTTAATTCCCACATTATCATGATGTGGGAATTTTTTTTTTGATAAAACTGTAACAAATAAAACCTCATGTAATCTTTACTATAACAAATTGATTTATTGACGCCAACTGAATTAAATATTGAACAACTTGTAGAGCTTTGTAAATCTGGTAACCAATCAGCGCAATTGGAAATTTATAACAGATATTATAAAGCCATGTATAATACGTCTTTAAGAATTGTTAAAGATTCGTTTGAGGCTGAAGATATTATGCAAGACGCTTTTTTGTTAGCATTTACTAAGTTAGAAAGCCTCATGGATGTGAATACGTTTGGTTCTTGGTTAAAACGGATTGTTGTAAATAATAGCATATATCATTATAAAAAAAACATAAGGATTAAAGAAGTTCTTTTGGATGGTATGATATATAAAATTGAAGACGATTATAATGGTTTTAGTGAAGATTATGAATTTACAAACTTGAAAGCTCAAGAAATATTAAATACAATGAAATTATTAAAAGATAGCTACAGAATTTCTTTAACATTACATCTCATTGAAGGGTATGATTACGAAGAAATAAGTGAAATTATGAATATTAACAATGCAAATTGCAGAACATTAATTTCGAGAGCTAAAGATAGTTTAAGAAGGAAATTAATAATAACATCAGTAAATAATGGAAATGCATAAGGATGATATAGATAAGTTATTTGATGATTTAAAAAATGATTTTGATGTTGAAATACCAAATAGTCAACATACGCAAAAGTTTTTAAATAAGCTGAATAATAAAGGTGGTTTACACTTAAATGAAAGCCGTAAACAAAGGCGTCGTTTGTGGTATAGTTTAAGTGGTATAGCCGCCTCTATTGTATTAATAATATCGCTTTTCACTATGAAACAACAAACTGATTCATCTAGAGATTTGGCAAGTGTGTCCCCACAAATGGCTGAAACACAAGATTTTTTTACAAATACCATCAATCATGAATTGGAGAAAATTAAAAATGAATCCGATCCAGAAGTTCAATTGATAATAAAAGATGCATTTTTCAGAATAAAGAAATTAGAAAAAGATTATGAATCATTGACCTATGATTTACATGTTAGTGGCAACGATAACCGTGTTATTTATGCCATGATATCTAACTTTCAGAGTAGAATAGATATATTAAAAAACACCTTAGAACAGATTAATAACGTAAAACAATTAAAAAACAAAACAAATGAAACGAGTTCTACAATATAAATTACTTGCTATATTTTTATTGCCCTTATTTATTTCAGCTTCTGAAATTCCAGCGGACAAACACACCAAACAAAAAACCATTAAACAGGAATTTTCTGTTGGCACATACGCAACTTTAAAAATTGATAATAGCTACGGAAATTTAAATGTTATTACTTGGGATGAAAACAGAATTGTTATAGAGGTTACTGTTACTACTTCGGGTAATGATGAAGAAAAAGTAATTAATAGATTAAATGATATAACCGTTGATTTTAATGCATCAACAAATTATGTATCAGCCAAAACAAATTTTAGTAGCGATAAATCAAAATCATGGTTTAATTGGGGTAAAAATAATAATGTAAATATGAAAATCGATTACATTATAAAAATGCCTATAACCAACAATGTAGATTTAAATAATGACTATGGAAATATTAATTTAGATAAGCTTAAAGGCTACTCCAAAATAAATTGTGATTATGGAAAGATTACAACTAAAGAGTTGTTGGGTGATAGTAATAAATTGTCGTTTGACTATACTAAGAACAGCTATTTTGAATATATAAAAAATGCTGAAATCCATGCCGATTATAGTAGTTTCACTGTTTCAAAAGCAGTTAATATAGAACTGTATGCTGATTATACGGATTCTAAAATTGAAGAAGTAGAAAACATTAAATACACTTCCGATTATGGAAATATCAAAGTTTCCAAAGCAAATAACGTTACTGGTAAAGGTGATTATTTAACTGTGATAATTGGCGATGTTTACAAGAATATTGAGATTGCCTCCGATTATGGCTCCATTAAAATAAGTCGATTAATGGAAAACGCTGGGAATGTTTCAATAAGAAGCAATTATACAGGAATTAATATAGGATATGCTCCAGATTACCATTTTAGTTTCGACATTAATTTAGAATATGCTTCTTTAAGAAATAGTGATGGTCTTGAATTTCTTAAGAAAAGAATGGAATCAACCACCAATTATTATAGTGGCTTTTACGGAAATGCTAACTCTGGAAACATGATAAAAATAACATCAGAATACGGAAGTGTTTCTTTAATAAAAAATTAATTTATCAAATCATAAACATTTAAAATTATAATCATGAAATCATCAATCAAAAAACAAACAGTATTAATCATTGCAAGCATCTTTTTCATTTCGGCATCCTATGCACAATTGGGGAAAAAAGTAAAAGGGAATGGAAATATGACTACTATTACCAGAACAACTTCGGATTATGAAAGTATAAAATGCGCTGGGTCTTTCGATTATATTTTAGTTGAAGGTAATGAAGGCCAAATCAAAATAGAAGGTGAAGAAAATTTATTGGAATACATTATTACCGAAGTAAAAAATAACGCTTTAATTGTCAAGGTAAAAGATCATGCAAGCATCAGTTCAAGCCAAAATAAAACCATAAAAGTAACCATTCCTTTTAAGGAAGTAAGCGCCATATCACTTGCAGGTTCTGGTGATTTATGGAATGAGGATATCATCACATCTGATAATTTAAATGTTTCTCTTGCAGGTTCTGGTGATATTGTTTTAAATGTGAATACAACTACAATTGAAGGGGCTTTGGCAGGTTCTGGTGATTTAACCTTAAAAGGCACTACAAATAATCTGATTGCTAAAGTGGCTGGTTCTGGTGATTTTCATGGTGCTGATTTAAAATCAAATGATACAGACGTTTCTATTAGTGGCTCTGGAGATGCCAAAGTGTTAAGTTTAGAAAGTTTAAAAGCTAGAGTTGCTGGTTCTGGAGATATCGTGTATTCAGGGAATCCTAGTAAAGAAGATAGCAAAGTAAGTGGCTCCGGAAGTATTCGCAGTAAATAATATCAACAAATATGAAAAAGAGAGGGAAAATATTAATATTCGGACTTTTCATAAGTTTATCATCTTGTAAAGAAACTACAAAACAAAGTGAAAATACAAATCCTGAATCCGAATATATTGAACAAATCAAAAATTTATCGGACAGTATTAATGTACAAGGAATAACTATCAAAAACCTTTTCAAAAGTCAAATTTTAGCACATCAAGGAACAGAATATGATAGTACAATGATTATCGAAAAAGTTTACCGCCCTCACCAAAAACTTTGGGATGACTGCTACGGAATGATTTTCGGAGAGGAGAACAGTCATAAATTCAATACTACGCAAGGAATGGTGAAATGGAACAGAACTCTTTATCCTGAAAACAAATCTTTCTTCGACCAAAGAGCAAAAATGCTTTTAAACATGAATTTAGATTCAGTTTTACAAAAAAATCTCACCAGATTCAATCAATTAGTGCCTCACAAAATAAAATCTACAATAAGTATTTTGTTCACGCCAATTGAAGGCATTTTATTTGGTGGCTGCGAAAATGACAAATTTTGTATTGAATTAAACTATAAAGAAAGTGAGATAGATTACATTATTGAGAAAGGTTTGCCGCACGAATTAAATCACCTAGCATACGAACCTTTTCGGGAAAATGACCCGAAAAAGAAATCTGCGTTAAGACAAACTATCGACGAAGGATTTGCTTGTTATTTTGCCTGGGTGTTTTTTAACGGACAAATTTCAAAATATGAAGCCGTTGAGAATATGACCGAAAGCGACTGGGATTGGTATCAGGCAAATGAAAAAAGACTTTTTAATGAATTAAGACAATACTTTGAAGACGAAAGTGGTGATAATCCATTATTGAGAAATGACAAATTAAAATTATTTAAAGAAGCACCCAAAAGTCTGAACTATTGGTTAGGTTTTCGAATCATAGAAAAGTATGTTGAAAAAAATGGAGCGGATAGCTGGAGAGATATTTATGAATTAAATGTTCAAGATGTTTTGGATAAAAGTGGATATGAAATGTTTATAAATGAGATAAAATAGCTGTTGCTAACACTAGTTTACGTATACTGATAATATAAACTGCCTTTGGCAATGAATGTGTTAACAAAACAATTATAGAAAGACGTTTAATTTAACGTCTTTTTTATTGTATTATAATTCAGGATTCTTACCTGGTACTCTTAATAATAAAATGATTCCTGCTAAAAAGAACAAAAATAAAAATAGAATACCATTTCGCATGCTACCCGTAATTTGGTCGATGGTAGCAAAAATCACCATTCCTATTACAATGCCTATTTTTTCGGCAACATCATAAAAACTAAAATACGAGGTAGTATCTTCTGTTTCTGGTAAAAACTTCGAATATGTTGATCGTGCCAATGCTTGAATCCCTCCCATTACCAAACCTACTATAGATGCCGCTATATAAAATTGAAGAGGCGTTTCCATAAAATAAGCATAAAAGCACAACGACATCCATATCAGATTAACAAAAATCAAAGTTTTTATATTTCCAAATGTAGCCGAAGCCTTTGATGTTAAAATGGCGCCAATTATTGCCACCAATTGAATAATCAATATACTCCCTATAAGTCCTGTTGTTTTTTCTGCATCTCCTCCCCAAGCAATTTCTTCTTCACCAAAATAAACAGCTACTAACATAATGGTTTGAACGGCCATGCTGAATACAAAAAACGCATATAAATAACGTTTCAGTCTTAAATTTTGTTTCAATTCTTTCCAAACCAATCTCAATTCCCTTAATCCATTAAAGACAATTGCTTTAGTAACTTTGTGCCCAGAGGACGTTCCTTTTGGTAACCAATAAAATGAATACTGACTAAATAGTGCCCACCACAACCCTACTGTGATAAAGGAAACCTTCATAGCTTCAAAAGAAGCTGCATTCTTGGCTTTTAGCAAAGCTTCTTGAATTTCTTTATCTGTTGCCGTTTTACTTATTGATTCAGGTATGCTTACATCAAATCCAAAATATTGAGGGAACATCACCATTCCGAGATTTAATATCAATAGAATAACACTCCCAAGATAACCATAAGAAAACCCTTTAGCACTCACTTTATCTTGTTGGTCTTCAAAAGCAATATCAGGCAAATACGAATTATAAAAAACCAAACTACCCCAATAGCCTATCAATCCCATAAAATAGAACAATAGACTTAAATGGATTTTATCCGAAGATATGTCAAACCAATACAATCCAATGCAACCAGCACTTCCAATGTAACAGAAAAATTTCATGAAATTTTTCTTATTACCAACATAATCAGCAATTCCTGACAATATCGGTGATGTAAAAGCAACAACTAAAAAAGTAAAGGCAGTTACAAAAGTTATCAGTGCCGTACTTTTAAATTCAAATCCAAAAGCACTAACAACTTTTAGTTCGTTTAAAAATAATGCTGAATAAAATATTGGGAATATGGACGACGCTATAGTTAACGTATAAACCGAATTTGCCCAATCATAAAAAGCCCAAGCATTTAGTAGCTTTTTGCTTCCTTTTTCTAATACTGCCATAATAAAAAAGCTGCCCGTTAATAAGCAGCTTCTAAAGTAATTAAATATTTTATATAACTAGAATTTTCCTAAAGGCCTATATGTTGTCACCCCAAACTTTTTAGCTTCTTCTTTGGCCAAGGGTGCTAACTTTTTAAGTTCTGCAATACGTGAGTCGTTTGATGGATGTGTACTTAAAAATTCTGGCGGTGCTTGACCCCCACTATTAGCTTTCATACGTACCCATAATGCTGCGGCCTCATCTGGACTATAACCAGCTATAGCCATTAAATATAAACCTATTTTGTCCGCTTCAGACTCATGACTTCTACTAAATGGTAGCATCACTCCTACTTGAGAACCAATACCATAAGCTTGGTTAAACATATTTCTAGTTTGTTCATCTTTAATTGCAACATTACCTGCTACAGCACCTAACTGTTGTAACATACCAGCACTCATACGTTGCTGTCCATGATTAGCCAATGCATGTGCAACCTCGTGACCCATAATGGCAGCTATAGCCGTTTCATTTTCTGCAATAGGCAAAATTCCCGTATAGAAAACTATTTTTCCACCAGGCATACACCAAGCATTCACAGTTTTATCTTCTACCAAATTATATTCCCACTTGTAATCATTAAGATACCCTTGCTGTCCATTAGCATTCATCCAACGCTCCGTAGCAGATTTAATCCGCTCTCCCACTCTAGAAATCATGTCGGACTGTTTTGTGCCTTTAATAACTTTGTTTTCATTTAAAAACTGATCATACTGTGCAAATGCAGTTGGGAACAGTTGTGAATTAGGAACCAACGCTAATGTTGACTTTCCTGTAAACGGATTGGTTGCACAAGAAATAATTATAGCTAAAGCTACAAATCCTAGAAGGGTATTTTTAAGTTTCATTGTTTTGAATGTTTATAAAAAATTTTTATTAAAAGTACAAAAACCGTTCCTTATTGTGTTATATTTAATCTTTTGTTTTTTATAAAATTCAAACATTTAAATTGAATTAATGTGTTATGTTCCGCGTCTATTATCGACATACATGAAACGAATTAAATTACTATGAAAAAAATAATATTATTGTTTACTATGATAGGCTTGATAAGTTGTAATGGTAATGCACAAAAAGAAACTAAAAAAGAATCAAAAACGTATAAGGTAACTAAAACGGAAGCAGAATGGAAATCACAACTTTCAGCTTTAGAGTATCATGTTCTTAGAGAGGAAGGTACCGAAAGAGCTTTTACCAGTCCTTTAAACGCAAACTACAAAGAAGGTATGTATGTGTGTAAAGCTTGTAGTACACCTTTATTTAAAAGTGAAAATAAATTTGATTCCGGTACTGGATGGCCAAGTTTTGACCAAGAAATAAAAGGAAGCGTGGCTTTTTCAAGCGGCTCAGACTATTATGGAAGAGAAGAACACTGCGCAACATGTGGAGGCCATTTAGGTCATGTGTTTAATGATGGCCCTAAAAAAACAACAGGTAAACGCCATTGTATCAATGGTGTTGCTTTAAAATTTATTCCAAATAAATGAGTAAATACAAAATAAGTAAAACAGAAGACGAGTGGCGCAATGAACTCTCGGAAGAGCAATTTAGAATCCTAAGAAAAAAAGGAACTGAAAGACCACATACTGGCACATACAATCTTCATTTTGAAAAGGGCATATATACGTGCGCTGCCTGCAATCAAAAATTATTTGAAAGCGATAGTAAGTTTGATGCGCATTGCGGTTGGCCGAGTTTTGATAAATCCATTAAAGGCACTGTTGAATATGTTCTGGATAAAACTCATGGCATGCTTAGAACCGAAATTGTTTGTTCTAATTGTGGAGGACATTTAGGGCATGTGTTTAATGATGGCCCAACAGAAACTGGCACTAGGTATTGCGTGAATTCATTGAGTATTGATTTTGAAAAAGATGGACAATAGTTTATAAAATATCACCTTTTCAATTTCTTCTTATAGGGTCTAATAATCAACCTAGCTTCTCTATCGAACCTAATATAATTATATACCCAATTAATAAAAACAACCATACGGTTTCTAAAACCTATTAGAAAAAACAAGTGCACATACATCCAAACATACCAAGCAAAAATACCTTGAAATTTAAAGTGTTTTAAATCCACCACTGCTTTGTTTCTACCAATGGTTGCCATAGCGCCTTTATCTTTATAGACAAAAGGCTTCATAGGTTTTTCCTCTATCAATCTAAGCATATTATCGCCTAGTTGTTCGCCTTGCTGAATGGCTGGTTGTGCCATCATGGGTAAGCCATCTGGAAATTCTTCAGTGACCAAGCAAGCAATATCGCCCACTGCAAAAATAGTACTGAACCCTTTAACTTGGTTGAATTCGTTGACCAATAATCTATTGCCACGTGTAACTAGTTCAGCCGCATCCAAGCCTTTTATGGTTGCTCCCATAACGCCAGCAGCCCAAATTAAGGTGGCTGTTTCAAACACTAGGTCTGTATTTGTAGTTACTGTTTTTCCGTCATAATTGGTCACTCTAACATTCTTCCAAATATTAACACCCAATTTTTCTAAAAAATCTTCTGCTTTTTGGGACGCCTTGTCACTCATGCCCTTTAAAATACAATCACTGGATTGAACAATATGGATTTGAGCCAATCGCGTATCTAAATCAGGGTAATCTTTCGGTAAAATGCCTTTTTTGATTTCAGCTAAGGCACCAGCCAATTCAACACCCGTTGGTCCTCCTCCAACAATGACAAAATTCATTAAGGAATTACGTTCATTTAAATCTGAAGTCAATAAAGCTTCCTCAAAATTTTCAAGAATTAAACTTCTCAAATTAAGGGATTGCGGTATGGTTTTCATGGCCATACTATTCGCTTTTATAGTTTCATTGCCAAAATAATTGGTTTTAGAACCCGAAGCAATCACTAAATAATCAAATTTAAGTTCCCCAATATCAGTAATAACTCTGCTATTTAATGTATCAATTTCATCAACATGTGCCAATCTAAAATAAAAGTTCGGAAAATCCTTAAGTATCTTTCTAATTGGGTAAGCTATGGAATCAGGTTCTAATCCGCCTGTAGATACTTGATATAATAAAGGTTGAAATGTATGGTAATTATGTTTATCCAATAAAACAACTTGAACTTCTTGCTTTGATAATTTTTTTGCTAGGGAAATTCCAGCAAAGCCACCTCCGATAATCACTATTCTGGGGTAACTTGTTCTTGGTATGTTCATATATTGATGCTTACAAGACAAAGGTAGCATAAAGATGTAAATTTATGGAGTTCTAAATTCTTTATTAGAATTCGATTTTGTAAATTCGTAACCTAAAATTTAAGTAATGAATAAATACGATATTATAGTTCTTGGAAGTGGTCCGGGTGGATATGTAACAGCTATTAGAGCTTCTCAGTTGGGTTTTAAAACAGCTGTTGTAGAAAAAGAAAATCTTGGTGGTGTATGTTTAAATTGGGGTTGTATTCCTACTAAAGCATTATTAAAATCGGCTCAGGTTTTTGAATATTTAAAACATGCTGGCGATTACGGACTTTCTGTTAAAGATTATGATAAAGATTTTGGTGCCGTTGTAAAACGCAGTCGTGGTGTTGCAGATGGCATGAGTAAAGGTGTGCAGTTTTTAATGAAGAAAAATAAAATTGATGTCATTGAAGGCTACGGAAAATTAAAACCGGGCAAAAAGGTTGATGTTGATGGTACGGAATATAGTGCCGACCATATTATTATAGCCACTGGTGCGCGTTCCCGTGAATTGCCCAGTTTACCACAGGATGGTAAAAAAGTCATTGGTTATAGAGAAGCCATGAGTTTAACTTCGCAACCAAAAAAGATGATTGTTGTGGGTTCTGGTGCCATTGGTGTTGAGTTTGCCTATTTCTACAATTCCATGGGAACGGAAGTGACCATCGTAGAATTTTTACCAAACATTGTTCCTGTTGAAGATGAAGATATTTCTAAACAATTAGAAAAGTCATTCACTAAAAGCGGTATAAAAATTATGACCTCTGCTGAAGTTACTAAAGTCGATACGTCTGGAAATGGCGTAAAAGCGACTGTAAAAACTAGTAAAGGTGAAGAAATTCTTGAAGCGGATATTATTTTATCCGCCGTAGGTATAAAAACCAATATTGAAAACATTGGCTTGGAAGATGTGGGGATTGTGGTTGATAGAGATAAAATTATTGTTGACAAATTCTATAAAACAAACATACCTGGTTATTACGCCATTGGCGATGTAACTCCTGGGCAAGCATTAGCTCACGTGGCATCTGCTGAAGGTATTTTATGTGTTGAAAACATTAAAGGTATGCATGTTGAAGCTTTAGATTATGGTAATATTCCTGGTTGCACCTATTGTTCTCCCGAAATTGCAAGCGTAGGTTTAACTGAAAAACAAGCAAAAGATAAAGGCTTTGATATTAAAGTCGGTAAATTTCCATTCTCAGCATCTGGTAAGGCAAGTGCTAGTGGAAATAAAGATGGTTTTGTAAAAGTTATATTTGATGCTAAATATGGTGAATGGTTAGGTTGCCATATGATAGGTGCTGGCGTTACCGATATGATTGCTGAAGCTGTATTGGGTAGAAAGCTCGAAACGACAGGGCATGATGTTTTAAAAACAGTTCACCCGCACCCTACTATGAGTGAAGCGGTTATGGAAGCTGTGGCAGCTGCTTATGATGAGGTAATTCATCTTTAAGACAACTTAGAAGATTAGATTGTTAGACAAATTAGATTTGACATAAAAAAGTTCCAGTATAATCTGGAACTTTTTGTTTTTATTGAATATATGCTTATCTAAATTTCTAAAAATCTAATTGTGTCTAATATTCTAAGTAGTCTATCACAAAAAACTTTGAATCGCCAATTCATAACTCTGCAAGCCAAAACCTAAAATAACCCCTTTGGCATTTGGAGAAATAAACGAGGTATGCCTAAATTCTTCTCTGCTAAATGTATTGGAAATATGCACTTCTACAACGGGTGTTTTAATCGCTTTTACGGCATCACCAATACCAATAGATGTATGTGTGTAAGCAGCAGCATTTAAAACGATGCCATCATAGGTAAATCCGACTTCTTGTAATTTATCAATAAGTTCACCTTCTATATTGGATTGAAAATAATCAATTTTCACCTTTGGGTACTTATCTTTAATGGTTTCAAGAAATTCAGTAAATGTTAAACTTCCATAAATCTCAGGTTCACGTTTACCCAATAAATTTAAGTTCGGACCGTTAATTATGATTAGTTTTTTCATGCAGCAAATATATTAAATTTTACACATAAAAAAGGGAAGTCTATTAGACTTCCCTTTTTTAATTTCAATTCATTAATGATTAGAAAAAATAACCAACACTTAAGCTAAGTACATTATTCTTTGCATCTACATCCTCAATTATTTCACTAAATCCTAATACATAGCGAGCTTGAAAAAACAAACCTGTTTCCATTTTGTATTGAACTCCAAAAGCGGCACCTAAATCAATACTTTCAGCATCTAAACTTTCAGATTCTCCTTCTGCCTCAACTTTGTCAGTTATATTAAATCCAATTTGTGGTCCAGCTTGAATACTAAAACCTTCAGCAACTGAAAAATCTGCTAAAATTGGCAAATTTATATAATCTAACTTTCCAGTAACATCTACTCCACTTTCAGACACTGTAAAACCTTGTGATGAATATACTAATTCAGGCTGTATTGCAAACTTTTCTGAAATAGCAATATTAGCTACACCACCAATGTGAAATGATGTTCTACCATCTAAGTCCTCCACATCATCTCCTGATAAAGACGCAAAGTTAACACCAGCTTTTGCTCCGAATTTTACCTCTTGAGCATTTACATTATTCATTGCTAATACCGCAATAACTGCGGATAATAATAGTTTTTTCATAATTTTTATAATTAAATTTGGTTAATTCGCAACAAAAGAAAGTATTTTATTTCATATTGACAAATGAATTCTGATATATTTTAACTTTTAATCTGAATTATTTGCGTTTCAACGAGTTATATTTACCTTACTTTTCTGATATAATTACTTTATTTTTACATCTATGAAATGGCAAAACGCACTTAAGGATTATCAACTCTACCTAAAGATTGAACGGGGTTTGTCTAAAAACTCTATTGATAATTATACATTGGATGTGAAAAAACTTATACTTTATCTAGAAGCAAACGAAATCTCCCATTCACCCATTTCTATTACGTCTGAAATTGTTCAACAATTTATTTATGAATTGGCTAAAAGTGCGAATGCACGTTCGCAATCGCGAATCATTTCTGGTTTAAGAAGTTTCTTTAGTTATTTAATTTTTGAAGATTATAGAGACGATAATCCGTTGGAACTTATTGAGTCGCCTAAAATTGGCATTAAATTACCAGATACCTTAGCCGAAGAAGACATCGACAACCTTATTAATGCCATCGATTTAAGCAAACCTGAAGGCGAGCGAAATAGAGCGATTCTTGAAACTTTATATGGTTGTGGCTTACGTGTTAGCGAATTGGTTAACCTTAAATTATCCGATTTGTTTTTTGAGGAAGGTTTTATTAAAGTCACTGGTAAAGGTGATAAGCAACGTTTTGTACCCATTGTTGAAACGACCCAAAAATATATCAATATTTATAGAAAAGAAGTGCGTTCACATCTTACTATACAATCAGGATTTGAAGATACTTTGTTCTTAAACCGACGAGGTAAACAACTTACTCGTGCCATGATTTTTACTATCATAAAACAATTGGCAGAAAAAATCGGACTCAAAAAAAGCATTTCTCCCCATACGTTCCGTCATTCGTTTGCAACCCACTTATTACAAAATAATGCCGATTTACGATCCATACAACTCATGTTGGGGCATGAAAGTATAACAACCACAGAAATCTATGTTCATCTGGATAAAAGCCATTTAACCAAAGTGGTTCAAAAATATCATCCAAGGAAATAGCTGTTAGCTGTTAGCTGTTAGCTGTTAGCTGTTAGCTGTTAGCTGTTAGCTGTTAGCTGTTAGCTGTTAGCTGTTAGCTGTTAGCTGTTAGCACAAAATTAAAAAATCCAGTATAAACTGGATTTTTACTATAAATATTTTTATTATGGATTCCAGCCTTCGCAGGAAATCGAAGATTCGACGCAGTCAATGACAAAAACTATTTAGCGATATTGACAGCTCTTGTTTCTCGAATTACGGTGATTTTAACTTGTCCAGGATAAGTCATATCTGTTTGTATTTTTTGGGAAATACTAAAGGATAATTCCGCCGCTTTTTGGTCGTCTACTTTTTCGCTTTCTACTATCACACGAAGCTCTCTACCCGCTTGAATGGCATAGGCTTTTTTAACACCTTGAAAACCAAAAGCAATATCTTCCAAATCTTTTAAACGTTGTATGTAACTATCCAATACCTGACGTCTTGCTCCTGGCCTAGCACCAGAAATCGCATCACAAACTTGTATGATAGGCGATATTAAGAATTTCATTTCTACTTCATCATGGTGAGCGCCAATAGCATTACAAACTTCTTCTTTTTCACCATATTTTTCAGCCCACTGCATTCCAAGGATAGCATGTGGTGTTTCCATATCTGCTTCCGCATCTGGCACTTTTCCAATGTCATGTAACAGACCTGCACGTTTGGCTAATTTCGGATTCAATCCTAATTCCGCTGCCATTACCCCACAAAGTTTGGCAACTTCACGCGAGTGTTGTAGTAAGTTTTGTCCGTAAGAAGAACGATATTTCATTCTTCCTACCATTTTAATAAGTTCTGGGTGTAAGTTGTGGATTCCTAAATCAATAACCGTACGTTTTCCAACTTCAATAATCTCCTGCTCTATTTGTTTGGTTGTTTTTTGGACAACTTCTTCAATACGTGCTGGATGTATCCTTCCATCGGTCACTAATTTATGTAAGGATAAACGTGCTATTTCACGTCTAACAGAATCAAAACAAGATAATATAATCGCTTCTGGAGTATCATCAACAATAATCTCTACGCCTGTTGCAGCTTCAATAGCCCTGATGTTTCTTCCTTCCCTTCCAATAATTCTACCTTTAACATCATCAGATTCTATATTAAATACAGACACACAATTATCAACGGCTTCTTCGGTACCGATACGTTGAATCGTGTTAATAATGATTTTTTTAGCTTCTTGTTGTGCGGTAAGCTTTGCTTCTTCTACAGCGCTTTGCACAAAGGCCATGGCTTCATTTTTAGCTTGTCCTTTTAAAGACTCTATTAACTGTGCTTTGGCATCTTCCGCAGAAAGACTAGAAATAACTTCCAATTGATCTACTTGGCTTTTATGAAGTCTGCCAATCTCAACTTCTTTTTTGTCAAGAATATCAAGTCTGTGATTGTAGTCCTTAATTTTCGACTCTAAAGTTTCGTTTAATGTCTTAGATTTATTTAGCTCGCTGGAAATTTGGGATTCTTTATCCCTGGTGCGCTTTTCAACTTCTGCCATTTGTTTGTCACGCGACAAAATAACCTTTTCATGCTCCGCTTTAAGTTCAATAAATTTTTCTTTGGCTTGAAGGATTTTATCTTTTTTAATTGATTCCCCTTCGCTATTTGCTTCCTTTAAAATGGAAGCCGCTGATTTTTTTGCTTCTCTAACAAGCTTTGAAGCATTGTTTTTTTCTAATGTTTTGGCTATAATAAATCCTATTGCAATCCCTAATATTACGCCTCCAATAATTATTATAATTGAGTTATCCATGTTATTTAGTTGGTTTATATATATAAAAAAAGCCTACACCAGTATAAGATTTTGTATAAACTCCTTAAAACAAGTTTAGGGCTAACAAGCTGATCAAGGATCTGCTCAAGGCAGCATGCTTTTACAACTTAAACTCACCCTTTTTAAGAGAATTAACGTTGAGTTTATCAAAAATAAATAACCAATGTAGGCAGTAACTTTAATGTATTTAAAAGAACGTTAAGAGATTAAGTGAGCATGTAATAATTCATCAAGCGCTTGAAGTTTTTCTTCCAAATGCTCATTTACAGTCTCTTTATCAATTGATTTCTGTTCTACTTGAGAAGCAAACTGTAAGGCGCACATGGCCAAGACATCTTGTTTATCCCTCACAGAATAATTTTCCTCAAATTGCTTAATCATCACTTCAATGTTTTTAGCTGCTTTACGCAAACCTTCTTCTTGACTTGCATCAATAGTCAAAGGATATACTCTGTTAGCTATAGATAGCTTTATTTTAAGCTTTTCTGACATTGAGTTTACTTAGCATTAATCTGAAAGTTGAGCAATACAATGGTCAATATCCCTAATTAACGCGTTTATTTTAAGCTTAGTCTCTCGTTTATTTTCATCACTGCCAAGTATTGTATTTGCCATTTTAAGAGCTTCATATTTTTCTTCCCAAGCTACAATTTGTAGCTGTTTACCTTGAAGTTGTTGTTTGTATGCCTCTAACTCTTCATTCAACTTTAAATTAGTACGCTTTAAAACCTCAAGTTTATGCAATACCTTACTAATTTTGTTTTCTAGAGAATCTACAATGTCTTCAATGTTACTCATTTGCAAATTTCAATACTTATCTCACAAAGTTAACATAGATAACTATAAATTACAATTGTTTTTACATAAAATTTAAATTAATTCGTTATTGCTCATTATCAACACAATGGATTGATTTTTGTTTTATCTTTTGTTGATTCATATCAAATTAATATTTTAGCCAGATACCTATCGAATCTGTATACCCCTTTTTATTATGAAATTAATCCTATTTTTTTTACTAGTTACCTCAACATTTATTGGTGCCCAAAACAATTATCCACAAGATTATTTTGGAAATCCACTAGAAATACCACTAATACTTTCCGGTAATTTTGCTGAATTGCGTTCCAACCATTTTCATTCTGGCCTAGATATTAAAACGCAACAGCGTATTGGCCTAAAGGTGCTGTCTGCCGCTGATGGTTATGTAAGTAGAATAAAGATTCAGCATTATGGCTACGGAAAAACATTATACATAACCCACCCAAATGGCTACACAACCGTTTACGCACATTTATCTGAATATTCCCCTACCATTGAAGCGTATGTTAAAAAACATCAATATAGCGTAGAATCATATGAAATTGAAGTATTCCCAAATACCGAAGAATTATTAGTAAAAAAAGGAGAACTTGTTGCCTATAGTGGAAATACTGGGGGTTCTGGCGGTCCACATCTTCATTTTGAAATTAGAAACACAGAAGAGCATACCATAAACCCCATGCTTTTTGGCATAGAAATTAAAGACACATCTAAGCCTGTAATCACATCTCTTTATGCCTATCCCATTGGAGATAGTTCAACTATAAATAAATCCAGCATAAAACAAAAACTTAAATTAACCCCATTAAAAAATGGCGATTATGCGGCCGAAGGTGTAAATGCTTTTGGAGATATTGGATTTGCTATCAATACGTTTGACCGACAAGATTTTGGAGCCAATAGTAACGGTGTTTACAATATACAAACGTTTATTAACGGCAGCCAGAATTTTGAGGTGGATTTCAAAATGTTCTCCTTTGATGAAACAAATCGCCTCAATCGATTTATAGATTACCAACATTTTAAAACCAAGCAAGAGCGTGTACAAAAATTATTTAGCGATAATAATGATCTTAGCATGCTAAAATCGATGAAGAACAATGGAGTTTTAACCATTCACGATAGCACGAGCATTGTTTATAAAATACGTGTTAGTGATTATAAAAACAATGAGGCTTGGATAACCATCCCAATAAAAGGTGCTAAACCAATCACTGCTCAAAACAAAAGCAAAAAAACCACACCATATTTTATTTATACTAAAGGAACTACCAATCTAAAAGAAGGCAATGTATCTGTTGATATTTTCCCGGACACATTTTATGAAGATTATTACCTCGATTTTAAAGTGAAAAACGATACTCTTTTTTTAGAGGAAGATATTGTTCCACTGAAAAAAACCTTCAATATAAGCTACGACATAAGCAAATATTCTGATGCTGATAAAAGTAAACTTTACATTGCTAGGCTAATTGGAGCCAAAAAATATCCCGTCTATGAAAATACCAAAAGAAAAGGTGATATTTTAACAAGTAGCATAAAAAATCTTGGGACTTTTGCGTTGGCTAGAGATAACGTAAAGCCAACCATTGCGCCTTTAAATTTTAAAAACAATCAGTGGATAAGTGATTTTAGATATTTAAAAATAAAAATTAGCGATGCCCAAACAGACATTTCAAATTTTAGAGCGACTATAAATGACAAATGGATTTTAATGGAATATGATTACAAAACCAAAACTTTGACATACGATTTTAATGATGCAATAAGCAATGAAACCAAGAACAATTTAAAGGTCGTTGTTACTGATAATGTTGGAAATAGTGCTACTTTTGAAGCAACTTTTTATAGAAAATAAATAAACACTTTTGAAAACAAAATTTTGGTTTATTGTTCTCATTTTTATATCGATAACACAATTAAGTTATTCGCAAACTGCCACTATTAAAGGTGTCATTCTTGATGAAAAGAATCTTCCTATTGAAGATGTCAATATAAAAGTTGGTCTTATTGGAACACAAACCAATGAAAATGGTTTTTTTAGTATCAAAATCCCGGCTAACCAAGATGTTGAAATTGAGTTCACCCATATATCACATAAAAAAGTAGTCAGCACTTTCAACCTCAAAAATGGTGAGGATTTTGAATTCAATCCTATAATGAGCAACACAACCGAACAAATAGGCATGGTAGTTGTTTCCAGTAAACGCCAAAAAGAAGTTGAAGGCATCACAACTTTAAATCCAGAAACCATAAGGAAAATCCCAGGTGCCAACGCTGGTGTTGAAAATTTATTGATGACACTTCCTGGCGTAAGCAATAACAATGAACTGAGTACACAATATGCTGTAAGAGGTGGTAACTTTGATGAGAACCTAGTATATGTTAATGATATTGAAGTGTATAGGCCATTTTTAATACGGTCCGGACAACAAGAAGGTTTGAGTTTTGTGAATACGGATATGGTTCAAAATGTCGATTTTTCATCTGGAGGTTTTCAAGCTAAATATGGCGACAAATTATCTTCTGTATTGGATATTACTTATAAGAATCCGTATCAATTTGAGGTGAATGCCGACTTAAGTTTACTTGGCGGCAGTTTATCTGTTGAAAACATAAGTAAGGATTCCAAATTTTCAGGCATTATAGGTGTTCGCTACCGAGACAATAGTTTATTAGTCAGAGAAAAAGAAACCGAAACTAACTTCAAACCCGCTTTTGCCGATGCACAGACTTATCTAACATATAAGTTTTCGGATAAATTTCATTTGAGTTTTTTAGGAAATGCTTCTATTAATAAATACGATTATCAACCACAGGCTAGGCAAACCAATTTTGGTACTCTAAGTGAACCAAAAGCACTTATTATTTTTTATGAAGGCCAGGAAAAAGACCAATACCAAACTTATTTTGGTGCTTTTAAAGGTACTTATATTGTTAATGAGGATTTAACCCTAAAATTTATTGCTTCTACATATCATACCACAGAGGAAGAATATTTTGATATATTGGCACAATACAGGCTAGGCGAAGTTAATAGTAATATTGGTGATGAAAATTTGGGTGAGGTTGAATTTAGTGAAGGCGTTGGCAGCCAATTAAATCACGGACGTAATGATTTGGATGCACTAATAACAAATATTGAACATAAAGGTGATTTTAAGATTAATGACAATCGCATTGAATGGTCTATAAAATATACCAATGAGGATTTTCGCGACCGTTTAGTGGAATGGGAAGTTATAGATTCGGCAGGTTTTTCAATTAGGCCACCAAAAACAACGCCAATAAACGAACAGCCTTATTTACCTTACGAAGGCCCTTTAATCCCATTTCAAAATGTTAGAGCCACTAATTACGTCACCATTAACCGATTGCAAACATACACCCAATGGAGTAAACGTGCCACGTTAGGGACAAGCGATGTTTGGTATAATGCAGGTATTCGTGTTCATAATTGGTCTGTTTCAGGAGATAATATGTCATCATCCAATCAAACGGTTATTAGTCCGCGCGCCCAATTCGCCATAAAACCCTACTGGAAAAAGGATATGCTTTTTAGAATTGCCGGCGGTTTGTACTATCAACCACCATTTTATAGAGAGCTTAGGGATTCATCAGGAACTGTCAATCCCAATGTAAAAGCACAAAAATCACTTCATTTGGTTTTAGGAAACGATTATAGTTTTAAAATGTGGGACCGGCCTTTTAAACTCACCACAGAAGCTTATTATAAAAAACTGACTGATGTTAATCCGTACACTTTAGAGAATGTCCGCATTCGCTACCGAGCCAAAAATAATGCAGAAGCGTATGCGTATGGCTTGGACATGCGACTTAATGGTGAATTTGTTCCGGGAACAGAATCTTGGTTTAGTTTTAGCTATTTAAAAACCGAAGAAAATATTGATGATAGAGGTTACATTGCAAGGCCAACAGACCAACGTTTAAAGTTTGCGGCGTTGTTTCAAGATTATGTGCCCAATATTCCTAATATGAAAGTATATTTAAACTTGGTTTATAATACTGGATTACCAGGAGGCTCCCCTAGCTATGCGGATTCTTATGATTACCAAACTAGATTGCCCGATTACAAACGTGCAGATATTGGCTTTCAATTTGTTTTGGTGGATGAAAACAAACTCTTTAAAAACGGTTGGAAAAAACCATTTAAAGAGCTCTCTTTTGGTGTTGAAATCTATAACATATTTGATGTGCAAAACTCCATTACCAATACGTGGGTGAGAGATGTATATAGCAAACGTCAATATGCTATTCCAAACTATTTAACGCCAAGGGTTTTTAATGTTAGAACCACTATGAAGTTTTAATTGTTTACCAATTCTTTCAAAACTCCAATTGCATAATCAATATCCTCTTTGGTGTTGTAAATACTAAAAGAAAAACGAACGGAAGGTTTTTGCAACTGTTCATCATCCAAAATTTCAGAGAGGACATGCGAATTTTGTGAACTTCCACTTTGGCATGCACTGCCTTTGGAACAGGCAATTCCTTTTAAATCCAATTGGAATAAAAACATAGCTGCCTTTGATGGACTAACGGGCAAACAAACATTTGTAAGGGTATAAGTACTTTTTTTAATGTTTTCTGAATTTCCATTGAAAGTAACTTGTGGAATATCATTAGAAATTTTATCAATAAAATAGTGTTTCAAATCCGAAATATAAGCACTTTCATTATCCAAATTCCTATAAGCTATATCCATAGCTTCAGCCATACCTACAATATTATGAATGCTCTCTGTTCCTGCCCTAAGCCCGCGTTCCTGTTCCCCTCCAAAAATTAAAGGTTTTAATGCTGAATTTTTTCTAACAAAAGCAAAACCAACACCCTTCGGACCATGAAATTTGTGGGCACTCGCCGCGACAAAATCAACTTGGATATCTTGTAAATCCAATTTATAATGTCCAATAGATTGAACGGTATCACTATGAAATAATGCATGATTAGCTTTACATAAACCTGATATTTTTTTTAAATTCAGCATATTGCCAATCTCATTATTTATATGCATCAAACTAACAAGCGTTTTACTTTCTGTTTGTAATAATGTTTCTAAATGCAGTACATCAATACTTCCATTTGCTTTTAAATCCACATAACTAACGGCAATTTTATACTCTTTAATCAATTGCTCAATAGTATGCAAAACTGCATGATGTTCAATTTTTGAAGTTATGATGTGAGTAACACCTAAATCCCTCACAGCGCTCCTTAAAATTAAATTATTGGCTTCAGTACCACCAGAAGTAAATATAATTTCACTTGCTGAAACATTCAAATAATGAGCTATTTTTTTCCTGCATATTTCAATAATTGATTTAGATGATCTACCAAAACTATGTGATGATGAAGGATTTCCATAATTATTCTTCATAACATTAGTCATCTCAATGATAACTTCATCACGAATTTGTGTAGTTGCTGCGCTGTCTAAATATACGTGTTCCATTTTTTTTAATCTTCGGCAAAATTACTTCAAATAAAATTATTATCAATATCAGGCGTTATAAATATCAATTCTATTATTTTTGCCTTAAAACCCAAACCAATGAAGAAATCTTTATTTGTTATCCTATTTATAAATTTAATCATTTCTTTTTCATGTAGTGATGGCGATATAATTGCGGTAGAGTTTGATTTTGAAGAATCATTTCAAGCCTGTGGAGAATCTGACTTGGTGTTTTTTAAAACCAAAAATGACCCATCTGAATCTTTATCCATCTTCATAGAAAATCTAACAGTTGCTCAAGTTATAAATGTTGGGACGGGTAGTACGCTTATAACAACTACTACGGGATTGTTTAATTATAGAACCTACAGTAATGCGGCGTTGCCAACTAATTTATTTTGTAATGATGTACCTTCTTCTGAAATAAAAATAACTCAAGATTACCAAAGTACAGCTACAGCTATTATAACAGCGACTTTAATTAAAGATGATAATGATGGTATTCCTGCTGCTTTGGAAGATATAAACGGCAATGGTAATTTAGATGATGATGATACGGATGGAGATGGCATTCCCAATTATTTAGATGCAGATGATGATGGTGATAATGTATTGACGATAGATGAAAATCCAGACCCAAACGGCGACGGTATATTAAATGATGCACAAGACACCGATGGCGATGGTATTCCCGATTATTTGGATAATGATGATGATGGCGATGGCATTTTAACCCGAGACGAAGAAACAGAAACTCAAGATCTAAACCCTAGAAATGATGTTAGCGACCCAACTGTTGGTGCCGATTACTTAAACAAAGATGTTGCTATCAGCGTTCCTGCAACGGCATATAGGATCCACATTATTAATTTAAGTTATTTGGTAACGCTTAAAGTAACTGGCATTAGTCTAGAAATCTTGTCGCAAGACGAATTTGACTTTGGTATTTTAAATAATCCTGGTTTATCTACTACAGAACAAGTAGTCCCTCCATTTAATTAGGTTCCGCATTTTGATAAATATAAACCTCGGTGGCACCCACTCCATATTTTTGGTAATTGGCGTCATAAAATTTCACATTATTGTAACGTGCAAATAAATATTCCAATTCAACTTTTAGAACACCTTCCCCAACCCCATGGATAAATACTATTTTTTGAATGCGTTTAGACATGGCAAACTCTAATTGGCGTCTGGCTGTATCTAATTGAAGGGTTAGAATATCGTGATTACTCATGCCCTTAGGGGATTTCACTAATTGATTGATGTGCAAATCAACCTCCATGGTTGGCTCGTAACGCTCTTTAGCTTTTGTTTTTTGCTGTTTTCTTTTTGGGGTTTCTTTTTCCGATATAACAGTTTTAATGCTCATATTGGAGAAAAATGCTTGTTTTATAGATTTGTCTGTTTTTTTCTTTACAAGCTCATTGCTTTGGTAATCAAGCAAAAAACCATCTTCAGTTTCAATAGTGATGACATTATCCTTAATTATTTTGATAACTCCTGAAAAATCCTCGTCTAAAACCAAAACGCTATCACCAACATTAAAATCCATAATTAATTAATTTCATTGTTTTCTTCATCATTAAATTTACTAGGGATTTTTTTAGAAATTCTATAAATCCCTATCATTAACATCGTGATACCTGCAATTAAAATAAATAGATTTTGCTCTGTACCAGTTTTAGAATATAGGGCGATAATGGATCCTAAGATAATAAGTATATAATTAATATATTTCATCAATATTACAGGTGGATTTTTTATAAATTTTGCATTCCAAATAGATTATTGAAAAGTAAACAATAATTTTCATTCAAATATATTGTTTAATGTATTAAACCAAGCTTTTAAATTTGTAAAAACATTTTCCTATATTTAATTTACAAAACCAACAAATTATAAAATGTCATCTTATGGAAAATAAACCGCCAAGACCTAATAGCTATTTGGCTTTAGCTATTATTACCACAATCGTATGTTGTTTACCAACAGGCATAGTAAGTATTATTTATTCAACAAAAGTTAATGGTTTATATGAAGATGGAAAATATGATGAGGCATTAAGAGCTTCTAAAAATGCAAAAACATGGGGATTAATTTCTATTGGTGCTACTTTTTTAGTTGTTATCCTATATGTGCTCATTTTTGGAGTAGCCATTTTTGGAGCATTAGTTGGTGCTTAATAAATTAAATAATTATATAATTGGTTTAATGGTAATGGTACTGTTGTTGGTACTGTTGCTGTATTATAGTTATAATCCATCCCAGTCCACTCTATTTCCTAAATGTCCTTTTTATTCATTTACTGGACTTTATTGTCCCGGTTGTGGAAGTCAGAGGGCCATTCACAAATTTCTGCACGGTGATATATTTGAAGGTCTTAAACATAATTTTATAATTATGGTATTACCAATGGTTTTAATTTATGATTGGAGTGTTATATTATTCAATAAATACTCCAATCAGAAGATTAAAAATATCCTACATTATTCAAAAGTCACCTATTCAATTTTTATTATAATCCTATTATTTTGGATTTTAAGAAATCTTAGTTTCTATCCTTTTAGTATTTTAGCACCATAATACTTTCTTATGTTGTCTATTGAAGATTTTATGCTGCCTTGCCTGAACAAAAAATTATTTGGGGTAGAATGTATGGGATGCGGTATGCAACGTTCTGTTCTACTTATTTTTAAAGGAGAATTCACGGAGGCTTTTTTTATGTATCCAGCTATTTATAGCTTAATATTACTTTTAGGATTAATTGTTTTAAATACTTTCAAAAATTTCAGATACGCTAGCAAAATAATTACTATTTTGGCCATATTAAATGGACTAATCATAATAGGTAATTTCGTTTTTAAAACTTTTATAAACCACTAAAAAAAACAATATGGAACAACAAAAACTACCCAATGCAACTCTTATTCTAGTATTTGGCATACTCTCAATTATAACCTGCTGCTGTTATGGCATTGTAGGCTTAATTTTAGGGATTGTAACTGTAATTTTAGCGAGCAAAGCAACAAAATTGTATGCTGAAAACCCTGAATTATATACAGGGTTTCAAAATGTAAAAATTGGTAAAATATTAGCCATTATTGGTATTGTTTTAAGTGTTTTATATTTGCTTGTTATATTTTGGTTTATCTCTATGTTTGGTTTGGAGACCTTACAAGATCAAGAATTAATGCAAGAAAAAATAAGAGAAATGATGGAACAATAAAATTCTATCATTACAATTAAAAAAAGCAACCTATTCGGTTGCTTTTTTTAATTACTACTTTTTTAAAATATAGTAGCGGATAATGCAGCAAATGCAAATATTAAAACATACATACTTATAATAACTATTGCGAAAATTGCAATGAACTTGTAGTGAGATTTTAAATTGGAAAAAGCTGATTTAAAATCGTTATTATCATTAGCGTTTAAAGCTCTTTTCATCTTTTTGGAAAAGTTGAACAAATAATACACTGGGAAAAAATATACAAGAGCTATTGCAACATATATAAAACCAAAATATCCAACTGAAAAACCCAAGTTTTCATATGGATTCATACCTCCCATACTACTACCCAATATGGCTCCAAAAAAGACACCAAAAAGAACCATAAAACCAATACCTATAAAGCCAACGATTGACAAAAAGTATGACCAAGTTGCTATTTCCTTTAAAAAGCCTTTAACGTCGCTACTTACTTCTAGTTCAAAACTTTCAAAAACCGATTTTTCTTCCATTTGTATATTATTTAATTCTCAAATTCTTTTAAGGTTTTAATAATGATTGAAACACACTCCAGTAATTGTTCTTCATTCATAACCAATGGTGGTGCAAAACGAATGATATTTCCATGTGTTGGTTTGGCCAATAAGCCATTATCTCTTAAAGCTAAACAAATATTCCAAGCTGTTTTACTTTCGCTAGTATCGTTTATTACAATGGCATTAAGCAAACCTTTACCTCTAACTAACTTTACAATGCTGCTTGTTTCAATATATTTACCTAATTCTCTTCTAAAGAGGCATCCAAGTTTTTCAGCGTTTTCAGCAAGTTTTTCATCTCTTATAACTTCCAATGCAGCAATAGCTACAGCTGCTCCCAATGGATTTCCTCCAAAAGTACTCCCGTGCGTACCAGGTGTCATCACGCCCATGATATGATTGTTTGCCAATGCGGCACTAACAGGATATAGACCGCCACTCAAGGCTTTTCCTAAAATTAAAATATCTGGTTTTACGTTTTCATGATCAACTGCCAATAATCTACCTGTTCTGGCAATACCAGTTTGTATTTCATCAGCAATAAACAATACATTATACTGCTCACACAAAGCTTTCGCTTTCGCTAAATAACCTTCATCTGGCACATAAACTCCCGCTTCTCCTTGTATAGGCTCTACTAAAAAACCAGATACATTTGAATTGCTTTTTAAAGCAGTTTCAAGAGCACTTATATCATTATAATCAATATTGATAAACCCATTGGAATAAGGTCCAAAATTTTTGTTTGCAGAACTGTCACTTGAAAAAGACACAATGGTAGTAGTTCGTCCATGGAAATTTTTATTGCAAACAATTATTTTACCTTCATTTTCTGGAATGCCTTTCACTTCATAACCCCATTTTCTACAAATTTTTAGAGCAGCTTCTACGGCTTCAGCTCCCGAATTCATTGGTAATAATTTATCATAGCCAAAATACTCGCAGGTAAATTTCTCATAACGTCCTAAAACATTATTATGAAATGCTCTAGATGTTAACGTTAATGTTTGTGCTTGCTTGATTAATGCACTTACGATTTTAGGGTGACAATGTCCTTGATTGACTGCTGAGTAAGCGGACAAAAAATCATAATATTTTTTACCGTCAACGTCCCAAACATATACGCCTTCTCCCCTGCATAAAACTACCGGCAATGGGTGGTATGTGTTTGAACCGTATTGCTTTTCTAGATTAATTGCTTGCTGTGAGGTTAATGGTTCTAAAACAGCCATTTTAATTATTTTTAAATTGATAAAATAACCATTCCTTGCTTGTCCCAAAGTGTGGGTTGGAGAGAAATCATCCGTAAATTTTAGATATGCAAGTTACTAAATATTAATGGCGATGTAAAATAAATCATGCTCCTTTTAATGAATAAAACCTTCAAAAAAATAACTATTGAATTCACTACAAAATAGAAAAAGAAATTACTTTTGCAGCATGTCCAGAAAAATCACGAATAAACAAATCTTTGAGCATATTGAAGTCCTTGATGCCGGTGCCAAAGGAAAAACCATTGCTAAAGCTCCTGACGGAAAAGTTATTTTTTTACCAAATGCTGTTCCTGGTGATGTAGTTGATATACAAACATTTAAAAAGAGAAAATCCTATTACGAAGGCAAGGCGGTTAATTTTCATAAACTTTCAGAAAAAAGAACCACACCTGTTTGCGAACATTTTGGAGTTTGTGGTGGCTGTAAGTGGCAAGACATGGCTTATGAACATCAACTTTATTACAAACAAAAAGAAGTTACCAATAATTTAACACGGATTGGACACATTCAACTCCCCGAAGTAACTCCTATTTTAGGATCAAAAAATCAATATTTCTACCGAAATAAAATGGAATTTTCTTTTAGTGATAGTCGATGGCTAACTCAAGAAGAAGTAAAATCGGATGCTGATTTAGGTGATAGAAATGCTTTAGGTTTCCATATTCCTGGTATGTGGGACAAAATTCTGGATTTAAAAAAATGCCATTTACAAGCAGATCCTTCCAACGCTATTAGAAATGCTGTAAAACAATTTGCTATTCAAAATAATTTAGAGTTTTTCAATACCAGAAATCAAACAGGTTTTTTACGAACCATGATGATTCGCACATCGAGCACTGGTGATGTCATGGTAGTCTTGCAGTTTTTTAAAGAAGACAAAGCCAAACGGGAGCTATTATTGAATTTTATTGCTGAAAACTTTCCGCAGATAACTTCATTGCAGTACATCATCAATGAAAAAGCCAATGATACCATTTACGACCAAGACGTAGTTTGCTATAAAGGTACCGACCATATTTTTGAAGAGATGGAAGGTTTGAAGTTTAAAATAAATGCCAAATCATTTTATCAAACAAACTCAGAACAAGCTTTTGAACTTTATAAAATTACACGTGATTTTGCCGGTTTAACAGGAAATGAGTTGGTTTACGATTTATATACAGGTACAGGAACCATTGCCCAATTTGTATCCAAGCAGGCTAATAAAGTCATTGGTGTAGAATCTGTTCCTGATGCTATAATTGCAGCCAAAGAAAATGCACAATTAAATAACATAAATAACGTTCAGTTCTTTGTTGGTGATATGAAACACGTTTTTAACGATGCATTTATCACAAAACATGGACATCCAGATGTTATTATAACAGACCCTCCTCGTGATGGTATGCATAAAGATGTTGTTCAACAAATACTGGCTATTGCTCCAAAACGTGTTGTTTATGTAAGTTGCAATAGTGCCACACAAGCACGGGATTTAGAACTTATGGATGCAACATACAAAGTCATTAAAACACAAGCTGTTGATATGTTTCCGCAAACATTTCATGTTGAAAATGTTGTACTTTTGGAGAAACGCTAGATATTATAAAATTTGAAAATGAAGTATTTTAAAATCATTATACCTCTAATTTGTGTGACCCTTGCGGTAATTACAATTAGTTGCGAACGCGATGATATTTGTCCGGAATCCACACCTACCACCCCAAAATTGATTATAGAATTTTATGATAGTGCCAATCCAGAAAATGTAAAATTTGTTCCGTTAATAAGAGTTCAAGGTATCAATAACGATGAAGTACTAGAAGGTTATAATGCCGCTAATGTCCAGAAACTAGAACTACCCTTAAGAATAGACACCACAGCTACTCAATACAAACTACATAGAGATTACTCAATAAATAATAATGGTACACCAGATGACCCAAGTGATGATTTTGCTAATGGGAATGAAGACATTATCACCATAAAATATACAACCGAACAAGTTTTTGTATCTAGAGCTTGTGGTTATAAAACGGTTTTTAAAAACGTTAGTTTAACTATTGAAGATGATACTAACAAATGGATATTATCAAGACAATCTGTAACCGACAATCAATCTGTGGAAGATGAAACAACAGCACATTTTTACTTATTTTTCTAGTATTATATATTTGATGCTGTTTTTTTGTGTCTCTACAAGTGCACAAAATGATAGTATATCTAGTTCTATTAATGATTCCATAAAAATAAAGGAAAAATATGGTCTCCGCCTTGGTGCAGATATTGGAAAACTCATCCGTTCGTCAGTTGATGATAATTATTCTGGATTTGAAGTTAGTGGTGATTTCAGACTCAAAAAAAAATTATATATCGCAGGGGAAATTGGTATCGAAGAAAAAAATGATGATAATAATTATCTTAATATCACCACTAAAGGAACTTATTTAAAAGCTGGTGTCGACTATAATATGTACCAAAACTGGCTAGACATGGACAACATGATTTATAGTGGTTTCCGTATTGGTGCTAGCGCCTTTAACCATACATTAAATGATTATCAAGTTTATAATACAAGTCAATATTGGCAATCGCAGTTTACTCCCAATCAACCTCAAGAATTTAACGATTTAACTGCCGTTTGGGTTGAATTAATATTAGGTATCAAAGCTGAACTTTTTAATAATTTATTTTTAGGTATTAATGTGCAATTAAAAGGCTTGGTGAGTCAAACAGAACCTGAAAATTTTACTAATATATATATTCCGGGATTTAATAAAACTTTTGATAGCACTAAAATTGGCGTGGGTTATGGTTATGCCATTTCCTATAGAATACCGCTATACAAAAAGGATAAATAAAAGTTACAAAAAACATATCTTTGCATTAAATTTATTTCTCCTTTAAATGAAAAAAAACACCTATAAAATATCTGTAATTCAGTTAAATCTGAACGATATTCCTGAAAATAATTTAAAGAAATGCATCTCATGGGTGCGTGATGCTGCCAAACAAGGAGCAGAAATCATTTTGATACCAGAACTTTATAGCAGTCATTATTTTTGTCAAAGTGAAGATGTGGATAATTTTAAATATGCCGAACCACTTTACAGTACGTCTTTTGTTGCTTTTAGTGATTTGGCTAAAGAATTAGGAGTTGTAATTATTGTACCATTTTTTGAAAAAAGAATGGCGGGAGTCTATCATAATAGTGCATATATTATTGATACCGATGGTTCTGAAGCAGGGTTGTATAGAAAAATGCATATACCAGATGATCCCCACTTCTACGAAAAATTTTATTTTACTCCGGGAGATATTGGCTTTAAAGCTTTTTCAACTAAAAAAGGAAAAATTGGCACATTAATCTGTTGGGATCAATGGTATCCTGAAGCAGCCAGATTAACGGCACTTCAAGGTGCAGAGGTTTTATTTTACCCAACCGCTATTGGCTGGCATCCTAAAGAGAAAGCACAATATGGAGAAAACCAACAAGGTGCTTGGATGAACGTAATGAAAGGTCATGCCGTAGCCAATGGTATTTATGTTGCAGCTGCTAACAGAATAGGATTGGAAAGATACCTTCCAGATACTGATGGAATCGAATTCTGGGGTTCTTCATTTATTGCTGGGCCACAAGGTGAAATTTTGGCACAAGCTTCAACCGATAAAGAAGAAATTTTAATTGCTGAAGTCGATTTAAATTTACAAGAAAACGTGCGTCAAAATTGGCCATTTTTAAGAGATAGACGTATTGATAAATACGATGGCATTACCAAAAGAGTTTTAGATTAGTATGAGTAGTGATATGTGGAGATTCCCTGCCGAATGGGAAAAACAACAAGGTATTCTATTATGTTTTCCTCACAACGGTAACGATTGGCCTGGAAAGTATGGTGCTATACAATGGACATTTGTGGAGTTTATAAAAAAAGTGGCTGATGTTGAACAGGTCATTCTACTTGTTGCTACCAAAACCCTTCAGGATAAGGTAACCAACATGTTAAAAATGGCCGATGCAAAACTTCAAAATGTATCATTTATCATTCAAAAAACCAACAGAAGTTGGATGCGCGATTCAGGACCCATCATTGTCAAAAAAGGCTCAGAAAGAAAAGCCCTTAATTTCAACTTTAATGGATGGGCAAAATATAACAATTACAAACTAGACAAACATGTTCCTGAAAAAGTAGCTTCATTTTTAAACATTCCCTTAGCTCAAGTCACTTACAAAGGAAAACCCGTGGTTCTAGAAGGCGGAGCGATTGATGTAAATGGTAAAGGAACTTTGATAACATCAGAAGAATGTTTGCTAGACCCTAAAATTCAAGTAAGAAACGAAGGATTTACCAAAGGTGATTATGAAACTATTTTTAAAGATCATTTAGGCATTACAAATACCATTTGGTTGGGCAATGGTATTGAAGGCGATGATACTCATGGACATATTGATGATTTGGCTCGTTTTGTTAATGAAGATACCATTATAACCGTAGTTGAAACCGATAAAAAAGACCACAATTTCAAGCCTCTTCAAGATAATTTAAACAGACTAAAAGAAGCCGTTTTAGAAAATGGTGAAAAACCAAACATAGTGACGCTTCCTATGCCAAAACGTTTAATTTTTGACGGCATAAGGATTCCTGCTAGTTATGCTAATTTTTTAATCATTAATTCAGTTGTATTGGTTCCCACTTTTAATGATGAACACGATAAAGAGGCACTCAACATCATTGCAGGTTGTTTTCCTGATAGAAAAGTTATAGGTATTAGTGCTATTGACCTTATTTGGGGATTTGGCACGTTGCATTGTTTGAGTCAGCAAATCCCATTATAAACGAATATTTACAGCTTATTATCTATATTAATATTTAACAGCGTATTAACAGCACTTTTTAAATACAAAACATACTTTTGCAATGTTATGGTAATGTTACCAACACCATTATTATAAGGATTAATGAAACTGTTTTTTTTCTACATAATTATTGCCCTAAGCGTTTTTAGCTGCAAAAGAGATAAAGATAATTTTGCGTTTTTAGGAGGTGAAATAAGTAATCCTACCACAAATTTTGTTGTTATCGCAAAGGCAGATTCTGTATTGGATACTATTAGCCTGGATAAAAACAATCGATTTATTTATAAAGTTGATAATTTAATTAGCGGTATTTACACGTTTAAGCATGGTGGTGAAGTACAAATGGTTTTACTCGAGCCAAATGATAGCATCATTTTTAGATTGAATACGCTTGATTTTGATGAGTCATTAGTTTTTACTGGTACAGGTGATAAAAAAAACAATTATCTTATAAATGGTTTTTTGCAAAATGAAATTGAACAAAAACGAATTTTTAAATTTTGCCAACTAAGTGCGGAAAAATACCAAAATCAAATCGATTCTTTAAAAGCTGAAAAAGATCTTAAACTTCAAACCTTTAAAAAGAAATACAATCCTTCAGATTTGTTTATTCAAATAGCTCAAGCAAATATTGATTATAATTATTATGCTAGTAAAGAGATATATCCCTTTATCCATTATGGAGAAAATGAAAACAAGCGCGATATTTTAAATGCCCTCCCTGAAAACTTTTATGATTACAGAAAAGAGATTGATTACAACAATGATTATAACAGGGATTTTTTAAACTATAATTCCTTTTTAAGATCAACTTTTAATAATATGGCACTTAAAGACCATTTGGATCATTCCAAATCAGATGATTTCAATACGAATGCTTTATGTTATAATTTAGACATACTTAATGTGGTTGATAGTGTTATTTCAAACCCAACTATAAAGAACGAATTGCTTTTTCATTACACGATGACCTATCTGACCAGAAATAATAATCCGGAAGATAATAATGCCATGCTTAAATCTTTTTTAAGTAAAAATACAGATGGCGAAAATAAAAATAATATATCATCAGTTGCGCAATCAATAAACAACTTAAAAAAAGGAAATAGCTTCCCTAATCTTGAATTAGTGGATTTAAAAAACAATGACATCAAAATAGGTTCTTTGATTAATAAACCAACAGTGATTTATTTTTGGTCCCATAAGTTTAATAACCACTTTAAGGAAAGTCATTATAAAACAAATGAACTGAGTATAAAATATCCAGAGGTATCTTTTATAAGTATAAATATTGATGATAACAGCCCAGATTTTTGTAAGGATTCAATGAAGAAAAATAATTTTTCTTATGATAATGAATTCAAATTTAAAGATCCAAAACAATCCAGATTATCATTGGCTGTTTACCCAATCACAAAGACTATTATATTGGATAAAAATAACACGATAGTTAATGCTAACACAAACATTTTCAGTGTTAATTTTGAAGAACAACTTTTGGGATTGATAAATAAATAACAATAAATTACGAAAAAAAGAAAAGCCTCAAATTAATAACCTGAGGCTTTTCTATAAATATAAAAAATGGATTTAGTTTCCTTTTTTATAATCTTCTAAAAACTTAGCTAAACCAATATCTGTTAATGGGTGTTTTAATAAGCCTTCAATAGCACTCAATGGACCTGTCATAACATCAGCGCCTAATTTAGCACAATCAATAATATGCATGTTGTGTCGAACTGAAGCAGCTAATATTTGTGTTTCAAAACCATAATTATCGTAAATCTGTCTGATTTCAGAAATTAAATTCAAACCATCTGTAGAAATATCATCTAAACGTCCTATAAATGGCGATACGTATGTAGCTCCAGCTTTTGCAGCAAGTAATGCTTGTCCTGCAGAAAACACTAAAGTAACATTCGTTCTAATACCTTTTTCAGAAAAATATTTACAAGCTTTAACACCATCTTTTATCATAGGTAATTTAACAACGATTTGTTCGTGCAATTCAGCTAAAGCTTCGCCTTCTTTAATCATGCCATCAAAATCTGTTGCAATTACTTCTGCACTTACATCGCCATCTACAATATTACAGATGTCTACATAATGTTTTAAAATATTATCATGTCCTGTAATGCCTTCTTTAGCCATTAATGACGGATTGGTTGTTACACCATCAAGAACACCAAGGTCTTGGGCATCTTTTATTTGTTTAAGATTAGCGGTATCAATAAAAAATTTCATTTTGTTTTGTTTAATTATTATTCGGATGCAAATTTACAACTTTGTAAAAACCTAGCCTAGGGGTTTAATTAAAATATTTAATCAACTTACTTTAAGTAATTTACAATTTGTAATGTTTCATCAACATTTTTTCATAAACCTTATCCGGTAAAATACGTTTCAGCACAATGGAGAATTTTTGCATAAACGCCCCCACTTTGTAGTGTATTTTAGGGTTGTTGGTATTGATGACCCTTAAAACTGCCTGAGCCATCATAATGGGATTACTTCCGCTATCAACATGCGTATTCATTAAGTCTAACGTATCGCCATAAGGCTTTTTGTATGGAGAATTATCCAGAAGTGGTGCATGGTATCTGCCAGCGGCAATATTGGTAGCAAAATCACCTGGTGCTATATTGGTCATTTTGATATTAAAGTCTTTAAGTTCCATTCTAAAAGCTTCTGTTATAAGTTCCAATGCCCCTTTACTCGCACTATAAATACCTCTGTAAGGCAGTCCCATATAACCAGCAATGGAGGTGATATTGATTATTAATCCCGAATGTTGTTTACGCATTTGAGGCAAAACGGCCTTGATAACATTGATAGGTCCGAAAAAATTAGTGTCAAAATTAGCTTTAATTTCTGCTTCTGGGAGTTCTTCAATCGCTCCAGTAATACCCGCACCTGCATTGTTTACAAGGACGTCTATCCTACCCTCTTTTTCAATAATCGCTTGAATGGTTTTTTTGATGGTTTCAATGCTTTTAACATCTAACTTTAAAATTGGAAACTTACTTTCTGAATAATTTTGGGGATTTCTGCTAGTGCCATAAACAATAAATCCGCTTTCAGTTAGAAATTCACCTATTGATTTTCCTATTCCAGAAGAACCTCCCGTAATTAAAACAATTTTAGACATACAATGTGTAAATGATTAATAGCGTAAAATTAACAATGAATTTTACATGTGAACAATAAATGACTATGTTTTGAGAAAAGAAGATGAGATTTTACCCTTATTTTGATGAGATTTCTGACTTCGCAGGAATAAATAAAAAAAGGCAAGCTACCTACATCACACCGCTACGACCATTTACCTTTGCTGCGTTCCCGCCCTGGAGGATTCAACAGGAGCTGGTTGTGTAGGACTTGCCGGGTGCAAAGATACAACCTTTTAAAATTTTCACAATGATTTTTTAAACTGATTTTAAATAAATATCTTGCTTAAAATTTAAATTACAAATGAAACTATTTAAATACCTCACAATCATTTTTTTAAGCTCATTTATTTTGTCTTGCGGAACCAATAAAAATGATTTTACCATTAAAACCAATGCCAAGGAGCATGCAATTTCTAATGCGGAGACTTTAACTCTGTCTATTGAAAATCCAAAAAGCCATACTATTGATTCGGTTAGCTATACTTTAAATGGAGAATTAATAAAAGAAAGCACCGATTTAAAAAACACCAAATTAGGTAACCAAAACATTGAAGCTACTGTTTATTTCAATAATGAACAACAAAAGATAGTTGCCAAAATAACTGTGTTAAACAGTGAACCGCCTAAAATATATACTTACAAAATCATTAATGAATACCCGCACGATATCACATCTTATACGCAAGGTTTAGAGTTTTTTAACGATACTTTATATGAAAGTACGGGACAGAACAAAGAATCTAAACTTAGAAAAGTAGATTACAAAACAGGCAACGTATTAAAAAATATTAATTTGGCAGATCAATATTTTGGTGAAGGTCTTACCATTTTAAATAATAAAATTTACCAGTTAACATGGCAAGGTGGTATTGGCTTTGTGTATGACATTTATACTTTTGAAAAAATTAGTGATTTCAAATATGGTAAAAGCAAAGAAGGTTGGGGTTTATGTAATGACAACAAAACCATCTACAAAAGTGATGGCACAGAACATATATGGCTATTAAATCCTAATACTCTGGCAGAAGAAGACCATATTCAAGTTTATACCAATAAAGGTAAAATTGTTGAGATAAATGAAATGGAATGGATAAATGGTGAGATTTATGCCAACCGTTACCAAAAAGATGGCGTCGCTATCATCAATCCAAAAAATGGTGCCGTTATTGGGGTTATAGACTTTTCACCATTAAAAAAGCTAGTAACGCAACATCAAGGATTAGACGTACTTAACGGTATAGCCTATAACCCAAAAACCAAAACTATTTTTGTTACAGGAAAACGTTGGGATAAATTATTTGAGGTTGAAATTGTTAAAAACTAATCTATACTACGCCTGTTTAGATTGATAGCGAAAAAAAGCATAAGAAAAAGGGATAAACATTAATCCAGCTATAACAAAAACAAAAAACGCCCTTTGTAAACCAAAAGCATGTGATAAATAACCTATAAATGGTGGGCCTAATAAAAACCCAACAGTAGCATAGGTCGATATTATTGAAATAGCCATGCCTGGGGAATACTTTTTTGAAGTTCCTGCCAACGAAAATGTCATGGGGAAAATAGGAGCCGTACCAAACCCTACAAGACAAAATCCAAATAAAGCTGACCAAAAAAACGGAAATATAACCGCTATTGAAACGCCCAAAGCAATTAATAAAGCACTCAAAATATATGTTTTTTGAACGCCAATTTTTTGTGCTACCCTATCAGAAAAAAATCTAGAAAATGCCATGGTTGCCATAAAAGTAAGATAACCATAAGTAAAGACATCTTCTTTAACGACTTCCTTAAAATAAACCCCACTCCAATCGAACATACCACCTTCACACATGGCAGCAAAAAATATGATGACTCCTAAATACAGAATAAATGTGTCTGGTTTACCTAAAATTAATTTATTGCCCGAAGTTGATTTATCGTTCTTTATAGTAAACTTATAACATACCACAGAAACAATTAACGTAAATATTGAAATGATCAACAAATGAGTTTGCATAGACACATCGTTTTTCACCATCAATGTAGAAAATGCAACCCCAATTAATCCGCCTGTACTCCACAAACCATGAAACGCACCAACAATTCGCTTTTCAAACTTATTTTGTAAGGTTATGGATTGTGTATTCATAGAAATGTTTAAAATCCTCATAAAGAACGAAAACATACAAATAGCCAATACCAACATAAAAGATGTTGTTGCATAGCCAATTAAAGCCAGTGAAAAAGAGAAAAATACAAAAGATACCACAAGAGGGATTCTACTATCATATTTGGAGACCAACCATCCAGAAATGGGCAATCCTATAATAGAACTTATGGGCATTGTTAAAAGAATAGTCCCCAGTTCAGCATCATTTAAATTAAAAAACGATTTTATGGTTGGGATGCGAGACGCCCATGTAGAAAAACAAATGCCTGAAAGAAAAAAATATACACTTAAAGCAATGCGCTGTTTAGCTCGGGTTTCCATTTAACTCTTAAAAATTTTAAGTGCAAAAATAGTATAACATTTGCTTTATTGTTATAACAATAAAATAAAATATTGCTTATTTGTACGATAAGTGTTTTGCCCAGATGCTTCGTGATCGTTAAAGAGCTTTGCGATTGAAGAATCTCATAGCTTAAATTATGGGTTAAGAGGTGGAATAAAGAGATACTGAAAATATAATCACCCCAATTTAAATTTTTTACATAATCATATTTATTTATCAAATTAGTATTATTTTAGAGCATGTTTTAGCTTTCTCTTAAAACATCAACTGTTTTTATTGCTTTAACAATGCTAACTAAAAAACTAAAATTTTATTTACCTTTTAAAATTGCTGTCATCTATTTTTTAGTAGGTAGTCTTTACATTATATTTTCTGATAAGTTTTTGGAAAACACTTTTACCCCTGAAACAGTCACTAAATTTCAATCATACAAGGGTTTAGTATTTGTGTTTTTAACGTCCTTTCTCCTTTTTATTTTGATAAAAAGGAATCTAAAAAAAATTAAAGCCAGTGAACATAAGTATCGCTTATTGGCCGACCACTCCAAAGATCTGATTTACTTACTCAATACAGATTCAAAAATTGTGTATTCAAGTCCTTCTGCAGAAGATTTATTAGGATATCAAAGTGATGACATACTAGGTAAAAATTTATGTGATTTTATTCATCCAGATGATTTAAAAAAGGTTGAAAACAGTTTTAATGACCTATTACTAAAAGGAGCATCAAAAAATCCTGTTATATATAGAGTTAAAAATAAAACCAATGAGTATATATGGTTTGAATCTTTAAAACAGCTCATTACAAAAAACAACAAGGTAGTAGGCCTTGTCTCTTCGTGTCGTGATATAACGGAACGTGTTGTAGCTAATGAAGCCATAAAAAATTATCAAGTATCCTTACAAAATTTAACTTCAGAAATTCTTTTGGTAGAAGAAAAACAAAGAAAGGAAATAGCAGCAAACATTCATGATCATTTAAGCCAATCACTTGTTATTTCAAAAATGAAATTACAAGATTTAAGAGAAAATGAATTCTTAAAGGATTATGTATCGGATATTGATTTTGTCAACACACACATTACCGATGCACTTGAAAATTCCAGGAAAATCACTTACGATTTATGTCCGCCTGTTTTATATCAATTAGGCATTATAGATACTATGTACTGGTTTTCAGATAAGATAGAAGACCAATATAACATCAAGGTTGAATTCACCACAAACATAGATAACTTAAAATTAGATGATAATGAACTCATTTCCATTTATCGTTCTATTCAAGAAATAGTAATGAATTCTATAAAACATGCTAATGCAAGTTTAATTCATATTGATTTTAAATTTGTAGATGAAGGTCTAAATATTTCAGTTTCAGATGACGGGGTTGGTTTTAATGTAGATGAAAAAGTAAGTGATAAAGTTCTTAGTAGCGGGTTTGGTTTATTTACCTTAAAGGAAAGAATACATAATTTAAAAGGCACTGTAAATATAATATCTAAGCCTACCATTAAAAGTGGTACAATTGTGGAAATATTTATATCTTTATAATAAAAATTGCAATCTAATCTGGAAACCTCAATTCTATTAGTAGATGACCATAAGATAGTTAGAAATGGCTTAAGGAGTTTAATTGAAAAAAAACAAACTTTAAAGGTTATTGGCGAAGCTTCTAATGGCAGGGACGCTATAAAATTTTGTGAAAAATTTAAGCCCCATGTTGTTATCATGGATATTGCCATGTCTGGTCTTAATGGCGTACAAGCAACAAAACAAATTATTGATATCGATTCAAATATAAAAGTCATTGCTTTGTCTATGCACTCCGACAAACAATTTGTAATAGGAATGTTCAAAGCAGGAGCTTATGGCTATTTACTAAAAGACAGTAGTTCCGAAGAACTTATTGATGCTATTCTCTCTGTAGCTCGAAACCAGAAATACGTCAGTCAAAAAATATCAGATGTCCTTATAGAAAATATATCAAGTAATGCTATTGAAAATGACAGTGATGTGCTTACAACCAGAGAAATTGAAGTACTCCAACTCATAGCAGAAGGCAACTCATCAAAAGATATAGGGGAATTACTTTTTCTAAGTTCAAAAACCGTTGATGTACATCGCACGAATATTATGCATAAATTAAATATATTCAATATCCCAGACTTAACAAAATATGCCATTAAAGAAGGCATCATTTCCTTGGAATAACCATTCACATCTTACATTCTACAAAGCTTTAAGCACTATTTAAGAAAATCACTAGGGCAATATAAAAACAATGCTTATTGATTCTTCATCTATTTATATGAAATATTTGCATATAAAATTTACACACTAAAAATGGGTCAATTTAAGCAGATATCTAAAATTTTAAAATTTATACCTAATAGCTTTACTAAAAGCGAAATATACAATACACTTAATTGTATACCATTGCCAATAGCAATGGTTGATAATCATCAGAATATTATTTTTACTAATCAACAGTTCTTGAATTTCACAGGTATTTCAGACTTAAATAACACAAATTGTAAAAATTCTTTTTGCAATGATCAATCATGTATGTGCCATGTAATTAATGATTCTACAGATGAAAAATCATCAAATAAAGTAAAAAGACGTTTTATTAAAAAAGATGGTAGTATCGCATTTATAAATAGAATAACCCACAAACTAGAGATTAACAATTTAGTATGTACGCTGATTTTCATTTTTGATATGACTGAAGAAGAGATGCTAAAAAAACATCAAGACCAAATCATTAAAGAAAAGTCCATAGCAGAATTATATGCTTTAAAAGAAGCAAAAAAATTTGAATTTCTTTTTGAAAATTTAGGAGATGCACTTTATTTGTTGAACAAAAAAGGTAATGTTGTAAAAGTAAATGAAAAAACCACCCAATATTTAGGTTACACCAAAGACGAGTTACTAAAGATGAATATTTTAGATATTAATGAGCCTAAAAATATTTTAAAATCTAAAAGAATACTTAAAAACATAAAAAAGGATAAAAAATTATTATTTGAAACAACCCATGTAACCAAGAATGGAGACATAAAAACGGTTGAAGTGACCTCCAGATACATAAAATTAAATAATGAAGATTTTATTTTTAGTAGTGTTCGCGATATCACCCAAAGGAAGAAAATGGAACAAGATTTAATTTTTTCAAAAGAAAAGGCTCAAGAATCTGAAAAGTTAAAATATGCATTTTTGAATAATATCAGCCATCAAGTAAGAACACCATTAAGTGGTATTTTAGGCATGATGGATTTACTGGAAAGTAATTATACAGATTTAACACTTGAAAAAAGAACCGAATATTTTGAAATAATTAGGAAATGTAGTGACAGACTATTAAATACTATTGAAGATGTTATAGAAGTATCAAAATTAAGTTCTGGCACGGCAGAGCCTAAATCAAGTTCATTTTCATTAAAGGCAGAGATAGAAAAGGTCATCAAAGAAGTAAAGGAAATACATATTGAAAATAGAAATACATTTTATTTGGAAATGGACTCTAGCGTTACCATGATTAAAACAGACAAAGCCATACTTATGCGTGTTTTAAAAAATTTAATGGATAATGCCTTTAAGTTTAATTTTAATAAAAATTTAAAATTGACCATCCAAAATAGAGAGGAAAATATATTTTTCTCCATGGAAGATGATGGTAATGGCATACAAGAAACATACATTAATAACATCTTTGAACCTTTCACCCAAACAGAATTTAGTTTAAACCAAGCTATTAATGGGTCTGGTTTAGGCTTAACGATATCAAAAAACATAGTAAGCAGTCTTGGAGGTGATCTAAAGGTTGAAAACTTGGATGGCAAAGGAATCAAATTTTATTTTACTATTCCTAACATTCTTGCCAATGAATTTGGAACAGGTGAAGAAAAACTAAAAAATAAAACCATATTAATTGCAGAGGATGATCTTGTAACCTACTTATTTTTAAAAAATTTACTTGAAGGAGAGGGATGTTTTTTGATTCACGCTTTAAATGGTAAAGAAGCAGTTGAAAAATTTGAAAATAACAAACAAATAGATTTAATTATAATGGATATAAATATGCCCATTATGGATGGTTTAACTGCTACACAAGCCATTAGAAACACCTGTTCTGAGATACCTATTTTAGCACATTCTGCCTTTGTTCACGACCAATTCAATGATAATTGCTTGAATTATGGTTTTAATGATTTCATAGAAAAACCCGTGAAAAAGAAGATTTTATTAGAAAAAATCATAACATATACTAAAAATAAGGGATATGCTTATTTTTAGTATATGATCAATGTCATATTTTTATTCAATCAATCAAAAAGTAATTTCCAATTGTATGTTAGTTATTGAAGACGAACCAATCATAAGCGATAAAATAGTGAAAAAACTAACAGGCTTTATTGATTCAAAAAAAATAAAATTAGAGAGTACCGTTAAAGGATCATTGGATTTATTGGATACCTTTAAATTTAATATCATCATATTAGATTTAAATTTGATTGATGGCAATGGCATAACTGTTTTAAATAAAATTAAAGAAAACAATTTAAATTCGTTGGTTTATGTGTTTTCAATAAATTCGGAATTAAAAAATATCTGTCTTAAAAAAGGTGCCACGGCATTTTTTGATAAATCAAAGGATTTTGACAATTTAATTTCAACGGTTAAAACAGCTCATCAAAATATTTTTAATGCACCGGACTCTGAGTACAGGGACAGTTACTGATCCCTTGCAAAAATTCTAACCCAATGGTAATGACGTGCGTCCCTGAATTGTACCCCGATAGGTCGTTCATGGTCACCTGGTAGGCATACCCGAAATAGAAGATGTCCTTCTTAAAGCCCAGCATAGGCCCCAGGTTCAAGGGCTTGAAAAATTGGTCGTTCAGGAAACGGTAGGATACCCCTGCCCAATAGTAATCCTCGTTCCTGTTGAACTTCCTGAACTTGAAGTTCAGGTCCGTACTGCTGCG
>NZ_NIXN01000007.1 GCF_002807055.1 Confluentibacter citreus
TATTAGTTTTAAATGATTGTTGTTGTAGTTCATGATCTTGTTTCAATATGTTAAGATATTTGGCAGTCCACACTGCCGGTTGATGGTCAATGGTTATTGGTTGATGGCATTAGTGCCAATGGCCATGGGCAGACGGCCAACAGCCAAAAGTTTAAGGTGGTTATAGCGACGGGGCTCACCTCTTACCATTCCGAACAGAGTAGTTAAGCCCGTTAGCGCCGATGGTACTGCGAAAGTGGGAGAGTAGGTCGTTGCCTTTTTTGGAAGCCCTGCATGGTAATCATGCAGGGCTTTTTGTTTTTGTATAGGTGTGGTGAGTGGGTTATTTTAAATACTAAGGGAAAATAGTTTTTAAACCTAAAAATTTTAATTAATTTAGGCTACATGAACGTAATTATCCAATCTACTTTAAAAACACTTCAAAAGTCTCAATATATTCTTGCCAATTTATCTAATGAACAACTGTCTAACAACTCTATACCTCCTTATTATTCAAGTATTGGGTCCCATATTAGGCACATTTTGGATTTTTATGATTGTATATTGAATAAAGATTTACATAATCAAATTGATTTAACAGCTAGAAGTAGAAATAGAGCTGTTGAAAATTGTTGTATTCTAGCATTAGAGTATTTAAGTATAATTATTGAAAGGCTTAAAGATTCAGATTATAATATAGATGAAATAATTATAGTCAAAGATGACTTGGGTTTAGGAAAGATTGAGATGCCATATACTTTAGGAGCAGTATTATCGCAAGCTAATAGTCATACCATACATCATTATGCTATTATAAACTATATATTAAATGGTTTAAATATTCCTTTAGAAGATTCCGATTTTGGATATAATCCTAGTACTCCAAAGCAAGCAATACAAATTAATGAATAGTTTACTTTTTAAACATGCTATTCATTATAATGTTAATGCCTTTGAATATTAAAAAGATAGCCAATGCAGAAACTAGACACCCAAGTATGAGTATAGGTAAGTAAAGAGGTTTTTCTTTGTTACTAAAGGCTATACTAAGTAAAATAGGACCAGTAAAAAGGCTTAGAATGGCAAAAATCAAAATTTTTATGCCTTTTGCCAAAACGTTTTTATCTGTTTTACTTGTTTCCATGCTTGTAGTTTTTTATTGCTAATCGTACATTTTTATAAGTATCTAATAAACTTTTTGCTTCTTCTTGTTGGATATTCAGTTCTGCCATTATCATTTTGGTGCCTCTATCAACGAGTTTATTGTTGCTTAGTTGCATATCCACCATTTTGTTTCCTTTAATATGCCCTAACTGAATCATAGTCGTGGTGGTGATCATATTTAGAACCATTTTTTGGGCAGTTCCAGCTTTCATTCTAGAGCTTCCTGTTACAAATTCTGGACCGACGATGACTTCAATAGGAAACTGAGCGGTCTTAGACAACGGGCTATCCTGATTACAGGTGATACAGCCTGTTATAATATTGTTGTTATTGCAAAGTTCTAAAGCGGATATAACATAAGGGGTTGTACCAGAAGCGGCTATTCCTACAACTACGTCGTTTTGGTTAACATTGTAAAATTGTAAATCTTCCCAACCCAGTGTTGTGGAGTCTTCAGCAAATTCAACGGCTTTTCTAATAGCTGTATCGCCTCCAGCTATGAGTCCAATTACTAGATCATGAGAAACACCAAACGTGGGTGGACATTCTGAAGCATCTAAAATACCTAACCTACCACTAGTACCTGCACCCATATAGAATAAGCGTCCGCCTATTTTTAATTTAATAATTATCTGTTCGATTAAAGTTTCTATTTGAGAAAGTGCCTTTTCAACAGCTATAGCCACTGTTTTATCTTCATTATTAATATTTTTAAGCAATTCTGAGACACTCATCATTTCCAGATGGTTATAATTAGAATCTTGCTCGGTAGTTTTAATAAAGTTCATTTGATAAAAATACGATTTTAGATAATGTGATTGTAAACCAATATCATCCTTTTAATACTTAATAAATATTTTTCAGTATAAACAAATTTTATTCTATGGTATAAATAAATTGATCCGCTTCAGAGAGTCTGAAATAGCCAAAAGGATAATTGCTAGGATTCGTTATATTAACACAGTTCCCCCTTATACTGGTAGGTTGGGTTTCAAAAGGGCTGCCATTTTCATCACTTTTTTGTTGGAGCAAAAGAAAAATAAATTCATAAAATCGCTTTGAAACCCCATAATTTCTGATGATTATTTCATCTCCTGGTTTTAGGTCTTCTTTACTGAAAAATCCAAATATCTCATTTCCGTTGGTAAATTCATCATCATAAATTTCTAAATCAACTAGAGAATTTTTATCATTAATAAATTCGAAGAAATAATAATTCTCTTCATTTTCAGGATCATTATAATAGGCTTTGAGCTCTGTTTCGTCACCTGAAAAACCTTTATCGTTTTCTTGTTCTACACGGGTTATAGAAGTGACCGATTTTAAGAGTTCAGTACCAACATAGGTTTCATTTTGGTAGATAATAGTTAGGGTATATGTTTCATTAATCTTAGGAATGAAATTATAGGTTACATAGATACCTGTGTCTTCATTCTCAGTGAAAACAAAGGTATTATTACTGCTATCCGTAACTGTTATTTCGGCATTGTTGGCAGGTAGAATTTGTGTGTCAAAGTAAGGAGCTGATAATGATAATTTTATTGCTTGAAAATTACCAGGAGTACCTTTAAACCAATTAATAGAAGCTTCAATGACCAATTTTGGAGGAATATTGGGAGCATCGATTTGAATAACATCTTCGCAAGCTGTTGCCAATATACAGATAAATACGAGTAGTGTTTTTTTGAATAATGAATTCATAACATTAAAACTTAAAATTATAAGATACAGACGGTACTATGCCGAATATAGATAATCGCGTTGCTTCGTTAAGCCCACTTGTTTCATTACTTCCAAAGCGAATGGAAGCAGCATTTCTTCTATTATAAATATTATAAATTCCAAAAACCCAATAGCTTTGCAAGCCTACTTTTTTGTCTGGTTTTGGTGTGTATGTAGTCGAAATATCCAACCTGTGATACGAGGGTAATCTATTGGAATTCCTTGGCTCGAAATTAGGAACATTCACGCCATTATATATGTATTGCGAGTTAGGATACGTTGTTGGTCTACCCGTTTGAAATAAAAAATTGGCATTTAGCTTCCATTTTTCAGAATACTTATAGTTTGCTGTTAATGAAACATCATGTGTTCTATCATGTGGGGTGTTGTACCAATTACCATTGTTAATACCTAATTCATTTGGTGCTCTGCCCTCTGTTTGTTGTTTTGATTTTGAAAGTGTATAAGCTATCCAACCATTCAACCTGCCTTCATTTTTTTTAAATAAAACTTCTAAGCCATAAGCTTCGGCGTTACCATTTAATATAACCTGTTCAATGGCATTATTGGCTATCAGATCGGCTCCATCAATATAATCAATTCTGTTTTTTACTGTTTTATAAAAACTTTCAATCTCAAGCGAGTAATCTGTATAGTTGAAGTTTTTAAAATATCCAATAGCATACTGGTCTAGTAATTGGGGTTTAATATATTTTCCACTGGGTGTCCAAACATCAAGTGGTGTTGGAGAGCTTGTATTGGATAATAAATGCAAATACTGGCTCATTCTATTGTAACTTGCTTTTATAGACGATTTATCGTTAAGTTGGTAAGCCATTGACAACCTTGGTTCTGCGTTAAAGAATGATTTTATTACATCGCTTCTTTTGAAATTTTCTGTACCAATGGGATTTGCCTTTTCATAAATCTGTAAATTGTCATTAAAGACAACTGCTTGATCATTTTCATAAACATTGAGTTCATCTTGTCCTAAACTTAAGAAGGAACTAAGTCTTAACCCAAAGGAGACTGCCAATTTATCTGATAATTGATATTCAGAATCTAAATAGATAGCATTCTCAAAAGCATATTTGTCTATCAGTTTAAAAGTACTAATACCTGAAGTTGGAGTTGTAGGCTCTATTTTTCCCGGATTAAATTTGTAATATATACTGTTTAAACCAAATTCGAGTTTCATTTTATTATTCAAATAATATTTAAAATCGTATTTTAAATTGAAGTTTTGAATACCAGAGTTCCATTTAAACTCCACAAAATTGAGTTTTAAATCATAATAATAATCTGAGTAAATTAATGATAAATTGGTAAACAGTTTATTTGAGAACAGATGGTTCCATCTTAAATTAAGAATGGAATTACCATAAATGTTCTCAAAAGAATCTGCAATTGTAAATACATCGCGACCAAAGTAACCAGATAAGTAAATATTGTTTTTATCATCTATTTTGAAGCTTAGTTTGGTATTTAAATCATAAAAATAGGCTTCATTATTAATATCAAACAGCGGTAAAAATAAATGGGCATAACTGGAACGTCCTCCAAAGAGAAACGAACTTTTATCTTTTTTTAAAGGGCCTTCAATAAGTAACCTGCTAGAAACTATACCAATGCCGCCGTTAGCATGAAATTCTTTGCTATTGCCATCTTTTTGATAAATATCCAATACTGATGATACTCTACCTCCATAGCGAGCAGGAATACCTCCTTTGTATAACTTTAAGTCTTTAATAGCATCTGGATTAAAAACAGAGAAGAAGCCAAATAAGTGAGACGAATTATAAATGGTAGCTTCATCTAAAAGAATCAAATTTTGGTCTACTGCACCACCTCTAACATTAAAGCCAGAAGACCCTTCGCCTGCATTTGTTACCCCAGGTAACAAGGTGATTGCCTTTATAACATCTGCCTCACCCAAAACAACAGGTATGTTTTTTATGGTATTGGATGTTAAGCTGTTAATGCTCATTTGGGGCTTTTTTATATCTAGTTTCTCAACGTTTTCGATAATTATTATTTCGTTTAGGGTTTCTACATTTTCTTCTAAACTATAGTTTTTAGTAATATTTTGAGAAAGATTTATAGTGTCTATTATTGTATTATAACCAATGGATGATATCATTAATTTATATGTTCCTTTGGGAACTGTGATGGAAAAAAAACCATATTCGTTTGAAGATGTACCTAATTCAATTTCAGGGAAGTATAGATTAACCCCTATGACCGTTTCGTTACTTTTTATTTCAAATATAGTTCCGCTTAAAGTGAATTTTTCTTGTGAATTTGAATGGAAACAATTGAAAAAGAAGAGTATAGTGAAGCAGACAAAGATGTTTTTCATCAATCAATTTTTTTTGATAAATGTAAAAAAAATGCCTCTTATTAAGAGGCATTTTATATAAACTTTATATTAATAGTTTTAGCTTAGAATAGTATTGAAGGTTTTGCTTGGTCGCATCGCTTCATTAACAAGCTTTTCATTTGGGAAATAATAACCCTCTATGTTTACAGGGCTTCCTTGAATGCTGCTGAGCTCATTTAATATGACAGATTCATTGCTTGCCAATTCTTTAGCAATAGGAGTGAACTCTGCTTTTAAACTGCTGTTCGAGTTTTGTTTAGCTAGTGCTTCAGCCCAATATTTAGCTATGTAGTAATGGCTTCCTCTATTATCTACTTCTCCAACATTTCTAGAAGGACCGTTATTGTTTTCCAATAATTTTTCAGTAGCTTCATCAAGTGTTTCGGCTAAAATTTTGGCTTTCTCATTTTTGTTTACTTCACTAAAATGTTCTAGTGATACCGCTAAGGCTAAAAATTCACCTAAGGAATCCCAACGCAAATGGTTTTCGTTTATAAATTGTTCAACGTGTTTTGGCGCAGAACCACCAGCACCTGTTTCAAACAAACCGCCGCCATTCATTAAAGGTACAATGGACAGCATTTTCGCACTGGTACCAACCTCTAAAATAGGGAACAAATCGGTTAAATAATCACGTAATACGTTTCCGGAAACCGATATGGTATCTTTGCCTTCTTTTAATCTTTTGCAAGTAAATAATGTGGCATCAACAGGGGATAAAATTCTTAAATCTAATCCTGTCGTATCGTAATCTTTTAAGTATGTGTTTACTTTTTTAATCAATTCAGCATCATGGGCTCTGTTCTCGTCTAACCAAAAAACGGCAGGTGTTTCGGAAGCTTTGGCACGGGTTACTGCTAATTTCACCCAATCTTGTACTGGGGCATCTTTAGTTTGGCACATTCTCCAGATATCTCCTGTTTCCACAGGGTGTTCTAATAATGTTTTTCTAGAAGCATCTAAAACACGTACAACACCATCAGATGCGATTTCAAAAGTTTTATTGTGAGAGCCGTACTCTTCAGCCGCTTGCGCCATTAAGCCAACATTAGGTACTGTTCCCATTGTTTTAGGATCAAAAGCACCGTTTTCTTTGCAAAAATCGATAGTTGCAGTATAAATACCAGCATAACTACTATCTGGAATGACGGCTTTAGTGTCTTGAAGTTTGCCTTCTGGGTTGTACATACGTCCCGAAGTTCTAATCATAGCAGGCATGGAAGCATCAATAATCACATCACTTGGCACATGAAGGTTTGTAATACCTTTTTCTGAATTCACCATGGCAATGGCAGGACGTTTTTTAAATTCAGCAGCAATATCAGCTTCAATGTCTTTACGTTTTGCTTCGGGCAATTCTTTAATTTTTTCAATTAAATTACCAAAACCATTGTTGACATCAACGCCTATTTTATCGAGAGTTTCACCATGTTTTTCAAATACATCTTTAAAGAATACTTTCACAGCATGTCCAAAAATAATAGGATCACTAACTTTCATCATGGTGCCTTTCATGTGCAAAGAAAATAGCAAATCTTTCGCTTTCGCGTCAGCCACTTGGTCTTCAAAAAAGGATACTAACGCTTTTTTGCTCATTATGGTAGCATCAATTATTTCACCTTTTAGCAGAGCAAATTTATCTTTTAAAATGGTTATGTTTCCTTTGCTATCAGTATGTTCAATTGTGATACTTGTTGCTTCTGGTAAGGTTAAAGATTTTTCATTACTAAAAAAATCGCCACTAGACATGGTGGCAACATGTGTTTTGGAATCTTTGCTCCATGCACCCATGGAATGTGGATTCTTTTTGGCATAATTTTTAACCGCTTTTGGTGCACGTCTATCTGAATTCCCTTCACGAAGGATTGGGTTTACAGCACTACCTTTTATTTTGTCGTATCGAGATTTTGCTTCTTTTTCTGAATCGGTTTGTGGCTCATCTGGATAGCTTGGAATGGCATATCCTTTGGATTGTAATTCTTTTATAGCTGCTTTTAACTGTGGAATGGAAGCACTAATATTTGGAAGTTTCACAATATTTGCTTCAGGTTTTGTGGCTAATGCACCAAGTATCGCCAAATCATCAGATACGCGTTGTTCTTCTTTTAAAAAATCTGGAAAAACAGCTAAAATTCTTGCAGCTAAAGAAATATCTTTAGTTTCAATTTCAATTCCTGAAGATTTAACAAAGGCTTTTACTATTGGTAATAATGAACGTGTTGCTAAAGCAGGAGCTTCATCTGTTTTTGTATAAAAAATTTTAGACATTCGGGTCCAGTTTTTAAGTTAGTAAAATAAAAAATGCAATTTCATAAAATCCATAAAGACTTTTTTCGCGATGCGAATATACAAAATCTATAAGGTTTTTATAGGGTTATAAATACTATTGTAGAAGTTTTATTATTGTTAGTAAATACAAATATGGTTTTTTATTAATTCTTAAAATATTACATTATATAGTATTAATTCTTGAAATTGATATTCAAGAAACAATCTATTTTTTGGTTTTATATTGTATTTGAAATTGGTTTTGTATGTTATTATAATTCCAGTCTATTATCAAGTTTTGTTAAAAAAGCTTTACAGGATTGCTTTTTTAAATGTTTTAATTATTAGTGTAAGATTTAATTGATACATTTGTATGCTATTAATTTTGACCACATAATTTTAATGAAGAGACTTATTAAAATAGTTTTCTTGTTTATTGTTGTTTTTTTAGTTTCACTAGTTTTTCTCCTCCTATATACCCATAGAGATAAAAAAAGCGTTGTAGACAATACAAAAGATGTTTACATTGTTGAAGATTCAGTTGGTTTTAAGCTTTTTAGAAAAGGTGAACCGTTTATAATTAAAGGAGCTGCTGGCAATGGAGAGCATTTAGAAGCCTTATCTGATATTGGGGGAAATACCATTCGTTTATATGACACTACAAATATTCAATCGATTTTAGATAGAGCTTATAATAATAACATAGCTGTTATTGTTGATATACCCATTCCTAAATATGATAAAGAATATAATTTCTATTCTAATGAAGAAAACATCACGGCTTTAAAAAGTACTGTTAAAAATTTTGTAAATGCCTATAAAAATCATCCTGCTCTGCTATTCTGGAGTATGGGGAATGAACTTGAATATCCAGAGGTTTTTATAAAGAATGATTTTATAAAAACATTCAATGATTTAGTTGATATGGTTCATGATTTAGATCGTAATCATCCAGTTGGGACGAGTAATCAATATGACAGATGGCAAATTTTAAGTATTAATCTTCATTCTCCCAATCTTGATTTCATAGGGTTAAATATATTTGGCAGCTTATATGGTCTAAGTAGTCGATATGATGAACTAAGTTATTTAATAAAGCAATTGCCTTACTATATAAGCGAATTTGGAAGTAGTGGACCATGGGAGTCAAAGACGACATCTTGGGGTGCGCCTATAGAATATATAAGTACCAAAAAAGGAGAGCAATATGTAAATCAATACAATTCGTTTATAGCTACAGATAAAAAATCCATGGGTAGTTTAGTTTTTTATTGGGCCCAAAAACAAGAGCGTACTCATACGTGGTTTAGCATATTTGACGAAGAAGGAAGAAAATCTCAAATTTATTATGACATGCAAGCATGTTGGGGCGAATCCGCAATTAAAAATGATTTTCCGCCAAAATTAAAGGATATGACGATAAATGGGAAAAGAGCTGAAGATGAATTGATTTATAAACCGAACGATGTCAAAACAGCCACCTTACATTTAGAGGGTATAATCGATGCTGCTTTTAAGTATCAATGGGAAATTTATGAAGAAGGTTGGTATTATAAACTATATGATAATGAAAAGAAGCCTAAATTGATTTTGAAGAGTTTAGAGAATCAGGGCGATTTAACATTTACGTTTATAACCCCAAATATTGAAGGACCATATAGGATTTTTGTTCATGTGTATGATGAAAAAGGAAATTTTTCCACAGCCAACATACCTTTTTATGTTTTAGAAGCCCATGATTGATGCTAATTTTTTAACAAATCCTAGAAAAAGGGACTTATTTGCCCTAAGGTTAATTATTATAATTGCCTTGTTAACTATTTTTAATTTTTTTTTCTGGTTTCTTCAACCTGAATTAATAGAAAACCCCTTTTTATTTTGGCTCCTTACCAGTGTTATACTATTTGATAGTCTGAGAATTATTTATATATGGTATCACTATTGGGATGTAAGTGTACCTGTAAAGCCAATTTCCGACAAACAATTTACGGTAGATATATTAACTACTTACTTCCCTGGCGAACCTTACGACATGATAGTTGAAACGCTTTTAGCTATCAAAAAAATTAATTATCCTCACACCGCTTATTTATGCGATGAAGCTAATGATGCTTATTTAAAGGATTTTTGTAATAATAACGGCATTATCCATGTCACAAGAGATAACAGGATTAACGCTAAAGCGGGTAATATTAACAATGCCTTACAGCAAGCAACGGGTGAAATTTGTCTAATTCTTGATCCAGATCACGTTCCCTTATCAAATTTCTTAGACGAAGTAATACCTTACTTTGAAGATGAAAATATAGGATTTGTTCAAACCGCTCAAGTATACTATAATGTAGAGGAATCGTCTGTGGCCAAAGGAGCTGCACAGCAAACATTTCATTTTTACGGTCCTCTTATGATGTGTATGAACTCATATGGAACGGTTAATGCCATAGGCGCGAATTGTGTTTTTAGACGAAAGGCGTTAGATTCCATAGGTGGACATGCTCCCGGATTATCTGAAGATATGCATACTGCCATGCAACTCCATGCCAAAGGATGGAAATCTATATACGTTCCACAGGCATTTACAAAGGGATTGGTGCCAGCGTCGCTAACCGCATATTATAAACAACAGTTAAAGTGGTCTAGGGGTACTTTGGAATTATTAGTATCGGTTTATCCTAAGTTATTTAAGAATTTTACATGGAGACAAAAAATACATTACGGAATATTACCTATGCATTATTTGTCGGGTATTTTTTTTCTGATTGGTTTTTTGGTGCCTATAATTTCTTTATTCAATGCTTCTCTGCCTTGGAAAGGGAATATTATAAATTTTGGTCTTATCTACATGCCTATGTTCATTTCTATCATAGGTATTCGTCTGTATATTCAGCGCTGGGTAATACATAAAAGCGAACGTGGACTCCACATACTGGGAGGTTTGTTAATGATTTGTTCATGGTGGGTTTTACTAATTGGATTTATATATACGGTAATTAGGAAGAATGTTCCTTATTTGCCAACCCCAAAAAATGATAAGGAGTTAACAAATTTTAAGTTATTGATTCCAAATCTAGTAATTGCTATATTGTCTATTGTAGCGGCCATCTATGGATTAAGTGTAGATTATACGCCATTTTCACTATTTATGGCGGGCTTTGCTCTAATGAATGCTTTTTTCATGTTTTATACTCTAGTTTTTGCTTATGAAAAGCCTCCATTAGAGAATATAAAATTTGATGAAAACCATAAGTTATATACCAAGACCATAAGGAACAGTGCCTTTAATTTTTTTAATAAATTGGCTTTGCCTATAATTTTGTTTTCAATTTTTATATGTGGAAGTCTTCTATACTATAGGGAATACATTAAATGGACTGGTGTTTCCCCAATTGTTAAAGAAAAAAATATTATTAATTATTTGGGCATTTATGCCCCTAGCTCAGATAATGGTCTTACCGATTTTAATGAAATAAAAAAAACATTAAATAATACTGATGAAAATTTTGATTTAATTTCTATATACATAAGTTGGGATGCCAATACTGAATCCAATTTTCCCAGAACATTGGTAGATTCAATATTTGAGCAAAAATCCATACCTTTTATTACATGGGAACCTTGGTTAAACACTTTTGAAAGTGACAAAAGCATAGAAGGAAAGCATGTTTACGATCTTATAGTAGAGGGATATTTTGATAATTTCATGGCCAATTTTGCAGATGATTTAAAATCATATAATCGTCCCGTTTTTCTCAGATTTGCCCATGAATTCGACAATCCTTTTTATCCCTGGTATGTAGAAGGGGAAGATGCAGCAACAAAGTTTAAAACCGCGTGGATTCATACCTACGAAATATTTAGAAAACGGGGGGCAAATAATATTGTTTGGATATGGAATCCGTGGAAATCAGAAAATATGGTGTCTTATTATCCTGGAGAATCATATCTGGATTGGATTGGTGTCAATATTTTAAATTATGGAGAGTTCAATGAAGATAGAACAGGACATGATTTTAAAAGTTTGTATCAACCTTTTCATGATGAACTCAAAAACCTACCATTAACTCCCGTAATCATATCTGAGTTCGGGTCTTTGAAATCCAGTCATCAGGAAAAGGATCAAAAAGATTGGCTAGACGAAGCATTTGAAGTCATGGCAGATGATTACCCTGAAATTAAATCCATTATTTATTTTAATAGCAAATATGATAACAATTGGCCTGAAGGAGAACGCCATAATGAGTATTTAGATTGGTCTGTGGCCTCAAAGCAACTTACAGAAACTTCATTTGCTAATAAAGAAGTGCCTAGCTATGTATTCCAACCTTTAGCAAATTTAAAAACACATGACACACAGTTTATTAAAAAAAATAACACCTTAGAGAATATTAAAGGGATTAATTATAAAAAGGGTCATAATTGGAAAAGTGACTATTATGTGCTAAATAGAAATAATTTAATTGACGACTTTCAAAAGCTTAAAACGCTTGGGGTAAATACCATCAAATATCAACTAAATTCTACATACGATTATAATGTATTAATGATTAGTGAGATGTTTGAAATGGATGTTTCACTCAGTTTTTGGATCCCTGAAGATGTTGATTTTATGATTGATACATTAAAAACGCAATCATTAAAATTTGAAATTCTAAAAAAAGTAAAGTCTTTAAAAGAGAATAAACATATTATCTCATGGAATATTGAAAATGATGTGCAATACAATCAAAAAAACTTTTTCCATAAACCAGAGCTTTTGTATCAAAATAAAGCTTACCTATTGTGGTTGAAAAGTCTTGTGGAAGAAATTAAAATATTAGATCCTAATCGACCATTGGTAGTAGATGTTGAAATAAATAAGCAATCCATTTTTCATATAAATAGGATAATAAGTAATATAAATGGAATAGACGCCATTGGGATTGTAGTTAAAGAGGATGGTTATTTGGATGAAGTTTTAAATCATATTAAAAAATCAGGAAAGAATTTTGTCCTTAGGGAAATTGGCACAGATAATTTTGTAAAACATGAAAACAGTATTCAAAATGAGCCTTTTTACATCACCTCATGGCAGGATAAGCATGAGAGTAATAAATTGGATTTTTATGGATTAGTAGACCGAAAAGGCAGATATAAAGAAGACTATTACACATTACATTCTAAATTAGCAAAAACAAACTACAAAGCTGTCTTTCCTAAATTTAAAATTTTAAAACCATCAAAATTGATATTTGATAATACCCCATATACTTATCGTGCTATGTTTTATGATGATAGTAAGGGCTGGACATTTGCAACAGATAATGATGGTTTTAAATTTGAATGGTCTTTGATAAAATGTGATGATTATGGTAACTACCTTGCCGTAAAAGATGTAGGTTTTAATGCTACTTTAAATTTAACAGCACCGGAAAAGAATGAGAATTATAAGCTGCTTTTAACTATTATAAAGGGAGATAAAATAACTACCTCCCTTACAAGTTTGAAGACGCCTGTATTGAATAAATAGGTATATGACTTAAAGGTAACACTAGAAATTGAAGAATACTCTAAAAAACAAAAGCCATATCACATAGAAATTAATCTATTTTGATATGGCTTTCTTTGAAGTAGTAGGACCTGACCTATTTAGTATTACTACTAAATCAACTTAATCTTTCGAGTAAATCTTTTCAATGCAAGTATTACTATTTCAACGAAACATTTTAATTGTAATTATCAAAATGTATTGACATATTACTAAAATGTTTCAGTTTATTGTTTCTTTTGATGCTTTTCAATCTATTGTTTGTTTTTCACAATCAATACACTTCTAAGCATTGCTCCTACCAAAGCAAGCCCTTTCGGAACCTACTTTTTTTCAAAGCTTTCAATCACATTAGTTATTTAGCTGTTGTACATCTAAATCTATCTATGATATCATGGTTTTTTGCTCACACACGCTTACACGTGGCACAACAAAACCTCAAAAAACAATTTTTTTATAAAGAACGTTACTTCATTTAGAATGTCAATATAAATTCACTTTTACATGAAACCAACCGAGGTTGTTATTTAATTCTTATGCTAAGATACTTTAAGAAATCAAAAAAACAAATTTTTCAGACTATTAGATATCAACGCGTTATGAACTAGAGTTATTAACTTTTGTTAATAAAAAAAGCCTTGATACTATCAAGGCTTTTAAGTTTCTGTCTGAAAAACAGAAAGTATATTTATTAGTGTCTACTTTCTTTAATTCTAGCTTTTTTACCAGTAAGACCTCTAAAGTAGAAGATTCTAGCTCTACGAACTTTACCTCTTTTGTTAACTTCAATTTTTTGCAAAGCTGGTAAATTAACTGGAAATATACGTTCCACACCTACAGTACCAGACATTTTTCTAATGGTAAATGTTTCTGATGCTCCACTACCTCTTCTCTGAATAACTACACCTCTAAAAAACTGGGTACGAACTTTTTCGCCCTCTCTAATTTCATAGTAAACAGTAATTGTGTCTCCAGCTCCAAACTCTGGAAAGTCTTTTTTCGTTACAAACTCGTCTTGAACAAATTTTACTAAAGATTCCATATCTTTAAATTTAATATTGATTAATTCGAAACAACATTCACGATTCTCGCCAGAGGTTAACCCGAAATTGGGTGCAAAGATAATTAAAAAGTTAAAAGTTAAAAGCTAAAAGCCAAAAGTTTTTAAAAATAAGTATTTAATCTTCTAGCAAGTCGGGCCGTCGTTCTTTGGTGCGCTCGTAAGCCTGTTCTTCACGCCATTTTTCTATTTTTGGTAGGTTGCCGCTAAATAAAAGTTCGGGAACTTTCCAACCTTTATACTCACGTGGTTTTGTGTAAATAGGAGGCGCCAATAAATTATCTTGAAACGAATCGGTTAGGGCAGATGTTTCGTTGCCCAAAACCCCTGGGATTAATCTAATTATAGCATCACAAAGTACGGCGGCTGCCAACTCGCCTCCAGATAACACATAATCACCAATAGAAATCTCACGGGTTATAAAATGGTCGCGTACACGTTGGTCTACACCTTTGTAATGGCCACATAAAATAATGATGTTTTCTTTTAATGATATGTGGTTTGCTATGCCTTGTTTTAGGGTTTCGCCATCGGGTGTCATATAAATAACCTCGTCGTAATGGCGTTTTGCTTTTAGTGCAGAAATACATTTATCAATAGGTTCAATCATCATAACCATACCTGCGCCACCACCAAATTGGGTGTCGTCAACCGATTTATAATTATCACTCGTATAATCCCTTAAATTGTGAAAATGCACTTCGACCAAATTCGCTTCAATAGCGCGTTTTAAAATGGAAGCTTCAAACGGACTTTTAAGTAATTCAGGTAAAACGGTAATAATATCTATGCGCATGATGTTGTTTTAAAACATGCAAATATAGGTTATTTGGAGGATAGTTTATTGGTGAGGATTTTGGTTTTGTTTAACGTGTCGCGGCTTCACGAAGTGGCGAACTTCCTAATCGCATATTTTCCACTAAGATATATTTCTTGCGAAAGATAAACGTCAACTTTGCATTTTTTTCGCCATTTTGCGAAACCGATGTTAGCGATAGTTATTATTACCATAAATTGGTTTCTATTGAGTAGATTAAAAAACATACAAGACAAATTTCGTTTTGCTCTTTTTCATTTTCATTAGTAAACTCTAAAATTAAATTATACCCATCTAAATCAAAAACTTTTTTTAAGGATACTTCTGCAATTAAAACATTATCGCAATAAATTTTGGAATACGGTTTCTTTAAATAAAAGTTTAATAAATTGTGAGTTATTTTTATAGAAAGATTATTTACGTAAAACACATTAGTAAATAAATTTTGCTTGACGATTTCAATTTTATAATTAAAGTCTTGAAATAACACTTTCTTTCTTAAAAAACCAAACCTTATTTTGGCTCGAAATTTATCATCAAAGATTTCTCCATATGTAAAGGAAAATGGGATTTTAGTTTTTCGAATCATTTTAAACGATTCTTTTCCATTTTGTTTAACAGATATATTTCCTTTATTTTGAATGTTGATTTCGACCATTTATATAATTATCGCTAACTTTTAAGATATGAATAATTTCAATTACCTATATCAAACGTTAAACGAATGTAATAGAAATCTTCTACAATATCAATTTTAGAAAGTAAAAATGTAGGTTACTCAGTCTTATTACTTTTACTTAAATCCAAATTATGCCGTATTTGCAACCAAAATACATTTGTTTGTCTGTAAGTTCCAGATGTGGATGTTGAGGCATATTGACTGTTCCAAGTGGGAGAAATGGAAAGACTTTTATTTAATTGAAAGGTTGGGCTTACTACAAACCTATTTTGATCAAATGTTTTATTAACCGTTTGCTTTCCTGAGTTAATGAAAATTTCATCATTAATCCTTAATAAAAACAGGCTTTCAGGATTGGTTTTTGATAATTTAAATAGGGTGAAGCTTACCGCAAAACTATACCTAAAACGAAAATTGAAGGTGTTATTTGAATCATTTAAGGGATTGAAAAAACGTTCTTCAACACGAAGTCTGTGATTGATTTTAATGTTGTTAAGGGTATTTGTAAACACCAACTCTTGATGCGGACGGTATTCCATTCTATTTAAAGTATCTTGTGAATAAAAGCCAGAATAGGCAAAACCGGCTGAAATCCTAAAATTTTGCTTTATGGTATATCCTAAAGCAGACCTTACAATAAATTGGGAACTTTCATTAAAGTCATCTTTCCATCTATGACTGGCATCAGCAAGCAGCGTCCAATTTTTGTTTAATTTGGTTTCATTATAATATTGGAGCCATTGTTGGTTTTCGCGTGTTACAATTTTGTTTTGCGCACTCGTTTTATGAATTAAAACGGACGAAAAAAAAAGAACAATAACTAAACGTTTACATATCTTTTTTAGAATCAATCTTTCTGATATTTAAAGTCGAAATATAGATACCAACCCCTAATGAAAGGCCAATAAAAGATAGCGAGAACCATTCCGGGATATGAAAAAACTGTGAGCTAATCAATTTTATCGAAACAAATAACAGGATGGAAAAAACGCTGTATTTAAGGTAGGCAAATTTTTCCAGCATGCTTGAAAGGAAAAAATAAAGCGAACGCAAACCCATAATGGCAAAAATGTTAGAACTGTAAACAATAAAAGGGTCTGTGGTGATTGATAAAATGGCAGGAATACTATCCAATGCAAACAATAAATCCGTAAACTCAATCGTAATTAAGGCACCAAATAGGGCAGTGAATACTTTTTTGCCATCAACAACAGTCGTGAATTTTTCGCCATCAATAATTTTGGTAAGCCTAAAAAACTTTGATAAACCTTTGCTTTGTTCCTTTTCTTTATGTTCTACGTCATTTTTCAACATTTTTATAGCTGTAAACAATAGGAAAAGTCCAAAAACAATACTCATTCCATGTACTTTATTCATAAGAACCAATCCTAAATTAATTAAAATGGCCCTAAACACAATGGCACCCAAAATACCCAAAAACAAAAGTCTATGCTGAGATTTAAGTGGGATTTTAAATGAGGCAAAAATGGCTGCGATCACAAATAAATTATCAACACTTAATGATAATTCAACCATATAGCCGGTTAAATAATTTAAGACAGCCTTATTAGGAGTAAGGTTGGTAGGATTATCAACAATCTGGGAATTATAAAACCAATAGATTAAAATAGAAAATAAAAGGCCGTTGGAAACAAAAAAGATAGTTTCATAAATGGCTTTTTTGGTAGATGATTGTGTGCCTTTTTTGTGCAATACAAAAAAATCAAAAAACAAAAGCGCGAAAGCGTAAACTATTAAAATTATCCAAGGTGTTGTAAAGTCCATTTTGAATTAGGGGTTAAAAATCAAACGAAATTAATTGATTTCTACTCAAAAACAATGCATGTGCCCTAGTTTATTTTTTTTGATATAATAGGCTGTTTTTTAGAAACTTAACATTGTGTACTTGTGAAATTATGACAGTTTTTTATACTTCAAAAATGAAAAACTGTCATTCGTTTGTTAACGTAACATTAAAAAAAAGACTATTATCTGTCAGTTTGTGTTTTGGTATTTTTTTTGTCACTTATTTATTAAAATAGATAAAATAATGTTTAACTAAAAATTTTTAATTATGAGCAATTTAGCAACAGTAACAAAAAATGGAGGTTTAACAACAACTAATAAAAATAGATTGTCAAACTTCCCAAATTTATCAACATGGCTAGAAGATTTTCCTCTAGGTGAATTTCCAACCTTGTTTTCGTCAAATTTTAATACAGGTATTTCGCTGCCTAAAGTAAATATTAAAGAAGTAGCGGATGCTTTTATTGTTGAAATGGCCGTCCCAGGATTGAAAAAATCTGATTTCAACATCGATTTAGAGAACCATGTGCTATCTATTTCAGCAGAAATTAAAGAAGAAAACAAAGAAGAAAAGGAAGCAGGTTATACCCGTAGGGAGTTTGGTTATTCATCATTTAAAAGAACCTTTACGTTGCCAGAAACTGTACAAGACGACAAAATTAAGGCCACATATAATGAAGGTATTTTAAGTGTGCATCTTCCCAAAAAAGAAGAAGCCAAGCAAAAACCAGCGAGAACCATTAGTATTTCTTAAAACTAAAATTTACTGGTATTTAATACACTTAAACCAGTTAAAAACACTACAAGCTGCCTTATTAAAAGGCGGCTTTTTTTATTTTATGAAATTAAAAATTTTGATGATTTTTTTGGGTACGACATGATAATTGTCATAGTAAATAATGGTTCATTGGAATAATTTTACATCATAAAAACAAGAGTCATGCAAGTTAAAAAGAACCCAGAAGCAGAAATTGGCAGAAATAGCAGTTTGTATTTTGCCATTGGACTTAATATCATGTTATTCATCACATGGCAGGCATTAGAATTTAAAACTTATGATAAAGCAGATATTGATATTGGGGTATTGAATTTAGAGAAAGAAATAGAAGAAGAAATACCAATTATGAATATAAATACGCCGCCACCTCCACCGCCACCGGCCATATTGACCGAAACAGTTCAAATTGTTGAAGATATTGAAGATGTTGAGGAAACGATAATCGAAAGTACCGAAACAAATCAGGATGATAGAATAGCAGATGTTGTTGTTAATGTTCGTGATGTAGCCGTTAAGGAAGTTGAGGAGGAAGTAGAGGTACCTTTTGCGATTATTGAAGATGTTCCTGTTTTTCCTGGCTGCGAGAAGGTAAGTAAAGCTCAAAAAAGAGCTTGCTTTGAACAGAAAATGCAAGCACATGTGGTGAAAAACTTCCAATATCCACAAGTAGCGTTAGATTTAGGAATACATGGTAGGGTTTCTGTGATATTTACAATCGATAAAGATGGTAGTATTACAAAAATAAGAACACGGGGACCAGATGCGACTTTAGAAAATGAGGCTGTACGGATCATAAATACATTGCCAAAGATGATACCTGGTAAGCAAAGAGGAAAACCAGTACCAGTGCCATTTAGTTTGCCAATCAACTTTGTTATGGCAGCTAATTAAAAAGATAAACCATTAGTTAGGTTTTATATTGAGTTTGATTGTTTTAAACGGTTAACCATAGATTATGTGGTTAGCCGTTTTTTATATGGTTGCTTTTAAATTACAATTCAGCGGTTATAAATTACAATTCGGTTAATACCTTTTTTATTTTCTCTACTCTCATAAGATATTTGTTTCATAATTAAAAAAAACGAAAACATGAAACATCTAATCCCTATAACCACCTTATTGGTTTCGGCATTGCCAAATGGGCAGCCAAATTTAAAATCCCATTGGAACTTTTTATTAACTTTAAAGCAGAAATACCATTAAAAAATTGACTACAATAACCTTGCAAAAGCATTGTAATCTTGAAGAAACACTATGACAAAATTGATTAAAAATATCATCGTAACGTTTATAATTGGTTGCTTGGTTTATATAATTAGCAGCTTTTTATCCCATGGATTCAGATATGAAAGTTTCAATGAAGGTATTATCGATTTTTTAATGTATCAGTTATATGCTTTTCTTCTCGGGTTTTCCAATCTGTATTTTTTCAATTATTTAGAAAGACTTACATGGAAAAAAAGAGATAAAATAAAACGTATAAGTATTGGTATTATTGGTTCGACGGTAGTAACGTTACTAGGGTTGTTTTTAATTAGGGCACTAACGGCCATGATGTTTAACGGTAAAACATTTTTTGCTTTTATAGCAGACGAACGTTTTAGGTATTACCAATTCGGACTATGGATTACCATAACCATCGTTATCATTTTTCACATTGTATATTATTACAATAAGTATCAGCAAAACAAAATAAAAGAACAAAAGGTTATTGCGGGTACGGCAAGTGCTAAGTTTGATGCTTTAAAAAATCAGTTAGACCCCCATTTTTTATTCAACAGTTTAAATGTGCTGACGAGTTTAATTGAAGAAAATCCAGAAAATGCTCAAAAATTCACCACATCGTTATCCAAAGTATATCGCTATGTTTTAGAACAAAAGGATAAAGAATTGGTCTCGGTTGATGAAGAATTGGAGTTTGCTAAAACGTATATGTCTTTATTAAAAATGCGTTTCGAGGACAGCATTGTTTTTGAAATGCCCGAAAAAGCATCCAATCCAGAAAGTAAAGTGGTGCCTTTATCCTTGCAATTGCTTTTAGAAAATGCCGTAAAGCACAATATGGTAACCTCTAGTAAACCATTGCATATTAAAATTTATGAAGACGGTAACTATTTAGTTGTAGAAAATAATCTTCAATTAAAAGACATCGTAAAAAAGAGTAGCGGCGTGGGCTTAAGCAATATCATGCAACGCTACGATTTATTAACAACCAAAAAAATAAGTATAAACAAAGAAGCCAATAGGTTTGCAGTAGCCATCCCTATGCTCACAAAACAAATATCAATTATGAGAACACAACAATCAGAATCTAGAATGGAAGATAGCTATATAAGAGCTCGTAACCATGTTGAAGAACTTAAGAATTTTTATTACAGCCTAGTATCCTACGTCTTTGTAATACCCTTTTTAATATTCATTAATTATAGAACCTATTGGGGTTTCCAGTGGTTTTGGTTCCCCATGTTAGGCTGGGGAATCGGGTTGGCAGTTCAAGCCTTTAGGGTATATGTTAGCGATACATTTTTAGGAAGTACTTGGGAAAAACGCAAGATAGAACAGTTTATGAGACAAGAAGAAGAACAAAAACGTTGGAACTAAACACCTTTATCATGGAAAAATATAAAAAAGAAGATGCTTATATAAGAGCAGAAAAGAGGTTAAAAGAGCTAAAAGGCTTCTACTGGCATGCGTTCTGGTATGTTGTGGTCAATTTATTTTTAATCGGAATGGTTGTGGTAAATGGGGGTGATATAATGCATTTTGGCACATTTTCTACAGCGCTTTTCTGGGGGATTGGTTTGGGTTTTCATGCCTTAGGTATATTTGGTAAAAACCTGATGTTCTCTAAAGATTGGGAAGATCGAAAAGTTCAGGAATTTATGGATAAGGAGAAAAAGAAATGGGAGTGATTTGGTTTTCAGTCGCAGTCGCAGTTTTCAGTTTCAAATAAAATCTTGATAGCTTAGCATCTTTGTAACTTTGAACCTTTACAATTAAAAAAATGAAAGTAATTATTATAGAAGACGAAAAACCATCCGCTCGCCGTTTGCAACGTATGTTGGAAAAACTAGGAATTCAAGCAAAAACCATGTTGCATTCGGTGGAAGAATCCTTGGAATGGTTTCAAAACAACCAGCATCCCGATTTGATTTTTCTGGATATTCAATTGAGCGATGGTTTGTCGTTTGAAATTTTCGAAACCATAGATATTAAAAGTGCTGTTATTTTCACCACAGCTTATGATGAGTATGCGTTGCAGGCGTTTAAACTGAATAGCATCGATTATTTGTTAAAACCCATTGATGAAGACGATTTGGCAAAAGCCGTAAAAAAATACCAAGACCGTATACCACAAAAGCAAACCGTAAATATCGATTTTAATGATATTAAAAAACTGTTGGTAAACCCAATAGACCGCGAGTATAAAAAACGCTTCTCAGTAAAGGTTGGACAACATATCAAACTGATTAATATAGATGACATCGAGTGTTTTTACAGTGAAAATAAAGGCACGTATTTGCATTGTACCGATGGTAGGAATTATTTATTGGATACCACGTTGGAACTCTTGGAAAATGAGTTGGAACCAAGAACCTTCTTCAGGATAAACCGTAAGTTTTTTGTAAACATTCGCGCCATAAAAGATATGGTAAGTTATACCAATTCGCGTTTACAAATAAAACTAAAAACGTATAATGCTGACGAGGTTATTGTAGCAAGGGAACGGGTCAAGGATTTTAAGGAGTGGTTGGAGTAGAGGTTTTAAAGGTTGCTTTTAACTTTCAAAATATGGATAGTTTCAATTATCTATATCGATAGTTAAACGAATTTAGAATTTTTTTCTCACAAAGTCATTTAAATATTTAACAAAGCAATGGTTTATGTATATATTTAATTAAATGAGCTTCTCGATACAATTTTCTCATGCTTCGAAAATCACTCGAAGTGACATTTGGTTAATAATATCAAATTTAGTTAGCCTGTCAGTTCGAGTGAAATAGTGAGGCACGAGCTATTTTGTATCGAGAACCATCTTTAAAAACAAACACTCAATTAATGTATTTTAGATTCTACACTTTCAATAACAACCTCAAAATCCACCAAATAATCAAACCACAAAATACTGTCATCTTTTTTAAACCAAGTGAGTTGGCGTTTGGCAAAGCGGCGTGTGTTTTTTTTAATCTCAGAAATGGCAAAATCCAAATCACATTCACCATTTAAATAATTAAAGAGTTCTTTATAGCCTACTGTCTTTAAGGCATTTAAATGTTGGTACGGCAACAAACTTTCCACTTCTTTAAGTAAACCTGCTTGCATCATCATGTCTACACGCTGGTTAATGCGGTTGTAGATAATGGGTCTGTCAGCAGTGAGTCCAATCGTAATGGTTTTAAAATTACGTGTGACTTTCTCTTTATTTAAAAAAGACGAATAAGGTTTGCCTGTACCGATGCAAATTTCTAAAGCACGAATCACCCGATGCGGATTATCAATAGCAATGGTTTTATATGAGGTTATATCTAATTGCTTTAATTGTTCTTGTAAATAGGGAAGTCCTTTGGTTTCTAGATCGGTATTTAGTGTCTCACGTATGTTACTATCAACTTCAGGAAAATCATCTAAACCTTTAGTAACTGCATCTACATACAATCCAGAACCGCCAACCAAGACAACTACGTTTTTGGTTTTAAAAAGCGTTTCTAAACATTGCAGTGCATCCTTTTCAAAAGCACCCACGTTATAATTATCTTGAATGGATTTATGATGAATGAAATGATGTTTTACGGTAGCGATTTCTTCTTGTGTTGGTGCCGCAGTGCCAATGTGCATTTCTTTAAAAAACTGTCTCGAATCTGCCGAAATAATCTCTGTTTCAAAGTGTTGTGCCAGTTTAATGCTTAAAGCAGTTTTGCCAATGGCCGTTGGGCCCACAATAGAAATTAAAAACTTAGTCATCATGTAGTTTATGGCCACAATTATGGCAAAATTCGGATTTCTCCATGTGATCTTGTTCACCACAACTCGGACAAGGGTTTCGGTTTCCGATTAAAAAGATACTTCCTTTACGCTTAGATTGTGCAAGTTCTGCGGTAACAATACCTGTTGGTACAGCAATAATGCCGTAACCTAAAATCATGATGAACGAGGCCACTACCTGTCCCAATGGTGTTATGGGGTGTATATCTCCGTAGCCAACCGTGGTTAGGGTTACAATGCACCAATAAATACTCACAGGAATACTTGTAAAACCATTTTCCTTACCTTCAATCACATACATTAATGAGCCTAGAAGTACACATACCACAAGCACAAAATAAATGAATATGACAATCTTGGTTCGACTCGTTTTAAGGGCCAATCTGAGTTGTGATGCTTGTCCCATGAAACTTACCAGATTAAGTATTCTAAACAAACGTAACAGTCTTAATGCCCTAACAACCGAAAGTATCTGGGCTCCACCCAAGAAAAACGAGAGGTACATGGGCAAAATGGCTATAAAATCTATGATGCCATAAAAACTAAAAATATATTCCGAAGGTTTTTTTATGGAGATAATGCGTAGAATGTATTCTATCGTGAAGAAAATGGTAATAATCCATTCACATATAACAAAAAATTGGTGGTACTTATCATCTATAAAATCGACTGTTTCAAGCATCACCATGAGTACACTCAATAAAATTAGCCCAAGTAATACAAGATCGAACAATCTGCCCATCATGGTATTTGTACCATAAATGACAATGTGCACTTTCTGCCGGAAGATATCGAATTTAGATTTTTCTGTATCCATAAAAAACTATAGATTCAAATCTACAAAAATTATAGTTGAGAATCTTTAAATCTTCTTTATTACAATGGTGGCGTTTTTTTGAATATCCACAATTTTGGTCATGAATTCCTTTAGGTAGGGGTAATATTCTGGAGCATAGAGCGCTTCTTTAAAATCGATTCTCAATGTTAAGCTAGCAGTTTGTCCCAAAGTCTTAGAAGATAAAGCTACCATACCAGTATTATTAGGTAAAGCTACTATGAAATCCTTAGGCAATTCCAAAACAGCATACTTGTCTCCCAAATTGATATTAAGCATATAAAAATAGGAGTCCTTGTAGCCAAAATCTATTGGGTAAGTCCGTTCTTGCAATTTAAAAGGGTTTTCGCTGAAGAATTTAACCAAAAAAGGATTTAGATATAGGTTGTCCCCAATAGTCTCTGTCTCTAACGAGATATTATAGGATTCAGAAAAATCTGGACTTGTCTTACCTTCCGTGGTTATTTCATGATTGGTTATTTCAATACTTGGATAATTATTTTCGAGCCCATTAACATAGGCCTCTTTATTTGGATAATAGGACTTTTTAAAATTTAGTGAATGATACCCAGTACTTTTGCCACTAATGCTGCCTACTAATTTGTCGTTTTCATTAAAATTTAGGGTAGCATTATATAAATATTGTGAAACATTTTTTGGTGCGATGTCAATCCAGTTGCTTCCTTTTTTAAAGTCTAGCAGACGACCATATAGATTTAAACATCTAAAAGGAAGTTCCCCAAAACTTAAATAGCTATCTGTGGCATCCAATAAATATGTTTTGTTATCAATGGTAGCTTGAACAATTAAATAATTAAATTCTGAAATTACTGGAAATATTTTAGTTGCAAAGCCATTATTTCTAGTCGATAACAACACAGGTTTTACTTGAATACCAGTTCCTTCCAATAAATTATGGAGCAATATATTTATTTCTGAAACATTCCCAGATTTATCTTTAATAATATCTTTTACAGATACATCCTTAAAAATATGATACTCTTCATTCCATGTATAATTTTCTTGTACATAATTGTAAACAGCCATTGCTTTTTTTAAGGCGTCTGGCTCGTTTAAAATAGTTGATGATAATAATTCATCTGCTTCAACGAACCTAGATAGTTGCCTTCCAATGTTTTGATCTTTCTCCAGCTCTTTATCTACGGTTTCCCAAGTTTTAGCATAATCATTTTTAATACCTTGAAAGTCAGTAAAGGTTTGTAGTTCATACTCCACCCGAGCTAAATAGTTTGTTTTGTGGGTCATGTAGTCCTCCTCAATAAATGCAGGTATATTTTTCATTACATATAGAGAATTGCTACAATCGGCTGAACCGCCATTTGGGACTTCAAGACATCTTTTCTCTATTTTAGATTCATTAATAAACAGTTCCAGTCCACCGACTAATTTTATGTGATAGTTCCAATTTCCGGGGATGCTAGCGGCGTATTCACTATGCAACTTTGGGATACTGCTTTGAAAATTCCATCCTTTATAATTAAACATAAAAGGAGATGTTAATGTGTAACTATATGTTATTACTGACCCTTCTTGTATGTTGGGCATTGTGAATTTTACTAGTGTATGGTTCTCATCATATTTTTCAGTGAAAATATCTTTGGCCTCTAAATTGGTTTTAACAACCTCTCCATTTATTAAGTTATAGATGGTTGCAATAATTTTATCCACCTTTTCTGAATTACGCTCATTATTATAAAGTGGAATGGTAATGTTGGCATTATCAAAACCTTTTCGGTTCAAAATTTTTATTTTATGCTGAACATCCGTTTTTAAATTAAATTCATTTTTATCAACATAACTGTTTCCGCGTTCATATATTACGAGTGCATTTGCAGTTGTATCTCTTTTAAAAGTTCTTGATTTAATATCATCTAATGTTGCCCTATAATTTTCGGAATCATAATTTTCTTGTGAGAAACCTAGAGCGCTTAATGTAAAGGTGAAAAATAAGAAGAATTTTTTCATGTCTGATTGAAGTAATGTTGTTTGACTTGCTTGTTTTTCCTTAAATAACTTTGAATAATATGTTGGGTGTCTCTATTATTTTCCATAGGTGTAATAATAGATTCTAAAACCTCAATATTATTGATTTGATAATTCAAATTAAAAAAGCCTAAGCCCTTAAAAACACCACTTTCAATCAGAATGGCGCTTCGTTCGTCAATATCACGACCTCTATCAATAATCACCAAGTTTTTATTTTTGTAACTATTTTTGTTGATAAGGGCTTCCACACGTCTATTATAATCTTCAGGTGCTTCTTTTTGAATACAGGCACCGGCGCATTCCTTGATGTCATATTTAAAACAGCTTGTTTTTGTGTTGTAAATACCGGCTAATTTTTGACATAATTGGTATTCTTCCACCATATGAAACATAAATGTTTTGGCGCTTTGCCTGTTGGCAAATGTGGTAATGGGATTTTTACGGCCATCTACAATATCAATTTTAAGATTGATGTAGCCATGATCATCAACGAAACTATACAAGGCATGTGTGAAAACTTTTCGGCGTAATGCTCTATTGTAAATGGGATTGTTGCGTTTTATTTCTTCACTTTCTTTTAAAAGCGCTACCAATTCACTGCCTGTAGCTTCGTAGGTTACGGCAGCAACTTGCATTTGTATTTTTTTTGATTTTGGATTTGTATTTGTAAAATGCTGATTGACGCGCTTTTTTATATTGTTGCTTTTGCCAATATATATAATTTCACCGTCAGATTTATGCATATAATACACCCCGGTAACCGCAGGTATTTGTTCAATAATATTAATATGTCTAGGTTCTAATTGATGCTTCGGGTTTAAACGAATGGATTCTTGAATGATGCTTTTGGTGGAATCTTTATCAAGCAACATTTTAAACAGTTTAACGGTCGCCATGGCATCTCCAGAGGCTCTGTGTCTATCGGCTACAGGAATTCCAAGCGATCTTACCAATTTGCCCAAACTATAAGATTCTTGATTCGGGATTAAATCTTTTGCTAGTTCGACCGTACACAGTGATGGGCGTTCAAATTCAAATCCCAATCGTCTGAATTCCGTACATAAAATGCGGTAATCGAACTGGGCGTTGTGAGCCACTAAAATACAATCCTCTGTAATTTCTACAACGCGTTTGGCTATTTCATAAAACTTTGGGGCACTGCGTAGCATACTACTGTTTATACCAGTAAGATTCACTACAAAGGGTTGAATTTCCCGTTCTGGATTTATAAGACTGATGAATTGATCAACGATTTCATGACCATCGTATTTGTAGATTGCTATTTCGGTAATGCCTTCTTCATTATACTTGCCTCCAGTAGTTTCTATGTCTAATATTGCGTACAAAAATATTTGTTTATTTGTTTTTTGTGGAGTTGTTTATTCGTTATTAATTATAATTTCGTTCTCCGAAAATACTGCTTCCAACGCGTATCATGGTACTTCCACAATCTATGGCAAGTTTATAATCGCCACTCATGCCCATGCTTATAATTTCTGGCTTAAAGTTAAAAGATTCCATGGTTTTAAAGCCATCAAAAGTGGTTTTTAACAACGTGAATTCATTTTTTATTTGGTTGAGGTCTTCCGTAAAAGTTGCCATGCCCATAACGCCAACAATCTTGATATTTTTCAATTCTGAAAATGCTTTTGATTGAATAATGTTTGATGCTTCATGAGGTTCCATTCCAAATTTGGAATCTTCTGAAGCTATTTTAATTTGAAATAAACAATCAATCACCCGATTGTTTTTTATGGCTTCTTTATTTATCTCTTCTAAAAGTTTAAAATTATCAACGCCATGTATTAAACGCACAAAAGGGGCCATATATTTTACTTTATTGCGTTGTACGTGCCCAATCATATGCCATTCGATGTCTTTTGGCATCTGCTCATACTTGTCAACCATTTCTTGGATTTTATTTTCCCCAAAAATGCGTTGACCTGCATTATAGACTTCCATCAAATCACTTACGGGCTTTGTTTTAGAAACAGCTACCAATGTAACATGAGGTGGTAACTCGGATTTAATATGGTATAGGTTTGCTTTTATGGACATTAATTGTTGTTTAGGCGTTTAATTGTTTAACTGTTTAATTGTTTTTAAGTTTAAACGCATAAACTTACTTCAAGAATTGTTTAGAGATTTCCTCAGCTTTTTTACTTTCGGAATAATCATAAAATCCTTCCCCAGATTTTACGCCCAATTTACCAGCGTTCACCATATTAACGAGTAAAGGACAAGGTGCATATTTCGGATTTTTAAAACCATCATACATCACATTTAAAATCGATAAGCAAACATCTAGACCAATGAAATCTGCCAATTGCAAAGGGCCCATTGGGTGTGCCATGCCTAATTTCATCACGGTATCAATCTCATGAACACCGGCAACGCCATTGTAAAGTGTTTCAATAGATTCATTAATCATGGGCATTAAAATACGGTTGGCCACAAACCCAGGGTAATCATTAACTTCCACAGGTATTTTTCCTAAGGTTTTGGAAATATCCATAATGGTTTTTATTACTTCTTCGCTGGTGTTATACCCTTTTATGATTTCAACCAAAGGCATTAATGGTACTGGATTCATAAAATGCATGCCAATAACCATGTGTGGTCTATTTATCGCTGATGCTATTTGTGTTATGGAAATAGAGGAGGTGTTGGTTGCTAAAATGGTATCCTCTGGGCAAGCGGCATCTAGCTGTTTAAAAATAGTAAGTTTTAAATCGACGTTTTCAGTCGCAGCTTCAATCACCAAATTGGCATATTCAACGCCTTCTTTAATGTTGGTGAATGTGGTAATATTTGATAACGTGGTATTTTTTATAGCTTCAGTGATGCTTTCCTTTGCCACCATTCTGTCTAAGTTTTTGGAAATGGTTTCTAAGGCTTTTTTTAAGGCAAGGTCATTGACATCAATAAGCTGCACTTTAAATCCGTTTTGAGCAAAGGTATGTGCTATACCATTGCCCATAGTGCCTGCTCCAATAACTGCTACGTTTTTCATTTTAATAGTGCTTTTTTCATTCCCTCAGGAGGGAATCCCATTATTTATTCGTCATTGCGAATCTCACTTTTTTGTGATGAGGCAATCTTTCGAATAAAAGATAAAATTAAACGGATTGCCACGTCATGCTTCCTCCCAATGACGTATTAAAAACAATTAATTATTTGATTAGCCACACGTAACGCTTCGGTACCATCATGTAGCGTAACCGCAGGTTTTGTGTTATTGTTTATCGCATCAGCAAAGCTTTCCAATTCATCTAGAATGGAATTGTTTTCTGGTATCGGCGGATTATCAAAATAGATTTGTTTTTTTACGCCCTCCGCATTTTCAAGAACCATGTCAAAGTCCCCAGGATTTTCAGGGGCATCCTTCATTTTTACGACTTCACATTGCTTGGTTAAAAAGTCCACCGAAATGTAAGCATCCTTTTGAAAAAATCGAATCTTACGCATTTTCTTTAACGAAATTCTACTAGCAGTTAAATTGGCAACACAACCATTTGTAAATTCAATACGTGCATTGGCTATATCGGGCGTATCGCTAATGACAGCGACACCACTGGCCGAAATATGTTTTATTTTAGAATTTACGGTGCTTAAAATAATATCAATATCGTGAATCATTAAATCCAATACCACAGGAACATCGGTGCCACGAGGATTAAACTCAGCTAGTCGGTGAGATTCAATGAACATCGGAGATTTCACCTCGTCCTTAACAGCTAAATAGGCGGGATTAAAACGTTCTACATGGCCCACTTGTCCTTTTACATTGTGCAGGGCAACCAAAGCTCTTATTTCTTCGGCTTCTTCAACGGTATTGGTAATGGGTTTTTCAACAAAAATATGTTTACCTTTTATAACGGCTTGTTTGGCACATTCGTAATGGGAGAGGGTTGGCGTGACAATATCTACGACATCTACGGCATCAATAAGTGTTTCAATGGAATTAAAGAATTTATAACCAAATTCTGCTTCTATTTTTTTACCGTGAGTATCATCGGCATCATAAAAACCAACAAGATTATATTTTTCTGACTGTTGTAGAAGTCTTAAATGAATTTTCCCAAGATGACCTGCACCAAGTACCCCAACGTTTAGCATAATATTTCCGTTTTAAACAAAAATAGCATAATTAACACATGATTTTGGTATAATGCTGCTAAATTTTAATCGTAAATTATTAAAAAATAAATTCTGTTTAAATAGTTTTAAGCTTAAAAATGTTTGACTAATTTTAGCATTGAGAAATGACGCTACTTTTGAAAGATACATTTAAGCATAAAGGATTACGACAGCAATTAGTTACTGTGTTAAAAGGCAAGGGAATAACGGATGCAAATGTTTTGAAAGCCATAGGGAATGTGCCCCGACATTTATTTATGGATTCTGGTTTTTTAGATTATGCTTATAAGGATATGGCGTTCCCGATTGCGGCCGACCAAACCATCTCACAACCTTATACCGTTGCATTTCAAACGGAATTACTTCAAGTTAAAAGAGACGATAAAATTTTGGAAATAGGTACAGGGAGTGGCTATCAAGCAGCCGTTTTATGTGAACTGGGTGCTAGAGTTTACAGTATAGAACGTCAGCAAGAATTATTCAAAAAAACGAGTGTGTTTTTACCAAAAATAGGTTATCGTGCCAAAAAGTTGATTTTTGGAGATGGTTATAAAGGTTTGGTTGAAGATGCCCCGTTTGATAGTATTATTGTAACTGCTGGCGCGCCTTTTGTGCCAAAACCATTGTTAAGTCAGTTAAAAACAGGAGGAAGGTTGGTGATTCCTGTTGGAGAACATACACAAATTATGACTTTAATTATTAGGAAAGACACTAAAGAATTTGAACAACATGAATTTGGTGAATTTCGTTTTGTGCCTTTGTTGGAGGATAAGAATTAATATTTAGAAACTCGTTGGGCAGAATTTGTATTAACAAATCTAATAGTATAGCTTCTCGATACGATTTTCTCATGCTTCGAAAATCACTCGAAGTGACAAATAGTGTTATAATATTAATTTTAGTTAGCCTGTTCTCGAGTGAAATAGTGAGGTACGAGCTATTTTGTATCGAGAACCCTTTAAAAAATTTGGATTTAATCCTTTGTTTTTCCCTTTTCATAATCAGATAAAAAGGTTTTGAAGGCTTTACTGTGTTTGAATAATTCCTCTAACAATAATATTCTTTTATCTTCTTTTAGAAATGTATCATTAATGTTTTGGGCTTCAAAATATTCGAAAAACAAATTCTTATATTCCAAAGGTATTTTTAACTCATTAACTAAAAAGGTATCATTTAATAAGTTGTCTTTAGCAAACAAAGAATCCAGTTGTTTGTAATTAATAGGTTCTACAACATCGGGTTTGAATTTTTCTTTCTTGAAAAGTTTTCCAATAAGTGAAGCTATTGCAATAAAATCCAAACCATAACTTGGTGCCTGTCCATACAAATGTGGATTTTTTTTAATGTCATCAGCAATTTGGGCTTTTAAATCGGTTGTATATGCTTCTGCGTCAAACTCTTTATTTTTTGAACGATCAGTCAGCACAACTTCATCAAGATTGTTCATTATTTTTTTTAATTCAATAACGATGCTGTTTTCAAAATGGTCTTTGGTTAAGACTTCTTTTTTTTGTTCATAAAACAATGAAGAAAAAACGAGCGTGTCGTTAATAGAAGCGTTTATTACGAAGTTACCCGCATCATCTGAATAGGTTGTTACTTGTTTTGAAAGATTGAAAACCTTAATGTCTTTTAGTTTGGATTCTGCATCATAAATAACCCCACGTATGGTTTGGGAATTCATGGCTAATGGTACTAAAAAGATTAAAGCAATTAGCTTTAAAACTTTAAAATATCGTTTTGTTTTCAATATTCTATTTCTACGTTTATGGAATATGCACCCGGGACTTTATACCAAGAGCCTTGACTGTTTTTTCTAAAATAGCCCTTTCCTTTGGTTAAAATACCACCTAAATTAATTTCATAGGGGTTTTTAAAATCAGTTATGAACTCAACACTAACAAAGAAATCTTCGTCAAGATAAATGTTATATGATGTTAAATCCATTTGAATCCAACCTGGTTCAATTCGTTTATGTTGTACAATGTTTTGAAAAATTATTTTTTCTCCCGGAGCATCATCCACATTTTTGTAAAAGTTTATTCTGATGTAGCTGCTATCTATTTTAAAACCACGTAATAGATACATGTTAACATAATTTATTTTAACAGATTTACTTGGAATATTTATTCTTTGTGCTGCTTCAATAACATCCATGTCTTTAGATATGATTGGAGCCGATAAAAACGGATTATAACTTTTAACTCCAACCTTACTATGTCTTTTCTTTTTATTTGAGATGATGACTTCGGCGAGTTCATTGGTTTTAGGCTCTAGATAAAGCGTTTTGTCTTTAATGCTCCTTATGGGGATTTTTAAGGTTTCGTAATTGACATGGCTGATGGTTAAAGAGTCTGTTGAGAGTTCTTGTGGAATCTCTAAGAGGAACTTTCCTTCTAAATTCGATATGGTCCCTTTGTTTTTGTTTTGAATCCCTATGTTAACGAATTCAATAGGTGCTTGCGTTTTGGAATCCATAATGGTTCCGCTCATTTCAATATCTTGTGAAAATACTTGGTAAACGCATATTTGAAGTAAAAAAGATAGGTAGATGTTTCTTTTCATCCAGTTGGTATATTAATTTAGATAGAAATCAAATTAATACAATCTGCGTAATAAAAAACCTATATTTAACACTATTTAACTCGCTTGTTAATAGAATTTTATGAAATTCTGGTGGAATCTTTTTGTTTACTATGGAAGAAGTAAAGAAGTAATTTGTCTGAGACTATTACAATTTGCCTTCTCGGTCTCTGTTAAGTACTTTGTACTCTTCATAGCATTCACTGATGGCATCTAGTATTTGAAGGTCGTTTGCCGTTTGTATAAACCCCTTTGAGTAGTTGCACTGACTTACAATTTCGTCTAAATCCACTTTGTTTACTTGTAGTAAAACGGTTAGCATTTCACGGTCAAATCGTGAGGCGAGTAAGTTTCTTATTTCATCATCTTCCTTCATCTTTTTAAGCTTTCGCAATTCATTTGGTTTTTTACCAAACATACGATGTAAAAAATCGGCAGGATTAAAAATAGAACCTAATACTTTGTTGATGGTAGATTGTCTACCAGCCTCATAACCTGTACTTGGCAGTCCGGAAATACTATAACGGTAATTTGTGTTTATAGCAGGAACTTGTTTAATATCAACTTCCAAATACCCTGTAAGTTTTAATTGGTTTACTACAACTTCTTCAAGCGCAAGGGCTAGTTCGGTAAGTTTAATAGTGGTAGTTGCTCCATCACCATATTTTAACCAATCGTTAGTAACGCGTACTTTTATGGATTTAAAGCCCAAATAAGAGAAGTGCAAGGTGTCATTTACATTTGCGGGAATTTCAAACTCACCATTACTGTTGGTGCTGGTTCCAATGACTTTATTGAGGTTTACAATGTTGACACTTTCTAAAATTTTGTCGTCGGAAGCATCAACAACAACACCTTTTACTCTTCCTGCCTCTTCTTGCGAAAAGCAAAAAGCTGAAGACAATAGTATTGAGAAAAGTAAAAGGTAGTGCTTCATTCTATATGATAGGTTAATTCTAATTTAGTCATAAAAATACTAAACTAAACCTTAATTCTAGTTTTTAGAATTTTATTTTGACTTAAAATTAACAAATTAAGGTTGATTAACGTCTAGAACGTCTTGGTCTTGATGCGCCAGAATCACTTGGTCTGGCATCACCTTCAGAACGTCTAGGGCCTCCTTTTGGCTTAAAATCACCGCCGGTACGTCTTGGTCTGGAGGTATCATCACTTCTTCTATCGCTTCTGTTTCCAAAATCACTTCTAGGAGCAGAACGCCTTTCTCCGCCACGTTTTTCGTCACGTCTTCCGCCGCCTCTTCTATCGTCGCGTCTTCCGCCACCGCCACCGCCACGGTTTTCAGATACTTCAACATTCACATATCTATCATTATGCTTAAAGTCGGTGAAAAAAGCCAATACTTTTTCTTGTAATTCCTTTTCGGTATTAAAGAATGAAAAACTTTCTTTTACTTCCACTTTAAAAACATCATCCCTACCAAGTTCTAAAATATCTTTTAAAAAGTCTTTTAAACTCATCCAATCGTAACCATCCTTACTACCCACGTTAATAAAATAACGTGTAGAATCAGAATTGCTTCCAAAATCACGAGTCCGTTCCCTGCCACCTTCTCTACCATCTTCACGGTCGTCACTTCTGCCTTCGGATATATTAAGGTTTTTAGATTTTTTATAGTAATTATAGAAACGGGTAAACTCTACCGAGAAGAATTTTTTAATTAATTCGTCTTTTGAAGTATCGGCAAATAATTCGTTTATCTTAGACAGGTAGTCATCAATTTCATGATTGATTTCTGTGTTATGGATTTTATTGGCAAGCGACATTAATTGCACTTCACAAATTTCCATACCATCTGGAATATCTTTCTTGATAAAATCCCTTTTAATAATGCGTTCAATGGTTTTTATTTTACGCACTTCACTTTTAGAAACAATAACCATAGAAACCCCCGTTTTTCCGGCACGTCCTGTGCGTCCAGAACGGTGTGTGTAGGTTTCGATTTCATCTGGCAATTGGTAGTTAATAACGTGTGTAATATCATCTACATCAATCCCACGAGCAGCCACATCGGTTGCTACCAACATTTGAATTTGGTTTTTACGAAACGAATTCATAACCATATCCCTTTGGTTCTGACTTAAATCACCATGCAAAGCACCTGCGCTATAGCCATCTTCAATAAGTTGTTCCGCTACTTTTTGAGTGTCGCGTTTCGTTCTACAAAATACCACCGAAAAGATATCTGGATTCGCATCTGCCAAACGTTTTAAAGCATCATATCTGTCACGAGCATTTATTAAATAATATTCATGGGATACCTGACTTGTGCTTTCATTTTTATTTCCTACGGTGATTTCCACAGGATTTTCCATGAATTTTTTGGCAATAACAGACACCTCTCTAGGCATCGTAGCCGAAAACAACCAAGTACATTTTTCTTCGGGAGTATTCGATAGAATATCCGTGATATCCTCATAAAATCCCATGTTAAGCATTTCATCAGCTTCATCTAAAACAGCATATTCTATTTTAGAAATATCAACCAAACGTCTGCTTATCATATCCTTTATACGTCCAGGCGTCGCTACAATAATTTGAGCACCTTTTTTTATATCCCTCGCCTGATCTGTAATGCTTGACCCACCATAAACTGCTACTACGTTAAGTCCTTTGCAGTACTTGCCGTAAAGTTTCATTTCGTTGGTGATTTGCAAACAAAGTTCGCGTGTAGGGGATAAAATAAGACCTTGGGTAGTTCTACTTTCAATATCTATTTTTTGCAACATTGGGAAACCAAATGCTGCGGTTTTGCCAGTTCCTGTTTGTGCAAGAGCGACTAAATCGGTTTCTTTTTCTAATAAAATAGGGATGGCTTGGCTTTGTACATCACTTGGGGTTACAAACCCTAAATCGGTAACAGCGCGTAAAAGGTCCTCATTAAGACCTAAATCTTGGAATGTGTTCATTCTTGTATAAGTATTCGATTTTGTTATGTGGTGTTACATAAGAAGCGAATCGACATACTTAACTTAACCTTCTTGTAACACATCCTCTCTCTGAGGAATTTAACTCATTTTTGAGTTTGAAGCGGCAAAGATAATCTTTTATTTGGGATTGACGATTTTTGATTGACGATTTTTGATTTTTTAATTATTTAGGCGTTTTAACACGCTTTACTCAAGTAATTTTATTTCAATATGGTACTCGTGAATATAAATATTTCACTACTCGCTCCCTCCTGCGGTGGGGAGCTCAAACAGACCGTTCAATCGTTAACGGGGTTACTCACTTAACGTCATTGCGAGTAGGAACGACGAAGCAATCTGTTTAATTATAGTTCCAAATCATGAGATTGCTTCGTGCCTCGCAATGACGGCATGCTTGCTTCGTACTTCGCAATGACGTTATCTCCTCAAATTTACAATCCGTTGCAACAACGTAGGGTGTGAATAATGCATAAACACATACGCTGGATGTGGCGTTAAATTGCTCAAACTGTTTTTAGAAAGTTTTTTAAGTGAGGTTATAAGTGGTTCTGCTTCATAGGTGTTTTTAGCATAATCGTCCGCTTGGTATTCAAATTTTCTGGAAAACAGATTCATGATTAAGCTTGTGATTTCAGAAATAGGAGCATACAATAATCCGAAAGCAATCAAACCAATATGAAAACTGGGTATCTCAACACCCAACGCGTTTGATAACAACGGATTGGAGATAAAAAGCGATAAAATATAAAGCATCAATCCCGTCATTAATATGGAGGCAAATAGGTTAAATATGATGTGTTTCTTTTTATAATGTCCGACTTCATGCGCCAAAACAGCTACAATTTCTTCTTCATCCAAATCATTAATCAATGTGTCATAAAGTGTCACACGTTTTTCGCTACCAAAACCAGAAAAATAAGCATTGGCTTTGGTACTACGTTTAGAGCCGTCAATGACAAAAATTTTATCCAATTTAAAGCCAACGGTTTGGGCATATTCCGATATTTTGTCTCTTAAACTTCCTGCTTCCAATGGTTTTTGTTTGTTGAATATGGGCACAATAAGCTTGGAATAAAACATATTCATAAACAACACGAATACCGCTACTAAAGCCCAAGCATATAGCCAAAAATAAGTGCCTGTAGATTGATAAAACCAAATAATTAATGCTAAAATGCCACCGCCAACAACGGCCATCATAAGCCAACCTTTAAGTTTATCAAGGATGAAAGTTTTTTTGGTTGTTTTGTTAAACCCAAATTTTTCTTCAATTACAAATGTGCTATAATATGAAAAAGGCGTTGTGATAATATCGCTGCCAATCATAATGATTCCGAAGAATATTAAAGCGATCATGATTGGGTTATCACTAATGCTTCTGGCGATAGTATCAACAAATTCAAAACCATCAAAAAACAAAAAAGCGAGTGTTAACACCAAAGAAAATGTAGAAGTTATGAGTCCGAATCGGTAATTGGTGGCTTTGTAATTCTGAGATTTTTTGTATTCGGTTTCATCATAAACATCTTGTAAATCTTTTGGAAGTGCATCATTAAAATGTCTCGCATTTAAGGCATCTAAGATTTTATCAACTATAAAGCTGATGATTATTATGGTGATGATGATGTAGAATAATAGTGTTGAGGTCATGGATTTGGTTTTCAGTTCACAGTTTCAGTTTTCAGTAGCATCACTTTGCAGCTTTGTGTCTTGGCGAGCTAACCTTATTTAAATTTCCGTTGTCTTTTAGCTTCAAAAATAAGAATTCCTGCGGCAACAGAAACATTCATGGAATCGATATCTCCTTCCATGGGAATGATGATATTTTGTGTAGCGTTTTTTAACCACTCATCACTTAATCCTGTGGCTTCCGTGCCAACAACAATGGAGGTTGGTTTGGTGAAATCTTGGGTGTCATAATGAACTGATGCCTGCAAAGCAGCACAATAGATATCTATTTTTTTTGATTTTAGAAATGCAATAATTTCCGAAGTTGTACCAGTGCCTATTGGATTTGTAAACACACAACCCACACTTGAACGAATGATGTTTGGATTGTATAAATCGGTTTTCGGATTGGCTATAATAACAGCATCCACACGAGCAGCGTCTGCCGTTCTCAAAAGAGCACCAATATTGCCTGGTTTTTCGGGAGCTTCGGCCACTAAAATTAATGGATTCTTAGTTTTAAATATCAGTTCACTTAAGTTATGTTCTTTACTTTTTGCTACTGCTAAAACGCCTTCCGTAGTATCGCGGTAAGCTAGTTTTTGATATACCTCTGTGGTAATTTCGATGGTGGTTGGTTGTTGAATTGTTGAATTGTTGAATCGTTTAGTTGTTAAGTTGTCTAGTTGTTCTTGACTGATTATTTCTGGATTGAACAAAATAGTTTCCAACTCGTAACCACCTTTAAGCGCAAGCATGATTTCACGTTCACCTTCAATTAAAAATAAACCGCTTTTTTTGCGTTCGCGCGACTTGTCTTTTAGCTGTATTAACTGCTTGATGTATGGGTTTTGTATACTACTAATTTGTTTATTCATTATAAATTAAATCAGATTCTTTTTCAAAATAATTAACCAATAGAGCCACCACATAACTGTAACTTTCCATGCCTTTTGCTTGGTTGTTGGCTTTTAAGAAATTACTATAAAACACTTTAAAAAATGGTTCTAACGGATTATCGTAAGCATCCATAAAATTACGGACTTCTTCAAAGTTACTTAAAATGCCTTTGTTTACGGTTTCTACTAAAGTATTGAATAAGGCTTCATCCCGCCTGTATATTTCATTCAAACAAAACCGGAGCGCAAAGGTATATCCTGTATATTTAAAATAGATATCATCATGATTTATCGCGGCTAAACATCCAATAAAATTAGCTTCATTTTCTGCGGCATAGCCTAATTGATGAGCGATTTCGTGCGATGTAGTTGTTGGGAATAAATAAATGGGTATCAAGGCATCTACTTGCGCTTCGTTGGTAAACGGATTTAAATAACCCGTAAAACCCATATAGGTTAATGGATAACTAAACAACGACTTTTTAACACTTTTCGAGTGATATTCTAAATCTGGAAATACGCTTTTTAAATTTTTATAACCCAACGGAGCAAGTTCTAAAATATCCGATTTACTATAAGGCAAGTCGATTTTAGTTGTATCATTTTTTTTGATTTCCACATACAGGGCATTCGACTTTTCAATTAATTTTGTAGTAACTAGAATCAATTGTTCCGTGGTGTAATCGGCTTCCAGATTTAGGTTTTTATGCAGTGGTAATCGGTGGTAGTTCATGCCCCATAACAAATGAAACGTCAAGTAAAATAGGGCAACTGCCGAAAACACATCGATAAACCATTGCTTTGTGTCTTGTCTTAAACGTTTTCTGTTTATATAAAACCACCTTAGCATATAAATAATGGCACAGGCATATACCAAATCTCCAAAAGAAAACGGCATCCAACCAAGCGTATATCTAAATATTTTAGAAACAAATTGATAAAAACCATTGCTGTAATACTGTTCAATAAATTCAGGATAATGAGACAACCATTTTATAATGATATACTGCGGAATGATGGACAGCGCCAGTATGGTTTTTTTGTCTTTAAGCATGCTTCAAAAATAAGCAAATGTTTATTAATCCTATTCAGAATAACTACCTTTGTAGAACACCATTACAAATGTTATGAATTCAGAAATAAGAAACATTCAACCAAAATCCCTTTGGAATAAATTCGCCGATTTAAATGCCATTCCTAGAGCCTCAAAAAAAGAGGCACGTGTGATTGCGTTTATGAAAGATTTTGGGAAGTCGTTGGGATTGGAAACCATAGAAGATGCCGTTGGAAATGTCATTATTAAAAAGCCGGCTACTAAAGGTATGGAAAACAGAACTACCATTGTGATGCAATCGCATTTGGATATGGTGCACCAAAAAAATAATGATACTGTTTTCGACTTTGATACACAAGGCATTGATATGTATGTGGATGGTGATTGGGTAAGAGCGAAAGGCACGACTTTAGGAGCGGATAATGGTTTGGGCGTTGCCACGATTATGGCTATTTTGGAAAGTAAAGACATTCCGCATCCAGCTATTGAAGCTTTGTTTACCATTGACGAGGAAACAGGCATGACAGGTGCTATGGGATTGAAAGACGGATTATTGACTGGCGAAATTTTATTGAATTTAGATACGGAGGAAGATAACGAAATAGGAGTAGGGTGTGCTGGAGGAATTGATGTCACGGCGACACGCGAGTATCAAGAAGAAGAAACACCTGAATTTAAAATCGGGTTTAAAATCACCGTGAAAGGTTTGCAAGGTGGACACTCAGGGATGCAAATCCATGAAGGTTTGGGCAATGCCAATAAAATCATAAACCGTTTGTTATTTGATGGTTTTGAGCATTTTGGGTTACGGATTTCTGAAATGGAGGGTGGGAGTTTGCGAAATGCCATTCCTAGGGAAAGTCAAGCTATTGTCGCGATTGATGCCATACATGAAGCGAGTTTTTTATCTGAAATGGATGCTTTGGCAACCGTAATAAAAACAGAATTTAAGACGATGGAACCTTATTTAGAAATCAGTGTTTCTAAATGTGAAACTCCCAAAATGATTATGGATTTAGGAATTCAAGAAGGTTTTACAAGGGCTTTGTACGCAGCCCAAAACGGCGTTTACAGCATGAGTGCCGATATCCCTAATTTGGTGGAAACATCCAACAACATTGCCAAAGTGGTGATAAAAAACGGCACTATTAAAGTAGATTGCCTCACACGTTCATCGGTGGAAACGGCTAAAATGGATTTGGCAAATTCGTTGAGAGCTTGTTTTGAATTAACAGGTTGCGACGTGACGTTTTCGGGTGATTACCCAGGATGGACACCTAATATGGATTCTCCTATTTTAAAAGTCATGACCAAATTGTATGAAGATTTAAATGGCGAAAAACCGCATGTAGCGGCTTGCCATGCCGGATTGGAATGTGGTATTTTAGGAAAAAATTACCCGAACATGGACATGATTAGTTTTGGACCCAACATTAAAGGTGCACACTCACCAGATGAACGTGCGCAAATATCATCGGTACAAAAATATTGGAAGTTTGTATTGGAGATTTTGAAGGGGATTCCTGAGAAGAATTGATTTTTTTATTATGTTGACTAAAAGGCACGGCTCATGGTAGTACCTTTGATTAAAACACGTGTAATTTTTATTTCAGACTATACTAATGATTTTACAATAATCAAGTGTTTAAAGAGCCCAATATGTAGGGGTAGTAAATGGAAGGGGAAGCATACACCTCATTTTCATAATAACTGAAAATTTTCTGAAGAGCTTCTTTTTTATTTGAAATAATAGTATTGGAGTCAATTGTAGGTCCATTTACAAGATTGATTTGTTGCTTGTCAAATTTTGGAATCACTACTGTAATAGGAACACTTGCTAATGTTGCCAGTCTGACAGGGAGTAAAGAAGCATTGCATTTTTTACCAAAGTAAGTTACTTGACAGCAGCGAGATCTATTCTCGTTGTCTCCAATAACAACAACAAATTTTTTGGAATTCAAATGAGAGACTAACTTTCTAATTTGGGATAAACTAGCATTAGAAACATTTAAATGTCCAGTTCGCTTAATCCAAGGACCACCTGCAAAAACTAGTGCAAAATTGTTAGAGCGGCACCATTCGGCAAGTAATTTCGCCCATGGTGTATGAGGAATAGCTATAATGCACCCTAATTCGGGTAAAGTAAGTTTATTGTTAACAAGTTTGATGGCTTTAGAACGAAAAGGAGTCCTAAGTGTAACAGACAATAATCTTCTCATCATTCTTGTAAACCAAATTTTTTGAAGCATTTTTTCATATCCTTCAGGAGAATTAAAAATTATATCTGAAATTTTAGCCCACCTTCTTTTAATTAAAAATACGTGAAAAAAAGCAATCACTATGGAAAGTGTATTTAATAGTTGAATTGGTAAAAGTAAATATAGCGGTTTGGAATACTTTATAGACTCTGCTGATTTGTCGAGTAAATAAATTTCCTTTTTCATCTTGGTTAGGAATTTAATTATGAAGGGATTTTAGCTATTACAAATAAGCATTATCTGTTTTAATGTTTTTTATAAAGCATGTAATTAAAGATAATAAAATTTTGTTTACCAAAAGAATCACACAGATGATCGTGGTTTTTTTTACATGTATAAAGGTTGCTTGTTTAGGTTTGTCATCCTTTTTGATACTTTTGCTATCTATAGAGACAATTCTGATATAGTATAAGTAATATGTGATTTTTTAATATTACACAACTACAATGATATGAAATCGTTTTAATGATTTATATCAGACCTTAAACGAACCTCGCAATATCTTCTCCATCTTACGTCCTTTTGCCAATTCATCTACTAACTTATCTAAATACCTTACTTTTTGGGTTAAGGGATTTTGGATATCCTCTACGCAATAACCACAAATAACTCCGGTAATCAGTTGCGCGTTAGGGTTTATGTGAGCACCCTGAAAAAATTGATCAAAAGTCACTTTGTCTTCAATGAGTTCTTGCAGCTTTTTTTCATCATAACCTGTCAGCCAAGTAATTACTTGGTGTAACTCGTCTTTCGTTCTGCCTTTCTTCTCAACTTTTGTTACATAATGTGGATATACTGCGGCAAAGGTCATGTTTGCTATTCGCGCATCGTGATGGCTTGTATCATTCATAATATTAGCATTGTTGATAAACGAATATAATTGAAATTTTTTATTGAGTCAAGTAAACGTCATTGCGAGGAAGTATGACGAAGCAATCTGTTTAATTTTAGTTCTACATTATGAGATTGTTTCGTTCTTCGCAATGACGTTTAGATTTAGTTCTACATTATGAGATTGTTTCGTTCTTCGCAATGACGTTTAGATTTAGTTCTACATCATGAGATTGCTTCACTGCGTTCGCAATGACGTTTGATTTCAAAATTTTAAACATAAAAAGCCACCTCATTTAAATGAGATGGCTTCAAATATTCAATTCTTAAAATAGGATTAAAACATTCCTAATAACCACCAGATAATTACAAAAACGATGATGGTTCCTAAACAGCCTCCGCCTAATTTTTTAGCGCCATAGCCTGCTATTATTGCTTTGAAAAAATTGTTCATGCTTTATTGAATTTATGCTTTTAATTCAGCTGCTTCCACATTTATAGCAGATGTAGCTACTTTTGATAGTTTCTCATCAGCCGCTTTTTCTTCATTAAGGGTCGCTTCAAGTAATTTCACGGCTTTAGCTAAATTTAATGTTTTTGCAAACTGACGAAGTGTTCCGTAAGAAGCAATTTCGTAATGTTCTACTTTTTGACCAGCCGAAATAATGCCTGCATCGCACATGGCACCTTCTTCGCAGGATTCCATGATGTCTTCAGCCTCTTTAATGAGACCTTCCATAGCATCACATTTTTTGGCACTTGCTTTTTTATCTATCGATTCAAAAACCTCTTCCAATCTGGTCACTTGGTTTTTAGTTTCTTCAAGATGACTTGTTAGCGCATCAATCAATTCTGGGGATGTTGCGTTTTTAATCATCTTTGGAATTGCTTTTGTTAATGCTTTTTCAGCCCAGTAAATGTCTTTCAATTCATCTTCAAATAATTTCATAAGTTGAGATGATTGCATAGAACCATTAGATGATCTTTCTTTTGACTGGTTTCCGTTTTGGGACGTAGTCGTTGAATTTGATTTTTTATTTTCCATTTTTAGTGAATTTAATGATTAAAAAAATTATTATTTATTGTTTTTGTTTGAACTGGCTTCAACCGATTCTTCATAAACTGACCAACTCATGACGCCATTTTTAGGAAGCGTGGCTTTATCTACTTCTGCTTTACGCTTCGCAGATAACGATTTGTTGTCTTTTTGAACAGATTGTTCTGTTCGTTGTGTACCCTTAGCTTTTTCGTCTAGTAAGCCATTGGTTTCTTGAACATGTTCAAGAGGATGGTCAATAACTTCCCATTCTTCTTTCATTTCTGGACTTTTGCCTTCATTCCAAGGGCCTTTAAAATCTTTGCCATTAGACATGTTAAAGTATTTGTTGCTAAAGCGCGGGTCACTTTGTAAAATGCCAGGAGGAAAGTTTGGTTTAATATTATCCAAAGCCGCTTGAAACATTTGAAAGTGGGCAACCTCTCTAGTCATTAAAAAACGCAATGATTCTTTTACATACTCATCGTCTGTAAATTTCATCAAGTTTTCATATACCATTTTTGCACTGGTTTCTGCGCCAATGTTTAAACGAAGATCGGCTGTTAAATCGCCCATACCCATAATGTAAGATGCATTCCAAGGATTGCCAACACTATCGGTAAGTGTTGGTGTACCGCCACTAACAATGAAGAAGTGAGGATCTATCATGGCATCGTGTATGTAACTTTCTTTTGCCGTTTTGCCATCTAACATTTTGGTCAAGTCAGATTCATCCGCAGCATTTTTCAATTCACCGTTAACGCCTGTGAGTAACATTTGAATCGTGGCACCTACAATTTCTAGGTGACTAAATTCTTCTGTGGCAATATCCATGAGCATATCATATTCGGCAGGATATGCTTTTCGGCAACCAAATGCCTGTACAAAATATTGCATAGCGGCTTTTAGTTCGCCATTGGGTCCCCCGAACTGTTCAAGGAGGAGTCTTGCAAAACGCACATCAGGTTTTGAAACCCGGGCGTTGAATTGTAATTCTTTTACGTGATGGAACATAGTTTCTATATTTATCGCTTAGATTTTAAACGGAATGAACTGTATGGTCATTCCGTTTTTAGTTGCAATAGAAATTCTAATTGTAGATTTCTTCACCTTTATTAGTACGCCAGTTGTTTTCAAAATATCTGGCATCTTCATCATTACGAGGTTTAATCCCCATAACTATTTGTCCTTCTTTGATTCCGGATTCATATAACTTTGCACGTGCTTCAGGAATTCCTGAGCCTACGAGTGCACCGATTATTCCACCTGTAAGACCACCTGCACCGGCTCCTGCCAGACCCGCAGCAAGAGGGCCCGCTATAACAATTCCAAGTCCTGGAATAACTAAACTAGTTCCAATGGCTGCAATAACGCCTACAATGGCACCAACAGTACCTCCAATAGCAGAACCTTTTCCTGCACCTTCGGCAGCTTTGGTTCCTATTTCGGTGTTTTTGACATCACCCGAAAAATGTTTTTTCCGTGTCTCGTCAGACATCACTAAATTGATATCGTCTTTTGTATAACCTCTTTCTTGTAAAGTGTTATAAGCATTTTCTGTACTTTCACGGTCGCGAAACATACCTGTAAGCATGCCTCTGTATGTTGTGTTGTTTTCGCCCATTTGATTTTCTTCCATTTTGATATTTATTAAAACTGTGAATAATTAAACGGTTGATTGCTTTTTACAAAGTTGGTAAACATAAAAACGTATAGTGTTATACAATTTCGGAAAGAACTTGTATGATTTACTTATTCCCCCTTGGAAGAAAGGGAAAATAAATATGTTTAAAAAGTTATGGTGCTATGTGTTAAAGGGTTAAAATGAAATTTAAGCGATGGCCTTAGCCTAGCGCAAGGAATTTATTTGTTTTTGTTGACAAAAGAAACAGGGTAGATTGGTGCTAAAAATATTTTTAGAATGATTATTTTATGGGTAAAACCTTTTATGTGTATTCGGAATATTTGTTTAAAATCTAGTTTAGATTGCGTTGGCATCATGATGTTTTTAACAAAACTTTAGAAGTAAAGAGGCGTCCAATACTTAGTAGACGCCCGTAAATGTTAATAGAAACAACGTAAATAGTATAATTTGTAAACATTATTACTTAATAAATGAAATCTTTATCAGCCAACTGCAGTCAAGGGCTCTACTACTTTTTACTGCTTAAATTCTTTTTTTTATCTTTTCCAACCTTTGTGTTTTCACAAGAGATTAAACAGTACGATAGTTTATATAAACCACAGTCATCACATCTAGGACATGCTAAGTTTGATTATTATCTCAATAAAAAAGGCGAAGTTATTAAGCATGGTAAATTTATTTATAAAAGCGAACAGAAAGATAGTATCTCCCAAAGTACTGCCCTCGTTAATTCTTGGAATGGCCAATATAAAAATAACATTAAAGACGGTAAATGGATTTATGAAAGTCAATCCCATGCTGTAAAAATTGAAGGGGTTTCAGAAGCGTCTGTCCAATACACAACTTCAACCAATGAAACATATAAAAGCTTGGGATATAAAGATGGTTATCCAGACGGAGCGTTTAATTTTAAAGCTAATTTGTATGAAGATAAAAATCTTGTTAAAAATACTGAGACGCTCACGGCTAATTTAAAAGATAAAAAAATTAATGGTGATTTTGAGTTGTCTTTTTTGGATAAAGCCCATGAAAAAGTTACTGTAAAAGGAAATGCTACAAATGGTTTGATGCAAGGTTTTTGGGAGTTTTATTACCAGAAAGATAATATTAAAGAAAGAAGGGAATACAAAGAGGGCATTCTTTTAACACTAACTAAAATAAAGGGAAAAGACACTGTTCTAAATTTAATTTATCCACAAAGTAAAACCATAAATGAGGCTCTAACCGGTGGTGCCACCGACCCATTGATCAATAGTCCACTTAGTCTTATTTATAGTGATGGCTATCCCAGAAATTCACCATACATTACGGCTCAATTAGAAGGCGAAAAAATCTTAAATAATGCTTTGCAGACGATATTTAAATACGATACAGACGTGTTTAAGAGTAGCAGTTTGCCGTTAGGAACTAATAGGGCTTTTTACCCATTGAATTCTGATGAAAAAGATCTATTAAAAAAATGGGAAACCACAGAAGCCAACTTTCGGAATAAAATAAACACCATTAAAACATTAGAAATAGATAATCTCACATTTGTAAAGGACAGCACCATCCAAATAATTATCAATTGGGCAATAAAGCAAGATTCCCTTAAAAACTATATCAAGCCTTGGAATGACATTTTACTTAAAGAACAGATAGAGTATTATAATAGGCAAGGGCTGTTAATTGATTATGCAAGGGACATATTAGAAAATGATACAATCACCACAGAAAATGGTGCACACGTGTTTCACTATGAGCCTAAGGTTCAAGAAAAACCAAATTTTCTGTCTTATATAGTGCTTAATTTTGAAGACCGAACACATGTCGCAGACTCATTAATTACTGTTTTTAATAGGAAAGTTGAAGAATTGCATTTAGAAAATGAAGTGCTAAACGTTAACAAGAAAATTGTAAATAAATCTAAAGCTATAGATTCCATTTATAAACAATCATTAGGATATGATAAATTATATACACTCATCACCAAAACAAAAGAGTATTTTGTAAAGGAACAATTTGAAGATAATTTCAATCAATTTATTGCTGAAGTCGAAGTCCCTTCAAAAATCAAACAAGGAGAAGCTATATTATCAAGTTTTGAACTCTTAAATAAAACGTACCAAGTGTCTGCTGATATTGGTAAGAGAGCTAAAGAGTTGGATTCTCTATACACAGATTATGTTTTTGACCCATTTACTTATAGCGACCAGGTTCCAACACGTTTAAAAAAACGTCTATACAATATAATTACAGATGAAATGACTTCCCAGCTTATAGGGCAAGCGCATATTACCTACCAAGAACCAGCAGAAGTGCTAAAGAGAGTGAACAAAATTTATGCACTTCAAGATCGGCTATATTTTCTAGTTGATAAAAACACGATTAAACTCGAACGAAAACTTAGAAGGAATAAATCTTTGGATGAAAGATTAACGTTGCTAAATGCATTTTAATATGAAGCATTTATTAAAATGTATTATTGGTTTAATGTTCGTCTTTCATAATAATTTTGCACAAGACAATACCCAAAAAACCTATAAGAACACGGAAGGTTTATGGCTTGGAGCCTACACTAAATACCGCTTAAACGAAAAGATGTTCTATTATGGTGAATACCATTATAGGCGTACTAATGATTTTATTAAAGATATGGGACAAGTCTATCTAAGATTTGGGCTAACCTATTTGATTAATAAAAATGTTGAAATTACGGGTGGCGTCGTCACACCATTATATTGGGCACCTCAGCAAGATATTGAAGGACAGGATAATGTCGTACCACAGTTCCGATTTTGGGAACAAATTCTTTTTGTACAACCTCTCGAACGATTGAAGCTTTATCATCAATTCCGTTTTGAACAACGCTGGAGGCGCGATTTTATTGAAGACTCGCCATTTGAACTCACCCATAGGTTTCGTTATAAAATATCCGGTTATTATCCTCTTAACAAACCAAAACTGGTTAATAAAACATTGTTTTTATCCTTTTATGAAGAAATATTCATCCAAGCTGGAAAATCAATAACCTATGATTATTTTGAGGATAACCGAGTCTTTTTAGGTTTAGGATATATTGTTAATGAAAACATACAACTTCAAGCTGGATATATGTGGACCTTTAGATTTGCTGGGTCCCCAACTAGTTTTGAGCATCGTCATATACCGCGACTGAGTGTGTACCACAATTTAGACTTTTATAAAAAACGTTTAGAGAGGCGTAAAGAAAGTGTTAGAATTTTAGACAATGAGTTTTAACTTTTATAACCCTAATTAGTAAGGTTATCATGGTACTGGGTCGTAACCAGAACCGCCCCAAGGATGGCAACTAAATATACGTTTTATGGCTAACCAACCTCCTTTAAACAAACCATGTTTTTTTAAAGCTTCTTTACTGTAGTGCGAGCAGGTGGGTTGATATCTACAGCTTGCAGGCGTTAGGGGTGATATCAGTGTTTGGTAAACTTTAATCAAGAATAAGAATGGTATAATGAGGAGTTTTTTCATTTCAATAGTTTAATCGTTTAAAAGAATATCAAGCGGCTTTACAATTATACGACAAACATCTTCACTATATGATGTTAGTTGTTTGTCTTTTGCTGTTTATTCGAAACGTACCAGACAATTAAACAATTACACGATTAAACGAATCCACCAAATTACGACAAAGAAAAAGTCGTTCCTTCTTTACCATCCTTCAACTGGATACCAGCTTCAGCCAATTCATCACGTATTTTATCAGACAATGCAAAATCTTTATTAGCTCTGGCGTCTTGTCTTAATTTGATTAAAATATCAACAGCGGCTGATAATTTATCCGTTCCAGAATCGGTTTTTGTTACGTTTTTTAAACCTAAAACATCAAAAGCAAAAACGTTTAAGGTTTCTTTTAAAAGAGATAAATCTTCAGAGTTTAATGTTTGGGAACCCTCTTTAACTTGATTGATGTATTTAACCGCTTCAAATAAATTAGCAATTAAAATAGGAGAGTTAAAATCATCATTCATCGCATCATAACACGATTGTTTCCATGACTTTATATCTATTGAGGATGTTTCTGAAGCCTTTAAATCATCTAATAAATTAATAGCATCCATCAATCTGTAAAATCCCTTTTCGCTGGATAATAAACCGTCATCCGTTAAATCGAGAACACTTCTGTAGTGTGCTTGGGCATTAAAAAAACGTATAACACTTGGTGCAAACGCTTTACTAAAAAAATTATTATTTCCTGACAATAACTCATCTGGATTCACAATGTTCCCTGTTGATTTCGACATCCGTTGCCCATTTAATTGCAACATATTGGCATGCATCCAATAATTTACAGGTGATTGACCTTTAGCAGCTTGGTTTTGGGCAATTTCACATTCGTGGTGGGGGAATTTCAAATCCATACCACCACCATGAATATCAAAATGATCACCTAAATATTTGGTGCTCATGGCTGTACATTCTAAATGCCAACCTGGAAATCCATCGCTCCAAGGCGACGGCCAACGCATGATATGTTGCGGTTCAGCTTTTTTCCAAAGTGCAAAATCCTGTGGATTTTTTTTATCGTTTTGCCCGTCCAATTCACGGGTATTATGAATTAAATCGTCTAATTTACGTTTGCTCAATATGCCGTAATCGTTGTTCTCATTGTATTTATGAACATCAAAATATACAGAACCATTGGCTACATAAGCAAAACCATTGTCTATAATGTTTTTAATCAATTCAATTTGCTCGATAATATGACCCGTTGCCGTAGGTTCAATACTTGGTGGCAAAAAATTGAATGTATTTAATATGTTATGAAAATCAACCGTATAACGTTGCACGATTTCCATAGGTTCAATTTGTTCTAAACGCGCTTTTTTGGTGATTTTATCTTCACCGGCATCCGCATCATTTTCCAAATGGCCAGCATCGGTAATGTTCCTTACATAGCGGACTTTGTAGCCTAAATGTTTAAGATATCGGAATATCATATCAAAAGACATAAACGTCCTTACGTTCCCCAAATGTACATTGCTATAAACGGTTGGTCCGCACACATACATGCCTACATGACCTTCATTTATAGGTTTAAATTGTTCTTTTTTTCCTGAAAGCGAATTGTATATGTCGAGTTTTTGATGATGATAAAGTTGCATTGGTGTTTGGTTGTTGATTTGTTTAGTCGTTGAGTTGTTTAATCGTCAGGTAACCAACTAAAATTTAGTTTCAAGTTTTATGTAATCTAAAAATTCCCTGCGCGTGGCTTCTTCTTTAAATTTTCCACCAAACTCGGATGTTACGGTGCTACTTTCCACATCTCTGATCCCTCTAGAATTTACACATAAATGTTTGGCATCAATAACACATGCTACATCTTGTGTGTCTAAGACTTCTTGAAGTTCTTTAACAACTTGTATGGTTAAACGCTCTTGTACTTGCGGGCGTTTGGCATAATAATCTACAATACGGTTCATTTTTGAAAGCCCAACAACCCTTCCACTAGAAATGTAGGCAATGTGCGCTTTACCAACGATGGGAAGTAAATGATGCTCGCAAGTGGAATACACGGTAATGTTTTTTTCAACCAGCATTTCGCCGTATTTGTACTTGTTTTCGAATGTTGAGGCACTTGGTTTTTTCTTAGGATCTAAACCACCAAACAATTCCTTTACAAACATTTTAGCAACTCTGTTTGGTGTGCCATTTAAACTGTCGTCTGTCAAATCCAAACCCAACGTTTCCATAATATGGCGAACATCGTCTTTAATGATTTCTATTTTTTCTTCAACAGAAAGTTTAAAAGCATCCGCTCTCATAGGTGTGTTTGATGAGGTTCCAATATGATCTTCACCTAAAGCATCAAAATCCTCAATGTTTTTCTCAATTTTCATGTGTTCAAAAAACTTATTTTTAGTGGCAAAGATAAGTAATTCCGATTTGTTATGTTTTGTATTAACAAACAATTAATGCCTTCAACAACCAATCCAGAATCTATTGTAATTTATTAAATGAAAAACGCCTGGACTATATAGGTTCAGGCGTTTTAAAAAGGTGTTTAAAATATATTAAATATTGAAAGCTAATGATAGTGTTATATTTGAATTCTTATTAAGAACATTAGCTGTATCGGTTAGACCAACATTGTATAATGGTATGTCTGAATCTCTTTCGAAATAATCATAAGTTAAATCCAATTTGGTATTTCCAAAGTTATAGCCTAAACCTAATGAATATCCATTTAAATCGCCTACTGTAAAACCGTTTGCATAGGGACTTTCCTCAAAGCGATAACCACCTCTAAAACTCACTTGTTTTACTTTATATTCTGCACCAATTCTATAAGTAGAAGCGGCGGTTAATACATTGCTAACATCGTTATTTAAACCAACAAAATCTGATGTTGGTTTAAATTTAGTGGTGCTGTAATCTTTATGGGAATAATCGAAACTTATTAAGCCTTGTGTGCCAAACACATAAGCCAAACTACCTGTTATCTTTGCAGGCGTTTGTAATCTGTAATTAGGATATACATTTACAATTTGAGGATTTATGACAGCTGTAATATTTGAGCCATTTTCATCTCGCACAGAAGCTAAATATTGTGTTGTTTCTTCTGAAATTGAGTACCATGTTGACGAATCGTAGGTTAAACCAACCCTGAATTCGTTACTTAGTTTTAAGATACCTCCCAATTGAAAAGAAAAACCATTACCAGATGTGGATAGTGTATTCCCAAATTCTATGCTACTTATTAATGAGTTGTTGTTGGAATTGTCCTCATAAAGAGACGTAGTACGGTTATAATTTATAAAATGGGAATTCAAGTTTAAACCTAAATATAGATTGTCTCCATACTGTGCGGCCATGTTGAAAGCAATTTTGCCATTTAATCCTGTCGCTGCATAATAATAATCATGGTCAAAAGTTCCATTCGCCAGATTCGAGGTGTAGGACGTATTATTGTCGTCATCAACATCTGGCTCAAGTATATATGATTGATATCCTAAAAATGCTTGTTGATGCGCAAAACCAAACACATCGCCAATATCAGAATACGCAGCGGTTATAGATTCATTACCGATTAACGAAATATCTCCTAATCTCACACCGTCAGCATAGTTTAGAAAGTAAAAATCAATGGACTGATTGTTGGTATTGGTTCCAACGGCATTCCAAGTATCATTATAGTTGTTGGTCTTATCGTAAGCCACTCCGATAGTGAATTTTCTCCACGGCGAATTTGAGTTGTTATTGGCAAATACGAAAGATGCGCCACCTTGATGAATGCCGAAGTCAGATTCCGAAATAGAAGTAAATCCATTAAAATATTGGGTATCATTCTTTGTGCTTAAATTTGAAAGGGAAAAGGATGCATGACTTTGGGCAAAAACAGCTGCGCCAGCAGGGTTAATACTTACGGCGCTCATATCGCCACCCAAAGCGCCAAAAGCACCACTCATCGCTCTAAAACGAGCGGTTCCTTGAATTTCACTTTGTGAATATCTTACGGCATCAGAGATGTCTTGTGCGTAAATGTTAGACATAGATAGCAAACCTATGAATAGGAATTGTAACTTTTTCATATATGTAAAATTTGATTTTTTAGCGATCATATATGGTATCACCTTTTGATGTTGGTATTTGTTTGCAACAAACAGTTTTTTAATGGTGATTTCATACAGATTTATTTTTTTATTATGATATTAACGTCTTCTTCCTCCACCTGATGAAGCACCAGAACTATTGCCACTTCCAGAAGATCTAGAGAATGACCCAGAATTACTGCTACCACTGTTAGTAGATCTAGAATAATTTCCAGAATTAGTATTAGAGCTATTAGAATAATTAGTGTTACTTCTCCTAGATTGAGTAGAATTGTTATTGTTGGGAGAAGATGTAGCATTACTGCTATTTCTTCTTAACGAATTATTGTTAATAGTCGATTGAGAATTATTGCTGCCGTTAGTTCTACTATATGGACTAACCGTTGTGCCGCTTCTTCTGTAAGAACTATTGTATCTAGAAGTGTTGTTGTTATTATATGAGCTGCTTCTAGTGCCTATATTATTTGAAGGATAGCTGTTTCGTCTGCTGGCACTGTATGATACATTATTTCTGCCATAAAATCCGTTGCCATAAAAGTTGTTGTACCCATTAAATGCATAAAACCCCGGATTATACCAACCACCATAAAAACCGCCATAGAAACCACCATAAAAAGGATCATAAAACCCCCAATTATTCCAACGATTGCCATAGAAGCCGCCGTAAAAAGGATCATAAAAGCCCCAATTGTTCCAACGGTTACCATAGAATCCGTTAAAAAACGGTCTGTTCCACATACCTATGCCTCCCCAGCCAAAGCTTGGTTGTACATTAATAGTTACTTGGCTGTTAGTTTGTCCCCAACCACCATTACCTTGGTAGTTATTGTTATTTGGATCCTCGTCTGCATAATACTCACTTTGATATGAATCAATATCAGTAAAAATAGCGCCTTCATCATTTATACCGTCATATTCTAAAGCTTTGCTTTTAAAATAATTTTGATAGTAATCATTAGAATTATTTGGGGCGTCAACAACAGCATCTTGATTTTGAGAAATAGTTCTTGGAGCTTCACCATAAATACCATCATTGTCCACACCAACGTATTGGTAAGAACCACATGATGACACCACTAATACCAATGTGAAAATTGCTATTAAGGATGTTTTTCTTTTTAAGTAGTTAATAAATTTCATATTTCCAGAATTTTTTTTATTGTTGAACATAACAAAAATAGTTAGTTTTGCCAAACTATTTCTATATTTAACATAATCACAATTTTTGTGCCAAAACACATGTATGAGCAAAAAACTTACCAGTAGATCAGAGGATTATTCAAAATGGTATAATGAACTTGTTGTAAAAGCTGATCTAGCTGAGAACTCGGCAGTTAGGGGTTGTATGGTGATCAAACCTTATGGCTATGCTATTTGGGAAAAAATGCAGGCTGAATTAGATAAAATGTTTAAGGAAACAGGCCACCAAAATGCCTATTTCCCATTGTTTGTTCCTAAAAGTTTATTTGAAGCCGAGGAGAAAAATGCCGAAGGTTTTGCTAAGGAATGTGCCATTGTAACACATTATAGATTGCAAACCGACCCTGACAGACCAGGTAAATTACGAGTAGATCCAGATGCTAAACTGGAAGAAGAATTGATTGTGAGACCAACATCTGAGGCAATTATCTGGAACACATACAGGGGCTGGATTCAGTCATATAGGGATTTACCCTTATTAATCAATCAATGGGCGAATGTAGTACGTTGGGAAATGCGTACGCGTTTATTTTTACGCACAGCGGAATTTTTATGGCAAGAAGGACATACAGCACATGAAACGAAGGCAGAAGCTATTGCTGAAGCGGAGTTAATGAACAATGTATATGCCACATTTGCGGAAAATTTTATGGCAATTCCTGTTATTCAAGGATTAAAAACTGAGAGTGAACGTTTTGCAGGTGCCGATGAAACCTATTGTATTGAAGCATTAATGCAGGATGGAAAAGCATTGCAAGCAGGGACATCTCATTTCTTGGGGCAGAATTTTGCAAAAGCATTTGATGTGAAATTTGCAAACAAGGAAGGAAAACAGGATTATGTTTGGGCAACTTCTTGGGGAGTATCAACCCGTTTAATGGGTGCGTTAATTATGACGCATAGTGATGACCATGGCTTGGTATTGCCACCAACGTTGGCTCCTAACCAAGTGGTGATTGTACCAATTTATAAAAGTGAGGAAGAACTGAATGCTATTAATGACGTAGCTAATGGTATTTTAAAGGATTTAAGAGCTAAAAACATCTCCGTTAAGTACGATAACAGGGATACGCAGCGTCCAGGAGCAAAATTTGCCCAATATGAGTTACAGGGAGTGCCTTTGCGTATTGCGATAGGTCCAAAGGATTTAGAAAATGGTACTGTTGAAATTGCAAGACGTGATACATTGACAAAAGATGTTGTTCCTGTGGGTAGTTTAACCGAAGTCGTTGAGAATTTGTTGGCAGATATTCAAAAAGCATTATTTAAAAAGGCACTAGATTTTAGGGATTCCCATATAACTGAGGTGGGAAATTTCGAAGAATTTAAGTCTGTTTTAGAAAATAAAGGTGGTTTTATCTCAGCACATTGGGATGGCACTAATGAGACTGAAGAGAAAATAAAGGAGCTTACTAAGGCCACCATTAGATGTATTCCATTGAATAATAAGGAAGAAGCAGGCGTTTGTGTGTACACAGGAAAACCTTCAAAAGAGCGAGTCTTATTTGCAAAAGCATACTAATTTATTTTTTTTTCAAAAAAGATTAAGTAGGTCTTGTGACATTTAAAAATAGTTGTATTTTTGCATCCGCAATGGAAACATTGTGTGTTATTTGAAAAGTGTTGCAAGTTTAATTTTTATAATTATATTTGCACTCTCAAAAAAATAATGGCCCGTTCGTCTATCGGTTAGGACGCCAGGTTTTCATCCTGGTAAGAGGGGTTCGATTCCCCTACGGGCTACAATTAAAAAAAAACAAAATTAAAATGGCAAATCACAAGTCATCGTTAAAAAGAATTAGAAGTAACGAAACTAAACGTACAGTAAACAAATATCAGCATAAAACAACTCGTAATGCTATTAAAAAGTTACGTGAGTTAACTGATAAAAATGAAGCTGAGACGTTATACACTTCAGTAGTTTCTATGTTAGACAAATTAGCAAAGAAAAATGTTATTCACGCCAACAAAGCGGCTAACCTTAAATCTGGCTTGTCTAAACATATAGCAGCACTATAAGACTGAGTTACAAATTGTATTTATAAAAAAAAACCACTTCAAATAGAAGTGGTTTTTTTATTTTATATGATGTCCTGTCCTGAAATAACGTTATGTAAATTACATCGTTATGGAAACACCTAATCCAATGAAACTAATAAATGAAAACTTATAAAATCAAAAACAGCATCCAAAACGTTTTGGATGCTGTCTAATTTAATTATTATTGTCTAATAATCTGTTTCGATTTTTAGGACTAGTGAAAGACATCCAATTTTAAGTAGTTTCTAGAATACTTTTCCTTAGTTTGCTAGTTCTTTTTATGCGAATAAATTTTGTTACTTTAAGCTTATAATACTCATATAAGATAATAAATCCAATAACCGCACTTACGGCAAAGAATACTAAAAACTTAGCTTCATAGTAAATAACTCCCGCTACAATACCCCCAGCTAAATATGATGCGGCGATGGCCAACAAAACATTAAATTTAGAACGCAGTTGTTTGTTTTGTCTGTATTTCTTTTTAGTGAACATGGCCGTTAGTATCCCTACATCTGTAGTCAATCCGGTTAAGTGTGTTGTTTTAACCGAAAAATTTGAAATACTGGCTGTTAATCCATTTTGTATGCCCATTGCAAAAAGCATGGTTCCAACCATTATTTCTGTTTCCGATAGTGTTTCCCGATAATAGAAATGGCCATAATAACCTACAGCCAACAAGCATATAATTTCTATTATTAAAGGAGCTGAGTGAGCCAGATAAGAGTTGTTTTTATTGAAATTTATAATAATAATGTTAGAAACAAAATTTCCTATGAAGAACAAAAATATCCATGCAAACACAACGGAAGCTTGATACCAATTTCCTTTTGATATTTCTTCGGCTAATATGGCATAATGACCCGTAACGTTGGAAGTAAAAGCAAAGAATATAATTAAGGACGTAACATTCACCATGCCAGCAGAGAAAGCCGAAAGTGACCCTAATTGGATGTTGTCCTTTAATGTTCTACTATTACTAAATTTTCTGAGCATATTTGTCTTCTTTTATTCTTTCAAAAGTCATTTTTACAATTCCCTTAGCTTGGATATCTGTACTAAAATAGAGAACCATTTGGTCGTTGTTTAAAACTTGAATATTATAATGTTCAATTTTATTGGTATTATGGGATAACTCTAAAATATTACCTCTTCCTTTCATGGTCCATGACAACATTTCGTTGTTTATGTCAGATGTCAATTCCAGATTTCCGTTTGAAGAGAAATTCCAAACCTCTGCTTCATGGATAATCAATTCTTTACATATTTCAGTTTTTATAGCATCGCTTATTTTTTTGTCAGCGTTGATATTTTCTGATTTTTCATATTCCCATGATATTTCTTTCCACGAACCTTCAATATGCTTCGTTGGAGATACCAATACCATTGTGTTTATAATGGAAATTATGAATCCTACAACTAATAAGGTGCTGGAAACTAAAACAATGAGATTTGAATTTTTTATATTCATAATCTTATGAGGTTAAAAGTTTGAATAGGCTGCTTCCTTGTGTAGATGTAGCATATTCCTTTGCGTAGCTAACGGTTTCAGTATACAAAGAAGATTTTTTTATAAAAGGGACTATATCAAAGCCTTGCTTATATTTATAATCCATAACATCATCAGATTCAGGAATTACGGAATAATTGATTTGATTACCTTCTATAAAGGCGTTGAATGCGTTTTGGTTAAAGCCATGAAAAAGTTCAACCCTTAGAGAGTTGATTTTAGAACTGTATTTGTTCATGATAATTTCTTTAGCCTCTGTGAATTCGTTGTCTTCCAATTCTTTTAGGACACTTTTAGTAGAGTAGAAAAGAAGATCGGATATAGACCATGATAGTCTTTTTCCATATCCAAGAATAATATTTACTTTTTCGTCTTGTTCGCTATTTAAAGCATTTTTTAAAATAGATAATGAGTCTGCGGTAAAATCAGTTGGGATAAGAATTGTTTTCATAGATATTGCTTTTTACGATTTTGTTTGAAGCAAATCTAGAGGGATGGGTTTAAAAGGGGTTTAAAATGAGATTAAAATGAGATTAGAAAATATGTTAAGAAAATTTAAAAAGGGGCAGTTTTATTTCAACCATAGTTTCAACGTTTTCTTCAGAAGATACAATTAATTCGCCATCATGCATTTTTATGAGGTTTCTGGTAAGAGGCAAACCAATACCGTATCCTTCATGAACTCCCACGTTAGAAGCTCTAAAAAAAGGATCGTAAATATAAGGCATATCTTTTTTGGGGATTCCTATACCATGGTCTTTAATAATGATGATGGCATTTGTATCTGAAACTGCTAAAGCAACATATACGTCTTTTTTATCTGAATATTTGCAGGCATTAATAAGTAAATTTGAAATTGCAAGCTCCAATAATTGGGAATTTCCCATGATTTTAAGCTTGTCGGATGTTTCCGGTAGCAGGCTAAAGTCTATATGAACTTTCGTATTGCTGTAAATTTTTTCAACAGTTTGTACAGCATCCATGAGTACTTGGTCTACTCTTAATAGCTTGTTTTTTTGCACTTTCCCATTAAAACCTGTTTGTGCCAAATATAGAAGCGCTTGGGTTTTTTTACTGAGTTTCTCAGCTTCTTCAAGTATATTGGTCAGTGCTGCTTCATAATCTTCTGTGCTTCTCTCTTTGGTAAGGGTAACTTCTGCTTCTCCTATAATATTGGTTAAAGGTGTATTGAGCTCGTGAGAGGCATTGCTTATAAAATTATTTTGTGTTTCAAAGGAGGCTTCCAGCCTGTTTAGCATATTATTAAAGGTAAGCGAAAGTAATCGTAGCTCTGCATTTTTTTTAGGAATATCCAATCGTAAATTCAGATTTTTTGTGCTAATGGTATTCATTTTTTTAATAATGCTCCTTAAGGGTTTTACCACCACGCGAGAGAAAAAGTATGATATTAGAAAAATAATTACAACCGAAAATATGATGGCAGTTATAAGTGAATTCTCTAAATAAGCCATGTGGTGTGTACTATAATAATTTTCGGCAGAAGCAAAAACCAGGTAGTCTTTGTTTTCGGAAGATGTGTAATAGACTAAAGAGTAAAATGTATTGTCTTTTTTATAAAATGCCCGTTTTTCTTCTTTTCCCTTTTGTATGAAATCATTAGGTAATTCTAGTTTTTTTAAGTCTGATTCTGAAGTCTTACTGGCTAAATCTATAATAGTTATTTTTTCATTAGGTAATTCTTCCAGATAGTCTTGCCTAATTTCTTTAATAGTTCTGGTATCGTTTCCACTTTCTAATAGTATGGTTGCTGAAGTTATTGCCCTAATTTCAAGTCTCTTGAAAAAATCATCATAAGAGAAATTGGCAATAGAATAATAGATAAAGCCACTAAATATAAGCGTGAATAGTAAAAAGATGGACGATAAGAATAAAATTATTTTAGTTTGCGTTTTCATCTGGTTCTTTTAGTACATAGCCCATACCAATAATAGTTTGTATTAGCCTAACTGAATTTGGGCGTTCTAATTTTTTCCTTAAATAATTTATATAAACATCTACTACATTTGTTCCAAGATTAAAGTTTATTCCCCAAACATGGTCCAAAATAGTGTTACGGGAGATAACCCGTTCTTTATTATTTAAAAATAGAAGTAAAAGATTATATTCTGTTAATGTTAGGGATAGTTCAACGCCATTTCTTTTGGCTATTTTTTTTGAGTCGTTTACTTCAATATCAGAATATGTGTAGAGCTCTTCTTCAGCATTGAATTCGTAATCTTCAGAGCGTCTTATTAAACTGTTTATTCTTGCCGTTAATTCAATAAACTTGAATGGTTTTACTAAATAATCATCGGCACCCATATCCAATCCATGTGCTATATTTTCAACACTTCCCAGTGCTGTTAAAAACAAGATAGGAACTTGTTGATTGTTGTTTCTTATTCTTTTACAAATTTCAATGCCATTAATATCGGGTAACATGATGTCAATAATAATGAGATTAAATTTATTGCCAAGTGCCCAATCAAGTCCATGTTCACCATTCAAAGCAATCGTTACTTCAAACCCTTTTTCAGTAAGTCCTTTATTTATAAAAGCACATACTTTTGTGTCATCTTCAATAAGTAATATTTTTTTCTTTGAGTTGGGCATACGTTACATGTAAAACTTTACCTATTTAAATATAGCTATAAATTGAATTCTAAAAAAAAAATGCTTTTGAAATTGTGATTCCAAAAGCATTTTTAAAAGTTTGTTAAAATGCTTTTATCCGTTCATGGATATTAAAAATTCTTCGTTATTTCTAGTTTGTTTAAAGCGTTCGTTAATGAACTCCATAGCTTCAACAGGGTTCATGTCTGCTAAATATTTTCGCATCACCCACATACGTTGAATGGTGTTTTCGTCTAATAACAAATCGTCTCTACGTGTACTTGATGATGTTAAGTCGATAGCAGGGAAAATTCTACGGTTGGATATTTTTCTGTCCAGCTGAAGCTCCATATTTCCAGTTCCTTTAAATTCCTCGAAAATGACTTCGTCCATTTTAGAGCCTGTTTCTGTTAAAGCCGTTGCAATAATGGTTAAAGAACCGCCATTTTCAATATTTCTGGCAGCCCCAAAAAAACGTTTTGGTTTGTGCAACGCATTAGCATCTACACCACCACTTAATATTTTACCCGATGCTGGTTGTACCGTATTGTAAGCTCTTGCTAAACGTGTAATGGAATCTAAAAGAATCACCACATCATGTCCACATTCCACCAAACGTTTTGCTTTTTCTAAAACAATATTAGCAATTTTTACGTGCTCGTGTGCTTCCTTATCAAACGTTGATGCAATAACTTCTCCACGGACATTACGTTGCATATCGGTGACCTCTTCAGGGCGTTCATCAATAAGCAATATCATTTGGTAAACTTCAGGATGATTGGCAGCAATAGCATTCGCCACATCTTTAAGCAACATGGTTTTTCCTGTTTTGGGCTGTGATACAATCATACCACGTTGTCCTTTTCCAATAGGAGAAAATAAATCCATGATTCTTGTAGAGATGGTACTTTGTTTTTCTGCTAATTTGAATTTTTCTTTAGGGAACAATGGCGTTAAATGCTCAAAGGATACGCGGTCTCTGACCACATTTGGATTTTGACCATTAATTTTGCTCACTTTTATTAGAGGAAAATATTTTTCACCTTCTTTTGGAGGTCTTACATGACCTAGAACGGTATCGCCGGTTTTTAAGCCAAACAAACGTATTTGAGATTGCGACACATAAATATCGTCTGGTGATGATAAGTAATTATAATCCGATGATCTTAAAAAGCCATAACCATCCACCATAATATCCAATACACCTTCACTTTCTATGATGGCATCAAATTCAAAATCCGGTTCACGATAGCGATTTCTGCCATCTTTATTGCCAGTATCAACATTACCGTTCTTTTGATTTGGGTTTTGGTTTGGATTTTGATTTGGGTTTTGGTTTTTATTTTTATGCTGAGGGTTATTATCTCTTTTTTGATGCGGTTTTTGGGCCTCTTTTGGTCTTGGATTCGGAACATTTTTTGTTATTTGTTCTTCTTTCTTCGGAACAATAGCAGCCACGGGCTCGTTTGCAGATTCAGTTGTAATAGTCTCTACTAAAGGTTTTTCGTCTTTCTTAGGTTGGGGTGTGTTTTTAATAGGTTTTTGAACACGCGCTCTAGGTTTTTTTTCTTCTTTATTAGATATTTCTTTACTAGGCAATGTAGGTTCTGCTACTTCGGTTACAACTTTTGGGTCAGCTGCTTGTTTGTCTAATATTTGGTAAACTAAATCTTGTTTTTTTAATGTGCGGTATTTTGGTATGTCCAATTTCTGCGCAATCTCTTGTAAATCAGAGAGTTTTTTATCGTTTAACTGTGAAATTTCAAACATTGATGTTGAATTGAATATTTTATTTTGAAAAAATTTTGAATTATTCTGAAAAAATGATTTTTTAATCTGAAGAATTAACAACTTACTACTGTGATTGTTGTGAATTGTTACTGCAATTATACAACTTATTTTTAATTTTTAGCACTAATTTTATAAAGAAACTGTTATTTTTGCTTCCAAGTTTTTTTAATGATATGTTACAGCGAATTCAGACTATCTATTTATTAATAGCTTTCATTATTTCTGGTGGATTAATATTTATTTTCCCTATTTGGAAATTAAATGATGGTGTAGAGGTATTTGCAACAAGTAGTATATTGATTTCATGTTTGTTTTTTGGTTCTGCTATATTATCATTAATAGCTATATTTATGTTTAAGAACAGGAAGCTTCAATTTGTATTGGGCCGACTTGCCATCATATTAAACTTTTTTTTACTAGGATTTTTTGTGTATCAATCTCTAACGGTATCTGGAGAGGCAGAAGCTTCCGAGAAAGGTATTGGGATGTTCCTTCCTATTGTTTCTATCGTTTTTTTGGCTCTGGCCAATAAAGCCATCAAAAAGGATGAAGATCTCGTAAAATCTGTAGATCGATTGCGATAAACCTAACATCTTAGTAGTATTAGTGCGTTAGCCCAAGGTGAAGATCTTGGGCTTTTTTTTTGTCCCAAACTAAAAGCATCCTGAATGGAGTATTAATGCCGTTTTTCAAATTCTATGACTTCTAAATTATCAATTTTACTGCCATCAATCGTAAAGCGTAACATGGTACGTGTTTTATGAAATCCATGTTTGCCAACAGCGCCAGGATTCATGTGAAGCAAATTTAATTTTTTATCGGGCATCACTTTTAATATGTGTGAGTGTCCACAAATAAACAGTTTGGGTGGGCGCAACCTAATTTCATCACGTATTCTCATATCATAAGTATTTGGATAACCTCCAATATGGGTTATCCAAACATCCACATTTTCACACATAAAGCGATTGTTTTCTGGAAATTCCATGCGTATTTTGTTGTCATCAATATTGCCGAATACACCTTTCAGGGGCTTTAATTTTTTAATGGCATCCGTTACTTTTAAATCACCAATATCTCCAGCATGCCACACTTCATCTGCTTGTTTTACATATTTTAATATGTCATCATCTATATAGCTATGGGTATCAGAAAGTAATAATATTTTTATCATAAATTAAGTTCGCTGTAGCGAATATCTTTTAATATTTAATTAAGAAAGCTAACTTCGTAGGAATAACAAATCTGTCTATCTTTGTCGTTTTAACAAAAGTATTAAAAAAATAGGTGAGGTATTTTATTGAACTTTCTTATAACGGCAAGGCATATCATGGTTGGCAAAATCAGCCAAAATCTATTTCTGTGCAAGAAGTTATAGAAGATAGTTTGTCTAAGTTATTAAGTGACACTATAGCTATTGTTGGAGCCGGCAGAACGGATACAGGTGTGCACTCATCACAAATGTTCGCTCATTTTGATACCGAAATAGCTTTTAGGGAAGACGATTTGGTTTTTAAACTTAATTCTTTTTTGCCGAAGGATATTGCTGTACATACCATTTTTAAAGTAAGAGACAATGCTCATGCGCGTTTTGATGCGTTAAGCAGAACGTATTTATATAGAATCACATTCCAAAAAAATGTGTTTACATTTGATAACACGTTTTACGTGAAACAAGATTTGGATGTTGATACCATGAATGAAGCTTCAAAAATCTTATTTCAGTATAAAGATTTTCAATGTTTTTCAAAAAGTAAAACAGATGTTAAAACCTTTGATTGTGATATTATGGAAGCTGAGTGGTTTTTTAAAGAGGACGAACTTCATTTCGTCATAAAGGCCGATAGGTTTTTACGAAATATGGTGAGGGCGATTGTTGGAACGATGATAAATATTGGAATAGGTAAATTGAATATGGAGGATTTGCATACCATAATAATATCTAAGAATAGGAGTGAAGCTGGGTTTTCCGTACCTGCTCATGCGTTGTATTTAATAGAGGTTGCATATCCAAATAACTTAAAACTTTAGATGAGCGATAAAAAGGAAAACAAGTTTGATGTTAATTTATTTTCGCGGCTGCTTAAATATATAAAGCCTTATACCACGATTTTTGTAGGCGTTTTGGTGTCTGTGCTTATTATTGCAATATTAGCTGCATTAACGCCTCATATCTTGCAAATAGCTGTCGATGAAAATTTAGCCAAAAACGAACTCGAAGGGTTTTCATTTTATATTATTTTAATGATTGTTCTCTTAATCCTGGAGTTTGCATTTCAGCTTATATTTATTTATTATTCGAGTTGGTTGGGACAAAATGTGGTGAAGGATGTTCGGGTGAAATTGTTTAATCACCTACTTAACTTTAAAATGAAGTATTACGATAATTCTTCAGTAGGGGTACTCATTACACGTTCTGTAACGGATATGGAACGTATTGCAGATATTTTTGGACAAGGATTATTTACTATTTTCAGGGAATTGCTTACCATGATAGTGGTATCAGGTTTTATGATTTACAAAAGTTGGAAACTAAGTCTTATTGTGTTTATAATATTGCCTTTGTTGATGTACGCCACCCGTATATTTCAAAAATACATGAAAATTGCTTTTGAAGATGTGCGTAATGAAGTGTCCAACCTCAATTCCTTCGTTCAAGAACGATTAACGGGCATGAAAATACTCCAGCTTTTTGTTAGGGAAGATATTGAAAGTAAAAAGTTTAGAGAGATCAATGAGCGTCATAAAAAAGCATGGTTAAAAACCATTTGGTACAACTCCATATTTTTTCCGGTAGCAGATTTGGCATCGTCACTCGCCATTGGTTTGGTAGTTTGGTATGCCGGTTTGGCCATGGTCATAAACGATGGGGCAACGCAAGGTCTTATTTTTGCTTTTATCATGTACATTCCTAAACTTTTCAGACCATTGAGCAGGATTGCAGATAACTTTAATGCACTTCAAATGGGTATGGTCGCTGCCAATAGAGTATTTAATATTTTGGATACCAATTCGCAAATTGATGATAAAGGCACTAAAAATATCACGCATTTTAAAGGCGATATTGTTTTTAAAGATATCTACTTTAGCTATGTTGAAGACGAAACGGTTTTAAAAGGTGTGTCTTTAGAAGTTGAAGCCGGACAAACCGTTGCCATTGTTGGAGCTACAGGCGCAGGAAAATCGACCATTATTAATTTATTGAGCCGCTTTTATGAAATAGATAAAGGTGTTATTACTGTTGATGGTATTGATATAAAAGATGTGACTTTATTATCCTTAAGAAATCAGATTTCAGTGGTTTTACAAGATGTCTTTTTATTTGCAGATACCATTTTAAGCAATATTACCCTTAATAAACCAAACATAACCGAAGCCGAAGTTCAGCAAGCTGCTAAAGATATCGGCATACACGATTTTATTATGAGTTTGCCCGATGGTTATCATTATAATGTTAAAGAACGTGGTGCGATGTTATCTTCTGGTCAACGTCAATTAATCTCATTTTTAAGAGCTTATGTATCCAATCCGAGTATTTTGGTTTTGGATGAAGCAACTTCTTCCGTAGATTCTTATTCAGAACAGCTTATTCAAAATGCCACCGATAAAATAACAACAGGAAGAACATCCATTGTTATAGCGCACAGATTGGCAACTATTAAAAAAGCTGATAAAATTATAGTGATGGATGCGGGTGAAATTGTGGAGCAAGGCACACACAATGAGTTGCTTAAAAAAGAAAATGGATACTACAAAAACTTATATGAAGTTCAATTTTTAAAGGAAGAAGTGATTTAGTTTTTATTTTGCGGGAACCAAATCCTGAAGGGATAGGTTTTCTGTAATAATTATCAAAATAGTCATTATTATAGAGAGCACAACGTAAATAATAAAGCCTAAAGGCAAAAACGCCAGTGTTTTCATTAGCATTTGTTTTCCGTTTAATTTGAATAAGCGTTTTAAAAGAAAAATGTGATAAATAAACAATAGGAAATAAATCCCTAAACTAAAAGTCATGTAACTTTTTGGGGCAATCAAAATGATAAATACTGTTAAAAATATGGACACTATGGAAGATAATGACATGGTGTATAAATAAATTACAACATGTTCTGTAAAGTTGTATTTTTTGTTTAGGAACACTATCCAAGAAATGATTGCAAAAGCAGGAATTATAGAAAAATATATAAATGAACTGTAATCGAAAATAAAATTAGATAAAGCCTCATTAAGTTTTTCTTGCCCTTGATAATTAGAAAACCCCGAAAAATCCATGCCCTCTTTCAGGTTGTCTTGAAAAAAGAATAAATAAAAGCCAGAAAGTGTAAAGGAGATGGCTAAAAAATTAACAGGATTTATATACTTTTTTCTAACGCCATTCACATAACTATCAATGACTTCATCAGGTTTTACAAATAAATTAGCAATGGTTCTAAAGAACTTGTTATCGTAGTTTAAATAGGTTTCTGTAAATTGCTGAAATAAATTTTTTAAAGTTAATCTTTTTTTAACAACCTGAGCGCCACAAGAATTACAATATTGGCTTGTATCAGTTAATAGATGATCACAATTTTTACAGTTCATTAAGCCAAATCATTTTTAATAATTTCAGTAAGCTCCGCATTGTCTTTAAACAACACGAATTCGCCATCCTTAAAATAAGAAATATGTCCTGTTTCTTCACTGACAGCCAATGCCACGGCATCTGTTTTTTCGGTAACTCCAATAGCGGCTCTGTGGCGTAATCCAAAACGTCTAGGAATTACTTTATCGTTATTAACTGGAAGAATAACACGGGTTGCTTTGACTATATTATTACTGATTATTATGGCCCCATCGTGCAACGGGCTGTTTTTGAAGAAGATACTTTCTATAATGGGTTGCGTGACTTTAATATTCATTTCGTCACCTGTTGCGGTTAGGAAATCTAAATTATTATTGCGTTCAAAAACAATTAAAGCACCCGTTTTGGACATTGACATTTTATTGCAAGCAGAAATAATGGTATCTACATTGGTTTCATCACCGGTTTCGGTTTGTAAAAATTTAAATTGGGCTAAAAACTTTCCTTTTTTACTAAAATTGGTAGAGCCAACCATAAGCAGGAATTTTCTAATTTCGGGCTGAAAGACCACAATAAGCGCAATAATACCAACCTTCATAAACCCCCCAAGAATGCTGGTAAGCAATGCCATATTTAAAAAATCTGTAAGTCTAAAAATCAAATAAATAATAATGATACCAATAAAAATATTAATGGCAACAGTGCCTTTTATTAACTTGTAGATGTAATAGAGTAGAAGTGCTACCAAAAAAACATCTATGATGTCTATAACCGTAAATTTTAAAAGGTCTTTAAAGATTTCCAAGGTATATGGGTTTTGGTAAATTTAATAAAATATGGTTAATTATGGAGAAACTCTTGATTTGATATTTTGAGATGTTTAAAATCAGATTTTAACAGTATGGATTTATAGGTGATATACTCTTGAAATGACAACTGCTCATTAAAATTTAAATATATAGTAGTTTGCGTGGTGTCCAATTTTTTTAAATGATCTAGCAACTCGTTTTTGTTGGTCATGATTATAAAAGGTTCGGAATTCGGATTGATAATCGAAATCTCGCCATCCAAATTAAAGCTAATCGGTTTTATGTTTTGCTTATTTTTAAATTCTGTAATTTTTGTCATATACGTTTCAGAAGATTCTTCATGGTAAACCAGATCTGTAAATTCAATAAATCCTAAGGTTTTTTTGCTTGTATCATTACAGGTGAAATAATTTTTGGCGTTTTCTCTTTTGTGCTCCGAGTTTTGCTTTTTATTCTGAAGAAATTTTACTTGTGGGAATACTTGCTTTAAGGTTAAGCGCTTATCCACATTTACCAACCAATTGGTAGAGCTTATTAAGTTTTTTCTATTGAGTTCAATATTGTCAGGATTCGATTCGTCATAAAATAAATATGCAGCAGAGATATCCTGTATTTCAGAAATGGTTGAATGATTAATTTCAGGAAGCTGAACCGCTTTATCCTTTCCGCAGGAAATAATAAACAATAAAAAAATAAGTGGGTATGTGTTTTTCATAGAGAAGAGTTAGATAGTTAGATGTTTGGAAAGTTAGACGGTTAGACAAGTTAGATGGTTAGAAATTTAGATAGTTACAAGATTAAACGATTCAACAGTTAAACACATCAACAACTCAACGACTCCACTAATTTAATACATTCCATAGCCTCTTTAACATCATGAACCCGTAAAATGGAAGCGCCTTTTTGTAAAGCAATGGTATTTAAAACAGTGGTACCATTTAAGGTATTTTCCGGTGTTGTTTGTAAGGTTTTGTAAATCATGGATTTTCTTGAAACTCCAACAAGCATAGGTTTTTCCAGCATTTTAAATAATTCCAAATGATTCAATAATTCGAAACTCTGTTCGCGTGTTTTAGCAAAACCAAAACCGGGATCTACTATGATATCTATAATTCCCAAGTGTTTGGCGGCAGCCAACCGTTCCGAAAAATAAAACAAAACATCTTTAATGACATTATTATAATCTGTTTGCATCAACATGTTTTGTGGCGTGCCTTTCATGTGCATCATGATGTAGGGCACTTTTAAATCGGCAACGGTTTGTAACATGTTCTCATCCAATTTTCCGGCAGAAATATCATTAATCAAAGCCGCGCCAGCTTCAATACATTGTTTTGCAATTTGGCTTCTAAAAGTATCAATGGACAGCAAGGTTTTAGGAAATTTATTCAAAATTAAACTGACGATGGGCAATATGCGTTTTAATTCTTCATCTTCTGTAATATGCTCGGCATTAGGTCTGGAACTGTAAGCACCAACATCAATAAACATAGCACCATCATTGAGCATTTTTTCAACATGAACTAATATGTCCTTATCATTTTTATGCTTTCCACCATCATAAAAAGAATCTGGCGTGATGTTTAAAATACCCATCACTTTCGGTGGTATTAAGTCGATAAGTTGCCCTTTACAATTTATGGTCATTTATGCGATTCTGAGTTCAAGGTTTAAAGTTCAAAGTTAAACTAATTATTCAAAAAATTGAAGTGGGTAAAAATGGAACTTGAAACTTTGAACTTTAAATTGTAGAAACTTTGAACTTTAAACTATTTAAGCGAAATTTACAAAAAAATCAATTTATTTAAATGCAGGAAACTTCAAAACAATACGATGCAGTTATACAAATCTGTAAAAATTTATTCATAAAAAAAATGAGTGATTACGGTAGTGCTTGGCGAATTTTAAGATTGCCATCCTTAACCGACCAAATTTTTATAAAAGCCCAACGCATACGAAGTTTGCAGCAAAATGCTGTTAGAAAGGTAGATGAAGGTGAAGTTAGTGAATTTATAGGCATCATCAATTATTGTATTATGGCATTAATACAATTGGAAAAAGGCGTTGTGGAACAACCCGATTTATCAGCTGACGAAGCCATAAAATTATATTCTGAAAAAGTAGCCATCACCAAAAAACTAATGGAAGATAAAAACCATGATTATGGTGAAGCTTGGCGCGATATGCGAGTGAGTAGTTTGACGGATTTAATTTTGCAAAAACTATTACGGGTCAAGCAAATAGAAGATAATGCCGGCAAAACTTTGGTAAGTGAAGGCATCGATGCCAACTATCAGGATATGATAAATTATGCGGTTTTTGCATTAATCCATTTGAACATACATACTAATTAAATAGATTCCTGCCCACACAGGACAACCACATTATGAAAATCATTATTCACATTTCAAGATTCTTAGTAGGAGCCTTATTTATTTTTTCAGGATTTATAAAATTGAACGACCCGCTGGGGTTTTCTTACAAACTTGAGGAATTTTTTTCGACAGATGTTTTAAATATTCCCTTTTTACAACCATACGCATTATTGATTGCTGTTTTTGTTGTTGTTTTTGAAGTGGTTTTAGGTGTTTTTCTGTTGATAGGCTATAAGCCAAAATTTACGGTTTGGAGTTTGTTGATTATGATTGTGTTTTTTACATTTTTAACCTTCTACGCTTGGTATTTTGATAAGGTTAAGGATTGTGGGTGTTTTGGAGATTTTTTAAAGTTAAAACCTGTCGAGAGCTTTATTAAAGATGTCATTTTATTGGTTTTCATACTCATTCTGTTTTTTGGTATGAAGCACATAAAACCCTTGTTTGGAAAATTGGTAACAACGATTTTAGCTTTGTTAGGTTTTATTTTGAGTTTGTGGTTCGCATATCATGTATTGATGCATTTACCTTTAATAGATTTTAGGGCTTATAAAGTAGGGAACAACATTAAGGATGGTATGAGTGTTCCTGAAAATGCCGCAAAGCCCATTCAGGAATTTTATTGGAAGTTTAACATTGATGGTAAAGAAGAAATCATTACAACCAATGGCTCTTATCCAGATGTTAAAGGTGATTATGTCAGTGTAGAGAGTAAAATTATAGATGAAGGTTACCAGCCACCCATATTGGATTTCTCAATTGAAAGTGATGATGAAGACTTAACGGACTATTTTTTAAGTGAAGACAAGCTCATCATGGTTGTTTCCTACAGTCTAGAACACATAGATAGAAGCTCTTTAAATGCATTAAAAAAAGTGACTGATGAAGCCATTAAAAAAGGTTATACAGTTATTGGTTTGACAGCATCTGGGGCTGATGCTAAAAGAAATATTAAAGAATCCTATCACTTAGATTTCGATTTTTATTTGTGTGATGAAAAAGCACTTAAGACGGTTGTAAGAGCCAATCCAGGGATATTAAAACTGAATAAAGGCACCGTCATTCAAAAATTACATTATAATGATATGGATGATTTGGAACTGTAATTAATAATCCAAAATCTAGGGTAAACAACTTAACATTTAAACGATTAAACGTTTTTAACACTGATACGTTATCTACTAAATAAAACTTTTTACGCACTGCTCACATTGTTTGGGGTGGTAACAGTTATTTTCTTTTTATTTAATGTGCTTCCTGGCGATCCAGCTCAAATGATGTTAGGTCAAAATGAAGACAGCGAACAACTGTTAACCATCAAGAAAAAGTATGGATTTGATAAGCCAATCAGTACCCAATATTTGTATTATTTAAACGATTTGTCACTTATTTCCTTTCATTCAAAAACCCCTGAAGATTATACACATTTAACTCCAAACAAATACACTGCCATTAAATTGTTTTCTATTGGAAATACAACAACGGTTTTAAAGTTTCCATATTTACGGGAATCCTTCACAAAACAAGGAAAAAAAGTGAGCGAAGTTTTGGCCGAAACCTTGCCAAACACCTTTGTTTTGGCTGTAACGGCCATCATCATCGCCATGCTTTTAGGCGTGTTTTTAGGAATAGTTTCAGCACTTTATAAAGACACTTGGCTCGACAAAACCATACAAATTTTAAGCACCTTTGGAATGAGCATTCCATCGTTTTTTAGTGCTATTTTATTTGCATGGTTTTTTGGTTATGTATTGCACAGATATACACATTTAGAAATGACTGGTAGTTTATATGAGATGGATGATTTTGGAGAAGCCATACATATTAAATGGAAAAATTTAATACTCCCTGCCGTGGTTTTGGGTATTCGTCCTTTAGCTGTAGTGATACAGCTCATGCGTAATTCCTTATTGGAAGTTTTTAATCAAGATTACATTCGCACAGCAAGGGCAAAAGGCTTAAGTGAGTATCAAATTATCAGGAAGCATGCGGTAAAAAACGCATTAAACCCCGTAGTTACGGCTATTTCAGGTTGGTTTGCATCCATGTTGGCTGGTGCTGTTTTTGTGGAATATATTTTTGGTTGGAACGGGCTAGGCAAGGAAATTGTTAATGCGTTGAATACATTGGATTTACCAGTCATTATGGGGGCGGTTTTAATCATTGCTTTGTTATTTATAATTATCAATATTTTAGTAGACATCATCTATGTTTGGTTAGATCCTAAAGTAAAGCTCGACTAACCTGTTTCAACAAAAATTTCATAATAATGAAAAAGATAATATACATATTAATTTTAGTAGTTAGTTTTTTCAGTTGTAAAACTGATATTCCAACCAAATTTTCAGATGAAGCCTTAAACGATACGTTTATAACACTAGAAGGCGATTCCATTCCATTCAAAGATATTTTACAAGCTCATGAAGGCAAAACCATTGTCATAGATGTTTGGGCGTCATGGTGCAGTGATTGTATAAAAGGCATGCCGAAGGTGAAGGTGTTGCAAGATGATTTTAAAGATGTGGTGTATCTCTTTTTATCATTAGATAGAAGCCAAGAATCTTGGAAAAAAGGTATTGAAAAATATAACGTACAAGGAGCGCATTATTTTATGCAGTCGGGATGGAAAGGCCCCTTCGGAACGTTTGTTGAACTTGATTGGATTCCACGTTACATGATCATTAATCCGGATGGAACCATTAAAGTATTTAAAGCTATAGAAGCTGACGATAATAAGCTGATTGAAGCATTAAAATAACTATTTTTGCATTGAAAACATTTTAATTAGTAACTATAATAAAATCCCTTCCTTTGGGAAGGTTAAGATGGTAATGAGAAAACAAATCGTAGCAGGAAACTGGAAAATGAATAATGATTTAGCGCAAACAGAAGCGTTAATATCCAACTTAAAGAAATACACAAAAATATCTGATGCATCTATTATGGTAGCGCCAACGTTCACCAATTTGTGGCATGCTTATCAATCTTTAAAAGGCACTAATATTGAAGTAATTGCACAAAACATGCATTTTGCTAAAAATGGCGCTTATACAGGAGAAATAAGTGCTAGTATGCTTAAAAGCATTGGTGTGGAAACTGTTATCTTAGGACATAGTGAGCGTCGTGAATATTTTAATGAAACGGATGAGTTATTGGCAAAGAAGGTTGATGCGGCTTTAGAGAGTGGTATGAAAGTAATTTTTTGTTTTGGTGAAGTTTTGGCAGATAGAAAGTCTGGCAATCATGAAAAAGTTGTAGAAAGCCAAATAAAAAATGCCCTATTTCATTTACAAGCGTCATCATTCTTTAATATTATTTTGGCTTACGAACCAGTTTGGGCTATCGGTACGGGCGAAACAGCAAGTCCAGAGCAAGCTCAAGACATGCATGCGTTCATTAGAAAAACGTTATCAAACAAATATGGTTCTGATGTGGCTGAAGGAATTTCTATTCTTTATGGAGGCAGTGTAAAGCCAAATAACGCTCAAGAGATATTTTCCAAACCAGATGTTGATGGCGGTTTAATTGGTGGTGCGGCATTGAGTGCAGACGACTTTTTTGCTATTGTTAATGCGTTTTAAAAAATCATGTTATTTCTACCCAAGTAGAAATTAATTATAAAATGTCAAATACCATTTATATAGGTTACGAGTTCAAAGTGAAACCACTTGAACCAGGGGTTGAAATTTTAATTGCAGAACTAGGATACGCAGGTTTTGAAAGCTTTGTAGAAACCGACGAAGGCGTTTCGGCTTACATTCAAAAAGACGAATGGAACGATGCCATTTTAGAGGATATTCAAATATTAAAATCTCCTGAATTTGAAATTAGCTATAGCTTTAATGAAATCGAGCAAGTTAATTGGAATGCGGAATGGGAGAAGAATTTCAATCCCATCATCGTTGATGGTGAGTGTTCTGTTCGAGCACCGTTTCACGAAAAGCCCAAAACAAAATATGATATTATTATAGAACCCAAAATGAGTTTTGGCACGGGCCATCATGAAACAACGCACATGATGATTCAGCATATTTTAAAAACAGATTTACAAAACAAATCGGTTTTAGATATGGGGTGCGGGACGGGTGTCTTGGCTATTCTAGCGGAGATGAAAGGAGCAAAACCCATAGATGCGGTTGATTATGATAATTGGTGTTATTTAAACAGTTTAGAAAATGTTGAAAGGAACAATCGTAAACACATCACGGTTATAGAAGGTGATGCTTCTGTATTAAAGGGTAAAAATTATGATGTGATTATTGCGAACATCAATCGGAATATTTTATTAAACGATATGGGAGCTTATGTATCATCATTAAATAAAAATGGCATCTTGTTTTTAAGCGGTTTTTATAACGATGATATTCCTACAATCCAAGCAGAATGTGAAAAATATAAGTTAAAGTTTGAAGAAAAATTAGAAAGAAACAATTGGGTTTCGCTAAAATTTTTAAATTAGTAAACTAAATCGTTTTCCTTTCAAAAATTCTTACACACAAATAAGAGCTATGAGTACAAAAGAAAAAGCCTCAGAATTATTAGTTGAAGAAGCAGTAAGCACGCAAAATGAAATTGTTCTCTATAATGATGATGTAAATACGTTTGATCATGTTATAGAAACACTTATTTATGCTTGTGATCATTCCATGGAACAAGCGGAACAATGCTCTATCATTGTACATTATAAAGGGCAATGTACCGTAAAAACAGGATTGTACGACGACTTAAAGCCACGTTGTTCTATGTTGTTGGAAGCGGGTTTAAGTGCTGAAATTATTTAAAAACGTGTTTATTTGATTCTACCTGTAGCACAACCACTACATTTCAAATCTTGTATTTTTAAAGTTGGTTTTATTTTTTCACTTTACATGTATTCATGCCTAATGCTAGGTAAAGCGGACAAAAACTAATAAAACTAGTTAGCACAAAAACAACAGAAAATGCCATTAAAATATAGGCTAAAGTACCTTCAATGGTATCTGTAAAATATAATACAGCAATAGCGATCGCTATTATAATCCTAATGCCTCTGTCTAAATCACCCATATTTTTTTTCATAATAAATAAAATTTAGTTAGAATTAAAGTGTTGTTGGACATACGTAATCCGATAATGGAACATCTGTATTTTTAAGCGTTTCAATACCACCAGATATGTCAATTAAATTATTAAAACCTCTTGCTTTTAATATCGAAGCAGCTATCGCGGAACGATAACCGCCCGCACAATGCACATAATAGGTTTTGTCCTTGCTTATGGCATTCATATTTTCGTTAATATAATCCAATGCGAAATGTTTAACATTTTTTCCTTTCAGATGTGTGGAGTGATATTCACCATCTTTTCTAACATCAAGCACATTCAAATCTTCTTCTTTAAATCGTTTTGAAAAAATTTCTGCAGAAATGGATTCCAATGATTCTATATCCTTACTTGATGCCACCCAAGTATTAAAACCACCTTCTAAATAGCCTAAGGTATTATCGTAGCCCACACGGGATAATCTTGTAACTGTTTCTTTTTCTTTGCCAATGGGAGTCACCAATAAAATAGGCTGTTTCAAGTCGGTTATTAATGCCCCAACCCAAGGTGCAAAAGCACCATTTAAGCCAATAAAAATGGAATTTGGAATATGTCCTTTGGCAAATTCCTGTTCGGTTCTAACATCTAAAACCAATGCATTTTCGTGGTTTGCAACAGTTTCAAAATCCTCAGCAGATAAGGCGATATTTCCTTTTTCAAGAACGGTTTCAAAGGTATCATAACCTGTTTTATTCATCATGGCATTTTTAGCAAAGTATTGTGGTGGTGGTGGAATACCATCCAAAACTTCTTTTATAAACGCTTCTTTAGTCATATCAGCTCGTAGCGCATAATTGGTTTTCTTTTGCTCCCCAAGTAGTCCAACCGTATCCTTACTTAAATTTTTACCACATGCCGATCCTGCACCATGTGCTGGGTAAACAATAACATCATCAGCTAACGGCATGATCTTATTTCTTAAAGAATCATAAAGCATGGCAGCTAAATCTTCTTTTGTAAGGTCGGATTTAATAGCTAAATCAGGTCTTCCAACATCACCTAAAAATAAGGTGTCTCCAGAAAAAATAGCATGGTCTTTTCCGTTTTCGTCAATTAATAAATAGGTAACAGATTCTAAAGTATGCCCAGGTGTATGAAGTACTTTTATAGTTATGTTTCCTAATTGGAATATTTCATTGTCTTTTGCAATATAGGCTTCATAATCGGTTTTTGCTGTGGGACCAAATATGATTTTAGCACCTGTTTTTTTTGCTAAATCAACATGACCAGAAACAAAATCGGCATGAAAGTGGGTTTCGAATATATATTTAATTTTTGCTTTTTCATTGGCGGCTTTATCAACATATGGTTGCGTTTCCCTAAGAGGGTCAATAATAGCGACTTCACCATTAGATTCTATATAATAGGCACCTTGTGCTAAACATCCTGTGTAAATTTGTTCTATTCTCATATGCTTCCTTTTAAATAAAAAATATTTTATTAAAAATACGAAATAGATTAGAGTTGGTTTGTAACTTATGTCACATTAATAGCTATAGTTCTTTGTATATAATATAAATAGCCATTAAAAAGGTGAAATAACCAAATGCTCTTTTAAGAATGTTATTGGAAACAAATTTTGATAGACTACCACCAATTATAATTCCTAAAATAGTTAAAGAAGAAAAAAACAATAAGAATGTCCAATCAACATAAAGGTTATGCAAATCACCCATAAAGCCTATCAACGAATTTATGGCAATAATGACCAAAGATGTACCAACGGCTTTTTTCATGGGTAAATGTGCCCACAGTACTAAAGCGGGAACATAGAGAAAACCACCACCAGCACCAATAATTCCCGTAATAGTGCCAATAATTAAGCCTTGAATAAACGTTTTATAATAGGGTTGATTTATATAAATAAGGGTGTCTTCTTTAGTGTTTTTTATCATGGAAAATGAAGCAAGAATCATGATAATAGCAAAGAATATCATAATTGCCATATTCTTGGTAATGGCAAAATCTCCAATGGTAAAAAGCGTTTCTGGAATGGAATGAACTAAGTAGCGTCTTGAAAAATATACCGCTAAAAATGAAGGAAATGAAAATGCAATGCCTGTTTTAAAGTCAACCAATTTTTTACGATGTTTTTGAATAACACCAGCAAGTGATGATGTACCCACCACAAAAAGGGAATAGGCGGTCGCAATAATGGGACTAAAACCTAATAAATATACCAATAATGGCACCGTTAAAATAGAGCCACCACCACCTACAAGTCCTAAAACCAAGCCTACAATTAAGGCTCCTATATATCCTAGAACGTCGGTTACTTCCATGTTAATGAGGCAATTTATCTTTTATAACTCCATATAGAAAAGTGCCAACTAAGGCTGATGCTATTACAATAAGCATAGAATAAACGCCAGTTCCTAATAATATGTACATGGGGCCCGGACATGCTCCAATGAGTGCCCAACCCAATCCGAAAATAGAACCCCCAATAATATATCTTATAAAGCCTTTGTCTTTTGAAGGGAAACTAATAGTCTCGTTTAGAGTGTTTTTAACAGATCTTTTTTTAGAAATCAAAAAAAACAACATCCCTGAGAGAACGGCAGTGCCGATGATGCCATACATGTGGAAGGATTGAAACCTGAACATTTCATAAATACGGTACCATGAAACAGCTTCCGACTTCACTAAAACGATTCCGAAAAATATACCGACCAATAAAAATTTAAAATGCTTCATAATTAAAATATTAGAGGTAATATTAGATTTGTCATAATCAAACCTCCAATAAAAAAGCCTATGACGGCTATTAAGGAAGGTTTTTGTAAGCTGCTTAATCCCGTAATGGCATGACCCGAAGTACATCCGTCAGCATAGCGTGTTCCAAAACCAACTAAAAGACCACCTATAATTAAGATTAGAAGACCTTTGCCAGACATTATAGATTCAAAATCATATAATTCTTTAGGGACTAAATTAGTGCCTGCATTGTTAAAACCTAAGTCGCTGAGTTCCGAAACGGTTTTAGGGTTTAGGTTAGTAACTACACCATTAGATAGAAAATTAACGGCAATATAACCGCCAATAATAGCACCAATCACAACCACCAAGTTCCATGATTGTTCTTTCCAATCCACTTTAAAGAAGTCTGAAAATTTATTGGCACCCAACATGGTGCACATGGTTTTAAGGTTGGATGACATACCAAATGTTTTTCCGAAATAAACAAGAAGAGCCATTACCAAAGCAATTAAAGGGCCAGAGACATACCATGGCCATGGGTTTAAAATAAAATTCATACCTGATAGATTAGTGTAAATATATAATGAAGTTAAACTTCGTTCTGTAATAAATGTTACGTATGTAATTAACAATGTTTATTTAAACCAATACTTCTATTTTATTACGGCTTATTTTAATTTTATGTTCATTTTCAAGTTGTTTTAAAAGTCTGGAAATAACAACTCTTGAAGTATGTAAATCTTCTGCGATATCTTGATGTTTGGTGTCAAGTGTATTACTATCGTGAAGCATCACTTTGTTTTTTAGGTATTTTAAAAGACGTTCGTCCATTTTCATAAAAGCTAGAGTGTCAATGGTTTCTAGCATTTCATTAAAACGGGTTTGGTAGCTTTCTAATATGAAGTTGCGCCAACTTTCATTGGAGTGAAACCATTTTTGCATGTATTCTACGGGAATCAAAACCAAATAGGAGTCTATTTCTGCAACGGCTCGAATTTTACTTTTAGTAGTACCCATACAACAAGCAAGCGACATGGTGCAAGTTTCACCGGCTTCCAAAAAATAAATTAGCAAATCGTCGCCTTCGTCATCTCCTCTAAGAATTTTAATACTGCCACTAAGCAGTAACGGTATATATTTTAGTGGCTGATCGACATCTATTATGATGTCATCTTTTGAAAAATGCCTAAAAGCGCCTACTTCCAAAATTTCTTTGATGAGGGTTTCATCTAAAATATGATGAAACTTTTGGTGTACCAATTCGTTTGTCATACTCAAAGATAATCATTTTATAAAATTGAAATAAATTGTTTGGTAGAGAATTAATAAAAATACTATATTTGCACCCACAAAAAAGGCCTCGTGGCGCAACTGAATAGCGCACTTGATTACGGCTCAAGAGGTTACTGGTTTGAATCCAGTCGAGGTCACAACAGAATCCTTAACATCCTTTATTTATAAGGTGTTGAGGATTTTTTTATTTTCGTTTAATAGGAACTACTTATAATTTATTCTCTCCTCTAAATAATTTCTAATATTTTCAATTAAGCCGATGCTTTAAAGAAGCAATTTTTAAACTAGTTTCTGAGTATAACATACAAATAGCATTAAATTTCGGTAAGGCGATTTGGGTAAATTTAATACAGTATTAGGACTGCCAAGCCTTGATTTATTAATGTTGAAATTCCAATATCCAAGTATAAAAGAACAAATAGCCCCCTAGTTAAGAACGAATAGAGACTTAGTTATTTTGTTTTTAAATTTATATTGTTTGTTATATAGAATACTTAACTTGTAATTGATTATAAGACTATTAGATATTCAATATTTACTTTATTTAAATCATTCTGCTTTTATGAAGAGTTCATTTGTTTTCAAGATATTTTTGATTTTAAGTTTTCATTTCTCTATAGGTTTGATAGCTCAAGATACTGATCTGCATTTTGAGCATGTTAATTATGATAATGGATTTCCTCAAAGTATGATTTCAAGTATTGAACAAACCGAAAACGGCTTTATTTGGATAGGTACAGAAAACGGTTTAGTTAGATATGATGGATACAGTTTTTTAAGATATGTAAGAGATATAAATAAAAAAAACAGTATTAGTAATAATCATATTAATGTGATATATGAAGATGTTGATAAAAATTTGTGGATAGGGACAAACAATGGCATAAATTATTTTGATAAAAAGAAAAATACATTTTTAGGTGTAGATATTTTGCCAATCAAAGGGGGACGGAATTATATCTCATCAATAATTGAGGACCAAGACAATAATTTAATAATAGGCACTTTTGGTGGTGTTAAGCGTTTAAATAAAGAAAAATTTAGCCTTGAAAATATTTCCGATAATTCAAACCATGAAATATTCACAAGAAGCAGGGTGCTTTCTCTATTCAGTCATAATGAGTTAGGGATCTTAGTAGGTACTGCACAAGGTTTAAAGTGTATAAACCCTAAAAGTGGAGAGTTGGTTGAATTACCTCGTGTTTTTAATGAAAACAAAATTATTTTATCTGCTAAGATTTGGAAAATTATTGAAGAAAAAAATGGTGATTTGTGGTTTGGTACAGAGAGTATGGGTGCGTTTTTATTTTCAAAAAAAAATAACACTATAATAAATTTCTCAACAAACAATACTAGTAATAGTATAGCTTCTAATTGGATACATGATATGGTAATTATGGATACCAACACTATTTGGTTTGCTACTGATAATGGATTAAGTGTTTATAAAAAAGACAAAAACAAATTCCATAACTACAAGCACAACCAATTAAATAATTATAGTATTTCAGATAATGAGGTAAAAAGCATATTAAAAGATAGAGATGGTAGTATTTGGCTAGGAACTACAGGGGGTGGAGTGAATTTTTTTAATCAAGCTAATTTAAATTTTATTAACATTAGCGAAACTATTAAGCCAAATTTTGGTTTAACAGTGCCGATGGTTAGTGCTATAATCAAAGAAGGTGAAGATGCTATATGGGCAGGCACTTATGGCGGTGGCTTAAATTATTTAGATTTAAAGAATCAAAAAAGTTACTCCTATTTAATTAATAATGCTGATGAAAAAAATACTGTTAACAGAATTATATCACTTATAAGTAAAGATAAAGACAATTTGTTATGCGGCACCATTAATGGCGTTTATCAATTTAATAAAAGCACTAAAGAATTTAAAAAAATATCTCTTAATAACAATAACGCATTGCCCCTCAACGAAAGAATTGAAATAACAACGCTCTATTTAGATAATGATGATGTATGGGTTGGAACTTTAGGTAGTGGATTAAAAAAAATCAACAAGAACGGAACTGTAGAAACATACACGGCCGATGATAAAAGTTTAGATAATATAAGTGATAATTTTATTGAGGATATTGAGCATAGAAATGACGGTCTTTGGATTGCTACACAAAATGGATTGAATTTTTTTGATAAAAAAATAAAAAAATTTACAGCAGTTTATAAAAGTAATGGTGCTTTTTCGCTTTCAAATAATGCACTAACGGCATTGTTTACAGATTCTAAAAATAGGCTTTGGATAGGAACAGATTTTGGAGGTTTAAACTATTTTGATGAAAAATCCCAGAAATTTCATTTAATTAATAAAGAAATGGGGTTTACAGATGAACCTATTAAAAGTATTTCAGAAGACATTAACGGAAATCTTTGGGTTAGTTCTAACGGTCAACTTTTTAAGATTAAATTCAAAGATTTCTTATTGCCGTTTAAAGATTCTAATTTTGAGATTACCTCATACTCTTCAAAAGATGGCTTAATTTCCAAGGAGTTTTCTGCAAATTGTAGTATGCGTCTTGATAATAATAATCTTGTTTTTGGTGGATCTAAGGGTTTAACAATTTTTAATCCAAATAAAATAAGTAAAAACACCAACCAAAACGACATAGTTTTTACCAAGTTAATTGTAAATAATGAGGAAATTGCGGCAGGCGAAGCAGATTCTCCCATAGAAAACAACATAACGGAAACCTCAGAGATTACCTTAAATTATGATCAGCGCTATGTTGGACTCGATTTTAGTGCCTTAAATTATGTAAAACCAGAAAGTAATATTTATTCATATAAATTAGATACATCTTCAAGAATTGATGATTGGCATGACATAGGAAACCAACACAGTATTAATTTAACAGCTTTGAATACGGGAACATATTACCTGAAAGTAAAAACGTCAAATGAGGAAGGTGTTTGGAACCCAAAAATAAAAATCTTAAAAATAACAATACTTCCTCCTTGGTGGAAAACATGGTGGGCTTATCTTATATATTTTATTTTATCTATAACTATAATGATTATTGTAGTGAGGTTTTTCAAGAATAGAATTGAATTTAAACGCGCTTTGTTTTTAGAACATGTTGAAAATGAAAGACAACAAGAATTGTCCCAAATGAAATTAGAATTTTTCACAAATGTTTCACACGAGTTTAGAACGCCTTTAACGCTAATAAGCGGCCCTGTTGAAGAGTTAATCCAATCCGCTGAAAAAGACTCAAATCTAGAGAGGAAGTTAAAAACAGTTAAGCTTAATTCCGATCGTTTGTTAAAGCTAGTTAACGAGCTGATAGATTTTAGAAAAGCCGAAAAAGGAAGTTTGAAGATTTACTGTGAGCAACAGGATATTGTTGCATTTTGCTTCGACATCTACGAATCTTTTAGGGGCATTGCAACCGAGAAAAAGATGGATTATAAATTTGTTTTAAATATAAATACTGCTCAGGTCTATTTTGATAAAAATCAAATGGAAAAAGTTATCTATAATTTACTTTCCAATGCTTTTAAATTCACAGGTAAGAAAGATAGAATAACATTGGCTGTTGAGCAAAGAAATGATGACTCCGAATGGATAGACATAAAAGTTAAGGACAATGGTATTGGTATTCCTGAGGATTATAAAACAAAGATTTTCAACAGGTTTTTTCAAGTGAACGACCGTACTATGCACAATAAAGGAAGTGGAATTGGTTTGGCACTTAGCAAAAGTATAGTAGAATTGCACCATGGGGAAATTTTTATACAGGAAGAGAAAGATCCTAATTTTAAAACAATTTTTATAATTTCATTAAGAAAGGGCATGCAACATTTTAAAAAATCTCAAATTATGGAGAACAATTTTGTTTCAGATGATATTGAGATTCCTGTTTTCAAAGTCCAACAGGAAATTGGTTCTAATCAAATCTTACAAGATGAAGACATAGAACACGTGGACGGTAGTAAAAAAACGATTGCCGTAATTGATGATAACGAAGAAGTCTTGTCTTTTATTTTCGATATTCTAAGTCCAGACTATAACATCATAAAATTTAAAAATGGAAAGCTAGCAATAAACCACATGGAAAAAGATATCCCCGATCTCGTGGTGTGCGATGTTATGATGCCTGAAATGGATGGTATAGAATTTTGTAAATACCTAAAAACGAATCAAAGTACCAATCATATACCTATCATTTTGCTTACGGCAAAATCATCAACTGTTAATAGAATTGAAGGGCTCTCCACAGGGGCAGATTCTTATATTTCAAAACCTTTTAGTATAGATGTTTTAAAACTCAATATTGCTAATTTATTGTCATCAAAAGAGATTCTTCGTCAAAAATATAGCGGTAGGTTTATTGTTGACTCCGATCTTGAGCAGCTCTCTTCGCCCGAAGAAATATTCATTAGTAAATTAATGGAAATAATTGAAACCAAAATGGAAAATCCGGAGTTTGATGTCAATGAGTTGGTTAAGGAAATTGGTATGAGTAGAACGGTTCTGTATAAAAAAGTACAAACACTTACAAACCATTCGGTAGCAAGTTTGATAAAGCATATTAGACTTAAAAAAGCTTCAGACATACTTAAGAACACTAATTATCCAGTTTCAGAAGTGGCTTATATGGTTGGTTTTAATGATAGAAAACATTTTAGTAGAGAATTTAAAAAAGTTTTTGATGTATCACCAACTACCTATAAGGCATTTTTGGATAAATCGATAGGTTCCTTAAATTAAAATCTTCTTAAACGGTTAGTTAATCTAAGCTTAGGTTATTTGAGCCGGGATAAGGCGCTTCACAAAAGTTTATGATTATCAAAAATAACTGAATGATTAAGTTTTTTTTTAAAAAATAACCCTTAGTTAATGTAAAAACAGTGGGTTATGCACATTCATACCCCTACAAACGAATATATTCCTCCCCGCATTCCTGTTAATAATATACACTTTTGTATTGTAAATCACTAACGGTTTATTAATCAAACTAAATACTAATTAAATTTATTAACAATGAAAAACAACAATTATGAAAACAAGTTTTTTCAAATAAGAAATTATTTCAAATCAAGCTTAATATTCTTTTTGTGCATTATTTTTAATAATGTCCATGCTCAAGAGAAGACAATTACTGGAAGAGTAGTTGATGAATCTGGTGTTCCGTTAGCGGGAGTGAATATCATCATTGAAGGTACTCAAACGGGTACGCTGTCAGATTTCGATGGTAATTTCACTATCAATGCACCCTCAAATAGTAAATTAGTCTTCTCTTACGTAGGTATGAAAGCCCAAACAGTTTCTATTGGTAATCAAACTCAATTGAATACGGTAATGCAAGAGGATTTATCTGCGTTGGATGAGGTTGTTGTTGTTGGCTATGGAACGAGAAAAAGAAGTGATATGATTGCTTCTGTCACCTCCGTTGACCCTGCAAACATGACAAAGGTGGCTACTGCAGACGTCGCTGAGATGTTAAGAGGTAAAGCGGCCGGTGTAAGGGTGACATTAGGTGATGGCGGACCTCTTGGAAACTCTTCAATAGTAATACGTGGACAAAATGCTCTTAATGGAGAACTAACAGGTGCTTACATAATTGTAGATGGTGTACCCGCAGGTTCAATTAATGATATAAATCCAAATGATATCGAATCACTGGAGGTCTTAAAAGATGCTGCAGCGTTAGCTATATACGGCTCTAGGGGCGCTAATGGTGTTGTTTTAATTACTACTAGAAGAGGTAAATTGGGGATTACTAGCATTAATTATAATGGAGCTACAGGGCTCCAAACATTTAATAGGGCTTTTGATATTTATTCCGGAGATGAGTTTGCCCAATTAAAACGTGAAGCTTTTAGAACTTCCAATGGTGGTGTTTACAGACCTGATTCAGAAATTTTTTCTGCTCTAGAATTGGAGAGTGTACAAACAGGAAATTATATAGATTGGGAAAAATTAATTTTAAGAACAGGTACAACCCATAACCATCAAATAAGTATTTCTTCAGGTACGGAAAAAACTAAAGTTTATTCTAGTTTTAACTTTTTTCAAAATGAAGGGATTATTCCAAATTCTGCAGGAACTAGAGTTTCTGGTAGGTTTAATATTGATCAAGAAGTTACTAAGTGGTTGAAAGTTGGCGTTAATACATCTTTACAGTATTCTAGAGAAGATGGACCTAATGTAGGGGGCATACTTCTTACTGCAATAAGTACATCACCTTTAGGACGGGTCTTTAATGATGATGGTAGCCTCCGGTTTTTGCCGGGTGATTTTTCAGAAAACAGAAATCCGCTCATTGATTTATATGAAACAAATACAAGAGACGATAGTAGAAACGACATAGTAAATATTTTTGCCGATTTAACCCTTTTTAAAGGTTTAAATTATAGAATAAATGCGAGTAGAAGATCTTGGAACAATAAACAAAGAAGCTACAATTCCACAAATTCAGTTACAGGTATAATAAGAGGAGGTATTGGAAGTGGATTTATATATTTTCAAGATAATGAAGAATGGCAAGTAGAGAATATTTTAACCTACAAACCTGAGTTTAAATCGGACAAGCACAAATTAGATATAACAGTATTACATTCGGCATCCGAGCAAAAATATACAAATTTTAGAAATACATCAGATCAAATTCCAAATGACATTCTTGGAATAAATGGTTTAGAGACTGCCTTAATAAATATACCTTTAATTGCGGAATCCAGAAGTGGATTAGTATCTTTTGCTGGTAGAGTAGAATATGGGTATGATTCTAGATATTATATGTTGGTATCCGCCAGAGCTGATGGATCTACAAGATTTGGAGTAAATAATAAGTGGGGATATTTTCCAGCAGTAGGTGTAAGTTGGAATGCCCATAACGAAAGCTTCTTAAAAAACATAACTGCTATCAATCAATTAAAATTTAGTTCAAGTTATGGTGATATTGGTAACCAAACAATAGGTAATGGGGGTACATTAACCTCTGGTGTTCAAAGAGATTACATTTTAGGCGGGCAGCAAGTTTCCGGGCTTATTCCAGGCGATAGATTGGCAAACCCAGATTTAAAATGGGAAACGACTACAACATTGAATGTTAAAATGGATTTTGGATTTTTATCAAACAGGATCAATGGTACTGTTGAGTGGTATGATAGCAGAACTAGAGATTTACTACAAAGTGAATCATTACCAACGGGACTAGGATATACTAATAGACTTGTTAATAAAGGAGAAATACAAAACACTGGTATAGAAGCAAATTTAGATTTAGGTATAGTTAGAACTAACGATTTGAAGGTAAACTTAGGGTTTATATTCACAAAAAACACAAATAAATTACTAAGTCTTGGCGGCATAGATGGTGATGGTGATGGTAGAGAAGATGACAATGTTGGGAACAGATGGTTTATTGGAAAATCTTTAGGAGGACATTTTCAACGAATGGGAATTGGTATTTTCCAGCAAGGTGAAGATATCGTAAATTCTGCTCAACCTACCGCAATGCCTGGTGATATTAAGCAGTTAGATGTTAATGGAGATGGTATCATTAATGATGATTTTGACCGTGTTTTTACCGATGGTGTTGAAGCTTGGTTTGGAACAGTGAGTCTAAATATGGAGTATAAAGGCATTGATTTTTCTGCTGATGTAAACATTGTTGAAGGCAGAACCAGATACAACACCTTCCTGGTAGGTTATAATGAAGGAGGTTCTCTAAGAGGTATTAAAAACGGTATTAAACAAAATTACTGGACTCCAGAAAACCCAGGAGGTAATTTCCCAAGGCCATCAGAAGCTAACGACCCAACAAATCTTTTTACAATAGCACTTCAAGATGCTTCTTACATACGTTTGCAGAATGTTACGTTAGGGTACTCTCTACCTAGTCAAGCATTAGATATATTGGGCCTGAACAAATTGAGATTTTATGTAACAGGAAGTAATTTAATAACAATAACTGATTACCAATCATTTAGTCCAGAGAAAAACCCTAATGAGTATCCAGAAGCTGTAACTATAGTGGCTGGATTACAATTATCGTTTTAATAATAGTATATAATCATTTTAAAATAAAATATGATGAAAAAAAGTTTAATTAAAATATATGTATTTACACTATTTGTGTCAATAGTTAGTGTGTCTTGCGAAGACTTTCTGGAAGATGCAATTTTAGATCAAGTGTCTGAAGAAAGTATTTATTCCACAGTTAATGGTTTAGAGGTAGGTGTGAATGGTCTATACAATCAATACCGTTCATACAATGCTCCAGCAGGGGAAGCTGGTGGTGGAGGCATTAGAGCACAAATGTTTTTTATGGCTGCGGATGATTTAGGCCAATTTAGAACATATACGACACCATATCAAACTGAAAGTCATACACCAGCTGGTTTTCCAGGTTATAAATGGGTTGAAGGCTATCAACTAATTGATAGATGCAATGCAATAATTCAAAATTCTGAAAATATTGCTGTTGAAGGAGCAGATTTAATACGTATGAATCGTATTGTTGCTCAAGCTAGACTAATGCGTGCCGAACTTTATATCGATCTTATAAGAATGTATGACAACATCCTATTAGATACTACAGCAACTACCGCAGAAAATGCAAACGACCCAATTACTTATGAAGTGGCAGATCCAGTGGCTGTATTTGAGGTAATTGATGGTGATTTGGATTTTGCCATAGAACATTTAGGATATAATGAAGATTATGGTAGATATAATAGATCGGTAGCCAGACACCTTAAAGGTAAAAGCTCCATGTGGCAAGCGCAGTATTTGCCAAGTATTGGCATTACATCTATTAATGTAACTGCAAAATACCAAGAAGCTGCAGACCAGTTTGATAAAATAATTACTGAAAGTGGTAGAACTTTAGTGCCAATAAATCAAGTTTTTGGAGAAAATTTAAACCACAACGAAATGTTATTTGCAATAGTTAGAGATCAAGATAGAGGTTCGACAGGTGCAGGTGATAATTTAGCTGGTGGCGCAGGCACTTGGCTTGGAGCTGTTTTTACAAATAGACTTTATGAGCACGGTAGCGGATTATTTATTCACTCTGCAGAGAATGGTGGGGAGGCTTTAGGATGGGCATATCCAAATAACTACTTACAAGAATTATATGGTACACTTGTCATTCCCAATCCTGCCAGACCATGGGGTAGACAAATTATTACCAATGACTTAAGGTACACGGCTTATTTTTATCCAGAAACTTATGTGTCTAACAATCCTAACTCACCAAGATTTGGGGAAGTAATTCCTGTAACAGATTTTGAAAATGATATTAGAAGATACCATTTTAGTTCAAAGAAATTTTTCGATGCTGAAAAAGGAGATAGAACAAATGATAGCTGGAAAGACTATCCTATGTATAGATTGGCAGAAACATTTTTGTTAGGTGCGGAGGCTCATAGCAATCTTGGAGAAACAGCCATCGCTTTAGAATACATGAACAAAGTGAGACGTAGAGCCTATGGATTGGAGTATAATACACCTGCTCCATCAGTAGATTTTACAACATGGACTTTAGATACCTATTTAGAAGAATCAGCAAGAGAGCTTAATTTAGAAAGGAACCGTTGGTTTTTGTTGAAGCGCTTAGGTATTTTGGTAGAAAGACAACGTTTGCATTACAGATTTGGTGCTAATGCAGCTCAAGTGGTAACAAATGCCTTTCCAATGGCAGATTTTATGGTTAGACTTCCAATACCTCAAAATCAGATTGATTTAATGAAAACATTTCCTCAAAACCCAGGATATTAAAAATTTAGTTAATGTTAGTTTAGTTTAATTGTTCAAAAGAGGTTTGAGATTACTTTTCCATTGAGTTTTTAAAAGCCTCTTTTTATTGTTAATTATAATGTGAATATAGAATAGATATGTCAAAACCAATAATTAAAAAACTGATTATAGTATTACTGTTTGTATGCTCTGGGGTATTAAACACCTTTGCGCAAAAAACAATTCAAAACATACATGGTAGAAATCAAGTAAGTCTGAATGGAAGATGGAACTATATTATAGACCCCTATAAAATGGGGTATTTAGATTATAGACAGGAGCCATTCGATGAAACAAAATCTGGTAAAGGTGGTTTTTATGATAATTTAACAAATCTAAAAAAAACAGAAAGAGCTGAGTATGATTTTACTTTTGAACCAACGTTAGAAGTGCCTGGTGATTGGAATTCTCAAGATCCCCGTTTAAATTTTTACGAAGGAACCTTATGGTATAAAAGAGATTTTACTGTAATTACTAACAATAGTAATAGGTATTTCTTGCATTTTGGTGCCGTTAACTACGAAAGCCATGTGTACTTAAATGGGAAAAAATTAGGCGTTCACAAGGGTGGATTTACCCCTTTTCAATTTGAAGTAACAGACAAAGTGGTAGAAGGAAACAACTTTGTTGTTGTTATGGTAGATAATACCCGGAAAAAGGATGAAGTGCCTACTATTAATACAGACTGGTGGAACTATGGTGGTATAACCAGAGATGTAACTTTGGTTGTAACTCCTAAATCGTTCATTACCGACTATAAAGTGCAACTAGAAAAAGGCAATAATAAAGTAATTGAAGGTCATATCCAATTAGATGGATTTCAAAAAAATGAATCTTTAGTCATTGAAATCCCCGAATTAAAAATCAAAAAATCATTTGAATCTGATGATAACGGGATGGTTACTTTTAAAATCCCTATTAAAAACATAACCTATTGGTCACCGGAAACACCTAAGCTATATGATGTAAAAATAAGTTCATTGCATGATAACATTTCAGACAAAATTGGTTTTAGAACCATTAAAACACAAGGAAAAGATATCATTCTAAATGATAAATCCATTTTCTTAAAAGGTATTTCAATGCATGATGAAAATCCATTAATTGAGGGAAGGTTGAGAGGAGAAGGCGATATGAGAATGATGTTGCAATGGGCCAAAGATTTAGGTTGTAATTATGTGCGTTTGGCTCATTATACCCACAATGAAACCATGTTGCGTTTAGCAGATGAAATGGGATTAATGGTTTGGGCAGAAGTGCCTGTATATTGGACGATTTCATGGACAAATGCAGAAACATTCAAAAATGCAGAAAACCAATTAACAACTGCTATTGAGCGCGATAAGAATAGAGCCAGTATCATTATTTGGTCTGTTGGAAACGAAACACCTGTTACCCCTGAAAGGAATGTATTTATGGGAAATTTGGTAGATATAGCCAGAAGCACTGATGATACAAGATTAATAGCCGCAGCGTTAGAAGTTGAAAGACATGGGTATACAGTGACTGTTGAAGATAAACTCGGAGAGAAATTAGATTTAGCAAGTTTTAACGAGTACGGAGGTTGGTATTGGTCTGATGCTAAAGAATTACCAAAATATTCTTTTGATATCAAGTTTGATAAACCGGTAGTGATTTCAGAATTTGGTGCAGGTGCTTTAGCTGGTTTTCATGGAGATGAGGATACCATGTGGAGTGAAGAGTATCAAGAATTAATTTACATCAATCAGTTAGAAATGCTCGATAAAATTGATGGCTTAAGAGGGATGACTCCTTGGATACTTGTAGATTTTAAATCACCAAGACGTCAGAATCCTGTTTATCAAAGTTTTTGGAATAGAAAAGGGTTAATTTCAGAAACAGGCAAAAAGAAAAAAGCCTTCTTTATTTTAAAAGAATATTACAGTAAAAAATAAAAAACGATTATGGAATGCGCTATAAGATCTCTTTAATATGAATATAGATTTATAGCACTGACCACTAAATACAAATTAAAAATAAGCAGATGAAAAAGATAAAATTTTTAATAGGATTAACCATATTGTTGGGATTATCCTGTAGTACAAACGATTCAGTTGAATTGATCAATGGTGATAATGGAAATGGTGGAGGCGAGGTTATTGTAGATGAACCAGATCCAGATACGGGAGATGGCACCGCTTTAACAGCTAAACAAATCGTAACGGCCATGGGGCCTGGTTTTAATCTTGGTAACACGTTTGAAAATGGGAATAATACCACCACCTATGTAGCAGCCAAGCCAATCATAGACCTATTCAAAAATGCAGGTATGAAACATATAAGAATTCCTGTAACTTGGATGGATAGATTTACGGCCAATGATCATCTTGCTGATGGCAATGGGAATGTAGATTATCAAAACACAAGATTTAAAGAACTTGTAAAAGTAATAGACTATGCCATTAGTTTAGATTTGTATGTGGTTATTAATACACATCATGAGCATTGGCTAAAAGATTTTTATAATGGCTCCGCTACCTTTGATAACAAATTTTCTACATTATGGACAGGGATAGCAACATATTTTAAAGACTATTCTCACAAACTTATCTTTGAAGTGCTTAATGAGCCAGAAGGTACTTTAGGAGAATGGGGAGGTACTTGGCCCGATCCAAATAATGCAACAGCACTAACGTACACTAGAAAAGTAAACAAGGTAGGGTATGATGCTATTCGTGCTGCTGGGGGAAATAATACAACGCGCTTGGTTATGGTTGGTACTAACGGACAAGGAAACGAAGTAATGATTGAAGAGGTATATCCTTCAAAAGCAACACTTCCAGGAGGGGGAACAGATAAGTATTTATCAATTCAAGTTCATAGTTATAATCCTTGGGCATTTTGTGGACAAACTGGAAGCAATGCTGCTTTTCCTGGGAATAGCACTTTTGAGAATGCCATAAAAAAGGTAGGCATACATTCAAGACTTTTAGATGTTCCTGTTAATTATGGAGAATTTGGTGTAGGTCGAGATGGAAATACTGCAGAGCGCAATACCGATATTGTTCGTGGATATTATAAAACATTTGCTACAACAACACTGAGTGAAAATATGTCTTACAGTGTATGGTGCGACAGAGGTTGGTTTGGTTTAATAAACTCTACGGGTACAAGTTTTACAAATAATATAGTGCCAACTATGTTAGCTAACTAATCACTATTGAGGTCCTTTTAAAAATTGCCATTCATACTTTTAAGTAACAAAATTAAATACAAGAATTAAGCATGAGAAACAAAGTTGCTTTTGGATTATTATTACTATTTATAAGTGTTTCATGCAAAACACAAGAATCTGCAACAAATAAAAAAAATGATAAAGCATATCAAAGTTCTGATAGAAGTCAGGACAGAAACAAAGTACCTATTAGCCCAATATTAGTTGGAACCAATGTTTGGTACATCGACCCAAGTAAACAGGTTTGGGATTTAACGCAACAATCTGGAGTAAAATCAATTCGAATTGGAGGACATGCCTATGATAAAAAAATGCCTTCCAAAGAACAATTGATAGATTGGGTAACAAAAATTCAAGCGATTGGTGCCGAACCCATATTACAAGTTTCCCAATATAATGATCCCAAAGAAGCAGAAGCTCTTGTTAAACTTTTTAATGTTGATTTAGTTACCGGAAAACCAATTAAATACTGGAACATAGGTAACGAGCCATGGTTGCAAAATGGCAAGCCAGCTTTATCAAAAGTAGGCGACATGGTAGAGGCCTTTTTTAAACCTCGCGCCGTTATTATGAAGGCAATAGATCCTACCATAAAAATTTACGGTCCAGATTTTTGTTATTATATCGATGAGGCCATAAACGATTTATTTGGAGGGGAAAATGATATAGCCGGAAAAATACCTGGTAAAGATTATTATTATAGTGACGGTATTTCTTGGCATCGCTATCCACAAGATGGCAATATCAATTTGGCTTACGAAGGTATTGAAGATTTTAAAAATTCGATTATCAAGTGCAAAGCAAAAGTCGACAGTGTTAATGCTTTGCATAATAGATCAGGAGCTGATGCCTTAGGTTGGGGGTTAGGAGAATACAATGCCAAAGGAGGGCCAGAAGTGCATACTTGGGAAAACGGACAAATGTTTGGAGGTATTCTTGATTTATGTATGAAATATGGCGCCACCTATGCTACTTCTTGGAGTATGTTTGAAAATGGAGGTAATAGAAAAGGAACTGATTTTAGTTTTATAGACGGCAAAAACATGATACCTAGACCCAGTTACATACACATGCAAATGATTGCACAAAATTTTAGTGGTCATTATGTTGAAGGTAAATCCACGTTAGCAGATATTATAGTATTTGGTTCAGTTGATGGTACCAAAATAAGCGTTATGATTATGAATAGATCTAATAGACCAGTGTCATATACATTAAATCTCAATTATGATAATGCTGTTGAAGATAAAGCTTTAACATTATTAAATATCAACGCTGATAGCAACATCTCCCATAGTGATACCATTGAAGGATTAGCTTCACATACCTTGATCTTTAATAATAATGATATAGAAAAGGTTGTTTACAGCAATGAAAATTTTTTAAAGGAAAGTCCTTCAGTACAAACAAAATTTAATTAAAAAAAGAATAATGAAAAAAATAGTTTTCGGTTTAAATCTCTTAATATTTTTATGTAGTATAAGTTGTAGTAATGATACTTCTATCGTTTTTATAGATGGAGATGCTATAGAAAATGAAGAACCCGTTCTCGTGCCCACCGATGGTATTCCAATTAGTCCAATGCTGGTTGGAAATAATGCTTGGAGTTTTTCAAGAAATATCACAGATCAAGTCTGGAATTTAACTGCGGAAAGTGGTGTGCAAAGCATAAGAATTGGAGGGAATGGCTATAATAATGACATGCCTTCTAATGCCATTTTATTAGACTGGGTTACTAGAATACAGGCTATGGGAGCAGAACCTATCATGCAGGTTTCGCAAGTAGCTTCGGCTGCTTCTGCCGCCGCTTTAGTTAAGTATTTTAATGTGGATTTAGCAAGTGGGAAGCCCATTAAATATTGGAACATAGGTAATGAGCCCTGGTTGTTTTTTAATAGACCAGCAACATCCACTTTGGGTGATAGAATAGAGCCTTATTTTAAAGAAAGAGCAGCAGCAATGAAACTTATAGATCCAACTATTAAAATATATGGGCCTGATTTCGCCTATTACATTGAAGATGCTTTAAATGATTTGTTTGGAGGTAAAAACAATATTGCAGGAAAAGTGCCCGGAAAAGATTATTATTATTGCGATGGGATTTCTTGGCACCGTTACCCACAAGAGGATAACATAGATTTAGCATACGCAGGCTTAGAAGACTTTAAAACCTCTATAATAAAATGTAAAGCAAAAATTGATGCTGTAAACATACAATTGGCTAGAACTGGTAATGATGCACTAGGATGGGGTATTGGCGAATATAATGCTAAAGGGGGTCCGCAAGTTCATACCTGGAAAAACGGACAAATGTTTGGAGGCATTCTAGGCCTATGTATGGAGTATGGTGCAACTTATGCGACCAGTTGGAGTATGTTTGAAAATGGAGGGAACAGACAGGGAACGGATTTTAGTTTTATTGATGGAGCCAATATGACGCCACGAGCCACGTATAGGCACATGGAAATGATAGCTAAAAATTTTAGCGGTAATTACATAAAAGGTAAATCATCTAAAAGCGATGTTATTGTCTTTGGTTCTGTAAACGGTAATAAAATTAGTGTTATGGTCATTAACAGGGCAAATGCTGTAACGTCTTTCAATCTTAATTTAAACTATGATACCGTTAATACAAGTGGTGGTATAGGTTTGAATATAGATGCAGATAGTAGTTTGTCATACACAGGTAGCATTGAGGCTTTAGCGACACATACCTATGTTTTTGAAAATAATAAAATTACACGAACCGCTTATACAAGTAGTAATTTTTTAAATTCCCAACCACCCGTAACTACAGAGTTATAAATACAATCCTTCGTATAATGTATTATCATTAGGTTATCATAAAAAAAAATTAAAATATGTCCGGAAGCTATTTTGTTAACAAAAGCTTCAGGATTTTTAATACAATCTTACAACTATTAAAAGCATTGGTTATGTTAAAATGAATGTTTGCTACACTATAAAAGAATTCTTTAATGCCAATTTTTAATATCAATTTAGATATTTGATTAAACTATTATTAAAATTTAAAATCATGAATTTTCACCAAAAAAACGACTTACATAAAACAAAATGGATGGCCAGTATAGTACTGTGCTGTTTTTTAAGCGCATACGCCCACGCACAGGACAATTGGGAACTACTCTTCAATGGAAAAGATTTCTCTAATTTTAATAAAATTAATGGCGATGCTGTTTATCTCATTGAAAATGGTGAAATGGTTGGTGTATCTCAAGCGGGTACTAGAAACACCTTTCTTGCCACTAAGAATCAATATGGTGATTTTATATTAGAGTTTGATGTTTTAGTCGATAATGGTCTAAACTCTGGGGTTCAATTTAGAAGTTTATCAAATTCCGAATACAGAAATGGTGTTGTTCATGGCTATCAATGCGAAATAGAAACAAGTCCAAGAAAATGGTCGGGTGGTATTTATGATGAACAAAGAAGGGGTTGGTTATATCCTTTAACAAGAAATAACAAAGCCCAAAATGCCTTTAAAAATGGGGATTGGAACCATTATAGGATTGAAGCCATTGGGCAAAACATTAGAACTTGGGTAAATGGCTTGCAGTGTACAAATCTTGTAGATGATGTTACCTCTAGTGGTTTTATAGCCTTTCAAGTACATGAAATTTATAATGATGCAGATGAAGGAAAAAAAATTAAATGGAAAAATATTAGAATAAAAACAACCGACTTAGAAGCCTCAAGAAACCAAGTTGATGGAGATGCTCCAGAAATTAGTTTCTTAACAAACGCATTAACACCCAACGAACAGCGATTGGGGTGGAGGTTGTTATGGGATGGAAAAACAACTACGGGTTGGCATGGTGCAAAAACTAAAAACTTTCCAACAAAAGGATGGCTAATTGAAAATGGTGAGTTAAAAGTACTAAGCTCAGGGGGAGCAGAATCTGAGAACGGTGGGGACATTATAACGGATTTAAAATATCATGACTTTGAATTAAGTGTAGATTTTAAAATATCAGAGGGAGCTAATAGTGGTATCAAATATTTTGTGGACCCTCAGTTAAATTCAGGGGCAGGCTCTGCAATAGGATTGGAATTTCAAATTTTAGATGACAATAAACATCCCGATGCCAAATTGGGCACCAATGGCAATAGGACTACCGCTTCTCTATACGATTTAATTACGGCAGACAATCCTGACACGGGAAAAGGAAAATCTTTTAAAGGCATTAATCAATGGAATAATGCTAGAATAGTAGTCAAAGGTGGCCATGTAGAGCACTGGCTAAACAATGTTAAGGTAGTTGAATTTAATCGCTTTAGTCAAATATTTAGAGCTTTGGTAGACAGAAGTAAATATGAGCCATGGAAAAATTTTGGCACGATTCCTTCTGGTCATATATTATTGCAAGACCATGGAGATGCCGTATCTTTTCAAAATATTAAAATAAGAGAGTTTTAAAATAACGATCAAACATGAAATTGAATACTAAAGAAGTAGTAATAATAGTATTGATGCTTGCACTATTTAATGCTTGTAAAGGTAAGTCCGAAAATATTTCTCAAGAGGAAAATGCCGCCCATGAAGAAGAATTACCATTAATTGCAGAAGGGGAAGTTCTTAAATTAGTAGCTGATGATTATGAATTTACAGAAGGACCTGCTGTTGATGCCCAAGGGAATGTATTTTTTACAGATCAGCCCAATAATAGGATTATGAAGTGGGATGCTGAAAAAGATACGGTATCGGTTTATTTGCAGCCCGCAGGAAGATCTAACGGTTTGTATTTTGATAATAATGGGAATCTCTTAGCCTGTGCTGATGAAAAGTTCGAGTTGTGGCAAATAGATGCCAACAAGAATATTACCATATTACTAGATAATTACAAGGATAAAAAACTCAATGGTCCGAATGATTTGTGGATAGATAACAAAGGCGGTATTTACTTTACGGACCCTTACTACCAAAGACCTTATTGGACGCGAACGCTACCAGAAATGGAAAGCAAAAATGTTTACTATTTAACTCCAGACAGAAGCGAACTTAAAGTAGTGGCAGAAAATTTGGTACAACCCAATGGTATTATTGGTTCGCCAGATGGCAAAATGATTTATATATCAGATATAGGTGACACCAAAATTTATTCCTACAGAATTAATGACGATACAAGCCTTTCTAACAAAACGTTATTTGTTGAAGAAAAATCTGATGGTTTGACGTTAGATAATAAAGGTCATTTATACATAACTAATGATAAGGGTGTAACAGCTTTTAATACCAAAGGAAAACAGGTTTTAAATATACCTATAAACCAAAGTTGGACAGCAAATGTGACCTTCGGGGGTAAAGAGCAAAACATCCTTTTTATTACCGCAATGACTTCAGTTTATACGTTAAAAATGAACGTAAAAGGGGTGAGGTAGTTAATCTATATACTATTCTCAAGTATAAGAAAGGAAGTTTAATAGTGTTTGAGTAATACTTTTAGTTTATTAGAAATTTCATTATACTAAGCTGTCTTGTTCTAAAATTACCATTTCATCTTTTCTTTGATAAAATCTGATAACCTAATAGATAATGCTACAATAGTAAGTGTTGGATTTGGACCGCCTGCCGTTGGAAAACAAGCAGATCCTGCAACATATAAATTATTAATACCGTGAACTTGACAATTTATGTCTACAACACCTTTTTTAGGGTCTGCATCCATACGAGTGGTACCTATATGATGATTACCTCCATGCGTATCTTCAGGAAATGTAGGATCGTTTGCATCTCGAAATTCTTCCCTTAATTTTAGCCTGCCAAGACCACTGGCTCCCATTTCTCTTCCAATTAAATAGTATATGGTGCGAATGCTTCTTTTGTCAAGAAAGGTTAAGTCCCAATTCATGTGTGCTTTAGGGACACCAAGACCATCTTTTTCAGTACCTAAGCTTACTCTTGAATTTGGATTTGGAGATTGCTCCATACGTATGTTCAAATGGAATTTTTTGCCTATAGCTCCCATGCCAAATTTAGCTTGTGTATCAGCTTCTTCCCACAAATCTGTCATATCCTTAATATAAGATTCCGTTTCTTCATAATGTTTCCAACGATCTAAACGTAATTGGTTATCTACGGTTTCAGGAAGCAGATTGACAGAGGACGTTCCATTTAGTATTTTTTCTTGTTTTTGAGCCTCATGAGTTATACCTAACTCACCAGAGACTTTTGTAACACCCATTTCAAAATTATATAAATTGGTTGCAAAAGGCTTTATCATATTGAGTTCCGCTACATTCAATTCAATATGTTCCATAAAATAACGACCAACCAAGTCGTTGTCATTACCCAAGCCCGCTTTTGCTTTACTATTTGATGCCAATAAAAGTCGGGTGTTTTGGATAGCACCACAAGCCAAAATAAAGTGCTTTGCCTTTACAGTATGGGTTTTTCCGGAATAATTTTTTACAATTACTTGTTCTATTTGAGATACATTGTCGTTGGTCTGAATGTCGACCGCATTAGCATATGTGTATAGATGAATATTTTTTGCATTTAAAATAGTTTCTTTATATATGTTGCCATAACGAGCTTGGTTATACTGCCAAATTTTTGTACGTATTACTTTTTCGTTTAGTGGAAACGGATACATATATGGCAGTTTTTTTTGCCAAAATTTTAAATCGTAATTATATGGCCCCAATTGTATGGTTTTATGGGCACGGTCATAAAACGGGTCTAAATCTTTTTTCTTTAAAGGCCATCCACTGTAGGGCACCCAGTCTCTTTCTTCAAAATCTAATTCGTCAAATGGTGAACAAAATCCTGCCCAATGGCCAGTTGTTCCTCCAAAGTAATGTAAACGACTACTTGTGAAATCTGGAAATTTTTGTCCCGATGAGGTGCCTTTATATAGTTGTTGTACTTTTTCATCATAATCAAAGCCACCACCTTCAAGCAAGATTACTTTATGGCTGGTATGTATCCATTCTAATGCCATGCTAATACCCGCAGCACCAGCGCCAATGATGCATAAATCACCCTCAATTAATGTATTATTGTTTAGTTGTCTGGCATCAATATGCATGGTTAGTAAGTTCTAGTTAATGAAAATAGAGCGCATTGGCGTCCCTCTGTTATTGATAAAACCCAACCATTTAAAACGAGTGTTTTGCCAGCTTTATAGTCTTCCTCAATTATGTTATCGATGCTGAATCTCTTTTCCAATAATAATTTTAAAAGATAATCTGCATCATTTTCGTTTGGGAAAAGCCTTAAATAGTCTTCACCTATCCAGAGAAGAGTTTCTCTTCCCCATATGTAAGTGAGATGATGAGGGAATTTTAAATTATGTTCCCTACTTATCCAAATAGTTGGTAGGGCAACGGTAGCGGCAGCTAAAGATGATAATAAAATGAAATTTAGTCTTTTCATATCATTATTAATTTTTTAAAATAAGTAATAATCAAATGTGATTATTTATGGATAAAATAGAGGTAGTCATTTATCCGCTTTATGGGTAAGGAATGTTTTAATTAAAAATAAAGGTTCCATAAATTTTATATAGAACCTTTAAAGCTATTAATCATGATTTCATCAAATAAAATGTACAACTCATTCTTTAAGTAAATTTTGAAATGGTTAATTTTCCATTTGATTCTATTTTCAGTAGGTAATCACCGCAATTTAAAAATAATCTCTATAAATGGGGTGGACTAAAATGCGCTTATAGGGTATGTATTGTATTTATTAAAAGTAAATTAAGGGTTGCAATCTGAGTTTTAAAAAACCAGCAGTATCAACCAACTTATTTGCCCTCTTCAGAAAGTATAAAATCTATAAAAGCTTTTATGTTTCTTTCAGGAGTATCATTAGTGATATTTTTAAAAAATCAACTTCTCAAGATGGTTTCTATGGCTTGTAATTCTTCCGAAGAAAATGCCGGATGATTATTTATACCCACGGCATCTTCAATATGCGATACCTTACTGGCACCAATAATGACTGAAGTTACTCTTTTGTCCCTTAAAACCCAAGATAAGGCTAGTTGAGACATTTTCTGACTACGTTTTTTAGCAATCTCATTCAAGGCTATTACTTTTTTTATGTTGGTTTCGTTAATATCGGATGTGGTTAAAAAACTATCTGGTTTTGATGCTCTTGAACCTTCGGGAATACCATGCAAATATTTATCGGTTAATAAACCCTGAAACAGCGGACTAAAGACAACAGAACCAACTCCAGTTTCTCCTAACACATCTAATAATCCATCTTCAATCCAACGGTTAAACATACTGTACGGTGGTTGATGGACTAAACACGGCGTACCTAATTCTTTCAATATGGTAATAGCTTTTCGTGATTGTTCTGGGTTGTAAGAAGAAATTCCTGCATATAAGGCTTTTCCTGATTTAACAAGATGATCTAATGCCATCATGGTTTCTTCTACTGGGGTGTTTGGGTCTGGTCTATGGCTGTAAAATATATCCACATACTCTAATCCCATGCGTTTTAAACTTTGGTCGCAACTCGCAATTAAATATTTACGAGAACCAAAATCACCGTAAGGTCCTGGCCACATGCCCCAACCAGCTTTTGAGGTGATAATCATTTCATCGCGATACGATTTTAAATCGTTCTTTAATATTTTTCCAAAATTTTCTTCCGAAGATCCTGCGGGTGGTCCGTAATTATTGGCCAAATCAAAATGTGTGATACCTAAATCGAAGGCGCGGAGCACCATATTTCTACCATTTTCAAAAACATCAACACCACCAAAGTTGTGCCATAATCCAAGTGAGACTAAGGGTAAGTCTATACCACTTTTTCCACATCGGTTGTATTGCATGCCATCATATCTTTTATTGTCCGCTATGTAACTCATGGTATTTATTTTTAATGTTTTTATTTTAATAATTTGAACTCCAAATAATCATAATTCATTTGGCCAACGGCCACAGTGAGAAGTGTGATGGTTTGAATTCCTTTTTTAAGTGGTATTGTTCCTAAATCATGTATATAATTCCAATGATGCCATTGGCGCCATGCAATTGGGTCGTCTTTATGAAAGGTTGTGGGAACATTCAATATTCCTGAATTTCCTGTTTTATTGGATACCACGGAAATTTTTCCATTTTGGTTAGAGGTGTACATTAATCCAATTTGATAAACGCCAGATATTTTTACATCTATTGTGTATTTAGTCCATTCTCCTGCTTGAGTCCAGCCCACGTATAATTGATCTTTTTCGGGCTGAACGATGTTGTATTTAGAATTGTCTATGCTATCATGATACTTCGTAAATGAAATATCTACAGCTTCATTAATTCTAAAAGTGCTTAAATAATCGGTTCCTCTGTTTAAATTACCACTACCACTATTTTTTGTGTCGTTATCATGATAGGCGATACCTTCACCACCAAAGTTGTAATACTCGCATTCTAGTTTACCGGGAATGGTCTGCATCCCTTTTTTATATACCTCATCTGCATAAATGCTTTTGTGGTTTTTTAATGCGGCATTTTTATGACAAGAAAATAATATAAAGCATAAACTAACTAATATGATGGAAAGGCTAATATTATTTATTTTTTTCATCTAATTTGAATGTTTATGAGATTTACTTATTTACAAGAATATTATTTGTGGCATCTTGTACAATTTTAATATTGTTAAAACCTCTTAAACCACTAAATCCTATAGATATTATTATTTCATTGTTTAAAGTGATGGGTTGACCGCCTTCACATGGTATTAAATCTGGTAGTGCATTGTTAGTTGTTAATAGTTGTTGGGGGCAGGTTGTTTATGGCCATTTCCAGATCATACATTATTTGATAGGTTTTGTTGCCGCTGTTATCAAATTTTAAAAGTATGGTCGATTGCGGCTTGGAAACCAATTTATAGTTAGCCTTTATGTTTTTTGTGGCGCTGATAGTCAAATCATTAGTTCCATTTACCTGATTGTTTATGGTGTTTAAATCGATGTTTAATGAGTTTGTTTCGTGTTGATTCATAATGATAATGGTTGTATCATCATCTGTTTTTGATCCAAACACTTTCAGATAAGGATTGCTAGATTTCATTTTAATGTAAGATCCTTTCATGTTTTCTGCCATCATTTGCATGTGATAATAGGTTGAATGAGGTAAAAATTCAGGAGGACCTCCAATGTAGCCAAAGTAGGTACTCGCTCTGTCACTTTCTTGAATACACCAAGGTGTAACGGTGAAGGCATTGTGTTCCATGGCCATTGAAAATACATCTACCCAAAATTGTCCATTGATGAATGAAGGTACTGCAATACCGGAAACGCTTAAATCATCTGGGTTGTCATAGGTAATATTAAATTCTGTAAGTCCCCAAATCAAAGCATCTTCACCAGCTCTATCATATTTTTTGTTAGCAGCTTCCAAATCTTCTTTTAAGTCTAAAATCATACCCCGCATTTTTGAAACTGAATAAAAAATAACATCCGATCTTGAATAGTCTTTAGCATTTGGATAGTTGTGGAAATTTATGCCATCTACATACCAATTACCATTTTCATCACGACCCGCAAGGCTATTTTTATCATTTAGTAAAAGAGCTTCATAAGCCTCATTGTAATAAGCTGCTAAATCAGGGACATGAATTTTGATGGTAGGGTCAACAGCTTTCATGGCAGAAGCATGTACTTTTATGTATGAAGAAATAGAATCTACCGTCATTTTTGCCATGTGGTAAGGTTCATTTCCAATAGACCAGAACTTTATTTTGGTAGCTTCATTGCTATTAAAAAACGCCACTAATTTTGCGGATTCTTCGGCAGATTTATGTTGCGACACCTGCATTAAAGGCTCTGCGCCAATAGATTTGATAGCAGTTACCCATTTTAATAACGTTTCATTATCGGGCATATTTCTATTAAATCCATTGCCTCCAATTCTAATAATTTTAATGCCACTTTTTTTAATCTTTGGCCATAATTGGTCTATATAACCTGTTCTGTTTTCAGCCTTATCTGTAAGCCACATGTTTTGTCCGAATAAATACGGACTTATTTCTTGTCCTTTTAATTGGTTCACTGTGGTAATGAATACCAGTAATGCGATGCTAATTTTTTTCATTTTTATTTAATCTATTATTTGAAAACTAATTTTCTGTTCATTCACTATAACAAAGTAATCACCTGCTTCTAAATGTTTCTTTCCAAAACTATCTACATAACTTAAATCGCGCATGGGGTCTATTTCAAACCGATATATTGCTTTTTCTCCTGCCTTAATAAATTTTTTATCGAAGAATTGCAGTTCTTTCATGGGCCTGGAAATGGTAGCAACAGGATCTTTTATAAACCATAAAACGGCTTCTTTTCCATCGATGTCTCCCGAATTTGTAACTTCTACTTCAGCAGTTAATGTCTCACTTCTTTTAATTTGAGTTGAAGATAATTTGATATTACTATACTCGTAAGTTGTATAGCTTAACCCATGCCCAAACCAGTATAAGGGATCTCTGGGGATGTCTTGATAATGTCCTAGAGTAGGTCTTGCCGATTCACGCATGTTATAATAAATGGGAATTTGCCCTGTACTTTGTGGAAAGGTTATGGATAATTTACCTGATGGATTATGTCTGCCAGATAAAATACCAGCAACCGCTGAACCCGCCATGGTACCAGGTTGCCATATTTCAACTACGGCATCTGCTAATTTATTTAATCTTATAAGCTCAAGTGGCCTTCCGCTAGAAAGCACTAAAATAATGGGTTTTTTAGCTTTAAGTAATTCTTCAACTAAATCTTCTTGAATTTTTGGTAAAGCAATACTAGAACGCGAACCGTTTTCACCACTCCAATTCTTTTTTTCTCCTAAAAAAACAATGACGACATCCGATTTTTCAGCAGCTTTTAGGGCCTCTGAAAAGCCATTTCTATCATCACCATCAAAATCACAGCCTTTAGCGTAATGCAAATCTGCTTTATTTTTAAACTCTTTTTCCAATCCTTCATAAATGGTTTCAACGTCTTCCGGTCTTCCCATGCCTTCCCAGCTACCCATGATGTTTATTGAATCTTTTGCCATCGGTCCAATAATTGCCAAGTTTTTATACTTTGATGAAATAGGAAGTGTTTGATTATCATTCTTTAATAAGACCATTGATTCAGAGGCAAGTTGTTCGGCTACTTCTAAATATTCTGGCAATAAATAACGGTTCTCTTCTGAAACGACATCAACATAAGGATTTTCAAAAAGGCCTAATTGCATTTTTACACGTAATATTCTTCGAACAGCCTCATCTATGGCTGTCATGGAAATTTTGCCTTCTGCTACCAACTCAGGTAAATAATCTACATATACATCATCAACCATATCCATTTCTACACCAGCTAAAAACGATTTCATTCCAGCTTCTTTTTTGTCTTTAGCGACCCCTTGTTCTACTAAATTTCGAACAGAACCCCAATCTGAAATCACAAATCCATCATGGTTCCATTTTTCTTTTAGTATTTCTGTTAATGTATAATGATTAGCCGATGCAGGAACACCAGAAATATCATTAAAACCACTCATTACCGTAGCTGCTCCAGCTTTAATACCAGCTTCAAAAGGTGGTAAAAATGTTTCCCAAAGGGTTTGCATAGAAACATCACTGTAATGGTAATCTCTACCGCCTTCAGATAGGCTATAACCAACATAATGTTTTAAGCAGGCGGCAATGGTATATTTATCGGCAAGGTTAGCACCTTGATAGCCGTTTACTGCTGCAATGGCGAATTGCGATGTTGCATAAGAATCTTCACCATAACCTTCTGAGACACGTCCCCAGCGGGCATCCCTAGCTACATCCAGCATAGGTGAAAACGTCCAATCTAATCCAGATAGCCAGCTTTCTTTGGCTGATATTTCGCAAGATTTTTTAACCAGATCGGTGTTCCAAGAGCAGGCTTGTGCCAAAGAAATTGGAAAAATAGTACGGTAGCCATGAATACAATCAAAACCAAAAATGATAGGAATGCCTAAACGAGATTCTTCCATAGCTTTTTTTTGAATTTGATTTCGGTATTCAGGATGGGTGCTTCTATAAAGCAGTGAGCCAATTAAGGGACTAACGGCTTTCATTTTATCGCCAATGTTATTTGGGTTAGCGTTTTGCCCGTAGGTCCATTGGTTCATTTGTTTGATTTTCTCATCTAATGTCATCAGTCCTAGTAAATTTTCAATGCGATCCTCAATAGGCGCATTTTTGTCCTTGTAAAGTGGTTGCCTAGTTTGTGAAAAGGAGCTTATATTACAAGTTACTAATAGGATTATGGTTAAAATATTTCTCTTCATTTGCTTATAGTTTGAGGTATTGATTTAATTTAATGCTGAAAGAACGTCTTTAAAAAGTTTTTTTACTTTGATTTTTGGGTCGCCAGAACCGAGCGTTTCTATAGGAATATAGCCTTGATAGCCCGAAGGTTTTATGATGGACATGAGTTTATTTAAATCGGTTTTAGTTTCAATACCGTTCACATAAACATATTCTTTTATTTGCCAGCTAACGGCATAAGGGATACAGGCCTCAATATGGGTGTATGGATTTCCAGATTTAAAACTTCCAATGTCAAGAATCAGTCCAAACCATTCTGAATCAACACGTTTTATGATATCGATAACTTGGTCTGATGTCTTTATAAAATCCCAATGATTTTGAATCCCAATTATAACGCCATGTTGTTTTCCGTATGCAACACATGCTTTAATGGCGTCAATCATGTAGCTAGTTACCTCATCATGGGTAAAACCATTTGGTAATGCTTCACCAGCAAAAATGCGAATGATAGGAATACCCATTTTTTCAGCAGCATCAACCCATGATTTTACTAATTGAATACTTTTATTACGGATTTCACTGTTTGGACTGGTGAAATTAGTTCTAACACCGGTACCACTAATGTCTAAGCCTAAAAGAAAGGCTTGTTGTTTAACTTTATACAGATAATCGTTTGGAGGCACATTGGGGTATCCATCAAAATAGTAGGCTGTAATATCCACGGCATCAAATCCAATAGCGGCACAGTAAGCCATTAAATCGAAAACATCCATACTACCATTTGATAGTGGTTCATTAAATGAATAGGCGTTTAAACTTGATTTAAGCCTTGTTTTTGCGTTTAAAGTTGAATTTTGTGACTGTGCATTCAGTTTAATGGTAAGTAAAACAGACAGCATTAAGCCAAGAAATAGTATTTTTTTGAAGTGCTTTTTGTGGGTCATTATAAATCAACTTTTGGCATTTTTGGAACTAACAAGTTGAATAGCCCCCAAGCAATTAAGTAGGCTAGAGCACAAAAAATAAACATGAAATAATAGCCGGTTTCTATTTCTCCACGGTTATTAAAATGATCTAATAGTAATCCAGCAGATTTAGCAACAATCACACCGCCCACAGCACCAATCATGCCACCAATGCCCACGACCGATGCCACTGCTTTTTTAGGAAACATATCAGAAACTGTTGTAAATATATTGGCAGACCAAGCCTGATGTGCTGATGTTGCCAATCCGATAATTAAAATGGCGTACCAATAATTTATTTTCCCTAATTCTTGTGCGGCCAGCATGGGCAAAGCTAATATGGCGAATAGCAGAAGTGCTGTTTTTCGTGCTTTGTACAAGGGCCATCCTAGTTTCATAAAATAGCCAGAAAGCCATCCGCCCGCAATGCTTCCAAACATAGCCATGGTATATACTACGGCAATTGGCAATGCTAAGTCTAGTTTGGTCATGCCATATTCTTTATTTAAGAAGGAAGGCAACCAAAACAATAAAAACCACCAAACGGGGTCTGTAAAGAATTTTAAAAGTGCAAAAGACCAGGTTTGTTTGAATTTTAATAATTGAACCCATTTTACTTTATCTTCAGTTTTTGTGGAAAGGTCATCCATATCGTCACTATGGATATAATCAAACTCTTCTTTTGAAAGTTTTTTATGTTTGGCAGGTGTTTCATAAAACATAAACCAAAAAATCAGCCAAACAAGTCCAATGGCTCCTGTAATAATAAAAGCCCATTCCCAACCAAGTGTAAGCGCTATAAGTGGTACCGTTAAAGGCGCAATAATAGCACCCACATTAGTACCTGAATTAAAAATACCAGCTGCTAAAGCGCGTTCCTTTTTAGGAAACCATTCGGCCACAGTTTTTATGGCAGCGGGAAAATTTCCAGCTTCACTTACACCTAAAAAACCTCTAGCAACACCAAAACCAAATGTGCTGCGCGCAAAGGCATGACCAATGGCAGCCAGACTCCAAACCACTAATGAAAGGGCATAGCCAAGTTTCGTTCCTATGCGGTCTATAAGATATCCAGCACCCACCATACCCAAGGCATAGGCAACTTGAAAGGCTACAACAATATTGGCGTAATCAGATTCATTCCATCCAAATAAAGGCTCTAAATAATCGTCTTTTAATAAACTAATTACCTGTCTGTCTAAATAATTTATAGTCGTTGCAAAAAATACTAAAGACAGAATTGTCCATCTGTATTTTTTTTTTGTTTCTAAGGGTACTTCTTTTATGGTCATTTATATTGTTGAACTAGATGCGTTAAAAAATGGTAATGGGTAATTCAATACCTTGTTTTGAAGCAGATAGGTAGCCTGTATAAATAGTAGCCATAACATCGGCAGCTAAACTGCTGTTGCTTTGTATGGGTGTATTATTGGCTACCGAATTGTAAAAGGCATCCATTTCATGTTGATAGCCATTAAACCATGCTTCGTCTGGCGATATATTGGACCAGCCTTGTTTTGTTCCTGTTTTTTCAACTACGTATATATCGTGGAAATTTTCATCAACAGGATTATAAGTTTGCATGGCATTATTAGGTGTGATATTGCAAATGGTTCGGTGGTTATTGGCATGAATCTCTAGGTGGTTTTTAACACCCCCATGAACTAATTCACTGGCAATAATATCAGCAATGGTGCCATCTTCAAAAACCACGTGTAAGCTGGCATAATCTTCAATATCGGTATATGTGTCTTTTAAATGGCCTTCATTTTTATAAGTGTCCATACGTGTTATGGCATGAACCCTAGCCGATATGGTTTTAGGGTGAATGGGTTTACCATCTCTGGAAATGCCTTCAACATGTTTTAGATAAATGGCAGCGGTAAGTGGATGTACTCCTTTACCCATTAAAGAGCCACCGCCAGATAATTTCCAAATTCCGTAATCTTTTGAATGGGATCCAGAATGCGATTGTTGCCCTTGAATCCATAAAATTTGAGCATCGGTTTTTTCAATGACTTCACGTTCTTTCTGAATTGCTGGCGCATATACCCAGTTTTCGGCATACATAATTAAGCCTTTGCTGTTCTTTTCAGCATCAAGCATTCGTTTAATGCTCTCAAGTGTTTTTTCTAATCCAACTTCTCTGGAAAAGGTATCACCGCTAAAATTTTCAGATTGGTCTCCAAAATAGCCGGTAAAAGGTTTTTCAACAATTACGTGCTTATTTTTTTTTAAAGCGGCTATAACAATAGGCTCATGGGTAACAGGTGGGGTACAAATATGTACAACATCGCAAACATTAAAGAGGTTATCTATATCATCAAAAGCCTTTATTTGGTATTCCTTGGAGAAAGATTCAAGTTTTTCCGGATTTTTAGAATAGGCACCTTCAACATTTATTTTGGCACTATAAACACGTTTCAATGCTTCCATATGAAACCTTGCTGCAAAACCAGTTCCTATAATGCCGACTTTAATAATTTGATTATTCATTTTTTCTTAATTAAAAATATTTTATTTTGGAATCAAAGCACGATATAGCCCTTCATTCCACTCATTTGTTTTCAAATTATAAATTCCAAAACCTTGATTCAATTCCCAATAACTCCAACTCCAACCTAATGAATCCGCTAATCTCGCAACATAGCTAGTCCATTTAATTCTAAATGCCATTTCTGTTTTGTTATAAACACCAAATTCCCCTAAATGTAAGGGTCTTTTGTGTGCTATGGACCAATCTTGAGCTATTTTAAGATCGTCGATAACAGTTTGCTCGGGCATGGATTCTGTTGGCCATTCAATACCACTTATGTCTTTACGTTTAGGATTCCATTCGGCTCCTTGATGGGTAAAATCAATAGGTTCGTAATAGTGAATGGTTACAATAATATTTCTGTCGGCTTCAGGTAATTCTAAATCCTTTAAATATTTAATTTGATTACCGTAAATAGTGCCAATTAAAATGGTTCTATTGGGGTTACTTTTTCTAATAATTCGGTAGGCCATTTTGTAAAAATCATTCCATAAATCTGGTGCTACATTGGGCTCATTAGCAATTTCAAAAAGTATTTCACTTGGAGCATCTTTATAATGTTCCGCTATTTGTTGCCAAATGGCATAAAAGGCTGGAGCAACACCTAGTGGGTCATTTTGAATAACATGATGCTGATGAAAGTCTATTATTGGGATTAAATTATTGGCTAAAGCGTTGTTTACGGCTTCATCCAGCATATCAAAAAAAGATGGCTTTAGAGTAAAATCCGTTTCACTTAGAGTTTCTTTGAAAGGTGCTATGGGAATCCTTACGTTATTAAATCCAGCCTCTTTAATGATTCTATAATGATTAGCATTCATATTCTCAATATTGGGAATATTAATACCTCTGTTAAGTCTTTTGTTCAATTCAAAAGCGGCATTGTTGATGGAATCTATTTGTGCTTGTAGGATGGTATTGTTGATTAGAAAAGCAACAACAACTACTTTAAATATTTTATTTTGAAAAAGTGATTTCATAGTTTAAAGTTATATTTATTATTGATTTGAAAAAGCATTTTTTGGATTTTCAACTAAAAGTTGGTTAATGTCATTTTCTGTAAATCCAGCAGTTAGTATTTCAGGAATAAGTACATCAGGAATGGCATCGTAGGGTCTTATTTTTTGTCCTCTCGGAAAGCTGTTGCCATCATGGGATATTAATATTTTATGAAGTAGTTTTTTAGATTTGAATTCTTTTAGAATAGTTATATAGTGGTTTGTGTTTGATGCAGTAACACCATCTAAGGAAATCCATAATCCTTTTGAAGCCTGTTCTAATAAGTAAGCCGTATTTTCAATTTTATTGGCATGAACCCAAATTAAAGCATCATAACGAACATGATGCTTTTCTAAAAGGTTAAGTTGTGCTTCTATAGCCTCAATATTTTCAGCGGTATGTACTGCGAGTGTAAGTCCTGTTTTTTTATGGGTTAAAACACCAGCTTCGAATAACTTTTTGTCTATTTCAGAAGGCATGCCGGCATCAAAAGCTAACTTTATAAAACCTGGTTTTATGTTTGTGCTGTCTATACCATTCTCAAATTCTGAAATCCATTTTTTTGAAATAGCTTCTACACTTTCGTTATAGGCAAACTCAGGAATATAATTATCGTTCGCTGCGCCATAATATCCTGTATTAGTAACAATTTGTATACCTGTAGCCTCTGAAATTTTTTTCAACAAGTCCACACGTCTTCCAAAAAAAGCAGTGGTACAATCAAAAATGGTATGGATGCCTTTATCTTTTAAATTTTTTAAATAAGGAATGATTTGTTTGAAGGCCGCTGCTTCATTGTAATTGCTTGCGTCATTGACGTTAGCACCAAAATTAGACATGATATGTTCATGTGTTAATGTCATTCCCATATTATTGATATCTATCGTACCCGTTACGGTATTTAATTTTTTTTTTCGATGGGAAGCAGCGCCTCCTTAATAGGTGTGTTCCATTGGTCTTTGTCGATATCATACACAATAAAATCGGAATCAAATTGCCAATAGCTCCAACTCCAATTCCTGGCTTCGGCTTGTCTGGCAACATAATTGGTCCATCGTACTCTTGATGCCATATCGGCTTTTTCGTAAGCCCCAAATTCTCCAAGAGTGAGTGGTCTGTTATGTTCCTTGGACCAATTTTGTGCTACATCAAAATCTCTATTCACGTCTTGTTCTTCTTTTTCAGTGTTAGTCCAAGTAATGCCACTTAAATCTTTGTTTTTGGTAGACCATGGTGCGCCTTGATGTGTGAATTGAATGGGCGAGTAGTAGTGAATGGCCACAATAATGTTGCGGTCGTTTTCTGGTAATTCTAAATCTTTTAAATAATTTATTTGATTGCCATATATGGTGCCGATTATTAATGTTCGGTTAGGGTTGGAACTTCTAATGATTTTATAGGCTTCATGATGAATCTCGTTCCATAATTCAGGCTTCATATTTGGTTCGTTGGCGATTTCAAAAAGCACCTCATTAGGTAAATCTTTACAATGTTCTGCTATTTGCTTCCACATAGCCAAAAACATGGGCTTTGTTCCTATGGGGTCTTTTTCCATGGCACCGTGCTCATGAAAATCGACAATGGGAATTAAATTGTTTTTTAAGGCTTCTTTAATAATCCAATCTAGTGTTGAAAAAAACTTAGGGTCGATGGTATAAGCATCATCCATAGAAAATCTAAAAGGTGAAATTTTTACACGCACATTACTAAAACCTGCCTCTTTAATTAATTTAAAATGTTTTTCTTTCATTCTCCCTTTTGAAAAGTCATTCCAAATAGGGTCATAACCAATAATATTGACGCCTCTGCCTAATTTTTCGTTTTGACTGAAAGCATATTCATTGGTGTTATAATTTTGGGCATTTATTTTAAAATGAGAGACTAATATTAGAATGACGAGTATTAAACCTGATTTTTTCATTTTTATGAGTTTATTGTTTTTTGTCAGTGCTAATTGCTTCTAAAGCGGCATTAAGTTGGGTAAGCATATTTTCAACACGTTGAAAAGGATCGTAAAAATCACCCCGAACTTTTAGTGTTTCAACAGGTACATAGCCTTTGTAACCGCCATCTTTAATTATTTTGACTAACTTTTTATAGTCTGTTCGGGTAGTTCCTCCATAGCCATCCGTAAACTCTTTTACTTGCCAATTGATGGCATATGGAACTAAAGCTTGAATATCTTTATAGGGGTCATCAGTAGTAAAATTGCCTGTATCTACTATGATGCCAGCCCATTTTGAGTTGACTCTGTTTAAAACATACAGACATTGTTCGGCAGTTTGAAGCATTTCTCCATGGTTTTGTATCCCTATTTTCACATTGTATTGTTCTGCCATTGGTAATAATTCTTTGTAACATTCTATCATCCAACCAGCTGGTTCTTCCCAATTGTCTTCATAGCCTTTAGGAATAGCCCCTGCAAAAACACGCAACACAGGCGCACCGAGTTTTGAAGCTGCTACAATCCATTGTTTTGCTAATGCAACTCCTTCCGCACGCACTTTTGGATCGGGCGAAGCAAAATTATTACGAATGCCAGTACCACTAATGGCTATACCGAGTTCATGGGCTCGGTTTTTAAAGTTGGCTAAGTAATCATCCGATGGTACTTTAGGGTAGGTTGGAAAGAAATACCCTGTTGGGTCCAGCGCTTTAATGCCTTGGTAATCGCACCAATCCAATAAATTTAATAGTGAGTACATTTGTTCTTTGTCCCTAGGGTCTTTAGCCTCCATTAAGTCACAAAAAGAGTAGGCATTTAATCCAAAAACAATGTCTTGCTTTTTTTCTTTTTTTAGTTCTTGGGCCATCCCCGATTTGCAAGAGAGACATAAAATGGAAAAGGCGAGTAGTGCGGTAAAACAATTGTATAATGATTTCATAAGAAATATATTTTTAAGTTTTTGTTTGTAATATTACTATTTGTCTAATATTGAATGAATTGGTAAGGGTATTCTATTTTTATTTTAAATCTGTTTTTAGTTTCAAACACGAATATATTGTGTCATGTTCTTGATGTGTTTATTATAAATTTAGTGATAAACAAATTTCACCATTAATTGAAAAATTGGAAGGTTGGAAACATGCTTATAATAGGGTCGATTTGTTTTTTTTAAGTAAAATTCAATTTAGAGTATGATTAAAAAAATCCGTAAAAGAGAACTTTCACGGATTTTATATTTAATTAAAAAAAACGACTATTAGTTTTCACTTAAAAAGATGTCATCAATAAAAACAATCCAAGAATCTGCAGTAGCAGTATAATCGCTGTCATCCGTTCTTATAGTAAATGATGTTAAAGCTGCTTTTGATGCTGGCGTTGCTGAAAGAGAGCCCAAATTACCATTTAATTTGATGTCGTCAAATGGAATTTTTAGTAGATGCCAAGCACCATCCCATGCCATCCCATATGCAGGCGCCCCTGGATCTAAAACCACCCAGAACTGACCAGCGCTAGTATTATGCCTTACTCTGATTTTTTTATTGGTCGTGGTTTTTATAGCTACGTTTAAGTAATTATATGCAGATGCGTTTAAGGGTGAAGTTGTAAAACTCATGTGCGATAATCCAAAACCATTTTGGTTGTTTCCAGAATTAACAGGATCAAATGTAAAACTATAGGCGTTATTGCCTTCAAAGGCACCAGATGTTAAAGATGCAATGACAAGATTTCCATTATTTGTAGGAGTAAGACCTAGATTACTTGTAGTTACATCCCGCTCGGTGAATATACCTAAAGTGTTGCCGTAATCTACACATGGTGAAGGAACGTTACCAGAAACAATGTATTGGATTACATTTAAGAATAATTTAGTTCCTAAGTCATTATAGGTGTAGGTGCCTGTTCCCGCTAAGTACATTCTTTTACCTACATGAACTCCGGCACCTGTATAAGCTGCAGTGTTTTCGTCCCACTCAACTATTGCAGCATTAGTACCATCAGTACCTATTAAAGCACCGCTACCAACTCCGGCAGTATCAGGGGTATTTAAAGTTCCAGTAGTAACAACACCAGTATTACTAGCGGTTAGGTCAATGCCTGTAAATATAGGATGTGTTTCTAATATAGCATTTACACTAGCTCCTCCTGTATCTATACCACCATCTGTGCTAAAAAGTTGTAATCTAGAAGTTCTCGATACGTAAGGACTCATTACAAGAACTGGAGTAGTAACTGACATCCAATTTGCTCTTACGGTTGCATCAGTTCCATAAGCACCACTATTGTTGTTTCTGGAAATAATTACCAAATCAAAACTGTTAAGCGTTGTAACACCGGCAGCATTAAGGTTTTCATATTTTGCAGATACTGCTTCAACTGTATGACCTGCGGCTTCAAGTGCTGCAATATAACCAGCTTCATTAGCAACATTGTTTGTAGCAATAGCAATATTATAAGTTCCTCCATCTCCACAAGGAGGTGTCACTGGGCCAGCATCAGGATCTTCCTCAACTATTATGGTTATCGATTTTGAGTCTGTCGTATTATCAATGTATTTAACAGATAATTTTGCTTCGTAAGTTCCTGGTGCATTATATGTTACTGTAACATTGGCGTCAAGTGAGCTACTAGGGCTTCCTCCAGGGAAAGACCACTCTGCGGTCTGAGTTTTATATGTAGCACTTGTGAAATCTACAGTTTCACCTTCTATTATGGTGTTGACAGATGCGCTAGCATCCACGGTACCTTTCTCGTAAATAGTTACCTCCCTAATGTCATCTTCACAGGAAAGTATTCCAACAGAAATAAAAACAAAAGCAACAAAATAGACAGCTTTAAATTTGATTAAGTTTTTTAAAATCATGATTAATAAGTTTTATTTAGTAATTAGTTTGAAATTTTAACAAAGATTTTAAATTCTATTAGTATTAAGGTGTCTTATAATTTTTCTTAAGGGGTTGATTTGTACAGAATAATTTAAAATAGGGGATTGATACAAAGAAATTGTTTTGCAACAGCAACATAATATTTATAAATGGATTCAGATTTTACATTACTAATAACTTTTTTTAATAAAATAAGAGATGGACATATAGCACCCCTATTAAAGATATTTGTATGAATGGGCTTTTCTCAAAAAATAGAACTTTGGAGGATGAATTGAACAACATGTTTGATTTTAATTTAACACATTTCAGATGGCTACAAATAGGAGAAAATTTATAAAAACTACAGTGTCAGGTGTCTTGGGAGTAGCATTTAGTAACTCGGTTAATGCCATGTCTGCTAAAAGTTATAAAAATATTACAGGATCAAACGATAGGATACACGTCGCGATTCAAGGCTTAGGAAGAAGGTACGGTGCTTATATTGATGCTATATCTGATAAAAATAACAACATACAACTGGTTTATTTGTGTGATGTCATGAAAAGTCAACGTGATAAAGCTGCTGTAGCATTTTCGAAAGTAATTGATTATAAACCAATTCTTGAAAACGATATTAGAAAGATTATCAACGACAAAAACATTGATGCCATTTTTATGGCAACCCCCGATCATTGGCATGCCCCAGGAGCCTGTATGGCCATGCAAGCAAATAAGCATGTGTATTTAGAGAAACCATGTAGTCACAATCCGCAGGAAGGCGAGTTGTTAGTTGCCTATCAGAAACATTATAATAAGGTCGTACAAATGGGGAATCAGCAACGTTCTTCATTAGAATCTATCGAAATTATCAAGGATATTCATCAGGGAATTATTGGAGATGCCTACAAAGCTATTGCGTTTTATAGAAATTCCAGAGGTATGGTACCTGTTCAAAAACAAGCAGCACCGCCAGATGGATTAGATTGGGAGTTGTTTCAAGGACCAGCACCCAGAAGAGCATACACCGATAATACATGGGATTACAATTGGCATTGGTATGGTTGGGATTATGGCACAGCCGAAACAGGAAATAATGCGACTCATGAATTGGATATTGCACGCTGGGCTTTAGATGTAAAGTATCCAGAGAGGGTAGATGTCTATTCAGGTAAATTTCAGCATAAAGAAGATGGCTGGGACATGTACGATACCATGGAAGCAACATTTAAGTTTTCAGGCAATAAAACCATACAGTGGGATGGGCAAAGTAGAAATGGATATAACAAGTATGGTTCTGGAAGAGGTACTATTATTTATGGTTCAAAAGGTTCTGTTTACATAGATAGGGGCGGCTATAAACTTTTTGATCTTAATGGAAAACTGATAAAGGAAAATAAATCCACCCAAACAGAAGAGGGCGTAGGTTTAGGTGGCGGCGGTAATTTATCAACACGTCATGCTGTTAATTTCTTTGATGCCATAAGGGGCAAAACAGCTTTAACCTCACCAATTGAGGAGGGTGCTATCAGTCAGATGCTTACCCACTATGCTAATATTTCATCTAGAATAAATAGTTCTTTTGAAGTAGATGAACAAACAGGACGTATTTTCAATAGAGAAGCCATGACATTATGGTCAAGGACCTATGAGCCAGGGTGGGACATAAAACCTATATAATAACAGATTAATCAATACAAAATAAATGAGTAAAGTAGTAGTAGTAACTGGTGCCGGGGGTGTATTATGCAGCACACTTGCAAAAGCGCTCGCCAAGCAAGGTCATAAAATAGCTGTTTTAGATTTAAAATTGGAAGCCGCTGAAATGGTGGCTAATGAGATCAAGGCTGCAGGTGGAACAGCTATTGGTGTTATGGCAAATGTTTTAGAAAAGGCCTCTTTGGAAGCGGCAAAAGCAGAAGTAAATAATACATTAGGAAGCTGTGATATTTTAATTAACGGCGCAGGAGGCAACCATCCTTTAGGGACAACTTCTAATCCACATTTGCTGGAAGAGGATTTGTTAAATGACACCCAAGGTTTTAAAACCTTTTTCGATTTAGATACGGAAGGCATTAAATTCGTTTTCAACTTAAATTTTATTGGCACGTTATTGCCAACGCAAATCTTTGCTAAAGATATGGTCGGTAAAAAGGGTTGCAGTATCTTAAATATTTCATCCATGAACGCCTTTACGCCATTAACCAAAATACCCGCATATAGTGGTGCAAAAGCAGCTGTTTCCAATTTTACACAATGGTTGGCAGTACATTTTTCAAAATTGGGTATTCGAGTAAATGCCCTAGCACCTGGATTTTTCTTAACAGACCAAAATAGAACATTATTAACCAATTCAAACGGCAGTTTAACACAAAGGGGACAGCAAATTATAGACCAGACCCCAATGGGCCGTTATGGTGTACCAGAAGATTTAATAAGTACAACCTTGTATTTATGCGATGATGCATCATCTTTTGTAACAGGTGTCATTATTCCTATTGATGGCGGGTTTTCCGCTTATAGTGGGGTTTAACAAATATTTAAATTTTATTTATGGAACAAACATGGCGTTGGTACGGACCCAATGATCCCGTATCCTTATCAGATATAAAACAAGCAGGTGCCACAGGAGTCGTATCAGCTTTACATCACATTCCAAACGGAACCGTATGGAGCATCGATGAAATCAATAAAAGAAAAGAAACCATTGAAAGTAAAGGGCTTACATGGAGTGTTGTGGAAAGCATTCCGGTGCACGAAAATATTAAAACACGCTCAGGAAACTTTCAGACATATATAGAGAATTACAAAAAAAGTATCGAAAACTTGGCGAGTTGTGGGATCTATATTGTGTGCTATAATTTCATGCCTGTTTTAGATTGGACTAGAACCGACTTAGCTTTTGAAGTAGAAGATGGCTCAAAGGCATTACGTTTTGATGTTACGGCATTTGCAGCATTCGAACTGTATTTATTGAAACGGTCAGGCGCCGAAAATACTTATTCAGAAACTCAAAAAGCAGAAGCTAAAGTGTATTTGGAAAAGCTCACCGAGGCAGAGACACAAACATTGGTAAAAAATATCATAGCAGGGCTTCCGGGTGCAGAAGAAGGCTATACGCTTGAGCAATTTCAAACCACCTTAGACACTTATGCCCATATTGATGCCCAAAAATTAAGGGATAACTTGGTGTCTTTCTTAAAGCAGATCATTCCGGTGGCATCCCAAAATAAGGTATTGATGTGTATCCATCCAGACGATCCGCCATATCCCATATTGGGATTGCCCAGAGTGGTGAGTACGGAAGCGGATTATGCCTATTTGTTTTCTGAAGTGCCAGATAGGGCCAATGGCATCACTTTTTGTACTGGATCTTTAGGGGTTCGGGCGGACAATGATTTGGTTCAAATCCTAAGACGTTTTGCAAATAGGATTCATTTTCTTCACTTTAGAAGTACCCAACGCGATGAAAAAGGCAACTTTTATGAAGCCAACCATTTAGAGGGCGATGTGGATATGTTTAGTGTGGTAAAGGAAATAGTTATTGAAGAGCGTAGGCGTAAAGCAGCAGGTATGGAAGATGCGTTGATACCCATGCGCCCAGACCATGGCCACCAAATGCTGGATGATTTGCATAAAAAAACCAATCCGGGATATTCTGGTATTGGCAGGTTGCGTGGTCTTGCCGAATTACGCGGACTGGAATTGGGGATATCAAAAAGTTTAACATAACACGTGATTACAACTAAAACGTTATCACCGATATTTTTTCTAAATACCTATCAAAGTAGTCAAATACTATAATAGATTTACTGAACATATATACCTATTGATGCCCACTTATTTAAAATTTTTATTATTTATTATGCTCCTTTTTAATATTACAGCTGATAGAAAATTTAAGTAAGTGGAGGTAACCAAAATAAATAGTAAGGCGAAACGAATTAAGAATCTAAAGATTTTACCAGATTACTTAACTAATATTTAATTGATAGCGTTCGTATTTTTCTTTTTTGCGCACTTTTATAAAGAGGGTTATATCTAATTTTATTTGATAAACTTAAATAAGATAATTATGAGCGCTCAAGACAAAAAAGAAGCCCCAAAAAAAGTGGATAAAAAAGAGGATAAAAAAGACACTCAAAAAAAATCGCCTGCTAGTCAAAAGTCAGGAAATCCTCCAAAGAAAAAATAATCAATTTTTTTCTGCAAAAAGCTTCTGGCAACGACATGTTGTCAGAAGCTTTTTTAATTTAAAATATATATACATTTTGTCCTGTTTGTACATCTACTTTGTTGCTATTATATGAAGAAAACAATAATTCTATTTGATTGGATTTTGAATGAAGTAAACGATAACAGGCAGCGATTAAAAAAATAGTCATCATTAATAATCATTTTATGACTCAACAGAACGCTAATACAATTGAACTTGAATATCGAAATTTCATTATAAAGCAAAAACATCCTTGTATCATGGCTAATACGGTTTTTGCAATGGATAATTACCATTTAAAAATTTATGATGACATGACATCAGATAAGATAATAGCTCCCATTCTTTTGGATATTGAAACCTATTTAAATCAGTATGATTTTGATTCTAATCACTTTGAATCTTTAATGTTTTGTTTTAAACAAAATAATTTTAAATCAGAACTAGTGTTTGAAAATGCGCTGTGGATATTTTTACAACGACTGCATAATCATGATGATATAGTTTGGGATTTCAATGTAAGTCAAAACCCAAACGATTCAAATTTTAGCTTCAGCATTAAGGGAAAAGCATTTTATGTAGTGGGTATGCATCCAGAGAGTTCAAGAATATCTAGGAAAGCACCTTATTGTACAATCGTTTTTAATTTACATTGGCAATTTGAAAAATTGAGGGAGATGGGGACCTATCAGAGTGTTAAAAAGAGAATACGTCGACGCGATAAGAAATTACAAGGAAGCATTAACCCCGTATTGCGTGATTTCGGTTCAGATACAGAGACGAAACAATATAGTGGAAGGGCAGTGGGCCATCAATGGGAATGCCCTTTTAAACCTAAAAATATAAATGTATGAGTGCATTACATATTATAGCGCCTCAATCTGGTGCGGCATTTGAAATGAATAAAGGCGATATGCTTACTGTTATTGATCCGCTGGGTCAACAAGTAAGCGACATGGTGCTTTTTAATCGTGATGATATAAAAGAAAAAATATCCTCTGGAAAAACCATGGATTTTGAAGAAACCATATTATTAACTAAGGGACATTTTTTATGGAGCAATCGTTCACAAAAAATGATGAAAATTATGGAAGATATTAATGGAAGGAATGATTTTCTGTTAGCCCCATGCAGTCCAGAAACATTCAAAATCATGTATAATAATCCTACCTATCATCCAAGTTGCTTGGAAAATTTGAATAGAAATTTGATGGTTTATGGTATTGAATTAGATGATATTCCAACAGCTTTCAACATTTTTATGAATGTTCAGTTTGATAAAACGGGTAAGCTTAAAGTGTTGCCTCCAACGTCTAAGCCTGGGGATTTAATTAGGTTTAAAGCCGAAATGGATCTCATAGTAGGTTTAACAGCTTGTTCTGCCGAAGATAGTAATGGTGGGTTATTTAAACCAATCCATTATCTTGTCACAAATCCCCCTTTTACAAACCAATACAATCCAAAAACTCGAGGTAGTTGACGACAAATTTAAAACTAAAAATCATGTCAATATGGTTTTAATATAAAAGTAAAGGGCTGCCTAAATTTAGACAGCCCTTTACTTTTTAATCGATTTAATTTTATTTACGGGGAATGATGTCAATTATGACCGTTCTGTTGTAAAAACGTTCCTCAGGATGTTTGTTATCAAACTGTGACAGGTTGGTGTCCTCACCAAATCCATGCACTTCAAATGTTACATCTGTTCTGCCCGTTTTTGCCAAGGCTTCTTTAATGATTGTGTGTACGTCATTTGCGCGTGCTACAGACAATTTTTGGTTGTAAGCGGCATCACCTATTATATCTGTATGTCCATGGATAATAACTTTTCCACTGGTTGGTATCTTTGGTGTAACCACTTCAGTAAGATATTTGTTATACATCGCGATAGATTGAGAATCATTGAAGTTAAAAGGCACGCTAAAACGCATCGCTTCTTCATTTTTAGACGGTGTCCAAAGAACCATTTTCGTGGAGGTTTCTCTTACCACAGTTGATCCTTCTTTAGTGATTCCTATCATTTTCACTTTGTAAACACCTTCAGGTCGTGTACCCATTATTGTTTTGCCCGGAATGGTTACCACATCTTGTGTGTAAGGACCAAAGTTTTGTTTTTTGCCCTTGTCATCTTCTATTTCCAATGTCCAAGATGTAAAAGCATTTGCTCCCCCTTCATTATTAAAGGAAACATAACTTTCTACAGGTGCTTCTTGCACGTTTACAATTTTTACAGGTTTTAACGGTGCATCGGGACCACTATTAAACTCTATCAATAATGCTGGGGAATTACTTTCAATCGAAACCCTTCTGTCTCCCTCACGTAACAATACAAGCTCTTCAGTTGCGCCCGGTTGCTCGGATGGAATTTTTGGTTTATTTAGACCTTCAGTAGTTATTCTGGAACCAGCAATAGCGAAAACATCGGTTAAATAACGTTTTACGGATTCAGCCATTGTTTTTGCATCATCAATTCCTTTTTCAGAAGAACCAACCAGTTTAATATTGGTGCCCGGATTTTTTACCATACGGTCACCAAGAATATTTAAAATATTATAGTACACAACCATTTGTCTTTCAGAACGTCCTGAAAGATTAGCGGGTGTGAATAATTGCACATTTTCTTCTTTAAAATCCTTAACCTCATCTTTTTTCAATAATACATAACGGTTTGGAATCTCTGTAGAACCTAAATCGAAGAATACATAATTAATTACTGGAAACGTTTCTACAACAGTGCGCTCTGAAGGAATGTTTTCTGGAGCATTAACGGTGAAATTAACTTTTGGATCTGCAGCTTCCACTTCCTCTACAGTGGTATTTTTACCAACTCCAAATTTAAGAACGGCACCGGCCCTGATGGTTGTGATATTCCAAGTTTCATTCGACCTTGGTGACTGACCAAAATAGGGGTGAAATGCAACATATGGAGAAAGCACAAATTGTGTTTTGTTATTTTGAGATGACAGCGGGATGTCATATCCAGCACCAATTTGCATGGATATAATGGTGTTTTTTACTTCACTAAAATCACCTGTTTCTTCTGGTAACATTACCTGTTCTGGGAAATCTGGGTTTGGATGTAACTGATAGGTAAACGATTTATCCATATTGAAAGCGAAACGGGGGCCTGCATATAAATAAAAGTCATTTCTAAAAGGAGCAAAGCGTATACTTGGCTCAATAGTTAAGTAGCTCAGGTTGGTTGACAGGTCCATAGGGCAATTACATACCGACAATGTCTCATCAAATTCTCCTTTGCGGCTGTCGAGGCCAAATTGTAACATCATACCCCATAAAGAGCCAGGACGATAATATTCAATAGATGGTGCAAGATAAAGTCCTACACCAGAACCGTCACCAAATGCTGCAGGTACAGTTAAGTCGGCATTTAATTGCTGTGTACTGCCTTCATAGAAGTTGAAATTGGCTCCTGTTGCAACACCAAACCACCATGATGGTTTGGTATATGTATTTTGTTCCTGTGCCAATAATGGCGCTTGAATCGTGGCTATTATAAAAGTAATTAAAACAGCGCTTTTTAAATTTATTGTATAAGTGGACCAAACGTTGCCTAATCCCTTTTTTATATTATATTTTGTTTTCATGTTTCTAGGTAGATTAGGGTCTGTAAATAAAGTTTGTACTGGTCAAGGTAACGGCGCCATTGCTGCAAAGCATTCTTCCCTCGGCTTGTGAATAAGCATTCATGGTAACTGAAGTCAATGCGAGAACATTACCTTTAAATGACGTGTAATCTCCTATTACAGCTGAGCTTCCCACTTGCCAGATAATATTCTTTGCCTGTGCGCCACCTATTAGGATAACGTTACCACCTGCCGGTGATGGATATGGAGAACCTCCTACTGTGGTGAAATCACTTGCAATTTGGAAAATCCATTCTGCATTAGGATCACCTTGCCCATCAAGGGTTAAGTTTCCATTTTGTATCATCAAGGTTGAATTTGATTTATAAATACCAGGAGGAAGTGTTTGACCACCTAAATCTCCTGCAACTGTAGTCGGTGCAGGTGAAGTTGCTCCTTCAGCAGCTAGATAGGCTACGGTAAGATCATCTTTCGCCTGTAATAACATAGCTGGTACTGGGTCTGCATCATTAGCGGCATAAAAATCACCGTTGAATATAAGTCCTGGGCCACCATCTACGTCAAAAAAGCCTGTTATTGATGATCTAGCACCGGGATATATACCTATATCCAAATCATGAATTTCACTTGGTCCTGCATTATTGCTTACCGCGACTCCTGAGATTATTCCAAAACGTTCTACAGAGCCTAAATCAATTGTAGGATTAAATGGTGTTTCAATTGTCGTGAATTCCCATTCATAAACATTTGCTAATGGAATTCCTGCTGCATTAGTGGCTCCCGTAGTAATAGTGGCTTTGTATAAAGTGCCTGGTAAAAGATCATCTGAAGGAACAAAAGAAGCTGTTAAAGCGTTATAACTTATTGTACCTGTTACAAAATTTGTACCTTCCTGTAAAGTGAACGTAGTTTCATCTATAGAGTTAACATCCATTGGTTGACTAAATATTGCCGTGATTGTTTTATCAAGTGCTATGTCTATATCATCGTCCTCAGGATCTGTCGACATCACCATTGGAGATATCAAGTTTCCTGTGGTGAAGCTCCACACATAATCGTTTTCGAGTGGGATGGCGGTATCATTGGTAGCATCTGTAGTTATTGTTACAGTATATAAAGTATTTGCCTCAAGGTTAACCGTAGGGGTAAAAGTTGCTGTAACATCATTATAGGTAATTACACCTGTGATTGCTGTAGAACCATCCATTAAAATAAAACTTGTTTCATTTATGGAAAGTGCATCCATTGGTTGACTAAATGTTGCTATAATGATTTTATTTAATACAACATCAGTTTCATCGTCCTCAGGACTGGTTGAAATAACCATTGGAGACACAGTTGCGCCGGTACTAAATACCCATACATACTCTTGTTGTAGGGCATTACCGTTCAAATCCTTCACTGTAGTTTTTATTCTTCCAGTGTGAGTTGTGCCTACTTGCAGTGGTGCTGAGGGTGTAAAAGTTGCAGTAAGTCCACTATAGGTAACAGTACCTGAAATTGCTGCTCCAGACTCAATAGTAAACGATGTCTCCGTTATAGTGGCAGGGTTCATTTCCTCATTAAAAGTTACTGTTATAACCTGTGAAAGAGGTACATTGGTGTCGTTATTATCCGGATTGGTTGCAATTACCAGAGGGCATATGCCAATGGTTTCAATAAAGGTGTCTTCTTCGCAGGCTGCAAAAAGGACAAACATTATTAATGCAAAAATTGATAAGGGTCTAATTGTTTTCATTTATAAGTAGGGTTTAAAAGCATCCGTAATTGAACGGAATAAGCTTGGGGTCTTTGTATGGCAAAGGTGATTTCTTAAAGCAATAAAATTGTTACAAAATAAAAAGTATTAATTATAACATTCATACTATTTTATAATAGTAATCTTTAGACGGGTTGTTATCTAAATTGTGCCTATTACAAAAAATTATACAAGTTGCTTGCGCCTAAAAGAAATCAATAAAGAAGCAGAGGGAGAAGAGGCTACAAAAGTAGCAGTATTGATTAGTGTAGGACTTAAAAGATATATTAAAGGTCTTCAATATTAACTTTACGTTTTTCCTTTAATTGTTTGTAAAAACTAGGTGTGAGTCCGGTTATTTTTTTGAACTGATTTGAAAGTGCACCCACACTGCTATAATTAAGTCTATGGGAAATTTCGGTAAGATTTAATTCGTCATAGATGATCAGCTCTTTGACTCTTTCAATTTTATGTAGAAGAATGAATTGTTCAATCGTCATGCCTTGGGTTTCTGAAAAAATATTAGCGAGGTAAGTGTAATTATAATCCAGTTTTTCACTCAAGTAATAAGAGAATTTAATTTTTGGAATTTCATCGGAATGATGAATCATAGTGATAATTACATTTTTTATTTTTTCAATGAGCATAGCTCGTTTATCATCCATTAATAAAAGCCCAGATTTAAGTAAGATAGATTTGAGTTGCTCACGTTGTCTGTTGGATATTTCCTCTAGGGTAGTCACTTCACCTAAATCTACGGTTACATAACGCAACCCAAGGGTTTTTAACTTTTCTATCACTATCATCTTGCAGCGATTACTTACCATATATTTAATGTATAATTTCATTGGGAATTTTAGTAATTGGTTGGTTTAAACAGTTTATTTTAATCTGGATGATACCAGTAAATTGAAATAGGGTTTTTTACGTGTGTGTTACAGTAATATAAATTCTTTTTATAATTTGAGTGTTGGGGTTGGTGGTGTATTCAATTAAATGTTATAAAATTAAGATGATACATCATAAAAAACCACAAATTGCTTTGTGGTTTTTCGTGTTTTAAGATGTTTGCAATTATTAATCTACAGCATCTTCAATATCATCGGCTGCATCTTCAATGGCATCTCCAGTATCGTCTGCCGCACTTTCAACAGCGTCTTCAACTTTTTCTCCTGTTGTTTTTTCTCTACAGCTATTAAATGCTGTCATTGATAAAACGATTATAAATATATATGCTAATTTTTTCATGTTGTTAATTTTTAAGGTTATTGATTTTTTTGTTCTTATCTTCTAAAACCACCTCTTATAAGGGATAATATAAATAATACAATAAAAATGAAGAATAGTACTTTAGCTATCCCTGCTGAAGTTCCTGCAATACCACCGAATCCTAAGACTCCGGCAATGATTGCTATGATTACAAATGTTATGGTCCATCTTAACATAATTTTAATTTTTAAGGTTAATTATTGTGTTTAAATTGTTTTGTTTTTACTGTATACTTGCTAAAATGAGACCTAGATTATTCTTTTGCTTCAGCATTTTCTTCCGATTTTGCTCCCATTCTGTTAACCGTATACATAGGTGCAAACTTTAACTTAAGTCCAGCAATTTTTCTGTTATCCGCACTAGTAAGACCTTCATTTTCAACAGTATTTTTTCTGGTATCTATAGCTTCGTATAATAGTTTAATTTCGTCCCAATCTTCTCTAGAATAAGAGTCTTTGTTCGTTTCTACGGTATTAACAAATGTTTCATAAACACTTAATATATTATCTTTATTGATCCATGTAAAAGACATGTCACCACTATTATCATAATTTGATCCTAAAAGTGCCTTTCTAAAATTATCTTTGCTAATACGCATATCTTCTTTTTCTTTCTCGGCAATTAAGTTCGTTTTATAAGTCTCATATTTTAAAGTAGCATCATCAACATTATCTACTAAGACAGCTTTATCCTCGGTATCATTTATGTTCATACTTGCCATTGATTTATGGTTGTTATATCCATTTTCAATGTTTTCCCAATTAGAATAGGCTTCTGCATATTCTAGACTGGCTACAGAATCCACATAACTTTTATATTCTTCTACGCTTTGTTTTGCTAAATCTGCTTTTTCATCTTTGCATGATGCAAATAATAAGGCTAATGAGCAGATTCCGATTGTTAATTTTATTGTTTTCATGATTTTAATGTTTAGTGTTTAATTTTTTTTGAAATTATTTTTGTCGCTAGGTATTGTACACCATAACCAAATAAATTGGAGATTATGGAATGTGTTTTGCCTAACAATATTCTTTTTGATAAATAGCCTCCGGCCAAACTTATTACTGATTCCAGTACGTTACCTTTAACTTTGGGATCTTCTTTAATATCGTTTAACGCTCTGTTTAATAGTCTGGATGGTCTTAATTCTTGGATGGTAAGATCTAATTGGTCCTTTAGCTCGCTAATTTTTACTTTTTGTTTGTTTTCTAGAGCGATAATTTTTTCTTCCAAAATCTGACTTTGATTTTTATGATTTTTCATTTTCTTCAGTATTGGATTTTACAAATTCAGATCTTCTTGGTCTTAGTAGTTTTGATATTATCAGATTGGTTATGGGTGCTTTAATTAATGTATCATTGAAGAAATAGATGATGAGTGCAATAATTAAATAGAAACCAGAGACAATCAAGAAACCTAAATAATAAGCCCCTAGTAATTTGCCAATTAATAAACTAATAGCAATATTTACAAAAAGGGTAAATAAAGAAAATACCAAAGCTACTGCTATTCTTGAGACTAGAGAAGATACGACATCTGCCGTAACATCTATAGCATTCAATTTGTATAACTCTATACTAGTTTCGGTATATTCTTTAACTTTATCATAAAGTAATTCTATATGTTTGGCTGTGGTTTCCATTTATTATTATTTAACAGGATTTCAATTAATTAATAAGTTTTTTTCATGTTATCTTTTATCGCTTCTTTTTCTTTATTCAAGAACTCTTCACCATTTTCCTTGATAGAGCTATATTTATCAGAAACGGTATCTAAAAAGTCGTTAAAGCCTTCTTTTAGCTTGTCTTTAGCTTGTTTACTTTTTTCCGTAATTTTTTTTCTAGTTGTTTCTCCCTTTTCTGGGGCAAATAAAACGCCTAATGTTGCTCCTACTGCTACGCCTGCTAACAGACCTATTATTGTGTTACTTGTTTTCATTTTTGTTAATTTTAATTGTTATTATTTATTTTAATTTTCTAAATTCCTCTACCACCACCTATTAATCTTAATAAAATGGCGATTACTGCTATTACTAATAGAATGTGAATCAATCCGGTTGCACTATAAACAAATACTCCGAATGCCCAACCGATTATTAGGATGACTGCGATGATGTATAATAAACTTCTCATAATACTGTGTTTTATTGGTTAATTATTATTTTAATATTTTAAATGATTCTGCTATGTTGGATTTTACCTCCTCGGTATGCCCAAACGAATTTATTACTCTTTTTGCTTCTTCTAAACTTACCGATACACCAGAAGCATGGCCAGAATTGGTTACTACATTCCAAGTGTAAACTTTATTTCCTAGATCTTCATTTATTAAAGACATAGGGATAATATTCTTTTTAAGAATTTTTGCATTGTTTGTTAATAGTGCTATTTCCTCATTTACATCATCCATACTCAAACAAGTTCCTGTAAACGTTCCAAGTTCTGTTTCTATACTCCATTTATAAACTTGTATCACTTTCTCATCTGTTTTCATATCACTTTTTTCACCTGCTGCACCCACTGATTTTGAATACACCATATTTGATGCCGCTATACCTTTATCTATGATTGACTTTTCCATGATATTAATTTTACTATTTATATATCTTGAGATTTTTGGTTTAACTTATCTAAAGCAGATTGAATGCTCTGTATGTTGGATTTTAGTTCGTGAGTGTCTTTAATTGCTAAAATTTTGAACTCTACATTATTGGTTATTTTACCCAAAGTATCTAACAATTGTATTTGTGCTTCTATTTTATTTAAGATTAACTCCAATTTCTTTTCTATAAACTCATTGTTGTCAATGTCTTTTATTTCAAACTCACTATTAATATTCAGGTAGTTTGGAATTGAAATTAGTTTCTCTTCAGCTAATTTTTTGTAATTTTTCGATATTTCAAAGTGCGTCGTTTCTAACCCTTCGGTTATATGAGCCATATTATTTAAAGTATCAACATACTTTATAGCTTTACATAATTCTAGAATATCCAAGTTATTTCTTGAAACGCTTAGCAATAGCTCAGCCTCTTTTTTGTATATGCTTATTCTAGTTTGTATATCACTTACAATGTCATTCTTGTGTTCGTTGTTTTCTAAAATGTAATTACAAGAAATCAATGTGAGAGCTGCAATCACCGACAACATTATGTTTCTAAATTTCATTTTTATTTCTTTTACATTGCTTTACAAAGATGCACTGGTACAATGCTTTTTGTGTTATAACATTTTTTGCAATACTTATAGAATTTACACTTCTTTTGGTTTTCTGTTTTGTTAAATAAGTACATTACAAATATGCAATGGTATGCTACTTTTTATGTTACACTATTATGGAGTATGGTTACAATATTCCAATATTGCTGTATTTAACAATAAAAAGAATACATATATAATTAGGAATTTAGCGTCATATAAGACACTTTATATTTTTTAATTGCCAAGAAAAAAATAGGAATTTTACAAATAAGGAAAATAAATGGTGAATGTTGCACCAACATTAGGTTTGCCATTTGCGAAAATAAAGCCTTGGTGATTTTCAACTATTTTTTTACAGATAGATAAGCCTATACCGGTACCAGAATATTCATGTTTACCATGAAGCCGGTTAAACAGCACAAAAATATTTTCGGCATATTTATTTTCAAAACCAATACCATTATCTGTAATCGTAATTTTATGATAATATGGTTTTTTAGGATTTAATATTATCGGTTCATCTGAAGCTTTTGCTTTATTGTAAATAATACGGATTTCTGGAATTCTGTCCTTTGATTTGTATTTTAAAGAATTACTTATTAGGTTGGAGAACAGCTGTTGAATTTGAAAAGGAATGACTTTAATGGATGGAAATTTGTTTGAAGTAATAATAGCTTTTTCATCAGTGATTGATTCCGCTAAATCCTGTTGGGCATTTTTTAGCAATATATTTATATCAGCTAATTCAAATGCTTTGTCAGCTTTATTTGTCCTTGAAAATTGTAATAAATCATCAATTAACATCCGCATTCTAGTTGCGGCATTTTTTATTCGATCCATATACATCATTCCAGATTCAGATAATTTGTGGGCTTCTTTATCTTCAAACCTCGATAGGAAAGTCTGTATTTTTCTTAATGGCTCTTGTAAATCATGACTGGCAACATAGTTAAATGCTGAGAGTTCTTTGTTGTTCCGTTCTAATTCTAAATTACGTTCTTCTAGGGTTTTAAAATGTTCGATTTCAGTTGTAATATCTGTAGTTATCCCTAAAAGTTGTCTTTTTCCGTCAAGGTTTCTATGCAATTTTGCACAAGTTTTAAAGTGTTTAATCGTGCCGTTTTTTTGAATAATTCTATAATATATAAAAGGAAGGTCTTCATTTTTTGCCATCATTCTATCAATGTCCTTACGGAATTTTTCTATATCTTCTGGATGTACAAAATTCACAAAATTATCCAAGGTTGGTTGAAAAGACTGGGGTTTTTCACCTATTAATCTATATAAATTATCGGAATAGGTAAAAGTCCTTTCTTCTATGTCCCAAATCCAATTACCTTGCAGGCCGATAATTTCAGATTGTTTTGTAGATTCCTTAAAAATCTCTAATTGCTCATTAGCCGCTTTTATTTTTTTTAGGTCACTAATAATTTTACTATATGTAGCAAACATGAGCATTAAGGATAATAGTAAGACCACATATAAAAACATAGGGGTAAGCTTTAAATTGGACTCGTATGCTTCTTGCCTTTTATTTAACAACTGGTTACCAGTATCTATCATCCCCTTAATCTTGCCCCGTATGGTATCCATTGTTTTTTTTCCATTAAGGAAATTTTCCTTGAAATTCTCGTCGTTATAATTGCCAACTGAAGAAAACCTAAAGGATTTTTCAAAATACCACATGCGTTTATCTATTAAAACGTTGAGCTCTTTAAGATTGTTTTGTAAAGTGGTATTATCACTTCCCAACACTTTTAACTCCGCAAAACTGTAATTAATATTTTCTCTTCCAATATTGTATGGCTCAAGGTAAATGGGATCATTTGTTATTATAAATCCTTGTTGTCCAGTTTCGGCATCTTTTAAATGGGAAAAGATTTTTTCTAACTCAACGTTAGTTTTGTAGGTTTTCGTCAATAAATCTGAAGATTGGGACAAATCTTCTATTTTTTTATAAGTGGTGCCGCCAATTATGAGAATCACAAAAGCAGATATAAAAAAAATACTTTTTATCAGCCAAGATTTTTTAAATATTCTACTGGGCATATTTTTATAATCTTAGAAGGAAATTGTCCTTATTCAAACCATTTGTATAGTATTGCCAATTGATGGTAACGACCTCTTCTAATACTTTTTTGAGCGTTTTAAAATCATTGGGCTTTTTAATGTAGATATTTGCTCCCATAATAAATGTCTTTTCAATATCTTCTTCTGATGCTGATGTAGAATAAATAGCAATGGCTATATCCTTGAATTTATCATTTTTCTTTATCTCTTTCAAACATTCCAATCCAGATTTTCTGGGCATGTTTAAATCTAAAAACAAAATATTCGGGAATACAGAGTCTTCGGCATTTAAATAATCCATTAAATAAACCCCATCGTTAAAGGTTTTTACTCTTGTGGTTATTTTAAGTTCATCAAAAGCATCACAAAAAAATAAACGATCATCTTCATCATCGTCTGCTAATATTATATTTATATAATCTTCATGCATAAGGTTAGTTGGATTGGTTCTAGTTTAATTCGCGTCTTTTGGTAATGATACGCTGAAAGGCAGACGGGGTAATGCCTGTAGTGTTTTTAAACTGAGTACTTAAATGGGCTACGCTAGAATAATTGAGTTTAAATGCAATTTCAGTTAAATTTAGATTTTCGTTTATTATTAGCTGCTTTGTATATTCTATTTTTTGAATAATGATAAAATTCTCAATGGAAGTATAAGTGACTTCAGAAAACAGATTAGACAGATAACCATAACTATGGCCCAACGTATCTGACAAATAAGCGGAAGCTTTTAAGTTGGTAGCTGTTTCATTGTTAAATACCATATCTGTTATGGTATCTTTTATTTTTTGTACCAATATGCTTTTTTGATTTTCAACAATTTCAATGGAATATTCTTTTAAATCGTTGGAAAAACTTTCTAATCTATCTGCAGATAACTTTTCTAAAAGTTTTACCTCACCAAAACCAATAATTTTGTGTTTTATATTGTGTTCCAGTAATTTTTCATCTAAGACTTTTCTGCAAATGGCATTAAAATCAAATTTTAAATGTAATTTCATAAGAAATATTTGTCTTGTAAATTTAGAACTAATTATGAACAAATTTGCATAAGAATATTTAAACGTTTTTAGTTTTTAAATATTTTAAAGTTGTATGATTCAAAATTAACTTTAAATACTTGTTTTACTTCTTATTTTTTTCCATTTTTTTAATCTAGTTCTTGCTCTGCTATGCAGATGTTTATCAATAGGATCGCCTATTAAAAATCCGTAGGCATGAAATCCAGGTGTATTATCAAAAATTATTTTTAAAGTTGCCGTAATAGGTAGAGCCAAAATCATTCCTGCAATACCCCAAAGCATGGAAAAAACAATAAATGAGAGTATGGCAATAAAAGCATTAATGCTCACTTTAGAACCGGTTATTTTGGGCGTTATAAAATTGCCTTCTAAAAATTGTATAAACATAAAAATGGCAACAACCCCCAATGCGTACCAAGCACTGTCTTTGGTTGCTAATGCCACCATAGCAGGGATTAACGAACCAATTATAACTCCAATATAAGGGATTAATAATAAAATCGCTGCGAAGAAACCAAAAAATATGGCATGATCTATTCCCAAAATAAGCAACCCCGTGGTATTTAATATGCCAACTATAACTATTACTTTTATTAATCCTATTAAATAATTTTGTTGAATATTATAGACTTTGTCAATCATGTTGTTTAAAAAATCCTTTGATTTATATTTAAACGCCTTATAATAAAAAACCCTAAAAAACTGCCTGTAATACAAAAAGAAGAATAAGTATATAGGAATTAATACAAGATTACTGATTAAAGATCCTGATTGAGTTAAGAATTCTCCGATTTTATCAAAGTTGTTTTTTAGTATATTCTCAATTTTTAAATCAGATGAAAACAACGTATTACTGCTATTCATATTTAACATTTTTTGAATAGAAGCCGTTGCATCATTATAAAGTTTTGAAATGTTTTTTGTATAGTCTTCCCCATTATTACTTATACTATTTAATTGAAAATATATTAAGGCACCAATAAGGGCTGTAATAAAAAAAATAATAAGTAAGGAACATAAAGTAGCGAAAAGTCGATTAAACCTCCATTTATGTTCTAAGAATCTTTGAACGGGGAATATCATCACCGCTAGTATAATAGCATATAAAATGGGTATTAAAAGCGATTTTAGAATATATAAAATAAATACAATGGTAACAATGGTAAGTAATCCAAAAATAGGATGATAGTTTGTATTTTTTTCATTCATGTGGTTAAGATAAAATAAATATTTTAAATCTGCCTTACTAACCATAATAGTAATTCACTAACCAACCAACCAAAATTAACTATTAGAATTAAAAGTGGTTTTCGGGCAGATATTAAAATATTACAAATCTGAGATTATCTTATGCAATTCTTCTTTAGACTTACCTAATTTTTCTTGAAGTCTACCAAGCACTTCTTCCTCTTTACCTTCGGCCATTAACAAATCATTATCAGTTAATGTGGCATATTTTTGTTTTAATTTACCTTTTAATTCTTTCCAATTTCCTTTTAATTCTGTCGTGTTCATAATTTTAAGTTTTAAAATGTTAATTTTTATTCAGATAAACATATCCTTAAAGTCCGGGCTTTATAGTCGTGACCTTGGATGATAGCTTTTAAAAAGTCAGCAATACCAAAATCGTCAGCATCTTTTTCCATTTCCGAAATCATGCCTCTTAAATTTAAAATCATCCTTTCATGGTCGTTTAAGAGTTCTAAAAGCATCTTTTCTTGAGTGTCATTTTTAGCGCCTTCCCTTAACATGTAAGGTTCTATAAACCCAGACATAATACCAGAAGGTTTTGCATTAAGTTTATTAATGCGTTCAATAATGTCATCAATGATAAGTTCTATGCTATTGTAATGCGACTCAAAAAGTTTATGAAATTCCACAAAACTTTTGCCAGACATATTCCAATTACCAGAAACACTCCAATGAAACTTTCTTGTTTTTATATACAATACCATTTCATTTGCTAGAACAGCGGTTAAATTTTTAACACTTTTTGTTATGTCTGTCTTTCTAATGTCTATTGTTTCAACACTAATATGAGACGCCATAATTTTACCTGTTCTTGTTTCTAATTATTGTTGGTACAAAGTTAAGATAGGGAAAGTGGCTTAGGGTTACAGAATTTTTTGAGAATGTTATATAATTTTATGAATGCTAATAATGTGCACTAATAATATTTATATAAAACAAATCAATCTAGGGCGTTTTTGGTTATAAAATACCGCCAGCCAATGATAGCCATTTGTAATTTATTGGCTTTAGCCAAGTTTAATTGTTTTTTAGAATAACTGGGAAAAACTAGTTTATTGACTTTTGCTAAAATCTTGAATACCTGCTTTTTCATTTTTAAAATCCTTCTTAATATACAAAAATAGTAAAACTTATTCTAGACTAAGTTTTACTTGTTTTTGGTTTAGAAAATAATTGAAAAAATAATTTTAATTATAATTTCAATGACAAGTTCGGCAAGTGTGATCATAATGTTAGGTTTTAAAGTTAATAATTAAAGTTTGATGTTCAATTGAAATTTGAAGATATATATTTGGCAATGTTCACACCTCATGATTTTATTAAAATCGATGAATTTGCATATAAATATGTAACATAAAATATAATATTTATATCATATTTAGTAGTATTGCTTTTATTGAGGTTTAAATTATCAATATATAATTACATTTTATATTATAAACTGTTATAATTGTAGAGTGTTTTGGAGATATTTTTGAAAATTGTAGGGCATAAAAGTATATAAAACAACGTTTTTTATATTTTTCATCTTTTTACAAAACAAAAAAGCACTCCTTTTGGGAGTGCTTAAAAATGATAAAATGGCTAGCAATTTACTTTTTGGTGGTAATTTCTATAACACCGTTTTTTCCTTTGTCGCCATATTTTTTTGTAGCAGTTTCGTCTTTTAAAACGGTCATTGATTCAATTTTGTCTGGATTTAATTTTTCAAACTCTTCTTGTGGTGATTCTTTCCCATCAACAATCACTAAAGGATGTTTGTCTTTTCCAATATCCAATTTATGTCCAATTCTGATAGTTTTAGTTGAATCAGACATTGTGCCATATCCAACTACTGTCACATTGTTCATTGTTTTTCCTTCAAAGGTTTTAGCTTTTTCTTTGCTAGTGATTAATATAACACCGTTTTTACCTTTTTTACCGTATTTTTTTGTGTCTGTTTCATCTTTGTATATAATCACTTCATTGATGTCATCTGCAGTTAGTTTGCTAAATTCTTCATGCGATATTTCTTTACCATCAACAATAAATAAAGGAAATTCGTCTTCAACCGTAGATATTTTCAAAGTGATTAATACAACACCATTTTTAGCTTTGTCTCCATACGCTTTTATTGCAGCTTCGTCTTTCAATACTGTAAAATTTTCAATTTTTTCTTCATTTATAGCTTTAGCTATATCTTCTGTAACTTCCTTGCCATTTATTATATATAAAGGGGTTTTTTCAGAACTCGTTTGTATACCTCTTATCTGGATTTGTTGTATCAATTTAACATTAATAGGAGCATTATTGGTTACTTTAATTTTTTGTGTTTGCATACCTTCATAAGTAAAAACAAGTTCATCACCAATATTTGCCTTAATTTTATATTTGCCTTCATTGTTTGTTGTAACTCCAGAATTAGACCCGTTTTGAATCATAACTTTTTCAATGGGTTTATCATTAATATCGGTAACGGTACCAGAGATTATTATATCTTCTTTTAAAATAATAGTTGTATTCATATTAGGCTTAATGTCTTTTTCAATAAATACCTCTTGGGTATTAAAACTCATTAAGAATAAAGCAATAATTGGAGCAACCAACAAATACTTTAATTGATTGATTTTTTTTGATTTTGATTTGTGTAACATAACGATTCGTTTTTTGATTAATGAATTATAGAAATGATTGCTTAAAGCCATTTGATGAGATGGCATGCTTGTTTTAAGCAAGGTGTATTGGTAACTTTTTTTGCAGTTGTATTGTTTTAACGTGCGTTTGTCTGCAATAAATTCTAGGTTTTGTTTTAAATCCTTGTTATAAAGCCATATAAACGGATTGAACCAAAGCAACACACAAAACAACTGACTTATTAAAATATCTACGGAATGAAACTGTTTGGCATGCGTTTTTTCATGTTCAATAATGTGTTCCAATTCTGTTTGGCTGAATACTTTAGGATTGTAAATAATCCATTTAAAAAACGAAAAAGGGGAGGTGTTGTTTGGAGTTTCTATAAAAACAAAACCATCTTTTTTATTGCTTTTATTTTTATAGATTATCTTTATTAATGAGAATAATTGAATGAAGAAACGCACTGAAAAAAACGCAACACCTAATCCATATATTAGTGTCAAATAATCCAGAATATTAAAAGGTTTTTCAATGGGTTCTGTTGAAAGTTTTTGGGTTACTGTGATATCTGTAAATGATATAGGTGTATATTCAATATAAATAGGGATGACCAAAAACGGAATCAGCAATGATGATATAAGTCCGATTATTAAAAACCTTCGGTTCGCTTCAAAAAAGGTGTCGCGTTGTAAAAACAACTTATAGATGATGTAAAATATGGTGACCACCGCAGTGACTTTTAGTAGATATTCCATGCTATTTTTGGTTTTCTATTAATGCAATGATTTCCTTAAGCTCCTCAACACTAATCTTTTCTTCCTTCGCGAAAAACGATACCATATTTTTATAGGAGTTGTTGAAGTAATTATCAATAGCTGTATTCATAAACCCTTTTCTATAGGTTTCTTTGCTAACGATAGGGTAGTATTCATGTGTTTTTCCATAAGCTTTGTAAGATACATAGCCTTTCTCTTCCAAATTCCTTATAATGGTAGAGAGGGTGTTATAATGTGGTTTGTCTTCCTTAATTTCAGCCATCACATCTTTTACGAACCCTTTTTCCAGTTTCCATAAAATATGCATGATTTCTTCTTCTTTGTTTGTTAGCTTTTCCATTTTCAAAATTGATTTAAAACAAACATATAACTATTTTTATAGTTATACAACTAATCATATAGTTATTTAACGAAGTTTTTAGTTTTTTATTCCATTTTTAACTGTTAGAATGAAGTAGTATCTTCGTAAAAAAATAATGGTATGAGTATAGTTTTGGTAATTCTTGGGTTAGTGCTGCTGGTAATAGGGGGTGAGTTCTTGGTAAGGTCATCTGTGGCGTTGTCATTTAAGTTCAATATTTCAAAGATGGTTATTGGTATGACGATCGTGTCGTTTGCCACTTCTGCACCGGAATTATTGGTAAGTCTGCAAGCGGCATTATCGGGTTCGCCTGCCATTGCGATAAACAATGTCATAGGTTCTAATATTGCCAATATAGGTTTGGTATTAGGGATTACGGCTTTGGTGAGTCCAATAGCGGTAGATAAGTCCTTTTACAAGCTTAATTGGCCTGTAATGATGCTCTTTTCTTTAGTGTTGTATTATTTTTTGTATAATGATAATATGTTGTCTTTTATAGAAGGTGGTATATTATTTATAGGTATCATACTTTTTTTAGTAGTATTAATAAAAATGTCCAAAAAGTATGAGGAATCTGATTTAGCTGAAGAAGTCGATGAATTATTATCTGTTGTGTCTAATTTTAAAATTATTCTTTGGCTGCTTATAGGAGCTGCTTCGTTATATTTTGGTAGTGAATGGCTGGTAGAAGGGGCCAAAGATATTGCGTTATCCATTGGAGTAAGTGAAGCAGTTATTGGTGTATCGTTAATAGCTGTAGGTACGAGTGTGCCCGAATTGGCGGCATCGGTTATTGCAGCGGCTAAAAAGGAAAAAGCCATTTCTTTGGGAAATTTAATTGGCTCCAATATATTCAATATTGCCTCTGTTTTAGGTTTAACAGCGATGATTACTCCCATTCCTGTTACGGAACCATTAATTCTTAATAGAGATATTTTTTGGATGCTTGCTTTTGCATTTTTATTGTTGCCATTGGTTTTTATTCCTAAAAAATTTGAAATCACCAAGCTTAAAGGATTATTATTGGTTGCTGTTTATGGAGTGTTTATGTTTTTTGTTTTTACATCTAAATAGAATAGATAGACGTGTTTTTGAAAAATAAAAAAGGCTTACATGTTACTGTAAGCCTTCTTTATTATGAACAAAATTCTATTTAAAACTGATTATATCTTAGCAGATTTTACAGTTTTAATAATTCTAGCTGCAATTTTGTACGGATCACCATTTGAAGCTGGACGTCTATCTTCCAACCAGCCTTTCCAGCCTTTGTTAACTGTAATTAATGGGATACGGATTGAAGCACCACGGTCTGAAATACCATAAGAGAAATCGTGTATAGATGCTGTTTCGTGTTTACCTGTCAAACGTTGGTCGTTAAACTCACCATAAACTTCAATATGCTCTTTTACGAATGGGCGGAAAGCTTCGCATATTTTTTCGTAAACTTCTCTAGAACCACAAGTTCTTAATGTTGAGTTAGAAAAGTTAGCATGCATACCAGAGCCATTCCAGTCCATATCTTTTCCAAGTGGTTTTGGGTGGTATTCAATATAGTAACCATATTTTTCAGTAAGTCTGTCCAATAAATATCTAGCAATCCATAGTTCGTCACCTGCTAATTTTGCACCTTTAGCAAACAATTGGAATTCCCATTGTCCACAAGCAACTTCTTGGTTAATACCTTCAAAATTTAAACCTGCTTGTATACATAAATCGGCATGCTCTTCAACTAAATCCCTACCATGTGTGTTTAAACCGCCAACCGAACAGTAGTACATACCTTGAGGTTTTGGATAGCCACCAACAGGGAACCCTAAAGGTAACTGAGTTGCAGTATCCATTATAAAATATTCTTGCTCAAAACCAAACCAGAAATCATCATCAGAATCATCAATTGTTGCTCTACCGTTAGATGCGTGAGGTGTTCCGTCAGCATTATATACTTCGGTCATTACTAACCAACCATTAACACGTTCAGGATCTGGGTAAATAGCAACAGGAACTAAAGAACAATCCGAAGATCCGCCTTCTGCTTGTCTTGTGGAAGACCCGTCAAAAGACCAGTTTCCTATTTCTTCAAGAGTTCCTTTAAAGTTTTCATGCTCTTCTACTTTGGTTTTACTTCTCATGTTCTGAGTTGGATAATAACCGTCTAACCAAATGTATTCTAATTTAATTTTTGCCATAATAATAATTTTGTAGTTATTAGATATTGACACAAATATAATTTTTTAAGTTATACTGACCATTTTATAGGGTGGTTTTAACGAAGTGCTATGTTATTTTTATTTAAACCCCATTTTTTTATGGTATATTTTAAAAAAACCCCATTATTTTAAATTTATATTATAAAAATGTTAACAGAGCATTTTTATATTGATAAGAAAATATCTATTTTAATTATTTATTACGGACATGGATGCCTATTTTTGTAGTTACGTTTAATGCTTTAAAATATAAATTAATACTTTAAAACTATGTCAACATTAAGATTTCACGCAATTAAAGAATCTCTTGCAAACAGGCCAATTTTAATAGAGGAAAAAGAACGTCGTTCAGATATATTTGGTAAAAATGTTTTTAACGAAACTACCATGCGCCAGTATTTAACAAAGGATGCTTTTAATGGTGTTATGAATGCTATAAAACATGGTAAAAAAATTGATAGAAACATAGCTGATCAAGTAGCATCTTCCATGCGTGATTGGGCATTATCCAAAGGGGTTACCCATTATACCCATTGGTTTCAACCTTTAACAGGTGCAACAGCAGAAAAACATGATGCCTTTTTTGAAACCATTGGTGATGGTGCTTCTGTAGAAAAATTTGGAGGTGGCCAGTTGGTGCAACAAGAGCCAGATGCTTCCAGTTTTCCAAGTGGTGGTATTAGAAATACATTTGAAGCAAGAGGTTATACGGCTTGGGATCCTACATCTCCTGCTTTTATCTATGGAAAAACACTTTGTATTCCAACCATATTTGTTGCTTATACGGGTGAAGCCTTAGATTATAAAACGCCCTTGTTAAGAGCATTGCAAGCCATTGATAGTGCTGCTACCGAAGTATGTAAATATTTTGATAAAAACGTTAGAAAAGTCACTTCATCTTTAGGTTGGGAACAGGAATATTTTTTAATTGATAAAGCTTTGGTCGCCAGTCGTCCAGATATCATATTAACTGGTAGAACCTTACTTGGACATACTTCAGCAAAAGGACAACAATTAGACGATCACTATTTTGGTTCCATTCCCAATAGAGCATTAAATTTTATGCGTGATTTGGAAATTGAATGTATGTATTTGGGTATTCCCGCAAAAACGCGTCATAATGAAGTGGCTCCTAATCAATTTGAATTAGCGCCTATTTACGAAGAAGCTAATCTAGCTGTAGACCACAATTCATTATTAATGGATGTTATGGGGCGTGTCGCCTCTAGACATAATTTTAAAATATTGTTACATGAAAAACCATTTGCAGGCGTAAATGGTTCTGGAAAACATAACAATTGGTCGTTATCAACAGATACAGGAATAAATCTTTTAGGTCCAGGAAAAACACCTATGAGCAATCTTCAATTTTTAACCTTTTTTGTAAATACCATTAAAGCGGTTCATGAAAATGAAGAATTATTAAGAGCTACCATTGCATCTGCTGGAAATGACCATAGGTTGGGTGCAAACGAAGCACCTCCTGCCATCATGTCCGTATTTATTGGGGAACAATTAACCAAAGTCCTTGAAGAGTTGGAAGGCGTTACCAAAGGAAAACTTTCCCCAGAAGAAAAAACGGATTTAAAACTGAATGTGATTGGAAAGATACCAGATGTTTTATTGGATAATACCGATAGAAACAGAACATCACCATTTGCTTTTACAGGTAATAAATTTGAATTTAGGGCTGTGGGTTCGCAAGCAAACTGCGCAAATCCCATGACTGTTTTAAATACGATCGTTGCAAAACAATTAAAGGATTTTAAAGTTGAAGTGGATGCGCTTATAGATGGCAAAGGCTTAAAGAAAGACGAGGCTATTTTCAATATTTTAAGAGAGTATATTAAAGGATTAAAAGATATATTGTTTGAAGGTAATGGGTATAGCGAGGCTTGGGAAAAGGAAGCCAAGAAGAGGGGTTTAAGTAACAATAAAACAACTCCAGAAGCTTTAAAAGCCAAGATTTCCAAAAAATCGATTGCCATATTTGAAGAAATGGAAGTGATGAGTAAAATCGAAATGGAAGCCCGTTACGAAGTAGAAATGGAAGATTATATCAACCACATTCAAATTGAAAGTCGGGTTTTAGGTGATATTGCACGTAATCACGTTGTGCCTACAGCTGTTAAATATCAGAATATCCTAATCGATAATGTTAAAGGATTAAAAGATATTTTTGAAGGTAACTTCAAGAAATTAGCTAAAGAACAACTGGTACTTATCGAAGAAATTTCAACCCATATAGAGAGCATCAATGCGAATGTTACCAAAATGACCAATGAGCGTAAAAAAGCAAATAATCTTCAAGATATTGAAAAGAAAGCGCTAGGGTATTGTTTTAATGTAAAACCATTTTTTGACGATATCCGTTACCATTGTGATAAATTGGAATTGCTTGTTGATGACGAAATTTGGCCATTAACAAAATATAGGGAGCTTATGTTCACCAGATAGTTCATATCATTTAGAAAATCCTGCTTCAAAAAGCAGGATTTTTTAATTCAAAAAATTAAATTTGCAGCACAATACCATATTATGAGTCAAGAAGTAAGTAAGCGTTATGCAGGACGTGGTGTTTCGGCATCAAAAGAAGATGTTCACAATGCTATAAAAAATATCGATAAAGGTTTATTCCCAAAAGCATTCTGCAAAATTGTTCCCGATTATTTAACAAATGATGATAATTACTGTTTGATTATGCATGCTGATGGAGCAGGGACAAAATCATCTTTGGCATATATGTATTGGAGAGAAACTGGCGATATATCAGTTTGGAAAGGCATTGCGCAAGATGCGTTGATTATGAATATTGACGATTTGTTATGTGTAGGAGCCATCGATAATATCATACTGTCTTCAACCATTGGAAGAAATAAAAACCTGATCCCGGGCGATGTTATTTCAGCAATCATTAATGGAACTGAGGCACTGATTTCAGAATTAAAAACGTTTGGTGTTACCATTCATTCCACTGGAGGGGAAACGGCCGATGTTGGTGATTTGGTTCGGACTATCATTGTAGACTCTACGGTAACGGCTAGAATGAAACGAAGCGATGTGATTGACAACGCGAATATTAAAGCAGGCGATGTTATTGTGGGACTTGAAAGTTTTGGACAAGCGACTTACGAGACCTCTTATAACGGGGGTATGGGGAGTAATGGCTTAACGTCCGCTCGACATGATGTGTTCAACAAATATTTAGCAAAAAAATACCCAGAGAGTTTTGACGCCTCCGTTCCTGAGGATTTAGTCTATTCAGGACAAATGACATTAACAGATACCGTTACGGATTCACCTATTGATGCCGGTAAATTGGTGTTATCACCAACAAGAACATACGCGCCTATTATCAAGAAAATCTTATCAAAATACAGTAGTGATGTCATTCATGGCATGGTTCATTGTTCTGGAGGGGCCCAAACAAAAATTCTTCATTTTATAGACCAATTCCATATTGTAAAAGACAATATGTTTTCCGTTCCCCCTTTGTTTAAACTCATTCAACAGCAATCTAAAACCGATTGGAAAGAAATGTACCAGGTTTTTAATTGTGGTCATAGAATGGAATTATATGTTTCGGCAGAAATAGCTGAAGATATCATCTCCATATCTAAATCTTTCAATGTTGATGCTAAAATCATAGGACGTGTTGAAGATTCAAAAATCAAAAAGCTTACAATAAAAAGCGAGTTTGGGGAGTTTAATTACTAAATTCACGAAGTACCCTATAAATAGAATGGTTTTTGGCGAAATAATAATTTTTTAAATCACCCTTTAATATCTATTTTATCACACAAATGATTGATATTCAACCATGAAGAACTTTATTTTTATTTTATTTTGCTTCCTATTCAATGTCACAATTGCGCAACCCGATTCATTATTTTTAATAGATAAACAGGAAAAAGAAAAAGGACCCGAATGGATTCTAAAGAATAAATTCAGTGTAGACTTAAATGAAGTCACTTTCGTGAACTGGAATGCTGGAGGTAGCAATTCCATATCTGCATTAATAGGTTATCAATTTTCCTATGATTACTCTGATAAATACTTTTTCTGGAAGAATAGTTTAGTGGCAGGCTATGGTGTGAATGGACAACAAGGAAGGGAAACTAGAAAAACAACCGATCTTTTGGATGTAAATTCCAATTTTGGGTTTAGCCCAAACGAAAAATCAAATTGGTTTTATTCGGCTAGATTTAATTTTAAAACCCAATTTGCTGAAGGTTATCAATATCCCAATACAACTAACCCCATATCTAAACTTATGGCTCCAGGCTATTTGTTTTTTGGAGGCGGTATGGAATATGGCCGCAATATCGATAAATTGTCTCTCTATCTCTCGCCTATTACTCTAAAAACAACGTTTGTTTTAGATGATAATTTGGCTAATGCCGGTAGATTCGGAGTCACGCCAGCCGTTTTTGATGTAGATGGAAATGTTATCAGACCAGGAAATCGCTCAAGAACAGAAGCAGGTATTTTGATAACTAATAGTTATCAAATGGAAATTGCCCAAAATGTGGTCGCAAAAAGCAATTTGAGTTTGTATTCAGACTACATAAATAATTTTGGAAATATAGATGTGGATTGGCAAATGAATTTCAATTTTAAAGTGAACAGTTTTGTAAGAGCCACTTTTGAATCCCATATTAAATATGATGACGATGTTAAAACAACCGTGCCTTCAGCCATTGAAGGGGAATTTGACGAAGCGGGTGCTAAAATTCAATGGAAACAGTTTTTAGGTATTGGCTTTGCGGTCGATTTTTAAAAAATAGTATTATTGCTTTATTTCAAAAATTTGTTAACTTTTTGATGTTAATAAAAATTCAATATATTTAAAATCAGATTATTAACAAGAGTGTCTTGATAACTTTATGATAATTATCATGTTCTAAGTTCATTTTATTTTGTTATTTTATGGTTACTGTAAAAATCCTAACTTCAAAATAGCAATGAATCTAAACCTCACCAAAAAACCACTTAAAACCTATACTCAGGATGAAGCTTTTAACGCTTCGCTAACCTATTTTAAAAACGACGATCTAGCGGCTCGCGTTTGGTTGAATAAATATGCCTTGAAGGATTCCCAAGGAAATATCTACGAGTTAACGCCAAACGATATGCACCGTCGTATCGCAAAAGAACTGGCAAGGGTTGAGGTAAACTATCCCAATCCTTTAACGGAAGATGCCATTTTCGATTTAATTAAAGATTTTAAGTACATCGTGCCACAAGGTAGCCCGATGGCGGGCATAGGAAATCCGTACCAAATAGCGTCACTTTCCAATTGCTTTGTTATTGGGAATGCTGGCGATTCCGATTCGTATGGTGGCGTTATGAAAATTGACCAAGAGCAGGTACAGCTCATGAAACGCCGTGGTGGCGTTGGTCACGATTTATCACACATTCGTCCCAAAGGCTCTGCGGTGAATAATTCAGCGTTGACCTCTACAGGAATTGTGCCTTTTATGGAACGGTATTCCAATTCCACAAGGGAAGTTGCGCAAGATGGTAGGCGTGGGGCTTTAATGCTATCAGTATCCATCAACCATCCAGATTCAGAAGATTTTATCAATGCGAAGTTGGAACAAGGAAAAGTGACTGGTGCCAATGTCTCCGTTAGAATAGATGATGCGTTTATGAAAGCCGTTAAAAATGGAACAGAATATACTCAAAAATATCCCATTTTCAGCAGTCAGCCCAAAGTATCTAAAACCATTGATGCAACGACGTTATGGAAAAAAATAGTCCATAACGCATGGAAATCTGCCGAACCTGGTATTTTGTTTTGGGATACCATCATTAACGAATCCATTCCCGATTGTTATGCCGATTTAGGTTATAAAACCGTATCAACCAATCCATGTGGAGAAATTCCGTTGTGTCCTTATGATTCTTGTCGTTTATTAGCGATTAACTTATTTTCTTATGTAGATAATCCGTTTACAAAAGAAGCTAGTTTCGATTTCGGGTTATTTAAAAAACACATCGCGGCTGCACAGCGTATTATGGATGATATCATCGATTTGGAATTGGAGAAAATAGATGCTATTCTTCTAAAAATAGATGAAGATCCAGAATTAGATGAGGTAAAAGCCACCGAGCGAAATTTATGGATTAACATCAAAAAGAAATCCCAAGAAGGCAGACGTACTGGTATTGGCATCACGGCCGAAGGCGATATGTTGGCCGCCTTAGGTATTCAATATGGTAGCGAAGCTGGTAATGCATTTTCTTTGGAAGTCCATAAAACCATAGCTATAGAAGCGTATAGAGGCTCAGTAAATATAGCCAAAGAGCGCGGTGCGTTTTTGGTGTACGATTCAGAACGCGAAAAAAACAATCCGTTTATTCAGCGATTGAAAGAAGCAGATAGTAAACTGTATTATGACATGCTGGAATATGGTAGACGAAACATTGCTTTATTAACCATTGCGCCGACAGGAACGACCAGTTTAATGACGCAAACCACATCTGGTATTGAACCCGTGTTTCTACCTGTTTATAAGCGAAGACGAAAAGTGAATCCTGGAGATAAGGAAGCGCGCGTTGATTTTGTGGACGAAGTAGGCGATTCTTGGGAAGAATACGTAGTGTTTCATCAGCGTTTTAAACAATGGATGGAAGTGAATGGCATGGACACGTCCGTAAATTATTCCCAAAAAGAGATTAATAAATTGATTAAAAAATCGCCCTATCATAAAGCCACGTCCAATGATGTGGATTGGTTAAGTAAAGTCCGTATGCAAGGTGCCATTCAAAAATGGGTGGATCATTCCATCAGCGTAACTATTAATTTGCCAAGCGATGCGACTGAAGAGTTGGTTGGCGACCTCTATTTAAAAGCTTGGGAAGTGGGTTGCAAAGGCGTTACTGTTTATAGGGATGGTTCACGTTCGGGTGTTTTAATTGCGAATGACGACAAAGAAGATAAAAATCAAAATATACTAACACCATTTCCGACAAAGCGACCAGAAACCTTGGCAGCCGATGTGGTTCGTTTTCAAAATAGTAAGGAAAAATGGATTGCCTTTATTGGCTTGATAGATGGCAAACCTTATGAAATTTTTACGGGTTTAGCCGATGATGATGATGGTATTTTAATCCCACGTTGGGTAAATGAAGGGTTTATTATAAAAAACCGAAACGACGATGGCACCTCCCGATACGACTTTCAATATAAAAACATAAGGGGTTACAAAACCACCATTGAAGGCTTATCACATAAATTCAATCCAGAATATTGGAATTATGCCAAGCTTATTTCAGGAACGCTTCGTCACGGGATGCCTATTGATAAAATTGTCGATTTAATTAATAGTTTACAACTGGATAGCGAATCTATCAATACTTGGAAAAATGGTGTGGTTCGTGCCTTAAAACGTTATGTGGAAGACGGTACCCAAGTAAAAGGACAAGTTTGCGATGCTTGTAAATCGGAAAACTTAATATACCAAGAAGGTTGCTTAACCTGTAAAGATTGTGGGTCTTCTAAGTGCGGGTAATATTTTTTTAATTATGATTTTAAAAAGGAAGTTTATTTTTGAATTGGCTTCCTTTTTGTTTAATTGTAGAGTTGAGGATTGAAAGCTAAAATTATACCCATGCCTGCTATATTAAATCCAAAAACAGCCATCAATAATCCAATTATAAATTTTGAGTTTGATGAGGTTTCTTTTATTACTATTCCAACATTATTAACTGGGAGTGTATTTTGAAACATTCTTTTAGATAGTAACATTGATTCTTTAACTTCTAAATCTGCAATGTTTTTAAACTCAAATTTATATTTACCAATATTTTTGATTTCAAAATGATAAAATTCGGTTGATAATTTACCATTATGTCGGAATTTAAATTTGATTTGTTTTTCAAGCACATCTATTTTATTCCCATTGTTTGTTATTTGTAAGTCAAATTTATCTTTATTATTTGCATGACCACCGCCAATAAAGCAAACAGCATATAGTCCTTTTTTTTTAATATTTATTTCACTTGGATTTTCAGTAAAATTTAATTCTGCAATAGTTTTGCTTTTGTATTTTTTAATTAGAGTTTTCATTCCAAAAAAGAACATTGCTAATCCTGCTATCCCAAGTAATAAAAAAATTGCCTGCATATATTTATCTGTTTGTTTTTAAGTTATTTATCTTTTTGATAAATCATTTGATATGGAGTTAAATGAATCAATTATTTTCTTAATTCTATTTGACGCTTTTGACAGTGTTCCTTTTTCAAAGTTATATTTATGTGCTAGGTTTGAAATTGTAGATGAAGTAATACGAGAACACAACACCAATATATTTATATTATTACGTACGCCTTCATTGGGTTTCTTGAGTGATGAAACTAATTGTCGTATACTAATATATTCTGAATGAATATGGTTAGAGTATAAAGAGTGAATTTCTGATAAATCACCAATGTTTATTAAATTGTAGATTTCTTCTAGTTTAATTAATCTTGCAAATTTAGGATAAATCAACTGCCTTCTTTTGGATAGAGACAACTCTTTAAACTCATTTAATTTTCTGAGTTTTAATAATTCTATAGAAAGTTCTCTTCTTAATTTTACAATAGGAGGAAAATCCTTAGGATGTTTTTTAGTAATTTCAATTTGTTTTCTTAAGCCTTGGATCTTATATACAATAGTTCTTAAACTTACAGAATATTCACAATCAATGAAAAAGATATAAGATAAATTTATGAAACTTTCGATTTGTAATCTAGCTATAGAGGAGATTGCTGTTAAATCATTAATTTGTATTTCTTTTTTACGAACATTGATAATAGATCCATTAACCAATTTTAATATACTTGAATTATGATAGGTTATTTGAAACAGTAATTTTTCAAAAAGTCCTGCATCTTCAAATTTAATTCCATATTCGAATAAGTCCTGTATGCAATCACACAGTAAATCATTTAATTCAACGAGTATTTTCCGTTGATTTTCCAAGGACATATCTGTTAATTCTAATAAAGCTTTAAGTTTTTCTATACTTTCCGACATGTGCTTGATGCTTAATTGGCTATAGATAGCCAAGCAAACTTCGCTATTTTTTCTCACAACATCAAACTTAAAATATAAAATGAAATATTATTTTTTAATCAATAGAACCAATACTTAAATATTTATAATCCTCAAGTTCTTTTAGGTTATTAATAAGTTTTGACCAGCCATTTTTTAGAAGATAAATTGAATCTGACACATCAAAAATATGTTGATACATATGATCTGTGATGACAATCGCTTTTTGATGTTTTTCAGCCTCAATTAACGTTATTATTTTTTCAATATATAAAGGCGCTATATGCGAAAAAGGTTCATCCAACAAGATGATGTTGCTTGAAGATTTTAATATCAAATAGACTTCCATAACTCGACGTTCGCCACCAGAGAGTTTGTTGAATTTTAAGTTTTCATATAATGCGAACGATGGGAAGGTGTTTATGAAATCATTCCAATCCACATGAAAGAGTTTGAAAGCTGTTTTTATATTTAGATTATTGGGTATAAAATGGTGTTGCGGTAAATAAGATACTAATCCTGTTTGATAAAGCGGTTTTAAAATGGGCTTGCCATCGATTCTTATTAATTTGTATTTGGGGATTAAGTCTCCAAAAATGATTTTTAATAAGCAGCTTTTTCCGCAACCGTTGCTTCCTAAAATACCTGTTATGTTTCCTGTTTCCGCTTTTAAATAGATGCCATTTAAAATGCGTTTTTCTTTAAAAAATAGTTCTACGTTGTCTATTTCTAAAATCATACAAATCCTTTTATAATTGAAAGTATGGACATCGTTAAAAAAGCATCGATGATAAAAAACACGAAAAACAGCTGAAAAGTAGAAATACCTAAATTTTTATAGAATATAAGTTTTTGCTTAAAAGAAGATTCATTTATAAAATAAGCCAAGAAAAGAATCATGAATATTTTTCCTAAAATGACTAGGGAAATATAATGACCCAAAAGTATAAACAAGAATATACTGATTCCAAAAGACCAAAATAAAAAGGGCTTGTAAAAATAAAAGATGGTGGTTAGTTTTTGCATATTATATTGATAACGACTTAAAACCGAGAATATTTTTAGTATTCCATGATAAGATAAAAGTATGATATATAAAATTCATAAATTATCGTATTTTTGACCCACAATTTAAACAGGCAGATGTTAGAGAAATTACAAATAATAAAACAGCGTTTTGATGAGGTGAGTGATTTGATCATTCAACCTGATATTATGACCGATCAAAAGCGTTATATTTCATTAAATAAAGAATATAAAGACTTAAAAGTGCTGATTGATAAGCGCGCAGAATATATTCAAGTCACCGATAATTTAGCAGAAGCTGAAGCCATGCTTTCGGATAAAAGTGACCCTGAAATGGCCGAGATGGCCAAGATTCAGTATGAAGAAGCGAAGGCAAGAATACCAAAACTGGAAGACGAAATAAAGTTTCTTTTAATACCTAAAGACCCAGAAGACACTAAAAATGCGGTGGTGGAATTACGTGCAGGAACAGGTGGGGATGAAGCGAGTATTTTTGCAGGCGATTTATTTAAAATGTATTCCAAATATTGCGAAAGCAAAGGTTGGAAAGTCGATACGGTAGATTTTAGTGAAGGTACCAACGGTGGTTTTAAGGAAATCCAATTTGAAGTAACTGGAGAAGATGTGTATGGCACTTTAAAATTCGAAGCGGGCGTTCACCGTGTGCAGCGTGTGCCACAAACGGAGACCCAAGGTCGCGTGCACACCAGTGCCGCAACCGTGATGGTATTTCCAGAAGCCGAAGAGTTTGATATTGAAATCAACCCAAAAGATGTGCGTATTGATTTTTTCTGTTCGTCAGGGCCTGGAGGTCAATCTGTGAATACAACGTATTCCGCAGTGCGTTTAACCCACTTACCCACCGGATTGGTAGCGCAATGCCAAGACCAGAAATCGCAACATAAAAATAAGGAAAAGGCTTTTAAAGTATTGCGTTCGCGTTTGTATGATATTGAATTGGCGAAAAAGAATGAAGCGGATGCAGCTAAACGTGGCAGTATGGTGTCATCAGGCGATAGAAGTGCTAAAATCAGAACGTATAACTATCCACAAGGACGGGTCACCGATCACAGAATCGGATTAACGCTTTACGATTTAGGTAATATTGTAAATGGTGATATTCAACGTATAATTGATGAATTGCAGTTAGCTGAGAATACGGAGAAGTTGAAGGCTAATAGTGATGTGATGTAGGGTACTGGGTGCTAGGTGTTGGGTCTTGGGTTCAGGGTATAGGGTAACAAAAATTTGATAGATGAGGAATTTTAAAGAATTGGATGTTTGGAAAGATGCTATCGTGCTTGTAAAAGATGTTTACATGATAACAGAGTGTTTGCCCAATACAGAAAAATTTGGTTTAAAATCTCAAATAGCTAGATGCGTGGTCTCTATTCCTGCTAATATTGCTGAAGGTTGTGCAAAAGATTCCCAAAAAGATTTTGTTCGGTATCTTCAAATAAGCTTGGGGTCGGCATTTGAATTGGAAACACACATCATAATTTGTAATAGTCTTTCCTTCATAGTTGGAAAAGATTTTGAATTATTGAATGAAAAAATCAACATGCTTCAAAAAAGAATTAACTCATTAATTAAATATTCTAAAACCCAATATTAATACCAAAAAATCCAACACCCAGTACCTAAAACCCATGACCCAAAACCAACTAACTTCAGAAATCCAAAAAAAGAAATCCTTTCTATGCATTGGTCTGGATGTTGATTTAGATAAAATTCCATCACACTTATTACAAGAGGAAGACCCTATTTTTGCATTCAACAAAGCTATTATTGATGCAACGCATCATCTTTGCGTAGCTTACAAACCCAATACGGCATTTTATGAAGCCTATGGCTTAAAAGGATGGAAAGCCTTGGAAAAAACTATTAATTACCTAAACGAAAATTATCCTGAAATTTTTACGATAGCTGATGCCAAACGTGGTGATATAGGCAATACCAGTAGCATGTATGCCAAAGCGTTTTTTGAAGATTTAGGGTTTGATAGTGTCACGGTTGCACCGTACATGGGAAAAGATTCCGTTGAGCCTTTTTTGGCTTTTGAAGATAAGCATACTATTTTATTAGCATTAACGTCCAATGAAGGAGCATTCGATTTCCAGACAAAAACGGTTGAGGGAAAAGAATTGTATAAACAGGTATTGGAAACTTCTAAAACCTGGAAAAACTCACATAACCTTATGTATGTGGTTGGTGCCACAAAAGCAGAATATTTAGCGGATATTAGAAAAATAATTCCAGATAGCTTTTTATTGGTTCCAGGCGTTGGTGCTCAAGGAGGTAATTTGCAAGATGTTTGCAAATATGGTATGAATAAACATGTTGGGTTATTGATTAATTCTTCGAGAGGTATTATTTATGCATCTAATAAAGAGGATTTTGCAAAGATAGCGGCGCAAAAAGCCTTAGAGCTTCAGCAAGAGATGGAAGCTATATTAATTAAAAAGTAAAAAGACAACTTAATTCAGTCATTTAAAAGTTTGTACTTAAGCTTTCAGGATAATCGATTTTGCTGGTATCTTCAACAAAATTCACTATCATTTTCTCAAGTTCTTTTAGGCTGATAAGTTTACTTACGTTTGGCTTGATTTTACCAACTCTACAAAAATGGGGACTCATAACTTCGTTCTTTATAATACAAAGTACGAGTCTAGTTGTGTTTTGGATGTAAGACAAAGGTTAAATAAATGATAAAAAATTAAAGTTTACGTAAAGTCTTTTCTCTGGAAAGATATCTAAGCTCATTTATTTTATTAAGCAGCTTTACGGCTTTAAATTCGGAAATATCACTTAAAGCGGCATCAATCTGCCTTAAATTGTAAGCTTCCTCAACAAGTTCCTTGTACTGCTTGCTAAGTTTTGTTTGATTTTTCTTTATGAGATTAATTCGATTCATTTAAATGCTGAATAACAGATAATTAAATATACATTATTTTTTCGGATTTCAAAAAAATAATGATTTTTGAATTAAAATTTAATCTTCTAGCGTTAGTCTTGTAATGCAAAAACCCTTTTTAATAAATCAGTTGTTCTTGATGAAAAATTAGTCCGAATCTCTTTTTCTTCAACAGCAATCATGGTATAAACGCCTTTCAAAGCTTGATTGGTGACATAATCCGTTAAATTCGGATTCACATCGGTGGTAAAGGGCAAGGCATTATAGCGTGTTATTAAATTGCTCCAAATTTGGTCTGCACCAACTTTATTAAACGAATTTTTAATAATAGGATTGAATTTTGCATATAAAGCCGTTTCTGTTCTACTTGTTAAATATTGGGTCGCAGCGTTATCGCTTCCCAATAAAATATTTTTGGCATCGGCAAAGGTGATGCCTTTTACGGCATCCACAAAAATAGGTGTGGCTTCTTTTACGGCATCTTCCGCAGCTCTATTAAGCACTTTTAAACCTTCATCAGCCAAATTGCTTAAACCAACATCTCTTAAGGCTTTATCAACTTTTTTTAATTCATCCGGTAACAAAATCTTAACCATTTCATTTTTAAAAAAACCATCCGTTTGGGTCAGTTTACTTACTTGTTTGTCGATGCCCATATCTAATGCTTGTCTTAGGCCAGATGCAATTTCCTCATTACCAATAGTGCCTTGGGGAAGTTGGTTTATCACTTGTTGTAACTCAGCACAGGACGAAAAGATAAACAATGTAAGTAGGGCGATACATGATTTTTTCATAATAGTAGGTTTTAATAGTTTCAAAAATTTGAAATTATTTGTTCAGGTATAAAAATAGATTAAATCTATCTAAATATTAAAACAATTGATTTATTTTATTTCGAATTCAACGCTCTTTTTGGTAAATTTATAGAAATTGATTAACTATAAATCATATACCAATGACTAAAAAGACCTTAACAACAGCTGCAGGCGCGCCTGTGACCCATTATGAAGATTCCCAAAGTGTAGGACCCAGAGGCCCACTTTTGTTACAAGATTATTTTTTACACGAAAAACTAGCCCATTTTAATCGAGAGCGTATCCCAGAACGTATTGTTCATGCTAAAGGCTCTGGTGCTTATGGGACGTTCACCGTAACCCATGATATTTCGAAGTATACACGGGCTAAAGTTTTTTCTGAAGTTGGAAAAAAAACCAGAGTCTTTGTGCGTTTTTCAACTGTAGGTGGTGAAAAAGGATCTGCCGATACCGAGCGTGATCCTAGAGGATTTGCTGTTAAATTCTATACAGAGGATGGTAATTGGGATTTAACAGGTAACAATACCCCTGTATTCTTTATAAAGGACCCTAAGAAATTCCCTGATTTTATACATACCCAAAAGCGCGACCCATATACCAATTGTAAATCGCCAACCATGATGTGGGATTTCTGGTCCTTAAACCCAGAAAGTTTGCACCAAGTTCTTATTTTAATGTCCGACAGGGGAACGCCAGTAGGATATCGTTTTATGCACGGATTTGGAAGCCATACATTTTCTATGGTCAATGCCAATAACGAATATATCTATGTGAAATTTCATTTTAAATCCGCTCAGGGCATCAAGAATTTTACTGATGCTGAGGCTGCTGAGATGAAATCTAAAGACCCTGATTTTTCACAACGTGATTTGGTTGAAGCCATCGATAATGGTCATTTCCCCAAATGGAATTTGAAAATACAGGTGATGACCCTCGAACAAGCGAAAACGTTTCGATGGAATCCATTTGACTTAACCAAAGTTTGGCCACATGGTGATTATCCTTTAATAGATGTAGGCACGATGGAACTGAACGATAACCCAGATAACTATTTTGCACATGTAGAGCAGTCGGCTTTTGCGCCAGCCAACGTTGTAGATGGCATTGGATTTTCTCCCGATAAAATGTTACAAGGCAGAATCTTGTCTTATCCAGACGCCCATAGATACAGAATAGGGGTTAATTTTGACTCCCTCCCAGTTAATAAATGCCCTTATGCGGTGAATAATTATCATCGCGATGGCGCCATGAGATTTGATAGTAATGGTGGAAAATCACCCAATTACAGACCTAATAGTTTTGATGATATTGTGGAAGACCAAAACTATAGAGGAACTCCTTATGAACTTGATAGCAATGTTGTGGCATATTTTGACAGAAATGAGAATGATAATGACCATTACACCCAGCCAGGAAATTTATTCCGTTTAATGACGGATGACCAAAAGAAGAATACCATTAGCAATATTGTTGGTGCTATGAGTGGTGTTTCTGGACCCAAAAGAGATGAGATTATAAACAGACAATTATGTCATTGGTTTAGAGCAGATCATACATTAGGTGCAGCTATTGCAGAAGGTTTGGGTGTGGAAATTGACATGGCTCTTTTAAGATAACGCATAGTGGAAGATTCCCAACTTAAAATTGTAAATATCTCTGGAAAGGGTTTCAAAAAACAACTCCTTATATCTTCAAAGGAAGTGTCGACTTTACATACCTTTTTAAAAGAGATTATTAATGATAAAGTAATGATAATAAACACCAACGTAGGGTTGGATGTTTATTATCATTCATCAGTATGTTATAAAGATTTAATTGTAAACGCATTTTTACTTTTAACAACTTGTAGCGGGAAATCGATTAATGATTTTTATATAAAATCTTTAAGTTCCCTTACCGATATAGAAAGCGAAACCAATAGGTTTTTTGAAAAACTCATCAAAAACCCCTTGTTGTTTAAGAGCTATACAAAAAGTTTATTCAATCAATTAAAAATGAATTACAGCAACAATACTGAACTTATAGATGAATTGCTTGCGTTATGGCAAAATAAAATTTTGGAAACAAACCTTGGCAGTAACATATTGAAAGTCATGATGCCTTATATAATAAACTTGCAAGGCACTTATTTTGACACGCTCAATCAACCAATATTAAAGTCCTTAGCAAGGGAAACATTAAAAGATGCTCGATTTAATTAAGAGAAAATAACGGTTTTGTTATTGTAAACCATCACTTTCCTATTGGTATGTAATTTAACGGCGTTAGCCAGTACAATTTTCTCTAAATCCCGTCCTTTTGCAATCAAATCTTCAATGGAATGGGTGTGGGACACTCTCGCTACACCTTGGTCAATAATGGGGCCAGCATCCAATTCCTCGGTCACGTAATGACTGGTGGCACCAATAATTTTAACACCTCGTTTATAAGCGGAGTGGTATGGTTTTGCGCCGACAAAGGCTGGTAAAAACGAGTGATGGATATTAATGATCTTGTTGGGATATTTCGCTATTAATTTTTCTGAAATGATTTGCATATAGCGCGCCAAAACAATAAAGTCAATGTCATGTTTTTCCAGAAGTTCCAGTTGTTTATTTTCTGCTTCTATTTTATTATCTTTTGAAACAGGTATATGGTAAAATGGAATATTGAAACTATCTGCAATGGATTTTAAATCATTATGATTACTTATTATAAAAGGAATTTCTAAGAAGAGCTCACCAGAATTATAACGCCCTAATAAATCATATAAACAATGGTCGTATTTTGAAACAAACAAGGCCATTTTAGGTTTAATGGCTGAAGAATATATACGCCATTTCATATTGAATTTTGCAGCTAAATTCGTTTCAAAGGCGTCTTTAAAGGCTTCAGTTGAAAAACCATCAGTTATAAATTCACTTTCCAAACGCATAAAAAATATATTTTGCTCTCTATCTACATGTTGGTCTATATAAACAATATTACCTTCTTTTTCAGAAATGAAATTCGTTATGGAAGCAATAATATTTCTTTGGTCCTTGCAATGGATTAAAATGGTAATCTTATTCATGTGATTTAAAATAATTTCGTGGATAAAATTACCCAAAAATATTTAACAATAGCAATAGAATGTGATTTTACATTTTTTACTAAAATACAGTTGATATTTCGTCGCTTATTTTTGCAAATCTTTGTACGTCACAGCATTAATCGAACGCTTAAACTAATATAGTTTCAGAAAATAGTTGGACTAAATATCTCGGATTAATTTTACAGTGTTAATCCCAAATAATTTAACCTTTTAGCCATGGAAACAACTTTAAACTACGATTTCAAGAGACAATCAGAAAATCATTTAGATTGGCTGATAAATATTATTAAATCTGAAAAATATTATCAAGTTGAAGGTAATATTATTAATTTTCAAAATAGTGCTTATATAGATTAAACCAATCCATTTTAATAAACCTCAATCCTTATATATTTTATAAGGATTTTTTATTTTATGGCCAGTTGTAATATCATATATTGATTCATTAAATATTCTATATTTGATAATCAAAATTTTCATATGTCAGCCACAAAATATAACCATTTTTTTAGTATTGTTTTATTAAATTCCATACATCCCTTATCAAAATCACTCAATAAGTTTTTATCAAATGCACTTGTTTTCTCTCAGTATAAAAAAGGTGATTATATTGTGAGAAGCGGGGATTTTTGTGATAGGGTCCATATCACAAGAAAAGGTTTGGTACGTGGTTATTTTAATCATAATGGTAAAGAAATAACCACTTGGGTAAGTGTAGATAATGAGTTGGTTACATCCATATCAGGGTATTTTAAAAAAGAGCCTGCACTGGAGAATATTCAATGCCTTGAGGATACATTTACCGAAAGTTTAAGTTTTAATGACATGCATTTTGCCTTTCAGAACTTTAAGGAAATGAATCACTTAAATAGAATCTTGATGGAGTATTATTATCTTCATGCAGAATACCGTGCATTTATGGCTAGAATTCCAACAGCCAAAGACAGATATGAGTATTTTTTAAAAATCACAAATCCTGAAATTATTAAACGCTTACCAAATAAATACTTGGCATCACTGCTCAATATGCGTCCAGAAACGCTGTCGAGATTAAAGTAGGAGAGATGTTTAAAATGAAAGAATAATTGACATATGTCAATACGCCATGAATTTTTTAAAAATTAAATGGATTTCAAATGATACATTCGCATTGCTTTTCATACTTGAAGTGTATGAATGTAAATTGCTTTATATCAACAAGGTTTAATTGTTTTAGGGTAAGCAATCTAACTAACCAAAAACACACATCTACAGATGTGTGTTTTTTTTATGTAAAATATTTAAGATATATAGATGTATTTTATAAACTCAACATCCAATTACGTTGAAGCTTTTTAAATTTTCTCAATTCAGCACGCAAAATAGGTAGAAAGTCCTTGCCATTGCTGTTAGAACGTTCTAGTCTATAAGAGTTTTTATAAAGCAAATTGGTAAGGCGTCGTAAAGAGGCAATATGCTTGTGCTTTCTGTCTGAATAGCGTTCCAATTCAGCATTCACGATTTCGGGAGCCAAAGAAACGGATTGTTGAACAATGTCGCCTGAAAAATAGATGTTAACATCTTCAGAACCATCCTCTTTTAAACTGGATAAATCATGATTTAAATACACGGAAATATTTTGGGATAACGCAAAGATTTCCATCGCCTTTTTATAAATAGGCAACTCATACAAATGTGTAGGTGTATTAGATAACATGTGGCTCAAGCAATTTTATTCAAAATTACTCACTAATACGCGTAATCTACTTTAGAATTTAAAGTAAAATTGTATATTTGGTTTAATATTTAATTATTTATTGTTAAAATTCCTTAGATGAAAATAGATAATCTTAATTGGAAAATTTTAAAATGCCTCCAGCAAAACGCAAGACAGTCTAATGCGGAAATTGGTAGACAAGTTGGTGTGAGTTCGCCAGCGGTTTCTGAACGCATTAAAAAGATGGAAGATTTAGGGGTCATCCAAGGGTATAATACCTTGATATCGCCTTTTGAAATTGGCTATCAATTAAAGGCGATTATAACCATGAGAGCGTTTATGGGGAAATTAAAACCATTCTTGGAAAAGGTAAAAACCTATGACGAAATTGTTAATTGCTACCGTATTACCGGTGATGAAAATTTTGTGATGGAAGTGGTTTTAAAAAACCAAAAACATTTGGAACAGTTTATAGACCAACTCATTGTTTATGGCGAAACCAAAACCCAAATTGTGTTATCGCACGTTGTGAAACAAAAGGAATTAAAACCAGTTATTTAATTTAAATCATTCTTTATTATTATTTTTTATTCATTTTCATAGGTGAATTTGTGCTAATTTGTGTAATTCGTGGCAACTTAATTAAGTTTTATCTTTCTAATTCTTAGTTTGAATTATTAGCGATATGATTGGCAATTATTTTCGCATGAATCCTAGAGTTTTCAATAAACCATTTATGGGTTTCGTTGCCACCGCAAATCACGCCAGCTAGATACAAACCTTTAATGTTAGATTCCATGGTTTCTGGATTGTAGCTTGGGATTTGTTTTTCATCTTCAGAAAGCGTGATGCCACTATCTTTTAAAATTTCAAAATTCGGCAGATAACCTGTCAGTGCTACCACATAATCATTATCCAAAGTAATTAACCTGTCTGGTGTTTGGATGTCAATAGTGTTACCGTCAATTTTTATGACTTCCGAATTAAAATATGCTTTAATACTGCCTTCTTCAATACGGTTAACAATATCTGGACGCACCCAATATTTTACACGTTCTCCAATGTTTTCACCTCTTACAACCATAGTCACATGGCCGCCTTTACGCCAAATTTCCAAAGCAGCATCTACGGCGGAATTGCTGGCACCAATCACCACCACATTTTGTAAAGCATAATTATGGGCTTCCTTGTAATAGTGTGTCACTTTGGGAAGCTCTTCTCCAGGGATGTTTAATAATTTCGGAATATCATAAAACCCTGTACAAATAATAACCTTCTTTGAAACGTAGTTGTTTTTCCTTGTTGAAATAGAAAAACGTTCACCATCTTTTTTTATGGCATTTACCGTTTCATATAAGTTGATATGAAGTTTGTTGGAAGTGGCAACACGTCGGTAATATTCCAAAGCTTCATCCCTGTTGGGTTTTGGGTTGGTGCTGATGAATGGAATATCATCAATTTCCAGTTTTTCCGAAGTAGAAAAGAATGTCATATTCCTAGGATAATTAAATAGCGAGTTGGTGAGCGCACCTTTCTCAATTACTGCATAATCCCAGTGTCTTTTTTTACATTCTAAAGCGCAGGCAATCCCGATGGGGCCTGCGCCAATAATGATGATGTCTTTTTCTATTATCAAAATGTCGATTTTATTAAATTCTTATTCAGGCTAAACAATAGCAGCGCACAAATCAGCGCCACACCGCTAATAATATACCATGTGGCATCAAAACCCAGCCCATTTGCCATTTGTAAACCCGCATTGTGTCCAAAAATATGACCAATGGAAAACGCAATGGAATACAACGCCATATACTCCCCCTGATTTCCTTTGATGGCCCGATCTGCCGCAAACGCATTCGAAAAAGGAAACGCAATCATTTCACCAAAAGTCATGAGTAACATACCAATAATTAAAACGCCTGACCAAGCCGTTAAGTTAAGCACAAATAAACTGATTCCCGTTAAAAGCGTTCCAAAAAACATGAGCCCCAGTTTACTGTACTTAGTGTTTTCCAACCATTTTATCAAGGGCATTTCAAAGATAAAAATAAGAAACCCATTTAAGCCCAAGATGATGCCAATTTCCAGTTCACTCAGTTTATGAACGTCTTTATAATAAATGGGAATGGTTGAAAAATATTGTAAAAAGACAATCCCAAACAACGTCATGGCAACCAAGAACACTAAAAACGCCTTGTCTTTATAAGCTGAAATGGGACTGTCGTTCACAACAATATCAATAACCTTGGCTTTTTTCGGATTCAACACCCGAATCATCAAAAACGCTGCTAAAACACAAGTTACACCATCTACCCAAAATAGACCGGCATAACTCATACCAGTAATAATGAGTCCGCCCACAGCGGGACCCGCCGAAAATCCTAAGTTTATGGCAAGCCTAATTAAGGTTAACGATCGTGTTCTGTTTTCTGGTTTGCTATATGCGTTCAGGGCTACAAAAATGGCAGGTCTAAACGCATCTGCCGTTAGCATCACAACAAAAACACCAAAACACACCATTTCAAAACTGTCTGCCAATTGTAAGGCGATAAAAAGCAATCCGCTAATAAACAGACTTCCAACCATCACTTTGTAATAGCCAATCTTGTCGGTGAGTTTGCCACCAAGCCATGAGCCAGCTACAGAGCCTAAACCAAAAGCACTCATAATCCAGCCTATTTGGCTGATGCTAAAATGCAAATCCTCCTTTAAGTATAAAGACAAAAAGGGAATTACCATCGTGCCTGCTCTGTTGATGAGTGTAATTAATGCCAGCCACCAAACTTCTTTTGATAAGCCTTTAAAAGTGTTTAAATAATGGTTGAATAGTGTTTTCATGCTCCTAATCCCTCCAAAGGAGGGGCTTTATTAAATTAAATTTATAAATACTAGTGTCATATTGAGCGCAGTCGAAATGCCATTAACAACGTAACTTCCAATGTCTTCGACTGCGCTCAGACTGACATTTAGGTTTTATTTTTATTCTATTACCTCCATTGTCACATTGAGCGCAGTCGAAATGCCATTAACAACGTAACTTCAACTGTCTTCGATCCCGATAGCTATCGGGACAGACTGACATCAAAATATCTAAAACAAAAAAGTCCGACAGCGAAGTCGGACTTTTTAAATATTGTAACAAATGCATTCATATCACCACAATACATAAAAAGCCCGACTCTTATCTTTTAAAGAGGTGGATGGCTTCATACAAATAGTGACGTTGCGACGCATATTAATTTTATTTTTTGATGTTTCAAATTTATATAAAATATTCTTTAGTTGTATTTTTGTGATAAATTTTTTTACATGAAGCACTTAATTACCTTATTTGTGTCCATTATTTGTTTGACGGGTTGTGCGCAAGACAAGCGACCCATACAAGGCGAAACGGAATTTCAGCGTGAGTTGAATGCCGAATATAAAGACGCTTCCAAATCGCCTTTAAAGGACAAAGACCGCAAAAAGTTTGAGGGCTTAGACTTCTTTAAGTTTGACCCTATGTACGTGGTAAACGCCCGTTTAGAGCGCACACCAGACTCTAAATGGTTTAATATGCGCACCACTACCAGCCGCGTGAGCAAAGAGCGTGTGTATGGCATTCTACATTTTGAATTAAAAGGAAAACCCTACCAATTGAATGTGTACCAAGGTGAAGAAACCATGAAACTAGAAGGTATGGAAGACTATTTGTTTTTACCTTTTTTAGATGAAACCAATGGATTTGAAAGTTATGGTGGCGGACGTTACATCGATTTACGCATACCCAAAGGCGATACCATTGAGATTGATTTTAACAAAGCCTATAACCCCTATTGTGCTTATAACGACAAATATTCTTGCCCCATTGTACCACGTGAAAATTATTTACAAACTAAGGTGGAAGCAGGGGTGAAGGATTTTGGAGGGCATTAGGGTTTTGTATAAAATAGGTTTTGAGTTTTAAGCACCTAGTTTAGTAAAAATGGAACGAACTAGAGGAAAATCTGCACGATTTTCCAAGTAAGCCAGAACCAAGCAATGTGTTGGGCTTCATTGAGGATTGGAAGCGGCATATAAAAACTAAATAACTTATATATTTTTGCTTTTCGTTTATTCCACATTCAAAAGATATATACCATTCAAAAGAATAGCATGCCAACGATATTAGGTATGTTTGAGTTTCTAATTTTCCATTAACTAATTCGTGTATTAACAAAGGCAGGGAAGGGCCTTGATGCTCAAAGGTAACAAATTCATTAAATGGATTAGATTAAACCTTTAGGCATTGAATTGAGTGATTCTACTTAAATATTAGAAGTTTCTCCTTCATTGAGAATAACTGAAAAAGATGAATTTCTATCTACAGTAATAATATCAGGGAAACCATCAAGGTTAACATCGCTGACCTCAAATTTATTGATTGTATCTTTTGTTGCTATTTGAACAGGTGCTGAAAATGTGCTGTTTCCATTACCTAAAAAATAATAAAGGTTATTTGTTTGAAAATCAAATGTAATTATATCGAGGTTTCTATCGCGGTTTAGATCAGCAAGTCTTAGATAAATAGGATTCGTTATTGATGATAATTCTGGCGTTGTAAACGAAGGTTTAAATATGCCATTCCCATTTCCAAGGACAATCCTGATGGTATCAGTTGAGCCCTCAACAACAAATTCGCCAGCGCCATAAACGATATCGGGAATGCCATCGTTATTGATATCACCAATCGCATTATCGAAACTTTCCCCATGCTCAACGGGGATTTCTCCGGAAGTAAATGAGTTATCAACATTCTGGATAAATACAGGAATTTTATTAAAACTACCTGCAAGCACAATATCGGGTAACCCATCTTGATTGATATCTTTTATATTCATGTTTCTTGCTGTTGTATATTGAGATTCATAGGTTGCTTTTTGGGAAAAAGTACCATCCCCCTTTCCATTAAATATGTGTAGCCTTATAGGATTACCTGAACCATGAGAAATAGAGACTAAATCCAAATTTCCATCACCGTCCATATCAAATATTTTTGATAACCATCCATGAGTTCCCGTTGATACAAGCGGTCCCTCTTTGAAACTTTCTAAAGAATTGCCCATATGAACACGAATTCCATTATCCCAATAATAAGAAGTAAGAATGTCGGTCAATCCATCATTATTCAAATCAGCAAAGTCCCAAACCGTATATCCTGTTCTAATGGGATATATTACCTCATTATAAAAATGACCTGTTCCATCATTTAAACTAATACCAAAGCTGTTGGAATTTCTGGTATGAATATTTGCAGTAATGATATCAGGATAGGTATCGCTGTTTATATCTTTTGATATAATATAATAATTATTTAAACATGGGTATTGAGTAACATCCTTAAATCCTATCCAGTTTCCAGTCACATCATAGGATATGTCATCATTATCTTTTGAGCAATTGTAAAAAATAAGAGCAAAAACTATTAAAAATGTAGAGATTTTGATTGAAGTATAAGATTTCATACTATGCTTTTATTTCAAGATGAAAAAAGCATTATTTGGTTGCGTTATTTTCTAGTCAATTTATTTCAGGACGGGTCAAAATTGATGACAACGCCCGCATGTATGAAATGTTAGGGGCTAGCGGTCATCGTTACTGTCTGCCGTTACAAAATTTGTTGCAGGGTAGAGTGGTTCAAGTCATCATTAAACCCAAATATTCTATACATAATGTTAGCGGGTCGTTGTTCTTGATCAAATTTCAATTTGTCATTGCTGTCGGGTTATGTCTAACAGGAAAATTGACAGAGTTTGCAATAAAACAAAGTTCATTTGCCTTTTTATGTAATTCGTTTGCTTTCTCAACCATAGAATATTCTGATACAATTACAATTGGATTAAGTATCACTTCGATAAATTTTCCACCACCCTTTGAAGTGTCCACCATAACTCCTGTTGCGTTGTCTGTGTAGTCTAGAATTATTACACCTGCTTCGGAGCACAAATGTAAATACCATAGCATATGACAGTCAGATAAAGAGGATATTAATAAATCTTCTGGGTTATGTTTTGTCTTGTCCCCACGAAATGCCGGGTCAGAAGAACCTAAAATATCCGATTTGTTTTCAATAATTATTTGATGGCTTCTATCGTAATTTTTATAGTTGTCAGTTCCTGTCCCTTTATTTCCAGTCCACCTGATGGTCGCGTAATAGTGATGTTGTCCTTGCATAATATTTAAACTTGGATTCAATTAAATATTGTCTGTTTTGGTTTTACTTGGGCGTCTATTGCAATGCCCGCTAACGTGTTCGCGTATTTTAAGTTTTATTATTAATAAAAATATTAATTTATAAGTTATAAACCAGAAAGAACAAAAGAGGGGATAAGGTTATTTTGTGTATAGAGACATTGATCTCGTTTTTCTTGACAATCCCTTCTCTTTTCTAATTTAATTTCGTTAAGTTAAACTTCTTTTCAAAAATGAGGTGTTGAGAATGCGGGTTGGAAGTAACTATGCCCCAATAGGTGTAAAATTAAAGCTCATTCAACCGTTTTCCTAGTAGGTTTGAAAACCGTTGATGTTTCGCTTCTCCAATAGCTTGTCGTCTGTAAATACTGGTATGCCCAGAAAGTAAATAGGACACCAAGCAAGCAATGGCTACATAAACACCACATTCCGCACCAAATAATTCAATCGCCATGATGCTACAAGCAATGGGTGTGTTGGTGGCTCCCGCAAAAACGGCAACAAACCCCATGCCCGCTAAAAGTCCTGTGGGCAGTGGAATGAAAAACCCTAAGGCATTTCCCAATGTGGCTCCAATAAAGAATAGCGGTGTGACTTCGCCACCTTTAAATCCAGCGGCAAGCGTTACAATGGTAAATATCATTTTTAAGGCAAAATCATAAGCTGGCAATTGGTATTCAAAAGCATTCACAATGGTTGGAATACCTAATCCAATGTATTTTGTTGTGCCAATGGCCCAAACAGCCAGCGCGACAATCACTCCACCAATAAAAGGTCTTAATGGTGGATACCCTATATTCGATTTAAAAATACTTCCTGTTTTATGAAGGAGCTTACTAAACGTGGCGGCACACAACCCGAAAAAGACCCCGGCAATAACGGCATACCCGATATTTAAAAAAGAAATATCTGGAATGAGATCAATATGGTAATGCGTGTGTGGTGTTTGCCAAAGTTTGGTAACTAGGTCTGCAATAATAGCCGTGATGAACGCTGGGAAAATTGCATTATATCGTATGCGTCCAATTAGGAAAAATTCCAGAGCGAATATGGCTCCCGCAAGCGGTGTTCCAAAGACAGAACCAAATCCACCTGCTATGGCTGCAATGATCAATATTTGTCTGTCGGATACCGACAATTTAAATGGTTTACTAAATTGGTCGGCAATAGCGCCTGCCATTTGTAACGCTGTGCCCTCTCGTCCTGCCGAACCGCCAAAAAAATGCGTGGCTATGGTTCCTATATACACAAAAGGCGCCATTCTAAAAGAAATGATTTTTTTAGGTTCGTGAATGGTGTCAATCAATAAATTATTTCCTGCTTCAACGTCTTTGCCTAAATAATGGTAAAGCAACCCAATGAGTAACCCACAGATGGGTAAAAAAGCAATGAGCCATATATTGTTTTCCCGAAAATTGGTCGCCCAATTCAAGGATTGTAAAAATCCTGCCGAAGCGCTGCCAACCAAAAACCCGATGATAAGACAAATACATGTCCATTTAAGAATGTATGGGATGGCAGGATACTTCCTGGACCATACTTTTATGTTTAAGTTGATTTTTTTGCTGATTGCTTTTTTTTGACTTTTTTGCATAAATACTACCCGATTAAATGTTACCACTTAGTTTAATCAGGCGTCATCAGCTTTTTTAGAGCGGTTGGGTAAGGAAGAACACCATTTCCTTTATTACTTGAGCAAATATAAAAAAATATTCTAAAGTTTTACATTGCTTATCGATTTAGTCTGAGATATGTTCAGCCTATATCATATGATGTTTAGATAAGAAATGCTTCCATTGTCATATAAACAAATGACCATCAATTATTTAATAGCAATATAAATATCCGTTACCCAATCCGCCGGGTTGGGGTACTTGGTTTGGTCCGTAATATAAACTTCTAGCATGGTGCCTTCTTCGGCAAGCTCCAAACCATTTTTGGTGATATAAGCTCTAGCAACATCCCAAGCTTCTTTTAAATTGGTGTAGTTGCCTTTTAAGGTTGTTTTTACGGCTCTAAAAGTGGATAACTCGCCTGTTTGTACCTCGCTATCGGTGGTAATCACTCTATCGGTTGTTGGTACACAAGCAGAGAATATGGCGGCGTTGTTTTGTTCGTCCCAAGTAATGTAACTCACAAACGGTGCGCCAGCCATGGCAATGTTATTTTTCTGTGCATAATTGACGATTTTAGGAAGCATGTCTGAAATGGTGGATGCTACCTCGTCTATTTTAGAAGAAGTGGTACTGTACAAATAATAACCACCGCTATGGTTTGTAATGCCGCTGACGGTAATACTGTATTTTTTCATATCGGCAGTTACGGTGCTGTCTAATTTAAACAAACCGCGCTCAAAATCGGGGGCAGTGTTTTCTTCAATAGATCCGGAAAAAACGGTGAACATTTTGGTCATGAAGCTTTGTTTGCCTTCCATGCTCCAAGTTACTTTAGCGCCTGCTTCGGTGGGTTCGAAATCCCATTGAATATCCGATTCCAATGCAAAAGGTTTTATAAATGAAATATGTTGCGAAATAAATTGATTTTCATTGGCTGCAAGTGTTTTCATAGAACCTTCACCTAAAATAGCACCATTCCAACTGTAATGGGCACCAACACCAATGGTTTTGTCACCATACGTTAGGTTGGCATTGGGTTCTTGTTCCATCCACGGAGAGAAATCTGGCCAATTTTTAAAGTCATTAACCTTATCGAATATTACGGGGGCAGGGGCATTGATAATCCGACTTCTACTAAAGGAAAATTCGTTGGGTTGGACCGCGATATATATGGCTGTACCTATGATGGCTATTAATAATAAAAAGGAAATATATTTAAACGTTTTCATTATATTTTTTTGAAAATGACAAAAATCAAAGGTATGGATTATAAAATTATTATTGAAAAATTACTACATTTGTTACCTTAAAATTAAATATTCTTCAACTAAAAATCGATAATCGGTATTTTTCAATAATAATTTTTAATAAATAGAGTGACTAACAGTAAAATAATTCAAATGAAATTAAAATTAATCGCAAGTTTAATACTTGCAACAAGTATTTTGGCAAGTTGTGGCCAGAATAAATCTGAAAAAACAAATGACAATGTGAGTGTATCAACAGAATCTGTCTTTGATTACAAAGTAGATCAGTTTGCTGATGTTAAAGTATTAAGATACCGCATCCCCGATTGGGAAAAACTCACGTTAAAGGAACAAACATTGGTCTATTATTTAACCCAAGCGGGATTATCTGGCAGGGATATTATGTGGGACCAAAATTACAGACACAATCTGACGATTAGAAAAGCTTTGGAATCTGTTTATACCAATTATGCAGGCGATAAATCCACAGCCGATTGGAAAGCATTTGAAGTCTATTTAAAACGTGTATGGTTTAGTAATGGGATTCATCATCATTACTCTAGTGACAAAATAAAACCGGATTTTGGTGCAGAGTATTTAAAACAGCTTTTAACGGACACAAACACGGTTTTAGAAGGCGAAGCTTTTGATGTTATTTTTAATGACAAGGACACTAAAAAAGTAAATCAAGGGAAGGGTGTTGATAATGTGGCACTTTCGGCAGTTAATTTTTATGGACCAAATGTGACGAATAAAGATGTAGAAAGTTTTTATAAAACCAAAGTATCACCAAATCCGAAAAAACCATTATCCTTTGGATTAAACTCGCAATTGGTAAAGGAAAATGGCGTGTTAAAAGAACGTGTTTACAAATCGGGTGGTTTATATGGTTCTGCCATCGATGAGATTATTAAATGGTTGGAGTTGGCTAAAGGTGTTGCTGAAAATAAAAAACAGGGAGATGCACTTGGTCTGTTAATCGATTATTACAAAACAGGTGATTTACAAACTTGGGATGATTACAATGTTGCATGGACCACAGCGACCGAAGGCAACATAGACTACATAAATAGTTTTATTGAAGTCTATAACGACCCATTGGGGTATAGAGGCTCTTATGAAACGATTGTTCAAATCAATGATTTTGATATGTCCCAAAAAATGAAAGTGCTATCCGATAATGCCCAATGGTTTGAAGATAATTCCACATTAATGCCAGAACACAAAAAAGATAGTGTGATAGGTGTTACGTATAAAGTGGTTAACGTGGCAGGCGAAGCTGGTGACGCTTCTCCAAGCACACCAATCGGTGTTAATTTACCAAATGCCAACTGGATTCGTGCCGAAGTTGGTAGTAAATCCGTGTCCTTAGGAAACATTACCGATGCTTATAATAATGCAGGAAGCACTGGCCGTTTAAAAGAATTTGTAAATGATGACGAAGAGTTGCAGCTTACGGAGCAATACGGACAAGTTTCAGATAAATTACATACAGCGTTGCACGAAGTTATTGGTCATGCTTCGGGCAAACTAAACCCAGGCGTTGGAGAAACTAAAGAAACACTTAAAAATTATGCATCGACCATAGAAGAAGGACGTGCTGATTTGGTGGCCTTATATTATCAATACAGTCCTAAACTTCAAGAATTAGGATTGGTAGATGATTGGAAAAAAGCAGGTATGGCGGGATACAATGATTTTATACGAAATGGATTAGTAACGCAATTGATACGTTTAAATTTAGGTGATGATGTTGAAGAAGCCCATATGCGTAACAGACAATGGATTTCTGCATGGGTATTTGAAAAAGGAAAAACTGATAATGTGATTGAAAAAATCACTAGAGATGGAAAAACGTATTTTAATATTAATGATTATGATAAGCTTCGTGACTTATTCGGACAATTATTAAGAGAAGTACAACGGATAAAATCTGAAGGTGATTATACAGCAGCGGAAACGTTGGTGGAAACGTATGGTGTTAAAGTGGATCAAGCACTTCATGAAGAAATTTTAGAGCGAAACAAGCAGTTTGATTCGCCACCATATTCAGGTTTTGTGAATCCAGTGCTGGTTCCCAAATCCAATGATAAAGGAGAGATTGTTGAGATTAACGTGACATACCCTGAGACGTTTTCAGGGCAAATGTTAGAATACAGCAAACATTACAACTTCTTGCCAGAAATTAATTAAATGTATTTAGTGTCAACAAAAAAACAGAACCTTTTCAAGGTTCTGTTTTTTTGTTGACACTAAATACCAAAAGAATTAAATTTATAATTATTAGAACGCTGATGATGATTAAGATTTTCATTTCTTGATTGGGTTTAATAGCTAGATGCGCCATTTTACAAATGGTTGCGTAAAAAAGACTACTTTTTTTGCAAAAGGTTTAATTTATTTTATGCTATTAATATAACAGATTAGGTTTTTATTGCTCTATTTAGTTGTTAATTAGAGGCTTACTTGAAAAAGAATTTTATGGCAGATATAAATAAAATAAACCCAATAAAGGCAAGAAGTACCCATATACTACCTGAATAAAATTTCTTGTGAAGTTTCAAATCTTTTCTATACGTGTAAGCAATAACGATGGCAAAAACGATAATAAATAAAATGGCGAAATAGATTTGACCTTTAGTAAACATATGGTTATTTTTATGCAAATTTAATGAAAAACAAATTGAGATTTCCGCCTGCGCGGAAATGAAAAAAAGAGATATTATATGAAAAACAAATTAGACGCTGTAAAAGAATTTCATACAGCATTTAAAATTGGTCACCTAGAATCTCCAAAAGCAGATTTAGGAAAAGAAAAAAACAGGCTTCGATTTTATTTAATGAAAGAAGAAAATGAAGAATATTTAGAAGCCGCGAACAATAATGATTTGGTTGAAGTCGCCGATGCCCTTGGTGATATGCTTTATATTTTATGCGGCACCATTATAGAACACGGTTTGCAATATAAAATTGAAGCCGTTTTTGAAGAAATTCAACGTAGTAACATGAGTAAATTGGGCGAGGACGGACAACCTATTTATCGAGAAGACGGTAAAGTTCTAAAAGGTCCTAATTACTTTAAGCCAGATATAGATGCTATATTGAAGAAATAAAAAGAGGTTGTCTAAAAAGTCTATTTAGAAGTAAATTGTCACATTGAGCGCAGTCGAAATGCATTGATAATCTAATTAATAAGGTTTTCGACTGCGCTCAAACTGACATTAAAGTTTATTTTTTAGACAGTTCCCTTCCCTTTGGGAAGGGCTAGGGAAGGGCTTATTATACCTTCACTCTCCAACCAAATGGGTCTTCAGATTTGTTCGTTTGAATATCCGTAATATATTTTTTTATAAAACTAGCATAGGTATGCTCTAATTCCGGCAAATCATAATCGTTGCCTTTATATCCAAAACCAGAAATAGGTGATACAACGGCAGCAGTACCAGCTCCAAACATTTCTTTTAAGCTACCATCTTTAGCCGCTTTTACAACTTCGCTCACAGTAATTTTTCTAACTTCTACAGGGATACCTTCGGCTTTAGCAATATCAATAATACTTTTTCGGGTAATACCATCCAGTATTCTATCGCTGGTAGGTCCCGTAATAAGTGTGTCGTTTATTCTAATAAAAATATTCATGGCACCAGCTTCTTCAATGTATTCATGGTTTGTGTCATCTGTCCATATCACTTGCTGATAGCCTTTTTCAACAGCTAATTGAGTCGGGTAAAATTGCCCTGCATAATTACCTCCAGCTTTAGCAAAACCCACACCACCATTAGCAGAACGGGAATAGGTTTCTTCAATCAATACTTTAACTTTTCCAGAAAAATAAGCGCCAGATGGCGCTAATGCAATAACAAATTTATATTCGTCAGCAGGAGAGGCATGAAACCCATTACCTGAAGCAAAAATAAACGGTCTTATATATAAAGAACTCCCTTCTTTTTTAGGAATCCAGTTACTATCTACTTTTAAGAGGGCTTTTAAACCATCCATAAAAATCTCTTCCGGTAATTCAGGAATTGCCAATCGCTTGGATGAAATGTTCAAACGTTTAAAATTCTCTATTGGACGAAACAACCAGACAGCATCATTAGCATCTTTATAGGCTTTCATACCTTCAAAAACAGACTGCCCGTAATGGAATATTTTTGCTGATGGATCTAAAACAATAGGTTGATATGGCACGATCTCTGGGGATTGCCATTTACCATCTTTATAATCACATACCAACATGTGATCGGAAAATGTTCTTCCGAAATTTAAATTATCAAAATCTACATCATGAATTTTTGTAGTTTTTGTCCTTGTGATTTTTATATCACTCATTAATGTATTCATAAATTCATGTCTTTACGTGAACAAATTTAAGAAAATAGCGTTGAAAAAATGGGTATATTTACAACAAAACGTTAAAATTCAAACTTTATGAGTGTTAAAAATATTTTACTGCTATGTATTTGTGTTTTTCTATCAGCATCCTGCAAACAAAATGCTGAAAAAACGAATCAAACAGAGGACATTGTTGCATTTGCATCTTTTGGAAAGAGTTTTAGTAAAGATGATGCTTTAGAACCTATGGATGCCATCATGCAATATGAAATAATGAGTGTAGGTGATACGATTGATTCTAAAATAACAGCAAAAGTTAGTAGTGTTTGTCAGGCAAAGGGCTGTTGGATGACTTTAGACTTAGAAAATGGAAAGGAAATTATGGTAAAATTTAAAGATTATGGTTTTTTTGTTCCAAAAGATATAGTTGGCAAAGAAGTCGTTATTAATGGCCTTGCTTTTATTGATGAAATGCCTGTGGATGAACAACAGCATTATGCCGAAGATGCAGGAAAGACAACCGCCGAAATTGCGAGTATTGTTCAGCCAAAGAGAACCTTGTCTTTTGAAGCGGATGGTGTATTGATTGCACAGTGATTTTGGAACGTCAAGTTATTATTACAGCAGATGGTTCTTCAACCATATATTTACCGGAATGGGATGAGCCATACCATTCCAAACACGGTGCTATTCAAGAAGCATATCATGTATTTATCAAGCATGGTTTAAATTATTTATGTGAACAAGATTATAATCAAATATCTGTTTTGGAAATCGGTTTTGGCACGGGATTGAATGCATTTATCACCTTTCTGGAAGCCGAAAAGTTGAATATTTCCATTGATTATTATGGGGTAGAAGCATATCCAGTTTCAGCAGAAGATATCGTGAAGATGAATTATGTAACCGAATTAAAAGTAGAGGATAAAGATTTATTTTTTAAAAGCATGCATCAAGTGTCTTGGGAAGAAACACATAACATTATACCTCATTTTTTACTTACTAAACAAAACAAACTCTTTTCAGACATAAACGACCAAAATAAATTCAATATCATTTATTTTGATGCTTTTGGAGCTCGGGTACAACCCGAACTATGGACAGAAGCCATATTCCAAAAAATGCACGAAGCGTTAAAGCCCAATGGTGTTTTGGTAACGTATTCCGCAAAAGGAAGCGTGCGTAGAGCCATGCAGGCAGTTGGCTTCAAAGTAGAAAAACTACCAGGCCCACCAGGCAAGAGGGAAATGCTCAGAGCCACAAAAAGGCTCTGAGCATTCGGCGCCAGCCAAATGTTTACTTCGAAGAAGTCTCTGAGCATTCGGCGTTAGCCAAATGTTTACTTCGAAGAAGTCTCTGAGCATTCGGCGTTAGCCAAAGGTTACGCGCTTGTAAAGAAGCGTAGTCTATTTTATTATTCATTGTTAATTGTTTCTGTTAAACCTAATATAAATAGAACGTTTGTACTCTTATCATTTCGTAATTTTATAAAAAATGATTATGAGAGTTTTAATTACAGGTGCAACGGGGCTTATTGGGAAAGAAATAGTTAAACGCTGCCATATAAATAACATAGATGTAAATTACTTAACAACAAGTAAGTCTAAAATTGAACACACAAAAAATTACCAGGGATTTTACTGGAATACTACAAATAAAGAAATAGATACAAATTGTTTTAAAGAGGTTGATGCCATTATTCATTTAGCTGGTGCCTCTATTTCAAAACGATGGACTCCTGCTTACAAAGAAGAGATTATAGATAGTAGAGTTGAAAGCACCCAACTTTTAATTGATTCCTTAAAAGGAGAGTCTCATTCTATTAAGCATGTTATAGCATCAAGTGCCATTGGAATCTATCCAGATTCGATAACCCACTATTATGAGGAAACATTTAAAGGTTTTGAGGATACGTTTTTAAGTCAGGTAGTCACAAAATGGGAGCAAAGTGTGGATGGATTTTCGGAATTAAATCTATTGGTTTCTAAAGTTAGAACTGGATTAGTATTATCAGAAAAAGGAGGTGCGCTTCCAGAAATGGCGAAACCCATAAAATTTGGATTAGGTGCTTCTTTTGGAACAGGAGAACAATGGCAGTCGTGGATTCATCTTGACGATTTAGCTAATATGTATCTTTATATATTAACAAATGCATTAGAAGGCGTTTATAATGGTGTCGCTCCAAATCCTGTGACTAATAAGGAGTTAATAAAATCCATTGCTAAAACATTAGATAAGCCCTTGTTTTTACCCAGCATACCTAAAATGGCTATGAAATTGATTTTAGGGGAGATGCACACTTTGCTGTTTAATAGCCAGCGGGTAAGCTCTAAAAAAATAGAAAATAAAGGTTTCAGTTTTCAATTTAGCTATTTAAAACCGGCATTGGATGATTTGTTGGGATGATTTTTTTGGTTTTATCCCATCATAATTTAGTTCCAATAATCAATAACCAAAACATCATCCAAATGTGGACTTAAAACATCAACAAAGGCTTTATGTGCTGGATGCGGTAGGTATATAGCTCTATCTTCCTCGCTATCAAACGTGACCAAAAAACAATGTGTAAATCCTTTGCTTAATCCTTCAGGACTGTTGTTCAATCCCCATTCATAATCTTTAATTTCTTTAATTTCAGAAGGTAATTTCCCGAAAGCCGTTTCTACTCCTTTAATATCAGCAGGTGTTGACGTTTCTTTAAATTTGAATAATACCACATGGCGCAATTGTTTGGTCATTTCTTTTGTATTGGTTGTTATTTCAGGTTTATGGTCAGTGTCATTTTTTTTATCAACACAACTACAAATTAATATGGTTGTCAATAGCAGTAAAATTTTTATTTTCATTTGATTGTATTTAATGTTATTTAGTTATTACCTAACACTGTAAAAAGCTGTATAGCAAATTAATATTTCTTAGCTTATTTAGTTGTAATTAAAATAACGCCATTAGAACCTCTAGAACCATAGGCAACGGTTGCAGAGGCATCTTTTAACACATCAATAGATTTTATATCCCTTGGGTTTAAATTCTTTAATGAGCCATTATATGGAGAACCGTTAAGTATGATGAGAGGCGCATCGCTGGACATTAAACTGCGATTTCCTCTAATCGTAATTCCTAAATTCCCACCTTCTTCAACAACACTAACACCAGGAACGGTTCTTAAATAAGTTGCCATATCCAAATTGTTTTCTTGTTCTATAAATTTTTCGTCAACAGAACTAACAGATATGGTGCTTTCAGATTGCTTAATTTTTCCATAGCCTGTATTGACATCTTTACCTTCGTAGGGCTTAGCTTTTATGTTGTATTCAAGAAAAACATCATGTATATCCTTTCCTTTTACTGATATTTTTTGGGTTTTGTAACCTTGACTTATTTGGGAGAAAATCAATTTGCTTTTTGGGGGAACTAAGATGCTGTAAAATCCAGTTGAATCAGTAAAAACGCCCATATCATTACCTTTGATTTTCACGAAAACAGATTCTATGGGTTCGTCAAAATTGTTTTTTACAGTTCCTTGTACAGTTATATTTTGGCTATATAGCTTAAAACTTGAAATTAAAAGTATTGTTGAAATTATAAATATTTTATGTTTCATGATTGATTAAAAATTAATTTGTCATATTAACAAAAATATGATATTTAAAATAAATAATTTGTTTTATCGCTTTCAAAAAAAAATGAATGACATTATGACATTTTTATAATAATGGCAGTAATTTTGCCAATACGTTTACGTGTTTGTATTAATATCAGAAATATATGAGTAAAAAAGATAAGAAAGAGGATATAAAATCAGAAGAAGCAACCCAAACTCAAACAGAAACTGTTGATGTTGAGAAACAAGTTGTTGAAGAACAAACCCTTGAAGAAAAATTGCAAGAAGAATTAAAACAAGAAAAAGATAAATTTTTACGCTTATTTGCTGAGTTTGAAAATTATAAACGACGTACATCTAAAGAGCGCATTGAATTATTTGCAACAGCTAGCGAAGATGTCATGAAAACATTATTGCCAGTTCTTGATGATTTTGAACGTGCATTAAGCCATATTGACGATGATAAAGAAGCAGAAGCTTTACGAAAAGGCGTATTATTAATTTATCAGAAATTAATGAATACTTTGGAACAAAAAGGGCTAGTTGCCATTAAAATTGATAAAGGAGAGGCCTTTAATGCCGATAACCATGAGGCAATTACACAAATTCCCGCACCAACGGAAGATTTAAAAGGAAAAATTATCGATATTATTGAAAAGGGATATAAACTTGGCGATAAAGTCATTCGTTTTCCTAAAGTCGTCATTGGACAATAAAAAATATTAATTTAAAAGTTCTTTCCATTGGAAAAGGATTTAGTAAAGGAACATGGCAAAAAGAGACTACTACGAGATATTAGGTATCAATAAAAATGCAAGTGAAGCCGAAATAAAAAAGGCATATCGTAAAAAAGCTATTGAATACCACCCAGATAAAAACCCAGATAATAAAGATGCTGAGGCCAAGTTTAAAGAAGCTGCTGAAGCTTATGAGGTATTAAGCAATGCCGATAAAAAAGCTAAGTACGACCAATTCGGACATCAAGCTTTTGAAGGTGGCGGCGGCTTTAATGGGGGGAACATGAATATGGATGACATATTCAGCCAGTTTGGTGACATTTTTGGAGGTGCTTTTGGCGGAGGCGGATTTTCTGGTTTTAGCGGTGGAGGCGGTCAACGCCGTGTAAAAGGAAGCAATTTACGTATCAGGGTAAAATTAAATCTTGAAGAAATTGCCAACGGGGTTGAAAAGAAAATAAAAGTAAGACGTAAAGTTCAAGCACAAGGAACTACCTATAAAACATGCTCAACCTGTAATGGTAGCGGTCAAGTAACACGTATTGCCAATACCATTTTAGGGAGAATGCAAACATCATCACCATGTAATGTGTGCGGTGGTGCCGGACAAGTGATTGATAAAAAACCAGCCGATGCCGATGCACAAGGTTTAAAAATCATTGAAGAAACGGTTTCCATTAAAATCCCAGCAGGTGTTGTAGATGATATGCAACTTAAAGTCTCTGGTAAAGGAAATGAAGCACCAGGTCATGGTATTGCAGGCGATCTTATTGTAGTCATTGAAGAAGAAAAACATGATAAATTGCAGCGTGAAGGTGATAATTTGCATTATGATATGTATATAAGTTATCCCGATGCTGTTTTAGGAACCTCAAAAGAAATAGACACCGTAACAGGAAAAGTACGTATTAAGGTGGAAGCTGGTGTACAATCAGGTAAAATTTTACGCTTACGGGGAAAAGGAATTCCGAGTATAAATGGTTATGGCCGAGGCGATTTGTTAGTACATGTTAATGTTTGGACACCAAAAACACTTAGTAAACAACAAAAGGAATTTTTTGAATCCATGCAAAATGATGAGCATTTTGAACCGAAGCCAGATAGTACAGATAAATCGTTTTTTGAAAAGGTAAAGGATATGTTTTCTTAGTTATAAAGCTATAAAATAAAGAATCCGTATTTATACGGATTTTTTTTGCTTATAACTTATCATATTCTTTTGTTGATAATTAAAAAAAAACTATATTTGAATATCACTAATTCATTTTAGTGATATTTTTCTTTTTCATAGCAATTTTTTTCCCATCCTTAATTTATTGAGGGTGGGTTTTGCTTTTATAGCCATTCATTTAAATATTAAATTATCCAAAAAAGGTTTAAACTACTCCCTTAACATTTAATATATTTACGTTTCAAAGTCAATTAAAAACTAGAATGAGCAACTTACTAGAAGTCAATGGCGTTTCGAAAAACTACGGAGACTTTACGGCACTTAACAATGTGTCTTTAACGGTTCCCAAAGGAAGTATCTACGGATTATTGGGGCCCAACGGAGCAGGAAAAACAACCCTTATCCGAATTATTAATCAAATTACCATGCCAGATAGTGGTACTGTTTTTTTAGATGGAACGGCACTTAACGCAAATCATATAACGGATATTGGGTATTTACCGGAAGAACGGGGTTTGTATAAAACCATGAAAGTAGGTGAGCAGGTTTTATATTTGGCACAATTAAAAGGGTTAAGTAAAGCAGAAGCAAAAATACGCTTGAAATATTGGTTTGAACGACTTGAAATTGGTGATTGGTGGAACAAGAAAATCCAAGAACTTTCAAAAGGGATGGCACAAAAAATACAATTTGTGGTGACGGTTTTGCATAATCCAAAATTATTGATTTTCGATGAGCCTTTTTCGGGTTTTGATCCCATAAATGCTAATTTAATTAAAGACCAAATTTTGCAGTTACGGAATGATGGTGCCACGGTTATTTTTTCAACCCATAGAATGGAATCCGTTGAAGAGTTGTGTGATGATATTACATTGATACACAAATCGAATAAAATTTTAGATGGAAAATTGGTAGATGTTAAACGCCAATTTAAAACCAATACGTATGAGGTTGGTATTACAGTTCAAGAAAAATCCAGTTTACAACAGGAATTGTCACAAAAATTTCAAATAGCACCTGCTAATTTTAGAACATTGGGAGATGAGTTGAAGCTTAATATCAAACTTTCAGAAAACGATAAAGCAAATGATTTATTAAGCTTTTTAACATCCAGAGGAGATGTATCCCATTTTGTGGAATTGATACCAAGCGTGAACGATATTTTTATTCAAACAGTAAAGAATAATTGATAATATGAACCATTTACCACTCATTATAAAACGCGAGTATTTAACAAAGGTTAAAAATAAATCATTTATAGTTATGACTTTTTTAAGTCCGATTATCATGATTATTTTAATATCTGTTGTCGCCTATTTATCACAATTAAATAATGATAAACAACGGACAATATCCATATTAGATGAATCTGGATTAGTAAAAGATGCTTTTCAAAATTCAGAACATACAAAATACAATGTGTTTGAAGACATGACTTTAACAGATGCAAAGACGATTGTTAAGGAGACCTCAAATTATGGCTTATTACATATAGGTAAATTAGATACCATAAATTTTGTACCCACTCAGATGGAGTTTTATTCAGAAGAATCGCCTTCTCTCAGTTTGATTTCAGATTTAGAAGGTATTTTAGAAAATAAGCTTACGGACCTTAAATTGCAAAAAGCAGGTTTTGATATTGAGAAAATAAAAACATCAAGAGCTACTGTTTCTATTGAACAAGAAAGTTTTGAAGGTCAAAAAACTTCCAAAATTGACAGCGTTCTAAAGCTTATTTTTGGAGGATTGGCAGGGTATCTGTTATTTATGTTCATCATTATTTATGGTAATATGATCATGCGTAGCGTTATTGAAGAGAAAACAAGTCGCATTATAGAAGTCATTATTTCTTCAGTAAAACCAGTGCAATTAATGTTGGGCAAAATCATTGGAACTTCTTTGGCTGGTATTACCCAATTTTTAGTTTGGATAGTATTAGGTGGCGTTTTATTGATTATTATTTCTACAGTCTTTGGAATTGATGTTACCCAAATGCAATCACCACAACAACAAATGATGCAACAAGCCATGGAAAATCCTGAGGCGAATATGCAATTACAAGATATCATGACGGCGTTTTATAATCTGCCAATTACCAATCTTATTATTGCATTCATTCTATTTTTTATTTGTGGTTATTTATTATATAGTTCGTTATATGCTGCTATAGGTGCCGCTGTGGATAATGAAACAGATACCCAACAATTTTTATTGCCAGTTATGATGCCATTAATATTAGCTGTTTATATTGGTTTTTTCACCGTTATAGAAGATCCTCATGGTACGGTTTCAACCGTGTTTTCGTTTATTCCATTTACATCACCCGTGGTAATGTTAATGCGAATTCCCTTTGGTGTACCGTTATGGCAACAATTACTGTCATTATTAATTTTAATTGGTACATTTATTTCAATTGTATGGTTTGCGGCAAAAATTTACCGGGTAGGCATTTTAATGTATGGCAAAAAGCCTAGTTACAAGGAATTGATAAAATGGATGAAGTATTAAAATGAATCAGGATTTACAAAAAATAGAAACTAAAATTAAAGAAAGTTCTCTTTGGGAAAAAATCACGGAGATGCTCAATCAACATGTCGATTTTTCTAATGATATCAGTATTTCGGTTAGAGACGTACTAATTGTTATTACCATTATTTTTATAACCACGCTTATTTTAAGATTGGTTTTAAGAATTATTACTAGAAATCTTCCAGAAGATGATAAAGGTAAGTTTAACGTCGTTTATGGATATTTTAGATGGCTAGTCTATTTAATCATTTTGCTAATTACCTTAAATGGTTTAGGCGTCAATGTGACCGCCGTTTTTGCAGCATCAGCGGCATTAATGATTGGTATTGGATTAGCACTTCAAACATTATTTAAGGACATTATTTCTGGGGTTTTTATTTTAATTGACCAAACGGTTCATGTGGGCGATATTATAGAAATTGAAGGAAAGGTAGGAAGGGTAGAAGAGATTAAATTGAGAACTACTAGAGCTGTAACAAGAGATAATAGGGTTTTGATAATACCTAATCATTTATACCTGGATAACAGTCTTTATAATTGGACACAAAATGGCACACTAACAAGAGAATCTGTAGATGTTGGAGTAGCCTATGGTAGCGATGTTCAATTGGTAAGGAAGCTATTAATCCAGGCAGCCAGTACACACCCTGATGTATTATCAGAGCCAGAAGTTATTGTACTGTTTGCTAATTTTGGTGAGAGTTCATTAGATTTTAAAGTCATATTTACCTTAGCTGATAGTTTTGGGGCTAACGTGCCAAAAAGCGATATACGTTTTGAAATTGACAGATTGTTTAGAGAACATAATGTTTCCATACCATTCCCACAAAGAGATATTCATGTTTTTGAAAAGACGAAAGACTATAGACAAAAGGCACAAGACTAAAGATAATATATATTGGAATAGAGATTTTCTAGGTGCTTAGCATATAATTTTGGTTTAGTTTGCAAATTGAAAAAACGCAGTTGATTTATAAATGATAAAAATATATATTAAACAATCAAATAGTGATGTAAGAGTTATAAATTAATGATAATAGGACTAAAACCTGATTTATATAAAATAGATGTTTTGTTGGCGGTTGTCTTCAATCTTAAGTCTATTATCTTAAGTCTGTTATCTTAAATCTAAAAAAATATGCCCAAAATTTTAATAATTGAAGACGAAGCGGCCATAAGACGTGTGTTAGCAAAAATCCTTTCAGAAGAAAATGATACCTATCAAGTTGAGGAAGCCCAAGATGGTTTGGAAGGTATCGAAAAAATTAAAAACGACGATTTTGATTTGATTCTTTGCGATATAAAAATGCCTAAGATGGATGGTGTAGAAGTGTTGGAAGTCGTAAAAAAATTAAAGCCAGAAATACCTATTGTTATGATTTCTGGTCACGGTGATTTAGATACCGCTGTCAATACCATGCGATTAGGAGCTTTTGATTATATCTCTAAACCACCCGATTTAAACAGATTGTTAAACACAGTTAGAAATGCTCTGGATAAAAAAGAACTTGTTGTTGAAAACAAGCTACTAAAGAAAAAAGTCAGTAAAAATTTTGAAATGGTTGGCGAAAGTAAAGCCATTACACATATAAAAGATATTATTGAAAAAGTAGCACAAACGGATGCCAGGGTACTTATTACAGGGCCAAATGGAACGGGTAAGGAATTGGTGGCGCATTGGTTGCATCAAAAAAGTGACCGCTGTGAAGGCCCCATGATTGAGGTTAATTGTGCGGCCATACCAAGCGAGTTGATAGAAAGTGAATTGTTTGGACACGTAAAAGGAGCTTTTACAAGTGCTGTAAAGGATAGAGCTGGAAAATTTGAAGCTGCTAACGGAGGCACTATTTTTTTGGATGAAATAGGGGACATGAGTTTATCCGCACAGGCTAAAGTATTACGTGCCTTGCAGGAAAGTAGAATTCAGCGTGTTGGTAGTGATAAAGATATTAAAGTGAATGTTCGCGTGGTCGCTGCTACCAATAAAAATTTAAAAAAGGAAATTGAAGAAGGTAGGTTTCGTGAGGATTTGTATCATAGATTGGCAGTGATTCTGGTTCAAGTACCACCACTTAATGATAGAAGGGAAGACATCCCTATGTTGATTGATTATTTCACCAATAAGATAGCCGACGAACACGGAAATGCCAAAAAAGTATTTTCAAATGCAGCCATAACATTATTACAAAATTACGATTGGACTGGTAATATTAGGGAATTGCGGAATGTTATTGAACGTTTAATTATATTAGGCGGTAACGAAGTAAGTGAAAATGACGTAAAATTATTCGCTTCAAAATAAAATAAGCTCCTTAAAAATGAACACTTTAAGGAGCTTTGGTTTTTATATAATATTAGAATTATTTGTCACATGAATTTAACTGTGCTAAATAATTTGATGTTAATCCTTTTAAGCTGTTTAAATAATAGGATTTAATTTCTTCAACGCTTTTTTGAGACACATCAGTAGCTTTATCCTCAAGTTTTATTAGTTCATGCCCACAATTACAGACTTTTAAAGCGTTATTATAACTTTCAATGTTGGACGATATAGCAGTTTTATAAGAACTGATTATTTCTTCTTTTTTAAGTTTTAAGGCCATCTCATCCTGCTCTGCCATTTTTATTTTAATTTCTTCCGCTCTACGTTTTAAGTCTTCTTGTTGTTGTCTTAATTTTTCTTGCTCAATTTGTAAAGAAGATAATTGGTTGGTGTCATTGCTTACTTGAATATCTTTTGTAGGAACGGTGCATTTATCAAGTTCTGTAACACTTTCCTGTGCAATATCCCTAGCTCTTTTAACAAAAAAACGTCCATCTTCATAAGTTTCTGCAGTTTCTACTTTGCTTAAAAGTTGCGCACTTTCGAAGGCCATGTCAAACGCAGTTTCACAACCGCACGCTTTTAATTTCTTCTTTGAACGCTCAAAAGCTTCTAAAGATCTGTTAGCATAATATTTTAGGTGCGATATATTGTTGGAATTATAGGAAGATTTTACATGGGAGTACGCATAAATTAAATCTGAATTAGCATCATCGCAAGCTGTTTGCGCAAAAAAGACGTGCGAAGAGAGTAAAAATAATAAAAAAATGTAGTGTTTTTCCATAACATTTGGGTTTAAATTAATAAGTAGGCGTGTCAAATATATTAAAACCCTTATTAATAAGAATGTCGTTCATCGAATATATATTTTAGTATATTTAGGAGATATAATCAAATAAATAGTAAAATATGGAGTCTGTAAACATAGATGATTTTAAAATTACTTCGAAAATATCTTTAAAGGATGCGCGAACGAAAATGGTAATTGACAATGCCGATAAAGAAATTGAAGATATAAGGAAAAAGCTTGGCGATATTCAAGATACCATGTATGCGCATGGAAAATATGCCGTTTTAGTTTGTTTACAAGGTATGGATACAGCAGGAAAAGATAGTTTAATAAGGGAAGTCTTTAAAGATTTTAATGCTAGGGGAGTTGTGGTGCATAGTTTTAAAGTGCCTACGGAGTTAGAATTACGACACGATTATTTATGGCGTCATTATGTGGCACTTCCAGAACGAGGTAAGTTCAGTGTTTTTAATAGAACCCATTATGAAAATGTTTTGGTGACTCGTGTACATCCGTATTACATATTGGGAGAAAACATTCCAACGGTAAATTCGGTTGAGGACGTGAATGATGCGTTTTGGGACAAGCGTTTTGAAGAAATAAATAATTTTGAAAAGCATATTGCCGAAAACGGCACGATTATTTTTAAATTCTTTTTAAATCTTTCGAAAGATGAACAACGCGATAGGCTGTTAAGACGTCTGGATAAAAAAGAAAAAAATTGGAAGTTTTCTCCAGGCGACTTAAAAGAACGGAAACTTTGGGATGAATACCAAAAATGTTATGAAGATGCTATCAATAGAACCACAAAACCACATGCGCCTTGGTATAATATTCCAGCAGATGATAAAGATTCCGCTCGCTATATTGTTGCTAAAATCATGTACGAAACCTTAAAAGAATACACCGATATTAAAGAGCCTGAGCTTGATGATGATATTCAAGAGAATTTAAAAATGTATATAGAACAGTTGAAAAATGAGTAGATTCCAATGCTTTTGTGCTCTTAATATGTAAATAAGAAAAAATGCTCAACAAACGTTGAGCATTTTTAATAACTAAGATTTAATTAGGTTTATTTAACCAACTGTTTTTCTTTTTTTGGAGCAAAATCAATGGCTATTTGATTGTTTAAAATATCATCAAACGTTTCTCTTTTTCTAATTAAATGTGCTTTTCCTTGATACCATAAAACTTCAGCAGGTTTGAATCTTGAGTTGTAATTGCTTGCCATTGAAAAGCAATAGGCACCAGCATTTTTAAAGCACAAAATATCACCATCATTAATTTCATTAATACGTCTGTTATTTCCAAATGTATCAGTTTCACAGATATAACCAACTACCGTATAGAATCGTTCACGACCTTCAGGATTTGAAATATTGCTGATATCATGATGGGAACCATAAAACATAGGCCTTATTAAATGGTTAAATCCAGAATCTACTTGAGCAAACACCGTAGATGTTGTTTGTTTTACGGAATTTACCTGTGCCAAAAAGAAACCAGATTCACTTACCAAAAATTTTCCAGGTTCAAAAGCCAACGTCAGGTCTTTGCCATATTCTTTACAGAAATCATTGAATTTATCAGATAATTTTTGCCCCAATTCTTCAATATTGGTTTCAATATCGCCAGCTTTGTACGGCACTTTAAAACCAGAACCGAAATCTATAAACTCTAAATTTTTAAATTGTTTAGCCGTTTCAAACAAAATTTCACTAGCATATAAAAATACATCAATATCAAGAATATCACTACCAGTGTGCATGTGAATCCCATTAATGTTCATTTTTGTATTGTCAATAATACGCAGTAAATGTGGAATTTGATGGATGGATATCCCAAATTTAGAATCGATATGTCCCACCGAAATATTACTGTTCCCACCAGCCATCACATGCGGATTGATGCGAATGCAAACAGGCGTTTTTGGGTGTTTGGTTCCAAATTGTTCTAAAATAGACAGATTGTCTATGTTTATTTGAACACCCAGTTTTGCAGCTTCCTCAATCTCATGCAATGACACACCGTTTGGTGTAAAAATAATTTGTTGTGGCTTAAAACCAGCAGCCAATCCAAGTTGTACTTCTTGCATAGAAACCGTATCAATACCAGAGCCAAGCGTATTAAAAAACTTTAATATCGATATATTAGATAATGCTTTTACAGCATAGTTTATTTTTAGTTTTTTAACCGATTTAAAAGCACTTGTTAATCGTTTGTATTGTGATTCGATTTTTTCCGCATCATAAATATAAATGGGGCTTCCAAATTCCTCTGCTATTTTCAGCAACTGACCTCTATCCATAGTCTTTATTAATTTTCCGCAAAGATATTTTTTTAGTTTCAATAAAAAATAAATAAATAAAAAATTTTACAAATTAAACAAATTGTTAATTATTTAACAACTTGAAATTATATTTAGTTTTTTAAGCATTCACAAACAAAATATTAGTCTAATTAATAGGTATTATTTACATTTGCCTTTCTTAAAAAAAGATTAAGCAAGTTATGAATTTACACGAATATCAAGGTAAACAGATTTTAAGCAGTTTTGGAGTACGAATTCAAAGAGGTATAGTAGCCCAAAATGCAAAAGAAGCAGTAACTGCTGCAAAAGAATTAACTGCGGAAACAGGCACAAGTTGGCATGTTATAAAAGCACAAATTCACGCTGGTGGCCGTGGTAAAGGAGGTGGAGTTAAACTTGCAAAAAACATCAAAGAGGTAGAAGAGATTGCGGGTCAAATTATCGGAATGAATTTGATTACACCTCAAACATCTGCTGAAGGCAAGAAAGTACACCAAGTTTTGGTTGCTGAAGATGTTTATTACCCTGGAGAAAGTGAAACCAGTGAATTTTATATGTCTGTTCTATTAAACAGAGGCACTGGTAGAAATATGATCATGTATTCTACCGAAGGTGGTATGGATATTGAAACGGTAGCAGAGAAAACGCCACATTTAATATTTACTGAAGAAATTGATCCTTCTGTAGGCATTTTGCCATTTCAAGCAAGAAGAATCGCGTTCAATTTAGGGCTTTCTGGAAATGCTTTTAAAGAAATGACCAAGTTTGTTACCAACTTATATACAGCTTACATCAAATCTGATGCGTCATTATTTGAAATCAACCCTGTTTTAAAAACAAGTGATAATTTAATTTTAGCGGTGGATGCTAAAGTGACTATTGATGATAATGCGCTTTACAGACATAAAGATTATTTGGATTTACGTGATTTACGTGAAGAAAACGCTATAGAAGTTGAGGCTAAAGAAGTTGGGTTGAACTATGTTGATCTTGACGGAAACGTGGGTTGTATGGTTAACGGAGCTGGTTTGGCTATGGCAACGATGGATTTAATTAAACAAGCAGGAGGTGAGCCAGCAAACTTTTTAGATGTTGGTGGTACGGCAGATGCGGCTCGTGTGGAAGCTGCTTTTAAAATCATTTTGAAAGACCCAGCTGTAAAAGCCATTCTTATTAATATTTTTGGAGGTATTGTTCGTTGCGACAGGGTTGCACAAGGTGTTATTGATGCTTATAAGAATATGGGAACCATTAATGTGCCGATTATTGTACGTTTACAAGGCACCAATGCAGATATAGCAAAAGAATTAATAGACAACTCTGGTTTGGCAGTATTAAGTGCTACCGAATTTCAAGAGGCCGCAGATAAAGTTCAAAAAGTATTAGCGCAATAAGGGTTTTACTTAAAGTCAAAAAAAGAGCAACGTTATTCGTTGCTCTTTTTGTTTGTTTTAGAGTGTAATAAGCTTTTCTTTTTTACAAACTTCTTTGGTATCGCTTTCGCGGAAGCTTCGCCTTGTTGTGTTTCTCCAGTTTTGGAATTTTTGTTTTTTTCTTCGTTGGACATTTTAGGAGGCATGGGACCTCTTAAGTGAATTACCAAGCCATTTAAAAAATTACGTAAAATTTGGTCGCCACATTCCACATATTTTGGATGATCTTCTTTTCTAAAAAAAGCACCTAGTTCGCTTGTTGAAATTCTAAAGTCCACCAGCATCAAAATAGCTACAATATCATCATCACGTAGTTTTAATGCCACCCGTAATTTTTTCAAAATATCATTATTTGTCATAGTCCTTTGTTATATGTGTATTTCATCGATTTTAGCTATAGTTACCTGCCTTTCTAGCGTTTTTTAATTTTTTATAAAGATACCTTAATTTTTCTTGATTCAAATTAAAAATTTAAAATCAAATATTATATATAACTTATTGATTATCATTTAATTAATTATTAAAAACAAAATTATTTTAGTGTTATAATTGAGCAATATTAAGGTGTTTTTATAAGCCAAAAAAAAATATTTGAGATGAAATAAATAAAATCTACGATTAAATACAATTCACTTTTCGATAAGTTACATTATATCAACGATTATGAAATGGCACTTCTCCTTACCTTTATATTGTAAATAATTAATCTCTCAAAAGTATGGTTAATAGAGTAGAAAAGTTGAGTCTTCTATCCGAAATGATAGCTTTTGCTAAGTATGATAAGGACATAAAAAATATTGAATATAATTTTTTATTAGGTGTTGCGAGACAATTGGAAATATCTCGTGAAGACTTTGAATATCTAATAGAACATCCAGTAACTTATACGCATTTGAAATCCCATAGTGAGCGTATTGTACAATTCCATCGTTTGGTTTTGTTGATGAATATTGATAGTGAGAGTTCAAATAAAGGTGCTATAAAATTATATAACTTCGGTTTGAGAATGGGCTTAAGTCATGAATCCATAAGCAAAGTTTTATACTTAATGGAAAGTTTTCCAAATAAAATCGTTCCACCCGATGTTTTGATTGATATTTTTAAAACCCAATATAATTAAAAAGTAATTGTCAATTTAATTTTGAAGTGTTGAACCCTTAGGGTTATAGAAAAGCTAAAAGTTTATTAAACTTTTAGCTTTTCTAGTTTATCTTGATAACTTTTTATATCGTCACGTAATTTGGCCGCTACTATAAAGTCCAATGCTTTAGCCGCTTCTTCCATGAGTTTTCGCTTTTCACGGATTTTCTTTTCCAATTCTGGTTTACTCAAATAATTGCTCTCAGGTTCTGCGGCTCTAAGAGCTTCCAACTCATAACTATAAGTGCTCACCGAATTTTTGGATAAAGCATTGTCTAGACTTTTGTTTAAAGCCGTAGGCACTAGATTGTGTTTTGTGTTATATGCAATTTGTTTTTCTCGTCTGTAATTGGTTTCGTCCATGGTTTTTTGCATGCTATTGGTCACTTTATCGGCATACATAATGGCTTTACCATTTAAGTTTCTAGCTGCTCTACCAACGGTTTGGGTAAGTGAACGAGCCGAACGTAAAAAACCTTCTTTATCAGCATCTAAAATGGCAACTAGGGATACTTCTGGTAAATCCAAACCTTCACGCAGTAAGTTGACGCCAACCAATACATCAAATAATCCCTTACGCAAATCTTGCATGATTTCAACACGCTCCAAAGTGTCCACATCACTATGGATATATCTACAGCGAATTTGGATTCTATCTAAATATTTCGTCAGTTCCTCAGCCATGCGTTTAGTAAGCGTTGTAACAAGTATTCGCTCATCTTTTTCTACACGAAGCTGAATTTCTTCAATTAAATCGTCAATTTGGTTCAAACTCGGACGAACCTCGATAACGGGATCTAATAATCCTGTCGGACGAATCACTTGCTCCACATAAACACCATCTGTTTTTTGAAGTTCGTAATCGGCAGGAGTTGCACTTACATAAATAACCTGATTTTGTAAGGCTTCAAATTCTTCAAATTTAAGCGGCCGATTGTCCATGGCTGCAGGCAACCTAAAGCCATATTCTACTAAATTTTCCTTTCTGCTTCTATCACCACCATACATGGCGTGGACTTGGGAAATAGTCACATGGCTTTCATCAATCACCATTAAAAAATCATCTGGGAAATAATCCAACAAACAGAAAGGTCTTGTGCCCGGTAAGCGACCATCCAAATACCTAGAGTAGTTTTCAATACCAGAGCAATAGCCTAATTCCCGAATCATTTCCAAATCAAATTCTGTACGCTCTTTTAAACGTTTGGCCTCTAAATGTTTACCGATTTCCTTAAAATAATCGTGTTGTTTTACTAAATCATCCTGAATTTCTTTGATAGCGCCTTGTAATACATCTGGAGATGTTACAAACATGTTGGCGGGATAAATATTCAATCGGTCATATTTTTCAATGACTTTACTATTTTGAATATTAAAAGATTCAATATCTTCAATCTCATCTCCAAAAAAGTGAATCCTAAACGCATCATCAGCATAACTCGGAAAAATGTCTACGGTGTCTCCTTTTATTCTGAAATTACCATGATTAAATTCGCCCTCGGTTCTGGAATAAAGACTTTGAACGAGTTGATGTAATAATTTGGTTCGTGAAATAACTTGATCACGTTCTATAGATATCACATTTTTTTGAAATTCCACAGGATTACCAATACCATATAAGCAAGAAACTGATGCGACTACCAAAACATCACGTCTACCCGAAAGCAGGGAAGAAGTTGTGCTTAAACGCATCTTTTCAATCTCTTCATTGATTGACAAATCTTTTTCTATATAGACCCCAGAAACAGGAATGTAAGCTTCAGGTTGGTAATAATCATAATAAGATACAAAATATTCTACGGCATTATTGGGGAAGAATTGCTTGAATTCTGAATATAATTGAGCAGCTAAGGTTTTATTATGTGCTAAAACCAATGTGGGTTTTTGTACTTCTTGAATCACATTGGCTACCGTAAAAGTTTTTCCAGAACCAGTTACACCAAGGAGGGTTTGATATTTTTCATGACTGTTTATACCATCAACAAGTTGTTTGATGGCTTGTGGCTGATCGCCTGTAGGTTTAAATCCTGATTCAACTTTAAATTGCATGTTGCAAAATTAAGCAAAATATATGTGTTATCGTTTTAAAGCGAAATGTCCCAAAACCGTTCTTCCATCTTGTAATGATAATTTGAACCAATAATCATCTGTAGTTAGGGCATAGCTGTTATAAGTACCATCCCAGCCATTCTCTAAAGGACTTAGCTGTTTTAACAGTTTCCCATAACGGTCAAAGATATAGATATTGGTTTTTGCCTGGATAAGCGCATTAATGCCCTGAATCTGCCAAAAGTCGTTAATGCCGTCGTTATTTGGGGTAAAGAACTTAGGGTAGCCAATGACCGAAATTGGCAAGGTTGCCGTTCCGCAACCATTTTTGTCCTCTACAAGAAGCGTATATATCCCACCTTTTAAGTTATTGAAAACGGGTTCGTTTTGATAAGGATATGATACCAGTCCATCTTTGGATTCCAATGCGAACCAATAGTCGCCCACGCCTAGCAGTGAGGAATTTGTAATAGTGATGGAGTTGTTTTCGGAAAGGTCGACTACATTGATATTTCTTTGATCAATACTGGCTATTTCAGAGGCTGCAACAGAAACAGTTTCGGTTCTTGAGCACCCGGTTCCATCTGTCTTTGTTAAAGTGATTGAATAATCGCCGGGATTGTCAACGGTGAGTGTTGGTGAGGTTGCAATAATGTTACCATTTAGGGTCCAAGAATAGTTGAATGCCTCTTGGGAACTACTCTCAACTGGGTCTAGAACCAAACTGTGATTGGGATCAGATACGCAAAGGATTTGTCTTGGCTCGATATAAAATTCAGGTGAAGGATTTACTGTTAAAGTGATATGTTTGCCCAGACCAACACAATCATTATAAATTTTATTATCGACCCTAACATAAATATCTTGACTGTATGGCGAGCTGGCATTGCTGTAATTACTGATGTCTTCTATGGGATTGCTTTCTGAAAGGGCATCAGATTCGATGGTATAATAATTTATTTCCAAATCTTGGGGATTGGGGAACATATTTAAAATTTCGTAGTGAATGCTACTGAAATCGAATACGGAAACCCCATTGGTATCATCGCCATCCAAACCGTCACAGGCATAAAGGCTTCTCGTGAAGGTAATTGGGATTTGTGTATTGACGACCCTAAGGTTGACCTGCGATGTGCTGAAACACCCGTTAACATTTTCAACCCTTGCCCAGACCGTATCGGAACTTGGGATGGTATTCGTATAGTTAATTGAATTTGTTATTACACTGTCGCCAGAAATGGCATCAGCTTCGGATTCATAAAAGGTAAATATTTCATTGCTTGCGTTTGCCGATATTTTATCAGCCACTTCATTTATATTGAACTGGCTAAAGCCATCCAAATCATTTTCACATTGCACAAGCTCTACTAAAGGTTCTACAACTGGAACCGGATAAATAGTGACAGTTTCAATATAAGTAACGTTTGCTGTTGAATAAATGGGGTTTGATAACGGGCCCCCCACTACTGCAATTTCGCCTGTGAGGGTAATATTGTAGCTGCCAGGTGCTGAAAAAACATGCGTAGGGTCTCTATCTGTAGATGTATTATTTGCTCCAGTTACGGGGTCTCCAAAATCCCACATAACATCGACTATTCCTCTATTGTATAAATAAATCTCTGTGGTATGACCAAAGCATTGATTATCAAAGGTAAATGCGGGAGGCCTTTGTGCAAAACCATTGTTGAACAAAAGGATAATAAAAGTGAATAAATAAAAATCTAGTTTAGACATAATAATACTAATATACAAAAATCATTTAAAATGTTGTTTATTAGTATTTTATATTGTTTATGGGTGATAAAGAAAGTATTAAAACATTATCTTTTTAAGGCAAAATGACCTTTTATGGTAAACGCATTGCCTTGTTGAACGATGTTGGCAACATACCAATAATCATCTGCTGGCATATTGGCACCATTATAAGTTCCATCCCAGCCTAAGGATGCGTGGGATAAGGTTTTTAGAAGTTTACCGTATCGATCATAAATGTAAACAATAGTGCCAGGTAATTGCGTAAAATCAACTACATGCCATCTGTCAAAATACCCGTCGTTATTTGGGGTGACAAATTTAGGGATATCGAAAACGGTTACTTCTCGGGAAATGTCTGCACAGCCATTTAAATCTCTAACGGTTACAATGTGGGTCCCTAAGGTAACGTTTTCAAATACATTGGATTCTTGTGGTTCGCCGCCATCTAAAATATAGACATAATCGCCAATTCCTGAAACATCCACCGTGATACTATTAGGATCGGAGAAATCAACTGTAGCTGTAAAGTTTATATCTGCTATAGCGGATTCAATAACGGAAAATGTCTTTTGAGGAGATTCGCAATCAGGGGCATTCGCATAAGTTCTGGTTATTGTTATCCAATAATTACCAATATCACCCAAACCTAATTCTATTTGAGGTGTGGTTTCTCCAGTGGACCATAAATAAGTATCATTAGGGTTTCCTGTTTCTGCATCTACAATTAATGGTAAATCGTTTATACATAAAGGAATAACATCGTTTACAGTTATAACAGGTAGCGGATTTACAATAACGGTGAATTGTGTGATATCATAACAACCAGTGTCGTTATTTTCCAATCTTGCATATATAATATCGCCATTCATTGCCGGATGCAAACTGTTCACAACATTAGTTCCTGCTTCAGCATGTGTTAAATTGGTATGATAACTAACGGTAAACATGGCGGCATTTTGAGTTCCTAATACATCATCATTATTTTGTGATAAATCAAATTCAAAAATGCCATCATAATCATCATCACATTCCACTAAATTTGGTGGCGTATTGGCAATGGGATTTGGATTGATTTGCAAATTGAAATCGGTAGTAATGTAGCAACTTGAATTGATATTTGTAAGCCTAACGTAAATAGTATGGTTTGTTGATGTGTAATTGAATGTATTTCCGATGGGTGCTGTATTGTTATCAGCATCAGTTGGTGAATTATGGTACGAAATATTTGCCGAACTGGGATTGTCTAAAAGCATGCTGTTTACTTGTAACAAATCAAACGTATCAGTGTCGTTATCACAAATTTCGAGGGTTCCAATAGTGTTGAAAACTGGTGGAGATTCAACCACAAGTTCTAAAGGAATTACCGAAAAACATTCGGTAATGGTATTAGTCACTTTAATATAAACGGTTTTAGAATCTGAAATATAATTTGTTGGATTGTTGATAGCTGAACTATTATCTAAAGCATCTTCTTGATTGATATCATCAAAATTTTCAAAGTAATGAACTACAATCGTTTGGATTCTATCTAAATTTTGATAATCGGCATTATCAAGGTTAAATGTCGTCACACCATCAAAACGATCCAAATCAGTGTCGCATACCACAAGTGGATTCGCTTCAGTTAGGTTTGGTAAAGGGATGATATTAATGGATAAGTTATCTATCACGACACATTGGGTATCTGTACCTTGTATTCTAACAAATAAATTCTGTGGATTTGTCACATTAGTATATTCTAGTGGTACTGGATTAGACCCTACTTGAGCTGCGTTATAAGTTAAATGAAACGTAACATTCAGGTTATTTGGATTTGGGGATCCTTGCCGAATCTCTTCAATTTTATCACCCAAATTAAACGTATGTCTTTCATCATTACTTTCATCATCACATATAAAATAATTTTCAAAATCAGTATTATAAACAGGGTTTGAAGAAACCCTAATAGTAAATGAATCGGTTGCAAAACAATTAGGATCAGTTATGTTTTCCACACGAACGTAGATGGTTTGTGTACTAGATGTATTAACGTATGGAGCATTCTTATCAATAGCATTTGCAGTAATTCCATTTTCAGCATCTACTTGATTTTCAAAGTAATAAACAGCTTTGTTTAATTGTCCGTTTAAAATCTCATTATCTTTAACTGAAAACAAAAAGGTTTCAGTACCATTATTATCATCCTCACAAATTTGCATTATTTCTATATCAGGAATAATGGGCAACGTATTAATAATAATCTGTTGAGGTACAATTTTATAACATTCAGCATTTTCTACCCTTACATAAATAGTTTGATTAGTAGTATTGTATGAAGCCCTATCAGAAACAGGAATTGTATTGGTGTTTGCTTCTGCATCTTCAAGGGATGTAAATAAATTTATATTGAATAAGCTAGGATCGGAAACTACATCGTTAGAAATAGTATTGAGATTTATTATTGAAAATCCATCTGGATCCGTATCACAAATAATAATAGGGTCGAGTGTAACCGTATCGGGGGCTGGAATAATCTGGATATTGAAATTTGAAACTGTTGCACATCCCGTATCTATATTTTCAATTCTAACGTAAATAGTTTCTGTTCCAGTTACTGTATGAAAGGGCAGGAGTTGGTTAAAGTTATTTTCAGCATCTGTTTGGTTGGCGAAATAAGTAGCTGTAAAATCTGTATTACCATTGGTTACAATGTCATTAAAAGTAGATAGGTCTACACTAATGGTACCATCTGTAACATCGTCATCATTGTCACAATAAGTTAGTGGAGCAACAGGGTTAAATAGCAGAATTGGGTTAACTATCAACCTAATATCGGCAACCTCCTCACATTCACCGTTGCTTATCCTTAGATATACTGTTTTAGGGCTTGTATTGCTAACGGGATAGCCTACGTTTTTTGGAATGGGGTTAATAGCATTTAATCTATCAGCTTCATTGTCATAAAATGTTACTGTAACATTAGGGATATTATTCGCTATATAAGTTTCAACAATATTTAAGTTAAAAGCTATAAAGCCACTATTGCCCTCCGTATCACAGAGTGCATAATCCTGTATACCAGTTGCTGTAAGCAATAAATTGGTATGAATTTCTATGGGAACTATTGAAGGACAGCCTGTAGTATTGTCTTCAACCCTCACGTATACTGTTTGCACATTTTGCTGTGTATTCGCATAATTGGAAGGATTAGCAATGGGGTTTGTTCCAGATTCAGCATCATTAAAAGTTTCGTGAAAAGATGTTGTTACACCAGATATGCTTCCTAAAATATCTCCTAAAACCTCTGTTAAATCGAATGTGGCAAAGCCATCTAAGTCAGTATCACAAGCATCAATTCGCTGAGTATCTCTATTGATATTTGGGCTTATTTCAACATGAATATCTAAAGTTGTGGTGTTTATACAACCCGTTTGCAGATTATAAACCCTTACATAAACCATGTCGTCTTGTGCGCCATTTATATAAGTTACTATTGGGTTGTTTCCAAAACTGGCATCAGATTGACTGGTATGGTATGACACTATTAAATTACTTTGTCCACCTGTTATTTCATCATCTTTTTGTCTTAAATCAATGATAGTGAAACCATCGGGTGAAGAATCCCCATCACAAGCATCAAGTCGTGTTGGCGGTGTTATATTTGGAATTGGATTGACTATTAAATTAAATGCTGTAAAACCTAAACAGCCAGTATCTATATTTTCAATTCTAACATATATGGGTTGTGGACTAGTTGTGTTTTGAATAGGTGTTGTTATAGCGTTTATATTGTTTCTGGCATCGGCATCAGATAAATGGTAAGTATATACAGGATTTGTAAATGAAATCGGAATATTATTTTCGATGTCGGTATTTTTATTTGATAAATCGAATGTTTCAAAACCATCACCACTTAAATCGTCACATAATTCGAAAGTAGAAATGGGGTTGATGCTTTCTTCTGTATTGAGAACGACGACAATTTCATCTTCCTCTACACAAGTAGCCCCCAACGGAACTGAAACTTCAGCTTTATAAGTGCCGCTTTGAATGGCATTTAATGTACTATTAGTTTCTCCAATAAGCGCAACATTGTTTAAAAACCATCTATAGGTAGCGGAAGGATTTTGGATATCAGCATTTAAAACAACGGAACTGGCACAGGTTGCAATGTCTTCACCAAGGTCTAATATATTAAAACTATCACCTTCAATAAATACGGCAGAATCAAAAGTTTGATCAGATTGATCAGCAATTACTAATTTTATATGGTATTGCACATAAGGAATAATGGTTGTAGATGCCGTTAATACAGTTGTTCTTCCTTTATAATTTGTGTCACCTATATCAAAGCCGTCAAAATATTGTTCGTTTACCGCAGGACAATTTGGTGCCAGTAGGGGATGAATAGTTCCTGTATTTACTGGAATATTTGTATTAGGAATTAATGCTATATTTTGATATGGTGCTACACTTCCAGTGGGTCTTATTAAAAAAGCAAACCCATCAGAAAATTGGCACGAATTAATACCCTCATATTCCTCTGAAGCCAATAAATAATTGAATTGAATTTGATTTGATGCTGATATAATATCAAACTCTATGGATGTAGCATTGAGTGTATTGCTAACTCCTAAAGCAGCTTCTAAATCAGGGTCGGATCCCCAAGCAGTAGACCCTTCACTAAGTGTTGTTGTTATTGAAGAATTTCCGGCAGATAAGGCATTTCCAGTAGAGAGCATAATACCATTTTCAAAAGGGAAGTTTGAACTTGCCCTATTAAATTCACCGTAACTTACAATCCCATCGTTACTTCCATTAACGGACGATGTAATGTTAGAAACTTCAACACAACCATTTACAAGGTTATTAATTATTAAATCTTCTAGGCTGTTTGGATTGTTTACTGTAATTTTTTGTGCATATGACATGGAAACGCTACAAAGTAGCATAGCAAAATAAAAATATAGGTTTCTAATCATGTAGCGTTATTTGGGTAAAACGATCTTGATAGCAATTTAAAACGCGAAAATTACATCTATTTTAGATGAAATGCAAAAAAAAACGATGAAAAGCGTTTTTTTTTATATTTTGTGAAGTCAATGAAATTAATATTTCAATGTAAAATGATTTTTAAATACACGTCCGTCTTGAAGTTTTACAGAAAACCAATAATCATCTGAAGGTAGTCTTTGTCCATTAAATCTGCCATCCCAGCCTTCACTTAAAGGATCTAATTGTTTAATTAATTTTCCAAACCGATCATAAATAGTGATGTTGGTATTTGGCTGAAACATATCTGATACCCCTATTATTTGCCAACTATCATTAACGCCATCGTTATTTGGGGTGAAAAATTTTGGATAGCCAATTATGGATACTTGACTATCTACAACGCCACAATTATTCTCAATATCTTTCACATAAACGGTATAAATACCAGGGTAAATTTCATCAAACATATTACTGTCTTGGTAAGGTTTGTATACATTATTTTGAGAATCATACAACGCATAATTATAAACACCTTCACCAGTTACTAAAACTGTTACGGTATTATTCTCTGTGACATCTTCTACTTTAATATCATTAAAAGTGGCGATATTTGAAGATTCCACGTTAATAGTCTTGGTTTTACTACATCCATCCATTTTGCTGGTCACTGTGACAGTATAATCGCCAACGGCATTTACTTGAGTCTGGTAGTTTGTATCTCCATTGGACCATAAATAGGTATAATTATTTGGATTATCATCTATAACACCGGCATCAAGGGTGATGTATTCTGGTGATTTATTTAAACAGTAATAATCTTTACCAGTAAGTTGAATATTAGGCAATTTATTCACGATTAAATCAACTTTACTGATACCATAACAAGCATTTGAGTTTTCTACTCTTGCATAAATGGTTTGAAAATATGGTTGCGTATTTGTATAGTTAACACCTAATTTTTTGACCTCTAGAAGCGCATCTTCGTAAGTTTCATAGTATGATATGTCTAAGTCTATGACAGGAATTCCATCCAATATTTCGGCATTGGCTTCATCTAAATTAAAAACATGCAACCCATCTTCAACGCCATCATCATCGCATACAGGAGATAAAACACTATCGTTAACATCCGTTAAGCTAACTGCTAAAGTCAATTCCGAAAAAGAGAAACAGCCAGTATCTATATTTGTTGCTTTCGTATAAACTGTTTGAGGATTAGAACTATTTTTATAAGAATGACCATCAATTTCCATAGTCCCAGCTATATCAGTAAAAAAATTATAAGCTAAAGCAGCTCCATTGGAGGGGTCATTATAAGCTTCATATAGGTTAAAAGCTGTAATACCGTCTTTTAAACCATCTTCATCACATTGAATTAATGTTTTGTTTTCAACGGTTGGGTTAGGATTAAACAACACATAGGCTTGTCCTTCAATTTCACAATCCCCATTATTGGGGTTTATGAGTACTTCATAATGTCCACTAGAGGTCACCGATAAATCAAAAGTATTGTTGGGTAATAACATTTTGTCTCTTGTCCAAGTATAGGTAGCGCCTAATATGTTTTCAGAAGTTAGTTGGTATGAATCACCATCACAGAGGGCTAAACTAATGTCACTTTTTCCATTCTTAATGATGTCAATTTGTGTATTAAATAATGATTGAATAAAAGGGGGGAGTCCTTGTGAAGATTCATTTGGGGACAGATTTATTGCGTTATGCTGATAGTTACTAGCCGTACCAACATCATTGGGGTTATTTATAACACCTAAATAAGGCAGTCCTACTTGATAAGTAGCTGTTAAAGCTCTATATATTCTCCCATCGGGTCCTAATTGCAAGCCGCCTCTATATAATTGTCTATCATCAATAATCACTTGAGAAGTTTGGATGTTAGTTTGCGTTAAATCAAACTGTACTAAAGAAGAACGATGGTTAGTAGGATCATCATCTAAATCAAAACTATTGCTTTGAAATGCATTTGAGGAATGTACATATAATAACTTACTATTGGGTGAAAATTCCAATCCATAAGGAAAATTGTTTTGAGAGTTTATTGAGAGACTAATGGGGTTGGATACTATGCCAGTAGCTGTATTAAAATCATATAAAAATAATCTATCTGCCGTAATGTTGTTGGTGTTATTGGATGTGAAATTGGCACAAGCCATCTTAGTGCCATCTGGTGATAGTTTTAAATAACCCCTGGGGTCTGTTATATCAATTGGAAAAGTCGATTTTTCAGAATTACTATTTACACCATTAATACTAACTTCAAAAGCATGAAAGGTATTATACCTATCTGTATTTCCGTCAGCAGAAGCAAACGAAACTACCCACATGGATTTAGAAATACAGTCTTTTAGAACCGCTGTTATTTTTTCTGAGCTAGCGTTTAGCAATCTTATGTTATAATCGGTAACAGCTCCCAAACCATTATTTAAAGTGATGTCAACAACCGAATAGTGCAAACCCGTATTATTAAATTGAGAACCAACCGTAAATACATAATAAATATTGGGGTTATCTGGTTTCGGAACTATAATGGCAGACTGTGTGCTAGAGCTATCTCCAAGCAGCCCTCCAGCCAAAACCTCATGATTTTTATTCCAAATAGTGGTTCCGTCTGTGTAAAATAATAAATTGCCGGTATCATCTGATATAGAAGTACAACCTTCATAAGTAATAAGCGAACCATCATCTAAAGATGTAATTGTACTGTTGGCTTGATTAAATTTTATGCCCGCGCCGAAACCAAAATACCAATTAGCAGCTTCACTTTGAGCAAATAGGGTTATGCTTGAAAAACAGAATAAGAGGGATATGAAGTATTTCATCTTTAGTTGGCAAATGCCTTTAAAGATATTATAAATCCCTCTTTTTCAATAATAAATACGATAAAAATATAAATAGGGCAGTCCAACCAATTACAATAGTTATTTCATACCAATGGATAGCGTAATCAAAATTAAATTTTTCGCCTATCTGATTGGCCACCGATTGTACGGCACTTAGTCGCGTAAAGGGCTCCTTTATAAGGTTTGACATTGCATTTAAAGGAAAAAATTGCATTATGGTACTAGCAATTTCAGGATTGGTATTCCACCTTAAAACACCAAATACAATACCTTCTATAAATTGCCAAACTAAAAGAAACCCTAGTGCAAATGCAGATCGTTTAACCAAAATGCCCAAAAATAAGCAGAAAGAGAAAAAACCAACTAGTTTTACAAAAAAGGCCAACAGATATTCCAAGTCAGAGAAAATGATACTGAATTCTGTATAACTTGAAAAAATCAATCCCAAAACCAACGATACTGTAAACAGAAATAAGGTTGAAACTAAGGAGAGTAATATTACAGTGTAAAATTTAGATAAGATAAATTCCTTTTTACTTAATCCATCAATCAAATTTTGTTTTATGGTTTTATTACTATACTCGTTGGACATCATGGACACGATGACAATGGCAAGGAATAATTTAAAAATAGCAGAAATGTAGCTGTTAAAATGCCATACATATGGGAAATTAAAAATACCCATTTCAGCCAAATGAAATTTTATGGGGCCAATATCAAACTTAATAGCAGCCACAAGCGCAATAGAGGTTAATAAAACAAAATAGGTAATGATTAAAATTTTACTAGACCGGCTATGTTTTAGTTTATGTAATTCTATATTCAGTAGTCTGTACATGTTATTGGTTGTTGGTTAATGTTAAAAATTGCTCTTCCAAGCTTTCTTTACGTTGAACAAGATGTGTTAAAACAATCCCTTTTTCAAAAAGTAATTTGTTTAATGTTTCAGATTTCAAGGGTTCATTTAAAAAAGCTGTTACGAGTTGCTCATTAACTTTAATAGTTGCAAATGAGGGATGATTTTCCAGAACTTTAACCAATGCTTCGATATTACTACATTTTAATTCAAAAAAACCATGACTGGAAATCATCTCGTCCACACGTCCAGAGTATAAGTTGACTCCTTTTCGCAATACCACTACATGAGAACATACTTTTTCAACCTCATCCAGTAGATGAGATGCCAATAATATGGTTGTTCCTTGGCTTGCAATTTGTTTAATAATCTCTCTAATCTGATGTATACCTTGTGGATCCAATCCGTTAGTAGGTTCATCAAGTATTAAAATTTCAGGGTCGTTTAATAGGGCAGAGGCGATGGCTAAACGCTGTTTCATGCCTAACGAATACGTACTGAACTTACTATCTTTTCGTTCTAAAAGGCCCACAATCTCAAGTTTCTCTTCTATTTTGCTTTCATCAACACCTTTAATTTTGCAAACCAATTTTAAATTCTGTACAGCGGTCATATAAGGATAAAAATTAGGACGTTCTATAATAGCGCCAACTTTTTTTAAAGCATCATGCGTGGTCGTATTCCCATCAAACCATTTAAAATCGCCAGATGTTTTATTCACCACATTTAATACAATACCTAATGTTGTTGATTTTCCGCTACCGTTAGGTCCCAAAATACCGTAAACATTGCCTTTGTTTATGGTAAAGGATAAATCGTTGACGGCTGTTAAATAGCCAAATTTTTTAGTGAGATTGCTAATGGTTAGTATAGAATCCAAAGTACATTAATTTTTAACTGATTAATCCTGATAGTTATCAGGGTACAGCTAGGTTAGTTATAAAAGTATGACGATAGTTAGTATATTTTGTTACATGGGTATTTTAAAAAGCATTAAATTTGAGTCATATAAATATGTATGGACGATTTAAAGATTTCCAAGAAAAAACCTTCTTATCCTATAAACTCTAAATTGCACAAGTATCTTTCAGAGTATAATAGGAATATAAAAATGCCTATTTTTTATGATGACTTGAAGCGATTTCAAGGTTCGGTGGTGGTTTATGATAAAGAAGATATTGATACGTTGTGGGTTCGTGTATATTATAATGAGTTTGATAGAAAGGAAATTGATTTATCATTAAAAAAGGTTTACACCATTTTACATTCCGATGGCAATGAAAACACGATTCCATTCTTAAATGTCGATGCTATTGATTATTGTACATTTGGAAATTCTAATCCTTTCAGAATAAAAGTCAGGAATATTTTGAATGATAATTTCACATATTTTTATGTGAAAACGGCAGATGCTTCGCGTATTTATGGTTTAGAGCTTGAGCACATGTTATCACCTTACAATCTTAATTTTTTGGTAAGTAACAATACATTGATTGAAGAACACATAGCAGGTATTCCTGGCGATGTGTTTATAAAGGATATGTTGCCGCATTGTACCAAAAGCGAAAAATCACAAATAGCCAAAGAGTTTGTTAAGTTTAACGAACGTTGTATGATACGCCTTTTGGGCGATATGCGCTCGTATAATTATGTGATTGTGCCTACCCACGATTTTGATCATGTGGTTTATAAATTGCGGGCGATTGATTTTGATCAACAATCCTACGAAGGAAAGTTTAACATCTATAGGCCCCAGTTTTTTAAGGAAAATTTTAAAATGGTGGAATTGGTTCAGGAATGTTTTGAAAGACTTTCCATAGACCAGTATAAAATTGAAGAACGTTCTATTTTGGTAAAACGTTTAAAAAGTTTTCATGGAAGGATTGACGAACTTATTGAATGTATGGCAGAAGATGTGATTTCTAAGCCTGAAAACGTCGATTTATTAAAAGGAAAAATTTACGAATATACTCAAGATGAAAAGTTTCTGAAATGCCAATCTATGGGGGAAATTCTTAAAAATGCTTTAGACTTTTTGACTAACAATTACGAAAACGTCAATCCAAAAGGATTTTAATAAACTGAACATTTAATTCCAGTTTTCATCAAAATCAAGATTTTCGTAATCGTCTATATCTAGATCATCTTCAAATTCATCAAAATCATCATCAAAATCATCTGCTTCAAACAATTTTTGTGGCGCATCATCGGGCACTTGGCCTTTTACAAACATGACGTTAGGGTAGGTTATCCCTTCGGATTCTTCTACAATTTCAGCTAACTCCACAAAAAATGTCCACATACTAAAGAAATCGTATACATAAATTAGTTTTGGACTTATTTCATGAACCACATCATTGATAAGGGTTTCGCTCATTAATCTTGCGGAATTATCGTCACTTAAATCAAATAAAGAGATTTCTTCTCCTTGTTCCCAAGTATCATCACTAACATAAAATGATGCCATTTCTGTACCATCAAACCCAAAAGATTGGGTAATAATATTATGTAAATCTTCAAGGGTGTCGGTTTCACGGATTTCTAAATCGCGAAACACATCATCTTCGGTATCATTGTCAAGAATAACTCTAAATCTGTAAATCATTGTAAAAAATTATATTGCAAATGTATGTTTTTTATATTACTTGCTAAATCTGTGTAGTGTAAATGTCATGGCACTTAACAGAAAAAAGGCTCCAACTTGGTGAACAACTCCTAACCAAACAGGCACTTGTAAAAGAATGGTTAAAACGCCTAATAAGAATTGAATACCTACTAGAATTAATAGGTTATTTATTCCTAAAGTTTGGTGTTTTGTAAGTGTCAGGTTTTTGGATTTGTACCAGATAACAGCTATAAAGATGACGACTACATACGCTAACATTCTATGAACAAATTGTACGCCACTTTTGCCCTCAATGAAGTTTTTGTATAACGGACTTTGCTCAATATAAACCGTTTCGTGCATAAATTTACCTTCGCTCATCATGGGCCAGTGGTTGTGTATAAAACCAGCGTCTAAACCTGCAACAAAAGCACCGTAAATGATTTGAAGCAACAAAATGGCTAGTCCCCAACGTATTAAATTCCTAAAAGAGGTATTGATATCTTTTTTCGAAGGAAATATTAAGTCCAAAGCGACCCAAAATGTGTATGCAAATGTTACAAAGGCCGTGGTTAAATGGGCAGCTAATCTGTAATGGCTTACATCTGGATTATCAACCAAACCGCTTTTTACCATGTACCAACCCAAAAAACCTTGAAAAGCACCCAAGCACAAAAGGATAATGGCTTTTTTTATAGTGGGTTTGGTAAGCTGTTTAGCGATTAAAAAATACAAAAAAGGAATTATGAAAACAATCCCTATAAATCTACCAATAACACGGTGAAACCATTCCCAGAAATAGATATCTTTAAAATCCTCTAGCGAAAAATGATTATTGAGTTTTTGATATTCAGGATATTGCTTATAAAGATCAAACGCTTCTTGCCATTCGGTTTCATTCATTGGGGGCAGCGTTCCTGAAATAAGTTTATAATTAGTAATTGATAAACCAGAATGGGTTAATCTTGTAATACCGCCCACAACAACCATAATAAATATTAGGACGCAACCAGTTAGTAACCAGTAAATTACTTTTTTGTTGTCTTTTGTTTTTTTCAAAGTTTTCAAAGTTTTTAAAATTTCAGAGTTTCAAAGCAGCAAAGTTTCAAAGCATCAAAGTTATTTAGATTTTAGGTTTACTTTGTTAATAAAGCTAGTTAGCATACGTTCAATTTCCCTAGAGTCTTCATACAATTCTTTAAATACATGTTCACTTAAAAAATTTAAGTTAAATGCAATTTCAATTTGTGTTTGTAATTCAAATAATGAACTAAGCCCTATATTTAAAAACCTCAGATAATCTTTTTGACCTTCTCGACCATATCCTTCTGCAATATTGCTAGGAATAGAAGTAGCTGAACGTTTTATTTGAGACGTTAAAGCATATAGTTCTTCTGAAGGAAAAGATTTTGTTTCATTATAAATTTTGGTTACAAAAGCCATTGATTTTTGCCAAACAATTAATTTTCTATATGTATGATTACTTTCCATTTTACTTCTAGTTTATTTTGCTTTTCAATTGTGCAACTCAGAAACTTTGTATCTCTGATGCTTTGCTACTTAGTTACTTTGCAATTTTTAAACCTAATCTCTCACCTTCTTTTAACATCAATTGATAAGCTGTTTCATACTCATTTGGAATCTCACCTTCTAAAATAGCTTCCTTTATAACATCTTTAATCAAACCAATTTCTTTTGACGGTTTTAAATTAAAGGTTTCCATAATTTCTTCTCCAGAAATGGGGGGTTGGAAATTACGAATATGGTCACGTTCTTCAACCTCAATGATTTTTTCGCGGACAATCTTGAAATTTTGATGATATTTACTGAATTTTTTAGGGTTTTTTGTAGTGATATCTGCTTCGCAAAGCACCATTAAATCATCTACATAATCACCAGCATCAAAAACCAATCTGCGAACGGCCGAGTCGGTGACTTCCTCATTTGCCAAAACGATGGGTCGCGAACTCATTAATACCATTTTTTGAACAAATTTCATTTTATCATTTAATGGCATTTTCAATCTTTTGAACAAATGAAACACCATTTTTGAGCCCGTAAATTCATGTCCATGAAAAGTCCACCCAATTTTTTTATTGAATTTTTTCGTAGGTGCTTTACCGATATCATGCAATAATGCGGCCCAACGTAACCAAAGGTTAATGGTATTTAAAGCAATATTATCAACCACTTCAAGCGTATGGTAAAAATTGTCTTTGTGCCTTTGACCTTCAACTTCGTCAATGCCTTTTAATGCTGTTAATTCCGGTAAAATGTAATCTAATAATCCTGTTTGTTCCAATAAGAGAAAACCAACAGATGGTGTAGTGCTTTCAAGAATTTTATTGAGTTCTACAACGATGCGTTCGTTAGTAATGATTTTAATTCTATCCTTATTTTTTGAAATGGCATGTAACGACTCTTCTTCTATTTTGAAATTGAGTTGTGTTGCAAACCGAATGGCACGCATCATACGAAGCGGATCGTCACTATATGTAATATCTGGATTTAAAGGTGTGCGAATGATTTTATTTTTTAAATCGTCTAATCCGTTAAATGGATCTAATAAGTCACCGAATTTATTCTCAGATAAATCCAAAGCAAAGGCATTGATGGTAAAATCACGTCTATTTTGGTCATCTTCCAAAGTGCCACTTTCAACGTCCGGATTTCTACTTTCTTCGTTATAAGATTCTTTCCGGGCACCAACAAATTCAATGTCAATGCCATCGAAATGTAGCATAGCGGTTCCATAGGTTTTAAAAACCTGAACTTTTGTTTTTTTAGGAAGATTTTTAGCGACTTGTTTGGCTAATTTTATGCCATCACCAATGGTAACAATATCAATATCTTTGGCATCACCTCTGCTTAAAATAAAATCGCGCACAAAACCACCTATTACAAAAGCATCTAACTCTAGCTCTTTAGCAGAGTGCGATATTATTTTAAATATGGGATGTTGTAATGCTTCTTTATAATTCATTTTTCGTTTTGCCACAAAACCCATGAATGCATATGATTTTCGTGTATTTATGGCTAAATTTATTGTCTAATAATTTTAACAACTCCATCATTTCCTAACTTAATAATAGACGATGGTTTGTTACAAATTTTTTCGCGATGCAAATTTACAACATAGTCCACACCTTTTAAAACCTCTGGAGCTATTTCTTTGAATGATTTTGGAGTGGGTTGTCCACTGATATTTGCAGAAGTAGACACAATAGCAGCGTTAAATCTTCGTAATAATTGAAAACAAAAATCATTATTTGGAATTCTTATGGCAATGGTTTTGTCTTCAGCTATTAAATTCTCAGCTAAATTTTGGGCATCGTCATAAATAATGGTGATCGGATTGTCCGCTACATCTAAAATATTAAATGCAACTTCAGGTACTTTTTTCACATATTTATTCAGCATTCTGTCATCTGCCACCAAGCAAATAAGGGCTTTACTATCTTCCCGTTGTTTTAATTTAAATACTTTTTCCACGGCTTCTGGGTTGGTAGCATCGCAGCCAATGCCCCAAACCGTATCGGTTGGGTAAAGGATAAGTCCTCCTTGTTTTAAAATTTGTAGTGCGCTATTTATTTCGGTTTGCATATGGGTTAATATTAAATTTCATTAAATATATTTTCCAGTTGTTCAATGCTTTTTTTCCATGAGAAATTAGTAGAAAAATAGTCATGTCCTTTTTGGGCAATTTTTATTCTGAATGTATCATCTTTTAAAAAGAGTTCGATTTTTTTAACAATGTCATCGACATCTTCGGGTTCAATAGCTAAACCTGTTTCATTGTTTATCAAATAATCTTTATGGCCTTCAATATTAGTTGCTATTAGAGCACATCCACAAGACAATGCCTCACATGCTGGCAGCCCAAAACCTTCATGAATACTTGGGGTTAAATAAATGGCATGAGAATTATATACATCTTCTAAATTTTCAGGTTGTTGATAATAATTAAAGTTTTCTGGAAAATCAATTGGTTTTTTGGGAGTACCAAACATGGAAATAACAACAGAAGGATATGCTTTCTTAATTTTAAGTAAAGCATCTATCCCATAAGAGGTTCCTTTCCTTTTTTCATTTGAGTAAAGCATCAGAATGGATGGTTTACGTTTTTCAATGTCATTTTTTACATAAAAAATAGAATTATCAATAGCGTTAAAAATGGTATATGTTTTTTTTGCTGATCGGGGATTGACAATGTCATAAAGATACGATGCTATAACAATATTGGTTGTATTGGCTAAAGTATATGATTTTAAAAGCAGGTCTTCATGACCTTTCCAGTTTTCATAATCCTGTATTAGGTTTATTTTTTTTCCTTTTCCATCACTCAATTTATCAACTTCTAACGCTGTTGCCCACCATGTAGAGATGATGAAATCGGCATCAGAAATATAGTCATCCGAAACCCTTTTGATATTAAACGATTTTATATTTGGATGTAATTGAAACCATTTAGGCCTACTTGTTTTTCGTAATTTGTGTAAAATAGCTCTTATAAAATAGGGTTTTTTATATTTAGTATAAGAAGTGTTTAAAGAATGATATATTTGTACATTGTATCCTTTTTCAGCTAAAAGAGTAGCATAAGTATACATGATTTTAGGACCACCATTTGGACGTTTTGTTGGAAAAGGTAATATAAAATTGATTTTTTTTGACCGATCCATGTACAAGGAATTTACATTCAATGATAATACTTAATTTTAATACATCCAAACTGAAAAATAGTCGAACTATCTTAGAACCGATAAAATAAAATATGTATGCAAGAAAAATTGGTGACCATAATCATACCAATATACAAAGTGAATCTTTCCCAGACAGAGCAAATGTCTTTAAATCAATGCATAAAAGTATTAGGCGATTTTGATATTGTTTTTGTTCAACCAGAAAAATTAGATAGTTCAACCATAAATTTTGGAGGAAAAATAAGAACAGAATTATTTCCAGATTATTATTTTGAAAATGTATATGGTTATAATCGCTTAATGTTATCAGAAGATTTTTACCAGCGTTTTTTAGATTATAAATACATGTTGGTCTATCAATTAGATGCGTTTGTTTTTAAAAACAAATTGAAGGAATGGTGCGACAAAGGATATGACTACATAGGCGCACCCTGGATTGCTTCCCCAAACACAGTAATAAAAAGAACACTTGGATTGTTTGATTCTAAACGAAAAAAGGAACGTCGTAAAATATTCTTTAAAGTAGGCAATGGTGGATTTTCTTTGAGAAATGTATCTAAAAGTCATAAAATAACCAAAGAAATGAAAAACGATATTGAAACTAACTTAAAGCGTGATAAAAATGATTTTTATATCATGGAGGATATTTTTTGGTCTATTACAGTGCCAAAACACTATCCTGATTTTAATATACCTGAATACAAAGAAGCTTTAGGTTTTGCAATGGACAGAAAGCCTAGTTTAGCATTAAAACTAAATAACAACGAGCTTCCATTTGGTTGTCATGGTATTGATAAACCAAAAGTAGAAGCATTCTGGAAAAATATTTTGATTTCAAATTACTTAGGGTAGAAATTAATTAGATAAATAATACATAAGAAGTTGATTTAGTAGCCAATGAAAAATCATGTTGAAATAAATTTACCTTTTAAAAATGACAGTCCTTTTTTTAATCATATTATTTTCAATTATGATAGTGAAGGCGAGTCATTCGGCAATCAAGACCGAAATTCATTAAAACTATTTCAGTTTAAGGACATAATGGTTAATGTCAAATCCTTTAAAGTTCCTAATGTCATTAATCAAATTGCCTATAGATTTTTTAGAAAAAGCAAGGCGCAACGTTCTTTTGAATATGCAAATAAATTAACGGAATTACACATTGGAACGCCACAACCTATTGCTTATTATGAGTTTACAACGCCTTTTTTATTTAAGAAAAGTTATTATGTAAGTGAGCATTTGGATTACGATTTAACCTATAGGGAGTTAACAATGGATTTAAATTATCCAAATCACGAAAATATATTAAGGGCTTTTACCAGATTTACCTTTGGGTTGCATGAGCATGGTATTCATTTTTTAGATCATTCGCCCGGCAATACGTTGATTCAATTAAATAACGGGGATTATAAATTTTATTTAGTGGATTTAAACAGAATGCATTTTGGGATACTTGATTTTGAAACCCGAATTAAAAATTTCTCAAAACTTACCATACATAAATCCATGGTTGAAGTTATGAGTGACGAATATGCTAAATGTTCAGGTTACGATTATAATAACGTATTTAACTTGATGTGGGAGGAAACCCAAGCTTTTCAAGAACGGTTTTACCGAAAAAAACGTTTAAAGAAAAAATTAAAGTTTTGGAAATCATAAGCTACTCTCTGTCTTTTCGTAATAACCAAAGTTTTACATAACGCATGAACACGACATATCCCTGAATGTATCCAATGGTTAAACCCACAACACCGTCTCTAAACCCACTTTGTAAAATATAATGTTTAAAAAACCCCCAAAACGGTTTTATAATAAAATGATAAGGTGTTAACATGCCCGTTTTTTTATCGTAATCCTTTGCCTGCCACGTAGCATATTTATTCATTTTATCCATATACTTATCAAGCGAGATATAGGTATTATGATAGAGCTTGTTTTTTAATTTTCCAATCGGTCCATCGGCAATAATTTCTTCATGTACATGTTTGTCTTCATATTTGCAAAAATCACGTTTAAATAATCTGATAACGCTGTCGTTTCTCCAACCACTATAATGAACACGTTCTCCCATAAAATGGTTCATTCTGCCTATCCAATAAGCCACTATGTTTGGATTTGGATTTTTGAGGATCTCCATAATTTCCGCTTTTAATTCAGGCGTCACACGCTCATCGGCATCAACAAGTAAAATCCATTCATATTTAGCTTGTGGAATGGTCCAATTTTTTTGTGAAGACGGATAATCAAATGGTCTTCTAATAACTTTTGTAGCTAGTTTTTCAGCCATTTCAAAAGTGCCATCTGTGCTAAAACTATCAACTACTAAAATCTCATCAGCAAAATTTACAGAAGCTATAACAGCTTCTATATTGTGTATTTCATTGCCCGCGGGAATAATAGCTGTAAGCTTGTTCATTTATTAAGGATGTTATCTAAAAACGTTTTTAATGCTTCTAAAAAAAATGAAGGTTTGAATTCTTTATATAAAGTTAAGGCTTCTTTTTTTATTTGTTTACCTTCTTTATTTTCAAAAAATTCAGGTTTATAGTCTTTTAAGTGAACCGATGTGTTCTTCTCACCTTCAAATGAGGCCCACGTTTTCTTTTCAATCCATGGTGAAAAAATGGTGAATGTTGGTATGTCTAAGGCTTTAGCCATATTAACAGCACCTCCTTCATTCCCAATCAGCGCATCACAACAGTAGGTAAGCGCCAGAAATTCACGAAGATTAGTACCAAAAACATTCATAAATATTTGTTTTTGAGTATCTGGTTTACATCCGTTGAATACAAATTTTGCTTCTTCACTTTGTTTCGGAATGTAATTAAACAAAACTTGAGCATTGGTTTGTTGTACTATAAAATCAATGACACGTGCCATATAGTCTAGCGGATACGTTTTATTTATGCCACTTCCTAGAACACTCATCATGAAAAGGGGTGTGTATGGATTTATGTTTGATTCTGTAAGTACTTGTTTAGCTTTTTCTTTTTCAGAATCCGTTACATAGATTTTTGGCTTGATAATATTTTTTGAAAGTTCAATATCAATAGGTTCCAGTAACTGTAATCGGTTTTCAATAGCTAATCCAGCAACAGAAGTTGATTCGTTTTTATACTTAATGGGATGTGTATAGATAAAAGAAGAATACGATTTATATTTCGAAATTTTTATTCTAGCACCACTCAAGGCAGAGATAAGGTTGCTTGATAATTTACTATACGCATCAATAAGGATATCGTATTTTTCTTTTCTTATTGTTTTGGTAAGGTTTAATAATTTTATTTTGCTCTTCTCCATTTCAGGAGTAAAAAAAATAAAATGATCTATAAACGGATTGTTTAGAACAACAGGATATGTATGTTCATTAATTAAATAGTGTAGTTGTGCTTTTGGATATTTTAAGCGAAGTGCTTCAAACAGAATACTGCTTGTAAGCACATCGCCAATCATTTTTTGCTGTATGATTAAAATTTTCATTTACACTGCCACATCATTTTCACGAAGTGCATTATTTAAAGATGTTTTCTTATCGGTACTTTCTTTACGTTTTCCTATAATTAAGGCACAAGGCACTTGATATTCTCCAGCCGCAAATTTTTTGGTGTAACTTCCAGGGATTACCACAGAACGCGCAGGTACTCTCCCTTTCATTTCAATAGGTGTATCACCAGTAACATCAATTATCTTGGTACTCATCGTTAATACCACATTGGCACCTAGAACGGCTTCAGTTTCAACATGTACGCCTTCTACAACAATACAACGAGATCCAACAAACACATTATCTTCAATAATTACGGGAGCTGCTTGTAAAGGTTCTAAAACACCACCAATACCAACACCACCAGATAAATGCACATGTTTGCCAATTTGTGCACAGCTACCAACGGTTGCCCAAGTGTCCACCATCGTACCTTCATCTACATAAGCACCAATATTTACAAAACTTGGCATTAAAATAGTTCCTTTTGAAATATAGGCACCATAACGAGCAACGGCATGAGGCACCACGCGAATACCTTTTTCAGCATAACCTGTTTTTAAAGGGATTTTATCGTGAAATTCTAGCGGGCCAGCTTCTAAAGTTTCCATTTTTTGAATGGGAAAATATAACACAACGGCTTTTTTTACCCATTCGTTCACTTGCCATCCTCCAGATATAGGTTCCGCAACTCTTAAAATTCCCGAATCTAATAGTGAAATAACCTTTCTAATAGCTGTTATTGTTGTTTCTTCTTTTAAAAGCTCTCTGTTTTCCCAAGCTTGTTCTATGGTTTTTTGTAATTCTGTCATTGATAATTATATTTTGGACAAATATAATATCTATCATTTAAAAATGGGAAAGAAATAACTTTAATATATGTTTTAAGAATGATTATAATGATGTCGCTCAACGAACATTTTTTTAGTAAAAGTACATTCGTTTTACCTTTGAAATAAAAAAATAAATCGATTAAATACATTTTGGACGTATTTAGTCTTTTAAATCGTGCATTTTATCTGTTTATCGATAAAAATTTGCCACTCCACTACTAATCGAATATCCAACGGCTTATAACTAATAAATTGTGTTCTAGGTTCATAGTGACTATATATTTGCTTCATCATAATAACCCAAATCAAAATGAAAACAAATTACATCTTATTAATTTTATTGCTTTCTTTCTCTTTCGCAAGTGCACAAGATAATTTAGAAGCTAAAAAAATTGAATCTACTGTAATAGTTTCTCAAAATAATGATGAGGTTTCTTTAAATGTTAATGATTCTGAAACTGTATCAACAATTAAAGATGACGTAACAACTGAAGCGACTTTAGTTCGTACTGATAGCGACATTAAAGTTTACTTAAACCGTATAAGAAACGTTGAAAATATTGATTTGTTATTTCCTAAAATAAATAAAACTGTTAAAGCTTAAAAATTCAAATATTAATAATTAAGGTTAAGTATTAAGAAAGGTTGTCTAAAAGGCAGCCTTTTTTATTTATTACATTATTTTTGTCAAAACATTTATATGTCTAGAATTTTAGCAATTGATTATGGTTTAAAAAGAACGGGAATTGCTGTAACCGATGAGTTACAAATTATTGCATCTGGGTTAACGACCGTATTTACCAAAGATATATTTACTTTTTTAAAAGATTATACGGCGAAGGAAAACGTAGAATTGTTTTTGGTTGGAGAACCTAAGCAAATGGATAATACAGCGTCCGAGAGCGAAGTATTAATAATTCCTTTTATTAACAGGTTGATTAAGGAATTTCCTAACATTCCTGTTAAACGAGTTGATGAACGGTTTACCTCTAAAATGGCGTTTCAAACAATGATTGATAGCGGTTTAAAAAAAAACCAAAGAAAAAACAAGGCGCTTATAGATGAAATTAGTGCCACACTTATTTTACAAAGCTATTTATATTCAAAATAATTTTTTGTTCAGAATATTTTTTTCAAACACAAAAAATTTAAATTCAAAAGTAAGTATTGTATTTTTACATCCAATAATTTAATAAAGTAAATGATATTACCAATTATAGCCTATGGCGATCCGGTTTTAAAAAAGAAAGCGGAAGATATAACAAAAGATTATCCGAATTTCGATGCACTTTTAGCAAACATGTTTGAAACCATGTATAATGCCTTTGGTGTAGGTTTGGCTGCACCTCAAATCGGACTTCCTATACGTTTGTTTTTGGTTGATACTGCACCTTTTTCTGATGAAGATTTAAGTGAAGAAGAGCAAATGAAATTAAAAGTTTTTAAACGTGTTTTCATCAATGCCAAAATTTTAAATGAAGAAGGTCAAGAATGGGCTTTTAATGAAGGTTGTTTAAGTATTCCAGATGTTAGGGAAGATGTTATAAGAAAGCCCAAAATTACAGTTGAGTATTTAGATGAAAATTTTAAGAAACATACAGAGGTGTTTGATGGATTGATCGCAAGGGTCATCCAACATGAATACGATCATATTGAAGGCATCTTGTTTACCGATAAATTATCTGGTTTAAAAAAGCGATTAATTAAAGGAAAACTCAATAAAATATCTAAGGGAGAGATTGATGTTGATTACAGAATGCGATTTCCGAATGCAAAAAAGAAGCGATAATATTTGTAAAACAATTATAAACAAATGATATTTGCCACCCCTTAAAACTAATTTATGAGTTTAGAAAAAATATTAGCAATTACTGGTAAACCAGGATTATATAAATTAATAGCACAAACACGCGGCGGTTTTGTTGCAGAATCTTTGTTGGATAAAAAAAGATTAACTGTAAACGTTAGACAAAATGTGAGTGTTTTAAGTGAAATAGCCATTTATACGTTAACCGAAGAAGTGCCTCTAAAAAAGGTGCTAGCTATCATAAAGGAAAAAGAAAATGGACAACCTACAACGGTAACTGCCAAAGATACTAATGATAAGCTTGAAGAATATTTCTTTAGCGTATTACCTGAATATGATGAGGATAGGGTATATGTTAGTGATATAAAGAAGATTGTTCAATGGTATAATTTATTGCAACAACACGATTTGTTGGATTTTTCAGAAGATATTGAAAAACCAAAATCCGAAACTGACGAAGAAGAAGAATAAAAGCATAAAAAAAAACCTCCAATTGGAGGTTTTTTTATTTAATACAATTCTTTTATTTTACTTAACTTTTTCTTCCAAAGTTTTAATTCGTCTTTATGGTTTTCGATATTATTGAGAACTTCTTTAACTACGGGATTATCCTCATCCACATTGGTAAAAAACTGTAAATTGTTTTCCAATTGATTGATTTGCCCCTTGATGTCGTCAATTTTTTTACTGATAAAGGAGCGTTCGTTATCAAGATTCTTGTTATTATCAGAATTATTTAAGTCTTCCAATTTATTTTCAAACTTTATCATTTCCAACTCGTCCTTATCCATTTTTAAATTAGAAAACAAGTCATCCAATACTTTAGAATATTTACCTTCTATATAACGTTTATCATTAGGAACCCTACCAATAGTATTCCATTGGTTTATATATTCCTTAATGGTTTCTAGGTCTTTTTCTTTATCTGTAGTTAATTTTAAGGATTTTAAAACCTCTAATAACTCTTGTTTTTTGTTGAAGGCATCATTACTTTCTTTGTTTTCGGCATTTCTGCTAGCATGAATTCTGTCAAAAAAATGATTGCAGGCCGCTTTAAATTGGTTCCAGATTTTATCACTGTCTTTTCTGGGAACATGACCGACTTTTTTCCAATCGTTTTGAATTTTTTTCATTAAAGCAGTAGTCACTTCAATATCATCACTATCCTTATTGTCTTCAGCTATTTTTATGAGTTCCAGTTTTTTCTGAAGATTTGTAAACTGATCTTTTTTTAACCCTTTGTAGAAAGCGTTCTTTTGTCTGTTGAATGTTCTAACGGCTGTTTTAAATTTAGCCCATGTAGATTCATTAACTTTCATGGGTACTTTGCCCGCATTAAAAAAATCGTTTCTTAAAGCTTCAATAGCCTTGATTTTATTTTGCCATGCACCATGCGATTTGGTTTCTTGACTATTTATCTCATTGATTTTGTTAATAATGTCAAGCTTTATGTCTAGGTTTTTCTCGTAACTTTTATCAATTTCTTGATAATAGGACTGGCGTTTATCATTTATGATTTTTGTAGCGGATTTAAAACGTTCCCAAATGGCTTCTCGGTGTTCTCTGTCTACAGGTCCTAGTTCTTCCTTCCACATTTTGTGAAGCTCTTGAAGTTCTCTAAACGCCCGCATGATATCGGTGTCTTGTGCCAATTCTTCAGCACGTTCAATGATTTTTACTTTGAGTTCTAAATTGTGTTTAAAGTCTAAATCACGTAAGTCCCTATTTAAATGCAGAAAATCATAAAACATTTCAACATGGTGGTGGTAACTGTTCCAAGCGTTATTGTATTTATCTCTTGGGATAGGGCCAGTCTTCCTCCATCGCTCTTGAAGTTCTTTGAAATGCTTATAAGTTGTATTAATGTTTTCTTCTACATTAATTAAACCTTTTATTTCTTCAATGATTTCAAGTTTGTTAGCTAAGTTTTGTTTAAGGTTTTGATCTAGATTTTTGCGGTGTTCTTGTAATTTATTTCTATACTCTTTACAGGCATTAACAAATTGTTTTTGAAATGGGGTTGTGTAAAAGAAATCTATTTCATTGCCACCATCACTTATAAAATCCGCCTTTTTTTCTTCCAACAAATCGTTAAACTGGGAGTTGAATTCAATTTTAATGGCGTCAACTTGTTTTTTTATGGCTTGAACTTTTTCATTTTTTACCAATCTTTCTAGTTCAACGGCAAGAGCTTCTAACGACATTTTGTCGTATTCCTTAAATTCTATGGTATGCCTGTCTTTATTGCCTTCGTCCTCTGAATCTTCTGCATTAGAATCATCAATCTCATTCAAAAGCTCGTCATGTCCTTCCGAATCTTTATTTTCAACGGGTATGTTTTCTACATCAGAAGTTTGGATATTTTCTGAATCAGAAGACGCTTCTTCCGTTTTTATGGTGTCATCCTCATTGTTTGAATGAATCGTTTGGCTATGCTTTTCCGTTCCATCTGCATTTTGCAGGTTATCTATCTCAGACATTTTAATAAATGTTTAGTTTCAATTAAATGTGTTTTGTGTTTAAAGATACTAACAAGTCGAGTATTTACAAAAAGGAGACGTACTTTTCTTTTATGCCCTGAAAGACATTTTTGCTATAAATCCCAAATAGACCATGATTTTTCGGCTTGTAATTCCAACATTTTTAAGCCATTTATGGTTGTTGCCTTATGTTCTTTACCTAGTTTTAGGAATTTGGTCTCTAAAGGGTTGTATATTAAATCGTAAAGAATATGCTTTTCGGTTATGGCATGATATGGAATATTAGGACAATTTTCAACGTTTGGAAATGTACCTAGCGGTGTACAGTTTATAATAATATCGAAATCTCTTATAATGGTTTCATTTAGGTCTTCATAAGTAAAACGAACATGTTGTGATGCTGTTCTAGAAACATAGGCATACTCAATATTTAACTCATTCAATACATATGCAATGGCTTTGCTGGCACCACCAGTACCAAGAATCAATACTTTTTTGTGGTGTTTTTTAAGGTATGGTTTAATGGATTTTTTAAACCCATAACAATCTGTATTATAACCAACAAGTTTACCATTTTTTTTAATCTTAATGGTATTAACAGCTCCAATGGCTTTTGCTTTTTTATCGATTTTATCCAAAAAAGGCATTACGGCTTGCTTATACGGAATGGTGACATTTAAACCTTTTAATCCATTGGTATTTTTTATTATGGAAGGAAACATTGAAATATCCTCAATATCAAAGTTGTCATAGGTAATATCTGTGATTCCCTCTTTTTCAAATTTTAATTTAAAATGGTTTCTTGAAAATGAATAGGAGATGTTTTTTCCTAACAGACCTAATTTATGCATGTGTTTTTCGGGTTTTTTGTCCGTACATTTCTAGGGCCAGAACAATAGCAATGCCAAGACATATAAATAATATGGCGTAAAAAGTTTCTAAACTTACTTCTGGAACAAATCGTTTAAAGTTTTCTACTACTTTTTCTCCTCTGGAATCATATATAAAGGAGCCGTCGCTGGTTAATTTGTATATGGTTTCTTTCCATGGCCAAACAACCCCTAATGAGCCTACTATAAATCCGATAATAGATGAAAGTGTGATGCTTTTATAATGTTTTAATATATAACTCAAAATATGGGAAAAGGTTACTAAACCCGTTATGGAGCCCAAAGTAAAAACAGCTAGAACCTTAAGCATCTTAATACGTTGTGGGTTGTTTATAAAGCTTAAATTGCCTCCTAAAATGTCGTAAAAAGTATCAAATAAGGCGTTTACGGAATCCACCAAAAGCAACACATAATTACCAAGAAGAATAAGTATAAAAGATCCAGAAAAACCAGGTAGCGTCATCCCAGAAACACTAATGATACCACAAAAAAATACAAACCATAAGTTATCATTTTCCTTTGCAGGATTTAAAAAACTAATCCCAATTCCTAATGTAATACCGATGGCTAGGGAAGCATAGGTTTTAAAATTCCAATCCCTAAAATCTTTGTTGATATAATATATAGAACCTATGATCATTCCGAAGAAAACACTCCAAACATATAGTTCATAATGTTTAATTAAATAATCCAAAACTAAAGAGACGCTAAAGTAGCTGATTATCATTCCAGAAAACAAAAGCACTATAAAACGACCATTTATGTAATTGTAAAAACTTTTAAATCGGCCGTTAATCAATAATTTAAATGCTTTGCCATTTACTTTTTTAAGTGAGTATATAAATTCTTCGTAAAAACCAGCAACAAAAGCTACTACACCACCAGAAATACCAGGAACTTTATTGGCAGCGCCCATTCCAATCCCTTTTAGGATAAGAAATATTTTGTCCTTAAGTGTTCTGGTACTTTCCATTACTGTTTTTTTGAACCTACTTTTTCTAAAATAAAAATACTTAAAAATCCAATAATCATTAAAATAGTAGCAGATAACAGCTGACTGTCACCATTAAAAGAAAAAGGCGAAACACTTTCTTGAAGTAATGGTTCTTTAATTCCTTTAGAGTTTGTGTACCAAGTTAATGTTTCTTTCCATGGCCAAACTTTGTTTAATGATCCAAAGATAAATCCAGTTAGAAGTGCCAATGTCACATTATGATAATTCTTAAACAGCCATTTTAAAGCATGGCTAAAACTTAATAAACCAACAACAGCTCCTGCAATGAATATTAAAAGTTTTTTAATATCAATATCATGAATAGCATCGCTTATGGTTTTATAAGCTCCCAGAATGATTAATATAAAAGAACCTGAAATCCCTGGTAAAATCATGGCACAAATAGCTATAGCACCAGCAAAAAACAAAAATAATAAACTGTCATTGGCAGCCATTACGGGAAGTATGCTGATATAAAAAGCGATACAAGCCCCAATAATCAATGCTATAATGGTGAATGCCTTCCATTCAGTAATTTGTTTGCCGACAAAATAAATACTAGCTACGATGAGCCCGAAAAAGAATGACCAAATGAGAACGGGATGGTATTCTAAAAGGTATTTGGCAAGTTTCATGAATGATATATAACTAATAACAATACCAGACAAAAGTGCCATAACAAAATTGCCATTAGCTTCTTTCCAGAAAGTGGCTATGCCTTCTTTTAAAAGTGTTTTAAAAAGAGAAGGTTTGATGTTACTAATAGTAGCGATTAACTCTTCGTAAATTCCTGAAATAAAGGCGATAGTTCCACCAGAAATACCAGGTATGGCATCGGCAGCACCCATGGCTAATCCTTTAAGAGTGATAATAAGATAATCGGAAAAACGTCTTTGCATATATTGGTTTTAAAGCTAAACCAAAGGTATACAATTTAGGTTAACGTTTTATTATTGATTTGCTTTTAGTAAATTTTTAACTTGGACTTTATTGATAATTTCAGGAAAAAGTTCATCTAGAATAAACGTGTAATCTTCGTTATATTTCAAACCGTTTTTTAGATGAAACGTGCCTTTGTCAGATTCATTCAACGTGAAGTAAAGTCCTGCCAAACGGTATTCAATTTCAGCATTTTCAGGGTAAAAGTCAACTGCCTGTTCAAAATTAAAAATAGCAGCTTGGGGTTCACCAAGTTTAATTAAAAGGTCGCCACGGGAAAGCCACGTATTTAATTCGTAGTTACCTAATTCCAAGGTTCTTTTGTAACCACGTTCTGCTTCTTCAAAAAAACTTAAACGCTGATTTATTTGGGAATATAATTTCCAATAGATAACATGCTCTGTATCAATATTAATGGCTTTATTAATGAAATAAAGAGCACGTTGATAATTTCTTTTTTTGATATAAAACCTGGTAATGGCAATCCAACCTTTATCCAATGACGGATCTTGGTGCAAGGTTTTTTCGTAAAATTGGATAGCCATGTCAGTATTATTCAGTTTTTCGTAGCAGGTTCCTATACGAAGCAAGGCATAAGGGGTCGGGTCGTCTAATTTAAGTGTTATGGAATAGCTTTCTATGGCATCTTCAAAACGCTTCAATTTTTCTAACACCTTTCCTCGTTCAATATAAGCGCCAACAAACGTGTCGTCAGAAATGATAGCAAAATCATAAGATGCCAATGCTTTTTTATATTTTTTTAAGTCAAAATATTGTTTTCCCAGTTGGTGCCATGCCACTTCACAATAGGGGTTTTTATCTAAGAAGATATTGAGATATTCAATACATTCTTCTGCTTGGTTTAAAAAATCAAAACAATATACAACATTATAGAGTGCCGAATAATCTTCGAAATCTTCTTCAAGACACTTCATAAAATATGTTTTGGCCTCTTCATATTCATCCAAAAACAAGTATTCCATACCAATAAGGGAATAAACATCTACGGCATCATCTGTAAGCTCCAATGCTTTTTTAAGAACGTCTATGGCTTGTAAATGATCGTCTTTTTTGGAAAATATATTTGCTTTTTGGATGTAAATTTCCTCATTGTGAGGCTCTAAAATATAAAGTTCGTTCAACAGTTCATCCGCTTGAATCAGCTTATCTTCAAAAACGTATATTTCAACTTTGAACAGCTTTAAATTAACAGAAGTTGGATGTTGTTGTAAACCTAATTTTATGGCTTTTTTAGCTAGCGCTATTTTCCCTTCGTTGAGATAGTGATGAATGATGTTTTCAAATTCTTCGGAATCGAAGAACAAAACATGATTCGTTTTTAGCATCGATTCAAACTTGGTAAGCGGCAGATTGTCGTTGTCATCATGACTAAGCTCCATAAGCACATTTGTAAGTGTTCTTCACCAATAAATTTAAGGCTTGAATCGAATTTTTCGTAAAATTTGCGTAAATGTTTTTAACAAAGTAATGAACACTTTTGTTTATAGTGGTTTTGTGTTGATATTCAGAATGTTGAATGAGGTTATTTAATGTTCAATAGTGTTTAAAACTTCAATAATGATATTGCATCCTTTGATTATTTCATCATTTGATATGGTTAAAGGCGGTGTAATTCGTACTGCCTTAGGCTCAAAAAGCAGCCAAAACAATATCAAGCCAAGGTCTTGGGATTTAAGAATAACAGTATTTGCGATATCAGCCGAAGGTGTTATTAAAGCCAACATCAACCCTTTTCCTCTAATTTCTAAAATGAGAGGGTGTACCAAAAGTTTGCGTATAAGTTGTTCTTTTTCTAAAGCTAATGGCATTAAATCACTTTCAGTAATTTCTTTTAATGTTGCCAATGCCGAAGCCGCTATAAGTGGATGCCCACCAAATGTGGTGATGTGTCCCAATTTAGGATTTTCTGAAAGCAAATCCATGAGTTTAGTAGATGCTGTAAAAGCACCAATGGGCATGCCGCCACCTAAACCTTTGCCAGTTACTAAAATGTCTGGAATACAATTGTAATGTTCAAAACCGAACAATTTCCCTGTTCTTCCAATGCCAGGTTGTATTTCATCTAAAATTAAAAGGGCGCCAACGTCGTTACAACGCTGTCTAACCTTCTCTAAATACCCATTGATGGATTCTACAAAGCCCGCACTGCCCTGAATGGTCTCTAGTATAACACAGGACGTTTTTGTGGTGATGTGTTTTAAATCATCTTCGTTATTAAAATTTATAAAGGTCACGTCTGGCAATAAAGGTCTGTATGCTTGTTTGCGGTCTTCATAGCCCATAACACTCATGGAGCCCATGGTGTTACCATGATAGGCATTGTGGGCAGAAATTATCCCGCTTCTGCCAGTAGCTCGTTTGGCCAGCTTTAAAGCGCCTTCAATGGCTTCTGTACCAGAATTTGTTAAATAGGTTTTCTCTAAAGGATAGGGTAGCTGTTTCGCAAGCAATTTAGTAAGTTCTACGGCTGGTTTTTGAATATATTCACCATAAACCATAACATGCAGATATTTATCCGCTTGTTCCTTAATGGCGTTTATGACTTTGGGATGATTGTGACCCAAAGGGGTTGCGGATACGCCAGCCACAAAATCCAGATACGCTTTATTATTGGTATCATATATGTAAGAACCATTAGCATGGGAAATTTCCATTGCCAATGGGTGAGGGGTGGTTTGTGCTTGGTATTTAAAAAAATCTGATTTCATTATTTCTGACCGCCAACGGAATCATTTGCTGGAGTAATGAGTTGGTTTTCTTCTTTGTCTTTTACTCGTTGCGGTAAATTTCTAGATGCTTTTGGGTCTTTGTCCTTATCCGTTTTTTTACTGGCTTCATCTGCTTGTTCTATGCGTTCCAACATGCCTTCGTCAAAAAAATCTTCTTGTGGGATATAATCATCAAGACCTTTTATAACTGGCAAAATTAAAGGAGGATCGTCTTTAAATAGATCTTCAACACTTCTTGGGCGTTCTTCATCACGCCAATCAAATCCTTTTAAAATTTTTTCGTTTTCAGGATATAAAGATTCTGGAGGAATAGTTCCATCAACTTGATTTAACTTTATTACTTCATCAACTTGCTTATTTGATATTAGTATTTTGATGCTTCCCGATTTAGACTTGTCAATACCAATAAGTTCACCATCATCATCTCTCAAATAATAAATGGATTGGGCGTTTTTAATGATATCAATATTATATAACTCGTTATTATCATCAAATAACCCTACTAGACGCATGCCATTAATTTGATTATAGCCCGTTCCAATAGAGTCTTTACTTATCACAAAAGCATTATTAAAGACAACGAGCGAATCTAATTTTTCGGTTTTTGTATCTGATATCAAATGAATGGTATCACCAGTCATCTGATTTTCTATATTCCAAAGAATGGGTTTAAGTTTTACTGAAAAGGCATCATTTTGAACACCTTTTGATATATTTATGAGTTGGGTAAGTCCCGTTTCCTGGTTCATATGAATGGAATCTGCTTTCCCACTCATATCCGATTTATAAAGTTTTACATTTCTGAATACTCTGGTGATGCGCTTTTCGGGTTTACCTGTGACCATTAGCGTATCGCCGTGAATATAAATAGAATCATTTTCTTGAAGGGTAATAGCATAGGCACGTTTGGTTATGAATAGGGAATCTTTAGCTTTAAAAACCTCGGCATAATGTCCTTTCACAATGCTATTATTTAAGGTATCTGTAACTTTAATATTATTGGTTGCCGATGCAAAACTGATGTTATTGTCGAAATATAAACTATCACCTATAATTTCTCGATTGTCATAATCTATTTTGGCATTTTTCATGGCATAGCCAATCTTGGTTTTGGTATCATAAAAGCCTTTTTCACAATAGGTTTTACTTTCTTCGGTAACGATGGTTGAAGGCCCAAAAAGATAGGCGTGCCCCGTATCCGAATAAAAATCGAAATAATTGGAGTTAATGGTAGCGTCTTTATTAACCAATACAACATCTTGTACAAACTTGTATTTTTTAAGGTTCATATAATATCGGCCTATTTTACTGGTAATGGTTCCAGAGGTGTCCTTTACAACGGTCCCTCCGTTTCTGTAAAAAGCTTCTTGTTTTAAACGATCAAAATATAAAGTGTCTGATGTAATCGTGGAAGTCGGATCTTTCAATACAACATCGCCACTAGCAAATGCTAATTGTGTTAACCCACTATATTCAACATATTTTGATGTCATGGTAATAGTGTCGCCTTGTACCATTTTTACATTGCCAAAAGCCTCTATAAAATTTTCGGCACTGTATTGTATGGCTCTGTCGCACCATAAATTGATGTTTTCGTGAAGCACGTGAACCTGTTGGGAATCGTCTCTTGTTAAAACTTTTGCACCTGGGTTGGCCTCATCCATATTGACCCTTCCAGAATAAAGAATTTCAATCTGCTTTTTTTCTTGAGCATGCCCATATATGAAGGTTGCTAAAAAAATGAGTACGATAAAATATAAAGAATGTAGCGCTTTCAAACTGAGATTATTTGTAGCAAAAATAACGATTAATATGATGTTTAAGTATATTGAAACAAAAAACGCTCCAAAATATTTTGAAGCGTTTAAATTATAATATAGAATCGAGCTATCTAAAAATAGTTTGTTTTCTGTCAGGTCCAACCGAGACAATAGTAATAGGAATTCCCAATTCTTTTTCTAAAAATTCAATATAATCATTTAATGCTTTTGGAAGTTGAGAATCTTCAGACATAGCTGTCAAATCTTCCTGCCATCCGCTAACTTCTGTGTAAACAGGTTCTACGTTTTCAGGTTCTATGTTGTATGGGAAATGATGGATGAGGTTTCCTTTATATTTATAAGCGGTACATACTTTTAAGGTTTTAAAGCCGGAAAGCACATCGCCTTTCATCATCATTAATTGGGTAACCCCATTAACTTGACATGCATATTTTAAGGCTACCAAATCCAACCAGCCACAACGGCGTGGTCTGCCTGTGGTTGCTCCAAATTCCTGACCTACACGACCCATAGTGGCGCCATCTTCATCAAATAATTCTGTTGGGAATGGGCCAGAACCCACACGTGTTGTATACGCTTTAAAAATACCAAAGACCTCACCGATTTGGTTTGGTGCTACACCTAGTCCTGTACAAGCGCCAGCAGCTGTGGTATTACTTGATGTCACATAAGGATAGGTTCCAAAATCAATATCCAGTAACGATCCTTGTGCGCCTTCAGCAAGTATGGTTTTGCCAGATTTTTGTGCTTGGTATATATATTCTTCAGAATCAATAAATTTTAAAGATTTTAAAACATCAATGGCTTTAAAGAATTCGGTTTCAAGTTCTTCTAAATCATATTCAATTTTTGCGTCGTAAAACGCAATCATAGATTCATGTTTATCAGCTAAAGTTCTATAACGTTCTTTCCAATCGCTTAATTCCAAATCACCTACACGAATACCGTTTCTGCCGGTTTTGTCCATATAAGTTGGGCCAATACCTTTAAGGGTAGATCCAATTTTAGCTTTTCCTTTTGAAGCTTCACTAGCAGCATCGAGTAAGCGGTGCGTTGGTAATATAATATGCGCTTTACGGGAAATGAGCAAGGATTTTCTGTAGTCTATATTCTGCTCTTCCAATTTATTTAATTCACCTCTAAAAATAACAGGGTCTATGACAACACCATTTCCCACTAAATTCATAGCGTCATCATGAAAAATACCTGATGGAATGGTGTGTAAAACATGTTTTTTTCCATTGAAAACTAAGGTGTGTCCTGCGTTTGGGCCACCTTGAAAACGAGCAATGATATTGTATTTGGATGTAAGTACGTCAACAATTTTCCCTTTGCCTTCGTCTCCCCATTGTAATCCTAGTAGTAAATCTACCGCCATTGTAAAAAATAATTATTTAGTTGATTTTCTGTTTCCGTAAAAATAAAGCGAGTGTGTATTGATCTCGATATCGAAAACTTCTTCTATTGTTTTTTTTATTGATTGAATTCTTGGATCGCAAAATTCGATGACTTCACCAGTGTCTGTTAGAATGACGTGATCGTGTTGTCTATCAAAATAGGACTTTTCATAATGTGCCTGATTTTGACCGAATTGATGTTTTCTAACCAAGCCGCATTCTAAAAGTAATTCTATAGTATTATAAAGTGTAGCACGAGACACGCGATACTTTTTATTTTTCATGTTTAGATATAGTGATTCTATATCGAAATGCTCTTCGCTATTATAAATTTCTTGTAAAATAGCATAGCGTTCAGGTGTTTTACGATGCCCTTTATTTTCTAAAAAGCTTGTAAAAACACTCTTAACAATGTCTTGATTTTTTGTATCTGTTGGTAAACTCATAATTGCAAATGCAAATTTACACTTTTTTACACTCTATATACCTTATCGATGCCATTAATTTTTTTAAGCATTTCAACAACCTTTTTCAAAATGGTATTGTTATTTACAATAAGGTTTATTTTTCCAGAGAATAGGCCATCGTTTGTTTCAAAGCTAAGGCTTTTCATGTTTACATGCATATTTTCTGAAATGATTTTGGTCACTTCATTTACCAATCCCATGTGGTCTATTCCAGAAATCATGATGTATGCTGAGAATTCTTGTCGTGTTGAATCTACCCATTTGGCGGGCATAATTCTGTAGGCGTAGTTTGATTGTAGACTTAAAGAATTAGGGCAATTTTTTTTATGCACTTTAATGCCTTCACTGACCGTTACAAAACCAAAAACTTCATCACCAGGAATGGGGTTACAGCACGTGGATAATTTATAATCAAGTTTTTCCTCTTCTTTTCCAAAAACCAACGAGTCATAATTTGCCGTGATTTCTTCCTTATCTAATTCTTCCTTAGGAATGTTTGCTTTTCTAGAAATCTTATTTTTCAGGAAACTCATTAACGCATTGCTTCTAGAAGAAGCAAACTCTTTGAGCATCACATTATCTATAGACCCGATGCCTACACGATAAAAAAGATCCAAACTTGTTTTAAGCTTAAAGTATCGAACCATTTCGTTGATACTGTTTTCATTTAATGTTATTTTAAGCTGCCTTAACTTTCTTCTTAAAATCTCTTTTCCTTCTTCACCAATAATTTTTCTGTCTTCTTTTAAAGCAGATTTTATTTTTGCTCGCGCTTTGGCTGTAGTGGCATAATCCAACCAATTGGCATTTGGTTTCGTATTATCTGAGGTTAAGATATCCACTTGATCACCACTTTCCAAGACATGGCTAAGCGGGACTAATTTGCCATTTACTTTGGCGCCACGGGTTTTCATACCTACCTCGGTGTGGATATTAAAGGCAAAATCCAACGGTGTGGCACCTTTAGGCAACGATTTTAATTCACCTTTTGGTGTAAAAACAAATATTTCTTTAGAATATAAATTAAGTTTGAATTGTTCAACAAAGTCAACCGCATTTGTGTCGGGATTTTCAAGGGCTTCTTGAAGTTTATTGATCCAATTTTCAAGATTATCTTCTTTTTCGGTGTCCTGTTTATATTTATAATGAGCTGCATAGCCTTTTTCTGCAATTTCGTTCATGCGCTCGCTACGTATCTGTACTTCAACCCATCGTCCTTTTGGACCCATAACCGTGATGTGTAAGGCTTCATACCCAGTTGATTTGGGCGAAGAAATCCAATCACGAAGACGCACAGGATTTGGTCTAAAATGGTCGGTTACTATAGAATAAATTTTCCAAGCCAAGAATTTTTCAGTATTTTCATCGCTTTTGTAAATAATTCTAATAGCAAACTTGTCATACACTTCATCAAAAGATACGCCTTGTTTAATCATTTTTCTTCTAATGGAAAAAATAGATTTAGGACGCCCTTTTATGGTGTATTCCAAACTTTCTTTATCTAAAGATTTTTTTATGACATTACTGAACTCCTTTATATATAAGTCTTGCTCTTCCTTGCTTTCTTTTGTTTTGAAAAGGATATCGTTGTATGTATCTGGTTCTAAATATTTTAAACCTAAGTCTTCGAGCTCTGTTTTTATGTTGTAAAGACCTATTCTATGTGCCAAAGGAGCATAAATATACATGGTTTCTGATGCGATTTTGATTTGTTTGTCCTCTCGCATCGAGTCCATGGTCTGCATGTTATGTAGTCTATCTGCAATTTTAATGATGATAACACGCACATCATCATTCATCGTAAGAAGCATTTTACGGAAGTTTTCTGCTTGCAGTGACACATCCATACCCTGTTCTTTACTTAATGAAGAAATTTTGGTAAGTCCGCTAACAATTCTCGTAACGGTCTCCCCAAAAAGACTTTCAATGTCTTCAATAGCATAATCTGGGCTATCTTCTACAACATCGTGAAGTAAGGCCGCAGCAATGGATGTTGCATCCAAACCAATTTCTTGGGCAACAATTTTTGCAACGGCAATAGGGTGAAATATATAAGCTTCACCAGATTTTCTACGTTGATATTTATGTCCGTCAAGAGCAACCTCAAAAGCCTTTCGTATTAATTTTTTATCATCTTCCGTTAGCGTGGTATAACTAACACTCAATAACTCTTTGTAGGCTTTGGTAATGGCTGCATTTTCTTTTTCTATGTCTTCCTCTGTCATAGACTAAATGTAGTGTAAAGAATATTAACTGCCAACTAGCTTTTTTGTTTTTTAATATTTAATTTTTAAGTTCTAAGAATTTAAAAAAGCGATTAATTGGGATACAGCTTTGCCGCGATGACCAATGGAATTTTTAAGGTTTAAATCCATTTCGGCAAATGTTTTTTGGTATCCATTGGGTTTAAAAATGGGGTCGTAACCAAAACCATTTTCTCCTTGTTTGCTATTAGTTATTTCACCTTCACAAATACCTGTAAATACTTGTTGCTGATTGTTAATTTCTAATGCAATAACGGTTTTAAAATGGGCTTTTCTATTTGGGTTATCTTTTAAAGCACTTAACAACGTATTCATGTTGTCGTTTGCATTTCGTTGTTCGCCTGCATAACGCGCAGAATAAATCCCCGGCTCCCCATTTAATGCATCAACTTCAAGCCCTGTATCGTCTGCAAAACAATCGTAGCCATAGTGATTTTTTATGAATTCTGCCTTTTGTATGGCATTTCCTTTTATTGAGTTTTGGGTTTCAGGAAGGTCTTCAAAACAACCAATATCTTTTAAACTCAATAATTTGATATGTTGGGGCATTAAGGCTTGGACTTCTTTTATTTTATTGAGATTATTTGTGGCAAAAACAAGTTGCATAAATTTTATTTTTTTCAAAATTAAGACAATCAAAAAAATAGACTAATTTAGTTTCATTTTTTAACAATATATTATCTATGAAGGGACTTTTAACCATTGTGCTTTTGGTATTGAGTAATACGTTCATGGTCATTGCTTGGTATGGACACTTAAAGTTTGCCGAGTGGAAATGGTTCAACAAACTAGGTTTAGTAGCCATCGTGTTGATTAGTTGGTTTATTGCTTTGTTTGAATATGCTTTTCAGGTGCCCGCTAATAAAATAGGATTTAAAGGACATGGAGGACCATTTTCACTTATTGAATTAAAACTTCTGCAAGAGGTTATAACCTTGGTGGTTTTCGCGATATTCACACTCGTTTTTTTTAAAACAGAAACGTTTAGAACCAATCATATTATAGCCTTTGTGTTTTTGGTCTTAGCTGTTTATTTTATGTTTAAGAAATGACACTTACATGAATATTTATGTTTTTTTTATGATGGATGTTAGGTTAAAATGATTGTAAAAAATGTAACTTCACTGTATAAACAAATTAAATAAAAATTAAGTTATGATTGTAAATTTTGAATATGTAGGTGTTGATGTAAGTGAAACGTTATCAGCATTCACTGAAGAAAAATTGAGGAAATTATTTGATAGATATGAGTTTTTAATTAGTGCTACCGTGTATTTTAAGCAAGACGAAAATGAACGTGAAACTGGTAAAATTTGTAATATTGAGCTAAGTTTACCTGGCCCTAGAATTTTTGCCTCATCTAGCGAACCAAATTTTGAAGTATCAGTTAGAGAAACTATCAGTGATTTAGAACGTCAATTAAAAAAGAGAAAAGAAGTTTATAAAACGTATTAAATCAATTAATAATGAAGAATTAATCATTAGCGATGATGGTTTTATAATTTTCACTTTACATTTTTCATTATTAATTATTTTACCTGTGGTGATAGGGTTCATTCTTTAAAATGGTGAATCCTCTGTACAGTTGTTCGGTAAAAAATAATCGAATCATTTGATGGGAAAATGTCATTTTAGAAAGTGATATTTTCCCATTTGCTTTGTTATAAACCTCATCAGAAAATCCGTAAGGGCCACCAATAACAAAAACCAATTGTTTGATGCCAGAGTTCATGTATTTCTGTAAATATTCAGAAAACCCTACGGAATCATATTGTTTCCCATTTTCATCTAAAAGAATCAACACATCTGTATTACTAATTTTTCCCAATATGAGTTCACCTTCTTTTATTTTTTGTTGGGTTTCACTTAAATTCTTGGCATTTTTTATATCTGGAATGATATCCAATTGAAAATTAATATAGTAAGATAACCTATTTGCATAAACCTCTATTAAGGATTTCAAGTCTTTATCATCGGTTTTCCCTATGGCTAATAGCTTAATGGTCATATGGCAAAATTAGTATTTAGTATTTATGAATAATGGATTTAAATTAAAAAAAAATACAAAATTCGTAATTCCAAAATTTCAATTAGCCAATCAATTTCTTATTTTAGCGCAAACTTTCTAAAACAATGATAACCAAAGAACAATTTGAATACGAGATAGAATTAATAATTTCTAATGCTATACGGGAAGATGTAGGTGATGGAGATCATAGCTCTTTGGCATGTATTCCTGAAAATGCAAGAGGAAAAGCAAAACTTTTAGTGAAGGACAAAGGAATTATAGCTGGTGTTAACTATGCTAAACGCGTTTTTGCTTATGTTGATAAAACCTTGAAAGTAGATATTCTTATTGAAGATGGTTCTGAAGTTACTTATGGTGATGTGGTTTTGCATGTTGAAGGCTCGCCACAATCTATATTAAAATGTGAACGTACCGTTTTAAATGGTATGCAACGTATGAGTGCCATTGCTACTAAGACTAGAATGTTCTCAGATTTGTTGAAAGGCACAAAAACAAAAATTCTAGATACAAGAAAAACAACGCCTGGAATCAGAATGCTTGAAAAATGGGCCGTAAAAATTGGTGGTGGCGAAAACCACAGGTTTGGTTTGTTTGATATGATTATGTTGAAAGACAACCATATAGATTTTGCTGGGGGCATTACAAGAGCCATTGAAATGACCAAAGAATATCTTAAGGAAACAGGGAAAGATTTAAAAATCATGGTAGAAGCGAGAGATCTAACAGAGGTTAAAGAAATATTGCAAAACGATGGTGTTTATAGGATTTTGATTGATAATTTTGATTACGAAGACACTAAAAAAGCCGTAAAATTGATTGGTGATAAATGTTTAACGGAATCTTCTGGAAACATTAATGAAGATACCATTAGGCATTACGCCGAGTGTGGTGTAAATTATATTTCCTGTGGTGCTTTAACACATTCAGTCCATAATATGGATTTAAGCTTAAAAGCGATAAAATAACATTCAAAGACTTCATAGTTTAATTAGTTATAGGGCTTATGTAACTCATTATTTTAATAACTTTGCTTTAAACCCTTATGCAAATTATTAATGACCAAACCACTTGAAGACAAGCTAGCGAAAATTCCTGTTTTAAATGTATTGGTTCGTTTTTTTAAACGATTTAAATTACCGGGCCTTGAGGGTTTGTCTCTTTATGATTTATTGGAATTATATGTTACTGGTATCGTAAAAGGCGCCTTAACAACTCGGGCAAGTGCTATTGCTTTTAGCTTTTTTATGGCATTGTTTCCCTTCTTATTGTTTGTTCTAATTATTATACCGTATGTGCCCATCGATGATTTTAAAATCGATTTTTTAAAGTTTTTGGAATCTTATTTACCCACAAGTACATCGGAATTTTTCTTTGAAAACATTTTTGAGAATATAGACCAATCTCAAAGGGGCGGATTATTATCTTCTGTTTTTATTTTATCCATTGCTTTAATGGCAAATGGCATTAATGCGTTATTTTCTGGCTTTGAAAATTCCTATCACAGTCACATAACAAGAAATATCTTCCGTCAATATTTATACGCTTTAAGCATTGCTCTAATATTAGCATTTTTACTTATTATTATGATTGTGTTCTTGGGTTATTTTCAAATTTATGTTGTAGAAAAATTGCTTTTGTCCATCAATGATGGTACAGAAAACAAATTACAAATGGTTTTTTGGTTTAATACGGTTAAATATATGTTTTCTGTTATTATGGTCTATTTTGCTACGGCTGTTTTATACTATTTTGGTACAAGGGAAGGCAAAGATTCTAAATTCTTTTCTATAGGCGCGCTATTTACTACATTTTTGGTTGCTCTTTTATCATTCTTATTCGGTATATATATTGAAAGCTTTAGCAATTATAATAAGCTGTATGGGTCTATTGGAGCGCTTTTAATATTGATGTTTTATCTATGGCTAAATGCAAATGTTCTACTTTTAGGTTACGAGTTAAACGTATCTTTAAATAGGCTTAAAAAAAGGAAATAACGTATGCAGTATTTCGTTGATGTTATTATTCCTATACCGCTTCAAAAGTTATTTACTTATAGCATTACGAAATCGGAAGCAGATTTTTTAAAAATAGGCATGCGAGTGTCGGTTCCCTTCGGGAAATCTAAAATTTATACAGGCATCGTTTATAACATTCATAATGAAGCACCCACGGTTTATGAGGCTAAGGAGATCCATCAAATTTTAGATGATTCGCCTATTGTAAACCAAAAACAATTGCAATTGTGGCATTGGATAGCCGATTATTATATGTGTACCCTTGGTGACGTCATGAGAGCAGCCTTGCCTAGTGCATTTATTTTAGAAAGTGAAACCATCATTAGTAAGAATAATATTAAAGAGATTAATGAATCTACTTTAAAAGATGATGAGTTTCTGGTTTACGAGGCATTACAACACCAATCCTCATTAAAAATCCATGACATTGTTAATATTCTGGACAAAAAAAATGTATTACCAGTTATTAATAGGTTGTTGGAAAAAAATGCCATTCAATTAGATGAAGAAGTTTATGAAAAGTATATACCAAAACTGGTACGTTATGTTAAATTACACAATAATTTTTCTTCAGAAGCGGCACTTCATAAATTGCTGGATGATTTAAATAGAGCGCCCAAACAGCGACAAGTGATCATGACCTTGTTTTCTATCTCAGCCAAAACAAAAAAACCAGTAAAGGTATCGGATTTAACTACTGAAAGTGATGCGTCTCCTGCCATTGTAAAATCATTGATTGATAAAGGTATTTTAGAAGAATACCATATTCAAATGGATAGAATCCAATATTCTGGTGAAGCCAATGAAGATTCTAAAGACTTAAACGACTATCAGGCTATAGCTTTAAAAGAAATTAAAGAATCTTTTGCAACTCATAATATTACCTTGCTTCATGGTGTCACGTCTTCTGGAAAAACCGAAGTGTATGTTAAGCTCATTGAAGACGCCTTACAAAAAGGCAAACAGGTTCTGTATCTATTACCAGAAATCGCCTTAACGACGCAATTGATAACACGTTTGCAAAATTATTTTGGTGAACAGGTGTCCGTTTTTCATTCTAGATATTCCACCCATGAGCGTGTAGAGGTTTGGAACAATGTTTTAAAAAATGCAGCGAAAGCGCAAATAGTTCTAGGAGCACGTTCTTCTATGTTTTTGCCCTTCAATGATTTAGGACTTATCATCGTGGATGAAGAACACGAACAATCATTCAAACAATTTGATCCTGCACCACGTTATCATGCACGCGATACGGCAGTGGTTTTGGCTAATATCCACAGAGCAAAAACACTCTTAGGATCTGCCACACCAAGTTTGGAAAGTTATTATAATGCGCAGCAAAATAAATATGGGTTGGTTGAAATCAGTCAGCGGTATAATAATGTGTTGATGCCCGATATTGAATTGGTAGATATTAAGGATAAGCACAAACGGAAATTGATGAAGGGTCATTTTAGTGACCGGCTAATTGAAGAAATGGCTGATGCTTTAAAGAATGGACAGCAAGTTATATTGTTTCAAAACCGACGTGGGTTTTCGCCCATTGTAGAATGTAATACCTGTGGTCATGCACCTCAATGTCCAAATTGCGATGTTAGTTTAACCTACCACCAATATAGAGACCAATTACGTTGCCATTATTGCGGTTATGTAATGGCCATGCTGAAAAGCTGTATGGCTTGTGGGAGTTCTGAACTGGATAGTAAAGGTTTTGGAACCGAACAAATAGAAGAAGAAGTAAAAGCCTTATTTCCAGATTATAAAGTGGCTCGCATGGATTTGGACACCACCCGTGGTAAATATGGATACGAAAAGATAATTACGGCTTTTGAGCAATTGGAAGTTGATATTTTGGTAGGCACACAAATGCTTACCAAGGGCTTGGATTTTAGGAATGTGAAGTTGGTAGCCGTTATGAATGCCGATAATTTATTGAATTTCCCTGATTTTAGGGCACACGAGCGTAGTTTTCAGTTAATGTTACAAGTATCGGGTAGGGCAGGGAGAACCGATGTTAGGGGCAAGGTATTAATTCAAACCTATAATCCATATCATGCTATTTTGCAACAAGTTTCCAATACAGACTATATAGGAATGTTTAACGAGCAAATGAACGAGAGATATAATTTTAAATATCCACCCGTTTATAAGCAAATTAAAATCACCTTAAAACATAAAGATTATACTAAGGTAGATACGGCAGCTATATGGCTAGCCAAATCGTTAAGACAGGTTTTTGAAGAGCATGTCCTGGGGCCAGAATCGCCACCAATATCCCGGATTAGAAATCAGTTTTATAAAAATATTTTGGTGAAAATACCCAAAAAGCAATCCCTATTAAAAACAAAAGAAGCTATTATTAAAATTAATAACAGCTTCTTGAGTATTAAAGATTTTCGGTCAGTTAAGTTAATTATAAATGTTGATAACTTTTAGTGAAACTCATGTTTTATAAGTTTTTCGAAACAAAATAAAACATTGTAGTTGAACTTATCCCGATGAATATCGGGATCTCATTACCTTTTACTATAATATATATGAGAAACTAAAACATCCCGATAGCTATCGGGACAGTTTGACTAAGCAAGTTTCTATATATTATTCAAAGCATCGACAAGTTGCGTCTTTTTATTTCTACTCAACGGAATTTCGTAAGCACCCACTTCAACATTTTTACTGTTAAATCTGTCAATTTTATCAAGATTAACTATGTATGATTTATGGATTCTTAAAAATTTACCTTCAGGCAATTCAGATTCAAAAGATTTCATGGTAGACAATACCACAAGGCTGCTGTCTTCCGTTACCAGTTTCACATAATCGCCAAGGGCTTCAATCCATTTAATGTCTTTAATATATACCTTACGTTTTTTAAGATTGCTCTTAACAAAGATATGTTCTCCCTCTTCTTCGTTGAAGTCCTGTATTAATTTGTGTTGCTCTAAAGCTTTTTCAACAGCAACATTAAAACGTTCTCTAGTAATTGGTTTGTGTAAGTAATCGGTAGCGTCATAGTTAAATGCTTTAAAAGCATATTCTGTTTTACCGGTTACAAAAATAATTTGGGGTTTGTTGTTTAATACGTCCAAAAGCTCAAATCCGTTTAGCACTGGCATTTCAATGTCTAAAAAAATCAAGTCAACTTGGTGCGTATTTAAACCATTTTTAGTCTCTAAAGCGCTACTGTACTCTGCTATTAAGTTGAGATTGGGGTGATTCTCTACAAGCTTAACAATTGAGAGCCTTTGTATCGCTGAGTCGTCTACTACTACACAGTTTAAAGTCATAACATTATGATATTTCGGTTAAGATATCGACAATAGTACAAAAAATTCGGCTAAAAACCAAAAAACATCGTTAAACTGTTTAATTTAACTTTTTTTTAACATTTAATTGCTGACTCAAATATACTATAATTTTTATTGTTTTATATGTAGATAATAACTATTTTTGCACCCAATTTATAAACAATAAATAGAATTTTATGAATCATTATGAAACTGTTTTCATCTTAAATCCCGTTTTATCTGAAGACCAGATAAAGGAAACAGTACAGAAATACGAAGATTTTCTTGTTTCTAACGGCGCTAAGATGGTATCAAAAGAAGATTGGGGGCTTAAAAAATTAGCTTATCCAATCCAAAACAAAAAAAGTGGTTTTTATCACTTATTTGAGTACACTGTTGCCGGTGAGGTAATTGGTCAATTAGAAGTAGAGTTTAGACGTGATGAGCGTTTTATGCGTTATTTAACAGTAGCGTTAGATAAACATGCTGTTTCTTGGGCAGAGAGAAGACGAGATAAACTTAAACAAAAAGCTTAATTATGTCAACATCAATAGAACAACAATCTAAAGGTAAAAAAGACGGAGAAATTAGATATTTGACCCCGTTGAACATTGAAACCAACAAAACTAAAAAGTATTGTCGTTTCAAAAAATCTGGTATTAAATACATAGATTATAAAGACCCAGATTTCTTATTGAAATTTGTAAATGAGCAAGGTAAAATTTTACCAAGACGTTTAACAGGAACTTCGTTAAAGTTTCAAAGAAAAGTGTCCGTTGCCGTAAAAAGAGCGCGTCATTTAGCTTTAATGCCTTACGTAGCAGATTTATTAAAATAAAATAGCATAACTATGGAACTTATATTAAAACAAGACGTTGAAAATTTAGGATTTAAAGACGATGTTGTAACAGTTAAGAACGGTTATGGTAGAAACTTTTTAATTCCTCAAGGACAAGCTGTTATGGCTACAGCTTCTGCTAAAAAAGTATTGGCAGAAAACCTTAAACAAAGAGCTTATAAAGAAAAGAAAATTATTGATGAGGCTACTAAAATTGCTGATGCTTTAAAAGCATTGGAAATTAAAATAGCTGCTAAAGTTGGTTCAGGTGACAAATTATTTGGATCTGTTGGAAACATTGATTTAGCTGAAGCTTTAGAAAAAGAAGGTCATTCAATTGATAAAAAATTCATTACTGTTGCAACTATTAAACGTACAGGTAAATACAACGCCGTCATACGTTTACACAGAGCGGTAACTGTAGATTTGCCTTTTGAGGTTGTTGCACAAGCAAACTAATCTTTTATAACATATTTTAAAAGCCTCAACAGTGTTGGGGCTTTTTTTATAAATAATTTTTGATGAAGTACACAAGACTTACTAAAGAACAATTTGAGGAATTGCACCAAGAATTCATTAATTTTTTGGCAACACAGTCCGTTACCGCTGATGAATGGAGCAATTTAAAGGTAAACAGACCAGAGTTGGCGGAAATGGAACTGGATGTTTTTAGCGATTTAATTTGGGAAGGTGCGTTGAATGCCGCTAAGTATTTAGAGCATTTATCGCCAAACCAAATGCATTTGTTTCATTTGAATGATAGCAATATGCGTGTTATTGGTGTAAAAGTGAAGAATGATAAAGACATCACCACGACTGAAGGCTATAATTGGTTGCGTGACAATTTGATGAATGACGATGTGGAGTTTTTACAAGCTAAAAAAGATTATGGCAATGATAAAAACCTTGACAAGTTTAAGTTGATACAGCAAGGTGCCGTTATTACCAAAGGCGATTTGTTTAGATATTTTGATAAATTGATAAATTGAACGTCATTGCGAGGAGGCACGACGAAGCAATCTGCTAAATCCTAGTTTCGCATCATGAGATTGCTTCGTGCCTCGCAATGACGATGAGGAGGAGGAACGACTAAAGCAACCTGTTTATACTAGTTCGTCATTATGAGATTGCTTTGTGCCTCGCAATGACGTTTTTCATTATTATTTTTGTAACTGTTTTGTCATTGCGAGGAGGCACGACGTGGCAATCTCATAATAGATTAACTATATTATTATAATTCAGTTTCAATATAAGAGATTTTTTCGCTTTTTAATTAAAAAGTAATATAATGCATTACTATTTCGTCATCATTAATTATTTTTGATGTTCCTATACAAGTAGGAAATCGAAGATTCAACGGAGTTAATCCGCTTGATATAAATACTAATTTTAAAGAGATACCTGCCTTCGCAGGCATAACTATGGCCCAAAAACCAAGCATCCCAAAAGGAACCCGGGATTTTAACCCAGAACAGGTAGCAAAACGCAATTATATTTTTAATATCATTCGTGGCGTATTTGAAACCTTTGGATTTCAACCCATTGAAACACCTAGTTTTGAAAATTCTGAAACCCTTATGGGAAAATATGGTGATGAAGGGGATCGATTGATTTTTAAGATTTTGAATTCTGGGGATTATTTGGATAAGATTCCTCAAGAACAACTAACAACTAACAACTATCAACTATTAACTAAAAACATCTCAGAAAAAGCCCTGAGATATGACCTAACCGTCCCATTCGCACGTTATGTAGTACAACACCAAAACGACATAGAATTCCCATTCAAGCGTTACCAAATCCAATCTGTTTGGCGCGCGGACAGACCACAGAAGGGCCGTTTTAGGGAGTTTTATCAATGTGATGCCGATGTGGTTGGAAGTGATTCGTTATGGCAAGAGGTGGAGTTTATTCAATTATACGACACTGTTTTTTCAGCATTAAAACTTGAAGGCGTTACCATTAAAATCAATAACCGTAAAATATTATCTGGGATTGCTGAAGTTATTGGAGCATCCGATAAGTTAATCGATTTTACGGTTGCTTTAGATAAACTCGATAAAACAGGCGAGGAGAAGGTAAAAGAAGAGATGTTTTCCAAAGGTATTTCAGAAGTTGGGATTTCTAAATTACAGCCTTTATTTACTTTATCAGGTTCTTTTGAATCGCAAATAGACTCTTTAAAAACCATATTATCATCTTCCGAAGAAGGCAAAAAAGGGATTGATGAACTATCGTTTATAAATTCAGCTATTTCTGAATTAGGATTAACTACCGCCACATTACAACTAGATGTTACGTTGGCGCGCGGATTGAATTATTATACAGGTGCCATTTTTGAAGTCGCTGCTCCAAAACAAGTGCAGATGGGTTCTATTGGAGGCGGTGGACGCTATGATGATTTAACGAGTATTTTTGGATCAAATAGTCCAATGAGTGGAGTTGGAATTAGTTTTGGATTGGATCGTATTTATTTGGTATTGGAGGAATTGGGATTATTTCCAGAAACCGTGACTAAAAACATCGATGTATTGTTTATTAATTTTGGCGATAAAGAAGCCTTATTCAGTTTAAAAGCCATCAAACAATTACGATTACAAGGCATTCACGCCGAATTATACCCCGATGCCGCTAAAATGAAAAAGCAAATGGCACATGCCGATAAACGTGCGATTCCATTTGTGGTTTTGGTAGGCGAGGAGGAAGTGAATTCCAATACATTTACACTTAAAAACATGGTTTCTGGCGAACAGTCTAAACTAGCACTTCAAGATTTAATATCAGAAATAAAAAAAGAGTCTTAAATATAAATAAGACTCTTTTTATTAAATGAAAACACTAATTAATTTAGGACTATTTTTTTAGTAAGTCCACCTTGGTCGGTTTCTATGGCTACGATGCCATACTTAATTTGACTAATTTGCAATGGAATTTTGATTAGTTTGGAATTGACCTGACTTAAAGTAAAAACTTTTTGTCCGTTGAGATTATAAACATGAATATTTTTAACGATGTATTTGTCGTTTGTATTGATATACAATTGTTGTGAGTCATTCAAATAACTTATTTTGGTATCTTTCAAGGTTATGTCTTCAGTGCCAAGTGTTTTTGCAAAAAAGGAGTTATTTTCACTCTTAAAAGCTAAATAAAAACGATTTAAATAATCACCTTTTGGTATGGTGGCAGCATAGTTGACATCGTTAATTTTAGTATATGTATTCAATAAGGCATCATAAATAAATAAATCGATAGGAGCATCAAAATTTTCTAATCGATTCAAGGAGATTTCAATATTACCATTTTCAGACATGAATAAGCCTAGAGGATATTTTTTAGAGTCATCAAAAGCTCCCACTGCTTGAGTGGTACATCTTAAGTCATTAATAATCCAATTCAGGTCATAAGGATAATTGTCTCTATTAATGGCATCAAATCCGTAATCATAATTATCGCTTGCGGAATTATCTTTTGTAAAAGCAAATAACAAATGCCTTACATAGCCATTAGGCATATGAAAGTCTATTCTAACTCGTTGGATGTTGCTAGTTGGGGTAAGTGCCTCTAAACTGGTAGTAAAACTGCTCATTACCATAAATAACAAGCACAATAAGTAAAAGTGTATTTTTGTGGTCATTAGATTTGGGTTTATAATGAACAATCCTTGATTATATTTATCAAAGATACAAACAATTACGGGTAATTATCTTTTAAAAGTAAATATAATCGATGAAATACACTATTTAAAATAAAAAAGTAAGAAAAATATATAAATTATACATAAAAAAAGCTACCCAATTTCTTAGGTAGCTTTTTTTAAATTTTTAAAGTAAAAATTATTGATTTATAATCACTTTTTTACTAATGGTTCCATAAGAAGAAACAACTTTAACGATATAATTTCCTTCTGATACATTACCGACGGAAATTCTAATATCATTAGAGATGCTAGGCAAGTTTGTTTTGTTCCAGGATTTTAAAGTTTGTCCTAATATATTCATTAAATACACTTGATTAACTTCTGTATCAGGTGACGTTTGTATCAATATTTCCTTAGTGTTGCTTAAATAGTTTATTTGGAACTGATCTAATGTTTCATCCGTTAGAGATAGCGTCTTATTATTCTTCATAAATGTTATAAAGAATCTGTTTATATGATTGCCAGCCTCCAGATTGGCAGTATACTTAGTATCTTTATCATTTATCTTGGTATAGGTTTCCAATAAACTATCATAAATATAAACTTTAGTACTTGGGTCTATATGCTCCATTTTAGGAATAGATATCTCAACTGGACCTGCTTTTTTAAGGAATATACCAAACGGGTATTGTTTTGTTTCATCAAAAGCACCAACACCCTGAATTGTATATTTATCATTATTTATCATAAACAACATGTCACTAGGCAATGTTTCGAACACCTTGGCATCATAACCATAATCAAATCCGTCGGAAGCTTCATTATTAGCAGTAAAAGCTAATAACAAATGTCTTCTAGCACCTTCAGGCGATTTAAATTGGAATCTAATCCGCCTAATGGCAGTGTCATCCACAGCTGGATTTGAGCCACTCTTCGCAGTAGAACTACTTGGTTTTAAAAATCTTGAATCGTCCGGATTTTGTTCAGTTTTAAAGATTCTTTGGCTATTTTTAAATCTAACTTCATTGGATATTTTATTAACATTCGCTGAATGAACAAAGAAGCCTTGAGCCACTGGAATATAATCACCAGGCTCTAATAATGAAGATCCGCCTCCACTAATTCCATAACCATCTGTAGTGGTTAAGGGAGAAGATACGGGAGGCACACCGCCTGCTAAAGTATATGTAGCATAACCTCCTTGATAGTCTCTTAAAACATGCGTATTATTAGTTGTATAATGTATCCAGAAATAAAGAGTCCCATCAATACTGCCTGTTGTTGTTGGATGAGCTGTTGTAGGCATATCTAAACCAGTAATAGGATCTGGGAAAGGGCTAATTAGTGGTATATTGTCTTTAATAAATTCTCTGGCATCGATAGCAGACGGATATGGGTTTCCAATTAATATCTCATTGCCTATATTTACAGAATTAGTAATCACATTGTTATTTGGTTTACCTATGAATGTATAGTTTTGGTATGCATTGCTAGATCCGCTTCCTTTCATGGTATAGCCTAAACCTGCTTTGATAGGTAAGTTTTTATTCAATTTAACCCAACTAGAATAGGTATTAGAGGTTCTATTTTCAAAAGTCCATAACCAATATTCCGGTATAGATATAGGATTGGTTGGCGAAGCATCATAGCCACTAGGTCGCCAGTTTATTGTCTGCGGATTATTTGTATTTGTACCATCCAACTTGTTATTAAATAAGGTTGCCGGCATGTTATTGCTGGTGGTATTTTTGGCACCTACAGGCGACCCCCAGTAGTTATAGTTAAATTTATTTACAACCCCTTGTTGGTCACGTTCAATATCTCCCGAACTTGTTACATCTAGAATGCTTTCGTTAAACTGAATGGTGGGGTTGCCACCTGTATTATAGCGTTTTTGCACTAACTGCGATTCACCAACCAAATCAATTTTCCCGTCAAGTTTTAAATAATGGGTTATCCAAAGGCCATGACCTAGATTGGTTTCATCTTGGGCACCAGCGCTATTGGTGATGGTTAATTCATTAGTTTTAACAAATAAGCCTAATAACGTCAGATCTTTTGCATTGGAAGTTATGTTGTGGGAGGTCTCAACAATATTCCAATCGATCTTGGTTCCGTTTACGGTACTATTTGGAGGGTACCAAACAACAGGTTGTTCCCAGGTGCTATTGGTTTCCCATAAGCCATTGTTTGCCGATCTGTATGGCAGTGGAGCTGTTTCTTCTTGGTCAGAGTAAATATTTCTCAATCGACCACTCAAACTACCTTTTGTTGGCGTTAAATAGCCGCAATTTAAATCCATGCGATAATAGCCATCTAAATTGGACCATAGCAATGGATTATCCTCAATGCCATCTTGTGTGGCGTCTTGACCATAAATTTTTAATGGAATGATTTCCCCCATAACATCATCGGCACCATTCAGCTTTATTTCTTGATTCATCATTTGATGAATATGTTCAACATCCAAAGCCTTATTCCATATTCTTAGTTCATCAATCCAGCCATGATAATAATTAACGGGCTTGTTGGGAGGATTATTAGCTTGATCCGTAGCACCTAAAATACATTCCATGTCATTAGGGGTAGGAGCACTACCATTAGCACTTGCTTTTTCAACCCCATTCATGTATAGTTTATAAGTACTGCCATTAAACGTTACAGCAATATGATGCCATGTTGTTGCGTCGATAGCATTACTTGAAATGGAATTATTGTCCCAATGGAATTCTACAGAGTTTCCATTTAATCTTAAATCGTATCCTGTAGATAAATCATTGGCATTACGTTTAGATAAAATACTTTGGGTACCAATTAAATCTTCTGGTTTCACCCACATTTCAATACTAAAAGGCCCTGTTCTATCATAATTGTCTTTAAAAGTAACATAGTCATCTATACCGTCAAAATCAATCTGGCTACAACTATTGATAGTCACTTGTACATTACTGGAACATTCATTAACGGTCCAAGTAAGAGTATATGTCCCAGGTACACCTGTAAAGATAGCATTAGGGTCATTTACGTCAGAGAATGAGTAATTACTGATTCCACATGCGGTAGGAAATGAGGTTACAGTCCAAGTTCCAATTTCACCAGTACCAGGGTAATCTGGAGAGGCAGGAGCCGCATTAGGAACTTTATAATTACCATTCCAAACACCATTGTCATAATTTTGTTGAGCTGTAAGTGTATTATCGTAAGCATGCAGTGTTACAGTATCTTCACCACACTCATTAGTAATTGGAACTATATTTTCGCCTGCATAAGATAATGTAGCTTCAATGGTAATAAACTCAGTACCAGAAGTATCATTACTTCTACAACCATTAATTAAGGATGTTGCCCCATAATTTTGCACACCCGGTGTGAGAGGACTTATATTTACACTAGATCCAGTATTAACCACTACGCCAAAATCATCCGTCCATTCAATTTCTTCATCAATTGGGTTGTTAGGGATCTGAACATTATCTAATGCCCAAGAACTTCCTATGCTACTTCCTGCTTCAAAATAAAAACGAATCCTTATATTATTTAAGCCTATGTAATTTTGCAGATCAATTTCTATTGGAACAAAATTCTCCATATGAGTGCCAGCACCAGATGTTGATGGCCCAGAAAAATCATGAGGTAAACCATTAAATGTATTTATACCAGGGTCTAGTGGATTTACTAAAGGATCGTAAGTGTTGCCTCCATCAGTAGAAATTTCTATTTTAATTTCCGCACTAGCTTGTAAAAAGTATGCGGTATCAAATGTTAATGTAGCATCAGTTAGGCCATAAGTGCTAAAAATAGGTGTTTCTAAGGATGACCATGTATTCCCCCATGGCTGACCTTGTCTTCTAATATTTCTTAAATCACCATGTACAATAACATATTTAGGATCTGTTGCATTGTATAGGGTTCCAGAGGCATCCCTGCCGCCAGTCTGATTTGTAATTTCTGCCCAAATAGAATTCTTTTCACTACTATTACTTGCTGGAAGTTTCCATTCATCAATACCGTTTATCCTCCATCCTTCGGGGTTAGCAAAATTAAATAATCCTCCTTCATTCAATTCAGAATTAACGCCATATTGACTTTCAACTTCAACCAATACAGATTCTCCTAAACAAATAGTCAAATCTGGATTATTTGTTATAGTAGGAGGTATATCAGGAGGTATTACAGCTATAATAGCTATAGGTGAAAACCCTAAACAATCACCTACATTTATCACTGCTCTTAACATGGTGGTAACTTGAACATCCATTAGTGTATATGTTGTAGTTGTATTGGCAATTGTAGACCAATTACCGCCACCATTTGTAGAATACTCCCAACGTGCAATATCATCGTTTAAAGCTGGATCTATGCCAGATAAAGTTAAAAGAACGTCTTGTTGAATAGTATCGCCAGTAACAGGGTCTATTGGGCAAGCGGTTATTTCAATAACATCGGAAGCATCAGCAGAAGTTTCTGTTTGGACATTATAACCCGTAAGTGTCCCACTATCAATAGTAGGTGCATTTACAGTAATAATGGTTTCGCATGTATCGGTATTACCTTGACTGTCTGTAACCGTTAAAGTCACTGTATTGGTACCAATATCGCTACATCCAAATGAGTCTTTGTCTAAGCTAAGTGTTATGGGGCCACAGTTATCTGTAGAACCGTCATTAATTTGACTTGGTAAAATTGTGGCTTCACCAGTTACTCCATCTAGGGTAACAGTAAGTGTGTATGGAGCAATACAACTTGCAATAGGATCGATAGCATCGTTAACAGTTATTGTTTGTGTTACGTTCCTGCTATTTCCAGCATTATCGGTTACACTATAAAGTCTAGTAACCACTACAGGGCAAGTACCAGATGGTGTATCACTAACCCATGCCACCTGTGGATTGGCGGTACAGTTATCAGCTTCATCAATAACAACATTAATATCTGGTGCAGGTGCAGATCCAGAAGCTACAATTGGAGCAGGGTTAGAGGCTGTTGGAAATTCATTGTCAATTACTGTAACGGTTTGATTACAGGAATCAGATTCATTGCCATTTTGGTCTGTTGCGGTCCATACTACGGTTGTGTTTCCAACAGGAAATACATATGTAGTAGGATTTATTATTGTGCCTCCAACTCTAGCTATAAAAGTAAAGTTGCCAGATGTTGTACAATTATCAGATGCTGTTGGTATTCCTATGTTAGCTGTTGTTGAGCAGTTTCCTGCACCATCATCAGATGTGTTTACTGTTACTGGAGCTGGGCATGCAATGGTCGGGTCGATATCATCCTGCGCTGTTATCACCACTGTCTGAACATCGGTATTGCCCGCGGCATCGGTTGCTGTAACGGTAATGTTTATGGTTCCCCCGTCCACGGCGGCCTGAGTGGTGCC
>NZ_NIXN01000008.1 GCF_002807055.1 Confluentibacter citreus
CAACGTGTTTGTGTATGGAAAGTTGCGTGTTTGTGGGCGAGGATTTTCCGAAGGAAAATCGGAAGCCGGCAAACAAGCAACCAACTTTGTGCCAGCTAAAACTAGCAATTTTTTATACACGGTGTTGGGCTACGTTTTTTATTTGTTCATAATATTTTCCAAATCGCTTTTTTGTCCATTGTATAATTGGAAAAATTGAATTGGATTTTCAGCAATTTTTCTTATTTGAGTATAATGGTCATGATTAAGTCTATATACTTTTCCTTTTTTATCTACCGCAATATAGTTTCCGTCTTCCATGTTAAGTATTGGATAATACAGTTTTTCTTCATATTCTAATTCAAAAGAGTCATCTAGGTCAAGCATTGACAACTGATTTTTGCTCAACGATTCTAATATTTTCAGAATAATTTTTAAATCAGGATTTTCGATTTTGATATTTTCAGTTTTTATATCTCTTAATTCGATTGAATTAAAATCAAAAATTTTATGAAATTTTGTCGGATTATTGACAATTATTTTTTGAAGGTTCCCATGAGCAAATGTCATGGGCATTTCCACATATTCATCGTTTTGTTTCCGTTTAATATAAACTCCGAATAATTTGAAATGTTTCCTGTCTTCATTATGATATTTTTTATAAAAATCTGGTGGATAGCCATACATAATAGTAATACCTTCTGGTTTATGACTAAAAACAATTGAATAATATGAAGCATGTTCTTTAACAATATTTTTATAAGCTGAAAATTCCGCAGGCAATGATTCAGCTAATTTTTGCTGAAATTCTTTTATATTTTTTGTTGAAGTTTTAAAGTTAAAAATGCTCATTTTCAAATGTTGCCCAACGTGTTCGTGTATGGAAAGTTGCGTGTTTGGGGGCGAGGATTTTCCGAAGGAAAATCGGAAGCCAGCAAACGAGCAACAACCTTTGTGTTAGCTAAAACTAGCAATTTTTTATACACGGTGTTGGCAAATCGGTTTTTTATCCGAATAATAATTTTGCTCGTTCATTTCCAATTTTATTCAAATCCGATTCTGTTTGTTTA
>NZ_NIXN01000009.1 GCF_002807055.1 Confluentibacter citreus
TGGCTATATGTGGGTAAATATATTCATTATTCATTAAATATTTCGGGATAATAGGGCTTTTTGTTCCTCATTTCGGGTTTATTATAATATCAAATATAAGATAATTTTTACAAATTAAAAAATTATATCAATGTAATAAAAATGCTACTAAAAACATCTTACGATATTCGTATTTTTACCAAATGAAATACGCATATTTTGAATGTGTTAATACCAAACAACCAGATCCTATGCCTATTCTATCTTACCAAACCAGACAATATATATAAAATAATGAAAAAAATAGGACATCGTGGCGCCAAAGGGCATCTTTCAGAAAACACCTTAGAATCCATTAAAAAAGCATTGCAATTGGGAGTGGATGGTATTGAGATTGATGTGCACCGATGTGCGTCTGGCGAGCTAGTGGTTTTTCATGATTTCACCTTAGATAGAATGACGAATACGTCGGGTGAAATTTCAAAATTCACTTTAAAACAATTGAAAAAAGTAGAAGTGAAGGGGCATTGCCAAATTCCAACTTTATCTGAAGTGATGGCGTTTGTAAACAATAAATGCTTGCTGAACATCGAATTAAAAGGTCAAGATACTCCTAAAGAAGCGAGCCGACTCATCGATTTTTATATTGAAAAAAAAGGGTGGGATTATAGTAATATTATTGTGTCCAGTTTTCAATACAATTTATTGGAAACGGTCTATAAAGTCAATAAAAAAATTCCTTTAGGCGTGCTTACCGATACCAATTTGGAAGAAGCCGTTAATTTCGCAAAAACCATAAATGCCTATTCCATTCACCCCGATTATACCATGTTAACCGAAGAAATTGTTGCCAATTTAAAAGAAGATTTTAAAGTCTTTACATGGACGGTCAATAACTTAAAACCTATCAAGCGTATCAAATCTTATGAGGTAGATGGTATTATTTCTGATTTTCCAGATAGATTATGACAGAAAAAGACGTGCTCATCATTGGCGGTGGCGCTGCCGGGTTTTTTGCTGCTATTAACATCGCAGAGCAAAACCCCAAGCTTAAAGTGGCCATTTTAGAGCGCGGCAAAGAGGTGCTGACCAAAGTAAAAGTGTCTGGCGGTGGCAGGTGTAACGTGACGCACGCCGAGTTTATTCCACAGGAATTGGTGTTGAATTATCCTAGAGGGGAAAAGGAATTATTAGGACCGTTTCATCAATTCATGACGGGCGATACCATAGACTGGTTCGAAAAACGTGGCGTTGCTTTAAAAATAGAAGATGACGGACGCATGTTCCCCACAACCGATTCCTCACAAACCATCATTGATTGTTTTTTAAATGAGGCCAAAAAACATAAGGTGGCGGTTTTAATGAATCACGCGGTAAAATCCATTCAAAAAGAATCTGAGGCATTTGTTGTTGACACCAATCAAGGGGTATTTACATCCAAAAAAGTATTGATAGCCACAGGAAACAACCCAAAAATATGGAAGCTTTTGGAAGATTTAGGACATACCATTTCCAGTCCGGTGCCATCCTTATTCACCTTCAATATTAAAGATGAGCGTATTCAAGATATTCCAGGTGTGGTGGTAAATAACGTTTTGGTTAAAGTGGCTGATAGTGCTTTAGAAAGTAGCGGCCCCTTACTCATCACCCATTGGGGCATGAGCGCACCAGCCATATTAAAACTATCGGCTTTTGGTGCTTTGGAATTGGCAAAACGGGATTATAAATTTAAAATAGTTATTAATTTTATAAACACCTCTTTTGAAGATTGTTTGGATATTTTAAAAGAATTGAAGCTAGAGTTAGCTAAAAAAACAGTGTATAAATCCGCTCAATTTGATGTGCCCAAACGGCTTTGGCAAAAACTGGTGTTGGCTTCTAAAATGGATCATGAAACCCGTTGGGCAGATTTAAATAAAGACCAATTGGAAACCTTAGCATCGCAATTAACGCAAGCCATTTTTAATGTGGATGGAAAAAGCACGTTTAAGGAAGAGTTTGTAACGGCGGGCGGTGTTGAACTTAAAGAAGTTAATTTTAAGACTTTTGAAAGTAAATTGGTTCCGCAGTTATACTTTGCTGGTGAAGTCTTGAATATTGATGCCGTTACAGGAGGTTTTAATTTCCAAAATGCATGGACTAGTGCTTACCTTGCTGCTCAATCAATGTCACGATAAGTCTCCCCTACAATAAGAGGGGATTAAGGGGTGTGTTTTTAAGGCACCAGTTTCAGAAATAAAAAATCAGCCACGAATTTGCTTTGCCTGATCGTTGTTGCTTGGGTCACGAAAAACACAAATTTGGATGTTATAATATTCCACGAATCTGCTAAAGGCAGATAAAATTTGTGTTATTTTTTTTAGAATTATTAAAATTTGTGCAAATTAGTGTAATTCGTGGCAAAAAAAAATGAAAACATACATCGCACTTTTACGGGGTATTAACGTGGGCGGACATAAAAAAGTGCCCATGGCAACATTACGTGAATTACTCACAACATCGGGACTTACGCAGGTTCAAACCTACATACAAAGTGGTAACGTTATTTTTCAATCTTCAGAAAAAGCTACCCAATTAGAAGAAACCATTAAAAAGAGTATTTTGGGTTATTTCGGATTTGAAGTTTCCGTGATTGTGAAAACACCAGACGAATTGCAAACCATTTTAAATGATTGTCCGTTTCCAAAAGATAAAAAAGAGCATAGCTTTTTTGTTATGTTAAATAAAATTCCCGACGCCCAATTGGTTAGCGATGCTCTACAAATAGCTTATGAAAATGAGGAGATCATCATCAAAAAAGATGCGCTGTATTTTTATTGTTCAACAGGTTATGGACAATCAAAATTCAACATGAATACGTTTGAGCGAAAGTTAAAAGTGATTGGAACATCTAGAAATTACAACACAATGCTAAAGTTATTATCTTTGTCAGCAGAAATTGATTAAATGACCGAACACCAATTTATTCCAAATCCCGATAATTATCGGGACATTGCGAAAACTCTTGAAAGTGGTAAAGTGACTTGGGAGTCGCCGAGTAACATTGCGTTGGTAAAATATTGGGGGAAAAAGAAAGGCCAAATACCTGAAAATCCATCCATAAGTTTTACGTTGACGGATTGCAAAACCATAACAACCTTGTATTTTTCAAAGAAAGAAAATGATAAAGAATTCTCTTTTGAAGTGTTTTTAGATGGAGAAAAGAAAGACGATTTTAAACCAAAAATAGAAACGTTTTTCAAACGGATAGAGCTTTATTTACCTTTCTTAAAGGATTACCATTTTAAAATTGAAACGACCAATACGTTTCCGCATAGTTCAGGGATTGCGTCTTCGGCTTCGGGAATGAGCGCTTTGGCATTGTGCCTAATGAGTTTGGAAAAACAGTTGATTGACAACATAGATGAAAATTACTTCAACAAAAAAGCATCTTTCCTAGCAAGATTAGGCTCTGGAAGTGCCTGTAGAAGCATTGAAGGCGATTTGGTTGTTTGGGGAAAACATGAAAACATTGCGGGGAGTAATGATTTATTTGGCATAAAATATCCGTATAAAATCCATAAAAATTTCAAGAATTACCAAGATACTATTCTGCTAGTTGATAAAGGAGAAAAGCAGGTTAGTAGCACCGTTGGTCATAATTTAATGTACAACCATCCATTTGCGCAAGAGCGCTTCAAACAAGCCCATAATAATCTAAATGCATTAATGGGTATTTTAGAGTCTGGAAACTTAAATGCGTTTATAGAATTGGTAGAAAGTGAAGCCTTAACATTGCATGCGATGATGATGACGAGCATGCCATATTTTATCCTAATGAAACCCAATACACTTGAAATCATCAATAAAATATGGGCGTTTAGAAAAGCAACCGGACTCCATATTGGATTTACTTTAGATGCCGGCGCCAATGTACATGTGCTCTATCCAGAAAATGAAAGTGCACCGATTCTTGAATTTATTAATAATGAGTTAGTTGCGTATATCGAGAATGCACATTATATTGTCGATAAAATTGGTTTTGGGGCTAAGCAAGTAGTAATTTCGATTAATAATTAATAATGGATAAGTGTTAATTGTTAATTAATAAAGATAATATAGCAAAATCAAATGTTATATCTTTGCAAGCAGATTTATTAAAAGAAACAGGTTGTTTAAATAATTCGGAGTATCTTAGTATTCAGATAGATATTAAAGAATTATTAAAACTGAAAAGCATCAAACAAAAATAATCGTTAATTATTCATTGCTCATTACTAATTAATTTATGAAGGGACCTTTATTTTACTCAAAAATTTTACTCTTTGGAGAATATGGCATCATTAAGGATTCCAAAGGATTATCCATTCCTTATAATTTTTATAATGGAGCCTTAAAAGTAGATGAGCATCCTTCAGAAATTGCCGTAAAATCTAATGAAAGTTTAAAACGTTTTGTTAGTTACTTAGAGAGCATGGATTCTGGGTTAGTGCAATTCGATATTGAGCAACTCAAGCAAGATGTTACTAAAGGTATGTATTTTGATTCCTCCATTCCACAAGGTTATGGCGTTGGTAGCAGTGGTGCTTTGGTTGCCGCTATTTATGATAAATATGCCCAAAATAAGATTACGGTTTTAGAGAATCTAACTCGTGAAAAATTGTTGACACTTAAAGCCATTTTTTCGGCTATGGAATCTTTTTTCCATGGAAAATCTTCTGGCTTGGATCCTTTAAATAGTTATTTAAGCATTCCTATACTTATTAATTCCCAAGATAATATTGAAGCTACAGGGATTCCTTCGCAAAAAAGTGAAGGCAAAAATGCCGTGTTTTTATTAGACAGTGGCATTATTGGGGAAACAGCCCCCATGGTAAGTATTTTTATGGAAAACATGAAACAGGAAGGATTCCGTAACATGCTAAAAGACCAATTTATAAAGCATACGGATGCCTGTGTAGATGATTTTTTAAATGGCGATATAAAATCGTTGTTTAAAAATACAAAACGATTATCAAAAGTGGTTCTTAACCATTTTAAGCCTATGATTCCGCAGGAATTTCATGAGCTTTGGGAAAAAGGTATTAAGACCAATGACTACTATTTAAAGCTTTGTGGTTCTGGCGGAGGCGGTTATATACTTGGTTTTACTGAAGATATCGATAAAGCTAAACAAGCCCTTAAAGATTATAAATTAGAGGTGGTTTACAACTTCTAAACTTCTGTCATTTTGGGTTCATCTCAAGGGTATATTTAATTTTTTTTATGCTAAGCCGAAGACAGAAACATATTCTACTTAAATTTTTCAGTATGTTTTCTGTGGTAAGAGGCTACAACATACTTGTTGTTGTCATAGCCCAATACATCACATCTATTTATATTTTTGCACATGGTAAGCCCGTGCGTCAAGTTATTTTTGATGTAAATTTATTAATGTTGGTTTTGGCATCGGCTGCCACCATAGCGGGTGGTTATATCATCAATAATTTCTACGATTCAGAAAAGGATTTGATTAATAGACCGCAAAAATCCATGATTGACCGATTGGTGAGCCAAAATACCAAATTATCATTCTATTTTGTATTGAATTTTATGGCTGTGGTTATGGCAAGCTATGTATCCTTTAATGCCGTGATTTTCTTTTCGGCATATATTTTCGGGATTTGGTTTTATTCACACAAGTTAAAAAAACTGCCTTTTATAGGTAATATCACATCGGCTATTTTAACAATCACGCCCTTTTTTGTCATATTCATTTACTACAAAAATTTTGAAACTGTTATTTTCGTGCATGCCATGTTCTTGTTTTTAATCATTTCCATGAGAGAGTTAACCAAGGATTTAGAAAACCTAAAAGGCGATTTGGCACTTGATTATAAAACAATCCCAATTGTTTATGGTGAAAAAGCATCAAAAATAATGCTCACTATTTTAACATGCTTGACGTTAGTCCCCATATATCTTTTGGTATACAAATTTGAAGTCGGCCGCATGTATATTTACTTTTATTTAAGCTTTATTTTTTTACTGTTTTTTATGTTATTGGTATGGAAATCTAAAACTAAAATTCATTATTTGATACTTCATAACATCTTAAAATTAATTATTCTTTCAGGTATTTTCAGTATTTTATTGATAGATGTTAATTTGATTTTAAAACATATATAAGATGTATTTTTCTTCAATTAACAAATCATCAATTCAAAAATCGTCAATCATAAATTTAAACATATCTTTGCAAAAAATAATTACGTTATGAGTAGGCATCAAGGAGATAAAGGCAATGAGAAAAGTTCAGGAAGAGGAGGTGAATCTAGTCGCAAAAACAGTTATTCAAGAGGCAATGCACCTTTGAAAAATCAGGGAGGATTCACAAAACCATCTAGCTCAACAAAAGCTACATCGGCCCATAAATCCAACCCAAATGAAATTCGTTTAAATAAATATATTGCCAATTCTGGTATTTGTTCCAGACGTGATGCTGATGTACACATTGCTACTGGTTTGGTATCTGTAAACGGGAAAGTAGTAACCGAAATGGGTTATAAGGTAAAGCTTGATGATGAGGTTAGATATGATGGAGCCCGCGTAAATCCAGAAAAAAAAGCCTATGTGTTACTTAATAAACCCAAAGGATTTGCTACTACAACCAGTGAAGGAAAAGGAAGAACCGTAATGGATTTGGTTGCCAATGCTACAACATCGCGTATAAAACCCATCGGTCGTTTGGGCAGGAATTCATTAGGTTTGTTATTGTTTACCAATGATGATGCTATTGTGGAGAAATTTACAAATTCCAAAAATGGGATTGCTAGATTATTTCATATCGAACTTGATAAAAATTTAAAGTTAGAAGACTTAAAAAAAATTCAAACTGGTTTTAAAATTGAAGGAAAATTGATAGCGGTTGAAGAAATTAGTTATATAGACGGTGCTTCTAAAAATGAAATCGGCTTAAAAATAAAAAATACAGGTAATACCATTATACGATCCATATTTGATTACTTAAAATATGAGATTGTGAGTTTAGATTGTGTTGCTATTGGACATCTTACCAAAAAAGACTTGCCTCGCGGTCATTGGAAACACCTAAGTGAGCAAGAGTTAAATACGTTTAAAATGCTTTAATTCATGATGATAAAAAATAACATTTTTTTTAAAAAAATAAAAAAAAATGTGTTTCATTTGTAAAGTAAATGCTGAACAAATTGAAACGTGTTTGTATCTTCGGGCTTTTGGAAATTAAGAAGTTATTTTCAAAGGCTGCTTACAGGAAAAGTAACCGAAATTTAAAGCTAACTTCCGTATATCCTATTGTTGGTAGCCAACATAAATACGCCTTTATTCCTACGACCCAAAGTCAAATACAAATTTGATATATAGAAAATATTATTTGATTAGAAACATATGTTTCATAACTTTAAAAAATTAATATAAATCTATCATATCGAAAAAACGGATGAATACTAAGTATATAGATCTAATAAATCAATCATTTTATTTTCCACAAGAAGAATTCAAACTAGAAGATAAAAATTTACAATTTCACGGCATAGACTTAATGCAGTTGGTAGAAGATTACGGAACGCCGTTAAAGTTTACCTATTTGCCACAAATCTCAAACAATATAAACAGAGCAAAATCGTGGTTTGCCAGTGCCTTAAAAAAGCATCATTACAAGGGGAAGTATAATTATTGCTACTGTACAAAAAGTTCTCATTTTAAACACGTTTTAAATGAAGCTTTAAAAAATGATATCCACATAGAAACATCATCTGCCTTTGATATTGATATTGTTCAGAATCTTAAGAAAGAAGGAAAAATTACAGATAAAACGTATGTGATCAGTAATGGATTTAAAAGAGCGCAATATGTTACAAACATTGCTAAACTAATAAACGGAGGTCATAAAAACTGCATTCCTATTATCGATAATTACGAAGAAATTGATTTACTTTCAAAAGAGATTAAAGGACGCTTTAACATAGGCATTCGAATTGCTTCGGAAGAAGAACCAAAATTCGAGTTTTATACCTCGCGTTTAGGTATTGGATATAAAAATATCGTGCCTTTTTATAGAGCACAGATAAAAGAAAATAAAAGGGTAAAGCTTAAAATGCTTCACTTCTTTATCAATACAGGAATTAGGGATAATGCCTATTACTGGAACGAATTATTGAAATGTTTAAAGGTGTACACCAGTTTGAAACGTATTTGCCCAACATTGGACAGTTTGAATATTGGCGGCGGATTTCCCATTAAAAACTCTTTGGCATTCGATTTTGATTATCAATACATGGTTGATGAAATCATCAACCAAATAAAGTTGGTTTGCGAGGAAGAAGAAGTGGAAGTGCCAAATATTTTTACGGAGTTTGGAAGTTTTACAGTTGGTGAAAGTGGCGGTGCCATTTATGAGGTGTTGTACCAAAAGCAACAAAATGATAGGGAAAAGTGGAACATGATTAATTCCTCTTTTATTACGACGTTGCCAGATACATGGGCTATTAATAAGCGTTTTGTGATGCTGCCAGTCAATAGATGGAACGATAGTTACGAGCGGGTTTTATTAGGTGGTTTAACTTGTGATAGTGATGATTATTATAATAGTGAACAACATATGAACGCTATTTATTTACCAAAATATAATAGAGAAAAACCTTTGTATATTGGTTTTTTTAACACGGGGGCTTATCAAGAAACCATAGGTGGTTTTGGTGGCTTGCAACACTGTTTAATTCCATCGCCAAAACATATTTTGATTGATAGGGACGAAGACGGCAATTTAACTACAGAATTATTTAGTGAACAACAAAAAAGTGAAGACTTACTTAAAATTTTAGGTTATGATGTTAGCCAAACTGATGAAACTAACGTATTAGCGACATCTGTTAATGGCAAGATACAATTAGCCAATAAATTAAAATAATTAGCAATGAAAATTAAAACCTACGCGGGAATTCCAGAAGAATTCGCAAAATTAGAAAGCGCAAAAGTAGTATTAATACCAGTTCCTTATGAGGGAACAGGTACATCGGATAATGCTGCAAACAAAGGTCCGGAAGCATTTTTAGAGGCTTCAGAAAATATAGGGCTTTATGATATTGAAACAGCTACTGAAGTTTATAAACAAGGTATCTATTTAGCAGAGGCTGTTAAAGAGAATAGCTCTCCAGAAGCTATGGTGAAAGCAGTACATGAAACCACAAAAAAATATATCAAAAGAAATAAGTTTGTAACTATTTTTGGAGGTGATCACGCGGTGTCTATAGGAACCATACGTGCGTTTAATGAAACTTTCAACAATCTAACAGTTTTGCATTTGGATGCTCATGCCAATCTAAATAAAACCTACAAAGGATCTTCATTTAATAGTGCTTGCGCAGCGTACGAAGCCAGCCAAACAACCAACTTAATTCAAGTTGGCATTCGTTCTATGGATGTTATTGAAAAAACATTCATGGATGAAGAAAAAACATATTTTGCTCATGAAATGGCTGTTGATGATACGTGGATGGACAGTGCCATCGACCAAATGACCGAGAATGTTTTTATTACATTTGATGTATCAGCTTTAGATATTTCCATCATGCCAAATAGTGGGCATCCAGAACCTGGAGGCTTGTTTTGGTATGAAACATTGGATTTTCTAAAACAGGTTTTTGCTGAAAAAAATGTTGTAGGTTTTGATATTATGGAATTTTGTCCTAACCAAAATAATAAGGCGTCTGATGCTTTGGTGGCAAGACTTTATAATAAAATGATTAGTTACAAATTTCAAAATGAAGATGCAGGAGATAGCTACGATAATTCCTTTGATAATTCATTTGTAAACAAAAACAGTAATTCTAAATTTGAAGAAGACGATGACTACTAAAGGCCCGATATCACAATTCATAGAACATCATTATTTACATTTTAATGCTGCCGCTTTGGTTGATGCCGCAAAAGGTTATGAAACGCATTTGCTGGAAGGTGGAAAAATGATGGTGACCTTGGCAGGTGCTATGAGTACAGCAGAGTTAGGTAAGTCGTTAGCAGAAATGATCCGTCAAGATAAAATTCACATTATATCTTGTACAGGTGCCAATCTTGAAGAAGATATTATGAATTTAGTAGCGCACAATTCATATAAGCGTGTGCCTAATTACAGGGATTTATCACCGCAAGAAGAATGGGATTTATTGGAAAATCATTATAATCGCGTTACCGATACTTGTATTCCTGAGGAAGAAGCATTTAGAAGATTACAATCACATTTATATAATATTTGGAATAAAGCAGATAAATCTGGGGAACGTTATTTCCCACATGAGTTTATGTACCAAATGTTGAATTCGGGTGTTTTGGAACAGTATTATGAAATTGACCCAAAAGACTCTTGGATGATTGCTGCGGCTGAAAAAAACTTACCTATTATAGTGCCAGGATGGGAAGACAGTACAATGGGAAATATTTTTGCTTCTTATTGTATTAAAGGAGAATTTAAGGCAACAACGACGAAGGGTGGTATAGAATATATGATGTGGTTAGCGGATTGGTATCCAAAAAATTCAACAGGAAAAGGTGTCGGCTTCTTTCAAATTGGAGGCGGTATTGCTGGCGATTTTCCAATATGTGTTGTGCCAATGCTTTACCAAGATATGGAAATGCACGACATCCCTTTTTGGAGTTATTTTTGCCAAATCAGCGACTCAACAACAAGTTACGGCTCGTATTCTGGTGCTGTTCCAAATGAAAAAATTACATGGGGGAAACTTGATATTACCACCCCTAAATTTATAATAGAAAGCGATGCAACTATTGTGGCACCTTTAATATTTGCTTACCTTTTGGGTATGTAAAAAAAATGCTATATTGAAACTTTTGAAAAAATGAAAAACAGAAACGAAAATTTAAAACGAGTTATTGTAGACTTTAAAAAGCTAACCCCTGAGATTTTGGCTTTATTGGTTGAAAAATATCCCGATGGTTATGATGAAGATCAAATTATATCATTTAGGAATGCTAGTAATGAGATCATTGAGGCTGTGGAAGTAACGACCAAAGACACTAAGTATTTAGTTAAGGTTAGTAAAAAATTAGCCATAACCATGGAGAATTATGATGAAGATGATTATGGCGATTTTGCGACTGATGATCCAGATGCAATTCAAGATCCAGAAATTGGTATTGAAGTAGAAGATGATGATGAAGATGAGGTAGTGAAAAAAGCAGATGATGTTGATGATGTTGATGATTCAGATGGTGAAGATGATGATGAAGACTACGGAGATGAGCCGATTGATGAAGATGATGACGAAGACGACGATTTAGATTAAATCATTTTTCAGTAAAATGGAAACAGCTGTTTTTAAGTCTTACGAAAACGGTTATTATACGTTTTTGTTTGATAATGGTGAGGATATGGTTTTTGAAGAAGTACATCCTCGTGTTTTAAAATAATTTGATTTAAAAAATGATTCATCTCTGGTTGGGAAAGAATTTAGGATATCTTTTGTAGAAGTGTTTGATGATGGCGATGAAGGTTTTTTGATTTATAGAATAGAAAGTTTAAAACCACTTTAAATATTAAGATTTATGGTTACATCATTTCATATGTCCTTGCCTTGCCTTAGCGTCAGGGATACCAAGAAATTTTATACAAGCATAGGAGCTTCCATAGGAAGATCGACACTTGGTTGGGTGGACATCAATTTATTTGGCCACCAAATAACATTTATTAAAGCAGAAAAATTTAACTTCAGCAGTCCTAATTATGTTTTTGAAGGTAAAATTTTGCCATCATTTCACTTTGGAGTGGTCATTGATTTAGACGCATGGAATGAGGTTTACACAAAGCTAAAAGAACAAGATTTGGAGTTGGTTGATAAAACCACATTTTTAAAAGACAATCTAGGGGAGCATACCTCCTTTTTTGTAAATGACCCAAATGATTATATGCTAGAATTCAAAAGCTTCAAAAATCCATCAGATGTTTTTAAGTTCTAGGTGACTTATTATAAATTTTAAATCAAGCTGCCTTTATGGTGGCTTTTTTTATGAATATTTCATAAAAAAGCACACTATAAACGATTAAATATTCTACAGCAATTATCCATAAATTTTCTGTGTTATTGGGGTTACTGTATGCTAAATAACTAAGTACAATAACAAAGCTCCACACTAAAGGAAATTTGTATTTTGTAAAAATGGATAAGGCTAAAAGCGTTGCTATATACCAAGGATGTACCGTTGTTGCTGTAAAGTAATAAAAGGACAAAACCAAAAGCATCGAGGTAATTAGCTGAACCATTGTCTTATTTTTTCTTAGAAAGGTCAACATTAAAACAAATAAAACAACAATAACTGGTGTCACTTTTCCAATAGTGGAAATTTCGTTGTAACCTCTAAATAAGTAGCCTATCTCCCTTGCGATATAATATAAACTGGCATTAAATTCAAATTGATGAAACCATAAGCCTATGGTTTTCGAATAGTTGTCTATCAATCCTGAAAAATAAAATGGGACAAAAAACAAGAGTGTAGTCATGCCTATTACAAGATAAAAATAAAGCAGTTTTGTCAGTTTATTAAAATTAGAAATCCATTTTCTATCGTCATTGTGAGGAGGCAACGACAAAGCAAACTCACTATTAAAATCCAATTTCTTATTTATATTCGAAATCATATTTCGTTTAGCAAACCACTGATAAAACAAGGGTAGAAATACTAAAGGAATCAATTTTACCGAAATTGAAAGTCCTAATATAAAAGCAGCAAACAGCCATTTGCCCTTATGCAGCAAATATAAGCTCCATACCAAAAAGAAAATCATAACCCCTTCAAAATGAAGATTACCAGTTAATTCTATAATAATAAATGGGTTTAATATATACCAGAAAATATTGTGAAGAGGTAATTGTAATTTTTCCAATAGTTTTTTTCCAAAATAAAGGGTTCCAAAATCAGCACAAATAATTATCAACCGTAATATTATAACTGACCCTAAAACACTCTTTCCAGCAAATAAGGCTGCAAAAGCAAAGCAAAGTTGATTGATGGGAGGATAATTTGAAAAATGACTTCCGTTTAACTCTCCCATACCACGATATAGTTCTTGAGCTTGCAAAACGGGAAATTCGCTTTTTTGAATAAACGAGTCCACTGTATGGATATAAGGATTTATCCCTTCAACGATTAATCTCCCATCCCATATAAACCTATAGAAATCTTGTGATAGGTTGGGTATAGCCAGAATAAAGACACATCTAAACCCAAACGCCATCCAGGTTAAAAATCCAATGTGATGTTTAAATATGGTAACAAGCTTATAAAACAAAAAAAACAACGCTGCGTAAAGCATTATGAGTTTTGTAAAGTCACTTCTCTCTAAATAGTAGGCAAAAGATCCATAGAATAAAAAACTAGCTACCACCAAGAGTAAAGGTGCTTTATAGAGTTTAAAAAAGGAACTATTTAATGGCATTTTCAAATATAAGATTATTTGCTTGGCATAATTTAATCGAAAAGAATTTCTCGACGCTTAGCGTCGGGTTTCCGTTGAAATTGTCATTCCCGTGAAAACGGGAATCAAAATAAATGCTACTAAAACGTTGTAGTTTGAATTAATTGGAAATATTATGTAATACATGACTTCTGTCATGATTTAGGAGGCTTCCTTACTTTAATTTTGACATACTATCTAATGATAAAATTTAATTTAAAAATTAATATCATGAATATTTCCCACATTGAACACATAGGAATCGCCGTTGAAAATCTAGAGGAATCTATTAAATATTATGAAGATGTCTTAGGCATGACATGCTATTCTATTGAAGAGGTTGTTGATCAGAAAGTGAAGACAGCCTTTTTTTTGGTAGGTAATACAAAAATTGAATTGCTTGAAAGCACATCGCCTTACGGGCCCATTGGCAAGTTTATAGAGAAAAAGGGTCCAGGGATTCATCATATTGCATTTGCTGTTAAAAATGCAACCGATGCTTTGAAACTAGCAGAAGAAAGGGGTGTAACCCTCATTGATAAGGTGTCTAGAAAAGGGGCAGAGGGATTGAACATTGGGTTTTTACATCCAAAATCCACACTAGGCGTACTTACGGAATTATGCTCAAAAGAGTAAAACATTGAAAAGAATAGATAAGCAAATAATATACAAATGGCAAATCAAGATAAAATTAACGAACTCATTGAAAAAAGAGTAAAAGCTAAATTGGGCGGCGGAATAAAACGTATCGATTCCCAACATGCTAAAGGAAAGCTAACTGCTCGAGAAAGAATAAACATTCTTTTAGACGACGATAGTTTTGAAGAGTTTGACATGTTTGTGACTCACAGAACAAAATCCTTTGGATTGGATAAAGAAATTTATCTATCGGATGGTGTGGTTACAGGACATGGTACTATTGATGGTAGAATTGTTTATGTGTTCTCCCAAGATTTCACGGTATTTGGGGGATCACTTTCAGAAACCTATGCTTTAAAAATATGTAAAGTCATGGATATGGCTATGAAAATTGGTGTGCCCGTAATCGGACTTAACGATAGTGGTGGGGCGAGAATCCAGGAAGGCGTTCGTTCACTTGCTGGTTATGCCGAAATTTTCCAAAGAAATATCATGGCATCTGGGGTCATTCCCCAAATTTCTTCCATTTTAGGGCCTTGTGCCGGTGGTGCTGTGTATTCTCCGGCTTTAACGGATTTCACGATTATGACAGACAAAACAAGTTATATGTTTGTTACAGGTCCCAAAGTGGTGCAAGCTGTTACAGGCGAAGTAGTAACCGCAGAACAATTGGGAGGTGCCCATATTCATTCCACTAAATCGGGTGTATCCCATTTTTTGGCAGATAACGATGAAGAAAATTTATTGCTTATTAGAAAATTATTAAGCTATTTACCATCAAATAATTTAGAGGAGCCGCCAATCATAGCAACTTCAGATCCCATTGATAGATTAGAAGATTCATTGAATGCCATCATTCCAGAAAATTCAAATCAGGCATATGATATGATTGATGTGATTTCAACCATTACAGATAATGGCGAATTTTTAGAAGTTCACAGAAATTATGCTCGTAACATTGTGGTAGGTTTTGCTCGTTTTAATGGGCGTTCAGTTGGTATCGTTGCCAATCAACCAAAATATTATGCTGGCGTTTTAGATAGCGAATCATCAAGAAAAGCTGCCAGATTTGTTCGTTTTTGTGATGCGTTTAACATCCCCTTGGTAACCTTGGTAGATGTTCCAGGATTCTTACCTGGTACAGGACAAGAATATGGAGGCATTATTTTACATGGCGCGAAATTACTGTTCGCTTATGGTGAAGCAACCGTTCCAAAAGTAACAATTACACTTCGTAAATCGTATGGAGGTGCCCATGATGTTATGAGCTGTAAACAATTACGCGGTGACTTAAACTATGCTTGGCCAACGGCAGAAATAGCAGTTATGGGAGCCAAAGGAGCTGTAGAAGTTTTGGAAGGTTCAAACATCAGTAAAATTGTAGATGAAGTAGAAAAACTTCATTACATCGAAGAAAAAGAAAATGAATATAACGCCAAGTTTGCCAACCCTTATGTGGCTGCTAAATATGGCTTTATCGATGATGTTATCGAACCAAGAAACACAAGGTTCAGAATCATTAGAGCCTTAGAATTATTGGCTAATAAAAAAGAGGTGAATCCACCTAAAAAACACTCTAATATCCCATTATAATGACACGTATACTATTATATACAGATCCCATAGTTGAAGGATACATCATACTGATTACAGGGTTATTAATTGTTTTTAGTGGATTGATTCTTCTAACGGTATTTTTTAAATACGGTTTGCCAATTATGCTTTATATCTATAAAATAATAACCAAAGGAAGAGATAAAAAAGTCAAAGATATTTCCCCTAAAGTTAATCAGGATTTTACAGGAGAAATAGCGGCGGCCATTTCTGTGGCTATTCATATGTATCTAGATGAACAGCATGATGAAGAAAATGCCATATTAACCATAAAACAAGCTAGAAAATTATATTCTCCTTGGAGTTCTAAGATATATAGTGCTTATAGCAATAGATTTTAGATTAAGAATATTTAAATCTTATAAATAAAACCATGAAAAATTTCACATTCAGGATAAACGAAAATAATTACGGAGTCAAGATTCTTTCGCATGAAAATAATATGATAGAATTAGAGGTTAATGGAACTTCCTATTCTGTAAAAATGAAGGAAGAAATAAAAAAGGTGAAAACACCAACATTGGTTCGAAAACCAGCCAATGCTGCTATTGAACCAGTGAAGATAAATACGGTTCCATCAAGGGCTAAAATCATAGCACCCATTCCAGGAGTTATATTGTCTATCAATGTAAAAGTAGGCGATACGGTAAAAGAAAACGATTTATTATTGGTCCTTGAAGCCATGAAAATGGAGAATAGTATTGCTTCAGAAAAATCAGGTGTTGTTTCGGCTATCAATGTGGTTGTCGGACAGCAAGTGTTACAAGGAGAAGTCATGATAGAATTAGAGTAAACAGTAATATCATTCCGAATAAAATGAAATCATTCTAAAGGATTCATTTTTATACTTCGAAATGACAAAACAAAAGACAATGAAAAAAGTAATATTAATATTTGGAGTTCTATCACTGCTGATTTTTATAAAACCCTTGTTAGGATTTAGCTCAAATGCTACAGATACAACTGTGTCGGCTTCGGTTTCTCAAGTAGATACTACGGTTGAAAAAACGTTTGTAGATGAGGCTTTTGATGGGATGAAGCAATTTTATCATTTCACAGGGTTTGCAAATGCGCAATCGGGACATATCATAATGATTTTAATAGGTATTATTTTTATATATCTAGGCATTAAGTTTGATTATGAACCGCTCCTTTTAATTCCTATCGGCGTAGGTGTTATGCTTGGTAATATCCCATTTGTCGCAGGATACCAAACAGGAATTTATGAAGAAGGATCGGTACTAAACTACCTTTATTTCGGAGTGGTAAAAGGGATTTATCCGCCACTTATATTTTTAGGTATTGGTGCTATGACCGATTTCTCATCGCTTATCGCAAATCCTAAATTAATGCTCCTAGGGGCTGCGGCACAAATCGGTGTATTTGCAACATTTTTGGGAGCTCTTTACTTAGGTTTTAACCTTCCGGAAGCTGGTGCTATTGGTATTATTGGTGGTGCCGATGGACCAACAGCTATCTTCCTATCTTCCAAATTGGCTAATGGCATTAATGTTTTGGCAGATGGTACTACCGTTAAAAATTTAATAGGGCCCATAGCTATTGCTGCCTATTCGTATATGGCATTGGTGCCTGTTATTCAACCACCAATCATGAGATTGTTGACTTCCAAAAAGGAGCGATTAATACGAATGAAACCCCCTAGAGCAGTATCTCAAAAGGAGAAAATGATTTTCCCTATAGTAGCTTTATTGCTAACCACCTTTATATCACCAAGTGCCTTGCCATTGTTAGGGATGTTATTCTTTGGAAACTTATTAAAGGAATCTGGCAGAACAGAACGTCTTGCTGAAACTGCCCGTACTAAATTAATTGACATTGTTACTATTATTTTAGGTGTTACCGTTGGGGCATCCACACAAGCCGATATTTTTATCACTAAAGATTCTATGATGATATTTGGTTTGGGAGCTATATCATTTGTTATAGCAACGGCAGGTGGATTGCTTTTTGCAAAATTCATGAATCTATTCCTTAAAGGCGATGATAAAATTAATCCGCTTATTGGTGCAGCAGGTGTGTCTGCAGTGCCAGATAGTGCAAGAGTTGTACATGCTGAAGGTCTCAAGGCAGACCCACATAACTACTTACTAATGCATGCTATGGCACCAAATGTTGCCGGCGTTATTGGTTCGGCCATTGCGGCAGGTATCATTTTAAGCTTTTTAGGATAGTTATATAATATAGGTTAAAGAAAAGATAAATTTTAAAGTTTAGAAATAATGAACTTACCAAATAAAATGACAGCAGATGACGCTGTGAAATTGATAAAATCAGGAAATAGAGTATTAATTCAAGGGGGTTCTGCAACGCCACAAACGCTTATCAGAGCTATGGTAGCAAGGGCTTCAGAGTTAAGAGGTGTAAAAATAGTACATCTACATACCGAAGGGGAATGTGGATACACAGCTCCAGAATTAAGAGATAGTTTTCATACCAGTGCCTTTTTTATTGGAGGAAATATCAGAAAAATGATTGGCGATACGGCAGATTACATTCCTATTTTTTTAAGTGACATCCCTAGTTTATTCCGTGAAGGATATATGGATTTGGATGTTGTTTTAGTGAATGTGTCACCTCCAGATAAACACGGATTTTGTTCTTTAGGTGTGTCGGTTGACATTGTCATATCGGGTATAGAACAAGGAAAGAGAGTGATCGCGCAGATTAATCCTAAGATGCCACGTACGTTTGGTGATGCCATTGTGCACATTAAACATTTTGATGCTTGCGTTGAGGTTGATGAGGATATTTATGAAATGAAATTCGTAGCGCCTTCTGAAGAAGAAAAAGCGATTGGTAAAAATATTGCTGCGATTATTGATGATGGCGCCACGCTGCAAATGGGTATTGGTGGTATTCCCAATGCCGTTCTATCGTATTTAATGAACCATAAAAATTTAGGGGTTCATACAGAAATGTTTTCTGAAGGTGTTGTAGATTTAGTTGAAAAAGGCATTGTAAATGGTTCTCAAAAAAAGGTAAATCCCTATAAAATAGTCTCAGGATTTGCTATGGGAACCAGACGATTATACGATTTTATGGATGATAATGCCGAAATTGAAATGATGGATATTGCGTATGTTAATGATACTTCTATCATTCGTCAAAATCCGAAAGTAACAGCCATCAATTCCGCTATAGAAATAGATGTTACAGGCCAGGTTTGCGCCGATTCTATTGGTACAAGAATGTTTTCTGGAGTAGGAGGTCAAATGGATTTTATGCGAGGTGCTGCCTTATCTAAAGGTGGAAAACCAATTATAGCTGTAACTTCCACTACATTAAAAGGTGTTTCTAAAATTGTGCCAACATTAAAAGTAGGTGCTGGAGTTGTTACAACCCGAGCCCATGCCAGATTTGTTGTCACAGAATATGGAGTAGCCGAATTATTCGGAAAAACCTTAAAACAACGTGCAGAATCGTTAAGGGATATTGCGCATCCAGATCATAGAGAAGCATTGGATATTGCTATTTTCGAGAGATTCGGAAGTAGTATTATCGTCTGAGACATTAATATAGTTTAATATACATCGTTATGGAAACTAATAAGAATACACTTTTTTCAGACTTCAAACCTGTTACCAAACAGCAATGGATGGACAAAGTGAACATAGATTTGAAAGGTGAGGATTTTAACAGAAAATTGGTCTGGAAACACCTAAATGGTATAGATTTTCAACCTTTTTATAGTGCGGAAGATGCACCAGCGTATCTTACAAACACTGGCGAAAACGCACGGGTTTTGGTTAATTACAGAGTTATTCCTGTTTTATCCGCGGAAAGCGGAAATAAACAAGCTCTAAAAGCTGTTAAGGAAGGTGTTACGGGCCTTGTTTTCGATTTAAAAGAAAATGTATCTGTTACAAAACTTTTAAGTAAAATTAATATCAACGAGGTAGCGGTGTCATTTATTTTAAGCGAAAACGCTATTGGTTTTGTGAAAGATTTCTTTGATTTTTCAGATCAGAACGTCACTAATAATAAAAACCTAAGGGGTTATTTTGATTTGGGAATCATGCCTGAATATGTTACCACTGGACATTACAATATGCTTCAATTCGAAACGCTGAAGCATTTGGTAAATTTATCAAAAGAGTACCCAAATTTTAAGGCCATAACCATTTCTGGTACAGCGTATTTAGATTCAGGATCCAATCAGGTTCAAGAAGTGGCTTACACTTTAAATTCCTTGATTTATGTGATAGAACATTGTTTGGAAAGGGATATTGATATAGAAAGTATTTTTAATAATCTTCATATAGAATTAGCGATAGGTTCAGAATATTTTATTGAGATTGGCAAGTTTAGAGCTTTTAATAGCTTGTTGCACGAGATTGCTAGAACATATGGGATTTCAAATTTTAAACACACATTAACGGCAAAAACATCAGTTTGGAGTAAATCGGTTACCGATGCACATACTAATTTATTACGCGCTACTACCGAGGCCATGTCAGCCATCTTAGGAAATGTTGATGGTGTTTTAATTGATGCTTACGATAAAGAGTTTAATAATCCATCCGATTTTTCAACGAGAATTGCTGGAAACATTACCACTATTTTAAAGGAGGAATCTTATTTTGGTAAAGTGGCAAACCCTGTAGATGGGTCGTATTATATTGAAGAAGTCAGCACCAAAATAGCAGAAAAGGCTTTAGAACTTTTTAAAGTTATTGAAGCGCAGGGCGGATTTTATAAGGCTTTTGAAAGTGAATTGATTCAGCAACAAATCGCCCAAATACGTCAAGAGAAAATAAAATTAATAAGTCAAAGGCGATTACCTATGGTTGGGGTTAATAAATACCCAAACCTTATGGAAACAGTGTCATCCAAAGTGCTTTCGGCTGGAGCTAACGTCAGTTCTAAAGTATTGATTCCTAGAAGAGCGTCTTTGGAAATTGAAGCGATAAGAAAAGTTACGGAACAAATTGTTGAAGACACAGGAAAACGACCTAGGGTTGAACTCGTAAGTTTCGGCAATCTAACCATGCGCAAAGCTAGGGCTGCTTTTTCTTATGATTTTATGGGCGTTTCCGGGTTTGAAGTTTGGCAGGAAAAAAGTTATGACAGTGCTAAACAAGCTGCTGGACGTAGTGCCTTAACAGAATCAGATGTGGTTGTTATTTGCAGTTCAGACCCAGATTATACTGAAAGTGCTTTATTATTTGTAGAAACCTTTAGGGATATTAATGCAGATAAAGTACTTTTATTAGCAGGAAATCCTGTGGATATCATGAGCACATTAACCGCAGCAGGTTTGGATGGATGCATTCATTTAAAATCGGATGTGATATACACCATTTCAGGTGTTCAGGAAAAAGTTCAAAAAAACATTAAATCATTACAGTTATGAGACGTGATTTTTCAGATCTAAAATTACAGACTGTTACAAAACAACAGTCAACCTTTTCAGATCATCAAGATATTTGGAATACACCCGAGGGCATTCCTGTAAAAACACATTTTTCGAAAGCAGATATTGAAGAAGCGGAGCATCTAAATTTTGTCGCAGGCTTGCCTCCATTTACACGGGGACCTTACAGCACCATGTATGTATCTCAGCCTTGGACGATTCGCCAATATGCAGGTTTTTCAACGGCTGAAGAGTCCAATGCATTTTATAGAAGAAACCTTGCGGCGGGTCAAAAAGGATTATCCGTTGCATTCGATTTAGCAACGCACAGAGGTTACGATTCCGATCACCCACGTGTGACGGGCGATGTTGGAAAAGCAGGTGTTGCCATCGATTCTATTTTGGATATGGAGATTTTATTCGACCAAATTCCGTTAGATAAAATGTCGGTTTCCATGACCATGAACGGTGCCGTTTTGCCAATTATGGCGTTTTACATTGCAGCAGCTAAGAAACAAGGCGTGTCGTTAGACCACTTAAGTGGTACGATTCAAAATGATATTTTGAAGGAATTTATGGTTCGTAACACCTATATCTACCCGCCATTACCATCCATGAAAATTATTGGTGATATTTTTGAATACACCACCAAATACATGCCTAAGTTCAACTCCATCTCCATCAGTGGCTACCACATGCAAGAGGCTGGAGCGACTGCCGATATTGAGTTGGCATACACCTTGGCCGATGGTATGGAATATATCAGACGCGGATTGGAATCAGGTTTAAAAATCGATGAATTTGCACCTAGATTGTCATTTTTCTGGGCAGTAGGAATGAACCATTTTATGGAAATTGCAAAAATGCGTGCAGCACGTATGCTTTGGGCAAAAATCATAAAACAATTCAATCCTCAAAACCCAAAATCCATGGCATTACGTACCCATAGTCAAACCTCTGGGTGGAGTTTAAGTGAACAAGATCCTTTTAATAATGTGGCCAGAACTTGTATTGAAGCCATGGCTGCTGGGTTGGGCGGAACACAATCATTGCACACCAATGCGTTGGATGAAGCCATTGCATTGCCGACCGATTTTTCTGCAAGGATTGCGCGTAATACGCAAATTTATATTCAGGAGGAAACACAGATTACGAAGTCCGTTGATCCTTGGGCTGGCTCTTATTATGTGGAATATTTAACTCAGGAAATCGCCAAAAAAGCTTGGACATTAATTGAAGAAGTAGAAGCATTGGGGGGTATGGCAAAAGCCATTGAAACCGGTGTTCCTAAAATGCGTATTGAAGAAGCTTCGGCACGTAAACAAGCACGTTTGGATTCTGGACAGGATATTTTAGTGGGAGTAAATAAATTCAGAACCAATGAAAAATCGAATATCGAGATTTTAGAAGTTGATAATTCAACTGTAAGATTGTCCCAAATAGAGCGATTAAAAAAACTAAGAGCTAATAGAAACCAAGCTGTTGTAGATGCTAATTTAAAGGCATTAACAGACTGTGCCGAAACAGGTAAAGGTAATTTATTGGAATTAGCTGTTGAAGCTGCCGAAAATTTTGCAACTTTAGGGGAAATATCCGATGCTTTAGAAGTTCATTTTGGTCGTCATAAAGCAGATACTAAATTAATAAGTGGCGTGTATAGCAAAGAAGTAAACAACGATCAAACATTTGTGAAAGCACAACAAATGGCCGATAAATTTGCAGAAATTGAAGGACGTCGTCCAAGAGTCATGGTTGCAAAAATGGGACAAGATGGGCACGATAGAGGCGCAAAAGTAGTTGCTTCCAGTTTTGCCGATTTAGGTTTCGATGTCGATATGGGTCCCTTATTTCAAACACCCGAGGAAGTCGCAAAACAAGCCATTGAGAACGATGTGCATTTTGTGGGAGCTTCTAGTTTGGCTGCCGGACATAAAACCTTGATTCCGCAATTAATTGAAGAATTGGAAAAATTGGGAAGACCAGATATTATGGTATTTGCTGGAGGGGTGATACCAGAACAAGATTATAATTATTTATTGGAACGTAAAGTGGCTGCCATTTTTGGCCCTGGAACTGTTATCTCCAAAGCTGCTATATCCATTATGGAAAAATACTTAGAACAAGATTAATAGCTTAACACGTTCAACTTAAAAGCCCTGTTGTGTATTTTCATAACAGGGTTTTTTATTGTTTGTGATATGGCTAGTTGAAAGTATTGTTAACGTCATGGCGAGGAAAGAAGCCATCTCATGAAGCTTGTTCCAAAACATGTTTATAATTAAATAACTTAAAAGATTATTTGATTCTGTGCCCCTAACAAATGCAAAAGATTTTAAAAGGTTTTTTTAATTTTTTCTCCAATATGTTTTGGCATTGCCACAAATTGTATCACTCCCTTCAATTTTTATGGTATGCATAAAAGAATGATCCTTCATGTCATTTGTTAAAGAGATAATGCTGTCACCGTATTTCGCTTCCGCAATAAACCGACCATCTATAATATGTAAGGAATAATTATCTACAATATCTTCAGGCATGGATTCAATGACCCACTGTAAATACCGAATGTTATTCACATGTTTGTTCATGTCGGTATCATACCTATTGACTTTGAATTTTTTTATATGGCTTGCAACGTTAGTAGTTTCTATTTTTTTCTTTATGTCTTTCACAATGGATTCTTCGCTGTAATAGGGCCATTTTTCTTTAATGTCATTAAGAATAGGAATTGGTTTTCTTTTTTCAATATCGAAGAAAACCCACAAACCTTTAGCGCGACCTATGATGTTGTGCTGTTCATCAAAAATAATATTCTCTCGATAACCTTTAATAGTGGAATAACTTGATAACCAAGTCCGAATAGTGATTCTTTCTTTGTAACCAGGATAGCGATCTATTTGCAAAATACCAGACACTAATACCCATCCAACATTTTTTTTATTAAGGTCAAATAAACTATGATTTATTGAATAAGAATGGTCGGCGGCAGTTTCTTCTAATAATGCCAAAATAATGGTAGATGTTGCCAAGCCTAACCTATTCATTTCAAAATATCTTAGCTCAAATTGTTTGTCAAAATAATGTTCAAATATCATTTTATTTACTTTCAAATCTTTTATTCGAAAGATTTTTTAAATGTTTCAATAATATCTTGTGCCGCTTTTACGGGGGATATTTCCGAAGAGATGATTTGTTTTTCTAAATCAGAAAGTTGGTTTGCGATATCTTTTGAACCATAAAAAAGGTGTTTTAATGCTTCATTAATATTGTTGTACATCCAACGAATTTTTTGATGGTTTCTGTTTTTATCAAAATACCCATTTTCACGAACCAATTCGGTGTATTTTTTAATCTCATCCCAAACAACATCAACACCAATATTTTTTGTAGATGAGGCTGTGGAGACCACAGGCATCCAGCCCGATTCTGATTGCGGAAAAATATGCAACGCATTTTGGTATTGTAAACGCGCTAATTCACTTTGCTTAACATTATCGCCATCCGCTTTGTTAATGACTACCATATCTGCCATTTCCATGATGCCTTTTTTAATGCCTTGAAGCTCGTCGCCTGCACCAGCCAACATTAAAAGGAGGAAAAAATCGGTCATCCCATGAACCGCGGTTTCAGATTGTCCCACACCAACAGTTTCAATTAAAACAACATCATAACCCGCAGCTTCGCAAAGCAACATGCTTTCGGCAGTTTTATTGGCAACGCCGCCCAGTGTGTCACCAGAAGCTGACGGACGTATGTAAGCATTTTCTAAATTGCTTAAAGCTTCCATACGTGTTTTGTCACCTAAAATGCTGCCTTTAGAGCGTTGGCTGCTTGGGTCGATGGAGAGAATGGCCACTTTATGACCTTGATCAATGATGTGTTTTCCAAACACTTCAATAAAAGTGCTTTTACCCACGCCAGGAACACCTGTTACACCAATCCGTATGGAATTCCCAGAGGCTGGTAAGATAGCTTGAATAATATCTTTGGCAAGTAATTTGTCGCTTTCTAAATTGCTTTCTATAATGGTAATAGCTCTAGACAGAATAACCCGATTTCCACTTAAAACACCATCAATATAAGCTTGAGCGGAGAGTCTGTTTTTTGCTTTGTAGTTTGTCATTTAGTGGTAAAAATTTCATTTATAAAGATACTGATAATGTGAAAAATTGCCATGTAAAATGGGGTGTTTTTTAATTAAAATGATGTTGGTGAAACTATAAAATGGAAGTATAAAATCATGTTCGCTTGGCAATTATTAGTTTGCTTAACATATTTTCCTAAAATATCTTTACTTTAACATGATTTTTAAAACTTACATTACAATTATCAGTCTAAATAACTATTTAAATGAAGATTAGACATTCTATAGTGACCCGTTTCGCCTTATTTTTTACGGGGTTAATTATAGTTTCCATTCTCCTTTCGGGATATTTGGTTTTTAATAATGCCTCTCGGGTTATTGTTGATTACTCTAAGGAGCGTATTATGCATACATCAGAGTTGGCAGAACAATCTTTCTATGCCTTATTGAATGAGGTTTCAAACGATATTGCTGTAATATCCAATAGTCCAACTCTTAAAAACTACATCGCTGAAAATTCCAATAAGACAACCGAAGATGTTCATGAACTGTTTAAGGTCACGCTTAAAAATAAAGAATCTTATTTTCAAATTCGATTGATAGGTGTTGAAAATAATGGGAAGGAAATCATTCGATTGGATAAAATAAATCAGCAAGTCATTATTTCTAATAATCTACAAGAAAAGGGCAGCCAAGAATATTTTAAGGAAGCCATAAAAATGAATAAAGGGGATTTTTATTTTTCTGAAATAAATTTGAATGAGGAATATGGCGTTATTAGCGAGCCTCACATACCAACATTACGAGCGGCAAGCCCCATTTTTGATGCCAATAATACTGTTATAGGAATTGTTATTATCAATATAGATTTAACAAAACTGTTTGGGACTTTAAGTAAAATATCTGGCAATGAATTCAAACTTTACTTAATAGACCACAACGGACAGTATTTATATTCACCCGTAAAAGCGCAGCGATTTGGTGTACAAACAAAAAACAATTTTAATTTTTATGATGATTTTGATTTGAAGCCAAACTCCATTTTAAAGAATGGTTTTAACCAATTAAATGAAAAAGCGAAAGGGGATGTACTTAGTTACATTAAAGAATTAACTTATTTTCAAGGCTTGAGAACTTTGTATTTGGTGTCTGCAATTGAAGATAATGTGCTTATGGAAAGTGCGTCACTTGTTCGGAAAAACAGTATACAAACATTGCTTGGTGTTTGTTTGCTTTCAATTCTTATTTCATGGTTTTTTGTTAGATTTTTCTCTAAAAAAATCAATAAAATTACAGAAGCTATTAGCAATTATGATAAGGGAATTGATAATTCCATAGAACTTCCTATAAATAGAAAAGATGAAATTGGTGCTTTGGCATCGACTTTTAATAAAATGAAAGCCAAAATAGATTCGCAGGTCTCTGCATTGCAAACTTCGCTTGAAAAAGAAAAAGAAGCAAGAAACCAACGTGATGAATTTTTGCAAAATATGAGCCACGAAATGCGAACACCACTGAATGCCATTTTAGGACTCACCAAATTATTGCATAAAAACGCTCCGAGCGAAGCCCAACTGCCCATTATTAATACTTTAGAAAGAACCTCAAACAGTCTTGCTGGATTAGTTTATGATGTATTGGACCATAAAAAACTAACAGAAGGCAAAGTATACATTACTCACGAATCCACTAGTATTGAAGACCTTTTAAAAGATATTTACGCAACATATCAATATGAGGCCATTCAGAAAGGATTGACATTTACTTTGAACATTGATGAAAAGCTAAAGAATCAATCTTTTTTAACGGACGCTTTAAGATTGTCGCAAATTGTAATAAACTTGGTCGTAAACGCAATTAAATATACCCAAGAAGGCACTATTAATCTTTCGGCGAAACTGATTAATGAGGAAGCATCCTTATTGGAAATAAGAGTAACGGATTCAGGTATAGGCATACTTCCTGAAAACATAGATAGAATAAACGATCGGTTTTTTAGGGAAAAAGATGATTTATCTGGAAGATATGGAAGCTATGGATTGGGCCTATCAATTGTAAAACAATTGACCATCTTGTTTGGTGGCACTCTAAAGGCGGTATCAGAAAAAGGCAAAGGCTCGGAATTCTGCGTTAAAGTTCCTGTGATTTCTGCTTTAAAAACAGAAACAAAAATGGCTGATAAACTAATTGTATATCCAAAATTAAAAAGGGAATATAAAATACTTCATATTGAAGACGACTTATCTACTTTAGAATTAATATCATATATTTTTGATGTCAATAAAATCGAACTGATTCAATTAAATAAATGGAATTTAGTTAACGAAAACATTCACCAGAATAAACCAGATATTATCATCAGTGATTTAATGCTGGAAAACGAAAATCTATCGGCTAAGCTTCTTGATTGGATTTCAACTAAAAAAGTAACTTGTCCTATTATATTGGTTTCAGCCACAGAACCAGAAGTAATGTCGCAAATAAGTGCGTTGTATTTTCAAAAACCATTTAACATTGATTATTTAAAAGATATCGTATTCAAACTATTAGGAAGTAATGAATATTCAGTTCCGGATTTTTCGAACATTTACAGTAATTATGATCATAATTCCACCAAGATAAATAAAGTATTAAAACTTCTTGAAGAAGAATTTGAAACCTACATAAAACGAATCGATACTGTTTTTAGAAACAAAGATGAAAATGAATGGGAGGCTATTTTGCATAAATTAATAGCTCATATAAATAATTTAAAATTAGCGTCACTTTTTGAAGTTTTGCCACAAAAAGTAAAGGATATAACTATTGAAGATTTAGAAAATATACATGATGCGTTTGCTTATTATTTGTGTTGTATTAGGGTTGAAATTCAAATTAATTTAAAAGATTGATTTTTGTTAGCAATTCTTTTTCATAACTCTGGCTTACAGGAATGTAATCTTTACCCATTTCGATTACGTTATTATTTATAAAATCTATCTTGTTCAAATTCACAATATAAGAACGGTGAACACGCAGGAAAAATTCTGGAAGTTTAGACTCTAAGTCTTTTAGGGTCATTAATGTCAATATTTTTTTGTCATGAAGAACAACTGAGATGTAATTTGCTTCAGACTTAAAATAAATGACTTCACTTAATTCAATTTTAACCAGCTTATTTCCATCTTTTATAAACAATCTAGATTCCTTTTCCTTTTGTTTGGAAACATAATTTTTAGCTTTTTGAAAGGCCTTAAAGAAACGTGGAAAATCTATGGGCTTCACCAAAAAATCTACAATCTGGTTATAATTATAAGATTCGGCTCCAAAAGCTTGATTGGAAGTTATCATGATGACAGCCGGATTCGGACTCATAATATCTAATATGTCTTTGGCAGTTAAATCAGGTAGATTAAAGTCTAAAAAAATCAAATCAAAAGCATGGCCATTAATAAGATTGATACATTCAAATCCAGAAGTTGCTGTAGTAACGCTCGTTATGTCATCAATTTTACCACAAAAATGTTCAATCAAATCACAAATTAAAGGGTCGTCATCAACAATGAGGCATTTCATAATTCATCCAGTAAATTACATATTTCGTCAAGCAATATACTTAATTCGTATAAAAAATTGGTTTTGTTCTGAATTAAAGTTTAATATTGATTACTAAACTACAACTAAATGAAACTAAAACTAACATTTCCAGTTATTGCTGCTATTTTAATATTAGCAGTTTTAAGCTGTAAAACTTCACAAAAAGAATCTACATCTCTTGTAGAAAATCAAAAACCTATTGAAGGCGAGCCCAAAGGAGAAGATAATATTGCTTATCAGTGGGCATTTATCGCTCTTGAAGGGACGGCAAATGATACTGACAAATTCAGGCCTAGACCTACTATTACATCCAGGTATTTAGGTTTAATATTTACGTCTATGTTTGATGCTTGGACACGTTTTGATGATAAAGCGAGTCCCCTTTATTTAAAAGATATAGAGCGCCGACCAGAAAATGAAAGGACATTAAAAAATAAAGAAATAGCTGTGAGTTATGCAGCATATAGAGCTTTAAGTGAATATTTTTATTCGGACAGTTTAATGTTTAGCAATAAAATGAAAGAATTGGGTTTAGATCCCAATAATAAATCGTTAGATCCTAATACACCTGAAGGTATTGGTAATCTAGCTGCAAAAATGGTTATTGATGCAAGGTTGCATGATGGTTCTAACCAATATGGCGATGTTGAAGGTTCTAATGGACAACTTTATTTTGATTATACTAACTATAAGCCTGTAAATGATGCTGATAATAATATTGACATTGATAAATGGCAACCAAAATATTTTTCTGATGGTAATGGCGGACAATTTGCCCCAGGGTGTTTAACCCCATTTTGGCCAAAAGTAAAACCACTTTTATTAAATACGGCAGATCAATTTCGTCCAGGGCCTCCACCTATGGTAGGTTCAGAACAAATGGCTAAAGAAGTTAAAGAGGTTGTAGAATTACAAGCAAATTTGACTCCAGAAAATAAAGCCTTGGTAGAGTTTATGAGAGATGGCCCAAAGTCAGTTCAACAAGCGGGGCATTGGCTTAAGTTTTCGCAAGAAGTTTCAAAAAGAGATAATCATACCATTGATGAGGATGTTAAAATGTATTTTTTAGTAGAATCTGTTGCAATGGATGGCTTTATAGCGTGTTGGGATGCTAAAATGTTTTATGATTCTGCCAGACCTTATGCGTTGGTTCATCATTATTATAAAGATCAAGAGATCACAGGTTGGGGAGGCCCAGATAAAGGTATGATGACTATGAAGGGTGAAGATTGGCGTCCCTATTCTCCAGATGTGTTTTTATGTCCGCCATTCCCAAGTTATGTATCCGGACATAGTACCATAAGCGGGGGTTGTGCCGAAGCATTAAAACTTTTTAAAGGTGACGATACGTTTGGATCTGAAGTAGAATTAATTCCTGGTAGCATGACGGAACCAAATAATTTAGGAGCTCCGGTTACTCTAAAATTCCCAACATTTACTGAAGCTGGTGAAATGGCAGGTATATCAAGGGTTATGGGTGGTTATCATATCCAAGCAGATAATATTGAAGGTTTGGAATTAGGAAGAAAAGTGGCTCGCAATAATTATAAAAAATATCTTGAATTAATAGGGGAAGAAGATAAGAATATCGCCCTATTAAACCAATAAGATATTAACATGACACGAATTTTATTGACTATTAATAGGGGCAGATTGCTTGCTATTAGTATCGGTATTGTATATGTGTGGTTTGGATTATTAAAGTTTTTCCCAGAATTAAGTCCAGCTGACGGCCTCGCAAAGCATACCATAACATTTTTAACCTTTGGGTTAATTTCTGAGAACATAAGTATTTTAATGCTTGCTGTTATTGAAGTTGGTATTGGTTTGTGCTTATTATTGAATTTTAAGCTTAAAACAGTAGTTAGCGTTGCTATCATTCATCTAATATTAACTTTTATTCCTGTATTGTTTTTTCCTGAAGTGTCCTTTGCCAAAGCACCTTTTGTATTAACATTGGTTGGGCAATATATCGTTAAAAACATAGTCATTATAAGCGCTTTGTTATTTATATATCCTATCGATGATTACACTACGAACATCTCATTAAATAAACATCTAAAATTGTGAAAATATTAAAACTCTTAAAAAAGATATCTTTAATAGGTATTCTTTTTCTAATTTTTGGATTATGCAAAGTAAACGCTCAAGGCTGTGTTGCCATTCGCGGCTTCTCATCGAGCAATAGCTTAATGGGCGAAGAGGGAGTTCTAGTTAAAGGGGATTTCGCAGTTGGAACAAATTTTAGATATTTTCAGTCTTTTAGGCATTTTAGAGGCACCCATGAAGAAACCAATAGGGTTGCCAATGGAACACAGGTTATCAATGATTCTTATTTCGTTGATATTAGTTTTAATTATGCCGTTACAAATAGATTGTATGCTACGATATTGCTCCCTTTTGCATCCCATGTTAGGTCGTCCATGTATGAGCATGGTGGAAATCCTCCAAATGGTTTAGGTGAAAGACATATTACACGATCAAGTGGATTATCCGATATGAGGTTAGGTGTTGGTTATTGGCTCATCAATGATAATTTAAAGCCTTATAACTTTGCTGTTGGTGCGGGTATTAAATTGCCAACTGGTGATTATAGTTATATGGATACATTTTATAATCAAGGCCCTAATAGAGACCAAGATATAGAAAGCGTTGTGGATCAATCCATTCAATTGGGTGATGGTGGTGTCGGATTTAATCTTGATTTTCAAGGATATTATATGCTATCACACAGTTTTACACTTACAACATCCCTCTTCTATTTATTTAATCCAGAAGTGACCAATGGGGTGTTAACCAGAGGAAGTACAACTAACGAATTTTCTGTACCCGATCAATTTGCAGCACAATTGGGGGCATTATATGCTCCAAATATTAAAGGTGTTAATTTTTATTTAGGGGGGAGAATTGAAGGTATTCCATCATCCGATTTAATAGGAAGTAGCGACGGTTATAGAAGGCCAGGCTACGCTATATCAATTGATCCAGGAATAAATTACAGCACAAATAATTTATCATTGAGTCTTAATGTTCCAATAGCTCTTGAAAGAAACAGAACTCAAAGCTTTTTAGATAAAAAACGTACATCTGAAACAGGTGTGTTTACACAGGGAGATGCTGCTTTTGCTGATTATCTTATTAACTTCAACCTAACATACAGATTTAGAAATAACAAAAATAGGGGTGTAGATTTTAATATGGTTCATTAATAGCACCATTAGATTTTAAGAAAAAAGCATCGAATAGTTTTTTAAATTATCCGATGCTTTTTATACTAAACTTTAGATGTTATCGATTGGATAAATACATACCCAAAACCTAAGAATAACATTAAGTGAAATGGGAACAACCCAAAATCGCCTCCTTGATTGCCTACAATAAAGGCACTATACATGCCAAAGGCAAAATATAACATTAACAAGCCTTCAAAAACAACATGAAGAGATATTGTTTTTTTTATATATTTATTATTCTTCCAACTATCCTTGATAGTACTTATATTAAATTTAGGAGTGCGTACAAATTCACTCTTTTTGCCAAAATGACCTTCTAAAACCGCTATCGAATTATGAAGTGAAAATCCCATGGCAATGGTAAAAAACACAAAAAACATAGCAATGTAACTGATGAAATTTTTAATGCCGGCGCCATACATTCTTTTGTACATAATCCAGTAGCAAATAAAGAATATAACAGAACTTAATACAAAAAAGCTCATGACGTAAAAATATGGTTTTAAGTGCTCGTACTGATTTTTAATGTAAAGCATTGGAATACTTAATACCGCAACTATTAAAATGTTCAAAAACATGGTGCTGTTTAACAAATGCAGCAAGCCGTGTACTTTAGTTTTAAAAGGAATGTTTTTACTTTTTATAACACGTAAAGACATTTTTTTAAAGTTTTCGGCACCTCCTTTGTTCCATCTAAATTGCTGAGATCTCGCAGCACTAATTACTACTGGTAATTCAGCAGGTGTTTCAACATCTTCTAGGTATTTAAATTTCCAATTTTTTAATTGGGCTCTATAACTTAAATCTAAATCTTCTGTTAGTGTATCCCCTTCCCAATTTCCGGCATCTATAATGCACGATTTTCTCCATACTCCTGCAGTTCCATTAAAATTGATAAAATGACCTTTACTGTTTCTGCCTACTTGTTCTAATGTGAAATGGGCATCCAATGCAAACGCTTGAATTTTTGTAAGAATGGAATAATTTCTGTTAATATGTGACCAACGTGTTTGTACAACACCTATGGTTTTATCCTTAAAATAAGGAATGGTACGTTTTAACCAATTTTCGTGAGGAAGAAAGTCGGCATCAAAAATGGCAATATATTCACCTTTTGCAATTTTAAGCCCTTCTTTTAATGCACCCGCTTTAAAACCGCTTCTGTCTGTTCTGGTAATATGTTTAATATCTAATCCGTTTACACTTAAACTTTCAATATGTTTTCGAGTTGTTTCTACAGTTTCATCGGTTGAATCATCTAATACTTGAATCTCTAGTTTATCGTGGGGATAATCAATTTTAGCAATGTTATCTAATAACCGTTCCATAACATACATTTCATTGTAAACAGGAAGTTGGATGGTTATGAATGGAATTTCATCTGGATTAGCAAAGTCAAAAAACTCACAATCCGTCTTTTTTCTTTTTGAAGTAAGGTAGTTGAATAATAAATTTAATTGAGCTACCGCATACAGGAAGATAAGCAAAAGCGATATGGTGTAAACAACAATAATTATGGTTTCGACAATCATTATTTAAAACTGTATTTAAAAATCCAACTTAGTATTTTTATGCCTGCAAATATACTACCTTTTATGGTTCCTGAAACTTTTGAGACCCCAATTCTACGTCTATATTTTACAGGAACTTCTGTGTAACTTAATTTTTGTTTCAAAGCTTTTAATTGCATTTCTACGGTCCAACCATAGGTTTTGTCTTGCATATTAAGTCCTAACAAGGCATCATATTTAATAGCCCTAAAAGGGCCAAGGTCTGTAAATTTCGACCCAAATAGGTGTTTCATTAAAAAAGTTGCCAACCAGTTGCCAAAAATTTGTTGAGGGGTCAAAGAACCTTCTTCTCTTAATTCTTTAGAACGTGCACCTACAACAAAATCTATATTATTATTTAAAATGGGTTCAATAATTTTTATAAGTTCTTCGGGATAATCACTGTAATCACCATCAAGAAACACAACAATATCGGGCTTTTCTTGTTCATTTGCAAGATAATAAATTCCTTTTAAACAAGCATGACCATAGCCTTTTCTGGTTTCAGTTAAAACAGTTGCTCCCGCTTTTATGGCATTATTTTCGGTTTCATCTGTTGAGTTGTTATTTACAACAATTATATTTTTAACTACTCTAGGAATGTCATGAATAACATTTGCTATAGAACCTGCTTCGTTATAAGCTGGAATGATGACTGCTATTTTGGTCATTTGAAGAGTGATTATCAATAATTATTTTCTATAAAGAAAATAATTGTTTACCAAGTCTATGTAGCTCTGTTTAGCTTCATCTTCACTAATGTCTTTCGCTTGGAATAACGCATTTATTTTAAACGCATTTATAATGGGTTTTTTACTTTTAGGCTGGCTAAAATTATTAGTGGCTTTTTTATAATAAGCATAAAGCTTTAGCAATGTATCTGCGGGGAATGGCTCTGTATGAGCATTCACCCTTTCCACAGCTTCGTTAAACAATATATCTAAATCTTTATCACTCATAATTCAGCAATAATACTTTCACCTCCGCGAACTTTTTGATTTAATGTTACCTTTATATTGGTATTTATTGGTAAGAACAGATCCACTCTCGATCCAAATTTAATAAAACCAGAGTCTGAACCTTGTGATACAACATCATCTATTTTACAATAGTTTACTATACGTTTAGCCAAAGCGCCCGCTATTTGCCTATATAATATTTTACCGTAGGTGTTGTTTTCAACAACAACCGTGGTACGTTCATTTTCTTCACTGGCTTTAGGATGCCATGCCACTAGATATTTTCCGGGGTGGTATTTGCTATAAATGACAGTGCCACTTATGGGATGCCGAGTTACATGAACATTTATGGGCGACATAAATACACTCACCTGCAAACGTTTATCCTTAAAAAATTCATTTTCAAATACTTCTTCAATAACGACTACTTTGCCATCTACAGGTGAAACCACTTGGTTATCATTTAAAGAGGTATGCCGTTTTGGGTTTCTAAAGAATTGAAGTATTAATACTAAAAAACCTAATAAAACAATCGTAAGGGTAGTCAGAAGCCAATGGATTGTGATAAATTTATCTACTAATAAAATTGATATAATAACAAAAGCGAATGTTGCTAATATGATTTTATATCCTTCTTTATGAAACATACAGTAAAATTCTTAAAAATAAATATATAAATGGAGCCGCAAAAATAATACTATCTAAACGGTCAAGCAAACCGCCATGGCCCGGCATAATGGCGCCACTGTCTTTAACATTTGCCTGTCGCTTAAACTTGGATTCTATTAAATCTCCCAAGGTTCCAAAAACACTAACAATAATACTTAAAACAAGCCAGCTTGTAAAGCTTAAAGTTTGTGTAAAGGTAGCAATAAAATAACTTGCAATGCATGAAAAAAATAGACCTCCTAAAAATCCTTCAACGGTTTTTTTTGGTGAAATTTTTTCAAAAAGCTTTTGCTTTCCAAATTTTTTCCCAATTAAGAAAGCAAAAGTGTCGTTTGTCCAAACTAATATAAAGGCACCTAACAATATGTAAGGGTGGTATTCATCATGGAAATGTGCAATTAAAATCAAAAAAACAAAAGCACTGGATATATAGAAAGTGGTTAAAATAAATCGTTTTGAACTAAAGAGTGGAATGGTTTTTTCTGAAAATAAATCCTTTATTAAAAAGAGATTCACAAAAATACTCAAGACTGTTAAAATTTGGGTTGACTCATCCAATCCTCTTGAATTTGAAGACAATTTCCAATAACCAAAAATGGCATAAAGAATGATAAAAATGATGTAAGGAACGCGGCTTTTAAGTTGAATGAGTTTATTGAATTCTATCAGGCAAATGATGCCAAAAACAAATAATACTATAATTAATGCCAGTTGAAACTTAAAGGAAATCAATAAGAGCAAAATGTAAAGCAAACCAGAAAAGGAACGTATTATTATTTCTTTCATTCAGAGATTATGTTTGCTTTTATAGATCTTCTAAAAGCAATAAATATAAGTTTTTAGAACTACTACCATAGCTTAAAAAATCTTTTTCATCAATACTGGATTTAAAGTGCTTTATGGTTGTTATGTTGGTAGGAATTCGTTGTTTGTTTTTAGATTTTATGCCTCTTAAGCCTTCGCCTATATTTTCAGTAATTTGGCTAGTAGTTGCAAATACAATAAAGTTTAAGGGGAGTTCAGGAAGTTTTTTTTCAAAAATTTGGTTAGAACTAATTAGTAAAGAGCCATCATTTGCTATTAAGTTTTCACAAGTTGTTAGGAATATGAAGGCTTCGTTTATGGAATTTGTAGCTTCTAAATTAGTATCTTTAAATTTGTCCTTTAAATTTTTATCAAGAATGAGCACTTTCTTTTCTTCCCACTTATTTTCTTCTATAATGTTATATAAGTTTTCAAAAACTTCATCTAAACTATCACAATATAGAAACTTGCCTCCATTGGCTTTAAAGTTTATGGTAAACTTTTCATCAATGGGGAGTTTGATTTCGGGCATATACTTGCCTCTTTGATTGGCTTTTAACTCGCTTTCTGTTTGATCAGATTTTGAACCAAAAAATTTTTTAAAAAGACTCATTCAGATTATTGCTATTAACTCAATTATATTGGGCTTCATCAAATATAAAAAATCTTAAATTAACCATACGATTAATTTAAGATTTTTACTAAAACGTTAACAAATATTTAGAATTATTTAGTTGGACCTTCTCTGTCTTCAACTACAAAAGGGCGACTTCCAAATATTTTCTCAAGATTATCTTTAAAAATCACTTCTTTTTCAAGAAGAACTTCCGCCAATTGTATGAGTTTATCCTTATTTACCTCGAGTAAATTTATAGCACGTCTATATTGGTTTTCAATAATATCTGAAATCTCTTTATCAATTAATTCGGCGGTTTTTTCGCTGTAAGGTTTTGTAAAACCATATTCGTTTTGTCCAGAAGAATCATAATAGGTTAAATTCCCAACTTTATCGCTTAAGCCATAAATGGTTACCATGGCTCTGGCTTGTTTTGTGACTTTTTCCAAATCACTTAAAGCACCAGTTGATATTTTATCGAACATCACTTTTTCAGCAGCACGTCCACCAAGGGCAGCGCACATTTCATCCAACATTTGTTCTGGATGCACAATTAAGCGTTCTTCTGGTAAATACCAAGCAGCACCTAAAGAACGTCCACGTGGCACAATGGTTACTTTTACCAATGGCGCCGCATGCTCTAACATCCAGCTAACGGTAGCATGTCCAGCTTCATGATAGGCAACAGCTCTTTTTTCGCTGGGGGTAATGATTTTATTTTTCTTTTCTAAACCACCAATAATTCTGTCAACAGCATCTAGAAAATCTTGTTTATCTACAAATTTTTTGCCATTTCTAGCGGCAATTAATGCAGCTTCGTTACAAACATTTGCAATATCTGCTCCAGAGAATCCTGGGGTTTGTCTAGATAAAAAATCCAAGTCTAAATCTTTTTCTTTTTTAAGAGGTCTTAAATGAACTTCGAAAATTTCTTTTCGCTCTCTAATATCCGGTAAATCAACAAAAATTTGTCTGTCAAAACGACCAGCGCGCATTAAGGCTTTATCTAAAATATCAGCTCTATTGGTTGCTGCAAGAACAATAACATTGGTGTTTGTTCCAAAACCATCCATTTCAGTTAATAACTGATTCAGTGTGTTTTCACGTTCATCATTACTGCCAGACATGGCATTTTTCCCTCTAGCACGACCAATAGCATCAATTTCATCAATAAAAATAATGGATGGTGATTTTTCTTTGGCTTGTTTAAATAAATCTCGAACTCTAGAAGCTCCTACACCTACAAACATTTCCACAAAATCTGAACCAGATAATGAGAAGAACGGTACTTTAGCTTCACCTGCTACGGCTCTTGCCAATAGGGTTTTTCCTGTTCCTGGAGGGCCAACAAGTAAAGCGCCTTTTGGGATTTTTCCACCAAGTGTGGTGTATTTTTCTGGAAACCTAAGAAAGTCTACAATTTCTTGAACTTCTTCTTTAGCGCCTTCAAGTCCAGCAACATCCTTAAAAGTAGTTTTTACTTCTGTGTTTTGGTCAAAAAGTTTTGCTTTGGATTTTCCGATATTAAAAATCTGTCCGCCAGCACCCCCGCCAGCACCACCAGACATACGTCGCATGATAAAAATCCATACCCCAATTAAAAGTATGAATGGCAATAAGCCTAAAAGGAAATCGGTTAAATGATTTTCTTCTGTAATATATACTGGCTCTAGATTAAGATTATTGTCCTCAATAACTTTATTTAATTTATTTTGAAAAATCTCAAGTTCTCCAAATTCAAACTTATAATTAGGAAGTTTGGTTGCAGTAGGCAAAAGTGTATTAGGTTTGGATTTTTTATGGATTTCCTGTTCTTCAGCTTCTTTGGTAAGATACACTTTGGCAAGTCTTCGGTTTACAATCTCAACTTTATCAACATCACCGTTTTCAACAAATTTAAAAAATTCGGTAGGGTTGGTTATGCTTCCGTCTTCATAACCACTACTGTTAAATATTTGAAAGCCAATAAAAATGGCCAATGCAATACCATAAATCCAATAAGGATTGAATTTAGGTTTGTTTTCTTTTATGTTTTTCTTTTCGTTTGCCATGAATTATTTAGTAACTGGTTTTTATTACTGTTGATTTTGCATCGCCCCAAAGTCCTTCAATATCATAATACTCCCTAATATGTTTTTGGAAAACATGCACAGCAATATTTACATAATCTATTAAAACCCATTCGGCATTATCTGCACCTTCAACATGCCATGGGTGGTCTTTGAGTTCTTTGCTTACTTTTTTCTGAATGGAGTTTACTATAGCGTTCACTTGCGTGTTTGAAGTACCTTCGCAAATTACAAAATAGTCACAAACCGTATTTTCAATATCTCTTAAGTCTAAAATATTTATTTCCTTGCCCTTAACGTCTTCAATACCACTTATTATTGCAGATATTAATTGGTCTGCGCTTACATTTTTTTTCGCCATTAATTATATTTAATTTGTGCAAAGTTATTATTTTTTTAGTTCTTTATGCTTTAAAATAATCATAAGATTTTATCTCAATAAAATAACTTCTGAATGCGTATAATCAAACTTAATGCCATCGATTCTACAAATAGCTATATGCGAAGGTTAAGTAGCGAAGAAAATCTAGAAGATTATACCATAGTTACGGCTAAACACCAAACACATGGAAGAGGACAAATGGGTACTGTTTGGAGTTCGGAAAATTCAAAAAACCTCATGTTTAGTGTGTTTAAAGATACTTCCAAGTTCCATGTGGAATACCCTTTTTTAATAAGCATGGTTACATCTTTAGCGATATTAAAAACATTGCAAAGTTTTTCTATAACTAAGTTAACTATTAAATGGCCTAACGACATTTTGTCAGAAGACAAAAAAATTTGTGGTATACTAATAGAAAATGTCATAAAACAAAACAGTCTAAGTAATACCATTATTGGTATTGGATTGAATGTGAATCAAACCGAATTTGATCATTTGCCTAAAGCATCCTCTTTAAAATTGATAACAGGTAATGTATTTGATTTAGAAGAAGTTTTAGTTGAAACCATAAAAAATTTAAAGCATTACTTTAAGATTTTAAAGAGAGGAGATTATGGCACTTTGAAAACGGATTATGAAATGTATCTTTTCAGGAAAGATAAACCCTCCACGTTTAAAGATAGCGAAGGGTTCATATTCTCTGGATATATTAAAAATGTGACTTTATTTGGAAATCTTCAGGTGCTTCTTGAAGATGATGTTATAAAAGAATTCGATTTAAAAGATATTACGCTTATGTATTAAATAGCCTTTGGAATGCTTGTGGCTAGTGTTTCAATAAATTTTCCAATGGGACCTTTTATCATCATGGACATCATAGGGTTAAAATCGCCACTAAAGTGCAATTGAACATCGCTTGACGTTTCAGAAACAGTATCAATATTCGCTGTTAATGAAAAATCCAATTTTCCGCCAGCGGCACCAAGAACAATTTTATTTGGAGGAATCACGTCTTTCTTTTTAAGGATTATTTCGGGCATTCCTTTTAGAGCGAACAAAAAAGTATCATCGCTTAAAACTTCAAATTTACTAATGCTTTCTGGCATTAGGGATTCAAAATTTTTAATGTCGGATAAAAAGTTGAAAACATCTTCTGATGATTTTTCAATACTAACTTTAGGCGATTCTAAATTCATGATGTTGTTAAGCTGTTATTTGTTTGTTGTTAAGCTGTTAAGTTGACTGAAATTGTTTTCTGCCAAATGACTTTATAACTAAACACCAAACATCTTTATATTATTTTATGTTCCATTCACTCGGGTTGGCATTCCATTCTGATAAGGTTTTTAACTCCTTTTCAGAAATATAATTGGTTGCCAAAGCCTGCTCAAGCAAATTTTCGTAATTACTTAATGTATAAAGGTTGACGTTTTCTTTTTTAAAATTTTCTTCAGCAACATCAAATCCATAAGTAAAAATGGCCACCATGCCTTTTACATTAATTTTAGCTTCTTTTAAAGCCATAACGGCATTTAAACTACTTTTTCCAGTGCTGATTAAATCTTCAACAACCACAACATTTTGTCCTTTTTCAATAAACCCTTCAATCTGGTTCTGTCTTCCGTGGCCTTTAGCTTCCGGCCTAACGTAAATAAACGGCAATCCCATATATTCTGCAACCAGCATGCCAATGCCAATAGCGCCCGTAGCAACACCGGCAATAACATCAGGCTTGCCATATTGTTTTTCAATTTGATGGCTCATCGTTTCACGAATATAATTTCTTATGGTAGGAAACGATAATATGATTCGATTATCACAATATATAGGAGATTTCCATCCTGAAGCCCAAGTAAAAGGCTTTTTAGGGCTAAGTTTTATGGCATTAATCTGCAATAATACCTCAGCTGTTTTTCGGGCTATTTCTTTGTTAAAAATCATAGGTTCAAAAATACACATAAATTTAATTTCACCTAGAAGTAAGTTATGAACAAAATAATTTTTTAAGTTTCGTTGATTTGAAATGAAAAATGATATTTTTACAAAAGTTGAATTTGTTAAATACAAAACATGTATAAAGTTTTTGTTAATGATAAGCCCATTATTTTAACCACTATTGAAGAACCGGAAACGTACTTTAAAAATTTTGACCTTAAATTCGTTAAGTTAAATAAGGTTGTTAGAGAGCTTATGGCAACAGACTTGCAAGAAGTACGATTTATTCATAAAAATGAGGATAAATTGCTAAAAAAATTCTTAAAAAAACTGCCAAATGTAATTGCTGGTGGTGGCAAGGTATATAATGATAAAGGTGATGTTTTGTTTATTTATAGAAATGATAAATGGGATTTGCCAAAAGGTAAAATTGAAGGCGTTGAAAGTATTGAAGAAACCGCTATACGTGAGGTTATGGAAGAAACAGGTGTTGCCGGATTGGAAATTATAAAACCTTTAGAAACGACTTATCATATTTTTAAACGAAACGGACGGTACAAAATAAAAATAACCTACTGGTTTGAGATGAAAACCAGTTTTTCCGGCGATTTGTATGCCCAAGAATTTGAAGGTATCACTAAAGTAGCCTGGCTAAATCCAGAACAAGTAAAAGAAGCGCTTAAAAATTCTTACGCAAATATTAAGTTATTGATATGATTCTTAATGTTTTAACTTAAATTCTAAAAATTGCTCAAAAAATATAGTCTAATTATACGTTTTTATTAAAAAAACTGTTATTTTTAGTCAGTAAATTGTCTATAATATTGAACAAATTGCACCGCAGTTTTATTTAATTAAAACTGTTTGCGATTTTTTTTTGTAATTCTCTCAAACATAAAATATTTATATGAAGAGTTATAGACTGTCGTTTGCTACCATTTTACTACTTGAAAAAAATTTAGCTGAAGTTATTATTGATGAAGGCACCATTATGGATGAAATTATGGTAGATGAATATCATGATTTTTTGCTCAATAATTTATCAGCTCCCTTTTCTCTAATAATCAATAAAAAACATTGCTATTCCTATACATTTGAGGCTCAAAAAACAATTTGTAATTTAAAGGAAATTCACCTTATAGCGGTAGTGGTTACTACTAATGGTGCCTTAATGTCAACCCAAACATTGATAAAAATAAATGAAAAAAATAATTGGAATATTGAGTTGTTTCAAGAAAGGGATTTAGCACTTGAATGGATCTATAGTTTTAATAGTTATTCACGTATAGTCTAGATAAGATAATAGATTAAAGACGATAGACTATAGATAGGAGACGATAGATAAAAGAAAAAGATAATAGACTTAAGATGATAGACAATAGATAGAAGATGCCATAACTAACAACCCCAGTCCCAATAGCCAAAACCTAACACCTAGTACCCAAAATTCACTTCATCCTCACACTTTCAGGAACAAGCACCGTATAATCCCCATTATTTTTAATAACATCCCTCACAATGCTAGAGCTTATATAGGATGTGCTGGCGGCCGTTAATAAAAATACGGTTTCAATCTTAGAAAGTTTTCTGTTGGTATGTGCTATTGCTTTTTCAAATTCAAAATCTGCGGGATTTCTAAGGCCACGTAAAATAAATGGTACTTTAATTTCTTTACAAAACTGCACCGTTAAACCCTCGTAGGTCATCACTTTTACCCTCGGTTCGTTTTTAAAAGCATCTTCAATGAATTTTTTACGCTCTTCTAAAGAGAACATGTATTTTTTTTCAGAATTAATTCCGATGGAGACAATAACTTCATCAAACAATTCTATACCACGTTTAATAATATCGTAGTGCCCTAGCGTAATGGGGTCAAAAGACCCTGGAAATATGGCTCGTTTCATTTTTTGTCATTCCTGCGAAGGCAGGAATCTTTTTAATTTCTAATGGATTCCGCATTAATTGCGGAATGACAGTTTATTTAAAGATACTCAAATATAATTAATTATTTCAAAGCCTCCTCAATAGCATTATCAAACAATTCGGCTAAACTAATACCGGCAGCTTTGGCTTGTTGCGGTAAAATGCTTTCTTTGGTCAGACCCGGAATCGTGTTGACTTCCAATAAATGCGGTTCACCATTTTTAAATATATATTCACTTCTAGAGAAGCCTTTCATTTTCAAGGCTTCATACACTTGCTTGGCTATTTTGTTTACTTTATCTTCTTCCTCTTTGGTTAATCTGGCAGGTGTTATTTCTTGGGATTTTCCTTGATATTTAGCTTCATAATCAAAAAAATCATTTTCGCTCACAATCTCTGTAATGGGCAATACTTTAGTGGCTCCTTTATAGGTGATAACACCAACAGAAACTTCTTTGCCATCTAAAAACGATTCAATGATAATTTCATCATCTTCCTTAAACGATACAGCTATAGCTTGTTGCAACTCCTCTTTTTTATACACTTTACTCACGCCAAAACTACTGCCCGCTTTATTGGCTTTCACAAAACAAGGCAACCCAACTTTTTTGATAATGGCATTTTCATCAATAACATCGCCCAGATTTATATAGTAAGATTCTGCCGTTTTTATGCCATAAGGTTTTAAAACACTTAGGCAATCACGTTTATTAAAAGTGATGGAGGCTTGGTGCATATCACAAGCCGTTTGTGGGATGTTCAGCAATTTAAAGTACCCTTGCATGTGGCCATCTTCACCAGGTGAACCATGTATGGCATTAAACACACAATCAAACGTTGTTTTTTGACCGTTTATGATAACCGAAAAATCATTTTTATCAATAGGAAATTCAGTTTCATTGTCATCAACATACACCCATTTGTCCTTGAAAATATGAACACGATACACATTGTATTTTGAGGCGTTTAAAGTTTCATAGACCACGTTTCCGCTTATCAAAGAGATTTTATATTCGCTGGAGTAGCCACCCATAATGATGGCAATGTTCTTTTTCATATGTAAATATTTATTGTTTTTTTGGTCATATGCAATTGCTTCGCCTGTTCGCTATCGCTCGGGTCGCATATCTTCATTGGTTGTTGCATCGAGTTTTAGTTATGCTCATTTCATGTCAATTTTTAAATAAATAATTAGTTTTAACCGTTTTGTAAAAATATCATTTATTTTTTCTAAAAGGAATCAAGGCAGATGAAATAATTACAAGAAACAGAAACCTTTTTATTTTGGATAAACGTAAACACAAAACCGAAAATTGAACGAATCGGATTTTTGAATCATATAATTTGTTTAGTTTTGTTAAATATTTTCAAGTCATGAGCGTTATTAAATTTCTGTCCAGTAAAACATTTTTAAAACAATTAGCAATAGCTGTTGTTGCCGTTATTATACTTACTTTTCTTTTAATGAAGTGGTTAAATATTTCGACCAATCACGGCGAATTCGAGACTGTACCAGATCTTGCAGGTAAATCCATAAGTGTTGCAGAAATAGAACTGAACAACAATAATTTGGTGATGCAAATTCAAGATTCTGCAAATTACAATCCAGATTATCCTAAGTTTTCGGTGATAGAACAAGATCCTGCCGCAGGAACCAAAGTAAAGGAAAATAGAAAAATATACATCACGCTTAACCCGTCGGGGTACAGAAAAATGTTGGTGCCAGATTTAACCGAGAAAACATTAAGACAAGCTTTGCCAACCCTGGAAGCTGTAGGGTTTCAATTGGGAAATAGAACTTATGTTGACAATATTGGTAAAGATGTTGTTTTAAAAATGCTTCATAAAGGAAAGGAAATCCATGCCGACACCCGACTTCCTAAAATGTCTAAAATAGATTTAGTACTTGGTAACGGTAATCGTCCCGGTATGTCTAGTGAACAGGATAGTTTAGCGCCAATCGATGCCGAAGATAATATTCCAGCAGATTTAGACTAAAATTATTTAAAGAAATAAAATGCCTCTGGTTAATCCCAGTTACGATATTACATGGAAGACTATACGCCAGAATTCATTGATGAAGAAAGTGATCTTTATGAACATTATGCCTTTACGGTTGATAAGGGACAGAGTCCACTGCGAATCGATAAATATTTAATGAATCGTATTGAAAATGCGACTCGAAATAAAATTCAGGCGGGTGCCAAAAACGGCAGTATTTTCGTTAATGATGTCCCTGTAAAATCCAATTACAAAGTAAAACCTTATGATGCGATTAGGGTCTTGTTTACGCATCCACCCCATGAAAATTTATTGGTAGGCGAAAATATACCTATTGATGTGGTTTATGAAGATGATGAGCTTTTGGTCGTGAATAAACCAGCGGGTATGGTGGTGCATCCTGGACATGGCAATTATTCTGGAACCTTAATAAATGCCTTGATTTTCAGGTTTGACAATTTGCCAAATAATTCCAGCGACCGTCCCGGATTGGTTCATAGAATTGATAAAGACACGAGCGGTCTGTTGGTAATTGCCAAAACAGAACAGGCCATGGCGCACTTGGCATTACAATTTGCCGAAAAAACCAGCGAACGCGAGTATGTTGCTTTGGTTTGGGGAAACATGGAAGAAGAAGAAGGTACCGTTGAAGGGCATATTGGTAGACACCCTAAAAATAGATTGCAAAACACCGTTTATTTAGGCGATGATGCAGATGATAAAGGCAAGCCCGCCGTCACCCATTATAAAGTATTGGAACGTTTGGGTTATGTCACTTTAGTGTCGTGTAAATTGGAAACGGGACGTACCCACCAAATACGCGTACACATGAAACACATTGGACACACCTTGTTTAACGACGAACGCTATGGTGGTGACCTCATTTTAAAAGGCACAACATTTACAAAATACAAGCAGTTTGTAGATAACTGTTTTAAAATCTTGCCACGGCAAGCATTACACGCCAAAACCTTAGGATTTGTGCATCCCAAAACAGGGGAGTTTATGCGCTTTAATTCTGAAATTCCAGAAGACATGCAACTATGCATTGAAAAATGGCGAACTTATTCTAAATATCAGGAGTTAGAGGAGTAATACTTCGCAGGTATCAATTCAACTGCTTCATTAGTCTATAGTTTGCGTAATCTTCTCAATATTCAAACTATTTACCATAGCCGTGAATATTTTAAAATAGGTGCCTTCCAACTTATACAAATTTTCGTGTGTACCGACTTCTACACTTTTTCCTTTTTCCAAAACCACAATATTTGACGCATCAATGATTTGGGAAATGCTGTGCGAAATGATGATGACCGTTCTGTCTTTTTTTATGGCATCCAAAGATTTCTTTATTTGTTGCGTGGCGATGGCATCCAGACTTGCAGTTGGTTCATCTAAAAATATGATGGGTGGATTTTTCAAAAACAATCTCGCAATGGCAATGCGTTGTTGTTGTCCGCCCGAAAGCAAATGGGCATCCGATTGATAGCCATTTGGCAATCCTATAATTTGTTCGTGAATATAGGCTTTCTTTGAAGCGTCAATGATGTCAGATTCAGTAGCATTCGGATTTCCATAAGAAATGTTTTCATAAATAGTGCCTTTGAAAATATGATTCTTTTGCAAAACCAAGCCGATGTTTTTTCTCAAAAAATCCGTATCATAATTTTTCAAATCGATACCATCCAGTAAAATCCGTCCGTTAGTCGGTTGGTAAAATTTATCCAATAAATTGATGATGGTGCTTTTTCCTGCACCACTTAAACCCACTAAAGCCGACGTTTCATTCGGTTTAATAGTAAAATTGACATTGGTGAGGGCTTGTGTGCCGTTCGGATATACAAAATCCACATCAATCACTTCTATTAAGCCTTTAATGTGGTTAGGTTTGTAAGTACCGCTTGTTTCTTTTTGATGTTCCGATTCCAGAATATCAAAAAAGCCTTCCGAATAAATCAACGCATCATTTACCTCGTCATAAATTCGGTGCAATTGTCTGATAGGTGCTGATACATTATTGAAAAGAAGGATATGAAACATAATGGCGCCAATGGTCATCGACCCATTTAATACAAAATAGGCAGTGAGAATAATGATAAACACCACCCCAATTTGTTCTATAAAACTTTTAATGCTTTCAAATATGAAACTGGTTTTTCTGGTTGCCAATTGATTTTCGGTCATTTCAAATTGGATGTCTTGATGCCGTTTCGCTTCCAAAGATTCCCGTACAAACGATTTGATAACGGTGATGGAATCAATCAAACTCAGAATACTGTTATTTTTGGTTTCCCTATACGTACGCATGCGTCTCCTAAAACCGCTGAGTTTATTGGCTTGCAACTGACTGATATAAAAATAAATGGGAATGATACACAAACTCACCAAACCCACATAAAAATTAGCGTAAAACATCAACGCTAACGCCACAAGCGCATTGGCGAACAAGGGTAAAATATCGATAAAAAAGTTTTGCACCAATCGTGTTAAGCTGCTGATTCCTAAATCAATACGCGTTTGTAGTTTGCCGCTTTCATTGTCGTTAGACGTATAAAACTCCATGCGATAGGTCAGGATGCGTTCCACGATGGTTTGTGAAATATCACGGGTAATAAAAATGCGGAGTTTTTCACCATAAAACTTTTGTCCGAATTGCACTATCGAGTGCACTAATTCTTTGGTAAGGAGTATGAGCGTAATAATGCCGAGTAAATAAAACCCTTTTGAAAGCGGTTCTCCAGCAACCATTAAATCACTTATGGAATCTACGGTATACTTAAGCACCAAGGCATTTACTTGTGCTGCAAAAGACCCTACAAAAGTGAGTGCCAAGGTGGCCACAATCATAGTTCGGTAAGGCTTTACAAAGGGTGTTATTTTTTTATATAAGGTTGAAATGGTCATCTTAAGATATTCGTTTGCTTAAAATATGGACTTGAAATATAACAAAATTATATGGGGAATTGTGTGTTTTCTCTCGGGAGCTATTGTGAGCTTAATGAAAAAATATAATTAGAATATGATTTTGAAGTTGTTTTGGAGCATGTTGGAAAGATAACAGATTATGTAATTTAATTCTGATATTCCAGAAGATATGCTAAATGTATTAAAAAATGACGAACCTATTCGAAATATCAGAAGTTGAAGGAATAGGATTATTTTAATCTAAATGTTTTAATTTAGTTAGTTTCTAATAAAAAAATCCGTCACTGCGAGGAACGAAGCAGTCTCTTTGTGTGAGATTGCCACCACTTTTTTTCAAAAGCTTCGCAATGACGAAATTACTTATTATCAACTAAAATTTTCTAGCCTTTATATAATCATTCAACTCTTGGCGCGTCATGGGTAATTTATTGTCTGGGTATTTTTGTAGCCAATCTTTAAAATCATCCTTAATGTCTTGGGTCCATTGGCTATCAATTTGTCCAGCTAAGTATTTTTTTTCACGTAAGCGTTGAAAACCAAATTCGTCTTGTAAAGCCACAAATTCTGAGGAAATCACCAATTCATCCACCAAATGGGCGGGGATGAAAATAGTACCATGACGGTTTGCCAATACCACATCGCCTGGCAACACCGTAGTTCTGCCAATACGGATGGGCATATTAATGGAAGTCAACATTTCCTGTTGCAAATACGAGGGGTCTTCGCCACGGTACCAACCGTTAAAGCCTTCAATATCTAACAAGCCACCCAAATCACGAATGCCTCCATCAAAAACAACCCCGTTTTTGGAATTGGCATAAATGGCATTCCCTAGGTTAGAACCAATCAAGGTGCCATCTACAATGCGTCCGTAACCATCGGCGACATACACATCGCCCGGTTTTAATATTTCAATGGGCCATGAATTGCTGCCACCAATAGTATCGCGTTTTTCCAAACCACCTTGTTTTTTTATCACTTGCTGATAGTCGGGACGCAACGGCATATATTGCGTAGTAAGCACGCGCCCTGTCATCACATCGTTGGGATGGATGATTTGCCAATTGCCTTCGTGTTGGTTGTGGAACCCTTTATTTCTTAAAAATCCCCAAGCTTCTTCAATGCGGATTTTCTTTAATCGCTGTAAAACGGCATCAGACACTTTGGGTCGACCATCTTCCAAACGCTCACCAGTCCATTTTGAGGTGAGCATTTTAATATATTCTGGAGTCGCAGTAACTTCTTGAGCCTGTATGTTGTAAAACGTAAACAGGCCTAAGGTCGCTAAAATTATTTTTCTCATCTGTAATTATTTTATTTGGTGATTAACTGTAAGTTCTATCGTGCGAGCGTCTTTCGTTCCATTCATCGGTAGATTTAAAATAACTTTTATCTCTTGGGTGTAAATGCTCTTTCAATACGTCTTCATTTAATTCGATGCCCAAACCTGGAGCGGTAAGTGGCACTCTGGCATAGCCGTTTTCAATCATTTTTCCGCCATCGGTCATTTTAACCAAACTTTCCCACCAAGGAATATCCACAGAATGGTGTTCCTGAGCCAAGAAATTTTGTGTAGCCGCCGCGCAATGCACACTCGCCATAAACGATACGGGCGTACCGGCTTGATGCAATGCCATGGCAATACCAAATTCTTCTGCATAATCGCCGATGCGTTTGGTTTCCAATAAGCCGCCAGAAGAGGCTAGGTCTGGATGGACAATATCCACCGCACGTTCATGGATCAACGGTTTAAAATCTTTTAATAAATAAATATCCTCACCAGTGGTAGTTGGTGTATCAATAGCTGTGGTAATGGTTTTCCATTGTTCTGTGTATTGCCAAGGCACCATATCTTCAAACCAAGCCAATCGGTATTTATCCAAGGCTTTCGCTAAACGGATCCCATTATTTAAATCGAAATGGCCATAGTGGTCTGTGGAAATCGGTACTTCATAGCCAACCATGTTACGGACGTTTTCTACAATACTAGCCAATTCTTCCAAACCTTTTTCGGTAATCTGTATTTGTGTAAATGGGTGCATGGTGTTGGCATACGACATCATATTTTCTTGGTCACCCCATTGTGCTAAATTGCCCCTTGCGTCTTCCCAGAATTTTCCATTCACTACGGTTCCTGGTTTTCCTTTGAGTTCGGTAACGGACACATCCATTTTTAACCAGGTATAGCCTTGGTCTTTCATTCGGAATTCAATCAGTTTTTTCTGTTCTTCAGGCGAACTGGCTTCAGGCGTATCGGCATACAACCTGATTTTATCACGATAACGGCCACCTAACAATTGCCACGCAGGTACATTATAGGCTTTTCCGCATAAATCCCACAAGGCCATTTCAACAGCGCACACACCGCCCGCTTGTCTTGCAGGACCACCGAATTGTTTGATGGTCTTGAATATTTTTTCAACGTTGCATGGGTTTTCACCCAGAATACGGCTTTTTAAGAACAGGGCATAGCGTACATCGGCAGCATCCCTCACTTCTCCCAAACCATAAATCCCTTGGTTGGTGTCTATTCTAATGATGGCGGTTCCTCCCATAACATTGGTGAGGGCATAGCGCATATCGGTTATTTTTAAATCTGAAGGCGCAGAAAACCGATTGACTTTAGAGGTGGTTTGCGCTAGGGTGTCTTCCATGGATAAACCCACAAGGCTTGTTAATGCCATACCGCCCAAAGCTGTTTTTTTTAGAAAGGTTCTTCTATCATCACCTGTTTTGGGATTATCAATTTCTGCCTGTCTGGAGGTTGTGTAGATTTTTTCTTCCTCTTTGTTTTTTGTGATGAGTTCCTTTAAGACATTTTTCATAAATGGTGGTTTTAGTTAGTTGATATTTGGTAATAGAAATGAATTTACGCATTCAAATCTTTATAAAGACATAAGCATCAGAAATCAAAAAACGCTTACTACCTTCTTTTTTAATTTAACAATTCTGTTATAAAATATGTACTATATTAATCGAAATATGTTTTATTTTATCAAAAATAGATTTTTTTTCAAATGAAACAACCGATTGCGTAAATTTTTCTTTTCCGATTTATATGTTAAAAAAAATGGAGTATAGAAAATATTAATGATTAGTATGGTTTTGTTGTATTCCTAGTTTATTATGATTTATGGGAAAGTGTCTTTTTGGTTTATTGGAATTTAGTAATAAACCAATCCAATACTTTTGTGGAAACTTCTACATCTTGTTCTCCGGTAGCTCCCGAAAAAGTGGCTAATAAATAACCGGAATCTATTTTTTTAATGACACCACCAATATATCCAAACTCTCCCATTTTTGGTTCTCTGATGTTACTGCCACTATTAATGAGTGTTTCTGCCATTTCAGCAGCTTTAGAGTGGGCTACCGCTATGAAGTTTTGCTTTTGTGTGCCAGTGGTTTTTACGACAATCATTTTAGATATCCAAGATTTGGTTTCATTTCCAGGGATATAACAAACGATACCCACGCCTTTTATATCCATGTTTAATGCTTCTTTTGTCATCAGTGCTAAGGCTTCGTCGGCATGTGTAATAAATGTTTTTTCTGATTTTTTCTGGTCTTCTGTCATAGTTTGTGCATGGGTGTTAAGAGTGGATGTTGATACAACGGTGAGTACTAATAAAGTGCGTAATGTTCTCATTTTATTGATATTGGTTTTAGTTGTAAAAACGAAGTTAACTATTTTTTATCACAAAATTTAGTATTTAAATCATCAATACAATTTATGCTTCCATTACAAATAAGTGTTGGTTTGCATTTTAAAAAGTGGGATAGTAATTGTAGATTTGAAATACTTTAATTAAAATAGCTGAAACAATAAAATTGTCTGATCAATGCGGTTCAATTTAAGATTCCAAACAAATGGATTTTAATAACAAGGCATTTCGTCAGATTCCCTAAAAACAATAAATTATCTAATGAAATTAGTATTATCCCCAGCAAAGTCTCTGGATTTTGAAAGTAAATTGCCAAATAACAGTGTTACGGAAGCTCGATTTTTAAAGGATTCAGAGCGTATCAATAAACTCCTTAAAAAGAAATCCGCTAAAAGTTTATCTAAGCTTATGAGCATTTCTGATGCGTTGGGACAATTGAATTATGAACGTAATCAGCAATGGCAATTGCCTTTCACAACCGATAATGCCAGACCAGCCATTTATGCATTTAGTGGTGATGTGTATCGCGGACTCGATGCCTATAGCATCCCCGAAGAAAAATACGAGACTTTAAATAATACCGTACGTATTATCTCCGGTTTGTACGGCTTGTTAAAACCCACGGATTTGATTCAACCGTACCGTTTGGAAATGGGCACCACTTTTCCCGTTGGTAAAAACAAAAACCTATATGAATTTTGGAACAAAACCATTACAAAAGCTCTTAATGATGAATTGGATAAGGACGAATTATTTTTAAATCTTGCTAGTAACGAATATTTTAAAGCCATAAACACCAAATTGTTAAAAGTGCCTGTGGTGACTTGTAGTTTCAAAGACTTTAAAAATGGGGAATATAAAATGATCATGACCTTTGCCAAACTAGCGAGAGGTTATATGACGCGTTATATTATTGATACCAATGCCAAAACCTTAGATGATATTAGAGGCTTTAATTACGAAGGCTATCAGTTTAGCGAACCCATGTCAACCGAAACCGAATTAGTATTCATTAGGTGATACTTATTTTGTATCATTGTAAAAATGGTTTTTAATGTATTATTACTTTATCATAGCCCTACAAGCGTATTGTATTTATCATTTATTCAAGAATAGAAATCCCTATTATTGGGTGTTTGCTATTTTATTCCTACCGCTCATTGGCTCAATAATCTATTTAATAACCCAAGTTTATAATAAGCGGGATGCCAATAAAATTCAGGATAATATAGTATCCATCATCAATCCAACTAAAAGAATAAAGGATTTGGAAAAGAAACTTAAGTTTTCCGAAACCTACCAAAACCGTGTTAATTTAGCGGACGCCTATTTAGAAAATGGGGATTTTAAAAATGCCATTCCACATTATTTAGATGCGTTAAACGATAACTTACAAAACGATTTATATGCCACCAAGCAACTTATAGAATGTTATTTTAATGTTGAAGCTTATGATAACGTCATTTTGTATGCGGAAAATATTAAGGATAGTTCGGAATTCCTGAAATCCAAATCACAATTTTTTTATGGATTGGCCTTGGAAAAATTAGGCAGACTCGAGAAGGCTGAAGCCAATTTGAAACAAATTGACATCCGATACTCATTTTATGATGAACGTTTTATTCTAGCAAAGTTTTTATTGAATAGGAATAAAACTGAAGAAGCCAAAACCATTTTAGACGACATTTATATGGAGTCCCAAAATATGACCAAGCAAAATCAACGGATTTACAGAACCACCATTGTTGAGGTTGAAAAGCTAAAAAATAGTCTCTAGTTTATTTAACACGGGCTTTATTATCAATATCAATTTTGTTTTCAGCTGAGCGTTTTTTCTTGATTCGGGGTCTTCTAGTTCCAAAAGTACCTTGGTATATTTTGCCACGTTTTGTTTTTTTATCACCTTTTCCCATAATAAATCATTTTTGAAATGATAAAATACAAAAAATAAAATTTTTAAACAAATCATAAGTTTTTGTAATCTGTTTAATTTAGACTGTCATTCCTGCTAATCCCGATAGCTATCGGCAAGGAATCCAATTTTTAAATGTATGTTCAAACACCAGCATCCCTATAAGCCATTTATAAACGAAACTACTACAAAATTAATCGTGGGCACCTTGCCGCCGCCACGATTTTCAACTGGTGATTTATTAGAAAAGGATGTCGATTTTTGCTATGGCAGTTGTTATAATTCCCTTTGGTTATTTATTGATAAGATCCATAATCTTAATTTAAGATATGATAATTCAGAAGAAGCCGTAACACAGCGTAAAGATTTTTTAATCAATCACAATATTGGTATTTGCGATATTGTGGAAAGCTGCGAACGGGAAAAAATAGATGCATCGGATTTAGGGATGCAAAATATTCAACTCCGTAACCTCATTGGTTATTTACAAGAGTTTCCAAATGTAAATACTTTGTTATTTACTGGCGGCAATAGCAAAAACGGTCCCGAATATTTCTTTAGAAAGCATATTAAACATTATGGGATTACATTGAAGTTGGTATCTGATGAGATTCCAAGAATTCACCAATTCAATCTACCTGTCATTGCGAGCAAAACGAAGCAATCTGCTTTTAATGAAAGAACCCTAAATACGGTTTCCTTAACATCGTCATCAGGTTCTGCAAACAGAGCTATTGGGAGCATGCCTTTATTTAAACAACTTAAACAGAACAATCCAAAGTTTACAGCTTTCGATTTTAGGGTGATGCAATACCGTGAGTTTTTCTAAACATGAACTAATGTCAGTTCGAGTAATATACGGAGGCACGGAGTATTTTGTATCGAGAACCATTTTTTGTTCCGTTCTACTCCACAAAAACCACGAAGTGACATCTAGTTAATTATGTTTATAGTAGCCTGACAGTTCGAGTGAAATGCCGAGGAACGAGGTGTTTTGTATCGAGAACAAATAATATAACCGATTTACAACCACTTATAATCTCCTAAAATCCGTTCCGTTAAATCATTAAATTCTTTATCAAATGTTTGACGAGATGCATCGGCTTCATACCATTTTACTATGTCCTTAACGCCTTCGCTAAAAGGAATTTTTGGATTAAAATCAGGCACGACGCTTTTAATTTTGGTATTGTCAAAAATCATGCTATGGGTTTTATCGCCTAATAAACCATCACCAATCTCTTTATTATAAGTGGCTATTATTTTTGATGGTACATGAACTAATCTTGGTTTAATACCCAATTCTTTGGCAAACAGATAATAAATTTGGTTCCAAGTTAACTTCTCATCATTTGTAATGTGGAAGGCTTCATTTATGGCGTTTGGGTTTCCTAAAAGACCCACAAGTCCAACTGCAAAATCTTTATGGTTAGTTAGCGTCCAAATAGACGCGCCATCACCATGAACAATCACGGGCAAGTCTTGTTTCATTCGGTGCAAGGTGGTGTAGCCACCCGTTATGGGAATGCTGGTTTTATCGTAAGTGTGTGACGGACGAACAATGGTGTAAGGAAATCCTGTTTTTTTGTAGGCGTCCCGCAACAGGTTTTCGCAAGTAATTTTATTTCTGGAATATTCCCAAAACGGATTATCTAAAATCGTGTCTTCGGTTACTGGAAGTTTTTCTGGAGGTGTTTGGTAAATGGAAGCCGAACTGATAAAAACAAACTGGTTAGTTTTACCTGAAAATAAGTCAATATCATTTTTAATGTGCTCTGGCTCAAAAGCAATCCAATCCACCACCGCATCAAAATGGTGGTTTTCTATGGCTTTTTTGGTTTGCTCCACATTTCTAATATCTGCAATGATGGTTTTTACACCTTCAATCGGTCTTATTTTAGATGTTTTTCCTCTGTTTAAGTGATATAAATCAATACCTCTGGAAATGGCTAATTCAGAACATGCGGAACTGATATTGCCAGTACCACCAATAAATAATACTTTCATCTGTTTATATTATTTTAAATTTCTGTCAGATGCAACACCCTGAATAATCATACTCGTGAGTGAATGTTATTTTTATAGGTGTTTCATCGTTTTTTATTCTTTTGATAAAACTTGACTGATTTGATTATTGAGTTCGGGAATTTTGTTTTTGATGACATCCCAAACTATGGAATAGTTAACTCCCATGTAATCGTGAATGAGTCGATCTCGCATTCCAGCCATATTTTTCCATTGAATGGAATTATGACTAACCTTAAAATCAGTAGGGATTTTTTTTGTTGCTTCTCCAATAATTTCTAAGCTTCTGACAACCGCACGTTTTAAAGTTTCGTCATCTAAAAACGAATTGAAATCTAGATTTTTGCTAATCAAAATCAAATACAAACATTCATCTTGAATGTGCCTAAGAAACTCTTTTGGTTCTTTAGACATATTCAACTTCATTTAAGATTCTAGGTCCAATATAGGGGCTTAAGCCATTTTTTGTTACAATCTCAATCTTTTCGTTTTTGAAAATACTTTCAAATAAATCATAAGCCGCCATTAAATTATCGAAGTTCTCTTTTTCAGGTTCAAAATCAATCAATAAATCTATATCACTATCACTTGATTGTTCATTGCGTATATATGAACCAAATAAACCCACATGTCGAATACCAAGTTTGGTAAGCTTTGGCTTATTCGATTTAAGTGTTTTTAATATGATTTCCTTCGTGGTCATTTTTAAGCTTTCTCAAATATACAAAAGTTTAGGTTTTATGGTATGATTCTCGGAAAATTGCAAGTAATTTTATCTGCTTGTGGTCTTGTCACAAAGTTTTTTGGATTCTAAAGATTACACAAGTAAGATGTTCGAGCTAGAATAGTTGTATGACTATAATTTGCACATATAATATGTTGGTAACAACATCGCCAAAATCAGCTTAGCTTTTTTTTCAACAAAGCTGCCGAAAAACCATGGATAAGCACCGACAGCACAATGACGACCGTTGTTACGTGAATCAGTTCGTATGCATTTGGAAAGTTAGTTTGTCCAAAGGCATACATTAAGTAGAATATGGAACCCACACCACGGATGCCGTAGAATGATAATGCAAATTTTTCAAATGACGATAAATCGGTTTTATACAACGCCATCCATCCACTAATGGGTCTAATAACAAGCAGCACAATCAATGCGGTCACTAGTGTTGTAAAATCCAATAGCTCATTAAAAGTAGCGGACACATAAACGCCTACAATTATAAACATGAAGGCAACAAAAATGCGCTCTATTTCCTCAGTAAAATCGTGGAGACTGTCCATATGTTTTACTTTGTCTTCCCTATTGCTAAAGACGCAAGCCGCAATAAACACCGCAATAAATCCGTACCCGCCTAACAATTCCGTTAGTCCGTATGGCAAAAGTGTTAGTGATAAAGATAGAATGCCGCGGCTTATTTTGGAGTGATGGTTTTCAGATGTAATGTTAAATATCAGCTTATACAAAGCCCATCCTGCAAGAAATCCTATGACGCAACCAACAACAATCTTGTATACTACTTCAATAAGAAACCATTCCCCAATCCATTGGCTGTAATCAAGGCCATTGGCCGCAAGGTAAATGGCAAAGTAGGTAAATGGGAAGGCCAATCCATCATTCAATCCTGCTTCGGAAGTCAGTCCCAGACGAATCTTCGACAAATCTTTTTTACTTGGGCTGCTAGTTTGCAGGTCGGATGCCAATACAGGATCGGTGGGAGCAATAAGAGCACCAAATAGCACGGCTGCTGCTGGAGCAAGACCGAGAAACCCCCAGCTTACATAAGCCGCGCCCACAATGGTAAGCGGCATGGTAATCACCAATAATCTAAATGAGTATTTCCAAGTCTGCCATGAAAACGGTTTTTCAATTTTTAAACCTGCATTGGTCAACGCAACAATGACGACAAATTCAGACACACGCCTTATGGTGTTTGAGTGCATCATAATGTCAAAGTCGGTATAATCACTTCCCGAAAAAGCAATAACAATGCCTATTAAAAGGTAAATAATGGGTGGTGTTAGCCATTTTTTATGAAAAACATTCGGAATCACGGCGGCTAGCAATGTAATAATGCCTGCAGCTAATAGGTAGTAGTTATAATAGTCAAGATTAAGTAGCTCTGTCATTACAATGTCATAAGATTATAAAGTTAAGCATAACCTGATGAATACCAATCGATGTTTAATGTTTGGGTTAATATTTTTAATGTATTGAGGTATTACAAAAGTCACTTTACAACAAATGGTTTGTGAAGGTCGAAAACTATCGTGATTATGTGAGGATTCAAGTAAGGTGTTTGAGCTAATTAGCATTTACAACACTGCCAGACCCCTTAATGTCCACTTGTAATGATGGATGGCCTTTGTAAAATGCTTTTCCGCTGCCTTCAATAGCTACTTTTAGACTTTCGGAACAATTGACTTCAATAAGTCCTGCACCAATATTTTCTATATCAGCATCTTTAACTATAAAATCGAAACCTTGAAAGCTTCCTGTGCCCTCATTATAAATCGAGAGACTATTCGCATTCCCTGTTATCCTTATGTCGCCCGTTCCAGAGTTCACCACTTTAAAAGCCCCATTTTCTGAAACCCCACTTACGTCCATGTTGCCTGTTCCAGAATTTGTAAGACCGTTCAGGTGTGGTATGGTAATTCGGGCTTTAAGGGTGACATTATGGTAACCGTCATTTTTTAGGGATAGCCGTAATTCATTATTGACGACCGAGGTTTTTACAAGCCCAATAATATTGTCGTCCGCCGTAATTTCTACCGACTGCTCTAAGCCTTGGGTTATGGTAACATCAAAGACACCTTCGCTTTTCACTTTTGTAAAGTTGTTCACGGCTCGTGTTTCTGTAACAGCTCTGCCCGAACCAAAAATGGCATCATGCTCTTGACAGGAAACTAAAAAAAGGCATATGGCTATTGGCAAATACATTAAATTTTTCATGTGTAGTTTTTATAAAGTTTTGATTGCATGCCACAAAATTACAAGAGCAGGGGGATTGTATAAAATGATGGTTGTACCAGATACCGAAATCAGGACAAGTAGAAAGAGTGTTTACATCATTCAGGACACTAACTAGTTCGGTAATGTCCGGGCGAGTGACCCATTTTTTTCTGAAAAGCAGCATACATGGTAGAACGCGATTTAAAACCTGCTGCGGTGCCAATGCCCTCAATAGACCATTGGTTTTTCACATCGTCTTTAAGGAGTTCAATGGCCTTTTCTACCCTAAAGCCGTTCACCCATTCATTAAAGTTGTTTCCGAAATTTTTATTAATACACGTTGAAATCAATCGTGGCGACATGTTAATGGCGTTTGCAAAATGGTGCAGCGTCAGGTCTTCATTTAAGAACAATTCTTTTTCGCGCATAAATTGTTGAATCATTTCGCTTTGCTTTTTGTCACATTTATGATTTTCGGATTCCAGCGTTTTTTCTGAAGGCACTTGTAACGTGCTATCTGGAAATTTTTCGAATAAATTTTGGTGCAGATACGCTTTATAGCTCAAAAAATACAAGAAGATTGCTACCAATCCCCATATGATGGACACAAAATTAGTGTCGCTCGGGCCAATAAAGAGGATGCGTACTATTTCCACACCCCAAAGTACAGTGGCCGGGAGTAACATGAATATAAATTGCCACAACCAGTTTATTTGAAGCATTTTAAAATCGGAGTATTCATCCCTTGCCAATTTTCTATAGGCTAAGGTTTCCTTGATGGCGATTGCAAAGGCGCATATGATCATCCCAAAAGCATAAAGCTGTTGTGCCAAATGGAAGGTTTCGATATTGGAAAATCCAAAAACACCTATTATGGTAGTAGTTTGAACAAAATGTAGGTATAAGTTAACTACCGTAATCAATGCGATAGCACCCGCCAAGATGTAATGGTATTTTAAAAAGCGTTGATACTTGTTGGCACGGCCTATTTTTTCGAGTACGTAATGTAGAAAGAATAAAGGGATGAATAGCTTTACTTCGGGCAGTGAAAAATACGTGCCTATGGAATACGTACCAATAAAATTGAAGGGAAGAATTGTAGTAAGTGCCTCTAGAATGATGCTTATCAAAAAAAGACCCAATAGCGAATTAGCCAAGCTTCGGTGTTTTTTTGAAAAGATGTAAAGCCATGCTAAAAGTAACCCCTGAATAAGGGCTGCCCAGAGAATGACGTTTCCAGTTTCACTCATGCTAATTAATGATATTCCTTACAAAACATGCCTATTAAATATATCCTCTAAGGCTTTTTGAGGGTCACTATCCAATCCCGAATAGGTTTTAGAACTTTGAATGATGGTACTTCTACAAGCTGTGAGCCATCCAAACCGTTCGGATAATTCTAAGGCACCTATTTTCCCGCCAGAGGCATCGCCTTTGCAAATGAGCTTCCAAGCATTTAAATAGTCATTTATTACGTCTAATTCCATTTCAGAAGAGAACGCTTTTAATTTCTCCTCACTGATGTGGTACTTGAGGTCTAAAAACTTTTTTCGTTTGCAAAATAGGATGACGCCCACATTAAAGAACTCCTCGCGTTCCACTTTAGGCACCAGTCTAATAATGGCATATTTAAATGTGAATTTATCTGGCATCGGCGGCTTCTTTAACTAGTAAATCGATGTTGGAAAGTTTGGTCGTCATGTATTCCATATAGGCGGCTCTTATGTTGTTCGGATCCATAATTTCAGACTCACTTTGCAACCAATCTTCTGGAATGGATGAAACAATATCCCTAATAATGTCCTCTGTCAGCAAGCGTTTAATCTCAACGGCTGCCTCGGGCAATTGGTCGGCTCTTTTTAAAAGCACATGGTCTTTAATAAGTGGGAAGGTTCTAGAAAGGTGGTCTCTCCATTGCGGCCAGTTATGATGAAAATAAAAACTAGCCCCATTATCAATCACCCATAATTCCTTGTTCCAATATAATAAATTGGTGTTTTTATCGGTACGGTCAATATTGCTGATAAGGCTATCCAACAGTACTATTTTTGAAGCCGTCATACCATCAACAGTAGTCACTAAAGGATCGAAGGTGATGGCACTCGATAAAAAATGCAAGCCCAGATTTAAACCGACACTAAATTTAAGCAAGTCCTGTATTTCTTCATCGGGTTGGGTCTTGCTAAACGATTCATCCAGATTCATAAATACCAATTCGGGCACTTTTAAGCCAATGGCCCTTGCCAATTCGCCACCCATAAATTCTGCAATCAATGCCATTTTGCCTTGCCCAGCACCTCTAAATTTTAACACATACAAAAACCCGTCGTCTGCTTTTACAATAGCAGGCAACGAGCCACCTTCTCGTAAAGGTTGCAAATATTGAATCACATCTACGGTTCTAATATCTATTTTTTGCATCATTACAAAAGTGATAAAAAAATGGTTTATGAACTATGGATTGGTTATTTATTTATGGGAGCTTGCAGGCGTGTAACCAATTTTTTATACACGGCTTAAGTTGTTTTTAGCTCAGTTCTTTATTGCGCGTTCGTACTTTTTTATTCTATTCAAGTTCAATATCCATTCTTCGAAATAAATCGTCTTGAATGGTAATAATATGCTTTACGATTCCATCAAATATTAAATTTCCTTTCAAGTCTTTTACTTTTTGTGAAACCGATACCTCAAATGTGCCATTTGGTCGTTCAATAAATCCAATTGGTTCAACATTAGGGTTTATTTCCGTCCATTGTCTTGCCCAATATTTTCTGACTTCTTTGTGTCCGCTCACATATCCACCTTCAAATGCTTTTGGCCATTCTACTTCGGAGTGAAATGTTGAAAGTGCGGAATCAATGTCCCGAGAGTTAAAAGCCGAATATGCTTTTATAATTAATCCTTCAATTTGGCCACTCATATTTATTATACTGTTATAGACAGTTATTCATTAGGCTTACTTATTGATTTTAAATGGTTTTATGGAACTTGTGAACTGTATGGCTTGAGGAATGACTTGATATTCATTAAGCACCCCAATGGCTGTGCATCCTACCCCGGTAGTTTGGTAGTCAAAATTGAATGTGACACCATCCGATTTGATCAATTGATAATTGTATTTTGCCTTTGACAAATTTTCGGTACTGTAATTATAAGCATTAAAATTGAATGGTTTATCTGCCGAAAACTCAATTCCGATGCCTTCAGCATTTGTCAGTCGCACATAGTGGTTGTCAGTTCGCAAGCCAGTATCCTGAGGAATCAAATACGGTACAAACATCGCATCAACTGTCGACTGATAAAGCCCAATACGATACCCAGTTTTGCGGTCGGGGTAATTCTCCTCCGGTCCACGTCCAAACCATTCTACATGTTGCATTTGGTCATCGAAAACCCATTTGGTTCCGATGCGTGGCAACATCGTGGGCATTCTTCCATGCGGATTAATCGTGTGCTGTAAACTAATGTCGCCGTCGGGCGAAATTGTATAAATCATCTCATTATCGAAGCCTGCCCTGCCTGAATTTCCAAAAAGAGCAATGTCGCGAATACTAACAATGACGTTTTCATCTTTATTTTCAACCCGAAATGATTCCAGTTTTGACTTCATATTATCCAGACCGATAGAATACCATGAAGCAGCAACCATCGTTCCGTAGCCTTGCGTTCTGGCTGAACCAGCAGTCCAGTCGTCCAGTTCGTTTGCCACAGGCGCACGCCAAACATTGAGTTGCGCTCCCTGTTTCAGCAATTCTGTACCCATGTATTTCATTGAGGACAATTGTCCATCGGCTTTATTAAAGGTATAATCAAAATTTATTCCGGATACAACCAAATGTTGCTCATTATCTGTCATTTTTAAAGGATTGGTCTGCTGCTGTACCAATTTTTCCTCGGCAGGAATAATCCATGGCAATTCCAATTGATCCCAATACAGCTCAAAGCCCTTCGGCGCCCATTGTGTAGCTTCTTTCGAATGAAAACTAACGGTTACCAAATAGGTTGCACCGGCTTTTAGCTGAGGCTTTGTTATAGGAAGCACGTAGATTTTCTTTGTTTCCGGTTCGACATCAACCTCCAATGTTCCGGAAGCTATTGAAATGCCGTTTTCCTCCAGATTCCAACGTGCTTCAAAGGCATTTGTATTGATAAAAAAGTTTCGGTTTTGCACTTCAATTTCCATTTTTTCGGCATGGCTCCACGTTACAGAAATGGGTTGAGCCGACTTTTTTATTTGCCACATTTCAGGCTGTGGAACCCGATCGGGAAAAATACTTCCGTATGTACGCGCGCCAATGCCATAGCTGAAAAATTCGCCTTGGTTTTGCTCCTGTTCAAAATCAAGCCACAAAGCTGCACGATTTTTCAAGTCCGGTTTTGATGCATATAAATCATTGATTTCTATGGCTTCTGGGAAAATACCCACCTGATCGATAATAGCATCGCACAAATAATCGGTGGTATGTTGGCCATGTGTCTCGGCATTCTTGCCCACATTAAGAGGAAAAGGAAAATTGGTAATGTTCCCAGTGACCGGTTCTTCAGCCACCTTTTTATTGTCAATATATAGTGAGATGGTTTTCCCGTCATAAATACCTGCCACATGATGCCATTTTTGTGTCCAATCACTGGGTAATTCAGCACTGACGACTGTTTTTCTCGAATTGTAAATTCTCGCAGTATTGATGTAGAAATCGAGCGACTTGTCACCATTTTGCTGCAAACCAAATTGATAGTTTCCTTTGGTAAGCAGTGTGCCGCCCATTTTCATTAAATCGCGTGGAAAAATCCAAAGCGAAACTGTTAGTTTATCACCCGAGATTTCAATATTTTTATCCTGATAAACTTCCACCCATTGGTCGTGACCATTCAAATCAATACCTTTTCCATCGTGTCCGGCAACAAGTTTGGCGCGTCCCATGATGTGGGTTTGGATTTTGTTTGGTGAAGCATCCGTTAATTTGCGAACTGGCTCAAGCAAACCTGGACTTACGAAATCCCAGATGGCTCCGCCCATGATGCGTGGATACTGGTAAATCACATCCCAATATTCGTCCAATCCACCACCAGCATTTCCGGCCACCGAAAGGTATTCGTCCATAAACGATGGTCGCGAATCAACACTTTCAGGAACCATCCCGACCTGATTTTTGAGTTCAAAAGGTGTTGGGTAACGTGGCCCGATAATTTCTTCGCAGTCATGCGCAAAAGCATTTCCGCCATACATCCAATATCGCGTCGTATCGTATTTCCGTCCTTCATCAATCACGTTACAAATATTTTTCCCTTCGCCACTTTCGTTCCCGGCGCTCCAAAAAAGAATGGAGGGATGATTTCTATCGTGCAATACCATTTTACGAACTCGCTCGCGGTACATGGGTTCCCAGTCTGGATTATTGCCAAGGGATTCTGTAGCATGTGCTTCAACTCCTGCTTCGTCAATAATATAGAATCCATATTCGTCTGCCAGTTCCAGATAACGTTTTACAGGTGGATAGTGTGATATGCGTACACAATTGATGTTGAATTGTTTAAACAGTTCAAAATCTTTCCGGATGGTGGCTTCGTCCATGGTATGTCCCAAAGTGGGGTGTTGCATGTGCGTATTGATGCCGTTAAGTTTTATCGCCTTGCCATTGAGGTAGAAAACCTGATTGCGGATTTCGGTTTCTTTAAAACCTATACGACCCGTAATGACTTCTTCGGTTTTTCCTTCATTGTTTATTAATTCCATGGTTAACCGATAGAGATTGGGCGTTTCTGCGGTCCACTTTTTAGGATTTAATACGTCTGATGACATAGTAATAATTTGCTTATTATCAGCAGTTATTTGAACGGCATCAGAAGTAAAGTTCTGAACCAACACATTGTCTGAATTAAACAGCGAGGTTCTAACCTTGTAGTTCTGTTTATCGGTTTTCGATTGGTTGTTTACCGTAATCTGCACATTCAGTTTTGCGTTCTCATAGTTTTCGTCCAGGTCGGTAGTGGCATACCAGTCGAAGAGATGGACATCCGATTTTGCATACAGCCAAACATCATCGAAAATACCAGCCAGTCGCCAATAGTCCTGACTTTCTAGATACACACCATCTGAATATTTAATGACGTTGACAGCAATGGTATTTTTTCCTGGTTTCAGGTAACTGGTAACATCATATTCAGCAGGTTCTTGTGCACCTTCATTGTAGCCCACTTCGTGTCCGTTGATCCAGACAAATGATGCCGAAGCGGTTTTCTCCATGCGCAAAAAAATGCGGTTGTTTTTCCAATTTGCTGGTATGGTAAATATTTTGCGATATGAGCCAGTCGGGTTGTATTCACGCGGAACAAAAGGCGGATTGGATTTAAATGGGTGTGCAACATTTCGGAACAAAGGATCGCCAAAACCCTGCATTTCCCAGTTGGAGGGAACCGTAATTTCAGACCATTGCTTATCATTAAAATTGGATGTAAAAAAGTCTTTGGGTGTACCTTCTGGCGTATTGGCAAAATGGAATTTCCACTTTCCATTCAATGAAAGCACATTTTCTGACTTCGATTTCTGAAGATTTAATGCGTCGCCAACCGATTTAAAAGGAATACAAACCGTGTGACCTTCAGTCTGGTTCATTTCAAATACCGCTGTATTTTCGATGAAAGGATAAATGTTCTCAAATTTAGGTTGCTGTGCAAACGTTGTAAAACTTGCCAGAGTAATAAATAAACCAACTATTTTTTTCATGCTTGATGACGTTTTTATATTGATGGAAGACTATTTTCAAAAATAGACAAAAAGATAGTGCTTTATCTGTTTTGATTCAGAAATCTACGCAAACGTTTGCACTAAGGTTTGCGCTCGTAAAAAATGTTTAGGAACATGCTTTTGCAGCAGAAATTCAGGAGAATTTGTTGGGTGCAAAGTTGCAAACTTCGCACATCAGGCTATGGATAGGTTAATTATTTATGGAAGTTTGCAAACAAGTAATTTTTATTTATGGTGTTTTCTGTAGTGTTTTATTTTCCATAAAGTTTATTCACTTTTGGTTGAATAATCCAAATTCCAATGAAATAAAACCATAATAGGAAAAATTCCCCTGCAAAATCCCCGAATCCAACTTTTCTTTGTAATTCAGCGGTTTTAATTGTTTTCGCAACAAAATACATTGAATAGAAAATACAAAACATTGAGAATAAATGAAGAGGTATAATAATGGCAACAATCCAACCGCTATTTGAGAATCCATTAACTCCCATTCCATAAAAAATAACACTAATGTAAGTTATTATCAAAAAGATATAAATCAAAGGAATAAAAAAGAGTACTTTAAATTTATTCACTTTCATTTTTATTTCCTTTGGAATGTTTTTCTGAAGACCGATTGCTATTGACCAAAACCAACCAAAAAATACTCCAACAAAAACAAGCATAATTATTGGAAAAAATTGAAAAATATCTATAAAATTTTCAGTGTTTGCATTCGATTCCGTTTGAGTTTGCATGAACATACTAAACAATGTAAAAAATTGAAAAAAGAATGGAATTCCAAATATTCCTATAAATAATTGCCAATGCTTTGCTTTTAAAAAAATATCTATCATTTATTCTATTAATTTCGGTTCTTACATTACTGTCAACGCTTATTTTATGCAACCAACTTATACTAGCTAAAACCAGTATTTTTGATGCACGGCTTAGCTTATGCAAAGTTTTCTCTACTTCATTTTTTTGATATTTACAGCATAGGCCCTCTGTGGGTTTTTAATAAGCAATAAATCAATATCCTCCTGACTAAACCCATGTTTCTTTAAGGTTGGGATTAGATATTCGAAAATATCATTATAGCTGCGATAATTTCCGCCATTTTCCTGTCCTGGATCATACCAACCTGCATCATGGGATATTAAAATTTTATGAAGCATATTTTCTTTTTTCAATTTTGTTAAAAGTTCTACAAACCAATCGATTCCACCAGGTTTGTCAAAATTGTTTTTATTAAAATTATCTAACGAAATCCACGCTCCTTGTTTTGCGGCTTTCATATACCCTTCGAAAGTGCCATCCTGTGCATGTGTCCATACGAAAGCTTCAGGGGAAACTCCTTCGATTTTCAAAATTTCTAATTGTGTAAATGCCGGGCCATCGGTGCCAGTATGTGAAACAATGGTCAATCCTGTTGCTTTGTGCGTAATTGCTGCTGCTTTAACAATTTTTACATGCATTGGCGATAAGGTGTCTTTCCTTTCAACTGCAATTTTTATAAAACCTGGGAATACACCAGAGCCTTCAATTCCATTGTTAAATTCCTCAATCCAAACTTTAGCAATATCTTCAGAGGTTTCGTCAAAAGCGTGTTTAGGGATATATTTATTATCTCTTACACCATAATAACCTGTATTGGTAACAATATTTATTCCGGTTTTTTCGGAAAGTTCTTTAAGTAATAAAGGATCGCGGCCTAAATATGCAGGGGTACACTCAAAAAATGTATTTACACCTTTTCGTTTAGCTTCCATTAAAAAAGGAAGCGCCCTTTCAATTACTTTCGACTTTTCCCAACGATGGTATCCAGTGCTGTCAGCTCCAATAAAATCGACCAATATATGCTCATGGATTAAGCTAATTCCCATTTCTTCAACAGGTATTTTGCCTTTTACGGTAATAAGTGTTTCTTGCTTCAAATTTTGGGAACAACTTATCATAAAAAAAATAGTAACCAGAAAAATAATTAATTTACTCATAATTCTAAATTTTATAGACAAATAATCGGTTAGTCGGTTAATTAAAATCATTGTTCACTTTTTTCATTTATCCAACTTACGAAGTTTTGCTGGATTTTTTTCAGGTATGCAGCTAACGTGATTGGCTATGGTTTGTTGCGTGATTAAGTACCTAATTTAGAAAATAAAAACCGAATAGAAAATCAAACATTGATTTTCGTAAGTCGGCAACGACTTAGCAATAAACTATAGCCGGTGTTGTGCACAGTAATTTTTAATTCAATTTATTCAATTCCGTTTCCAATTGGTCAAGTGTGAATTCTTTGAAATCGTTAAGTTCAAAATTTTTAGAATCCGTCATTGATTCTCCAACTGCAAGCGTTGGTTTTCCATTTGAATAACTTATTCCAATAACTTTTATCTCTTTTCCTTTTGGAATGTTCTTAAAGACTAAATTTCCGTTTTCATAAGTTCCAGTCATTATGCTCTTGATTTCTTTAAATACTATTTGAATTTTAGTTTCAGTTGGGTTGTTTGTTTTAACAATAAAATCTGTTTTTTCGCTGTCATCAATTTCCCAAAACCTATCACAATTTATCCATCCCATTTCTGTGGCTGAAAACATATAATATTCTAATACATTTGGGTCAATTTGTTGAATAGCCTCATTTGTCAGGTTAGAATATTGATTTCTGAATTTTTGTTTAAATCGATTCCAATTTATGAAACGACTACCCGAAATGCTTAAATAATAATCCCAGTCATTTTTTACTTCTCTATCGTAAGATTCGATATCAAAAGCAGGCGCAGATTTTAAAAATTCTTTTGCGAGTTTTAAAGCTTCATCATTTTGTTTTCTTTCAGAATGGCTTTCAGGTCGGAAATTATACATTATGCCTTCCTTACTGATGTTAAAATCAAAACTAGCTGTCCAGTTGTTTCTGTTGAATTTTAAGGCGACTATACTATCTACGTTTGATGGATTCTCAATATAATCTATAATTGTTTGGTTACTACCTTTTAGCTTTAAATCAAAAAAAGTTGCTGTACTACCCGAAGACCAAAAACCATAATCGTATAAGTCATCTGTCATTTCAATAGGATATTCAATTTCATATCCAATGTCCACTCCAGTTATATCCAAACTATCAATTTCGGCTATGCTTTCTTGTGTCGATTTTGTTTCAAAGAATTTATAGTCAGGAATCCAAGTTTTTATGCTATCATTTAATTTTAACTCATAGAACAAATCCATTTCTTTATCCAATCCGTTCTTTGGAAATCCAACAACAAAAGCTTTTCCTTTTTTTACTAAAAGACTTTTACCCTTCACTTCTGCATTAACATATATCATTCCATTTGTTTCTAGGATTCTATCTCCAGAAATAGTTTGTAGATTTTCAAAAATCATATCAGTAAGACTAAAACACTCTTTAAGTTCAATTGTAATAGGTTCATTTGGTTCTGTTCCATCTTCGAATTGAAAAGCATTAGCAGGAATATAAATGGATGTTCCTTTTTTACCTTTTAATACAGTTTCTTCGTTTGCTTGAATTGTGAAATTCTCTGATGTTGGTGAAAGAACAGACTTAATTTCCGCAATAGATGCAACAGGAATATTCCTATTCTCATTTTTATCAGATGAGCAATTAGTAAATAACATTGAAGTTATCAAAATTCCCAAAATTAACTTGATGTTTCTTGTCATAGTCTTATTGTGCACAACTTGTTTATATGCACTAGTTTATTCTTCTTATAATGTCAATTTGGCGGGATATGCGCTACTTTTAACATTTTTTGTTCCGTATGTATCTTTATTCATTTTTGCTTGACATCATGCAAACCAATATTAGCCTTTTCTTACAAATAAACCAAACAATTAATTCTTTTTTGCAAACTCCTTAAAAGTCTTCTTTTTCACATGATTTTTATCAGGTCATAAACTTGGTAAACGTTTACTGGTATTTCTATGCTTTCTACATAGTTATTCGAAGTTTATACCCACGTTCCTTACAAAACCAACTATTTGCACAAAATCCTAAAATAAACTGTACATTTGCACAAAATTAAAGGAGTAACCTAAATGAAATAGTGTTTGCTTCAAAAAAACAAACTATGTCATTTACCAATTTAGGCTTATCCCAAGCCTTGCTAAAAGCTATTAGCAAAAAGGGATACACAACCCCTAGCCCCATACAACAAAAAGCCATTCCGCATATATTACAAGGCAAAGACATCTTGGCATCTGCACAAACAGGTACCGGAAAAACAGCGGGGTTTACCTTGCCGCTTTTGCATTTGTTATCTGAAAATCCGAAAGAGAAATACAGTCCCATTCGTGCCTTGATACTCACGCCCACCCGCGAGTTGGCAGCCCAAGTATATGCCAACGTAAAGGAATACAGTGAGTTTGTAAACATACGCAGTGCCGTTATTTTTGGTGGCGTTAACCAAAAACCCCAAATAGCAACCATGCGCCAAGGCATTGATGTGTTGGTGGCAACCCCGGGACGTTTGTTGGATTTAATCAATCAGAATCACATATCCTTAAAACGTGTGGAGATTTTGGTATTGGATGAAGCCGACCGTATGCTAGATATGGGTTTTTTACGGGATATTGAACGTATTATAAAAATGATGCCAGAGAAACGTCAGAACTTGATGTTTTCGGCAACGTTTTCGGCAGACATTAAGAAATTAGCACATGGTATTTTAAATCACCCGGTGCAAGTGGAGGCGACTCCAGAAAACACGACGGTGGATGCCATTAGCCAAAAAGTATATCGCGTTTCCAAAAACTTGAAATCGGATTTGATCATTAAATTGATTTCTGAAGGGAACTGGAAACAGGTATTGGTGTTCGGACGCACGAAACATGGAGCCAATAAACTGGCTGAAAAGTTAGTGAAAGCCGGCATTACTACGGCTGCCATACATGGTAATAAAAGCCAGGGAGCCCGCACCAAAGCTTTGGAAGGATTCAAAAAAGGAAGCGTACGTGTGTTAGTTGCGACCGATATTGCGGCACGTGGTTTGGATATTCCGTTGTTACCACATGTTATTAACTTTGAAATCCCAAACATTCCCGAGGATTACGTCCATCGAATTGGTAGAACGGGCAGGGCAGGAGCAGTAGGTGAAGCCATATCATTGGTTAGTCCTGATGAAACCACCTTTTTACGTGATATTGAAAAACTGGTCGGCATGAAAATCCCCTCTGAACTGATAGCAGGTTTTGAACCCGACCCGAATGCGTCCACCGAACCTGAGAAAAGAGAGCAACGCCAAGGAGGAAACCGTTCTAGAAATAATAATGCAAGTCCGAAACCCGCAAATACGCAAAAATCCAATAATTCCAGACGACCAAACAGGAACAACGAACGTTCCAGAACCGATAGAAGAAACTAAGTGTTATGTCACCCATTTTAAAAGCGAAGATTTTAGAAGTTTGTGATAAGAAAATAAAGGAAAAAGGAGAAAACGTTGGTGTCTCTTTTTATGCCTTTTTTGAAAATAAAAACAAACAACCTGAGTTATTAATGGAAGCAGCCACGTGGTGGATTCAGGAACATACTTTGGACCATTTTGAGAAGGCTGTAAAAATTAAAAAAATGGTAGAATCGTTATGAGTTCGCAACCCAACAACCCACTACATGGCATTACTTTAGAGCAAATCATCAATGATTTGGTGGCGCATTATGGTTGGGAATATATGGGCTATAACATAAAAATTAAATGCTTTACAGATAAACCTTCGGTAAAATCGAGCTTGCAGTTTTTAAGGCGCACACCTTGGGCTAGAACGAAGGTGGAGGCGATGTATTTGGAGATGTTGAAGAAACAAAAAAGATAGTGAAATCCGTTGTGCATTTTGGATCTTTATCATTTACTGAATGTCAGTTCGAGTGAAATTCTTTTTTTAAGAATTTTGTATCGAGAACATTGGTTTACTCGAATTGACAAATTTAATTCAAGATGCACAACGGGTTAGTGAATTTTTATTTTGTTTGCTGTCTTTTAAAGATTGTTTTCAAGAGCAAAATTACTGACATGAGTAGTATGAGGGTCCCAAACCAATCCCCATAAGTTGCGTAAAAGGTAGGTACACTGTTAATAGGCATGTCACCTACTAAAGTTGTTAATTTTCCATGAGAAGCATTCGCTTCCGCAAGTATTCTTCCATACGGATCGCTGATGGTGAGCCTTCCTAGTCTTGCCGTTCTGACCTCCGAGAATCCGTTTTCCACACCCCTAAGGATGGCCATTCGTGAATGAAGCCAATCGTCCACCACAAAATCCCATGCAGGAATGCAAACAAAATCTACCTTGTTTTTGCCGTAGCTGCTAATGTAATCCGGAAAATCAAGGTCTTTACAAATCGCCGTTCCCATTTGATGATCCAAAAAGGTATGGATGCCAATAGTGTCACCCGGAGTAAACTGATCTTCCAAGCCCATAATAAGCTTGGCTTTATGGTAGTTGGTCACTACTTGACCTTGTTCGTTTATGGCGAGAGCGGAATTATGAGCTTTTTCAGAAAGGTAATTGGTATATCCAGCCACGATACCAATGTGGTGTTTTTTTGCACTGCTGCGTAGCATGCCCATAATAACAGAGTCTGTTTCTGGGCGTATGTTGAATGCCCTTTCGGGAAGTACGATTAAGGTCGCGCCACGTTCGGCAAGTTTGTCTATTTCCTGTATATAATTCTTCGTGTGTTGGAGGTTGCTTTCTGCGTCCTCAATATTCATGAAGTGCGTATTTTCATCCAGAACCACCATACCCACTGAAATGGTATCGGATTCCGGAATGGTGCTGAGTCTAAAAAAACCATATATCAATATGAAGAGAAGTAATAATAATGGAGTGCCTGTAGATAATAAAAGTTTTATTTTTTCCTTTCTAAAATGCCAACCTAGTGCTATAGCTGAAGGTGCTAAGCTTACCAAAAAAGTGATTCCTAAAATACCTGTTATGGAAGCGACTTGAATGAAGGGAAGCACATTCATTTGGGAATAAGCGATACTAAAAGCCGTGCCATGCGGTGAGAATGTTATTAACAACCATTCAAATAAACAAAAGAATAAAGGATATGCAAAAACCGCATACCACGCATGGGTTTTTATAACGACACTCCTTGTCCCGATTATTATGAAAGCGAAAATTAAAGATAAGATGACTAAAAAAATGATGGTAGGAACTAAAGAAACAACATCTGCCAACCAACTGAACCAACAAAGCCTTCCCAAAAAATAAGTCAAGAACCCCATCAAGAAGCTGTTTTTAGCCGACATCTTAAACGACAAGAGAAGGATAGGCACGGGAGCAATCCATAAAAGAAACCAATAGTCGCCATGTAATCCGTTTGATAAATACCAACATACACTTGATACTAGGATGGCTGCCATTATTTTTAGTTTCATATAGCTTCTTAAATATCTATTTATAATGAACAAAATTATAAATAATGTTTACGCGGAAATTGTATGTAATAGACATAAAAAGTACGCACTTACTTTGAAATTTTATAAAGTAAGCTTGCCATTTCCGGGGGATTGTTATAAAAAGACGAAGGGTTTTTGCCTGTATAATTTTGAAACTCCCTTATAAAATGGGACTGGTCGTAAAATCCGAGATCCAATGCCGCTTTGGTGAAACTCTGGGGTTTAGAGCCTAGCGATTCCATGGTATTTCTAAATCGTAAGAGCTTAATAAATGTTCTGGGTGAAAATCCGGTATATTTTAAAAAGAGACGTTCGGTTTTTTTATAGTTCCATTGGTTTTCTTCAGATAATTTTTTAATCTGGTCATTCGTGTCTTCTTCAACAGAAAACCGATTGATAAAATCTTTCAATACAAACCACTCTTTAGGCGGATTGGTAAGGATGTCCTTAAGCCATTTTTCAATACCATTGACATTGTTGGTTTCATCAATATGGGGCAAGTCTTCTACGTTGGGAATGTTAATTACATCAAATATCTCTGATAATGGTGTGATGTTATTGGAATGTAAACAGGCAGGAAGCTTTGTGAAAAGGGGTAAGGAACAAATTTTAAAGCGAACTCCAAAAAGATGAATGTTGCCAGTAAGTCCTAAGTATGTAGCAACTTTTCTTTGGCCGAGTAATAGGGGACTGGAAAAGTGAAGCGGAACGGCATTCTTATGGGCGCCATACCACAACACGGATGAATTGGTAAAAATCATTTCCGACCGTCCGCCAGGTACCAGCACTTCCTGTAGATTATTTTCTGCATCTACATAGCCTTTTAGGACCCAATAGCATTCAATATATTCGCTGAGTTCCGTGGATGTTGAAAATTCTTTATAAGAAAACATGATCAAATTTAGGCCTTGAAAGACCAATTAACAATTCTTTTTCTGTTTTTTTATATGTCGGAATGGATATGATGTAAACAAAAAAATAGCATTTATCTTAACATAAATGCTATTCTTAATTTAAATACTAACTGTTGAGTATTACTAACTGTTGGGTATATTAACCCTTGTTTTGTTGCTTTTTGATGGTTTTTTCATCAATATCAAACTTATTTGTTTTCGGACTTGTTTTCCCATTCGGATTTGTTGGGGTTGTCTGTTCTTTTGTTGTTTTAAATTTCTTTTTATCTTCTATAATTCCCATGATTTCTATTTTTAAGGTTAATACTCTAAGTTAAGGAATTAATGGCGGAATGGTCTTAAATGTATCTTAAAACTTGAAAATAGATGTTAATAATCATGCTTTTAAGGTAAATAATTATAGCCGAATAATAGTAAAATACCATTATTTAAAATTTGTTTTATCTCAATTGTCTCAACCCTTCATACACCACAATACCAACCGCATTCGCTAGATTTAAGCTTCTTACGTGGCTGCTGTACAAGGGTATTTTATAAAGGCTTTCGGCATGTTTTTCGGTAAGTGTTTTTGGCAATCCTACGGATTCTTTTCCAAAAACTAAAAATAGATTGTCTTCAAAAGGGATGTCCCAATGGGTTTTATGGCCGTGGCTAGACAAAAACACCATGGTTTTGTCTTTGTGGATGTTGAAAAAGTCGTCCACGCCCTCGTAATAAGTGATGGTAACATGTTGCCAATAGTCCAACCCTGCACGTTTTAACCTGGTATCGTCTATTTGAAACCCGAACGGTTTTACAAGGTGTAAATGAGAACCTGAAGCCAAGGCCAACCTGCCAATATTGCCGGTGTTGTTGGGGATTTCGGGTTCGATTAAAACTATGTTTAAGGGCATTAGTTTTTAATGGCTTTTACAAATTCGTGAATGGCGTTTACGGAGGTATCACTTAAAAACTTTATAAAAGCACTACCAATAATGGCACCTTTGGCATATTCTGTAGCTTGTGTAAATGTTTTATGGTCTGAAATACCAAACCCAATAATTTGTGGGTTTTTAAGATTCATATTCGCAATGCGTTCAAAATAGGTGGTATTCTCAACGCCAAACCCAGACTGACTGCCCGTAACGCTAGCACTGCTTACCATGTAAATAAAGCCGTTTGACACGGAATCAATAAAATGAATACGGTCGTCAGATGTTTGTGGTGTGATTAAAAACACATTGATTAAGCCGTATGTTTCAAACGTGCTTTTATAATCATCGTGATATACATCTACAGGTAAATCGGGGATAATCAAGCCATCAATACCAACCTCTTGGCATTTTTTGCAAAACGCCTCAACACCATATTGAAGTATGGGGTTAAAATAGCCCATGATGATTAACGGAATGTTAACCGACTTACGGATGTCTTTCAATTGATTGAAAAGCACTTCAGTCGTCATACCGTTTTTCAAAGCTTGGGTGGAGCTGGCTTGAATGGTGGGACCATCGGCTAAGGGATCGCTAAACGGTAAGCCGATTTCAATCATATCCACGCCACTTTTTTCTAGGTCTTGAATGATGGTTACGGTATCGTTCAAATGGGGATACCCTGCTGTAAAATATATGGATAGAAGTTTTTTGTCTTCTTGTAGTTTTGTTTGTATACGATTCATAATTATGTTGTTTTCGTCATTGCGAGGAACGAAGTGACGTGGCAATCTTTTGAAAAGATGCCTTCACTGCGTTCGGAATGACGTTACAGTTTAAAATATTTTATATAAGTATCCAAATCCTTATCCCCCCGTCCCGATAAACTCACCACAACAACTTCGTCTGGTTTAAAGGTTCGTTGCTCAAAAATGGCAAGCGCATGGGAACTTTCAATGGCAGGGATGATGCCTTCCAATTGGCATAATTCCAAACCAGCGGTCATGGCTTCATCATCGGTGATGGCCATAAATTCGGCTCGCCCTGTTTTTGCTAAATGCGCATGCATGGGGCCAACACCGGGATAATCCAATCCTGCGGAAATAGAATATGGCTCAGTGATTTGTCCGTCCGTAGTTTGCATCAACAGGGTTTTGCAACCATGAATGATACCTTCTTTTCCTAAAATAGAGGTTGCGGCACTCTCACCGGAATTCACGCCCAACCCTGCAGCTTCCACAGCGATAATCTTTACGTCAGGTTCATGTAAAAAGTGGTAATACGTACCAGCGGCATTACTGCCACCGCCAATACAAGCCACCACATAATCGGGGTTTTCCCTGCCTTCCTGTTCTTTTAACTGCCATTTTATTTCTTCGGAAATGACCGATTGAAACCGTGTCACCATATCTGGATAGGGATGTGGGCCAATAGCCGATCCAATAATATAATGCGTGTTTATCGGGTTATTGATCCAATCGCGAATGGCCTCGTTGGTGGCATCTTTAAGCGTTCTGCTACCTGATAAAGCAGGCACCACTTTAGCACCTAGCATCTTCATACGTGCCACATTGGGGGCTTGACGGGCAATATCAATTTCACCCATGTACACAATACATTCCAATCCCATCAACGCACAAACCGTAGCTGTGGCAACACCATGTTGACCCGCGCCTGTTTCGGCAATGATTCTGGTTTTCCCAAGGCGTTGCGCCATGAGAATCTGACCAATGGTGTTGTTGATTTTATGCGCACCCGTATGGTTTAAATCTTCACGCTTTAAGTAGATTTTGGTATTATATTTTTTGGATAGTCGCTTGGCAAAATAGAGTGGGGATGGTCGACCCACATAATCCTTAAGCAATTGGTTGAACTCCTTTTTAAAGTCGGGTTCAGCCATCACGTCTAAATATTTTTGGCGCAGTTCTTCTACATTGGGGTAGAGCATTTCTGGAATGAATGCCCCTCCAAATACGCCATAATAGCCTTTTTCGTTTACGTTGTAGTTCATATTATTTCTATTCCCACGAAGGTGGGAATTTTTTTGTTTTTAGTTCAATTTTATAATGGATTCCTGCCTGCGCAGGAATGACAATCTTTAATTTGTTTTTGTCAGTTCGAGTAAAATTCTTTTTTTAGAATTTTGTATCGAGAACTTTTCCTTACCATACCATTTTTCCGGCATGTTCAATTTATAATGGATTCCTGCCGGCGCAGGAATGACAAACTGTTTCTTTTAATGAGATTACTTCGTCTCCCGATAGCTATCGGGATTCCTCGTAATGACGTTATGTTTAAACTCCTTTAATTTTTCAATATCTTTTAATCCTGCTTCTATTTCAAATTTACTGTTCACATCGATGGCGTAACAGTATTTGGATTCTGGCTTTTCTAGGAATGACAAAAGGTTTTCAACCTCGTTTAAACCAATACCACCACTTAAAAAAAACGGTTTTTTGGAAGGATACTTATTTAAAATTGTCCAGTCAAACGTGTATCCGTTGCCCCCAGGTAATTTGCCTTTAGTGTCGAATAAAAAGTAATCACAAACTGTTTCATATGGTTTTAAATCATCAAAATTGAAATTAGCATCCATTGAAAATGCTTTGATGATTTCAATGTTATATGTTTTTAATTTTTCACAATATTCAGGTGATTCATGTCCGTGTAATTGAGCCGCATGCAAATGATAAAAGTTTATTTTATCAATGACATCTTGCAGTTCGGCATCCACAAAAACCCCTGTTTTTTTTATGGTATGAGGTATCTGGGGCATATGGTTTTCACCGAAATGTCTTATGGATTTTTCGTGAAAAATAAAGCCAAGATAATCTGGTTGCAATGCTGCAACGTGTTCTATATTCTCTTGGTATTTCATACCACAAACTTTAAGCTTCATATTTTCTTATTCCCGCGAAGGTGGGAATCTTTTTGTTTTTAGTTCAATTTATAATAGGTTCTCCTCCTTTGGAGGCGTTAGAGGAGGCTTTTAATAAACTCTCTAGCACTTTCCCCAGGATCAGCCGTTTTCATAAAGTTCTCCCCAATTAAAAAGCCTTGGAAACCAAAAGGCTGTAATTCTTTAATGGCTTCAATATTGCTGATGCCACTTTCAGACACTTTTACAAACTCATTTGGAATCATCTCACTTAGAGTTTTACTAATGTCTAAACTGACTTCAAAGGTTTTTAAGTTTCTATTGTTGACGCCCAACATATCCAAACTTGGCATGATGGATTTATGTAATTCTTCTTCGTTATGGACTTCCAACAACACATCCAAATGGAAACTCTTGGCAAACTCTGAATATTGTTTGATTTCCGCTCTGGTTAAAATCGCCGCAATCAACAAAATAACATCGGCACCATAAGCTTTGGCTTCCAATATTTGGTATTCGTCAATGATAAACTCTTTTCTTAACAAAGGTAGGTTACAACTCGCTCTGGCTAATAATAAATCGTCTAAAGCGCCACCAAAGTATTTTAAGTCCGTTAAAACAGACATGCCACATACGCCAGCATGTTCGTAACCTTTGGCGACATCCTGTACGTTTAAATGCTGATTGATGGTCGATTTTGAAGGTGACCGTCTTTTATGTTCTGCAATAATGCCTGAGGTGCTGTTTCTTAATGTATGAGCTAAAGAGGTCGTTTTCCGTTCAAATAAAATGGATTGTTCCAATTGGGATATTGGAATCAATGATTTCTTTAAATCGACTTCTTGGCGCTTATCAGCGACTATGTTATCTAATATATTCATTTACTCAATGCAATTAATGTCTCTAAACTTGTTTTGGCTTTTCCAGAAAGTAACGACTCTTTAGCTAGTTCAAAACCTTGTTTGTGACTAATCTGTTTCACGGTGGCGATCGCTAAACCAGCATTGGCACACACCACATTGTTTTGTGCTTCAGTGCCTTTTCCTTGAATGACCTCCATAAAGATTTTTGCGGAATCTTCAATAGTGTTGCCACCATAAATAGCGTCTTGTTTTATTTGTGGAAGTCCCAAATCTTCTGGTGAAAATAATGTTTCACTGTCGTTGGAAATCACCTTTGTTTTTCCTGTCAAAGATATTTCATCATAACCATCTAAGGCATGCACGATGCTATAATTTTTATCAGTATTCTGATATAAATAACCATATAGCCGTAGCAATTCTAAATTAAAAACCCCCACCATTTGATTTCTTGGAAATGATGGATTTACTACGGGACCCAACATGTTGAAAAACGTTTTTACGCCCAATTCCCGACGAATGGGTGCGACATGTTTCATGGCAGGATGAAACAACGGCGCGTGCAATACGCAAATGCCTGCTTTGTCCATGGAACGTTTTAAAAAATCTTCATCATTCGAGAATTTAATGCCTAAGAATTCCATAACGTTTGACGAACCACAGGCAGATGACACGCCGTAATTACCATGCTTAGCCACATGCACACCCGCACCAGCAGTCACAAATGATGCCAATGTTGAAATATTGAACGTGTCTTTGCCATCGCCACCCGTACCACATAAATCAATTGCATTGAAGTCCTTTAAATCAATAGGGATACAAAGTTCCAATAGGGCATTTCTAAAGCCTTTGAGCTCTTCAAGGGTGATGCTGCGTACCATAAAAACCGTTAGGAAGGACGCAATTTGACTTGGGTTGTACATTTGGTTGGAAATGTTTACCAAAATCTGTTTCGCCTCTTCGCTTTCTAAGGTTTCGTGGTTGATTAATCTATTAAGTATCTGCTTCATTTTTGTCATTCCTGCGACGGCAGGAATCTAAATTTAATTCAACTTTAGTTTATAAGGGATTCCTGCGTTACTCATTGATTCATATCTTATATCCATAGTCTATTTACTTTTGTCTATTGTCTATTGTCTATTGTCTATTGTCTATTGTCTAACATCTATTATCTAACATCTAACCATCAATCCAATTCCTCAAAATCTGCTTCCCATGCGGCGTTAACACCGATTCAGGATGGTATTGCACACCTCGTACATCATAGGTTTTATGGCGCAAGGACATGACTTGTCCGTTGGCATCAAATGAGGTCGCTTCTAAACTGTCTGGTAAATTGGCATCCACCACCCAAGAATGGTAACGTCCCACTTCAATGTCTTTTTCAAGTCCGTTAAATAACGATTCATCATCCACGGTAATGGTGACTTTAGTCGCCACACCATGATAGACGTCTTCTAAATTTATCAGCGAACCACCAAAAACCTCCCCAATGGCTTGTTGCCCTAAGCAAACACCCAAAATGCTTTTTGTGGGGGCATATTTTTTAATGATGGGCTTTAATAAACCCGCTTCATCTGGAATACCAGGGCCTGGTGACAACACGATTTTATCAAATGGTTCCACATCTTCCAAGGTTAATTTATCGTTCCTCAACACGGTAACCTCACAATCTAGATCTTCTAAATAATGCACCAGATTGTAAGTGAAACTATCGTAATTATCTATAACTAGTATTTTCATATTTTGTTCTTCCTGCGAAAGCAGGAATCTATTTAATTTATATTCCAATTTATAATGGATTCCTGCGTCCGCAGGAATGACAGTATATTTAAATGTCTTCCGCTAATTTAATAGCTTTTGTTAGCGCACCTAATTTATTGTAAACTTCTTGCAATTCGTGTTCTGGATTGGACTTTGAAACCAATCCGGCACCAGCTTGCCAATGTAATTTATGGTCTTTACTTAAAAAAGTCCTAATCATAATGGCATGATTAAAATTGCCGTTAAAATCCATAAAGCCAATAGCACCGCCATAAAATCCGCGACTTGTTTTTTCGTATTGTTCAATCAGTTGCATAGCTCTGTGCTTGGGCGCGCCACTTAATGTTCCCGCAGGGAATGTATCGGCAACTACTTGCATGGTGGATGTTTCAGGATGTTTTTGTCCAGTAACCTTACTCACCAAATGAATGACATGCGAAAAAAATTGAACTTCGCGATACCTATCCACGGTGACGTGGCTACCATGGCGACTTAAATCATTTCTAGCCAAATCTACCAACATGACATGTTCTGCATTTTCTTTACTGTCTTTTTTAAGGGCTTCGGCCAGTTCGGCATCTTTTACGTCGTCACCCGTACGTTTAAACGTGCCAGCAATAGGATGTATTTCGGCCTTGCCATCACTGACAATGAGTTGGGCTTCAGGCGAACTTCCAAAAATTTTAAAATTACCATAATCGAAATAAAATAGATAGGGAGACGGATTGATACTCCTTAAAGCTCGATACACATTAAACTCGTCACCTTTAAATTCTTGGGTAAAACTTTTTGATAATACCAATTGAAATACATCGCCTCTCGCGCAATGTTTTTGGGCAAGTTCTACATGGGTTTTATAATCATCATCGGTTAGATTGGAGGTGATGTTACCTGACGGTGAAAACTTATAAGAAGGAAAATTTTGAATGTTAATCAGTTCGTCTATTTCATGAATATTGTTTTCGGCATTAAAACAATGTGCAAAAATATACGCTTCGTTTTTAAAATGGTTTATGGCTATAATATTTTGATAAACAGCATAATACACATCAGGAATGGTAATGGAATTTTCTTTTTTGGTAATAGCAACATCTTCAAAATACCTCACGGCATCATAAGCGGTGTAACCGAAAATGCCATTGTTAATAAACTTGAAATTTTCTTCTGTATCAACCTCAAAACGTTTTGTGAATTGATGGATTTCATTAGCCAAATTGATGGTATCATCTATAATGGTTGCCGTTGTGCTTCCGTCAGGGAACGTTTGTGTTATTATTTCGTTTTCAACTTTGATGGATGCAATAGGATTAAAACAGATGTAGGAGAAGTTTTTTTGGCTTACATGATAATCGCCACTTTCCAAAAGGATGCTGTTTGGGTATTTATCCCTTATTTTATAGTAAACCGTAACTGGTGTAATGGTATCGGTTAATATTTTTTTGTGATACGTATGTAAATTAAATGTCATCATCATAAATAGTTTCATAAAAAAAGGCCTGTCGTGAATGACAAGCCTTTTTGATATTTTAAGTTTTAAATATACTAGGTTTTACTTCACGAAATTTAAGTTTCTAAAGCACCACCACCAAGTATTATTTAAAATTATATTCATTGTATTGTTTTAACTGTGTCAAATATAGAAATGAAAATATAATTACACAATACTTTCACGTGTTTTTTTAAACAAAAAACTACCATAAGTTATATGGTAGTTTATGCTGATCATCAGGGATAGAGAGAGTTAGTTTGCTATTAATCTTACCTTGCCTAATAATCGAATCAGTTCTTGTGTTTCTTCATCTGTTAAAGAGCTGATGATTTTTTTTTCTGTATTATCAATTATTGCGTCTACGATATCTAGTAGTTTTAATCCTTCTTGGGTAATGGTAATATCTATTTTTCTGCGATTGGTTTTATTAATAGTCTTTTTGACATATTTTTTTATAACAAGCTTATCAATCAACCTTGTGGTATTGCTCATTTTGTTTATCATGAGTTCTTGTATCGTTTCTAAACTAATCGGTTTTTCATGCTGCCCACGTAAAATTCTAAGCACATTAAATTGCTGTATGGATATATCAAAAGGTTTAAGAGCGTCGTTTAGTGTTTTATTTACTAGGCCATAAGTATATAATACATTAATTATGGCTTTTTTAGATAATGATAAATCTGAACTTATTTTTAAGATGGATTCAATATGCATCTCGAACTGTTGTATATACAAATGTATATAATTAGTTTTAAAATATTTATATAATTATAAAATTTTGTTAAACAATCACAGACACGTTTAGTATTATCTAAATTTATAGCTATGGATTTATTAAAAATATAAATTAATGAGAATTATAATGTTCTTGGTATTAGCACTTATTGTTTCTTCTTGTAATGATAAAAAAGCTAATGACGCTTCAAATGTTGTTAAAGCAGGAGAAGAAAACATGATTGAAGTTGCAAATACAGATCTTGAAGTATACGATTTTAATGGATTTCAAAAATTTTTACAAAAAAAAGATGATAAGGTATATGTTGTTAATTTTTGGGCAACTTGGTGTGCCCCTTGCGTAAAGGAAATGCCTTATTTTGAAAAGTTGAATCAGGAATATAAAGAAGATAATGTTGAAGTGCTTTTTGTGAGCTTGGATTTTCCACACCTTTACGAGTCCAAGTTAAAACCTTTTATTAAAGACAAAAATATAAAATCCAAAGTAGTTGCATTAAATGATGTAGACATGAATACTTGGATTCCCAAAGTGAATGAAAAATGGTCAGGCTCCATTCCTGCAACCATCATTTATAAAAACGATACAAGTAAGTTTTATGAACAATCATTTACCTATGAGTCTTTAGAAACAGAATTAAAACAATTTTTAAAATAAGCTTAATTTTTAAAAAACAATAAATATTTACCTATGAAAACAATCAAAATTTTATCATTAGTAACACTCGTGGTAGTTATGAGTGCTTTTACTGTTAATAAAATAGCAGTAGCAGACGGTTATAAAGTGGGCGATGTTGCCGAAGACTTTAAATTGATGAATGTTGATGGAAAAATGGTTTCTCTATCCAATTATAAAGATGCCAAAGGCTTTATAGTTACTTTTACCTGTAACACCTGTCCGTATGCTGTGGGTTATGAGGATAGAATCATAGCGCTTAATAATAAATATGCTTCTTTAGGTTATCCAGTCATTGCCATTATGCCTAACAATCCAGATGTGCAACCTGGTGATAGTATGGAAGCCATGAAAAAGAGAGCAAAAGAAAAAGGGTTTACCTTTCCTTATTTAATGGACGATGGCCAAAATATTTACCCTAAATATGGTGCAACCAAAACGCCACATGTATTTATTTTACAAAAAACAGCTAAAGGACATGTTGTAAAATATATTGGCGCCATTGATGATAATTATCAAGATGCTTCAGCAGTAAAGACCAAATATGTAGAGAATGCCGTAAATGCCTTGCTTAAAGGGAATGAAGTTCCTGAAAAAGAAACTAAGGCTATTGGATGTACCATTAAAGTTTAGTTCATCGAAAAAAAACAGAGAAAAATCTGAAGTTTATAACACTTCAGATTTTTTTTCGTTCATATTCAAATTAGAAATATTAAGTTTGTAATTATTTAATTTCAAATTATGATAGAAGATTTATCTCAAGAGGAATGGGCAGAACAATTGGCGAGTGATGATAATGCAGTGATTCTTGATGTTAGAACGGATGCCGAGGTATCAGAAGGTATTGTTCCTAATGCCATTCATATTGATTTTTATAGAGGACAAGATTTTATAAATGAATTGGAAGCTTTAGATAAAAGCAAAAATTATTATGTGTATTGTCGGTCTGGCAACAGAAGCGGACAAGCTTGTCAAATCATGGAGCAATTAGGATTTGGAAATGCCTATAACCTTGAAGGAGGTATGCTGCAATGGACTGGAGATATTGTTGATATAGACTAACTTAAGCCAAATGAAGAAACTACCCTACTTATATTTATTACTTCTTATAGCTTTTTCGAGTTGTAAAGAAGCTGAAAGTTCAAAAATCACTGTCATCACTCCAGAAGAAATGCAAAGTTTCTTGGAAGCTGACAATGTTCAATTAATTGATGTTAGAACTCAAGAAGAATATAATAAAGGCCACATTAAAGGGGCTCAAAACATCAATTTTTTTTCACCTACATTTTTTGATGATATCAATAAATTAGACAAAGAAAAACCGGTGTATCTTTATTGCAATTCTGGTAAACGAAGTGCGAAATGTGCCGAAAAAATGATTGAAATAGGATTTATTAAAATTTATGATTTAAACGGCGGTTTTTCAAAATGGAAACATGAAGGTTTAGAACTTGAAAACTAAATTACTACTACAAATTATCAAAAAGCGCATACGCTTTAATTCTTAATCCTAACCGCATTTTCTTTTACTTGTTTTTGAATTATTCGAGATTTTTTCTTGTTTTTTTTATTTTATCTTTTTTTTAAGCGGTTCAACTTGTTATTTTTATTTATATTTTCTTTTTATATACTTTTATTTTATTATTCAGTTCAAGAGTAATTATCCTTTAATTTTAAATTTAATTATTAATTCTAAATTTTTATGGAACACGGTTATTTGATATTAGCAATATTGGCTTTATTATTTATAAGTATTTATGGATACTCATATATTCCCGATGTTTTGGAAAAAAGAAAAGAAAAGCAGTTAAAAATTGAGCAAGCTGAACTTGAAGAAGCAAGAAAAAAAGAGAGCTTGATTAAAAAGGAGCTCAGAGATGAAACCTTAAACAAGTCTTTAAAAAGAAGTGCGGAAATTAGGATGGAATTGCAACAATTAGAGCTAACTAAGAAAAACAAAACAGATCTTTTGGAAGAAGAATTGAACCAGATGAAAGTTGATAAAATGAAAAAACAACAAGCTGGTTAAAAAAGCATAGTATAAAAAAAGCAGCCCCTAAAAATTTATTTTTAGGGGCTGCTTTTTTTATGTATAATTAAGGCTTTTATTCCTTTAAAAAATCTGTTTTACCAGTTTTTTTTCTGTAAATTTTTATTAAATAAATTATAAATCCTACTAGCATTAAACTCAAGAAAAAATAAGTTGCAATAACATAGCCTATTCTATATTTTGGCGGTTTACCTAAATACTGACTGATATCTTGATTCGTGTTTATTTTAATTGAATTAAAAAGTTCAGCAACAACGTCTTTATCAAAATGTGTATCGCTTGCATAGAAAAATGTATATAAATTTTTATTCAATAAATAAAATTCAGCTTCATATGTAGGCGTCTCTTGATCGTTAGCAAATTTTAGGTTGTAACCCGTAAAACCTTCTTTTTTAACAAGTGTTGTGGTCTTTAAATAATAAGGAACCCTATATCTCATTCTAGCAATAACACGATTGTATTCATCAATTAAACTTGCATAATCGTATGGTAATCTTGAAAGGCTTTCTTTTTGGTTTTCATCTTGAAAAAGCACTTTTTGAGCAATAAAATCATAGGTATTTGTTTTGAATCTTATTTGATGGATTTTCACGCCATCAACAAGCGTATCCGATTCATAAAAGGTATTAGGAACGTCAAGTGAAACAATGGGATCAAAAGCATACGTTCTACTTTCATCATTTTGGGAGTATCCTAGAAAACTAAATAGCACAAAAAAAAGCGGTATATATTTTTTCATAAATGTCATTTTGGTTGAAATCAATACTGATTTTTTTAAAATTTTTGACAAGCCTAAATTAGGCATTTTTTTAACTTGATGGATATTTATTAACACTTTTAGTAAAGCGATGGTTTTTGTGTTTTATGAGTATTATTAAATGCTTAATTAAAAAGAAATTATCTGTTTTTAGGCTAACTTTTTAGATGAGGATCTAATGATAAGTTCTGCTGGAAGAATTAATTTATTTAATGACACCTTTTCGTTTGGGGAATCTAATCTCATTAAAAGTGTTTCCGCAGCTACTTTACCAATTTGTTCGCTATGCTGTTCAACAGACGTGATGGACGGCGTAACTAAAGAGGTAAAAGGCTCGTTAGTAAAACCTACCAAAGCGATATCTTCAGGAACATTTATATGGTTTTCCTGTAACACTTGAAGCGCTCCTAAGGCTGCATAATCTCCTGCAGCATATACGGCATCAGGTCTATTTTTAAGCCCTAAAAGCTGGTTCATAATGCGTCTGCCATCTTCAATACGTAAATTGCTTTCTATAATTAGTGATTCTTCTATGGGTAATCCAAATTTTTCTAAGGCATCTCTATAACCCCTAATCCTGTTTTTGTAGATTCTTGTATGGCTAAAACCAGCAATATGGGCTATTCTTTTACAACCTTGTTCAACCAGATGTTCAATCACTAAATGACTACTCAAATAATCGTCAATGCCAACATAATCCACATTCAAATCATTTTCACCCCTATCAAATAAAATTAGGGGAATACCTTTGGATTTAATTTTCTCATAATAATCCAATTTAACGGTTTCATTCGCCATGGAAGCAATAATGCCATCTACTTGCGTGTATAATAAAGCGTCAATACTTTTACATTCTTTTTTATAGGATTCGTTTGATTGCGCTATGATAACGTTATAGCCTTTTTCATTTAAAACCTCTTCAATTTTTTCTATGATGGAAGAGAAAAAATGGCTGTTGGCTTTCGGAATAATAACGCCAACCAAATTGCTTTTGCCTTTTCTTAAAGCAGAGGCCAAATGGTTGGGTTGGTAGTTTAAGTTTTGGGCTATTTGTAAAACGGCTGTCTTGGTTTTATCACTTATTCGGGGATGGTTGCTTAGTGCTTTTGAAACCGCCGAAGGTGTAATGCCCAATACATTAGCAATATCTTTTATGGTCGTTTTTTTTTTGGTAGCCAATTTTTGTATATATTTGTTTCAACGTTTGAACAAAAATAATCTTTTTTGTTAACATGCCGTTTTTATTTAGGATTATCCTTTAAAAATCTATATTTGAAATATTTTGTTTTGAAGTATATATTTTTGAAAGTAATTTTTTAAAACATGTTCAAACGATTAACCAAATACAATAATTAATAAATTTATTAAATGAGTAGAGTTGTAACATTTGGAGAAATCATGCTAAGATTAGCTCCCCAAGGATTTTTAAGATTTTCTCAAGCGGACAATTTTGAGGTTGTTTACGGTGGAGGAGAATCTAATGTAGCAGTTTCATTAGCCAATTATGGTATTTCAGTAGATTTCGTAACACGATTGCCAAAAAATGATATTGGTCAATGTGCTATGATGGAAATGCGTAAAAGAGGTGTTGGTGTCGATAAAATTGTTTGGGGTGGCGAGCGTTTAGGGATTTACTTTTTGGAAACTGGAGCAGTATCTAGAGGAAGTAAAGTCGTTTACGACAGATCACATTCGGCGATGTCCGAAATCCAACCAGGTATGGTTAATTGGAATGAGGTATTTAAAGGTGTTGAATGGTTTCATTGGACAGGTATTACACCAGCTATTTCACAAAGTTCGGCTGATGCTTGTTTAGAAGCGGTTAAAGTAGCCAGTAAATTAGGAATTACCATTTCAACGGATTTAAATTACAGAGCAAAACTTTGGAAATATGGTGGCGATCGTGAAGCTATTATGACTGAATTGACTTCGTACTGTGATGTCATTTTAGGAAATGAAGAAGATGCTGAAATGCACTTCGGAATTAAACCAGAAGGCTTGGATGTACAAACACACGGACATGATGTAAAAGCAGAAGCTTTTTTATCTGTTTGCCAACAAATGATGAAAAAATTCCCAAGAGCTAAAAAAGTCATTACGACGTTAAGAGGTTCTATTTCTGCATCTCACAACACATGGGCAGGTGTTTTATACGATGGTAAAAAAATGTATGAAACCCGTCAGTATCAAATTACCGATATCGTTGATAGAGTAGGTGGTGGAGATAGTTTTATGGGCGGATTGATATATGGGTTGTTAACTTATCCGGACAACGACCAAAATGCCTTGGATTTTGCAGTGGCAGCATCTTGTTTAAAGCACACTATTAAAGGTGACGCCAATTTGGTAACTGTAGAAGAAGTCACAAAACTAATGGGTGGCGATGCCTCAGGTAGAGTAGCGAGATAGATTAGTTTATTTGTTGAATTGTGTAATTGTTTAATCGTTTACACAGTTCAACAAATCAACGATTAAACGAATAAACATATAAAAATGGCACAATTTTCAAGAATAGAAGTAGCACTAGCTATGAAAGAAACAGGGATGATTCCTTTATTTTTCCATAGTGATTTAGAATTAAGCAAAAACGTATTAAAAGCCTGTTATGATGGTGGTGCGAGATTAATGGAGTTTACTGCTCGGGGTGATTTTGCTCATGAAGTTTTTGGCGAATTAACAAAATATGCGATTAAAGAACTTCCCGGAATGATTATGGGAGTTGGTTCTGTTACCGATGCAGCAGCGGCCTCATTATATATGGCACTAGGAGCAAATTTTGTTGTAACTCCTGTATTGAGGGAAGATATTGCTATTGTTTGTAATAGAAGAAAAGTGTTATGGTCTCCAGGCTGTGGCTCTGTAACCGAAATTGCTAAAGCTGAAGAATTAGGTTGCGAAATAGTAAAATTATTTCCAGGGGATTTATACGGACCAAATTTTGTAAAAGGTGTTAAAGGACCTCAACCATGGACGAGCATTATGCCTACAGGAGGTGTGTCTCCAACCAAAGACAATCTAAAAGGATGGTTTGATGCGGGTGTCACCTGTGTGGGGATGGGATCTCAATTAATATCAAAAGACATCATAGCCAATAAAGATTATGCTAAGTTAGAGCAGGATGTTAAAAATGCTTTGGATATTATAAAGTCTGTTAGAAAGTAAGAGGAACTATAATTTTGTTAAACGGAAAAGCTTAGATTTAATCTGAGCTTTTCCGTTTTAATATAATTTGTAGTGCATTATAGCGATACCCCTCTGCGCCAAGGAATAAAATCATTCTGATTTAATAGTTTAGCTTTGGTTTGTATTTTTCCGCTTGCGACATCTATAATAAATTCGAGCATGTCATCTGCCATTTCTTCTATGGTTTTTTCACCACGGATAACGGCACCAGTTTCTATATCAATAATATCTGGCATTTTTTCTGCAAGCTCCGTATTTGAAGACACTTTAATAATCGGTGCAATAGGATTTCCCGTTGGCGTGCCCAAACCAGTAGTAAACAGTACCACGTTCGCCCCAGCACCTACCATTGCTGTGGTGCTTTCCACATCATTTCCTGGTGTACATAATAAATTAAGTCCTGGTTTCGTGATATATTCACCATAATCTAAAACATCTTGTACAGGTGAGGTACCGCCTTTTTTGGCAGCTCCGGCCGATTTCATGGCATCGGTAATCAAGCCATCTTTTATATTTCCGGGAGACGGATTCATATCAAATCCGGAACCAGCATCAACAACGGTTTTTTCGTAAGCTTTCATCAATTTTAAAAACTTTTCACCGTCTTTATCATGAACACATCTGTTTACCAATTCTTGTTCAACGCCACATAATTCTGGAAATTCCGATAAAATAGCGGTACCGTTTAAAGCGGCTAACATATCTGAAACCGCTCCTAGTGTTGGGTTAGCTGATATGCCTGAAAAACCATCTGAACCTCCACACTCCAAACCAACTTTTAATTTCGATAATGGTGCTGGCTCTCGCTTTGCATTATTAGCTTTTCTAATGGCTTCAAAAGACTCTTTTACAACTGTGGTTAACATATTATCAATGGTTCCCATTTGTTGCTGCTCAAAAATAAGAACAGGTTTATTTAGGTTTGGATTGATAGCATCCAAGGCATTTTTAAAAGTATTTATCTGAAGATTTTGGCAACCTAAACTCAAAACTGTTGCACCAGCTACATTTGGATTATTTACATAGCCTGCCAATAGTTTCGCTAAGCTTTCAGAATCCTGCCTAATCGCTCCACAACCACCCGGATGTGTCACAAATTTTACGTCAATATTATCAAATACATTTACAGAATCATTACTAACTAAAGCCTCTTCGCCTCCATTATTCACCAAGGAACGAAGCAACATTTGATAAGGATTTGCTTTTTGTTTTAAAAGTTCTTTTTCAAAAACATCTTTTAAAATTTCGATATTTCTATTTTCACAAAAAACCAATGGAAAAAACAACCACACATTTTCGGTTCCTACTTGGCCATCTTCCCTATGGTAGCCCAAAAAGGTTTTGTCTTTCCATTTATCAACATTTGGTGGTGTCCAACTAAATGTTTCGGTTCTACCATATACCTTTTCACTTTGGTGCTTAACATTTTCGGTAGTTAATAGGTCCCCTTTTTGAATAGTATTATTGGCACTGCCAACTAAAACGCCATACATAATGATCCTAGCTCCAGTTTCAAAAGTTTCCAAGGCGATTTTGTGCTTAGCTTTAGTGTGAGATAATATATTAATTTCCTCTCCTTCAAAAGATACAATATCACCTGCTTTCAAATTTACCAGTGCTACGGCTACATTATCAGTAGGATGGACTTTTATGAGTTTTTTTTGCATGTTTAAATATATTATAGTTCTTTAATAAAATTTAGAACTTTTTACTGTAATTATTATATCCTGCTTCAATGCCATTGGTGTCAATCTCTTTCAAGGCTAGGGCAATGGCTTCGGTAATACCGTCAATCTTTGTTAAATCTTCTCCCCAATAATCTTTAATACTCAATGCGTTTTTCGAGATTTCTGAATAATCATTGGATTTCCAAATTTCTGTAAATGTAGCAACAATATCATCATTATCCTGAACTGACAAGGTTTCTCCGTTCCAAGTGCCTTTGTAAAAACGGATTAAGGCCGCAAAAGCAAAAGTTAAGTTGGTTGGTGTCTTTTTATGGATTTTTACATATCCCAATAAACTTGGCAATACCCTAACCGTAAACTTAGATATGGAGTTTAATGCAATACTCGATAAGTTATGGATGATGAATGGATTTCTAAAACGATCGAACACTTCATCAGCAAAACTATTTAGTTCTGCTTTATCCATATCCAAAGTATCAATAATTTCATTAAAAACAGCTTTATTTATAAGCTCGCCAGTGAAGGCATTATCAACAGATTGCTTTACGGTTTTATTTCCGTAAAGAATGGAAAAAGGTACCATAGCCGTATGAGCGCCATTTAAAATCCGAACTTTTCTGGTTCGGTAAGGTTGCATATCATCAACAATCTTCACATCTAAATCGGTTTTGCTAAACGGCAATTTTGCTTTTAAATCGTCACCACCTTCAATAACCCAAAGGAAAAATGCTTCAGCAGCTACGATTAAATTATCTTGATAATCTAATTGGCTGTTGTAATTTTCAATCTCATCTTTTGGGTATCCAGGTACAATTCTGTCCACCAATGTGCTATGAAACGCATTGTTTTCCAATAACCATGTTTTAAAATCGTTTCCTAAATTCCAATCCGCTACATATTTTAAAATAATCTCTTTTAAAGTTTCGGAATTATGGTTGATAAGTTCGCAAGGTATGATGGTTAAACCTTTATTGGCATCACCATTAAAATACTTAAAACGTTCGTTTAAAAGCAGGGTTAATTTAGCAGGAAACGAACTTGGCGGTTGCATTTTTGGAGTATCGGTACTCACATAGGCAATACCAGCTTCTGTTGTATTTGATATAATGAATTCCAATGAGGCTTCTTTCGCCAAACTTAAATAATCATTAAAATTGGCATACGGGTCAACAGCTTTTACAATATTGGAAATAAGCTCTATATCTTGAATTTCCTCGCCTTTTTTAACGCCTTTCATAAATAAGGTGTACAAACCATCTTGATCGTTTAGCATAGTTACCAAACCTTTGTCTATGGGTTGCACCACGGCAATGCCTGCATTAAAATCTGTTACTTTATTTAGTTCTTGGAACGCATATCCAACAAAGGCCCTTAAAAAATTTCCTTCACCGAATTGTACTATCTTTATTGGAAGCTTCGTTTCCAAACCAACATTTTTTCTATTTAATTTTTTCATTTATACGCTACAATCTTTAATCTAAACTATAAACTGATTTTAAATTTTCATCTAAAGGTGTCATTTTCGGCATTAACAAATGCACAAATCCAAGTATTATTAGATAACTAGATCCTGCTACTAAAAAAGCCCAAAAGAAACCAGTATTACCTGCATTATCCAATACAGAACCTAAAATAAAACTACTTATAATTCCTGATACCGCTCCTACCATACCACCAATACCTACTACTGAGGCTGTTGCTTTTTTAGGAAATACATCTGATACCAAAGTAAATATATTTGCAGACCAAGCTTGATGTCCAGCAGCGCCCAATCCAATCAAGCAAATGGCTAGCCACTTATTATCAGTAATGGCAACAAATGCAACTGGCAAAATAATTAAGGCACAAATAAGCAAGGTTATTTTTCTTGCCTTGTTAATAGACCAGCCTTTTCTAATAAAGGCTCCAGAAAGCCATCCGCCAAAAATACTTCCAACATCAGCTAAAAGATAAATGACGAGAAACGGTAATCCCATATTTTTAATATCAACCTCAAACTTATCAGCAAGGAAAATGGCGCCCCAGAATAAGTAAAACCACCAAACGGCATCAGTTACCTTAGCTAAAGCAAACGCCCACGTTTCTTTTTTCGGGAGTACACGTGCCCAAGCAATCTTTTCTTGATTCTCCATGACCGAATCACTGTTTATATATGCCATTTCTTCAGGAGACACCTTAGGATGCCCTTCGGGTTTTTGATAGGTTTTCCACCAAAAAAATACCCATATAGCACTTAATACCCCTGTAATTAAAAATGGAATTTGCCAATTTACCAAATCTCCCACACCTCTTTCACCACCAGACCAATATACAATAGCAGCAATAACAAATGGCGCTGCAATGGCGCCAACACTTGTGGCAGCATTAAAAATGCCCGTTGCAAACGCTCGATCTTTTTTTGGAAACCATTCCGCAGTGGTTTTTATGGCAGCAGGAAAATTACCTGATTCGCCATAGCCCAATCCGAAACGTGCTAGCACAAACCCTATAAAACTATAACTTTTGCCTACGGCAGCATGTAACATTCCGAAAACACTCCAGATACCAATAGATACAATATATCCTTTTTTTGTTCCCAAACGGTCTATTAAACCTCCCATGCTCAGTAAGCCAATGGCATATGCCGTTTGAAAAGACATTATTATTAATGAATAGTCTTGTTTTGTCCATCCAAACCATTCGATTAAATCGGGCGACATAACCCCCATTAAACTTCGGTCAAAGTAGTTAATTGAAGTTGCGGCAAACAATAATGCTAAAATGCGGTAACGGTAAGTTCCTGTCTTTTTGGTATCATTCATAATCATTTAATTTATCTTGGTTGTTTGTTGGTGACTCTGAAAATTTATAACTCTAAGTACTGTTTTGCATTATGGTAACTAATATCTGAAACCAACTTGCCTATCCATTCCATATCATTTGGTAATTCCCCTTTCTTTATTTCCTCACCTAGAAGATTGCAAAGTATGCGTCTAAAATATTCGTGCCTAGGAAACGATAAAAAACTACGGGAATCGGTTAACATACCTATAAAACAGCTTATTAATCCCATACTGGAAAGCGTGTTTAATTGCCTAGTCATACCATCTTTTTGATCTAAAAACCACCAACCAGAGCCCCACTGTACTTTGCCTTTTACACTACCATCATTGAAGTTGCCTATCATGGTTGCCATGACTTCATTATCGGCTGGATTTAAGTTGTAAATAATGGTTTTACACAATTTATTTTTACTATCCAAAGCATTCAAAAAGGCAGACAATTTTTGAGCTTGCGGATAATCGCCAATAGAATCCCAACCTGTATCTGGTCCTAAAATGCGGTGCATACGCGTATTGTTATTTCTTAGTGCGCCTATATGAAATTGCTGAATCCAACCATATTCATGATATGTTTCACATAAAAACAATAAAATGGCACTTTGGAATTTAGAAGCTTCTTCGTTACTTATCTCTTTATTTTCTCGTTTCTTTTCGAATATGGTATTAATTTCATTTTCCGTAAAGTTTTCATAATACAAATGGCTCAATCCGTGGTCGCAAATTCTACAACCATTTTTATGGAAAAAGTCGATTCTGTTCTTTAAGGCATCACATAAATCGGAATAATTATTAATAGAAGTGCCCACAACATTTTCTAGGGAATTAATATAATCATTATAGCCATCGTTAGAAATTAAGATGGCTTTGTCTGGCCTAAAAGCGGTACTAACTTTGACTGAAAAATCACTTTTAGCCAATTGTTGATGGTATTGTAAATTATCTGTAGGATCTTCTGTGGTGCAAACAAATTCAACATTTGCTTTTTTTAGTAATTGCCGACATGTATAATCTCCAGAGTGGAGTTTTTCAAATGTTGTTTGATATATTTTTTCTGCGGAATTTTCGTTTAGTAAATCGTAAATATCAAAATATCGAGCTAGCTCTAAATGCGTCCAATGATATAATGGATTACGCATGGTATAAGGTACTGTTTTTGCCCAACTCAAAAATTTATCTTTATCCGAAGCGGTTCCAGTGATAAATTCTTCCTTAATACCTAAAGTACGCATGGCGCGCCATTTGTAATGGTCACCGTTTATCCAAACATCAGTAATATTTTCAAAGGTTTTATCCTCAGCAATTTGTTGGGGCGGTAGGTGATTATGGTAATCTATAATTGGAAGGTTTTTTGAATAGTTATGGTAAAGTTCTTCGGCATACTTATTTTCTAATAAAAAGTTGTCATGAATAAATCTAGAGCTCATTATATTTTATAAAATATTAATTTTCATTTGAAGGTTTTTCTGTGGCAGCTCGTAGCCTATCATCCATTTGAGAAATTATAGACTTAAAAACACTAGCCTTTGAAGATAAAAATGGCATTTTCAGTTTTTATCTTTATAATTACAAATATAAGGTCTTCTTCATTAACTACACTAAATTTATGGACTTTTGAGCTAATTCATTTTAATGTTAAGTTTTGATAGTCTTTATTAGGGCCACTATGTTTTCCAATCCAACTAAAACCGTGTAAACTTTACCCAACGCTTTCTTAAATTACACAATTTTACACATTATCTTTTTATAAAGTAAATTGCTAAAAATATACCAAATAACTGATAAACAGAACATTGAAAGTTTTGTTTGTTTCAATTCCATTCATGGCATGTTTATTTCTTTATTCTAATTGTAAATAAATAATATAAACTTAAACAATAAAAATCATGAAAAAATTAATCTTAACAGTAGCAATTTTGGCAGGTGGATTTTCAACATTTGCATTACCTAACAACAATTTACCAATGGAATCTACTAGCATTGTAATGAATGCGGAATTCAATGAAGTAGCGGTAGATCAATTACCTGAAGCAGTTACAAGTGCTGTAAAAAATGATTTTGCAACAGCTACTATTGCCAAAGCTTATGTAAATGCTAGCGAGCAATACAAACTAGAACTTACAATTGATGGAAGCTCTAGTACTGTATATGCAGATAAAGATGGCAATTGGTTAGAAGAATCAGCTATTAAAAAAGCAAAAAAGAAAGATGATACCTCTAGTACATTAGAATAATACTAGTATCGAAGAGCATATCCATTAACTCAGTTTTTTGTAAAAAGGGCGTTTTTAATTAAAAACGTCCTTTTTTTATGTTTTTTTAAACATATAAGTCATCTTATCTTAATATTTTTGTAAGAAGCTCCTCAATCTTATGAAAAATATCCTTTTGATAGAAGATGATGTGACGTTTTCGGAAATGTTAAAACATTTTCTCGAACGCCATAAATATGAAGTCGATTTAAGTTATAATATCAAAAATGCCCTCACACTATTAAAGAAGCAAACGTATGATTTGGTTTTTACCGATTTACGACTTCCCGATGGTGACGGTATTAGCCTGTTAAAGGAAATCAAAAACAGCAAGAAAGATATTCCTGTGGTTTTAATGACCAGTTATGCCGAGGTGTCTACTGCGGTACAGGCAATGAAGCAGGGCGCGTTCGACTATATTTCAAAACCTTTCAATCCAGATGAAGTTCTAGAAGTTATTAGCAACGCTTTGGATGTTAAGAAAACTGACATGGTTATTTCTAAAGTTAGTTCTAAAAAAGATCATAGCCATGCAAGTGCTGATTTTGTTGAAGGCATTAGTGCCGCTTCAAAAACCCTGAAAGAATACATTCATTTAGTGGCGCCAACAGATATGTCCGTCTTAATTACTGGCGAGAGTGGTACAGGAAAGGAAGTGGTAGCTAAAAATATTCATTTAAAAAGTTTAAGAAAAGATAAACCGTTTATTGCGGTTGATTGTGGAGCAATTCCAAAAGAAATAGCTTCGAGCGAATTTTTCGGACATAAAAAAGGGTCATTCACAGGCGCTATAGATGATAAAATTGGGCATTTTGAGGCGGCTAATGGAGGTACACTTTTTTTAGATGAAGTAGGTAATCTAACTTATGAAAATCAAGTGCAATTGTTACGGGCATTACAGGAAAGAAAAGTGAAGCCCATAGGAAGTAATGATGAGGTTTTTGTTGACATACGATTGATTACGGCAACTAATGAAGATTTATTACATGCTGTAGATAAAGGGGATTTTCGTGAAGACTTATACCACCGTTTAAATGAGTTTTCTATAAAAGTGCCCAATTTAAAAGATAGAAATGACGATTTGATATTGTATGCCGATTTCTTTTTGGAAAAAGCCAATAAACAGCTAAACAAATCCATTGTAGGATTTTCAAAAGATGTATTGACCCTTTTTCAAAGTTACAATTGGCCTGGAAATTTACGGGAACTATCCAATATTATCAAAAGGGCGACCTTATTAACGCAAACAGACGTTATACATAAGCATGTCTTGCCAGACGAATTGGTTCACTCAAACAAAAATAGTATTACACCCAACAAATTTTCTGCCAAAGAAAATGAAAAAGAGCTCATTATAAGCGCTTTGCAAGAAGTAGGTAATAATAAAACCAAAGCGGCCGAGTTGTTAAACATTACCAGAAAAACACTATATAATAAAATTAAAGAATACAGTCTTAGTTAATATGGACTTCCAAAGATGTTATAAAGTCATTTAAAGCATTTTCAAAGTCAATAAAATGTTTATCATCTATTGTTTTACTGGTTTCAAACATTTCAAGAAATGGAATAACTGTTTTTACTTCCAATAGTTTAAACATACTAAGCATTTTATGGGTAGTATTATTAATGGTAGGTATATCATTATCTTCTTTAGCTTGCTTTAACAATAACACGTTTTTTTTAGTGTCTTCCAAAAAAACAACTAATGTTTTTTTTATTGGAGCTATATCATTATTAAAAAAAGACCCTAAAGATATTACGCTGAAACCATTTGTGCTTTTTTCTTCGCTTCTTAAGGGTTCTCTATTAACTTTTTTGAAGCTTGAACCAAAAAATTGTTTTAATATATGTTCGAGTTTGGGAGTGTTAAATGGCTTAATCAATACTGCTGAAAAACCACTATTGAGATAATCTTCTATAGGCAAATTGGATCTTCCAGTCATGGCAATGATGGGTTGGTTATTGTATGTACCATGTTTTTTAAGAATTTCCATAAAATGGATACCATTCATTTTTGGAAGTTGAATATCGGTTAAAACCAAATCATAATGAATGTCGGGAATAGCATCCAATGCTTTTTGGGCATTTCCGAATACATAAGATTCAATACCATATTGCTTTAATAGATCAATAAGAAGTAGTCGTATGGACGCATCGTCTTCAACCACTAGGGCTTTTAATTTAAAACCGGTTTCAGCTTCAATGGGGTTTTTTATTGCTAATGGTTTGTCGGATAATTTTGTGGGGATTTTTAAAAAAAAGGTACTTCCTTTACCCAATTCGCTCTCTAAAGTTAGGGTGCCACCTAATAATTCTGCAAGTTTTTTAGATATGGTTAATCCTAGACCAAATCCATTCTGATTATTTTCTTTAGCATCGCTAACTTGTGTAAAAGCTTTGAAAATATTTTTTTGTTGATCCTTACTGATGCCTATTCCAGTGTCGCTTACAGAAATTTGTAAGATGGTCTTATTGTTTTCATTCTTTATAAGGCTTTCAATAGTTATAGTTCCTTCATTAGTGAATTTACAGGCATTTGTAACTAAATTATATAAAATTTGTTTCATCCTAAATGGATCACTAATAATGGGGTTGTTTAAGGGGTTATTATGTTTTACAATAAAGTTTAAGGGTTTATCCTGTGAAATATTTTTAGCATTAATAATGATTTCGTTGATAAGGTTTTCCACGTCGAAAGGAATCGATTCAATAGCTATGTTGTTGTTTTCAAGTTTTGAAAACTCTAAAAGATCATCAACCAATTGTCCCATATATGTTGAAGCATTCCGTATGTGTTCTACATAATTTGCTTCTTTGGTACTGTGTATGGTTTTTTGTAATAATTCGCCATAACCCGTAATGGTACTTAACGGCGTTCTTAAGTCATGACTGACCATGGAGATGAGTTGTTCCCTGCTTTTTAAAAGTGACGATGTTTTTTTGTTTGCCAGTTCCAACTGCTTACGATAGCGTTGATTTTTCCAAAAATCATTTAAAATAATGATTGAAAAAATAATAATGATAATAAAACTAATTATGGCGGCATACAGAATGATTTGCTTGCTTTGGTTGAGTGTTTTTTCCCGTTGTTTATTAATGTTATTGGTGTAAAAAATAATGTCTCTTTCTAAATTGTTCAACAATTCCCGTAATTTTCTGGAAATCGTCAAATCATTTTCAATAAGTTCGCGTTCTTTATTTTGTAGTGATATCCGTTGTTTGTTAGCTTCATTTTGCGCTTCCCTTAACATGTTTTTGGAAATGGATATAACAGAATCAATCTGTTTCTGACCAATATTATTAATGGAATCCAAAGGATTGTATTTGTTTAGGATTTTAACATACTCCTCAAATTTTCCACGTGTTTCATTATTTAACTGTTCTGGGTTTTCCACAAGATCTCCAATGGTGACTTTTCCTAAAAGTGCATCAATGGAACTTAATTTATTGATGGCCGTGTTTATGGATGCATCCGAATTGTCATTAAGTTTTAGATCTTTTAAATCGGTTATGTTTTTAAGTTTTTCATTGATAAACAATTTAATGCTGTCTAAAATAACTTCTTGGGAACTATTGTTGGAAATAGCGTTGAGGGAATCGATTTTTAATAATAATTCTTTGTTTTCACTAACGTACTCGTTAAACTGCGTCGTGGAATTCAACTCAATGGCAGCTCTTGCTAAACTCTCGTTTTTGTAAATATCGGCAATAAGGCTGCCTACTTTTACAATGTTGTTTCGGTCTGAAATATCTTGTTGTTGCAGTTCGGTAAATGTTCTTATTTCAGAAAGTACTAAGGTTCCTGAAATAGTGGCTAAAATCCCAAGAATGATATAGCCTATTAAAACTTTAAAGGTGATTTTATGTTTGAATGATTTCATATAAAGATAAAAGCCTTGAAAGGGAGTTTGTTTTTATAAATATAAAAAAAGAACGGTTAAGCTTCTTATACATTCATCATTAAAAATTATACAATTAAGGAATAGAGAATACAAACGCGAAATTGATAATATATGTTTTTTAATTCGAGAAGCAGTGAAAATTTGGTTACATTGTATTTGACAAATAACAAGTTCTCAAAAAACAAAACAATTTCGAAGACCACATTTAATCATTTTTTAAAAATGTACGGAAGTTTACTCCCAAAAAGATGAACTTGTCGATTTGTGTTTAACCAATAATAAACATCAATAAAATATGAAAATTGCCCTACTCTCACCCGTCGCATGGCGCACCCCTCCCAGACACTATGGCCCTTGGGAACAGGTAGCATCAAATATTGCCGAAGGGCTTGTTGCAAAAGGGCATGATGTAACCTTGTTTGCAACTAAAGATTCATTAACACAAGCCAAGCTTGATGGTGTCGTACAAATGGGCTACGAAGAAGATAAAGAAACAGACCCGAAAATTGCAGAGTGTTTGCATATTGCCCATTTGATGGAACAGGCAGGCAAATTTGATATTATTCATAACAATTTCGATTTCTTGCCATTGACGTATTCTGGACTGATAAAAACGCCCATGATTACAACCATTCACGGATTTTCATCGCCAAAGATTATACAGGTGTTTAAAAAATATAACCACAATACCCATTATGTTTCAATTAGCAATTCAGACCGCAGCCCAGAATTAAACTATGCTGCTACCGTTTACAATGGTATTGATAAAAACCTGTTTACATTGAATGAAGTTCCGGGGGATTATTTGCTCTATTTTGGAAGGATACACCATGACAAAGGAACCTGGGAGGCTATACAAATAGCAAAAAAGGCACAAATGAAGCTAATTATATCAGGGATTATACAGGATCAAACATACTTCAATGAAAAAGTGGCCCCTTTTCTGAATGATGACGATATTATTTATGCGGGAAGTTCTGGTCCCGAGAAAAGGGACAAACTATTAGGGGAAGCTTTTGCATTGTTGCACCCCATAAACTTTTCAGAACCTTTTGGCTTGAGCGTCGCTGAATCTATGTTTTGCGGAACCCCTGTAATTGCATTTAAAAAAGGCTCCATGAGTGAACTTATTTTACATGAAAAAACGGGCTTCCTTGTACATTCAATTGATGAAGCGGTTGAAGCAATATCTAAAACAAAGCAAATTAACCGTTCTTATTGCAGAATATGGGCTGATAAAAACTTTAGTAAAGAAAAAATGGTCGAGGATTATATAACGGTATATAACAATATTGTAGAATAGAAATAAGGGTTTCAATTATGGAAAATCTCATCCAATGAATTGATTTACTGCTGTAAAGATTAAATAGCCCTATCTAAACTTAATATATAATTTAATACCGATTAGATTCAAAATTATTGACTCTTTCACAAAAAAAAACCTATTTTAGTTTTAATGACAAAATAAATATAAACAGATGAAAGATAGATTTTCTATAGAAAATACCATTAGTAAATTATGGGATAAGCTTGATGGATGGCTAGATGCCATCATATTAAAATTACCAAATTTTGTTCTGGCACTTATAGTTATTGTTGCATTCTATTTTATCGCTAAGGGCGTTCGAAATGTGTTACAAAAATTTCTTTTGACTAAAATCGGTCAGAAATCCATTCAAGATATTATTGCGAAAATTGTTTTTATTTCAGTCTTATTAATTGGATTCTTTGTCGCTTTGGGGGTATTGGATCTAAACAAGGTTTTAACAAGCGTCCTTGCTGGTGCTGGAGTAGTAGGCCTTGCTATTGGTTTAGCGCTTCAGGGTACTTTAAGTAATACGTTTGGAGGCATAGTATTATCATTTATGGACAATATTAGGATTAATGATTTTATTGAGACTAATGATACTAGCGGTTTCGTTTCAGAAATTAGCCTTCGAAACGTGGTTTTGAGAAGACCTGATAATAATTATGTTATTATTCCCAATTCAAAATTTATTGATAATAGTTTTACTAACTATTCTTTAAGTGACCGTAGCAGGATTACTGTAAGTTGTGGTATAGCTTATGAAAGTAATTTGCAAAAAGTTGAAGATTTAGTTTTGCGTATCATTTCCGAGAATTTTGATCAGCAAAAAGGAGAGGCCGTTGAGTTTTTCTTTACGGAATTTGGTGACAGTTCTATAAATTTCATAACACGTTTTTGGGTTGATTTAGTGAGTACAAAACAAGAATATGAGGCAAAACATAAAGCCATCAAACTTATCAAAAGTCATTTTGATAAAGAAGGAATCAACATTCCATTCCCAATTCGGACATTGGATTTTGGAAAAAACAAATTACAGTTAAATGTGGATAAAGAGGAAGGTAGCAATCCTGGTGATTGAGGCTTGAATTTTTTTTCTTGTGATATAACTTTATTTATATAATTAAAAAAACAACCGCTGTAAATTTTGATTTACAGCGGTTGTTTTAGGTTAAATTGGTATTTATAAGTGGAGTCGGAGAGAATCGAACTCTCGTCCAAACAAGTAACCAAAAGGCTTTCTACACGTTTATTCTTTTCTTGTTTTTTCGATTATAAACTGGTTAAAGACAACCTATTTATAACTTAGCTTTTTAATTTCGAAAGTGTGTCAAAGCTCCACACAATCTATGTTAACTTTTACGATGCCTCACAAAAGAACGCCGTTAACCAAGGCTTTCAGGAGACATTTAGCTTGCACACCTAGTGTGCCGAGGCTTATCTTACTTTATTCAGATTAAGCAGCTAAAGCGTAGTTATTCTCGCCGTTTAAATTTTGACCTAGTCTTTTACGTGTTTCAAAGTCATTACACGACGTGCTTACAATTCAATTAATCTCGCTGTCAAAACCAGTCGACCCCTTAATGAAATAGTAATAATGGCGTTCCCTTTCGGGGTCAGGTTTTACGCTATATCTTTTGCAAAAAGCAAAAGGATGCCGCTTCAACCCTTAACGCGGGCAGCAAAGATACCAAAAACTTTCAGAATTTGCTGTATTAGTACAAATACAACAAAAATTATTCCAATGCTATTTTGTCAGTAAAACTATTTAGAGGGATTTGCAAAAAGTTGTTTGAAAATCCAGTAACCAACATTTAAAAAACTTCCGAAGATGAATGTAAATAACCAAGCCTCAGAGTTTATATCTGGTTGCAACATAATATTTAGGATATCATTTAATAAAATTATGGGGTTATGAATAATTTCCCAAGAATTATATCTTAAAAACCTACCCAAATAAACACCGAATCCGCATAGAAAAAGAATAAAAACATAAAGAAGGTTTAAGTGTTTTTTAATGATAGTTCTACCCAATATCTCTTTCATATCTGAAAGGGAAAGAAAGAACATTAATAATCCGTTTAGTGCAAAAGATGTCACAACTAAGATATCTAACCATAAAAAGTGATTGGAACTAATCTTTAAATGCAACAAATCGGTAATTATATATGGGGCATTTGGTAAAAAAAGCAGCCATAAACTAAACCATAAAAGCAAACCATATTTATTGAGTTTGGGAATGCTTATTAAATAGCTTGTAATGGCAAAGGGAATGACTGCTAAAAATAAATTCCAAATTAAGAACAAGAAAAAGAATGAATGGGTTAGTTTCATTCGAATCATCAATAGTACAACGCTCAAGAGCATGGATAAACTAACCAATGAGAACGTTTTAAACCTGTTAAATAATAATTCCTTTAAGTAATCCATAATTTGTAAATTTTATATTCAATAATTAAAACGGTTAGTATTCCTAAGGTGTAAGCAACCAAATCTGATATGTGAAATGTGCTTCCTAAAATGAGTTTTGCTAAATGATTGTTGTCTAAGCTTAGTATCTCGAGCAGATTTATCAATTGTAAAAATTCTATACCATAGGCAAATAATAATACAGAAATAGCAATATAAAAAGAACTCGCGTTTATAAAACTTTTCAAAAAGCAGTAGAGTAGAATGACAACTAAATAATCACCAAAGGTGTATCTTATAAAACCGTCAATTAAGAATGTTGCTATCAGAACTTCAATAACTAATATTGAAATGAAAAGAAGGATGTATGTTTTGTTGAATTTTAGAAGCATAGTATTATTACGTTAGTTTGTATTTTAAAATTAGTGTCAAACCTCACTCTTTTCAAATAAAGTGATGGGAGTGAGGCGAACACATCACTAACCAATACATTAACCGTTATTCCAATCTATTTTTCTGGATACGTACATGACAATGGCCAAGATTAAAAACAGACCAATGCTACCCACAATAAGTGCATAGTTTTCCAACTGAATAATAACATAAATAAAAGTGTATAAAGCTGTTAATGAAAGCCCTATAAATACAGGGAACTTAAGCGTTTTTAAAATTGATTTTGAATATAAAGTTATAAGAACGATTACTGAAGTACCCGCTATTAAATAGGCTTTTAAAAAGTTACTATGCTCCGATATGGAAACCAACAGCGTGTAAAACATGGTGAGTGCCAGTCCAATCATTAAATATTGAAATGGGTGGATATCTATCTTGCTTAATGTTTGGATTAAAAAGAAAATTAAAAATGTTAATGCTATTACCAGAAAACCATATTTGGCAGAACGCTCGCTTTTTTGGTATTCGTCCACCGGAATCATAAAATTGACACCGGAAGCAAATTCGGTTAAATCGGGGATGACGTTTTTATATTCTTGGGAAAATGGCCTGTTAAGTTCAAGAATTTTCCATTTGGCATTAAAACCATTTTCATTTATTTTATCGTCATTGTAAGGCAAAAATTCCCCAATAAAGTTAGCTGTTTTCCAATTGGAGGTTATTTCGGCTTCCGTAGTTTTTCCAACGGGTATAAAACGTATTTGTTCACTTCCTTTAATTTTTAAATTGATGTTAAAAGACATATTATCAAGTTTAGAAGCATCGATGTTGTTAAGATTTTTGGTCTCCAGGGTATGTAATGTTAACTGTAGTGGATTGTTAATTTTCGATTTATTGTATTTAGATGTTATGGGGTAGTTTTTGTTTTGAAATGAAACCTCGGCACCATAAACGCCCTTAACATTGGAAGATTGAATAATTAATTTCACTTTATCCCAAATAATATGTTTTGAATCTATTTCAAGATTATTAAAATCGGGGGTGCTAAAGGCTCCATTAATTTTTATGGTGCTGTTATAAACGGCAGTTCCATAAATACCTCGTTTCTTTTCTTCGGGATTGATGTTTGAATTTATTTTTAAGTTCTCCGGAAAGAAATAAGCATACTCAATGTTTTCAATGGTTTCGTTGTAAACGCTTTTAGTGGTTATATCGGTAACCGTTTTCTCTTTGAAGGTTTTGTATGGAATTTCCAGAATAGGCCCATAAATAAGTAATTCATTGCCCCATTGTTGATTTATTTCATTTAATGCGGTTTCTTTTCTTAAAGAACGTTCACGGATAAGTTCCCCTATAAACGCTAAAGGAATTAATAAAATAATAATTAAAAAGCCTACCATCAGCATTCTTGCCGTGATAGATGTTTTTAGCCAATTTCCAAATTTGCTTTGCTGTGGTGTGTTTGTGTTTTCCATGTTTGTGATTTTAAAGTACTTTGAAATACAAAGTAAAAGATTAAAAAAATTTAAGTTTCTTTTTGTAATTGACTTCGTCGAATCTTCGATTTCCTGCGAAGGCAGGAAACTTAGTGTTTATTGATTATTTTTTCGAGGGCGTCTAGATGTTTTTTAAATTCCAATTCACCCAATTGGGTGGTACTATAACGCGTATTTGGTTTTCTGCCAATAAATTGTTTTTCTACTTTTATATAGTTGGCAGTTTCCAATGCTTTGGTGTGGCTTGCCAAATTGCCATCTGTGGCTTCCAGTAATTCTTTTAGCATATTAAAATCGGCGTACTCGTTCACCATTAAAATAGACATAATGCCTAATCTAATACGGTGATCGAATACTTTATTTATGTTGTTTATGATGCTCAAAATGAATGTTTAATTGTGGATGCGTTTATTTGTTCAATTACCTCAAATTATTTCTAGAAACCATTTTCTAATTAACATCATACTTTAAATGCATCCAAGTGCCATAAATAATGTGCATAAGTCCAAAGCCTATAACCCAAAACCAAAAGCCATATCCCGGAAACATAGCAGCAATTAAACCTAAAATTATTTCAATATAACCTAAATATCTAATGTCGCCAATGCTGTATTTTGAAGCGTTCACCAAAGCCAAACCATAAAATATAAGCATTAAGGCTCCAGCTTGGCCATATTTTTGTTGGTCTAAAATTATTAATATGTAAAGACCGCCAACGACTAACGGAATTAAGAAATTAATAATTAACCGTTTGGATGTAGAATCCCAAATTTTTGCTCCATTTTTCTTTGCTTTTTTTGTGGTTAAATAAATGCCTGTCACAATGCTTAGAAAAGCGACTAAAATCAAAATCAACACACAAAGTCTAAATATGTAGCCATCAAGTATTAAATAGTCTCTGTTGGAAGTGGATACTAACCAATAGGCAATAGCTGCTCCAATGATAGCATAAGTTCCTGCTAATATCCCCGATAAACCACTCAATGAAATAAAGCGGGACGATTTGTTCATTAAATCTTTAATCTCGCTGAGGTCTTTTAAATAATCTTTTGATTCCATTATAAAGTACTTTGAAATACAAAGTAAATAAATTTAATTGAAATAAAATAATTTATTTTATAATAAAAAAGCAATCCGTTTAGATTGCTTTTTTAAATATACTTTTAGTAAGGATAAAATATTAAGATTTCAAAGGTTCAAAAGATTGGCTAAATTTAATCATTTGATCCAATTCGGAAACTAAGCCATCAATACTTCCTCCAAAACCAACAGATTTGAATTTTATTTTACCATCTGGTCCTATAATAAATTTTGTGGGAATGCCATTAACATTATAATCCTTAACCATTTTATAATCATTTCCATCTTGTGATAATTTATAATCAAACAAAACATTAAATGAATATTTATTGTCTTTAATAAATTTAACAACGTTTTTATTTATTTCATCTTCTGTACCATTTTCTAAAGTGTCTATAAATAAAAACACAACGTCTGGGTTGTCTTTATATTTATTTACAGCGGCTTGCATGGCTGGGAAAGATTGTATACAGGGGCCACACCAAGTTGCCCAAAAATCTAATATCACAGTTTTACCTTTCAAGCTTGCTAATGAAACTTCTTCGTTATTAAGATTTTTCATTGTAAATTCAGGTGCTTCCTCATCAATTACTTTTTTTCTCAGCTCAGCTGTAAAAGTTTCTTCTGAAATAGCTTCAAGATTATTTAAATAATCATAAAAACCTTCGTCAGAGCCTTTATTGACGACATAGGCTTGTTTTAGGTATTGTTTTGTTTTTTGATTACCGTTGCCATCTTTTATGAATTGTGCAGCTTCTTTTTCAATAGCTTCAAACTGTTCGTTTTTGGTCATAAATTCAATGTATCTTTCAATAACGCCATCTTTATCTGCCTTGCCTTTTTTTATTGAGTATGCTACTGGTTTTTGGTATGCTATGGCTTCCTCAGTTTTACCTTGCTTGTCTAATATGAAAGCATAAGTATCTGCATACATGAAGTAACTTGATTCTGTGTTTTTTTTATGCTGGCTTTCGGTTACAAAAGTACTTTTTTCACCTTTTTTTACTAAGTCAAGTGATTTTTTTGAGATTTCTGATGCAAAATCTAAATTCTCATCTTTAAGCGCCATGTTCCAAGCTATACTATTGTACATGCTAGCCAAACTAGATTCATTTGTTATTAGTTTGGAATATTTAAAAAAGCTTTCATAATCCTTATCTTTTAAGGATTGATTAGCAATTTCTCTAGCCATATAATCTTTTATGTTTATATCATTTTTACTTTTTGCTTTTGCCGAAAATTCTTCAAATACAGATATCTTCTTATTTAAATCTTTTTCTTGGAAAAACAAATTCATGAATTTATTTTTCGCTGCATTACCATTAGGAAATTTTGTGGCAACAATGTCATTGATGGAATCGGCTTTTTCCCTTTCTTTAAGTATATGGTATAAATTGATGAGTTTGGAATACTCTTTTTCGGTGAGTTCTGTTTTGCTTTCAAGGCTGTCTATTTCTTCGTTGATTATTATTTTTCCAGAAACCTTATCTTGTGTATGTAGCTCATTTAAATAGGCCAAACCAAGTTTTTCTTTTACTTCTGGATAATTATTAATATCTGTTTTTAATAATGAAAGTGTTTTTTGCTTATCTACCTTAATACCATGGGCATCACCGTATCTTAAAAAATAATTCCCTAAGCTAGCATTGCTTCCGGGAATTTGCTTTTGGCTTTCATCATAAAGCAAGACTGTGTAACCGTTATTTTTATTGTTGTAATAGGTTTCTCCAGATTTAAAATTAAAGGCTAATGCTTTTGCAGAATCTGGTATTTTAATGTAACCTACCCAGTTTCCGTTATCTGTTTTTTTTAGGTTAATGTCTTCTGGATACATATTTCCATCCACTAGATAATAGAAAAGCGATTCAAATTCATTGTCATCCTCTACAGAATTTTGTTCAAGGGAATAACTTAATTTTAGCGAATCTCCTGGTTTTGGAAATGTTTTGGAGATATGAAGTTCCCCAATATCCAATCCTAAATCTTCTTTTTCTTTTTGGCAGGAAACCAATAGCAAGATTAATAATAGTGCGGTGGTTGGTACATGTAATGTTTTCATAATAAATAGTTTAGATTGATGATTAAAGCCTTCAATGTAGTCAAAAAAATATAAAAGTAAGAAAATTTAACATATTATTTTGATGCCCGTAAAATTTAGAAAGATTGTTTTTTTAAAATAGATGGGCTTATTTGGATGTTAAGCAATAGTTTTGTAGCTATGCTTTTTTAAGCACAATAATTTAAACAACGTTTTACCGTGAAACCCGTAGAGCACTATTTTCTTAATCAAAAAGAGCCATACCAATCCATTATGCTTTATGTAAGAAGCATTATTTTAAATACGCTTCCAGAAGTTGAGGAACGCTACAGTTATAAAATACCGTTTTATAATTGCCATAAAAAGCCGATGATTTATTTGAATGTTTTAAAAGGAACCAACCATGTAGATGTCACTTTTGTGCAAGGCATATTATTGGAAAAACAGTTTCCTATTTTAAAGAATGATAACAAACGGAAGCAAGTACGTTCTATCCAATTGAAAACCTTAGAAGATTTAGATCATGATAATTTCGTTGAATTATTGCATGAAGCATCTGCTTTATTAGTAAGAAGTAAAAAAGCATGGTTTATTTAACCAAGGCTATTTACGGTTTTTCTAATGGCTACCAAATTAGTTAATAATTTTTCCAAAAGATCTAAATGTAGCATATTGGCACCATCACTTTTAGCATTGGCCGGATCGAAATGGGTTTCAATAAACAAGCCATCCACATTATTTACAATGCCGGCACGGGCAATAGTCTCAATCATATCTGGTCTGCCACCCGTAACACCACTCGATTGATTGGGTTGTTGCAAAGAATGCGTCACATCTAGAATAGTTGGAGCATATTGGCGCATGGTTGGTATGCCACGAAAATCCACAATCATATCTTGATAGCCAAACATGGTACCTCTATCGGTAATCCATGCCTTTTCATTGCCAGAATCCTTAACTTTTTGTACAGCATGTTTCATGGCTTCCGGACTCATAAATTGTCCTTTTTTTAAATTGACCACTTTACCAGTTTCAGCTGCAGCTACAAGCAAATCGGTTTGGCGTACCAAAAACGCAGGGATTTGAAGCACATCAACATATTGAGCAGCCAAATGTGCATCAGAAATTTCATGAATATCTGTTACCGTAGGTATGCCAAATGTATCGGATACCTTTTTTAAAATTTTCAAGGCTTTTTCGTCTCCAATTCCTGTAAAACTATCCACTCTACTACGATTCGCTTTTTTAAAACTGCCTTTAAAAACATAAGGTATTTCCAATTTATTGGTAATGGTCACAACTTTTTCGGCAATTCTTAAAGCCATGTCTTCACCTTCAATGGCACAAGGGCCACAAAGCAAAAAGAAGTTATTGGCATTTATATGGTTCAGTTTTGGTACGTCTTGAAGATTCATAAGCTTACTGTTTTCATGAAATTTAAGGGTACAAAGATACTATTAATGCACTTACTAGGAACAAATTTTATTCGATTGTAAAAACATCTAAAGGAATTGCTAAATTGGTTTAGGGTTTATATTAATAATAACTAAATTCAAAAAAACCATTTGCATTATGTAATTTTTAAACTTAAAATCACATAATGCAAATGGCTAGGTAGTGTGTCTGGATTTAGTTTGGGCTAAACAAGACTGTTTCTTCAACTAATGATGGTCCAGATTTAACTAAACGTTTTCCCTCGTCATCGTTTGTATATTGTTCGAAGTATTTAATGTAACGAGTGGCTAAATCCTTAGCTTTTTCAGTCCATAAATCTTCTTTTGCGTAAGTAAATCTTGGGTCAAGTATACCTTCACTTACATTTGGCAATGCTGTTGGAAATGTTAAATTCAAATATGGAATTGTTTTGTATTCTGCTTTGTCAATATCACCATTTATAATAGCATCTATAATAGCTCTTGTGTTTTTTAAAGAAATGCGTTTTCCAGTACCATTCCAACCAGTGTTTACTAAATATGCTTTAGCATTGTGTTCTTTCATTTTTCCAATTAATGTTTTAGAATACATTGTTGGGTGTAATGTTAAGAATGCTTCACCAAAAGCTGGAGAGAATGATGGCTCTGGAGCCGTAATTCCACGTTCTGTTCCCGCTAATTTAGAAGTATATCCACATAAAAAATGGTACGCTGCTTGATCATCAGTTAATACGGATACTGGTGGCAATACACCAAAGGCATCAGCTGAAAGGTAAATAATTTTGCTAGCATGTCCAGCTTTCGATGGTAATACAATTTTGCTAATATGGTAAATTGGGTAAGAAACTCTTGAGTTTTCAGTAATAGAATGGTCATAATAATTGATTTCACCATACTCGTCAACAATCACATTTTCTAATAAAGCATCTCTTTTGATAGCTCTCCAAATGTCTGGCTCATTGTTTTCACTTAAGTCAATTACTTTTGCATAACAACCACCTTCATAATTAAAAACGCCATTGTCATCCCAACCATGTTCGTCATCACCAATTAAATAACGTTTTGGATCGGCAGATAAAGTTGTTTTTCCGGTGCCTGAAAGTCCGAAGAAAACGGCAACATCACCATCTTCGCCTACGTTTGCAGAACAGTGCATAGAAGCCATGCCTTTTAATGGTAGGTAGTAGTTCATCATAGCAAACATCCCTTTTTTCATTTCGCCACCATACCAAGTACCTCCAATAATTTGAATTTTTTCGGTCAAATTAAATAATACATAATTTTCAGAGTTTAAACCATGTTCTTTCCAGTTTGGGTTTGTTGCTTTTGATGCGTTCATTACAATAAAATCTGGTTTACCAAAGTTTTCCAATTCATAAATGGATGGTCTAATAAACATATTTGTAACAAAGTGTGCTTGCCAAGCAACTTCCATGACGAAACGAACTTTTAGTCTAGTATCAGCATTTGTACCACAAAAGGCATCAACAACATACAGTTTAGGGGATGTTGAAAGTTGTTCTAATGTTAAGGCTTTTAAATCATCCCAAACGGCTTTGGTTGTTGGGTAATTTGGAGTGCTAATGCCATATTCTTTATCCCAACAAATAGTGTCTTTAGTAATCTCATCTTTTACAATATACCTGTCTTTAGGTGAGCGACCTGTAAAAACACCAGTTTTAACAGCAATGCTACCCGTATCAGTTAAGGCACCTTTTTCATAGCCTTTTCGTTTATGAGATATTTCGGCTTGAAATAATTCTTCGTATGAGGGGTTGTAAGATACCTCATGATATCCAGTAATTCCTAAATCGTGCAACTCCTGAATGATTTTAATATTTTTCATTTTTAAATTATTTATGTTTTTATTATTACATTTTGTTATCGGAAATCTTTTGTTTTTTATTTATTGCCCTTCAAAGGTAGATACACCAATCTTATATTAAAATGACAAATGTCATGTACTGATTTTTTATGTAATATTTGAAATGAAAACCTAATTGTTTGCTGTTTATCTTGAAATATTTTTAAAATACTATGTAAAATGAAGTCTTATATTTTATATTATTAAGGTTAAATTTATTTATAAGTAGAAGTAAGCTTATTAATGTGTGGTTTTTAAACTAATATGTTGATATATAGGAGGATAAAATATATTGGGATATTACTAAATTACAATAAAAAATCTTCTTTTTAGTAGGAGAATATCGTATTAATTAGGATTTTCCAAAATAAAATTATTGTAATATAAATTAAATTATTATGGTTACCTTTGCACGCTTAAAATAAGGCATCAGTATGGCTAATATTAAAAACATTGCAATTATTGCACACGTTGACCACGGTAAAACCACGTTGGTTGATAAAATTATGTACCATTGTCAGTTATTCCGTGAAAACGAAAATACTGGCGATTTAATTCTGGATAACAACGATTTAGAGCGCGAAAGAGGTATCACGATTACTTCAAAAAACGTTTCGGTGATTTATAAAGAAACCAAGATTAATATTATAGATACCCCTGGTCACGCCGATTTTGGTGGTGAAGTTGAGCGTGTACTTAATATGGCAGATGGTGTTTTGTTGTTGGTAGATGCTTTTGAAGGCCCTATGCCACAAACACGTTTTGTGTTGCAAAAAGCGATAGATTTAGGTTTGAAACCTTGTGTGGTTATTAATAAAGTTGATAAAGAAAACTGTACGCCAGAAGAGGTGCATGAAAAAGTGTTCGATTTAATGTTTGAATTGGGTGCGGAAGAATGGCAATTGGATTTTCCAACGGTTTACGGTTCGGCAAAAAATAATTGGATGAGTGATGATTGGAGAAACCAAACAACTAATATTGAGCCTTTGCTAGATATGGTTATTAGTCATATTCCAGCGCCAAAAATTGAAGAAGGTACAACCCAAATGTTAATCACATCTCTGGATTTCTCATCATTTACAGGTCGTATCGCCATCGGACGTTTAACGCGTGGTGGTTTAAAAACAGGACAAAATATTTCTTTGGTAAAAAGGGATGGCAGTATTGTAAAATCAAAAATTAAAGAAGTTCATATTTTTGAAGGTTTAGGCCGTAAAAAAGTAGATGAAGTTCAAACAGGGGATATTTGTGCACTTGTTGGTTTGGAAGGTTTTGAAATTGGTGATACGGTTGCCGATTTCGAAAATCCTCAAGGATTGAAAACCATCGCTATCGATGAGCCAACCATGAGCATGTTGTTTACTATTAACGATTCACCTTTCTTCGGAAAAGATGGAAAGTTTGTAACCTCCCGACATATTAAAGACCGCTTGAAAAAAGAGTTGGAGAAAAACTTAGCTCTTAGGGTTGAAGAAACTGATAGTGCGGATAAATTTATGGTTTATGGACGCGGTGTATTACACTTATCTGTTTTAATTGAAACCATGAGACGTGAAGGTTATGAACTTCAAATTGGTCAGCCACAAGTAATCATTAAAGAAATCGATGGTGTTAAATGTGAACCGGTAGAAGAAATGACGATTGATTTACCAGAAGCGGTATCAGGAAAAGCGATTGAAATGGTGAGCTTACGTAAAGGGGAAATGACTAGTATGGAAGCAAAAGGCGAACGTATGGTTTGTCAGTTTTTAATGCCTTCCAGAGGAATTATAGGTTTACGTAACCAATTATTAACAGCTACGGCTGGAGAAGCTATTATGGCACATCGTTTTAAAGAATACCAACCGTTAAAAGGGGGCATTCCAGAACGTCAAAACGGCTCTTTGGTTTCTATGGAAAAAGGTCAGGCCATTCCATATTCCATTGATAAATTACAAGAACGAGGTAAGTTTTTTATTGATCCGGGAGAAGATATTTATGAAGGCCAAGTTATTGGAGAGAATTCACGCGGTGATGATATGGCCGTTAACGTTACTAAAACCAAAAAGTTAAGTAACGTGCGCTCATCTGGAGCAGACGATAAAGCTAAGATTGTACCAGCCATTAAGTTTTCTTTGGAAGAAGCTTTGGAATATATACAAAAAGACGAGTACGTAGAAGTAACTCCTAACCATATTAGATTACGTAAGATTTATTTAAGCGAAGTAGATAGAAAACGTAACAAAGGCATGTAAAATTTCGGTAGTTGAAACCGCAGAATGGATTGATTATTCTAACCATTGCTATTGTTTTATTACCCTATTAATGATAAAGTATTAAAAACAGTAAATGCCCTTAGGTATTTACTGTTTTTTTTTAAGCTATTTTCTTCAATCTATATGTAAGTCCTTTATTATTGCCATCATAACCATTTATAGTAATCTGTATTACTTGTGAAATAAAAATATGGTATAACTATTTATAATTTTAAAACAATTTTAACAATTACAAATACCTCATGTAATACGTTACTTGATTTTGTATATTTGATTTCTCTTAACTATTTTAATCTAAGCTCATTGTTTTTTTGTTTGGTATTAAAATGACAAAACCATCAACCAAAAGTAAATTGTTATTAATTGAAAAAATTAATAGATTATATTAACGATAATGTTTTAATAAAGATTACTTCATTAAAAACTGCTTCTGTAATTACCAGGATAATCGCGGGCATATTAACTTCAAAAGCCATAGCTATTTTTATTGGCGCTGAAGGTTTGGCATTAATAGGTAATTTGCGAAATTTTGTTGGGTCAGCGCAAGCTATCGCAACTCTTGGTTTTTATAATGGAGTTGTTAAATACGTTTCAAATTTTAAAGATGATTTGCATAACCTAAGTAAAACACTTTCAACAGTTTTTTATTTCGGATTTATTTCCACTATTATAGTGTCATTCTTTTGCTATTTTAAAGCTGATTCAATCAATGATATCATTTTTCCAACCTACAATAATTATGGGTACATCATTAAAATTTTTGCTATCGTCCTTCCCTTTTATTCTTTGAATATGTTTTCCTTTTCTATAATGAATGGATTTTCAAAATATAAAATCCTCATCATTATAAATATTATCGGACAGATTTTAGGGGTATCGATAGCCGTTCTTTTAATTTATCAAAATAGGATAGATGGCGCCTTAATATCTGTGGTCATTGCAGAATCCATTATATTTTTAATCACTTTGGTAGGAATAATAAATAGAAGAAGTTTGGCGCCATTAATACAGGTGAAGCAAGTTAGTTGGACTTTTTTAAGAAATATGGGGCCTTATTCCGTCATGGCATTGTTTTCAGTTGTTATTCTTCCTCTTGTTACATTGGTAATTCGATCGTATATTATAGAAAATGTTGGCTATAAAGATGCGGGCTTTTGGGAGGCTATGACACGTATTTCTAAATATTATTTAATGCTTGTTACCTCTTTAATGGCCGTATACATGTTGCCTAGGTTTTCTGAGATTGATAACATAAAAGAATTCCGGAAAGAAGTTTGGAGTTTTTATAAAGCAGTAATGCCCTCATTTATTATTGGGTTGTTTGTTATATATTTATTTAGATCGTACATCGTAGCATTTATATTTTCAAAAGAATTTGAACCCGTAGGAGGTTTGTTTTTATGGCAGTTGTTAGGCGATCTTCTTAAGGTTTTATCTATGGTAATTGTGTATCAGTTTTTAGCAAAAAAGATGTTTTGGCATTATTTAGTAACCGAGATTTTCTTTTTGGTTATGTTATATCTTACAAGTATTTATTTCGTTGATATATACGGAGCTAAAGGTGCTGTTATAGGTCATTTTGTTAGTTATTTAGTATATTATGCCATTGTTTTATTAATATTTGGAAGCTCTATTTTTAGGGTGGATACGAATAAAGAGGATTAGAGAGGGAGGTCATTTATTAAATGGCTTTTAGCAATTAATATTTACATGATTCTGTAAATCAGAAACTTTTCAATTATATTTTGAAATGATAAACTTTTTAGATTTAAAAAAAATAAATGCTGAATTTGATAGTGAATTAAAGGAGGCGTTTGATATTTTTTTAAAATCTGGTAGGTTTATTCTTGGAGATCAAGTTTCAAATTTTGAAGTGGAATTTGCTAATTATTGTGGTGCAAAATATTGTATCGGAGTAAGTAATGGGTTAGATGCCTTGCGTTTAATTTTTGAAGCTTATAAAACTATTGGGGTTTTAAATGAGGGAGACGAAATTATTGTGCCTTCAAATACCTATATTGCATCTATTTTATCTATAAGTAGTGCTAAATTAAAACCCGTTTTGGTAGAGCCAGATGTTAATACTTATAACATAGATGTATTCAAGTTAGAATCTGTTTTAACCTCTAAAACAAAAGCGATTTTGGGAGTTCACTTGTATGGTCAGCTATATAAAGTAATTGAATTAGAAAGGTTTTGTGAGGCTCATGGTTTAATTTTAATTGAAGATGCGGCTCAAGCACATGGAGCCGTTTTTTTAGATGGTAGAAAAGCCGGAAATGTTTCAGATGCAGCAGCATTTAGTTTTTATCCAACCAAAAATTTAGGGGCTTTGGGAGATGCAGGAGCAATAACCACTAACAATTCTAATTTAGCAGATGTTATATTTAAACTTAGAAATTATGGCAAGAAAACATCAGATACAAATGACATAAAAGGATATAATTGCAGATTAGATGAATTGCAGGCAGCATTTTTACTTGTAAAATTAAAGCAACTCGATTTTATTAATGAAAAGAGAAGAAGGATAGCCACTTTTTATCTTAACAATATTAATTCAAATCAGATTATATTGCCAGAGTGTAAAGATATAAAACAACATGTATTTCATCTTTTTGTAATAAGAAGTAAAAGCAGAAATAGGCTAAAAGAATATTTGTTCAAAAATGGTGTTGAAACATTAATTCACTATCCAATCCCAATTCATCTTCAAAAGGCATACAGCGAATTGAATGAATTAGATTTACCAATAACTAATAAGTTGCATGATGAGGTTTTAAGCATCCCTCTAAATCAATCATTGGAAGCAGATGAGATTGATATAATTGTCAGTTTGTTGTCTAATTTTAAATAGTAATTGGAAGCTGATAAAGATTCATATAGACAAATTATTAAGACCACTTCATTGTTTGGAGGGGTACAAATTTTTAGTATTTTGATATCCTTGGCTAAATCTAAAGTTGCAGCTCTACTAATAGGTGTTTCTGGCATGGGGGTTTTTGGGATATTGACTTCTACACTTAATATTATATTGACTTTAACTAGATGTGGTTTAGATATTAGTGCTGTAAAGGAAATAGCATCTGTTAATAATAATCCAGAAAAGGATAAATTACCTAAAATAGTAACAGCTACTATTCAATTTACATGGATTACGGGTATTATTGCTGCCATGATAGTTTTAATTATGTCTCCTTGGCTAAGTTTAATAGCTTTTGGTAATAAAAATTATAGTTTGTTTTTTGTTATAATTTCAATTGCCATATTATTCAATCAATTAACCATTGGTAATCTGGCAGTATTACAAGGATTAAAATCTTTAAAAGAGTTGGCTAAAATTACAGTTTTAGCAAGTTTCTTTAGTTTAATGCCCACTACTATTATTTATTATTTGATTGGAGAAAAGGGGATCCCTTGGGTTATATCAATAACGGCAATCATTGGGTTTTTACTTTCAAAATATTATATTAATAAGTTAGAAATTAAAAAAGTAAATCTTCCCATAAATGAGTTAATTAGTAGCAGTAAAAATCTTATAAGGCTTGGGTTTGTTTTAAGTTTAGCAAGTTTGACCTCACATTTTGTGGTCTATGCAATTCAAATATTCATAACCAAAGAAGGAGGAATCAATGAGGTTGGATTGTATAATTCTGGAATAATGTTGATTCATTCTTACGTTGCTATTTTTTTTAATGCCATAAGTAAAGATTTTTTCCCAAGACTTGCAGAGGTATCAAAAGACAACACATTAATTAAAAAGATGGTAAATCAACAAGCATCAATGTCTATATTATTATTGACGCCACTTATAATTATTTTTTTAGTTTTTAGACCCTTTATAGTTACTTTAATATATTCTAAAGAATTTTTGCCGATTTTAGGAATGATAACTTATGGGGTTTTATCAATTTTATTTAAAGCTGCTTCGTGGCCAATGGGTTTTGTTATTATTGCCAAAGGAAATTCTAAGTTATACTTTGTTACTGAATTGATTTCTAATGTGATATTGTTTATTTCAGTAGTTATTGGATATGATTTATATGGATTAACGGGGTTAGGATTGGGCTACTTGATTTACCATATATTAGACTTTTTAATTGTAAAGTTTGTTGTTTTTATAAAGTATCAGTTTCTTTTCGATGTAAAGTTTAATAAACTTTTTTTAATATGTGTTTTCCAATGTTTGGCAATGATATACTTATTGCAAATTGAATACCTAGCTTTAAAATTTAGTTTAATGACTATACTTGCATCTTTTTCAATTATTTTTGCAATAATCAAGCTAAATGGTTATGTGGGTTTAAAAGATTTTTTAAAAAATATCTTGAAGAAATAAAAATAGTTTTATGATTTATAATTGTGTTTTGGGGTTAAATAGGATAAAGATAATAGACATTCCAAAAATTAAAGATGTTAGAGGAAATCTTTCCTTTGTTGAAAAGGACATATTGCCTTATACAATTAAAAGAGTCTATTATTTATATGATGTTCCTAGTGGAGCCTACAGAGGAGGACATGCACATTATGAACAGCAAGAATGTTTAATAGCGTTGAGTGGTAGTTTTGATGTTACATTAACTGATGTTTATGGAGAAAAAAAGACAATAACACTTAATAAGCCAAATGTAGGATTGTTAATTCCTAATATGATTTGGCGTGAGTTGGATAATTTTTCATCTGGTGCAGTTTGCTTAGTAATAGCATCGGATGTATTTTTAGAAGAAGATTATATTAGGGACTTTAATTATTTTAAAAGTTTTAAATAAAGTTTTTTTCTTAGTCTTATAACATTTCTTATCCAAGGGTATTGACTAGCTAGATAATGGATTATATCTAATATTTTTTTGTTTTTTATTGCCTTGAAAGCTGCTTTTCCTTCTGTTTTTTTTTCGTAATTTCCAGCGTCTGCTAATACCGATTTATAATGATTTTTTAAATAGATTTCCTTAAGTTTTTCTGAAAAATTATATTTTGAGCTGAAATAAAGGAATAATTTTTGCATTTGATTTCTAAGAAAATAAATTCTTTCGAAACAATTTTTATGAGAATAAGAAGAGGGATGAATTCTGTAAATATGCAATGATTCGTTAATTCTATCAAAATCACAATGCATTACCATATCTACTAAAATAGGGTAATCTTCAATAGTAATGTTTTCTTTTATGTAATAATCAAAATCTACATATTTATACAATGATTCTCTATTAAAACATACGCCAATAGGTATCACTTTCCCTAATAACAAACGTTCTTTATACTCTTCATTAGAAACTAAAATATTTTCTTTATTGTCAAACTCTACAATAGTTTTGCCATCATTTAACAATTTATCGTAACCAGAATCTATAAAGCCCAAATTAGGATTATGCTTTAAAATATCTATTATTTTTTGGAATGCAACATCACTTTTAATAACATCATCGGCATCAAAATTGAAAACGAAGTTACCATTACACCTATCTAATGTTGCTTTAAAATTTTTTAAAATGCCTAATTGAGACGTATTTGTTTTTATATTGAATAAATTTGGATATTTAATTGCATAATTATTCAGGATTTCAAAAGTTTTGTCTGTGGAGCAATCATCACCAACAATTATTTCAAAATTATAAGAACATTTCTGTTTTAAAATCGATTTTAAAGCATCCTCAATATAGTCTTCGCTATTAAAGGCCATTAACAAAACTGAAAGTTCAGTCATTATTTATTAATGGATTTGTTAGATTTTTGCTCATGATAAATATAATACTTGTAATTGTTAGGTAAATTTAGCAAATAAAGTTAAAATGTTATTTTTAAAATATAAGCAAAGCCACTATATGATTTTGGAAATTCTTATAAGTACCATGAATAGAGAAGATCTTGCTTTTCTAAATAAAATTTTTGGTAATAATAATTTTAAGGATTACCAAATTTTAATAATTAATCAAACTACACCCAAAAAGCTTTTAAAGTCTGATTTTAAAAATATAAGGGTAATTAATAGTTTCGATTTAGGACTTACAAAAAGTAGAAACTTAGCAATTGTAAATGCGATTGGTGACATTTGTTTGATAGCAGATGATGACGTGGAGTATGTGTTGGATTTTGATAAAATTATAATAAGCTCTTTTTCAGCATTAAAACACGCATCTGCCATTCGTTTTAGAATAGGAACGTTTACCGGTAAGGATTATAAAAATTACCCATTAAAGAGTAAAAGATTAATTAATAAAAAAGATATTATAGATGCTTCCTCAATAGAAATAGCTTTTAAAAGGAATGAGATAATTAATAAAATCTCTTTTAATACTTTTTTTGGACTAGGGTCTTATTTTACTTGTGGTGAAGAATACTTGTTTTTAAAAGAAATGATAAATAAAAAACTTCAAGTTTATTATCAAAATGATACAATAGTAAAACACTCATTCGAAAGATCAACTGATAATATAGCGGGCGATGATTTTGTAAAAGCACAAGCGGCACTTTACTATCATGATTATAAAAATTTAAGTTATTTATTGTTAATTAAGTTTATTTTTTTTCTCTTAAGAAAGAGCATGATTTCATATAGTCAAATACTAGATAAGTATAATAAAGGATTATCTGGCATTACAATTTATAAGAAGTTGGAAAGAGAAAATCCTTTAGATTAAGGACATCTTTTCATGAATAGGAACTAAAATAAAAGTTATTTGAAATTAAAAAAACATGAAATTTTTTAATAAATTTAATTACTCCTTTTGGAAGTCTTATGAGTATTTTCTGTTTAGAATTTAAATTGTTAAAATCAATTTCGTTTTTAAGTTTTAAATAAAGGTGTTTTTCATCATTTATTCTACTTCTTATAGCCAATGCATATCGGTTCACATCTAAATATAATTTTAGGGATGGATTGCCAATTTCTTCTTTTAAATAATTATTAATAAAATCATAACGGATACTATTAAACTCACTTTTGGACAAACTGTCATCAATATATGCTTTGTATGACATGGTAATCACTGGATTAAAACTCACTTTGTAATGAAGGGCAAATCGAACCCATAAATCTGAATCCTGACCGGTTTTTAAATTGGGTTTAAATCCTCCTAAAATTTTAAATTTTTCTTTTGAAAACGCAACAGCAGATGTTAACGCAACAGTATTTATTATGCTTGCTTTAAAATAATCTTCTACTAGTAAGCAATCATTTTTGTAATCAAAATTAAATTTAGCCATGCTACTAAAATTTTCTTTATGAAAAATTTCGTAATTATTGCAAAATAACCCAGCGTTTGGAAATATATCAATTTGTTTTTTTAATTCAATGAGATGATGGTTATGCCATAGATCATCAGCATCAAGCAATGCTATATAATTGGAGTTTGCATAATCGATTCCGTTATTTCTAGCTATTGAAACGCCTTGATTAGTTTGCTTTAATAATTTTATTTTCTCAGATTTAAATGATGATGCCATTTTATGACTATCATCTGTACTTCCATCATCAACAATAACAATTTCAAAATCTTGAAAAGATTGATTCAAAACACTTTTAATGGTATCTTCAATAAAAGTTTCTTTATTATATAATGGAATTACTACTGAGAAGAAAGGCATTATATTAGGGTTTTTAATTGAAAATAATATCCTATTCGATATATGTCTTACGATAATGTGGATAGATAATTTGACTTTAAAAATATGGGTTTTTAAACAATATTAAAAATTACTGTAGCAACCTAACCATATTTAGTTTTTCAATGTCTACTATATTTAACCCTTCCTTTGCACAACCTCATAAACTTGGTTGTCGTCGCATTTCAATGTTTTGCTAGGATATTTTAATAACAACGCATAATCGTGTGTGGCCATCAGTATGGTATTGCCGTTTTTGTTTATTTCTTGTAACACTTCCATAACTTCAATGCTGGTTTGCGGATCTAAATTACCTGTAGGCTCATCAGCTAAAATAAGTTCTGGATTATTAAGTAACGCTCTGGCAATAGCGATACGTTGTTGCTCACCACCAGAAAGTTCGTGCGGATATTTAAAGCCTTTGGTCTTCATATCAACTTTAGCCAAAACTTCTTCTACGCGCGTATTCATTTGGGTTTGGTCTTTCCAACCGGTGGCCTTTAGAACAAATAGTAAATTTTCGTTGATGGTTCTATCGGTCAGTAATTTAAAGTCCTGAAAAACGACTCCAAGTTTTCGTCTTAAAAAGGGGATATCATCTTCTTTTAGAGTTTTTAAATCGTATTCCACAATATGACCTTCCCCTTCAGTTAAAGATAAATCACCATAAAGGGTTTTCATAAAACTACTTTTGCCAGATCCTGTTTTGCCTATCAAGTAAACAAAATCCCCTTTATTAATTTCAACATTAACATTAGAAAGAACTAGGCTATCACCTTGATATATAGATGCATTTTTTAATTGTAGAATAGGGTTTGGCATAAAATGAATGGATTTTTTAATCGTGTTGTAAATGTATTATTTAAAAGTTAAAAGTTGAAAGTTAAAAGTGAAAAGTTTAGAGTAAGCAATTGTTAGCACTTAAATTATTAACGGTTTATTCATCTAAATATTGATTTTTTTCGTTTTTAATAAGTCGGTTTATAATTCTAACACAATTGTTACGTTATAGGTTTTATATTAAATTATCTTTGATTTCAAAATAAAAACGAATTGTCAATGACAAAAAATAATAGTATTTCCCTCGTGGTTGCTCTCACTTTTTGCTATCAGGTTATAGCACAGCAATCTGCAACATATACCAGTGATTTGGTAGATTTCCAAAAAGCATTAACGTTATATAACAATCAGCAATATTTAGCATCACAATCGTTATTTGCCACCATTCAAAAAACAGCTAAAGAAGACGTTTTAAAATCAGATTGTGCCTATTATATAGCCAATTGTGCAGTGCGTTTAAATCAACAAAATGCTGATAGATTGGTTGAAGATTTTGTAGAAGATTATCCCACAAGTACCAAACGAAATACGGCTTTTGTAGATGTTGCCGATTATTATTTTGTTAATGGAAAATTTCCACATGCCTTAAAATGGTATGATAAGGTTGATGAGGATGCCTTGAGTAGAAAAGAAATGGAAAAATTCAATTTTAATTATGGATATTCTGCGTTTTCAGCAAAGCAATATAAAGCGGCCAAAGAATATTTGGGCAAAGTTGAAAACTCTCAAGAATATGGTTCGCAAGCCAAATATTATATTGGATTTATGGCTTATGAAGGAGATGATTACGAACAGGCCAATCAATACTTTGAACAAGTGGGCGACCAAGAACGTTACAAAGAAAAGCTCTCTTATTATCAAGCGGATTTAAATTTCAAGCTCGGGAAATTTGAGGAAGCAATTAAATTAGCTAAAGAACAGTTGGCTAAAGGGGACCAAAGTGAAGTGTCCGAACTTTCAAAAATTATTGGTGAAAGTTATTTCAACTTAAATGAATATGCCGCAGCCATTCCTTATTTAAAAGCGTATAAAGGCAAAAATGGGAAGTGGAACAATATTGATTTTTACCAATTAGGGTATGCCCATTACAAACAAGGCGATTATGATAGTGCTATTTCAGAATTCAATAAAATAGTTGGAGGTAACGATGCTACTGCCCAAAACGCTTATTATCACTTAGGTGAAAGTTATATTAAACTCAATAAAAAACAAGAAGCTTTAAATGCGTTTAGAAATGCATCGCAAATGACTTTCGATTTAAAAATTCAAGAAGATGCGTGGTTAAATTATGCTAAAATTAGTTATGAAATTGGTAATCCATATCAATCTGCTCCGCAAGTTTTGGCTGAGTATTTAAACAAATATCCAAAAACCACTTATAGGGAAGAGATTGAAACACTTTTAATCGATTCTTACATCACGTCTAAAAATTATACCGAAGCCCTTAAACTTTTGGAAGGAAAAAATAGTTTTGAAAACAAAGTGGCTTTACAAAAAGTGGCTTTTTATAGAGGATTAGAGGTATATAATGAGGGCAATTATTTGGAAGCTAAATCGCTTTTTGATAAATCTTTAAAAGAACCAAGGGATAATAATTACACGGCTAGAGCAACCTTTTGGAAAGCTGAAACGGATTATAATTTAAATAATTATGATGAAGCTTTGGTGGGCTTTAAGCAATTTTCTCAGCAAGCATCAGCCTCATCAACTCCAGAAAACACAAACATTGATTACAATTTAGCTTATACCTACTTTAAGCTAAAAAATTATCCGCAAGCAAGTCAACATTTCAATCAATTCATCAATAAAAGAAAAGATGATAAGGTAAGATTGAATGATGCGTATTTACGTTTGGGAGATACCTATTTTGTGTCCAGTGATTATAATGATGCTGCAAGAGCTTATGAAAACGCTATCAAGTTAAACGAGATGGATTCCGATTATCCATTTTTTCAAAAAGCCATTAGTGCAGGTTATGGCGGTAACGATTCAAAAAAAATATCGGAACTGGAACAATTTATTTCAAAATATCCAAACTCCAAACTTCGCGATGATGCCATGTATGAATTGGGCAATTCTTATGTAAAAGCCAATCAAACAGAAAAAGCGATGACTATGTATGATCGCTTAAACGAAGAATACCGTATGAGTTCGTTTGTACCAAAATCATTATTACGTCAAGGCTTGGTATACTATAATGGAAGTAATAACGAACAAGCTTTAACGAAGTTTAAAAAAGTAGCAACCGATTTTGCCGGAACTCCCGAAGCGGTTCAAGCGGTATCTACGGCCAGACTTATTTATATTGATATGGGACGTGTGGATGAATATGCGGCCTGGGCTAAAACCTTGGATTTTGTGAATGTTACGGACGCCGATTTAGATAACGCGACGTATGAGGCGGCCGAAAAACAGTATTTGGATAACAATACCGATAAAGCCATTAAACAATTTAATGGTTATCTAACACAATTCCCTAACGGTCTCCATGCCTTACAAGCGCATTTTTATATAGCTCAAATGTATTATAAGCAAGGGTTGACAGACAATGCCGCCCCGCATTATAAATTTGTTGCCGAGGCATCACGAAGTGAATTTACGGAAGAAGCCTTAGCGCGTTTGTCACAACATTATTTGGAAGCCAAAAATTGGAATGCCGCCATTCCGCTATTAAAAAGATTGGAAACGGAGGCAAATTTGCCTCAAAACGTGGTATTTGCCCAATCCAATTTGATGAAGGCGCAATACCAACTAGAAAAATATACCGATGCCATTTCTTATGCTGAAAAAGTATTGGAAAATTCAAAAATCGATAATAAAATCAAGAGCGATGCCCATGTTATTATTGCACGTTCTGCCATTAAAATGAATGATGAAACGAAAGCAAAAGCAGCTTTTGCTAAGGTGGAAGACGTAGCAACTGGAGAAACAGCAGCCGAAGCGCTTTATTACAATGCCTACTTTAAAAACAAAGAAGGCAACTTTGAAGCATCCAATACTGCGGTTCAAAGATTGGCTAAAGATTTTTCAGGATATAAATATTACAGTGCCAAAGGATTGGTGCTTATGGCTAAGAATTTTTATGCATTAAAAGATGCGTTCCAAGCCACCTATATTTTAGAAAGCGTTATTCAGAATTTCCCAGAGTTTACTGATGTGGTTGCCGAAGCCAAAACAGAGTTAAGCAAAATAAAAGCTGAAGAGTCCAAAACAAATTCATCGGTTCAACCACAAGGCAATTAGTTTTGTTAGTCGTGAATCGTGAAACGGGAGTCAATATCGTAAATCATAAATCGTAAATAAAAAAATATGCGTCAGCACATAAAAAATATCATATTACTAGTAGTAACATTAAATATATCGGTATCATTTGCTCAAGATAGAGAAAAAGACACCATCAGAACAGGGGTTATAGATGTTGTAAGGCCTTATACACCTTCCATATCGGATGCATTTAAGGTAAAGGAAACCCCAAATTTAGACGATGATGCCACCACTAAAAAAAAGGAAATAAAGTATAATATTTTTTCAATTCCAGTGGCATCAACCTTTACGCCTGCTAAAGGAAAAGCGGCCGTTGTAGAACAAAAAGCTCCCGAAAAAATATTTGATAATTATGCAACGTTGGGTGTAGGTACCTATACCACCATTTTGGGTGAGGTATATGTAAGCCATGCGTTGAGTAGAACGGAAAGCTTTGGGGGTTATATCAGTCATCATTCGTCGCAAGGTGGCATTGAAAATTTAGTGTTTGATGACAACTTTTCAAATTCAAAGCTTAATTTAAATTACGGGTCACATTTAAGGGATTTATCTTGGAATATAGAGGCTGGAGCTCAGCACCAAAACTATAATTGGTATGGTGTTCCGGAATTTCAATTGGATGAAGCTGAAACCGACCAAATTTTTGTAGGCCATTCCTTTTTTGGAGCGCATTTAGGTAGTGATATTTCATTTCATGATACCTACATAAATTCCGCGAATGTGTTTTTTAGACGCTTTGGAGATAACCGAGGTTCTGGCGAAAATAGGTTTACGGCGCAAATAAAAGCAGATATCCCTATTAATGGCGATGAAGAATTGGCCACGGTTTTAAAGTTCGATTATTTAGGAGGTGATTTTGATAGGAGATATGAACTAAATGAAGCATTAAAATATGGCAACTTTTTTGTGGGATTATCATCTGCTTATGAAATGAAACAAGATGATTTAACCATTAATTTAGGAGCTTCAGTTTTTTATTTGAATGACACCCAAGGTAGTGACAACAAAATATTTATCTATCCAAATATAACCGCAACATATCGTTTGGTTAACGATATTTTAATTGCTTATGGTGGTATTCAAGGGGATTTAATTCAAAATTCTTATTATGGTTTTGCGAGTGAAAACCCCTTTGTGTCTCCAACCTTATATATTCAGCCAACCGATCAATTGTACAATGCGTTTGTGGGGTTGAAAGGAAAAGTGTCCAGTCATGTGAGTTATAACTTTAATGGTAGATACATTTCAGATAGAAATAAGGCCTTATTCAGAAATAATGAGATAACATCCAATAGCGCTCAAGATTATTCTTACGGAAACTCCTTTGGCATTGTTTATGACGATGTAAAAACCTATAGTGTGGCTGGTGAAATTAATGTAGATGTCAATAGAAACTTTACCTTAGGCATGAAGGCAGAATATTTTGATTATTCGTCCGATACACAAGCTGAGGCATGGAATTTACCGGATTTTAAAGGCTCAGTATTTTTAGATTATCAAATAAGCGATAAGTGGTATGCTGGAGCTAATTTATTTTACATTGGCGAACGTAAAGACCAACTGTATTTAAATGATGGTTTCACGGTAGCTTCACCATTTACGGTAACTTTAGATAGTTATTTTGATGCCAATGCGCATATTGGGTATCACATTAACGATCAATTATCGGTATTTGCCAAAGGCAATAACTTAGCGAATCAAGGGTACCAACGTTGGCAAAATTTCCCGGTACAGAGTATTCAGTTTTTAGCTGGGGCGACTTATAAGTTTGATTTTTGACGCTTGGCTCACCCGGAACTTGTTTCCGGGTCTTATTGATATCTTATAATTCCCGCGAAAGCAGGAATCTCATCAATTGAAATTCATTGTTTAAATGAAAAAGATATTCTTTATCATTTTATTTCTCTGTTTTAATTTTTGTATTTCACAGGAAGTAATTCAAACATTAAATCTTTCAGATGCTGCTTTAGAATTAACTAAACATAAAGTAGTTTATGACCCTAGTTATTTTTCGATTAATTATCCTAATGGAGATGTTCCAAGTGATAAAGGCGTTTGCACAGACGTTATAATTAGAGCTTATAGGAAATTGGGTATTGATTTACAAAAAGAAGTTCATGAAGATATGAAAGCCCATTTCAAGTTGTATCCCAAGATATGGGGGTTGAAAACACCAGATAAGAATATAGATCATAGACGAGTTCCAAATTTAATGACTTATTTTGAACGTAAAGGGGCTACTAAACCAATAACTAATAGCGCTAAAGATTATATGCCTGGAGATATTGTTTGTTGGAATTTAGGAGGAACCATAACACATATTGGAATTGTAGTCAATAAGAAATCAAACGATGGAAAAAGATATTTGATTGTTCACAATATTGGTGGAGGGCAAGTTTTAGAGGATTGTTTGTTTAAGTTTAAAATAATTGGTCATTATAAACTCAAACCAACCTAGCCAAATAATCAAAATGCCCACCCTCCAATACCAATTCACATTTCAAACTAACGGTATCACAAGCCAGTTTTAAAGTATCAAAATCTAAATACAACCATTTCATAGGCGTTTCTTCCTCACCTTTGTAGCTTAAATAATAATCGAGTTCACCATAATAATTAGAATGCGCATCCATCCAAAAACCGCCATCTTCATCTTCGTACATATATTTAATATCTGAAGAATCGATTAAAATCTGTCCGTTAGGTTTTAGCAGACTTTTTAAATGAGTTAGATATTTAGACACTTGAGACAGTTCTTGAAAGATGCCTGTACCATTCATCAACAACAAAATAGTATCGAATGTTTCGGTTTCATCTAAAATATTTTTGACTTCTATATTGTTAAGACCTCGAAGTTTAGCAACTTCAATAGCACCTTTTGAAATATCAACGGCTTTGACATTAAAGCCTTTTTTCTGTAAATACAAGCTATGGTTTCCTGCGCCGCAGCCCACATCCAAAACAGAACCTTTAGCCAATTGCAATGCTTTTTTTTCTAGTTTGGGCATGTCTTTAAAATCCCGAAACAGATAGGGAAGTGGCAAATCATCTTCCTCAGAAATATTGGTGGACGTGATAAGGTCTTCGGTATAATGTCCGTTTTGGTAATCTAATAAAGCACGTCCAAATAGGTCTTTCATCAAAATATTATTTTTTTCCATTTCCGTGAAGACGGAAATCTTTTTATTTATCATTCCAATCTTAAAGGATTACTTCCATCCTAACTTCTCCATACAAATTTCTCATACTTCGAAAATCACTCGAAGTGACATTTGAGTTGTTAATGGTGTTTTTAGTTAGCCTGTCAGTTCGAGTGTCCCAATTTTTATCGGGATGTATCGAGAACTTTATTATTTTTACACCATGCAAAACACCATCAATAATCTTCCAAAACTTGCCAAAGATAAACATAACGAAAGCAAAAAATTCTTTGAGAAGCTAAAAAATAAGCCGCCAAAGAATTTGGATTACGTCATGGAAGAATTGCACGAAGCTGAGTTTAAAAGGACAGATTGTTTGCAATGTGCCAATTGTTGCAAAACCACAGGGCCTTTATTTACTGATAAGGATATTGAGCGCATTGCCAAGTATTTTAAACTAAAACCACAGCAGTTTATCACTCAGTATTTACGCATTGATGAAGACAACGATTACGTGTTGCAAAGTGTCCCTTGTACGTTTTTGGGAGCGGATAATTATTGTTCTATCTATGACGTCCGACCAAAAGCTTGCCAAGAATTTCCGCATACCGACAGAAAAAAGTTTCAACAAATCTCAAATCTTACTCTAAAAAATGTGGCTATTTGCCCAGCAGCTTTTAATATTGTTGAGGAGATGAAACGACGTATTAAACTTTAGTTTTCAGTCTCAGTATTCTGTCACTTCGAGTGGATTTGCGAAGTATGACGGAGCAAATTTGTATCGAGAAGCTAACTTAACTACAATTTGATTTACTGACTTCGACTGCGCTCAGTCTGACAGAAAATCGAACTGACAAACGATTTTAATTTTCAGTCTCTGTCTCAGTTTCAGTCTTCTATCAGTTTTCATCAACAAAAACAGCTTCCAACTCTTTTCCAAATGAATCCATACTAATACCGGATTTGTTGGTTAAAACCGTGATAACCACATCTTCTTCAGGGAAAATCATTAAAATACTGGAAGCACCAACACCGCCACCAGTGTGAAAATATTTAGGGGTATTGTGTTCCGTTTTTCCTACCGAAAAACCAATGCCATAGCCCGTTAGGTTGCCATTTTTTAATCGTTGCGACGTTACCAGTTGTGCAAGTGATTCTTTGGAAATAAGCGTTGGCGAAATAAGTTCATGCCCAAACCTTACAATATCTTCTGAAGTTGATAAAAAACCACCACCGGCTATTTTATATTCGTTGGCAACTGGATTGGATAAAATACGCTTTGTTCTGTAAAAATTAGTGGTGTTGGGTGGGATAGCATTTGAGGCATCCATAGTGGTATTGTCCATTTTTAAAGGAATTAAAATGGAATCCCTTACCATCGCATAAAAGTCCTTATTCGTTGCTTTTTGCATCACTTCGCTTAGTAACACATAACCCAAAGAGTTATAATGAAAACTGGTGGAAGGTTCAAATAAAAGGGGATCGTTCTTAAAAATCTCCAACCCTTCGGTAATGGTCATTCGTTTATTTAATTTGAATTCATCATCAGTAGTATGCCTAATACCAGCCAAATGCCCGCCTAATTGTCTAGCTGTAAAGTCATATTCTTTTTTCGGATAATCAGGTAAATACTTGTAAATGCTGGTGTCTAAATCAATCATCTTATCTTCAGCCAATTTAGCAAGCATCACGGCCGTTATGGTTTTAGAAATACTAGCAATTCTAAACAAGGTCAAACTTGGGTTTATTGGGACTGTTGGTTTTCGTTTACCATACCCAAATCCTTCCGACCAAATAATCTCTCCGCCTTTGGAAACCGAAATCGCCATGCCGGGAACGTGTTGGCTTTTTAAAAATTTTTTAGCCTTTTTTCTGGCGATACTTACTTTTTGTTGCGTAGGATTATCAATATGTTGACTAAAGCCTAAAGAGGTTAATAGTAACATTAGAGAGGCAATAATTCGCTTCATTAATTATAAATTAAATATTTTTTACGTGTATTTTTAAAAGTTTCAAGTCCTTGTTGCCAAGTAGCTTTAATTTGTTCCTCAGTTAAACCTGCTTCAATTTGCTTTTGAAGTTTGGCCGTACCAGCATGTGTTGTGAAATTAGCAGTGTTAAAAACTTTCGATTTATCAGAGGCATTGTTATAGGCTTTTATGAGCCATTTTAAGCTGACTTCATTTGTTGTTTTATCATTTTTTAAATCTTCACCATAACAAAGTATACCTTTATGCTTTGGGTTTTTAGCACCAAAATTTTCGACTGGCGTATATGTGAATGTAAATACAGATTTATTCAAAAACGGCGCACCATACCTCTGGAATTGAAACTCGGTGCCACGACCTGCATTGATGGTGGTGCCTTCAAACAAACCAAGACTCGGGTATAATCTTATGGATTGATCGTTTGGAAGGTTTGGCGAAGGCCTAATCGGTAAACTGTATGACATGTTGTGGTTGTAATTTTTAACGGGAATCACGGTAATTTGGCATTGCACACCATTTTTTAACCATTTTTCACCATTAATCATTTTTGCATATTCACCAATAGTCATGCCATGTACTAACGGAATTGGGTGCATCCCTAAAAAACTTTGGTTTTCAATCTCTAAAGTGGGGCCATCAACATAACTGCCATTCGGATTGGGCCGGTCTAAAATAATCAAAGGGATATTCGCTTCGGCACAAGCTTCCATAACGTAATGCAGGGTAGAAATATAGGTGTAAAAACGAACGCCGACATCTTGCAAGTCAAAAACCATGATGTCTACATTGGATAAGTCTTCCGATTTTGGTTTTCTGTGTTCGCCATGAAGCGACACAATGGATAATCCTGTTTTGGCATCCTTACTATCATTAACAAGTTCGCCAGCATCTGCAGTTCCACGAAAACCATGTTCAGGAGAAAACACTTTAGAAATTTTAATGTTTAACGCCAACAACGAATCCACCAAATGCGTATAGTTCTTACCATTTGATTTAAATACCACACTCGTTGGATTTGCAACGATACCAATACGTTTTCCTTGAAGTAGAGATATGTATGTTTCGGTCTGGTTGGCACCGGTTATTATGGGTCTTGGATCTTGGGTCTTGGATCTTGGGTCTATAGTCTTTTGTCTATCGTCTCCCGTCTTCGTCGTGTTCCCACAAGAAATAAGTATTAAAACAATTCCGATAGTTATCGGGAAAACTGTATTTTTGAGAACATTAAACCACATATCTAAATTTGAATTACGAGTTTTTTATAGCTAAACGCATTATTGGCAATAAAGCGTATAAAAGTAGTATTTCGGCACCAATAATAAAAATTGGTATCGCAGCAATTGCAATTGGTATTGTGGTGATGATGGTGGCTATTGCCACAGGCATTGGTTTACAGCAAAAAATACGTGATAAAGTCGTGGCGTTTAACGGACATGTTACCATAACCAATTACGATAGCAATAATTCGCAAGAAAGTGTCTTTCCTATTTCTACAAAGCAAGATTTTTATCCAGAATTCAAGTCCGTTGAAGGGGTAAGGCATATTCAAGCCGTGGCAACCAAATTTGGTGTGATTCGTACTGAAACCGATTTTGAAGGTCTTGTGTTAAAAGGCGTGGGCGGCGATTATGATTGGAGCTATTTTAAAGATTTTTTAATTGAAGGCCGTGTACCAGATTATACCCAAAAGCGTAACGAAGACGTATTAATGTCACAATACATTGCTAACCGACTGGGTTTTAAGATGGGTGATACCTTCCAGATGTTTTTCAAGAAAGAAGATCCCGAGAAACTGCCAAACATTATTACGTATAAAATAGTTGGTATTTACAATTCTGGTTTTCAAGATTTTGATGCTACCTATGTTATTGGCGATATTCGTCATTTACAACGTATTAATAATTGGGAAGACGACCAAGTCGGGAATTTTGAAATATTTATAACCAATTACAACGACCTTGACAATAAAGGCATTGAAATTTTTAAAGCCATTCCCTCAACGCTTGATGCCAAAACCATCAGCGAAAGTTATTATTCCATTTTTGAATGGATTAAAATATTCGATAAAAACATTTACGGCATTATAGGTATCATGATTTTGGTGGCTGGCATTAACATGATCACCGCTTTGCTGGTGCTGATTTTAGAGCGCACGCAAATGATTGGTATTTTAAAAGCCCTGGGCAGTAACAATTGGAGCATCCGGAAGCTATTTTTATACAACGCATCATATTTAATCATGCTCGGTTTGTTTTGGGGGAATCTATTAGGCCTCGGCCTGCTGTTTGCTCAAAAATACTTTAAACTCTTTCCGCTAGATCCTAGCGTGTATTACGTCACCGAAGCCCCAGTATATATTAACTTTGCCTATATCTTAGGCTTAAATATTGGTACTTTAGTATTGTGTTTATTGATGCTTTTGGTGCCTTCTTATATTATTACTAAAATATCGCCAGTTAAGGCGATTAGGTTTGAATAATTTTTTTTCATATACTTTTTTATTGGCTTGTTTATCTCGTTTTTTCTTTTAAATTTGTAACCATTGTGTAAGGTTAAGCAATTTGGTTATGAATGAATATATGACGCTCTCAGAAACTGCTGAATACATCGGTAAAAGCAAAGAAACTTTGAGGCGATGGGATAAAGAGGGTAAATTAACCGCTGTTCGCGAGCCAATGAGTAATTATAGAGTTTATAGAAAATCGGATATTGATACCTTATTTGCTGATTTTCTGGATGACGACATTCAAGAAACCGTTTCTAATTATGTTGAGCCTCATAATGAATATACTGTTTTAGAGCTTTTTGCAGGGGCAGGAGGTTTAGCCGTAGGGATGGAAAAAGCAGGCTTAAAATGTGTTGCTTTAAATGAAATCGATAAATGGGCTTGCCAAACTTTAAGAAACAATCGTCCAAATTGGAATGTATTAGAAGGCGATATTAAATCGTTTAGTTTTAGTGAATATGAAAACAAAGTGGATGTTGTGACTGGCGGATTTCCTTGTCAAGCATTTAGTTATGCTGGAAAGAAATTGGGATTAGCGGATGCCAGAGGAACGTTGTTTTATGAATTTGCGAGGGTTGTGAAAGAAGTAAACCCTCCCATTTGCATTGGTGAAAATGTTCGAGGGTTATTGAGTCACGAAAACGGTAAAACGCTTCAAGGCATGATTTCTATTTTAGATGAAATAGGTTATAATGTTGTTCCGGTTCAAGTTCTAAAGGCTATTAATTTTAATGTTCCTCAAAAAAGAGAGCGATTGATTTTAGTGGGCATTAGAAAAGACATTGATTTGACATATGAATATCCGAAACCATATAAAAAGATTTACAATTTAAAAGACGCTCTAAAAAAGGGAGATTTATTTGATAGTGATGTTCCAAAATCAGAAGGCTCTAAATACCCAAAAAGCAAGATAGATGTTTTAAAATTAGTCCCCCAAAAAGGTTATTGGAGAGATTTGCCTTTAGATATTCAAAAAGAATTTATGGGAGGTAGTTTTCACCTTGGTGGTGGAAAAACAGGTATTGCTAGAAGAATCGGTTGGGATGAACCTTGCTTGACACTCACTTGCAGTCCAGCACAAAAGCAAACAGAAAGATGTCATCCCGAAGAAACACGACCGTTTACGGTTCGGGAATATGCAAGAATTCAAACGTTTCCAGATGATTGGAAATTTGAAGGTTCCATTGCACAACAATACAAACAAATAGGTAATGCCGTTCCCGTGAATTTGGGTAAAGAAGTTGGTTATTCTATAATTAAGTTTTTGAATAGTTATTACAACTTATCAAAATAGCCGAGAATAATAAACTACTTGTATTTTTGCTCAATTTCTATTGCTAATGTCTTAATTGTTTGCTCTACTACCTTGCTGGCGTCAACCTCTAGTGCAACTTCACCAATGGCATCAATTAATTCATAGTAAAAATCATCTTTCCCTGTGAGTCTGTGCCAAAAATCTTTTCCGATGATGACAGGATAAGTGTTTCCAATTCTTTTGTAATGCGAACTAAGTTCTGTTTCCTCTCCATATACAACGCAAACAATCATATCATCTATTCCAACATTCAGATTATTCGTTCTAGCTAGAGCGCGAACACCATTAAAATGATTGATTATAGTTGTAACATCATCATGGTTTATGGTATTCGGACCTGCTTTTAACTGGCAATATTTTTTTCTTCCATCAATAGCATCTATAAATTCAATATCAATTCCTTGTGTTGTAGAACCTAATCCCTGAAATAGAAAGCTTATTAGGCTTTGAATTTTCATGCCAAAGGATGTATTAATAGAAGAACCTAAAATTCTTGGAAGCACCAAAGCTCTGGCAATACTTTCTGAGTCGTCATTACCTGTTAAGAAGTTTGCTAGATATTTGAATAGAAATGGATTTACATTGTATTCAGACAATTTACTCGCTCGTTTGCAAGCCCCGTCTATATGACTTTGAACGATTTCATTTCTAAAAAATGTTTTTGCGTTTTCAATTATTTGCTTTCTCTGATTATTATCCATTTCTTTTTATTTGCCCGTAAAAATTAGTATTTTTTTGTCTAATGTTGTTTTTCAGATAATACCTAATGAGGCTTTATTAATGTTTAATATTATACATTAAACGAATATAATTGAAATTTTTTACAATCAAATAAAACAGTTCTTTTTTCAAAAACCTCATTTACATTTATAAATCTTTTTCAATAGTCTATACAAATCACATAGCACAAAGTTTTTAATTCTTCCGGTAAGGTATAAAGCAATCTCCGTCTTTGCGAGGTACGAAGCAATCTATTTATCGTTTAGTTAAGTTAGAACAAATAATCATGAGATTACGTCGTCGTGCCTTCTCGTAATGACGTGTATAATTCAATAAGAAGAAATACCGACGACATGCACAAAACAACACGTTTCTTCGACAATCCTTCGAGGATGGTTCGTCGTTTGTTCGTAAAATAGGGGGTTTGGACGAAGGATTCCCGAAGGATTGTCGAACAAGTCTCGAACAAAACCTAGTTATTTATTATATAAAACACACTTAATTTTGTAAGTGAATATTTATTATATTCGTGAATATTTAATTTGGATATAGGCGATTGTATGTATTCAATTATTGGCCGTAATTAAAAAATAAAAAATGAATGCATCAAGTGAATATACCTTCCCAATTTTTATAAGTTCAACGGATTACAATTTAAAAGACCTTCGAGCAGAACTAGCTAGGTTTTTAGAAGAATCTGGTTATAAGCCTGTTTTAAGTTCAGCAGAAGGTTTCCCTGATAGCTCACCTAAATTTGAACCTTGGGAATCTTGCTTGCCTGCGTTAGAACATTCTTTTGTAATGTCTTTAATTATCGATGGAAGATATGGTGAGCCACTTGATTGGCCCAATTTTAAAGAGATTTTTGAAAATAGAAAATTATCTCCTACTCATGCTGAATACATTTTTGCACATAAAGCAAAAAAAAGAATGTTAGTCTTTATAAGAAAGGAACTTATGGCTTATTATCAATCTTATAGAACTGTATTAAACAATGAAAAAATCAAAGAAAAGGATAGTGCTAAACTTCGAGAAAGAATAAAAAGTGTTTTAACTCCAACATTACCTAAAAATATTGATTTTGAAGCTCTAGAATTTGTAGCAGAAGTTAAAACAAAGAAACCAATTCCATGGATTATGGAATTTGAAGATGTTACAGACGTAAAGACTAAAATGCAGAAAAAAATGTTAAATGAACTTGCAGAAGTTTTTCTTATAAAGAGCATGCGATTCGAAACTGTTATTGATGCATTAAATAAAATATTAGACGGTTTAAGCGAAGAAGAACAGCAAAAGGCTTTAAAGAAAATCAATGTAACCAAAGATTTCCCGGAAATAAATAAAAAAATTGAAGAACTTGAAGATAAATTAAAAGAATCAAATGAAAAATTAAGTAAAACTCAAGCATCCAAGAAGAGAGAACGTTCAAAATTAGAAAATGAAGTTAAAAACTTGAATGAAGAAATTAATGATTTAAAAAGAAAATCAATGAATTATGGTTCAAGTAACTTTTTTATCGAAGATGGTAAAATTAGACTAGATGATTTTGGCAATTTTGGCTCATCACTAAATTTGGGAACTACTGGGTCTATTAACATTGGAACTACTAGCGAATTATTCTCATCAAGTTATAACGACAAATGTGATGAATGTGGAAAACATGAGTATGATCATAGTATAATTAGTTTAATTCCCTATAATCAATTGAGGACTTGTCCTTCATGTAATAAGCATTTATGCTCTTCTTGTTGGCCTAAAATTGAAAATAGTTTAATTTCGGGAATTGTAATAGGAGAACAATGTCCAAAATGTACAAAAGAAGTTAAATGACTACAGCCAACAAGAACGGAAGTAATAAATAATCACTCAATTTTATATTCGATCAAACAACCCTCTACCTCCTAGAAAAAATATGGTGCTGTGTTGCCGTAAAATAATCCCTAAAAATATTATTTAATGGATGCGACTGACTACATGCTTTTATACCCAATAGCGGGTATATTTTTAAAATAGCTTGAGACATGTTTTTTACCGAAGCAGAGGCGGTTTTATGAATGGTTTGAATATAGGCTTCTGGAATTGTTGTGTCGCTGGTGGTAAGCTGTTCAATACGTTCTGCAAATTTATAAAGCCGTTTATTGGTTTTAGATAGGATTAAATAAAACGGTTCTAATGATTTCGCCTCTAAAATTTTAGCGGCTTCATATAAAAAATGCTCTGCCATGCCTAAATAATTTACCCAAAGGGTTAAGTCTGCAAACACCATAAACGGTATTTTAAAAATGGGTTGTGGCAAATAAAACCGATTGTAAACAAACGCCTGTTTTGAAGACACCACTACCGCATAAACCTTAAACGAATGCGTAGCCGTCGCTTTTAAACCCATTGTGTCCCAGTCTTCAATAATGCTAACGTCTTTTTTGGGAATGACAAACGAATATACCAACGGGGTGCCATCAGCATGCAACACAGGGTTGCCATCAGCCATGATCTTCGCATTCAATGTAAAATGGCTGAGGTAAGGCGCACCCGTAGCGTAATGCCACTCCCCGGAAATAATATAATGATCACCTTGTTGTTCGGCAATGCCAAAAACACCACCACTGCCACCAAAGCATACCGTTTCCTTGGTGTTTAAGAAAATATGGTTGGCCGTTTCGGGTTGTAAATTACCAATAAAATAGTTCGCGCCACTGCAAAGGGTGACTGTCCAACCCAAGCTGCCGTCCGTTTTAGCAAGTGCTTGCAGTGTTTTTAAACCTTTGGTAAGTGATGATTCCAAACCGTTATAGGCTTTAGGAACCCATAAATTCCATAGGTTTCTATCGGCAATCCATTGCAAGGTTTCGGTTGAGAATTCGGAGGCTTCCAAGAGGTTTAAGCTAAATGGTGGTGTATGTATGTCTTGATTCATGTAATATAATTTGTCGCCATTTAAAATATCCCGAGATGGCTACTGCAAATAAGAATACCGTTAAACCGGCGTAGATATAAAGTTCTTTATAAACTAATAATGGGATGGAAATGATGTTGCTGATGTTTAAATAGATCCAATTTTCCATCTTGCGTCGTGCCATAAGCCACATACCAGCCCAAGCAAAAGCGGTGGTGGTGGCATCCCAATAAGGCACATCGGAATTCGTGTGTTGCGATAACCAATACACCATAATAATAAAACAGCTAATAACAATGCCTATGGCTTTTAAGTGTTCTTGAAAACTGGCATAACTAATAGGAACTTCCTTTTTTTGCTTGCCAAACTTCCAATAAAACCATCCGTAAATGCTCATGGTTAAGTAGTAGAGGTGGAGTAGGATATCGGCATACAGTTTGGAGTCGTAAAGCACCCACATCCCAATAAGAATGGCAATAATACCAAATAGATAGTTATGGATATTATTTTTTCGAGCCAGAAGGACTTGTGTGATGCCAAAGCCCGTACCCAGCCATTGTAAGATGATAATTGGTGAAAATAAATCGGCCATCATTGTCTTTATTTTTAAACGAATGTAATGGGGAGATGAGCCGTAAATGGAGATAGACAAACGCTATTCCATAAAATCCCTACGCTGGCATTACCCAGATCAGGTACCGAGTTGAAAAACTCTTGGGTATCATCTCAGCCTGTTTAAAAAACAAGCACCCCTTATTGTTGCAAAGTTAAAACTATAGATGGTATAATAAAAATGAAACTTCTTTTATTAACACTAAACAATTAATCTATTGTACATTTTCCAATGAGAACTTTGGTAAATGAGCTTCTCGATAAAATTTTCTTATGTTTCGAAAATCACTCGAAGTGATATCCAGGTTGTTAATTGTGTTTTTAGTTAGCCTGTCAGTTCGAGTGCAATAGCGAGGCATGAGCTATTGTGTATCGAGAACATTTGGTATATGGCTCCTCGATACATTTTTTGTTCCACTTTGCTAAACAAAAAAAACTCGAAGTGACAATACGATTAAATTTCAAAAAGCGCCATTTTCATTAGGCGAGTCTTTGTCGATGACTTGTCCTAAATCCCAAAGCTCAACGATTTTGTCATTTTCAAATCTAAAAATATGAACAACCGTTATATCCATGGCTTCTTTACCAACATGCGAATGTGTTATCACCGTATCGCCATCTTGGTAACAATTTTTTATATCTATAAATGTATTTGGTTCAGTTTCATGGGCATCTTCCATAGCCGCCTTTAACGATGCCCTGTCGCCTTTAAAATACTGGTTATGGTGTATGAAATCGATCGCTACAAATTGGTCATAGGCTTCCTGAACCTTTCCAGAACCTGCTAATTTTAAAAACGATGTGGCTATTTCTTTTTTAGTCATGGTATTTAGTTTAGACGGGTTACAGAACTAAATATAAATGTATTTTTAAAATTTCTTCTATTTTAAATGCTATTTTTAGCACAAACCCACGCTTTCATGCTAACAGAATAATTGTATTTTTGCGCCATGCAAAACACGCTTCAAGATTTTATACCCATAAAAGCCATAAACCCTGTTTTAGAACTTTTAAAGCATGAAAATTTAACGGTTACCGTTAAGAATGAGCGTAAAACACGTCATGGGGATTATAGGCGGTTGCCGAACGGAAAACACCAAATCACGGTGAATTCCAATTTAAATCATTACCGATTTTTAATCACCCTTATTCACGAAATTGCCCATTTTGAAGCTTATAAAACCTACGGAAAATTTATAAAACCTCATGGGGTAGACTGGAAGCGCACCTTCCAACATTTAATGTTGCCATTTTTAAATCCAGATATTTTTCCGTCAGCGTTATTACCCTTATTGGCAAAACATTTTAAAAACCCAAAAGCGACAAGTGATACCGATGCTAAATTGGCATTGGCATTAAAACAGTACGACCAACCTAATAATAAAACCTATATTTTTGATGTACCGTTTGGAACCTTCTTCAAACTATACAATGGTAAGATTTTTAAAATGGGACCATTGCGGGTAAAACGTTACGAGTGTTTGGAGATTAAAACAGGAAAGTTGTATCTTTTCAATCCGAATGCGGAAGTAGAACTAGTGACTTTATAAATTAGAAATCAAATAAAATACATTAACACATTCTTAATTATTAGGGATGAGAATACATTCAAAATGAACAAAAATTATTATGCTATATTAATGGCAGGTGGAGTAGGATCTAGATTTTGGCCTGTAAGTACAGAAAACTTTCCAAAGCAGTTTCATGATATGTTAGGGACTGGCGATACGCTTATTCAAAAAACATTTCATCGGTTGGCGCATTTAATTCCGAAAGAAAACATATTCATTTTAACCAATGAAAAGTACAACAATTTGGTATTGGAGCAACTTCCTGAAGTTACCCAGCGCCAAGTGGTTTTAGAACCTGCCATGAGAAATACGGCACCTTGTATTTTGTATGCCTCATTAAAAATTCAAAAAGAAAATCCAGATGCAGTGATGATTGTGGCACCAAGCGACCATTGGATTGAAGACGAAATAACGTTTTCAAAAAATGTACAACAAGCTTTCGATTTTTGTTCAAAAAATGATGCGCTTGTGACGCTTGGTATTCAGCCAACGTTTCCAAACACAGGTTTTGGGTATATTGAGTTTGATAAAAACACGTCTGATACCATAAAATCCGTGAATCAGTTTAGAGAAAAACCAGATTATGCAACCGCTAAATCATTTATTGCGCAAGGGAATTTTCTTTGGAATGCTGGTATTTTTATGTGGAGTGTTACAAGTGTGGTGGAAGCTTTTAAAATAAAACAACCGAGTTTGTACGGTCTTTTTGAAAACGGTATGCATGCCTATAACACCGATGGTGAGGACGAATTTATTCTACGGAATTATCCCAATGCTGAAAATATTTCGGTAGATTATGCCATTATGGAAAAATCAACCAACGTGTATGTGATTGGAGCTGAATTTGATTGGAACGATTTAGGAACTTGGGGAAGTTTATATGATAAGTTGGATAAAGACACTGCTGGAAATGCTGTGGTAAATGCCAGAACATTAGCAGAAGATGCCTCTGGAAATATGATTCGAGCCAAAAAGGATAAGATTGTGGTTGTTGATGGCTTAAACGATTATATCATTGTAGATAAAGAAGATGTATTGCTTATTTATCCGAAATCTAAAGAACAGGATATTAAAAAAGTGCTACAAAAAGTAAAGGATGTTTTTGGAGCAGAGCATGGATAAAAATTGAATTTATTCCAACGTTCATGTAAGGAGGTTAAAAAAAATTAAATGGAAGATAACAAACCCAATATTTCTGACGAAGAAGTCATTAAGCAGGCATCAGTTGAGCAATCTAAAAGAAATGTAAAAAAAGAAGCTCAGGGGTTATTTTTAAGTATCAATAATTTTCTTAGAGAATTATTGGATTTTAGAGAGGATACAGATATAGATGCCACGATACAAGCCATAAAAAATGACATTCCTTTTAAAGGTGCCACGGCTTGGATTTTAATATGTTCCATATTTGTGGCTTCCATTGGTTTAAATGCGAACTCTACCGCCGTTGTTATTGGTGCTATGTTAATATCGCCACTAATGGGACCCATTTTGGGAGTTGGATTATCTATAGCCATTAATGATATCGACACTTTAAAACGATCGCTCATCAATCTAGGGATTATGATAGGTCTTAGTTTGTTAACAGCATTTTTATTTTTTTATTTTTTTCCATTAAGTGAAGATACATCAGAACTTTTAGGGCGTGTGAAACCAGATATTCGCGATGTGCTTATTGCATTTTTTGGTGGTTCGGCTCTCATTATTGCTAAAACTAAAAGAGGAACAATTGCGTCTGCTATTTTTGGAGTAGCTATAGCCACTGCTTTGATGCCCCCTTTATGCACGGCAGGCTATGGTTTAGCTAAAGGTAATTGGCAATATTTTGGTGGTGCCATGTATTTGTTTGCGATTAATACCATTTTTATTGGTCTTGCGACTTTCATCATTTTAAAAGTATTACGCTTTCCAATGCTTAAGTATGTTAATTCTGCAAAGCGGAAACGAATTGCGAGAATGGCTTCATTATTGGCTATTGTAGTTATGATTCCTGCTATTTGGACGTTTATAAGTGTATTGCAGGAGAGCAACTTCATGAAAGACGCAAAAGCGTTTGTAAATAATGAATTAACGGGATTGCCTCATTCTGAATATATTAAAAAAAATGCTATTTATGATTATACAGATAGTAAAACAACGATAGAGCTAAATACTTTTGGTCTTGATGATATTCCAGATACTGCTATAGAACTTCTAAAAGAAAGAATGAGTGATTACCGTGCCTTGAAAAATACCCAATTGGTGTTTAATCAACACAGATCTAGAAATTTCGATAATTTTAAATATATGGAAGAGTTGCGGTCAAGAGATTCATTGGATTTATTATCCCAAACCCAAAAAATCACATTTCTTGAAGCGAAGTTAAAGCAGTTGTCAAAGTATGAGCGTAACCAAATCCCTTTTGATGATATTGCAAAAGAAGTGAAAATTAATTACACCAATATAGAACAGTTTTCCTATGCTATAGAAATAAAAACCAATTTCAAAAAAACGGATACCATTCCTGTTTTTGAGGTAAAATGGAATAAATCTTTAGAGAAAGAAGCCGCTATTTTGAATGAAAAGCAGAAATTGGAAAAATGGCTAAAACAACGTTTGTCTTTAGATACGATGGTGGTTAAGCGCCTATATTAATCACTGTTTTTCTTCAATATACATTTGGCGTACTTTTTTCATCAATTCCGAAGAATATACAAAATCGGTAACCACTTCGTTATCGGTTTTAAATATGGTCTCTTTAGAGCCTTCCCAAGCTTTTAGTCCATCTTTTAAAAAGACGATTTTTTCACCGATTTCCATAACCGAATTCATGTCGTGGGAATTAATAACAGTTGTAATATCGTATTCATCTGTAATTTCCTTAATCAGATTATCAATGATGATAGCTGTTTTTGGATCAAGACCCGAGTTCGGTTCATCACAAAATAAATATTTAGGATTGTTTACAATAGCGCGCGCAATGGCAACACGTTTTTGCATGCCACCTGAAGCCTCACTGGGCATTTTATGATGGGCATCAATCAAGTTGACACGTTTTAAAACAAAATCCACCCTATCTTCCATTTCACTTTTGTTTTGCTTGGTAAACATTTTTAAAGGAAACATGACATTTTGGGCAATGGTCAAAGAATCAAATAGGGCACTACCTTGAAATACCATGCCAATTTCACCTCTTAAATCACGTTTTTGGTCTTCCGTTAATTCAGAAAATATTTTGCCGTCATAAGAAATACATCCCTGTTCATAAGAAAAAAGACCTAATAAGCATTTTATAAAAACCGTTTTACCCGAGCCACTTTGCCCAATAATAAGATTGGTTTTTCCTTTTTCAAAAGTGGTGCTAATGCCTTTTAAAACTTCTACGCCACCAAATGATTTATGTAAATCTTTAACCTCTATCATTAGCTCAACAACATTTGGGTTAGTAAATAATTTAAAAGAATAATAACAACACTGGTCCAAACAAACGATGTGGTACTGGCCTTACCAACTTCAAGGGCGCCGCCTTTCATATAAAAACCATGAAAGGATGGAATAGTTGCTAAAATAAAAGCAAAAACAGCGGTTTTAATAAAGGCATAGGTAACGTGAAAAGGATTAAAATCTAACTGGATGCCTGCAATATAGTCTTCAGCAGTACTAAAGCCACCATAAACACTGGCAACCATACCACCTAAAATTCCTAAAAACATAGCGATGGAAATCACAAAAGGGTATAGCAGTAAGGAAATGAATTTTGGAAATACGAGGTAGTTCAAAGAATTGATGCCCATGACTTCAAGAGCATCAATTTGCTCTGTAACGCGCATAGTACCAATACTAGAGGTGATGAACGAGCCTACTTTTCCCGCCATGATTATGGATATGAATGTTGGTCCAAATTCTAGAACTATGGATTGCCGTGTCGCAAATCCAACGAGGTTTTTAGGAATTAAAGGATTGCTAATATTTAATGCTGTTTGAATGGCAACCACACCGCCAACAAAAAAGGATATAAAGGCAACAATGCCTAAAGAGCCAATGATTAAATCATCTATATCTTTTAAAATCAATTGTTTCATAACGCCCCATTTGGTGGGTTTTCGAAACATTTCGGCAATCATTAAAAAATAAGCGCCAATATTGTGTAGGTATAACATATCAAAATTTAATAGTGCTAAAGTAAAAAAAAGTTAGAGGTATTTAACCTTAATTTTAAATTAAGATATTTTTAAAACTGTATTTTTGACAATCGAATAATAAGTAGATATGAAATCGCCACTAACACCAAGTTTTTGCAAAAAAACACCAATGAAGATAAGGCGATAGCATATGACCTAAAAAAACAATAAATATTGCCATATGAAAAACATTTTATACCTGATAGTTGTTTTTGTTGTGAGCCTGTCTTGCAAAGCTCAAAATAACGCTTCTAAAGTCGTAGAAACGACTACATCAAATCCGAAATTGGTGGTTGGTATTGTTGTGGACCAAATGCGTTATGATTATTTAACTCGTTTTTACAGTAAATATGGTGAGGGTGGTTTTAAACGTATGATAGGTGACGGATTCAACTGTAAAAATAACCATTTTAATTACGTGCCAACCTATACCGGTCCTGGTCATGCATCGGTTTATACTGGCACAACACCAAAATATCACGGTATTATAGGAAATGATTGGTATGATAAAGAACAGAGAAAATCTGTGTATTGTGCGGGGGATGACACGGTAGAATCAATTGGTACGACTGATAAAGCAGGGAAAATGTCCCCTCATAGAATGAAAACCACCTCTTTTACAGATGAAAACAGACTGTTTACTCAAATGCGTGGAAAAACTATTGGTATAGCTTTAAAAGATAGAGGATCTATTTTACCTGCAGGTCATACCGCAAACGCAGCGTATTGGTTTCATGGAAAAGATGAAGGGAACTGGATTACAAGTACATTTTATATGAATGAGTTACCAAAATGGGTTGCGGATTTTAATGATAAGAAATCGGTTGCAACTTATTTTAAAGAATGGAACACCTTATATGATATTAATACCTATACCGAAAGCGGTAGCGATTTGAACAACTTTGAAGAAGGTTATAAAGGAAAGGAAACTGCTACCTTTCCGTATGATCTGGAATCTTTAAGGGCAAATAATGGCAATTTCGAAATTATCAAATTATCGCCTTATGGGAATGACATCACAACCGATTTTGCTCTTGCAGCCATGGAAGGTGAGCAATTGGGGAAAGATAATTTCACAGATGTTTTGACTATAAGTTACTCCACGCCAGATTATATAGGACATAATTTTGGGGTGAACTCAAAGGAGATACAAGATACTTACATCCGTTTAGATAAAGATTTAGAGCGTTTGTTCAATTATTTAGATACGAATGTTGGTAAAAATGAATACACAGTATTTCTAACCGCAGACCATGCGGCTGTTGAGGTTCCAGCTTATTTGCAGAGCAATAGAATTCCTGCGGGCTATTTTGATAATAGTGGGTTTAGGAAGAAAATCAGCCAATTTTTGGTCTCTAAATTTGGTGCTTCAGATTTGATAGAAAACATTTCTAACAATCAGATATTTTTGAATAGAATTAAACTTTTAGAAATGAATTTAATACTAGAAGATGTGCAACAAGTTATTGTTAATGAAATTATAACTTACAAGCATATTGATAAAGCATATACGGGCTCAAGTTTAACGAACTCTGTATTTTCAAGTGGTATTGAATCGTTATTGCAAATGGGTTATAATCAAAAAAGATCAGGGGATGTTGTTTTTGTTTTAGATCCTTCCGTCATTTCTTATAGCGAAAAAGGATCTACACATGGTTCCTCTTTTAATTACGACACCCACGTACCGCTTTTGTTTTTTGGTAAAGGCATTAAGCATGGTGAGACACTTCAAAAAACGGAGATAACCGATATTGCTCCAACCATGTCAGCACTTTTAGGAATAAGCTTCCCAAATGCGTCAACAGGTAAACCCTTAGAATTTGTTTTAGAATAAATTGAGCAAGAAGACATTATATTCCTTAATTGCTATTGCCCTTGTTTTAAGCATATATAGTTACGAACATTTTTTAAATGATGAAGAGAAAGCCGTATTGGTTGATTCTGGCAAAAAACCTAAAAGTGATACTAACGAATATTTCCTTCCAACAAGTACAACAGGACAAATAATTCATCATCAAGGCTACTCTTTGTCATATAGTGAACCACACGAGCAAGCCGAATGGGTAGCATACGAATTAAAGAAAGAACATCTTTCCAATACTAATTTTAAGCGTCCTTATTTTGAAATTGATAAAGCTGTAAAAACTGGTGCAGCCGATTGGAGAAATTATAAAAATTCGGGTTATGACCGCGGACATTTATGTCCCGCAGGCGATAGGAATTACAATCAGTCTGCCCATGATGAAACCTTTTTAACCAGTAATATTAGTCCGCAACGAAATGATTTTAATTCTGGAATTTGGAATCGGTTAGAGCAAAAAGTACGGTATTGGGCAAGTAAATATGATGGTGTTTTTGTAGTTACAGGCGGTGTTTTAAAAGGACAAATGAAAACGATTGGTGATGAACAAGTTGCCGTGCCGAAACAGTTTTATAAGGTGTTGATTGATACTAATACAGGAGAAACCAAAATGATTGGTTTTTTAGTGCCCCATGAAGCATCCAACAAACCATTATATGAATTTGTGGTTTCGGTCGATTCTATTGAAGCATTAACAGGCATTGATTTTTTTCCAGAATTGGAAGATAGTTTGGAAAATAAATTGGAAGCGTCTAGTAATTATAAAGATTGGAGTTTTAATTAGGGTTCTCTAGGTTCTAGGTTCTAGGTTTTGGGTTCAAGGTTATGGATTGTCCTCCTCAAGAGGTGAGATAAATGAGTTACTTCATTTTATTCAACATCCCTTTCCAACGTAAATTTCTAATAAATTTGCCTTCTTCTTCCGTAACTAAAAAGTCTGTATTATTTTTTTTCGCTTCAAAATAACCAACCATATAATCCTTAAATAAATCAAACCGTCGTTTTTTATAAGCTAGTTTCATAGCTGAAATGAAGGTAATTATAAAACCATACCGCATTTTGTACATGGCTTCACCCTGCAAATATTTTGAGGCTTTGTTATAGCTTATTCCAGTAGGTTTTAAGTGTTTTACTTGTAAAGACTCGTCAGTTAAAAGTTCCCAACCATAATATTTGGCTAGCAGTTCGTCCACCGTATCCCAACCCATAGAGGGTTTTAATTTTCCAATTTGTAGAAAACATTCTTTTTTATAGGCTTTTAAAGCACCACGAATATGATCTTTTCTGGTTAAGTTTTCTAAAATCCAATGTCCATTTTTTTCTATATAGCAAAATCCAGCAGCCATACCCAATTTGTCATTGTTGCCAAAATGCATGGAAAGTTGTTCTAAATAATTATTCGGAAAAATTAAATCAGCATCAAACTTACAAATGATATCATAATCGGTATCTAAAACAGCATATCCTGTATAAAACGCATTGATGATTTTTGAACCCGGTAAATGTTCGTTCGTGGATTTAGAATTAATTAATTCAATCCATGAATGTTTAGTACGATAAGCTTCTACAATATCTTGGGTGTCATCCGTAGAATTATCATTGACCACCACAAGACGTTTTGGTTTTAATGTTTGATTGACCAAAGAATCGAGGGTTAAACCAATTGAACTTTCTTCGTTGTGAGCGGGTATGATGATGTAAAAATTCAAAAAATGAAAGGTATTTTAATGTTTAATTTTTTCAGCATAAACGATGTAATATCTAGGCGTAAAAAACCTTAAAATCGGTCTGATGCCCAGTTTTTTAGTTGGGTTGGTCCATTTTTCACTGGCGATAATTTTCCATCCTGTTTTTTCCAATAGCCAATCAAATTGCCAATCTTCAAACTCATGATAATGCCTGTCAAGCATATCAGTTTTGCTTCTATAGGCAGACGAAAACCATAATTTAAGAGGAACACTTGCCACTAATTTATCAGCTTTAATAGATTTTAAAACGGTGAATGGTGACAGTAAATGTTCGAAAATCTCAAAAGCCGTAACCACTTGGGCATCAGAATTTTTTATGGCAGACGTATCGATATCCAAATCCTCCCCCAAAGTATTATTAACTTTATAACCATGTTCTTGCATCACTTTTGTAAACGGATTTTCAACACCTAAATCTAAAATAGTTTCAGTATTGGAAATGTGCTTTTTTAAGAAGTTAATGGTATGTTTATAGCGTTTATCTGGATAACTGTTCTGGTACATTCGTTATATTTATTTCAAATATATTAAATAAGCAGACATTGAGTAGGTAAATCAATTTCATATTTAAAATGTTTTTACATTATAAAGTATTCAAAGTAATTATAAAATGCGTTTAGTTTTATTGGAAACCTTTACTTTTGAAAGTATTAAAAATAAATAACAAATTAGATTATTGTAAGTCATTCAAAACCAATATTTGAAAGGGAATAGAACACATAAACAAGTCTTTTGGTTCACCATCATTAATTATGTTGGTGCAGCTATAGGCGTAATTTCTACAGTATTTATTTACCCTTATGACAAGGAATTTCTTGGCGTGGTTAGGTATGTTGATAGCATGGCGCAAATGCTTTTCCCCATAATGGTTTTGGGTGGTGCCCAAGCGCTCATTCATTTTTATCCAGCACTCACAGAGCAAAATAAAAATCAGCTTTTTAAGTATGGTATTGTTACTATTTTGGGTTTAAGTTTGGCGATTTTGGCAATTCTTTTGTTTGGTAAAACATTTGTTGATTGGGAAAATTATAAATATGTATTTTATGCATTTCCTCTAGCGTTTTCCTTGGCTTTTGTTGAATTATTTAAAAGGCAGGCTACCAATATCGAGAAATTGGAAATACCTACTTTTTATGAGAAAATAATTCCGAAGCTCAGCTTGCCTATTATATTTCTGCTTTTAATTTCTGAGCATTTAGATAAAATAAGCGCCTTAATCGCCTTTATTGGTTCTTATTTTATATTGCTTCTACTAATGGCCATGTATGTGTTTAGGCATTATAAATTACATAGTGGCTACAATTTTAAATCGCTTTTTAGTGAAGTACCCAAAAAGGAATATTATAAATACAGTTTTTATAGTTTTTTAGGAAGTTTTGGTGCACTTTTCGCTTTTAGGATAGATGCTTTTATGATTCCAGAGTTTTTATCTTTTGAAGCCAACGGAACGTTTAATATTGGAGTAGCGTTAGCAACCTCATTAGCCATTCCAGCTACAGGGATGTTTGCCATTTATGCCCCTAAAATTTCAGCTTATTTAAAGAATGATGGTATTGTTGAATTAGGAAAAAAATATATAGAAACGGCTAAACTATTGTTTTTTATTGGTGCCATTTTATATACGGATGTTGTTTTGGGAATTGATTCGTTTTTTAAAATGTTGCCTACGTATGATAAGTTGGTCGATTCCATTCCAATAATAATACTGCTCGGTTTCAATGTGCTCTTTAATATGTCCACCGGCTTTAATTCTGAAATCATTTCTTATTCAAAGTATTACAGATTCAATATCATAGCGATACTTATTCTGTCTATACTAAACATATTTTTAAACCTGTTCTTTTTAACGCAAACCAATCTGGGAATTATAGGCGTGGCGTATGCGTCTTTAATCGCTTTGATAAGCTTTAACTGTTCTAAATTAATTTTTATTTATAAGAAATTTGGAATTCTGCCATTCGATAAAGACTATTTAAAACTTATTGGAATGGTTAGTGTGGTGTTTGTTCTTTGTTATATACTGCCCGAAAACTCAAATACAATTTTAAACCTATTGATAAAAGTAGGTTTAAATACATGTATCATTATTTTTATAACTTATAAAATGAAGTGGGTTTACAGCTTAAATTATTGGCTTGATAGATTCATTAAACCTTATAAACAATAGCATTAATATTCATGCCAGCTCCCACACTTGCAAACATAATAACATCACCTCTACTAATAGATTGATTTTCGAGTTCGCCTTTTAAAATGCGATCAAATAAAGTAGGAATTGTTGCTACGCTGGAATTGCCCAGCTCGGTTATGGTCATAGGCATGATGCCTTTTGGCATGTCCATGTTGTATAATTTGAAAAAACGCTGCACGATAGCTTCGTCCATTTTTTCATTAGCTTGATGAATCAGTATTTTTTTAAGATCTTTAATATCAACACCACTAGCATCCAAACAGGATTTCATAGCGGCAGGAACGTTTGTAATGGCGAATTCGTAAATTTTTCTACCATACATTTTTATATAACGTCTTTTGCTTTTTGATTCTTGATTATTGGTTTCCCCAAAATAAATATAGTGGGCTTCATCAAATGCATAGGTAGCAGTTTCATGAGCAAGGATACCACCTTCCAGATTGGTGGATTCTATTACAACGGCACCCGCGCCATCACTATAAATCATGGAATCTCTATCATGCGGGTCAAGAATTCTAGATAAGGTTTCAGACCCGATAACCAAACATTTTTTAGCCATACCTGCTTTAATAAAAGCGCTTGCATGGATTACGGCTTCTACCCATCCTGGACAACCGAATAAAATATCATATCCAACACATTTAGGATTTTTAATTCCCAATAGATGTTTTACTCTAGAAGCGATACTTGGCACGGTATCACTTTGGTGGGAATCATTTCTAACATCACCATAATTATGAGCTACGATAATATAATCCAACGCTTCCGCATTCACCTTAGAATCTACTATGGCACGTTCAGCAGCAAAAAAAGCCATGTCTGATGCATTCAAATGGGGTTTCGCATAACGTCTTTCCTTTATACCAGTTATGGCCTTAAACTTTTCAATAATAATATCATTGGAATGATTTATTGATGAACCGTCACTATTTAAGAATTCATGGTTTTGGAAATTTTCGTTTTTCTCGATGATGTCTGGAATATAGCTCCCAGTTCCGGTGATTTTGATATTCATAAAAGAGAATTTGGCTGAAATAATTTATTGTTGCTCTAAGATAGTTTCTTTTGATTTAAAGTAAATGCAATCCCATTTTATTTTACGATGTTCAAAGTCCGTTTTAAGCTTCCATATAAGCCTCAATGGGGGCACAGGTACAGATTAAATTGCGGTCTCCATAAGCATCATCTACACGTCTTACACTCGGCCAAAATTTATTATTTTTTACATAGTCTAAAGGATAGGCCGCTGTGTCACGTGAATATGGATAATACCATTCATTAGCCGTTAGCATCTCTAAAGTATGTGGCGCATTTTTAAGCACATTATTGTCATCGTCTTTAGAAGCGTTATCGATTTCTTTTCTAATGGAGATCATGGCATCACAAAATCTGTCAATTTCAGCTTTACTTTCGCTTTCAGTAGGTTCAATCATTAATGTGCCAGCGACAGGAAACGATACGGTTGGCGCATGGAATCCATAGTCCATCAAGCGTTTGGCAATATCTGTCACTTCAATACCGTTGGCTTTAAAAGCTCTACAATCAACTATCATTTCATGGGCAGCGCGTCCGTTTTCACCAGAATATAAGGTATCAAAATAACCTTCCAATCGGCGTTTGATGTAATTAGCATTTAATATGGCAATTTTAGTTGCCTGTGTTAAACCTTCTGCCCCCAACATTTTTATATACCCATAAGAAATTAAACACGCTAAAGCCGATCCAAAAGGTGCTGCTGAAATCGCCGTAATAGCTTTTTCGCCTCCGACTTTTTTAACAGGATTGCCCGGTAAAAAGGGGGCTAATTGTTTGGCTACACAAATAGGTCCAACACCTGGGCCGCCGCCGCCATGAGGAATGGCAAACGTTTTATGTAGGTTTAAATGACAAACATCTGCACCAATATTTCCGGGATTTGTTAATCCGACTTGCGCATTCATATTGGCACCGTCCATATACACTTGGCCGCCATTATTGTGAATGATTTTGGTAATATCTTTTATGCCCGACTCGTAAACCCCATGTGTAGATGGGTAAGTAACCATCAAACATGATAAATTATCTTTATGAAGTTCCGCTTTTTCACGTAAGTCATCAATATCTATATTGCCTTCTGGAGTCGATTTTGTTACCACCACCTGCATGCCTGCCATCACGGCACTCGCTGGATTGGTTCCATGGGCAGACGATGGGATTAAACATATATTTCTATGATGGTCCCCTCTTGATTCGTGATAGGCTTTGATGACCATCAATCCTGCAAACTCACCTTGTGCACCAGAATTTGGTTGTAACGATGTGGCAGCAAAACCAGTAATTTCGGTTAGTTGTTCTTCCAATTCTTTTAAAACCGTTAAATAGCCTTGCGCTTGTTTTGATGGCGCAAATGGGTGAATATTGGTCCATTTAAACCAGCTTAGAGGCAGCATTTCTGAAGCAGCATTTAATTTCATGGTGCAAGAGCCTAATGAAATCATGGAATGGTTTAAAGATAAATCTTTACGCTCTAACGACTTTATATAACGCATCAATTCTGTTTCAGAATGATAGGTGTTAAAGACATCTAGCGTTAAATAATTTGATTGACGTTGTAATGATTCAGCAATATTATTGGATTCTGTGATAGATGAAATCACGATTGTTTCTTTTTTGGCAGCTTCAGCAAAGACTGAAATCAGATAATTAATATCTCTAATGGCTGTCGTTTCATTTATTGAAATAGTGACCGTTTCACTATCAGGATAATAAAGATTCACCTTTTTTTCTTTAGCGACCTTTTTTATTTTTTTAGCATTGGTTTTTATTTGAAGCGTATCGAAATAAGACGTGTTAATTTGATTGTAACCTAATTTTTCCAAAGCATTTGCCAAAGTGGTTGCTTTGTTATGAATTTTGTCCGCAATAAATTTCAAGCCTTTCGGACCATGATAAACCGCATACATACTCGCCATAACCGCCAACAACACTTGCGCTGTACATATATTAGAAGTGGCTTTGTCACGCTTAATATGTTGCTCTCTTGTTTGCAGTGCCATACGCAACGCCCTATTACCATCAACATCTTTTGTAACCCCAATAATGCGTCCAGGCAAATCGCGTTTATAGGCATCTTTAGTTGCAAAATACGCAGCATGTGGGCCGCCATAACCCATCGGAATTCCAAAACGTTGCGTGGTTCCCAAAACCACATCCGCTCCGAATTTCCCTGGCGCTTCCAGTTTTATTAGACTTAAAATATCGGCAGCTACAGCGACTTTAATTTGAGCATTTTGGGCTTTAGTTATAAAGGTTTTTATGTCTGTAACTTGTCCGTCTTTGCCAGGATATTGCAAAATAGCACCAAAAAATTCCGAAGAAAAATCAAAAGTAGACTCGTTACCAACAATCAGTTTTATGCCAATCGGAATGGCTCTGGTTTCAAGTAACGAAAGCGTTTGTGGCAATATATTTTCTGAAACAAAAAACTTATTAACCCCCGCTTTTTTTTGCTCACGTTCACGAACAGCGAACAACAAGCTCATGGCTTCGGCAGCAGCAGTGCTCTCATCAAGCAACGATGCATTGGCTATTTCCATGCCTGTTAAATCGGTAATCATGGTTTGGAAATTAAGCAAGGCTTCTAATCTTCCTTGTGCAATTTCAGCTTGATAAGGTGTATAAGCCGTGTACCAACCTGGGTTTTCTAAAATATTTCTTTGAATAACCGCCGGCAAAATAGTTGGATGATAGCCCAAACCGATATAAGTTTTGTATGCTTTATTTTTTTTAGATAATTCATGAATATGAAGCAAATATTCGTGTTCGGTCATGGGAGCATCTAAACGCAACGCTTTTTTTAATCGTATATCACTTGGAACGGTTTCATTTATGAGTTGGTCTAATGAGTCTACTCCAATGGTTTTCAACATTTGGATTTGGTCATTTTCATTCGGACCAATATGACGCAGGGCAAAAGCGTTTGTATTCATATAAATTGATAGAATTAAGGCGCAAAATTACGCAATTAATGATGCCTTTTTCAGTGCTTAAAATGAAAGTTTTTAACCAATTGAAAACGTTATTAACACTTTACTTATTTTTGTAAGATGACCATATTAAAAAAGCTTTTTGATTTTTACATAAATAGCAGTATACATGTGGCATTATCTGTTTTTTCACTGACATGGATTACACTAATGGAATACGATATTCCTTGTGATGCAGATGTGCTGTATTTTGTCTTTTTTTCATCCATAACCGGCTATAATTTTGTAAAGTATTTTGGGATAGCCAAATTTCACCACAGAAGATTGGCAAGATCATTAAAAGCCATTCAAGTATTTTCGTTTTTTAGTTTTTTGATGTTGTGTTATTATACACTGAAATTAAATACTCTGAGTTTGCTTTGTATTGTAGGGTTCGCACTTGTAACGTTCTTTTACGCCATCCCTTTTTTGCCAAAACGATTTTTTATAGATAATCATTATAATTTAAGGCGTATAAGTGGTTTAAAAGTGTATCTTATTGCTTTGGTTTGGAGTGGTGTTACCGTTTTTCTACCTTTAATAAATAATGATTATCCTATAAATGTTGATGTTGTAATAACTGGGATTCAACGGTTCCTTTTTATTATCGTTTTAATGTTGCCTTTTGAAATAAGGGATTTGCAATATGATAGTTTAAAGTTGGCCACCATTCCGCAGAAAATAGGTGTGAGGTGGACTAAAATTATCGGAGCATTACTTTTGATGTGTTTTTGTTTTTTAGAATTTTTTAAAAATAAAGTCACAATAAATTACCTGATTGTTTTATTTGCGATGGCTTTAATAACGATGTTGTTTGTAATTGTTTCTAAAAAGAATCAGGGGATGTACTATAGCTCTTTTTTTGTAGAAGGATTACCAATCTTATGGCTGATAATGCTGTTTTTTTTGGATTATTTTAACTGATCTTTCAAAGCTTTTTCAAATTCTAATCTCATAGCTTCTTTGCACTTTTTATCCAAACATTCTACTTTAGCTTTATGAATCGTGGTGGACAACTTTTTATTGTTTTTTGAATATTTTCTACAAGCCTTACAAAAGATTAAATGCATGTAGAGCTTCATTCTTTCCCAAATAGAGCTTTCTTTATATTGGGATTTATCGCAAACATGATGGGCTTCATCACAAGGAACCATAATTTTCATTTTTTTACTCATAATTAAAACCAATTTTTTTCCAAACAACTTGCCATGGCAGTTCTAGCACGGTGAATTATAACCCAAAGATTAGACGCATTGATGTTCAATTCTTTACAAATATCCTCGGTTTCATAGCCTTCAATGGTTTTCATTCTAAAAACTTCGGCTTGTTTTTCGGGTAATTTACTCAGGCAATCAAAAATGGCATCACCCAGTTCGCTATTCTGCATGAGGTCTTCGGCCGTTTTATCAAAGGGGTCTGCAACACGTTCTTCAAGCCAATCGCCTTCGCTTTCATCATCATTATAGGTGATTCTAACTTCAGCTTTTCCTTTGTTTGAATTTATTTTTCGGTAGTGGTCTATGATTTTTCTTTTTAAAATGGAAATAAGCCAAGTGCGTTCACTGGCCTCACCTTTAAAATTCTTCATGGATTTCAAACCAGCCAAAAAGGTGTCTTGCACCAAATCCTGCGCCATATCCCTATCGCTTACACGTGTAATTGTGTAATTGAATAGGTAATCGGAATATAAATCAATCCATTTATTCGGATTTAATTGATGTTCAGGCATTGCATTGCAATTTTTGGTAATCAAAAATAAGGTAAAAATTTAGATTCTTGTTATCTAAAATATTCTAACAATCCAATTAGTCTAACAATCTAAGGAATCTAATTATCTAACAATCTAAATCAATCCCGCCCGTTTCAACAACGCCTCAGGTTTTGGTTCTTGTCCTCTAAAACGTTTGTACAGCACCATAGGGTCTTCTGTGCCACCTTGGGATAATACATGGTCTTTAAATTTTGTTGCGATATCTTTGTTAAATATGCCTGATTCTTTGAAGTATTCAAAAGCATCAGCATCTAACACTTCTGCCCATTTGTAACTGTAATAGCCAGATGAATAACCACCTTGAAAAATATGGGAAAATGAGGTACTCATACAATTTTCAGCAACATCTGGAAACAATTGTGTGCCAGCAAAGGCATTGTTCTCAAATTCCTTTACGGATATAATTTCCTCAGGCGTTTCGCCACCGTGCCAACTCATATCCAATAATCCGAAACTTATTTGACGTAAGGTTTGCATCCCTTGTAAAAAGGTAGCTGATTCTTTTATTTTTTCAACTAAATCCATGGGGATGACTTCGCCAGTTTCATAATGCCTGGCAAATAACTCCAAAGCATCTTTTTCGTAACACCAATTTTCCATAACCTGACTTGGTAATTCAACAAAATCCCAATACACACTCGTGCCAGATAAACTCGGGTAGGTGGTGTTGGCCAACATACCATGTAAAGCGTGGCCAAATTCATGGAACAGAGTTGTCACTTCATTAAAGGTTAAGAGTGACGGTTTGCTTTTTGTAGGTTTAGTAAAGTTGCAAACAATGGAAATATGTGGCCTTTCTTGTTGGCCATTTTTCACATATTGTGGTTTATAAGAAGTCATCCATGCGCCATTTCGTTTTCCTGCTCTGGGGAAAAAATCAGCATAAAAAATGGCAATAAACTCATTGTTGCTGTTTGCCACTTTATAGGTTAAAACATCTTCATGATATTTGTCTATGGTGTGAATTTCTTCAAAATGTAAATCGAATAATTTATTAGCAACAGTAAAAGCACCGTTTATAACGTTTTCTAGTTTGAAATAAGGCTTCAATTGTTCGTCATCAAGGCTGAATAGTTTTTGTTTTAATTTTTCAGAATAATAAGTGCCATCCCATTTTTCAAATGGTTCAATACCATCCAATTCTTTGGCAAAATCTTGTAGATTTTTAAACTCTTTTTCAGCAGCTGGTTTTGCTTTAACAAGTAGCTCATTTAAAAAATTCTTAACTTTTTCAGGCGTTTTAGCCATACGTTCTTCCAACACAAAATGAGCGTGGGTTTTGTAGCCTAATAGATTGGCACGTTCATGCCTTAATGTTGCAATTTGTAAAACAATATTTTGATTATCTAAATCGTCATTATGAAATCCTTTTTTGCCAGCAGCAATGGTTATTTTTTTACGAAGTTCTCTATTATCGGCATAGGTTACGAAAGGAATGTAGCTTGGATAATCTAAAGTGAATAGCCAGCCTTCTTTTTCTTTAGATTCTGCCAATTGCTTGGCAGCTTCAATGGTACCTTCAGGTAAACCAGATAAATCAGCTTCATTCATTATTAGCATTTCAAATTTATTGGTTTCTGCTAAAACATTTTCACCGAATTTTAGTTTTAACTGACTTAATTTTTTGTCAATCTCGCGTAATTTATCTTTCTTGTCCTCAGGTAAATTAGCGCCGTTTCTTGAAAAACTTTTATATTTTTTATCGAGAAGTGTTTGTTGTTCGGTTGTTAAATTCAATGTGTCTTTTGAATCGTAAACGGATTTTACGCGTTTAAAGAGCGCTTCATTTAAAGTAATATCATTACCGAATTCCGATAAAAGTGGTGATACGTCTTGGGCTATTTTTTGTATTTCATCATTGGTTTCGGCAGAATTCAAATTAAAGAAAATACTGGAAATTCTATCCAATTGCTCACCCGAAAATTCTAAAGCTACAATAGTATTTTCAAAAGTTGGATGTTCAGGAGTATTTACAATCCCATCAATTTCAATTTTAGCATTTTCAATGGCTTTTTTAAAGGCTGGAAGAAAGTCTTTATTACTAATCTTTGAAAAAGGAGCTGTATTATATAGAGTTTGGTAATTTTTTAATAATATATTTTCCATTTCGATAAAAAGTGTGTTAAAAAATAAAATTTATTATGTATGCATAATAAATTTTTTATATTTTTGTAGTCTAAATTAGTTTTTAAAGAGTGACTAACTCAAATAATTACTTGATAGTAAACCTCGAATTTAATTATTCGGGGTTTTTTATTTTAAGCCTTTAGCCGATACATTCACGGCTTCTTTTAGTCCGTTTTTATAATCAATCACTTTGTTTAAAATATCTGGATTGGAGGTCCCCAAAATTTGGGCGGCTAAAATACCTGCATTTTTAGCGCCATTCAAAGCCACAGTCGCCACAGGCACACCACCAGGCATTTGAAGAATGGAAAGTACAGAATCCCAGCCATCAATGGAATTACTGCTTTTTATGGGCACACCAATAACAGGAAGCGGTGATAAGGATGCAATCATGCCTGGCAAATGGGCTGCACCACCTGCACCAGCAATAATAACCGAAAAGCCTCTTGTGTGTGCATTTTTGCCATAGTCAAATAATTTTTCAGGTGTTCTGTGAGCCGAAACAATATCAACTTCCACATCAATATTAAAATCTTTTAAAATATCAATCGCGTCTTGCATCACTGGCAAATCGCTTTTGCTTCCCATGATTACTCCTACTTTATTCATAAAATTCCAAATTTAAAATTCCGAATACCAACTTTCGCATTAATTTGAAATAATTGGAATTTGGTTCTTGTTTTTGCGATTTATTCGCTTATTACTTTAATAGTATTTTTAACTTGTTCCGCTATTTTTCTTGCTTCATCCAAGTTTTCATTTACAATGGTTACATGTCCCATTTTTCTAAACGGACGGGTTTGTTTTTTGCCATAAATATGTGGCGTTACGCCATCCATTTTCATGATGGTTTCAATATGCTCATAAACAACATCTCCCGTATACCCTTCGGCACCCACTAAATTTACCATAACGCCTCCAACTTTACTATCGGTTCTTCCTAAAGGCAAATTTAAAATGGCACGTATATGTTGTTCAAATTGAGATGTATAGCTGGATTCTATGGTGTGATGTCCTGAATTGTGAGGTCTTGGTGCGACTTCATTTATTAAAATTTGGTCATCGAGGGTTTGAAACATTTCCACCGCTAATAAACCAACATGATTAAAAGCTAGCGATGTTTTTAAAGCAATATCCGTTGCTTTTTTTGCAACGTCTTCAGAAATCCGAGCAGGACAAATCACATATTCTACTTGGTTGGCTTCTGGATGGAATTCCATTTCTACCACAGGATATGTTTTTGTATCTCCAGAGGCATTACGAGCAACAATAACGGCCAATTCATTTTTAAAAGGCACTAATGTTTCAGTAATGCATTCCACACTTGGTAGGTTTTCTAAATCGGTCATGGATCTTACAATTTTTACGCCCGTGCCATCATATCCAAATTGGGCACATTTCCAAACAAAAGGGAATAATAAACTTTCACGTTCAATGGCTTCTGTAATTTCAGAAGTAAAAGCAAATCGCGAAAATGGTGCCGTAGGCAAATCATTATCTACGTAAAATAATTTTTGTGTCGCTTTATTTTGAATGGTTCGTAAGGTGTTTGATGCTGGATATACTTTTATACCTTCTTTTTCTAAGGCTTCAAGTGCATCAACATTCACGTTTTCAATTTCAATCGTTAGCACATCAACTTGTTTTCCAAAATTGTAAACAGCATCGTAATTCATCAAATCGCCTAAATGAAATTCATTACACGCCATCTTGCAAGGGGCATCATTGTTTGCTTCTAAAACACAGGTGTAAATGTCAAATTTCCTGGTATCGTAAAGCAGCATTTTTCCTAATTGTCCACCACCAAGAATACCAAGTTTAAAATTCGAAGAAAAATAGTTCATACATTATTTTTATTGAAACTATCCAAAAGGATATGCAAAAATACATTTAATATCCTAAATCGTAAATCAAAAAATGCGTATTCGTTAATCTATTGATTATCTTTGCCTCTTTAAAAATTCAAAACAGGTGATAAATCTTCACAACAAACAGTTTAAGCCATTTATTTCTTCGGAAGAAATTCAAAACGCCATAAGTAATATGGTTGATAAGATTTCTAAAGATACAGGAGACGACATTCCGGTATTTGTTGGGATATTAAATGGGTCGTTTATGTTTGTCAGCGATTTTGTTAAAAAATATCCAAAACCTTGTGAGGTTACTTTTATAAAACTGGCTTCTTATGAAGGTGTTAGATCTACTGAAGATATTCAACGTTTAATAGGCATTACCCAGAATTTAGCAGGGCGTACCGTAGTTGTTTTAGAAGATATTATTGATACGGGAAATACCTTGGCAGAGATTCATAGGATTTTTAAAAATGAAAAGGTAAAATCGCTTAAAATCGCCACGCTTTTTCACAAGCCAGAAGCCTACAAAAAGGATTTTAAAATACATTATATAGGCATGAAAATTCCAAACAAATTTATAGTTGGCTATGGTTTGGATTATGACGGATTAGGAAGAAATTTACCAGAAATATATCAAATAAAAGAAACACAATTCATGACAAATTTAGTATTATTTGGCCCTCCAGGAGCTGGAAAAGGAACGCAGGCAGAATTTTTAAAGACAAAATATAACTTAGTACACATCTCTACTGGCGACGTTTTTAGGTTTAATATTAAAAATGAAACTGCTTTGGGGATGTTGGCCAAATCTTATATGGATAAAGGCGAGTTGGTTCCTGACCAAGTTACCATTGATATGCTTGAAGCCGAAGTTGAAAAAAATGCCTCTGCAAATGGTTTTATTTTTGATGGATTTCCGCGTACCAATGCCCAAGCTGAAGCCTTGGATACCTTATTGGAAAGTAAAGATTCATCAATCAGTGCCATGGTTGCCTTAGAAGTGGATGATGAGATTTTGGTAGAACGTTTGGTTGGAAGAGGAAAAACAAGTGGAAGAGCTGATGATGCCGATGAAGCTATCATAAGAAACCGTATCGCTGAATATTACAATAAAACAGCCATTTTAAAAGATTATTATTCGGCTCAAAATAAATATTTTGGCGTTGATGGCGTAGGGAGCGTGGAGGATATTACGGTTCGTTTAAGTAAAGTTATCGACAATCTTTAATTTGTCGTTTTTGCGAATCCCGATAGCTATCGGGAAGGAATCTTAATTATTTAGAACTACAAAATAAGTTTTCCCTTTCTCGGGAATGACAAAGAGATTAAAAGTAAAGAGAGACACTTTTAACTTTTAACTTTTAATTTTTAACTTTTTTATGACTGAAGGAAATTTTGTTGATTATGTAAAGATGTTTGTGACTTCTGGAAATGGAGGCAAAGGTTCTGCGCATTTACACCGCGAAAAATTTATTGAAAAAGGTGGTCCAGATGGTGGTGATGGTGGTCGTGGTGGTCATGTGATCCTTCGTGGGAATTCAAATCTTTGGACCTTATTACATCTGAAGTTTAAAAAGCATATTCGGGCAGGTCATGGTGAGCATGGAGGGAAAAGTAGAAGTACAGGTGCTGATGGCGAGGATTTTTATGTAGACGTTCCTTTAGGAACCGTAGTGAGAGATACCGAAACCGATGATATTATTTTTGAAATCACCGAACATGGTGAAGAAAAAATTATTGCCGAAGGTGGTAAGGGAGGACTTGGTAACTGGAATTTTAGAACATCCACCAATCAAACGCCAAGGTATGCGCAACCCGGTATGCCACACGAAGAAAAGCATATCACGCTTGAATTAAAAGTATTGGCAGATGTGGGTTTGGTAGGTTTTCCAAATGCTGGAAAGTCAACCTTGTTATCTGTTATTACCTCTGCAAAGCCAAAAATAGCCGATTACGAATTCACCACCTTAAAACCTAATTTGGGGATTGTTGAATATCGTGATTTTCAAACCTTCGTTATGGCCGATATTCCCGGAATTATTGAAGGCGCTGCAGAAGGTAAAGGCTTAGGGCATTATTTTTTAAGACATATTGAACGGAACTCTATTTTATTGTTTTTAATCCCAGCGGATGCCAAGGATATTAAAAAACAATATGATATTCTGTTGGATGAGCTTCGTAGGTATAATCCAGAAATGTTGGATAAAGATCGCCTAATTGCTATTTCAAAATGCGATATGTTGGACGACGAGTTAAAAACAGAACTTAAAGAAGAATTGGATAATGAATTGCCGATTCCATTCCTGTTTATTTCTTCAGTGGCACAACAAGGTATTACGCAACTTAAAGATGTTTTGTGGAAGATGCTGAATGGTTAAAACCGTTCCAAAATCCAATTTTTAATGATTTCAAGAGCCATAGGAGAGAAGGTTTCTTCAATTTTACTGTATTCTTGCATGCTGCCTGTTTCAGCAGTTTGAAATAAATGATTGAGGCCATCTAATTCTTTTATGGTGACATCTTTATTTCCTGCTTTTTCTAAGCCATTTTTAATGCCTTCCAAATTAATATCAGGGATCACCTGAAAATCTTTGCTGCCATTTAAAGCCAATACTGGGCATTTTGTTTTTTCTAAATAATCTTTTGGCTCTATTCTAATGAAATTACAAAGCCATTCCGATTTCAAAATGCCTAATTGTTGTTCAATCATAACAGGCGTTATGTAAGGCGCAAGCACAGACATGGGATTGTTTGTTTTATAATCATTAAGGGCTTTAGTGATTTTAGTTTTTATTAGTTCTTCATCAGTATTAGTTCTAATGATATCATATATCATGCTTGCTAATTTTTCGTTTTCATCTAAAAAGCCTTCTGGTGTTCCCGCTAATTCTCCAGCTTTTCTTGCTTGGGTTGTTAGAATGTCGGCTCCATTGACTCCTGGTCCTGCAAGTAATACAATGAAAGCAATATCTTTATTTCTGGAAGCCACCATAGGTGAAATTAATCCGCCTTCACTATGTCCAATCAATCCTATTTTTGCAGTATTAACATCATTTCTGGATTCTAAATAATGAATGGCAGCTTCAACATCTGTAGCAAAATCAAACGTAGTTGCCGTTTTAAAATCTCCCTTAGATTCCCCGACACCTCTGTCATCATAACGTAAAACAGCGATGCCATTTTTCGTTAAATAATCAGCTATAACTAAAAAAGGCTTATGTCCCAATAACTCTTCATTTCTATTCTGTGCTCCAGAACCAGAAATTAAAATAGCAACTGGTGGATTTTTTATGTTTTTTGGTAATGTAAGCGTGCCTGCTAATGGAATGCTATCCGCAGTATAGTTAATAAAAGAGATATCTTCGGAAGTATAATCAAATGGTTCTTTTGGTTCTTGAGGTCTATTGCTTTGAGATACTAATACTAAAGAAAAAAAGAAGAAAGTGATATTTAAAATACAAGAGAATGGTTTCAAATTGCTATGATTTTTATGATTAATAAATGTACTGATATTAAAATGCAGTTCAAAATATTTAATCAATAGCTTTATGTCCATGGAATAATTTTTGATTAACTTTAATAAAAAATTACTCCAAATGAAACGATACTTATTAATTGGAATGACATTGTTAATGATGTCTTGTGCGCCCATTCGTGTGAATTACGATTATGAAAGAGGCACGGATTTTACCAAATACAAAACCTATCAATATTATGGCGATATGGAAACGGGTTTGAGTGAATTGGATACCAAACGCCTATTGGATGCCATTGATTTAAAAATGAAAGAAAAAGGATTTACGATTTCTGAAAACCCCGATTTTTTGATTGATATAAAAAGCAGTGAATACAAAGAGGTGCAACGTAATAATGTTGGTGTAGGCCTAGGTGGAGGTGGCGGCAACATGGGAGGTGGTGTTTCCATAGGGTTGCCGATTGGTCAATCCAACGTGAATCGCCAGATTATTATTGATTTTGTTGATGAAAAAGGTAAAGGTCTTTTTTGGGAAGCCGTCAGTGAATCTGTTTTTACGCCCAATGCAACACCAGAAAAACGGGAAGCACAATTAAAGGCAGTTACTGAAAAAGTATTGGCACAATATCCGCCACAGCCATAATTTTATAATTATCATAACATATAAAATGCTCCTATTGATTTTTCATTTTGTAGCTTTACAAAAAGCAACATTTAATGAATTCAATACAAAATAAAGTCGCTCTAATAACAGGAGGTACTAAAGGCATCGGTTACGGTGTAGCAGAATCTTTAATGAAAGAAGGCGTTCATGTAGCCATCACCAGTAGAAGCGCATCGTCTGCAGAACAAGTAGCCAATCAGCTTAATTCCAATTCCAAAACAGGAGCCAAGGCGATAGGTATTCTTGCGGATGTAAGGGATTTTGAAAGTCATCAACATGCCGTTAAAACGGTTTTAAAACACTTTAATCAACTCGATATCGTTGTTGCCAATGCAGGTTTGGCACATTTTGTTAGTATAGAAGATATGACACTTGAGCAATGGCAAGAAACGATAGATACCAACCTTACAGGCGTATTTTATTCTATAAAATCGAGTGTGGAAGCCTTGAAAAAATCTAAAGGGTATTTTATTTCTATTTCAAGTTTGGCTGGTACCAATTTCTTTGCGAAAGGGTCGGCTTATAATGCCAGTAAATTTGGCGTTACAGGATTTACGCAAGCTGTTATGCTCGATTTACGTAAATACGATATTAAAGTCAGTACCATCATGCCCGGATCTGTGGCGACCCACTTTAACGGACATACGCCAGATGAAAATGATGCATGGAAAATCCAAAAAGAAGATATAGGTGACTTGGTCGTTGATTTAATTAAAATGAACCCAAGAACGTTACCAAGTAAAATTGAAGTAAGACCTACGATGCCTCCAAGTTAGTTAACAAAATTTCGATTAGTTTTTAACCACTTTTTTATTGGCAATCAACACATTGTTGGCGTAGAAGTTTACGATGTAAATACCTTGACTTAAATAACTAATGTCTATTTCTTGAGGTTCGTAATTAGAAATGGTAACTGTTTTTACTTTTTTGCCTTCCAGATTTATTAAATCAACTTTTAAATCTACGCTCAAAGTGTTTTCAGCTTTAATGGTTATAAAGCTATTGGATGGGTTAGGATATAAGGAAATGTTGAAATTATTAATCTCACTAGTTATATCATCAATGCCTAAAGATGAATTATCAATGCTCCAAGTAACAGTTGAAACATGAAATGAATCGTGATTATCAACTCTTAAAAGTGTTGTAGCATCGGTTACGGCAACAGTTAACGTATTCGTTCCAGTATTTAAATCCGTTTCTAAAATGGAAATAGCATCTGTATTAACAGCAAATTCAGAAGCATTTAATGTCCATGTATTTTCTAAAGTATTTGGAATAGGATGTATCAAATCCAATTGAAAATCAATGGGAAATGATGGGTTATTTATTGAATTTGAATCAGGGGTAAAAGAATCGATTGGTGACACCATAGAATGTATTTTTTCAACCATGCCTTCTTTGCAAACGGAACAAAAAGACACGCCTAGGTAGCGCATTTTACAGTTTTGATGAGGTCTGTACCAAGTAGCAGCGATTCCAGAACTTCCAAATGGATAAATATTTACATTATTGGTATTTATCCAATTTTTCCATTTTACTAAGCTAGGGTTGTTTTGTTGTGTCATATTAATAGCCTCACCTTCATAACCTGCTGCATAATATTCATCTTTTAAATTAAATAATGAATGACCTAATTCATGAATGGCAATTTCAGTTGAATTAATACCATTGCTAACACCTTTTGAAGCCATCGGAAATCTGCCACCGCTGCCACCATATTCAAGTGAATTAACTAAAATTAATGCTTGGTCGTAGGTTGGGAAATTCGTTGCTAACACATTCATTATTTTAGCTTGTGTGTTATTGGAGCTAAAACCATCAATTTCATAATAAAGTAACCTGTGATTTCCAAAGGAATCGTAAGTAGCATTAAAATAGGTATCCACATTGCGTATTGGGGACGCTGGCTCCGTAACATTTGTGGCAGTTCCAGGATGGTCTGCGCCACTTTCATTAGAAGGCACTTTTATAATATAGACATTAAAATAATTGGCATATTCTTTAAAAGGCGATTGGTTGAACATCGCATTGCTGAAGTTAATAGCATCGGTTTTAAATTGAGGCAATTCACTTGCCTGGTAGCCTTCGCTTAAAATAACCAAATTGATACGTTTGTCATCATCACCGGAAATTTTAATGGCTTCCACATCAAAAACTTGAGCGTATGTAAATTGTAAACTAAAAAATAAAACGATGAGTAGACTATGTTTCATTTTCAATCCAACTTGGTGGTGATTAATGGGCGACTATTTTGCAACGAATCTATGATGTGGCTAATGGTTATGTACTTTGTTTTGTCATGAAGCGCTAACCTTAATGATAGCGGAGCGCTTTTTAGTTCTATTTTTTTGCTTTCAAAGATAAGAGAATCATTAACGTATTCCATTATTTTCGATAAAGGGTTTTCTATAATGACCGTTTTAATTTCTAAGGAATCTTTATCTAGTTGACTGCATTTTAAGTCGCCCACAGCACCCGTTTTAAAATATGCTTCGGTATTGTTTTTTAGTTTACCGTCGGTAATAATTTTGTTTACAAACTGAATATGTTTGTCTCCATTAGCATCTTGAGAAATAGTATAATTTAAAAAAATAAGTTTTGGAGGGAGTGCTTCAATGATGATTTCATTTGCGACTATGTTTTTTTTTGCAGCGCAAGAGATATGTAACGCTATTAGCGATAGTAGTAAAAAGATATGCAGGTGGTTTTTTTGCAATGGGGTTTTAGTCCTTTTGGTTTTAGCTAAGATTAGCATTATTTATTTTTTAATATTTCTCTTTTGTTCAACCATCTAATTTGTACTTCAGGAAATAATTCTTTTAAATTTAACTCAATCTCATTTTTTAATATATTTTCATCAATAACATATGTTGCACTATAGAAAGAATAAATAGTTCTGTCTGAATTTATTAATGGCTTTTTTGGGTCTACAAAAGGTTTTAAAACCTCTAAGGCTTGATGGATAATCCAAGGATAAGGTCTTATATGTCTATGCATATGGTGGTTTAGCCAATTATTAACCCATTCTATTTCTATCCAATCGGTTTCAGTTGAGTATTGCACGGATTTTAATCCTTTCGAAATTTTTATTAGAGTTGATAATCCAATATTTTTTCCACTAGATTTTGCGTAATCAATTCCTAAAAGTCCTCTAACTCTACTCTCTAAAGATAATCTAATTGAATAAAGAGTCAAAAGGTCAGTAGAGTAATTATTTTGATACTGTTCTCTAATTTGGTGATTGTAAAACAATCTTTTTGCATTGTCAAATTGCACAGCGGAAGCTTGGGTATTTGTACTTATTAATATAAATGATGTGTCTTCATTTGAATCAAGAAATTGGACATAATCAGATATGTCTGCTACAACAGTCTTCAACTGTTCTGTTTTAATATTCTCTTTAATGAAATCTAAATATTCTGCTGCATTTTGGACGTGACATCTTGCTAATAATTTAGTTTCTTTATCATGCCATAAGATTTTGAAAGCATTTTGTCTTTTACATTTTACAGTTAAAGGTTTGCCACTAATTTTTTTTAAGTAGTAAATTAAATTGTCTAAATTTTCATTAGTCAAGTTGGTGTAAGCTGTCTTTAAAAAGGATGTTTTTTCCAATTTTTTCTTTGTTATCAAATGTTTGACTACCCATTTTATCAAAGCAAAGTTAATCATAAAAAAAAGAGGCTTTTAAGCCTCTTTTAAAAAAACTATTTAACCAACAAACGCACACCTTCACTATGACTACTAAATTCTGGCGCATACATACTTTGAATGGTGGTAATGCCATTGCTCATATTGCCCGCATTATTGACTCTTAAATCGTATTCAAATATAAAAATGCCTTTTGGTAAATAATCAAAAAAGAAGTTTGTGGACGCATCTTTTGTGCTTTCATAATAGCCTAATCCGTCTTGCCATTTGTATTGGGAAATCACATTTATAGGTTCTAATCCAGCGGCGCGCATGTCTTTCATATGGATAAATTCCATAGCTCTATCGCTTTGCAATTCAATGCGAACACGAACCAAATCACCAACTTTAAGATTAGTTTTTTCTGTAATTTCAGAAATTTGCTCGCCCATATCCGTATTCTTTTTAAGGAACAGTTTTTTCTTCAATTTAAGCGGTGTTTCTGACGAAGTTATTTTGTCTAAATCTTCAAAATATTGCCAATATAAACCGCCCCAAGCAATGCCTTCACCTTTTTTGGTCAGTTTTACTTCCGCCATTTCTGGTTTAATTTCAGAAGAACTCCAAGATGTTTTATAATATCCTGTTCCAGCTTCTATTTTAACATCTTCGAGTTTAGAAGGTTCAATTTTTTGTCCGCCCAAAACCACGTCAACTGCATCGGTCACCGATAACCAATCGTTACCTTGAAGTAACAAGGCATACACAGCTTCGGTAGTTGCTTTGGTCGTTTTCCATTGATTGGTCTGTTTATTTTTTAGTAACCAGATTTTAAGATTATCAATGGTTTTTGTATCATTTTCAATTTCAGCAAACGCTTCAATTAGTAACGCTTGCGTTTCAATCGGCGCTTGATACCAATACCAAGAAGCGGTGTTTTCTTTCCAATACATGCCCAATTCTTCTGAAGTAATACTGGTTTCTTTCAACGATTTTAAAATTTTAGCGGAGGTTGATTTGTCATTCAATCGTTCTGAAACCAACGCCATCAATCCTTTGGCGTACAAGGAACGAATCAACCAATATTTTTGCATTTGCGTTTGGTAATATTTGGTAATATCTTCGACTTCTTTAGATTTTTTAACATCTGGAAAGAAGCTTCGCATATATAAATAATGCAGTTGCGTGTAGCTTAAATGATCTTTGTTTAAATCGACTTTAGCATCATATTTCCGAATATCTTTATATTCTTGAATGAATTCAGAATCTAGATATTTGATGGCTTTTTCAAGCATTTTTGATTCAGAAGAGGACCCTTCGACTGCGCTCAGGGTGACACCAAGTTTATTCAAATGTCCAAAACCGGTAATAATGTGTTGGGTAATGTATCTGTTTTCTCGTCCGCCATTAAACCATGCCCAAGCTCCATTTGATAGTTGATTGTTCTCCAATTTACGCATAGCCGATTGCAATTCGTTATTCATTTTATTCAAATCAAATAACAAAGCGATGCGTTTTTTCTGTTCGGTTTCACTTTGAGCATCACGTAACCAAGGTGTTTCTTGAATAAGAATGGATTTTAATTCTTCATTCTTTTCAAGATTACTCATCAGCACATCTTGAGACCCCCATTGATTAAACACTTCCTGAATTCTATGGTTTGAATTCGCAATATGACTCGCCAAAGCATTCGCATAATAACGCGAGAAGGTTTGCTCGTTACAATCATACGGATATTCCATTAAATAAGGCAAGGCTTGTACGGCATACCACGCTGGATTGGAAGTGATTTCCAAAGTTAACTTGTGGTTTTTTAGCGTTGTTGAGGTGCTAGTTTTAAGCTTGTCTAATGTAAACGTTCTGGTTTCGTTACTACGAATCCACATAGGCAACGTTTCAGTAACCAATAGTCTATTTGATAATACGGGCAAGGCGTTTTGTTCGCCATCGCTAAAAGCGTCTGATTTCGCTATGATTTTATATTGAACGGCATCAACATCGTCAGGGATGGTTAAATTCCAAGTGATTTGCGTGTTGCCTTTAGAAGGAACAATAAAAGAAGCCCCCTCTAACTCCCCTGTTTCGACTCCGCTAAACACGGGCTCCAGGGTCGGACTGAGCAAGTTAGCGGTTATGTCTTTTCCAGAAATAGCATCTGTCAAAATTAAAACGGCTTGTCCAGAAAGTTGTTTGTCAGTTAGATTAGCGATTTTTGTACTGATGCTTATTTGATCACCTTGACGTAAAAAACGAGGTGTGTTGGGGATGACCATCAATTCTTTTTGGGTAACGGTTGTTAAGGTTTTGGTAGCACTTTCCAAGGTTTTGGTATGCGCCAATAATTGCAGTTTCCATTGGGTTAAGGCTTCTGGTGTGGTGAAACTGAAACTCACATTTCCATCTTTATCGGTTTGTAACTGCGGAAAGAAAAACGCTGTTTCTTGAAGGTTTTTACGGATTTGAATGTTGTCGAAATTTGGTTTTTTTGTGGTATTTTCAATGGCTTCTGTCTTTGATTTCATGTCCATCTCATCTTCAGCATCTAGTTGTTCTGTTACTACAGAAACAACACTACCTGTTAAGGAGGCTTTTCTCATGGCTGCATAACCAGTGACTACTACTTCGTCCAAATGATTACTATCTTCAGCTAAAGAAATACTCAAACTATTGTTATTAGCAATATTAATTTCCCTTGTAATATAACCTACATAACTAATTACTAATTTATCACCAGTATTTGCCTGTATTAAAAAGTTTCCATCAAAGTCTGTTGCAACTCCTATTGAAGTTCCTTTTATTAAAACAGTAACACCGGGTAATGGGTTTCCGCTGTCATCAAAAACAGTTCCTGACACAAATCCTTTTTTTATAGAATCATCATATTTCGATTCAGTTTTAAGTCTTAAAGATTTAATATAATTATCATGTCGACTTTTATTAAAATTGAAACTGAATCCAAACCAATTTAATTGGTCAAAGTATTGCTGAGGATAATTTGTATTTGCAAATGGTTTATTGTAAACCCTGAAATTTTTTGTTCCAAAACTCTGGTATGCATTGCGATTTTTGGAATAATAAAAATTTCTGTCAATAAAATTAAAAATCCAACTATGCGGCTTGAACTGGTCCAAAGACGCATCATACATGCTTGCTAATAATTCCGCAGATACTTTGTCACCTTGAGGCCCTTTAATTTTAAAACTCCAAGTTTCATCGGTTCCGGGTTGTAATTTATCACGGAATGTGGTGGTTTCAATATCTAAATCCGTTTTAGGGTAAGGCACCATAATACCTACTACACCCGATTGAAAACCATTGAAAGCAGCGAAACTGTAATTAATGACAAATCCTCTGACATCTTCTGAATTAACAGGAATGGAAATCGTCTTTTTGTTATTATTTAATGAAATGATTTGAGTTTGAACAATTTTATTGTTTTTTTCAATAGAAACTGTGACTTTTAAATCAGGAGCAGCAGAAGCAAACGTCACCAAAGCAGTTTCCCCAACTTTGTAAGTCGGTTTATTGGTGGTGATGCTGAGCAATTGATTATCCGCCACCGTTTTGTCATCATCACTATACAATATAGTTTTTATTTCATCTTTAACCAACTGATCAAATTTATCTTTACTTTCCAAAGTGATGAGGTATTGCCCAGATCCCCATTTTTTAACATTTCCTAATTCAAGTTCCTTAGATGTATTGGTATCAAAGGATTTTTCAAAAACCAAATCGCCTTTTTCCCAATTATTGGAGTCATGTTCATCTTTATAAGCATCGTGTGGAAACAGATTTTTAAAAGCTTCTTCTGAAAAATCTTGATAATCTGGAGCCGGCCAAGGTCTAGTTCTTAAAACGGACTTCGGTGCCAGTAATTTGTATATTTTAACAATACCCGTTGCTGGCACGAATTCACCATTTAGATTTTTGGTATCGATATTGATTTTTTCGTCTTTTTCGTTTTTATCTAATTTATCAGCAATAGTCATAGTTGCTACCAAGGCATGGTATCCAACGTTAACAATTGTTGTGGCACTTCGGGTTTCACCATTTAAATCGGTGACATCCGCCGTAATTTCATAATTGAAAATAGGCAAACTAGTTTTGTCCACACTTGGGTCGGGAATGGCTTTAAAGATAATTTCAAATTCACCTTTTTCATTGGTGGTGCTTTCACCATACGTGATTTCTTGAGGTTCACTATCAAACCAAGGTCTTGACCAAAAATACCAACGTGGATATTCCACTTTTCTATGCACACGATACACTACTTTGGCATCGGTAATGTTACTTCCAGCGTAAGCCAAAGCTGTTCCTTTTACTGTAACGGAATCATTGACTTTATAGCTTTCAGTAACAGGATTGAATTTGGTTTCGAACTTAGGGCGTTTGTATTCTTCAACGGAGAAATAATGTTCCAAAAAGAAATCTTCTTCATCACCATCGAATTCGATGTAATTTTCGCCATTTAATCCAGAATTTGGTAGTATAAATTCACCAGAAACGGAACCAAATTCATTGGTTTTAAATTCTAGTTTTCTAATTTCATCACCATTGACATCATACAATATAGCAGAAACTGGTTCGTTTGCTACCACTTCCGATTTTCCACCATTCGGATTCGTTTTTATCGCAATAGCTTTAAAATAAACGGTTTGCCCTGGGCGGTAGATGCTTCTGTCGGTAAACAAAAAGGCTTTGAATTCAGTTTCCGCTTTTTCTCTTTTATAATGTTGACTTACATAATAATCTCCAAAATAAGCGGTGTCGCTGCCAAACTTAACTTTTGCATTCAGATTTCTATAACGGTATTTGGTTTTCTCAATGTTGATTTCGCCAAACAAGTTTGTTTTAAAATTTTCTTTTTGGATGCTTCTATTGTTATTTTCAGTAAAACTCAATTCTACATCAGCATCCACAATCGGTTTTCCATTATTTCTATCAATAACTTGAAAGATTTTATGGTCTTCAGTTTCAGTTTCAACCAAGGCTAAATTGGTAACTTGAATGGTAGAAAAAGCAAATGTTTCATCATCATTTTTTGTTGAAGCAAAGATTAAGTACGTGCCGTTATTAAGTTTGGGGATGGCGATTTCGGTGGAATGATTTTGATAGTCATTCTCGTTCCTAAGTTTACTTTCCCATTGGTTAAAAACAGCTAGTTTTTTAATGAAAGTCAGCTGCTCTTCTTTCTGGTAAACTTTATTAAATTGTTCTAATTGGTTTTGTGATAGTTTGAATATTTTAAACTGAAGCGTGTCCAAATTTTTATAACTAACCAACAAACGCGCATGTTGTTGAATTGGTAAAAAATTCTCTGTAGTAATATCTAAGGCTTGTTGCTCGATTTGTTGTTTTAAAATGGCACATTTTTCCGCAGCTTTGCTTTTTGGGAATTTTTCAATCACGGCATTGCAAATAGCCATGGCTTCTTTTGCTTTCCAACGGTTGTCTTCGTTTGTTTTTAATTGATATTGTTGACTTTGTTGGTAATATATGGAAGCGATTTCAAAATTGTATAAAGCAGAAACTTCGTGTTCTTTCAGTTTGTCTTTTTCAGTTGTAAGCGCTTGCAATAAAAGAGTTTCCTTATCACTAAAAGTGCCATATTCATTCACGAATTTTAAACGTTCAATATTCACATCCGCGAAAGCGAAAGGTTCTTTATCCTTTAAATGGAATTGAATGAGGTCTTGATAAATTTTTAGAGCATGTAACTGTAAAGATGTTGAATCTTTAGACGTCAATTTTATATTCGAAAATGTTGAAGCCTCCCCTAAAAACTGTGGATTATCAATTTCAAATTTATAAGCAGGTTTGGTGATGTTGGTTTCATTGGTTTTGTAAAAATTCAACGCTTCATGATTTAAAAAATCGAATAAAGTTGGTCGGTAAATTTTAGAATTTTTTTGAAGATTTAAAATCGCATCATAATTTTCTAAAGGCTCCAATTGAAGCATCGATCCGTTTTGTAACGAGTTTTGATAGTGTAGATGTATTTCATTGAATAGGGTTTGTAAATCCCATGTTCTAAAGTCTTCAGCATTTACTTTTTCTTCCGTTTTGGTTCTATTATAAAATTGCCAACGGTTTTGGTTAAAATATTGCCAGTACATGTTGGCGAGTAAACTTTCTAATATATTTTTTGATGGGAATGTGCTAATGTCAATTTGTTTCTTAAAATCGTTTATGATTTTTAATTGGGCATCTTCTTCTAAAACCAAGGCAAACTTGCTTTTGTAAAACATGGTTTTTATAAGTTGCGGATCATTCTTGTCTTTTGTTGCTTGTTTTGCAATGTCTTCAACTATTTTTAAAGCTGATTTAGGTAAGCCATCTATTTCAAATTTTTCAACTTGGTTCCATAAATTCTCATAATTTGGTGTTTGTGCTTGCAGAAAATTAGCGAAAAGCATGATCATTAATAAAGTTGTATATGTCTTCATATTTCAATTTTGCTACAAGTTACTTTCAAAAGTTATTCCAAAAAACAATAAACGTGGCAAAGTTATTGTTGGATGAGTGAAGATAGCTATTTTAACAGTGAAGTAGCTGAATCAAATTTATCATTTCATTAATAATTTTTAATAAATTAAAGCCTTAAATTGCACTGATAAATATGATTAAATTTATCTTATAAAGATTTAAACGACGAATGATTAAAATGTTTGCCCATGAAAAAATATTTATACCTACTCTTATTTCTACCTGTTCTAGCGTTTAGCCAAACGACAAAAGATAGCATTACAAAACTGCTCAGTAAAAAGCAATATATCGAAGCGGAGCATACAGCATATAATTATCTCAAAAAAAATCCACAAGACATGCAAGTCAAGGAATTATTGGGAGATGCTTATGGCTATCAAAAAAAGTGGGATGAAGCGATTTCCGTTTATAAACAGCTTGTAGGTTACCAAAAAAATAATGCTGAATATCAATATAAATATGGTGGCGCCATGGGTATGAAAGCCTTGGCTGTTAATAAAATTGAGGCATTAGGAATGGTGGGCGATATTAAGGAAGCCTTTTTAAAAGCTGCTGAATTAGACCCTAAGCATACCAATACACGTTGGGCCTTGGTTGAATTTTATATGCAAATACCTGGACTTATAGGAGGTAGTCAAGACAAGGCACTTAGGTATGCTGATGAACTTTATAACTTATCTAAAGTGGATGGTTATTTAGCAAAAGGCTATATTTACGAAACTGATAATGAACCAAATTTGGCTGAAAAATATTATAAATTGGCCATTAAGGAAGGTGGCTCATTATGGTGCTACGATAAATTAACAACGTTCTACGAAAAACAAAAGCAACCAGAAAAAGCTCTTAATAATCTAGAGGAAGCCAAAAGTAAACACAAGCGTAATGCACTTCACTATCAAATAGGTAAGGTGGCTGCGGAATATAATATTGAATTGCATAAAGGAGAACAATGTTTAATTACCTACATAGAAAATTATTCTCCTAATGATGGTGTGCCAAAAGCATGGGCATACTACCGTTTGGCACAAATTTATTTGCTTAAAAAGGATAAAAGAGAAGCTTTGAAACACATTGATTTGGCTATTTCTGAATATCCGAAAATGAAACCCTTCAACGAAGAGAAGCAGAAGATATTGAAGCTGTAGTTAGTCACAGTTTAAAGTTTCAGTTTCAGTTATTTTGTATCTCTGAAACTCTGAAACTTTGAGCCTTTGTGTCTTTGAAACTTTACCGCTGTAAACCTTTGAAACTACCTCGCAAAAAAGTATATTTGAGTCATTCAAAATAGATACATGAACGTACATTTTATAGCTATTGGTGGTTCTGCCATGCACAATTTAGCAATCGCACTACATAATAAAGGATACCAAGTTACAGGAAGCGACGATGAAATTTTTGAACCTTCAAAATCCAGATTAAACGCCAAAGGGCTATTGCCAGAAACCTATGGTTGGTATCCAGAAAAAATCAATTCAACTATTGATGCTATTGTGTTGGGGATGCACGCCAAGGCAGATAACCCCGAGTTGCTGAAAGCCCAAGAATTAGGCTTGAAAATTTACAGTTATCCTGAATTTTTATATGAACAATCCAAAAATAAAACCCGAGTGGTTATAGGCGGAAGCCACGGAAAAACCACGATTACCTCTATGATTCTTCACGTGATGCATTACCATGATAAAGATGTGGATTACATGGTAGGTGCCCAATTGGAAGGGTTTGATGTGATGGTGAAACTGACAGAAGAAAATGATTTTATGGTTCTTGAAGGTGATGAATATTTAAGTTCACCAATTGATAGACGTCCAAAATTTCATTTGTACAAACCCAATATAGCCTTGTTGAGCGGTATTGCTTGGGATCATATTAATGTATTTCCAACTTATGATAATTATGTGGAACAGTTTCGAATTTTTATAGATTCTATAGTTAGTGGAGGCAGTATTACCTATAATGAAGAAGACCCTGAAGTAAAACGTGTGGTGGAGGTTAGTGTGAATACCATTCGGAAATTACCATACAAAACCCCAAACTATACCGTGGAAAACGGACAAACACTATTAGAAACTCCTGAAGGACCATTGCCGATTGAGGTTTTTGGAAAACACAATTTAAACAATCTTGCTGGAGCCAAATGGATTTGCCAGCATATGGGCATTGATGAAGATGATTTTTATGAAGCCATTGCAAGCTTTAAAGGAGCTAGCAAACGTCTGGAAAAAATCGCTGAAAGTAAAACAAGTGTCGCCTATAAAGATTTTGCACATTCACCAAGTAAAGTAGAAGCTACTACCAAAGCAGTAAAAGAACAATACAGCAATAGAACGTTGGTGGCGTGTTTGGAATTACATACCTATAGCAGTTTAAATGCCGAATTTTTAAAAGAATATAAAGGGGCACTTGATGCTGCCGATGTTGCGGTGGTGTTTTACTCACCTCATGCTGTTGAAATTAAAAAGCTTAAAGAAGTCACCCACGAGCAAATAGCAAATGCTTTTGAACGTGACGATTTAATTATTTATACCAATCCAGACGATTTTAAACAATTTTTATTCTCCCAAGACTTCAATAATAAAGCGTTATTGTTAATGAGTTCTGGTAATTATGGTGGCCTTAATTTTGATGAGGTTAAAGGGTTGATTGAGTGATTTTGTTTTGTCATGTCTGCTTAGGCAGGCATCCAGTTTGGGAATTATAATGTTGTTTTAGTTGCCAATTTTTTTTGTGCTGATTTTACTCTTTTTTGAGAGCGATAAAGCGGTTCAAAAAACAGATTCCTGCCTACGCAGGAATGACAACCATTCACTTAACCTTATTTAATGTTTGAGTCCCTCCGTAAGTTATTAAATCAAAACCTTCAACGGCGTTATTAGTTTCTTTAAAGTGAATATTAAAGAACTGAGAAGTCGAATAAAAATGGGTTTCTGAATTCGCTAAAAGTGGCATGCTAGAACCATGAGCATATAATCTCAATTCATTATTTTCATTCTTTATTTCCGCTTTACCGTCGCCTAATTGATACATTCCCACATATTTATTCAAAATAGCATCACTTAATTTTAATTGATTTCTTTCAAAGACATATTGTAAGCCTCTAGAATAAGTTTCACTTTTTGTTCCTGAATGGCCTGTGTTTTCTAACACTTTAGAATGTAACCTAACATTTTTATACTGTCTGCTCTTCATCTTGTCAGCAAATGCTTCAAAATTAGATTTGCCACTTTCCACATCACCAACGGTCATATAAACACTTGTAGGTTTATCAGATTGTTTTTCTGAAAATGCTTTTTCAAAACCACTTAAAATACCATTGTCCCCACCCAAAGCGGGGCTTGCCGCTACGTAACCCGTAAACATATCGGTATGCGTGAATAACGCGTATAAAGTAAACAACCCTCCTAAAGAACAGCCCATTAAGGTTCTATGGCTATTATCTACTTTGTAATTGCTTTCAATAAAAGGGAATAGTTCAGTTTTCATAAAATCTAAAAACAAATCGGCTCCCCCAGTGGCGTTTGTTGGTATGTAATCCCTTGATCGAAGCATATTTGGATTCGGATTTTCTCCTCCCCACGTAACGCCTACTATAATGGCTTCCGGAATAAAACCATCATAATATTGCTGTCCATAAATAGCAGTTACCAGCGAAAAATCCCATTGGGAATCCATTAAATAAATAACAGGGTACTTTTTGGTGCTATTTTCATAACCTGAAGGCAGCATAATGTGTAGTTCATATTCTTGTCCAGAAACAATATTGGATGTTAGTTTTCTTATTTGGGAACCAGAAATGGTTACTTCTGGGTATTGCTGTGCATTTAGTGTGAAAGCACTAATTAAAAACAGGAGGGTTACAAATTTTTTCATTATTAGTTTAAGCTGTAATTAGTAATCTGAATATTCAGTTGGAGTAAAGAACATAATATCTGCTTTCGAAACATTGTTTTTGTATTCAGTCTTGGCACTTAATACTTTCCACTCTGGAGAAGAAAAGAATACTTTCCATAGTTCGTCGCGACTTGTTTGATTAGAGAATGTCGTCATGTACATCAAGTTTGGCATGTTGTTGCCCGAAATGACTTCGCCATAAAAAACGGCATTAAAATTAAGGCTACCAAATAGTTTGACTTCGCCTCCTTTATTGAACATTTCAATTTTATTTTTTAGAATGGCTTCTGTGGAAGCTTCATAGCTTCTTAATTCATAAACCCGTTCATCTCTTGGGCCGGTCAACGGTGTTGGAGTTACATGAGGATGCTCAGAGAACGCTTGTAATAGGGTAGATTCTATGCGTAAATAAGGTTTTTCATTAAAAGGTGCGTTTAAGTAATGAGCTCCAGCGGTTAAATAAACGTTGTCATTTGATAATTGGTTATCCAAACCAGAGAACTGCTCCAATGATGAAAACGGAATTAAAACCATCATTTTCTTGATGGAATCAGACTCTATCGTCTTAGGTTTAAAAACACCAACAGGTTTTATGCCTAATCTTTTTAAAGCAGGTAAATAAGCGTCTTTTAGGAAGTTTTCGGTAGTTTCCATTTGTTGCTCGGTGTTCATCAAATAGGTTTTTATTTGATAAATGTCTTTATTTTGAGAAAGGAGTTTACTACTTAATAGAATTAATGGGATAAAAAGAAGAAGTGTTGTTTTTTTCATTATTTGGTTTAGTTGGTTTTAATTAAAAAAGATAATATTATAACTAGATTTATTTAAGTTTCTCCTTAAAAAATGCAATCGTTCTACTCCAAGCCAAATCTGCTGCCTCTTTGTCAAATCGTGGAGTTGAGTTATTATGAAATCCGTGGTTTACGTTTGGATAAAAATGTACTGTGTATTCAACATTATTTGCTTTTAAAACCTCTTCATAAGCTGGCCAACCCGCATTAACTCTAGTGTCTAATTCTGCATATTGCAACAATAAAGGTGCTTTAACTTGAGCTGCTTCTTCAGCAGTTGGTTGTCCGCCATAAAAAGGCACGGCCGCTTTTAGTGTTGGTACTTTTACAGCCATCATATTGGCAATCCAGCCGCCAAAACAAAAGCCTACCACACCAATATTACCATCACAGTTTTCATGGTTTTTTAAATAATCAAAAGCAGCGATAAAATCTTCAAGCATCTCATTACGGTCTCGTTTACTTTGCATTTCCCTTCCTGCGTCATCATTTCCGGGGTAACCTCCCAACGGTGATAAGGCATCAGGAGCTAAAGAAATAAAGCCATCTAAAGCGGCTCGTCTTCCAACATCTTCTATATACGGGTTTAATCCTCTATTTTCGTGTACCACAATAATACCCGGCAATTTACCTTTTATGCCATCTGGTTTTGATAAAAGACCTTTGATAGGGCCGCCTCCTTTTGGTGATTGATAGGTAATATACCCAGAATCTAAATTGGGATCATCTGGTTTTACCATCAAATTATCAAGGTAATTAGGCGTTAAAAAGCTTAAAAGGGAAGAAACAGTTAAACCACCTATAGCATAAAGAGATAGTTTTTCAACAAATTGGCTGCGGTTAATTTTATTATGAGCATAATAATCGTATAAATCAAAAACTTCTTGACTTATGTCTTCTTTTTTTAATGGGTTCATATGTAATAGTTTTTATCTTAGATTGTTCTTTTATAAAAATACATTATTTATGCTTTGATAAATGTTAAATTAAAATAAGTTGGATGAAAGAATATACTTTAAAATTTGTAGTTTTATAAGTGTTAATATACAACTTTAATTTAGGCTAGTTAGATGCAAGAAAGACCAACTTCGTTTTCCATAAAAAATTGGAGCCAAGACGATCAACCAAGAGAAAAACTCCTTTATAAAGGTAAAGCCACATTAAGTGATGCTGAGTTATTGGCGATTTTAATTGGCTCTGGCAATAGGGAGGAAAGTGCTGTGGCTTTATGTAAACGTATTTTTGCAAGTGTTGGTAATAATTTGAGTGAGCTGGGAAAATTATCCATCGCACAATTAATGGAGTTTAAAGGCATTGGGGAAGCTAAGGCCATAACCATCGCTGCAGCTTTGGAATTGGGTAGAAGAAGAAGAGGCGAAGAAGCTTTAGAAAAGAAAAAAATAAGTTCTAGCAATTCTGTTTTTGAATTGATGCAGCCCATTATTGGTGAATTGGAACATGAAGAATTCTGGATTATTTTTTTAAATAACTCCAATAAAGTCATCCATAAAAAGCAACTGAGCAAAGGCGGCATAACAGGTACGCTAGTTGATGTTCGTTTAGTACTTAAAAATGCTTTAGAAGTTGGTGCTACAGGATTGATATTGGCGCATAATCATCCATCGGGGACATTAAAGCCTAGCGAAGCCGATAAACAATTAACAAATAAATTAAAAACCGCATCAGATAGTTTAGATATTAAGGTTTTGGATCATTTAATTATCACCGAAAAAGCATACTTTAGTTTTGCTGATGAAAGCCTAATTTAGGTTCCTTTTTTAAAAACAAAAAGCCGTTCCATATTTTATTGATAATTAAGTTATGTACTTTTGGTACTAACAATTTTAGTTTTAAATGTTATTAGTTTACACACATAAAATAACGCCTAGGGTAAAATATATTTTTAAACATATTTGCACAAGGGTTCTTGGCATAGATGTTTCTTTTACCACTACTATTGAAGAATTTATTGCGCACGATAGTTTAAAAATGTCCTATACAAAACAACCTCTTGGGAATGAGTTTTTTATAAAAAGCCATGATATTTTATTTGAACAAGGACTGTCGGACATAGATTTTCATGTTTATACATGGGGCACAACAAAAGGCTTTTTTTTTAATGGAGAAAAAGGCGTCCTGCCGTATGATATTTTTGCTTCCTCATTTTATTTGTTATCGCGATATGAAGAGTATCTGCCACATGTGCAGGATGAATACGGTCGGTTTTTAGCAACCGAAAGCGTTGCATATAAACATGATTTTTTGCACCAACCCATTGTAGACATTTGGGCATACAAATTTAAAGATGCCTTGCAAAATTTTTTTCCAGAATTTCAATTCCCTATTAAAACATATAGTATAAAGCCTATTATAGATGTTCCCTCGGCATATCTTTATAGGTTAAAAGGGATTATGCGAACTGTAGGCGGCGCCTTAAAGGATGTTTTTAAATTTAATTTTAAGGGATTATATGCCAGGTTTATGGTACTTTTCGGATTGATGCACGATCCTTTTGATACCTTTAAATACATTCTAAATAAACAAAAACAAACCAAACATACATTTTTATTCTTCTTTTTAATTGGTGCTTATTCAACCTATGATAAAGGTATTAGTGTTAATAAAAAAAAGTTTATTTCATTAATTAAGCAAGTTGCAGATTATTGCAAAGTAGGGTTGAAAACATCCTTTTTTTCAACTGAGGATGTTTCTATTTTAAAGAAGGAGAAACTACAAATGGAAGCCATTATAAATACGGCCTTAGTGGCAACCAGACAATCTTTTTCAAAACTTAATTTACCTGAATCTTATAGAAATCTAATAGATTTGGAAATACAGGAAGATTATACCATGGGTTATGTAAACCACATTGGTTTTAGGGCAGGATCTTGCACGCCTTTTTTGTTTTATGACTTAGATTATGAGGTACAGACACCGTTAAAAGTGTATTCATACCATTTAATGGACTACTCGCTTTTAAAAACCCAATCGCTTTTAGATAAAAAGATAGTGTTGAATGATATTATCTCTGAAATAAAAAAAGTAAATGGTGAGTTTGTCCCCGTGTTTCATAATTATACATTCAGCGATATGGATAAATGGAAAGGATTTAAGGAATTGTTTAATATTATTTTAGATTCTACTGATGAAGATTAAAGGTATTACCGATGTGTTCTTTGATTTGGACCACACCTTATGGGATTTTGATAAAAATTCGGCTTTAGCTTTTGATAAAATTTTTAAAATCAATCAGATAGAAATTGATTTAGACGATTTTTTGGTTCATTACAAAGCCATTAATTTACAATACTGGAAACTTTACAGAGACGAAAAAATTGATAAAGATGTATTGCGTTTTGGAAGGTTAAACGATACATTTTCAGCATTAAATCATATAATTGAAAAGGAGCTTATTCAAAAGCTGTCAACCGATTATATAACCTATCTCACAGATAATAATTACTTATATGAGGATGCCATTACCATTTTAGAATATTTGTATAAAAGCTATAACCTACATATTTTATCCAATGGTTTTGAAGAAGTTCAATCTAAAAAATTAACAAAGTCCAATATTTTGCATTACTTCAAAACAATTACCAACGGTGAAGATATTGGTGTAAAAAAACCACATCCACAAATTTTTCATTATGCTATTGAAAAAGCAAATACAAGCATATCTAAAAGCATCATGATTGGCGATGGCTATGAAGCCGACATTGTAGGAGCTTTAAACATAGGAATGGACGTTATTTTTTTTGATGAATTCCAGAAGCCTGTGGATGCTCATATCAAGAAGGTTAATAATTTAATAGAGATAAAAAACTATTTATAGCTAATTCATCACAATTTTTTTAATTTCATAAAATATAAATACAACACAAAGTGTATATTTACAAACTAGGGTATAACTATATATTTAATAAAAATGAAAACTAAATTTGCATCGTTGCTTGTTGTCTACTTCCTAGTTACAAGTGTATTTTCCCAGTCAAATCTTAACAATTATAAATATGTTATTATTCCTAAAAGGTATACTTTTTTAAAAGACAATGATCAATTTAAATTAAATTCATTAACAGTATTTTTATTCAATAAATATGGTTTTCAAGCCTTTATGGAAGGTGAGGGTTATCCAGATGATTTAAACGCTGATAAGTGTTTAGCGTTAAATGCGGACCTTTTAAAAGATTCAAGCATGTTTAAAACTAAGTTTCAATTAGAATTAAATAATTGTGAAGGATTAACTGTATATACAACAAAAGTAGGAGAGAGTAGAGAGAAAGATTTTGATAGAGCTTACAGCCAGGCGTTAAGAAATGCTTTTAAGGAATTGGAAACGATAAACTACAAGTATGTTCCTAATAATAAAGTTTCTCAACCTGTTACTAAAGATAATAATAACCAAACAGAGGTTGTAAAAGAGATTGCACAGTTAAAAGCCGAAATAGAAAACCTTAAGCAAGAAAAGGAAACTAAGGTAGTTATAAGCGAGACACCTAAACCTAGTGTGCCTATGGGTGAAGTTTCAAAAGTTATTTCTGCAAGTGATAATGTTTCAGGTGTTTTATATGCTCAGGCCATAGATAATGGTTTTCAATTGGTGGATAGTTCCCCAAAAGTTGTATATAAAATAAAGAATACGTCTTTGGAAAACGTTTTTATGGTAGAAGGAAAAAATGCCACTTTATATAAAAAAGATGACAATTGGATTATGGAGTATTATGAAAATAATGTTTTAAAACAAGACGTCCTGAATATTAAATTTTAATAAGTTAGTTGTTGAGTTGTTTGTTGTTAAGTCGTGAAGAAACAATCAACTCAACAACTAACTAATACCCATACTTATTTTTCCATCGCTGTTTTAAAAAATTGCGATCAGCATTTTCTCTGGAGTTATTTCCAGGGTCATATAATTTGGTGTTTTTTATCTCATCTGGTAGAAATTCCTGATTGGCAAAATTATTCTCATAATTGTGGGCGTACTGGTAATTTTCACCATACCCTAATTCTTTCATTAATTTGGTCGGGGCATTCCTAATTTCCAACGGAACAGATAAATCTCCCGTTTCTTTAACCAATTGTTGTGCTTTACCAATAGCAATATACGCTGCATTACTTTTGGGTGAACAAGCCAAATAGGTAGCACATTGGCTCAATATAATCCTAGACTCTGGATACCCAATAATGGAGACTGCTTGAAATGTATTGTTGGCAATAACTAGCGCTGTTGGATTGGCATTTCCTATATCTTCACTCGCAAGAATAAGTAGTCTTCTAGCAATAAATTTCACATCCTCACCACCTTCTATCATACGGGCCAACCAATAGACTGCAGCATTTGGGTCGCTGCCGCGAATGGATTTTATAAACGCCGAAATAATATCGTAATGTTGCTCACCTGTTTTATCGTATCTAACCGTATTATTTTGAACTTTTTCCAAGACCAGTACATCTGTTATTACAATGTTTTCAGATTCTTCAGAATTCACTATTAATTCAAAAATATTCAACAGTTTTCTGGCATCGCCGCCAGAAAGTCTTAAAAGGGATGCGGTTTCTTGGAGTTTTATATTTTTTTTAGACAAATAGTAGTCCTGTTCAATAGCACGCTTTAAAAGCGTCTCTAAATCGTTTTTTTCAAAAGCATTTAAAATATACACTTGACAACGTGATAAAAGTGCAGGAATAACCTCGAAACTCGGATTTTCTGTAGTGGCTCCAATTAATGTTATCCAACCTTTTTCAACGGCTTGCAGTAAGGAATCTTGTTGCGATTTGCTAAACCTATGGATTTCATCAATAAACAAAATTGGGTTTTTGGTAGTAAACAAACCACCACTTTGTTTGGCTTTATCAATAACATCCCGAATGTCCTTCACACCAGAATTTATGGCACTTAATGTGTAAAATGGTCTGCCAGATTCATTGGCAATAATATTGGCAAGCGTTGTTTTGCCTGTTCCGGGAGGTCCCCAAAATATCATGGACGGAATTAAACCTTGTTTAATGTGTTGCGTTAAAGCACCATGTTTGCCAACTAAGTGCGTTTGGCTCACATAATCATCTAAAGTTTTTGGTCTTAAACGTTCGGCTAAAGGTTCATTCATAAATGTAAAATTAATTAATTCCTTTGCAAAAAGGATTCCTTGCGCCATTAAGTTTTTCTTTTTTTGGTCTGCCCAATCCCTCATTCCTATATCTGCCAATTTAGCATCAATAAAAATTTGGTTAACTATTTGTTATCTTTAAATTATGAATCAGAATGAACATTTTAAATTTTCTACCGGAGTCATATTGTATCCGTTACTTTTTTTGCTATTTATATGGATGGTATTTTGGTTTGAAGTGCGTTTTGGTTTTAATTTCTCAAATTATGGTATTTATCCACAAACTATAAAAGGATTAAGAGGCATTCTTTTAAGTCCGTTTGTTCATGGGAGCATTTTGCATATTTACCATAATAGTATTCCGTTGTTTGTTTTGTCGATGGCATTGTTTTATTTCTACAGACCCATAGCTTGGAAGGTTATTATATTCGGAATTCTTATGTCTGGGTTTTTCACTTGGTGTATTGGCAGGCCATCCTATCACATTGGTGCTAGTGGATTAGTTTATGTGTTGGTGAGTTTTACTTTTTTTAAAGGCATTTTTTCAAAGTATTATCGCTTGGTGGCCCTATCTTTATTGGTTGTTTTTCTTTACGGAAGTATGATTTGGTATACATTTCCTATTGAAGAAGGTGTTTCTTGGGAAGGACATTTATCAGGACTTCTCACGGGCTTTTTATTTGCTTTATTTTTTAAGAGGAAAATTGTTAAACCAAAAAAATATGCATGGGAACAAGATGACTACAATGCAGATGATGATCCTTTTTTAAAGCATTTTGATAACAACGGAAATTTCATAGAGCATATTCAACCAGATACAGAGCAGGAGCAACCTACTGTAAACTATACATTCAAAGAAAATAAAGAATAATGTTCAATTCTGGAAAAACTTTAAGCCTCTAACAATCCAAATAGTCAAATAATCTAACCAAGTCTTTGCCTAACCACTTCATATAAAAAAGCCCCACAAGCCACAGAGACATTTAAAGATTCAATTTCACCTAACAATGGCAGTTTGGCTTTAGCATCTACAACTTTTAGAATGGAAGGGTTAATACCTCTATCTTCCGAACCCATAATAATAGCGCATGGTTCTATAAATGATATATCATATAATGTGCTATCTGTTTTTTCTGTAGCGGCAATAACTTTAATACCCGATGCTTGCATATAATAAACAGCATCTTTTATATGATCAACTTTGCAAATAGGAATTTTAAAAACAGCACCAGCACTTGTTTTAATAGTATCACCATTTACGGGAGCACCACCTTTTTTTTGAATAATGATGCCATTTACACCGGTACATTCTGCGGTTCGGATAATGGCTCCAAAATTTCGAACATCACTTAATTGGTCCAATAATAAAAATAAAGGTGTTTTTCCAGACTCCATGACAGTCATCATTAACGCTTCCAGATCATGAAATTCAATAGGGGATATTTGAGCAACAGCTCCTTGGTGATTCCCTTTTGTAAGTCTATTTAATTTTTCAATGGGAACGTATGAGGAATTGATGGAATGGTGTCTTAAAACTGCTTCTAATTCACCAAATAAATCACCTTTCAATCCCTTTTGAAGGAATACTTTATCTATGGTCTCTCCTGCATTTACCGCTTCAATAACGGCGCGTATTCCAAAAATTAGTGTTTGTTCTTGCATGGGGTAAAGGTATAAAAAAAGAGGTTGCTATTGCAACCTCTTTTTTAGTGTTATAAAATACTTTTTTTAATTAGTGTCAAAATCTGTTGATTCTTCAGCACCATAATCACCACCGCCAGATGCTTTAACTTCACCGCCAATGGTTAAGACATAACTTCCGTTAGCAGGAAAACTTAAACCATCACCAAAGCTATCATAAATAGTAAAGGTATATTCTCTTCCAGAACATAAAGTAATACTCGGAGAAGTAGATGCTTGCCCATCGGTGTAAGGCCCTCCAGAAGCTACAACACCACCTAGGGCATCAATTATTTCCCAAGTACACTCACTACCATAACCATCAAATACTATATCTAGAGATCCGGTTACTTCTGTACAGTTTTGTATGTAAGATAAAGTTGTTGATGCACCAATAAAATAATTTGCACCTTTTTCAAAATTAAGAATCAGGTTGTTAACCCCAATACCCAAATTGGTGTCGGTTAAGGCTATTGTTAATATACCTTCATTAGATCCTGACGGAATAGTTACAGAACTTGGTACTGTATAAGATCCTGCAGCTGCATTAGAGTTAGGAGCAACAATAACATTATAGTTCCTATCAGAAGAAGTAATGTTGGCAGTATAAACAGTAATATCAAATGTGGCAGCACCCCCTGGATCAACACCCGTCGAATATGTGCTTTTCGCAAATGTTATATAATCTAATGGTACAGCTTCAGTTTCCTCTTCACAGTTTTGAAATAGGAAAATTGAAAATATTATAAATGTAATATTAAGTATTTTTCTCATAATTTGTAGTTTTAACGTAAATACATCAAAATAACCTGCTCAAAAATTAATTTTGAGTAGATATGTTATTATTATCTTGAATTTCTTGTAATGGAATTTCAAAAGTTAGTCGTTCATCATTAAATGGAATAGGTACTCCTACAAAAGATAAGTGATTTGTACCTCTAACTATGGTAGCTTTGTTTCGTTTCATGGCTAAATAACTCTTGCCTTCACCCCAGAACTCTAAGCGTGTTTGCTTGTATATTTCATCTATTAATGCCTGACCACTTAAAGCATTCACAAATGAAGCATCCGTAACTCGGGTAGATACAAAATTAAATAAAGCGGTTCTCGCTAAGCCTTCTTGTCCAGACCTAGCAAGTGCCTCAATATTTAATAATAATGGTTCTTCATATCGCATGTAAATATAATCTGCTTTCACAATTTGTGAAGTACCAAAAATAACTTTATCTGAATCATAAAATTTATTTAGAGGCTGTAAATGTCTTGCTGAGGCAGGATTATTATTAAATTGTAATCTACGTACGTCATCTGCAGGCATACTATTGTAAAGTCCTGCATCCATAGCTTTATTGTCACCTACGGCGGCATAACTATAAGAATATGCATCTATTTGCCCCCACCAAGAAACCAAACCTAATCCAATATCTGCATTCAAGTCAACACCCCACATCCAACCTTGTGAATCAACATGATTGAAGCCTCCTCTAATTCCATTTATAGAAGCATCTGTTAACATAGGTATCGCTGTAGTATTAGCCAAAGCTGCATTAGTTACGGTCACTACATCCAGCCATCTATCTCTTCTTGATGCTAAAACATAACCCAAAATGGTTTGAGCAATTGATATATCTACTGAAGTTTTAGAAGAACGAACAAATCCATCCAAAAGCGTGATTGCCTTGGTTAAATCATCCTCCATAAGCGCATAAACTTCACTGGTTGGTGACTTAGGATTACCAGCAAAACCAGGAACTACATAAATTGGTAATGTTTCAGCATTCCATGATGCTTCAACGTCATTAATGAAGTATTGCGTTAAGTAAAAATAAGAATGAGCTCTCATTGCAAAAGCCTGACCCATAGTATATTTGTTTTCATCTGTTTCAGGAACAACATCATTACCACCAAGACTTTCTATAACTAAATTTGCTAGATTTATAATTCTATAATAATAACGCCAAGGTTGATAATTTTCTGGTTGTGTAAAATCTGTACCAGCTTGCATTTCGGTAATTCTAGCACGGTACCAGCCATAAGTACTGGTAGATAGTGCCATATCACTACTAAGCATATCGCCATAGATATCATATCCTTTTTGTCCAAAATCCTGTTGGGATGTAGTACCACCAGTTTCGGTAGTAAACATGGTAGCATAAATACCTGTTACGGTAGCTTCACCTATAGCAGGGTTTAAAGCTATTGCATCAGATAATTGATCAGAATTGATTATGTTCCCAGTTGGTTCCTCAACCAGGAAATCTTCACCACAACTTACCATTAGTAACGCCAAGCATGTGATTTTAATTAAATTTTTTAAATTATTTTTCATATTCTTTTTTTTTTAAAATTTAGCTCTAACTCCAAGTGTGAAAGTTGTTAAAGGAGCATAAACCCCTCTGTCAGAACCTCCATCCTCACTAGTTGTAGGATTAAAACCTTTTCTAGCTCCTGTAAAATATAAATTATCTCCAGAGACATATAGATTAAGCCCAGACATTCCAATTCTATCAAGAGTTTCTTCTGGGAAGTTATAACCTAGAACGACATTGTTTAAAGCCAAGAAATCAGTTTTAGTTATAAAACGAGTGGATGAAGAGTTAACATTTGGTATCACTCTATCAGCACTCAAAGGCACAGATGTTATGTCGCCAGGTTGTTGCCATCTTTTGCGAATGTCAATATGACTATTTGTCGCAGTAATTCCACCGTTATTATCATGCATTAATTCTGCATATTGGCTATCATAAGCCCATCCGCCTATGGAATAAGCAAACTGAGTAGAAAGACTGAAATTATGGAATGTTGCATTTAATCTGAATGCACCAGCAACATCGGGGATACCACTTTTATTAACGAATACTTGTGTTGAGTTGGCATAAGTCTTTGTAGTTGCTTTAGCTACGTTAGCGTCAGGATTGGTGGCTAGATAAGGCGTTAACGAGGTAATTGTAGTATCACCAGCATCAAAAATACCATTACTGTTCACATCGTCAAAATATCTAAACCACATAGGATAACCATCGGCTGGGTCTACACCAGCATATTCTCTAATGTAAAAATCATATATGGATCTACCTTGGGAATATCCGTATAACCCTACTATATTATGGGCTGCAGGAGCCCCAGTTTGAGGGTCTATTGGCATTGTTTTAATCTCATTGTTATACATTGCACCGTTTACAGTTAGATCCAATTTAAAATCAGCAGTTTTAACAAGATGAGCAACCAAATCAACTTCAAGACCACTATTTCTAAGAACCCCATCGTTAACCGTAAGGGTTGCAACACCTGAAGAAGGGGATATTCTTCTATTAAATATTAAATTTTCGGTATCTTTAATATAGTAGTCCACTGTTGCATCAAGGAAGGTGCCTAGAGAAAATTCTACCCCAACTTGATATTGATTAGCCGTTTCCCAAGTTAAATCGGGATTTGCAAAAAGTTCTGGCGCCACAGCAAATCTGCCACCTACATTAGTAACTCCAAAAGTATTAATCCCACTATAAATATCAACACCAGCATCATCACCTGTTCTACCATATGAACCTTTAAGTTTCAAGAAAGTTAAAAGGTTATTGTCATTTAAAAAACTTTCATTTGACAGAATCCATGCACCACCTATAGAATAGAAGGTATCCCATTTGTTATTTGCAAATCTTGAAGACCCGTCTCTACGAACAGATGCTGTAAGGTAATATTTATCATCAAAATCATAATTTAGTTGACTAAAATAAGACTCTAATGTTCTAGCTTCAGTTCTACCTGTAGGTTGTTGTAAATTAACAATATAATTATCTAATTCTTTACCACCAGGGATAATAGCTTTTGACTTAAATGCAGTAGCGAAAGATTGATCGTATTTATTGCTTTCATGTGCAGCCAAAATTTCTACACTATGTTTTCCAAATTCTTTTTTATAACGTAATAACTGTAAAAAATTCGTTGTTATTCTTTCTGTAGTACTTTGAAATAAATCACCTTCATTAGCAGTTGCTACACCATAAAATTGATTACCTACAGATTTAAATATATTGTTTGAATATTGGGCTCCATAAATAGACTCAAAAGTCAAGCCTTCAGTAATATCAATACCCAAATTAAAACTAGTTACAACTTCATTTCTATCATTACCATTAAAATCGTACAAGGCAGATGCAATAGGATTCAAATTGTTAGAATTGGGTCTATCCCTAAAACCAGAGTTAGAACCATAATCATATTGGTTCCCGCCAAAAATAGGATCTGGAACTAATTGGCCATTATTGTCTCTTAAAAAAACTGGATAGAAAGGGTTCATTTTATCAGCAAATTCAAAAAGGTTTTCTGCACCATCAGTTTGTCCATTATTTATACTTTCAGAATACGTATAACTTAAATTTGCACCTACGTTTAACCACTCTTTTACATTTGAATTGATGTTTAAACGCGTAGTATATCTTTTATATCCTGTGTTGATAGCGTATCCATCATCATTTAGGTAACCACCCGAGATAAAGTATTTAGATTTATCATCACCGCCACCCATTCTTACATTTGCCTCAGTTCTATAGGCTGTATTAAAAGAAAGGTCTTCGTAGCTTTCTGGAGTATATCTTCTAGTAACACCTGGTCTAACTTGGCCAGTTACAGGGTCAATTAATTCGGCTCCATTGGCTACGTTCCACATGTTATAGCCCGGTGCCAAAATACTAGTGAACAATGTATTGTTTACTGTGTTTATAGGGTTTGGGTCGCCAGTTAATCGTTGGCGGTTAACTTTAGCGTCCCACACCAAAGCAATAGATTCTTCAGGAGAAGTAATAACCTGATATCTAGGAAGTAACTGTACGTTTGTTCCTGTTTTAACATCAACTTCAACATAGCTTTCTGAAGACGTTCCTGATTTTGTAGTAATTAAAATTACACCATTTGCTCCTCTAGAACCGTAAATAGCAGTTGCTGTTGCATCTTTAAGGATGGTGGTGCTTTTTATATCAGATGGGTTTATAGCATTAAGACTGCCTGAATAAGGTACCCCGTCAATAACATAAAGAGGGTCTCTATTTCCATTAACCGAACCAAATCCACGAATACGAATTGTAGAAGTGTTTCCTGGTTGGCCAGAAGTGTTAATTACTGTTACACCTGCGGCTTCCCCTGCTAAAGATTGTGAAATATTTGAGTAATTTTTCAACTCAATATTTTCGGCATCTATTGTGGTTGCGGTACCTGTAAATGATTGTTTTGTTGAGGTGCCATAACCCACAATTAATACTTCTTCTAGAGATTGTACGTCTTCACTAAGAGTTACATTAATTGAGTTGGATGCACCTACAGTAACTTCTTGAGTAACATAACCAACAAAGCTAAAAACCAAAGTAGCACCTTGGGTAGCTCTAATTGAATAATTACCATCGAAATCTGAGGCGGTACCTGTAGAAGTGCCTTTTACTAAGACGGTCGCCCCAGGTATTGGTAAACCGCTACCATCAATTATCGTTCCTGAGACTGTCTTTTCTTGTGCGAACGTTAGTTGCACGACAAACGCTAGTAATAGCGTTAGAATTCCACTAAACTTTGTTTTCATTTTATAAATATTTGAATTAGTCATGTCAAAAATCTTAAATTAAAGTTAATAAAACAATAAATTGGAGTTAAAATTTCAATGTTTTTTTAAAATCTCTGAGAATTCAATAATGTTTTTACTAAAAATTAGCGGTTAGGCTGATGTGAATTTTGGAATTCGATAATTTAAATTTTTGATTTTCACTTTTACCATTGGCATAATTGAGTTTTAATAGCCCAGAATTTGTGAGTATTCCAAAGCCAAAGCCATAGCCAAAAAGTTTCTCTTGGGTATTTGTTATTTTATTTTCAAAATAGGCAACATCGGTGATGGTATGTATATACATGGCATTATTAATTTGAAATCTATATTCAGAATTTAAAACACCAAAAGAATCCGCAAGTAAACTATTTTCTTCAAAACCTCTTATGGAATTAATGCCCCCAAAACGTAATAATTCGTTTTCAAAATAAGTGTCAGATATCAATGTCTTGGTATCTATTTTTATAAAAACACTATTTCGGTTATTGAAATTGAAAATTTTAAAGCTGTTAAGGCCTAATTGGGTTTGGTCTTCTATTAAAGTAGATGTTTTTCTTTTGCCAAAATTTGTTTCTAAGTAAACAGAAGTATTTACAGGGAATAATACATTATAAGATTGTGGATTAATATATTCATAGGCTGATGTGAAATAACTTGCATCAAAATCCGTGATTAAGTTTGAAGTGTTGTTGTTTAATAAATTATTTGATTGCGTTGATGTAATGCCGGAGTAAATTTTATGCTTTGAATTTATTTGATAATGTAATTTGGCAAATTGGTTTACGGTTGTAAACGACGAATCTCTTTTAAATATATATAATTGCAAATCTAAACCAATGGGAGAAGAGAAAAGATAAGGAAGCGTAAGGTCCGTTTGAAATGTTTTTTGGTCATTTTCATCGCTTTTATACAAAAGCCTAAAAGATTCACCATAGTTTAGGTTATTGGTCAAGTTTAAATTTAAATATCCATCAAATTGTAATTGGTTTGTGTCTTCATTAGTGCCGAATCCTAAAAAACCATCAAATGAATTGCTTTTTGATTTCTCCAAATATATATATAAAGTGGTCGAATCTTTAGAGAATAAAACTTCAGGAGATTTAATTTGACTTGCAAATCTTAAATCGTTAAGCTGTTCGGTTTTGCTTTTAATTTTATTGAGATCGAAAATTTGATTGCGTTTTATCTTTAGATAATGTTTTAGATAAGAAAGTGGGAATTTTTCATAACCTCTTATAATGATATCGTTTATGATTCTCTTTTTTGTATCCGATCCAATTAATAAATGGGCTTTTAAGTCATTATCCCTCACTTCAATATCCGACAATTGTAATTTTGAAAAAGGTAACCCTGCCGATGTTATTTTAGAATTGATGAAGTTTAATTTGTCTTCAACCTCTTTAATGGGTAAAACAAAGCATGAATCATTTACACGATTTGACACTAAGTTGAGTAGAGACTTATCAACTAAATTTTTATCGTAATATATATATATGGTATGGTATTTTTTTTTAAAATGAATTTTAGCCGAGAATGTGGAGTCGTTTATTTTAGTGATAGCTCCCAATTTGTTTTCAATATAACCAATCTTTAAAAGTGTTTTTTGAATGGAGTCCAATTCAGATGATATAGATAGGTAATCCTGATGTGTTTTTGTGTAATTTAAAGAATCAATCACTTGATTTTCAATATCTGAATCCCCACTGATATTTAATCTTAAATTTTGGCTAAAACCCTTTGATGAAAAAAGTATATATATAATAAGGAGTAAAAAGTGGAATCTCTTCACGATAGAAATCAGATATATTAATATGTAAATCTAACAGAAAAACAACACTTATAATATAGTGGAGAATATTATTTTTAAAATCTATTGAAAATTAATCTTTTAACATTTGAAAAATACATTTTTATTTCTACCTTTGCAGCCCTCTTAAATGAGGATTTTAAAATTTATATAGAATATATATGCCAACAATTTCACAATTAGTACGAATAGGAAGAGCCAAAATAACCAAGAAGAGTAAATCGGCTGCTTTAGATTCGTGTCCACAAAGACGTGGGGTTTGTACGCGTGTTTACACTACAACACCTAAAAAACCTAACTCTGCAATGCGTAAAGTAGCAAGGGTAAGGTTAACAAATGGTAATGAAGTGAATGCATACATCCCAGGTGAAGGACACAATCTACAAGAGCACTCGATAGTATTGGTTAGAGGTGGAAGAGTAAAAGACTTACCAGGAGTTAGGTATCATATCGTTCGTGGCGCTTTAGACACAGCTGGTGTTGCAGGTAGAACACAACGTAGATCGAAGTATGGAGCAAAACGTCCAAAACCAGGGCAAGTAGCTGCTGCTCCAGCAAAAGGTAAGAAAAAGTAATTAAAACTTTTAACAAGAAGACATGAGAAAAAGACAAGCGAAAAAAAGACCGCTTTTGCCAGATCCACGATTTAATGATCAGTTAGTGACACGTTTCGTTAACATGATGATGTGGGATGGTAAGAAATCTGTTGCCTTTAAAGTATTTTATGATGCTATTGACATTGTAGAAGCTAAAAAAGGAGATGCAGAGAAAACAGCGTTAGACACTTGGAAAGATGCTCTATCAAACGTAATGCCTCACGTAGAAGTACGTAGTCGTCGTGTTGGTGGTGCTACATTTCAAATACCAATGCAAATTAGACCAGATCGTAAAGTTTCTACAGCTATGAAATGGCTTATCAGCTATTCACGTAAAAGAAACGAGAAATCCATGGCACAGCGCTTAGCTTCAGAAATTTTAGCTGCGGCTAAAGAAGAGGGTGCTGCTGTTAAGAAAAGAGTAGATACTCATAAAATGGCAGAAGCTAACAAAGCATTCTCTCACTTTAGATTTTAATAGGACATGGCAAGAGATTTAAAATATACAAGAAATATAGGTATTGCTGCGCACATTGATGCTGGTAAAACCACGACTACAGAGCGTATTCTTTATTACACAGGAGTTTCACACAAAATAGGTGAGGTACATGATGGTGCTGCAACTATGGACTGGATGGAGCAAGAGCAAGAACGTGGTATTACCATCACATCTGCTGCTACAACTTGTGAGTGGGTTTTCCCAAGAGAAAATGGTGAGCCAACGGCTGATTCCATGTCTTATCATTTTAATATTATTGATACCCCTGGTCACGTTGATTTTACGGTTGAAGTAAATCGTTCTTTACGTGTACTTGATGGATTAGTTTTCTTATTTAGTGCAGTTGATGGTGTTGAGCCACAATCAGAAACTAACTGGAGATTAGCCGATAACTATAAAGTGCCACGTATTGGTTTCGTAAATAAAATGGACCGTCAAGGTGCTAATTTTATGGAAGTTTGTCAACAAGTAAAAGACATGTTGAAATCTAATGCAGTGCCAATCGTTTTGAACATTGGTGATGAAATAGATTTTAAAGGTGTTGTAGACTTAGTTAAGAACAGAGCTATTGTTTGGCATGATGAAACTCAAGGGTCAACTTTTGATGTTATCGAAATTCCAGAAGATCTTAAAGCTGAAGCAAAATTACTTCGTGGTAAACTTATTGAAGAAGTTGCTGCTTATGATGAAAATTTGCTTGAAAAATATATGGAGGATGAAGATTCTATTACAGAAGACGAAGTGCATGCTGCGCTTAGAGCTGCTGTGATGGATATGTCAATCATACCAATGATTTGTGGTTCTTCATTTAAAAATAAAGGAGTGCAGTTCTTGTTAGACGCTGTATGCCGTTACCTGCCTTCTCCAATGGATAAGGAAGGAATCATAGGAGTAAATCCTGATACTGATAAAGAAGAAATACGTAAGCCTAGCGTTAATGAGCCATTCGCGGCTTTAGCATTTAAAATTGCTACAGATCCTTACGTAGGTCGTTTAGCATTCTTCCGTGCCTATTCTGGTCGTTTAGATGCAGGTTCTTATGTATTGAATAACCGTTCAGGCAATAAAGAACGTATTTCTAGAATTTACCAAATGCATGCCAATAAACAAAATGCTATCGATTTTATTGAAGCAGGTGATATTGGAGCGGCAGTTGGTTTTAAAGATATAAAAACAGGTGATACACTTTCTGCAGAAAAACATCCAATTGTTTTAGAAAGTATGAATTTCCCTGATCCAGTAATTGGTATAGCCGTGGAGCCTAAAACAAAAGCTGACGTTGATAAATTAGGTATGTCTTTGGCTAAATTAGCAGAAGAAGATCCTACTTTTACTGTGCGTACAGATGAGGCTTCTGGACAAACTATTATTTCTGGGATGGGTGAGCTTCACTTAGATATTATCGTTGATCGTTTACGTCGCGAATTTAAAGTGGAAGTAAATCAAGGAGCGCCACAAGTTGAATATAAAGAAGCTATTACTAAAGTTGCACAACACAGAGAAGTTTACAAAAAACAATCTGGTGGACGTGGTAAATTTGCTGATATTGTATTTACACTAGGACCTGCTGATGAAGGGAAAACTGGTTTAGAGTTTGTTTCTGAAATCAAAGGTGGTAACGTTCCTAAAGAATATGTGCCTTCCATTGAAAAAGGATTCAGATTGGCTATGGTAAATGGCCCATTAGCTGGATACGAAGTAGATGCTATGAAAGTAACGTTGCTTGATGGTTCTTACCATGATGTGGATTCGGATGCATTATCATTTGAATTGGCAGCTAAGTTAGGATTTAAAGCTGCTGCAAAAGCTGCAAAAGCCGTAATCATGGAGCCAATCATGAAACTTGAGGTAATTACTCCAGAAGAAAATATGGGTGATATTGTTGGCGATTTGAATAGACGTCGCGGACAAGTTAATGATATGGGTGACAGAGCTGGAGCAAAAACAGTAAAAGCAACTGTGCCATTATCTGAAATGTTTGGTTATGTTACAACATTAAGAACATTATCATCTGGTCGTGCAACATCAACTATGGAATTTTCACATTATGCTGAAACTCCTTCAAGTATATCTGAAGCAGTTATTAAAGCAGCTAAAGGCGTAGAAGCTTAAAATTTAAGAAAATGAGTCAAAAAATCAGAATAAAATTAAAGTCTTACGATCACAATTTAGTAGACAAGTCTGCTGACAAGATTGTAAAAACAGTAAAAAGTACAGGTGCTGTTGTAACCGGGCCAATTCCATTACCAACACACAAGAAAATTTTCACTGTATTACGTTCTCCGCACGTAAATAAAAAGGCAAGAGAGCAATTTCAATTAAGCTCATACAAGAGATTACTTGATATCTATTCTTCGTCTTCAAAAACAATTGACGCTTTGATGAAACTTGAATTGCCAAGTGGAGTTGAAGTAGAGATTAAAGTTTAGGTAACAATAACAACATGTCCTTAACGATGGTTAGGGAAAAACGGTAAAATACAATTCAAGGTTGAAATGTATTTTCAACCTTGAATTTTTAATAACAAATAGTAATAACAAATAAATAATAAATTATGTCTGGGTTAATTGGAAAAAAAATCGGTATGACCAGCATCTTCGATGAAAATGGAAAAAACATTCCATGTACAGTAATCGAAGCTGGACCATGTATCGTTACCCAAGTCAGAACCGAAGAAGTGGATGGCTACAAAGCTGTTCAACTTGGTTTCGATGACGCGACAGAAAAAAGCGCTACTAAAGCTGACTTAGGTCATGCTAAAAAAGCAGGGACTTCTGTAAAACGCAAGATCGTTGAATTCAAAGGTTTTGATAAGGAGTACAAATTAGGTGATGCTATCACAGTTGAACATTTTGCTGAAGGTGAATTTGTTGACATCTCTGGTATATCAAAAGGAAAAGGATTTCAAGGCGTTGTTAAACGTCATGGCTTTGCGGGTGTAGGTCAAGCTACTCACGGTCAGCATAATCGTTTAAGAGCCCCTGGTTCTGTTGGAGCTGCTTCATATCCTGCTAGAGTTTTTAAAGGAATTCGTATGGCAGGTAGAATGGGTGGAGATTCTGTAAAAGTTGAAAATTTAAGAGTTTTAAAGGTAGTTGCTGATAAGAACCTATTGGTTGTTAAAGGTTGTGTGCCAGGACATAAAAATTCTTATGTAATTATTAGAAAATAATGAAAGTAGCAGTTTTAGATATAAACGGAAAAGATACAGGTAGAAAGGCAGACCTTTCTAAAGATGTATTTGCTATAGAGCCTAATAATCATGCAGTTTATTTGGATGTTAAACAATATTTAGCAAACCAAAGACAAGGAACTCACAAATCGAAAGAAAGAGCTGAGATTTCTGGAAGTACTCGCAAGATTAAAAAACAAAAAGGAACAGGTACTGCCAGAGCAGGTAGTATTAAGTCTGGAGTTTTTAAAGGTGGTGGTCGTATGTTTGGTCCTAGACCAAGAAATTATAGCTTCAAACTTAATAAGAATGTAAAGCGTTTAGCGCGTAAATCTGCATTAAGTATAAAAGCTGGTGAGCAGTCTATTTTTGTGATGGAGGACTTTGAATTTGATACTGTAAAAACTAAGAATTTCACAGCTATTTTAAAGGCTCTAAACATAGAAAACAAAAAATCTCTCTTTGTGTTGGGTGGGTCAAATAATAATGTATATTTGTCATCGCGCAATTTAAAAAGCTCAGAGGTTATAACTAACTCAGAATTAAACACTTATAAAATTTTGAATGCAAATCAAATAGTGTTTTTAGAAGGAGCTTTAGAAGGAATTGAATCAAATTTAAGTAAATAGAAACCATGAATATCTTAATTAAACCTATAATCACAGAAAAAGCGACAGCTAATAGCGAGTTAAGAAACTGCTATACTTTCGAAGTGAATACTAAGGCGAACAAGATAGAAATAAAAAAAGCGGTTGAGGCTGCTTATGGTGTTTCTGTTGAAAAAGTTCGTACAATGAATGTCCGTCCAGATAGAAGAACCCGTTTTACAAAAACAGGTATTCAACATGGTAAAACAAATGCTGTTAAAAAAGCACTTGTACAACTGGCGGAAGGTGAAGTGATTGATTTATACAGTAACATGTAATTAGACAAAAATGTCAGTAAGAAAATTAAAACCAATCACACCAGGACAGCGATTTAGAGTAGTAAATGGATTTGACGCCATAACTACTGATAAGCCGGAGAAAAGTTTAATTGCTCCGCATAAAAAGTCTGGTGGTAGAAACAGTCAAGGAAAAATGACCATGCGTTATGTAGGTGGTGGTCATAAAAGAAAGTATCGTATTATTGATTTTAAAAGAAACAAAACTGGAATTCCAGCGGAAGTTAAATCAATAGAATACGATCCAAACAGAACAGCTTTCATCGCATTATTGAATTATCAAGATGGCGAGAAAAGATATATTGTTGCTCAAAATGGGTTACAAGTTGGTCAAACTGTAGTGTCAGGACAAGAAGGAATCGCTCCAGAAATCGGAAATGCAATGCCTTTAAGTCAAATTCCATTAGGAACTATTATTTCTTGTGTTGAACTTAGACCGGGACAAGGAGCTATTATGGCTCGTAGTGCTGGAGCCTTTGCTCAACTAATGGCAAGAGATGGTAAATTTGCTACTATTAAATTACCTTCTGGTGAAACAAGATTAGTGCTTGTAAATTGTTTAGCAACTGTAGGCGTTGTATCTAATTCAGATCATCAATTGTTAGTGTCTGGTAAAGCAGGTAGAACAAGATGGTTAGGAAGAAGACCACGTACTAGAGCCGTAGTAATGAATCCTGTAGATCACCCAATGGGAGGTGGTGAAGGAAAATCATCAGGAGGACATCCACGTTCTAGAAAAGGTATTCCAGCTAAAGGATATAGAACTCGTTCTAAGAAGAATGCAAGTAATAAATATATTGTAGAACGTAGAAAGAAATAAGACATGGCAAGATCACTAAAAAAAGGACCTTACGTTCATTATAAACTAGAGAAAAAAGTAGCTGTAAATGTTGAAACTAGCAAAAAAACGGTTATTAAAACTTGGTCAAGAGCCAGTATGATAACTCCAGATTTTGTTGGACAAACAATCGCAGTACACAATGGCCGTCAATTTGTACCAGTATATGTTACTGAAAATATGGTAGGTCATAAATTAGGAGAATTTTCACCAACAAGATCATTTAGAGGTCATGCAGGTGCTAAAAATAAAGGTAAAAAATAGTAAGCAATGGGAAGTCGTAAAAAACAAATGGCAGACGCTATTAAGGAAGATAAAAAGCAAGTTGCTTTTGCTAAACTTAATAACTGTCCTACATCACCAAGAAAAATGCGTTTAGTAGCCGATTTAGTAAGAGGTGAACGCGTAGAAAAAGCGCTTAGTATTTTGAAATTCAATCAAAAAGAAGCTTCAGGTAAGTTAGAGAAATTGTTATTGTCTGCAATTGCAAACTGGCAATCTAAAAACGAAGCTGCAAGCATTGAAGATGCAGAATTAATTGTAAAAGAGATTAGAGTTGATGGTGGAGCCATGTTAAAAAGGTTACGTCCAGCACCTCAAGGTCGCGCACACAGAATTAGAAAACGTTCTAACCACGTTACATTAGTAGTTGGAGCTAACAATAACACACAAAGCTAAGATAGAAGTATGGGACAAAAAACAAATCCAATCGGAAATCGCTTAGGAATTATCAGAGGATGGGAGTCTAACTGGTACGGAGGTAATGATTATGGAGATAAGCTTGCCGAAGACGATAAAATTAGAAAATACGTACATGTACGTTTATCTAAAGCTAGTGTTTCCAGAGTAATTATTGAAAGAACTCTAAAACTTGTAACCGTTACTATCACAACAGCTCGTCCAGGTATCATTATCGGGAAAGCGGGCCAAGAGGTAGACAAGTTAAAAGAAGAGCTTAAAAAAATTACAGGAAAAGAAGTTCAGATTAACATCTTTGAAATTAAGAGACCTGAACTAGATGCATTTTTAGTAGGATCAAGCATCGCTCGTCAAATTGAAAATAGAATTTCATACAGACGTGCTATAAAAATGGCTATTGCTGCTACAATGCGAATGAATGCTGAAGGGATTAAAGTTCAAATTAGTGGACGTTTAAATGGTGCTGAAATGGCACGATCTGAGCACTACAAAGAAGGACGTATTCCTTTATCAACCTTTAGAGCCGATATTGACTATGCTTTAGTTGAAGCACATACTACTTATGGTAGATTAGGTGTTAAAGTATGGATCATGAAAGGTGAAGTATACGGTAAAAGAGAACTTTCTCCACTTGTTGGAATGTCCAAAAAGCAAGGAAAAAGTGGAGGCTCAAATAGTGGTTCAGAACGTCCTGAAAAAGGAGCTGCTAAACCTCGTCGTAGAAAGTAATTTTTTATAAAGAAAAGAAAAATGTTACAGCCTAAAAGAACAAAATTTCGTAAAATGCAAACAGGACGTATGAAGGGGATCTCTCAAAGAGGGCATCAACTTTCAAACGGTACTTTTGGTATAAAATCGATCGATTCAAGTTTTTTAACATCACGTCAAATAGAAGCTGCACGTATTGCCGCTACACGTTACATGAAAAGAGAAGGGCAACTTTGGATTAAAATATTTCCAGACAAGCCAATTACAAAGAAACCTCTTGAAGTACGTATGGGTAAAGGTAAAGGTGCCGTTGAATATTGGGTAGCTGTTGTAAAACCAGGTAGAATACTATTTGAAGTGGGAGGTGTGCCACTAGATATCGCTAAAGAAGCGTTACGTTTAGCAGCACAAAAACTACCAGTTAAAACTAAGTTTTTAATCGCTAGAGATTACGAAGCATAATTTATTTGATATTATGAAACAATCAGAGATTAAAGAATTATCCGTAGCTGAGTTACAAGAGAAACTTAGTGAAACAAAAAAGAGTTATTCAGACCTAAAATTGGCTCATGCAATATCTCCTTTAGAAAATCCAATCCAGTTACGTGGTATCAGACGTACCGTGGCTAGAATTGCGACAGAATTAACTAAAAGAGAATTACAATAATTCTGCTGAAAGATGGAAACAAGAAACTTAAGAAAAGAACGTATAGGAGTAGTTACTAGCAACAAAATGCAAAAATCAATTGTAGTTGCTGAAGTAAAAAAAGTAAAACACCCTATGTATGGTAAGTTCGTGTTAAAAACAAAAAAATATGTTGCACACGACGAAACAAACGATTGTAATATTGGAGATACAGTAAAGATCATGGAAACAAGACCTTTAAGTAAATCTAAATGTTGGAGATTAGTTGAAATAATTGAAAGAGCTAAGTAATTATGGTACAACAAGAATCAAGACTTAAAGTCGCAGATAACACTGGAGCAAAAGAAGTATTAACAATACGTGTTCTAGGTGGTACTAAAAGAAGATACGCTTCTGTTGGAGACAAAATAGTGGTTTCCATAAAAGATGCAACACCTAATGGTAACATTAAAAAAGGTGCTGTTTCTACAGCAGTAGTAGTTCGTACTGTAAAAGAAGTAAGAAGACCAGACGGATCTTATATTAGATTCGACGACAACGCATGTGTGCTTTTAAACGCTCAAGGAGAGATGAGAGGTACTCGTGTATTTGGTCCTGTTGCTAGAGAACTTCGTGATAAACAATTCATGAAAATTGTATCATTGGCACCTGAAGTGCTTTAATGAATTTATAAGATGACAAAGCTTAAAATAAAATCGGGAGATACTGTAAAAGTCATTGCTGGAGATCACAAAGGATCTGAAGGTAAAGTACAAAAAGTATTAATAGATAAGAACAAAGCCATCGTTGAAGGTGTTAACTTGGTTAAGAAACATACGAAACCAAGTGCTAAAAACCCTCAAGGTGGAATCGTAGAGAAAGAAGCTGCTATTCATATATCAAACTTATCATTGTTGACTTCAAAAGGAGAAACAACTAGAGTTGGATATAGAGTAGAAGGCGATAAGAAAGTAAGATTTTCAAAAAAATCTAATGAAGTAATATAGTTATGGCATATTCACCTAGACTTAAAGAAGAGTATAAAAGCAAAGTAATTGCTGCTCTTACAACCGAATTTGGTTATAAAAATGTGATGCAAGTACCTAAACTTGAAAAGATAGTAATATCTAAAGGTGTTGGTGCTGCGGTAGCAGATAAAAAACTAATTGACTACGCACTAGAGGAGTTGGCAAGCATCACTGGACAAAAACCAGTGGCAACTATATCTAAGAAAGACGTTGCATCTTTTAAATTACGTAAAGGTATGCCAATTGGGGCAAAAGTAACTTTACGTGGAGAAAGAATGTATGAGTTTTTAGACCGTTTAGTAACATCTGCTTTACCACGTGTAAGGGATTTTAACGGTATAAAAGCAACAGGATTTGATGGAAGAGGTAATTACAATTTAGGAATTACCGAACAAATTATATTCCCAGAGATAAACATTGATAAAGTGAACAAAATCTCAGGTATGGATATTACATTTGTAACTTCTGCAGAGACTGATAAAGAAGCAAAATCATTATTAACCGAATTAGGATTACCTTTTCAAAAGAACTAAGTTATGGCTAAAGAATCAATGAAAGCCCGTGAGGTAAAGAGATCTAAAACAGTAGCTAAATATGCAGCTAAACGTAAAGCTTTAAAAGAAGCTGGAGATTATGAAGCATTACAAAAGTTACCAAAAAATGCATCTCCTATCCGTCAACATAACCGTTGTAAATTAACAGGTAGACCTAGAGGATACATGAGGACATTTGGTCTTTCTCGTGTAACATTTAGAGAAATGGCTAACCAAGGTTTAATACCTGGTGTAACTAAAGCCAGCTGGTAAAAAGAGTTTTAACTGGTGTAAGGTTCAAAAAAATGTTTTTTTGAAAACCAATACCGCAAATTAATAAATATGTATACAGATCCAATAGCGGATTATCTTACAAGAGTTAGAAATGCGATCCGTGCCAACCACAGAGTGGTTGAGATACCTGCATCTAACTTGAAAAAAGACATCACAAAAATATTATTCGAACAAGGATATATTTTAAGTTACAAGTTTGATGACTCAACTGTACAAGGCACTATCAAAATTGCACTTAAGTACAATAAAGAAACCAAAGAGCCTGTAATTAAAAAGATTGAAAGAATAAGTAAACCAGGTTTACGTAAATATGCTAGTTCAAAAGAACTACCTAGAATTCTTAATGGTCTTGGTATTGCCATTGTTTCTACTTCTCATGGAGTAATGACAGGTAAGCAAGCAAAACAAGAAAACGTAGGTGGTGAAGTAATATGTTACGTTTACTAAAAAGATAAGACATGTCAAGAATAGGTAATAACCCAGTAGTAATTCCTCAAGGCGTTACAGTTGATATAAAAGACGGAATAGTTACAGTAAAAGGAAAATTGGGAGAATTAACCCAAAAATACGATTCTGTAGATATTAAAGTTGAAGATGGTAATGTTTTAGTAACACGTTCTTCTGATACAAAAGATCAAAAAGCAAAGCATGGTTTATATAGATCGTTAATGCTTAATATGATTAATGGTGTTTCTCAAGGATGGACTAAACAATTAGAATTGGTTGGTGTAGGTTATAGAGCATCAAACCAAGGACAAAAATTGGATTTGGCCTTAGGCTTTTCCCATAATATTGTTCTAGAAATAGCTCCAGAAGTTGTTGTTGAAACAGTTTCAGAAAAAGGAAAAAATCCAATAATAAAACTAACATCGTTTGATAAACAACTTGTTGGTCAAGTAGCTGGAAAAATCCGTGATTTTAGAAGACCAGAACCATACAAAGGAAAAGGAATTAAGTTTGTAGGCGAGGTATTGAGAAGAAAAGCAGGTAAATCAGCTTAATAATTTAGTTATGGCATTAACAAAACACAAAAGAAGAATAAGAATTAAAAACAGGATTCGTAAAATAGTTTCTGGTACAGAGGCTAGACCAAGATTATCTGTTTTTAGAAGTAATAATGAGATTTATGCTCAAATAGTAGATGATGTATCTGGTAAAACTATCAGTGCTGCATCTTCAAGAGATAAAGATATTAATACAGTTAAAGTTAATAAAACAGAAGCAGCTGCATTAGTAGGTAAAGCTCTTGCTGAAAAAGCTTTAAAGGCAGGTATAGAAACTATTTCTTTCGATAGAGGTGGCTATTTATATCATGGTAGAGTAAAATCGTTAGCTGATGGAGCTAGAGAAGCAGGACTTAAATTCTAAGAAATTATGTATCGTAAATACAAAAGCGCAGAGTTAGTAAAACCAGGTGGATTAGATCTTAAAGATCGTTTAGTTGGTGTACAAAGAGTTACGAAAGTAACTAAAGGAGGTAGAGCATTTGGTTTTTCAGCAATCGTTGTGGTTGGTGATGAGGCTGGTGTTGTAGGTCAAGGTTTAGGAAAGTCTAAAGACGTAGCTAGTGCTATTGCAAAAGCTGTTGAAGATGCTAAGAAAAATCTTGTTAGAATTCCTTTAAAAGGGAAATCATTACCGCATGAGCAAAAAGGTAAATTTGGTGGAGCAAGAGTTAATATTATTCCTGCTGCTGCTGGTACCGGTGTAATTGCTGGTGGAGCTGTAAGAACAGTTCTTGAAGCAGTTGGAGTTCATGATGTATTATCAAAATCCCAAGGTTCTTCAAACCCTCACAATGTGGTGAAAGCAACTTTTGATGCTTTACTACAATTAAGAGATGCTAGCGTTATAGCTAGAGATAGAGGTATTTCACTTGAAAAAGTTTTTAACGGTTAATAACGATTAAGATGGCAAAAATTAGAGTAACAAAGGTAAAAAGTGCAATCAATCGTCCGCTAAGACAAAAAAGAATATTAGAATCTTTAGGTCTTAGAAAAATTGGTCAAGTTGTAGAGCATGAAGCCTCACCAAGTGTACTTGGTATGGTAAACAAATTAAATCACTTAGTTTCTGTTGAAGAAATTAAATAATAATAAATACTGAAAATGGATTTAAGTAATTTAAAACCTGCAGAAGGTTCAGTTAAAAATCAAGGTAAAAGAATAGGTAGAGGACAAGGTTCTGGAAAAGGTGGTACTGCAACAAAAGGTCACAAAGGAGCTAAATCCCGTTCTGGTTACGCTAAGAAAGTAGGTTTTGAAGGTGGACAAATGCCACTTCAAAGACGTGTGCCTAAATTTGGTTTTACAAATATTAACCGTGTTGAGTACCAAGGAATCAATTTAGATACCTTGCAACAATTGGTTGATGATAAAAAGATTAAAGATACTGTAGATTTTGACGTTTTGTTCTCTAACAGATTAGCTGGAAAAAATGATCTAGTTAAAGTATTAGGAAGGGGAGAGTTGAAAGCTAAATTAAAAGTCTCTGCTCATAAATTTACTGCTTCAGCAAAAGCTGCTATTGAAGCTGCAGGAGGAGAAGCCGTAACTTTATAAGATTTAACTACACGTATGAAATTTATAGAATCAATAAAGAATGTTTGGAAAATAGAAGAACTAAGAAACAGAATCATGGTTACCCTTGGTCTGTTATTAGTCTACCGTTTTGGAGCTCAAGTAGTTCTACCAGGTATTGATGCTGCTCAATTAGGAGGGCTAGCAGATAGTACAGATGGTGGTTTATTAGGGTTGCTTAATGCCTTTACAGGTGGTGCTTTTGCAAATGCTTCGATATTTGCATTAGGTATTATGCCTTACATTTCTGCTTCTATTGTGGTACAGTTAATGGGAATAGCAATACCATATTTACAGAAACTACAAAAAGAAGGCGCTAGTGGTCAAAAGAAGATAAATCAAATTACCCGTTGGTTAACGATTGGTATCTGTTTGTTACAAGCACCAGGTTATTTAGCTAGTTTACCAGCATTGGGAATTCCTCAAAGTGCTTTTTTATTAGGTACAGGCTTTTCATTTTATTTTTCATCAGTGACCATTTTGGTAACAGGATGTATTTTTGCAATGTGGCTGGGGGAAAAAATTACTGATAAAGGTATTGGTAACGGTATTTCTCTATTGATTATGGTGGGTATCATTGCAACAATGCCAGCATCATTTATCCAAAACTATGCTTCTAGACTAGAAGGTGGTGGGAACGGTGGTTTAATGATGGTACTAATAGAACTTGTTATTTGGTTTGCTGTCATATTAGCCGCAATCATGCTTGTAATGGCTGTTAGAAGGATAGCAGTTCAGTACGCTAGAAGAACAGCTACTGGAAGTTATGAGAAAAATGTTATGGCAGGCTCAAGACAATATATTCCATTAAAATTGAATGCCTCTGGAGTTATGCCTATCATATTCGCACAGGCCATTATGTTTGTGCCTGGATTGATTGGAGGATCATCGTTTCTTAAGGAAAGCGCTGTTGGAGGTTGGTTACAAACTAACTATTCCGATATGTTTGGATTAGCTTACAACATTACATTTGCTATTCTGATTATAATATTTACATATTTTTATACAGCAATTACGGTTCCAACAAATAAAATGGCAGACGATTTAAAACGTAGTGGTGGTTTTATTCCTGGAATTCGACCAGGTACTGAAACTTCAGAATATCTTGATAAAATTATGTCTCAGATAACCTTGCCAGGTTCCATTTTCTTAGCATTTTTAGCTGTTTTTCCAGCATTTATAGTTAAGCTTATGGGAGTTCAACAAGGATGGGCGTTATTTTTTGGAGGTACTTCATTGATTATTTTGGTTGGTGTAGCAATAGATACTATGCAACAAGTAAATTCTTATTTGTTAAATAGACACTATGATGGCTTGATGAAAACAGGTAAAAACAGAAAAGCATTAGCTTAATTTTACTATGGCAAAACAATCAGCAATTGAGCAAGATGGAACTATTATAGAAGCATTATCAAATGCGATGTTCCGTGTTGAATTAGAAAATGGTCACATAGTGACTGCGCATATTTCTGGTAAGATGCGTATGCATTACATTAAATTATTGCCAGGAGACAAAGTGAAATTAGAAATGAGCCCTTACGATTTATCTAAGGCTCGTATAACTTACAGGTACTAATAATATACAGATACGATGAAACCAAAAGTTGCATCTGAGAGTTAAAAAAAATAAATATCAGCGATGAAAGTAAGAGCATCAGTTAAAAAAAGAAGCGCCGATTGTAAAATAGTGCGCAGAAAAGGTAGACTTTACGTAATAAACAAAAAGAATCCTAGATTCAAACAAAGACAAGGGTAATTATGGCAAGAATTGCAGGTGTAGACATACCAAAAAACAAAAGAGGAGTTATCGCTTTAACTTATATCTACGGAATAGGTAAAAGTAGAGCCCAAGAGATTTTAGCAACAGCTAAAGTAGACGAGAGTACGAAAGTCCAAGATTGGAATGACGATCAGATTGGAAACATTCGTGACGCGGTATCTGCCTTTACTATTGAAGGTGAATTACGTTCTGAAACTCAATTAAACATCAAGCGTTTAATGGATATTGGATGTTATAGAGGAATCCGTCATAGATCGGGTCTTCCTTTAAGAGGTCAACGTACAAAAAACAATTCCAGAACAAGAAAAGGAAGAAGAAAAACAGTTGCTAACAAGAAAAAAGCAACTAAATAATTAATTAATATTTAGTCTTTAGTATTAGACGTTGGAAGGAATCTGTTTGAAATTATAAAGGTTTAGGATTCTAGCGACTATCAACTAACAACTGAAAACTAGAAAATATGGCAAAAGCAAGTACAAAAAAACGTAAAGTTATTGTTGATTCTGTTGGTGAAGCACATGTTAATGCATCATTCAATAACATCATTATTTCACTTACCAACAAAAAAGGAGACGTTATCGCATGGTCTTCTGCTGGTAAAATGGGATTTAAAGGATCTAAAAAAAACACGCCTTACGCAGCACAATTAGCGGCAGAAGATGCAGCAGCAGTAGCGCAAGAAGCTGGTTTAAAGAAAGTAAAAGTATACGTTAAAGGTCCAGGAAACGGTAGAGAGTCTGCTATTCGTTCTATCCACAATGCAGGTATTGAAGTGACAGAAATTATTGATGTTACTCCGTTACCACACAATGGTTGTAGACCTCCAAAACGTAGAAGAGTATAGTTTATATTCAATACCATAAATAAAATTAATATCAATTGTTTTAATGCAGTTGATATTAATTTTATATGTAAATTTGCAAACTGAAAAAATAAAAACAAGTATCAACAAGAGATCAACGATTATCGAAGGATAAGATTAAGACCTTAATTCATAATCACTCTTAAAAAACAATTTAAAATGGCAAGATATACTGGTCCTAAAACTAAAATAGCACGTAAATTTGGTGAAGCTATTTTTGGAGAAGATAAATCTTTTGAAAAAAGAAATTATCCTCCAGGTCAACACGGTGCAAACAAGCGTCGTGGAAAAAAATCTGAATATGCAATTCAATTGCAAGAAAAGCAAAAAGCTAAATATACGTATGGTGTATTAGAGCGTCAATTCAGAAATATGTTTAAAAAAGCTAGAGCAGCTCAAGGTATCACAGGTGAAGTTTTATTACAACTTTGTGAATCTAGATTGGACAATGTGGTTTTTAGAATGGGAATAGCTCCTTCTAGAAGTGGTGCAAGACAATTGGTATCTCACAGACACATTACCGTAAATGGTGAATTGGTAAATATACCTTCTTACCAATTACATGCAGGAGATGTTGTTGCTGTAAGAGAAAAATCAAAATCACTTGAGGCCATCGATAAATCTTTATCTAACTCAAGTCAAGTATACGAATGGATTACTTGGAATAACGACACTAAGCAAGGAACTTATGTTTCTGTTCCTGCAAGAATTCAAATTCCAGAAAACATAAACGAACAATTCATCGTCGAATTATATTCTAAATAATAAATTAATAACATTGGTATTTAGCCAAAGGGTTTATTTGTACTTCTTCAAACTTATAATCCGCGCAACTAAATAACAATTAAAACGAAGAAAAACATGGCAGTATTTAATTTTCAGAAGCCCGATAAAGTAATCATGATTGATTCAACAGATTTTGAAGGCAAATTCGAATTTCGCCCTTTAGAACCTGGATATGGATTAACGGTAGGTAACGCATTAAGAAGAGTTTTACTTTCTTCTTTAGAAGGATTCGCCATTACATCAGTTAGAATTGAAGGTGTAGATCATGAGTTTTCAGCAATTTCAGGAGTAGTTGAAGATGTTACAGAAATCATATTAAACCTAAAACAAGTTCGTTTTAAAAGACAAATTGAAGATATTGATAACGAATCTATTTCTATATCAATTTCTGGTCAAGAACAAATATTAGCAGGAGATTTCCAAAAATTTATTTCAGGATTTCAAGTATTGAATACAGAATTAGTAATCTGTAATTTAGATCCTAAGGTGAACTTTAACATGGAAATCACTATAGAAAAAGGTAGAGGTTACGTACCTGCGGAAGAAAACAAAAAAGCTGCTGCACCAATTGGTACTATCTTTACGGATTCTATCTATACACCAATAAAAAATGTAAAGTATAGTATTGAAAACTATCGTGTTGAACAAAAAACCGATTACGAAAAACTGGTTTTTGAAATCATTACAGATGGTTCTATAACACCTCAAGATGCTTTAACGGAAGCTGCTAAAACATTAATTCACCACTTTATGTTATTCTCTGATGAGCGTATTACATTAGAAGCTGATGAAATTGCACAAACTGAAACTTATGATGAAGAATCTCTTCACATGAGACAGTTGCTTAAAACGAAGTTAATCGATATGGATTTATCTGTTCGTGCTCTTAACTGTTTAAAAGCAGCAGAAGTTGATACTTTGGGAGATTTAGTATCTTTCAATAAAAACGACTTAATGAAATTCAGAAACTTTGGTAAAAAATCTTTAACAGAACTTGAAGAACTTGTTCATATTAAAGGTTTAAACTTCGGAATGGATTTAAGTAAATACAAATTAGATAAAGATTAATTAATCATATTTTGCTCCTCGACAGTCGAGTTTGGTAGCAAGATGATAAAACAAATGTCATGAGACACGGAAAAAAAATAAACCACTTAGGCAGACAAACTGCTCACAGAAAATCAATGTTGGCTAATATGGCTTGTTCTTTAATTGAGCACAAACGTATAAACACAACGGTTGCAAAAGCAAAAGCTTTAAAGCTGTTTGTTGAGCCAATGATTACTAAATCTAAAGAAGATACTACGCACAATAGACGTATTGTTTTTAGTAGATTGAGACAAAAAGAAGCTGTAGCAGAATTATTTAGAGATGTTGCTGCTAAAGTTGGTGATAGACCAGGAGGTTATACAAGAATTATTAAACTTGGTAATCGTTTAGGTGATAATGCAGATATGGCTATGATTGAGCTTGTAGATTACAACGAAATCTATAACGCTGGTAAGCCAGAAAAGAAAACAACTAGAAGAAGTAGAAGAGGTGGTGCTAAACCTGCTGCTGCTCCAGTTGTTGACACTAAAGCATCAAAAGAAGAAGAGGAATAGATGTTAAAAACATTTAAAATATAAAGGATAAACTATTTTAGTTTATCCTTTTTTTTATGCAATTTTGTAAAACTTTTTTAGGAATGAAACCACCCAAAACTTATAATATAATGCACATAAACAAATATTGTTTGGTGGTAACGTATGAAAATTTTAAAAAAACAGAGGCTAACAGATGAAATATCAAAAACGACAAAAAGCCATCATTCTTCTCGCAGATGGTACTATTTTTTACGGTAAAGCAGTTGGAAATAAACAAGGATCCGCATTTGGAGAAGTGTGTTTCAATACGGGCATGACTGGGTATCAGGAAATTTTTACCGATCCATCTTATTATGGGCAATTAATGGTTACTACCAATGCACACATTGGAAATTATGGAGTAAATGATGAAGAAATTGAGTCAGATTCCATAAAAATAGCGGGGCTTATTTGCAAAAATTTTAGTTACGAATATTCAAGAATAGATTCGGATGGTTCATTAGAATCATTTTTAGATAAAAATAACCTGTTAGCTATATCTGATGTAGATACGAGAGCCTTGGTAAGTTACATTCGGGATAATGGTGCCATGAATGCTGTTATTTCTACTGACGTAGATAATATCGAAGGATTAAAGAAACAATTGGCCGATGTTCCAGATATGAATGGTTTAGAGTTGGCTTCAAAAGTATCAACTAAAGAACCTTATTATTTTGGTAATATAAATGCAACCTACAAAGTGGCGGCATTAGATATTGGTATTAAGAAAAACATACTTCGAAACATCGCAAAAAGAGATGCCTATATAAAAGTGTTTCCATACAATGCGAAATTTGAAGATTTAGAAGCATTTAAACCAGATGGTTATTTTCTATCTAACGGCCCTGGAGATCCAGAACCTTTAATAGATGCTCAAACCTTGGCGAAAGAAATAATCAAACGCGACTTGCCTTTGTTTGGGATATGTTTAGGTCACCAAATTATAGCCTTGGCAAATGGAGTCTCAACCTATAAAATGCATCATGGACATAGAGGCATTAATCATCCTGTTAAAAACCTAAGAACTGGTAAAGGTGAAATAACGTCCCAAAACCATGGTTTTGCTGTTAATAGAGAGGAAGCAGAAGCTCATCCGGATTTAGAGGTAACCCACGTGCATTTAAATGATCATACAGTTGCTGGCTTAGCTATGAAATCCAAAAATTGCTTTTCGGTGCAATACCATCCAGAAGCAAGTCCGGGACCACACGATGCTTCTTATTTGTTTGATCAATTCATGGAAAATATAAAAAAATAAATCTCTAAATATGTATACAATTAGTATTAGAGTTACTAAAACGTTGTAGGCATATTTTTAATAAATTCTTTGAAAACATCATTAATTTCAGGGGATTTAACCGTAAATTTGACATATTAAAAAAGTTTAAAAATAACCAATTATGAGTGCAATAATAAATATACACGCAAGACAAATCCTTGATTCAAGAGGAAACCCAACTGTAGAGGTTGATGTAGTTACAGAAAATGATGTTTTAGGAAGAGCAGCAGTGCCTTCAGGAGCGTCAACAGGAGAGCATGAAGCCGTAGAGCTACGTGACGGAGGAAAGGCTTATATGGGTAAGGGTGTTTTAAAAGCGGTTGATAATGTAAACTCAATTATTGCTCAAGAATTATTGGGAGTATCAGTTTTCGAACAAAATTTGATTGATAAAATCATGATTGATTTAGATGGAACTCCAAATAAATCAAAATTAGGAGCTAACGCTATTTTGGGTGTTTCTCTAGCCGTTGCTAAAGCAGCAGCAGCAGAGTTAAACATGCCATTGTATAGATATGTGGGTGGCGTGTCTGCAAACACGCTTCCTGTGCCAATGATGAATATCATCAATGGTGGTTCCCATAGTGATGCGCCTATCGCATTTCAAGAATTTATGATTATGCCTGTAAAAGCTAAAAGCTTTACACATGCTATGCAAATGGGTACTGAGATTTTCCACAATCTTAAAAAAGTATTACACGATAGAGGTTTAAGTACTGCGGTTGGTGATGAAGGAGGTTTTGCTCCTAACTTAGCTGGTGGAACTGAAGATGCTTTAGATTCTATTAAATTAGCAGTTGAGAAAGCAGGATATACGTTTGGTGGTGATATTATGATTGCATTAGATTGTGCTTCAGCAGAATTCTATGTAAATGGAAAATACGATTACACTAAATTCGAAGGAGATAAAGGTAAAGTAAGAACATCTGCGGAACAGGCTGAATATTTGGCTGAATTAACAGCAAAATATCCAATCATCTCAATTGAAGATGGTATGGACGAAAACGATTGGGAAGGATGGAAATTATTAACTGATAAAATTGGTAAAAAAGTACAATTAGTAGGGGATGATTTGTTTGTAACGAATGTACAACGTTTATCACGTGGTATTGAAGAAGGCATTGCCAATTCTATACTTGTTAAGGTAAACCAAATTGGCTCATTGACAGAAACAATTGCAGCAGTGAATATGGCTAAAAACGCGGGCTATACTTCTGTTATGTCTCACCGTTCTGGAGAAACTGAAGATAATACGATTGCAGATTTAGCGGTAGCTTTAAATTGTGGTCAAATTAAAACAGGTTCTGCTTCAAGAAGTGACCGTATGGCAAAATACAACCAATTACTTCGAATTGAGGAAGAATTAGGTGAAACTGCTTATTTTCCTCAAGAAAAAGCATTTAAAATTAAGTAATATTACTTATAAATAGTATCAAAAAGGCGATTATTTTTTAATAATCGCCTTTTTTTATTCATCATTAATAATAATATAATAATTGATCAATCCTAGTGTAGATAAGCTTTATTAATCCTGAGATATTTTGTAAATTAGCAAATCAAAATAAATATTAAACATTAACAATATAACATGGCACATACTGCTAGCATAGAAGTCAACGGAAAAAAAATAGACCTTCCAGTTATAGAAGGAACAGAGAATGAATTAGCGATAGATATTTCTAATTTCAGAAGCGAATCAGAAGGTGTGATTACTATAGATCCTGGATTTAAGAACACAGGTTCTTGCGAAAGCGGAATTACTTTTTTAGATGGTGAAAAGGGCATTTTAAGATACAGAGGTTACTCGATAGAAGAATTAGCTGAGAAAGCCGACTTTTTAGAAGTTGCCTATCTTTTGATTTTTGGAGAATTGCCTACAAAAGAGCAAAATGATAAATTCCATAACGATATTAAAGCTCAAGCTGTTGTGGATGAAGATGTAAAAAAAATAGTGGACGCTTTTCCAAAAACGGCTCATCCAATGGGCGTCATATCTTCGTTAACCAGTGCCTTAACAGCATTTAATCCAACCTCGGTTAATGTGAATTCTGAGGCTGATATGTATAGGGCCATTGTTAAAATTATGGGTAAATTTCCTGTGTTAGTAGCATGGACCTACCGTAAAAAACTGGGATTACCCTTAGATTATGGTGACGATTCCTTAGGATACGTTGAAAATATCTTAAAAATGATGTTCAGACAACCTAATGGCAATTATATCCAAAACAAAATTTTGGTGGATGCTTTGGATAAGCTTTTAATTCTACATGCAGATCACGAACAAAACTGTTCTACATCAACGGTTAGAATCGTTGGTTCTTCCCATGCAGGATTATTTGCATCATTATCTGCCGGAATATCTGCACTTTGGGGACCGCTTCATGGTGGTGCTAACCAAGCCGTGTTGGAAATGCTGGAGGCTATTAAAAATGATGGTGGTGATACTAAAAAGTACATGGCTAAAGCAAAAGACAAAGATGATCCGTTCAGATTAATGGGTTTTGGTCACCGTGTTTATAAAAATTTCGACCCCCGAGCTAAAATCATTAAAAAGGCAGCAGATGAAGTATTGGGTAATCTAGGAATTGAAGATCCCATTTTAGACATCGCGAAAGGTCTTGAGAAAGAAGCATTGGAGGATTCATATTTTGTAGATAGAAAATTATATCCTAATGTAGATTTCTATTCAGGGATTATTTATAGAGGTATGGGCATTCCAACCGATATGTTTACGGTTATGTTTGCTTTAGGTCGTTTGCCGGGCTGGATAGCTCAATGGCGCGAAATGCGTTTAAACAAAGAGCCAATAGGCAGACCAAGACAAGTGTATACTGGAGCAACACTAAGATCATTTGTTCCATTAGAAAATAGATAACACATCATTAAAATAAATTACCAAAGCTTCATAAGTTTACTTGTGGGGCTTTTTTATATTTACGTCATGCTAGAACTTAATGTAAAAAACGAAACGTCAAGATTACGGTCAGTCATTTTAGGAACTGCCAAAAGCAATGGCCCTGTGCCAAAAGTTGAGGATTGTTACGACCCCAAAAGTATTGAAAGTGTGTTGGCTGGAACCTATCCAAAAGAAGAAGATATGATTCTTGAAATGGATGCCGTTGAAACAGTTTTAAAAAAACATGGTGTACAGGTTTATAGACCCAATATTATTGAAGACTGTAACCAAATATTTTCACGAGACATCGCTTTTGTTATTGAAAATAAAATAATAAGGGCCAATATTTTGCCCAATAGAGGACGTGAAATTGAAGCCATACGTTATGTTTGGAATCAAGTAGATAGAAGTAACAGAATTGTTTTGCCAAAAGAATGCCATGTAGAAGGCGGTGATGTCATACTGTGTGACGATTATATTTTCATGGGGACATATTCTGGAGAAGACTATGCCGATTTCATTACAGCAAGAACCAATATGGATGCCGTAATTGCCATACAGGAATTATTTCCAGAAAAAACGGTAAAGGCTTTCGAGCTGCAAAAATCGAATACAAATCCTAGGGAAAATGCCTTGCATTTAGATTGCTGTTTTCAACCCATAGGAAAAGGAAAAGCTATTATCTATAAAGCGGGTTTTTTAATAGAACGCGAATACCAATGGTTGGTTGATTTTTTTGGAAAAGAAAACATATTTGAAATTACCCAAGACGAAATGTATAACATGAACAGTAATATTTTCTCCGTTTCTGAAGACGTTATTATTTCTGAAAAAAACTTTACCAGATTAAATACGTGGCTTCGCAAAGAAGGCTTTGTTGTTGAAGAAGTCCCTTATGCAGAAATTGGTAAACAAGGTGGCTTACTTCGTTGTACTACGATGCCTTTAATTAGGGATTAGGATTACGTGGTTTTTTGACTACATCTTCATTGTAAGTTAATTATAGGAAGCAATAAACTAATTTGAATATTTTAATTCTAACAAATAAAGTTATCGTTATTATAATTCAGGCCGTATAGTAAAACTATAATTATAAGCTTTATCTGTATAGAATATATAAGGTTTATGTGGTTTAGCTCCCCAACTATCATCGCCACCAACGCCCATCATTTTATGGTCTATATGAACCTCAACAAAATCCCTTTCCTTAATATCAATTGGAGTTCTCAAAGTCTTTACCTTTCCTTCATCAAAATCCGCGGTACTGTTATGCAAAGTGTTAAATTCAATGGGTTTACCATTTGCTTCAATCTTAAAACCCAATCCAGATGGATTGGTCAGGCTAAGCCATCTTGTATCCGTTTTATGTCCGTTTTCTTGTGGCCTGCCATAAACATAGTATTGATCAGCCACTTTAGATTGATAGAGACCCACAAAGGCAGCCGTGTTCCTGTCTATGTAGTTTTCCCAAGGACCTCGGCCATAATACTCTAGATTGTCAAATTCTTTGGGCATTCTAAACACCACACCGATACGTGGGATTTCTGGCAAGTCCGCATTGTATTTAAAAGTATAATCCACTTTAATGTCACCATTGCCATTAATGTTGTAAATCATATTTATGGTGCCTTCCACCGTTGGCAATTTTAATTTCGTGTTAACGGTTAATTCAGATGGGGAAACTATATTGTGATTTATGCTTTCTAAAGTGGCGTTATTGATGGCCTCTTTCCAGACTTCACATCGTATTTGCATTCTATTACCAAAATCATTATCCGTTGGGGCACGCCAAAACGTAGGAACCAATGGGTCATTAATCAATTCGGTGGTATTTAATTTGTAGGAGGTAATGGCTCCTGTTTTCTTGGAAACAGTAGCAGAGAAATTATTACCAGTAATTATAATATTATCAGGGCCATCTTTAATACTTACGGTGTTTGACTCCACCGGTTTAACCGCGATTTTTTCAAAAGTTGCTAAAGTTAACTGCTCTGAAGCAACTTCATGTCCCAAAGGAATCATTTTAGTGTCTTCATCTTGCAATGCGTATATATTTAAAAAATACTCCCGACCTTTTTCAGGATTGAAATTTTTTATGTCAAGACTAAATGTCTTTTCGGTTTGAGGCGAAACATCTATTGGTTTAAAGGTGCCTGTTTGAATGGCTTTGCCATCTTCCATTAAGTCCCAACGAACCAAATAAGTATCTAAATTCGCGAAAAACTGTTCATTCAAAATGGTAATTGTTCCATCAGAAATTTTTAAATCTTTAAAATGGATGTTTTGATAGACTTTTTTCACTTCAAACAAACCTGGGTGTGGTGTTAGGTCTGCGTTTACTAAACCATTAAAACAGAAATTGCCATCCGTGTAAACGCCTTCTGGTTCAAAATGTCCTCCATAAGCCCAGAACTTCGTGCCATCTTCTGCGTATTTCGTAAGCCCTTGATCCATCCAATCCCAAATAAAACCACCTTGTATTTGTCTGTTGCCACGAACCAAATCCCAATATTCCTTAAAGTTACCAGAGCTATTACCCATAGCATGGGAGTATTCGCACCATATAAATGGACGTTCCGCATCGCTTCCAACCCAACTTTTCGTTATCCAGTCAATTGAGGCGTACATATTTCCTATAATATCGGTGTGACGTTCTGTAATGTCTGTTTCTTTTTCAGCACGTTCATAGTGTACGGGGCGGTTTGTATCACGAGCATGAATGGCTTTATAAGCCTCTAAAAAATTTGGTCCGGTTCCAGCTTCATTGCCCATGCTCCATACAATTATGGATGGATGGTTTTTATCTCGTTCAACCATGTTTATAATCCGCTCCACATGGGCTGCCTTCCATTCTGGCTTATTTGCCAACGTCTGTTTTGGATTATAACCCATGCCGTGCGATTCTACATTGGCTTCATCATATATATACAAACCATATTGGTCGCAAAGTTTATACCAAAGTGGATCATTGGGATAGTGGCTTGTGCGAACGGCGTTAATGTTGTTCAGTTTCATCATTTTTATATCTGCCAGCATGTCTTCCTCGTCAATAACATGCCCATGATCTGGGTCATGCTCATGGCGGTTAACGCCTTTTAGAAAAATAGGTTTGCCATTTACCAATAACTGACCACCCTTAATCTCGGTGGTTCTAAACCCTATTTTTATGGAAGTGGCTTCAATGGTCTTTCCTTTGCCGTCAGCTAGGTTTAATACTAACGTATATAAATATGGATTTTCAGCAGACCATGTATTCACTTTAGGGATTTTCCCAGAAAAGCTTAATTTGTTTACAGTTGAATCTTTAATGCTGAATGTATTTTCGTTTGATAGAACGTGTTTTCCTTCAGCATCCAGAATCTGGTATTGCAGTTTTAAATCGGATATTTTTTTAGACGATGTGTTTTTAATTTCCGCTTCTAAAGCAAATTCACCATTTTCATAATTGGCATCCAATAGTGCTTTGGCAAAAAAATCACTTATATGGGTTTTTGGTCTTGCAAATAGGTAAACATCACGCTGAATGCCCGATAATCTCCAAAAATCTTGATCTTCCAAATAACTGCCATCGGTAAATTTAAAGACTTTTACCGCCAATTTATTAGTGCCCTTTTTTAAATAAGGTGTGATATTGAATTCCGCAGGGAGCTTAGAGTCCTGATTATACCCCACTTTGTTTCCATTTATCCATAGGTAATACCCCGATTTTACAGATCCTAATTGAATATAAACTTCCCGGTTTAACCAGTTTTCGTCAACCTCGAAATGAGTGATATAAGAACCTACTGAGTTTTGGGAATCTTTTATAAATGGTGGATTCTTCTCAAAAGGATAGACAACATTAGTATAATGAGGATATCCATAGCCATACATTTCCCAATTTCCAGGAACAGGAATTTCATCCCATGTACTATCATCAAAACCAACATTCTGGAAGTCAGGGATGCCTTTGTCCGAATGGTCAGTGAAGTTAAATTTCCATTTCCCGTTTAAGCATTTAATAAAGTTTTCATCTTCTGGATTGTCAAGTAAGGCTTTGTCTAATGTTGAATAAGCATAAAAAGTAGCACGTGCTTTTTCTCTATTTTGTTGGAACATTTCTGGGTTTTCCCAATCGTTTTGACCGAAAGTGTTTTGGCAAGATGCGATTGCTAATAAAAAGCTGATTGCGAATAGATAGAAAATGATTTTTTTCATTTTTAAGTAAATTTTAAGAAAAACGAAGTTCGGTTTTTTTTATTAATTATTCAATTCTTTTAAGTTCTAAAAATTAGTATTTTAGTAGAATGTCATAATATTTTATTAGAAACTATAAATAGCATTAGTGAAATTAAGTTTCGTAAAATATTTTGTGTAACCATTCCATTTTTTTTACATTTGGAAACCAACCACACCACCTATCAATAAGATATTTATAAGACGGTTGTACTGAACCTAGAACTAATATGAACATATCCAAAATACAAATTTTTGCATGTCTTTTGATTCTCTCGTATTCCTGCAAAGATGATAGTGTCAGAAAGAAGAAGGAGACCACGGCCAATACGCTTTTCTCCTTGATGGACAGTGAACTGACAAACATCGATTTCAACAATACCGTAGAGGAGACTGCCGATTTTAATGTTTTGAAATATTATTATGCCTATAATGGAGGGGGCGTTGCGATAGGTGATATTAACAACGATGGGCTCCAGGACATCTATCTTACCTCCAACCAGCAGTCCAACAAGCTGTACCTGAACAAAGGTGATTTTGAGTTTGAGGACGTTACCGAGAAGGCAGGTGTTGGGGACATGGGGGGCTGGACCACGGGGGTCAATATGATAGACATCAACAACGATGGATGGATGGATATCTATGTATGTAAGTCTGCTTCTCTTGAGAGTAATAATCTTAGGCGGAACAAGTTATTCGTCAACCAAAAGGATGGGACATTTAGGGAAGAGGCCCAAAAATGGGGACTGGACGATGATGGTTTCTCGATCCAATCCTACTTTTTTGACTATGACAATGATGGCGACCTGGACATGTTCCTTATTAACCATAGATATGATTTTTTAAATTCGGATAATCTTCAAAATATAAGGAGAGACAATAATCTGATACCCCAAACATCGGATCACCTCTACAGGAACGATGGCACGAAGTTCACCGATGTTACCTTGGAAAGCGGTATCATTAACAAAGAGTTTAGCTTGAGTGCCTCCATAGGCGATTACAACAACGATGGTTGGCTGGACGTGTTCGTTGCCAACGATTTTATTACCCCTGATATGCTCTACATCAACAATAAGAACGGCACCTTTACAAATCAAGTTAAAGAAAGGATGAAGCATACATCTTTTAGTAGCATGGGTTCGGATTATGCCGATGTCAACAACGATCTTTTGCCCGACCTGCTTGTTCTGGATATGTCCGCTGAAGACCACCTTAGAGGGAAACAAAACATGCCAAGTATGGATACCAATGGTTTTTGGAATATGGTAAATTCAGGATTCCATTATGCCTATATGTCCAACATCCTTAACCTTAACAACGGCAATGGCTCCTTTAGCGATGTGGCACAGTTTTCGGGCATTTCCAAGACCGATTGGAGCTGGGCACCACTGATTGCCGACTTTGACAACGATGGGCTCAAGGACATCTTTGTGACCAACGGTATCAAAAGGGAAATAGCCAATCAAGATTTTGGTAGTTTTCTTGATACTGAACAAGATTCAATTCGCGATATGGGCATCAACCAGCTTTTAGATGTTATACCCTCAAATAAGCTTCAGAACTATGCGTTCAGGAACGAGGGGGAGCTTTCGTTTTCCAATGTCATAGACGACTGGGGCTTTGGGAAGGCCGTCAACTCGAACGGTGTCGCCTATGGTGA